>OY762959.1:0-2545893 GCA_963667205.1 Dehalococcoidia bacterium | reverse complement strand
AGATCGTCCTCACCGAAGGCTATACGGCCGGTGGCGCTACCGCAGCACTCGCCACTACGTTCTCGGAGGGCAGCCTGCCGCTGTTCCAGGATCCGCCGGGGGCGTTCATGCACTACATGGGTGCGTTCAACTCGGGCTTCATAACAGACACGAGTCTCGGGTTTCCCGAAGGACTGGTTGCGGGAACCGACTTCGATTTCTTCGCTTTCCCGACGATAACCGAACAATACGCCGACACAGTGACAGGCGATGGGAACATTGCCGTCATATTCAACAGCGATGACACCACGTGCTCGTTCCTTGACCACGTCACGACCGCGGCCGCACAGCAGATCTGGATCGGCGCCGGAGGCTTTCTCTCCGTCAACAAGGATGTCCCCCTGGATCGTTACCCGAACGATCTCGATCGGGCGATCGCTGAAGTGCTGGCCAGTCCTGATGCTGAGTTCCGGTTCGATCTGGACGACGGCATGCCCTCAGCAGCCCAGGTGGCGGTATTCGCAGGCGTCCAAGCGTACCTATCTGGCACGAGCCTGGACGACGTGCTCGCGGGCATCGAGGCAGCTTTCTCAGAATAGCCTTCAGACGGTTGAGATCACGGCAGGCATAGCCTCCCAGCCTGAAGCCATGCCGATGAACGGCGCGGCCAGGAACACCGCTCCGCCAGCGATGAGCCCGAGGTCGCCCTACGGCGGCCAGCCCACCGACATGTTCGAGTACGCGCGGCAATTCGCCTAGCAGGAGGCGGCACACCGTGGCCGGGTTAGGCCCTGTGACTCCCTGACTTTTAATCCGGGAGTCGTGGGTTCGAATCCCACCGGGCCCTCCACGTTGCTTCCCTATCTATGCAGGTCAGCCAAAGTGGCCCTTTTCTTGACTCCCGGATACCTAGTCCGGTGCTCAGATGCATCATTTGCAGAGGGTCAGCACTGGAGCGCTTTATCCTACAAAGAAGGATAACCAAGGTAGGGATAAAACGCCAAAATAGGTGAGGTCAAGAGGGCGCATTATCGAAGTGTTGCGGACGCCTTGCATTCTAGAATTGCTGTCGAACTGCACACGGGATGCGGGCCGAACTACTGTTGGTCATTGCGGCACTCGAAGCGGCCTGATGTTGTAGAATGCCCGACATGGAGTGCGAAGTCCGCCACGGTGGTAGCGTGGTGACCGCGTGGGCTTAGCCGACCGCCCGGAGAGCCTCAGGGCTACTGCCGCGAGCGGCATCCTGTTCGCCGTCACGTTCATCGCTGCTTTTGTTCTCCTAGCCGATTTGTTGGGGAGCTTCGCTGACTCGGATGAAACTTTCTCGCAATACTACGAAAGCTTGTCCAATCGCAACGGATCAGTGCTAGGGGCGGTACTGTTGTTTGCGAGCGGAATCGCCCTGCTACCTTTCGCCGGCGGCCTGACCCGGCATCTTAATCCCGAGGGCGAATCATCGTCCGCTCAGTTGCTGACTCAGCTGCCATACGTTGTATCTGGCCTCATCATCGCGTCAGCAGCCGCGACTGGCACGGTTGGCGGCGCTCGGGTAATGGCGGACATCTTCGACGAAACTAGCAAGCCCTTCCAGGGCGCAAGCATCGTCGTCCTTCCTCAATTCGGTTACGCCCTGATCGTTTTTGCGGCATGGACCGAGGCACTATTCCTGCTGCTCGTCGGAGTCCTCACGATACGGTCCGGCGTCCAACCGACCGCCGTTGGATGGCTCGCCATCATCTGCGCCGCTGCGCTCCTAACATCCCCAGCAGTAATTTCGTTGCTGGCCCTGCCGGTCTGGGTTCTAATAGCGTCCGTTTTCATGTTATGTTCGGATGCCAAGCAGCGACGCGGCCAATGAGCTGTGCTCCCTTCCAATAAGAGGAAGTGCACTGGCGCAGAACCAGAGGATGCAGCCGAGAGGATGACCCACCTATGAAAACCGTTCGCGACGCCTGCAAACTCACCTTCTGCCGTAATCAGCTCATCGAGCTGTTCAACCTGGTCGCCGAGGGCTGACCGCCCGCGGCCGCCGTCACCTGAATCGCAGCGCGATGCGGACGATCTTCCAGAGGCTGGGTGAAGAGTGCGGGATCCCAACTCCAAACGGGTATGTCTCCAAGCCTGCGTGGCCGGCGCCGGCAGAGGGCATCCTCTTCAAGTGGTTCCCGACCTACGGCATCAACGAGAAGCTGCCTTCGATCATCCTCGTCCCCATCGACACCGGCCGGGCATCGGTCAGGGCCTTCAGATGAACGGGCAGACCACGAGTAGAGCCACGTCCTTAGCGGCCCGCCGGTCACCGCAAGTCGCGCTTACCCGTTGGATGCGTTTCGGGTGGCGCCGTTGGGCGCGGCCAGCGTTCTTGACAGAGTACGTGGCTTAGCCGATCATCACACCACCCATATTGAGGGGGTGTCATATGTCGTTCGTTCGTGCTCTGTTGGATCGCCCGTCAGCTGTGAAAGCTGCGATCGCAGCCACTGTCGGTACAGTCACGATCCTGGTGTTCGTTGTTGTGGTTGTGGCTTCTGGCGGGTCGTCCAACTCGTTAGTAACCGAAGCCGTGCGAGGGGAATCCGCTACTCCGGTGGCCAGCAACGCCCAAGCAACGCCCAGCTCCACCGACACGCAGGCGAATTCGGACTCGGATGGCGACGGGTCAGAACCAACTTCAACAGCCCAAGGTGTATCGGAGTCCGCCCCATCAGCCACTTCCAAGCCGAGCGCGGAGGCACCATCACCACCCGTCAACATTGTGCCCACCTCAACGGCGCCGCTGACGACGGTGCCGACGCCACCACCCACAGTGGTAGCCACACCCCTGCCTACTGCGGCCCCGACTTTCCCTCCAACGGCTGTTCCTACTGTCGCGCCGACCCTCCCACCCACAGCGGCTCCGACCTTGCCACCGACGGAGCCACCAATTACCCTCCCCGCGACCTCCATTCTTGTTGCCGACGACGGGCAGTACCTTGGGGTCGTGACGTGCAACCGATTCGAGTCCGACAGCATATTCAGCAAATTCGGATCCTACGGTAGCCGGTTCAGCTCAACGAGCATCTGGAACAGGTTCGGCAATTACGGTGGAAGGTTCGGTTCGTACAGTCCGTTCAACAGGTTCGGAACCCCTCCGATCATCACAGATGGCCAGACATATACTTATTTGACGGAGGAGGGCTTTTACTCCCCCAAGATCACCCCGACCCAACTAGTCATTGCCTGCTTCGCCAACAACTCGTCTGAGCTGGAATACTGGCTGGAGCGGATAGACGACGTTACCTAGGTCGCCCCTCATCGAGCACGCTCAGTGATCGTGCGTCGGCAGAGTCGCCGTATCGATAGAGTATTGCCGCAGCGAACGACATCCTTGAGATTCTCGCTGCTCACGGCATCGCAACGGAGTCATCGCTACAGAAGTGGCTGAACAACAACTTTGGATCGCCTGAGTGAGGGCCGCTTACTGGCTCCCGTCCGACTCACGCCTGACATTCTTGATCAGGGCGTCGACGCTCTGACGGATCTCGCTGAGCTGACCGCGAATCTTCTCCAGCCGCTCGGACTGCTTCTTGTCGAGCCGTTTGTTCAAAGGCGTTGGCCTGTAGCCGACTGCTAAATCGTACGATGTCATCGTTACAGCGTTCCAGGATCTAAGCACCGAGGAGCAGGCGCGTCAGTTCAAGATGATCAACTCGAAGCAGCGGGGTGTCCCGAGTTCGCTCATCTACGATCTACTCGACCTCACCAAGGACGGTACATTCGTCGAACAGCGCGGCCACGAGTTGGCCGTTCTCCTGAACGAGGACCCCACCTCGCCATGGTTCGAGCTTATTGACATGACAGGCTCCGGGGGAGGATTCGTCAGCCAGACGCGCGTCGTCACGGCCCTTGAGCCACTCGTTTCGGAACGAGGGGCTCTTTACCAGCACTCGGAGGAGGAACAGTTCGGAATACTGAAGAACTACTTTCAAGCGGTCAAGAACGTGGCTAGGAACGACTGGGCCAATAAGAAAAGCGTTCTGACCAAGTCACTCGGATTCTCAGCCCTGCTCATGCTTCTACCACAGGTGCTGAATCTAACGCTATTGAGATTCCATGACTTCCGTCTCGCCTCGGCTTCGGCGGTGATTCAGTCGTTGAGTCAGTACGACTTCTCGGCCGAGCGACACAAAGGTTGGGCGGGACACCCAGGGGAGAATCGCTTGGCGGGCGAGCTTGCGAAATTTCTCAAGGCGGGCGAGGGTGCTGCTGAAGAGGCGGCAAAGATTCAGCTCTAATCGTGTCTATTAGCGACATCATCACGGCAATCTCGAACGCACCTCGGACAGGGAGATTCCTCTCGGCGATCGTGGCAGCCGGCTGGAGTCCCGGCACCGGCAACCAACAGATCTTCGTTGATCCCGAGTTGGCAGCGAGCATGATCCATGAGGCCGATACGTTCCTGGATCGCGCTGTTGTTCTCTTTCTCATTCGTCGCCGCCTGCGAGCCACACAGGCTCTCACATGGTCTGACGTGAGCGTTTACTATTCGAACTACTTTGCAGCAGCAGCAGTGTCAAGACTCGCGCTTCGATCCATCACGTTCGTTCACGGTGACGTCTACAAGATCACGCCGACTGCGCCAATGTCATTTCAATTCAGCGTTCGGCGCAGTAGCGCTTTCGCCAGTCACCGACAAACCTGGGACATGTACTACGACGCCGTAGCCTATCTCGCTTGGCCAGATCCAAATACGATCTCGCTGCTAGCTCCTGTCATTCACCGTCACCGTGAACGAATGGTGCGGGACGCGGTCAACTACACTCCCGGAAGGGGATTCTTGGAGATTCATCGATCAGCCGGCAAGTACAAAGCGAGCACGAAGCATCTCGCCACGATCAACGAAAGTACGACTCCCATTGACAATTCGGCGTTCTTGGATGTGATGGCCTTACGACGGCTGCGCCATGCATTCGGGCTTGTGCATGAGATTCAGAAGGGATTCCTCAGCACTTCGGAAATCGCTTCCATACGGAAGACGAGGGAGTTGCTAATCCGTAGATACTCTACAGATATCCGCGACACGGAAGAGCTACTTATCGCTTTGTGATAGACCCCCACTGATCAGCGATTTTCTTCGCCGCGCCGGGAAGCTGTACCCAGACAAGACGGCGATTGTGGACGGCGACCAGCGCTTCACGTATCGGCAGTTCCAGGAGCGAGTAAATCAGCTTGGCCACGCCCTTCTCTCTCTTGGCGTGGGCGAGGGCGACCGGGTCTGTATCCTGAGTCGCACAACCACCCCCTCCGCGGTCGAGCCTTACGAGGGTGCGGCGACGGGCGTCGGCGGCATCGTCCGCGACATCTTCGCGATGGGCGCACGGCCGATCGCGATCCTCGACTCGCTGCGCTTCGGGCCTCTCACGGAGGCGCGGAGCCGCTACCTGTTCGAGGGCGTCGTCGCGGGCATCAGCGTGTCACAGGAGCAAGGGTGTCCTGGAATGGGCACGAGTGTCACGATCGTCGAAGGCTGACCTCAGGCCAAGCTCCTTTTTCCCCCTGCCGCCAGGAGGGTAAACCCTATAACGGGGGAGGCGAGGGGGCCATCGTTGAACCCCGTTCTTTTGTGGCCATCTTGTGGCCATTCAGGACGTGAACGCCCCATATTGAGCCATACCAAGGTTAGCAATACCGCCCATAATCAGATACGGATCCGGACGCTCCACGACGCATCGCGACGCCCACGAGCGCCCTCTCAAGGCGGAGATCACGGGTTCGAATCCCGTATGCGCCACCAATTTGTAATATAGGAAGAGCCCCCTTAGCCGGCGGAATTGTGCTAAGAGGGCTCATCAGTTGTGGCCATCTCCTCGCCGGCCGTCTGCGAGATGTCGAACACTGGCACTGCGCGGAACCGAAGCTGCCTCGGCCTTCCGTCGTTTGGTCCTCCCAGGCTCAGGCAATCGAACCGAAGGCCCGTTGTACAACCTCCGGCAGGGCCGGGTGGACGTAGATGGCCTGCGTGAATGCGTCCGCGGTCAGGTTCAGGCGCATCGCGTTGGCGATCTCCTGGACAAGGATAGACGCCTCGCTACCGATGATGTGGCCGCCCAGGACCTCTCCAGTTTCTCTGTGCACCAGCACCTTCGCGAAGCCGTCCTTGTCCTCGATCGATGAGCCGTAGGCTGTGTCGATCTAATCGTAGCGGCCGACCGCGTAAGGTATCCCATCTTCGTTGGCCTGGCGTTCTGTGAGCCCGACGCTGCCCACCTGCGGCGATGCGAAGACGGCCTCGGGCATCGCATGGTAGTCGACCGCGAACTTCGACTGCGGGTTGAAGATGTTGTGCGCGACGTGGGCTGCCTCCAGGTTCGCGCTGTGCTTGAGGAGGTAACGGCCGACGATATCTCCGAGCGCCCAGACCCCCGGTGTCGGCGTCTCCATGAACTCGTCGGTCTTGACGAATCCGTTCGCATCCACGTTGATGCCGGCCTTGGATACCTCCAGCGTGTCGGTGTTAGGGACGCGGCCGACCGCCAGGAGAAGCGCATCGGCGGTGATGCTCCGCTTGCCACCCTCAGACGCTGTCTCGATGAAGATGTCGTCACCGTCTCGTCGCACGCTCTCGATCGTCGTGTTGAGCACCATGTCGAATCGTCTGGAATAGACCTCCGTGAACCGGACCGAAACCTCGTCGTCCTCTCTCCTCAGCAACTGCGATCCACGGCAGATGATCGTGACCTCAGTGCCGAGCGCGCCGAAGAAGTGGGCAAGCTCTACGGCTATCAAGCCGCCGCCGTAGATTACGAGACGCGCCGGCTGTTTCGGCAATCGCAGCGCCTGGTCGGAGGTAATGAACGGGACGCCGTTAATGCCGTCGATGTCAGGGATCCGGGGCCTCGTGCCGGCGGCGACGACGATCGTCTCCGCAGTGATCAGTTCGCCGTCAACGTCCAGCGTCTTCGGTCCCACGAACCGGGCCGCGGTCTTGAAGACTGTGATGTTCGGGCTGCCCCGGTTACCCCGCTCCACCATCGCGGCATCGGCGTCGATCGCGTCCGCCACGCGCTTGACGATGAAGTCCCAGTCGATCGCCGATACTTCGGCCTTGATGCCGAAGAGGTCGGCGCGGCGGATCGTCTCGACCACGTCCGCGCTGTGGATAAGCATCTTGGAGGGGATGCAGCCGCGGTTCAGGCATGTCCCGCCGAAGGGGCCGGGCTCCACCACAGCGACCGAACGCCCGAGGTCAGTTGCTTCTGAAGAAACCTCGAGTCCGGAACCCGAGCCGATGATGATCAGGTCAAAGCTTTTCACCGAGCACCTCCCGCCGACTTACACAACGTCACGCTGCCGCCGCTTCGTCGGCGATGATCACGATGCGCCTCGCCTTAACTCTCGCTGCCGGAATGTCGTCGCCCGCGATGAGCCGCTTCAGCGCTTCTCGTTTCGATTCCCCCGACACCAGGAATAGAGCAACCCTGGCCGCGGAAAGCACCGGCAGCGTCAGCGTCAGCCTCGCGTAGTCCGGCCGCCGCACCAGCGCGACGCGCGCGTCCGTCACGTCGAGGGCGGGGTCACCCGGGAAGAGGGACGCCGTGTGTCCGTCGTCTCCGAGTCCCAGCAGTGCCAGGTCGAAGTCCGGCAGTCCCGGGCCGAAGACCTGGCTCAGCTCACTCTCATATGCTGCCGCGGCACAGGTTTCACCCTGAATCCGGTGGACCCTGGCGGGTACCTTAGAAAGTAGAGCTTCGCTGGCCATCCTGTAGTTGGAGGCTGGGTGGTCTGGCGGGACACAACGCTCGTCGCCGAAGAACACATCGCTCTCAGACCAGGGGAATTCGCTGCCTGCCAGCTTCTCGTAGAACCGTCGTGGCGTCGAGCCGCCGGCGAGGGCCATCGTCCGCGGCCGCAGCGCCAGGATGAGTTCGGTCGCGGCAAGAGCGACATCGGCCGCGATAACGAGGCCGCTGGACGGGCGGTCGCTAGCTCTGCCGGCGTTCATAGCTTCGTTTCGCCTCGTGGCTCTTTCGCCGCACCATGCGCATTCTTGGTCCTGAGCTTCCGTGCATTCGCTCTACGCGAACTCGACCACAGACTTGATATGGTTGGATGACCGCTCAAGGGCTCGCTGAATGTCCTCAAGCGGTACACGGCGGGTGATCATCCGCGACGAGAGTCCCGGGCAGCGGTCCTCGATCTCCTGCAAGTGGCGGACACCCAGGTCGAAGTGGCGGCGGTTGGCGTTGACGGTACCGAAGACGACCTTGTTCGATAGGACCATCTCCAGGTTGAGGTGGTCCGCTGATACCTCCAGCCGCCGCGAGCCCCCGCTGACGCCGGTCAGGCAGACGATCCTGTTGGGAGCTGCCATATCCATGGCGTCGAAAGCCAGGGGGCCGAATCCGGTCGCCTCCAGTACGATGTCCACCGGTCCGATCTCGGCGGCGAGCTCATGGCCGAGCTTGCGCTCGCTCGCCCAGATGTGGTTCGCCCCGGTGGCCTCCGCTATGTCACGCTTCAGCCCATGCTCCGCGGAATCGTAGAAGTGCACTTCGATACCCTTCAGGCGGAGCAGGATCCCCGCTAGTAGCCCGATCGGCCCCGCGCCGAGCACGACGGCTCGCGCCGGCTCCCAGACCAGACGCGACTGGATTCTCCCGATCTGCTCCACTGCCTTCTCGACGACGGTCAGGGGCTCCAGTAACACCGCCACGGCAGAGAGTTCCGCTGGGACCTTCACGAGAAAGTTCGGTGCCTCCGCGTAGAACTCGGCGAGGAAGCCGTGGAGCCCCTTGATTCCGCGCTCCGTGTATTGGCCGTTGAGGCACATGTCCCACTCGCCGGCAGCACGGTTGCGGCAGGGCACGGGGTCGGGTCGCCGCACAATGGCTACGACCCAGTCCCCCGGCGACAGTCCCTCGACATCGGTGGCCACCTTCTCTACTTGGCCCAGAGATTCGTGGCCGATGATCAGGTAGTCATCGCCGGGCGGAGGCTCCCCGTATTGTCCTTCCATGATCTCCGCATCGGTGCCGTCCAGCCCCACCTCGCGAACCCGGACCAACGCCTCGCCCGCGCGTGGTTGCGGTTCGTCCAGCACCGTCACCCGCCCGCTGCCCGGCGTCTTCGGGGTCACGACCACTGCTCTCACGGGGCTCCGTCGCCGGCAGGACCGGACTGCCCCGTCCCGGCGCGCGCCTCGGCCTCGCCGAGCTGGACCGCTGTGCTGATCAGCGCGAGGTGGCTGAACGCCTGCGGGAAGTTCCCCAGCATCTCTTCTGTCTCAGGGTCAGTCTCCTCGCTGAAGAGGCCGAGGTCGTTGGCGCAGGCCCGCAGCTTGTCGAAGAGGTCTCGCGCCTGTTCCAGCTCCCCCAGTGCGATCAAGTTGTCCGCGAGCCAGAACGTGCAGATCGCGAACGTGCCTTCATCGCCGGCAACGCCGTCGTCGAAGCCGCTGTAGCGGTAGACGAAGCCCTGCGGCGAGGTCAGTTCGCGCTTGATGGCTTCGATCGTGGAGCGCATGCGTGGGTCAGTCGCGGGAATGAAACCGACGAGCGGCATTAGGAGGTTGCTGGCGTCGAGATTCTTGCTGCCATACGCTTGCACAAACGCCGCTCGCTCGGAGTCGTAGCCTTTGGCGAGCACGTCCGCCTTGATCTCCGCCCTGGTCGCGCGCCACGCATCGAGGTCGCCCGGCAGGTTGAGGGCGCGTGCGGCCTTGATCGCCCGGTCCAGCCCGACCCAGCACCAGACCTTCGAGGACACGAAGTGCTGCCGCCCGCCGCGCGACTCCCACATTCCCTCGTCTGGGTCTTGCCAATGGTCGATCACGAAGTCAACGACCTGCTGCAGATATTCCCAGTACTCGGAGTCCATCTCGCCACCGAACTTGCGGTAGAGGTGTGCCGAGTCGAGCAACTCGCCGTAGATATCGAGCTGGAACTGGTCATACGCTCCGTTGCCGATGCGAACCGGACGCGAGCCGCGGTATCCGTCGAGTTCAGGGAGTTCCGTCTCGGTGAGGCGCCGCTCGCCGCCAAGGCCGTACATGATCTGGAGGTCCTGGGCACGCCCGGCGGTGCTCCACTCCAGCCACTCCTTGAAAGCGCGCGCCTCCGTCGTGTAGCCGAGGATGGACAGGGCGTAGAGGGCGAACGAGGAGTCCCGGATCCAGGTGAAGCGATAGTCCCAGTTGCGGGGGCCGCCGATCGCCTCGGGCAGCGAGGTTGTCGCAGCCGCGAGAAGGGCGCCCGAAGGGGCGTAGGTGAGGGCCTTGAGCGTGAGCGCGGAGCGAACGACCTCCTCGCGGAACTCGCCCTCGTAGTCACAGGTCGAGGACCATTCCTCCCAGAACTGCTTTGTCTCTCCGAAGTGTCGTTCAACCTCGGCGGGAGTCGGTGTCTCCACGTGGTGCGAGGTGAAAGGCTTGAGTCCCACTGGAAAGCGTGGCTCAGAGGTGACGGCGGCGTACAGCTTCTCGCCGGCGCTCAGCAGCCCTTCGGCCGTGAAACCGCCATCCGTCACAGTGATCGGCGCGGAGCAGTAGAGGGACATGGCGTCGAGGCCTCCGTGAGCGAAGCCCGAGTTGCCGTTCGCGGCGACCGCGTGCGGGATTATCGTGCCGTAGTCGAAGCGTGGGTGGCATTCGAGCGTGAAGCGCGTGCTGCCGCTGAGGCACTCGAGGATTCGGCCCAACCGTCGCCTGCGATCACCGGCGTTCGCTTCGGCCGGGGCGGGATGCGGATGCGTGGGCATGAAGTCGGTCAGCCTCGCCCGGCCAGTCTCGGTCTCGAAGGTGGTCTCGATGATGTTCGTTCCCGTCAGGTAGCGTCGGCTCACTGACTGCACGCCCTCCGGCGCGACTTTGAAGTATCCGCCCTTCTCCCAGTCGAGGATGCGGCTGAAGAGGGCGGGGGAATCGAAGCGGGGAAAGCAGCACCAGTCAACCGAGCCCGCCATCGACACCAGCGCGCAGGAGTGCATGTCGCTGATCAGGCCGTAGTCGGATATTGGGGGATAAGAGTCAGTCTTGTTCATTGCTTAACCGAAAGTGCCATGTTCCTGTAGGTAGCAGTCTATCCGCTTCGGGCGGTCCCCAGCTGCCGGCTGGGTACCTGCGTGAAGCCGCCGGGGTCGCGGACGCGAATCCCACCGTGCCCCGCAAGGGTCACTTCTCTATCACGTTGAGCGCGTTTTGCTGATCGGGCACGCGCGCCGAGCACGTTGCGGACGCGCTTACGCTGTGACTACGTGCTCCACGTTACTCGCGGGCCATTCCTTCCAGGAGTGCACCTAGAACGCGCGCTTGCAGGACGCGAAGGGCGGTCGTTTCTTTGGCCTCGCGCCTCAGGGCTTCGGTGAGAAGATCGGCGGCGGTCCACCCATCCAGACCCGTCGACGCTGGGTGGTCTAAGACCGACTCGTAACCGAAGAAGAACTCCTCCCAGGCTCCATCCTTGTCCGGCCCGTAGGCTTCAACGTACTGTTCGCGTCTCTGTTCGATCACGGCAACCCCCCTTGGGGTGCAACATCGGGACAGGAGGGCGTATAGCCAGCTACTGAGAACCTTATCCGCGGCCATGAACACGTCGGTGTAATCCCGCTTACGGTGAGGCTGCCTTCTAAAGATGAGGTCGCGGCCAGCGATCGCCAGACGAGTCGTGAGCCCCTCGCGTGCGCCCGAGATAGCAGCGCTACCGGGTCAGTGAACACTTAGGAGGCGGATGAGGTTCGCCTGGTGAGCGGGACCGTCTCGACCTAACCCAACGATGACGACATCCTCCCCCGCGGCAACGCAATACAGGGCCCTCTCGTTCGCGAGGGGGCTCTCTTCAGCGCCCGGACGGCATCAGCCCTTGGAGCCGGCCAGTGAGTCCGCCGGGACGCCCTGCGGAACGGCCCCCGACGGGCTGCGGATCATCGCCGCAGAGACAAACGTGGTCCCGGCCAACACGGAGGCGATGATCGGGAACGTGTACTTGATCCCGAGCGTATCGACCGCGACGCCGCCGGCCAGCGATCCGAAGAGGATGCCGACGCTCATCGCCATGTTGAACACGCCCATCATCGCGCCGTGACCGTACTCTCGGCCCTCCTCCGTCGCCAGCGCGCCCAGAGTCGGCCAGACCAACGCCTCGCCGGAGCCGATCACGATGAAGACGGCGATCAGGCCGGGGAAGCTCTCGACAAACGGAATCACCGACGTCGCCGCCACGACGATTAGCGAACCGCTGACGAGCGTCGTGGTCTTGCTCACGCGATCCACCAGGCCGCCGAACGGTATCTGGAGGACAGCGTTGACCAGCGTCCGGCCGGCGATGACGATGCCGATCTGGGTGCCCGAGGCGTCCATGAACTGCGTCATCAGGAGCGGCAGAAACGCCAGCAGCGGCACCATGATGAACATCGTCGACATCCGTGACAGCAGCACGCCCATGAGCCTGACGTTCCGCGTCATCCGCCGCATCGTCTGGAGGACCGGCGGCGTGGCCGGGCGACCCTCTACGTGCACGTCTCCCGGCAGGAGGACCACGACAAGCGCCATCGAGAGGGCGCCGGCGGCGCTCATCGCGTAGAAGGCCGCGTCAAATCCCAGCGAGTCGCGGAAGACGCCGCCGATGATCGGCCCGAAGCCGATGCCGGAGAAGAGCGCCATGTTCAGGCTGCCCATGTAGCGGCCCTCTTCGCCCTTCGGCGCGTAGCTCGCCACGTAAGACATCGCGATCGGCACAATCATGGCCGAGCCAACGCCGTGGATCACGCGGATGAAGATCAGGTGCTCGATGGTCGTCGCCAGCGTGAACGCGAATCCCACGACCGAGTAGATAAGAAGGCCAGTGACCAGGAACCGCTTGCGGCCGTGGCGGTCGGACCACCCCCCGACGAACGGCTGCAGGATGCCACGGCTGATCGAGAAGCCGGCCACCATCAGGCCGATCATGATCCCGCCGGCGCCCAGGTTGTCGGCGTAGACGGGCAGCAGCGGGATGACGATGCCGAGGCCGAGAAGCGCTATAAAGACGGAGAGGAACAGCGTCGCCAGCGTCGCCGTTTTCCGCCTGTCCGCAGCGCCTGCCTCAACCGTCACGATACGCCAAGCATACCGCGAACGCAGTCACGGCAGACGTGGGGGCACCCTGCGGGAGGCTAGGCTTCGCGGCGGTCTTGCCGGATGTTCCCGAGCGCCCGATAAGCGCGCGCGTTGTAGGGCAGGCCCAGGTGTGTCCCGCCGACCTCGTGGTTCAGCCTCGCCCGCGCTTCCGTCGCGTTGTGCCAGTCCACCACGCCGTCTGACTTCGTGTAGATCGAGGCGTGCCTTATCGACTCGGGCAGCTCTTGCGATGCGGCGGCCGTGAAGCCGCAGGGGTAGTCCGGCGTGAAGCAGCGGCACTCGCGGCCAGCACCTGGGGATGAGCGTGGATGGCCTGCAGCGGCGTGCCGAGGTAGACCAGGTGCGATACGTTCTGCGGCTGGTCGACGGCCACGCGCCGGGCGATAACCCCTCCCAGGCTGTGGCCGACGATCCGAACGGGCCGTCCGGTCTCCTTCACCGCCTCACGGACCGTTGCGTCCAGGCGCTCGGCCAGCCTGCCCGGGCAGTCGGCGTTGATGACGATGCCGGAGAGATACGGGGCCTAGCCGACGCGACGCAGCCAGCCGTGCATCTCCATCATGAAAGCGTCGGGGCACATCAGGCCGGGGACCGTTGTCACGGCCTCACCGTTGCCGCGCGGCACACCCAGCCCGTAGTAGACGGGCGAGAGGCGGAGCGAGAGCCAGTCGATCGCCCAGAGGGACTCAAGCCAAAGCGGCGTATCCGGCGCCGTCGCAAGAAGCGTCTGGTGGGTCCCGGGTGCGGTTGACGCCGACATTGAAGCCGTTAATCCTCCATATTAGGGTGATGGGCGGCAGGCACGCCGCCGTTACGGTACGAGAGTTAACGAGCGGTAAAGCTCGGGCGCGGCAGAGTGCGTGCTATCCTTTCGCCCCGAAAGGAGTCCCTATGGCACGCCTCGCCGGCCGGCACCTCATGATCGAGCAACTCCTGGCGGACGGGACGAAGTACGTCTTCGGCAATCCCGGTACCACCGAGCAGGGCTTCATGGACGCCCTGCAGGACTACCCGCAACTCGACTACATCCTCTCGTTGCACGAGGGCGTCGCCACGGGCATCGCGGACGGCTTCGCGCGCGCCTCCGGCCGTCCGGCGTTCCTGCAGCTGCACATCACGCCGGGCCTTGGCAACGCGATGGGGATGCTTTACAACTCGTACCGCGCGGGCACGCCGCTGGTCGTCTACGCGGGACAACACCCGCACCACGGCGCCAGCCAGGACCCGATCCTCAGCGGGGACATCGTGCGGCTGGCTGAGCCGTTCACAAAGTGGGCCGTTGAGGCGGGCGATCCGGCCGAAGTGCCGGTCCTCCTGCGTCGCGCCTTCAAAGTGGCGCTGGAACCGCCGCGCGGCCCGACGTTCATCTCCGTTCCGACCAACGTGATGGACGAGGAGGCCGAGGCGCAGATCGCCCCGGCGAATTATGTCGACTCGCGCGTCCGCCCCAGCGCCGAGGCGGCCGAGCAGATCGCCCGCCTGCTCATCGCTGCTCGCTCGCCGACGCTCCTCGCGGGCGACGGCGTCTCGGTCAGCGGCGGCCAGGCCGAGCTCGTGCAGCTCGCCGAGCTGACCGGCGCGCGTGTGCACTCCAGCTTCGCCGCCGAGCTCCCCTTCCCATCAGCACACCCGCTGTACCAGGGGCTGCTCAACGTCGTATCGCCATCGATGCTCAGGGGTCAGCTCGCCGACACCGATCTTCTGGTGGCGATCGGCACGCCGGTCCTGACGCTCCTCTTCCCGCTCGACGAGCCGCCGTTCAGCGACGGAACGAAGATCGTGCACGTAGACCTCAACGCGCGCGAAATCGGCAAGAACTGGCGGGTGGACGTCGGCGTTATGGCGGACCCGCGCCTGGCGATGATCGACGTGATCGAGGCGATCAAGCGCTTGCAGACCGACGACCAGCGCAAGGCAGCGTTGGAGCGAGGGGACAACGTGAAGCAGGCTGGTGACCAGATGATGGGCGCGCTGGAAGCCGCCGCCAAGGCCCGCTGGGACAACAGCCCGATGACGGCCGGTCGCCTGATGTCGGAGTTGAGCGACGCGATGGCGCCGGACACGGTGCTCTTCGATGAGTCGATCACGGCCGGCGGCTACTTGATGCGCTACCTGCGCTTCCCGGACACGGGGCGCCACTATCGCGCCAGCGGCGGCGGTCTTGGGCCGGGCATGCCCAACCCGATCGGGATCAAGCTGGCGCGGCCCGAGGTGCCGGTGATGTCGGTCGTTGGCGACGGCTCGGCGCTCTACACGATCCAGGCGCTCTGGACGGCCGCACACCACAGGATTCCCGTAACCTGGGTCATCGCCAACAACGGGAGCTACCGCATCCTCAAGCTGAACATGCTCGAATACCTCGGCGAAGGCGCCGCGGACCGCGAGTTCGTAGCGATGGACATGAGCGAGCCGGCGCTGAACTTCGCACAGATCGCCGCTTCGTTCGGCGTCACGGGAGTCCGCATCGAGCACCCCGACGAGATCGGCGACGCCCTGCGCGAGGCGCAGGGCTCAGGCGAACCGCGGCTGCTCGATGTGGTCATCGACGGTGACGTCAAATCGCGCTGGCTATAGGGCGGCAATCCGGCGCTTTGCAATACCCGTATGCTCCTTTAGCATTGACGCAGGTGACAGATGCCGGAAGACGTTAACGAGGAATACCGGCAGGCCTACGAGGCCTGGACGAAGCAGGTCCGGGACTTGCACGCCGTCCTGCTCGACGGCCAGAGGCTGGAGCCGCCGAAGCTGAAAGGCCTGCTCAACCGAGAGGCGCGCGCCAAGGAACGCTACGACGCCGCGCGCCGCCACCTCCTGGGACTCTCAGACTGAACCTGCCACTACCGATGAGCACCAACCGTATCCACCGCCAGCGCCGCACGTTTTTGTATTTGAGCAGATGCGTGCAGCAACCTGGGACACCCGTTTGACCCGCTCCCTCAATGAGCCTCGTACCGGCAGCGCGCCGGACGAGAAGGCTCGGGCGACGCCGTCGGCACAACCGCAGGAAGAAGTCTCGGCGGAGTGGGAGCTCGTCCGCCGCGCCCAGCAGTACGACAACGAGGCGATCCACGCGATCTACCAGACCTACTACCCGAAGATCTACAACTACGCCTTCATGCAGATGGGCGACGTTCAGGCCGCCGAAGACCTGGCCTCCGACGTCATGCTGAAGATGATCGAGAAGGTCCAGACTTACAAGTTCACGGGGCTGCCCTTCGGCGCCTGGGTCTTCCGCATCGCCCGCAACCGCCTGATCGACCTCCACCGCCGCCGCAAGCGTCGCGGCGAAGTCGACCTGAGCGAGACGATCGCCACGGCGCTCGCCAACCCGCAAGTGCTCGCCGAGCGGGCGCTGGCGCGGGGCCAGATCCAGGTAGCGCTCAAGCACCTGACCCCGGAACAGCGGCAGGTTATCGTCCTCAAGTTCATCGAGGGCTTCGATAACCGGTCGGTCGGCAAGATCATGGGCCGCAGCGAAGGCGCCATCAAGTCGCTTCAGCACCGCGCCCTCGGATCGCTGCGGCGCATCCTGCATGCGGATGACGTATAGCCATGTTTCGCAGCTACGGCTCAGTCCTGGACGAATGCCTGACGGCCCTCCGCAGCGGCGAGCCCATGGAGCAGATCGTCGCGCGCCACCCGCGCCACGCGCCGCGGTTGCGGTCGGCCCTCGCGCTAGCGGCGCGCGTCCAGTCCAGTCCGCGAGTGACACCGCGGGCGCTGGCCCAGGAGCAGAGCTGGCGGCTCGTCCGCGAGCGCGCCCACCAGCTACGACTGGGAGGCCGGCGCGTGACGGCCCGGCGCGGCCACTTCGGCGCCCTCTTCAGGCCGGCGCTCGCGCTCGTCGCCGTCCTCCTGGCCGTCTCGTCGTTCGGCGGCGGCCTGGCGATAGCGTCGCAGGACGCGATGCCGGACAGTCCGCTGTACAGCATCAAGCTGGCCACTGAGGACATCGGGCTCTGGTTCGTCTTCGACGAGACGCACGAGGCGGAGATCCTGCTCGACCAGTCCAACCAGCGCGTCGATGAGATCCGCAGCATGGTCAGCCAGGGCAAGACGATCCCGGAGAACGTCCTCGGCGCGCTCGAGAACCGCAACCGCCGCGCCGTCTCGATCCTGCAGGACCGGCCCGAAGAGACCGGCCTGCAAGCGCGCGTACTGAGCCAGGCGCAAGAGCAAGAAGACCTGCTTCTGGCGCTCTGGCAACAGGTGTCAGACCCCGCTCACGACGAATTCGCGGAGGCTGTAGCCGCTCTGCACAACGTGCGGCTCGCCGGTAGCGCTGGCACCTCATTCGTTGCCGTTCAGCCAGACGACCTGCGCGGCGGCTTCCAGAGCATCTCAGGCCAGGTGCAGGCGCTGGATGACGGCACCTGGAGCATCGGCGGCGTCGCCGTCAACGTCGACGACCGCACGATCGGCGGTGGAGAGATCGTGGCCGGCCTGACGGCGCGAGTCCTCGTGGCGCGCGGAGCAGACGGCCGCTTGCAGGCCCTCAGTCTGATCGGCGGGGGGCCGCTGAACGACTCGGAGAGCAGCGCGTTCGTCAACGGCGTTGTGGAATCAATCACGAGCGAGGGCATCCGCGTTGGCGGCACGTTGTTCCGCCTCTCCGAGGCGACGTTGAAGACGTACGACATTGAACCGGGCGAGTTCGCGGAGATCACGGTCAGAACCACCGCCGACGGATTCGTAGCGGACGAGATCAAGCCGGCCGTCTCGACGCGCACCTCGACTGAACTCAGAGCACTCACGTTCGAAGGCACGATCGAAGGCGACGTCAGCGGCTCCAAGAGCGAGTGGCTGATCGGTGGCTTCCAGTTCGGCGTAACCGAGAGCACCGTCGTCGAGGCCGGCGCCGGCGACGTCCGGGACGGCGCACGCGTGCAGGTCGAAGCGATCAACGATCGCGGCAAGCTTGAGGCGTCGCGCGTGTCAGTGCTCGCCAGCGAGACGAAGGCCGAGGTCGTGACGCTGATCGGCACGTTCGATGGCGTCCAAGGCGCACAGTGGGTCGTCAGCGGCCTGCCCGTCGTGCCCCCGGAGGACGGCGCTGAGCCGCAGATCGGAGCCCTGATCAGTGTCGAGACGGAACGCGGCTCCGGCGGCGACCTGACTGCGTCTGGCTTCTTCGAAATCGAAGCCGCGGGCGACAATCAGTTGATCCGCACGCTGGGCACGATCAGCGAGATCGAAGGCGGCAACTGGACGCTTGAGTTCGGCGACGTTAACGTCGCGGCGAGCGCTAAGATCGCCGGCGGCGAACCCGGCGTTGGTCAGCGGGTGGTGATCTGGAGCCAACCGGGCGTAGGTGGCGGCGATCTCGTAGCGCACTACATACGCGTCCTTGATCATGCGGCGGCCATCGAGTCGTTCAACAGCTTCCTGCCCTCGCCCTCGCCCTAGCCCGAAAGGGCCGTAGACGCCGTTGGCGCAGACGCCCCCGTTCGCCTAAACTGAATCTGCTGCCCCCGTCGTCTAGCGGCCCAGGACGCCGCCCTTTCAAGGCGGAGATCGCGGGTTCGAATCCCGCCGGGGGCACCATTCTCCTCCCTGCACCAACTAATGACCGTGACCGACTCCCTCGAACGCGTCCGCGACGAGATCACCGCCTGCGGCCTTTGCCCGCGGTTGGTGGAGTGGCGGGAGCGGACCGCGCGCGAGAAGCGCGCCGCCTTCCGCGACTGGGACTACTGGGGCCGCCCGGTGCCCGGTTTCGGCGATCCGGAGGCTCGCCTGCTCGTCGTCGGCCTGGCGCCGGCGGCGCACGGCGGCAACCGCACCGGTCGCGTCTTCACCGGCGATCGCTCCGGCGACTGGCTCTACCGGGCGCTGCACCGCGCCGGGTTCGCCAACCAACCGACGAGCGAGCACCGCGACGACGGCTTGCGACTGACCGGCGCCTACGTGACGGCGGTCAACCGCTGCGCACCGCCGTCCAACCGACCGACGCCAGAGGAGCGTGACAACTGCCTCCCCTACCTGGAGCGTGAGATAGCACTGCTGGCGGACGTGCGCGTGATCGTGGCGCTGGGCGGGTACGCGCTGGACGGGCTCGCGCGCTTGTTCGGCCTGCGCCCAAAGCCGAAGTTCGGTCACGGCGCCGAGACCGCGGTCGACGGTGACCGGACGATCGTCTGCTCGTTCCACGTCAGCCAGCAGAACACGTTCACGGGCCGCCTGACGCAGGAGAGATGCTGGACGCGGCGTTCGGCCGTGCACGAGAGCTGGCGGGCTAGGTCCCCGTCGGGCGTGTGCCCCAAGCGGCTCTCCTCGCCGTCTGGCGCGACCAGGGCCTTGCTGTGCCTCATGCCGCGGACGAACTCGCCGGTTTCGGCGCTGATGACGAAAAGCGAGTAGATCACCTTGATGTCGCTGGGCTTGACGTAGCAGCCGCCTCCCGAGGGTGGATATGCGACAACGGTATCAGGGTCGAAGCTGAGCACCCAGACAAGCATCCCGCGGCTAAAGAGGTCGCGGGCGAGCAGGGCCTGGCTCACCTCCCAAGATCTTCGCGTCCGTTCGCGAAGCCGATCGCCGCAGCCTCGTCGATGTCGGGGACCATTCCCGCCTCGGCAGGCCTTAATCTCATCTGCGCGAAGTCCTCGGACGATACTCCCCGGAGAGGAGACACGGGTGGAGGCGACCAACCCCCGAGGGCCCCGATCAGCAGAATCGTCGCGAAAAGAGCAACCACGGGAACCGCGGCCAAAGCCATAGCGCGCGCACTCACGCCACGATATACGCCTCAGGAGACGTGGGCTAGTCGGGGAAGGTGACGAGCGAGGTCGTGCTCTGGACGCCCTCGATTGGGCGGATGCGATCGCCCAGCACGCGTGGGATCTCCTGCAGATTATCGGCGGATATCTCGACGACGATGTCGTACGGGCCCATCACTTCGTGGACCTCCTGGATTCCCTGCAGGCCTTGTATCTGCGTCAGCACGCTCTTTGTGTTGCCGGGGTCAGTCACGATCAGCACGTAGGCTTTGATTGCCATCGGGTTGCGCTCCTTCCCGGGTCAGCGGGCGATGTGTGGGCATAAGCGGGGCGTGCTGCCAGTATACAGGACGAGCGCTGTTCTCTCGCTCGCGGCGGGCCTGATAAACTGAACGCACCGATGACAACCCGCCCCGACCCCTTTGGCACGCTCGCCAGCCTCGATACTTCGGCCGGCGCGGTGGGCTACTACCGGCTCGCAGCGCTCGACTTCGCCGATATCCAGCGGCTCCCCTTTACCATCCGCATCCTGCTCGAGAACATCCTGCGGCGCTGCGATGGCGACGTCGTCACCGAGGAGCACGTGCGCTCGCTAGCCCGCTGGTCGGCTGCGGACACCGGCAGCCGCGAGCTGCCGTTCATGCCGGCAAGGGTGCTGCTGCAGGACTTCACGGGCGTCCCTGTCGTCGCCGACCTCGCGGCCGTGCGCTCGGAAGTCGCGCGGCAGGGCGGCGACCCGCAGCTGGTGAATCCGGACCTCGCCGTCGACCTCGTGGTCGACCACTCGGTGCAGGTCGACGCCTTCGGTATGGAGGACGCCTTCCGCATCAACGTCGACCGCGAGTACGAGCGCAATGGGCCGCGCTACGCCTTCCTGCGCTGGGCGCAGAGCACGTTCCGCAACTTCCGCGTCGTTCCGCCGGGCGCCGGGATCGTGCACCAGGTCAACCTCGAGTTCCTAGGCAGCGTCGTGCGCACGATCAACGACGCCGACGGCAGCATCGCACTGCCTGATACGCTCGTCGGCACCGATTCCCACACGACGATGATCAACGGGCTGGGCGTCCTCGGCTGGGGCGTCGGCGGCATCGAAGCCGAGGCGGCGATCGTCGGGCAGCCGATCTCACTGCTCCCACCGGAGGTCATCGGCGTGCGCTTCACGGGAGCGCTACGCGAAGGCGTGACGGCGACAGACCTCGTGCTCACCGTGACGGAGATGCTGCGCGACTACGGCGTCGTCGACAAGTTCGTCGAATACTTCGGCGCCGGACTGAGCAGCCTCACGCTGCCCGACCGCGCGACGATCGCCAACATGTGCCCGGAATACGGCGCCACCTGCGGCTACTTCCCCGTCGACGCCGAGACGCTCCGCTACATGCGTATGACCGGACGCCCCGACGAACTCGTGGACCTTGTTGAGCGCTACTGCCGCGAGCAGAGCCTCTTCCGTGAGGACTCCACGCCGGAAGCCGCCTACACCAACGTGCTCGAACTGGACCTCGCGAGCGTCGAGGCCAGCCTGGCCGGTCCGCGCCGGCCGCAGGACCGCGTGCCGCTGGCGGGCGTGCGCGACAGCCTGCGCGAGGCGTTCGCTGGCCAGTTCAGCGCGAACGACCAGAAGGGGCGCTTCGAGTGGGAGGGCGGAACGACGAACGACCCGAAAGAGCGGACGGAGACAGTCGCCGAGGCCGAGAGCCCCGGAGCGGTCGCCGTCCAGCTCGACGGCGAGACGAGGGAGCTGCGCCACGGCAGCGTCGCCATCGCCGCGATCACGAGCTGCACCAACACATCGAACCCTCACGTGATGCTCGCTGCCGGACTGCTCGCGAAGAACGCCGTGGAGCGGGGCCTCAGCGTCTCACCCACCGTGAAGACGAGCCTCGCGCCGGGATCGCGCGCCGTCATCGACTACCTCGAGCAGGCCGGGCTGATGGACTACCTGGAGCAGCTCCGCTTCAACCTCGTCGGGTTCGGCTGCACCACCTGCATCGGCAACAGCGGGCCGCTCGACCCGCCGATCGCCGCCGCCGTCGAGGAGAACGACCTCGTCGTCGCCGCCGTACTCAGCGGCAACCGCAACTTCGAGGGCCGCATCCACCCGCAGGTCCGCGCGTCGTACCTCGCTTCGCCGCCGCTGGTCGTCGCCTATGCGCTCGCCGGCAGCGTCGACATCGACCTCGATAGCGAACCCCTCGGCACGGGCGACGACGGCAAGCCGGTCTACCTGCGCGACATCTGGCCGACAGGCGCCGAGGTACAGGGGGCGGTAGAGGCATCGGTGCGGCCGGAGCACTTCCGCAACGCCTACGACCACATCTTCGACGGCGACGAGCGCTGGTGGTCGCTCGCCGTGCCCGAGTCGGCGCTCTGGGAGTGGAAGTCCGACTCGACCTACCTGATCGAGCCGCCTTTCGTCGCTAACCTCTCGAAGGAGCCGGCGCCCGTGAGCGACGTCGCCGGCGCGCGCGTGCTCGTGATGGTCGGCGACTCTGTGACGACGGACCACATCTCGCCGGCCGGGGCGATCAAGAAGGACAGCCCCGCTGGCAAGTACCTCGAGCAGCACGAAGTCGCCCCCCGGGACTTCAACAGCTACGGCTCCCGCAGAGGCAACCACGAAGTGATGATGCGCGGCACGTTCGCCAACGTCCGCCTGCGCAACGAACTTTCGGAGAAAGAGGGCGGCTGGACGACGCACCAGCCGTCGGGCGACGAGATGACCGTCTACGACGCGGCGATGCGCTACGCCGCCGACGGCGTACCCGCGATCGTCATCGCCGGCGCCGAGTACGGCACCGGCAGCTCGCGCGACTGGGCGGCGAAGGGCGTGGCGCTGCAGGGCGTACGGGCCGCCATCGCCGAGAGCTACGAGCGCATCCATCGCACGAACCTGATCGGGATGGGCGTCCTGCCGCTGCAGTTCGCAGACGGCGAAGGCCGGGCGTCGCTTGGCCTGACCGGCCGCGAGATGTACGACATCGCAGGCCTCGCGGACGGCCTCGACATCGGCTCGCAGGTCACCATGCGCGCGAAGGCCGAGGACGGCGCGGAAACGACGTTCACGGCGACTGTGCGTATCGATAGCGGTCTGGAGCTGGCGCAGTACCGCCACGGCGGCATCCTGCCCTACATCACACGCAAGATCCTGGCCGGGTGAGCGAGAGCGCGCCGTCTGCTAGAATTGGCCCCACCCGGGCCACGCGCTCCACACGAACACGCCCGTAGACAGAAGGAACCGCACCTTGCCCGACTCCAAGTCCATCGAACAGGCGAAGGCCCACTTCGGCACGCTCCTCGAGGGGCAGCTCGCGCGCATCGAGGCGATGAAGGCCGCCGGCGAGTGGACCGACTTCTCCGCGCTCGAGCCGATCATCATCGGCGTCTGCGGCGGCGACGGCATCGGCCCCTTCATCTCGGCCGAAGCGCGGCGGGTGCTGGAAACGCTGCTCACTGACCAGGTGGCCTCCGGGAAGGTAGAGTTCCGCACGATCGAAGGCCTGACGATCGAAAACCGCGCCGCCCAGAACGTCGCGATCCCACCCGACGTCCTCGCGGAATTGAAGAGGTGCAACGTCATCCTCAAGGGCCCGACGACGACGCCCCGCGCCGGCGATCCGTGGCCCAACATTGAGTCGGCCAACGTCGCCATGCGCAAGGAGCTGGACCTCTTCGCCAACGTGCGGCCCGTGCGCGTGCCCGAAGACGGCATCGACTGGATCTTCTTCCGCGAGAACACCGAGGACCTCTACGCGCTCGGCAGCGACGGCATCGTCGTCGAAGATGACATCGCGATCGACTTCCGCCTGATCAGCGCGCCCGGCTCTGACCGCATCATCCGCCTCGCCTTCGAGCACGCCGCCAAGAACGGCATCGATCGCCTGACCGTCGTCACGAAGGCGAACGTGGTCAAGACGAGCGACGGCATGTTCCTCGATGCCGCGCGTCGCATCGGCGCCGACTACCCGCAGGTGAAGTGGGATGACTGGTATATCGACATCATGACGGCGAAGCTGATCGATCCCAAGCGCCGCACCCAGTTCCGCGTGATGGTGCTGCCCAACCTCTACGGCGACATTCTCACGGACGAGGCGGCCGAGTTCCAGGGCGGCGTCGGCACCGCCGGCAGCGCCAACATCGGCAAGCGCTACGCCATGTTCGAGGCGATCCACGGCAGCGCGCCGCGCATGGTGGACGAGGGCCGCGCCGCCTACGCCGACCCCAGCAGCATGATCCGCGCCGCGTCGATGCTGCTCGGGCACATCGGCTTTGCTGAGGCCGCCCGCAAGCTGGAGCAGGCGCTGGACATCTGCGGCCGTTTCGAGAAGCGCCTCACGATCACCGGCCGCGACACAGGGGCGAAAGGCTCCGAGTTCGCCGACTATATCCTCGAGACGATGGAGGCCCCGGACCTCGACTCCCGCTGGAGCGACTACAACAAGCAGCTCTTAAAGAGCTAACGAAGACGGGAGAGCGATCTCCCCTGAGGAGGACACATTGCGCGCGAAAGTAACCATCGTCGGCGCCGGCATGACCGGCGGCACCATGGCCCAGCGGCTGGCCGAGACCGGCTACATCGACGTCGTCCTGCAAGACATCATCGAGGGCATGCCGCAGGGCAAGGCGCTCGACCTGGCGGAGTCCGCTCCGCACGTTGGCTTTAACGCCACCATCACCGGCTCCAACGACTGGGCGAACACGAAGGCCTCCGACGTCGTCGTCATCACGTCCGGGATACCCCGCAAGCCGGGCATGACCCGCGAGGAGCTGCTCAACATCAACGCCGGCATCGTCCGCGACGTGGCCACGGCCGCAATCAAGGAGTCGCCGGACGCCACGTTCATCATCTTCGCCAACCCGATGGACGCGATGTGCCACGTCACTCTCGAGGCGACCGGCCTGCCCAGGAGCCGCGTCATCGGCCAGGGCGGCATGCTGGACAGCGCCCGCTACCGCACGTTCCTCGCCTGGGAGAGCGGATCGTCGGTGCAGGACGTGCACGCAATCGTTCTCGGCGGCCACACGGAAGCGACGATGGTGCCCATCGTCAGCACGTCGACGATCGGCGGCGTACCGCTGACGGCAGCGATGCCGCAGGAGAAGATCGACGCCTCTGTGGCACGAGCGAAGAACGGCGGCGCGGAGATCGTCTCGCTGCTGAAGACCGGCTCCGCGTTCTACGCCCCGGCCGCCGCCACCTGCGAGATGGTCGAAGCCGTCCTGCTGGACAAGAAGCGCGTCCTCCCCTGCGCGGTCTACGCCGAAGGCCAGTTCGGCATCAACGACGCCTTCGTCGGGCTGCCGCTCAAGCTCGGCGCAGGCGGCATCGAGCAGGTCTACGAGCCACCGCTGGCCGCCGACGAGGTCGAAGCGATCCGTGGCGCGGCGGACGCCACCAAAGAGTTGATCGGCCTGATCGAGGCGAAGTAGCGCCTAGCCGGCCAGTTCTCGCACGAGCTCCACGGCATCGAGGAAGCCCTGCACGGTGCCGGCCGACTCGGCGAAGCTGGGATCGAAGTGCACCTCTTCGACCCCTTCAAGCTCCCGAACGGCGGCGATGTCGGCCTTGATCTGATCTCGCGTGCCCGTGAAGATGAACCCCTCTGCGCCGCGAGCCTCCGAACGTACGTCAACGTTGGCGCGCACGATCATCTTCAGCTCGTTCGGGTCTCGGCCGACCTCCTTGGCCATGTTCTGAATCCCGCTGAACATCTGAGCCATGCCCTCCGCCGGCACGCCGGCAGGCATCCAGCCGTCGGCCAGCCGTGCAACCCGGCTCATCGCCGCCGGCGCGTAAGCCGCCAGGTAGATCGGCGGGTGCGGCTTCTGCGCCGGCTTCGGCAGGATCGTCGAACTGGCGAGCTTGAAGAACTTCCCGTCGTACTCGGCCGGATCGTCTTTCCAGATCGCCTGCAGTACCTCCAGGAACTCGTCTGCCCGCCGGCCGCGCACCTTCATGTCCGCGCCCGATGCCTCCATCTCGTCCTCTGACCAGCCGAGTCCCAGGCCCAGCGTAAGGCGCCCGCCAGAGGGCTGGTCGATCGCGCTCACCCGGCGGGCGAACATGACCGGGTTGTAGAACGGGATGTCGAGGACGCTCGTGCCCAGCCGTATCTTGCTCGTGTGGGCAGCGACCTAGGTCAGCGATTCGAGCGGGTCGAAGACGATACGGTAGACGTCCGGGAGCGAGCCGTCGGGAGTCACCATGTAGGCCGAGCGCGGGTTGGTTGGGAAAAGCAGGCGCTCTGTCACCCAGACGGACCCGAACCCTACTTCTTCGGCCTTCTGGGCGACGGCGACCATGTTCTCGCCGCTGGCGGCGGGGCCAATCTGCGGGAGGTTGATTCCGAGCTTCATGTGATCTCCTTCTGAACACGGCTGGGCAAGGCTCGTGCGGGGTTCCTAGTGACGAACGACGTGAAGCTTAGCCGTCAGCGGGACGCCCGGTCAACTGCGCTATCATTGACTTGATGCGCGACGTACACGTCGACCAGATACGCGAGACCGTGAGCCGCCTCTGCCAGGAGGCCGCCTGCGTGCTGCCGGAGGACGTCGTCGGAGCGCTCGAGACGGCGCGCGAACGAGAGCAGTCGCCGGTGGCGATCCAGGTGCTGGACCAGATCCTCGACAACGCCGAGCTGTCGCGCGCGGAGATGCTGCCACTGTGCCAGGACACCGGCACGACGGTGCTCTTCCTGGACATCGGTCAGGACGTACACATCACGGGCGGCGACCTCCGCCAGGCGCTTGTCGAGGGCGTGGGCGCCGGCTACACGGAGGGCTACCTGCGGGCTTCGATCGTCGACAAGCCGTTCTCGGCCCGCACGAACACGAAAGACAACACGCCGCCGATCATCCACACAGAGATCGTCCCCGGCGAGAGTCTGCGTATTCAGGTGATGCCGAAGGGCGGCGGCTGTGAGAACATGAGCCGCTTCACGATCATGCTGCCCGCGGCCGGTAAGCAGGGGATCACGGACTTCCTCCTGCAGACGGTCGACGAGTCCGGCGGCAACCCGTGCCCGCCGATCATCGCCGGCGTCGGCGTCGGCGGCAGCGCCGAGCACGCGATGTACATGGCCAAGAGGGCGCTCACGCGCAAGGTGGGGGAATCGAACCCGGACGACGAAGAGGCCACGTTCGAGGCCGAGCTGCTAGAAGCCGTCAACGGCCTCGGCGTCGGCCCCCAGGCGATCGGCGGCACGCAGACAGCGCTGGCCGTCCACGTGATGACGCACCCCACGCACATCGCCTCGCTGCCGGTCGCGGTGAACCTACAGTGCCACTCGGCGCGGCTCAAGGAAGCGGTGCTGTAGCCGCCGACACATGGCCGAGCATCAGATCGCGCTCCCGCTCAGCGACGAGGTCATCGAGAACCTGCGCGCCGGCGACACCGCCTTCCTCACGGGGCCGGTGCTGACGGCCCGCGACACCGCGCACAAGCGCATGGCGGAATCGCTGGCGAAAGGCGAGGCGCTACCGATCGACGTCCGCGGCGAGACGATCTACTACGTCGGGCCAACGCCGGCGAAGCCGGGTCAGGTCATCGGCTCAGCCGGTCCGACGACCGCCGTTCGCATGGACCCGTTCACCGCCCCGCTGCTGCGGGCCGGACTGAAGGGCACGATCGGCAAAGGCGGCCGCGGGCCGGACGTAGCGAAGGCGCTACAGGAGCACCGGGCGGTGTACTTCCTAGCCGTCGGCGGCGCCGGTGCGTTGCTGTCGCGGCACATCACGGCGGTGGACGTGGTAGCGTACGAGGACCTCGGCACCGAGGCGATGCGAAGGATGCAGCTCGATCGCTTCCCGGTGGTGGTCTGCAACGACATTCACGGCGGTGACGCGCTCTTGCTGGGCAAGGCGCAGTGGCGAAAGACCAACTAAGGGCTGCAACTTCTGCGCAAAAGCGTTATTTCCCCGTGAAACCCCGTTGACTGTGACCGGCGCATTATGCATCATGAGTTCCTGCGGGCAGGCCGTCAAAGGCGCTGTGGACTCACCCCCTCGGGCCAAGAGAGGCGAATCCTGCCCGCGCTTTCTTATGCCCGCCGCTCAGACCACCGACTCATCGAGCTCCCTGTAGAAGCACGTCCGCTCGCCGGTGTGGCAGGCCGGCCCGGTCGGAGACACTCGCACCACCACAGCGTCGGCGTCGCAGTCGTAGAGCACCTTGCGCACGTCGAGGAAGTTCCCGGACGTCTCGCCCTTTAGCATCAGCTTCTGGTGCTGGCGGCTGTAGCGCCAGACTCGCCCATCAGAGAGCGTGCGCTTCACCGCCTCCTCGTCCATGTAGAAGAGCGTGAGAACGTCGCCGGAGTCGTCGTCCTGGATGATCGCGGGAAGCAGGCCCGCGCTGCCGTACTTGAGCGCCATGTGAGGGTCCTTTCAGTGGCCGGCGGACGCCGCTAAGGCCGCACCGGGATGTCGTGCTCCGCCAGGTAGTCTTTGACCTCGCGGATGCGGTGAGTTCCGAAGTGGAAGATGGAGGCGGCGAGCACGGCGTCGGCTTTGCCTTCGTTGATCGCCGCCAGCATATGCTCGGGCCCACCGGCGCCGCCGGAAGCGATGACCGGCACTTGCACGGCCTCAGAGATCGTGCGTGTGAGGGCGATGTCGTAGCCGTCTTTCGTGCCGTCGGCGTCCATCCCGGTGACGAGCAGCTCGCCGGCCCCAAGCTCTGCACAGCGCACCGCCCACTCGACGGCGTCCAGCTCGACCGGTGTGCCACCATCCGAGCCGCCATAGGTGTGCACCTGCCAGCGGCCAGGCCCGACGTTCTTGGCGTCGATCGCGACGACGATGCACTGGGAGCCGAACTTCGCCGCCGCCTCGGCGATGAACTCCGGGTTCTCGACTCCGGCTGTGTTGATCGAGGCCTTGTCGGCGCCGGACTCCAGCATCGCCCGCACGTCGTCCGTGGTGCGGATGCCGCCGCCGACCGTGAACGGGATGAAGATCTGGTCCGCGATGCGCCCGACCATCTCGACGGCGGTGTCGCGGCGGTGCGGTGACGCTTTTATGTCGAGAAAGACCAGCTCGTCGGCGCCTTCGCTGTTGTACACCTGAGCCAGCTCGACGGGGTCACCGGCGTCGCGCAGGTCGACAAAGCGGATCCCCTTCACGACACGCCCTTCGGCGACGTCGAAGCAGGGGATCACGCGCTTGGTGAGCCCGCTCGTCAGCGTATCTATTGACATGTGATCATGGTACGGCAAACGCTTTTGGCGGTCGATTAGCCGACGACCGCCAGCACCGTGACACTGATGCTGGTGGCGATCAGCACGCCGACGACGGCGCGCCGGAAGCGCTCCGGGTTCAAGTGCGGCCGTAACCAACCGCCCGCGACGATGCCGGCGACCACGGCGGGAAGCGCCGCAGCGGAGACCGTCAGGACGTCGGCGTTGACCCTGCCGACAATCATGAGGGCCGCAACCGCCAGGACGCCGGAGGGCAGAAAGTAGGCCAGCAGCGTCGCCCGGTAGCGGTCGATCTCCGTCTCACGTCCGAGCAGATAGAGGACGACCGGCGGGCCGCCCATACTCGTCGCCGAGCTCAGCGCGCCGCCGATCGCGCCGGCACCGAGCCGCATCGCGAAGGCGTCGTGGCCGGAGTCGATCGACGGCTGCGTGTAGAGGAGCATCGTCGCCGCGAAGACGACAACTCCGACGGTGATCTGCAGCGTGTCGGCACCGACCTGCTCCAGGAACAGCACTCCGAGCGGGATGCCGATGAGCAGGCCCAGGTAGAGGCCGGGCAGCCGGCGGACCGTCACCTCCCCACGCACCTGCGTGAGCAGAGCAACGTTGGTCGCCAGGCCGAGTAGCAGCGACACCGGCACCGCTTCCTTCGGCTCCCAGGCGGCCGCCAAAAGCGGCACCAGCGTTAGCGAGAAGCCGAAGCCGGTGACGGACTGCACAGTCGCCGCCGCGAAGGAGACGACGATCGCAAAGACGATGATCTCCGCGCTCATCGCGAGGACGCAAGGGCCGGGCTCCGGCCGTCCTCGTTCGCTCTTAGCAAGCGACGTTGCCTAGAAGACCGTGTCGCCGCGCAGCATCTGCCTAGCGATCGTCCGGCGCTGGATCTCGCCGGTGCCGTCCGGAATGCGCAATGTGCGCGCGATGCGGAAGCCTTCGTTCAGCGAAAGCTCGTTGGTCAGGCCCATCCCGCCGTGCACCTGGATCGCCCTGTCGTAGGTGGCCTGCGTCTTCTCGACAGCGTAGGCCTTGCAGATCGAGATCTCCTTCACCGGGAGCTTGCCGGTCGCCGTCGCCGGTTCGATCAACGCTGCCGTCTGCAGCACCATGTACTTCATCGTGTAGATGTCGATCGCCATGTCAGCCAGCATGAACTGGATCGCCTGGTACTCCGAGATCGGCTTGCCGAAGCTCATGCGGTTCTGTGCGTACTCCAGCGAGCGGTCCAGTGCATAGCCGCACATACCGACACAGTTGGCGGAGATCGAAGTGCGCCCCTCGGAGATACCGAACATCGCGATCTGGAAGCCCTGGTTCTCGGCGCCGATCAGCCGGTCCGCCGGCACGCGCACGTCCTCGAACGTCATCGCGCCGCAGTCGCCGCCGGCGTGGCCCATGACGGGAAGCACGCCGTCGAAGCTGTACCCTTGCGCGTCCGTCTCCACAAAGAAGGCGCTGATCCCGCCCTTGCGCTCCTTGATCATCTCCTCGTCCGTGACGGCGAAGACGATGGCGTAGTCGGCGTACGGCGAGTTGGTGATCCACGTCTTGCTGCCGTTGATCACCCAGTCGTCGCCGTCGCGCTTGGCCTTCGTTTGCACACCCCAGACGTCGGAGCCGGCGTTCGCCTCGCTGAGTGCGAAGCAGACGGTCTTCTCGCCGCTGGCGACCGACGGCATGAACTCCTTGCGGACCGATTCGCTCACAGGGACGAGCATGTGCGACGGCCCGTCTACGAAGGACGCGATCGTCGGCTGGCTGAGGAAGCCCTTCGCCCACGTGATCAGCGGCCGGCCGGGCCCATACTTGCGGTACATCGCCTCTTCAACGAACGTCATGATGCGCACGCCGAGCCCACCACCGCCGACGGACTCCGGCGCGAACATGCCGTAGTAGCCCGCCGCAGCCGACTTCATCCGCACCTGCTTGCGCGCCTCCATCGCTTCCGGCACCGCCTTGCCTCGCTCGTCGAAGAACTTGCGTTCGTCGATCAGGAGATCGCCCAGCTCCTGCTCCAGCGGCAGCACCTCGGCGTCGATGAACTGCGTGATGCCGGTGACGGCGCCCTTGACGACGTCACGTATGTCTTCGGGGATTCCAATCTCTGACGATCCGGTAACCATGGGACGGGCCTCCTGTCTTAAAGCGGGTCTCAGTATATCCGGCGCGCGGCCCAGCTTCTACGTGCCGTCAGGACCCTGCTGCCGCCAGCGCATCGCCGATGTCCAGCGCGCCGGTATAGAGAGCCGTGCCGATGATCGCACCCTCGACGCCGATCAGACGCAGGCGCTCCACGTGCTCGACGGCGGAAACGCCGCCGGAAGCGATCACAGCCATCGGCGTCGGCAGTCCGGCGGCGTGCTCCATCACTTCCTGGATCGCCGGGAAGTTCGGGCCGCCCAGCATGCCGTCGCGCGCGATGTCCGTGTAGTAGATACGCTGCACGCCGAACTCCGAGAGCTGCCGCACGAGGTCCAGCGCGCCCACTTCCGACGTCTCGCGCCAGCCTTCGGTTGCCGCCATGCCGTCGCGCGCGTCGACGCCGACGATGATGCGCTCGCGGAAGAGCGAGACGGCGTTAACCAGAGTCGTCTGGTCTTTGACCGCGGCCGTGCCGATCGCAACACGGTCGGCGCCGGCCTTCACGTAACGGTCGATCGCCGAAATGTCGCGCAGGCCGCCACCGATCTGCACGGCGACCTCAGCCGCCTCGATCACCCGCCGGATGACGTCTTCGTTCTGAGGCTTGCCGTCGCGGGCGCCGTCGAGGTCGACGACGTGGAGGCGCGTCGCACCAGCGTCCTGCCAGCGCCTTGCAGCCTCCACAGGGTCGTCGGCGAACACCGTCTCGCGGTCGTAGTCGCCCTGATCGAGGCGCACACAACGGCCGCCACGGATGTCGATCGCCGGAATTATCTCCACGGGGCTATTTTCTCACGAATGCCCGCAACCAAACGGGCGTTGAAACGTGGTTACTTACGTGAGAAGGTACGATCTCCTACCCGCCGCCGTCGCGTTTTCGCAGCTCTCGTTCGATCATTCGGCGCTCCGCTTCGTGCCCGAGGAGCGCATCGAACACGAAGACGTTAAGCAGGTGCACGCCCAGGATGACGCCCCAGACCAGCGCCACCCACTGCACCCAGAACCCGTCCGTATCCGTAACGATATCGACCACCAGTAATCCCGCGATCACTGTTACGAACGTCGACACGTGGCGGAAGAAACCCATGCGCTTGCGCACGCTGCGCCGCGCCGAGCGGTACTCATCGTCCTTGTGCGAGCGTCCGGCGCGGAACGAACCGACCGGCGTATCGAACTCCACGCCCTCGAACCCCTCGTCGTCCTGAATCGTCATCCTGCCACCGCCGCGCCCTGTGCGACGCGCAGGAAGTTCCCGTACAGCTTGAGGCCGTTGTCGCCGCTCTTCTCCGGGTGGAACTGTGTAGCCACGACGTTGTCCCGCGCCACCACCGAGGCGAACCTTATCCCGTAGTCAGTCTCGCCTACGACGACGGCCGGATCGTCCGGCTGCGGGAAGTAGGAGTGTACGAAGTAGAAGTAAGAGCCGTCCTCGATGCCCTCGAAGATCGGGTGTTCACGCGTGACGTGCACCCGGTTCCAGCCCATGTGAGGCACCTTGAGGCCCTCCGGCAGGCGGACCACCCGCCCCGGCAGCACGCCGAGGCATTCGTGCTCGCCACCCTCTTCGCTGACATCGAACAGCGCCTGCTGGCCCATGCAGACACCCAGGAACGGGCGCCCGGCGGCGATATACTCGCGGATCGGCTCGATTAGCTCGTGCCGGCGCAGGTTGGCCATCGTATCGGCCGCCGCGCCGACACCCGGCACGATCACGGCGTCGGCGTCGTCCAGATAGCGCGCCGAGGCCGTGACCATCGGCCGCACGCCCTGACTCGACACCGCCTTCGCGACGGAGTGCAGGTTGCCCGCGCCGTAGTCAACGATGACCAGCTTCACGCAAAGAATTGTAGCACGCAGCCGTATGCGGGCTATGACGCCGGTCACTCGCCGGACTGCAGCATCAGCTGCATCCAGACGACGTCAAGCCAGCGCTCGAATTTATACCCGACTTCGCGGTCGCGCCCCGTCTCGACGAAGCCGCAGCGCTTGTGCAGCGCCTCGCTCGCCGGGTTGCCCTCCGTCATTCCGGCCACCACCGAGTGGAGGCCTCCGGCCTTCGCCCGCTCGATGAGCTCGGCCAGCAGCAGCGTGCCGACGCCGTGGCCGCGGTACTCCTCGTGAATGTAGACCGAGTCTTCCGCCGTGAAGCGGTAGGCGACCCTCGGCCGGAAGCCGCGCAGGCAGCCCCAGCCGACCACCGCGCCGTCATCCTCGGCGACGATCACGCAGTGCGGGTGCTGCGTCTCGCGCAACCACTGGAGCCGCTCCTCGAGCGTCTGCGGCTCGATGTCGAACGTCGCCGTCGAGTGCAGGATCGCCTCGTTGTAGATGTCGAGGATCGCGGGCACGTCGGCCTCGGTCGCCGTGCGGACTTTCGCGCTCATGGTGGAGAGAGGATAGCTCACGCGCGTTACGGCCGTGTCACGAGCTTGCCGGGGCAGCGTTCCCCTTGGGCGGGCCGCGCGATACGCTAGCGCCACGATGTCCTGCAACATCGACGACGTGCGAGAAGCCCAGGTCAAAGCTGAAGAGCTGCGTTCGCAGGTCAACTACCACGACTACCTCTACTTCGTGAAAGACACGCCCGAGGTGGCCGACTCCGAGTACGACGAGCTGATGCGCCGCCTGCGCGCCATCGAGGAGCACCATCCGGAACTGATCACGCCCGATTCGCCCACGCAGCGCGTCGGCGGTCGTGCGACGGAGGCGTTCGGCGTCGTCGAGCACCGGCTGCCGATGCTCTCGCTGGCGAACGCCCAGAACTTCCGCCAGCTGGAGGCCTGGCACAAGCGGGCCGCCAAGCTCGCCGGCCGCGACGACTTCCAGATGGTCTGCGAGCCGAAGATCGACGGCCTGGCCGTAGCGCTCCTCTACGAGGACGGCCGCTTCGTGCAGGGCGCCACACGCGGCGACGGCTATCGTGGCGAGAACATCACGGAGAACCTGCGCACAGTCCGCAGCATCCCGATGCAGCTGCGCCGCAAGAAGTTCCCCGCCCGCTTCGAGGTGCGCGGCGAGGTCTACATGCCGAAGACCGTCTTCGAGCAGCTCAACGAGGAGCGTGCCGAGCGGGGCGAGGCGCTCTACGCCAACCCGCGCAACTCGGCCGCCGGCTCCGTGCGCCAGCTCGACTCCCGCGTGACGGCCTCGCGGCGGCTCGACATCTTCGTCTACCAGTTCGGCTGGGCAGACGAAGGTGCGGCGCCGGCGACGCACCACGAGACGTTGCGCTGGCTGCACGAGTTGGGCTTCCGGCCCAACCCCGACGCGCAGAGCTTCTCGGAGTTAGGCGACGCCCAGCGCTTCTACCAGAGCTGGGAGGAGCGCCGCCACGACCTCGATTACGAGATCGACGGCATGGTCGTGAAGATCGACGACATCTCGCTCTGGAACGAGCTGGGCTATGTCGGCCGCGAGCCGCGATGGGCGATCGCTTACAAGTTCCCGCCGATGCAGGCGACGACGAAGCTGAACAAGATCGCGATCAACGTCGGCCGCACGGGCAGCCTCAACCCGTTCGCACAGCTCGAGCCGGTGCAGGTGGGCGGCGTCATCGTCAGGCAGGCGACGCTGCACAACGAGGACGACATCCGCCACAAGGACATCCGCGTTGGCGACACCGTGATCGTCCAGCGCGCCGGCGACGTCATCCCGCAGGTGGTCGGGCCGGTAGTGGGCCGCCGCACAGGCAAGGAGCGCAAGTACCGCCTGCCGAAGAAGTGCCCGCGCTGCAAGAGCGAAGTCGAGCGCCCGGAGGGCGAGGCGATGGCCTACTGCACCAACATGACCTGCCCGGCGCAGATGTTCCGCTGGATCACGCACTTCGTCGGCGTCATGGACATCGAGGGACTCGGCGAGAAGTGGATCGAGGTACTTCTCGACGCCGGCCTGATCAAGGACCCGGCCGGCGTCTACCGCGTCACGAAGAAGAAGCTGATCGAGCTGCCGCGTATGGGCGAGAAGCTCGCCGACAAGATCCTCGCCAACATCGAGGAGTCGAAAGGCCGCAACCTGAACCGGCTCCTCTTCGCGCTCGGCATCCGCCACGTCGGGAGCGAGATCGCGGGCCTGCTGGCGGACCAGTTCGGCTCGCTGGACCCGCTGGCGAAGGCGTCTGAGGCCGAGATCGCGGAAGTCGAGGGTGTCGGCCCGCGAATCGCCGCAAGCGTCCGCGCCTATTTCCGCGACCGCAAGAAGAAGAGCATCATCGCCAGGCTAGCGCGCGTCGGCGTGAACACGGAGCAGCCGCGAACGAAGCGCGCTGAAGGCCCGCTGACGGGCCAGCGGTTCGTCTTCACCGGCACGCTGGCCGCTATGTCACGGAGCCGCGCGGAGAGCCTCGTGACGGCACTCGGCGCCGAGGCCGTGAGCAGCGTCACGCGCAGAGTGACCCGCCTCGTAGCCGGCGCGAACGCTGGCTCAAAGCTCGCAAAGGCCGAGGGCTACGAGATCGAGGTGCTTGACGAGGCGGCGTTCCTGGCCCTTCTGCAAGAGCACGGCGTCAATCCATGACCCGCCCGGGGCTGATATATACTCACACCCTCACTATTTTCGAGGGGGTGCCCGATGGTCGAAGAGTTGAGAAGAGCGTGGGCGCTTTCGTGGTGGTGGAAGGGCGGGGCCTTCGGCGTCGCGGGCTTCGTCCTGCTGGTCACTGTCGCGTCGCTTATCGGAGGCAGAGACGAAGCCTCGGACGACAGCACAGGTACGCCAACGCCAACACAGACCGCTTCGATCTCCGAGACCGGCACGCCGACGGCGACAGCAAGCAGAACAGCCTCGCCGACGGCGACACCAAGCGAGTCGGCCTCGCCAACACCGAGCGCAGCGCCGACGGCCGAGCCAACGGCAGCACCGACGGCCGCTCCGACGGCGGCCCCGACGGCGGTGCCAACCCAGGTCCCATCAGCTGTCCCACAACGCCGCCGTCACAGAACTGTGATCCGTCCTATCCGACCGTCTGCATCAAGCCGCCACCGCCCGACCTTAACTGCGGCAATATCGCCCAGAAGGACTTCGCGGTACTACCTCCTGACCCTCACGGATTCGACGGCAACAAAGACGGCGTCGGCTGCGAGTCGTGATGCGTAGCCGACGCTCGCGAGCCGCCCTCGCCGCGATCGCTGCCGCCATCCTCGCGGTGCTCGCGCTCGCTGCCTGCGACGACGAGGCCGCCCCGCAGGACTCAGCGGGGGCGACGCCAACGTCGGTCACTGCCACGGCCAGCCCGACGCCCACATCACGCGGGCTGCCGGTCGGCATGACTGCGGCAACTGTCGTGCGCGTCGTCGACGGCGACACGATCGAAGTCGAGATCGACGGCGAGACGCACAAGGTCCGCTACATCGGCATCGATACGCCGGAGACGGTCGACCCGCGGCGGCCCGTCGGCTGCTTCGGCGAGCAGGCGAGCGCCGCCAACAAAGAGCTCGTCGAAGGCCGAGTCGTCGGGCTCGAAGGGGACGTCTCCGATACCGACGTGTTCGGGCGGTTGCTCCGCTACGTCTGGCTCACGGAGAGCGAGATGGCCAACTCCATCCTCGTGCGCGAAGGCTACGCACATTCCAGCGCTTATCCGCCCGACGCCCGCTACCAGGAGCTGTTCGACCAACTCGAGGCGGAGGCGCGAACGGCGGGGCGCGGTCTCTGGGGGCCCGCCTGCCTGGAAACAACGACGCCGACGCCACCGCCGGCGGGCAGCCCGGCAGAAGGCGCCTGCGAATACTCCGGAACACCTGAGGCGCTGATCAAGGGCAACATCAGCAGCAGCGACGAGAAGATATACCATGTGCCCGGCGGCAGCTTCTATCCGCAGACCGTGATCGACGAAGCAGCCGGCGAGCGCTGGTTCTGCACCGAGTCCGAAGCGCGCGACGCCGGTTGGCGCATCTCGCAGCGCTGACCAGAACCGGAAGCCAGTCCCCGCTCGTTGTACCTACTGATGAGCGTCTCGCCCCGCGCTTTGCAGCCTGCCCGCCACGTTCGGTACAATCGCACAAGCATGTGCCGCCGCGCGCCCCGCGGCAGGTTCACACTTGGGAGGCCAGGTTGCCCGTAAACCCGTTCAACGCCCTCCTGGGGTTGTTCTCTCACGACGTTGCGATAGACCTCGGGACGGCAAATACGCTGGTCATGGTGAAGGGCCGGGGGATCGTCATCGACGAACCCTCTGTCGTCGCTATCGACCGCGTCAACAAGAAGATCCTCGCGATCGGCTCAGAAGCCAAGCGCATGGTGGGCCGCACGCCGGCAGACATCGTCGCCGTGCGGCCACTGCGTGACGGCGTCATCTCGGATTTCGCCGTGACGGAGAAGATGTTGCACTACTTCATCCGCTCCGTGCACGACCACCTCGGCTTCGGGCTGCCGCGGCCGCGCGTCGCCATCGGCATCCCGTCAGGCGTCACGGGGGTGGAGAAGCGCGCGGTGCACGATGCGGCGCTGAACGCCGGCGCACGCGGCGCCTTCCTGATCGAGGAGCCGATGGCGGCCGCGATCGGCGCAGGGCTACCGGTGATGGATCCCGGCGGCTGCATGATCGTCGACATCGGCGGTGGCACGACGGAGGTCGCCGTCATCTCGATGGGTGGCATCGTTGTCGCCACGTCGGTCCGGACGGCCGGCGACGAGATGGACCAGGACATCATCTCTTACGCCCGCCAGGTGCATAACATGCTGATCGGCGAGCGCACGTCGGAGGAAGTGAAATTGGAGGCCGGTTCCGCCTACCCGCTGGAGCGGGAGCTGAACATCGAGCTGAGGGGCCGCGACCTGGCGACGGGCCTGCCCAAGTCGGTTGAGGTTAGCAGCGTCGAGATACGTGATGCGCTGGCCGTCTCGATCAACGTCATCGTCGATTCCGTACGGCAGACGATCGAGATCACACCGCCGGAACTGGTCACCGACATTATGAGCACCGGCATCATCCTGGCGGGCGGAGGAGCGCTTGTACGCGGCCTGGACCGCCGGCTGGCGCAGGACACCCGTTTCCCCGTATACGTGGCGGAGGAGCCTCTCACCTGCGTCGTACGCGGCGCAGCAGAGGTGCTGGAAGAGGCGGCGATCCTCCAGAAGCTTCAGGCGCGTCTAAACACGAGAAGAGTGCCCCGGTAGAGGGCAGCTGGTGAACGCCGCCAGCGGCCCTCGAATAGCAGATAACGATGCGAGTAGTCTGGTGGTTCGCAACTCTCACGGTGGTTAGCTTCGCCACGATCATTCTGTCTGAGGAGAACGCCTTCGACCCTTTCAAGAACGTCACGCTAACCGTCAGCGCACCCGTGGAGAGCGCCCTGCGTGATGCCGCCGGCCCGTTGGGCGACATCTACGACGGCATCACCGACCGCGGTGACCTCGTTCGCGAGAACGAGCGCCTGCGCGAAGAGGTGGAGAAACTCCAGGCGCAGCTCGCCGATCAGCAGGTCGCGCTCCTGCGCATCGCGGAGCTTGAGGACGCTCTAGAGGTGAAGTCGACCCGGCCGGAGGACCAGCTTCTCGTCGCCAGCGTATTCTCGCAGGACACATCGGCCCTCAAGCGTTCAATCGCCATCGACCGCGGCCAAGCCAACGGCGTTGACGAGGGCATGGTGGTCCTCTCGCGTGAGGGGAGCCTCATCGGCACCGTCTCTCACGCCTTCCAGGACTTCGCATGGATTCGCCTCATCAGCGACCCGGAGAGCGCCGTCAACGCCCAGATCAACACAACTTCAGACTCGTCCGGGACGGACGTGCTCACGCCCGCCACGCCTGCGCCAGGCGAAGCGCCGGATCCCGGATCAACCGAACAACCCGATCCGAGCGCCACTCCGACACCGTCCAGCGCAGGGGCGCTGGCTCCCGTTCAGGGCGTCCTCAAGGGTGACTTGCGCAACGAACTCGTGCTGGAGCTGCTGCCACCGGAAGCGCCGATCGAAAGCGGAGCGCTCGTTGTGACGTCCGGACTCGGTGGGAACTATCCGCCGGGGGTCCTCATCGGCAGCGTAACCGCGTTCGAGCCGCGGCCGCAGGCGCCCTTCAAGAAGGCGTTCGTGGAGCCGTCGGCCGGCCTCAGCAGCCTGGATACCGTTCTCGTCCTCATCAGCTTTGAGCCGGCGAGGCTGTCGCCGCCATGAAGTATGCCGTGGCCGCCGTCCTCGCCTGGGCTTTCGCCGTCCTCGACGTCTCCGCGATGCCCTACTTGCATCCGCTGGGCGTCAGTCCAGACCTCGTGCTGATCTTCGCCGCCTGCTGGGCGATCGTCCGCGGCCACGACGAGGCGATGATCGTCGTCCCGATCTGCGCCGTACTCCAGGACCTGACGACGAGCGACCCGGTCGGTACGTCGCTCTTCGGCCTCGCGCCGATCGTCCCGCTGGCCATCGCGGTACGTTTACGAGCGATCGAGTCCGACTTCCTGCCGGCAGTCGCGATAGTGATGGCGGCAAGCGTTTGCTACGGCATGATCAGCATGATGGTGCTGGGCGCGACGGGGCAGGAGATCGCCGTCGTCTCGGCGCTCTTCCGGGTCGTCCTGCCCTCGATCGTGGTCAACACGCTCTTCACGCCATTGATCTTCCTCCCGATGCACTGGATCTCGCCGCCGCCACCGGCCTGGCTCAGAGGCTCCGCACGAATGCGGTCATCGATATGAGCGCTGCCAGATGAGCTACTTCGAGGGGCGCCAGCGCTGGCGCAGCAAAGAGGCCAAGAGGCAGCGTTCGGCCACAGAGCGCAGCGCCTCAATGACGGCGATCATGCGCGCCCTGGTTATTCTCTTGTTCGGCATCCTGGTCATCCAGCTGATCAACCTCCAGGTCATCAGAGGCGAGGACTTCCAGGAACAGGCAGAGATCAACGCCCTGCGCGAGATCCCGATCCCGGCCAATCGCGGCCTCATCTACGACCGCGACGGCAGGCTCGTCGTGCAGAACGCGGCTCGCTTCTCCGCCACCATCGTTCCGGGCGACCTGCCCGACCGCGGCGAAGCGACCGCCTACCGCATGATCTCCGAGGTGATCGGGGTGCCCGTATCCGAGATCGAGGCCAGCGTCGCTGCCGGCGTCGAGAGCCTGGGTGAGTTCAATCCCGCCGTGATCAAGAGCGATCTCGACCGCGAGGTGGTGTTGACGCTGATCGAGCTTGAGCCGCACGTGCCGGGCTTGCGCGTGCAGATCGAGCCATCGCGCGACTACATCACCGGCGACCTCCTCGCGCAGATCCTCGGCTATATGGGGCCGATTTCGGCCGAAGAGTACGACGAGCTGGCGAGCGAAGGCTATCTCTACCAGGACTACCTGGGCAAGAGCGGCGTCGAGCTGTCATACGAGGACGTCCTGCGGGGCAAGCCGGGAAAGAAGCTCGTCGAGGTCGACGCCGGCGGACGCGAGCTGCGCGTAATCTCAGAGCGCCGCCCGATCGATGGCACGAACCTCGTGCTGACGGTCGACACCGAGTTGCAGGCCGCCGTGCAGGACATCCTGGCGGAGTACTCGGTGGGTTCTGACAACGCGGCCGCCGCCGTAATGGACGTCAAGACCGGCGAACTCCTCTCGATGGTCTCGCTCCCGACGTTCGACAACAACCTCTTCTCCGGGCCGATCTCCGAGGAGGCGCTCGCGGAGCTTATCGATTCGCCGGGCAAGCCGCTTGTCAATCACGTGATCTCGGACCGCTACCCGCCCGGCAGCACGTTCAAGACGATCGTCGGCGCGGCGGCGCTCCAGGAAGGTGTCGCCTCCACGGGAACGACGATCACCAGCCGCGGCTACATCAACGTCGCAAACGAGTTCAACCCGAACGTCATCTACGTCTACCGGGACTGGGCGCCGCTTGGCGTGCTCGACTTCTATGACGGCATCGCAATGTCGTCCAACGTCTACTTCTACTACCTCGCCGGTGGCTTCGCCGACGAAGGATTCCGCGGCCTCGGTGTGGAGAAGGTGGCCGAGTACGCCCGGGCCTTCGGCCTCGGCTCGCAAACGGGAATTGACGTCGCCGGCGAGTCAGATGGGTTCGTACCCGACGCCGACTGGAAGCAGGCGACGCTGGGCGAGGCCTGGACGATCGGCGACACGTACAACTTCGGGATCGGCCAGGGCTACGTGGCGGCAACACCGATACAGATGCTGCGCGCGATCACGGCGATCGCTAACGGCGGGACGTTGGTTACTCCACACGTCGTCTCAGAGTACAAGGACAGCCTCGGCAACACGCTCGCAACGCAGGCATCTGAGAGCAGTACGGTTCCGGTTGACGGAGTGAACTTGCAGGTCGTCGGTCAAGGCATGCGCCAGTCGGTGACGTCCGGCGTCGCGCGAAACTCGGGCGTCGCCGGCGTCGCGGTCGCAGGCAAGACGGGCACGGCCGAATATGGCGCGATTCGCGACGACGGCACTTACGAGACTCACGGCTGGTTCGCCGGATACGCGCCCGCGGAGGACCCCGAGATCGCAGTGGTCGTCTTCGTGCAGCGCGGCAGCGGCGGCAACGACGCCTCTCCCGCGGCCGCCCACATCTTCGACTACTACTTCAGCGGCGGCGGACCGATCTACGGCCCCGACGACATCCTCCCCATCCCCGATCCCGGCCCGTTGGAGGTGCTCGACGCCACGGCCACTCCTCTCGCCCCGGGCGGCGCAGAGCCGACGGCAACTGCGACTCCGACTCCGACTCCGGAGGTGACTGCGGCGGTGACTCCCACGGCGGCCTCGACGCCGTCGCCGGACCCTGAACCAACTGCTACGCCGACAACCATTCCCATCGAATCCGCGACGGATTCGCCTGTTGAAGCACCTCCGGAGCCGACCCCAACGGCGGCCGCGCTGCCGAGCGAACGCAGGCCAAACGGAGGCGTGCCATGATCGAACGGCGCGCCCTCCGCAACTTCGACCTCTTGCTCGTTCTGCTGGCCGTGGCGCTGGTGGCATACGGCGGGCTGCTACTCTACAGCGCGTCGCTCAACTCCTACCCGACGATCAGCATGGACCATCCGCTGACCAAGCAGATGATCTTCGCCTTCCTGGGCATGATCGCCATGATCGCAGTCGCCTGGGTCGACTATCGTGTCTACGGGCAGATGGCGACAGGCCTCTACGCCACCGCGGTGGTGCTGCTCGCCGCGGTGCTGGTCATCGGCGACTCGGCGTACGGGTCGACCCGCTGGTTCAGCTTCGCGGGCCAGCAGATACAGGCGTCGGAGATCGCCAAGCTGCTTGTGATCATCACACTGGCGCGCTATCTCGCCGATCGCCAGCACCAGATGGCCGATCCCCGTGTGTTCGTAATCTCGCTGGTGATGGCGGCGCTACCGGCCGGTCTCGTGCTGGTGGAGCCGGACATGGGCACAGCGGCCGTCTTCGGCGCGATCTGGCTGGGTATGGTGGCGATGGCCGGGGCGCCGCCGCGCTACCTCGTGATCGCGCTGGGCGTGGCGCTGGCCACAATCCCCTTCATGGCGCTACTCGCCCTCGGCGACTACCAGATCGACCGCTTCCGGCTCTGGATCGATCCGGCGTCAGACCCGCTCGGTGGCGGCTTCAACATCCGCCAGGCGGAGATCGGCATCGGATCCGGCGGCCTCTTTGGGAAGGGGCTGACCGACGGCACGCAGACGCAGCTCGACTTCCTGCAGACGTCGACCACGGACTACATCTTCAGCGTGCTGGGCGAGGAGCTGGGGCTATTCGGTGCGCTGATCCTGTTCGCGCTCTTCATCGCCCTGCTCTTCCGCGGAATCCGCGCCGCCACGCTCTCTCAGGACCAGTTCGGGCGGCTGGTGGCGACGGGCATCGTGATCATGATCCTCTTCCAGGTGTTCATCAACGTCGCGGTGAACATTCGGTTGGTGCCCGTGACCGGCATCCCCTTACCTTTCATCAGCCAGGGGGGCAGCTCGCTCGTGACGATGTTCATCGCGTTGGGCTTACTTGAAGGTATAGTGCTCCGTCACAAACGCATTGAGTTCTGACGCCGGCCCGCCCGTCACCGGGCCGTTGAAGCTGCGATCAGCCGCGTGACGCCTTAGCCGAAGGCGATCGTTGTCGCGCATCGCAGGTCCGGCGCGACGACAAGCTCGATGCTCGTCTTCGGGCGCTGCCGGTGGAGCGTGCTCGCCGGCAGGAGGCAGCGCTCGAACCCCAGGCGCTCGGCCTCCATCAGTCGCCGCTCAAGGTGCGAGACTGACCGCAGCTCGCCCGAAAGACCGACTTCGCCCAGGGCGACGAGATTCGCTGGCAGCGCCTCGTCACGGTGCGACGAACAGACCGCTAGCGCCAACCCCAGGTCCGCCGCCGGCTCGTGCACGCGCAGCCCGCCGACGACGTTTGCGATGACGTCGAGGCCGGCCAGAGGCACGCCGAGCCGCCGCGTGAGGACTGCCGAGACCAGCGTCAGGCGGTTCGAATCGAGGCCGTTGGCAGTGCGGCGCGGCGCCGGCGTCACCGTGGGGCTTGTCAGCGCCTGCAGCTCCACCAGCACCGGACGCGTGCCCTCCATCACCGGCACCACGACCGAGCCCACCGCTCCGCTGGCCCGCTCGGCGATGAATGCTTCAGACGGGTTCTTGACGCCGCGCAGCCCGCTGCCTGTCATCTCGAAGACGCCGACCTCGTCGACGGAACCGAAGCGGTTCTTGACGGCGCGCAGCAGGCGGTACGAACTGAACCGCTCGCCCTCGAGGTAGAGCACAGCGTCGACGACGTGTTCAAGCAGGCGCGGCCCGGCGATGTCGCCGTCTTTCGTCACGTGTCCGATGAGTACGACCGGTATGCCGCACGCCTTGGCCCAGCGCATGAGCGTTCCGGCGCACTCGCGCAGCTGGGCGATGCTGCCCGACGAGCTGCCCGCAGCCTCGCTGAACACCGTCTGCACGGAGTCCACGACGAGCAGGCCGGGAGCGATCTCGTCGGCTTGCCTCAGCGCGGCGTCGAGGCTCGTTTCCGCAAGCACAAGCAGCTTCCCGGCGCTAAGGCCCAGCCGCTCCGCGCGCATCTTCACCTGCACCGCCGACTCCTCCGCGGAGACGTACAGCACCGGCGCCTGCGCGGCGGCGTTCCCGGCGGCCTGCAGGATCAGCGTCGATTTGCCGATGCCCGGGTCGCCGCCGATCAGCACGAGCGATCCGGCGACGAGGCCGCCGCCGAGGACGCGGTCGAACTCCGGGATGCCCAACGAGAGGCGCGTCTCGTCGTCGATCACCAGATCGTCGAGCGCGACGGGCATGGCGGCCGTGTAGGCGTCCGGCATCGCTGAGGCGGCGGGCTCGGCCCACTCCCGAAGGCTGTTCCAGGCGCCACAGCCAGCACAGCGCCCTTCCCAGCGCACGGTCTCGTGGCCGCACTCGCTGCAGGCGAAACTGGCCTTTGCGGCACGACGGCCGCTCGTCCCCAGAGATGTCACGCCCCCGATTGTTCCAGAACGACCGCGCCTGAGGCGATAGGCTAGTGGCACCAGGATGTGGGGAATCGAGCCGTTCCGCCGCGCGCCAAGGTAGAAGAGCCGCCCGGTGAGGGCGGCTCTTTCTGTTTCGGGAGTTCTGCTAGGCCAGCGCCGGCTCCTCTGCGTTGACGAACACGATCTCGTCGTTCTGGACATCGACTTTGACCTTTTCGCCCTCGCTGAAGCGCTCCTCGAGCAGGGCCTCGGACAACGGGTCCTCGATCTCGTTCTGGATCACGCGGCGCAGCGGGCGCGCACCGAAGACAGGGTCGTAGCCCTTCTCGCCCAGCCAGTCCAGCGCGGCCTCCGTCAGCTCGAGCGCAACGCTCTTGGTCTTGAGCTGCTCGATGACCTGCTTCATCTCGTTCGTGACGATCTCGCGGATGTGCGTCTTCGTGAGCGAGTGGAAGACGACTGTAGCGTCGAGCCTGTTGATGAACTCCGGCCGGAAGACGTTCTTCATCGCCGCCAGCACCTTTTCCTTCATCTTGTCGTGCTGGGCGGCCGCGTTGGATGCCTCGTCCTGGGCCATGTTGAATCCCAGGTTGGTTTCCTTGCGGATGAGGTCCGAGCCCACGTTCGAGGTCATGATGATGATCGTGTTGCGGAAGTCCACGCGGCGTCCCTTGGCGTCTGTCAGGTGGCCGTCGTCGAAGATCTGCAGCAGCATGTTATAGATCTCCGGGTGCGCCTTCTCGATCTCGTCGAGCAGGATCAGGCAGTAGGACTTGCGGCGGACGGTGTCCGTCAGCTGTCCGGCGTCCTCGTAGCCCACGTAGCCGGGAGGCGCCCCAATGAGACGCGACACGTTGTGCTTCTCCATGAACTCCGACATGTCCAGCTTGATCATCGACTCTTCGCTGCCGAACATGAACTCGGCCAGCACGCGCGCCAAGTAGGTCTTGCCGACGCCCGTCGGTCCCAGGAACATGAACACCCCGATCGGCCGGCGCGGGTCCTTCAACCCGGCGCGGGCGCGGCGGACGGCCTTGGCGATGTTACGGATCGCCTCGTCCTGGCCGACGATCTTCTCGTGCAGCACGTCCTCCATCTGCAGGAGCCGCTGCGACTCCTCGGAGGCAATGCGCGTGACCGGGATGCCCGTCCACATCGCCACCACCTCGCAGATGTCCTCGGCGTCGACAACGGGCGCGTCTTCCTTCGTCTCTTCCTTCCAGCCGGTCTGCATGCCTTCCAGCTTGTCCTGGAGCTTCATCTCGCGGTCACGCAGCTCGGCGGCGAACTCGTACTGTTGCGCCGTTATCGCCTCTTCCTTCTCGCGGCGCAGGCTGTCCAGCCCCTTGGCTGCTTCCTGCAGCGGGGGCGGCGCGTACGAGCGCTTGATACGGACGCGGGACGCAGCCTCGTCAACGAGGTCGATCGCCTTGTCGGGGAGGAAGCGGTCCGGCACGTAGCGGGACGCCAGTTCGGCGGCCGCTTCCAGGGCCTCGTCTGTGATCGTGAGGCCGTGGTGCTCTTCGTAGCGGGCGCGAACGCCCTTGAGGATCTCGATCGTATCTTCGATCTCGGGTTCGTCGACGTTGATCGGCTGCAAGCGCCGCTCCAACGCCGAGTCCTTCTCGATGTGCTTGCGGTAGTCGTCCAGCGTGGTCGCGCCGACGCACTGCAGCTCACCGCGGGCAAGCGACGGCTTGAGGATGTTGGCGGCGTCGACGGCCCCTTCGGCAGCGCCCGCACCGACGAGCATGTGCATCTCGTCGATAAAGAGGACGCAGTTGCCAGCGCTCTTCAGCTCTTCGATGACCTTCTTCAGCCGCTCTTCGAACTCGCCGCGGTACTTCGTGCCCGCGACGAGCGAGCCGATGTCCAACGTGACGAGCCGCTTGTTGAGCAGCATCTCCGGCACTTCGCCGCGAGTGATCCGCTGCGCCAGCGCCTCGACGATCGCCGTCTTGCCGACGCCCGGCTCGCCGATGAGCACGGGGTTGTTCTTCGTGCGACGAGAGAGGATCTGGATGACGCGCTCGATCTCTTTGTCGCGGCCGATCACCGGGTCGAGCTTGTCCGCCCGGGCGGCGGCTGTGAGGTCGATGCCCAGCTGGTCGACGGTCGGTGTGCGAGTGGCTGCGCGTCCGCCCTGGGCGGCGCCCTGCGGCATGCTCTGCGCCAGGATGCGTGTGACTTCGGCGCGCACCTTGTCGAGGCTTACGCCGAGGCTCTCCAGCACGCCAGCGGCGATGCCTTCGCCTTCGCGGACGAGGCCGAGCAGCAGGTGCTCTGTGCCGATGTAGTGGTGGCCGAGACGGCGCGCCTCATCGACGGCCAGCTCGATCACTTTCTTGGCGCGGGGCGTGAGACCGATCTCCCCCATGACCGCGCGGTCGCCACGGCCGATGATGAACTCGACTGCGGAGCGGACCTTGTTCAGTTCGACGCCGAGGTTGGCGAGTACCTTTGCGGCAACGCCTTCACCCTCCCGCACCAGGCCGAGCAGCAAATGCTCGGTGCCGATGTAGTTGTGGTTGAAGCGCAGAGCTTCTTCCTGTGCAAGAGTCAGGACGCGGCGCGCCCTCTCGGTAAATTTGTCGAACCTGTCCGCCATAAGTCAGACTCGCCTTCTACCTACTTCACTACTCCGTTGCTTTATTGAACGCGCCAGACGACGTTTCCGTTACATCTGGAGCAGCACCTTCTATGGCAGCCTCCGCGCCTTCGCCGAAAGAAGACGTGTTATCGTTGTCGTCTCCGGCCTCGCCTTCCGGCTCTGCGGCCTCGGCGGCGGGCTCTACCGTCGCTTCCGGCTCAGCGGCCTCGGCGGCGGGCTCTACCGTCGCTTCCGGCTCTGCGGCCTCGGCGGCGGGCTCTACGCTTCCGGCTCAGCGGCCTCAGCGGCGGGCTCTACCGTCGCTTCCGGCTCTGCGGCCTCGGCGGCGGGCTCTACCGTCGCTTCCGGCTCAGCGACCTCGGCGGCGGGCGCATCGGTCACCTTCGGCTCGGCAGCGGGCGCCAGCTCGTCGGCGACGGCCGTGCCGTCCTGGTTGGGCATCGCGGCCAGGCCAAGGCGGTCCAGCGCGTCCTTCGGCGCCTCGATGGCGCCGCCGCGCTCGCTGAACGTCCAGCCATCTTCCTCGGCGTTGCTGCGCGCCTGCTTCAGGCTGAGGCCAAGGCGGTGGCGGTCGTGCTCGATACGTACGAGCTTCACAGGTAGGACGTCGCCCTCGCGGACGACTTCGTTCGGGTGACCAATTCTGCGCTCCACCAACTCTGAGATGTGGACCAGACCCTCGATCGGCCCTTCCAGGCGGACGAATGCGCCGAAGGGCGCCAGCTTCGTCACCTGGCCGGGGACAACCTGGCCTTCCCGGTACTGCGATACGATCTCTTCCCAGCGCTCCGGCTGGGCGCGCCGCACGCTGAGGGCGATCTTCTTCGCCTCGGTGTCGATCTTGAGCACGTAAACGGGCACCTCGTCGCCAACCTTGAACAGCTCGTGCGGTGAGCGCGGCGTGCGCTCCCAGGAGAGCTCAGAGAGGTGCACCAGGCCGTCCGCACCGCCGATGTCCACGAAGATACCGAAGTCGCGGATACTGGTGATCCGGCCTTCTTTGACTTCGCCTTCGGTCAGCTCCCGGAGCAGGCGCTCCTTCTCCGCGGCGCGCTTTTCCTGAACGGCGGCGCGCTCGGAGAGGATCGCGCGGTTGCGGCGGCGGTTCAGCTCGATAACCTTCAGAGTGACCGTCCTGCCGACCCATTCGGCGAGGGCGCGCCGCGTGTTCTCCGGCGAGCCGCGCTCCGGCCCGGCGACGATCTGCGACAACGGCACGAAGGCGTTGATCCCCTCGACGTTGACGAGGAGGCCGCCCTTGTTGCTGCCGGTGACGTACCCTTCGAACGATTCGTTCTCATCAAGATAGTCTTGCAGCACGCGCCAGCCGCGCTCGCCGCGGGCCCTGTCCATCGAGAGGATGATCTGCCCCTCGGGCGACTCTGGCTGCAGGATGAAGACGAGAACCTTGTCCCCGTCGTTCAGTTTGGATGCGCCCTCCGGCTGGAGGCAGTGCATCTCGCCGGGCGGAACGACTCCTTCAGACTTGGCGCCGATATCAACGAGTACTCCATCTCGGTCTGTGCCGACGACTGTGCCTTCGATGATCTCCCCGCGCCGCAGCTCGGGGTAAGCAGTCGTCTCTGCTTCGAGAAGGGCGGCCATCGATTCTTCAGGCGCGCCGCTCCCGTCTGATTCTTCTAAGGTCAAGGGTTACCTCCGTATGCCGAGATGGGGCGAGGCACCGCTATGGCACCTCGCAGTCATTATAGCAAACGCCGCCGTTAGAGATAGGTGAGGGCGGCGGCGAGATGATGGGAAGGGGAAGGGTGGACAAGAAAAAGCCCCCGGCAACGGCCTATTTTCCACACCCAGTTGCCCGGGCAGTATCGTCAGCGCTGAGGCGTTTCACTTCCGTGTTCGGGATGGGAACGGGTGGGGCCACCTCGCTCTAGTCACCAGGAGCCTTAACTTATGAAGTTGTGAGCCGGAGCCGCCTGATTGGGGCGGCCCCGGCCTCTGTCGCGTGGTAGCGGGGGTGGGACTCGAACCCACGACCTCCGGGTTATGAGCCCGGCGAGCTGCCGCTGCTCCACCCCGCGACGTGAACCCGCCGGCGACGGGTTGCGAAGAGAGTTGATGCCTGAGTTCGCTACCATGTTGTGCAGATAATGGAGGGGTGGTCAAGCCCTCGGTCATTAGTACGGCTTAGCTGAATCCGTTACCGGACTTACACATGCCGCCTATCAAGCGGGTAGTCTTCCCGCGACCTTACCCGGTTAACCCGGTGGGAGACCTCATCTTGAGGGGGGCTTCGCGCTTAGATGCCTTCAGCGCTTATCCCTTCCGAACATAGCTACTGGGCTTTTTGCCTCTGGCGAGACAACCCACACACCAGCGGTTCGTCCACCCCAGTCCTCTCGTACTAGGGGCAGCTCCTCTCAAGTCTCCTGCGCCCACCGCGGATAGAGACCGAACTGTCTCACGACGTTCTGAACCCAGCTCGCGTGCCGCTTTAATGGGCGAACAGCCCAACCCTTGGGACCTGCTTCAGCCCCAGGATGCGACGAGCCGACATCGAGGTGCCAAACCTCCCCGTCGCTGTGAGCGCTTGGGAGAGATCAGCCTGTTATCCCCGGGGTAGCTTTTATCCGATAATCCACGGCCCTTCCACACGGAACCGTAGGGTCACTTTGCCCGACTTTCGTCCCTGTTCGGCTTGTAGGCCTCACAGTCAAGCTCCCTTATACCAATGTGCTCAACGGCTGATTTCCATCCAGCCTGAGGGAACCTTTGGGCGCCTCCGTTACCTTTTGGGAGGCGACCGCCCCAGTCAAACTGCCCACCAGACGCTGTCTTCCGCTATGGCGGAGTTAGGAGGTAAACCTAGGAAGAGTGGTATTTCAAGGGCGGCTCCACCGAGTCCGGAAACCCAGCTTCCAAGCCTCCCACCTATCCTACGCATCCCAGGCCCGCCTTCAACGTCAAGCTGCAGTAAAGCTCCACGGGGTCTTTTTGTCCTGCGGCGGGAAACCCGCATCTTCACGGGTCCTGCAATTTCGCCGAGCCCCCCCTCGAGACACTGCCCAACTCGTGACACCTTTCGTGCGGGTCGGAACTTACCCGACAAGGAATTTCGCTACCTTAGGACCGTTATAGTTACGGCCGCCGTTCACCGGGGCTTCGGTTTGGGCCTTATCAGCCCGCCCTTTAACCTTCCGGCACCGGGCAGGTGTCAGCCCCTATACCTCAGCTTTCGCTTTGGCAGAGACCTGTGTTTTTGTTAAACAGTCGTTTGGGCCGCTTCGCTGCGACCCCCGTCCGCTCCAGGGGCTAGCCCTTTCACCGACAGGGGCACCTCTTCTCCCGAAGTTACGAGGCCAAATTGCCGAGTTCCTTGAGGGGGGATCACTCGACCACCTGAGGGCGCTTACCCCAGCCTACCTGTGTCGGTTTGCGGTACGGGCGCCTGCATGCCTCGACGGCGAGGCTTTTCTAGCCAGTGTGGGTTCAGCTCACTCGCGTTGACCGAAGTCGCTGCTCGCCCCAGCCCCTCAGCTTAACCCGGGAGGGGATTTTCCTCCTCCCGGACGCCTACAGGCCAGGGACGGACCATGTCCAATGGGCCCGCTGTGCCTACCCTACTGGGTCCCCCCGCCGTCTGATAACGCCATGCAAACGGGGACGGAATAATAACCGTCTGTCCATCGGCATCGGCTATTCGCCTTATCCTTAGGCCCGCCTAACCCTACGTGGACGAACCTTCCGTAGGAAACCTTAGGCATTCGGTGGGCGAGATTCTCACTCGCCTTGTGCTACTCATGCCGGCATTCTCACTTCCGCACGCTCCACCAGACCTTACAGGCTGGCTTCACAGCTGAGCGGAACGCTCCCCTACCCCTGCTCTGCCCGAAGGCAGAACAAGCCACGGCTTCGGTGCTGCGCTTTAGCCCCGTTACATTTTCGGCGCGGGATGGCATCGACCAGTGAGCTGTTACGCACTCTTTCAAGGATGGCTGCTTCTAAGCCAACCTCCTGGCTGTCTGGGCTGTCCCACATCCTTTCCCACTTAGCGCACACTTGGGGACCTTAGCCGGTGGTCTGGGTTGTTTCCCTTTCGTCCGTGAAGTTTATCCCCCACGGGCTCACTCCCAGGATAGATCTTCTGGCATTCGTGGTTTGGTTGGGTTTGGTAAGCGTTAAGCCCCCGAGCCCATCCAGTGCCCTACCTCCAGAAGACATTCGCTGAGGCTGCACCTCAATGCATTTCGGGGAGAACCAGCTATCTCCGGGTTCGATTGGCATTTCACCTCTACCCACAGCTCATCCAGTAACTTTGCAACGTTAAATGGTTCGGGCCTCCATCAGCCGACTAGGCTGACTTCACCCTGGCCATGGGTAGCTCACCCGGTTTCGGGTCAAATCCCAGCGACTTGCCCTAAGGCAACGCCCTGTTCGGACTCGCTTTCGCTCTGGCTCCGCAAGCTCCCTTGCTTAACCAGCCACTGAGATTTACTCGCCGGCTCATTCTTCAATAGGCACGCTGTCATCCGCCCGAAGGCAGACTCCAACGGTTTGTAGGCACACGGTTTCAGGGTCTTTTAACTCCCCTCCCGGGGTGCTATTTCACCTTTCCCTCACGGTACTGCTGCACTATCGGTCATTGGAGGTGTTTAGCCTTGGAAAGTGGTCTTCCCAGCTTCCCACGGGATTTCACGTGTCCCGTGGTACTCAAGAACACGGACGGAAGAGTCCTCTACTCTTTCGTGTACGAGGCTGTCACTCTCTATGGCGGCCCTTTCCAGGTTCCTTCCACTAGAGCGAGGTTTTGTAACTCTTCGGCAGCTAACACGATACCGCCAGTCCGTGTCTTACAACACCCGCAGGGCATTGGGTCGTGCCCCGTTAACTTCCATGCGGGTTTGGGCTTTTCCCCGTTCGCTCGCCGCTACTAAGGGAATAATCTCTTTTCCTCGGGGTACTTAGATGTTTCAGTTCCCCCGGTGCCCCCTCCGAATTAATCGGAGTGCCTGGATTATGCATCCAGGCGGGTTCCCCCATTCGGAAATCCCCGGCTAAGCTTGCAAGGCAGCTAACCGAGGCTTATCGCAGCCATACCACGTCCTTCTTCGGCCTCCAACGCCTAGGCATCCACCGCGCGCCCTTCGTAGCTTTAACCACCACTCCATTATCGACACAACATGTGTCGTGTTCTTAGGCACGGGTTTTGATCCCTCAGGTCATCAACTCTATTCGCTTGTTAACGTTCGCGGCGGCGATCCGCCGGACCTTCCGGCCGCAAGTGTTCCTTGCGACAGAAGGGTCCGTGGACTGCCTTTTCGGCGGGTGCTCTGGTGGAGCCGGGGGGACTCGAACCCCCGACTTCCGCCTTGCAAAGGCGGCGCTCTCCCAACTGAGCTACGGCCCCACCTCTGGACTGCGGCTGGTGGGCGATGGTGGACTCGAACCACCGACCTCGGTCTTATCAGGACCGCGCTCTAACCAGCTGAGCTAATCGCCCTCCGGGATAGGGCCCCGCTCAAGAGTGGGACCGGCCAGCGTTCCGAGGCGCCGCCGGGTCAGGGCCGCTGCCGGCCTTAACCCCTGGATAGTGGATGGAAGCGCTTGGCTCCCTGTGTTGCTAAAGGTAGCGCTTTCGCGCTAGGCCCACTCCCTGCCGAAGCAGAGAGGGTCGACCTAGGAGTGTTGACGAGGCCATAAAGGCCACGTGCTGTGTTTCAGCTCCCTAGAAAGGAGGTGATCCAGCCGCACGTTCCCGTACGGCTACCTTGTTACGACTTCGTCCCAGTTACCAGCCTCACCCTAAACGCCTGCCCCGCTTGCGCGTTGGCTCAGCGGCTTCAGGTGCTGCCGGCTTCCATGACGTGACGGGCGGTGTGTACAAGGCCCGGGAACGTATTCACCGCAGTATTGCTGACCTGCGGTTACTAGCGACTCCGCCTTCATGCAGGCGAGTTGCAGCCTGCAATCTGAACTGGGGCCGGCTTTGGGGGATTAGCTCCGGCTCGCGCCTTGGCAGCCCACTGTACCGACCATTGTAGCGTGTGTGTAGCCCAGGGCGTAAGGGCCATGCTGACTTGACGTCATCCCCACCTTCCTCTGGGTTTATCCCAGCGGTCCCGTTAGAGATATTTAACTAACGGCGAGGGTTGCGCTCGTTGCGGGACTTAACCCAACACCTCACGGCACGAGCTGACGACAGCCATGCAGCACCTGTATTAGCTCCCCGAAGGGTCCTTCACCTTTCAGATCCGTACCACTAATATGTCAAGCCCTGGTAAGGTTCTTCGCGTTGCATCGAATTAAACCACACGCTCCGCCGCTTGTGCGGGCCCCCGTCAATTCCTTTGAGTTTTAACCTTGCGGTTGTACTCCCCAGGCGGGATGCTTAAAGCGTTAGCTGCGGCACGGAGGGGGTCGACACCCCCCACACCTAGCATCCACCGTTTAGGGCGTGGACTACCCGGGTATCTAATCCGGTTCGCTCCCCACGCTTTCGCTCCTCAGCGTCAGGATAGGTCCAGAAAGCCGCCTTCGCCACTGGTGTTCCTCCCGATATCTACGCATTTCACCGCTACGCCGGGAATTCCGCTTTCCTCTGCCCACCTCAAGTCCGCCAGTATCCGATGACCCCTCCCAGTTGAGCCGGGAGATTTCACACCGGACTTAACGAACCGCCTACAAGCCCTTTACGCCCAGTAAATCCGGACAACGCTCGCCACCTACGTATTACCGCGGCTGCTGGCACGTAGTTAGCCGTGGCTTATTCGTGAGGTACCGTCAGAACTTCTTCCCTCACAAAAGAGGTTTACGACCCGAAGGCCTTCATCCCTCACGCGGCGTCGCTGGGTCAGGCTTTCGCCCATTGCCCAAGATTCCTCGCTGCTGCCTCCCGTAGGAGTAGGGGCCGTGTCTCAGTCCCCTTCTGACTGATCGTCCTCTCAGACCAGTTACCCGTCATCGGCTTGGTAGGCCGTTACCCCACCAACTACCTGATAGGACGCAGGTCCCTCCAATGGCGCATTGCTGCTTTCCTCCCGACCATCTCAGACCGGGAGCTCATGCGGTATTAGCTCACCTTTCGGCAAGTTATTCCCCACCACTGGGCAGGTTACCTACGCGTTACTCAGCCGTCCGCCACTAACCCGAAGGTCCGTTCGACTTGCATGCGTAAGGCGCGCCGCCAGCGTTCGTCCTGAGCCAGGATCAAACCCTCATGAAAAAATTTCCATTCAGATCTAATTTGGCTTTGACTTGAATGTATTTCGGAAGCCTCGCACTTCCATCCACTATTCAGATGTTAAGGTGCCGGCAGAGCTCCCTCCGCCTCACGGAAGACACAGCAAATCTCGGTACCCGGGCGACCTCGCCGCATCAGGTTCCTGGCTTGCCTCTTCTCTTGTCTGCCAACGAATGAGTTTAGGACGGCGTCGGCAGACTGTCAAATCGTCTGCCCTACTCTGGTCTGTGGGGGCCATCGCGGCCCGCTTCGCGCCGTCTGAGCGCTAGCTTCTTAAAGAACTCTTCTTCCGTATCCTCATTAAAATAGCACACGCGTGCGATGGCGGTCAACGACGGCGCGCCACACCCGTTCGCTTCGCCCGCACGTGCACCATCCGGCCCTTCCGGCGCACCGCACCTCGCTCCGCCAGGCGCTGCCCGACAACCCAGAGCACACCCTCGTCGTCGCAGAGGATAGGCACGTCGTCTCGCTCCTCCGCCGGCACCTTGGCGTCGATCAGGATGTCCTGTACCTTCTTCTCGCCGCGCATCCCCAGCGGCCGCAGCCGGTCGCCCGGCCGGCGCGAGCGCACCCGCAGCTGGCCTCGGACGGCCGCCGCCGCCAAGTAGGCCTCCAGCCCATCGATCCGCTTCGGCAAGGCCCCTGTCGCCTCCTCGGCCGTCAGCTTCCAGGCACCCCAGGACGTCGTCCCGGGCACCGTCAGCGTCGCTTCTGCCGGTCGTTCCCGGGCCTGGCCGGCGCGCGAGATCGTGATCCTCTGCTTCGCGATCGAGCAGATCAGCCCGCCGGGCAACGAGACGCGGGACGTCGGCTTGCCGAGCGCCGCGTCGATGTTCGTCAGGTGACTGGCGGCCGGAGAAGCGTCGCCGCCCAGGCGCTCAGCCGCTCGCATCAGCAGCCGTGCGCGAATCGCGGGGTGGAAACCCTCGAACGCTTCGCGCGGGAAGACCACGCGTCCGCGGGTCGCCGAGGCCAGCGCCAGCCAGTCGCGCTGCGCAACCCTGTCGACGAAGTCGTCGTCAATCACCGCGGCGTCGGCGAGGCGGACGAGCGCCTCGTCCACGCGCGGGTTGAACTCGCGCAGTGAGGGCATCAGCTCGTTGCGGACGCGGTTGCGAGTTGCTATCGGCAGATCGTTCGTGGGATCCCGCCGCGGCTCGACGCCGGACTCTCGGCAGTAGCGTTCGGTCTCCTCGCGGCGCAGCTCGATAATCGGACGGGCCAGCGCCGGGCCGCGTCCGAAGGGCCAGGGCGAACGCGCGGCCAGCGCCGCCAGCCCCGAAAGGCCGCTGCCGCGAAGGATGTGCAGGAGCACCGTCTCGGCGCGGTCGTCCAGCGTGTGGCCGGTGGCGACTGCCGACGCTTCCGCATCTCGCGCCTCGTTGCCCAGGAAGCGATAGCGGATCTTTCGTGCCGCGTCCTCGGTCGACTCCTTCTCCCGCTTGGCGCGAGTTCCGGCGTTCCCCCGGCCGGTGGCCAACGGCACGCGGAGCGCCCGGCACAGCGAGGCGACGAAGCGCCGGTCGCCGTCGGCCTCGGACGGTTGCCGGAGCTGGTGATCGAAGTGGCCAGCCCTGACCTTGAGCTTCAGCTCCCTGGCGATGCGAGACAGGATCAGCAGAAGCGCCGTCGAGTCCCGGCCCCCGGACACAGCGGCGACGACCGTCTCCCCCGACTCGAGGCCGTCGTGGCGTCCAACGAACTCAGCGACGCGCTTATCGATGCTGCGCGTAAACGGCGAAGACGAAAGCTTGAGCGGCATGCTGAAGTGCGATCCTTCCGGGCCCGAGTGTATCGCGGGGCGGGCCAGGCTAGCGTATCAGGACTTCCCACCACAGGTCTGTCGCGGAGCCCTCTTCGGGCGCCGGCGACGGCTGGGTGGGGATGGCGATGAAGGCGGTCTCGCCCGGCTTGACCAGGCCGAGCTGCTCGCGGGCGACCGACTCAACGTACTCGTCGGACTCCAGGTACTCCTCCAGCGCGATGAGCCTTCCGTAGCGCGACTCCAGATCGTCGATCTGCGACTGAAGGCTGCTCTCTTCCTGCGTCAGCTGGCGAGAGCGGACGAGGTTGGCGGCGCCGGTGGCGAGGAAGTAGACGACCATGCAGGCGGCGGCGAGAAGGATAAGCCGCGTGCCGGAGAAACGGGGTAAACGTTTACGCACTTTTGTCCTTATCTGAGTAGACTAGCAGCGTACTTCAGGTTCAGCAACACCATTACAAACGCAGCGAGTGCGCTCAGGTTATCCCGTCCAGGTGACAGGTGTCGTTAATCGAGACGACTACCGGCGCGCCTTGCCGCCATTCGACACGCGTGATCGCCGCCACGGAATGCTGCAGGCGACGGAAGCCCGCCAGCTCCAGGCCTAGGAGCTGCGTGAGCAGGGAGAGGATCACGAAGTTGTGCGACACGACGCAGACTCGCCCACCCTCGTGGCGGTCGACGATCGCTGAGAGCGCGGCGGACGCCCGGTCCCGCACGTCCATCAGGCGTTCGCCGCCGGGCATCTGTTCGCTCGAGCCGTCGGGGCCCAGCCAGCTCTCGACGAACCCGGGGAACTTCTCCCGCAGCTCGGTGAACGGCATGCCATCCATCTCGCCGACGTCCATCTCGATCAGGCCGTCTTCGGTCACGACCTCCAGGCTCTGCGCTCCGGCGATCGCCTCGGCCGTGAGGTGGGCCCGCACGAGAGGGCTGGCGTAGACGGCGTCGAGCCGCTCTCCGGACAACGCGCGGCCCAGCGCTTCTGCCTGCCGCCGTCCGGTCTCGTTCAGCGGCACGTCCGCCTGCCCCAGCGCCAGGTTCCGGCGGTTGTGCTCTGTTTCGCCGTGGCGTACGAGGAGGAGGTGCATCAGCCGCCGCGTTCGCCGCCGGCGCGATAGGCGCGCAGGACGGCAGGCACGTCGTCGAGGCGAAGACAGCGGCGGTGCACGCTAAAGGGCTCCGGCAGCTCGAGAGCCAGGGCCGTCTGATCGGCCCGCGCCGTCGACTCCTGCTCGGCGCGCAGCCGCATCGACAGCCGGAACGCGCCGTCCTCGACGCCCTCCAGCCGAATGTCGAGGACGAGCGGCCTCAGGTCGTACTTGCGCACCTTCTTCTCGCGCTGGTGCTCAGCAGGCACCGAGACGGCTTCCAGCAGCGTCGCGATCCGCCGGCCAAGGTCATCCGCTGTGAGACCGTTCGCGGGCACGCGCACGTCGTACTCGGCCCAGCGCACGAGTGCCTGCAGCGACGGACCGCCAACGCCGGCCTCCTCCACGCTGACGGCCTCCACGCCGGGCCGCAGCGTCTTCACGACGCCGGCCAATGCCGCGGCCGGAGCCACCGGCTCGTGGAGGAATACGTCCGCCAGCTCACCGTCCGCGGTCACTCCTTGCGGCAACGCCACCGCGATCTGGATCAGCGCTCCGGAGCGCTTGCCCTCGGAGTGCGCGAGCGGCAGGTTGGCGCCGACCAGCGCCTCCTCCCAGACACGAGCGAGGTCACGCTGGCCAAGACCGACGGCCTCGGACGTGATTCGATAGCGGAACCGTAGACGCTGCGCCTTCACGCTCGCTCCCGGGTGATCGTCACTTCTTCGATGCGGTTCCCTTCGACGCGGGTGACGGCGATAAGCAGGTCGTCGTGGGCTACCTCCTCACCCTCCTCCGGGATCCGCCCGAGCTTGCTCAGGACGAACCCGCCGACGGTCTCGTAGTCACCATCAGGCAGGTCCAGCTTGAGGTCCTGGTTGGCGTCGTGGATGCTCATTCCGCCGTCGACCTGCACCGTGCGCTCGTCCACTTCGACGAACTCCTCCTCGTGGCGGCGCAGCTCATCGCTGACGTAGCCGACCAGCTCTTCGAGCAGCATTTCGAGCGTGACGATGCCGGCAGTGCCGCCGTATTCATCGACTGCGATCGCCATCTGGTGGCCGGCCTCCTGCATGTCGAAGAACGCCGCGCCGACGACCTTCGTCTCCGGCACGAACAGCGCCGGGCGCATCGCCAGGTCTATCGGATCGCCGTCGGACATCGTGCCTTCGCCGATGCCCCGCAGAACATCCTTGATGTTGACGATGCCGACCACGTTGTCGTGCTTCTCCTCGAAGACCGGAAAGCGAGAGTGCGGGTGCTGCATGTACGTCGGGAAGAAGTCCCGCAGGGGGGTGCCGCGCTCCAACCAGACGACCTCCGTGCGGGGCACCATGACCTCGTTGATCCGCCGGTTGCCGAATTCGAAGACACCGGAGAGCAGCTCCGCCTCGTCGCTCTCCAGCACGCCGGCCTCGGCGCTCTGGGCAACCAGCAGGCCGATCTCTTCCTTGGTGTGGGCGCTGTGTGCGCCACCCTCCGCGGCGCTAAGGCCGAACGGGCGCAGGATGAGGTTGGCGACGCCGTTGAGGACCCAGATCGCCGGCCAGAACGCCAGCCGGAAGACCTCCGTCGGTGGCACGGTGAGGAGCGAGACACGTTCCGGGTTGAAGAGGGCGAGACTCTTCGGTGTCAGCTCGCCCAGCACGATGTGCAGCGCTGTGATGATGATGAAGGCGATCGGCACGGCGACGGCGTGCGACGAGATGCCTGCCGCTTCCGCGCCGAAGAGGTCCTCGAAGATCGGTTCGATCTGGTTTGCCAGCAGCGGCTCGCCGACGAAGCCGAGGCCGATGCTGGCGATCGTGATGCCGAGCTGCGTCGCCGCCAGGTAGTTGTTGAGGTTGTCGATCGCCCGCAGCGACAAGCGGGCGAGACCCTGGCCCTCGTTCGCCATCGTCTCCAGCTTCGTGCGACGGACAGCGACGATGGAGAACTCGGCGGCTACGAAGAGCCCGTTAAGGAGAACAAGCGCTGCAACCAGAATGAGCTGCAGCGAGACGGTTAATATTTCGTCCATCAATGAGACGAGCCGACACCAGGCCGACCCTCGCGAGGATTATACACTGGGGGCGAACCGGCTTGGCCGCCCGGCTCTGATTCGGTACGATGCCCGTAGCATGTCACTAGTCGTTTCGGTCTACGTTCCCAGCGGCATCGTCATGGCCGCCGATTCTCGCATGAGCGCCCAGCTCAGCGGCCAGCGCCAGGACGGCGACCAGCAGGAGACTGTGCGTCAGCAGATCGTCCTCTCAGACAGCGCCTACAAGATCGTCGCGCTGCCAACGATCGGCGCCGGCGTCGGCCTCTACGACTCCGCTGTCATCGACAACCAACCGGCCGATAGCCACCTCCACGCGTTCGCCGAGCAGGAGCTCGCGGGGGAAGACGACGTCGTCACCGTGGCCGATCGCTTCCTCACCTACTTCCAGCAGAAGTTCCCGAACATCAACCTGGGCTTCCACATCGCCGGCTACCGCATCGAGGGCCGGGCCAGCGTGCCCTACGTGCTCGTCGGCCACACGACTCGCGAGCCGAAGGTGCGGCGCGTCAACGCGACGGACAAAGGCCGCGTCCAGTACGGTGTCGTCCGCGCCGGCGACGTGCTCGTCGCCAACCGGCTGATCGACAAGCAGCATCTGCCGATCTTCGCCGCGATGCCGATGCAAGACGCCGTGGACTACGCGATCCACCTCATCCGCACGACGATCGACACCCTGCGCTTCGAGCCGCGCTACCCATCCGTCGGCGGATCGATCGACGTGCTCGTCGTGACGCCGGACGGCATGGAGTGGGTACAGCGCAAAGAGCTGACCGGCGAAGACCAGGCGATCATCTCCTCCGGCCTCTAGGCGAGGCGCTAGGCCCCGGCGGCCTCGATTAGCTTGTCGGCGGCCGTGTGCGGGTCGATCTCGCGGCGGGCGATCTGCTCCACAAGTTCGTCGACGAGGCCACCTTCCTGCGCGAGCACGCTCTCGAGCAGCGCCGCCTGCGTGACCGTTAGAAGCTGGCGATGCGCGCGCTGACGGCGCATGTCTTCGAGGCGACCGGACTCGGCGAGGTACTGACGGTGCTTCTCGATCGCGTCAGCCAATTCGGCCGCGCCCTCGCCCTTGTGAGCGATCGTCTTGATGATCGGCACGTCCCAGCCGGACTGCCGCTGCAGGTCCGTGTAAATGTGAAGCTGCTTGAAGACGCTCTCCGCCTGGGGCAAGTCGGCCTTGTTGACGACCAGAACGTCCGCGATCTCCAAGATGCCGGCCTTAATCGCCTGCATGTCGTCGCCGGCGCCGGGGATGTTGACCACGATTGTGGTGTGCGCCGTGTCAGCGATCTCGACCTCATCCTGGCCCGCGCCCACCGTCTCGACGATCACGACGTCCCAACCGGCGGCGTCAAGCACGGTGACGACGTCGGTCGTGGCGGCGGAGAGGCCGCCAAGCGCGCCGCGCGTCGCCATGCTGCGGATGAACACTCCCGGGTCGGCGGTCAGGTCCTGCATGCGGATACGATCACCGAGGATGGCGCCGTGGCTGAACGGGCTCGTCGGGTCGACGGCGACGATGCCCACGGTCTTGCCGCGCTCGCGAAGCTCGCGAGTGAGCGCGCCGACGAGCGTGCTCTTGCCAGAGCCCGTCGGTCCCGTGACGCCGATGACCTGCGCGTTTCCGGACCTGGGGAAGAGCTCGCGTAGCGCCTCGCGCCCATCGTCCCGGCCGTTCTCGACCGCGGTTATGACGCGCGTGAGCGACCGCCTTTCACCTTCCAGCAGGCGCTTGACGCGGTCGGAATCCACCTATGCGGCCGTCGCGCCGCTCTTCGAGGCGTTCTCAGCGACCCAGGCGACGATGTCGTGGGTAGAGGCGCCGGGCCCGAAGATGCCGCCGAAGCCCATCTCCTTCAGCTTCGCGCGGTCCTCGTCCGGAATGATGCCGCCGGCGAACAGAGAGACGTCGGCCATGTCGCGCTTCTTCAGCTCAGCGATGATGCGCGGAAAGAGCTCCAGGTGAGCGCCGGAGAGGATCGAGAGGCCGATCATGTCGGCGTCCTCCTGCAGCGCCGTCTCGGCGATCATCTCGGGCGTCTGCCGGATTCCCGTGTAGATCACTTCGTGGCCGGCGTCCCGTAGGGCCCGGGCGACCACTTTGGCCCCGCGGTCGTGCCCGTCGAGGCCGGGCTTGGCGATGATTATCTTGAGCTTCGGTTCGTCAGTCATGTTCGGGCGGTCCTCCTGCCAGGCGATTATAGCGAAGATGTGGACAGCCGCCAGCGGCCAGCTACGCCAGCAACGTCAGGAACGCTCGATCAGCTGGATCGAAACGCCGTGCGCATAGGCCCGGTTGATGCGGGCCACGCGGGCGCCGGGCCAGATGCTCGGCTCCGGATCGGAGACCCTGGCGCCCGTGCCCCGGAGGTGCTCGACGGCGGCGTCCAGATCCTCGACCTCGACGCTGATCGAGAAGAGCCCTTCGCCGCGCTCCTGAAACTGCTCGTAGAAGCGGCCCTTCTCCTCCACTGGCTGCACCAGCTCCAGGAACGACTCGCCGATCGGCAAGCGCGAAACCTTGAAGCCGGCGCCCAGGGGCTGGTTCAGTGAGGCGTCCGCCTTGAGGCCAACGTTGCGCTCCCACTGGATGAGCGAGTCCTCCAGGTCGCCGGTGGCGATGACGACGTGGTCAAGCTTCTTCACGTTCAAGGGACTCTCCTTCTCGGTCGGCGTCGGCCGACGCTTCTGCCGCTCGACGATGAACGCTCGCAGGCCATCGATACGGCCGCGGGCGAAAGCGATCCGGAACTGGTTCTCGTCATCTCCGGCGTGCATCGACTGGCTCGATATCGGATCGTCGGCACCGACTCCGCCGTCCCGCAAACGCCCGACGGCAGCGTCGAGGTCCGCGCTGCACAGGGCCAGCTGGACCAGCCCCTCCCCGCCGCGCTCGAGTTCGGCCTCGAAGAAGCGGGACTGGGGGCTGCCGTCGCCGCCGGGTGCGATGAACTCGAGGTCGACCTTGCCCAGCCAGACGCCGGCGTTACTCCATCCCGCGCTGCCTCCGCCACGCCAGGCGAACGGAAAACCGAGCCTGACGTACGCATCGACGACCGCTTCAGCATCGCGGACGACCACCTGGACAGCTTCGATCTCCTCGACCGTGGCACCGTCTGACATCAGGCATTTGGCCCCTTGTAGATCTCCATCGGCGTCGCCAGCTCCACGAGAACCCCCCGGCTGGCCTTCGGGTGCAGGAAGCAGATCATGCCGGCCAGGCCAACACGTGACTTCTCGTCGACGAGCTGGACGCCCTTTTCCTTCAGCTCACCCAGCTCGCCATCGACATCCTCCGTCTGGAAGCAGATATGGTGCAGGCCCTCACCTTTGCGCTCGAGGAACTTCGCCATATTCGCCTCAGGGCTGGTCGGCTCCAGCAGTTCGATCTCACTTTCGCCGATCGTGAGGAGGGCCGCCCGCACGCCCTGGTCCTCCACCGTGTCCTGTGCGTGGACGTGCAGCCCCAGCGTGTCGCGGTAGAACTTGAGCGCCTCGTCCAGGTCGTGGACAGCGATGCCGACGTGGTGGATCTTGTCGATCATGGGCAGCTCCTCCGACGGTCCGCACCACTCGTCCTGAGGTTCTCGAAGGATGAGCGGTGTTCTATAGTCTCGATCATATGCCTGCCTTCTTTCGCCACGCCTCGATCGTCCCGGCGTGTTCGTTGTCGTGCGTGATGCCGGCCTGGATGCCGCATTCCCCGTAGCGGCTCTCCTCCAGCGCCTCCTCCGGACAGTTGGCGACCGCCTCGATGACCATGTCGCGGGCGAACTCAAGGTCCCCGACGACCTGTGCCAACGGCAGGCCGCGTCGCAGGCCGGCGAACGTGCGGTTCACGACATCAACCTGCTCATCGTTGAAGGGCGGGTACGCCGTCTGTCCACCGCGGCTGATACGCATGACCTCCGCCGCCCGGAACTCGTGCCAGTGGCACATGTGGTTCAGATGGTCCTTGACGGACCAGTCGCCGATCGCCACAGCCGGCGCTTGTTCCTCGCTCTTCAGCCCGCCGGTCGCCGCCGACACGCGCTTGCCCGCCGCCTCAAGCTCGCTCCGGAGCTGCGAGCGGTCCGTCAGAGCTCTCAAATGCCCTCGCGCTCCCGCCAGGCGCGGATGACCGGCGCGTGCTCGGCGTAGTGGTCCGTGGCGGAGCCAGTGACGATGCGGTAGGCTGCCCGCCCTTCCTCGAACTTCTCGTCCGGCACCTGGCGCGCCGCATCGACGAAGAGGCCTTTGCTCGCCGCCAGTTCGGCTACGACGGCTTGCGGACTGGCGTTTCGCCAGGTCTCCGTAAAGCGCGCGTTCCAGGCGTCGCTATCGCTATAGTCCACGCCGTCGGGAACCGGCTTTTCGCCGCGGGCGATCCGCTCCAGCGCGTCGTCCATCTCGTGGTGCCAGCCGATGATGTGGCCGAGGGTATCGCGCACGGACCACTCACCTTCGAATGTCTTAATCAGTTGTTCGTGGGTCAGCCCTTCGATCGCGCCCTGGAGGTCGGCGAAAGACTTCTCTAGGTCGTTGAGCAGCGCGTCGAGATTGCTCACAGCAGATCGTCCCCTTTCCAGTCAGTCAGCGTATGTACGTACTCTATCCGGCACCAGCTCCAGCAGCCGCCAGCCAGACTCCATTGCGCGCCAGGTCTGCAGCGCAGACACCCGGCCGGGGTCGTCGAGGTCCCAGTAGCGCTGCGCCAGCTTCTCCGCCAGCTCCAGCCCGCCCTCCTCGCTGACGGCGACCGTGCCATCGAAGGCGACCCACTTCTCCTTCTCGTCGACGTGATTCGTGACGAGCACGGACGCGCGGGCGTCGTTGGCGAGCCGGCGGAGCTTGGGCGATCCGGCGTAGGTGAACATCTTCACGCTGGCCCCACCCCAGTCGAACCAGACCGGGATCGCGATCGGCGAGCCGTCGCCGTGCAGCGTCGTGAGGATGCCATATCGTTTGACAGCGAGAAACGCCTCGCGGTCGGCGTCCGACATCTGGCCCATCGGATCGCTGGCCTAGAACACCATGAACTCGCGCTGCACGCCGAAGACGCCGCGCAGCACGTCGCAGATTTCGCCGATCGTCAGGTAGTTCTCAACGCACTCGATGAGCACCGGCATGACGTTGGTGTCCGACTTCGCTGCCTCTTCGAGCTGGCCCAGCAAGGCCTGCGCTTTCGCTTCGTCGCGCTCGGCGCGCACGCGTTTCAGGCGCTCCACCTGGCGGCGGACCACCTCTTCGCGCACGCGCAGGATCTCCGGCCGCACTTCCTCTTCGACCGTAAACTCGTTCACACCGACGACGGTGCGATAGCCGTCGTCCACCGACTTCTGGTAGCGGTAGGACGCCTCCTGGATCTCGCGCTGCTGGTAGCCGCCCTCGATCGCCCGCATGGCGCCGCCCAGGTCTTCGATGCGTTCGATGTACTTCATCGCCTCCGCCTCAATGCGGTCCGTCAGCACTTCGATCTCGTAGGAGCCGGCCAGCGGGTCGATGACGTCGGCAACGCCGCTCTCGTAGGCGATCACCTGCTGCGTGCGCAGCGCGATCTGGACCGCTTTCTCCGTGGGTAGCGCCAGCGCTTCGTCCATCGAGTTGGTGTGCAGTGACTGCGTACCGCCCAGAACGGCGGCCAGCGCCTGGATCGCCGTGCGCACGATGTTGTTCTCCGGCTGCTGAGCGGTGAGCGTCGAGCCGCCTGTCTGCGTGTGAAAGCGGAGCATCATGCTGCGCTCGTTTTTCGCGCCGAAGCGGTCCTTGGCCAGCCGCGCCCAAAGGCGGCGCGCCGCGCGGAACTTCGCCACTTCCTCGACCAGGTTCGTGAAGGAGGCGAAGAAGAACGAGAGCCGAGGCGCGAATTCGTCGAATTCGAGGCCTGCCGCCAGCGCCGCCTCACAGTAGGCGATCGCGTCGGCGAATGTGAAGGCGACCTCTTGCACAGCCGTGCAGCCGGCTTCGCGCATGTGGTAGCCGCTGATGCTGATCGTGTTCCAGACCGGCAGGTTCTCCTTGCACCAAGCAAAGACGTCCGTGATCAAGCGCATCGAGCCTTCCGGCGGGAAGATGTAGGTGCCGCGGGCGATGTACTCCTTGAGGATGTCGTTCTGCGTCGTGCCGCCGATCTTCGAGAGGTCGGCGCCCTGCTTCTTGGCCAGCGCGACGTAGAACGCCAGCAGGATCGGACCTGTGGCGTTGATCGTCATCGACGTCGTCACCTTCTCCAGCGGAATGTCCTTCATCATCAGTTCCATGTCCGCCAGGGAGGCGATGGCTACACCGACCTTGCCGACTTCGCCCTCCGCCATCGGATGATCGGAGTCGTAGCCGATCTGCGTCGGCAGGTCGAAGGCGACGGAGAGGCCGGTCTGGCCCTGCGACAGGAGGTAGCGGTAGCGCTGGTTCGACTCTTCGGCGTCGCCGAACCCGGCGTACTGGCGCATCGTCCACAGCCGGCCGCGGTACATCGTCGGCTGAACGCCTCGGGTGTAGGGGAACTCGCCCGGGAACCCGAGCTGCTTTTCGTAGTCCCAGTCGTTGAGGTCCTGCGGCGCGTAGAGCGGGTCCACCTCTTCGCCGTCTGATGTCTCGAACGGGTATTCGCGCTCGGCAGATTTGGCAGTGCTGCGCGCGTACGTGCCGTCCAGCCAGTCCTTTTTGCTGGAGCTTCCGTTGGTTGCGGTCACGTCGTGCCTCTCTTCCTGACGATCTGTCCGGCCCTCATGCGGGCCTCTCAGCCCAGGTGCCGGCGGAAATCACTGTATAATCCGCCGCTTCGAGGTGTCAACGAACGAGTGTTCCGGCTAACGTACAGGCCGGATATACTGCCCACATATGGCCGCCGGCGACCGAGAGCCCGACCGCAGCGACGATATCTCGCCTGTGGCACCCAGCGGCGGACCTCACGTCCGCGAGTGGTTCCTGCTCGCTGCCGCCTTCGCCGCCGCTCTGCCAGCGCCTGTCCTTCGTGTCGCTGAAGTCACCGGCGTCTTCCACCTGGATATCCCCGTTTGGGTCGAGGCGGCCATCTTCGGCGTCGCCATCTTTGCCGCCGCTACCCTGCTGACGTGGGCCTCAGAGGTCGCCGAGACCGAAATCTCGGCCGGTCTCGCGCTGGTCGTGCTGGCGCTGATCGCGGTGCTCCCGGAGTATGCCGTCGATCTTGTGTTTGCGATCCGCGCGCCCCACGCGGAGGAGTGCATCAACGCCGCTGCGAACCTCCCCGTGGGCTGCGAGGACCCGCATCCGAGCCACCTCGCGATCGCCAACATGACGGGCGGCAACCGGCTGCTGGTGGGCCTCGCCTGGCCGGTCGTCTTCTTGATCTTCTACCTGCGCACGAAGAAGTCACAAATGACGGTGCAGAAGAGCAACGCGCTAGGCATCCTCTTCCTCGGTCTCGCCACTCTTTACAGCTTCTCGATTCCTCTCCGCGGCCACCTCAGTCTGATCGATACCGGAATCATGTTCGGACTCTTCGGCGCCTACCTCTTCGTCGCCTCCCGCGCGCCACCTGAGCACGATCGTGAGTTCGTGGGGCCGGCAGCGGCGATCGGTGCGATGACCCGCTCGAACCGGCGCGCCTCAGTGCTCGCCATCTTCGCCTTCGCCGCCGCCGCTATCTTCGCTGCCGCCGAGCCGTTCGCGGACGGCCTGGTCGAAACGGGCGCGAGCGTGGGCGTGGACGAGTTCATCCTTGTGCAGTGGGTGGCGCCGTTGGCGTCGGAGTCGCCGGAGTTCATCCTCGCCGGCATGCTCGCCTTACGGGGCCGCCACCATGCCGGGATGACGATCCTGATCTCGTCAAAGGTCAACCAGTGGACGCTGCTCATCGGCAGCCTGCCGCTGGCCTTCAGCATCTCCGGCGGAACTCTGAGCCCCCTGGAGTTCGACGCGCGCCAATCGGAGGAGATCTTCCTCACGGCCGGACAATCGATGTTCGCGGTGGCGATCCTGATCAGCCTTAGTATGGCCCGCTGGGAGGCGATCGTCCTGGCGGCGCTCTTCGCAACGCAGTTCGTGTTCACGGAGGGCACTGTCCGCGTGGCGTACGGAGTCGTCTACTGCGTGCTGGCGCTGACGATACTGACGCGAGACATCCCGCACTTCCGGCCTTTCTTCACCGCCGCCAGGGAGACCTGGACCGATCCTGGAGGCGAACGCCCGGCCGACCCCTCCGAACCCTAACCGCACGAATGCGGCGTTAGAGAGCGAGGGAAGCGTGGTGGGCGATGCTGGACTCGAACCAGCGACCTTCTCGGTGTAAGCGAGACGCTCTAACCAGCTGAGCTAATCGCCCACGAACTCGCTTCATATTCTAAGGCCGTTGAACCAGAGGCGACACCACGCCATTCGTTCCTTCGATCACTGCTTCCGCTCTGCTACAATCGGGGCCACTTCCGGCAGCGCCACAAGAGGAGGGCACGCGATGGTCAGCCCCAAGCCCGACAACTTCCCCAGGATCACCCCTTACCTCTTCTACGAGGATGTGGGCGCCGCCTGCGACTGGCTCATCAAGGCGTTCGGATTCAGCGAGCGCTTCCGGCTGCCCGGCCCCGACGGCGTGCTCAGCCACGCCGAGTTGGGGTTCTCTGACGACGGCGACCTGATGCTCGGCAACCCCGGCCCGGACTACGCCGCGGCAGTCGCAAGGCACGGCATGCTCTACATCTACGTCGACGACGTCGGCGCTCACTTCGCACGGACCAAAGATGCCGGCGCAAAGATAATCGAGGAGCCGTCCGACCAGTTCTACGGCGACCGCCGCTACACCGCTGAGGATCCAGAACGCCAGCAGTGGGCCTTCGCAACACGCGTGCGGGAGGTCTCGAACGAGGAGCTAGCGCAGACTCAGAGCGCCTGACCCGGGTCGGGCTCAGCCGCCAGTGGCAGGCGCAGGCGGAACGTGGAGCCGGCGCCCAGCTGGCTGTCCACGCCGATGCTACCCCCGTGCGCCTCGACGGTGTGCTTGACGATCGCCAGACCGAGGCCTGTGCCGCCGCGCTGACGAGCCCGGTCCGCCTTGAAGAAACGCTCGAAGACGCGCGGCAGATCGAGCCGATCGATGCCGGCGCCGGTGTCGGCAACCTCGATCGTCACACTGCCGTCCTCGGCGCGTGAGGATACGTCGACCGATCCGCCTTCGGGCGTGAACTTGATCGCGTTGTCCACGAGGTTCACGACCGCGCGCTCCAGTGCGGCCGGATCGCCGGACACGCTCTGCGTCCGGCGGTTGACGTCGACTCGCAGCTCGACGCCGGCGCGTTTGGCGTCCGGCGCCATGCGCTGGGCCGCCAAGCGCACGACGTCTCCCATGTCCAGGGGGCGCTCCGTAAATCGCAGGTCGCCGGACTCCAGCCGCGAGAGCGCCAGCAGCTCTTCCAGCAGCTGCACCAGCCGATCGACCTCCGATTCGGCGCGGGCGAGAAAGTCACGGGCCGCAGCAGGTTCATCGATTGCGCCGCCCTGCAACGTCTCGATCACGGACTTCACGCCGGAGAGCGGCGTCCGCAGCTCGTGAGAGACGTTGGCGACGAAGTCGCGGCGCACATCGTCGAGCCACTTCGATTCCGTTACGTCGTGGTAGACGACGAGGAGCGTCCACTCGCCTCCGCCCGCGATCGGCGCGACGTAGGCCTCGAGGACCTGCCGGTTCGGACGCTCCACCAGATGGCGGCTGCCGGCGCCCTCTCCCTGCGCCCGGCGCACGGCTTCGATCACCTCGCGGTCCGCCACGGCCCAGGCGAGGGGGTGGCCGACGAGCCCCTCTCCGCCCGCACCGACGAGCGTCTCGGCCGCTGCATTGGCAAAACGCACGACACCGTCTTCACCGAGCGCGACGATAGCGTCGACGCTGCTGTCGATCGCCGCCATCAGCCGGTTCCGCTCCTGCGATGCGGCCTCCACCCGGTCTTCGAAGCTACGCGCCATCTCGTTGAAGTCGCGAAAGGCACCCGCGAGCTCGCCGGCTTCCTCGGCCGGTAGCCGCGTGCCGAACTCGCCCTGCGACATCTCCCGCGCGGCTCCCCGGATGACTCTTACGGAGCGCTCCACCCGGGTGGCGGCGATCCAGAGCACAGCACCACCCGCGGCGACGATCGCGCCGACAGCGATCACGTCCCCCAGTGACGCCTCAGCCATCGCCAGTCCGAGTGCTGAGGCGCCGGCGAGGGCGGTGAAGGCGATGAGCAACCGGAGGCGCAGGCTACCCAAGGCTATCCTTCGAATCGGTATCCGACGCCGCGCACCGTGATCAGCCGCGCTGGCTGCGCCGGGTTGGGTTCAATCTTCTGGCGCAGCCAGCGGACGTGCACGTCCACGGTCCGCGTGTCGTCCGCGAACTCGTAGCCCCAGACCTGCTTCAGGAGCTCCTCGCGAGAGAACGCCCGACGACGGCGTCGCATGAAGAAGGCAAGCAGGTCCAGCTCCCGGGGCTTGAGACGCAGTAGGGAACCGCCGCGCTCGACCTCGCGCCGGCCAAGGTCGACCCGCAGATCGCCCGATTCCAGGACGTCGGACTCCTCGTCCGCGCTCGCCTCGGCGCGGCGCAGCACAGCCCGCACGCGCGCCATCAGCTCCGGCATGCCGAACGGCTTCGTCACGTAGTCGTCGGCACCCGTCTCCAGCCCGACGACCTTGTCCACCTCGGCGTCCTTGGCCGTGAGCATGATGATCGGCACTCGCGTCTCCTTGCGCAGGATGCGACAGACATCGAGGCCGCTCAGCCCCGGTAGCATCAGGTCCAGCACGATGAGGTCGGGGCGACCGGATCTCGCCGCTTCCAGCGCGGCCTCGCCATCGGCCGCCTCCAGTACGCGGAAGCTCTCACGCTCCAGGTTGTACTTGAGCGTTGCGACAAGCGTAGGCTCGTCGTCGACCACGAGTATCGTCTTAACGTTCGTCATGGAGCCGGCTCGCTTCCATTATATGACCGGCCGCCCCCCACGGGCATCGATTGCCCGACGAGAAATCGCCCTGCTAGACTCGAAGAGCGTGGCAGGGTAGCTCAGTGGTTAGAGCAGGGGCTTCATAAGCCCTGTGTCGCGGGTTCGAATCCCGCCCCTGCCACCACCTCTCCTTCCACGACCGCTCCTACGCGGCAGGTTGCCAGCCGAGGCGGACCCGCGTGTGCGAATCCCGCCCCTGCCACAGCTTGGCTTGCGCGCGTGCCACGCGGCGGCCGCGTTGACGGCCTTTCGGGGCGAGCCATACAATCGAATCCGGCGCTCAGCGCGCCATCGCTGCCAGCGGGCGGTTAGCTCAGCGGTAGAGCGCTTCGTTCACACCGAAGAGGTCGCAGGTTCAAGCCCTGCACCGCCCACCACCTTTCGCTTCGTCGCCCTCAACCCAGAGCGCACTCTAGAATCAGGCTCACCATATCCTCCGGCTCACGCCAGCTCAACTACTTCCTCAAATCGCTCGACCTCGATCAGCTAGACCGCGATCTCTTCCTGGGCGACGTCGGCAAAGGTGAGGGGCGCCTCTTCGGCGGCCTCGTCCTGGGCCAGTGCACAGTGGCGGCCTACCGCACGATCGAGACCGGTTCGATCCACTCGCTGCACGCCTACTTCTTGCGCCCCGGTAATCACGGCCCGCCCATCCGCTACGCCGTCCAGCGCATTCGCGACGGCCGCACCTTCACGACGCGCGACGTCGTCGCCTACCAGGCAGGTGAGGCGATCTTCCAGATGTCGTGCAGCTTCTCGCGGCCGGAAGAGGGGTTGGACCACCAACAGCCGATGCCGAAAGCGGCGGGCCCGGAGAAGATGCCGGACTGGAACTTCGTCCGGAATGACGTCCCGCAACCGGAGCAGAGAGAGCGATTCGAGCGCTGGCGCCGGGAACGACCGACCGAAGTGCGCTCGGCAGACTCGAGCGACCCGGCCGCGCTGAACCGGGACCTACGACAAGTGTGGATCAAGCCCAGGGGCGTGCTGCCGGAAGACCCGGCGCTGCACGACGCCGTGCTGGCCTACTCGAGTGATATGGGCCTGATCAGCACCGCCCGGAACGCCCTCAAGATGATGCGTTTCGACGCACACGGCGCGGCGGCAACCTGGACCACGCGATCTGGTTCCACCACCGGCCGCGCTTCGACGACTGGCTCCTCTACAGCAGCCTTAGCCCCATCGCCCACTCTGCGCGCGCTCTGATCCACGGCCAGATGCACCGGCAGGACGGCACGCACGTTCTGTCTGTGACGCAAGAGGGGCTGATCAGGGTGCCGAAGCAGGATCCGGCCGGCTAATCGCGGGAGATGAACTCCGCCACGTGGCGGAAGACGTCCTGGATCGAGACCAGTAGCGTCGACCCGTCGGCCGCGAGAAACGGGATGTGACGAAAGCCGCCGACGGACATCTTGTGCATCGCCACTGCCAGCGTGTCGCCTTCGCGCAGCATCACCGGGTCGGCAGACATGATGTCCTTCACCGCCGTCGCCATCAGGTCCTGCTTGGCGCCCGCGGCCTTGAGGAGGATGTCGCGTTCCGTGAGGATGCCGACGATCTCATCGTCTTCGTCCCGCACGAGGACGCACTCGACGCCCTGGTCTCGCATGAAGTGCACGGCGAGAGCGACGGGGTCGCCCGGCGCGACGTTGAGCGCCTCCTGTGCAGCTACCTCACCGAGGCGGGCGTTCAGTAGCTGGTCTTCCAGCTCACTCTCGGCGGACGGCAGCTTGAGGCTGCGCAGGTCCGCGCCGCAACTCTCACAGACTTCCGCGCCCTCGATGTTCTCCGCGCGGCAGTCCGGGCAGAGCATCACGTTGCCGGCGTTCGCTACTCCACCGTCCACGTATCGCCTTCCTGGAACAGCGCGTCGAGGTCCCCCTCGCCCTGCCGCTCGATCGCTTCATCGACCTGTCCCTGGACGAGGTCCTCGTAGACCGGTCGCTCGACTGCGCGGATCACGCCCATCGGCTCCGGGAAGTCAGGCCAGTGCATGCGTGACAGGATAAAGGAGAGCGCCGGGTCTTCGCGCGACTCGTCGTGGACCCAGAGTTCGGACTCGTTCGCCCCGTTGCCAACGTCCACGATCTCCGGCGTCGTGCCGTTCAGGCGGATGCCCTTCTCCAGCTCCTTGCCGAAGAGCAGCGGCTGGCCGTGGTCCAGGCGCACCGTGCGGTCAGAGCGAACCGCCTTGTCGGCGAACTCCATGAAGGCGCCGTCGTTGAAGACGTTGCAGTTCTGGTAGACCTCGACGAAAGACGTCCCTTTGTGCCGGGCGGCGCGCTCGAGCGTGCCGATCAGGTGCTTCTGGTCGATATCAAGAGAGCGGGCGACGAACGACGCCTCAGCGCTGATCGCCACGCTGAGCGGGTGCAGCGGCGTATCCACCGCCCCGGCCGGCGAACTCTTCGTCCGCTTCCCGAACTCAGACGTCGGCGAGTACTGGCCCTTCGTCAGTCCGTAGATGCGGTTGTTAAAGAGCACGATCGTCAGGTCGACGTTGCGCCGCATGACGTGCAGCAGGTGATTGCCGCCGATGCTCAGCCCATCGCCGTCACCGGTGATGACGAAGACCTTCAGCTCCGGGTTCATCACGCGCAGCCCGGTGGCGATCGTCGGCGCGCGGCCGTGGATGCTGTGGAAGCCGTACGTCTTCATGTAGTACGGCAGACGGCTGTTGCAGCCGATACCGGAGATGAAGACGATGTTCTCTCGCGGGACGCCCAGGTCCGGCATCAGCTTCTGCGTCTGCGCCAGGATCGAGTAGTCGCCGCAGCCTGGACACCAGCGGACCTCCTGGTCCGTCACGAAGTCCTTGCGCTGGAGCGCCAGCGGGCCTTCGGGCGCTGCCTCGGTTGTCATCAGACCTTCACCTTGCTTCCCACCAGTTCGTGGATCTTCTCTTCGATTTCGGCTATCAGGAACGGCCGGCCGGTGACTTTGTTCAGGCTCGCCGCATCCACGACGTAGCGCGACCGCACCAGCATCGCCAGCTGGCCCAGGTTCAGCTCCGGGATCAGCACCTGCTCGAAGTTGGAGATGACCTCGCCCAGGTTTGACGGGAACGGGTTCAGGTAGCGCAGCTGCGCGCACGAGACGGCCAGCCCCTCCGCCTGCACGCGTTGCACAGCCGAGAGGTTGGCGCCGTAAGTGCTGCCCCAGCCAAGCACGAGCAGGTCGCCCGACTCGTCGCCGATCACTTCGACGTCCGGGACGTCGTTTGCTATTCGCGCCACCTTCTCTGCGCGGAAGCGCGTCATCCGGTCATGGTTGTCTCCGTCGTAGCTGACGTCGCCCGTGATGTGGGCCTTCTCGAGGCCGCCGATCCGGTGCTCAAGGCCGGGAGTACCCGGCGCAGCCCACGGGCGAGCCAGCGTCTCCGGGTCGCGGTCGTAAGGGTTGAACCCCTCAGGGTCCCGGGCGAACTTGACCTCGATACGCGGTAGTTCATCGGCCTCCGGCACGCGCCAGGGCTCAGAGCCCGTGCCGAGATAGCCGTCGGAGAGGAACACTGTCGGCGTCATGTGGCGCAGCGCCAGGCGGAACGCCTCGATAGCGTAGTGGAAGCACTCGGACGGCGTGGCTGGCGCCACGACCGCGACCGGGGACTCGCCGTTACGCCCGAATAGCACCTGCAGAAGGTCCGCCTGGTCGGTCTTGGTTGGCATGCCGGTGCTGGGGCCGGAGCGCTGAATCATCGCCACCACCAGCGGCAGCTCGACCATCACGGCAAGGCCCAGCGCCTCGCTCTTCAGAGCCAGACCGGGGCCGCTGGTGCCGGTGAGGCCGAGGAAACCGCCGAAGGAGGCGCCGATGGCCGAGCCGATCGCCGCGATCTCGTCCTCCGCCTGGAACGTCTTGACGCCGAAGTTCTTGAAGCGCGAAAGCTCATGCAGGATGTCGCTGGCCGGCGTGATCGGGTAGCTGCCGTAGAAAAGCGGAAGGTTGGCCAGCTTTGACGCCGCCAGGAAGCCCAGCGCCGTCGCCGAGTTGCCGGTGATGTTGCGGTAGCGTCCCGGCGGCAAGTCCGCCTTCGCCACGTGAAAGCGCTGCGGGAACAGTTCCGCCGTGTCACCGAAGTTGTAGCCGGCCTTCATCGTCGCGATGTTGGCGTCGCGTACCTCCGGGTTGCGCGCGAACTTCTCCTCGAACCAGCGGATCGTTGAGTCCAGCGGCCGCTCGTAGAGCCAGAACATCAGGCCCAGCGCGAACGAGTTCTTCGAGCGGTCGATCTGCATCGTGTTCAGGCCGCTCTCGGACAGGGCGCGGGTGTTCATGGTGCCGACCGGCACCTCGACGACGCGGTAGCCGTCGAGTGAGTCACCCTCGAGTGGGTTCTCGGTATAGAGCGCCTTGCGCAGGTTCGACTCCGTGAACTCGTCGGTGTTGACGATCAAGAGGCCACCCTTTGGCAGGTCGCCCAAGTGCGCCTTGAGCGCGGCCGGGTTCATGGCGACGAGCACGTCCGGCTGGTCGCCCGGAGTGTGGATGTCGTGACTGGAGAAGCTGACCTGAAACGAGCTGACGCCGGGAATGGAGCCCGCCGGCGCGCGAATCTCGGCCGGGAAGTCCGGCACCGTGGCGACGTCGTTGCCGTACACGGCGGACGTGTTTGTGAACTGAAGGCCGGCGAGTTGCATGCCATCGCCGGAGTCGCCCGCGAAACGGATCGTTACGCGATCCAGCTCCTGGACTTCAACGGCTTGCCTCTTGCCGGGCTTTCTCCCGTCTCTCTCGCTCATCGGCCCTCTCTCACGCACCTTCTCGCGTGCTCATCTCCTGGTGGGGACGGGGCGGCAAGTTCAGTACGTGCGCGGGGAACGACTGGGCGACGAGCTCGATTACGTCCTTGATGCTAAACACGGCCAGCGGACGGTCTCCGCCGTCTTCGGTGATCGGGATGTGACGGAAGTCGCGCTCGATCATGATGTTCACCGCCTCGCCGATGGTCGCGCTCAGAGGCAGCGTTATCGGGTCCGGCGTCATGAACTCGTCGACGGGCATTCCGTAATCGACGTCGCGGGCGACGACCTTGAGCAGGACGTCACGCTCGGTCAGGATGCCGATCAGCTTCTCGCCCTCGCAGATGACGACGCAACCGACGGCGCCGCGCTCGAACTCATCCATGGCGGCCCCGATGCTCGAGCCGCTCTGGACGACGAAAGGCGGCGTGCGGTCGAGCGTGCCTATCTTGTCGGTCAGCATCTCGGGCGGTGGGGGCTAAAGAGGATTAAAGGCGGGACAGCGGCTGGCTCGTCTACGTCGTAGTCAGCCGCTGGAGATAGTTGGGGCGGAATCGATCGACTCATTACGTCTATCAACAAGTATAACGCGCCGGACGGCTGCGGCGGACGACCAGGCGAGGATTTTCTCACCAATTCGAAGCCGCCGTGACGCGGGATCGGCGGCCATAGAAATGGCGCGCTCGGTGAGACTCGCCCAGACGGGTCCCATCGGGAAAACCACGAACCGCCCCTCGCCGTGACGCGGGACCGGCGGCCATAGAAATGGCGCGCTCGGTGAGACTCGCCCGGACGGGTCCCGTTGGGACACTCACGAACCGCCCTCGCCGCCGTGACGCGGGGCCGGCGGGCATAGCAATGGCGCGCTCGGTGAGACTCGCCCAGACGGGTCCGTTGGGAAACTCACGAACCGCCCCTCGCCGCCGTGACGCGGGATCGGCGAGCATAGAAATGGCGCGCTCGGTGAGACTCGAACTCACGACCTCAGCCTCCGCAAGGCTGCGCTCTATCCGACTGAGCTACGAGCGCGCGATGGGTCATTCGACCCGAAATATCGCAGTTGGTGCCGAAGGTGGGATTTGAACCCACACGCCCCGAAGGGCACTGCGCCCTGAACGCAGCGCGTCTGCCGTTCCGCCACTTCGGCACGGGACGCTTGTTTCCTATACGCAGGATACAGCCGCCGCCGCGAGACGGTCAATTGATCCGCGGGCCGGTGCGGGGTAAAGGAGCGCGCGATCGGCGCCGCTACTTGATGACTTCGCGCTCGACGAGGCCGGCGATCTCGTCGCTGCCCATGCCTAGCAGCTCCCCGAAGACGTAGTCGTTATCCTGGCCCATCACCGGCGCCGCACGCTTGACTGACAGCGGCGTCTCCGAAAGGTGCCAGGGGATGCCGGCGTGCCGGCGGACGCCGACCTCCATGTGCTCCTGCTCAACCCAGAAGTCGCGCACAGCCAGCTGCGGGCTCTCCAACACTTTGTTGTTTGCCAGCGGCGGGTAGGCCGCGACGCCGGCCGCCTGGAGCATCTCCATCGCCTCGAAGGGCTCCTGCTCCGACGTCCAGGCTTCGATCTCCGCATCGAGTGCGTCTTCGTCGCCTTGCGGTCGGTGAGCGTCGCGAAGCACGCGTCGGACGGCAGCTCGGCCTTGCCGATCGCCCTGCAGAGCGCGCCGAACTCCGCGTCGGAGGCGCAGGCGATCGCGAGCCATCGGTCTTCGCCGTCGCAGCGGTAGACGTTGTGCGGCGCCATGTGCGTGTCGTGGCTGCCCTGGCGCTCCGGCGGCGCGCCGTTCATCACCTGCTGCATGAACGCCTCGCCGATGACGACCATGCTGGACTCCCACTGCGACATGTCGATGTACTGGCCTTTGCCGGTGCGGTCACGATAGAAGAGAGCGGCGATCACAGCGAACGCCGCGTGCAGGCCGGCCGTAGGATCGCCGGAGGACATGCCAACGTGCATCGGCTGCCAGCCCTCGTACCCCGTCAGCGACGATAGCCCCGACATCGGCACCTGCGCGGGGCCATAGGAGACGTAGTCCTTCTCGGGGCCGGTCGCGCCGTAACCGGACATGCTCATCATGACGATGTCTTCCTTGACCTTTCGCAGCTCCCCGTAGCCCAGGCCGAGCTTGTCGATGACGCCGCTGCGAAGTTCTCGACAGCGACGTCGCTCATCCCGACGATGCGCCTGGCGATCGCCAGGCCTTCGTCCTTCGAGAGGTCGAGGAGGATCGCCCGCTTGCCCTGGTTGTACTGGTTGAAGTATCCGCTCCGGTTCGGGCCCGGCCGACCGTCAGGCCACGGCGGAAACATGCGCAGCGTGCAGATGCGGTTCGACGTCTCCATGCGGATCACCTCGGCGCCCATGTGCGCGAGCTGCATCGTGTTGGTCGGGCCGGCCCAGACCCGGGTGAAGTCGGCCACGCGAATGCCGTCCAGCGGCCCGGCCATCAGACTACTCCCGCCGACTCTAGCGACTCGATCTCGGCGGCGGAGAGTCCCAGCCTGCCGCCGAAGACCTCGGCGTTGTGCTGGCCCAGGGTCGGAGCGGGCAGGCGGATCTCCCAGGGCGTCTCCGAGAGCTTGTACGGCGCTCCCGTGTGCGGTAGCGTGCCCGCCTCCGGGTGCGTCACCTCGACGAAGAAGCCGCGCTCCTTGAGGTGGTCTGAATCAAGCAGATTGCCGAGCGTCGAGACCGGCGCGAACGGGATACGCCTCGCCTGGGCAGCGCGGTAGAGGTCGTCGGCGTTCCACTGGCTCACCCACTCCTCCATGAAAGGCCGCAGCGCGTCCCAGTTGGAGGCGCGCACGAAACGGTTAGCCGCGACCTCCCAGGTCGCCCACTCCGGCGTCTCCATCAGGTCAACGAGGCGCTCCCACTGGTGCTCCTCAATGCAGAGGGCGAAGACCCAGGCGCCGTCCTTGCACTGAACCATGTCGATCGGCTGGAGCGGCCGCTGGCCCCAACGCACGACAGGCGTCTCCATGTACGACCACATCGGCAGCGAGTACTCGATGATCGCGGCGATGCACTCCTGGATAGAGATGCCGATGTGCTGGCCGGGGCCGCCGCGCGACCGGCCGTAGAGCGCGCCCATCGTCGCCAGCGCGGCGTTAACGCCTCCCTGGTATGACGGTTGGCGACCGAACGCCTTCAGCGGCGGCAGCTCAGGGTTGCCGGGCCAGCCGTTGATCCAGAGCCAGCCGCCGGCGCCCTGCAACGTCAGGTCGGTGGCCTTGAAGTCCTTCTGCGGCCCGGTCTGCCCGAACGGCGTCACCGCGGTCATCACGATGTCCGGATTCGCGGCCCGGATGGCCTCGTAGGTCAGCCCGGCCGCTTCCGCATCCGCCGGCGGGTAGTCGTGGATCAGCGCATCGGCCTTCGCTGCCAGCTTCCCCAGCACCTCGCGTCCGTTCTCGCCGCCGAGGTCCAGCGTGACACCGAGCTTGTTCGTGTTCAGGTAGAGGTACGTGCCGCTCTTCTCCGCGTGCGCCTCGCCGCCGGGGAACGGGCCGAGCGCCCGGTCGGGATCGCCTGTCGGCGGCTCGACTTTGATTACTTCCGCGCCCAGGTCGGCCAGCATCTTCGCGCCGTAAGAGGCAGCGCCGCGTGTGCCGACTTCGATTATCGTGAGGCCATCCAGCGCACGGTCCGGCATAACGAGACGCATCATAGCCGATGCGCTATCGATTGCAAACCAACGCCGCGCCTATACTGGCGTCGCCATGTCCGCCGACATCGCGAGCCTCGCCCGCGCCTTCGCCAGCCAACACCGCCGGGAGCCGCGGTTCATCGCCGAGGCGCCGCCGCGCCAACCTGATCGGCGAACACACCGACTACAACGACGGCTTCGTCCTCCCCGTCGCCATCGATCGCACGATCTCCGTCGCCGTCGCGGCGCGCGAAGACACCCGCGTCCGCGCGCAGTCAGTCGACCACCGCCAGCTCGACGACTTCTCGCTCCACACCGCTCGCCGCCATCCAATGGGCGGCTGGCGGAACTACGTGCGCGGCGTCCTCTGGGCGCTTCTCGACTCGCAGCTCCTCTTGCGGGGCGTCGACCTCTCGATCAGCGGCGACGTGCCCCAAGGCGCCGGCCTGTCCTCGTCGGCGGCGTTGGAGCTGGCGCTGGCCGGGGCGATCTGCGCCGCTGCCGGCATCGAGCTGCCACAGCGTGACATGGCGCTCCTCTGCCAGCGCGCCGAGCACATGTTCGCCGGCGTCCGCTGCGGCATCATGGACCAGTTCGCCGCCGCGCTCAGCCACAAGAACAACGCGCTCTTCATCGACTGCCAGTCCCCCGAGACGGAGGACGTTCCACTCCCTGCCGGCGTCGCCATCGTGGTCATCGACTCTAAGCTGCCGCGCGGGCTGGCCGGTACGCCGTACAACCAGCGCCGCGACGAGTGCGCCGAGGCGGCCCGCAGGCTGGGCGTCGAGTCGCTCCGGAGCGCCGGCGAATCGCAGATTGAGACGCTGCCGGACGGCCTCCGCCGCCGTGCGCGCCACGTGATCACCGAGAACGCGCGCGTCCAGGCAGCGAAAGCGGCCCTGCAGGACGGCGACACGGCGAAACTCGGCCGGCTCTTCGCCGAATCGCAGGCAAGCCTGCGTGACGACTTCGAGGCTTCGACGCCGGAGATCGACCTGTTGGTGGAGCAGGCAGCCGGCGCGCCCGGAGCGACCGGCTCGCGGCTGACGGGCGGCGGATTCGGCGGCTGCACGGTGAACCTCGTCGAGGCGGCGCAGGCGGCGCGCTTCGGCGAGGCCGTCGTCTCAGGGTACCGGCAGCGCACCGGCCTCGACGCGGAGACGTACGTCTGCCGCGCCGTCGACGGGATGCGAGTTCGCGACGCCTGACGTCAGACGCCGCACCGGCAAGTCAGGGCAGGACTGAGACTAGCCTCCGGCGATTGTGACGCCGGGTTCCCACTCCGGGGCACCCTTGCTCCTGCGTCAAGCCTAACCCCGCGTCAAACCGTAGCGTCTTCAGCGAGTCCACCGGCGTCATCGCGCCGTTGCAGTCAATGTCGCCCCAGATGTGCTCTGAGGCGTTGAGGACGTTGATGCTTGCACCCATGTCCGAGCAATCGCCGGTGTTCGTCGGCAAGCCCGCGTCGCCGCGAAGCACGAAGAGCGAGTCCACCGGATCGACCGAGTCCGAGCAGTTGTTGTCGCCCCAGACGGCGCTGGTGCCACCCGGCGGCGGCGAGGCAGTGGCAGTCGGCGAGGCCGCCACCGTGGCTGTAGAAGAGGGGCCGGGCGTTGGCGTCGGGGTGGGCGAACCACCGGAGGATCCGATCTGCACGCACTCCGAGAACTCAGATGTGTCGCCAGACGTAAGGTTCGTGGCCGTCGTCGTCACGAATTGGCCCGGAGCGACCGCTCCCGGGGAGAGGAAGGCAGTCGCCTCACCGGCAAGAGACGCGACTGCGTCGGATGAGTCCAAGAACGTCGCGCCCTCACCGTTGCCAGACACGTCGCAGGCGGGCGAGGAGAAGAACTCGATCCGGTAGACGACGTCCGGAAAGCCGTCGAGCGTTGCGAGGACACCGGAGTCGCCGGCAGACCCCCCGGTCAGCACGGGGAAGTTCTGGCTGTTGTTCGGGCCGGCGTCTGGGTCGCCCGCGTCGTTCGGGGTGACACCCGCCGGGGCGAGGTCGATGCCGAGACCTCCGTTGTCGTCTATCGAGTTCATCGAGATCGTGACACCCACGGGAGGAAACTCAAAGTCGCCGCCCAGCGGGACTCTGCCATCGAAGATGGGCTCCGCGGGGTGAGAGGAATATGCCAGCCTCGCCGTTACCGCTAATGTCGTTGACGCCGCTGGACGCCGTGAGGCCCTGCGGCTGCCTGGCCGCCGGATCGGGGCCACTGATCAGCAGGTCGATGATGTCTGCATCCACCAAGATACCGTTCGCCCCGTTTCCGGTAACGTCGTTGTTTCTGAATACGGAGCCGCCGGCTCCGAAGAAGTGGGCACCGTTGTCTGCGTTGTCGGAGATCGTGTTCCCGGATATCTCGGACGTTGTGGAGTTTGTCATCAGCGCGAGCCCGTTCTGATGGTTGCCGACGATGATGTTCCCGGCCACGGTTGAACCGAAGAGCCTGACGCGAAGTGCATCATCACCTTGAATCTCCGCGGAACCGTTGCCGGTGATGGTGTTCCCAGCGATGGTCACGCCGGTGCCCTGAAGATGCACTCCTTCTTTACCGTTGTTCGTGATCTCGTTATCCCTCATCTCCAGTCCATCTCCGGACAGGTTGAAGAAGCCGAAGATGCCCTCCTCCCCATTGCCACTGATCAGGTTATCGATGATTAAGTTGTCGGAGCCGACAATCTGGAGGCCCTCTTCACCGTTGCCTGTGATGGTATCCCCCTCGACGCGGTTGTTTGAGCCACTCAGGCCAATAGCCATGCCTACTTCGCCGTTGTTGGTCACGACGTTGTCGAGGACCATGTGGTCGCTGCCAGCCAGTTGGATTCCGTCCCGGTCATTGTCCGTAACGGTGTTGTCGCGAATCAGCACACCGGTAGTGACTGCGGAGGCCGTCGCGTCCGTCCTGTTGTCGGTGATCGTATTGTTCCGAACGATGTGATCCTGGCCAAAGAGGGTGATGGTTCCGTTTCCGCCCGGGCCGATGTCGGTGAGCAGGTTGAGTTCGATCAGGGTGCCACTCTGGGAGGCATCGATGCCATTCGAGAAAAAGCCCGTAAGCTTGAGGCCGCGGACCACGTTGTTGCTCGAGTTAAGGTCGAGCCCCGGGGTGCCGCTCACGAAAGCGTTCCCGTCCCAGGACGACGACAGGCGTGCCCACGTCGTCCGGTTCAGTCGTGCCGTCGATGATGGTGCCGTCTTCCGTTATCGGTGGCAGGAACGAGGCGAGCGCGATCGTATGCGGTCCGGCGCCTGCGATGCTGAAGTCGATGGTATTCCCCGCACCGGCTGCGTTTGAGTCGATGATCGCCTGGCGGAGGGAGCCGGCACCGGAGTTGGCAGTGCTCGTGACGGTGAAAGTGGCAGCGTGAGAGGTACCGGGACTGAGCAGCGCGAGAAGGGCTACGGAGGCAGTGACCACCACCGTGAGGGAAAGCAGACTCAGGCGCAAGCGAGATGTCGAGGCTGTGGAACGCACGTGGTGATCCCTTCTGTCGTCACGGGAGGCGCTAGTGCCGTAAGTCAGGTGCCAGCCGTGAGATCAGTCAATCGGGAGTGGCGCCCGCTCCCGGCAGGTCGATAGCCGCGAGCGAGTGCAGCAGATCCGTGACGATGCCGCCTGCGCGAGGAGCCGCTTGAGCCGCGTCGCCGCGGCGAAATCTTCATCTCTACGCTAGCGCTTCGTCGAACAGGAACACCCGCGCCGGTGCGCCGTCGGCGCCGGCGACGGGCAGGGGCGCGCAGACGAGGAAGTACTCGCCCGGAACGACCCGGCGCAGGTCCAGACCCTCGAGGATCACGCTGCCGGCCTTGAGCAGCGCCTCGTGCACGGCGTGCGTCGGCGAGTGGAAGCGCTCGATCGACATGTAGTCGATGCCGACGAGCACGATCCCACGGTCGAGGAGCCACGGCCCGGCATCGTCGTCGAGGCCGATGAACTCCGGGTGGAAGGCGTCGTCGTCCCAGAAACGGCCGTTGCTCGTCTTGACGAGCAGCCGCCTCGTCTCGTCCGGTACTCCTGACGCCTCGAGGTCCACCGCCGAGATGTGCCCGTCACCCGCGTACTCCATTACGTGGCACGGCCCGATCAGGTACTCGACCGGAAGCTGCTCGACCCCGACACCGTTGTCCAGGAAGTGACGCGGTGAATCAACGTGCGTGCCCGCGTGCGAGCCCAGCGACAGCGCACTGACGTTGGCCGATTTGCCCTCGCTCATCAGCGAGTGGTAGTCCAGCACGGGCCCCGGCTCCTCGCCGGCATAGGTCGCCATGCCCTCTCGCAGCCGCACCGTGACGTCGTAGATCTCCATTGGCGCTCCTCCTGTCGTCCTGATTATCAGGGCAGCGGACGCGCGGTGCTATCCTGACGGCATGGCGAAACGAGAGGTCTACAGCGCCGAACGAGTGCAGACCGCACTGGCCGAACTCGGCGGCTGGGAGCTGCGCGAGGACCGGCTGCGCAAGCAGTACACCTTCCGCACTTTCTTGCGCGCGATCGCCTTCGTGAATTCGGTGGTGTACCTCTCGGAGGCCGCCGGGCATCATCCGGACATCACGATCAACTACAACCGTGTGACGCTGAGGCTGACGACGCACAGCGAGGGCGCGCTGACCGATCGGGACTTCTCTCTAGCGCGAGCGATCGACGAGAAGCTGACCTCGAAGCTGATCATCCAGCCGGAGGACGGCGAGCAGGCCTAGCGCGGCGCACAAAAAAGTGCTCCCGAGCCGGTCTTCGGTTTCCTCCGGTCTAACCAGGTCGCCCCAGCCAGTCCTTCGTCCGCCGCTCCGTGCTCAGGAGCAATATCAAGTGTCCTCCCGCGCAAAGAAGAGGTCAATACGCCACGGAGAAGAAACGGTGGCGATGTTGCCCTCTACCGAAGCGGCTAAGGAAGCAGGTCGTGCTTCAGCGTCCCGATGTACGGCAGGTTGCGGAACCGCTGGTGGAAGTCCAGGCCGTAGCCGACGACGAACTCATCCTCGATCTCGAATCCCACGTAGTCCAGCGACACGTCCATCATCCGCCTTGCCGGCTTGTTGAGCAGCGTACACACCTTGATCGATGCCGGCCGCTTCGTCTGCAGGTACTCAACGATATGGTTGAGCGTCATGCCAGTGTCGACGATGTCCTCGATCAGGATCACGTCGCGGCCCTTGATGTTGAGGTCGAGGTCCTTCTGGATGCGCACGGCGGCTGAGCCGGAGCCGTTGCCGTCGTAGGAGGAGATCGCCATCAGGTCGACGTTCGTCGGGACGGTCACCTGTCGCATGAGGTCGGCCATGAAGACCAGCACGCCGCGCAGCACGCCGACGAGCACGGGCTCCTTGCCCGCGTAGTCTTGGTTGATCTGCTCGCCCAGCTCCTGCACCCGCGCCTGGAGCTTCGCCTGTGGAATCATCACGCTGTCGACGTTCGGCACGTGGCCCGGCGTCAGCGTCCCGTAGCCGTAATTGGCGAGCAGGCGCAGGTAGTCCCGCTTCTTGAGCATCATGATCTTGGTCTCCGGGTAGAGCTCCTTGATCTGACGCATCTTGCGGTTCTTTTCGGCGGTCAGGTTGGACTTGAGCGTGGTCAGCTCGATGAAGAGGTCGAGGTCAGGCAAGTAGAAGTCGGGCGTGAACGCCTCGGTGACGTGGCCCTTCTCCCAGCGCAGCGGGAACGACCGGGGCTCGTACACCCATTCGACGCCGTAGAAGTCGAGCACGCGCGCGAACTCGTACTCCGCGTTGTGCGCGAACGGCGCCGGCACATCCGCCGAAGGCGCCCCCGTAAGCGGCACCTTGGGCCGCGGCGGCGCCAGCGTGCTCGGGGCTGGCGCGACATCGTCGTAGGCGTCTTCAGGCTCGGGCAGCTTCGACTTCGGCGCCCGCCGGGGGCGTGCGCGCGTCCTCGTGCTCGTCGTGGCTTTCGGCTTGCTCCGCGGGGCCTCGTCCTCAGCGGTCGCCGTCTCAGGCTGCGCTTCGGCGGCGTCCGCGGCCTTCTTGGCCTTCGCGGCGGTGCGCTTTCGGCCGCCGCGAGAGCCCCGGCGTGTGGGCTTCTTCGGCGCCGGCTCGGTCTCGGATTCAGCCCCGGCGGCCTTGGGCGAGTGCCGGCGAGACGTCTCAGCCGCGGGCGCGTCTTTGACAGAGGCCCGAGAGTCGGCCTTCTTCGCTTCGTCCCGATCAGCGGCCGGCCGGCGGCGGCGGCTCGATTCGTCGGCGGTCGGGCGCCGTCGCCGGGTCGTGCTGGTGGGCGTCGATTCGGCCTCGGAGGGGGTCTCGGAGCGCCTGCGGCCGCGCCGGGAAGTGCTCGTACCGTCGCTACGGGATCTCAGGGCGTCGGGGGCGTCTGCCATCTGAGTCCATTCTAAGATAGACGCCGTGGTAAATGCTATGACTTTTACCTAGTTCTTATCCACAATTGTTGACGGTTGCGGCCCGCCTCGGCTGCCGGTTACCATCCCGCCATGCCCTTCGCGCCAATCAACGGCATCGACATCTACTACGAGGAGCACGGTCAGGGTCGGCCGATTGTCCTCGCTCACGGCGCGGGCGGCAACCACCTGAGCTGGTGGCAGCAGGTGCCCGCGCTCTCCCGCCACTGGCGCACGATTACGTTCGACCACCGCGGCTGGGGCCTCTCGCACGACACGGACGATCGTGGTCCGGCGGCGTTCATCGAGGACCTGGGAGCGCTGCTGGACCACCTCGAGATCAGCGAAGCAGTGCTGGCCGGCCACTCGATGGGCGGCTACAGCTGCCTCGGCCTGGCGATCTTACAGCCGCAGCGCGTCAAGGGCCTGCTGATGTCAAACACCTTCGCCGGCCTGCGGCGCGAGGTCTGGCTCGCGGCGTCGGACGAACAGCGCGAGGCCGTTCGGCTGGTCTGGGAGCGGCGCAGCACTGAGAAGATCAAGCGCGTTCTGGCGCCGGGCTTCGCACGCGACAACAGAGACCGGGCTTTCCTCTATAAGCAGATCCGCCTCCTCAACGAGAACGGCCCGAACCGCCTCGACCGCGCCCGGCAGGTCCAGCGCCTGCGCGCCCTTGAGCGACCGCTGGAGACCGGCGCTACGCGCGAGCAGCTGGCGGCGCTGCCGATGCCGGTCCTCTTCCTGGGCGGGGAGCACGACGAGGTGTTTCCGGTGTCGCTGATGGAGATCGCGCGCTCGCTGCTGCCGGACTCACGGATGGTCGTCGTGCCGGGCGCGGGGCACTCCGTCTACTTCGAATCACCGGACGTTTTCAACGAGTTGGCCCACGAATTTGCCTCATCGTGCCTTGGTTAATGTAACGTTTCGGCCAAAATCTGGGTTCTAATAGGTAGGGCTTAGAACCCCTGTGCCCGAGACTTTCCAGAATGAGCAGCGAGAACGCACCGACCAGCGAAGAAAACTTCGGCGACTTCAGAGAGGAGTCCGCCGAGAAGACCGTGCCCTGGAACGTGGAGAAGCACCTGGATCAGGATAAGATCCGCACGATCCACTACGGCATCGGCGCCATCGGCTCAGAGGTCGTGCGATCCGTGCTCAACAACCCCGATATCGAGATCGTCGCCGCCATCGACGCTCACCCTTCGAAGTCCGGACGCGACCTGGGCGAGGCCGCAGACATCGGCCACACCCTGGGAATCCCCGTCCAGTACGAGGTCGAGCCGGTGCTCAAGGATACTTTCGCCGACGTCATCATCCACGCCACCGGCTCCTCGCTCACCGAGGTCTATCCCCAGATCCTGGACGTCCTGGCCGCCGAGAAGAGCGTGATCTCCACTTGCGAGGAGCTTGCCTTCCCCTGGGTGCGCTACCCCGAGATCGCCAACAAGTTGGACCGTCGCGCCCGCGAGAGTGGCGTTCGCGTCCTCGGAGCGGGCGTCAACCCGGGCTTCGTGATGGACATGCTACCGCTAATGATGCTGACTGCTTGCCAGGGCGTGAAGTCGATCCGCGTAGAGCGCATAGTAGACGTCAGCCAGCGCCGCATTCAGCTGCAGCGAAAGGCCGGCGTCGGCCTTAGCCCGCAGGGCTTCCAGAGGGGCGCCACGGACGGGGCGATCGGCCACATCGGCCTGCGCGAGTCCGTCTTCATGATCTCCGACACGCTCGGCTGGCACCTCGAAGACGTCATCGAAACGCTGGAACCCGTCGTCTCTCGCGAGCGCACGCGGACCGAGTTCTACTCAGTCGAGAAGGGCTACGCGCTTGGACTGCGCCAGTCGGCGCGCGGTGTCATGGGCGGCAGCGAGGTCATCCGGCTCGACCTCGAGATGTCACTCGGCCCGCGTGAACCGCGCGACGCGATCGAGATCGACGCTTCGCCGCCGCTTCGCATGCTGATCCCAGGCGGCATTCAGGGCGACAGCGCCACAGCCGCGATCGTCGCCAACTGCATTCCCGCAATCGCCCAGAGCCGCCAGGTTGGGCTGCTCACGATGCGCGACTTCCCGATGCTCCCCTACTACCGCCCCCGCCCCGCTACCCGCGAGTTCGAGTAGCCCGCGGCCGGCTCCGGCCCCTCTCGCCCCCGTCCGCGCGCCATTCGGCTGCGCTTCTGCTTGACCCTCGCTCACCCGTCTCCGAGAATCCGCAGCAGACCCACCGGACTGAAGGAGTTCCGAATGAGGATTCTCGGCCTGCTCGCGAGCGCGCTCACCGCCCTGCTTTTGATCGGCGCCTGTGGTGGCGGCGGCGACGCGCCCGAAATGACGGAGAACGACCTGGCCGAGGCGATGCTCCTCATGCTCGGTGACTTCCCGGCCGGCGAGGCGTGGGAGCACGAACCGCGCAGCGATGACGACGAGAGCGGGCCGAACCCGTTCGACCGTTGCGAGAGCGAAGACGATCGGACCATCATCGGCACGGCGGACAGCGGCGACTTCTCGCGCAGCAGCACCAGCGAGATATCGCAGGACATCCGCATCTTCAACAGCGCGGAGTCGCTGGAGAAAGACTTCGATGACTTCGTGGGCCTGGCGGACTGCATGGCGGGCGTCGTGGACGACGGCGGCCTCGACACCGACTCGGCCACCTACGAGGACTTCGTCATGGAGCGCGTGGCCTACCGCGAGTTCGGCGATGACTCACGCACCTACCGGCTCAAGCTGACCGCCGCTCTGATCGACGAGCCGGCGGTCCCGGATCCGTTCGATATCTATCTCGACATGGTCTTCGTGCAGATCGGAACGGTGGGGATGCGCATCACCGCCTCAGACGTGTTCGATCCGTACGATGAGGACGAAGTGGGACGCGTCGTCGTCAAGGCCGAGGAGAAGGTACGCGCCGCTCTCGCCAACGACCCCATCGGGAGCGACTAGCCCAACCATGAGCGAGTCGATCCTCGACACCTACGTTCGGCTCCATCCAGGGTCTGCCGCGCTCTACGAGGAGTCGTCCCGCGTCTTCCCGTCTGGAGTGACGCACGACGTGCGCTACGTCACGCCCTTCCCCATCTTCGTCGAGCAAGCGGCGGCGGCCCGCAAGCACGACGTCGACGGCAACGACATCGTGGACTTCGTGATGGGACACGGCGCTCTCTTCATGGGCCACACCCACGCTAACATCACCGCGGCGATCGTCGAGCAGGCCGGCAAAGGCACGCATTTCGGCGCGAACCACCGGCTGGAGCTGGACTGGGGCCGCCGCGTCAAGGAGCTCGTGCCCTGCGCCGAGGAGGTGCGGTTCACCAGCTCCGGCACCGAAGCGACGCTGATGGCGATCCGCCTCGCCCGCGCCCACACGGGCCGCGACCGCCTGCTCAAGTTCGACCACCACTTCCACGGCTGGCACGACGCCGTCATCGGCTCTCGTGAGCCCGAAGAGGAGCACCCGCAGTCGGCAGGCGTCCCCAGCGCGACGATGACCAACACCGTCAGCGTTCCCCAGGGCGACGTCGAAGCCGTCGAGGAACGGCTCGCGACGGGCGACTTCGCAGCCGTGATTCTGGAGCCGACGGGCGCCGGTTGGGGCTCGCTCCCGCTCGAACCAGCGTTCCTCTCGGCGCTGAGGGAGGCGACGACACGCCACAAGGCCGTCCTCATCTTCGACGAGGTCGTGACCGGCTTCCGCGTCTCACCGGGCGGCGTTCAAGCCCGCTACGGCGTTACGCCGGACCTGACGACGCTCGCCAAGATCCTGGCCGGCGGTATGCCCGGCGGCGCCGTCTGCGGCCGCGGCGACATCATCTCGATGACCGAGTTCCGCGACCCGCCCTGGAACGATCGCCGGCGCGTGCAGCACCCGGGCACGTTCAACGCCAACCCTGTTTCCGCAGCAGCCGGAGGAGCGATGCTGGCGATGGTCGCCACGGGAGAGCACCACGGCCGCGCCAACGCCCTCAACGAGCGCCTCGTCGGCGAGCTCAACGGAGTGCTCGAGAGCACGGGCCTGCGGGGCACCGTCTACGGGATGGCCAGCTACTTCCACATCGCGCTGGGAGAGGAAGCGCCGCGACCGCAAGCCGGCATCGAGTGGCCCGGGCCGGACGCTCCACCGCAGATGCCGGCGAAGCTCAACATCGCGCTCAAGCGGGCGCTGATCAACCACGGCGTGGACTTGATGGGCGGCGGCGGCGGCTTCGTCAGCGCCGTCCACACCGACGCCGACATCGACCACACGATCGAGGCGTTCGAGACGGCCGTCGGCGAGCTGCGCGCCGAAGAGCTCGCCTGAGAGATCGGGCGGGAGATACGGGACAGGCCACGAACCTGACACCCGGCAGCCGTCACCTGTCCCCTGGCACCACCCCACTATGAATCCGGACGAGCGCCGCATCATCACGTACCTCGCGATGGCGCACGGGCTCGCGCATATCATCGAGCTGACGTACCCGGCGATGCTGACACGGATCGAGGAAGACTTCGGCATCCGCGCCATCTCGCCGGTACGATCGCGACGATCTTCGGCTCGAGCGCGATACCGGCCGGCTTCCTCGCCGACCGCCTCGGGTCGCGGCAGGTGCTCGTGTACGCGTTCAGCGGATCGGCGGTGATGGCCGTCCTCGTCGGCCTCTCGCCGAACGAGTGGTGGCTGGGCGCGGCGTTGCTCGGCCTCGGGCTGACGATCGGGCTCTACCACCCGGCGGGCATCTCGCTCGTCGCGCAGGGGGTGCGCCAGCGGGGGCTGGTGCTCGGCTATCACGGAGTTGCCGGGAACGTCGGCCGGGCGATGGCGCCGGCGATCGCAATCGGCCTCGCCGTGCTCGTCGACTGGCGCCTCGCGTTCTTCTTCGTCGCCGGGCTGTCAGCACTGCTGGCGCTGGCCATGGCGACGACGCGCATCAACGTGCGCGCAGGCTCGGAGACGGTCGCCGTCGATGCCGCCGAGGAGGCCGGCGACCAGAGCACCAGGGAAGGCAACCGCTTCTTCATCCCGCTGCTGCTCGTCTACGCAGCGTTGATCGTCAGCGGCATGGTCTACCGCGGCGCGATCACGTACCTGCCGAAGCATCTGGAGGACTTCGTGAACGACGACTTTGGCGGCGCCTTCGTCACGGTCGCGCTGCTGACCGGCGCCCTCGGACAGCTCATCGGCGGCGCGTTGTCCCAGCGCTACCGACTGGAGCTGCTGGCCCCGATCATCTGCCTGCTGACAATCCCGCCGCTGGTGCTCACGGGCATCGTCAGCGGCTGGGCGCTCGTCATCATCGCCTCCGTGTTCGTGTTCTTCTACTTCGCCGCGCAACCGCTGTGGACGGGCCTCATCGCCGACTACTCGCCGCCGGGGGCCATCGGCCGCAGCTACGGCTTCTCGTTCTTCGCCGGCTTCGGGCTGGGCGGCACGGGCGGCGTCATCGCCGGCGCCTTCGTCGACAGCTGGGACACGCAGGCGGCGTTCCTGGGCCTCTCGGCGATCATGGGCGGCTCGTTCCTCATTGCGACGGTGCTGTGGGTGCTTTCGGAACGCCGCCGCGCGGCCGCGACTGCCTGACGGGGGACGGAGTCGGTCCGAGGCGTGGTTGGTGGCCCGTTCACCCTTCGATACCTCAGGGCGCGAGCGGGACGAACGCGGTGTGGCCCTGTCTCCTGTCTCTGGGCCCGGTCTCAGCCCGCCAGCAGGTCGGCCAGCCGTTCGCTGGCGTCACGCATGCCGTCGAGCACCGCCTGGCGCTCCTCGCCTTCCATCGGCACTGGCTGCGCCCAGTTCTCGATCAGCGTCGGCACGTACTCCACGCCGATCAGCTCGTCGTCATAGAACGTGTACTTGCCGATCACACCGACGCGCGTCTCGTAGCTCCACATCTGGTCGAAGATGTAGTTACCGTGCGCGTACGTGATGTAGCCGCCCTTGTAGACCTCGACTGCCTGCACCCAGTGGGGGTGGTTGCCGATCACGAGGTCGGCGCCGGAGTCAATCGCCAGATGGCCGATCGTCACCGAGTCGTCGTCCGCAACGCCCGGGGCGACCGCCGGCAGAGAGACGTATTCGGCGCCCCAGTGGTAGGAGACGGCCAGCACATCAACCTGCGGGCGCAGTGCTTCGATCTGCTCGACCATCAACCCCCAATCGATCAGCTCGATCACGCCGTTGAAGGCGAGGAAGCCGAACTTGACGCCGCGCACATCGACGATCGCCGGTGTCAGGCGGTCGACCCAGAGCATGCCGGCGGCCTCGAGGTGATCGGCCGTCTCAACGATGCCGTCGAAGCCCCAGTTGCCGATGTGGTTGCTCTCGAGCGTCACGACATCGACGCCGGCCTCGAGCAGCGCGTCCGTAAAGCCGGGGCGGCCGCAGAACGTGAAGCCCTCCGTGTGCAGCGGGCAGTGGCTGATGAGCGGCGCTTCCAGGTTCACGACGGTGACGTCGGCGTCTGAGACGATGTCGGCGGTCTTCTCGACGGTGTAGAGGAAGTTGTCGCCCTCCTCGCGAATGATGAAGTCGGTGTAGCGGGCGGGGATAACGTCGCCCGTGGCGATCACCGTCCGCAGACGCGACGGGTCGAGGCCATACTGGGCGAGGTCGCGCGGTGGAAAGACATCCGCGGTCGTTAGCGCCGGAACTGGGCCGGGCGTCGGGCTGGGCGAGGGCGTCGGCGAGACGACCGCCGTCGGGTTCAGCAGAACGCCGGTCGGAGCGGGTATTGGAGCGGGCGCCGGATCGTCCGCCGGCGAGCCGCCGCCGGAGCAGCCGAGGGCGAAGAAAACGAGCGCCGCGAGCGGGACGGTCAATCGCAACATCCGCGTGTAGTATAAGTACAGCGCGCTGGCGCGGGATAGCATATGAGATTCAGATTTTCCCCCGAAGAAGAGGCGTTCCGCGAAGAGATCCGCGCCTTCCTGCGCGATGAGCTGCCCGCCGGCTGGACACAGGGCAGCGGCGGCGGCGTCTTCGGCGAGGCCGCGGATGACCGCTGGCAGTTCCTGCGCGACTTCCAGGGCAAGCTCTCGGCGAAGGGCTGGCTGACGCTGGGCTGGCCAACGGAGCACGGCGGCATGGCGGCCGGCCACATGATGCAGGTCATCTACAGCGAGGAGATGTCCTACAACCGCGCCCCGACCCAGGTGGGCGTCGGGCCAGACCGCGTCGGCCCGACGATCATCCTCGCTGGCACGGAGGAGCAGATGGCGCGCCACCTGCCGCCGATCGCCGCCGCCGAGACGGTCTGGTGCCAGGGCTTCAGCGAGCCCGGCTCAGGCTCGGACCTCGCCTCGCTGCAGACGCGCGCCGAGCTCGACGGCGATCACTTCGTAGTCAGCGGTCAGAAGATCTGGACGTCGATCGCCCACAAGGCCGACTGGTGCGTCCTCCTCGTCCGCACCGACCCAGAGGCGCCGAAGCACAAGGGGATCAGCTACCTGCTCGTCGACATGTCGTTACCCGGCATCGAGGTGCAGCCGCTGATCGACCTCACCGCGCGCCACACGTTCAACGAGGTGTTCTTCGATAACGTCCGCGTGCCGCGCGACTGCCTCATCGGCGGCCTCAACGAAGGCTGGTACATCGCCGCCGCCACGCTCGACTTCGAACGCTCCGGCATCAACCGCGTCGTCGCCGGCGTCCGCGTCTATGAAGAGCTGGCCGAGTACTGCCGCGCGTCGATCAACGGCGAGCGGCCGATCGAGCGCCCGGGCGTGGCGGTCAACCTCGCGGAGCTGGGCCTCGAGTTCCTGATCGGGCGCCTGTTGGCCTATCGCGTGGCGTCGATGCAGGCGCGCGGGCAGGTGCCGAACGCCGAAGCGTCGCTCTCCAAAGTGTTCGGATCGGAGTTGCAGCAACGGCTGGCGGACAGCGCGCTCAACATCATCGGCCTGCCCGCCCAACTCACCTCCGAGAGCGTCGGCGCACCGCTGGGCGGCCGCCTGCACGAGTACTACCTCTCGACCGCCGGTCTGACGATCGCCGCCGGCACGAGCGAAATCCAGCGCAACATTATCGCCGGTCGCGGCCTGGGCCTGCCAAGGGGCTAGCCCTGGGCATCGCAGCCGTCCCCGCGCTGCGGCCACCGAGGCGGGCGACACCGTTCGCGCATATCGCCGTCATACTCCTGGCCGCTGCGGGTGGCGCGCTGGGGATCGGAGGCGCTGTCATCGCCGAGGTCGGCTCCGGCGGCTTTCTGCTCATCGTATTCATCGGCGCGCCGGTCATCGAAGAGGTCTTCAAGCCGATCGGCGTCTACCTGGGACAGGTGTGGTTTCCGCAGGCGCTGCGCAACCGCATCTACGTCGCCCTCCTCTGCGCGCTGGGCGGCGTCATCTTCGGCCTCATCGAAAGCTGGTTCTACGTCAACGTCTACGTCGATGACCCGTCCGACGCCTACACGCAGTTCCGATACACCGTGCCGGTGGCGCTCCACGGAGCCGCCAGCTTCATCGTCGGCCTCGGTCTGACCTATGCCGTCGTCGACTGGGTGAACGGCCGGGCGAAGCTGCCGAAGTCGTCGCGCAATTTCTACATCGGCGGCGTCCTCCTGCACGCCGTCTACAACACCAGCGCCGTTATCCTCTCGGTCGCCGGCGTCCTCGACGACTTCTAGGCCACTCGCGCCGTATACTGGGTGCCTATGGACTTCGAGACGACGACCACGAACTGCCCGATCTGCGACGCCGACGTTGAGGTCCCGGCAGACCTTTTCGCCGGCATGGCGCAGATGCCGAAGGTGATCGCGCGCGCCTTCAAGGAGCCGCACACGATGGGCGGCGACGAAGGCTGGTCGCCCTCGGAGGTCGTCGCTCACCTGGCGGACATCGAGGTCAGCCTTGGCTGGCGCATCCGCCAGACGCTCTCGGAGGACCGGCCGGAGCTGCAGCCGTTCGACCAGGACACGTGGGCCGAGGCGCTCGACTACAAGGCCCGCGACCTGGCGACGTCACTCGCCTGCTACGGCGCGAACCGCCAGCTCAACCTGGAGCTGCTGCGACGCGCGGGCGAGCCGGGCATGGCGCGCGTCTACCGCCACCCGGAGTTCGGCGAGCACCCGATCGGCGTCCTCGTCACGCACATGGCCGACCACGATCTCGCCCACCTGCGCCAGATCCGCGGCGACTAGCCACCGCTTCTCAGGCCGAAGCGCCCCGGATCCGCCGGAACTCCTCGCTCACGATGCGCCAGACCTCCTCGCTGTCGGCGCAGCGGATCGACATCGACTCCGTCGCGCGGTAGCTCCAGGCGGCCAGGTGCGTCGCGCCCACTTCCTCGGCCACGCGCGCGCCCATCCGCAGCTCCTCCTCGCGGCCGGCCGGGACGCGGAACGCCTGTAGCCACAGCTGCAAGTCGCGGCCGTGCTTGCGGGCCGACTCGGCGGCCGCCTCGCTGTAGACCCGCATGAAGCGCTCCGGGTCGCTGCCGAAGAGGTACCAGTAGGGGTCCGTCCCGAAGATGTCGAGGCCCGGGATCGCCGCCGCGCTGTCGAAATCGCCGACTCCCATGTGCATCATCGCCTCGATCGCCGACGCCGACGCTCCGCCTGACCGCGCCTCGATCGCCTTCCGCAGGCGCTCGGCCGGCTCCGGAAAGCCGTGGCCGGAAAGGTCGGTGGGGATAAGGCAGAGGGCGTTGCGCATCCCCTTTTCGTGGCCGTAGCGGCAGAGCTCCGTCAGCACCTCCACCACCGACGCCTCGTGGAACGCCTTCATCTCGGCTGAGAACTCGGCCGGCAGATCGCCGCCAAAGCGCTCACGGCACGAGTCGCAGTAGCAGCCCCAGGCCGGCGCGAAGTCGCCGACGGCCAGCCCGCCGTAGAAGTGTGGCTCGTCCCAGAACAGAACCTCGCCGCCGGCCGCCGCGCAGGCGTCTACCCACGTGCGCAGGAACTCGCGCGTCGCCGGGTGGTTCGGGCAGGCGAAGGGCACGCGGCGCCCGTCCGACAGTAGCTGCCACGTCTCCGGATGCTCCAGCGGGAAGCGCGTAAACGTCTCGCCGGAGAAGACGCCGGCGAGGCCCCACGGGTCGAACCAGACCTCCATCCCCGCCTCACGCGTCGCCGCCGCGATGTCGCGCACAGCGTCGCGGTAGAATGCCAGGTCGGTCTCAGTGAAGCAGTGGACGACGTACGTACAGCCGGCGTCCGCCATCTCCCGCAGGTCAGCGCGGACGTGCCGCAGGTCGCGCGAGGAGAAGTAGCTGACGCCCGTCTGCATAGGCGGAGTATAGCGACCGGGGGCGCTCAGAAGCCGAGGACGCCGGCCAGCGCCCGATCGATCGCCGCTGCGACGTGCCCGTGCGGGCGCGCTTCGATATGATGTCTCCCGTCATGCCCAGCGAACCGCCGCGTCAGCCCAAGGGCGACCCCCTGCACGCCTTCTTCCGCGAGGCGCTCCTCGTTGGCGGCGAGGCGACGCGGCTCTACCTCATCCGGCACGCCCAGTCGGAGGGCAACACGGGCGAAGACCTGGCGACGGGCGACGCCGACCTGACGGACGTCGGCCGGATACAGGCCGACCGGCTGGGGAAGCGAATGAAGGACTCCCGCCTCGATGCGCTCTACGCCAGTCCGCTCCGGCGCACGCAGGCGACGGCGTCCTCGATCGGCGAGGCAACGGGCCTTGAGGTCGTGACGAATGAGAGACTGCGCGAGGTGAAGTTGGGCCGGGCGGAGGTCAACATCGCAGAGCTGCCGAGCGCCGAGCGTGGCAAGATCGAGCGCCAGGTGCTGGCCGACGGCACCTGGGACGCCTTCCCCGGCAGTGAGGGCAGCGCCGCCGCCCGCAAGCGCATCGAGGGGGTGTTGGACGAGATCATCGCCGCGCACCCGGGCCAGCGCGTCGCCGCGGTGATCCACGCCGCGTTCATCCAGACCTACATCTCGATAATCCTCGGCCTCGAGCGCGACTTCATCTACTACCCGTTCAACGCCAGCATCTGCTCGGTCCGCGCGCGCGGAGACCGGCGCGTCATCTGGCGCTTGAACGACGTCTCGCACCTCGCCGACATGCCCGCCGGCTGGGGCGGGATCAGCTAAGTCTCAGCCCGGCCTAGAGAACGTCCGTGCGCGACTGCTCGTACTTCTCGAGCTTGTCCTCGTCGAGCTCGATGCCCAGGCCGGGGCCTTCCGGCAGGTGGACGTAGCCCTCGTCGTCGATCGTGATCGGCTCGCGGAAGAGGAAGTCGCGCTGGGCGGGCGTCCAGTTGGGCGGGTCGTACGGGAACTCGATGTAGGGGACGATGCGAGCGGCGGCGGCGCAGTGCAGGTTTGCGACGAAGCCGATGCCGTTTGTCCAGGTGTGCGGCGTGAAGACGTGTCCGTGGGCCTGCACCATCGCCGCGATCTTGCGTGTGGTTGAGATGCCGCCGATGAACGTGCAGTCCGGCTGGTAGACGTCGAAGCAGCCCTTCTCCAGGTACGTCTTGATCTCCTCCGGGCCGCGGTTCAGCTCCCCGCCCGCCAGCCGCAGCGTCGTCAGGTTGCTGCGCAGCTCGGCGAGGCCGTCGTAGTCGTAGGCGTCCAGCGGCTCCTCGAGCCAGTAGACATCGTACTGTTCCATCGCCTTCGCCGCCGCGATCGCCGTGCGCAGGTCCCAGCGGTGACGCTGCTGGTCCGGCGGGATACGCCAGCCCCAGTTGCCGTCCACCATTATGTCAACATCATCACCGACGGCCTTCCGCACCGCCGCCAGCGTCTTCACGTCGTCGCGCCAGTCCTCGCTGTGGAAGCGGATCTTCAGCGCGCGGAACCCCTCGTCGACCGTCTGCAAAGCGGCCTCGACTCGCGCCTCGGCGTTCCGGCACTCGCCGGTCGAGGCGTAGGCCCGCACCTTCGAGCTGCCACCGCCGAGGAGCTTGTACACGGGCTGACCGCTCGCCTTGCCGATGATTTCCCAGAGCGCGACCTCGACGGGCCACGGCCGCCCGACGAAGAAGGCCATCGAGCGCAGGTTCCAGGCGTGCGCTTCGATGTCGAACGGGTCCTGGCCGACCAGCATCCTTGCCGTGGTCTCCCAGTGGACGGGCACGCCGCCGGAGCCGATGCCGGTGATCCCCTCGTCGGTGTGAATTTCGACGACGTGCGTGCGAGCGACGACGTTCGGGAACGGCTCCCATGTCGGGTGGAACGGCCGCTCCAGCGGCATCTCGAACAGGCGGACTCGGACGTCGGTGATCTTCATCGGCAGGCTCCTGGTTGGTCTGGGGCGATCGAAGGCAGCGCGAGTGCTCGTGGCGAGCGCCCGGACCTCTAAGATACAGGCAAGCCCACCAGCACCCCCACTGGTGGGCCTTTAGCTACGGGATTTGTCCGCCATTCATGCCGCACGCGAACAGACGAACAACACACCCCCGCGCTCGCCTGCCGCTATTATGACCAGTCGGCGGGATTCGTCAAGACCCCGTGCTTCCCTCACGCTCGCGGCCTCCAAGCTCCCGTTCGCGCGCGAGGATGCGCTCCACCGGCCCCGGCAGCGGTCCGAACACGACCTCGTCCTCGCGCAACCTTCCGATCTCCTCGTCCGATAGGCCAAGAAGCCGGCGCAACACGTCGTCCGTATCGGCCCCGAGCACCGGGGGCGCTCCCCTCACGGCACCGGGCGTGCGGCTCATCCGCAGCGGGCTGTTGGCGATCCGCAGGCTGACACCGCTCGGATGCTCGACGTCGACGAGCATCTCGCGCGCCACCACCTGCGGCTGTTCAGCAGCGTGGGGAATGTCGTTCAGGGGGCCGCAGGGCAGGCCGATGGCGTCAAACTTGCTCAGCCACTCGACGGTCGTCTTCGTACTCAGGCCGTCGATGAGCACCGGTTCGAGCGCGGCGTGGTTCTTCGTGCGCAGTCCGGGCGTCTCGAAACGAGCGTCGCCGATCAGTTCGTGCTTGCCGATCCTGTCGCAGAACAGCTCCCACTGATTCTCGACTCCCCAGGACAGCGCGATGACGATCCAGCCGTCCGCCGTGGGAAACGCCTGGAAGGGCGTCGTTACCGGGTGGCGGGTGCCGATCGGCTTCGGCGCCTCGCCGGTCGCGGAGTAGCGGGCGAAGGCGTTCTCGAGGAGCGCGATCTGGGAGTCGAGCATGCTGACGTCGAGCATCTGGCCTTCGCCGCTGCGCTCGCGTTCCTGCAGCGCGGCGAGGATACCGATCGCCGTGAAGAGGCCGGCCGTGACGTCGCCCTGTGAGACGCCGGGGCGTATCGGCGGCCCGTCCGGCTCGCCGGTGATGCTCATGATCCCGCCCATGCCCTGCACGATGACGTCCAGCGCGGGGCGCTCACGGTCGGGGCCCGTCTGGCCGAAGCCGGACGTGGCGGAGTAGATGAGACGCGGGTTGCGCCCCTTCAGCGTCTCGTAGCCGATGCCCAGGCGGTCGGCTGTGCCCGGCGTGAAGTTCTCCATCACGACGTCGGCGTGGTCGGACAGGCGCAGGAAGAGGTTGCGGCCGGCCTCGCTCTTGAGGTCCAGACAGATGCTCTTCTTGCCGCGGTTGACGGAGAAGAAGTAGGCGCTCTCGTGACCGACGTACGGCGCCGTCGACCGTCCGACGTCGCCCCAGGGGGGCCGCTCAACCTTGATCACGTCGGCGCCGAGGTCAGCCAGCACCATCGAGGCGTAGGGGCCGGACAGTACCCACGTCAGGTCAAGGACCGTGGTGCCGGAAAGCGCGCCGGGGGCAGAACTAGACATCGCACGCCCAATCATATCGGGCGTGCGATGTCGTTTCGAGTTCTATCGGTTATCGGGGGTGGATTACCAGCGGGCGCCGCCGCCGCCGCCACCGCCGCCACCGCCACCGCCACCGCCGCCCGGGCGCACCTTCGAGAAGCAGTCGCTGCAGTAGACAGGCCGGTCCTGTCGCGGCTCAAACGGCAGCGTCGCCTCGTTGCCACACTGGTCGCAGGTGGCTGTGTACATCTGTCGATCGCCGCCGTAGCCGCCGCCACCGTAGCCGCCACCGCCGGATCGGCGCGCGGAGCGGCAGCTGGGGCAGCGCTTCGGGTCCTGATATCCTTTTTTGCTGTGAAACTCCTGGTCGTCTGCCGTGAAAACGAAGTCGTTCTCACATTCGACGCACTTCAGGTTTCGGTCTTCGAAAGCCACTCGATGTCCTCCTTGTGTGACCTCGGTTATCGTCCTGATCATCGAGCGGAGCCCGTTACGGGAGCCGTCGCGGGGACTCTAACCAGCCGCGGTCCAGCCGCGGGTTGTAAGTTTCGTCAATGGTACCACCGGCCCAAGCGATTCACAAAGCGGAGGCTGGCGCGATGCAGCACGCTACGCCGACGAGCGCCGGGGCATTCGCTGACGCGCCATGCAGCCCGGCTTGAGCGCCGGATTGCCGTCCTCCGCCGGCGCGATCTCGGCGGCATCAGCGCCGACGAGGCCGGCGATCCGGCGGCTGATCTCGTTCAGATCTTCCTTCGCGAAGCCCTCGGACGTCATCTCGATCCGTCCGTCGCGGCCGACGAGATAGAGCGCCGGAGTGGACGGCGGGGCATAGAGGCGAGAGGCTTCTAGCTCCGGCGCGTCGAGCAGCACGGGATGCGCGAGCGAGAACCGCGCGGCATACTCTGCCGCGCGCTGCGGGTCGTCCTGGCAGATCGACCACAGCCGCCAGCCCTCCGGGTAGGCGTCCTTCAGGCGGTTGATGTAGGGGTACGCCACGTCGCAGGTCGCGCACTTGACCCGGAAGAACGCCAAGAGCAGAGGATCGTCGCCGCGGTCGCCCGGGAGCGCGTACTCGCGCCCGTCGATACCCAGCAGGGTGAAGTGCGGCGCCAGGGCGCCCGGTTCAAGGTCCATGGCTCTATCGTAGCGCCCTCCGGCTACTCTCCGAACGCCTCCAGCAGCGCCTGACGGTAGCGCTCCGTCTCGGCTGGTTCGATCAGCTGGTCCGGCGGCGAGAGACAGACCGTGTCCGCGAGGTCGAGGTACGGCTGCACCTGCGCGCGCACGTGATCGGCATCGCCGGCAGCCGCGAACGCGTCGATCATCTCGTCGCTGACAGCGTCCGTTGCTCCGGCAGTGTCGCCCTTCAGCAGCGCCTCCTGGACCACCCGCACTTCCTTCGCGAACGGCGCGAAAAGCGGCTCGTACGTCTTGACGGTAGCGTAGAAGGCGATCGTCGCGGCCGCCGCACGCCTCGCCCGCCGGACGTCGGTGTCGATGGCACAGCAGACGCCGAGGCAGAGCTCGAAGCCTTCCCGCTCACGCCCGGACTCCTTCAGCCCACGCGCCAGCGCCGGCACGATGACCTCCCGCGTCCAGCGCAGCGAGTAGATCGGGTGCCCCAGCAGGCCGTCCGCGACACCGGCGGCCGTCCGGATCATCCCCTCGCGCACGCCGGCCAGGTAGATCGGGACGCGCTCGCGGACGGGCGGCTGCGGCCGTCGCCAGCCCTGGATATCGAGATCGTAGAACTGGCCCGAGAACTTGATCGGCTCGCCTTCGTGGGCGCGCTCCGTGATCAGGCGGATGATCTGCACGACCTCGCGGATGTGCGGCGTCGGCTTGCCATAGGCGACGCCGTGCCAGCGCTCGTTGATCCGCTTGAGGCCGGTGCCCAGCCCGAGCACGAAGCGCCCTCCGGACATCGCGTCCAGGTCCAGCGCGGCCAGCGCCAGCACCCATGGGCTGCGCACGAAGGCCAGCGCGATCGACGTTCCCAGGCCGATGCGCGAAGTCCCGGTCGCCGCGGCGGCCAGCGGCGAGAACGGATCGTGGAACATCTCCGACGTCCATAGCGCGCCGAAGCCGGCGGCCTCGGCATCGGCCGCCAGCTTCGCAACGTCATCCGCGCGTCCGGCGCCCAGCGCCAGCGAATACCGGCTCATCTCACCTCTCGTGGTATATTCGCCTCAAGCCTATCGCGCGCGCCTCAGCCACGCCAGCGAACGGACACGCCCCATGCAAGCGCTCGTCACCGGCGCCACCGGATTTCTCGGCAGTCACATCGCCGACTGCCTCATCGAACGCGGCGACTCCGTTCGCGCCCTCGTTCGCCCGACGAGCGACACTTCCCACCTGGGTTCGCGCGCCGAACTCGTGGTCGGCGACATCACGGAGCCGGAGACGCTCCCGGCAGCGCTCACCAGCGTCGAGGTGGTTTACCACGGCGCCGCTAACGTTAACGACTGGGGCCCCTAGAGCGATTTCAAGCGCATCACAGTCGAGGGCACACGCAACATGCTGCGGGCGGCCGCCAACGCCGGCGTCGGGCGCTTCCTGCACGTCAGCTCGGACGCTGTCTATCGCTTCGACGATCTTGCCAGGGGCGTCGATGAGTCGACCCGCCTGGAGACCCGCTTCGGACCGCTGGACTACTACCGCCGCGCCAAGACAGCGGCTGAGAAGATCGCCCGGCGTGCGCACGAACGAGGCCACCTCCCGGTCACGATCGTGCGTCCGGCGCTGATCCTCGGTGAGCGCGACGCGGCAATGCTGCCAGGCCTCATCGCCTTCCTCAAGAGCTCGACCGCGGCGTACATGGGGAACGGGCGCAATCGCCTGCCCTGCGTCTACGCCGGTGACGTCGCCGACCTCTGCATCCGCGCCGCCACGTCTGAAGCTGCGGCGGGCGAGACGTACAACGCCGTCAACGAAGAGGTTGTCACACAACGAGACCTTTTCGGAACGACCACCGAGATCACCGGCATCGACGCGCCACGACGCGCCGTCCCTCTGCGGCTCCTCTACACGATCGCCGCGGGGATGGAGGCAGCCGCCCGGCTGCGCGGCTGGTCGCACCATCCGGACCTGACCCGCTTCGCCGTCAACCTGATGGGCGTCGACTACATAGAGGACAATTCGAAGGCGAGCCGGGAGCTGGGGTGGCGGGCCGAAGTCAGCATGAGAGAGGCCGTGAGGCGCAGCGTTGAGTGGGCCCACGAGCGAAAGCGCGAACACGTTAGCGGCTGAGGCCGTCGCCGCGCTTAAGGCGAAAGGCCTGAGCGTGGCGACAGCCGAGGCGACCACCGGCGGCCTGATCGGTCACAAGATCACGGCCGTCCCCGGCAGCTCTGCCGTCTTTGTCATCGGCGTCGCACCGTACTGGAACGAAGTGAAGGTGCGCCTCGGTGTGCCGGAGGCCGTCCTGCGCGAACACGGCGCGGTCAGCGTCGAAGCAGCCGAAGCGCTCGCCCTCGCCGTACGCAAATGGTCCGGTGCGAACATCGGACTCGCCGAGACAGGCATCGCCGGCCCCGGTGGAGACTCGGAGGAGCGCCCCGTCGGTCTCTTCTACATCGCGATCGCCGACGGCAGGAACGTCACCAGCCAGCGCTTCGATTTCAGCGACGACCGCGGCGGCAACCGCCTCGCCTGCGCGGAGGCTGCGCTGCGGCTGCTGGTCGCGTCGCTGTCAGGCTGAAGCCCGGTTGTCCGAGCGCTGCCCCGCGTTCAGGCTTCGGTCTGGGCGGCCTTCGCCCACGGCAGCAGGTTGTCGGGCGCATGGATCAGCGGCTTGACCAGGCCGTCCGCCACCAGGCAGACGAAGTCGAGACCGCTGTAGGCGGTCGGGTCGTAGCCGCGCATCGCCGTCGTCGCGCCCTCCATCTCAATCCGCGGGTAGTAGCCGACGACGAGCAGCGCCCGCAGGTCCGCCTCTGCCTCGCGCAGCGGGGGCAGGGCTTCGCGCAGCAGCCGGCGGAAGTTCCGCCGCACCGCGAGGCCGATGTCGTCCGTCGCCTCGGGTGGCAAGCCAATGATCGTGCAGCCGCTCTCACCCGATACACGCTGTACCGTCCAGGCGTCAATCGTCTCGATCTCGCGCACGTCACCGTCGCTCATCTCGCCGGCGATGTCGACGATCCGCTCGACCAGCAGATCGAGGTGCTCGCTCGACTCCGGCAGCCGGTGAACCGCCATCGAATCGAGATCGAAGCTGCCCTGGACGCGGCCTGTGAACGTCGCCCAGTGCGGGTTGAGGCCGCCGGTCGCCGAGATCACACCGCCGGTGCTGTTGTTCTTGCGGAGGCCGATCCGCACGGGCAGCGGCACGTGCGCCCGCTCCTGCGGGCCGAGCTTGACTGCCGCCTGCCGCACCAGCTCGGCGAACTCGCTGGCAGCCGGCTCCTCCGAAGGCAGCGCGGCCCCGGACGGCACCCAGAGGGCGATACGGGCCGGCAGGCCTTCTGCGATCTGCGCCTCGAGCCGCCCGCGCGCGGCGTCCCAGCGCCCGTCCTCAGCCGGCACCAGCGATTGGACCGACGCGGCGAGAGTGAACTCGCCATCGCTTGCGGTGACGACGCCGTCGCCGGCCTCCAGAGCGAAGCCGCGACCGTGTTGCTCACGCAGCCAGTGCAGGAAGAGGCCGAGGGCGGCGTCGGATTCAGACGTCACGATTGCTCGCCGGGCGGCTGCCCGAACGCGGCCCTAGTTCGCGTTCTCGACCACCATCGCGATGCCCTGGCCACCGCCGATGCAGAGCGTCGCCAGGCCGCGCTTGGCCTCGCGCCGCTTCATCTCGTGCAGAAGCGTCACCAGTATGCGCGTTCCGCTGGCGCCGATCGGGTGGCCAAGCGCGATCGCACCGCCGTTGACGTTGACGCGCTCCCAGTCCCAGCCCAGCTCACGCCCGACCGCCAGAGACTGCGCCGCGAACGCCTCGTTCGCCTCGATCAGGTCCATATCGCCGATGCTCAGCCCGCTGAGGGCCAGAGCCTTCCGCGTCGCCGACACAGGGCCGATGCCCATCACGCGCGGCGCGACGCCGACGCTGGCGTAGGAGGTCACACTGGCCATCGGCGCGGCGCCGAGCTCTTCCGCCTTTTTGCGCGACATCACGACCACAGCCGCCGCGCCATCGTTGATGCCAGATGCGTTACCGGCGGTCACGGAACCATCCGGGGCGAACGCCGGTCGCAACTTGCCCAGGACGTCCGCCGTCGTATCGCCGCGGAAGTGCTCATCCTTGTCGACTGTGATTGTGTCCTTGCGCTTCTTCACCTCGACGGGAACGACCTCGTCGGCGAAGCGTCCGGCCTCCCAGGCCTCTGCCGTCTTCTGCTGGCTGGCTGCCGAGAACTCGTCCTGGTCGGCGCGGGAGATCTCGAAGTCGCCGGCGACGTTCTCCGCGGTCACGCCCATGTGGCAGTCGCTCAGGGCGCACCAGAGACCGTCCTGGATCATGTGATCGATGACTTCGCCGTGGCCCATCTTGTAGCCGTAGCGCCCCTTGGGAAGGAGGAACGGCGAGGCTGACATGTTCTCCATGCCGCCGGCGACGACGACGTCCGCGTCCCCCAGGAGGACGGCCTGAGTCGCCAGCGCCACCGTCTTCAAGCCGGAGCCGCAGACTTTGTTGACGGCGGTGCAGGGAACCGTCTCCGGGATGCCTGCGGCGAGCGCCGCCTGGCGGGCCGGGTTCATGCCGAGACCGGCCGAGAGGACGTTGCCCATGATCACTTCGTCAACCTGGTCCGGCGCGACGTTCGCGCGCTTCAGCGCCTCGGCGATGGCGACCGATCCCAGCGTGGTCGCCGCCGTATCGACGAACGAGCCGCCGAACGTCCCGATTGGCGTCCGCACGGCGCCAGCGATAACAACCTCATTTGTGCCGTTCGTGACCATAGCCACCTCCGTTCTACGACCTATCTTATCGCACGATCAAGCGCCGCTGCGCGGGCGCCGGTTCAGGCCTGGGCTGCGTCCTTCTTGTAGCCGCGGCCCTGCTCCGGCACGTCGACGCCCAGCGAACGCCACATGTACCACGTGCCGACGCTGCGGTAGGGGCGCCACGGCTCGGCGATCTCGCGCATCGTGTCTGGCTTCGGGAGCTCCTTGAGGCCGTAGGTGACCTCCATGCCACGCTGCACGCCCAGATCGCCCACCGGCAGCACGTCCGGCCGGCCCAGCGAGAACATCAGGAACATCTCAGCCGTCCAGCGGCCGATGCCCTTGACGAGCGTAACGCGTTCGATCACCGCCTCGTCTTCCAGCCCGTCGAAATCGTCGTCGGAAAGCTCGCCGGAGCCGAGCTTCTCGGACAGGTCACGCAGGTATCCCGTCTTCTGGCGAGAGAGGCCGGCGGCGCGCAGCTCCTCGTCCGACGCTTGCTGGAGCCGGGCCGGCTCGTACCAGCGCTCTTCGTCGGCCTCCAGCGTCGTCAGCACGCGGCCCATGATCGCGCGGGCGGCGGCGCCGGCGAGCTGCTGAAAGAAGATCGCCCGCCCGAGCGACTTGAACGCACCGCCGCGGGCCTCGATATCGAACGGCCCGGCCGCCCGGATCACGGCGGCGAGCGCCGGGTCCGCCTTCTTGACGTTCCGCAGCGCCTTCTTCTTGTCGTAGACCAGCATACCGACCGGATTCTACCAGTGGCCGACGGGCGAGGCCCAGTGATCGGCGTCACCCAAATATATCAACGTCTTGCCCACCGGTCAAGTTGACTTCGGCGCCGGATCGGTGGATTGTGCGGGTGTCACGATGCTCGCTGAGCTGGAGAGGAAGAGGCGATGCGATTCCTGGTGCCAATAGCCGCTGCACTGCTCGCGCTTGCGGCTTGCGGAGGCGGCGACAGCCCGTTCGCGCCCTCGGCGTCTCCCACCGTCGGCAGCGCGACGCAAACGCCCGACGCCACAACTCCCACGCCGACAATTTCCGCCTGCGAGACGACGGACTACGAGGTGGTCGCGGGCGACACGCTCGCCGCACTCGCGGCGACCTTCGGCGTCACGGTCGAGGCGATCGCTGAGGCGAGCGAGATCGCGGATCCGGACGTGCTGGCGATCGGCGACCCGTTGAAGATCCCCTGCCCGACCGAAGCGCCCGAAGAGACACCTGCAGACGGCGCCTGACGGCATCCGGCCCGCCTACGCTTCGTGTGCCCAGCGGTCGGTGCCCTGCAACACCGAGCGCAGGTGGTTTATCTCGCCGCCGTGGTAAACGTCGTGCTCGATCATCACGCGGATGAGCCAGCGCGTCTCCTTCAGCTCGCCCCAGTTGGCGGAGCGCTCGAGGAGCAGCTCTGAGTCGTCTTCGAGCGCGGCCACGTAGGAGCGAAGCAGGTCGTGGCCGCGCCGCAGCCAGCCGACGATCTCGGCAGGTGAGCAACCAAAGCCCGTGGCGGCATCCACCGTCTCCCACGTCAGCTCGCCTTTGGCGAAGCCGTGATCGGCGTAGAGGAACTTGGCGGCACCGACGTGGTTCACGATCTGCCACACCTTGCGCTGGCCGCCGGGAGGGCGCGCGTCCCAGTCGCGGTCGTGAAGGGAGCGCAGGTTGTTCAGCAGCGAGTGCTCGTCAGGCCCGTCGAAGGCCTCGTCCATCCAGTAGAGATACTGTCCGATCGCTTCGCGTCCCATGGCGAGCCTAGAGCATGTACATTCCACCGTTGATGTTGATCTGGGCGCCGGTCACGTAGTCGCCCTCGGTCACAAGGAACCGCGTCATCGCCGCCACCTCTTCCGGCTTGCCGAAGCGGCCCAGCGGCACGTTCGCCAGGAGCGCTTCTTTCACGTCGTCCGGCAGGGCGATCACCATGTCCGTCTCGATGAAGCCCGGGCAGAGCGCGTTGACCGTGATGTTGTGGCGCGCCAACTCCTGCGCCGCGGACTTCGAAAAGCCGACGATGCCGGCCTTCGCAGCGGCGTAGTTTGACTGTCGCAGGTTGCCCTTCTGGCCGATGATCGATGCCATATTGACGATGCGGCCGCCGCCTCGCTCGATCATGTGCGGCACCGCCGCTTTCGTGCAGTGGAAAACGCTGTCCAGATCGGTCGTAATCACCTCGCGCCACTCTTCAGCTGTCATTCGCCGGATCGTGCGGTCGCGGTTGACGCCGGCGTTGTTGACGAGGATGTCGAGGCCAGCGAACTCCTTGACCGCCGCCTCAATCAGCGCGCCGCACTCGTCCGGGTCAGCGACACCAGCGTGCACGGCGATCGCATGGCCGCCCTTGTCAGTGATCTCCTTGACCAGCGCCGTCGCCGGCTCTTCGCTCTGGTAGTAGTTGACCACGACCTTCGCGCCGTGCTGGGCGAACTCCCAAGCGATGGCACGGCCGAGACCGCGCGAACTCCCGGTAACGATCGCCACCTTCTCGCTCAGACAGCCCACAGTGGAATCCCCTCCGTCTCCTCTTTCGAACCTCGGCGCACCCGACCGGCGCGCCACGCGCTTTATAACACGCGAGCCGCCCGAGTTATAGATCGGCCAGTGACTCACCAGCGGCCCGTCTGCTATATTTGCGTGCGACCAAGAAGGACACCATGCCCGAATCACAGACCGCCCTCGGCGATACCCGCGTCCTCGACCTTGCGGGCGAGGCCGGCCAGTATTGCACGAAGCTGCTCGCCGACCTGGGCGCCGACGTTATCAAGATCGAACCGCCCGGTGGCGACTCCGTGCGCGCCCTGCCGCCCTACTACAAGGACAACACGGAGGCCAGCCTCTACTGGCTCAACCTCAACACGAGCAAGCGCAGCGTCACGCTGAACCTCGACGACGCCGGCGGACGCGACCTCTTCAAACGCCTCGCCGCCACCGCCGACATCGTCGTCGAGAGCTTCCAGCCGGGGTACCTCGCCTGCATCGGCCTCGGCTACGACGACCTGGTAGCGGTCAAGAGCGACCTGATCCTCACCTCGATCACCGGCTTCGGCCAGGACGGCCCGCACGCCAACTACAAGGCGCCGGACATCGTCGGCGTCGCGGCCGGCGGGGTCATGTGGCTGGCCGGCGAGCCGATCGATCCGCCGAACGTCGCACCCTGGCGGCAGGGTTACATCTCCGCCTCGATCATCGGCGCGGCCGGCTCGCTGATCGCCCTCTTTCACCGCGACCAGAGCGGCGAAGGCCAGCACGTCGACGTCTCGATGCAGGAGGCGCTCTCGCTCGCCCAGGAAACGGCGATGCAGACGTGGGACATGCTGGAGTTGCTGCGCTGCCGGGCCGGCTCCAAGGGCATCGTCCCCTTCGAAGTGCCCGGCATCGGCGTCTACGAGTGCAGTGACGGGCACGTCTTCGGCTACCTAGGGACGCCCGGCGGCGCACCCTGGGCCGAGATGCTGGTCTGGCTGGCGGAAGAGGGCATGGCGGAAGACCTGACGGAAGAGCCCTACAAAGAGTTCATCGACAACCTGAACCTACGTTTCCTGACGGCGTTCACCCAGGACCCCGCCTCAATCGGCGAGAAGATCCAGACGATGGCACACATCGCCGGCGTCCTGCGCAAATTCACGGCCACGAAGACGAAATGGGAGATGTACGAGCAGGGCCAGAGCCGGCGACTGCTCTGGGGCATCGTCAGTACGCCCAAAGACCTGGCCGAGAACCCGCAGCTCATGGCCCGAAACTGGCTGACGCCGGTGGAGCACACCGAACTCAAGGCAACGCTCAACTACCCGGGCACACCGTACCGCCTCTCTGAGACGCCCTGGGCGATCCACGCGCGGCCGCCTCTGGTCGGCGAGCACAACCGGCAGGTCTTCGGCGACGAGATGGGCGTCAGTCAGAGCGAGTGGGACGAGCTAGAAGCGGAAGGAGCCGTGTAATGGAAACGGAGACGCCCGACGGAGTAACGCTGCGGTTCGACGAGTCCGGCGAGGGCGACCCGGCAATCGTCTTCGTCCACGGCTGGTGTTGCAGCCGGGCAGACTGGCGGGGCCAGATCCCGCACTTTGCCCGGGGCCACCACATCGTAGCGCTCGACCAGCGCGGCCACGGCGAGTCGGACAAGCCGGACCAGGACTACACCATCGGCGGCTTCGTCGACGACCTCGCCTGGTTCATCGGCGACCGCGACCTCGAACGGCCGGTCATCATCGGCCACAGCATGGGCGGTGTGATCGCGATGAACCTCGTCCGGAAGCACCCCAGCCTCGCCCGTGGGATCGTGATGCTAGACTCGCCGTCCACGCCGATTTCGGAGCATCTGCAGCCCGTCGCCCAGAACACCCTGGCGGCGTTGCAGACCGAGGCCTACAAGCAGGTCGCTGATGGCTTCGTGCGCAACTTCATGTTCGACGCAAACTCACCGCCCGATCTCGTCGAAGAGCAGATCTCCGCGATATCAGAGGCGCCCCAAAGGCTGATGCATACCGCGCTCACCGACGCGCTCAGCCCGCAGGCGATGGCGCCCGGACCGATCCCCGTCCCGGCGCTGTACGTTCGCGCCGCCACGAACTACGCCGCCGATGGCGAGCAGGCGGAACGCTACCCCGGCCTCGAGGTGGAGACGATCGGCGCAGCGCACTTCCTGCAGCTCGCAAAACCGGCCGAGACGAACGCGTTGCTCGACCGCTTCCTCGCAAAGGTCGCCGAAGGAGCGCCAGCGTGAAGGCCGCGCTGGACGGCATCAAGGTCGCCGACTTCTCCTGGTTCGGCGCCGGACCGATCTGCGCGAACCACATGGCGACTTACGGCGCCACCGTCGTGCGAGTGGAGTCAGAGACGCACGTCGACGCTCTGCGCACGGTGGCTCCCTTCGCCAAGGACAAGACCGGCTACAACGTCAGCGGCTACTTCAACAACTTCAACGCCGGAAAGCTCGGCATCACGCTCAACCTCAACACGCCGGAGGGCCTGGGCGTCGCCCGCAAGCTCGTCGAGTGGGCCGACGTCTTTCTCACGAACATCACGCCGCGCGTGATCGAGCGCTGGGGCCTGACTTACGAGACGATCTCGGAGTGGAACCCGAAGATCGTCGCCGCCTACCAGCCGATGCAGGGTTACGACGGCCCGCACCGCGACTTCCTGGGCTTCGGCGCCGTCCTCACACCGATCACCGGCTATAGCTACATGAGCGGCTTTCCGGAACGGCTGCCGGTCGGCCTCGGCACCAACTACCCGGACTACGTGATCAACCCCGGACACACACTCGTCGCCATCATGGCCGCGCTGCACTACCGGCACCGCACAGGGAAAGGCCAGCGCATCGAGTGCGCGCAGCTAGAGTCTTCAGTCTGCCCGCTGGCGCCGGCGATCTTCGACTACACCGCGAACGGTGTGGCGCAGACCCGTTCTGGCAACCGCCTGCCTTTCGCCGCACCTCACTCCGCCTTCCAGTGCGCGCCGATGACCGACGGCGGCCGCCCGATGGACGAGCAGTGGATCGCGATCGCCTGCTTCAGCGACGAAGAGTGGGCCGCGCTGGCGAACGCGATCGGCGACGCCGTGAGCAACGCGAAGTTCGCTACGCTCGAAGCGCGCAAGGAGCACGAGGACGAACTCGACGCCGCGATCAACGCCTGGACCGCTGACAAGGAGGCCCGCGCCCTGATGGAGGACCTGCAGGCGCGCGGCGTTCCAGCGCACGTCGTCGAGAGCGCGCGCGAGATGCTCGACTTCGACGACCAGCTCAAGGCGCGCGGCTACTACGTCTATCTCGACCACCCGGAGACCGGCCGCTCCGCGTACGACGGCCCGCCGGCGAAACTCTCGAAGACGCCCGGCGAGCTGCGATCGCCGGCGCCGCTCCTGGGCCAGCACACGGAGCAGGTGTGTAAGGATATCCTCGGCCTCGGCGACGAAGAGATCGCGGATCTGATGGTCGCCGGAGCGCTCATGTAGAAGGAGAGAGGCTTGACTCCAGCGCCACAAGAAGAGATCCAGAAGCAGGCTGGCAAAGTGCTCCAGCAAGTCGCCGGCTACGTCGGCGTCCGTACGATCGACGTCGGGTTGAAGCACGGGCTGATCGAAGAGCTGGCGAAACATTCTGTCGGCCTCACCTCCGACGAGTTGGCGCAGAACGCCGGCATCGACCCGTTCTACGCCATGGTCTGGTGCCGCTCGGCCTACGCTAACGAGATTCTGGAACGGGAGGGCGAGCGCTTCGTGTTGGCTCCCCACATGGACAAGCTCCTCCTCGATCACGACTTCCCAGGACACATCGGCGGCATACCCGCCGTCCTGCTCGCCTACGACATGTTCGACCGCTTCTCCGAGAACCTGAAGTCGGGAGAGCGGTCGTGGTGGGATAAGTGCACGCCGGAGTTCATCCAGGGCGTCCGCACGACCGGCCGCTCGTTCTACAACCGGCTGATCCCGGCGGGAGCGACTCGCGTGCCCGGCCTTCAGGAGCAGCTTGACGCCGGCGCGCGCGTTCTCGAGCTGGCGACGGGGGCCGGCTTCGGCATCGCGAAGATGGCGCAGACCTACCCGAAATGCACCTTCGTTGGCGTCGACGGCGATGCCTACTCGCTCGGCCTCGCCGCGGAGGCCGTGAAGGAAGCCGCCGCGAGCGACCGTGTCGAACTGGTGGAGAGCACCTTCGAAGACTTCACCCGCGATGGCGAGTTCGACGTCGCGGTCATCAGCATCTCGATGCACGAATGCCGCGACATCGAGAAGGTGACGGCTAACGTCCACGGCGCGCTGAAACCCGGCGGCACCTTTGTGATCTCCGACTTCCCGTTCCCGGAGACAGTCGAAGAGACGCGCACAGTGCCGGCACGCATCATGTCCGGCATCCAGTTCTTCGAAGCGCTGATCGACGACCAGCTGATGCCGACGTCCGACTTCGTCTCGCTGCTGAAGCGCCACGACTTCAAGGACGTCGACGCCTTCGACATCACGCCTGTTCACGCGGTCACCTACGGCCGCAAGTAGGCCATTTTCGCCACAGACTCACCTACACCAGACCAGTAGCAACAGGAGGCTCCCGCATGGCAATCAAAGAGATAGCGCACAAGCCTGAACTCACCAAGGAGCAGGCGGAAGAGATCTTCCGCAAGAACTTTGAGCCAAAGTACAAGGTCGAAGAATTCAAGGGCTACTTCCGGGACTTCATGGTCGTGAAGAATGCCTGGGTCGGCGTCGCTGTGAAACTCGAACAGGACGAGGCGGACAAAAAGACCAAGATCGTCTATAGCGGACTGGCGCCGAGGTTTTGGGCTCGCATGCTCCTGGGCTCACTGATCGGCGTCTTCCTCTGGAACGGCCTCACGAACGAGATCGAGGCGTTCATCGACTCCGCGCCAGAGTTCAAGTAAGGCCATCGGCTGCTCCTTTCCAGTCGGCGGCTAAGGCGAGGCTAGGATTCCGGGCACCTGACAACGAACGAAAGAGCGAGAGATGACTGAAAGACTGGACGGAACCGTCGCCCTGGTGACAGGCGCTAGCAGCGGCATCGGCCACGCGACCGCTCGGGCGCTGGCGAGCCACGGCGCGGCGGTGGCGCTCGTGGCCCGGCGCAAGGAGCGCCTGGACGACCTCGCCGCCGCGATCGGCAAGGACGGCGGGCGGGCGCTTGCAGTTGGAGCCGACATCACGGACAAGGCCCAGGCTCAGGGAGCGGTCGCAAAGACGGTGAGCGAGTTGGGGCGCCTGGACACCGTCGTGAACAACGCCGGCGTCATGCTCCTCGGACCGGCCGAGGGTGCCCCGCTCGAAGAGTGGGAGCGAATGGTGGCACTCAACCTCAGCGGCCTGCTCTACGTCTCACACGCTGCGCTGCCGCACCTGCTGAAGGCGTCGGAGGATGGGCCACGGCAGGTCGCCGACCTCGTCAACATCAGCTCGGTGGCCGGTCGCGTCGCTCGCGGCGGCGCCGCCGTCTACAACCTCACAAAGTTCGGCGTCACGGCCTTCACAGAAGCGCTGCGACAGGAGGTGGGCGGCCGCCACGTCCGCATCTCAGTCGTCGAACCGGGCGCTGTGGCGACGGAGCTCATCACGCACGTCCGGCCGGAAGTGCTGGCGGATCTGGCGAAGCGCTTCGGGCAGATGGACCCCCTGCTCTCGGAGGATATCGCCGACGCGATCGCCTACATCGTCACCCGCGGGCGCCGCGTCGCCGTCAACGAGATGCTCGTCCGCCCGACCAACCAGGAGATGTAGGGAGCGGGCCGCCACCCGCACTCTGGCGCGGTGGTAAGGTGTCGCCACCTCTCGAAGGAGGTTCCGCCATTCTCACGATCACCATCAGCGCCCGCTCGCTCGCGGTCGTCATCGCCGCCGCCGCGCTGCTTCTCGGCCTCTATGCCACGCAGACGCTCGTCTCGGGAAGCGAGCCCGAGCTGTACGTCCAGGGCGACGTCGACTGCGACTGCGACGTCGACGTCGACACCGGCGACACGCTGGCCACCCTGCGCCACATCGGCGAGCTGGAGGTGATCCAGCCGGACGGCTGCCCGAACATCGCCACCGTCAGCGCGATCCCGGGGCCGGCGGGACCGCCCGGACCAGCCGGACCAGACGGCCCGCAGGGGCCTCCCGGCGTGACGCTCTTCGCCCGAGTCAAGTCCAATGGCGGTCTCGAAGGCGGCAACGCCGTGGACACGGACCACCCCTCCGACGGCGTCTACGGCGTCACGTTCGGCCAGGACGTGTCCCAGTGTGCGGCACAAGCGCAGCCTGCATTACACGGGCCGGCCTTCTTCGTTCCCTACCTCATAACGACGACCACCATCGACGGCGTTGACCCAAACGTCATCGGAGTGCACGTGGGGAAGCCGCCCAGTTCGTCAGTGAACCACCCCTTCAACCTCATCGTCGTCTGCTGAGCGCCTAGTCCTGGCCGGGCATGCCGCCCTTCGAGTTGTCGCCGCGGCGAAGGTCTTGGCGGATCCCGTGAGCTCGGAGCACTCAATTCTTGCCAACTACGGTGAGAAGTCCTAAGCTCCCTTCGGGGATCATCGCCAGCAACTCCGCGAGTGTGCCGACCAACACGGGTCGGCCGAGCCTAGAAATCGCATTGTTCGATCGGCCAGCAGGGCCGGCCCCGCGATCGGGAACGCCACGGGCTAACGCACAGCCCTTGGATTGAATTCTAGACCAGCTTGTAACCCCCTCTTGACCTGCGTGGCGCTGACGACCACAAGCGCGAGAGAGCAGCTGACTTGCAGCTGACGACTCATCGCCAACCGGAAGAGGAGCTAGCGTGAAATGTCTGATTCTGGCCGCTGGCAATGGTGGGCGGCTCGCCGAGAAATGCGACTCGAAACCGCTTGTCCAGATCGCTGGGATGCCGCTAATCGAGCACACCATTGCTACCGCGCAACAGGCCGGCGTTACCGATTTCTACGTGGTAACCGGGCATGCCGCTGACCAAGTCGAGGCCTTCCTGTCGGAGCTGAGCCATCGCAGGCGCGTGAGCATCACCCCAATCAGGAACCCGGAGTGGGAGTTGGGTAATGGGCTTTCTCTGCTCGCGGGCCGTAGGCGGCTTGATGAACCCTTTCTGTTGCTCATGGCCGACCACGTCCTTGACCGGGCAATCCTTGACCGGCTCCTCGCCCAGCCACTGAACGACGGAGAGGTGATTCTGGCCGCCGATTTCGGGGTCGATGAGAACCAGCTGGTTGACCTCGACGACGTGACGAAGGTCCAGGCCAACGATCAGCAACTCGTCGAAATCGGGAAGCAGCTGAGCACGTATTGCGCGTTCGACACCGGGGCCTTTCTCTGCTCGCCGCACGTCTTCGGCGCCGTCGAAGAAAGCGTGAAGGCTGGGGACCGCTCTGTTTCCGGCGCGATCCGCCGCCTGGCCGTGAAGGGAAAGGCAAAGGTGATCGACGTCCGGGGCCATTACTGGCTTGACGTCGATACGCCGCAAGACCTCCGGAATGCGGAGAGGCTCCTGTTTCAGAATCTTTCGAAGCCTGCAGACGGCTTCATCTCCCGCACCATCAACCGGAGGATCTCCACGGCAATCTTCACGCCGCTGTTGCTGAAGCTATCCCGGCGAATGACAGCGAACCTGGTGTCTGTTCTTGCTTTCTTTGTCAGCTTCGTGGCCAGCCTGACATTCTTCCTTGGCCTTCCAATCGTGGGCGGGATCGTGATTCAGCTGGCTAGCATCCTGGACGGGAGTGACGGCGAGGTCGCGCGACTGAAGAAGCTGCAATCCCCCTTCGGGAACTTCTTTGATGCGGTGCTCGATCGCTACTCGGACGGTTTCATATTGTTCGGAATGTTCTACTACATGCTGACTGCATCCGCAGTCGGTAACCTATTGGGCCCGTCCTCCACCGCCCTTGTAGTAGGCACGTCGATGCTGGCGCTGCTCGGAACGCTAATGGTCAGCTATACCTCCGCGAAATCGGTCGCGGATTTCGGCTACCGGTACGGCGGCCAGTGGACTGCGGCCGGAAGGGGTCGTGATCTGAGGCTGTTCGTGCTCGCCCTCGGGGGAGTCGGAACACTGATTCATCCGATCTCCGTCTTCGTGGCCGTGCTCGTTGTAGCGCTGCTCACGACTGTCATTGTCTTGTGGCGCGTGTGGACGTCCTGGAACTACTCCAATGGTCGGAGCCCGCTGGTGGGTGCCAGCCCGAAAGCAGTGATCTTCGACTTCGATGGCACCATCGCGGACACGATGCCGTTTCTATCGGGCTTGGCCGTGGGCCTGCTCACCGAGAACTACGAGATGTCCGGGGCAGAGGCACGGCGGAGGTATCTCGAGACAACCGGGATGGACTTCCGCAGCCAGCTCGAGGAGATCTTTCCAGAACACCAAAGCAACGGCGCAGTGGCCGCCACCATGGAATTGGGCAAGAGAGAGCGTATTCTCGAGCATCCGCTGTTCGAGGAGGTCGTCCCTGTCCTGAAGTCTTTCGAAGAAAGCGGTGTCAGACGGTTCGTCTGTAGCAGCACACAGGAGACGATAGTCCGGCAGTACACGAAGAAAGCCGGAATCGATGATCTGCTCGACGGGTGCTTCGGCTACAGGCCAGGCTTTGCCAAGGGCCAGCAGATCGAGTTTATTCTGCGCCACTACAACCTCCGTCCTGATGAGGTCATCTTCGTCGGCGACTCGCTGATGGACTACGAGTTCGTTAGGGGCAAGGGCGTTCGATTCATCGGACTGCGCCGCCTCTTCGAAGAGCATGACTTTCGCGACCGGGGGCTGTTCAGCGTAAAGGATCTGACCGAGCTGGCGAGTGTGTGGCGCCGATCGGAAGGCGTCATCCACTTCGTCAACGAGGCGTGACGTCCCAAAGCGTCTTCCGTTTCTCCAGGTTCTTCCCTGAAACCGGTAGCGGCGGACGGCTCCTCGGCCGCCTACCTGGACAGCGGCTGATGGTAAGCTGGCGCCACCCTTCCTTGTGCTGAGCCGTCGATCGGATGAGGCCCGAACGCCTTGCCCCGCCTCGCCACATCCCCATACACTTACGCACGAATCGCCCTGTCCACTAACCACCGTCCACTAGCCACTAAGGAGTCCGCCCATGGCCCTCGTTGACGGCGGCGACCTCGTCGCCCGCGCCATCAAGCAGGAAGGCGTCGATACCATCTTCACGCTCTGCGGCGGCCACGTGCAGGCCATCTACGACTCCTGCCTCGACGAGCAGATCAAGGTCATCGACGTCCGCCACGAGCAGGTCGCCGGCCACGCCGCCGAGGGCTGGTCTCGCGCCACCCGCAAGTGCGGCGTCGGCGTCGTCACCGCCGGGCCCGGCGTCACCGACTGCACCACCGCCATCGCCAACGCCTGGCACAACAAGTCGCCGATGCTCATCATCGGCGGCCGCAGCCCCCTCGCCCGCTTCGAGATGGGCGCGCTGCAGGACATGGACCACACCGAGCTCCTGCGCCCCATCACCAAGCTCGCCAAGTGCGTCCACCAGACCGAGCGCATCCCGGAGTACATCGCGATGGCCTTCCGCGCGGCGATGACCGGCCGCCCCGGTCCCGCCTTCCTAGAGATCCCCACCGACGTCCTCTTCCGCAAGGTCGAGGAGTCCGACGTCACGTTCCCCGAGAGTTACCGCCCGTCCGGCCGTGTCTACCCCGATGCAAACGCCCTCGCCCAGGCGACCGAGACGCTCCGCGACGCAGAGCGTCCGCTGATCATGGCCGGCTCAGCGATCTACTGGAGCGAGGCGCACGTGGAGCTCCGCGAGTTCGCCGAGGCGCTGCAGGCGCCCGTTTACCTGAACGCGATGGGCCGCGGCTCGCTGCCGCAGAACGACCCGCTCTTCTACAGCCGCAGCCGACGCAACGCGCTCGGCCTCGCCGACGCGATCGTCGTCGTCGGCACACCGATGGACTTCCGCCTCTCGTACGGCAAGCGCTTCAACCCCGAGGCGAAGATCATCCAGATCGACACCGACCCGACGGAGCTCGGCCGCAACCACGACGTCGACATCCCGATCGAGTCCGACGCGCGCGCCTTCCTCGAGGCGGCGACCGCGGATCTCACCGGACCTAAGCCGGACCACTCCGAATGGCTCGCCCAGCTCCGCGAGCAGGAGGACAAGTCGCGTGCGCAGATGGAAGAGTGGATGGCCAGCGACCGCGAGCCGATCCACCCGTTCCGCCTCTGCGCCGAGATCGCCACCTTCGTTGACGAGGACACGATCGTCGTCGGCGACGGCGGCGACATCGTCTCGCACGCCTCGAAGATCCTGCCGGTTAACCTGCCGGGCCAGTGGTACGACCCCGGCCCGTTCGGGACGCTGGGTGTGGGCACCGGCTTCTGCATGGCGATCAACTCTGTCTACCCGGAAAAGCGCATCATCATGGTCAACGGCGACGGCGCATTCGGCCTCAACGGCTTCGACTTCGACACCTTCGTCCGCTTCGGCATCCCGGTCGTCTCCGTCGTCGGCAACGACCGGCAGTGGGGCCAGATCACGGTCGGTCAGCGCGCGATGTACGGCAAGGACCGCGTGGTGGCGAGCATGCTCGGCGACGACTGCCGCTACGACAAGATCGTCGAAGGCATGGGCGGCCACGGCGAGTTCGTGACGAAGCCCGAGGAGATCCGCCCGGCGATCCAGCGCGCGCTGGACAGCGGCAAGCCGGCCTGCGTGAACGTGATCATGGACCAGGAGCCGCCCGGCATCATGGGCGGCTACGAGTTCATGTAAGGCTCGCACCGCTACAGACGCCACCCCTGTCCGCTTCACGTTCCGCCACGACGTGCCCGCTGCTATGCTGGGCGCACCGTGGAGACAGGCGAGGGCGACCCCGCAGCGATATCGCAGCCCGACGCGCCCCCCGCCGGACTCCTCTCGCCGGATAAGCGGCTCCTGACTGTCGGCCTCACCCTCATCATCACGATGATCGGGTTCGAGGCGCTGGCTGTGGCGACGGCGATGCCCGTCGTCGAGGATGACCTCGGTGGTCTGCAGCTGTACGGCCTCGTCTTCAGCGGCTTCATGGTCGCCAACCTCGTCGGCGCGGCGTACGCGGGGCTGGCGGCGGACCGTCGCGATCCTACTCTGCCGTTCGCCGCGGGGCTGGCGTTCTTCAGCACTGGCCTGGTCCTGGCCGGCCTCGCGCCATCGATGGAGGTCGTCGTTGCCGCTCGCTGCGTGCAAGGGCTCGGCGCTGGCATCATCATCACGCTCGCCTACGTCGGCATCGCCCGCGGCTACGAAGAAGCGATGCGGCCGCGCATGTTCGCCGTGCTTTCGTCCGCCTGGGTCATCCCCGGGATGATCGGCCCGGCGCTCGCCGGCGCCGTCGCCGATTACCTGACGTGGCGGCTCGTGTTCCTCGGGCTTCTGCCGCTGCTGCCGCTGGCCGGCTTCCTGACGCTTCCGGCAATGCGAAGGCTGGCGCCGGAGAACACTGTGGATCCGGGCGGGCGTCGCCTGCTTCTCTCGCTCGTCCTGGCCGCCGGCGCGGGCCTCGTTCTCGCCGCCTCGACTCAGAGCGAGCCGGTGATAGTCGTGCCGCTTGTGGTCATCGGGTCAGCGATCGCTGTGCTGACTTTGCGCGCTCTGCTCCCCGCCGGGACGTTCACGGCGGCGCCAGGGTTGCCCGCCGCGGTCGCCGTCATGGCCGTCCTCAGTGCTGCGTTCTTCGGCAGCGAAGCCTTCCTGCCGTTCGCACTCACAGACGTCCGCGGCCAGTCGCCGACGATCGCTGGCCTGGCCCTAACAGCGGCCACGCTGAGCTGGGCCGCAGGCGCCTGGATACAGGCTCAGCGCGCGCAGGTGTGGCCGCGCCGAACGATGGTGATCGCCGGTATTCTCTTCGTGACGTCCGGCATCGCCATCTCCGGATCGGTTTCCGCCAACGAAGTGCCAGTTGTGACGGCCGCCATCGGCTGGGGCGTCGCCGGCCTCGGTATGGGTGTCGCCTACTCCGCCGTCTCGCTGACGATTCTGTCGGAGGCGCCGGAACAGCAGACCGGGTACGCCTCCGCGTCACTCCATCTCGCGAGCAGTATCGGCGTCGCCATCGGTGCCGGAGTCGCAGGCGCCATCGTCGGTGCCGGCGACGCGGCCGACTGGAGCACGGGCGCCAGTACCGGGCTGGCGTTCGCCGTGATGGCTGCGCTCGCGATCGTTTGCATCGGCGCCTCGCTGCGGCTGCCGAGGCGGCCTTTCGCGGCGGCGGCTACCTGACGAATCGGCTGGTCCGGCGGCCAGCGTTGGCGCACCGCCGCCGGGCGAATCGAAGGCGCCCCGATCAGGTGACCGGGGCGCTTTCGATTCGCGGTTCTTCGCGGCGCTAGTTGTCGAGGAACTGGCGCAGCAGCGGGTTCATGCGCTCCTTGCGGTCGCCGAGGCCGGCGACGTTCAGGCGGTGCATGTACTCGTTGACGCGCTTGCGCTGCACGCCCATCGAGAGCTGCAGGCCCTTGTCGAAGTTCTTGACGCCGCCACCCATGAGGATCGACAGCGCCTCGAACAGCGCGAAGTTCGCGCCGTCTGCGTCCATCGGGTCCGGCGCCAGCGTGCCCTCTACCTTGTCGAGGTAGTGGTGAATCTCCTCGCGGCGGTGGGGCTCGTTGCCCATCACGTACTTGAGGTGGAGGACGCCGAAGCCCAAGTGACGGGACTCGTCCTGGCCACAGAGCCGGAATATCTTCTTCTCCGCCTCGTTCTGGCCGATGTACTCGCCCATGCGGAACATCGACTGAATGAAGCCCTCCGCCGCGACGTGCATAATCGCCAACATCTCGGTGAAGTCCTTCGCCTCGATGATCACGCGCAGTCCGTCCTGCGGCAGGGATGAGAGCAGGCCGCCGCCGTTGGCGAACGCTCGCTTGCGGAAGACGTCCAGGTGGCGGGCCTCGTCCATGATCTGGCTGAGGAGGAAGAGCTTGACCTCGTGGTGCTCGCTGTTAAGAGAGGGGAGCCACTGCGCAGGCGTGTCGCCGGCGATGAACTCGACTTCGGTAAGGAAGGTGCAGAGCTGGCACATCGCCCGCTCGATGTCGTCGGGAAGGCCTTCGATTCCCTCCCACGGAATGTCGGTCGCCGATGACCACTGGCGCTGCACGGCCTCTTCGTAGAGCAGCCGCGAGTTTTCGCTGTAAACGTCAGCCTTTCCGACGTAGCCGCCCGGCACACGTGGTGCGTCCGGCCGCGGCACGGCGCCGCGCACGCGAATGGAGCGGTTGTCGGACTGCTCTGGCACCTCACCCACTGCGCCGATCTCGATCTCGTCGAGTGTGAGGCCGCGCTTGCCGGGCTTGGCCCGCATGCCCCAAGGGTGACCGTTCTCGTCTAGGTTGAGCCAACTGAGGTCAACCTTCGGCGGGTCAACCGTGTCGGTCTGCAGCTTTTCTAGAGTTTCGACGTCGATGGCCATGACCTCTCCCTCCCATGCAGCCTGTGACAGGCATCGCGATGTTACTTAGCCGTTGCTAAGTAACACAACTTTTCTAGCACGAATTCGCGCCATCTGTCAACGCGCAGACGTGTCGCCGATCACAGAATTCGGCGCCGCTGGAGCTCGACCCCAACGGCCCTTCCCGAGCGCTACCTCTGCTAGACTGATCGCGATGCGCGAGCGAGACGACCGGCCCGACGGCGACATCCCGGCCTCAACCAGCGGCGATTACACCGTCGATAACTTTCCGGACTGGGACAACCCTGAGGACGCGGACGACGAGATGGAGGACGCGCCGGAAGGCTACTACGGCGACGAAGCGGGTGAAGACGACGGCTACATCCCGGGCCCGGACGACCCGGACTACGACCTATCGGAAGAGGCCGGTTACGTGGGTTACGACCCGCCGCGTCACCGCGGGCTCGTCCCGCAGTGGGCGATCATCGTCTTCTCGATCGTGCTGATTCTGTCGATCGTTCTACCGGTGCTGTTCCGACCCTAGACCGGCGGCACCGGGGCAGCCCTGGCGCCCGTCTTGCCTTCTTCAATCTCCACTTCAATGAACGGGCTGCCGTAGCGGTCGCGCACGACGTCGGCGGCCTTCACCAGCCCCTGCCTGAGGTCCCTGTCGCCCTCCCAGTAAGAGATCGTCTGGCCGACGAGCGTCGGCGCCAGGACCTTCATGCCCTTCTCGTCCATCGCGAAGCGTAGTTCCTTGCTTATCGCCATTGCCGGTTCATCTTAGCGGAAGGCCCGCTTAGCAGCACCCGCTGCTTGACCGACCGCAGCCCCCTCGCCATGATGTGCGGAGTGAACGCAGAGAAGCCGTTCCTTGATCAGGTCGTCGTCGTCACCGGCGCCAGCCGCGGCATCGGCCGCGCGATCGCCGTCGACTTCGCGAAGGCCGGAGCAGACGTCGTCGTCTCCGCCCGCAGCACGGAAGCCGCGCCCGCGGAGCTACCGGGCACGATCGACGAAACTGCGCGCCTCGTTGAGGCGGAGGGCCGGCGGGCGCTCCCTGTCGTCTGCAACGTTGCGAAGGAGGAGCAGGTGGCGGCGCTGGCCGAGCAAACGCTGGCCGAGTTCGGCCGCTGCGACGTGCTCGTCAACAACGCCGGCATCAGCTGGCCCGCTCCTTTCCACGAGACGCCGCTCAAGCGCTGGGACCTCGTCATGAACGTGAACCTGCGCGGCCCGGTGATGTGCATGCACGCTTTCCTGCCTTCGATGATGGAGCGCAAGTCCGGCAGGATCATCAACATCTCTTCCATGCTCGCCGAGGCGCTGCTCCCCGGCATGTTCTCGTATTCCGTCTCCAAGATCGCGCTCGAAAAGCTCTCGCAGTACGCCGGCGAAGAGTTGAAGCCTCACGGGGTCGCTGTCAACGCCCTGCGCATCGAGCTGATGATCGCCAGCGAGGGCTGGGTCTACCAGAACCCCAACGCCGACCGCTCCGAGTGGGAGAGGCCAGAAGCCGCCTCCGAGGCCTCACTCTGGATGGCGGTCCAGCCGGCCGGCTGGACCGCCAACGTCATCACGATCGCCGAAATCCGCGAGAAGCTCGCCGGGCGCTAGCCGTCCGGCCAGATGCGGCGAAACGCGTACCACTGCGCCGGAAAGCGGCGCACGAACCCCTCGAACGCCAGCGCCTGCGCCTGCGTCAACCGCGCGACGTCCTCGTTAGCCGGCAGGTCGCGGTCCGGCAGCAGCGGCGGGAGGACGAACGCCTTGAAGCGCCCGCCCGGCCTGCGTACCGCCAGCGCAAAGACGAGCGGCGCGCCGGTCAGCCGCGACAACCGCGCCGGGCCGTCGGGAAAGAGCGTCGGCCGGCCGAAGAAGTCGACCGGGATCGAGCCGGCGCGATCGATGCCGGCGTCGATGAGCATCGCCACCATTCCGCCCTTGCGCAGCCCCCGGATCAGCCCCAGGCCGGCGCCGCCGACTGGCGCCAGCGTGATCCCCATCGCCTGCCGCGTGCGCACGATCCAGTCCATCATCCAGCGCGCCGGTAGCGTCTCCGTGACAGAGCGGATGCGGTAGCCGCGCAGCACCGCCAGTGACGCCGCGACTTCGGTGCTGCCCATGTGCCCGCTGACGAATACGATCCCGCGGCCGTGCTCCGAGGCCGCCGCGAAGTTCTCTTCGCCCTCCACCTCCACGCGGTCCAGCACCGTCTCCGCGTCCCAGCTCTGAAGGTGGATCATCTCCGCGATGTAGCGGCCGAAGTGGCGAAAGCAGTCCCGCACCAGCCGCTCGACGCGCGGATCGTCCGGCGGCAGGCCGGTCACATGCGCGAAGTTCTGCGCCGCCAGGCGGCGCTTCGAGGCCCAGAGCGCATGCACCAAGTCAGCCGGCGGCGTCGCCAGCGCCTGCGCGAAGCCAAGGGGGAAGAGACCGGCCCCTCGCCGGTCCAGCTGGTACAGGAAGCGACCGGCCAGCGCGTTAGAGGGCCGGAGGACGGTCACCGTACTCTACGCGGTGCCGAGAAACGATTCGTTGAACTGCCGCGACGTCTCCTCCGGCATGCGCAGGAAGAGACCGTTCGCCTCGGTAAGCACCTCTCCGGACGACGTCTCGATCCGCGCCTCGGCTTCCAGGCGGCGGCCGCGGTCACGCACGACCTGTGCGATCACCGAGACTTCTTCGCCCAGCGGCAGAGGCCGGCGGTATCGCACCTCCATGCGGGCCGTCATCGCCCAGGCGCCGGCGGCGTACATCGCCCAGCCCATCGCTTCGTCCATCGCCGCCGCCGCGATCCCGCCGTGAGCGACGCCCGGAAAGCCCTGGTGCTCCTTGCGCGTCAGGAAGCGGCCTCTGACCTCCGTGCCCTCGACCTCGAAGTCGATGTGCAGGCCCTCCGGATTGCTTTCGCCACAGCCGTAGCACCAGCGGCGCGGGCTGTCGTCGGCTTCCTGCATCCGCTACAAGGTCCCGTTGCCGAATCGCTTGAACGCGGCGACGCCGTTCTGCCCGCCGAAGCCGAAGCCGTTGACCAGCGCCACGCGCGCGTCCAACTTTCGCGCCTCCAGCGGCACGTAGTCCAGATCGCACTCCGGATCCGGCGTTTCGAGGTTCAGCGTCGGCGGCACGAGGCCGCGATCGATCGTCAGAACCGCCGCCAGGCCGGAGACGGCGCCCGCCGCGCCGAGCTGGTGCCCGACCATCGACTTCGGCCCAGACACCGCGACCTTGTACGCGTGCTCGCCGAGCGCGCGCTTGATCGCGACCGTCTCGGCGGCGTCGTTGAGCGGCGTGCCTGTGCCGTGCGCGATGATTACGTCAACCTCCTCTGGGGCGAGCCCGGAGCGCTCCAGCGCCTTCGTGATCGCCCGGCCGGAGGACTCCCCCGAAGGGTCCGGCGCCGTGATGTGGAAGGCGTCCGACGTGACCGCGCCTCCGGCGAGCTCGGCGTAGATGCGCGCGCCGCGCGCCTGGGCATGATCGGCAGCCTCGATAACGAACGCCGCTGCGCCCTCTCCGTAGACGAATCCGTCACGCTCCTTGTCGAACGGACGGCAGGCCTTCTCCGGCTCGTCGTTGCGGGTCGAAAGCGCGCGCATGTTGCCCATCGCCGCGAGCGAGACCGGGACGATGTTGGCCTCCGCTCCGCCGGCGATCACGACGTCAGCCTCGCCGAGGTCGATCAGCCGCTTGGCCTCAACGAACGCGAAGACGCCCGCGGCGCAGGCGGCCACAGAGGTGGTCGTCGGCCCGCGCACGCCGAGGTTGATCGCCACCTGGCAAGACGCCATGTTCGGCGCGTAGGCCGGCACCGTGAACGGCCCGACGCGGTTGGCGCCCTTCTCGAGGAGCGTTCTCTCGCTGTCAGCGATGACGTCGACGCCGCCGCCACCGGTGTTCATCGCGATCGCGATATCGTCGCGGTTGTCGTCGGTTATCGGCAGCTCGGCGTCTTCGACGGCCTGCCGCGCCGCGGCGACAGCGAACTGAGAAAAGCGAGCCGCTCGGCGGGCGGACTTCGCCTCCATCCAGTTCGTCGGATCCCAGTCCTTGACTTCCGCTGCGATCTGGCAGTCCAGCTCGCTCGGGTCGAACTGCGTGATCCTCCGCACACCCGATTGGCCTGACGTGAGCGCCGACCAGAACTCCTCGACGCTCTGGCCGATCGGCGTCACACAGCCGAGGCCGATAACAACGGCGCGTCTCATCCCGACGTCTCGCAATTCTCGAGACCGGCGACCCAATCAATCCGCCAGGACGTGCCCTCGCGCACGAACAGCCACTCTTCCTCCTGCCGCTCGCTGCCGTAAATCAGGATCACGGTGCCGGTCGCGTTGTCTGCATCCTGGAACGAGACGTCCTTGATCTGCTGCCAGCCTGTCGGCTGCTCGTGCTCCGTGAGAGCCGCCGTCACTTGCGCCTTCGTGCAGGCAGTGGTCACATCGGCGGAGAGGTAATCGTATAGGCCTTCCGCTCCGGCGTCTGTATAAGCGTATGTCGCCAGCTCGGAGACACCGCCGATCTGGGCGACGCGCGGGTCGGCGCCGTCATCGTCGCCGCAGGCCGCCGCGAGCAGCAGTCCACCGGCGATTAGCACGGGCAAGGCGGCCCACCGCCGGGCGCCGTTCTGCCAGATCACCGGCTCACCCTTGCTGTTCCTGACACCAGCACCTCACCGCTCTGGCTGCGGCAGTCGACCTCGCAGACGATGTCGCCTCCCTCAACGGCGGTCACTCTGCCCGACGAGGTCAGTGCGTCGCCGGGACGCGCCGGCGCCCGGAAGCGCACCTTCAGCCGCCCGCTCGCCAGCCAGTCGGCGCCGAACGCCGCCGTCAGCATCTCCGAAACGTAAGCGAGGACGAGCATCCCGTGTGCTATCGTGCCGCCGAACTGAGCGCCGGCGGCGAAGGCGGGATCGGTGTGCAGAGGGTTGCCATCGCCCCCGGCCAGAGCGTAGGCGTTGATCTTCTCCTGCGTGACCTTCTTCGTCACCGCCGGCAGCGCTGCGCCAACTGCGAGCGACGTGCTCTGCTGCGTCACGCAGCCGCTCCCTCCGCGGCCGGCATGGTAATCGTCGCCTTCCCGGTCATCACATCCTCGCCGGCGCGCGCGACGCGTAGCTCGACGCCCATCAGCGCCCAGCCGGCGCGCTCGCCCCGGGAGGCGATCCGGGACGCGACCGTCAACATCTCGCCGCGTCGCACCGGTGCCGTGAACGCCAGCTCCTGGCCGGCGTGCAGCGTGCCCGGCGGCAGGCTGGCGTTCTCCAGCAACGCTCGGATCGCCAAGGCCGCGACCGCCATCGGCGGCACGAAGCCACCGTCCAGCGCGCCGATCGCCTCGTCCTCGACGGAAGCGGCGTAGGCGTCGACCCACTCATCGCTGAGGTCGAAAGACGCCGGCGGGAACTCGTAGCCCTTCTCCAGGGCCGCAAGCGTGGTCATTCCGTCTTGTCCGGTCCTGAAAAGCGCTTCATGTCAATCGCCCGTCGCTCATGTTTTCCCTCGCCAATCTTTGCTCCCGTCTCGTTGTACGCCTCGACGGCGAAGACGGCTTTGCGCTCGTCGGATTCAATCGCCTCCGCTTTTATCGTCACCTTCATGCCGATCGGCGTCGGAGCCGAGTGCTTGACCTCGACCTTGTAGCCAACGGAGTTCTCGCCGTCGCCCAGGAACGGGATCATCATCTTCAGGCAGAGCTGCTCGAAGTGGCCGACCATCGTCGGTGTCGAGTACATCGGCAGCGGCAGGTGGCGGACGCCCATCTCGGGCGTGGTCTCGATGACCATCTCGTCGCTGGTGCCGGCGGGGATCGGCTTCATGTCGTGGGGACCTCCTGTGTGAGGGGGCGGGATCAGACCAAGTATATGCGACCGCGACCCATAAGCCGCAAGCATCTCCGCCGGCGGTGCTACCATGGTTCGCGGAGCCCATTTCATGCCGAAAATCAAGATCATCCCGCTCGACCGCGAAATCGACGCGCAGGCCGGCCAGACGATCATGGCCGCGGCGCACGACAGCGGCCTCTACTGGCCCACGACGTGCGGCGGCAAGGCGATCTGCACGACCTGCCTCTGCCGCATCGAAGCAGGCGCGGCCAACCTCGACGACATTGGGCCGAGGGAGCTGCAGACGATGACCGAAGAGCGGTCCCTGGCGATGGTGCGCGACAATAACCTGCGCCTCGCCTGTCAGGCGCGGGTCAGCGGCGACGTGACGGTCAACAAGCGCGGCGTGCGCGAGGAGTGATTCGCGTCTCTTGTTGCGCTACTTAGCCGACGTTAGAATAGCGGGACAAGTCTGACTATGACCTACGTAATCACGGAACCCTGCATCGGCACCAAGGACGCCTCTTGCGTCGACGTCTGCCCCGTCGACTGCATTCACTCCGCCGCCGACGAGCCTCAGTACTACATCGACCACGCGATGTGCATCGACTGCGCCGCCTGCGAAACCGTCTGCCCGGTCTCCGCGATCTTCTTCGAGGATGACGTTGTGGAGGACCAGAAGAAGTTCACCGCGATCAACGCCGAGTGGTGCGAGACTCACGACACGAGCGTCGTCTGGCGCTCAACCGCCGAACGCCACGACGAGTAGCGCCCGGCGACACGCCTTGACCTGCCCTTCGTGATTCTCTATCCTGATCCATAGTGTCCATAGGCAACTCTTATAGCTGAGGTAGTCACGCTTGGACTTCGGGCAGATCGAGGCTTTCGTACAGGTCTCCACGCACAGCTCCTTCAGTCGCGCCGCCGAGGCGCTGCACCTCACCCAACCCTCCATTACGGCGCGCATCCAGGCGCTGGAACGCGAACTGAGTGAGGAGCTGTTCGAGCGTGGCGGCCGCGGCGTTCGCCTGACCGACGCCGGCCGCGTCTTCCTCCCCTACGTTGAGCGCATTCTGCAGCAGCTGCAGGAAGGCCGCGACGCCGTCGAGGAGGTGCGCAACGTCCAGCTCGGCTCCCTCCGCCTCGGCTCTGCGATCACGATCTCCACCTACGTCCTGCCCAACATCCTCCACCGCTTCTGCGGCGAGTACCCGCTGGTCGACGTCGTCGTCCGTACGGGCCGCTCAGAGCAGGTGCTGAACATGCTGCTCACCGACGAGGTGCAGGTCGCCATTCTGCGCACGCTCACGCACCCGGACACGGAGAGCATCAACCTCTATGACGATGAGATCGTGCTCGTCGCCCACCCCGGCCACGAGTTCGCGGCGTCCGGAAGCCCAACGATCGCCGATATCGCCAGCCAGCCGATCGTTCTCTTCGACCGCGGCTCTTCTTACTACGGCCTGATCCACGACCTCTTCCGCAAGGCCAACGTCATCCCCAACGTCGCCATGGAGCTCGACTCGCTCGAGGCGACCAAGCGCATGGTCGAAGAGGGGCTCGGCATCGCGCTGGTGCCCGCGGTTACGGTCCAGCGAGAGCTGGAGTTGGGCTCGTTGATCCGGGTCGGTCTGTCGGACGTAGAGCCGATCAGCCGGCCGATCTCACTGCAGTACCGCCGCAACCGCCGGCGTTCGCGGGCGGTGCAGGCGTTCATCGACACGCTGGCCGAGATCTACTCGGCGCGCCTGCCGGTCGCTAACTAGCGTTCGCTGCGGCGCGCAGCTCTTTGAGGACGTCCAGGTTCGCCTTGTCCGGGCCGCTGTCATCGAACCCCGGCACCTCGAGCAGAAACGGCACGTCGGCGAATGCGGCGTGAGAGAGCAGGTTCGTGAATCCGTCGCGGCCGATATGGCCCTCGCCGATATTCTCGTGCCGGTCCAGCCCACCGCCCAACTCGACCTTCGAGTCGTTGGCGTGCACGGCGGCGAGCCGCTCCAGGCCGATCTCCTCGTCGAACTCGGCCATCGCAGCGTCCAACCCCTCGCGCGTCTTCACGTCGTAGCCGGCAGCGAACGTATGCTGCGTGTCGAGACAGACCTTCACGCGATCGCTGCCGGCCTCGCCGGCGATGCGTCCCAGCTCGGAGAACTTCGTGCCGACCCCGCCGCCCTGCCCGGCGTTGTTCTCAAGGATCAGCCAGACGTCGTCCGGCGTCTCATCGAGCACCGCGCGGCACTCCTCGATCACCTGGCCAACGCGGGTCTCGTAACCAGCGCCCTTGTGGCTGCCCAGGTGAAAGATCACGCCTCTTGCGCCGATCAGCGAGGCCGCATTCATCTCGGCGACTAGCGCCTCGCGCGACCTCTTCAGCAGGTCCGGGTTGTCCGTCGCGAAGTTCATGAGGTAGAGACCGTGGATGAACACCGGCTCGATGCCGGTCTCCTTCAGCCGCGCTCTGAACCTGGCGACCTCTTCATCCGAGTACTTCTTGCGTCGCCAGGCCTGCGGCGCGCCGTTGAACATCTGGATCGTCTCCGCGCCCATCTCCTCGGCGCTGTCGACCGCCTTGTCGGCGCCGCCGGCGGTTCGCACGTGCGCACCAAGCTTCATGCCGGCCAGTATAGCGCGCGACGTGCGCCCGCGTTAGGTGCGGAATAAGCGGTACGGCATCTGCTCCGTCTCTCCCGTTGCGCTACAGGCGCTCGGCTTCGCGGCGCAGGTCGGCGCGGAAGTCCGGGTGGACGACGGCGATGAGCTCCGCGGCGCGCTGGCGGTGGTTCTTGCCCCAGAGGCGCGCCACGCCGTACTCGGTGATCACGGTATCGGCGAAGTAGCGCGGGATCGTGACGACCGACCCCGGCTCGTGCTGAGCGACCACGCGCGAGACCGCACCGTGCATCGCCGTCGACGGCAGCAGCGTGATCGCCCGGCCACCCTTCGAGAGCACGGCGGCGATGTGCGTCTCCGGCTGGCCGCCTGTGCCGTTGATCAGACGCGAGCCAAACACGGACTCGGAGTTGATCTGGCCGATGAGGTCGATCGACAGCGCGTTGTTGATGGCGTGGAAGTTTTCGTTCTGACACATCACGCTCATGCTGAGCAGGTAGTCGGGGTCGTAGCACTCGAACTTCGGGTTGTTGGTGACGATCTTCAAGCCCTCCGAGTCCGAGCCCGTCCAGGCCACGGCCACCGCTTTGCCCCGGTGAAGCTGCTTGCGGGCGCCGTTGATCACGCCGGACTCGACGAGCTGCGCGATGCCGGGCGCGACCATCTCCGTGTGCAGGCCAAGGTCGTGCTTGCCGTCAAACGCACCGGCACGAGCGAGGTACGTCCCCGGCTCGCCGACGCCGATCTGGATCGTGGCGCCGTCCGGCAGCACCTCCGAGACGTGCCCGGCGATCACTTTCGCATCCTCCGGCGGCTCGGCGAGACCGAGCGTCTGGCGGACCTGAATCGGCGGCATCCGCGTCATCGCTGGGCCGACCAGGACGAGGCGATCGAGGTCTCCCTTGAGGTCGGCGACGATCGCTTGGTATTCGGCTGATCTCGATTGGCGGCACCTCGACGAGATGCGTGATCTCGCTCGCGTGCACCTTGTTGTCGCCGAGGACAGGGCGGAGGCCGGCGTCGACCTCGGCGATCGTCTTACTGGCGTGGCGAACGTAGACCCGCTTGTTCCAGTTGTGCGCGCCAAACTGGACGTATCCTTCCTCATCCGGCGGCGTCACAGAGGTCAGGAAGAAGTCCACGTCCCGCGCTTCGGCGCGCTCCTCGTTCTTGCCCTTGAAATTCAGCGAAAAGAGGTTCGGCAGGTAGGTTGCTCTGGCTTCGTCCGTCACTTGCCGGCCGTATTCGCTGATGAACAGCTCGAACTCCATGCGGAAGAGGTCGCTGCCGGGGCGGAGCCAGCCGGGGTCGACTAGCGGCGCGGACAGCCGCAACTCGATCTCACCGGCGTCCTGGCAGCGGCGGAAGAGCGCCGCCTGGAGCGTGCGCGGCCCGGCGATCGGTATCGCCACCAGGTCTCCGCCCTGCACTTCCGCCATCGCCTCATCGGCGCTGCAGAGCCTGCGCTTGTACTCTTCTCGCCAGTCCAAAGCCGTACCCTCCCAAAAGTTAGCGCCCATTATGCCCACCGCGCAGAGCGAAAGCCACCGGCGATCCCGATTCCCTTCTGGACGCGTATCTAGGGGGAGCATAAGATGGAAGCAGCAGCGCGCGGACAATTCCCATGCCCAACAAGTCAGACCGAATCCAGAAAGAGGTCGATGAGCTTCTCGCCAGGATTGAGAAGTTCCCGCCGCGGCGCCCCCTCGGTCGGCGCATCCGCGACTTCGTTTCGGCGCCGTTTCGCGCCCTCAGCCGCGGCCTCTCCGGAATCAGCCTGCCGCGCATCTCCGCCGGGCACGTCCTGCTCGCCGCGATCGTCGTCATCGTCATCGCCTACGTCGCCGGCGGCTCGAGCGACATCTGGCGCTGGGTCATCGTCGGTGGCATCGCCCTCTTCATCGCCGCTTTCGTCTTGTCGCTCCGCCGCCAGTCCAAACCGCCGGCAGAGCGGTACTGGCGCGACCGTCCAATCGACCTCGACGACCGCGGCTCCGGGCGCTCCTTCTGGGACCGCTGGCGCGGCCGCTAGAGCGGCGACCCGCTTGCCCGCCCGCCTTCTTCTGCTCCCCGCGATCGCCTGCCTGGCGTTCGTCATCGCTTGCTCAAACGGCGATGATGATCCAGCACCGACCCCGTCTCCTACTGCTTCAACCTCGGCGGCTCCCAGCACAGGCCCAACCGGCAGCCCGGAGGCCAGCGCCGTCGACGACAGCCCGGCGTTCGGCGTGGACCGCGCGCTTGCTCACGCCCGGGCGCTCGCGATCGATATCGGCTCGCGGCCGGCGGGCAGCGCGGAGGAGCTGGCGGCCGCGGAATACATACGTGCCGAGCTGGCAGCGATCGGCTACGTGACAGAGCTGCAGCCCTTCCCGATCGATAGCTACGAAGTCATCAACTCGAACCTTGACGTCTCCGGCGCGGAGGGCACGACGGCGGTCGTCGCGACGCCGCTCACCGGCAGCCCATCTGCTACCGCAACGGGACAGCTTGTCCCCGCCGGTCTCGGATACGCGGACGACTTTCCGGACGAGGTCGCCGGCAACGTAGCCCTCATCGAGCGCGGAGTGCTCGCGTTTTCGGAGAAGGTCGCCAACGCCGAGGCGGCGGGCGCCGTAGCCGCCGTCATCTACAACAACGAGGCCGGTCCGTTCAGCGGGCAGTTCGGCGCTACGCCGGGCATCCCGGCTGTGGCGATCGCCCGCGAGGACGGCGAATCGCTCCTCGACCGGATTGCGGACGACAACCTGACGGCGACCGTCGACGTCGAGATCTCAGTCCTGCGCGGCGAGTCGCAGAACGTCGTCGCGCGACCGGCCGATGGTGACTGCCGGATCGTCGTCGGTGGCCACTACGACTCCGTCCCGGCCGGCCCGGGGGCCAACGACAACGGCTCTGGCACGGCGGTCGTGATCGAAGTGGCGCGAACGCTTGCGGCCAACGGCGGCGGTGACGTCTGCTTCGCGCTCTTCGGAGCGGAGGAGATCGGCCTTGTCGGCAGCCAGGCCTACGTCGCGGCCCTGTCGCCGGAAGATCTCAGCGACCTGCAGGCGATGCTGAACCTCGACATGCTGGGCGTCGGCGCTGGCTGGCCGCTCAGCGGCTCGACGGCGCTGGTCGACCTCGCCGGTGAGGTCGCCGAAGCGCTGGCCATTCCGTACCGTATCGCCGGAGCCGAGCCCGGCGGCAGCGACCACCTTCCGTTCATCGAGGCCGGCGTGCCAGCCTTGATCGTCAACTGCTTCTGCGACCCGAACTACCACACCGACGGCGACCGCTTCGACGGTCTGCAGCGAGAACGGATCGAGCAAGCCGGTGCGCTCGGGCTCGGCCTGCTCGAAGCGCTGCTCGCCGGCTGACCCCCGCTTGCCCGCCGAGATGGCCCGCGTTACGATTCGCCTGACGTGAACATCCCGCCCCCAACGCCCCGCTGGATCACACTCGCCCTGCTGCTCATCGTCCCGGCCCTGCTCGCCCTGGCAGCCTGCGGCGGGGATGACGGCAACAGTGGCGGCGCCACGTTCCAGCCGGGGAACCTGACCAACCCGGACGGCGTGCCGACGGCCACGCCCTGGACGGACGCACCAGACGTCCTCATCCTGGACCCCGACAACATCAAGCCTCTGCCGCCCGACAATCCGAACCCCACGGAGACGCCGGAGGCAACGCCTGAGCCGACCGGCGGCGACCCCGGCATCTGCGGCGAAACGTACACCGTCATCGCGGGCGACTTCCTGACCGCCATCGGCGAAAAGTGCGGCGTTAATTGGGAGCTGATCGCCGAGCTGAATCCGGACATCGATCCGAGCAGCCTCAGCATCGGCCAGGTGCTGAACATGCCCTCGCCTGACGACGGCAACACCGAGTAGTCCGCCCTTCCTGAGCACTTCGCGCTGTGCTAGTATTCACGGCGCACACCCCCACTAGTGAAGGCTGGAACTAACAGCATGGCGATCAAGCGAGAGCGTTCACAGCCCGGCGGCTCCACCGAAGACCGCCTCGCCGACCTGCAGAAGCGAAAGCAGAAGTCCGCTGAGGGCGGTGGCGCGGATCGCATCGAAGCCCAGCACAATCGCGGCAAGCTGACCGCACGCGAGCGCCTCGCAATCCTCCTCGACGAAGGCTCGTTCGAGGAGATCGACGCCCTCGTTACCCACCGCTCGGAGGAGTTCGGCCTGGGCAAGCAGAGGTACCCCGGCGACTCCGTCGTCGTCGGCTACGGAAAGATCGAAGGCCGCCCAACCTACATCTACGCGCAGGACTTCACCGTCTTCGGGGGCTCGCTCTCGGAGGCCGCGGGCGAGAAGATCTGCAAGATCATGGACCTGGCGATGCGCAACGGCGCCCCGATCATCGGCGTCAACGACGGCGGCGGCGCACGCATCCAGGAAGGCGTCGTCTCGCTGCGCGGCTACGGCGAGATCTTCACTCGCAACGTGCTCTCGTCCGGCGTCATTCCCCAGATCTCGGTGATCATGGGCCCGACCGCCGGCGGCGCCGTCTACTCACCGGCGATCACGGACTTCGTGTTCATGACCGAAGGCACGAGTTACATGTACATCACCGGCCCTGACGTCGTGCGCACGGTGACTCACGAAGACGTCACGCACGACGAGCTCGGCGGCGCGCGGGTGCACGCCACGAAGAGCGGCGTCGCCCACTTCACCTTCGAGGGCGAGGAGGAGTGCCTGCTGGAAGTGCGCCGGCTATTCTCCGTCCTCCCTCAGAACAACGCCGAGGACCCACCATTCGCCGAGCCCGCCGATTCTGCCGAGCGCACCTGCGACGAGCTGCAGGACCTCGTGCCGGAGGACTCCAGCAAGCCGTATGACATGCACAAGGTCATCGAGCCGATCATCGACGACGGCGACTTCATCGAGGTGCACGCCGACTACGCGCGAAGCATCGTCGTCGGCTTCGGGCGCATGGGCGGCCGGGTCGTCGGCATCGTCGCCAACAATCCGGGGTCGATGGCCGGCGTCCTCGACGTCGACTCCTCCCGCAAGGGTGCGCGCTTCGTGCGCTTCTGCGACGCCTTCAACGTGCCGATCGTCACGCTCGTCGATGTGCCTGGCTACATGCCGGGAACGGGGCAGGAGTACGGCGGCATCATCATCCACGGCGCGAAGCTCCTCTACGCTTACGCCGAGGCTACGGTGCCGAAGATCACCGTCATCCTGCGCAAGGACTACGGCGGCGCCTACCTTGTCATGGGCTCCAAGCACCTGCGCGCCGACCTCAACTACGCCTGGCCCGGCGCTGAGATCGCCGTCACCGGCCCCGCCGCCGCCGCCAACATCGTCTTCCGCCGCGAAATCGAAGCGGCGAGCGACCCGGAAGCCAAGCGCGAAGAGCTGATCAGCGACTACCGCCACAACCTGGCGAACCCTTACGTCGCCGCCGCCCGCGGCTTCATCGACGACGTCATCGAGCCCAAAGACACGCGGATCAAGGTGATCAGAGCGCTGGAGATGCTCCAGAACAAGGTCGACACGAATCCCCGCAAGAAGCACGGGAACATCCCGCTCTAGGTGGAGAGGAGCGTGGAAGCGGCCCGCTCGGCGCTTATCGCCGGCATCGCAATCTGCGGCCTCGCAGCCGTCGTCCTCTCCGTTCTCCCATGGGTCACCTTTGAGACGAGAGTGTCGACGGCGCTTCCTGGGCCGCCGCAGATCAGTGCAAGCTTCTCCGGCCTCGACATCAGCCGCTCGCGCGACGTAGAGAACATCGCCGAGGCAGAAGCACCCCACCCGGACGGCTCGTGCAGCTGCGACGTCGCCCTCGGCGACGGCTACTTCACGATCGCGCCGGGTCTGCTGCTCATGGCTTCGGCGGGAGTTGCCCGGTTCGGTAGCCGGTCTAGGCTGGCAGGCGCCGCTGCAGTGCCGGCGGGGATACTCGTCGTCGCGCTCGCTGGCTACAACGCGGTCGCCGAGTGGAGCGCGATCGTGCACGCGGACGGTATCCCCGTCGTCACCGACGGCAGCGTACAACCAGCGCTCTTCGCGCTGATCGCCACCGGTGCGATCGCCGCGATCGACGGCAGCGCGCTGTGGGCGATGTCGCGCAGTACGCCCGTCGACGACGAAGAAGCGTACGATTACCCCTAAGGCGAAGAAGGTTCAACGGAAGGCACAGAAGCATGGGCGTAAAGATCACCGACACCACTATGCGCGACGGGCACCAGTCGCTGCTCGCCACGCGGATGCGCACCGAGGACATGCTGCCGATCGCCGAGGAGATGGACGCGGCCGGCTTCCACAGCGTGGAGGTCTGGGGCGGCGCCACCTTCGACACGGCGCTGCGCTTCCTTCGCGAAGACCCCTGGGAGCGGCTGCGCGAGCTGAAGAAGCGCTTCAAGAAGACGCCGCTGCAGATGCTCCTGCGCGGGCAGAACGTCGTCGGCTACCGGCACTACGCGGACGACGTCGTCAAGAAGTTCTGCGAGCTGGCCGTCAAGAACGGCATGGACATCTTCCGCATCTTCGACGCGCTCAACGACCTGCGCAACCTGGAGACCGCAATCAAGGCCGTCAAGAAGGCCGGCGGCCACGCGCAAGGCACCGTCTGCTACACGATCAGCCCCGTCCACACGACCGAGATGTTCGCCAGCCAGGCCAAGCAGCTGGAGGAGATGGGCTGCGACTCCATCTGCATCAAGGACATGGCCGGCCTTCTCCACCCCTACGACGCCTTTGAGATCGTCAGGGCGATCAAGGAGATGGTGAAGCTGCCTCTCCAGATGCACTGCCACTGCACGAGCGGCATGGCCGAGATGTCCTACGTCAAAGCGGCAGAGGCCGGGCTCGACATCATGGACTGCGCGCTCTCGACGCTCTCGCAGGGCACCTCGCAGCCGCCGACGGAGTCGCTCGTCGCCACCTTCCAAGGCACAGAGAAGGACACCGGGCTCGACCTGGAGCAGCTCACGCATCTGGCGGACTACTTCGGCGAGGTGCGCAAGAAGTACGCCGCGTTCGAAGGCAACGTCAGCCTCGACGCCGGCGTGCTCCTCCACCAGGTGCCGGGCGGCATGATCTCCAACCTCGTCTCCCAGCTGCGCGAGCAGGGCGCCGGCGACAAGCTGCGCGACGTCCTCGACGAGATCCCGGCCGTGCGCGCCGACACCGGCTACCCACCGCTCGTCACGCCGACGAGCCAGATCGTCGGCACCCAGGCCGTGATGAACGCGCTCTTCGGCGAGCGCTACAAGCAGGTGACGAAAGAGACCCGCGCGCTCGTCCTCGGCCAGTACGGCCAGACGCCCGCACCGATCGACGCCAAGATTCGCAAGAAGATCGCTCCGGACGCCAAGCCAATCACGGACCGGCCCGCCGACCACATCGGACCGGAGCTGAAGGCCGCCCGCAAGGAAGCCGGCGAGTTCGCCAAGTCGGACGAAGACCTCCTCTCCTACGTCCTCTTCCCGCAGGTAGCCCAGGAGTTCCTGGAGTGGCGCAACGCCGGCGGCGGCATCGAAACCGAGGTCGTCGCTGCGATCGCCGCCGCACTCGCCCACGACCAGGCGCGTGCCGCGCCCACGACGGCCGGCGCGGCCCCCGACGGACACGCACACGACCCGTGGAAGACGGCCGGCCGCCAGCGAGCGCTGAGAGGCTGAGCGTGAAGATCAAGATCGGCGATCAGGAGTTCGACGTACAGCGGTCCGACGAGACGGTTGTGGTCAATGGCGAGTCGTTCCCGGTGCGGATCGTGCGGCACGAGAAGACGCTCACGGTCTACGTCAACGAAAAGCCCTTCGCTGTCCAGCTCCCGGACCCGTTGCCGGAAGAGGGCGAGATCGATCTGCACGTCGACGCCAAGACGTACCTTGTCGAAGCGTCGGGCGGCGCCGCCGCCGCGCCGCGTCCGAAGGCCGCGCGTAAGTCGTCCGCGGCCGCCACGGGCGCCGTCAACGCCCAGATGACCGGCCGCATCATACGCATCGACGTGAAGACGGGCGACGAGGTGAGCGAGGGCGACGTGCTGCTGATTATCGAGGCGATGAAGATGGAGAACGAGATCACGGCGCCGGTCACGGGCACCGTCAAAGAGATCGCCGTCAACGCCGGCGCGCGCGTCTCCGAGGGAGACACGCTTCTCGTCATCGAACCAGCCGCCGAATAGAGCGCCGAGAGCCCAATCGCTCACGCTTCCCGCGGTGAGCGACACCCTTGCCCTCCTTGCCCGCCAATATGCCCTCTGCTAGACTCTGGCGACGTGAACCTCGTGAAAATCGCCACTAGCCGCGCAGGCGTCCGGCTTCACCATCCTGCAGTTGAGTAAGGGGAACACGATCCAATGACCGTAATCATCATCGCCATCGCCGCCGGCATCTGCGGGCTCTTTTTCGCCGCCTACCTGGCGCGCGCAATCGTCGCGCAGGACACGGGCACCGACGCGATGCGCTCCATCGCCGCCGCAATCCAGGAGGGCGCGTCCACCTTCCTCTACCGCGAGTACCTGTACATCTCCGTCTTCGTCACGATCGTGACGATCACGCTCGCCATCCTCGTCGACGCTGACGCCTTTGACAAGTTCGGTGCGGAGTCCGGCGAGCTGACGGCGTTCGGTACGGAGTCCGGCGAGCTGACGGCGCTACCGCGCACCGCCATCGCCTACGTGATCGGCGCTCTCGCCTCGGCCAGCGCCGGCTACATCGGCATGATGATCGCCGTGCGGGCGAACGTCCGCACAGCAGCGAGGGCCCGCGAGGGGTTGAACGCGGCGTTGCGCGTCGCCTTCTCGTCCGGCGCCGTCATGGGCATCACAGCGACCGGTCTCAGCCTCATCTGCCTCACCGTCCTTTACCTAGTCTTCGAGAGCGTCCAGCCGCTCACCGGCTTCGCCTTCGGTGCCTCCTCGATCGCCCTCTTTGCGCGCGTCGGCGGCGGCATTTTCACCAAGGCTGCCGACGTCGGCGCCGACCTCGTCGGCAAACTCGAGGCCGGCCTACCGGAGGACGACCCGCGTAACCCGGCCACGATCGCAGACAACGTGGGCGACAACGTCGGCGACGTCGCCGGAATGGGCGCCGACCTTTTCGAGTCCTACACGGGCGCCATCGTCGCCACGATCTCGCTGGCCTTCGTCGGTGTCGCCGGCGCGGCCGAGAACGGCGTGCTGGACCAGGCCGATATCGCCGCGTTCGACTCCGACGGCTTCATGCTGCCGTTGATCATCATGGGCATCGGCATCTTCGCCTCGATCATCGGCACGTTCGCCGTGCGGACGGGCGAGCAGCCCAGCGTCGGCCGCCTGCTCTGGGCCCTGCGCGGTGGCATCGCCGTAGCCGCGGTCCTCGTGCTCGCCGGCACGGCAGCCGCGATCCTGGCTCTGGACATGGACTTCAAGCTCTTCTTCGTCGTCCTCACAGGCCTCGTCGCCGGTCAGGTCATCGGCACGGCGACGGAGTACTACACAGCCTACGAATACAAGCCGACGCGCAATCTGGCGGAGCAGGCGGAGACCGGCCCGGCAACCGTGCTGATCGCCGGCCTCGGACTCGGCATGCTTTCGACCGCCATCCCCCTCCTCACCATCGTCGCCGCCATCTTCATCACGCATGAGCTGGCCGGCCTCTACGGCATCGCCCTGGCGGCCGTTGGCATGCTATCGCCGCTCGGGATCACGCTGGCGACCGACGCCTACGGACCGGTGGCGGACAACGCCGGCGGCATCGCTGAGCAGGCCAGCCTGGCGCCGGAAGTGCGTGAGCGCACAGACGCTCTCGACAGCCTCGGCAACACGACGGCTGCGTCCGGCAAGGGGTTCGCCATCGGCTCGGCTGTGCTCACGGCGCTGGCGCTGATGGTCAGCTACTCGCAAATCGTTGATATCAAGGTGCTCAACCTGCTCGAAGTTGAAGTGCTTATCGGCGTCCTCATCGGTGCTCTGATGCCATTCATCTTCAGCGCCCAGACGATGCTCGCCGTGGGCCGCGCTGCGGCCGCGATGGTGAACGAAGTCCGCCGCCAGTTCAAGGAGAATCCCGGCATCCTCGAGGGAACGGAGGCGCCCGACCACACTCGCGCGGTGGCGATCTCAACGGAGGGCGCGCTGCGCGAGATGATCCTGCCGGGGACGCTCGCCATCGTCGCGCCGATCGCCGTTGGCGTGATCATCGGCGCCGAGGCGCTCGGCGGCCTTCTGGTCGGCTCGATCGCGGCTGGCGCGTTGCTGGCTCTGATGATGGCGAACGCCGGCGGCGCCTGGGACAACGCCAAGAAGTACATTGAGGCCGGCGCGCTCGGCGGCAAGGGCTCGGACGCGCACAAGGCGGCCGTCGTCGGCGACACTGTGGGCGACCCGTTCAAGGACACCTCCGGGCCGTCGATGAACATCCTCCTCAAGCTGATGGCGATCGTCGCCGTTGTCTTCGGCCCGCTGTTCTTGTAGCGAACGGCCCGGCGCGAACGAAAGAAGGCCGGGCTCAAGCCCGGCCTTCGGCGTTACGGGACCGGCGACGGCGCCCTAAGTCTTCTCGAAGCGCTCCACCGGCAGCACGAAGACGATCGCGCCGCCGACGCGCACCTGCACCGGCTCGGCCGGGTAGATGCTGTCCGGGAACGGCAGCGCCTGCGCCGGGACGAACTCCGTGCGCGCCTTGCACTCCTCGCGGATGATCCCCAGGACGGCGTCGACGTCATCGGCATCGATGCCGGAGATGATCGTCGCGCTGCCGCGACGCAGGAAGCCGCCGGTGCTGCTCACTTTCGTGGCGGGATAGCCACGCTCCACAAGCTTATGGATCACGGTGTCAGCCTCGTCATCGGCAGTGATGACTACGAGTAGCTTCGTCTCGCCGTCAGCCAACGAGCACCTCGCAGTCATCATTCGGCGGTAACGCCGTCCTCTGCCTCTTCAGTGTCCGGCTGCAGGTGCTGCTTGAGCTTTTGGCGGAACTCGTCACCGGACTGGGGCGGCGCCAGCTTGCCAAGCGCAACGCCTATCGCGACTCCGATGAGCAGGCCGAGTATGAATCGCATGGCTGACCTCCCGTTTCTCCGAGCTGGCCGATCGCGGTGCGCCTCAGGGTTCCGGGGCGTGAGGCAACTCGATAGTAGCAACGGGCTGGAAAGAGTGTCAACGAACGCATGGCGGCTTTGACGCAATCACGGGCGGCTGCTAACGTTTCACTTCGGCAGGGCGGCCTCCCGGGTCGCCTTCCTTGCCTTGCGGATCCGTTCATCTGGATAAGGAAACCCCACACATGACCGAAAAGCAATCTATGGAGACGTTTGTGTCGCTCTGCAAGCGGCGCGGCTTCGTCTTCCAGAGCAGCGAAATCTACGGCGGCCTCGGCGGGTTCTGGGACTACGGCCCGCTGGGCGTCGAGCTCAAGAACAACATCAAGCGTTCGTGGTGGCGCAACACCGTCCAGGAGCGCTCCGACGTCGTCGGCATCGAGACGTCGATCATCATGAACCCGCGCGTCTGGGAAGCCAGCGGTCACGTGCAGACCTTCGCCGACCCGATGGTCGACTGCAAGGAGTGCAAGCACCGCTTCCGGACCGACGACATCGCGCCCGATGACAAGGGCGAGGTACGCTGCCCCGACTGCGCGGGCGAGCTGACCGATTCGCGGATGTTCAACCTCATGTTCAAGACGTTCATCGGCCCCGTCGCCGATGACGCCTCCGTCGCCTACCTGCGCCCGGAAACGGCGCAGGGCATGTTCGTCAACTTCGATAACGTGCTGACGACGATGCGCAAGAAGCTCCCCTTCGGCATTGCCCAGATCGGGCGCTCGTTCCGCAACGAGATCACTCCCGGTAACTTCATCTTCCGCGACCGTGAGTTCGAGCAGATGGAGATGGAGTTCTTCGTCATGCCCGGAACGGACGAAGAGTGGCACGACCGCTGGATCGAGGCGCGCATGGCCTGGTGGACCGACGACCTCGGCATCCGCAAGGAGAACCTGCAGCTGCGCGAGCACCCGAAGGCGGAGCTCTCGCACTACTCCAAGCGCACCGTCGACATCGAGTACGACTTCCCGTTCGGCGGCTTTTCTGAGATCGAGGGCATCGCCAACCGCACCGACTTCGATCTGAAGCAACACGAGGAGCACGCCGGCCGCTCGCTCCGCTACTTCGACGAGCCCAGCGGCGAGAACATCATCCCCTACGTCATCGAGCCGGCGATGGGCGTCGACCGCTGCTTCCTCACGATACTCATCGACTCCTATGTCGAGGAGGAGGTGAAGGACGAGAAGCGTACCGTCCTGCGCCTCAAGCCGCACCTGGCGCCGATCAAGGTCGCCGTCCTGCCACTCTCCCGCAACGAGAAGCTGGCGCCGACCGCCCAGCGCGTGCACGAACTCCTGCGCCCCCACTTCATGACCCAGTTCGACGACGCGCAGAGCATCGGCCGCCGCTACCGCCGCCAGGACGAGATCGGCACGCCCTACTGCGTGACCGTCGACTTCGACACGCTCGACGACGACGCCGTCACCATCCGCGACCGCGACACGATGACGCAGGACCGCGTCCCGGTCTCCAGGCTGCCGGACGTCCTCCGCGAGAAGCTGCCCGCAGCCTAGCCCTCGCCCGCCCTGAGGCCCACGAAGAAGGCAATGCGCCACCCACACCACGACGCCGTCGCAGCGGCGCTCCGCGCCGGATACGAGCAGCCACATCCCGAGATGGGCTGGGCCAGCCGAGGAGCGACCGTTTGGCGTCTACTGCCTGAACACCGAGGCGGTGACGTACCCGAGGGTGCTCCTGCGAACCGCCTCGCCGGCCGAAGTGCCGACACTGGTGGCTGACGCCCGCGAATACTTCTCGGGCTGCCGCCGGCCGGTTCGCGTCATGATCGAGGACCGGGAAGCCGATGCGGCGCTCGGCCCGGCGCTCCACGCCGCCGGCCTGGAGCTTGATGAGCGCACCAGCTACCTCGCGCACGTCGGGCCCGTGCCGGAGGCCGCCGCCGTCGCCGGCCTGGCTGTGGAGTCGGTTACCGACGCCGGCCTCAGGGAGTTCGAGGACACGCGGGTGCGCGGCTTCGCCAACGCCGACGAGCCGACATCGGCGGAGGACCTCGACTGGCGCGTCGACCTGCGGCGGGCCGAGAGAGCCGGTGGCTCACGACCGTGGCTCGCCCGCATCGAAGGCGAACCCGCAGCCGCGCTGAGCTGGTACGACTGGGAGGACTGGCTCATCCACTCGCTCGCCACGCGCGTGCCTTTCCGAGAGCGCGGGATCGCCCGCCACCTCCTCAGCCGCCTGCTCGGCGAGTCGGAACGGGCGCGCAGCGTTAGCATCAACGCCGACGAGGCCGACACCCCGATCGATCTCTACCGTCGGCTTGGCTTCACGGATGAGGTCTACTGGCACGCGTCCTACGAACTGGAGTTGTCCTGAGGCGCTTCTCGCCGGGCGAGCACATCGAGGTCCGTGAGGTCTGGGGCGAGCGCACGTGGGAGCTGCGCCATCCGATCGTCGTCGAGGACGGCCCCGGCCTGATCGCCGTCTACAACGCACCCGGAACCCCGGCGAGGATTGCTGCCGGGCCCGACGGCAAGCGCCTGCGGTTGCCGCCGACGGAGTGGTCGATGGCCGACGCCTCGATTCCGGCCGACCGGCGGATCCTCGGCCTGCACCCACCGGGATCGGATCACTCGGTCCACGTCGTCTGGGACGAGTCGTGGCGCCTGTTGTACTGGTACATCAACCTGGAGGAGGACCGGCGGCGCAACGCGAAGGGGTTCGACTTCGAGGAGCACGTCCTCGACCTCGTCGTCGAACCGGACATGGCGTCCTGGCGTTGGAAGGACGAAGACGAGCTGGCCGAAGCGGTCGAGCGCGGCCTGTTCACGCCCCAGCGGGAGAAGGAGTTCCGCAAGGAGGGCGAGCGAGCGCTGGAGTGGCTGCTCGCGCGCCGGCCGCCGTATGACCGGCGCTGGGAGGACTGGCGAGCGCCACTCGCCTGGGCCTGACAAGCGAAAAGGCGGCCGCGGGGGCCGCCTTCGGGTACTCTTTTGCCGGTGCGCCGTCTAGGCCGGCGGCTTGAGCTCGTTGACCCGGGTACGCACCGCCTCCGGCTCCTTGAACCACTGGGCGTTGAGCGGCGTGTACTCCTGCTGCGCCTCCGGCACGTCATCCTCGGCGAAGATCGCGGTCACCGGACAGACCGGCTCGCAGGCGCCGCAATCGATGCACTCTTCCGGGTCAATGTAGAGCATGCGGTCGCCGGAGGCTTCGTCCTCGTGGATGCAGTCGACGGGACAGACCTCAACGCAGGACTTGTCCTTGGTGTCGATGCAGGGGTCAGTGATTGTGTAGGTCATGCGGCTCTCTCCAAGCGGTTCGTTCAGATACGATCTCGTGTGGAGGCTGTGACTGCGCAGCCCAAGGAAACTGTATCGTGGCGGCCTAGCAGGGTCAAGGCTCAATCCGCGCTCAGCGGCGCCACACCTGCCACCACTTCGGCCGCCCCTCCTTCGCCTCCGCGGCCGCCTTCCGCTGCTCCTCCAGGACCTCACGCGCCCGCTGGAACGGCAGCTCGCGCCGCAGCATCGTCAGGTCCTCGGCGAGCACCATCGCGTAGGCTGGATCGCCCGCGATCTCCGGGAACAGCCAGCGCAACCGGTCGTCGAAGCCCGCCGCCGTCGAACGCGGCCGCGAGCTGCCCTCCGCCATGCTGTCGAAGAGCGAGTACATCTTGAGCTCGCTCAGCACCGACGAGAACGCCGTCGAGAGCAGCACCGCCTGTGTCGCGTTCAGGTCCAGCGCCGCCGCCTCGGCTTCGACCTGCGCGTCGATCAGCGGCTGCACCTCGCTCAGTCCGTGCGCGTAGTCCCGCATCGAGCCGGGATCGATTTCAGAGCCGGGCCGCGCGAGGTGGTAGCCCACCGCCAGCGCCACGAGCCGCGCCTGGTGCTGCGGCAGCCGCACGGTGAAAGTGGTCACTCGATCTCGTCTCTCATGGGTCGCCCTACTTCCGCGCTGCCACCTTCGCGCGCTTGCGGGGTTTCTTGCGGCCGTTGGTGCTCTTGTCCAGCGCCACGCGGAGGTACTTGCCGGTGGCGCTGCGGCGGGCGCGAGCTACCTGCTCCGGCGTCCCCTCGGCGACGATCTCGCCGCCGCCGTCGCCTCCCGTTGGGCCGAGGTCGATGATGTGGTCCGCCTGCTTGATGACGTCGATGTGGTGCTCGATCACGAGGACCGTGTTGCCCGTGTCCACAAGGCGGTGGAGGACTCCCATCAGCATGTTCACGTCCTCGAACGACAGCCCCGTCGTCGGCTCGTCGAGGACGTAGAGCGTGCGGCCCGTCGCACGGCGCGACAACTCCGTCGCCAGCTTGACCCGCTGGGCTTCGCCGCCGGAGATCGTCGTTGCCGGCTGGCCGAGCTTGATGTAGCCCAGGCCGACGTCGTTCAGCGTCTCCAGCTTCGTGCGCACCCGCGAGAACGCCTCGAAGAACTCCACGCCCTCGGCGACCGTCATGTCCAGCACCTCGGCGATGCTCTTGCCGCGGAAGAGGATCTCCAGCGCCTCGCGGTTGTAGCGGGCGCCGTGGCAGACCTCGCACGGCACCTCGACGTCCGGCAGGAACTGCATCTCGATCTGGATGTAGCCGTCACCGCTGCAGGCCTCGCAGCGGCCACCCTTCACGTTGAACGAGAAGCGCCCGGCCTTGTAGCCCCGCAGCCGGGATTCCGGCACCGATGCGAACAGCTCGCGGATCGGCGTGAAGAGCCCGGTGTAGGTCGCCGGGTTGGAGCGCGGCGTGCGCCCGATCGGCGACTGATCGATGATCACGACCTTGTCGAGATGCTCGAGGCCGGTGATCGCGTCGGCCTCGCCCGGCCGCTCGCGGGCCTTGTAGAGGATCTGCGCCGCCTTCCGCGAGATGATGTCCGTCACCAGCGTCGACTTCCCGGAGCCGGAGACGCCCGTGACGCAGACGAACATGCCGAGCGGGATGCGCACGTTGATGTCTTTGAGGTTGTTCTCACGCGCGCCCTCGACGACGACGGCTTTGCCGTTACCCGGCCGCCTCTCCTCCGGGACTCTGATCTGCTTGCGGCCGCTGAGGTAGGCGCCGGTCGATGACTCCTCGCAGGCGAGGATCTTGCGCAGCGGCCCCTCCGCAACGATGTCGCCGCCCGCGGCACCGGCGCCCGGGCCGAGGTCGACGATCCAGTCGGCGGCCCGCATCATCGCCTCGTCGTGCTCGACGACGAGGACCGTGTTGCCGAGGTCGCGGAGGCGCTTCAGCGTCGCGATCAGGCGCTCGTCGTCCGCCGGGTGAAGGCCGATCGACGGCTCGTCGCAGACGTACAGCACGCCCATCAGCGAAGAGCCGATCTGCGTCGCCAGGCGAATGCGTTGCGCTTCGCCGCCGGCCAGCGTCCGCGTGCGCCGGTCAAGCGTCAGGTAGTCGACGCCGACGTCGCTCAGGAACTTCAGCCGCTCGTGGATCTCCTTGAGGATCTGGTTGCCGATCGTCCGTTCGCGCTTCGTCAACGGTGATTTCTCCGCGCGAAGCGTCGTCACCCACTCCAACGCCAGGTCGATCGAAAGACGCGACACGTCCGAGATGTTCCTCCCGTCGACCGTCACCGCTAGCGACTCCGGCTTGAGCCGCGCGCCGTGGCAGGCGGTGCACGGCACCTCCGCCATGTAGCGGGTGATCTCGTTGCGCACGTAGTCGGAGTCGGTCTCTTTGTAGCGGCGCGAGAGGTTGGGGATCACGCCCTCGAAGGTGGTGTTCCATTTGTTCTTCTGGCCGCCGTGTCCGGTGTATTGCAGCGTGATCTCGCTCTCGTCGCCGTTGAGCACGAGCTCCAGGTGCTCGGGCTCCATCTCCTTCACGGGCGTGTTCAGGTCGAAGCCGTGCTTCTGAGCCAGCGCGTTGACCATGCGCATGTACCAGGTCGAAACGGACGACGTCCGCGACCAGGGCACGATCGCGCCCTCGGCGATCGAGAGGCTCTTGTTGGGGACGACGAGCGACGGGTCCATCTCCATCTTCATCCCCAGGCCGGTGCACTCGCGGCAGGCGCCGTGCGGGCTGTTAAAGCTGAAGTTGCGCGGCTCCAGCTCGCCGAAGGAGAGGCCGCAGAAGACGCAGGCGAACTGCTCTGAGTAGAGCCGCTCCTCCGCCTTCGCCTTCGACTTCTTGTCCTCCAGCAGCTGCACCATGACCGTGCCGCCGCCCAGACGCAGCGCCGTCTCCACGGAGTCCGAGACGCGCGTCCGCTGCGAGTCCGCGTCCTGCCCGTCTTCGCCGCCACCGGACGCGGCCGCAACGAGCCGGTCGACCACGACCTCGATCGTGTGGCGCTTGTTCTTGTCGAGCTTGATCTCTTCGTCGAGGTCGCGGACCTGGCCATCGACGCGCACCCGCACGAAGCCAGCCTTGCGGGCGTCCTCGAACGCCTTCTGGTACTCGCCCTTGCGGTCCTTCACCACCGGCACCAGGATCAGCAGCCGCCGCCCGGCCGGCGCGTCGAGGACCGAGTCGACGATCTGCTGCACCGTCTGCTTTTCGATCGGGCGGCCGCAGTCGGGGCAGTGCGGCCGCCCGGCGCGCGAGTAGAGGAGCCGGAGGTAGTCGTAGATCTCCGTCTGGGTGGCGACGGTCGATCGCGGGTTGCGTGACGCCCCCTTCTGGTCGATCGAAATCGCCGGCGAAAGGCCGTCGATGTGGTCGACGTCCGGCTTCTCCATCAGGCCCAGAAACTGCCGTGCATAGGCCGAGAGCGACTCTACGTACCGCCGCTGCCCCTCGGCGTAGATCGTATCGAAGGCGAGCGACGACTTGCCGGATCCGGAGACCCCGGTGAGCACGACGAGCTTGTCGCGCGGGATGTGCACGTCGATGTTCCGGAGATTGTGCTCGCGGGCGCCGCGAACAACGATGGCGTCAAGAGGCATTTTGGGTCCTTCTAGCGGCCGGTGAACCTGATCCGGCCCAACGGATAAGTGTAAGCGCCGCCCCAATTTAGAACAAGGGTTTTAGTGTCACATCCGCACAGTTCCAGCCCATCCGAGTCCGATTTGCGCCCGTTAATGCTCGGCAAAACGTCCGGTGGCCATCGCTCGACGCCTAACGGTGGTGGTCTCGGGTCGTCTTACCAACTGAGCAGCGATGAGAGCATCCAATTTGACGTGCCGACGGGCACCGCAACAGAACAGGGGTCTTTAGTGGCAGAATTCGTTACCAGTTCGGGCGCTGATCTTGGCCAGGGAAGCCCTCGCTCGCTCACCGTCTTCAAGATACTCGTCTTCATCGTCTCCGCTGCCGCGATCGCCGGTGTTGCGGCGGCCCACTTCCCGCTAGAGAGCAACCCATTGGCTCCGGCGCTGGCCATCGGCGCCGTCGCCGGCCTGGCCATCGCCGTCCAGGTCGCGCTCTCCTTGACCCAAACGCGGATAAACAACGAACATCAGCGCTCTGAGGCCGTCTGGGTCCAGCGCCGGGCCGAGATGCGAGAGGTGGCCGGCCGCGACGAACTGACCGAGCTTCAGAACCGGCGCTTCTTCTACGAACGAATGGACGAGGAGCTGGAGAAGGCGGCGCGCCTCAAGAAGCCCCTCTCGATCCTGATGCTAGATGTTGATGACCTGAAGCTGATCAACGACGAGTTCGGCCACCAGGTGGGCGACCAGGTACTGCGCTCGCTCGGACGGGTGCTCAACCGCGAAGTCGGCGAACAGAACGTCACGGCCCGCATCGGCGGCGACGAGTTCGCCGTCATCCTGCCAGGCGCCGACCGCAAGGAAGCAGACAAGACAGCCTGGCGGATCTGGGACGAGCTGGCGAAGTCGCCCGTCAACGAGACGGCCAACGCCAGCATCTTCCTCGGCGTTTCCGTCGGCACCGGTGGCTACCCGTGGGGCGGCGAAACGCTGGAAGAGATCATCCACTGGGCCGACGCCAAGCTCTACGCAAACAAGCTTGAGCGCAAGGGCTTCAAGCACGCCAATCGCAGCGGCAAGGACGAGCAGCGCCTCGTCGCCGCCGTCGTCGACGTTCTCTCCAGCGCGCTCGACATCCGCGACAAGATGACCCACCGCCACGCCCGCCGCGTGGCGAGGATGTCCGCCTTCATGGCCCGCGAGATGAAGCTGACCGACGACCAGATCCTCCAGATCGAATACGCCGCCGCGCTGCACGACATCGGCAAGATCGGCGTCGCTGACGGCATCCTCCTCAAGGAGGATGCCCTGGAAGACGACGAGTGGCAGGAGATGCGACGCCATTCCGAACTTGGATACAAGATCCTCAACCGCGTCGACTTCCTCCGCGAGGCAGCGGAGATCGTCTACTCTCACCATGAGCGCTTTGACGGCGGCGGCTACCCCCGCGCCATCGCCGGCAAAGAGATCGCCCTCGGGGCCCGCGTCTTCGCCGTCGTCGACGCTTACGACGCCATGACCTCCCGGCGGCCCTACCGCGAGGCGATGCGTCAGGAAGACGCGCTGGAAGAGATCATGCGCCACTCCGGCAGCCAGTTTGACCCGGACACAGTCGAGGCCTTCATGCGCATGGTGCGCGGCAACCCGGACGGCTTCCGCGACGAGCACGAAGAGTTCGGTACGCGCGTCGTCGAGACCGGCAAGAACCGGCAGGCTGCAAACGGGGCCAAGGTCAGCTCGCCAATGCTGCCGCTCGACACCCTCTAACGACATCATCGCTGTGTGCGAGGAGCGGGCCGCGACTGGCCTGCTCCTCTCTTTTTGCCCGCTGATTCAGCAGCCGGAGCGGTGAGCGCTCTGGGCCCTACTGGATGGCGCCAGCGCGGTAGATGATCGCCAATGCGATCGTGCCGGCGCCGCGGTTGAGCGCCTCCAGAACGCCGCAGCCAACGCTCTGCTCCCCGTCGGGGCCAATCGCCACCTCAACCGTTCCAGCCTCGCGCGTGAACTGCCAAACCAGGTCGACGCCGTCGGGCGGGAACGGGTCTTGCACCTGCCACGTGAAGTCGAAGGCGAAGTTCGTGCAGGATGCGTCCCCGGCGATGGCCGCCGTGTCAATGCTCCGCGAACCGCCCGCCGCGAGCGTCTCTTCGATTCCACCGGAGGCGATCTCCGTCAGCTGTTCGTCGAGCGTCGGGTCGAGCGGCGTCGGCGCACCGGCGACGGTGGCAAGCGGCGTCTGCGTCGCCTCTTTCGTGCCGACCGGCGTCAGACCGCCGGGAGTGTCCGTTGGCGTTCCCGCATCGTCACCGCCGCAGGCAGCGACCGCCGCGTATGTGGCGATGGCGCCAGCCAGGAGCAGCCACTTCACGACTGCTGACGCTTCTCGACTTCCCGCAACTGGTCCTCCAACCGCCGCTGCGAGAAGGCGACCGTTAAATCGCCGCGCGTCCGCTCGAGGATGCCGCGCATGGCGTCGGACGTGCGGCGCAGGCCGGACGTCACAGCTTCCGGGTAGTCCATCGTCATCAGCATGTCCTGGATGTCGCCCATCGCCGCCAGCGCTTCCTCGCAGCGCTGCAGGTCGCCGGCGCGCAGCTCGTCAAGCAGATGGCGCCTCAACTCGCCGATCGTCTCGCCGATGCCGTTGAGGTAGGCGGCGCCGGTGATCTTCAGGTCTGAGGGCGTCGGCAACGGCTCGCCCGCGATCAACGCCAGCGTTGTGTTCGCCTCGGCGAACTCCTTCTGCGCGTCGTTCACGTAGCCGGCGTGCAGGATGTCCGCGTGACCGGCGAGCGCCGATGCGATCTCCGCCAAGTCTTCGCGAGCCTTGGCCAGCAGCTCGCGCGCCGCGTCGAACTCCTTGCGGTGCACGGAACGAATCGCGTTCGCCGAGAGGCGGACGACGCCGCGCGAGAGGGCCAGCGCCTGCTCACGCGCCCGGTGCTTGGCGTCCAGGTGCTCTCGTACGGAATCGGTGATTGCACCCAGGCCGTCGGTGTTCACAGGTCTTTGACCGGGTCCGGGAACTCGCCTTCGCGGGCAGCGTCGATCATCTCGCGGGCCTCCTCTGGCATAGGGACGCCGTACTCGTCGAACTTGCGCTCCGCCCAGCGGCCGATCTGCCGCGGGTCCTTGTAGTCCTCCAGCCCCTGCGGCTCTGAGCCGTAGTCCCGCATCACATCGGCCTCGGTGCGATGGACGGCGAACTTGGAAAGCGCCCTCTCCAGCTTCTTGCCGCCGCAGCCGCGGCACTCCGCGTCCACGGGCGAGCTAACGCTGCGCGTGAAGACGCTGGTCAGCTTGCCGCAGTCGGCGCATTTGTACTCGTATATCGGCATCGTACTCAGTCTACACCGGCGAAGTCGCCGCCGAGCGTATCGTCCCCGTCGTCGCCCGCAGGCTCGCCGGACTCCATGCGTTCCAGCTCGCCTTCCGTCTCGGCGTCCAGCGGCTCGCCCATCTCCTTGCTCATCTTTCGCACCCACTTCGCCATCGACCGCGGGTCGTTCTCGTCCACGCCGGCCAGGCTCGCTTCGTCGAACCCGCCCTCGTCTCCGGATCCGTGGACGGCCACGCGTGAGATCAGCCGCTTCAACTTCCGCGAGCCGCAGTGCTCGCAGGCGGCTGAGACGTCCGCCAAGACGCTGCGCACGAACACGGACGTGCGCTTCCGGCAGGCGGCGCAGCGGAACTCGTAGATCGGCACGCTACCAGCCCTCGCGTTGGCGTCGGGCGGCGATCTCATCACGGACCTCGCAGGCGTAGAGGTAGGGGCAGCCGGCGCAGTGGCGATCGATAGTCGGCGGGAACTCCGTCACGCTTTCCATCTCACGCACGGTCGTGAGGACGCTGTCCAGCGTCGCCTGATCGTCACCCGCTCCCAGGCCCATCGACCAGTCCGTGCCGTCGTCCAGGTACCAGAACGAGGCCTTCGTCACCCGGCGATCGAGCGCCCACCCCGCCAGCAGCGCGTATATTCGCAGCTGCTGCGGGTCGATCTCCTCCGGCTGCGTGCCGCCCTTGTAGTCGATCACATGCAGCGTGCCGTCGGCTTCCTCATCGATGCGGTCCAACCGGCCGAAGAGCGTTACGCCGGGCGCCACCTCTTGCTGGAAATACGGCTCGACCATCAGCGGCCGGGCGGCCAGGTCGAAGTGGCGCGCGAAGTTCGCCAGCTGGTGCAGCGACGCCTCGTGGTGGACTTCGACGCCCGGGATGCGATGATAGCCAGCCGAGAGCGCCGTCCAACCCTCCTCGAAGAGCCCCACCAGCGTCTCCTCGCTGCGCTCTGCCGGCGGCACTTTCGAGAAGAAGTCGCACAGCACGCGGTGTACGAGGCTGCCGGCCGTATCCGCCGGCCGCAACCGGGCGCGCAGCTTATCGACATACTGGTAGCGAAAGCGGAGACGGCAGGTGCCGAGGACGCGCATTTTGAGCGCGGAAACGCGAGGCATGACGCAATTGTACGGCCAACCTTGAGCGGCGGACCGCGGCCCCCTTCACGCCTTTTCGGCACTGTGATATTGCTGACTCAACCGGTTACGATGTATTCTCTGCAACAATGAGCACATCCGGAGCAACAACGGACGCCCAGGGACTGCTGGTGAAGTGGCGGCGCGCAATCCGCCGCCAGCTAGATGTCGTACTGACCTGGCGGCCCGGCAAAAAAGACGCCGCCGAGATCTTCCTTATCGCTGGTACGCTGCCCCTGTACTACCTCGTCCGCGGCCTCACCAACACCGACACTCGCATCGATGAAGCGGTGCAGCGCGGCGTCGACATCATCAGGATCGAGAAGAGCATCGGCATCTTCTGGGAAGTCGAGATGCAGGGCTGGGTCCTGGGCTATCAGTGGCTCGTGGACTTCTTCAACTACTTCTACCTCTTCGGCCACCTGCCGGTCATCGGCGCTCTCGCAGTCTGGATGTACTTCTGGCACAAGCCGCAGTACCTGCTGATGCGCAACGCCTTCCTCCTCTCCGGCGCGATCGCGCTGATCTTCTACGTCAACTTCCCGACGGCGCCGCCGCGCCTGCTCCCCGACAACCTGGGATTCGGCTTCGTCGACACCGTCTTCGACCAGTACAACACCGGCCGGCCCTGGACTCCCGGCGGGTTCGTGAACGAGTATGCGGCCTTCCCCAGCATGCACATCGGCTGGAACCTGCTCGTCGGTATCGCCGTCTGGATGGCGTCCAAGAGCGTATTCGTGCGCGCCTTCGCCGTGATGATGCCGGCGCTGATGATGGCCGACATCATCTTCACCGGCAACCACTACATCATCGACGCCCTGGCAGGCTTCATCGTCATGATGATCGGCCTCGGCATCGCCATCGGCGGCAAGGTACTGGCCACGCGCATCGTCTCGCCGGACAGCAAGTTGGCGCGCGAAAAGGGGTGGGTGCCGTGGATGTACTGGCTCTGCGGCGTCACCCACGACCGCAGCGAGCGTGGACAGTCCAACCTGCAGGCCGCATAATTTCCTACAACGTGAAGAGATCACCGCACCCGCAAAGGCGCCTGCTTGCAGATTAAGAACCTGCTCCAAGCCGTACCCCGCGTCCTCTTCTCCAACGCCCCGCTGGACGCGCAGCTCATCGTCACCCGCCGCTGCAACCTCTCCTGCGGCTACTGCTCCGAGTACGACAACTTCTCCCAGCCGGTCCCGCTCGAAGACCTCAAGGAGCGCATCGACGCCCTGCACCGCCTGGGCTCGATCAACATCACACTCCTCGGCGGCGAACCGCTCATGCACCCGGACATCGCCGAGATCACGCGCTACTCCGCACGGAAGTCCAACGTCAGCGTCGTCACCAACGGCTTCCTCCTTCGCAACGGCGTCATCCAGGCGCTGAACGAAGCCGGCCTCAACAACCTCACTGTCTCCATCGACACGCTCCACGCCGACCCATCCCGCTATATCCAGAAGTCGTTCCGCTCGCTCAAGACACGGCTGGAGCGTCTGGCCCGGCTCGCCACGTTCGACGTGCACGTCACAGCCGTCCTCTGCGAGTCATCGAAGGACGACTTCCATGAGCTCCTCCGGGAAGTGCAGTCGTTCGGATTCCGCATGTCGTTGAACCTGATCCACAACGAGCGCGGCTACGTCACGATCAAGGGCGAGCCGTACGCTCAGCTCTACGAGGACTTCTACGCCGACGGTGAGCCGTTCACGTTCCTCGACTACGAGTACGGGAAGAAGCTCCTGCAGGGCGAGACGCCGGACTGGACCTGCCGCGCGGGCGCACGCTACCTGTACGTCGACGAGCACGGCGACGTACAGCTCTGCGCCTCACAGCTCGGGCGCCTCCAGAAGCCGATCGTCGAGTACACGAAGGACGACCTCAACGCCAACGCGAAGACGCAGAAGGGCTGCGAAGAAGGCTGCTCCGTCGGCTGCGCCTTCCGCTGCTCGCTCGTGGACAACGACAAGCCCGCGTTCCTCAAGGCGGTCGTTCGCGGCGCAACCCGCGGGGCGCTCTTCGACAACGGCCGCCGGACGCAGAAGTCCGCGAAGCTCCGCGCCGAGCCCGCCCTCAGCGACGACTAGCGCCGCTCAGACGTCAGCCGTGACCGCGTTCTCGTAGTGCACGAGCGAGGCCAGTCGCCCGTTCCGCTCGAAGTCGATCGCGATGAGGTCGATGCGCCATTGCTCCGGCAGGTCGTCTCGCGCCTGGCCGTAAGCCTCTGCCATCTCCACCATGCGCCGCTGTTTTGCCGGCGAGAGCGACTCTGCCGCCGTGCCCATCGCTGAGCCGCGCCGCGCGCGCACCTCGACGAAGGCCAGGACGCCGCCGGCCTCTGCCACGATGTCGATCTCGCCGGCCGCCGTCCGGAAGTTCCGCTCGCGGACGCGATAGCCCTTCGCCTCCAGGTGCTCGCCCGCAAGCCGCTCACCCAGCTCACCGAGCGCGCGCCTGCCGCCGTCCTTAGCCACGTGTCCCTGAGTCCTCTGCTCTCAGTAGGCGCCTTGCATCTCGAAGACGCGGCGGGGGTTGTCCACCGTCATCGCCGTGATGTCGTCCTCGCTCACGCCCGCCTCGCGGAGGGCCGGCAGGATGTCGTCTGAGATGTGGTTGAAGTTCCAGTTGGGGAGTACCTTAGTCCGGAGGTTCGGGTCCACCCAGTCGAAATAGCAGGCCGCATCGTGGGATAGCACCATCTTATTCGCGTAGCCCAGATCGCACATTTGCTTGACCACGTCCACGCGCAGGGACGTCGGCAGGAAGATGTCGACGCCGAAGCGGTCCATCCCGATGAACGAACCGCGGTCGCAGAGCTTCTGCAGGTAGCCGGTGTCCTTCGTGTCACCGCAGTGGCCGATGACAACGCGGCCGAGGTCCACGCCCTCGTCCTCGAAGACGTCCTGCTGCTTCAGGCCCACCTCGCTCGCCGCGTGCGTGTGCGTCGAGATCGGCACGCCGGTCGCCCGGTGCGCTTTCGCGGCAGCGCGCAGAATGCGCTCGACGTCCTGCGTGACGCCGGGCTCGTCGGTCGCGCACTTGATAACGCCGGCCTTGACGCCTGTGTCCATGATCCCGTCCGTGATGTCGCGTGTGAACAGCTCGGCGATGTACTCGATCGGGCGGCCGCTCTCGGCGTTGAAGTGGTGCGGCACCTCCCAGTACAGGCCGGTCGCGACGATCACCTGCATGCCGCTGGCCGCCACCGCCTCCTTCACGAACGGGATATCGCGCCAGTTGCCGACGGTGAGGTCGACGAGCGACTTGACGCCGCGTTCTTGCACCTCCTTCAGCCTCTGGACAGCGCTATCCAGCTCTGCCTCGCGGTCGAACACCGGGAAGTTCTCCTTGACACCGGGAGACTGCACCAGGATGTGCTCGTGCATCAGCGTGAAGCCGAGGTCGGCGGTATCGAGCGGGCCGGAGACGGAGTTGATCGTGGGCACTGGGCGCTCCTTCGTTATGCGATCGGCTGATCGCGGACAATTATAGCGGAGCGGTGACGAGAGCCGGCTCCGGTTCCGGCATCAACTCAAGCTGCCGGCCCAGAAGCAGCTCCTTGAGAGGCGAGAACGAACGCCGGTGCAACTCGCAGGGGCCGATCTCGCGCAGCGCCCGCGCGTGCTCGGGCGTGAAGTAGCCCTTGTGCGAGGCGAACCCGTATTCGGGGTAGCGCTCATCGTACGCCACCAGCAGACGATCGCGGGCCACCTTGGCGATGATCGACGCGGCGGCGATCGATCGCGACAACCCATCGCCGCCGATGATCGGCGTCTGCTCGATGCGGCAGGCGCGCAGCGGGAAGGCGTCGAGGAGCAGGTGCTGGGGCCGCACGCAGAGGTCTCCCAGCGCGCGGAGCATCGCCTGGCGCGACGCCTCCGCGATGCCGATGCGGTCGATCGTCCCCGCGGAGACGAAACCGACGGCGGCAGCGAGCGCCTTCTCCCAGATCAGCGGCGCCAGCTCTTCGCGCGCTTCCGCCGTGAGCTTCTTGCTATCGTTCAGCGCCTTCAGCCAGCCGAATCGGGGATCCGGGGCGAAGATGACAGCGGCAGCGGCGACCGGACCGGCCAGCGGTCCGCGGCCGACTTCGTCGACGCCAGCGATGAGGGTGACGTCCTGGCGCCAGAGGCGGCGCTCGAAGGCGAAGTCAGGGCGGCGGGAAGCCATCGCTGGCGTCATCCTAGCTGCGGTCGTGGTGACTGTCAACGCGCATACCCCACTTAACAATTGACACCGCGACAGGGCCGCCCTACCGTGAATGCGGCGAACCGGTCGCAGGTGCCGCGAGAGACGGCGCCATCGTACAATAGGAGGAGGTAGGCCATGCCCATCGTCCGCGTCGAGATGTGGACCGGCAGGACGGAAGCGCAGAAGAAGGAGTTGGCGCGCGTCATTACAGACGCGATGGTCAACATCGCGCACACGACGCCCGAAGCGACGATCATCGTCTTCGAGGACGTCGAAAAGGACAACTGGGCCCAGTCGGGAAAGCTGTCCTCGGACGGGTAGCTGTAACCGATCCGGCACCCCGCCCGTCACACTAATCAGATGTCCAAGCCCTGAAGACCCTATGGTACAATTCAGATAGTGTCACGCAGGCCCGCCGGGCCTTGTGGACGCCTCTATAGGAAGAGCATGAATGAACGGGCGCTGGCTACGAAATAGCTTTATCTACCTCCTCATCCTCGTCGCGATCGTCGCGATCGTCTTTACCGTTCTCAGCGGCGGCAGCAGCGACAAAGTGGAGCAGGAGCTGAGTCAGTTCATCTCACAGGCTCAGGCCGGCGAAGTCGTCAAGGTGGACGTCGACGGCAGAAACCTGAACTACGAACTGAGCGCCGACGACCTGACCTATACCGCCAAGATGGAGGAGGGCGATACCGTCCGCAGCATCCTCCAGGAGAACGGCGTCGAGCCCGGCACGCCCGCTTATCCGGAAGTCAACATCAAGGAAGCGGGCGCCTGGAAGAACATCCTCAACATCGGCATCCAGTTCCTGCCTATCATCTTCATCATCGCCATCATCTTCTTCTTCCTGCGCCAGGCGCAGGGCTCCAACAACCAGGCGATGAGCTTCGGCAAGAGCAAGGCCCGGATGTTCAGCGGAACCCGCACCAACGTCACCTTCCTGGACGTCGCCGGCGTCGAAGAGGCGAAGGACGAGCTGAAAGAAGTAGTCGAATTCCTCAAGTACCCCGAGAAGTTCGCGGCCCTCGGCGCGCGCATCCCCAAGGGTGTGCTGCTCGTCGGCCCGCCCGGCACCGGTAAGACGCTGCTGGCCAAGGCAGTCGCCGGAGAGGCCGGCGTACCCTTCTTCTCGATCTCCGGTTCCGAGTTCGTCGAGATGTTCGTCGGTGTCGGCGCGTCGCGCGTACGCGACCTCTTCGAGCAGGCCAAGCGAAACTCCCCCTGCATCGTCTTCATCGACGAGATCGACGCCGTCGGACGCCATCGCGGCTCCGGCCTCGGCGGCAGCCACGACGAGCGCGAGCAGACGCTGAACCAGATCCTCGTCGAGATGGACGGCTTCGACACCAACACCAACGTCATCGTCGTCGCCGCCACCAACCGTCCGGACATCCTGGACCCGGCGCTTCTGCGCCCGGGCCGCTTCGACCGCCAGGTGGTGCTCGACAAGCCGGACATCAAGGGCCGCGGCGCGATCCTCAACGTCCACTCCAAGGGCAAGCCGCTGGACGGCGACGTCAACCTTGATGTGGTCGCCAAGCAGACGCCGGGCTTCTCCGGCGCCGACCTGGCGAACCTCGTGAACGAGGGCGCTATCCTCGCTGCCCGCCGTGGCAAGAAGAAGATCACGATGGCCGAGCTTGACGAGGCCGTCGACCGCGTTATCGCCGGCCCCGAGCGCCGCAGCCGAGTCATCAGCAAGAAAGAACGCGAGATCATCGCCTACCACGAGGCCGGCCACGCCTTTGTCGGCTTCTCGCTACCGAACGCCGACCCACCTTACAAGATCAGCATCATCTCGCGCGGTATGGCCGGCGGCTTCACGCGCTTCCTGCCGGAAGAAGACCGCCACCTCTACTCACGATCGCAGTTCCAGGACATGCTCGCCGCCACGCTCGGCGGGCTCGTCGCCGAGGAGATCGTTTACGGCGAGTCGACGACCGGCCCTTCGGACGACCTGCAGAAGGCGACCAGCATCGCCCGCCAGATGGTCACCCAGTGGGGCATGAGCAAGCACCTGGGGCCGCGCACGTTCGGGCGCAAGGAAGAGATGGTCTTCCTGGGCCGCGAGATCTCCGAGACGCGTAACTACAGCGAAAAGGTCGCCGAAGAGATCGACGAAGAGGTGCGCCAGATCATCGACGGCGCCTACGAGACCGCCAAGAGGCTGCTGAGCGAGAACCGCGAGAAGATCGATACGATCGTCACCGTCCTGCTCGAAGAGGAAACGATCGAAGGCGATAACCTGACCAGCGTCCTCACCGGCACAGGCCTCAAAGACAAGGCGCCGGCCGACGACGAGACGCCCGGCGAGGGCGCCTCCGAAGAGGGCACAGAGCCGGAGAGGCCGGTGGCGCCTCCCAAGCCAGGCCTCGCCTGGGAATCGCCTTCGCGCGTCGACCCGGACGTCTCCTGAGCACTCGTAGCTAGACAGACGGGACGTACGGACGATACAATTTCGGATTGTGAGCCCGTAGGCGGTCGTCTGCCGCCCGGACGCACATCAAGACAGACAACGTGGCGGCGCAATCGCGGCACTGACAACCCGGAGGACTCCCATTTACGCCATAGTTCGCGCAGGCGGCAAGCAGTACCGCGTCGAGCCTAACCAGACGCTCGACGTGGACCGCATCAAGGCCGACGTCGGATCGACCGTTGACTTTGGCGTGCTGTTGGTCGGCGGTAACGGCGAGGTCAGCATCGGCACGCCCGAGGTCGACAAGGCTAAGGTCGTGGCCGAAGTCCTCGAGCACGGCCGCGACCGCAAGATCCTCGTGTTCAAGTACAAGAACAAGACCCGATACCGCCGCCGCCACGGCCACCGGCAGGACTACACGCGCCTCCAGATCAAGGAGATCGTGACCGAGGCCGGCAGCTTCACGGAGGCCAGCGAAAAGCCGAAGCGCGCCGCGCCCAAACGCCGGCGCAAGCCGAAGGCCGAGCCCGTAGCTGAGGAGACACCGGCGACCGAGGCAGTAGCGCCTGAAGCCGCGACTGAGGCGGCGGCGGCCGAGGCCGCAGCGCCTGAAGCCGCGACAGAGTCGAAGCCGAAGCGAGCGCGCCGGACTACCGCGAAGAAGCCGGCGGCGAAGAGGACGACCGCGGCCAAGAAGCCGGCCACGCGGCGGCCGCGCAAGGCGGCGCCCAAGGCCGAAGACAGACGAGCCGAAGACAGACGAGCCGAAGCCCGAGGAAACCCCACAGCCGGAGGAGACTGAGTAGACATGGCACACAAAAAGAGCGGCGGAAGCGCCAAGAACGGCAGAGACTCGCGGGGGCAACGGCTGGGCGTAAAGCGCTTCGACGGTGAGGTCGTGCGGCCGGGAACGATCATCGTCCGCCAGCGCGGGACGCGGATCCACCCCGGCACGAACGTCGGCGTCGGCCGCGACCACACGATCTTCGCGCTCAAGGACGGCCGCGTGAAGTTTTCGCCGTACGCCAAAGACGGCCGCAAGAAAGTTAGCGTTCTCGTCGGCGAGAGCGCGGAGTAAAGGAACCAGACAAGACATGAAGACCGATATACATCCCGAGTACGTAGACGCAGTGTTCTCCTGTGCCTGTGGCAACCGCTGGGAAACGCGCGCCACACAGCCGGAGGTCAAGGTCGAGGTGTGCAGCAACTGCCACCCGTTCTTCACCGGCGAGCACCGCATCGTAGACACCGCCGGCCGCGTCGAGCGGTTCAGACGCCGCTACGGCATGAAGTAGGCACAGCGTCAGGAATTGCTGCGAGGCCCCGAACCCCGGGGCCTCTTTGCTACCCTAGCTCCAACGATGGCAAAGAAGCGCGTTTACTACGGCGGCCAGGCCGTCATCGAAGGGGTCATGATCCGCGGGCGGCAGGCGATGGCCATCGCCTGCCGCCGTCCAGACGGCGGCATCGCCACGCGCCAGGAGACGCTCGGCAGCGTCTACTCGGGTGTCGTGCGGCGCATCCCCTTTATCCGGGGCGTAACCGTGCTCTGGGAGACGCTGGCGCTGGGCATGCGGGCGCTGATGTGGTCGTCCAGCGTCCAGCTGGGCGAGGAAGACAGCGAGCCGGGCGGCTCGATGTGGGCGATGGTCGTCATCTCGCTCCTCATCGTCGGCGGCATCTTCTTCGCCGGGCCGCTACTCCTCGCGAACCTGCTGCACGACCTGCTCGGCAGCGATCTGCTCGTCATCGCCATCGAGGGATTGATCCGCCTCGGCGTCATCGTCGGCTACGTCGCCGGCATCAGCCTCATGCCGGACATCCGCCGCGTCTACGAGTACCACGGGGCAGAACACAAGAGCATCCACGCCCTCGAAGCCGGCGACCCACTTGATCCGGAGCACGTGCAGCGCCATCCCACTGCGCACGTCCGCTGCGGGACGAGCTTCCTGCTCACGGTCGTCGTCGTCAGCATCTTCGTCTTCGCCGCCGTCGGTAACCCCGACCTCTTGCTGCGCGTCGTCTCCCGCATCGTGCTGATCCCGGCGATCGCCTCGATCGCCTACGAAGTGATCCGCCTGGGCGGCGCGTTCGAGTCGAACCCGATCACGAAGGTGCTGCTCTGGCCAAACCTCGCGCTGCAGGCGATCACGACGAAGCCACCGGACGACGAGCAGGTCGAGGTCGCGCTGCGAGCGCTCAAGGACGTACTCGCCGCCGACGAGCGCGCCGATCAGGCGACGGCGGTCGCCTCAAACGCCGAAGCGGCACCTGCCGCCGACTAGCCGCGGCCGGTCAGCTTGCCGAAGATCCAGCGGAAGGGATCGTAGTACTTGTCCGCCACGCGCTCCTTGAGCGGGATGATCGCGTTGTCCGTGATGTGGATGCTCTCCGGGCAGACCTCGGTGCAGCACTTCGTGATGTTGCAGTAGGAGATGCCGGCGGCCTCGCGGATGAACTCCGTGCGGTCGGCGGTGTCCAGCGGGTGCATCTCCAGCTCCGCCAGGCGCACGAACTGGCGCGGGCCCATGAAGTTCGGCTTGTTCTCCGGGTGGTCGCGGATGACGTGGCAGACGTCCTGGCAGAGGAAACACTCGATGCACTTGCGGAACTCCTGCCCGCGCTCGATGTCCTGCTGCATCATGCGATAGGTTCCGTCAGCGGCGTCCGGTGCGCGAGGCGCGAACGCCGGGATCCGCTTCGCCGCCTCGTAGTTGAACGAGACGTCCGTGACCAGGTCCTTGATCAACGGGAACGTCTTGATCGGCGCCACGCTGATCGGCTGGCTCACGTCCAGCGTGTTCATTCGCGTCATGCACATCAAGCTCGGCTTGCCATTGACCTCGGCGCTGCAGGAGCCGCACTTGCCGGCCTTGCAGTTCCAGCGCACCGCCAGGTCGCCGGCCTGCGTCGCTTGCACCGTGTGCACGACGTCGAGCACGACCTGCCCCTCGTCCACCTCCACCGTGTAGTCGACGAATTCGCCACCGTTAGCGTCGCCACGGAACACCTGTAGCGTGACTTGTGCCATCTACTTCGCCTCCTCGAGCAGTGTCGCCAGCTCGGCCGGCATCTCCGGCAGCGGCGTCTTCTCCAGCTTCATCGAGCCGTCCGCATCCCGGCTCAGCGCAAGGTTCCACTTGCCCCACTCGGCGTCCGTCTCCTTGAAGTCGTCGCGTGTGTGGCCGCCCCGGCTTTCGGTGCGCTCGCGGGCCGCCCGGGCGATCGCCTCCGCGACCGTCAGCAGCGAGCGCAGGTCCATCGCCAGGTGCCAGCCGGGGTTGTACGCCCTGCTGCCGGTGACACCGGCCCTCTCCGCGCGATCCCTGAACTCGCCGAGCTTGCCGAGCGCTTGGTCGATCTCGGAGCCGGTGCGGATAATGCCCACGAGCGTGTCCATGGCGTCCTGCAGCTCCGACTGGATCGTGTACGGGTTCTCGGCGCCGTCGCTACCGAAATGCGAGTCCATCTCCGACGTCACGGCGTCCACTTCGCCGCTCACAAGCGCTGGCTGCGTGCCGAGGCCGAGAGCGTACTCAGCGGCGCCCATGCCCGCCCGTCGGCCGAACACGAGCAGGTCGGAGAGCGAGTTCCCACCGAGGCGGTTGGCGCCGTGCATTCCGCCGGCGCACTCACCGGCGGCGAAGAGGCCGGGCACAGTCGCCGCGCCGGTGTCCGGCTCGACGCGAATGCCGCCCATCGTGTAGTGCATCGTCGGGCCGACTTCCATCGATGTTGCAGTTATGTCGACATCAGCGAGCTGCTTGAATTGGTGGTACATGCTGGGCAGCGCGCGCCGGATGTAGTCCGCCGGCCTTCGCGAGGCGATGTCGAGGAAGACGCCGCCGTGCGGGCTGCCCCGCCCGGCCTTCACCTCCGCGACGATCGCGCGCGCCACCTCGTCCCGCGGCAGCAGGTCGGGCGTGCGGCGGTTGTTGAGCTTGTCTCCATACCAACGGTCGGCCTCTTCTTCCCCCTCGGCCGTCTCCGCGCGGAAGTAGTCGCTGACGTAGTCGAACATGAAGCGCTTGCCTTCGGAGTTCGTGAGCGTCCCGCCGTCGCCGCGCACGCCCTCCGTGACGAGGATGCCGCGCACGCTAGGCGGCCAGACCATGCCCGTCGGGTGGAACTGGATGAACTCCATGTCGATCAGCTCAGCGCCAGCCCAGTAAGCGAGCGAGTGCCCATCGCCCGTGTACTCCCACGAGTTGGAGTTGATCCGGAAAGCCTTGCCAGTGCCGCCGGTCGCCATCACGACGGCCTTCGCCTTGAAAGCAACGTATTCGCCGCTTTCACGCCAGTAGCCGACGGCGCCGGAGACACGGTCGCCGTCCTTGAGCAGCCGCGAGATCGTGCACTCCATGTGGACGTCGATGCCCTTGTGCACGGCGTGCTGCTGCAGCGTGCGGATCATCTCCAGGCCGGTGCGGTCGCCGACGTGCGCCAGCCGGTCGTAGCGGTGGCCACCGAAGGCACGCTGTTGGATGCGACCGTCGTCCGTGCGGTCGAACAGCGCTCCCCAGGATTCGAGCTCGTGGACGCGCTCCGGGGCCTCCTGCGCGTGCAGCTGCGCCATGCGCCAGTTGCTCATCATCTTGCCGCCGCGCATCGTGTCGCGGAAGTGGACCTGCCAGTTGTCCTCGCCGTAGACGTTGCCCAGCGCCGCCGCGATGCCGCCTTCGGCCATCACGGTGTGCGCCTTGCCCAGCAGCGACTTGCAGACGAGCCCCGTGCGCGCCCCCATCGCCGAGGCCTCGATGGCAGCCCGCAGGCCGGCGCCGCCCGCGCCAACGACGACGACGTCGTATTCGTGCGTTTCGACGTCAGCCATGGGCTTCAGTGAACAGTGGATAGTGGTTAGTGGACAGCATTACGTTCTCCTCTTACGTTCGAGGACGCGGCGGCGCAGGCTCGTGAGCATCTTGCTCACTTCGGTGATCAGCGCGAAGGCCGGGCCGCACTCAGACTCGGGTACGAAGTCCTGCCGCCGCGCGACCGTGAGAAGAGTCTCCAGCTCCATGACGGAGCCCTTTGCGTTCGAGAGGAAGTTCGCGAAGTCCTTCGACGTGGTTCGGGAAGACCGTTCCGCTACGTTTGCCGGCACCGAAACCGCGGCTCTCGTCATCTGCGACCGCAGGCCGTAATTCTCTTCCGGTGGAAGCCGGCCCGCGAGAGTGTATATCATATCGACGAGATCCATCGCCTTCTGCCAAACGACAAGGTCGCGATGCGACCGGACCGCCGACTGTTCACTATCCACTGCTCACTATCCACTACCTAGAACCCGCTCCAGGTGTTCGGGTCGGTGATGTGGCCGTTGGCGACAAGGCGAATGTAGACGTCCGTGAAGACGATCCAGATCAGGCTCGCCCAGGCCCACGTGCGGTGAGACTCGTTCCAGAAGGAGACGCGGTCCCAGATGCGCTTGCGAGTGCGACTGACGGCGCTGCAGCTAAAGCAGTTGAGGCCGCCACCGACGAGGTGCCGGAACGAATGGCAGCTGAACGTGTACATCATGAGCAGCGTCGCGTTGACCACGATCACGAGCGAGCCGAGGCCGACGCCCCACCCGGTCTCCGCCGCCTGGCCCTCGATGATGCCTTCCGTGTTGTAGAAGCCCCGCACCGCGCCGATCCAGAGCAGCGCCACGAAGACGAGCGCGGCGTACATGAAGAAGCGGTGCAGGTTCTGCATAATCAGCGGGAAGCCGGACTCGCCGCCGTACTTCGGCGCGGCGTCGCCGACGGCGCAGGCGGGCGGGCTCAGCAGGTACGAGCGGTAGTACGCCCGGCGGTAGTAGTAGCACGTCGCGCGGAAGCCGACGGGCGCCCAGAGGATGAGCAGCGCCGGCGAGAAATACCAGGCGTCATACGAGCCCGCCAGCTTCGGTTCGAACACGGGCGTCAGGTAGGGCCCAATCTCGTACGCCCAGCCATCGAGAAAGGCGCTGACGGTCAGATAGCCCAAGAAGACCGTGAGCCCCGCCGCGACGAGCGCCGGCTCAAACCACCAGGCATCGGTACGCAGGGTGCGCAGGAAACCGAGCCTGTGAGGAGGACTGACCGTCCTATCCAGTTGGGCCATCTAGTCACGCTCCGAGCTATTGATCATCCCCGTGATTACGCCGCCATTCTATCAACGTTTCCTATAACCTTCAATGTGAGTTCCGCACACGCCCCTGGCCCAGGCGTCGCGCCGCCAGCAGTATGCCGGCGACGCTCTTGGCGTCACGGATCTCGCCGCACTCGACCAGCCGCAGCGCCTCCTCCAGCGTCACCCGGCGGACGATGATGTCTTCCTCGTCGTCGCCGTCCAGCGGCGCCTCTGTCAGCTCCTCGGCCAGGAAGACCGTCATCAGCTCCGAGGGGAAGCCCGGCGAGGCGAAGAATTCGCCCAGCGGCGTCAGCTTCGCAACGCGCAAGCCGGTCTCCTCTCGCAGCTCGCGCTGAGCCGCCGTTGGGGCGTCTTCGCCGGGATCGACGATGCCGGCCGGTATCTCCAGCATCACCCCGCCGGTGGCCAGCCGGAACTGCCGGATCAGCACAACCGATCCGTCCGCTTCCACCGGCACGATCGCCACTACAGGATCGTGCTCGACGATCTCGCGGGGTCGCCCAGCGCCCGCCCTCCAGCTCCACTGTGTCGACCCTCTGGGCGCAGATGCGCCCCTCGAAGATGCGGCTGCTCTCGATTACGCGCTCGGCGGCGGGTTCGCGGTCCTCGATCACTGCGGCGTCGCCGCGAGGTCGAGGTCAAGGTCGAAGAGATCGGGGTTGTCGGTCGTCCTCAGGGGGCGCAGCCAGTCGAGCCGCTCGGACAGCATCGCGTAGTAGTCTCTTGGCTCCGAGAAGCGCACGAAGCGCGCGGAGTGGGCGCTACCGCAGATCGTCACCGTCTGGCCGGATTCCAGATCGTGGTCGATCTGTCCGTCGACGCTGACGATCGCGTCCTTGTCGGCGCTCACAGTGAGGTCGATCGTCGTTTCTGGCGGCATCACGATCGGCCGCGCGACCGCCATGTGCGTCGAGACGGGCGTGATGATCAGGTCGGCCGACTCCGGGTGCAGTATCGGTCCGGCGGCGGAGAGCGAGTAGGCCGTGCTGCCCGTCGCCGTCGCCACGATCACGGCGTCGCAGCGGTGAATCGCCAGCCGCGTGCCGTTCGCCGTGACGTCCACGTAGACCGGCCGGCTGACGGTCTTGCGGCCGACTACGGCGTCGTTGAGCGCATGGTACGTGACCCCCCAGTCGGGCACCTTCGTCTGCAGCATCGTCCGCGACTCCACCCGGTAGTCGCCCGCGAGGAGACGCGGCAGGTAGTCTTTCAGGTCAGCCGGCCGCACTTCCGCCAGGAAACCCAGCCGGCCCATGTTCACGCCGAGGATCGGGACCTCGTGGGGGATGACGGAGCGCGCCGCGTGCAGGACGGTCCCGTCGCCGCCCAGGCAGATGAGCAGCTCTGTTCCCGGGATCTGCGTCTGCAAGTCGCTCGCCTCCCAATCGGACGAGACCCAGACGTCATCGGCGCCGTGCGCGGCCAGGTGCTCACGCAAGTCGCCGGCGAGCTTGCCCGCCGCCTCTGACCGCAAGTGGACGAAGATCCCGATCTTCTTCACGCGCCGTCGCCTCCCGGCGGCCGCAGCCAGAAGAGGAACTCACGGTTGCCTTCGGCGCCGAGGATCGGCGAAGCGGCCATCGAGAGCACGCGGAAACCGTTATCGGTGCACCAGCGGACGAAGCGGCCGATCAGGGTCGCGTGCATGAGGGGCGCCTTGATCACGCCCGCGCGCGGAACTTCTTCCTTCGCCGCTTCGAACTGCGGCTTGAACAGCGCGACGATCGTGCCGGATCCGCGGTTGGCGGTCTCGCGCATCAGCGCACCGGCCACGGCCGGAAGCACCAGCCGCAACGAGATGAACGAAACGTCGACCGCAGCGAAGTCGACGCGCTCCGCCAGCGACAGCTCGCGCGCGTTGACACCTTCCATGACGACGACGCGCGGGTCCTGCCGCAGCTTGTAGTCGAGCTGGCCGCGGCCGACGTCGATCGCGTAGACGCGCGACGCTCCGCGTTTCAGGAGGCAATCCGTGAAGCCACCGGTCGAAGAACCGACATCCGCCGCCGCGAGGCCGCTCACGTCGATGGCAAACGCCTCGAGCGCGTGGTCGAGCTTCACGCCGCCGCGGCCGACGAAGCGCGGGCCCTCTGCGACATCGACTGAGACGTCGTCAGCGACGAGGACGCCCGGTTTCGGGGCCGGTCGCTCGTTGACGCGCACTACGCCCGCCATGACGAGCGCCTGCGCCTTCTCGGGGCTCTCAGCGAGCCCACGGTCGACGAGCAGCGTATCGAGTCTGCGTTTGGCCATCGTCTGAAAAGGATAGCACACGGACGTGAAGGGGCAGGTAGCAGGGTTTCTTGTCCGGCTGGCGAGGGTTCGGGGCGCCGCTAGGCCGTCTTGGGGCCCTTTTTCTTCTTCGCGGCCCAGATCTCGATCGCCTGGCCCGAGCGGTTGAGCACGAGCGGCCGGCGCAGGCCGCGGATGGCGTCGGCGTCGACGACACACTTCTTGATCGCATTGTGAGAGGGGATCTCGTACATCACGTCCAGCAGGCACTCTTCGAGGACTGTGCGCAGGCCGCGCGCTCCCGTCTTGTGGCTGAGCGCCTCTTCGGCTATCGCCTCCAGCGCGTCGTCCGTCAGCACCAACTCCACCTTGTCCAGCGCGAAGAACTGCTGGAACTGCCGCGCGAGCGCGTTCTTCGGCTCCGTCAGCACGCGGACGAGCGCTTGCTGGTCGAGCGCCTGCAGCGAGACGACGACCGGGATGCGGCCGACGAACTCCGGGATCAAGCCGTACTGCAGGAGGTCGTCGTGCGTGACGTTGGCCATCAGCTCATCGACCGTCTTCACGGGGTCGACTTCGGGAGCGGCGGGGGTGAATCCGAAGACACGGCCCGAGCCGATCCGCTTGCCGATCACCTCGTCGAGGCCCTGGAAGGCGCCCCCACAGACGAAGAGGATGTTCGCGGTGTTGATCTGGATGAAGTCCTGGTGCGGGTGCTTGCGCCCACCCTGCGGCGGCACGTTGGCGACGCAGCCCTCGATGATCTTGAGCAGCGCCTGCTGCACGCCCTCACCGGAGACGTCGCGCGTGATCGAAGGGTTGTCGCCCGTCTTGCGACTGATCTTGTCGATCTCGTCGATATAGATGATGCCGCGCTCGGCTTTCGCGACGTCGAAGTCCGCCGCCTGGATCAGGCGCAGGAGGATGTTCTCGACGTCCTCGCCCACGTAGCCGGCCTCGGTCAGCGCCGTGGCGTCAGCGATCGTGAAGGGGACGTCCAGCACCCTGGCCAGCGTGCGGGCGAGCAGTGTCTTGCCGGAGCCCGTCGGCCCCAGGAGCATGACGTTGCTCTTCTCCAGCTCAACCTCGCGGTCCGTCTGCGACCCGATTCGCTTGTAGTGGTTATAGACGGCGACGGAGAGGACCTTCTTCGCCTGCTCCTGCCCGATGACGTACTCGCTGAGCTCTTCGTAGATCACCTTGGGCGGCGGGATGCCCTGTAGCGGCTCCTTGGCCTTGACGGCGCCGGTCGAGTCGTCCTCCTGGATGATCTCGCGGCACAGCTCGACGCACTCGTTGCAGATGTAGACGGCACCGGGTCCGGCGATCAGCCGCCGCACCTGGTCCTGGCTCTTGCCGCAGAATGAGCAGTTGTAGCTGACCTTGCTACCGCTGCCGCTGCCGCCGCCGCTGCCCTTCGCCGGCATCCTTCTAAGCCTTCGCTCCGTCGCTGTTCGTCCCGGCCTTTTCCTTCTTCGGTTCCTTCGGCTCGGCCGACTGCAGGATCTCATCGATCAGGCCGTACTCCTTTGCGGAGTTGGCGTCCATGAAGAAGTCGCGGTCGGTGTCGCGAATGATCGACTCGATGTCCTGGCCGGTGTGCTTCGCCAGCACCTCGCGGATCAGATGGTTCTGGCGCAGGACCTCCTTGGCGTGGATCTCCACGTCCGTCGCCTGGCCGCCCATGCCGCGGATGATCGCCTGGTGAATGTGGATCGTGCTGTTGGGCAGGGCGTAGCGCTTGCCTTTTGCTCCGGCGCAGAGGAGAACGGTCCCCATGCTGGCGCAGCTGCCGACGCAGATCGTCGCCACGTCGCTCTTCATCAGCTGCATGGTGTCGTAGATCGCCAGCCCGGCACTGACCACTCCACCGGGGGAGTGGATGTACATGTTGACGTCCTTATCCGGGTCCTCGCGGTCGAGGTACAGCAGCTGGGCGATGATCAGGTTCGCGATCTGGTCGTCGATCGGCGTCCCCAGGAAAACGATGCGCTCCTTGAGGAGGAGCGAGAATATGTCGTACGCGCGCTCGCCACGAGCGCCCTGCTCGACGACGTATGGAACGATGTTCTGAATGTCGCGGCTCACGAGTCCTCCTCTTTAGTCTCGGTCTTCTTCGCTTTGGGGCTCTTCTTTGTAGACGCAGCTTTGGGCCTGGTTGTTTTGCCCGTCGCCCTGGATTTGGGCTTCTCGGCAACGTCGGCCTTCGCTCCGGCACCGTCGCTCGTTATCTCTACCAGCCGGTCGAGCGTGCGGCGCGTCATCAGGGAGTTACCCAGCGAGGCGCGCGCTTCCTGCGAGTCGAAGAGGCGCCGGTAGCGCTCACCCTGCTCATCGCTGCTGCCCGTGGCCTGCTGGATGATTTTCTCGATCTCGGCGTCGATTGCATCTTCACCGACTTCGATGCCCTCGGCTTCGGCCAGCTCGGCGAGAGCCAGGGAGCGGCGCACCCGCTCGGACGCCGCCGGACCGACCTCTTCACGTATCTGCTCCGGTGTTTGCTTTACCAGCTCCAGGTAGCGCTTGACCTCGACGCCGCTGTTGCGCGCCTGCTCGCGGATCAGACGATCGACTTCGCGGTCGATCAGGACCGGCGGGAACTCGATCGTCCCCGCGGCGTCCGCCAGCGAGGCGATCACCTTCTCGCGGTAGGCTTCTTCCGCCTGCGCTTCGAGGCGCTCCTTGATGTCGGTCCGTACGCGGTCGCGAAGTTCGAGCAGCGTGGCGAAGCCTTCGCCGACGCTCTTGGCGAACTCGTCGTCCAGCGCCGGCAGCTTCTCTTCCTTGATCTCTTTGACGGTTACGCTGGCGTTCACGGTCTTGCCCGCCAGCTGGCCACTCTCTTCTTCCGGCATCTCGAGGCCGACTTCCAGCGGCTTGCCCTTCGTCGCCCCGGTGATCGCCTCAGCCAGGCCCGGCAGCATGATCGTCTGGCCCTCGCGCAGGTGCAGCTCTACGTCGTCGTCGTTGTAGACCTCGCGCTGATCGACGACCATTCGCAGAGAGGCGCGGATGATGTCGCCGACGGCGACGGCGCGGTCGACGGGCTCGTGCACGGCGTAGCGCCTCCGCAGCTCGTCGACAGACTGCTCAACGTCCTCTTCTTCGACTTCGGCCGCTTCGAGAGGCACCCGCAGCGCCTTGTAGTCTCCGAGGTCGATCGTCGGGCGTACGGGCACGGTCGCCTTGAAGGACAGCGGCTCGGAGCCCGTCATCTCGATCTGGGGCTGGTCGATGGCGTCGATATCGTTCTCTTCCAGGGCCTGGTTGTAGGCCTCCGGCACGAGGAGATCGATCGCCTCCTGGAGTAGCCTTTCGCGGCCGATGTGGCGTTCGAGCATCGCGCGCGGAGTCTTCCCTTTGCGGAAGCCCGGAACATCGATGCGCTGGACGAGCTTGCGATAAGCCCGGTCCATCGAGCGCTCAAGCTGCTTCCCGTCGACTTCGATTTCGATGAGAACCTGGCTCTCCGGCAGGCGTTGCGTGGATACCTTCACGCATTCGATTGTAGCATGGGGCTCAGGTACGAACGAGGCGCGATGACACGCCGAAATCCGCACCCAAGGAACGTCACGTGAGCTTCAGGCCGGCCGCGCGCGGTCGCGTCGCATTACATACTCGAACCCTTTCTCCGACCCCAGCCAGACCGTCTTCACATAGCGGCAGCCGGCTTTCTCGTATGCTCGCTTCGCGCGCTCGTTCTTGGGATCGGGGCAGATGAAGCAGGTCTGCACATCGGGCTGCGAGAAAACCTGCTCCTCCAGGAGCTGCTCGATCGCCCGCCGGCCGAGGCCCTACTCACGCACGCCGTCTTCGCCGATGAAGATGTCGATCGCCCAGGCGTCCGGGTCTTCGGCCAGCTCCTTCGCGTAGTCGGGGTAGTCGCCCACGCGGTAGCACTGGACGTAGCCGGCGGCGCGGCCTTCGACGTGGATGATGAAGGCGAGGTTCTTCGGCTCAGGCACGAAGTTTTCTTTGTACTCTTCGATGACTTCTTCCATCGTTGGGTTCGGACGGTTGTCGTCGCCGACGCCGTAGAACTCGGAGACAATGGGGTTGTTCAGCCAGCGCTGCATCTGCGGCAGGTCCTCGCGCGTGAGCCGCACGAACGTAATCTCCCCGTCCACGCTCAGAGCTCCTTGACCAGCTCGATGACGTCTCGCAGCGGCAGTCCATCGAGGCCCGTCTCCGGCAGGCCGGGCTTGACCTCGCGGACCCGCTTCATGGCGTCGAGGTGCACGGCGACGAGCCGGTAGCCGCTGCGGACGTAGAAAGCGATCGCGCGGAGGTTGTCGTTCGTCGTCATAATCCTCACCCGCTCGGCCCCCTGTTTGCGCAGCTCTTCTTCGGCGCCCCGCAGCAGGCGGCCGCCGACGTGCCGCCCTTGCTCGAAGGCGTCGACCGTGACGATCTCGGCGCAATCACCGTCCACGTGCCAGGTAACGAGGCCGGTAACTTCGCCACCATCGTCCCGGTACACCAGCCCTTCGACGTCCGCCGGCTCGTAATGGCGGTTCAGGGAGACGACCGGCAAGCCCCAGAGCCTGCGCCACTGCGCTTCGATACACGCGGCGTCCGCCGCCTCTAGCCGTCCTTCCATGACGGGCGGATTATACGCTAGCGGTGGCGCGGCGAGAGCACATCGGTGAGCTGGTCGCCGAGCAGGTTGAACGACATCACGAGCATCACGATGAAGGCCGTCGGAACGAGGATCAGCGTCGTGTGCTCGCGGACGTTGCTGAGGCCGACGCCCTCGGAGACCATGAGCCCGAAGCTGGGGTGCGGCGGCTGCACGCCGATGCCCAGGAAAGTGAGCCCCACCTCAGCCGTCGCCAGCCCGCCGAAGGACAGCGTGAACGAGACCAGCAGCAGGTTCGTCAGGTTCGGCAACAGGTGCAGGAAGAGGAGGCGCGGCGTCCCGGCGCCGGAAGCGCGCGCGGAGATCACGAACGGCTCCTGCCGCAGCGCCAGCACCTGCGAGCGGACGACGCGCGCGATGCCCGTCCAGCCGAAGATCGCCAGCGCACCGAAGACCAGGAAGTAGCTGGGCATGCCGGAGCTCACAATCCAATCGAAGCCCGTTAAGTCCTCCACGTCGCGCGCCAGCTCGACGATACGCGGCAATAACGTCGCGGTGATGATCAGCACGAGCAGGATAGTCGGCACCGAGGCGAACGTGTCGGCCGCTCGCATGATGATCGAATCCGTCCGCCCGCCGGCGTAGCCAGCGGCGAGGCCGGCGGTCACGCCCAGGAAGAGGCCGCCCGTGAGCACCGCCGCCACGGAGACGATCACCGTCGTCTGCGCGGACCAGATCGCGCGCGAAAGGAGGTCGCGGCCGAGATTGTCGGTGCCCAGCGGGTGCTCGAGCGACGGCTCGGCGTAGCGGTTGCGGAAGTCGGCCTCGTTGAATCCGTACGGCGCCACCCATGGCGCGAGTACCCCCGCACCGTAGATGACGACGATGATCAGGATCGCCACGACCGCGACCGGTCGGCGCAGGAGCCGCCGCAGCACCCGGTAGCTCGGGTTCTTGAGCGGCTCGGCCTCAAACGGCGTGGGCGAGGTCTCGGCGTAGCTCACGAGATCGAACCCTCCACCCTGATCCGCGGGTCGATGAAGCCGTAGGCGATATCGATAAGCAGCATCGTCAGCACGAAGATCGTCGAGCCAACGAGGACGATCGCCGTGATCGTGTCGTAGTCGCGCGATTTGATCGACTCAAACGCCAGGAGCCCGATGCCGGGGATGCCGAGCAGCGTTTCGATGAAGATCGAGCCGCCGATCAGCGCCGCCAGCTCGAAACCCAGAATCGTGACGATCGGGAGCAGGGCGTTCCGCGCCACGTGCCGCGTGACGACGACGCCCGCCTGCAACCCTTTGGCGTTCGCTGTCCGCACGAAGTCCTGGTCCAGCACCTCCAGCACCTGCCCTCGCATGTAGCGCGCGATGCCGGCGACGCCCGGTAAGGTGAGCGCAAGGATCGGTAAGACGGCGTGTTTCGAGAAGAGTCCCAGCTCGACCCCCAAGTACTCCGCCTCAGACCAGCCGCCCGAAGGCAGCACCCCCAGTTTGACGGCGAACAGCCATTGCAGGAGCGGTATCGAGATCAGCACCGGCGCCGATGCGAAGACGAGCAAGACGCCGATCGATAACGGGTCTTGCCACGTCCCCCGGCGCATCGCCGCCCACGTGCCCATCGGCAGACCGATCGCAAACGTGAGCACAAGCACCACGGCGTTGTACTGCAGCGAGATCCACATCCGCGGGAAGATCACGTCCTCGACGGGGAAGCCCTGATAGCGAGTGCTCACTCCGAGATCGCCCGTGAGGACGTTGCCCATGTAGCGCACGTACTGCACCGGCACCGGGTCGTTCAGGCCGCGCTCCTCGCGAATGCGCTCGATCGTCTCCGGCTGGGCGCGCGGGCCGGCCTGGATCTCGACGTAGTCGACGGGCGCGTAGCGGCCGAGGGCAAACGTCACGAAAGAGACGATCAGGAGGATGACGGGCAGCAGCAGGAGCCGCCGGAGGATGTAGGTGGCAAGGCCCGCGGGCATGACGCCGTTATCTTAGCGGTTGATCGTCACGTAGCGCAGGTTCGGGATCACAAACGGCGGTATGACGAAGCCATCGACGTACGGCTTCACGAGGTAGCTCGCCTTGCCGTGGTACAGCGGCGCCCAGGGCATGTCATCGACGATCAGCTCCTCGGCCTGCTGGTAGAGCGCCAGGCGCGCCGCCTCGTCTACCTCACCGTCCGCCTGGTCCAGGAGCGCATCGACGGCCGGGTTCGTGTAGCCCGACTCATTGTTCAAGCTCTCCGAGTGCAGCTTGATGTCGAGGAAGTTCTGCGGGTCCGGGTAGTCCGCGATCCAGCCGAGCGAGAACATCTCGAAGTTGCCGTCGTCGATGTCGCGTAGGAAGAGTCCGAAGTCCTCCTGCTCGATCGTCACCGCGATGCCCAGCTCCTGCTCCCACATCGCGATCACCGCCTGCAGGATGTCCGAAGGCGTCGCGCCCTGCCCCGACGTCAGGATCGTCGCGCCATCGAGGAGCCCGGCGCCGCCCGCCTGCTCGAGCAGACCGCGCGCCGCCTCCGGGTCGAAGGGGATGTCGGCCAGCCCTTCGTTGTAGCCGTCCATTCCCGGCGGCAGGATCCCTTTCGCCGGCTCTACGAGGTCCAGCAGGAACTCCCGCGCCAGGAACTCGCGGTCGATCGATAGCGAGAGGGCGTTGCGCAGATCAGCGTCGTCGAACGGCGCTTCACGCGCGTTGAAGCCGATGTAGAACACATCCAGCGAGGGGCCTTCACGCAGATCTGCGTTGAGGTCGCCGTTGGGGTCGCGGACGGTCTCGATGTTATTGATCCCGATTCCCGTTACGTCGACCTCGTCGTTCTCGTACATCACGAACGAAGAGCCGCCGGAGAGGATGTACGTCACGCGCGCCAGCGACGGCGCCGGCGTCAGGTGGAAGCGTGGGTTCGCCGCCAGCACGATCTTGCGGCCCAGGTCCCACTCCTCCATCTTGAACGGCCCTGTGCCGTTCGGCGTCAGCGTCCAGTTGCCCTCGAAGCAGGTCGAGTCGCCCACTTCGCGCTCGTCGACGACGTACGCGGTCGGATAGGTCAGCTTCTCGACGAAGACGGCGCTTGGCTCGGCGATCGTTAGCTCCAGCGTCCGCGGGTCGATCACCTTGATGCCGCTAACCTCGTCGGCGTCACCGTCGGCGAACTCTGCGGCGCCAACGAGGTCGTCCAGGTAGACCTCGCCGACGGTGGACTGCGTGGCCGGGTTCAGCGCGCGCTCCATCGAGAACTTGAAGTCAGCCGCCGACACGGGTCGGGAGCTGTCGTGGAAGAGGACGTTGCCGCGCAGGTTGAACGTATAGACCGTCCCGTCGTCGCTGACCTCCCAGTCCTCGGCGATGTCCGGGATCACTTTCAGGTCGAGGTCGAACGAAACGAGCCCGGAGAAGATCTCGACGATGTACTCCGCCGAGCCAGCGTCGGAAGCGCAGGCCGGATCGAGGGTGATGGGGTCGGGTCCGAAGAGCCGCAGCTCTCCCTCGATGCGATCACCGAGGTCGTTGGCGTCGCCGCTGGGATCGCCGCCGCCGTTACCGTCGCCGGCAGTGTCTCCCGTGTCGTCGCCGCCACCGCCAGCGACCAGAATCACCGTCAGGCCGCCGAGCAGGACGATCAGCACGACGAAGATGCTCGTGAGCGTGAGGACGAGGCGGCGGGTCTCCATCAGTTTCTCCTGTGGTCTCTCAGAGGTACGGCAGGACGAGCGCTAACGGTTTGCCGCATGATATCAACGCCCCGTTCGGAACGGCAAGCTTTCAGCCGGCACCCTCGGTACTCTCATCGTCCACCGCCGTGACCGCGATGTGCAGCTCGACCAGCTGCTCCTGGGATATCGTCGACGGCGCGCCCGTCATCGGATCGGACGCCGACTTCGTCTTCGGGAAGGCGATCACCTCGCGGATGTCGGACTCGCGCAGGAGGACGGCCAGCAGCCGGTCGATGCCGGCGCCGATGCCGGCGTGGGGCGGCGCACCGAACTCGAACGCTTCGAGCATGTGCCCGAATCGTCGCTCAGCCTCGTCCGCGCTGATGCCGAGGCGCTGGAACACAGCCTCCTGTACCTCACGCTGGTGGATGCGGATCGACCCGCTGAACAGCTCCCAGCCGTTGCAGACGCAATCGTATGCATGCGAACGCACGGCCCCGGGGTCAGACTCCATGAGCGGCAGGTCCTCCAGCCTGGGAGATGTGAACGGGTGGTGCGACGATGTCCAGCGCTCCTCCGTCTCGCTCCACTCCAGCAGCGGGTAATCGGTGACGAAGACGAACGAGAGGACGTCCCGGTCTGCCAGCTCCAGGCGCGCGGCCAGCTCGCGTCGCAGAGGATCGAGCGCCTTGTTGGCGGCCGCTTCCTTGTCCGCAACCATCAGCAGCATGTCGCCCCGACCGGCGTGCGCCAGCCGGGCGAGCGACACTACCTGCGCCGGCGTGAAGAACTTCGCTACGGGCGACTTGACGTCGTCCTCGGTCAGGGAATCGAGATCGCCCTCGCCGGTCAGCTGCATCGAGACGAGACCTTTCGCGCCGTACTGCTGCACGAACGTCGTCAGGGAATCGACCTGCTTGCGGCTCATCTCGGCGCCGCCCGGGACGCTCAGGCCACGCACAACGCCGCCGCCGTCGATGACGCTGCGGAAGACCTTGAACTCGCTGTCGGCGAGCGCCTCGTTGAACGTCACCAGCTCCAGGCCGTAGCGCATGTCCGGCTTATCGGAGCCGAAACGCGCCATTGACTCAGCGTATGTGATGCGCGGGAACGGCGACTCCAGGATGCGCAACTCCGGCGTCATCGCGGCGGCGAGCGCCATGTACAGCTCCTCCATCAGCCCGAGGATGTCCTCCTCGTCCGAGACGAAGCTCATCTCTAGGTCGAGCTGTGTGTGCTCCGGCTGGCGGTCGGCGCGCAGGTCTTCGTCGCGCAGGCAGTGGGCGATCTGGAAGTAGCGCTCGAAGCCGGCCACCATCAGCAGCTGCTTGAACTGCTGCGGCGACTGAGGCAGCGCGTAGAACTTCCCCGGCTGGACACGGCTGGGCACGACGTAGTCGCGGGAGCCTTCCGGCGTCGGCGCGCTGATAATCGGTGTCTCCACCTCCACGAAGTCGCGCTCGCTGAGGAAGTTGCGGATGTACTGCACAACGCGGTGGCGCATCACGATGTTGCCACGCATGCCCTCGCGCCGCAGGTCAAGGTAGCGGTACTTGAGGCGCAGCAGCTCCTCCACGTCCTGCTCCTCCGAGATATAGAACGGCGGCGTTCGCGAGGCGTTCAGTATCTGGAGCTTCTTCGCGTGGACCTCGATCTCGCCGGTCGGCAGGTTCGGGTTTACGGTGCCCTCTTTGCGCTTCGTGACGGCGCCTTCGACCTGCACTACGTACTCGCCGCGCAGCTGCTCGGCTTCAGCGAACGAACCGCCTGCCTCTTGAGGATTAAAGACAACCTGGACCAGGCCGGTGGAGTCACGCAGGTCGATGAAGATCAGACCGCCGTGGTCGCGCCTGCGGTGGACCCAGCCGGCCAGCGAGACAGATTTTCCTTCGTCAGAGACACGCAGCGCGCCGCAGGAGTGACTCTTGAGCATAGCGAGACCACTATACCGGAGCCAGGAGCTACGATCTGAGGGCGCTAGTGGCGGCGCTTCGACTTGACGACGACGGTGCCGGCCCAGAAGTCGTGAAAGCCGCGCCGCTCCTGGTTACCGAACGCCATCAGGCACCCGAGGAACAACGCCGCAACCGAAACGAGATAGCCGGTGTAGCGGATGAACGCCTGGATCGGCAAGACTGGCTCGCCGCTCGATGTCACGACGCGCAGGCCGAAGGCCGCCTTGCCAGGCGTCGCGCCGTCCAGCGTCCAGAAGCCGAGGCAGTAGAGCAACGGGAACATGGCCGCGAACCAGACGACCACGGCCGGCTGGTCGACGACGAGAACCATCGCGAGCACAGGAATGCCGACGAGTGCAGCGTCGATCAGCGCCGCTGCCAGCCGCATCGGCCACGGCGCGTAGACGAGCGGCCGCGGCTCAGAGTTCGCGAAGTCGTAGCCGCAGGAGCGGCAGTGAGCGTCGGCCGGCGGCGCGCCGTAGTGACACTCCGGACAGGGCACGGCGATGATGCGCGCGGCGAACGCCATCGCCGCCTTCGCCTTCTCTTCTAGGTCGGCGTTGCAGGAGGTGCAGAACTGGTCCAGCGTCCCCAGCGTGCACCCGCACTTGTAGCAAAGTACGCTCATAACTCCCCAGTCGTTTCTAGACGGTTCCAGTGTCTAGACGCCCCGCTATTCGACCGGTTACAGGGGATTCGCCGTCTTACCGATCCCACCCCCGCTCTCTACCAGACCTTCACCGGCCGGCGCCAGTGATACCATCGCCCCAGGATGGCCAAAGACTCCGCGCTTTCGCTCTACCTCCACGTCCCCTTCTGCTCTCTCAAGTGCTCCTACTGCGACTTCAACTCCTACGCGAAGCTGGACGACCTCGTGCCGCAGTTCGTCGACGCGTTGTGCTCGGAGCTGGCGCTCTGGGCACCGATCGTCCGTGGACGGGCCGTCGAGACCGTCTTTTTCGGCGGCGGCACGCCCAGCCTTCTGCCGCTCGATCACATCGAGCGCATCACGACGGCGCTGCGCGCAGACTACGCGCTCGCCGACGGTGCAGAGATCACGCTCGAGGCGAACCCCGGCACTGCCGACCGAGACTACTTCGCCGGCATTCTCGCCGCCGGCGTCAACAGGCTCAGCCTCGGCTTCCAGTCGCTACACGACGATGAGCTGGCCGCGCTCGACCGCATCCACAACGCCGCGGAGGCGGTCCAGTGTTACCACTGGGCTCGCGAGGCCGGCTTCCGCCGCGTCAACCTCGACCTGATCTACGGCTTGCCCGGCCAGCCCATCGCCTCGTGGCAAGAAACGCTCGATCAGGCGATCGAGCTGGCGCCCGAACATGTTTCCGCTTACGCCCTCACCGTCGAAGACGGCACAAAGCTCGCCTACGACATCGAGCACGGCGCCGTGCCGCCACCCGACGGCGATCTGCAAGCCGAGATGTACGAGTGGGCCGGCCGGCGCCTGTCAGAGGCGGGCTACCAGCAGTACGAGATCTCGAACTGGTCCCGACCCGGCGAGGAGTGCCGCCACAACCTCGTCTACTGGCGGAACGGCGAGTGGCTGGCGCTCGGCCCCGGCGCGCACGCGCACTGGGGCGGCTATCGCTTCGCGGACGTCTATTCGCCCAGGCAGTACGTCCGCCTCGTCGCGGAGACCGACGCCGAGCCACCTTCGCCGAAGGCCTCCCCGGAGGCCGTCCTCGCGGCGATGCGGCAGGTGACGTTCATCGACCCACAGCCGCCAGCCCTACAGATGGCCGACACCGCGATCCTCGCCCTGCGTCTCAACGCCGGCCTCGACCTCGGCGCGTTCGAACGCCGCTTCGGCCGCCGCTTCGAGGACCTTTACGGCGGAGTCCTGGCGGAGACGCTAGAGATGGGCCTCCTCCAGCGCGACGACGGATCCGTCCGCCTCACGGACCGCGGCCGCTACCTCGCAAACGAGGTCTTCCTGCGGCTCCTGCCCGACTGAGCGGCCCGGCTAGCCCAGCCCGTGCGCTTCACGGATCCGCGCGAGCAGGGCGCTCACGTCAGGGGCGCCCGTGGACGGCCCGGAGCCGAGCGGGTCCGGCGCGAAGTCGTTGCCCGCCAGCGCGTCAAGGCAGGCCTGCACCGACCAGCCGAGCGCCGTGTGGTCGTATCCGCCCTCCAGCGCGAAGACGATCCGGCCTTCGCACAGCTCGTCCGCCAGTTGGCGCAGAAGCGTCGCGATCTCGTAGTAGCCGGCGGTGGTGGCGCGGAGCTGCGCCAGCGGGTCAGCGAAGTGCGCGTCGAAGCCCGCCGACACCAGGACGAACTGGGGCCGAAAGCGCCTCACCGCCGGCGCGCAGACGTCACGGTAGGCGGCGAGCAGCGCCTCGTCGCCACAGCCTGCGGGAAAGGGCACGTTGACTATCGCGCCACGGCCCGGCCCATCACCCATCTCTGACCAGTAGCCCGTGGCGGGGTAGAACGGGTGCTGGTGAGTCGAGAAGTAGAGGACGCGGCCGTCGGCGTAGAAGGCGTCTTGCGTTCCGTTGCCGTGGTGCACGTCGAAGTCGATGATCGCGGCCCGCTCCAGTCCGCGGCGATCGAGCAGGTGGGCGGCGGCGATCGCCACGTTGTTGAAGAGGCAGAAGCCCATCGCCCGGTCCGGCGTGGCGTGGTGCCCGGGCGGCCGCACGAGGCTGAACGCGCTGCCGAGGTCACCGTCGAGGACGGCGTCGGCCGCGGCGAGGACGCCTCCCGCCGCGCGCAGAGCGGCGGCCAGGGAGCGCGGCACGACGTAGGTGTCCGGATCGAGCCACTGGCTGCCGCCGCTGGACGCCGCCTTCACCCGCGCGATGAGTTCCGGGCCGTGCACGAGCGCCAAATCGTCCTCTGTCGCGTCGCGAGGCGGCAGCGCCTCCAGTCGGCCGAGCACGCCGGAGGACTCCAAGTGAGACATGATCGAGCGCAGGCGGCCGGCGGACTCCGGATGCCCGGCCACGTCGTGTTCCAGGTAGACAGGGTCGTAGACGTATCCGACGGGGCGCACGGCGCGATGTTATCAGAGCAGAATTCGCCGGTATAGAATCGAACGGCCATGTACGTTATCGGCACCGCGGGACACGTCGACCACGGAAAGTCCGCGCTCGTCCAGGCCCTGACCGGCATCGACCCGGACCGCTGGCAAGAGGAGAAAGAGCGTGGCCTAACGATCGACCTCGGCTTCGCCTGGCTGCGGCTGCCCGGCGGCGACGAAGTCAGCATCGTCGACGTGCCCGGCCACGAGCGCTTCATCAAGAACATGCTCGCCGGCGTCGGCGGCATCGACCTCGCGCTCCTGGTGATCGCCGCCGACGAAGGCGTCATGCCGCAGACGCGCGAGCACCTGGCGATCGTCGACCTGCTGGGCATCGCCCACGGCGTCGTCGCCCTCACCAAGTGCGACCTCGTCGACCGGGACGGCCTCGAGCTCGCCCGCGACGACGCTACGGAAGCCTTGCGGGGCACGACGTTGGCGAGCGCGCCGGTCGTCCCTTGCTCCGCCGTCGCCGGCACCGGCCTCGACGATCTACTCGCCGCGATCGAGGCCGAGCTCGCGAAGACGGAGCGCAAGCGCGACGCGGGCCGGCCGCGAATGCCGATCGACCGCGCGTTCACGATGGCCGGCTTCGGCACCGTCGTCACCGGCACGCTGGTGGACGGCTCGCTGCGTGTCGGCGACGAGGTCGAGGCGCTGCCATCGGGCGCCCGCGCGCGAGTCCGCGGGTTGCAGACGCACGGTCAGCACGTCGATGTTGCTCCGCCGGGACGGCGCACTGCCGTCAATCTTTCCGGCGTCGCCCCGGCCGAACTGCACCGCGGCATGGCCCTGGCGCACCCCGGTGCGCTGCAAACGACGACGTCGCTCGACGTGCACCTGCGCGCCGTCCCATACCTTTCGCGACCTGTGAGGCACAATCTGACGGTCACCCTACACACCGGCGCCGCCGAGGTCGAAGGCCGTCTCCTGCTCCTTGATTCTGCCGAGCTGCTGCCCGGCGAAGAGGCGTGGGCGCAGATCCGGCTGGCCGCGCCCGTCTGCGCGCTCAGAGGCGACCGTTTCGTAATCCGCGACCCGAACGACACGCTGGGCGGCGGCCTGATCGTCGATACTGATGCGCCGCGGCACCGCCGCTTCGACGCCGACGCCATCGCCCGCCTGGAGGCACTCGCTCGCGGCTCGCCTGAGGAGCTGCTGCTCGCCGCCATCGCGCTCGCTGAGCCGGCGACCGCAGGCGCCGTCGCCGGCGACGACGAAACGCGGGCGGCCCTCGACCGGTTCGTCGAGGCCGGGGAAATCGTCGCTCTTGGGGACGGCACGCTCGCGAACGACTCGCCCCTCTACACACCCGCCGGGTTCGATGCGGCGGTCGAGTCCGTCCGCGAGGGGCTGGCGGCCTTCCACGCGGCGACCCCGCTGCGACCGGGCATGCCCCGCGAAGAGCTACGCGGCCGCCTGCGACTGGAGCCGGCGGCCTTCGACAAGCTCATCGCCCGGCTGGCCCGCGACGGTCTCGTCGCCGAGCGCGGTAGCGCCGTCGGCCTCGCCTCACACTCACCGGCTTTGACGGCGCAGCAGGAGGCGGCCGCCGCCGCCTTTCTCGCAGCGTTGCGCGCGATACCGTTCTCGCCGCCAACCGACCAGGCGCCCGAGGGTGACGTGCTCGCCTACCTCGAAGGAGCCGGCGAAGTAGTCCGGACCGGCGACGTCATCTTCGCCGCCGAAGCCTACGGTCAGCTCGTGGAACGCGTCCGGACGCATCTGAAGAAGCAGGAGTCGATCACCCTGGCCCAGGCGCGGGACATGTTCGGCACGTCGCGCAAGTATGCGCAGGCGTTACTCGAGCACCTCGACGCGAAGCAGATCACCCGGCGTGTGGGCGACGTGCGCGTTCTGCGCTGACCGGGCGCCGGCCTCCGGCCTCTTCGTCGCCGCGCGGCAGCAGGCGGTGCCTTCCGCGAGCGCGATCAGCGCGGCGGCGGCTAAGCCCGCCGTGCGACGGTGATGATCTCGGGGCTTGTCTCGGTCAGCGGCTGCCGGTCCCAGTCCCCGAACTGCTCCTCGATTGCCAGGCCGGCGCCTGACAGGAACGAGGAGAGCGAGTCCGCATCGAGGAACCTCTGGCGGCCCCCTTCCAGAATATGCGGCCGGGCCCAGCTGGAGCTGGTGAATGTGGTGCTGTAGGTAACGACATCTCCATCAACTGTCTCGATCTCGTGCCACTTGCCCACCACAGCACCGTCAGGACCCGCAAACTCCCGCACTTCGTCCGGCATCCAGCTCTCCCATTCCCGGACCAGCGGATTGCGGCTTTCGAATACGAAGCGGCCGTGCTCGGTGAGCGCTGACTGGATGGCCGCCAGCGACGCTCGTATCTCGCCGTCCTCCATGATCACCTGGATAGCGTGGCCGGTCATGACGGCGAGGCGAAACTGCTGATCCCAGGCGCCCGAGGCAGCCTCACCGAGGACCCATTCGATATCCGACCGCTTGCGCGCCTGCTGCAGCATCGCCTCGGCAGGATCGATCCCGCAGAGTCGCCCGCTGTGTCCGGCCTGGCGAGCCAGGCGCAGCAGCTCACCCGTTCCGCAGCCGACGTCGAGCACGCTCTCCGCTGACATCACAAGTGCCATGTAGAAGCTGAATTCGCGCCTTTGCTGCCACGGCTGCGCCAGGTCATACGACTCGGCGACACGGGGATCGAGGAACACGGGATCGTTCACCGCGCCAGTATGTCAGACCCCCCAACGCACAACGAACCGCGACCGTCTAGCGGCGAAGGGCGCGCCGGATGCGCCCGCGCGGAACCGACGTCAAGCCGTCCTAGGCGCTGGCAGTCGCGGGTTCTTCGTCGCGGCGCCACGGCATCAGGCGGCGCAAGATGCGCCCGAAGTCACCGTGTTCCCACGAAACCAGGATCTGGCTGGCGATGAAGATGGAGCTGTAAGTTCCCGCCACGATACCCAGCAGCAGCGCGACCAGCAGCACGTCCACCTGGCCGGCGCCGAGCAGCAGCAAGGCGAGGATCGCGAAGATGACGGTGACCGACGTGTTCAGCGAGCGCGCTAACGTCTCTGTGAGGCTGGCGTTGACGATCTCGTGGTAGGCGACGCCGGGGTTCACGGCGACGTTCTCGCGAATGCGGTCGAAGACGACGATCGTATCGTGCACGCTGAAGCCGAGGACGGTCAGCACGCCGACGATGAACATGCTGTCGACTTCCGTGCCAAACAGCTTGCCGAAGATCGAGAACGCACCGACCACGAATAAGACGTCGTGGCCCGCGGCCACCAGCGCGGCGATGCCGTAGCGATACGACTTCGGCACGTTCCGGAACGTCCACGAGATGTAGACCAGTATCGCCAACGCCGCGAAGGCGACGGCGATCGCCGCGTCGACGACGATCTCGTCCGAGACGATCTCCGAGACCTGGTTGAAGTTGAGCACCGTGAAGGCGCCGAGGCTACCCTCAAGGGTCAGCTCCAGCTGATCGCGTTCCGATGGCGGCGCCGGCCCGATCGGCGGCGACGGCGGCGTCTCCAGCTCATTGATGCGAATGATGAAGTTGTTGTCGGAAGTCCGCTGGACGCGCGCCTCATCGTGGCCGGCGTCGGCCAGGGCGCTGCGTAAGTCGTCCTGGTCCACTGACTCCGCGACGAAGTCCACGGTCAGCGTGGCGCCGCTCGTGAATTCGATGCCGGGTTTGATCGAAGGGGGTACGAGCAGCGAGACGATACCCGGGATCAGGATGATCGCCGACATGGCGAAGTAGATCCCACGGCGGCGCACGAAGTCGAACATGAAGGGCCGGCGCGAGCGGTCCGGTCGCTCGACGGGCTGCAAGTCGCCTGAGAAGAGCCACAGCCGGCGCTCCAGGCCGAAGCCGACGAGAGCCCGCAGCAGCGTCCGCGTGACGGTAAGGGCGGAGAACATGCTGATGACGACGCCGATGCCGAGCGTGATCGCGAAGCCCCGCACGAGGTCGGCGTTGAACTGCTCGCCAAACCAGATCAGGATGCCGCAGGTGATCAGCGTCGAGATGTTGCTGTCCCGGATCGAGGACCAGGCGCGGTCGAAGCCGCGCTCAATTGCGATGGGCAGGCTGCGGCCGCCGCGTAACTCCTCTTTGATCCGCTCGAAGACAAGGATGTTGGCGTCCACCGCCATTCCCACGGATAAGACGAAGCCGGCGATGCCCGAGAGCGTGATCGTCACCGGCCCGATGATCGGCCCGAGCTTGAAGATCATCATCACGACGGAGATGTAGGTGATCAGCGCTCCCGCCGCGAGCACTCCCGGCAGCCGGTAGTAAAGCAGCATGAAGAGCAGCACGGCCAGAACGCCGATGATGCCCGCCTGCACGCCGCGCACCAGAGTCTTCTCGCCCAGCGTCGCGTCGACTTCGGTCGTCTGGATCGTGCGCAACGGCACGGGGAGCGCGCCGGAGTTGAGCTGGATCGCCAGGCTCTTAGCCTCGTCCAGCGAGCCGACGCCGGTGATTGTCGTCTCAGCGGTGGCAATCGTACGGGTGACCGCCGGCGAACTGATCAGCTCATCGTCAAGGAAGATGCCCAGCGGCCGCGGCGGCGAAGAGAGACGCGTCGTGATCTGCTCGAAAAGCACCTGGCCTTCGCCGGTGAAGTCGATGAGGACCTCCGGACCGCTAAGACCGATATCGGCCCGCGCGCTGCCGGCCTGTACCTGGCGCCCGGTGAGCACTCTCACTTTATCATTCCGGATGCCGGTGGCCGGCGTCCAGAGAACTTCGCCAAAGGACTCGGCCGTGTTACATGCCCCGTTGATCACCTCTGAGGCGTTCCCCTGAGGGGAATACGTGGCAGTGAACCTCTCACCCTCGGCCGTCTCGCAGATCAAGTTGCCGGTATCGTCCTCTACTGGTTCCATGAACCGCAGGAGCGCCGTGCGCCCGATCAGATCCTCAGCTTCAGCGGGCGTAACGCCCGGCAGCTGTATCGCCAGCCGGTTCTTGCCCTCGCGCGTCACTTCCGTCTCGGAGACGCCGAAGCGGTTGATCCTGTCTTGGATGACGCTCTTGGCGGCGTCCATCGCGTCGTCCACGTTCGTTCCCACCGGCAGCGCCGAGACGTCAGCCTCGGTCAGGACGTAGGTGCCGCCCTCCAGGTCGAGGCCCAGTCGCATCGCCTCGCGGTCGGTCTTGACGATCCAGCCGAGGAAGCTATCGAAGGGCTCGGCCTCCGTCAGAGGGCCTTCCGGATAGTCGACCCAGTCCGGCAGGTACTTCTGGGGATAGCCGGGCCAGACGACCATGATCGACACGACAGTGAGGATTGTGATTGCGATCAGGAATGGCAGAGTCGTGCGATGGCGCATGCTTATCCTCTAGCTTCTAGTCCTGCGGATCCGTCGGGTGTTCGTGTTTTCGTGGCGGCTTCGTCCTGAGACTTCTGCGCCGCGTTCAGCCGCTCAACGATGGCCGAGGCCACTGCGCGCACCTCGATGCCGCCGAGGTCCAGGATGACCTCGGTAGGCCCGGGCTCTTCCGGGATGCGCACATCCTTAACAACCGCGATGAAGCCTGACTGTGTCAACACCTCGTCACCAACGCGCAGGCTCTGCAGCTGCTGCCTCTGCTTCTTCCGTTCCTGCTGCACCGGCCGTAAGAACGCGAAGTAGAAAAGGATGGCGATCACAACCGGATATACGAGCGCGATCAGCCATAGCGATTCCATAGCTAAACAGCGTAGCGGTTTCGCGGGTTAGGCGCACAGGGCTACCGGCCTGCCTCCGCCAGGCGCTGCCGCACCAGCGCCAGCGCTTCCGCCCGCGTGCTGACGTCGCCCGCCGCCTGCGCCTCCCGCACCGCCTCGAGCAGCTCGCCAAGCAAAGCGCCCGGCTCCAGCCCGACGTCGCGCATCAGGTCGTCGCCGCTCACGAGCTTCGGCGGCGAGGTCACGCCCTCATCCGCGAGGTGCAGCCGCAGGATGTGGCTGACGACAGCCACGTGCGCCCGGAAGCCATCCCAGCGGACGTTCGGCCCCACGGTGCCGAGGTGGTCCGCGAGCGAGAGGAAGAGCGTGTCGACGCCCGCTTCGCCGGTGGCGCGGAAGTAGCGGTAGACGGCGCGTTTCGTCGGCGCCCGGTCCCGCGCCATCTGCACTGGGCGCAGGTGCGCCTCGATCATCCTCACCACGATCTCCCGCTCACGGCTGGAGAAGCGCAGCCTTCGCATCAGGCCAGCCGCCATCTCGGCGCCGGTCTCGCTGTGTCCGAAGAAGCGCATCCGGCCGGACTCCTCGAACGTCTTCGTCGCCGCCTTGCCGATGTCGTGCAGGAGGCCGCAGAGCTTGACCAGCGCCCGGCGCGGCGTCCCGGCGGCGACGGGTTCGCGGAAGTGCTCACGTCGGCCGTCCCACCATTCGAGCGCGCCCCACAGCTCCCGCCAGAGACGTCCGCTTCGCTCCTCCGCCGGCGGCTCGTCCGCGAGCAGAGCATCAAGCGCCTCGACGGCCGCGATCGAGTGGCCGAAGACGTCGTAGTGGTGCTCCTTCGGCTGTTCCACGTCGCGAGTCACGTCCATCTCGGGCAGCACGGCCGAGAGCAGTCCCAGGTCGTCGAGCAAGCGCACACCCGGGCTCGCCAGCGGCGCCGCCAACATCGACATCAGCTCGTCACGCTGCCGTTCCGCCGCCGCGTCAACCACTCGCGGCGCGTTTCGGGAGATCATCTCCCGCGTCGATGCCTCGATCTGCAGGCCTAACTGCGCCGCGATGCGAGCGCCGCGCAGCAGACGCAGCGGATCGTCCGTCAGCGCCTCTTCCCTCGTCGCGCGCAAGACACGGGCCTCAAGGTCCGCAAGGCCGCCGGTCGGGTCGATCACCTCGAACGCACCGGTCGCCACCTCCGCCAGGGGCGCACCGAGCGCGTCGATCGTATAGTCGCGCCGGCGCAGATCATCCTCTATCGACCCCGCCAGCGGCGTCAGGTCGATCGTGAAGCTGGCGTCCGGCAGCACGATGCGAACGTGACCGCGGCCCTCGTCGAGCAGGACGAAGTGGCCGGCCAGCTCGTCCGCCAGCGCCCGGCCGTGGGCGAGCGTGTCGCCGCCGACGGCCACGTCCAGATCGCGCGCGGGCAGGCCGAGCAGTGCGTCCCGCAGGAAGCCCCCTGTCGCGAGGGCCGACGCGCCGCGCGCGTCGAAGAACGCCGCCAGCCGTTCGACTAGCAGGCGGGTCTCAGGGACGACCGTGATGCGCCGCATGCCGCCTCCGGACTAGCGGGGCGTGGCCTCGCGGCTGATGCTCTCGCCCGGCTCCACCTTCTGCAGCTCCTCCAGGCTCTCGAGGTGGTCGATGTAGAGCGTGCCATTGACGTGGTCGATCTCGTGCTCCAGCGCCTGCGCCAGCAGCGTATCGCGCGCCTTGATCCGCACCCGTTTCCCATCTCGGTCCAACCCCTTGGCGACGACGACGCGGTGCCGGGTCATCTCCGCGTGATAGCCGGGCACGGAGAGGCACCCTTCGTCCACTTGTCGTTCGCCGGAGACTTTCACGATCTCCGGGTTGATCAGCGCGAACGGCTCCTCCTCCGGGACGCCGATGACGATGACCCGCAGCGAGACGCCGATCTGCGGCGCCGCCAGGCCGACGCCCCGGGCCTCGTACATGCTCTCAATCATGTCGTCGATCAGCCGCTGCAGCCTGGCGTCGCGCTGAGGAGCGCCGGGCACGCGTTTCGCCTTCTGGCGCAACACGGGCTCAGGTAGGTGGCGGATTGCGTGGACGGTCACGTTTGGCTCCTCGCAACATTCTAGCGCAGCCTTGCCGCCACCAGTCGCGCCCGCCATCATGTATCCGATGATCGCGCGCGGGGCGCTCCTTTCGTTCGGACTCTGGATCATCTTCCTCGCGTTCGTGCGCGTCGCCGTCATCCCGCCGGAGTCGTGCGGGATCGAGAGCGAAGAGCGCATCGCTGAGGCGGCCCGGGCTGCCGCCGCCTGGATGACGCGCAACCAGAACGAGGACGGCAGCTACGTCTACCTCTACTACAAGGAAAGCGGCGAGACCCCGAACGAATACAACGAGGTGCGCCACGCCGGCGTCACTATGGCCCTCTACCAGGCCGCCGGCCGGCTTGGTGACCGCGAGGCTCTGGCGACTGCGGACGACGCGCTCGCCTGGATGGAGGATCACCTCGTCCGCCACAACGATTGGGCCGCGCTGGCCGCCGGTTTCCGCGCAGACCAGCCGCCGCTCGGAGCATCGGCCCTGATGACCGTCTCGCTGGCGGAACGCAGGCTGGCGACCGGCGACACGCAGTATGACGGTTTGATGCGGGAGGTCGGCCGCTACCTGGCTGCGCTGCAGCGAGACGACGGCGGCTTTCACGTCGCCTGGCGGATCGGTGCCGACGCTCCCGATACGGTGGGCACCTCACGCTTCTATCCGGGCGAGGCGCTTTGGGCGCTTGCGCTGCTGCACGAGGCGTTCCCCGGCGAAGGCTGGGACGAACACGCCCGCGACGCCCTCCAATTCGTGACGACGCTGCGCGACGACGTGGAGGACGTGCCCTTCGCGCCGTTGGCCGACCAGTGGGCCGCCTATGGCCTTGCCGAGATGGTCGAGTGGGGGCTCACAGACCAGCAGATCGACTACGCGCGCGATCTGGCCGGACGCTTCGGCCTCCTCGTCCGCACGGCGAGCCAGCGCGAGGGCAGCTGGTACGGCAGCCTCGTCCGCGGCGAAGACGCCCGCGGCTCGGGCATCGGCACGTGGGCTGAAGGCTTGGCCGGACTCTGGCGCGTCGCCGCCCAGGACGAGCGCCTCGCAGACATCAAGGACAAGACAGAGGAACGGCTGCACTGCGTCGCCGGGATACTCACCGACCGCCAGTTCGACGCCGATGAGGCCGCGGCCTACGCGGCGCCCGGCCTCGTCGAAGGGGCGTGGTTCCACGAGGGCGAAACTCGCATGGACGACCAGCAGCACGCCTTCTCCGGCATCACCTACGCCCTCGACGCCCTTGCCGAGCACGAGATGCGCGAACCAGAGGAGACACTCCGATGACCGAAATCCTGCGCGCCGCCGTCGGCATCTTCGCAGCGCTCGCGCCGTTCGGCCTCATCCCCGCCGTCCTGGCGCTCCCACGCGGCGACGCCGAAGGTGACAGCCGCACCGTCTCGACTGTGCCCCTCGCCGCCGTCACTGCGCTGGCCGTGCTGCTCATCGCGGTCGCTCTGACCGATCCGTTCCTCGCCTTCCTCGACGTCTCCGGCGAGAACTTCCAGGCCGGCGCCGCCGTCATCATGCTGCCGCTGGCGGCACAGCTGCTCTGGTCCGGCCGCTCGCTCGGCGCCGGTCACCTGCCGGCGAACCGTCCCTGGCTCCTACCCCTCGCGATTCCGGGCCTAGCCGCTCCGGCTTCCCTCGCCGCCGTCGTCGCCTACTCGGGCCGCTACGGCGAGGCCGAAGCCGCAGCCGCAGCGGCGCTTGCGATCGCTCTTGCCGGCGCGGTGCTTCTCGCCGGCGGCTTCTTGCAGCGGGCGCTCGGCGACCTCCCGATCAGCGTCCTCGGGCGGCTCTCCGGCGCCCTCCTCATCGCGATCGGAGTCGAGCTGGTGATCGACGGCGTGCAAAGCGTCTGATCAGACGTCTGCGATCGCCTTCAGCAGCAGCCGCGCGCCGAGCACAACGATCGCCGAGGCCAGCAAGAGCAGCACGGAGCGGCCTTTGATCCGCTGCGCCAGGTACGTCCCGAGCTGTGCGCCGGGCACCGCTCCCAGAGCCAGCGCGGCGATCTTCGCCGCCTCGCCGCCGCCCAGCGTGCCCGTCGCCAGATGGATGACGGACGCCCCGCCGGACATGAACATCAGCACGAAGAGTGACGTCGCCACCGCGAACTGCACCGGGACGTGCAAGAGCAGGATCATCGCCGGCACCTGAATGATGCCGCCGCCGATCCCGAACAAGCTGGAGACGACGCCAACACCCAGGCTCAGCGTCAGACCCTGCCAGACCCGGTAGGCGTAGATGTACCGCCTGCCCGCGGCGTCCGTGACGATTCGCCGGATGATGCCACGACCGCGCAACGGCTCACGGATCGCCAGCGGCCGTCCCCAGAGTGACACCGCCGCCACGCCCAGCAGCATCGCCCCGAAGAGCCCCGTGAACAGCCGCTCCGGCACGAGCTGCACCAACAGCGCTCCGGCCACGACACCGGGCGCGGAGGCCGCGGCGAAGAACAGCCCCGTCCGGTAGTCGATCCAGCGCTGGCGGGCGTAACTGGCCGCTCCCGAAGCCGCACTCAAGAAGACGACCCCCAACGATACAGCCGTCACCTCTTCCGGCTCGAAGCCCGGGTAGAGGATCAGCAGCGCCGGCACGAGCACGAAGCCACCGCCCGCGCCGATGACGGTCCCGTACGTGCCGATCGCGAGGCCGAGCAGCACCAGCCCGGCCAGCTCAAGCACCGGGCTTACCTGCTCGTCCTGAAACGTCGCGGGCCATCAGCACGTATCCGGGCTGATGATACTTCCTTGCGCCGCCTGAGATACCCGCCTATTCTGGATTACAGGCTGCGCTACCGGCCAACCGCATTATGGAGACTCCGGCCTCCGCTGACCAAACCCCGTCCTTCTTCCTCGACCGCGTCGCAGCGCGCGTTCACGTCTCGCCGGAGTTCCTCAAGTTCCTCGTCGTCGGCGGCGTCGCATTCGTCATTAACCAGGCCGCACTACTACTCCTCTACGACATCCTCCCGATCCTGCCGGCCCACGACCGCGACTTCGACTTCGGCCTCTTCACGCACCCGGACATCCGCCTGCTGCTGGCCTCGGCGCTGGCCGTCCAGGTCTCGATCGTGTTCAAGTTCTTCGCGCTCGAGAACTGGACCTTCCGCGACCGGCCGCGCCGCGGTTGGGGGCTTGCGCGCTTCTTGCAGTTCAACGCCACCTGCATCGTCAGCCCGATCATCGTGGTTAGCACGGTGAACGTCCTGACGCCCGTCTTCGGAATCAGCCCCTACATCTCGCTGAGCGTCGGCACAGTCTTCGGTTTCCTCGCCAACTGGGCGTTCAGCGCTTACCTGATCTGGCCTCTCGCCCGCTCCGAAGCGAGCGCGGCCTGATGGGTGAGCGCCGCTACGGCAGCTCCTCCAACGCCTCCGGACGCGTCCCCGACGACGAGCCACCGAAAGAGTCCGATTGGGAAGAGCTCAACATTCCGTACCTGGTCGAATCGGGCCGGCTCACAGTCGCCGGCTGGTGCGTGCTCTTCGCCGTCATCACTTTCGGACTGCTCTGGACTCTCGGCCCGAAGGACACCGTCTATTCGTTCCAGGTCAGCCAGGCGAACAACATCCTCCACGGCCACCTGGACATGGACCCCCAGTACACCAAGAACTATGGCGTCCTAGAGCGCGTCCTCTACGACGGCGAAGGCTTCTGCTTCCCGCCCGGTGACCCACAGGCGGAGCTGGTGTCAGACGCCCGCTCCTCGGAGGGCTGCAAGACCTACATGCAGCACTCACTCGGCCCGGCGCTCGTCGTCCTGCCAGGCGTCCTCATCTTCGGCGTCGACCTCAACCAGACGCTTGTTTCCGTGATCTTCGCCGCGATGACGGCGCCGCTTGTGTTCCTCGTCGCGCGCGGCCTGTCGAAGAGCACCGAGACGCGCGTCTGGTTGACGGTGCTCATGGTCTTCGGCACGATCTTCTTCTGGGTGGGCGCCAACGGCGGCGTCTGGTTCTTCGCCCACACCACGGCCACGTTCTTCCTCTTCGCGGCGATCTACTTCACCGTCACGAGACCGAACCCGCTATACGCGGGCGTTCTGCTGGGCGCGGCCTTCATGTGCCGGCCGACGGTGTCGATGACGGGCCTCTTCTTCGTGATCATGTTCGCGCACCTTTGGCTGCGTCCGGCGGAGGATGGCAAGTCGCTGTTCGAGCGAATCAACTGGGAGCCGGTGGGCGCCTTCTTCGCCGGCGTGTCGCCCTTCGTCCTGGCGACGATGGCGATCAACTACGCCCGCTTCGACAACCCGGTTGAGACGGGATACACCCACGGCGAGCAGCTCCACCAGGACTCCCTGGTGTCCGTCTACACGGACGGCACGTTCAACCCCAGCTACATCGAACGCCACCCGCCGGTCGTCCTGGAACAGATGCCGCTCTTCCAGGACACCGCCCCGTACATCTTGCCGTCGTGGGCGGGGATGGCGATGTGGGCGACGTCGCCAGCGTTTCTCTATGCGCTCTTCGCCGGCATCAAAGAGCGCATCGTGCTCATCGTCGGCGGCCTGGCGGTCGGCCTCGCCACCGCCGTCATCCTCTCGCGCGGCGTCGTTGGCGCCTGGGACTGGGGCTGGGCAACGACAGAGATACCGCTCGGCATCCATCTGCTGCCGTTCTGGGCGATGATCGGAGTCGCCGTCGTCTACTCGCTCATCAACCGCGATCGTTTGGTCGCGGCTTGCTGGGCGGCGATCATCCCGACGGCGTTCCTCATCTTCAACTTCGCCGCCACCGGCTGGTCGCAGTTCGGTTATCGGTATGGACTGGACTTCACGCCTTTCCTCTGGCTCCTCGTCGCCAGGGCGATCGGAGAGGAGATCAAATGGCACCACAAAGTACTGATCACGATCGGCGTGCTCGTCAACCTGATGGGCCTGCTCTGGATCTATCAGCTCGGCCAGCCGAACACTGCTCTCGGCCGTATCCTCCGCGGCGTCCTGGACCTGCTGGGCGACGATCCGGCCGGCTGGGCCTGGGTGCGCTTCTAATCCTCGTCGCTTCGCTGGCTCGCGCGTAACACGTCGATTAGCACCGCCGCCACGATGAGGCTGAAGCCGGACACGACGAGCGTCTGCGCCACCGCGCCCCAACCCAGCGCCAGGCCGACCGGGTCGTCGCTCGCCCACGTCCAGAGAAGGTAGGCGTCCAGGGCGACGCCGGCGATCAGCGACGCGACGCCCGACAGCAGGAAATAGTCACCGACCGGAAGCGACTCGTCCCGCAGCGCACGGACGACGCGACCGGATCGGGCGACGCCGCGGCGCCACGCCAGCCACTTCGTCGCGATGCCCAACGTCAGAAAAGAGATCCCGCCCGGCACGAGGATGCCTCCGGCGAACACCGGCTGCCAGCTCACGGAGCCAACGTCCACGCCGTCGCTGTAGGCAACACCTGTGGCGAGCGACAGGATTCCGAGGACGATCGCGATGAGACCCGGGTAGATGAAGATGAGGTCCGCGCTCTCCAGGATGATGAAGCGCGCGATCGCCCAACCGTGCGTGAGGCCACGCAGCTTGCTCGGCTCGCGCCGGACGCCGTACGGCACCGGCACTTCCGCGACGCGCATCCCGTTGCGGCCGGCGCGCAGGCAGATCTCCGACTCCAGCTCGAACCCCACCGCCGCCGGCGACATCGTTTCCCACGCCTCCCGGGTGAACGACCGGAGGCCGGAGAGCACGTCGCCGAAGGTCCTGCGTGTGATTACGCTGATCAGCGCCCCGAATAGCGGATTGCCGACGCGCCGGTGCAGCCATGGCATCGCCCGCCCCTCCATCTCGCCCTGGAGCCGGTTGCCGATCACCATGTCGTAGCCATCCTCCAGCGGCCGGACGACCGGATCGAGATCGCTCAGGTCGTAAGTCCCGTCGCCGTCCGACATCACGATCAGCTGGCCGCGCGATCCGCGGACGCCCGTGCGGAAGGCGTTGCCCTTGCCGCGGCGTGGCTCGGCGATCACGCGGGCGCCGGCCGCGCGCGCCGCCTCGGCCGTGCCGTCCGTGGAGGCGTTGTCGACGACGATGACCTCGCCGGTGCGGCCGGATTCGCTGAGCCAGGCGCGCGCCTTCGTCACGCAATCGCCCACCGTCGCCTCCTCGTTGAGACAGGGGATGATCACCGAGACATCGAGAGGGCCGGCGGGGGCGGCCTGTGCGGGCTCTTCGGCTGTCTTCATCCGCCTCATTGTAGCGCCCGTCCGCACCCGTCCGGAACGAACGGAGGCGGCGCCTGTGCCAGAACGGTGAACTTTCGGTTAAACGCGGCCCGGGTGCGGTCCCACCCGTACACGGCCCCATCCCGGCGATTCTCCCGGTCAGCAACGCTACCCCCGCGGGCCTCGTCGTATGAGGTGGACAGGCGGGTTCGCCTCGTCTCTGAATCATGATGCAGACATTTGGAGTAACCCTACAGCGTGGCTTCGTCCCCTCCGTAAGACGCCCCGCCAGGCCCGCCGAGTCGCCGGAATCGCCCGGCGGCGCTAACGGCTTCGTCCTCAACGTCCTCGTCTTCACGACGTTCGCGGCAGGAGTGGCGCTCGTCGTGTACGGTGGCGTGCTCGCGGCTGACGGCCTCAACTGGCAGCTGGTCGCGGCGATGGCCGCCCTCGCTATCCTTGCCGAGCGCGCCGACATGAGCCTTTATGGCGACAGCCGCGTCTCCCTGGCTATCGTGCCGATCTTCGCGACCGTTATCGGCGCCGGAATGCCCGGCCTCGCCATCGTCGTGCCGCTGGCGATCCTCGCCTCGGCCCACGGGAGGCCGATCCGCAAGACTGCCTTCAACTTCGGGGCGCTGATGCTGGCCGCGGCAGCCGCGGCAGCCGTTATGCCCGAGACCTACAACACCGGCCGGACGCTGGAATGGCCGCAGGTATTGATCCCGGCGACGATCGCCGGCTGCGTCAACTTCGCCGTGAACACGCTGCTGGTCGCCGCCGCCATCGGCCTCAGCAGCCGCTCCTCGCTGCCGAAAGTCTGGGCGGAGCACTTCCCCTGGCTGCTTCCGCACTACGTCATCCTGGCGGCGATCGGTACCGCCGTCGTCGCCGCGCACCAGGCGATGGGCATCTGGGGCCTGGCCGTCTTCGTCGCGCCGCCGCTGATGATGCGCCTTTCGATCAAGCAGTACTTGGACCGAACAACCAAGAACGTACTCGACCTCCGCCACGCACACGGTCAGCTGCAGGAAGCGCACAGCCAGGTGACAGACGCCATGGACCGCCTGAGCAACGCCTACGACGGCACCCTGCGCTCTCTCTCCGCGGCGCTCGACGCGCGCGACAGCGAGACCGGCGGTCACTCCGAGCGCGTCGCCGACCTGACGCTGGCGATCGCCGACGAGATGGGCCTGGACAAGGACACCGATGAATGGCGCAACATCTCCTGGGGCGCGCTGCTCCACGATGTCGGCAAGATCGCCGTGCCCGACAGCATCCTGCGCAAGCCCGGCGCCCTGACCGACGCTGAATGGCACACGATGCGCAGTCACGCCGCGGCAGGCTACGAGATCCTTCTCAAGATCGACTTCCTGAAGACGGCCGGCGAGATCGTCCTCTGCCACCACGAGCGTTACGGCGGCGGCGGATACCCACGCGGCCTGGGCGGCGATGAGATCCCGCTAGGTGCGCGAATCTTCTCGATCGCCGACGCTTTTGACGCCATGCCCTCCGACCGTACCTATCGCAACGCCATGCCCGCGGAAGAGGCGCTGGCGGAAGTCCTCCGCAACAGCGGCTCCCAGTTCGATCCTACGGCTGTCCGGGCGTTCCTCAGCGTCTACCAGCAGCGCTTCGTCGGTACTGTTCACCACGGCCACCTGGCGGGCGCGAACGCGATGACGGCGGAGCGCGGCGAGCTCAGTGAGTCGCTGAAGCAGGCGATCGCAGAGGCCGCCGGCCTCGACGGCGAGCTGTAGCGGCTCCGTTTGCTCCCAGCGTTACGGGCGGAACCGGCACACCGCCGGCGCCCCGCTCAGCGGCTGTACGTCCCCACAAGTTCGCTCAGCGCGAGCACGTGGTCGGCGATCGCCGCCTCCACCGCGGCCAGCGTCGCACCGGCCGCAAGATCAATCTTGGCATCCAGCGCGTAGAGCCGAAAGACGTATTCGTGCTCCCCGGACGGAGGGCACGACCCCGTGTAGCCGATCTCGCCGCGGCTGTTCACGCCCTGCAACGAGCCATCGTCAAGCTCTTCATCCGGGAAGGTGTCGGCCCCCAGCCCCCTCGATTCCGGCAGGATGTTGTACATCAGCCAGTGCACGAAGCGGTTGGCATCCGGATCGTCCATCGTCAGCGCCAGGGACCGCGTGCCCTCGGGCAGCTGTCGCCAGTTGAGCGGGGGCGAGAGGTTCTCGGCGTCACAGGTGAAGTCGATCGGGATCGCCCCACCGGATGAGAACGCGCCGCTGGTGAAGACGATCGGGCCGATCGCGGACCCGGTCGCGGTGGCGCCGCCGTCATCATCACCACCGCAGGCCACAGCGACGGCTGCGAGGGCGGCGACGACGATTAGCCAGCGTCTCATGCGGTCCACTTGCCGGAGTACTTCTCGACCAGCGCGGCCGGCACGCGGTCGTTCTCCGCCACGTCCTTGAAGAAGCGCGCGCTCTCTTTCGGGATGCGGTTGAGCGTGCCCTCCTCGGTGGCGAAGAGGCCGAACTTCTGACGAAAGCCCTCCGCCCATTCGAAGTTGTCCTGCTGGCACCAGTGCAGGTAGCTACGGACGTCGAGGCCGTCCGCCATCGCCCGGTGCACCTGCTTGAAGTGTCGGACGAGGTAGCTGATGCGCTGCTCGTCGTCGTCCGTGCCGATGCCGTTTTCCGTGATGTATACAGGCACATCGTAGTCCTTGAGGCGCATCATGCTCTGGTAGAACCCCTCCGGGTAGACCTCCCAGCCCATCGTGCTCGTCTCGGCGTCCGGCGCGGGCGCGACCTGCCGCAGGCCCATGACGCCGCGTCCCTGCGCGACGACCGAGCGCGAGTAGTAGTTCAGGCCAACGATATCCCAGGCGCCCTTCAGCCCCGGCACCTCCTCGCCGTCACCGGCCGGCGCCCCGATGACGCCGTCCCGGATGCCGTCGAGCCAGTAGGCGTTCCAGTACTGGTCCATCAGCCGCGCCGCAGCCTTGTCCTCGTCCGAGTCGCTGGCCGGCATCGCGTACGTCATGTTGATCACGGGGCCGATCTTCGGATTGTGCGGCGCGTTCTCGCGGATCGCGTTGTGCTTCGTGCCGAGCGACATCAGGATGTGACGCGCGGCCTGCATCGCCAGCCCGAAGTCTCGCTTGGCGGGCGGGTGAACGCCGGCGATGTAGCTGGCGGCGGGCAGGACCGGCGGCTCGTTGACCGTGAGCCAGTACGGCACCGCATCGCCGAACTGCGCCGCCAGGTAGCCGGCGTAACGACCGAGTAACTCCGGCGCGCGCTCGTTCGTCCAGCCACCCATCTCCTCGAACCGTGTCGGATTCGTGAAGTGGTGCAGCGTCACGAACGGGACGAGGTCGCTTTCGTGCAGCGATTCCAGGACCCGGCGATAGTGCTCGACCTCCTTCTCGTCCCAGCGGCCCTCTTCCGGCTCGATGCGGCTCCATTCGATCGAGAAGCGGTGCGCGTTGTGGCCCCATTGGCGGCTCAGACGGAAGTCTTCAGCGAAGCGGTTGTAGTGGTCGCAGGCGATGTCGGAGACGGTGCCGTCCTTGATGTTCCCGCTCGCCTGCTCCCAGGCCCACCACTGGTTGTTCCGGTTGTTCCCTTCCACCTGGTGCGAAGACGTCGCCGTCCCCCAGAAGAAACCGTCGGGAAATATCAGATCGTCGGCCATCTAGAACTTCTCCTTGGACTGTGAGGGGCGCAGCAATATCGATTGGTCGCCAATTCTATCGCACGTCCGCTTTACCGATAAGCCTCCGGGCGTCTACGCAACGTTAACCGGGCGCTCTTGATCTCCCGGTAACGGCGCCCGACCGGACCTCCTCATACCTACTGAGGAGCATAGAATGGCAGATTTCACGTCCGACGATGCGACGAGCCTGGACCACTTCGACGGGCTCTACATACCGGAAAATGAGAGCGAGCTGCGGCGTGTGCAGCGCTGTGGCGAACGGCTGGACAAGCAGGTGCGCGCCTGGGCCGAATGCGTGATCCGGGTGCTACCGCGCGGCCTGCCGATCAACTCGCACGAGGTGTATGTCCTGTCGCTATTCCTGGCCCAGCAAAGGCGCCTCAACGTCCAGATGGACTCAGGTGAGCCGGATTACTCCGTCATCGGCGCCATCAAACACGCGCTGTCGTTCGCCTTCCCCCGGGAAGATCCGTCGATGGCCGCCACCACCCACCACGTCCTCGCCCAGCGCCTCGACTCTGAGATCGAGCGCGCCTGCGCCATCTACTGCCGCGACCACGGCGTTGACCCCACCTCTGAGCCCGCGCTCAACTGGCGCGTCGCCATTCGCTTCATGGCGCAGAGCGTATTTTCGCGCCTCGCCGAGACAGAGCCGCCCAAGATGGCAACGTCACCGCACCGCTTCGAGCTGTCGCTGGTCGCCCGCGACCTGGCGACGGAGGTAGAGGCCAAGCGCATCGACATGGTGAGCGCCCTCCCTACAGGTCCCGTTGGCGCTCCGGAAGCCGCTTAGCGCCTTCTTCCGCGCCCCGATCGCCGTCACCTATACTCCGGGCATGCGCCCGCTCGTGATCTCTCACGCTGCCTGCGGCGGCCACGCGCCCGAGAACACATTGCAGGGCATTCGCGCGGCGATCGAGCTGGGTTCCGAGGCGATCGAGATCGACGTCCAGGCCAGCGCCGACGGTGTGCCTGTGCTCATGCACGACGCCACCGTCGACCGGACGACCGACGGCGAAGGCGCCGTAGCGGACCTCACTCTGGATGAGCTGCGCGGCCTCGACGCCGGCGGCGAACCGGTGCCGACGCTGGCCGAGGTGATCGGCATCACGAAGGGCAAAGTGCTGCTGGTAACGGAGATCAAGCAGCCCGGCGCCGAGGAGCAGGTGTCCGGGGTCGTGAGCAGCGCCGACGCCGCCGCCGACGTAATGTGCTGGTCGTTCTTCCCGAAAGCGCTCGATGGCATGCGCGCCGCCGATCCGCGCATCCCCTGCGCGCTCCTCGTCGCGGCGGAAGGCGCCGGCAAGTGGCCGGCGATGCGGGAGCGCGCGCTGAGGATCGGCGCCCAGGGCGTAAGCGTCTTCTTCCTCGGCATCGACGAGCGCATCGCCGAGGACTGCCGGCGCAGCGGCCTCGCCCTCTACTCCTGGACGGCGGACGAGCCGGCGCAGATCGCGAAGCTCATCGAGCAGCGCGTCGACGGCATCTGCTCCAACTACCCGGACCGCGTTGTCGCGGCTTTACGGGGCTGACGTCAGGCGCCGGGCGGGCGGCTGAGCGTTTCGCCGGAGTCCGAAGCCTCCGTCGTCTCCGGGTCGAGCTGCAGGCCGAAGCCGTCGGCCATCCGCGTCAGGTAGTTGAAGATGCCGACGATGTGCCCCACCTCGAGGCACTCCTGATCGCCGAACCCGAGCGCCCGTAGCGGCTCCCAGTCCTCCGGCACCATGCGCGTCGGCGTGGCGCTCATCTTCTCCGCAATCGCACAGAGCGCCCGCTCCCGCTCGGTCAGGTCCAGGTCGGCCCAGCGCCTGCCCTTGATCGCCTCCGCCAGCTCTCGCGATCCGCCCTCGACACGCAGAAACTCTGCGTGAGATTGCGTTCAGTAGAAGCAGTCCTGAGCCGACGCCGCCACCGCCGTCACCATCTCCCGCTCGTGGCGAGTGAGTTCGCCTTCCGGCGCGAACATGATCTGCGAAAAGAGCGCTCTGAACGCCTGGCCGATGCGACCGTGCGCCGCGATCAGTCGGGCCATCGCCGGCATGAAGCCGAAGTCATACGGGTGCCGCATATCGGCCGCGCGTATCGCCGAGTAGAGGCCGGCGACGTGCGAGAGGTCAACCCACGCTCCGTTTGTCCCGGTCGTCCGGTCAGCCATCGCCACTTCCTCCTGCTGGCACATCTTACCGCGTATTAGAACGTGCCCGGCTACCTGCTAACTGAGCGTTCCGTATACGGACGGGACGGCTGGTTAGCGTGGAGTTAGATGGGCGTCACGGGCAAAAGAGCGGGTCACTCGCCCAGTTCTCGCAGTAGACCGTCAACGAGTTGACTGCCCCGTCCGATGCGACTTCGAAGATGCCCCATTGCTCAATCGTCCGAGTGTGATAGCCGTCCTTCCGTAGATCGAACGACGTATTGGCTGCAGAGCATTCAACGATCCATCGATCGCCGTCCTGATCTCCGGCGGAGCAGGTCATCTCAAAGCCGCGGTCGATCCACTTGGCGATGACTGTCTGCGGCCTGCTGTAAATGTAGTCGAGGGTGGCGGCCTCGGCCTCGCCAGGGAGAAGCTGCGTAGGCGCGGCCGTGGTCGAGGTATCTGCCTGAACCGCCTCAGCCGCGCCACCGTCACCCGACCAGGGCGACCAGATGATGATGCCGGCGGCGATCGCGGTCAGGCAGGCGCCGATGGCGGCGCCGAAGACAAAGGGCCAGTGCGCTCCTCGGCTCTCACTTCGATCGTCCATTGCAGGTAGCTCCCATAGATGCGCAGGTGCTGGACGATTAGCCAGAGTAGTGGCGTCGGTGGCCGGTGGCTGTCGAGGCAGCTGGTGTCAGAACGGGCTCGGGGCTGGTTAGCAACGGCCTACCTCCTTGATTCGTATCTGTCTGGATCATTATGAACCCTGGCTCAACCGCGTACAATCGGAGTGTGACACGCACCCTGCACGACCTCCGCACCACCTGCGCCGAGCCCTACGGGTTCTGGCTGGACACCGCCCTCACGGGCCGCGACCCGGATGAGGCCTCGTTCCACGGCGCCGACCCGTTTCTCGTGCTGCGCTCGTACGGAGGAACCGTGGAGCTGTGGACCCGCGGCTCAACGGACCGCTTCACCGAGAGCCCGTTCGCAGTGCTCCGCGATCTGCTCCGCCGCTACCGCGGAAAGCCCGGTGGCGCCGTCGGCTACCTGTCGTACGACCTCAAGCGTCACATCGAGCGCCTTCCCGACACGACCGTCGACGATCTCGGCCTGCCGGAGTGCCACCTGGCGTTCTACGAGCGCATCGAACGCTTCGATCCGCGCCCGCTCTCGATCGACGCTGGCTCCGCGCCGCGGCACAGCCCGCTCGATGACGCAGCCGCTCCACCGCCGTCGAACTTCACGCGCCTCGGCTACGAGGCCGCCGTCGCGCGGGCGCTCGCCTACATCACGGCCGGCGACATCTACCAGGTCAACCTCTCGCAGCGCTTTAGCGTCCCGCTCTCCGGCAACTCCTTCGATGCCTACCTGCGGCTGCGCCACGACAACCCGGCGCCCTTCGCCGCCTTCCTGCGGCTGCCCGAAGCAGACGTCCTCGGCGCCTCGCCGGAGCGCTTTCTGCGGTTCGACCCACGCAGCCGCCGCCTCCAGACGCGCCCGATCAAGGGCACGCGCCCGCGCGGCCGCACAGCCGCCGAAGACGCCGAGCTGGCCGCCGAGCTCATCGCCAGCGAGAAGGACCGCGCCGAAAACGTCATGATCGTCGACCTCGAGCGCAACGACCTCGGCCGCGTCGCTGAGACCGGCTCCGTCCGGGTGAGCGAGCTGGCTGCGCTGGAGACGTTCCCCGGCGTCTTCCACCTGACTTCGGAGGTTACGGCCCGTCTGCGCGAGGACCGCGACGCCGTCGACCTCCTGCTCGCGACGTTCCCGGGCGGATCGATCACAGGCGCGCCCAAGATCCGCGCGATGGAGATCATCGACGAGCTGGAGCCGACAGCGCGCGGCGTATACACCGGCGCCATCGGCCACTTCGGCTTCGACGGCTCGCTCGATCTCAACATCGCCATTCGAACCGCCGTCGCGACGGACGGCGTCGCGCACTTCCAGGCCGGCGGCGGCATCGTCGCCGACTCGTCCCCGGCGCTGGAGTACGAAGAGACGCTGCACAAGGCCAGCGCCATCGGCCGCGCGCTCGCAGCCGAGCAGCCGGCAGGAGACCGCCCCAATCGAGTGGCTGTACCAGAACGGTAGCCTCGTCCGGCGCGACGACGCCACGATCTCCGCGCTCGACCCGGCGGCTGTACATGGACGCGCACTCGTCGAGACGCTCCGCTCGCACGATGGCCGCGTGTTTCGCCTCGCCCAGCACTTCGAGCGGCTGTGCGCCGGCGCACCCGTCCTCGGCCTCACGATCACGCTCACCCTGCCCGAACTGCAGGCGGCCGTCGCCGCAGTCCTCGCGCGTAACGAGGCGACCGAGGCGCGCCTCCGCCTTACGGTCAGCGCCGGCCCAACAGTGATCCTGACGGCCGACCCGCTCGACGACTACCCGCCCGAACTCTACGAGCGCGGCCTGCACGCCACCATCGCGGACCTGCGCCGCAACGAGACGTCGCCGGTCAGCCGCATCAAGTGCGCCGCTGGCCTCCTCGACGGCGTCCTCGCCCGCGAGCGCGCCCGCCGGGCTGGCTTTGACGAGGCGATCATGCTCAACACGAGGGGCTCTGTCGCCGAGGCCACTGTCGCCAACGTCTTCGTCGTGAGTGACGGCCGCCTGCTCACGCCGACGGTCGACTCCGGCGCCCTGCCCGGCGTCACCCGCGCCGCCGTCATCGAGATCGCCCGCGAGTCCGGAATCGACGCCGCCGAGACGGAGCTGACGCTGGACGACCTGAGCGGGGCCGACGAGGCGTTCCTCACGAACAGCGTGATGGGCGTCATGCCGCTAGCTCGCCTTGAAGGCGCCCCAATCGGCGGCGGCGAAGTCGGGCCGCTGACTGCTCGGCTCTCACAGCTCTACCGCGACGCCGTCAGCGCCGCTTGAATCGGCCGCTACGGAAGCGGGACGACCGCTACGTTCGCGCCGAGCAGTGAGCAGCCTGCTTCCTGAGAGACCGGCAAGCCGGCGTCGAAACGCAGGAGCTTGAGCGAGTCGATCGGATTGATCGCCAAAGTGCAGTCGATATCGCCCCACATCAGGTTCGTGTCTCCCCCCTGCGGGCCGGCCGCCGGCACACGGCCCACTGTGACCTCGACGTGGACGCTCGCGCCGAACGCCGGGCAATCGCCCGTGTTCGTCGGCAGTCCGGCGTCGAATCGGAGCGTGAGCAGCGAGTCGATCGGGTCGGCGGAACCGGAGCAGTTGTTGTCGCCCCAGATGACCGGTTGCCCGACGGGATCGCAGGGCGTCAGGTCCGCCAGCTCAGGAGCGCGATCGCCGTTCGCCTCGATCGTGATATCGCAGGTCACGCCGCGGAAGTCCGTCGTGTTGCGGACAGCCGCCGCCAGGACGCTGCGGTTGACCACGAGGTCACCCTCGACGCTCACGGTCGCTACTTCGTCGATGCGGGTCAGCAGCAGCATTGCGGCGTCGTAGGCGAACTCGGCGAACTGCGGCGGTGCACCGTTGGCACCCAGAGTCCCAGCGCTACCACCGCCGGGGTTTGCAGAGTTGAAGTCATCGTACGCCTGAGCCCAGTCGTCCCACTGGGGCTGTCCGCGCACCTTCTCGGAGAAGGCGTCCGGACCGTTGAGATCGTCGACGATCGTGCGGTTGAAGACGGTCGGGCCCTCGCCGGGCAACCCGACACTCGTCGCGGTGCCGGAGATCGCCACGATGGTGGCGGCCTCGTAGATAGGGAGGCCGGCTGCCATGCTGCCTGAGCAAGTGTGGCCGATGACGCCGAGGTGCGCCGGGTCTGCGACGACTTCGTTGGCGGCCTCCACAGCCGAGACCTCGTTGCAGCCAGCGTTCCAGTCTTTGGCCATCACTGTGAAGCCCTGGATCGGCCCGTAGTCATCGATCGCCATCCGTGTCGCGTTGAGCTGTCCCTCGCCGATCTCAATGGCGGGACCTTCCGCGTCCCTGGCGACGCCGATCAAGATCGGGTCGCCGTTCGGTATCACGACGATCACGCCGTCAGTCGCAGCGACGCGCCCCGGCGCGGACTCAGCACCGAAGCCAAGCGCAAAAATCGATACCAACATGATGGTGAACACGATCGATCGAACCATTGGTTCCTCCTCGCCTAGTTTACAGGGCGTACTGTGACCGAGGGCCGTCCTGAGTCAAGATGCGTCTTCCCCAGCGCGGCGGAGACTTCGGGAGCCGGTGGTTTGACCACCAGAGCCGTCGACTCCTACACTGACCGCACTTCTGCGTACGAAAGGGAATCTCGGCATGGTCGCACTCGCAGTTCGCACTGGGCGACTTCTCATTGCGGCAACCGTCGTGGCGCTGGCGGTTACGGCGGCCGCTGGCACCGTCGATCCCACTTCCGCCGGTCCGGGTCTCGTGGTCAACTCCGTCCTCCATCCCGGCGCGGGCGGCTGCAACGCTGCGGAGTGCACGCTCCATGAGGCATTGATCGACGCGAACGCCAACGCCGGCCAAGACGCCATTTCCTTCGATCCACTCGTCTTTCCACCCGGCACGCCGGCAACGATCCTGATGTCGGCGCCGGAGCTTTCCGCCAGCAACGACCCCGAAGGCGTGATCATCGACGGTACGGGCGCCGGCGTGATCATCGACGGCGGCGATCTCGTCGGGACCGAGGCCGGGCTCGTCTTCCACTCGGCTGCGGGCGGCATAGACCTGACGGGCGTCGTCGTCCGCTCGCTCACCGTCCAGAACTTCCCGGGCTATGGCATTCGCGTCTGCGGAGGCCCGATCATCGAGTGCGACGAAGACCTGTCGGGAACGGAACTGCGGAACGTCAACGTGCTGGGCAACGGCGACGAAGGAATCCAGATCGACGGCGCCAACATCTCGAACACAACGCTTGCCGACTGCAACTCCAGCAACAACGCCCGTGCCGGGGTTCGCGTGGATGCACTCCTGCAGCTGACCTTCACCTCCGTAAGCGCCTGCACAGCGAACGATAACGAGAGGCAGGGGATCTGGCTCGATGGCAACGGTGTGAGCAACGCCACAATCAACGACTCGACCGTGACCGGCAACGGCAACAGCGGCGTCTGGATCGATACCGACAACGCCACCGACATAACCAACGTCTCGCTCGACGGAGTGACGGCCCAGGGCAACGACAGGGGCGTTCAGATCTCCACCACTGGCACCGTGACGGGCGTGTCTCTTTCCTCCGTCACTTCGTCGTCCAACGAAAGGAGAGGCATCGAGATCAAGGGCTTCGACCTCACCGACATCGACATCAGCGACACCACGACGAACAACAACATCACCGGCGAGGGAATCGCTTTCTATGTTTCAGGTGTGCTTAGCGGGGCGACCATCAGCAACTGCGTTTCCAACGGGAACACAACGCTCGGCATCAACCTGGATTCGATCGGCGCGATCACCGACCTCACAGTCACCGGCTGCTCGCTTTCGGACAACGGCGATCAGGGGGCACGCGTACGGAGCGTCAGCGACGTCACCGACGTCACTTTCGAGAGCGTTACTGCTGCCGGCAACGGCGGCGCCGGCATCCTGATCGCGACCGCCGGCGACAACACCGGCACTAGCGTGACCGGCAGTACGGTAAGCGACAACGCCGGCGGCATCCACCTGGACACTGCCGGCCAGACGGCGGACGCCACCGTGAAGAACAATATAGCCACGGACAACACACAAGGCATACGCCTGGAGGGCACCGGCGGCATCACCAATGCGAGCGTCGAATCCAACACTTTGATGAACAACGCGATCGGCATCGGGGTCGACGGACCCGCCGCGGTGCACTTCAACCGCATCGTCGGCAACACCGTTGGAGCGGAGCAGACCGGCGCCGGGACGCTGGGCGCCGAGAACAACTGGTGGGGCTGCAACACCGGCCCGAACACGGCGGGCTGCGACAGCACGACCGGCGACGTCGACGACGACCCGTGGCTCCTCCTCGACCTGACGGTTGACCCGGCAACGATCTCCGTGTTCTCGACTTCGACGCTCACGGCCGACCTCACCGGCAACTCCGACGGCGAGGACACCTCAGGCGAAGGCTACGTCCAGAACGGCATTCTGATCATGTTCGCGACGGACCTGGGGAACGTCGGCAGCAAGCAGATCGCCAAGCTGACAAGCGACGGCCTGGCGAAGGCGACTCTGACCCCCGACGAGGGCGCCGGTGGCGCCGGCATCTCGGCCACGCTCGACAACGAGACCGTCAGTGAAACGGTTGAGATTACGCCCTCCAACTGGTTGCGTCTGTGGGCGGACGTCGACTGCAGCAACGCCGTGAACCCCGTGGACTCGCTCAAGCTCCTGAGGTTCGACGCCGGGCTGTCCGTGTCGTACGCGGACAGCTGTCCGCTCATCGGCGGCGACATCCCCGGCTTCGCACTGGCGTTCAAGTCCGGCGATGCGGACTGCAGCGAGAGCGTGAACCCCGTCGACTCGCTCAAGATCCTCCGCCACGACGCTGCGCTCCCTGTCAGCCAGGCAGATGGCTGCCCGGAGATCGGTACGCCTATCTAGCGCTACGGCCGAGCACTCTGTAAGACAACCGCAAGAATTGCCCGTTACGATTGATGCGGGCACCGGAGTGGCTTCCGTGGCTTCCGGACGTAAGATAGGTATACGAAGGCAAGCGGCGCATATGGCTGAAGAACGAGTCCTGGTCGTCGAAGACGAGCCGATGGTGGCTGAAGTCGTGGAGCGCTACTTGCGCCGCGACGGCTACACCGTGTCCGTCGTCCACGACGGCGACAAGGCGATGGACGCATTCGAACGCTTCCAGCCAGACCTCGTCGTGCTGGACCTCATGCTGCCGGGTCTGGACGGCACGGAAATCTGCCGGCGCGTGCGGGCGCGCTCTCAAGCCTCGATCATCATGCTCACCGCCCGCGGCGAGGAGACGGACAAGATCGTCGGCCTGGGCATCGGCGCCGACGACTACGTCACGAAGCCGTTCTCGCCTCGTGAGCTGGCGGCGCGCGTGAAGGCCGTTCTCCGCCGCTCCCGGAACACCGTCGAGGCAGAGGGTGATCACCTTCGATTCGGCGACCTGCGTGTCAACGGCCGAACACGCAAGGTCGAAGACCACCGCGGCCCGATCGAGCTGACGGCCCGCGAGTTCGACCTGCTGTTCTACCTCGCCAGCTACCCGGAGCAGGTGTTCAGTCGTGAGCAGCTGCTGGACGCGGTCTGGGACCTCGAGTTCCCCGGCGACGCCAGCACCGTGACGGTCAGCATCCGCCGCCTCCGCTCCAAGGTGGAGACCGACCCTTCGCGGCCGCAGCACCTGAAGACCGTCTGGGGAGTGGGTTACAAGTTTGAGCCATAACCGCAGCCCGGCCCCCCCGGTGCGCCTTTCGCCACAGGCCTGGCTGGGACCGGCCCTGGCGCTCACGCTGGCGGTCGGCGTCGGCCTCCTCATCGCCGAGCTGCTGATGACGCCGCCCGCGGGCGAGCTCCGCGAACTCGGCGCCTACCTGGCGCTGTCCGGAGCGGCCACGCTTGGCGTCGGCTGGCTGGCGCTGCGCTTCGCCGATCGCGCTCTCGGCCTCTCAATCCAGGCGAAGGCGTTCCTGGGTGCGGTCACCGGCGGCGGCGTGGCGTTGCTCAACGTCTTCATCGTCGCGCAACTGATGTTCGTCTCGACCGCTCACGACCTCAAGCTGCTGGTCGCGCTTCTCGTCTTCAGCGCCTTCGTAACGTTGTTCTTCAGCATGTGGGTGGCCTCAACGATCGTCGGCCGCATGGCAGCGGCCACGGCCGGTATTCGCAGGCTGGCCGCTGGCGAACTCGACTCCAGGATCGCGCTGCCCGGCAACGACGAGGTGGCCCAGCTCGCCAACGACGTCAATCTGCTTGCAAGACGGCTGCAGGCGGCCGAAGGCGAGCGGGCGGCGCTGGACAGCGAGCGAAAGGAGCTGACTGCGGCCATCTCACACGACCTGCGAACGCCGCTGGCGAGCGTGCGCGCGATGGTCGAAGCGCTGGCCGACGACGTCGTCAAAGACCCGGCGGAGGTCGAGCGCTACTACGACACGATGCGCCGCGAGATCGACCGCCTCAGTCACATGGTCGATGACCTCTTCGAGCTGGCGCAGATGGACGCCGGCTCGCCGCGATTGGAGCGCCGCCTCGTTCCCCTCTACGAGATCGCCGCCGAGGTGATCGAGGCGATGGAGGCACAGGCCAGGCTCAACGACATCAGCGTGAGCCTCGAAGCTGAGGGCGACCAGCCGGACGTCTTCGTCGACGGCGCGCGCGTCGAGCGTGTGATCGCCAACCTCATCCGCAACGCGCTGGAGCACACGCCGGCGGGCGGGCAGATCGAAGTCCGCACCGTCGCCGCCGACGGCTGGCTGCGCCTGCACGTCAGAGACAACGGGGAGGGCATCGCCGAAGACGATCTACCGCACGTCTGGACCCGCTTCTATCGCGCCGACAAGTCCCGCCAGCGGGGCCCCGGTGCCAGCGGCGGCGCTGGCCTCGGCCTCGCCATCGTCCGCGCGATCGTCGAGGCCCACGGCGGCCTCGTCGACGTCGACTCGGCACCCGGCCAGGGCGCCATTTTCACCCTCCGCTTCCCCCTCCACTCTTAGACGCCCCTTCTCCGGGATCGCACTCAGTCTGTCATCCGTGTAAGAGCCTCGTAAGGAATTCCCGCTAAGGTTGCATGCGGTTGTACTGCCCACAAGACATTCAGTCCCAAGGAGGCACTCATGCAAGCAAACAGTGTAAGAAGGTGGGCCCTGGCGCCCGCCCTCGTGATCGCGATGGCCGCGGCCCTGGCGCTGGCGCTCATCGCAACGCCCGCCGCCGGCCAGGCGAACGTAACCTACACGGTGACGGTCCAGAACCTGACGAGCGGCCAGCCGTTCACGCCGCCCGTAGTGGTCACGCACTCGAACGGGCTCGACGTCTTCGAGTCAGGCTCAGCCGCCTCGGCGGAGATCCAGGCGATCGCCGAGAACGGCAACAACGACCCGCTTCTGGCACTCGTCGGCGGCTCCAGCGCTGTCTACGGCTCGGTCTCCGGCACAGCGCCCGTTCTGCCGGGCGAGACCGCCACCCTCAGCGTGCAAGCGCCTGCCGGCAGTTACATCTCGGCGGCGATGATGCTGATCTGCACGAACGACGGCTTCACAGGCCTCGACTCGGTGTCGCTTCCGGCAAGCGGCTCTGAGACGATCGAAGCCAACGCCTACGACGCCGGCACTGAGACAAACACGGAAGACTTCGCCGACATCGTCCCGCCCTGCCAGGGGCTCATCGGCGTCACGTCTGACGACGACGGCACCGGCGCCAGCGACCCGACGCTCGCCGAAGGCGGCGTTATCAGCGCCCACGCCGGCATCGTCGGCGGTACGGACCTGACCACCGGCGACCACGGCTGGACAGATCCCGTCGCGCGGATCACCGTGACGGCCGGGAGCTCCGGCCTGCCAAGCAGTGGCGGCCCGCCGCTGAACGGCAGCGACGGCATCGCCTGGACGCTCTACCTGGCGATCGGCGGAGCACTGCTCCTCGCCGCGGCCGGCGCAGTCCTCGTGGCCAACCGGCGCCCCGTGCGCTAGCCTTCCCCCGCATAGCATCAAGACGGCCCTGGAGTTTCCGGGGCCGTCTTCCTGTCTGTGATGCGCACGCCGGTATAGAATTACGGCGCAGGCTCACCGCTTAACGTCGCTTTTCCCGGGAGATTGATCTGACCGCTGCTTTGAACCGAAGAGGTGATAGAGAGGACGCTGAGTTGGCGGCGGGCATTCGCAATGCCGATCCCGACGCGCTGGAGGAGTTCTACGACTACACGAGCAGGAAGGCGTTCGGTCTCGCCTATCGCGTGCCCGGCGACAGCGCCGCGGCTGAGGACGCCGTTCAGGAGGCTTACGTGACCCTGTGGCGGCAGCGATCGAAGATCGATCCTGCCCGCGGCAGCCTGACGTCGCTCCTGATGACGGTCGTTCATCGGCGCGCAATCGATGCGCTCCGGTCGAACCGCAGCCGCAGGACCGACGTTATGTCGCCGGCGCTCGAGTACGTGGCGGGCGGCGATGCCGACGTGGCGGAACGAGTGATGTCGTCGATCGACGGCGAGGAAGTCCGGAACGCGCTGGGCACGCTGCCTGATGAGCAGCGTGCGCCCGTCGAAATGGCGTACTTCCAGGGGCTGACCCACGTGGAGATCGCCGCGAAGCTTAGCCTGCCGCTCGGCACCGTCAAGAGCAGGCTGCGCCTCGCCCTGACCAAGCTACGTACAGCGTTGGGAGCACAGGCAACGTGAACTGCGAAGAAGTACGCGAGCTGCTCGGCGCCTTCGCGCTGGACGCGCTACCCGAAGGCGAGATGGCCGCGGTCCGTGATCACCTTGAATCCTGTGATCAGCACGCGGAGGCGCGCGAGCTGATGGCCGCCGCTCAGTCGCTCGCATTCGCGGCGCCGGAGCGAGAACCGCCGCTGGCGCTGAAGTCGCGGATCATGCGGGAGGTGCAGTCTGACGCACGCGCCGCCCCCGAACCGGACCGCGGCGGGGGCCTCGCTCGGCTTCTCCGCTGGCGGTTCCTGGCACCGGCGCTGAACGGCGCCATGGCTTCGGCGATCGTCGGCCTCGTCATCTGGATCGCCGCGATTCAGGGCTCCGGCGACAACACCGTCGTCGTGCCAATCGGCAACGACGCCTCCGGAGGCCGCGTAGTGCTGCTTCAGGACGAAGGCGTGGCGATCATGGATCTGCACGGCCTCGCCAGCCTGACGAACGACCTCGCGTACCAGGTCTGGGCGATCAGCGACGGCGCCGCGACGAGCGCCGGCCTGCTGGAGCCGGAGGACGGCGCCGTCCTGGCGGCCATGTCCCTGGACGCCGCAGGCGTCGACACGATCGCCGTCACGATCGAGCCGGCCGGCGGCAGCCCCCAGCCCACCACCGAGCCGATCCTCTCGGCCGACCTCTAGCCCTCCTCCGACTTCGAGATTCCTCCTCTGCCGGGTGATCCGGGCGTCGTTCGCGGCCGAACAAGAGAGTAACAAGCCCGATCAGGCAGTTTCGGACCACCGTCAGGAGGAAAAACATGCACACAGTAACTCTCAGGTCTCGTCTGGGGTTGGCGGCGCTAGGCGTCGTTATCGCCCTCGGCGCGATGATCGCAATAACTATGGCCCGCGGCGCAAGCGGCGCCGACCACCGTGACGCACCCGGCGTCGAATCGGACGCGGCGGCGGACATCACAGACATCTACGCCTTCCGCAGCCCCACGAACAACGACAACCTCGTCATCGCCCTCGGCGTCAACGGCCTCACCGCGCCATCCGACAACGCGACGACGCGGTTCAGCAACGACGTGACCTACTCGATCCACGTTGACGTCGACGGCGACCTTGCGGACGACGCGACGGTCAACATCGACTTCGCCGGCGACCCGCAGAAGTTCACGATCACCGGCCTTGGCGACGCCATCAGCGGCGACGTCACTCCCGGCTCGACGGCCGCGACCCCGCCAGCGGCGATCATCGCCACGGCCGGCGGCATCTCCGCGTTCGCCGGCCAGCGGGACGATCCCTTCTTCTTCGACCTGGTCGGCTTCAACGCGTTTGTTGCCGGTCCCTACGTTCCGGCCGCCGGCCTGAGGACGGCCGCCGCGGGCAGCCCGGCGGACACGTTCGCCGGCACTAACGCCTCACACATTGTGCTGGAGCTCCCGATCACCGCCGTCACCGGCGAGGCGACTTCGGCCACCGGCACGATCAAGGCCTGGGCCTCCACCTCACGCGGCGGCTCACAGGTCGACCGCATCGGCATCCCGGCGATCAACACAGCGCTGATCCCGAGCGCCATGAAGAACGACTTCAACGTCGCCAGTCCGGCGACCGACGTGGCAACCTACCTCGCAACGGCGCAGGGCTCGATCGACGGCCTTCGCGGCGCTATGGACGGCGTCCTTGACGGCCCCGTCGGTTCACAGGACGGCGGTCCACTGGGCGATCTTGACTCCGCCAGCGTGGCCGGAGCGCTAATCCCGGACATCGTCACGATCGACTTCTCGCAGCCGGTAGTCTTCCCGAACGGCCGCCAGCTTGAGGACGACGTCATCGACGTCGCTCTGCAGCTCATCCTCAACCGCACAGCCGGGATCACCGACGCGATCGACGGCAACGACAAGGCCTTCTCGTCCATCTTCCCGTACCTTGCCGCGCCGAACCAGCCGGCCGCGGGCAGCCTCCCCAGCGGTGGCGCCGCGCCCGGCGAATCGACTGACGCAACGCTGTACTTCGTGCTGGCCATCGCCGGTGGCGTAGCTCTCATGCTCGCCGGTGGCGCACTGGTGGCCGTACGCCGGGACCAGAGTTAACCGAGAACTGGAGGAGATGGGAAAGTGAGTGTCATCAGCGCCGATCGCAGCCTGCAGGCCGGTGGTCTGCTGATGGTTGCCGGCGCTATCACGGCGGCGCTCGCGATCCTGATCCTCGCCATCAATAGCGAGCCCCTTAGCGACGATGGCGGGCGGAGTGTGCCGTCCGCCATCGTCGCAAACGCCTCAGCGCAGTCAAACGGCGTCGTATCGTTCTGGGCCGACCGCGTAGCGGCCGATCCGGCCGACTACATAGCGCACCACAAGCTCGCCGGCGCCTATCTGCGCCGCGCACGCGAGACCGGCGACTCGGCCGACTACGCACACGCCGATGCCGCCGTCGCCGAATCGCTTCGGCTCTCCCCGGACGGCAACTTCGCAGCCACCGTGATCCTGGCCAACCTTCAGAACGCCCGCCATGAGTTCGCCGAAGCGGTGGCAACCGCCCGGGAGGCGATCGCTATCGACCCCCGATCTGCCGCCGGGTACGCCGCACTGGGCGACTCTCAACTGGCGTTGGGACTCTACGCGGACGCTCGCGCTACATACGAGGGTGTCGTCGCCAGCGCCCCGGGCCTCACGTCCTTCAGCCGGCTGGCACACACCCTGGAGATCCAGGGCGATACCGCCGACGCCGAGCTGGCCTGGCAGAACGCCTTCGGCACCGACAGCGGCCGTTCGCTCGAGAACACCGCCTGGGCGTACGTCCAATACGGCGATTTCCACTTCCGCCTCGGCCGAATCGCCGCCGCCCGCACGCAGTACGCTGCCGCGGCGGACGTATTCCCGGGGTATATCCACGCGCTCGCAGGATCGGCGCAGGTCCTGGCGGCCGAAGGAGAGTTCGGCGAGTCCATCGCCCTTTATGAAGCGGTTGTCGATCGCCAGCCTCTGCCCGACGACCTCGCCGCGCTCGGCGACGTCTACGCCGCGGCCGGTCTCGATGACGACGCGCAGTCACAGTACGATCGTGTCCTGGCGATCGGCGAGACATACCGGGCGAACGGCATTGCCACAGGCCTCGAGCTGGCCGTCTTCCTGGCCGATCACGAAATCGACGTCGAAGAGGCCGTGCGGCAGGCAACCGCGGTCTACGAGGCTCAGCCCGACAGCATATACGCCGCTGACGCCGTCGCCTGGGCGCTGCACCAGGCCGGTCGCAGCGAAGACGCCGTTCCGTTCGCCGAGCAGGCGATCAGCCTCGGCACGCCCGACCCTGCGTTGTACTTCCACGCCGGCGTCATCAGCCTTTCCGCCGGCGACACCGCCGCCGCGACTGACTACCTGGGCCGCGCGAACGAACTGAATCCGCGGTTCTCTGTCCTATTTTCAGGTGAGCTTTCAGCAACTCTCGCGGCTCTCGCTGAGGACGGGCGCTGATAGGCAGTCAGGCGGAACCGGCACGCGTTCTCCCCAACGACTCGTCCGGACACGACGCCGGCGCTAGCGGCGACGGCCTCGCCATCGTACTGATGGCCGGTCTTACTAGCACCGTCTTGTAAGGCGCGGTGAATGTGCCCCGCTGTTCGTGGCGCAAGCCCTTCCTCAAAGCGCCACCGCGGCGGCATTCAGCGAGGTTACTAGAGAACGTAGAACGGCGCGTCCAGTAGAGGACATGCCACACCCCAGGAGGTCACGAAACGATTCTCTAATGACCGTCATCATTCGCCAACAATCGCCGACTTGGGTGTGTCAAATTGGGTGTCGGAGTCACCTCGTGGCGAGGCGCGCGTGAGATTTCGAGCGAATCTAAGTACGAAAGCTGGCAGGGGCGACAGGATTCGAACCTGCGACCTACGGTTTTGGAGACCGTTGCTCTGCCAGCTGAGCTACGCCCCTACCTAAGGTCATTGTAGATACGAATTGGGCCATCGTCGAGTGCCGAATCTCGACGACACCGATCGTTTGACAACATTTTTGACAACATTTTTGCAAAATGCAGGGCCGTTCCTACTTTCGACGAAGCCGTCCTGCGGGACGATCAAACGTCGGTCCTGACCCAGACTAAGGTGTGCTTGATCTTCGCTGACTCCTCGGTGGAAGTGGTGCTACTCTGGCGCCACAAACAGGGTCGTACTCGGATGGTAGGCGGACCAGCCATACCATTCGCTTACGTACGCAATAACAAAGTCAAGCGCGTCTCCTTCTGCGACGCCGGCCACGCCGACACCCGTCAGGTTCCACGTCGTGTTGGTTAGGTTGTCTCGGGCGAGAAAGGGGTCGCTCCCAACAATCTCGAACTGTGCCTCTCGTCCATCAATCACACGAGAGAATGCAGTGGCGCTGTTACTCCCGGCATCGTAGAAGATGACGATTGGCAACTCATCGATGGTGTCATTGACGACGCCATCCGTCCCGCTCAGTTCAAACAACGGATATGCTGCGAAGCTCTCGTCTGTCATGACGCCCAGCACCAATTCCTCCGCCTTCAGCCGGTCGTCTCCGTAGAGCAAGTCTAGTCCACCCTGGGGGTTGGGCATCCCGACCTCGACGTCACGATAGCGTGAGCGAAAGGGCGTGTCGTCGGAGAGGACCACTGTGCTTGGATTCAGGTCACGCCAGTCTTCCCAGGTGGAGACCAGCATGGGAATGAACTTCATTTGGGCTCCGGTCTCTGGGCCCTCTAAGGCGACTCCGTCAAGATGTGACCACACACTCCCGGTCTCTCGGTCGATCATTACCAGGACGCCTTCCTGTAGGCCGAACACTTCGAAGGTATACGTTTGCCCTTCAATCACGGGGTCGAACCCGACCCCCGAACTGCAGCGTATTCAGAAGGTGACGAGGATGGGCCTCCCGTCGAATGAGTCGTTCACGATATGGTGGAATGTCATCATCCGGAGCGGGTAGGCGCGGCTGTCACCATCAATCGTGACGCCCAGGACGCGATCATCGGCATCAAGGAATGTAGCCTCGCCGGGAGCAATGAACTCCGGACTGTCGAGAGGAACGAACGGGCTACTTCGCTGGAAGCTGAAGGACGCATCGCCGGCGTCGGCGTCACCATCATCCGAAGCCGGGTCCGATGTCGGTGGTATTTCCGTGGCACCTGAGGTGGGGCTCTGACTATCATCGGTCCCTGACGACCCGCAGGCGGCTGCTCCCAGTCCTAGCAGCCCCAAAACAAGGGCCGAGATGAAGACATTTACCTTTGCTCGCCCATGAGCGCCCATAACGACCTTCTCTCTCACTCTGGCTATCTACATGGCCAGTAATTGCGACCACTATAGCAACCTCACATTAGATGCAGATTAAGAGACTCATTGGCCTTCCCCGATCTTCACAGCGCGTTGACTCAGATACGATCCCTGGCGAACGACTGTCGCCTTCCCTCAGATCGGATAAGTGACTCCCGTCAGCTCCAGGGAGACGTCCCAGAGGCGCCGTGCTGTCTCGTCGTCCTGTGCCCGCCTGCTCCTGCCGACCTTGACCGGGTGGCCGCGCAATTGACTGAAGCCGTCGGGGCCGAAATAATCGTTGCCCTGGACATCCGGGGCAGTCGCAGCGCGTAGCGTTGGGAGCGCACCCATCGCCGCGCTCTGGTTCACCAAGCGCGAGAACGGTCGGGAGGCGTGCATGAGATTGTTGAGGATGCCGCGCGATGCGCGCTTAGCTGAACGGTCTCGTCCCTGAAGTCGACCGAAGCACACATCACTCTGCGCTAGGCCGGCATCGCCGGTCGCGGGACATTAACAGCCCTTAACGTCCCCCTAATTTGACCTTAACCAAACCCTCCTAGGATTTCAGGCGATACATCTGAAAGGGAAAGACCATGAAGATTCTTCGCTGGGCGTCGCGCGCCCTCTTGCGCGCACCGCTGCGCGCGGCCCTCCTGGTCGGCGTCCTCGGTGTCAGCATCGGCCTTGCTCTGATCATGATCACAGTCGACGGCGCGTTCGACGAGCGCCTCGATGAGATCCAGAGCGAGGTCGGCACGACGGTGACCATCCAGCCAGCCGGCAGCTTCGGCGGCGGGTTCATCCTCCGTGGCGGTTTCGGTCCCGGCGCGGGCGGCGGGCCCAACGCCCCGAACGCTGGCGACGCCGCCGATGGTGCTGACGCCGACGCTGGCCTGGCGACTCTTACCGACGAAGCGGTCGAGGCGATCGCCTCCATCGAGCACGTGACGGCCTACACGCGCACGATCACCGCGCAGTACACCGGTGACGAGTTGGTCGCAGGCACGATCGAACGGCCTGGCAACTCGCCGTTCGCCGGGAATCTCCCAGAAGGTGGGCGCCCGATACTCATCCTCGTAACCGGCACCGATAACCCGAAAGAACTCTCTTCCCTCGGTGTGGAAAACGCTGAAATCACGAGTGGCCGCACGTTTGAGATTGACGAAGGCGAGGCGAACGTCGCCGTGGTCGGCGAGGGCCTGGCGGAGGCCAACGGGCTTGTTGTCGGCGACACTTTCAGCGTGAACGAGGCCGAAGTAGAGGTCGTTGGGATCTACACCAGCGGATCGCAGTTCGGCGACAACGCGATGTTCCTTCCTCTTGACACCGCGCGCACCCTCTTCGAGCGCGAAGGCGAGGTCGACGCGATCAGCGTTCGCGTGGACACGGCTGCGAACGTAAGCTCGACGGCCGACGCGATCCGCGAGACGCTCGGCGAGGACGTCGCCGACGTGACGACGCAGGAGGCCGCCTTTGACGCCATCAGCGCGCCGCTCGCCGACGCCGCAGACAGTAGCCGGGTCGGCATGATCGCAGCGCTGATCGCCAGTGCTGCGATCATCCTCTTCTCGGTCGCCATCGTCGCGCGGCAGCGGATCAGGGAAATTGGAATCCTCAAGGCACTCGGCGCCTCGAACTGGCACGTCGTCGGCCAGATGACGCTGGAGACGGCGTTCGTCGCGATCATCGCAGCGGTGATCGGCGCGCTCGCCACGTTCCCCCTGGCGCAGACGGTCGCTAACGGCCTGGTGTCCGATCCGACGACCGAGGTCGGCGGCTTCGGAGGGCCGGGGGGGGGGGGGGGGGGGGGGGCGTCGTGGCTATCGAGGCTGGTGGCGGCCAAGGAAGCAACTTGCTCGGTGAGGTTGATGTCGCCGTCTCGCCCGAAATCTTTGGCTACGCGCTGGCCATCGCGCTTGGCCTTGCGCTAGTGGCGACCCTTATCCCGGCCTGGTACGTGGGCCGGGTCAAGCCCGCGGAGGTGCTTCGTTATGAGTAATACTGCAGTCGAGACCATGGCTGGTGCGGCCGTCCTGGAAGACGTTGTCAAGCACTTCAAGAGCGGCTCCGACACCGTACGCGCCGTCGATGGCGTTTCGGTTGCGATCCCACGCGGCAAGCTCGTCGCGCTCAAAGGCCCCAGCGGTTGCGGGAAGAGCACACTCCTCAACCTTCTGGGCGCGCTCGATCGACCGGACTCAGGACGCATCATTGTTGACGGTGCCGACATTTCGGGCCTGAGCGGCGCGGTCGAAGTGGCCTACCGGCGCGACAAGGTGGGCTTCGTCTTCCAGATGTTCAACCTGATGCCATACCTCTCGGCGATCGAGAACGTGATGCTGCCGATGGAGCTGCGGGGCGAACCAAATGCACAGGGCCGCCGGGCGCTGGCGGAGTCGCTTCTCTCGCGAGTCAAGCTGGCGCCGGACCGCCACCGCCGGCGTCCGACGCGCCTTTCGGGCGGAGAGCAGCAACGAGTCGCGATCGCCCGGGCGCTGGCCAACGACCCGGCGCTGATCCTGGCAGGCGAGCCGACTGCGAACCTGGATTCGACTACCGGCGAGCAGATCGTCGGACTCCTGCGCAGCCTCGCCAGCGATGATCGCACCGTCCTCATCGCCACGCACGATAATTCGATCGCGCGTCAGGCGGATCTGGTGATCACGATGCGCGATGGGAACCTTGTGGGCCGCGACGAAGGCTAAGCCGGTCGGCTCCTACTCGCGTTTGTGAGATCCTCCAACCACAAACGGATTCACGTCCATTCCGAATTTCGCTTGACGTGAATTGCTGAAATGACCTCTGTCCAGCTGCGAGCCCAGTGTGCCCTTGCACCGAATCTCGGCGGCACGGGCCCGGCGGCCAGTGTTTTAGACTGAGGAAGACACCGGGCGAGACGTGGAAGAGCAGCTTCGGCATGTCGGTCTGCTGCAACCATTGATTGGGATCGACCTGGCGTGCCGCCAGCCGCGCTAGCCGACCCGCCGATCGACTCCCTGCCAGAACGGTTCGCGGATCAAGAACTTCTGCAGCTTCCCGGTCGCCGTCCGAGGAAGTGACGCGACGAAGTCAACCGACGTCGGGCACTTGAAGTGGGCGAGGTGATCCCGCGCGAAGCCGATGATCTCGTCTTCGCTGGCCGCCTGTCCGTCCTTCAACACGATCAGCGCCTTCGGTGTCTCACCCCATTTCTCGCTTGGGACGCCGATAACCGCGCATTCGAGGACAGCCTCGTGCTTGTACAAGGCATCCTCGATCTCGGGCGAGCTGATGTTCTCCCCGCCGGAAATGATCACATCCTTCTTGCGGTCGACGATGTTTACGTTGCCGAACTCATCCCAGACGCCGAGATCACCCGTGTGAAAGTAGCCATCGTGAATCGCCTCTGCCGTCTCTTCCGGCTGCTCCCAGTAGCCTTTGAGGACCACGTTCGACCTCGCACAGATCTCCCCGACGGTCACTCCGTCCTGCGGAACCGGATCGCCGTTGTCGTCTAGCACCTGGACATCGACACCGATCGCTTCGCCGCCGGCTCGCGCGCGGCGCGTGTAATCGGCCTGCTTCGTTGAGTGGTCAGGGCGCGAAACGGTCAGAATCGGCGCCGTCTCCGTTAGACCGTAGATCTGGAGGAACTCCCAGCCAATCTCTTCTTCGAGCCGCTTGATAAACGACGCTGGCGGCGGCGCGCCCGCAATCACGAACCTGGGCCTTGTCGTAATGTCGTGCTTGTCTCGATCTCCGTAGTTGAGGACGACGCTAAGGACAGCCGGGGCCATGCAGGCGAACGTAACGCCCTCTTTCTCGATCAGCCCGTAGATCGTCGCCGCGTCTATCGCCCGCAGCACAACGTGCGTCGCTCCCATCGCGGTAATCGCGAACGGCCCGCCCCAGCCGTTGGCATGAAACATCGGCAGCGTCCAAAGCTCTACTTCGTCGTGGCTGATACCGAGGTGGGCGATGAAGTTGTAGGCGTTGATGTAGCAGTTCCGGTGCGTGAGCATTACGCCCTTGGGCTGCGCCGTCGTGCCGGAAGTGTAGTTGATCGACGTGGTGTCGTTCTCGTCCTGCTCGATCGCGGGCGTCGCGGTCGTAGGCTGGCTCGCGATCAGTTCCTCCCACGAGAGCCAGCCGTCCGGCACCGGCCCCTCATCCTGAGCGACGATCAAGTGCTCGACAGTATTCAGGTTCGGCCGGATGTCATCGATCATCTCCGTGAATTCGTAATCGACCAGCACTGCCTTCACGCCTGCATGGTTGATGATGTACTCGTGATCGGAGCTAACGAGCCGGTAGTTCAGCGGCACGATGACGGCGCCGATCTGGACGACCCCGTAGTAGGCTTCGAGAAAGAAGTGCGAGTTCGGGCTCAGGATACAGACCCGGTCGCCCTCGCCCACGCCAAGAGAGAGCAGGGCGTGGCCAAGCTGATTTACTCGCTCCTGGAACTGCCGATACGTGAAGCGCTGGTCGCCGTCCACAATCGCCGTCTTGTCTGGGTACAGCTTCCCGGAGCGGCGAAGAAAATCGCTGATCAGTAGGGGGACTTCCAACGCGCTACTCTTCCCCGACTACAACGCCGTAGACCCGATGCGGGCCTGAAAGCCCTTCAGCTCAACGTCGAGTCCACACTCACCACAGAAGGTGGCATCATCACGGTTTTCATAGTTGCAAGATGGGCAGCGCAAGCGATCTCCCCCGTATTGAAAGTGCGTCTGAGCACGGACAATAGTGATGTATGTCATTAGAGGTGTCAAAGATCGGGCGCCCGATCTAAGGCCGACCTGCATTAGTTAGAGGGCTGTTGATCATCTAATGATTCGACACATGGCGTTTACGATAGATAACTAGGTGGAATGTTCACTGCTGTCGACGGCGTCCACGAAGATGTCGAGACCGTCGACTACCCAGTCGATCAGAAGAATGGACACAGCGCTGGCGGGAGACATCACGTCGAGCTTACGCTCTACGAAGCCCTGCTGCTTCTTCTGCGCGCTCTCCGAATTGTAGGGCAAGTTGAACAGGGAGGCTAAGCGGGCTTCAGCACACATCGCCTCACCGGACGATCAGGCAGTCGTTGCCGGTGACTTGGGCTTCATCGCCGTCGCCTCGGCGACCATCGCCTCGTCCACCGTCACGTTGATTATCGTGCCCGTGGTCTCACTCGCGTCGCCGTCGGGGCCGGAGATCTCGCGGCGGTCGCGGTACTTCTCGGGGTTGAGGGCCTTGAGCAGGAAGATGAGCAGGGTGTCGGAGTACTTCTTCACGGTGCCGAAGACCTACATACCGCCTGTCCGACTCCTCATCGGCCTCGACCGCCTTGACGACCGTCAGGCCTCAGGGCAGTCCGCGAGCGAGGGCGGCTGCGATGGGCAGGGCGGACTCCGAGTGCTGGCTTCCGTCCACAGTCACTATCACCCCAGAGAACGTCGCGGCTGCTTCCGCAACCATACTGAACTCCTCCGCGGAGCCCCACCGGCAAAGTGCCTTCGGCCTCGCTTCTGCGCCTCAAGTGTGTCAGCATCCCCTCGCGCAATCGCTTGCCCGCTGGACTCCCGGCCTAGTCCCGACCTAGACTCTGCCTCAGCGAACAGCTGACCGAAGGAGAAGCCCATGCCCGCCATTCTCGTCCACGGCGTGCCCGACACCCACCACGTCTGGGACGCCCTCCGGCCTGACCTCTCCCGCGATGACGTTACCGCCGTCGACCTGCCCGGCTTCGGCTCGCCCGTCCCGGACGGCTGGGGCGCGACCAAAGAAGAGTACGCCAGCTGGCTCATCGCCGAGGTAGAGAAGGCCGGCGAGCCCGTCGACATCGTCGGTCACGATTGGGGCGCGCTGCTCACCGCGCGTCTCGTCTCGCTGCGGCCGGACCTCGTCCGTAGCTGGGCGATTGGTGGCGGCGCGATCGACGAGGATTACGTGTGGCACGACATGGCTCGTTCCTGGCAGACGCCGGGAGTCGGCGAGCAGGTGATGCAGGCGTTCGCCGGTGCCGTGCTGGAGACGGGCATGGCAGCCGCCGGTGTCCCGGCCGAGCACGCCGGCGTCACGGCAGGCAACGTCGACGACACGATGAAGGACTGCATCCTCAAGCTCTACCGGTCTGCTACCGAGGTTGGCAAAGAGTGGCAGCCTGACACCAGGAACATCGACCGGCCGGGCCTCCCTTATCTGGGGCGGAAAAGACCCGTACATGCAGGTTGATTTCGCGCGCAAGATGGCAGAACGCACCGGCTCGCGCCTGCTCATCTTCGACGACGCCGCGCACTGGTGGCCGCTAGAGAAGCCGTCCGAAGCGGCGGCGGCCCTCGAGGAGTTCTGGGCCGGCCTTTAGGAGCGCGGCGCGTAGACGATCGGTAAACGCGTCCACGGCACAGTAACGACACTGGTTCGCAGGATGTTTGCCGGGTAGATGAAGAAAGACGAAGACCGCGTCGTGCTGCGGCGGGGGATGACCGCGCATGACTGGGAAACGACGCTCACGGGACCGGATCGCGTCGAGGCCGTTGGCGCGCCATCGCCACGGGTAGACTCGCCCGCTAACCTCTCGCGGTGGATGCCACGGCTGATGGCGGGCACGCTGGCCGCCTGCGCCCTCATCCTGGTGTTCGCGCTTTCGTTCCGCTCGTTCGAGGCACTGGGGAGCAGCATGGAACCGGAGCTGACAGCCGGCGACAACCTGCTCGTGGCGCGCATCGCCTACGGAGAGGTTGACTTCGGGCTCTTCGACTGGCTGCCGCTATACGATTCGTCCGATCTGCGCTGGGGCTCGCCCGGTCACGGCGACGTTATCGTCTTCGGCTCCCCGGTGAGCAACCAGCGGCTCGTCAAGCGCGTCATCGGCCTGCCCGGCGATACGGTGAGGATCACGAACGGCCGAGTGTACGTCAACGGCCAGCTGCTGGACGAGCCGTACGCGCCGGCGCCGACAGCCTGCCTGCAGATCTGCGACGAAGTCTTTATCCAGGACGGGCACTACTTCGTGCTCGGCGACAACCGGGACCAGAGCGTCGATTCGCGCCAGGGCTGGACGGTGGCGCGGTCCGACGTCGTAGGCAAGGTCCTCTTCACTTACTAGCCGCACCCTTCCGGCGCCGACCGTCGCAACGGCCGGCGCTTCGGCTAGCCGTTCACCAGGTTTGCGACCGTCTCCAGCATCTGCGGCGGGCCGCTCAGCAGCATCGTAGTCAGGCAGGTGTCCTTCCACCTGGGCAGCTCGTCCTTGATCTTGCCGGGCGGGCCGATGAGCGCCACGTCTTCGACGAGCGGCAGCGGGATCGAGGCCGTGGCTTCTTCCTTCTTCCCCTGCAGGTAGAGCTCCTGCACCTTCGCCGCCACCTCCTCGTAGCCCAGCCGCACGAAAACGTCGTAGTGGAAATTCACGCCCTTCGCGCCCATGCCGCCCATGTACAAGGAGAGCATCGGCCGCACGAAGTTCGCGGCCGCCTCCACGTCCTCCGTGACGATGATCGGCACCATCGAGGCTATTTCGAACCCCTCTTCCCGCGCGCCGTTCTTCGCGAATCCTGCGCCCAGCGCGTCGCGGTAGAACTTGTCCATCTTCGGCGAGAAGAGGATCGGCAGCCAGCCGTCGGCGATCTCCGCCGCCAACGCGACGTTCTTCGGCCCCTCGGCCGCCAGGTAGATCGGGATGTCCGGCCGGAACGGGTGCAACGTGCTACGCAGCGCCTTGCCGAGGCCAGCGCCGTTCTGTGCTGGGAGATGGAACTGGTTACCCTCGAACTCAACGCGCTCCTCGCGCGCGAAGATCTTGCGCATGATCGCCACGTACTCACGGGTGCGCTCCAGCGGCTTCGTGTACGGCTGACCGTACCAGCCCTCCACCACCTGCGGCCCGGACGCGCCGATGCCGAGGATGACGCGCCCCTCCGAGAGGTGATCGAGGGTCATCGCCGCCATTGCCAGGGCCGCCGGCGTCCGCGCGGAGATCTGCGCGATCGACGTGCCGAGCTTGATCTTCCTCGTGTTCGCGCCCCACCAGGCGAGTGGCGTCAGGCAATCCGACCTATAGGCCTCCGCCGCCCACATCGAGTCGAACCCCTGGTCTTCCGCCAGGGCTATCGACTGCTCGATGCCTCCGGGCGGGCCGCTGCTCCAGTAACCGGTTGAGAGTCCGAGTTTCATCTGCTTCGCCATGGGACTTCCTTCTGTCTGCGCCTTCGTTTGCATCCCGCAGTATATGCGAGCCTTCGCCCAACACGCTTCGGCTGCGCTATGCTGGTGCGCGATCATGAAAGCAGTGGCCTTCGTTAAGCCGGGCGAAATGGAGCTACGCGACGCCCCCGAGCCCGAGCCTGCCCAGGGCCAAGCCGTCGTCGCGGTCAGCTACTGCGGAATCTGCGGCTCCGACCTTCACGAGTACGCCGCCGAGGGGCCATCGATGCGCGCCGCCGGAGTGTTCCAGGCGGTGCTCGGCCACGAGTTCACGGGCACGATCGCGGCGCTTGGCGAAGGCGCCGACGGTCTGCGGGAGGGCGACACCGTCGTCGTCCACCCCGGCGCCCCCTGCGGGACGTGCTGGCACTGCACTCACGGCGCGGGCAACGTCTGCGGGACCCAGGTCGGCACGGGCTATATGGTGCCGGGCGCCTACGCGGAGCGCTGCCTAGTGCGCGCCAGCCAGTGCCTGCCGATCCCGGGCGAGGAGTGGCTGGAGAGGGCGGCGCTCACAGAGCCTTTCGCCGTCGCCCTGCGCGCCGTGAACCGCGGCCAGCTCAAGCCGGGTGAGACCGTCTTCATCGCCGGCGGCGGGCCGATCGGCCTGCTCTCTCTGATCGCCGCCCGCCGGGCCGGAGCGGGAACGGTCATCGTCTCCGAGCTCTCCGAGTCGCGGCGTCAGCTGGCGCTGGAGCTGGGCGCGGACCACGTCGTCGATGCCGCCCAACCAGCCTCACTCAAGGTGCGCGAACTGACGGGCGGCATGGGCGCCGACCTCTCGATCGAGGCCGTTGGCATCGCGCCCACGATGGACGACGCGCTGGCCGCCACCCGGCGCGCCGGCCGCATCGTCATCGCCGGCTCCTTCGACCTGCCGTACACGATCGGCCTGCTGAACCTGATCGTGCAGGAGCAGTCGATCATCGCCACGTTCGGTTACATCGACGAGTTCGCCGAGGCACGCGACCTCATCTGTTCAGGCGAAGTGGACGTCTCGCCGCTCATCTCTCGCACGGTGTCTCTGGACGACCTGCCTGCAACGTTCGAGGCGATGACGCGAAGCCGCGACGACTACCAGAAGGTGCTCGTCCAGCCCTAGGCGCGGACGATCAGGCGCGTTGGCGCCAGGTGGGGCTCTGGTACTGGATCGGCGTGCTACAATCGCCCCGCTTATCGGCAGGCACAACCCAACAGATCGCAGGAGGCGCCCCGTGGTCACTGAACGGGTCTTCGGCAACGTCAAGCCCGAAGACGACTACACCCACACTCTCGGCCCCGAGAAGAACTTCAACGAGAGCATGTACTTCAACTTCTTCGACAATCGCTTGCGCCGCGGCGGCTTCCTGCGCGTCGGCAACCGCGCCAACGAGGGCTACGCAGAGGTTACGCTCTCCCTCTTCGAGCCCGACGGCAGCGTCCTCTTCAACTACAAGCGGCCCGAGATCGCGGACAACGACGGCTACGGCGGCGGCGGCATGCGCTTCGAGACGATCGAGCCCATGGTCCGCCACCGCACGACGTACGACGGCTCTTCCGTCTTCCTCGCCACTCCGGAAGAGATGTCCGACCCCGGCCAGGCCTTCCGCGAAAACCCGCACAAGAAAGTGCAGCTCCACCTCGCTTACGAGGGCGTCGCGCCGGTCTTCGGCTCACGCGGCACCGACGCCACGCACGAGAACGAAGAAGAGGGCTTCGGCCGCGCCCACTACGAGCAGCACATGCGCGTCGCCGGCAGCCTCACGATCGACGGGGAGACATCCGAGATCGACGGCTTCGGCCTGCGCGACCACTCCTGGGGCCCGCGCTACTGGCAGAACATCCTCTCCTATCGCTGGCTCAACTGCTCCTTTGGCCCGGCGCTCAACATCATGGTCTCCGAGATCAACCGCACGAAGACCGACCGCACCGAATGGGGCGTCGTCATCCGCGACGGCGTCGTCTCGCGCATCACCGGCGTCAGCATCGAGTCGCAGCTCGCCGACGATCGGATCCTGCGGGCGATGCGCGCGGACGTCACGCTGGAGGACGGCGAGCAGGTGGCGATCGAGGGCAAGGTGGTCGGCTTCATCCCGCTGCGCAACCGCCGCGAAGGCCACGTCACCCACATCGGCGAGGCGATGACCGAGTACACCTGCCTCGGCCACACCGGCCTCGGCATCTCCGAATACCTCGACCAGATCCAGTAGACGTTGCCGCGCAAGACCGCACCTCCGGACGAAGTCGGCGAGAAGCTCCGCGCCTTCCTCAAACGCTCCCACGACGCGAAGTCCCTGCGCATCGACGACCTGCGCCTGCTGACCGGCGGCGCCTCGCGGCAGACGTGGTCGTTCGACGCCGCCATCGAGCACGCCGACGGCCGCTCCGAGAGGCTGGCGCTGATCGCCCGCGCGGACCAGCGCCAGACCGCCGGCTTGATGACGCGCGAGACCGAGTATCGCCTCCTCGAAGCGGCTCACGCGGCGGGCGTGCCGGTGCCGCGCGTCCACCTCATGGGGGACGACTCGCTGGGCGCACCGTTCTTTCTCATGGAGCGCGTCGACGGCGAGACGATCGCCCGCCGCATCCTCTGCGACGACGAGTACGCCGGCGCTCGTCAGGAGATGACCGCGCAGCTCGGCGAGATCCTGGCGGCCATCCACAGAGTCCAGCCCGGAGACCTGGCAGCCGTCCTCGCACAGCCCCTCGCCGGCAAGCCGCCCGCCGAGAGCGAACTCCAGCGCATCGAGGGGGCGTTTCGCTCGATCGCGCCTGAGCCACACCCCGCCTTCGAGCTGGCGATCCACTGGCTCAAGGCACACCTGCCGGCCACCGGCGAGCCAGCGCTCGTGCACAGCGACTACCGGCTGGGCAACCTGATCGTCGGCCCGGAAGGCGTGCGCTCGGTGCTGGACTGGGAGCTGGCGCACATCGGCGACCCGATGGAAGACCTGGCCTGGGTCTGCGTGCGTTCCTGGCGCTTCGGGAACGACGACAAGCCCGTCGCCGGCGTCGGCCAGCGCGAGGCGCTCTTCAGCGCCTACGAGGCCGCCGGCGGCCGGGCGGTTGACGCGGCCGCCGTCGACTGGTGGGAGATCTTCGGCAACCTGCGCTGGGGCGTGTTCTGCATCATGCAGGCGCGCGCCTACCTGGACGGCCTCTCGAAGTCCGTCGAACTGGCGACGATCGGCCGACGCACCGCCGAGACCGAGTGGGAGCTGCTCAACCTGCTGGAGGACGCCTGATGCAAGACCGACCGACCTACGACGAACTCCTTGCCGCCGTCGAGCACTTCCTGGACACCGAAATCGTGCCCAGCGTTCCTGGCTCGCGCGGCTTTCACGCCCGCGTCGCCGCCAACGCCATCCGCATCGTCCGCCGCGAACTGGCGAGCGAGGAGGAGCAGCTTGCCGCCGAGTGGGCTGGCCTCGACGCGATCCTCGGCCCGGCTGAGCGCCCTGCTGCCCGCGAGGAGCTGCGCTCGGCCCTGCGCGAACGAAGCGAGCCGCTCTGCGCGCTCATCCGCAGCGGTGACGCGGAGAATGAGGAGGCGGAGCGCGAACTGTTCGAGCACGTGCGGCGCACGATACGGGACAAGCTGACCGTAAGCGATCCAGCGCTCCTCGATCGCTCGTAGACCCTACGACAGGGGCCTCTCGACCGTTAGCGTGTGGTCACGTAGGCTTTCTATCGAGCGCGCCCTAACGCACCCAACCCAAGGAGGGAATCAGCATGACGAATCGAAGATCACGCCGGCGGCTCCTTCTCCTCGCCATCGGCGCCATCGCACTGCTTGGCCTCGTGGCCGCGGCCGCCTGCAACGACGATGACGGTGGCGGCGGTGGTGGCGGGAACGGCGATCCGACTGCCACGATGAGCGATGGCAACGACAACGGCAACGGCAGCGCTCCCACCGCCACGATGACCGACGACAACGGCAACGACGGCGGGTCGTCGCTGGACGACCTCGCCAACTTCACCAGCGACTACGAGGCGTTCGAGGGGATGGTCACGTATGTTATCGACTTCACGGGAAATGAGGGCGGCCTCAGCAGCATGACGATCTACCAGAAGGGCGGCTCGTCCCGCTTCGACGTCTCGACCGACGAAGGCGATGTCGCATTCATCAGCACGCCGGACGCGACCTTCCTGTGCGCAGATAGCCAGTGTCTCCAGTACCCCGCCGAGGACAGCACAGCCTCCGCCGGCGTGGACGCCTTCGTAAGCCTCCTCAGCGCCGAGACGATCACTCAGGAGATCGATAACATTCCGAACGATGTCGACGTCAGCGTGCCCGATGAGACGATCGCGGGTATCGACGGGACCTGCTTCACCTACTCGGGCGACCTTGACCCTGCGCAGGCGGGCGACGAAAGTGGCCAGTTCTGCTTCTCCGACGGGGGCCTGCTTCTCCGCCTCACCTTCGCAGACAGCACCGAAACAGGCAGCTTCGAAGCCACCTCGGCCAGCGACGACGTCCCCGATTCAGCCTTCGAGCCCATGTTTCCGGTGACGGACCTGAGCGACCTCTTCCCGACGCAGTAGCCGGCATCCAGGCAGCCGAAAGGGCCCATCCGGCCGTCGGATGGGCCCTTTTTCTTGCCGCGCCGGAAGCGGAATCGGTAAGATAGGTGTTGCTGCCGAGGTGGTGGAATAGGTAGACACGCCGTCTTGAGGGGGCGGTGCCCGTAAGGGCGTAGGGGTTCAAATCCCCTCCTCGGCACCAACAGCGCCGGGCGACGTAGCCAAGTGGTTAAGGCAGGGGTTTGCAAAACCCTGATCGCGGGTTCGAATCCCGCCGTCGCCTCCATGACATCAGTACGGGGCCGGCCTTCTGATGGCCGGCCCCGTTGCGCTGTCCACTTGATTCGTGCCACTTGACCGACACGGGCCAGCACTGGCCGCGTCCCAGCAACGCGCCGTTACAATACTGAGCACCCGAAGTTACGCGCCGGACCAGCAACGGCGGCTTACCGTCCGATATGATCGCTTTGAAATCTAACGCGCCGTGGCTAAGTGAGAAGGAGGGGATGATGGCAGAGTTCGTCCCAGTATGTAAGGTTGATGATCTTCCGGTGGGAGAGGCGAAGCAGTTCAAGGTCAACGGGACGGAGATCGCGCTGGCTCACGTGCAGGACGGCGATTGCTATGCCATCGGCGGTCGCTGCACTCACATGCGGGCGCAGCTCGGCAAAGGTCGCCTGGAGGGGACGGCGCTCACCTGCCCGTGGCACGGCTCGCAGTTCGAAGTGACGAGCGGCAAACTTCTGCGGTGGGTGCAGGAACCGCTTCTCATGCGCCTCCTCGCGGGGCTGATCCCGCCGTTCCTTCGCCGCGGCGTGCCTTCATATGAAGTTAAGGTCGAGGACGGACAGGTTCTGGTGAAGATCTAAGGATGTCAAGCGTGCTCCGGAGGAAGGGGAGCCGTTGAACAGATTGGCGCTCGTGGCAGGGGTGACGGCACTCGTCGCGCTCCTGGCGATTGTCGCGGCAGGCCCATTGCGGCCCGCCCCGGTCCAGGCGCACACATGCGATTCTACCCAGTGGACAGTCGATTCGTCCGCGGTGCCCCAGACCATGCCCTACACGATCCTGGCGGGCGGATTCCTCACCGACTACACCGTGATCGCGAACACAGATCCGGCGGTAGCAAGCATCACGCCTCCGAGCCTTAGCGACACGGACGGGATTTTTAGCGTCACGGCGCTCGGGTTCGGATCTGGCGGGAATAATCAGACGTTCATTGAGATCAGCTGGTCGGCGCCGAGCGTTGGTGAGCTAGGTACGTGCTCCATTACCGTCACGATTACCGGCGCGACTCCAACGCAGCCGCCGACGCCGACCCTGCCTCCGCCTACGCCGCCCCCGCCAACGCCAAGCTCCCTGCCCGTAACTACTCCGACGGCACCTCCCGGATCTACAGGCACTCCAGTCACCAGTGCGCCCCCGACGACGCCTCCGCCGCAGCCGACAGGCACGACCGCACCACCGACTTCGATTGCCTCTCCGACTTCGACGGCGACGCCGACAGCCACGCCGGCCGAGACCGCGGCTACCGGCACGGACTCGCCATCCCCGCCCGCGACGAGCACGGCGCAGGACCAGCCGGACGAGGACGACGACACACCGCCGTCGATCACCGGGGAGGGCAGCGCTAACGGAGCGCGCCCGGACATCGTGCGGTCGGTCCCCAGGCCGGGTGATCTCTCGAGCGACCTCGGCATCATCCTCACGAATATCTTGTTCGGCGGCTTCACCCTCGTCCTTATGCTGGCCACGGCCGAGATCTTCAACCAGACGGTCGAAGAGAACGAGGACGACATCAGGGGCTGGTTCGAGCGCATCAGCGGACCGCTGAAGGGCGTATTCGACATCATCGGCAACGTCGGCCGGCTGATCACGGACGGGCGAGGAGTGGCAGGGTTACTCGCGCCAATTGTGCTGCTCGCGCTGGCCGCGCTCCTCTACGGGCTGGAGGAGCCGGGCTACGGCGTCAACGAGCAGAGCGCGGTAATCTTCATCAGCTTCCTGGCGGCCTTCGCCGTCCTCACGTACGTCTATGACGGCGGCCAGCTGCTGATGACGAACGGCTTCGGGCTACCAGGCTCGATCAGGCTCTTCCCGATCGGTATCTTCGTCGCGCTCTTCTGCATCGCGATGACGCGCCTGCTCGGCTTCCAGCCGGGCATCATCTACGGGTTCATCGCCGCGCATACGTTAGTAGCCGGCTCGGTCATCACGCGCGACCAGGAAGGCCGGCAGATCCTCTTCCCGGCGCTCGTCCTGCTCACGGTCTGCGCCGCCGCCTTCCTGCTACTCGCGCCGGCCCGCGATCTGGCGACCGACAACGACTCGTTCTGGGCCTCGATACCTGAGGGTGTCTCCGTCGGGATCTTCGTTGGCGGCCTTGAGGGCATGTTCTTCCAGATGGTGCCGATCAAGTTCATGGACGGTCACCGCCTCTGGGCCTGGAGCAAGCTCGTCTGGCTCGGCTTCACGGGGGTCACCGCGTTCCTCTTCTGGCACGTCCTCCTGAATGCGGAGCGCCAGTCCTACGACGCGCTGAGCGATACGACGCCGGCGATCGCGCTGCTGCTCATGCTCATCTGTTTCGGGCTGACGCTGGCGATGTACCTCTTTTTCCGCGTCAGAAGCGCCAGGGCCGCCGGCCCCGCCTAGAGTTCGCGCGCGGTGGGCGGCTGTGGAGGGGCCGCAGCGAGCTCCCGGGCTGACGTAGAATAGCGGAGAGAGCAGATGACGACGCAAGACATCTCCTACGCCGGAGCCTCGATGGCAATCCGCGACGATCTCGTCGCGGCCCACAGGCGGACGTGGGAGCAGATCACCCGGCCCGGCGCCTGGTGGACCGGCGCCGAGCGCCTCGCCATCGCCGCCGAAACCCGCAACGCCGGCGACTGCGCCCTCTGCGCCGAGCGCCGGGAGGCGCTCTCGCCGTACGACGTCACCGGCGCGCACGACTCTCTCGGTGCGCTGACGGAGCCAGTCGTCGAGGTCGTCCACCGCATCGTCACCGACCCCGGCCGCCTGACCGAGAAGCTCGTGCGTGATAGCGCCGAGGCCGGACTGTCCGACGCGCACTACGTCGAAGTCGTCGCCGTGGTCGTCTTCGTCGTCAACGTGGACACGTTCGCCCGCGCGATCGACGCGCCGCTTCACCCTCTGCCCGAAGCTTTCCGCGGCGAGCCTTCGCGCGTCCGCCCGGACGCAGACCAGGCCGACGGAGCCTGGGTGCCCCTGATCGCCGCTGAAGTCGCTGAGCGTGACCACCCCGGCCTCTACTCGGGTGGAGCGCGGACGCCGTACGTCCAACGGGCGCTCAGCCTCGTTCCCGATGAAACCCGGCTCTTCACTGAGCTGGTCGCCGCCGAGTATGTACCGCCGCAGCACCTCCTGACGCCGGTTTCCACCCGCGCGATCACGCGGCCGCAGATTGAGCTGCTGGCGGCGCGCGTGTCAGCCGTTAACGAATGCTTCTACTGAACGTCCGCGCACGCGCTGCTGCTCCGTGTGAGCAGCAAGGCCTCCGGGATCGACGTCGACGTTGATGTCGTCAACGGCCGTGAGAACGCGCGCGACGAGATCCCGCAGGCCGCCGCGCTGATCGAGTTCGCCGAGGCCGCAATCGGGCCCGACGACGGCCGTCTCTCAGCCGCCCGAGAGGCGTTATCGGGCCTTCTGGGCGCAGACGCGGTCGTCGACTCCGCCGGCGTGATCGCGGCGTTCAACATGAACGACCGCATCGCTGACGCCACCGGCATCCCCCTGGACGAGGTCGCGCGCGATGCCCGGGAGGCGATCGCCGCCAGGCTAGGCATCCAGCGCTACGAAGAGTAGCCCACCCGGCTGAGGCGCTTGCGCAAGCGGGCGGCTAACATCGTTAGCGAGTCGGGGTGGTGGAAGGGTATACACGGCGAACTTAAAATTCGCTGCCCGCAAGGGCATGTGGGTTCGAATCCCACCCCCGGCACCAAATCGCCTAGACGACGATGTTGACGAGCTTGCCCGGCACGTAGATCACCTTGCGCGGCTCCTTGCCCGCGAGGTGCTTCGTCACCTGCTCGCTCGCCAGCGCCAGCTCTTTGGCGGCGTCCTCGCCGATGTCCGCCGGTGCCGCTATGCGGTCGCGCAGCTTGCCGTTGACCTGGACCACAAGCGTGACCTCGTCCTCGCTCGCCAGCCCGTCGTCCCATTCCGGCCATGACTGCCGGTGAACGCTGTACGTCCCGCCGGTGCGCGACCACAACTCCTCCGCCAGGTGCGGCGTCAGCGGCGCCATCAGCAGGATCATCTTCTCGACGGCCTCGCTCCAGGCCTCGCGATCGACAGGGCCGCCCTCGCGGGCGCGGGTCAGGTGGTTCACCATCTCCATCAGCGCCGCGATCGCCGTGTTCCAGCGGAACCCCTCGACGTCCCTCGTCACTCGCTTGACGGTCTGGTGCGTGAGCCGACGCAGCGCCTTCGTCCCCGCCTCGTCGACGTCACCGTACGCCGGCTCCCGGACGATCAGGCTCCAGGCGCGGTTCAGCCAGCGCTCGACGCCGCTGATGCCGTCGAGGTTCATCGGGCCGCCTTCCTCCCAGGGCCCGATGAACATCAGGTAGCAGCGGAAGGCGTCCGCACCGTAGCGCTCGACCTGCTCGTCCGGCGCGACGACGTTGCCGCGCGACTTGGACATACGCTGGCCGTCGGGGCCGAGTATCTGGCCCTGGTTGAAGAGCCGCCTGAACGGCTCGTCGCCCTGCACGACGCCCAGGTCGCGCATCACTCTCCAGAAGAAACGCGCGTATAGCAGGTGCATCACGGCGTGCTCGGCGCCGCCGGTGTACTGATCCACGGGGAGCCAGCGCTTCGCCAGCTCCGGATCGACCGGGCCGTCGTGGTAGTCCGGGCTGAGGTAGCGCACGAAGTACCAGTTGGAGTCCATGAACGTGTCCATCGTGTCGGTCTCGCGCCGGGCGGCGCCGCCGCATTTCGGGCAATCGACGTTGACGAAGCCTTCGTGAGCGGCCAGCGGCGATTCGCCCGTTGGCGTGAACTCGGCGTCGTCCGGGAGCACAACGGGAAGATCGCTCTCCGGGACGGCCACCGGCCCGTCGGTCGGGCAGTGGATGATGGGGATCGGCGTGCCCCAGTAGCGCTGCCGCGAGATCAGCCAGTCGCGCAGGCGGTAGGTGACCTGCCGCTGGCCCCAACCCTGCTCTTCGGCGTAGGCGATCACGGCCTCTTTGCCCTCTTCGTTCGCCAGGCCGTCGAAGCGGCCGGAGTTCACCATCTTCCCGGGATCGAGTTGCGCTTTCTCGAGCGGCGATCCGTCCCAGTCAGGCGGCGCGATTACGACCGGACATTCGAGGCCCATCGTGCGGGCGAAGTCAAAGTCACGCTCGTCGTGCGCGGGCACACCCATCACGGCGCCGGTGCCGTACCAGAGCAGCACGTAGTCGGCGATCCAGATCGGCACGCGCTCCCCGTTGAAGCGGTTGACGCAGGAGGCGCCGGTGAAGACACCCGTCTTCTCGCGCTCGATATTGAGGCGCTCGATCTCCGTCTGATGACGCGCTTGTTCGATGTAGGATTCCACGTCCGCTTTCTGTTCCGCGGTCGTGACCTGGGGCACCAGCGGGTGCTCGGGCGCCAGCACCATCGACGTCACGCCGAAGATCGTATCGGGCCGCGTCGTGAAGACACGTATCTCCTTCTCTTCCACGCCCGGAACGTCCAGCTCAAAGCTCGCCTCCAGCCCCTCTGAGCGGCCGATCCAGTTCGTCTGCATCGTGACGATCGGGTCCGGCCAGTCCATGCCGCTGAAGTCCAGAAGCTCGTCGGCGTAGTCGCGGATGCGGAAGAACCACTGCTCCAGGTCGCGCTGGACGACGGCGGTGCCGCAACGTTCGCACGCGCCGTTCACCACCTGCTCGTTCGCCAGCACCGTCTGACAGCCCGGACACCAGTTGGCGGGCGCGGTCTTGCGATAGGCCAGGCCGCGCTCGAACATCTTGACGAAGAACCACTGGTTCCAGCGGTAGAACTCGGGGTCGGCGGAGATCGCTTCGTGCGTGAAGTCGAACATCGCGCCCATGCGGCGCAGCTGGCCGCGCATACGGTCGATGTTGTCGTAAGTCCACTTGCGGGGGTGAATGCCGTGCTTGATCGCGGCGTTCTCGGCGGGCAGCCCGAAGGCGTCGAAACCGATCGGGAAGAATACTTGCTTGCCGAGCATCCGGCGGTAGCGTGCCGCGGCGTCCGAAGGCGACATCGCGTACCAGTGGCCGACGTGAAGATCGCCCGACGTGTAGGGCAGCATCGTGAGGAAGTAGAACTTCTCGCCCTGGGCGCTCAGGTCGACCTTGTGTAGTCCGTCTTCCTCCCAGCGCTGTTGCCATCGCTCTTCGACGACTCTGGGGTCGTAGCGTTCGGCCTTCGGGTCCGACGTCTGCTCCATCTCAGTCCTCGTCCTTGATCGGATCATCACCGTCTTCAGAATCGGGCGCCAGGGTTCGGCGCAGCCCTTCTTCCCTGGGCGCAATCACGCGTTCAAAGCGTCTCGTGAGCGGCCGCGCCTCCAGCACGACGAGGAGCAGCGCAGCGCCGGCAACAGCGACGATATACAGCTCGAGGCCGATCGCCATTCCCATCGCCGCCGCCGCCCAGATCGTCGCCGTCGTCGTGATTCCACGCACCGTGTAGCCCTCGCGGAAGATGAGGCCGGCGCCGATGAAGCCGATGCCCGTCACGATCTGCGCCGCCACGCGGTCGTTGCCGCCGATCAGCTGCGAGATCTCCGTGAACAGCGTCGCGCCGATGGCGACAAGCGCCAGGGTGCGGATGCCCGCCGGGTAGCCCCGGAGTTCGCGCTCCAGGCCGACGAACCCACCGAGGACGGCAGCCAGCGCCAGGCGGGCCACGATCTCCAGTTCGTCGTTCGTCGATACTTCCATGTCGCTCCCTAAATCAAAAAGGCCCGCCGTCCACAGGGACGGAGGGCCGATCTCCGCGGTACCACCCTGGTTCCTTCCGCCTCAAGCGGAGGGCACTCGGGGGCGCTGTAACGGGCGCCTGTCCCGCCGCCCACTTCCGCGGGCGGAGCTCAGAAGCGAGTTGGGGCCCAGCGCCGGCTTTCAGCGTTCGTCCGCGCATTGCGGAACTGCCGGCTCTCTGCGTTCAGGCCGTATTAATCTTCGTCGCAGCCTTTGCCAGGATTCGGAATGGTGGAGCTGAGGGGGCTCGAACCCCTGACCTCCTCAATGCCATTGAGGCGCTCTCCCAACTGAGCTACAGCCCCAACCGTACGGATGGTAGCAGAACGCCCGTACGGCGGCAATCGGAGCCTCCTACCGTTGACACACATCGCGCCACCTTAGCATGATGCCTTCCGAAACGGTCGAACGAAGGAGATCAGACCATGATGCCGCTCGAAGGAATGCGCGTCCTCGACATGTCCGGCCTCGCGCCGGGACCCTACTGCACGATGCTCCTCGGTGACCTCGGCGCAGACGTCATCGTCGTCGAGGCGACGCCGGGCGCCGGCCGCCGCATAGACGCGGGCGGGAGCGCACGAACGCGGGCATTCGACCCTCTGCGGCGCAACAAGCGCTCAATCGGCCTCAATCTGAAGGAGGCCTCCGCTCAGGAGGCGTTTCTCAAGCTGGCGGAGGGCGCCGACGTCGTCATCGAGGGCTACCGGCCGGGCGTCGTCAAGCGGCTCGGCGTCGACTACGAGACCGTGTCGGGGCGAAACCCGCGCGTCGTCTACTGCTCGCTCAGCGGCTACGGCCAGACCGGGCCGTATTCAAACCTCGTGGGCCACGACATCAACTACATCTCGCTCGGGGGCGCGCTGGGGGCGATCGGTTGGCCGGACTCGCCGCCGGCGATCCCGCTCAACCTCGTCGCTGATTTCGCCGGCGGCGGCCTCTACGCCGCTTTCGCGATCGTCACCGCCATTGTCGCCCGCGAGAAGACGGGCCGCGGGCAGTATATCGACATGGCGATGAGCGACGGCGTCACATCGCTGCTGGCGATGGCGACGGGCCAGTTCTTCAACGCTGGACACGTCCCGCAGCGCGGCGCCGACTTCCTCAACGGCGCCCTCCCCGGCTACCAAGTCTACGAATGCTCCGATGGCAAGTGGCTCAGCATCGGCAGCCTGGAGCCCTGGTTCTGGACAGAGACCTGCCAGGCCCTCGGCTTCGACGAGTTCATCCCGCACCAGAACAACCGCGAGAAGTTCCCCGAGATGTTCGAGGCGTTCGGGGCGAAGTTCAAGGAGAAGACCCGCAATGAGTGGTTCGAGGAGCTGCGCCAGCGCGACATCTGTGTTGGGCCCGTCCTCGCCCTGGACGAGGTGTTCGAGGACCCGCACGTGCTGGCGCGCGATATGGTCGTCGAGATCGAGCACCCGGAGTTCGGCCGCGTAAAGCAAGTCGGCATCGGCCCCAAGTTCTCCGATACGCCGGGCGCGGTCCGCACGACTGGCCCGGCCCGCGGCGAGCACACCGACGCTGTGCTCGGCGAAGCCGGCCTGAGCGCGGAGGAGATCGCCACGCTACGGGAGGCCGGCGCGGCGGGCTAGGAGCACTCTTGGACAACGACAGTCACTCCAGCACCCACCGCCTCGAGGCGTTCAGCGATGGCGTCATGGCGATCGCGATAACGCTTCTGATCATCGAGATCGGCGTGCCTCACATCACGGGAGACGAGTCGCTCGCCAGGGAGATCGGCGATCTCTGGCCCTCGTACGGCGCGTACATCCTAAGCTTCGTCACGATCGGGATCTACTGGGCGAACCACCATTCGTTCACCGAGCTTTTCAAGCGGACCGACCACTCGTTCCTGATGCTCAACGTGCTTTTCCTCATGACGATCGCCTTCTTGCCGTTCCCGACGGCCGTACTGGGTGAGTATCTGAAAGAGGGGGCGCAGCGCGCTGACTCCGTTACCTTCTACTCGTTCGGATTGCTCCTGCCGGCCATCACCTGGTGTCTGCTCTGGCTCTACGGCCGCTGGCGAGGGCTCCTCCTCACAGGCTTGCGTCCTACGTTCGCTTCACCACGGTGCAGTACGGCCTGTCGGTGGCCCTCTACGGAACGGCCGTCGCCGTCTCTTTCGTCGAGGCCTGGGCGGCGCTGGCGATCTGCATTGGCGTGACGTTTCTCTACCTGCTGCCGCCGCGGCGCCCGGTGTTCACTGCGAATTCCGCACAGCGCTGACCCAGCACACCCGCGTTGACCCACGGTCACGGCGCCGGTAACCTGATACGGTATTCCCCACGGAAACACTGATATGACCACGCAAGAGAAGACCTCGTTCGCAGTCACCCGTCGTGAGGTGCTCGGCAAGAAAGTGAGCCGCCTCCGCCGTGAGGGCATGACGCCCGCGAACATCTACGGCAACCACATTGAGTCGATCCCCGTTCAGCTCTCCACGGAGCAGTTCCGTCAGTTCGCGCGCGGCCATTCCCGCAACGAAATCATCTACCTGCAGGTCGACGGCGAGGAACACCTGACGTTCATCCGCGACGTCCAGCGCAACCCCGTGACAGACCAGATCCTGCACATCGACTTCCTCCAGGTCTCGCTCGACCAAAAGGTGCGACTGGAGGTGGCGGTCCACGTCACCGGCATCGCTCCCGCCGTCGACGCGCACGGCGGGATCACCACGCACGCGCTGACGAGCGTCCAGGTGGAGGCGCTGCCGACGAACATACCAGAGTCGTTCACTGCCGACATCAGCGTCCTGACGGAGCTTGGCCAGTCGCTCCACGTCTCGGACCTCGTCACGCTGGAAGGCGTCGACATCCTCACGAACGCCGAGACTGTGGTCGCCCGCATCGACATCCCGGCCGCCGAGCGCGCCGAGGACGAAGAAGGCGAAGAGGGCGCTGAGGGCGAGGAAGGCGCTGAGGGCGAAGAAGGCGCTGAGGGCGAAGAAGGCGCTGAGGGCGAGGAAGGCGCTGAGGATGACGAAGACAAGGATGACTCCGAACGCGGCGGTCGCGGAGGGCGCGAGTAGCCTGCAAGAAGCAGATTCGAACGCCGGGGAGGCTTCACGCCTCCCTTTTTCTTACTCCGGCGCGGCAAAGCGACGCCCAATGAGATCCGGCATGCCGCGCAGCAGCTCTGCGCTGTCGATCGAGCGCCTTCCGGCCCGCTGCGCCTCGAGCACAGCGAGCGCGCCGTGCCCCGTCTGCACCGCGAACGCCGCACCCTCTGCCTCTGCTGGCAGTCCACCTGGCGCCGTCGCCACCGTGCCCGGCGGTTCGCCGGACTCCGTGTCAAGCGGCCAGGCGCTCGAGAAGATTATCGTCTCGCCGTCCAGACGCGAGTGGGCGCCGGGCCACGGGCTGTGCGCACGCACCTGTCGCCAGACTTCCGCTGCTGTGTGCGTCCAATCGATCAGGCCGTCCGCCTTTCGCAGCCTTCGGCAGACCGTCGCCGTGGAGTCGTCCTGTGGATGCGGCTCGATCTCTCCCGCCAGCCAGCGGGGCAGCACGTCAGCCAGCAGATCGGCGCCCTCGTTCGCCAGCGCCTCGGTGAGAGAGCCGGTCGTGTCCACCGGTGAGATCGCGCGCGCGGTCTGCGCGAGGAGCGGGCCGGAGTCGAGGCCCTCTTCCATTAGCATGATCGAGACGCCGGTCTCCTCGTCGCCGGCCAGGATCGCTGCCGCCACCGGTGAAGCGCCGCGCCAGCGCGGCAGGAGCGACGGGTGCACGTTGAGAACGCCCCGTGGCGGAATCGCCAGCACCGGCGGCGGGATCAGCTGGCCATACGCGACTCCAACCACTACCTCCGGAGCGAGCGCCCGCAGCTGCTCGCCGACGCCGCCGCCCTTCAACGAGGCCGGCTGGTGCACGGTCAGCCCTAACTCTTCTGCGGCGACCTTCACCGGCGGCGGTGTGCTCTTGCGGCCGCGGCCGGCCGGCCGGTCCGGCTGTGTGAAGACCGCTGTGACCTCGAAACCGGAAACGACTCGTTTGAGCGCCGGTACGGCGAAGTCAGGCGTCCCGATAAAGACTATTGACACGTCGCGGGCGATTCTAGCACGTGCCTTTTCGGAACTGCGAGCGGCCTGATGCGTTGTACAACCTGACATGATCAACATACCGAGGCCACGAACCGTCCACTTCCCGGCGGCTTTGGGCGCGCTCGTGCTCCTCTCGTTCGCCTGCGGCGGCGGAAGCAACGAGAACGGCCCCAAACCCACCGGAGTGGCCGTCGTCGTCTCCAGCGCCACGCCAACACCCACGCCGCGACCGGTCCGGACGGCCTCACCAACGCCAACGCCGTCTCCCTCGCCGCTCAGGATCTGCGCCCAGAACCCCGACCCGGCCGCCCCAAGCGTGCTCCAGGTCGAGGCTCCGGAGGCTGAATCGAAGACGACGATCCCGGTGCGCGTCCGCGGCTGGAGCTCGAACATTGGCGAGGAGGGCAAGGTCATCTTCGTCGCCGTCATCGATCAGAAGCAGGACATCCTTCAGACGAGCCAGGTGCCGCCGCAACCGCGCGAGTTCCGCGTGCCACCGGCTGGCCTGGAGATCACCGAATTCACGCGGCCGTTCGCGATCGACATCCTGCTGGGCGACGTTGTGCGCGAGACGCCGTACTGCATCTGGGTCTACCAGGACGTCGACGAAGACGGCCAGGCGCGCGGCGTCGTCCAAGTGCCGATCGTGGTTGAGCCGCGCTAGCCGCCGAGGCCCGGCACCCGCGCGGCCGTCCACTCGTGCACGTTCGTCAAGCGCGAGGCCGGCGTAAACAGCAAGCCCGGCTCTACGCCATCGACTCTTGACGACACGAAGTAGGTGTAGACGGGATAGTACAGGGGCACGCTGGGCACGTCCTGCAAGAATAGCTCCTGGAACTGCGCGTAGAGGTCGCGGCGATTGTCCACGGCCGTCGTCTGGCGCGCCGCTTCCATGATCGCGTCCGCCTCATCGCTCGTGTAGGCCGCCAGGTTGCGGCCGTCGCCGATCGCCTGCGAACTGTGCCACGCCGGGTAGGGGTCCGGATCAGCGCCGGGGTCCCAGCCGAACACCGCGGCCTGATACTCCCGTGGGATCAGGAAGTCCGTCACCAGACTGTTCGACGCCTCGCGGACAACCACGACATCTATCCCCACTTCCAGCAGCTGCTCCGCGATCGCGTCCGCGATGGCCCCGCGCAACGGATCCTGGTCTGTCATTAGCGAGAAGCGCAGCTCGACGTCGTTTCGCTATCGCACGGTCTGGCCCGCCGGCAACTCCCAGCCGCCGGCGTCCAGCAGGTTCCGCGCCAGGTCCAGTTCTAGCTCGGGTGCGTTCAAGTCGGAGTGGGCCCAGGAGCCCGGAACGATCGGAGTGACCGCGCGCAGGCCACGGCCGCCGAGTAGCCCCTCGATGATCGCCTCAACGCCGACGGCGTGTGTGATCGCCTCGCGCACGAAGTGATCGTTGAGCGGCGTCTCACTGTTGTTCAGGTAGAGGCTCGTGTAAGCGCTGCGGCTGATCGGATACTTTTCCAGAGCCTCGATGGAACCGAGCGTCTGGAAGTCCTGCGGGTTGATCGTGAGGTCAACGAGCAGGCCGTCGATCTCAGCGCCGACGATGGCCGCCGCTGCCGATGAGATCGTGGGGAAGAAGCGGATTTCGATCTCCTCGATCGCCGGCGCGCCAAGGTAGTACTCCTCGTTCGCCACCAGCAGCGCGTGTACGCCGTCCATCTGCGTCAGCCGGTAAGGCCCCGTTCCGACGGGTGCAAGATTGAACGGATCGTCGAGCATGTCTGTCGCCTCCACCGCCTCCAGGATGTGCCGCGGTAGGATACCCGTCCTCGCGTACGTCAGAAACGGCGCGAACGGCTCCGGGAGCTCACACGTCACCGTCAGCGCGTCACCCGCGGTGCAGTCGATCGACTGCCAGAGCAGCGCCTCGTCCGGGTCGCTCTGCAGCCGCGGGTCGCCGAGCATGTCGAAGGTGAAGACGACGTCGTCCGCCGTTAGCTCGATCCCCGTGTGCCAGGAGACCCCAGACCGCAGGTGGAACGTGTACGTCCTGCCGTCTCCGGAAACGTCCCAGCTCTCGGCGAGCGCGGCTTCGGGCGTACCGTCTGCGCCCAACCGTGTGAGCCCGGAGAACACGAGTGCGGCGATGTCGCGATCGACCTCGTTCTGATAGACGAACAGCGGGTTCACTTTCGAGCTGGCGCCAACCACCCCCTCGACGTAGCGCACCGGCGGCTCCTCGCCTGAGCCGCCAAACGGGTCGATAAAAGCGAAGGCGAGGACGGCCAGCATCACGACGCCCCCGACGGCGCCGACTACGAACGGCCAACGGTGACTGTGGTGGGCTGAGGACGTTCCCGGAGGCGACGAACTCATTGTCAGTGGGAACGGAAAGAGGAGGCTAGCGGATGTAAACGGCGAGTGCGGCGATGCAGATCCAGAGAATGCTCATCGCGATCGTTAGCTGAAAGAGGTTCTTCTCAAGGCCGCGGCGGGTGCGCACGAACGACCCGCTCTGCAGGCCGCCCACACCCTCGCCCTTGACCTGCAGGAGGATGACGGCGACAAGCGCTATCGATACGAGGATCGCCGCGAGTGAAAGCCAGTCTTCGAGTTGCATTTAGCTGTCCAGTGCGCTGACCAGATCTTCTTCCAACTCCACCGGAAACGGCGCCGACTGATCCCGGTCGTAGTAGATGCGCATTACGGCCTGTGCCAGCTTAGTGGAGTCGTGGTGATAACGGTTCTCCTCGCTGATCACATCGGCCGTCACCAATCGTATCCGATTGCCCAGATCGCCGTCCAGCCGAACGGGACGGGATTGCGGCGCCTTCGGGATGTTGTCGGAGAGGTTGTCGTTGACGAGGACGGAGCTGATAACGTTCTTGCCGAGCTTCTCCTCGAGCGTCGATAGGTGCGCTTCGACGTCGAAGCCGTCGGTCTCTCCGTGCTGTGTCGCGACGTTGCAGATGTAGGCCTTGGGCGCGGACGAGGCGATCACGCTGCGACGGATCCCCTCCACGAGCAGGTTCGGCAGCACGCTCGTGTACAGGCTACCCGGACCGAGGACGATCAGGTCTGCCTCCAGAATCGCCCGTACCGCCTCCGGGTGGGCGGGCGCGTTCTCCGGCAGGAGGTATATCTCGCTGATGCGGTCCGACGGGCCGTCGCCGTTGGTCATCGAGGGGCCGATCTGCGATTCGCCCTCGATTGTGCGCATGTCCTCCGTGCGGGCGCAGAGCGTCACGTTCGCCAGCGTCGAGGGGATGATCTGCCCGCGCACCGCCAGCACCCGGCTCGTTTGCCGGATTGCGTCCTCAAAGTTGCCGACGACGCCCGACATCGCCACGATGAACAGGTTCCCGAACGAGTGGCCGGCCAGGCCGGACCCGTCCGAAAAGCGGTACTGGAAGAGGCTGGTGAGCAGTGGCTCAGCGTCCGCCAGGGCGGCGATGCAGTTGCGCACGTCCCCCGGTGGCAGCACGCCCAGCTCCCGGCGCAGGACGCCGGATGAACCGCCGTCGTCGGCCACTGTGACGATCGCGGTGAGGTTGCCGGTGTACTCCTTGAGGCCGCGCAGGAACGTCGCCAGGCCTGTGCCGCCGCCGATGGCGACGATCTTCGGCCCGCGGCGCAGGAAACGCTGCGTGTAGATCGTGTTCACCAGGCTCTCCGTGCGCGTTCGGTTCGGCGCCAGCACCGAGATCAGCGAGTCGTTGAGCTTCCAGATCGAGAAGACGATCAGGCCCAGCGCGGTCAACATGAACGCCACGCCACGGACGTAGCGTGGAATGAACTGCCCGGTGACGTAGTACATGAAGTCCGGCAGCGTGAAGCCGGTGAGATACGCCTCGCGCACGATGTAGCTCAACCCGAACGTCAGCATCGCCACGCCGATGATCGTCAGCGCCAGCCACCGCTTGATGTGCATTCCGGGGTAGAACCACTTCAGGAAATCGAACGCGAAGAAGCGGCGTACCGCAGATACGATATGCGTCATAGTCCAGTACTAGTAACGCACGCGAACGGCTTTAGACTACGGCTGTTCAGATAATTTCTCCTTAAGAAGCTCAGTTACCACGTCGGGACCGGCCCGGCCCCGCGTCTCGCGCATCACCTGGCCTACAAGGAACTTTATCGCTTCTTCCTTGCCACCGCGATAGTCCTCCACCGCCTTCGCGTTTTCGGCGATCACCTTTTCAACGCTCGCAACGACCTCGTCCGAGGAGGTGATCTGCGTCAGGCCTTGCTCTTTCACGATCTCTCCGGGCGCTTTGCCGGAGGCGAACATCTCTTCGAAAACGGCTTTCGCAGTCTTGCCGGAGATCGTCCCAGCCTCTTGCAGCTCGATCAGCGCCGCGAGGCTTTCCGGCGTGACCCTGGCATTGTCGATCTCGCTGTTCTCGGCGTTGAGGAGTCGCGCAAAGTCGCCCGTCACCCAGTTCGACACCGTCTTCGCGCGCTCCGCTGCGCCGCCCGCCGTCGCCGCCTCGAAGAAGTCCGCGCGCGCCGGCGACTCGGCAAGCACTCGCGCGTCGTACTCGGACAGGCCGTACTGCCCCTCGAAACGGGCGCGCTTAGCATCTGGTAGCTCGGGCATCCGCGCGCGGATCTCGTCGACCCACTCGCGGCTGATGACGAGCGGCGGCAGGTCGGGCTCCGGGAAGTAGCGATAGTCCTCCGCGAACTCTTTTGTGCGCTGCGGCACCGCTTCGCCGATATCTTCGCGCCAGCCGCGCGTCTCCTGGGCGATCGTGCCCCCGGAGCCCAGCACCTCGGCCTGGCGTTTCTCTTCGAACTTGATCGCGTCGAAGGCGTGCTTGAAGGAGTTGATGTTCTTCAGCTCCACCTTCTGGCCGAACTCCGTTCCCGACTCGTGGATGCTGACGTTCGGCTCGCAGCGCATGTTTCCCTCTTCCATGTTCGCGCGGCTGGCGCCGATGTAGCGCAGGATCTGACGCAGCGCCTGCAGGTAGGCCCGCGCTTCCTCCGCGGACCGTATATCCGGCTCTGAGACGACCTCCATTAGCGGCACGCCGGAGCGGTTCACGTCGACCAAGCTGTACTGCTCGCCCGTCGACAGGTCCGTCGTGTGCTGCAGGCGCGCCGTGTCCTCTTCGAGATGCACACGAGTGATGCCGACACGCTTCGTTTCGCCATCGACGTCAATCTCCAGCCAGCCGTTCGTGCAAATCGGCATGTCGTACTCGGAGATCTGGTAGCCCTTCATCAGGTCCGGGTAGTGGTAGTTCTTGCGGTCGAACTTCGCCTCCGCCGCGATCTCACAGTTTAGCGCCAGGCCGGTCATGATCGTCAGGTCGACGGCCGAGCGGTTTATGACCGGCAGCACGCCCGGCATGCCGAGGCAGATCGGGTCGACGTGCGTGTTCGGGGGCGATTCCAGCGTCGGCTGGGAGCAAGGGCAGAACATTTTGCTCCGCGTCAGTAGCTGCGCGTGTACCTCAACGCCGATGACGGTCTCGTATCGCGTCGCAGTCTGTGTCATGTGATTATGCCAAGTCTATCAGCAGCATGGGGCGGCCTAACTCGCCACGATGGAGAATATGTGGACGCCCTACAGTTCCGACCGGAAGAGAGCGAGGGCGCGGTTCCAGGCGTCGGTCGCGGCGGTCTCCCGGTAGACCTCGCGTCGCGTGTCGTTGAAGAACGCGTGCTCCGTGCCGGGATACACCTGCACCTCCAGCTGCTTGCCGAAGCCCTCCATCGCCGACTGCAGTTCCTTGCGTATCGCCGCGCTCGCAAAGTCGTCGTGCTCCGCGTAGATCGCCAGCACAGGCCCCTGGAGGTCCCGCAGCTTGTCTATCGGTTGCGGGTTCACGCCGTAGAACGGCACCGCGGCCTTGATCAGCGGAGAGTCGGTGGCAAGCGTCAGCGCCAGCCCACCACCCATACAGAACCCCGTAGAACCGATGCCTCGGCCGCTGACATGCGGCTGCCTGGAGAGATACTCGGCAGCCTTCACGAGCTCCTGACTGGCGCGCTGCATGTCCAACTGCATCATCAGCTTCTGCGCCTCGTCCGGCTCGGACGCTACGTTGCCGTGGTAGAGGTCCGGCGCGAAGGCCACGAAGCCCTCATTCGCGAAGCGCCCCGCGATGTCCTTGATGTTGTCGTTCAGTCCCCACCACTCCTGGACGGCGATCACCGCCGGGAACGGACCGCTTCCGGGCGGCCTCGCCAGAAATCCGCTCGCGTTAGAGCCGTTCGTCGCGTAGTCGAGCGTCTCGGTAGTGATTTCGGCCACGTCTGAGCTGCTCCTTCGTTCGTTGGGATGACGAGGCGTCAATCGTATCACGAGGCGCAGCAGGTGAGACGCGCCCTTTTCCGCGACCGGTTGAGCGAATACAATCGTCGTCAGGCATCGTATCTGCAGCCGGAGGGGTGGCGGCAGAAGAAGTCTGCCCAACTATGAGACTGAACCGGCTCCGGTTGCTTCGTACCGTTATCGTTGCCAGCGTCGCCCTGGCCTGGCTCGTGGTCGCCCGCCCCGGCCCTGGCCCCGGCGCCGAGCGCGGCGTCTACATCCCGCACACGGACTCGCAGCACGTGGCAGGCCAGCTCACGGTTCAGTTCGCGGACAACATCCCGCAGGACCGCTGGGACAGCATCCTCGCCGCGCACGACGCCACGCTGGACCGCGCGATGCTCGTCGACGGGTTCGCCGTCGTCTCCGTCCCTGATGACCGCCGCGCCGAGATCGGCCAGGCGCTGGCCGCCAGCGGCGTCGTCCGCGCCGTCGAAGAGATCACCTACCGCTACCCCGCCGCGATTCCCAACGACGCCCTCTGGATCGACCAGTGGAACCTGCGCCTCATCTCCGCTGACAACGCCTGGGACACGACGCAGGGTGAAGGCGTTATCGTCGCCGTTCTCGACACCGGCGTCGCCTATGAGGACTTCGGCGACTTCAGACAGGCACCAGACCTGGCGGGCGCGACGTTCGTCGACCCTTACGACTTCTACGACGACGACCCGCACGCGAACGACGACAAGGGCCACGGCACGCACGTCGCCGGAACGATTGCCCAGACCACAAACAACTCCTACGGCCTCGCCGGCGTCGCCTACAAGGCGACAATCATGCCGGTTAAGGTCTGCGGCCAAGACCTGGTGTTGAACGAGTACACGTGCAAAACCGAGGCCATTGCTGACGGCATCATTTGGGCGGCCGAGCGCGGCGCGCGCGTGATCAACATTAGCCTCAGCGACCCCGGCAACGTCACGCAACCAGAGCGCGACGCGCTGAAGTTCGCCAAGAGCACGGGCGCCGTCGTCGTCGCCGCCGCGGGCAACTTCGGGGCCGACAACATGTGCGACGGTGACCCTTTCCTCGATTACCCGGCGGCCGTGCCCAGCACCATCGCCGTCTCCGCCGGCGGCTTCTTCGGCTCGCTGGCCTACTACTCCAACTACGGCCTCGACGAGCAGAGCTCCATCGTTGACGTCATCGCGCCGGGCGGCAACCCAGAGTTCTGCAACGTCGCTAACGAGGGTGATACCAGCGTCATCTGGCAGGAGTCATACCGCTTCCTCTGCGACGAGGACTGGCCGATCGAGTTCGAGACGTTCGCCTTCTGCCCCCAGGTCGGTACGTCCATGGCCACCGCGCACGTCTCCGGCGTCGCTGCGCTTATCCGCTCGGCCTACCCCAACCTCAACGGCACGCAGGTGCGAGCGCTTCTGCATTGCAGCGCCGCCGACGTCCACACACCGGGCGTCGACCTGCAGACCGGACACGGCCTCGTCCAGGCCGACGCCGCCGTCCGCGACACCGACGGCGACAACATCCCGGACTGCATCGACGTCGAGCCCTTCACACCGACGCCAAGCGCCTCGCCGACAATAACGCCCGTCCCACCGCCAAACGACTGCCTGGCGACTCCGACTCCCACGCCATCGCCCACGCCATCGCCAACGCCGACGCCGACGCCCACGCCGACCCCAACACCGACAGCGACGCCAACGCCGACAGCGACTGCGACCGTAACGCCCACGCCCTCACCAATTCCTACCGATTCGCCGACGCCAACGACGACACTCACCGCAACCCCCACGACGGCGCCCACGGACTCGCCATCGCCAACGCCGACGGTGACGTTCTCGCCGACGCCCCTGCCCATTCCCTGCGGCGACGTCGACTGCAGCCACACGGTGGACGCCCTCGACGCCCTGGGGATCATCCGCTTCCTTGTCCTCGCGACGCCTGTCGCCGGCTGCATCAGCAAGGGCTACGTCAACTGCGACGGGATCCTCAACCAGGTCGACGCGCTCGTCATCCTGCGCTACGCCGGCGGCCTGCCGCTCGGCATACCGGGCGCCTGCACAGGCATCGGCTAGCCGCACGTTCTCCACAAGCGGGTGACGTTCGTCTCTTGTCGGACGATGGAACCGCCGGTAGGTTGGATTCAGACCACCAGAGGAGGCCGACGATGAAGAACGGCGCCGCCGCCGAAACGGCAACCACCGACACACCGAAGATCATCCACGAGCCGCAGGTCTACCTCGTCGGCCGCCAGGACATCGACCGCGGCGAGATCGATCGCTTCCTTGGCGATCACGGCATGAACTGGGAGACCGACAGCGAGGTCGGCGGCGAGCAGCTGATTGAGGCCGGCGGCCGCCTCTGCTACGTCTCCTACGGCAAGGGCCGCAAGACGAACGAAGAGTACATCGCCAACATCATCGGCCGGAAGCACGGCTCGGTCCTCGAGCACGCCGCCTGGAACTTCATCATCTCCGGCGTCTCGCGCTCCTTCACGCACGAGCTGATCCGCCACCGCGCCGGCTGGGCCTACTCGCAGCTCTCGCAGCGCTACGTCGATGAGTCCGACGCGAGTTATGTCGAGCCGCAGATCATCGCCGATGACCCGCAGCTGCACGAGACCTGGCAGCGCGCGATCGAGACAGCGCACGCCGCCTACCTGGAGCTGGTCGGCGGACTCTCGGCGAACCTCGAAGCGGCCGGCGTCAAAGGGACGAGCCGCCGCAAGATGGCCCGTGAGGCCGCGCGCTCAGTCCTCCCCAACGCCACGGAGACGATGATCTTCTGTACCGCCAACGCCCGCGCCATTCGCCACTTCATCGAGCTCCGCGGCTCCGAGGGCGCCGAAGCTGAGATCCGCCTCGTCGCCGTGCAGTTCCTGCGTCTCATGCAGGCCGAAGCGCCGAGCGTCTTCGGCGACTACGAGGTCCTCACGCTGGAGAACGGCACCGAGGTCACGAGCACGCCCAACGAGAAGGTATAAGAAAGGAGTCGAGCTTGCCTGGCAAACCATCTAAGGAATCCGAGACCATACCCGTTCGTAAAGGGGAAAGCGAGGGTGGTCGACTACGAGGAACCTGGGTACTTCAGGCTCATGCCGAACACCGGCGTCCGTGTTCTCAACGAGTGGCTCCGCCGGTACGACTTCAAAGGATTGGAGCAAGAGGAACCGCAATCGACGATCCTGAGACTTGTTATCACCGATCCACGCCGCGCCCTCCTGCGAAGGCTCCGCCTGCAGTTCTTTGAAATCGACTTCTCTCATCCCCCGACGACGTCGAACCGAAACGGCGACCAGTTAACCGTCGAGTGGAACACGAACATTAGGCGACAATCGAAGGGTCAGGATGTCTTCGTCATCTACCAGACGAAGTGGATATGGGAGAAGATACCAGGCTGGTTGAGAGTAGTTCTAGGCCTTGTGCCAACACCTTGGGCGTGACGTAGACCCCCTTAACGTCAAACGGTCGCGTCACGCTTGATTCCGTCGGCCAGCTGACCTAACATCGCCCCCGACATGGCACAGCCACACACCAGCCGCTTTCACACTGTCGGCGATGGCAGCGGAATCGAGCACGGCGACCACTTCACGCGGGAGGAGGTCGCGCTCGCTCTGCGCAACCGCGGCCTGCCGCTGGAGGGCCTGCGCTACCCGATCACGCCGTCCGGCATGCACTACCTCCTCGTCCACTTCGACGTCCCGTACGTCGACGCCAAAGGTTACCGGCTGCACGTCGGCGGCCTCGTCGGGCGCGAGATCAGCCTCTCGCTCGACGAGATCAAGGCCCGGCCGGCCGTCACGATGCCCGTGACGATGGAGTGCGCCGGCAACGGTCGCGCGCTGATGACCCCGCGCCCGATCAGCCAGCCGTGGATGGGAGAGGCCGTCGGCACCGCCGAGTGGACGGGCACATCGCTCGCCCCGCTCCTCCGTGAGGCCAGCCTGCTACCGAAGAGCAAAGAGATCGTCTTCAGCGGCGCCGACCGCGGCGTCCAGGGAGACAGCCCCCACTTTTACGAGCGCAGCCTCACCGTCGCCGAGGCGACCCGCGAAGAGGTGCTGCTGGCCTACGCGATGAACCGGCAGCCGCTGGAGCCGCAGCACGGGTTCCCGCTGCGGCTGATCGTCCCCGGCTGGTACGGCATGACCAGCGTCAAGTGGCTTACATCGATCGAAGCGATCGACGGCGAGTTCGCCGGCTTCCAGCAGATCGAGGCCTACCGCTACCAGACCGAATCCGGCGAGCCGGGCGAGCCGGTCCGCCTCATCCAGCCGCGTGCGCCCATGGCGCCACCGGGCATACCAGACTTCCTCACGCGCACCCGCCTTGTCGAAGCCGGCCGCGTCGCGCTCAGAGGGCGCGCCTGGGCCGGACGCGAGCAGGTCACGCGCGTCGAGGTCAGCACCGATGGCGGCGAGACCTGGTCCGACGCCACGCTTGAAGCGCCGGTCGGTGAGTTCGCCTGGCGCGGTTGGACGCACGACTGGGACGCGAGGCGCGGCTCTTACGAGCTATCCGTCCGAGCCTCATGCGCGACGGGCGCCCGGCAACCGGACGAGATGTGGAACCTGCAGGGCATGGGCAACAACGCCTGCCAGCGCATCGCAGTCGTCGTCGAGTAGAGCCTCGGCCGGCTGCTCAGCCAACGATTTCGACGGAGTCGCCGCGGCGCACGGTACCGCCCTGCTCCACCGCCGCGTAGACGCCCACGTTCGCGCTGTTGTGCTCCGCAGCCGTCTCTAGCACCGCCGGATCGTTCGGCAGGTCGTCCTGGGCGCGCGTCGTCACCACGCAGCGCACCGTCGGCATCATCACCTTGATCCGCACCTCGTTGCCGATCGCGATCACCTTGCCCGGCCAGTCATTCTCCACGAAGCCGCTGGAGCCCGCCGTATCCACGATCACGTTCGGGCGGAAGCGCCGTGCGTCGAAGGTCGTGCCGGGGCTCAGCTCGCGCAGATTCGTCAGCGTCGCCGTCGTAAGCAGGTGCAGCGAGCCGAGGTCGAAGAAGCGGTTGATCACCGGGAAATCGACCGCCTCGGCGTCCTCGCTCTCCGGCACCTTGCCCAGCGGCGGCGACTCCAGCTTCAACGGCCCGGGCGCCTCGGTGATCAGCCGCGCCTCGAAGCCGAGGAGCGCCGACAGGCGGGCGTCCGCCTCCCCGTCCGCAGTCATCATTCGCTCGCCATCCGGCAGCGTCATCTCGGCGGCGATCGGCCCGTTTCCGTTCGGCTCCTCGAGGTAGCGGGCGCGCGAGCTAAACAGCGGGCCCCACTTGCGCGGGATCTTTCCCGTTCCGATGCGGTTGTCGCCGTCGATCAGCGCCCAGTCGCGGTCGCCGGCGAGACCGCCGCCGGTGACGAGCGAGCGGTTCAGTTGCTCGCCCATCATCCCCTTCACGGGAAAGCGCCAGAGCGCTGACACCGTGCCCAGACGTGTCATGCGCGGCATTGTATCAACGACCCGTGCCGGACGCGCGTGGATTGGCGCGCGGAGAGCCGATATGATTGGCCCGTGCCAGCCGAAATCATCGACGGAAAAGCGATCGCCGAGCAGGTCCGCGCCGAGGTCGCCGAGCGCGCCACGCGCCTGCGCGACGATCGCGGCGTCACCCCCGGCCTGGCGCTCGTCCTCGCCGGCGACGACGCCTCCTCGCTCTCCTACGTGCGCTCCAAGGGCAGCACCGCCGAGGAGGCCGGACTCACGTCGGAGATGGTCCACTTGCCGGCGGAGACGCCCCAAGAGGAAATCATCGCGCGCGTCGCCGCCCTCAACGCCGACGCGCGCTTCCACGGCATCCTCGTCCAGCTGCCGCTGCCGAAGCAGATGCGCGAGAACGCCGTCATCGCCGCGATCGACCCAGCGAAGGACGCCGACGGCGTAACGTCGACGAGCCTCGGCAAGCTGCTTCGCGGCGAGCCCACGACCTGGCCGGCCACCCCGGCCGGCATCGTCGAGCTGCTCGTCCGCAGCGGCAATCCACCCGCTGGCAAGCACGTCGTCATCTGCGGCCGCTCGAACATCGTCGGCAAGCCACTCGCCGGCATCCTGATGCAGAAGAACGAGCGCGCCAACGCGACGGTCACGCTCTGCCACACGGCGACACCGGCGCTGCCGGAGTTCACACGCCGCGGCGATATTCTCATCGCCGCGATGGGCGTCGCCGGAGCAATCACTGCGGACATGGTGAAGCCCGGCGCGACAGTCATCGACGTCGGCAACAACTGGGTGGAGGATGCCAGCCGCAAGTCGGGCCAGCGCCTCGTCGGCGACGTGGACTACGAGCCGGTGCGCAAGATCGCCGGTGCGATCACACCCGTGCCCGGCGGCGTCGGGCCGATGACCATCGCCATGCTGCTCTCGAACACAGTCTGGCTCGCCGAGCAGACCTCCGGGCGCTAAGCCGGGCGCTAAGCCGGGCGCTCGGCGACGAACGCCGTTAGCCTCGGATCGGCGGTACCTTCACCCATCGACTCCAGCTCGCGGATCTCCCTGAGCTGGCCGTCCTCGGCAGCTCACGATAGCCGTCGGCCGCATGTGGGAAGGCCCGCGGGAGAGCGGCGACGGGCCGTGTTCCCGCCCCGCCCGCTTTTAGACGTAGCGCAGATAGGATAGAATCGCAGACGATTCCCACTCGGAAGCGAGGAACGCCCCCATGAAGGAATACCCTACGGAAGCGATCCGCAACGTTGCGCTTGTCGGCCACTCCGGCACCGGTAAGACAACGCTCTCCGAATCAATGCTTTTTGCCGCCGGCGCCGTCACGCGCCTCGGCACGATCGACGACCACACCACGACCAGCGACTGGGACCCGGACGAGCACAGGCGCACCTTCAGCCTGAGCCTCTCGATCATTCCGCTTGAGTGGAACGACCGCAAGATCAACATCATCGACACACCCGGCTACATGGACTTCATCGGCGAGGTGAAGTGCGGCCTGCGTGCCGTCGAGACGGCCCTGATCACGATCGACGCCGTGTCCAGTGTGCAGGTCGGCACCGAGTTCGCCTGGCGCTTCGCCGATGAGCTGGAGCTGCCGCGCGCCTTCTTCATCAACCGCATGGACCGCGACAACGCCGATTTCGATCGCTGCGTCTCGGACATCCAGTCGGCGTGGGGCAACAAGTGCCTGCCCGTGACCCTGCCTGTCGGCTCTCAGTCTTCCTTCGAGGGGGTCGTCGACCTGCTGACGATGAAGGCCTACACCGGCGAGACGGGCGAGGAAGGCCCGATCCCGGACGACATGCGGGGCGCGGCCGACCAGGCGCGAGAGAAGCTCATCGAAGCCGCCGCCGAGACCGACGACTCGCTCATCAACAAGTATCTCGAGGGCGAGGAGCTGACGCCGGAGGAGCTCTCCGCCGGCATCCGCGCGGGCATCGCCGCCGGCAGCCTGATCCCGATCCTGGCGGGCGCCGGGACGAAGGTGATGGGCGTCCGCCGCCTCCTCAACGCGATCACCAACTTCTTTCCCGCCCCCACTGATCGCCCCGCGCAGGCCGATGACCAGAAGCTGAAGGTTGATCCCGCCGCCCCGTTGTTCGCGCTCGTCTTCAAGACGGCCGCGGACCCCTACGTGGGGCGCCTCACCTACTTCCGCGTGCTCTCCGGCACTCTCGCGGGCGACTCGCACGCCTGGAACGCCACCAAAGGCTCGGACGAGCGCGTCGGCACCGTCTACCACATCACCGGCAAAGTCCAGGACCAGGTGCCGCGGATTATCGCCGGTGACATCGGCGCCGTCGCCAAGCTGGCCGACACTCAGACGGGCGACACGCTCGGCGCGAAGGGCAACGAGGTCAAGCTGGCGCCGATCTCGTTCCCCAGCCCCTCCGCCAGCGCCTCCGTTTCGCCCAAGACCAAGGCCGACCTCGACAAGATGGGCACCGCCCTCCACCGCATCGTCGAGGAAGACCCGAGCCTGCGCCTCGAACGCAACGCCGACACGGGCGAGATGATCCTCTCCGGCCTCGGCGACTCGCACGTTGAGGTCAACCTGGAGCGCGTCAAACGCAAGTTCGGCGTCGAGCTGGAGATGCACACGCCGCGCGTCCCTTACCGCGAGACGATCCGCTCTACCGCTCAGGCCGAGTACACGCACAAGAAGCAGACCGGCGGCCACGGCCAGTTCGCACGCGTCGCGCTGGAGATCGGACCGCTGCCGCGAGGCGGCGGCGTTAAGTTCGAAGACCGCATCGTCGGCGGCTCCGTGCCCAAGCAGTACATCAGCTCCGTGGAGAAGGGCGTCATGGAGGGCTCCCGGGAGGGCGTGCTCGCCCACTTCCCGATGGTGGACGCCAAGATCGTCCTCTACGACGGCAAGGAGCACCCGGTCGACTCATCCGACATGGCGTTCAAGATCGCCGCCTCGATGGCCCTTCGCGAAGCGACCGAGGCCGCGCAGCCGATCCTCCTTGAGCCGATCATGGATATGCAGATCACCGTGCCCGAAGCCAACACAGGCGACGTCATCAGCGATCTCAACGGCAAGCGCGCCCGCGTCCAGGGCATGAACCCGTCGGGAGCGATGACGACGATCGAAGCTCAGGCACCGCTACCGGAAGTGCAACACTACTCGGCTGACATGCGCTCGCTGACGCAGGGCCGCGGCTTCTTCACGATCGAGTTCTCGCACTACGAAGAGGTGCCGTCGCACATGGCTCAGAAGGTCATCGATGAGGCGAGCCAGGGCCGCGAAGAGCCGAAGGACTAGCGCTAAGCGCGCACCGTGATGTCGGCGTCCACGATCTTCCACGCCCCGCCGACTTCCGACCAGCGAGCGTGCACTGTGAACGACTCCGGCCCGATGTACTTCACGTCGTACCAGTAGTCGTCCCCATCGCGCGTGTGGCCCAAGATCTCGTAGGAGTTGATCTGTAGCGCCGTGCCACCGCCGGCCTGCTCCTGCAGCTTCATCATCGGCTCCGGCATCAGGTCGTCCATGATCTTCGCGATGTCCATCGTCAGGATCGCCTTGGCGTGCGCGTCGACGATAGCGTCGATTCCCTGATCCTGAGTCATCTGTCCCTCCTCGCCCGCATTCCGCCGCGAATGCTAGGCACGCCCCGCATCTCTGTCAACGCCGCTCAGGGGCCGACGTCGATCGGCTCACCCAGCGGGTCCAGCGTTCCGTTGGCGTTGATGCGCATCACCTGCATCGACTGAATCGCCGAGTGATCGCCTACGCCGAGGGCGAGATCGATGCCCGGCAACAGTAGCGTCGGGTGGAACCCGGCTAGCGACTCGGCAGCCGCCATCAGATCGCTCCGCGTCAGGTCCGGACAGGCGCGCTCCAGCGTCTCGACCACAGTCTCCGCCAGCGACTGCCCGTAGATGCTGAGGCTGCTCGCCCGTGGCCCGCTGTACGTCTCCATGATGCGGAGGTGCTCAATCACCGCGGCGTCGTTCGCGTCCTCGACGGCGCTGAGCAGGTACGACGTCGTCAGCATGCCGTCCATCTGTTCGAAGCCGGCGATGATCGACTCCGCCTTCGAGCCGCCGCCCAGCTCGCTCGCCAGCGTACTCGGCTGATTGACGTAGCTCAGCAGGAACTGCGGGTCGAAGCCGCCGCCTCGTGCGGATGTGATCGCATCGGCGCTAACGGCAGGCGTCGAGGCCAGGATGATCACGTCCGCGCCCGACTCCGCCACCGCGTTGATCTCCTGGCTCACGTCCTCGTCATCGACCGCATACGGTTGCGAGAACAGGATATCCACCGACGCGAACGCCGCCTCCAGGGCCGCCCGGTAGTCCTGGCCGAACTCGTCGTCGCGATAGAGGAGCCCGATCCGCTGACCGCGCAGGTTCTCGTTGATGTACGCCGCGAGGGTCAGGCCGTCCGAGTAGTAGTCAGGGATGAGGGAAGTCGTCCAGGGATACGTGGCGACGTCGCCCCAGCCGCTCCAGCCGGTCGAAACGAACAGATCGGGGATGCCGTCCGCGATGTTGCCGTCGCCGTCCGGATCGCTCAGGTACGCCGCGACGTCGCGGTGGGCCTGTGTGCTCAGCGCCCCGATGACGGCGAGCACTTCGTCCTCCGCCACCAGCTTCTGAGTCCGGTCGAGCGCCAGCTCCGCCAGGTACTCGTCGTCCTCCACCGTGAGCACGACCTGCCGCCCGCAGACGCCGCCGTCTTCCTGGTTCACCTTCCGGAAGTAGGCCTCGACCGCCAGACTAACCGCAGCGTACGGCGTCTCACCAGCGCCCGCGACATCGTTCGTCATGCCGAGGTGGATCTCGCTCTCCGTTACGCCCGGGCCGGACGTGCCGGGCGGCGCCGTCGGCAGCGGGGTCGGCGAGGCAGGCGTGGGCGAAGGCGCATCGTCGCCGGCGCAGGCGGCAGCGATCAGCGTGAAGGCTCCCACTATGGCGGGGAGCCATGGCCAAACCAGTGAACGCAAGGGTGGATCGCTTCGATGGTAGTGGACTTGCGACCGCTCGTTCAAGGCAAGTCGGGGCCGCGTGAGCAAGGAACGGCCTCAGCACGCCCCTCGATCGGAGCGAACAACGCCTTGCCCGACTTCTGCGCGATCGGTTAGGATTGGTACGTTCGCTTTCCGGCGAACATTAGGAGGACTGCTTGCAGAGCACGCAAACGTTGACCCTGGCGGACGCGGTAGTTCCGCGCTTCAACGCTGACAGCAGAGCGGCGAGCCTGGCGCGCGATTTCGCTCTGATGATTGGTTTCGCGCTATTTGTTGGGCTTTGCGCCCAGATCGCAATACGCACCCCCTGGACAACGGTGCCGATCACGATGCAGACCTACGGCGTCTTGATCACAGGAGCATCCCTTGGGGCTTCGCGCGGCGGCGGATCGATGGCGATATACATGGCCCTGGGTATGATCGGCATGCCGATCTTCGCCCCCGGATCAGGCGTCGTGAACGGCGAATGGGGCATGCACGCCATCCTGCCCTGGGACGGCTCCCACGCGCTGATATGGAACATCTCAAGCGGCGGCTACATCGTCGGGTTCATTCTGTCCGCCGCCATCGTCGGGTACCTCTCCGAACAGCTGCAATGGGACCGCAAGCCCTGGGCGTACTTCGCCATGTTCCTGGGCGCCGCAGCGCTCTATATACCGGGGCTGCTCTGGCTCGGTTTCCTGATCGACACCAATTGGATCCTCCCGGGCACGGGGACACCATTGGCCGAGTTCATCACCGGCGGCGGTACCGTTGACAAGACGTTAGGGGGCGGTCTCTATCCGTTTATCGTGGGCGACTTGATGAAGCTCGGGCTCGCGACGGTAACGCTGCCGCTCGCCTGGACGCTGGTGGGCAAGTTCAAGGGCAACGGCGACGACGACGAAGGGAAAGCGGCGCGCAAGACTCGGGAACCGGGCAAGAGTAGCGCCTGACGGCTCTTGTATTAGCGCCGTCGCAGCGAGCGCAGAACTGACGCCATCACTCGCGAGACGAGGCCGGGCTGCGCTTACGCCTTCCCCCCAGAGCCGCTCCGCGTGCACGACCATCCAGGCGTCGTCGCGCCGCTGCCAGCGGCTGCGCACCACGAACGACTCGTCTCGCTGGAAATAGCGGACATCGATCGTGTGGTCGGAGCCGCCACCCTCGACCGGCTCCACCTCGAAGCGGTTGACACGCGGCGGCATCCCCTTCGCTGAGGCACGGAGGCTGTCCGTCGCCTCAGGCGTCAGGTACTTCGCGTAGCCCTGCACGCTCATCTCGACGCGCGACTGCGCCTGGTCCTCAACGGACGCCTCCAGGTCCTCGGGGATCTCACCCATACGCCGGTAGCTTAGCGGCGGCGCCCGCTCACATCAAGGCGCTTGAGCGTCGGCGTCCAGCAGCCGCACAAAGCGGTGCTTGCCCACGCGGATGATCATGCCGTCGCGCAGCGCGATGCGCAGCTCTTCGGCCACCTCGCCATCCACTTCGACCGCCCGCTGCTCGAAGAGACGGCTCCCTTCGGAGCTGCTCTTGGTCAATCCGAGTGCGGTCAGCAGCTTCGGAATGCGCACCGTTCCGCCGTCCATGATGTCTCCGAACGACACGCTCGCCTCCGGGACGTCCTCTGGCAGCTCCCGCTTGCTGAACGTGCGCTCGAAAAACTGCTGCGCCTCTTCCGCTGCCATCGCGTCGTGGAACTGCGCCACCAGCTCGTGGGCGAGCCGCTTCTTCGACGCCATCGGGTTTCCCGTACGATTCTCAACCATCTCGCGCACGGCCGCGACGTCCTCGTCCGGCACGTCCGTCAGGTACTCGAAGTAGTCGGCGATCAAGTGATCGGGGATCGACATCAGCTTGCCGTACATGTCGTTCGGCGGGTCGGCGACCGCCACATAGTTGCCCACGCTCTTGCCCATCTTCACTTCGCCGTCCGTCCCCACAATCAGCGGGACGGTGAAGACGGACTGCGGCTTCTGGCCCGCCTCCACCTGTAGATCGCGGCCGACGAGGAGGTTGAACTTCTGATCGGTGCCGCCGAACTCCACGTCCGCTTTCACGGCTACCGAATCGTACCCCTGCAAGAGAGGGTACAGCAGCTCGTGAACGCCGATCGGCTGCTGGCGCTGGTAACGCTCCGCGAAGTCGGCTCGTTCCAGCATCTGGGCGACGGTGAACGTGGCGGCCAGCCGCATGACGTCAGCCAGGCCGAAGTCGCCGAACCACTCGCTCTGCCGCCTCACTTCAGTCCTCTCACGGTCGACGATCCTGAAGAACTGCTCCAGGTACGTCTCCGCGTTGGCGTTGACCTCCTCCGCCGACAGCATCGGCCGCGTCTTCGACTGCCCCGACGGGTCGCCGATCCGCGCCGTCCAATCGCCGACGATGATCACGACAGTGTGCCCGTACTCCTGCAGCTGCCGCAGCTTGCGCAGCCCCACGGCATGGCCGATCGTCAGGTCCGGCGCGCTGGGGTCGAAGCCCATCTTCAGACGCAGAGCCCTGCCGGACTTGAGCGCCTTCACGAAGTCGTCGTGCGGAATGATCTCAGAGACGGCGCGCCGCGTCAGCCAGTCAAGCTCGGCTTCGGTTGGAGCGCGTACCTCAGGCATTCGCCCGGTCACCATGCGAGCGGAAGTAGTCGCGAGTCTGGTCGACGTCCTTGTGCATCTGCGCCACCAGGTCGCCGGCGCTTTCGAAGCGCTCCTCGCCGCGCAACCGCTCCAACAGCTCGATCCGGACCTCGACGCCGTAGACGTCGCTGTCGAAGTCCAGGATGAACGCCTCGACAGTCGGCCGCCCATCGGTCTCGAACGTCGGCCGCACGCCGATGTTCGTGCAGGCCATGTAGGCGGTTTCGCGCACGTAGGCCCGCGTGACGTAGATGCCATGCGCGGGCAGGGCGCGGTCGAGCCCGATCGCGATGTTCGCCGTCGGGAAGCCCAACTCGCGGCCCCGCTTGTCGCCCTCCACCACCGGCCCGCGCAGGGAGAACGGCCGGCCCAAAAGCTCCGCCACGCGGCTAAGGTCGCCCACGTCCAGCGCCTCGCGAACTGCTGTCGAGCCGACCTTCTCGCCGCCTTCGTCCAGCATCTCCGCAACCTCCACCCGGAAGCCGAGCTCCTCACCGATCTCGCGACTGACCTCGACCGTCCCGGCACGGTTGCGCCCGAACGCGAAGTCCGGCCCGACGACCAGCAAGCGCATGTCCAGCTCATCCACGAGCAGGCCGAGGAACTCCCGCGGCTCGAGCTGTGCGAGCTCCGAGGTAAATGCCAGCACGCCGACGGCGTCAAGCCCCAGCGCCTGCAGCAGCTCGACGCGCTCCTCCAACGACGTCAGGTAGGTGATAGCGGCGCCCGGCTGCAGGACCGTGCGCGGGTGCGGATTGAAGGTGATGGCGGCCGACGCCAGGCTCTCCCGCCGCGCTTCCTCGAGAAGCGCCGCGATGAGGTGGTGATGCCCGCGATGAACGCCGTCGAAGACACCGACGGTGACTGCCGAAGGCCGCCCCGGCGCGATCCTTTGCAGCTCGCGTCGCGCCAGCGACACGGTCACGCCAGCACCGCCTCGACGAGCGCGAACAGGTTTTGCTCCGGAGTCGTGGGATCGACGGAGCAGTTCGGCGCCAGGAGGAACCGCCTGCCGCCGGTCTCTTCCAGCGCTTCGGTGGCCTCCGTACCGACGTCCGCCGGATCGCCGCGGCGCATCGTCCGCCGGTGATCGACCCCGCCCATGAGAGCGCGGTCGGTCAGCGCCCGGATATCGGCGAGCGAGGGGTTCGCCTCGCCGCGCGAGTCCCAGTGGAACGCCGCAACGGGGTAGTCCAGGAGCCGAGGCAGGTGATTGTGGTCGCGGCAGACGTGGAGCACGTTGAACGGCGCCACGGCCACGGCCTCCAGGACCTTCTCGTCAAAGGGCCGGCCAAAGCGATCGTAGTCTTCGCCGGAGATGAACTCCGATGATCCCCACTCAACCGCGGCGTAGAAGATTCCGGACGCACCGGCGTCCAGGCAAGCCTCGGCGTACTCGCCCATCGTCTGGGTGATGGCGCCCAGCGCCTCGTCAAGCGCCTCAGGCGCCTCCTGCATCATCTGCTGCACCGCCGACGTTGAGCCGGTGATGCGAGACATCACGGCCAGCGGGCTGAACACCGTCTGCAGGAACGGCGCTTCCCCGCCGAGGCCGCTGGCGATCAACGCCAGCGACTCCAGCTGCTCGGCGAAGGCGCCGGCGGTGCCGTCCACCGCCTTGATCTTCGCCAGGCCGGAGGCGTCCGACACGGCGATCGTCTCCGGTTCCGGCATGCGGTCGGTGTAGCGCTTGTACTCGGTGCCCCAGGGCTCGGCGTAGTAGCAGAACCGTGAGTTCACCTTCACGAAGTCCCAGTCATACGTCTGGTAAGCTTCCAGCGTCGTCTCCGCCAGATCGGCCGCTGACCACTCGCGCGCATAATCGTGCCACCACGCCGAGACGGGAACCCGGTCGATATCATCGCCTTTGAGAGCAGCCTCAACGCGGTCGCTCTTGGTCATGTTAGTAGGCATTGCGACAGTAAGTTTACGAGATGGCGTATAGCGCCGCCAGCGCGCGCAATTGCTCAGGACAGACAGGCTGGGTTATACTTAGCAAAAGCTAAGTTTGGAATTTCGCTCGTAAGACACCCGCGTACTTCCCCACCCACCAAGAAAGGATCCACCTTTTTGCCCAAGTTCTATGACTTTACCCTCCGCGAATCCAGCCTGAAGGCGCTGGAGCGGATGGAAATTGACACACCGACGCCTATCCAGGCGCAATCGATCCCCATCCTCCTCGACAAACGAGACATCATCGCCCAGGCCCAGACCGGCTCCGGCAAGACACTCGCCTTCGCGCTCCCTATCATGGAGCACTGCGACCCCACCCGACAGGAAGTGCAGGCGCTCATCCTCACGCCCACGCGTGAACTGGCCCGACAGGTCGGCTCCGTCCTCGGCGACCTCAGCAAGGGCTCCGGCCTGCGCGTGACGCAAGTTTACGGCGGCGTCTCGTACGGCCCGCAGGAGTCCGCCCTGCGCAAGGGCAGCCACGTCGTTGTCGGCACCCCCGGCCGCGTGCTCGATCACCTGCGACGCCGCAACCTGCACCTGGACCAGCTGCGCATGCTCATCCTCGACGAGGCCGACGAGATGCTAGACCGCGGCTTCGCTCCGGACGTTGAGCGCATCATCTCCGCTACGCCGAGCGACCGCCTGACGGCCCTGTTCTCGGCGACGACGCCCGACTGGGTCCACAAGATCGCCAGCAAGCACCAGGTCGACCCCGAAGTCGTCTCCTCCGCGGACGAAGAGAAAGGGCTCGACATTGAGCAGGTCGTGATGGACGTCTTCCGCCAGGACAAGTTCCAGGTCCTGATCAAGCTGCTGAAGGAGCCGCTGGACGGCACGACGCTCGTCTTCGGCCGCACGAAGCACGGCGTCCGCAACCTCGGCCGTAAGCTGGACAACCAGGGCTTCCAGGTCTCCGTGCTCGAGGGCAACCTCGGCCAGAACCAGCGGGATCGCGCGCTGGGCCGCTTCCGGGAGGGCAAGTCCAACGTGCTCGTCGCCACGAACGTCGCCGCCCGCGGCCTCGACGTACTGCACATCGCCCGCGTCATCAACTTCGACGTACCGGACACTGCCGAACTGATGACACACCGCATCGGCCGCACCGGTCGCATGGGCCGCTCCGGCCAGGCGATCACGCTCCTTACGGCGACGGACCTCTCGAAGTGGCACGAGATCGAGCGCAAGCTCGGCGTCAAGCTGCCGCGCATCCCCGCACCCGGCTCCGAAAACGGCGCCAACGGCGCGCGAAAGCACGAGCCGCTGCACAAGCAGGCTCAGGCGAAGACGCAGGACACCAAGCCGAAGAAGTTCGGTGGTGGGCCCCGCTTCGGGCGCCGTCGCGGTGGCCGCCGCCTCGCCCGCGCGTAGCCGCGAGGCAACCAGGACACAAAGGCCGGGCTCAACGCCCGGCCTTTTCTGTTTCTCCGAAACGCAGCGGCGCCGACCGCCAGCCAGGCAACCACCGTCCGACCCGTTCGCCCTGAGGTATCGAAGGCGCAAACAAGGGCACCGAGCAGCCGATCTCATCCGGGGCGAATTAACAGTGGCTCTCGTTAGGAGCTGGCGGGTTCGGCGGCTGCCTCTGCCTCAGCAGCCGTGTCGATCAGCTGGATCTCGCCGAACGCCTCTTCTTGCTCGGCCCACATACCGCCGCCCTTGATCAGCTCCAGCACCGCCATAAACAGCACGACGATCTCCGTCCGCGTCGCGCAGGCCTTGAGCAGCGGCCTGAACGGCAGCCGCCCGCTCTTGCGCGACAGCTTCGCCGAGATCTCCTCGCTCTTCTCAGATACCGTCACCGGCTCGACGTGGATCACGGTCTCTTCGTCGCTTTCGGCCGGCTTGTCGGCGAGCGCGTCCTTGACGGCGCTCAGCAGATTGTCCAGCGTCACGCCCTCCAGCCCCGGCGGCATCGGCACGTTCTTGGGCGGCGCCGCTCGCGCGAACGTTCGCCGGCCCTCTTCCTCGAGCTGCCGGAAGAGGTCGACGGCGTCGCGGAAGCGCCGGTGCTCTTCCAGGGCGGCTGTCAGGTCGGCGGCCGTCTCCTCGATGCGCTCGTCAAGGTCGCCAGGCGGCGGTTCGGCGCTCGGCAGGAGCGCGTTCGACTTGATGTACATCAGCTTCGAGCCGACGCTGATGAAGTCCGAGATGGCATCGGCGTCCAGGTCGCCGGTGTTCTCCAACTCCTGCCAGTACTGGTCGGTGACCTCTGCGAGGGACAGTGCAGTGATGTCCAACTCCTGGCTGTCGATCAGCTCCAGGAGGAGGTCGATCGGCCCTTCGAAGCCGCGAACCTGGATCTGCACCATCTCGCCCATGATAGACAGGGCGAAGGCCTTCTGCCAAGAGGATTCGCTTAACCGCTTAGCCTTTTTATCGTTTTTACTGGCTTTCTCGCTCTTCACGGCCCAATTATACGTGTCCGGCAGCAAAACAGGGGCGCGAATGTGTCGCGCCCCTGTTACTGGCCAATCCGTTCCCTATCCGTCGCTTGGCGGGCCTAGCTCGCCTTGCGCGCCTTCTCCTCGTTCGCGCTGGACGGCGCCAGATCGCGGCCCAGCGCCTGCGCCACCGTTCGCGTCCGCTCTACCAGCTTCGCGAAGTTCTTAGGTGTGAGCGACTGCGCGCCGTCGGAAAGAGCGTGGTCCGGCTCCGGGTGGACCTCGACGATGAGGCCGTCGGCGCCGGCGGCGACTGCAGCCAGTCCGACGGGCTCGACCAGGTACCAGGCGCCGGTGGCGTGGCTCGGATCGCCGAAGATCGGCAGGTGCGAGAGGCGCTTGACCAGCGGGATCGCGTTGACGTCGAACGTATTGCGTGTCGCCGTCTCGTACGTGCGGATGCCCCGCTCGCAGAGGATCACGTCGCGGTTGCCGTGCGAGAGGATGTACTCCGCCGCCAGCAGCCACTCCTCGATCGTGCCCGACAGGCCGCGCTTGAGCATGACGGGCTTGGCCGCCTTGCCAACTTCGTCCAGCAGCGTGAAGTTCTGCATGTTGCGCGCGCCCAGCTGCAGGATGTCCGCGTACTTCGCCACCAGCTCCACGTCCCGCGCGTCCATCACCTCCGTGATAATCGGCAGGCCGGTCTCTTCTCGCGCGGCGGCCAGCATCTGCAGGCCCTTCTCGCCGTGCCCGCGGAAAGCGTACGGGCTGGAGCGCGGCTTGAACGCACCGCCGCGCAGGATGTGCCCGCCGGCGTCACGGACCGCCCGGGCCGTCGTGATTACGTTCTCTTCGGTATCCACGGAGCACGGGCCGCCCATCATCACGACGTTGCCATCGCCGATCGAGACGTCGCCCACACGGACGACGGTGTTGAACGGGTTCACCTCGCGGCTGGCCAGCTTGAACGGCTTGCTGATGCGCACGACCGAGTCGACGCCTTCCAGCACGCCCAGCTCGTCCACCAGCTCCGGGTAGACGTGACCCAGCACGGCCACCACGGCCCGCTCCTCGCCGAGGATCCGGTGGTCCTTGAAGCCCCGCTCCTTGATCGCCTTCTGTACGCGGGCGATCTGCTCTTCGCTTGCACCGGTTTTCATGACTACGATCATTACTTCTGTCTCCCTTGTCCGACGATTGCGTCAGTCGTTTTTAGTTTCGATGTCCAGTCTCAGTGCGATGGCGCCCCGCAGATAGACGTGCCTGATCTCTTTGGACGGCTTATCGGTGTTCACGTGGAGGAGGATCCTCAGGCACATCTTCAGCGCCTTGGGAACGCTCATCTCGTGTCCGCAGAGCAGCGCCACGTGCTCCCAGCCCATCTCCCGAGCGGCGACTGCGGGAAACTCAGCGTTGACATCCGGTGTTGTCGTGAAGAGCGCCGACGCCACGTATTCAGCGTCGATGCCGTTGGCCTCCACCATGGCGGAGAGGAGCTCCCGCGTCGCCTCGAGGATCGCCTCGACTGTGTTGGCCTCTATTGTGGTCGCGCCCCTGACGCCCCGTACCAGCATGCCGACTGTCTCCCGGCCCGCTACGGGCCGGCCTGCACCGGCTGCCTAGCGAGCGCTAAAGATGCCGGCCCGAGAGCCAGCCCCATAGATACGGGCGACGCGACTCGTCGTCTGACGAGCCGGAACGGCCCTACGCAGCTGTTCCCCGTCGGCCGGTGACCACCTCTGCATAACTCTTTAGCCTCTCCGATTGCTCCGACGAATCACTGCGGGCGATTTCGTCGATAATCGCGCTTCCGATAACCGCCGCGTCCGCTATGCGGGCGACAGTTTCGAAATGCTTAGGCAGAGATATACCAAATCCCACAGCTATTGGCAAGTTCGTCGCGTTTCGCACACGTCCGACGAACTCGGCCAGCCCTGGCGCGATCTCGTCCCGCGCGCCGGTCGTTCCTGTCACGCTAACGCAGTAGACGAACCCGGACGCCCGCCTGGCCACTTCCCGTATGCGCTCTTCGGTGCTCGTCGGCGCCACGAGGTAGATCAGGCGCAGGCCGGCCGCCTCACACGCCGCCAGCATCTCGTCCGACTCCTCCGGCGGCAGGTCGACGACGATGAGGCCGTCAACGCCCGCCTCAGCCGCGTTCTTAGCGAAGCGCGCCGGGCCGTACGCCATAAGCGGGTTATAGTAGCCCATCGGCACGATCGGCGCCTCGACGCCGCTTTCGCGCAACTTCCGCACCACTTCGAGGCAAGTCTCGACGGTCACGCCCTGCTCCAGCGCCTGGAACGAGGCCGCCTGGATCTTCGGGCCGTCCGCCAGCGCGTCCGAGAACGGGATGCCCAGCTCGATCACGTCTGCACCGCCCTCGATCAGCGCGGGCACGATGCGCAGCGTCGCCTCGACGTCAGGGTAGCCGACGGTGAGGAAGGCGACGAACCCCGTCCGGCCTTCGGCCTTCAGCCGCGCGAACGTCTCCTCGATGCGCCCGGCCGTCATTCCGTGAATCCAACTATGAAGCTCACGCTATTGAAGATAACGTGCGCAAAGAGCGAGGGGTAGATCGATCCGGATTTCGCGAAGCCCCAGGCGAAGATGCCACCAATAGCGGCAATCGCGGGCAGGAGCAGCCACGTGTCGGGTCCACCGGCGTGCGCGAGGCCGAAGATCAAGGCGCTGAGAACGATGCCCGCCCACATGCCCCAGCGTTTGGCGATCCCCTGGAAGAGGAACCCCCGGAAGAACACCTCCTCGGCCAGCGGCGCAGCGATGACCGATAGCAGGCCCAGCATGATCACCGGGATCGCGAAGTCGTAGACGTTCTCCGGGATGTTGGAATCCGGCGCGATCCCCAGCGCGTAGAGCAGCCCCACCCAGACCCAGATCGTCGCGAAGGCGCCGCCCACGACCACCAGCGGGAACCACCACTCAACCCCCTGCGGCCACCTGAATCCGAGCGAGCGCCACGATCCCCCGTACTTGCGGACGGCGAAGTTGAAGGCGAGCGCCAGGAGCGCCGCCTCCAACACGAAGCCGAAGCCGAAGCCGACGATGTGGTCCGTTTCCGTCAGGTCGTCCGTGTCGACATCCGTCGCGAGCGACGCGCCCACGTTGAGCGCGATCAACAGCAGCGGCAGGATCAGCGCGATGGCGATGTCGCGGGGCGTCCAGGCGACGCTCTCGCGCCCTGTCGGTTGAGCGGCGGCCACCAGCGCCTCGGGCGACGCCGCCGGCAGGCCCGTGATCTCCCGCGTCGAGAGGCGCCTATCGTATTCGCGGCGCCCTTCTTCGCTGCTGAGCACCGCATATGCCGTCTCGATCTCCCGCCGGCGCGCCGAGCCCTCCGGCGCCGCTGCGATCAGCCGTTCGTAGGCCGCCTGGACGTCGTCCGCAGAGGCCCCGCGGTCGACGTCCAGGATCCAGTATGGATCGAAGTCTGTGGCCATCGGTTCAATCGTAGCAGGACGGTGTTCGGCGGTCAGGCGCGCGCTTTCGTTGACCCCCTTCGCGAGCCACTGCTAAACTGAACTGCGACCCCGGCCGCGGGGTCTTTTCCATGGTGGGCGTAGTGTAGTGGTTAACACGTCAGGTTGTGGCCCTGAAGATCGCGGGTTCAAGTCCCGTCGCTCACCCCACTGAAACACAACGAGGAGCGGCCAGTTTGCGCCGCTCCTTTCTCGTCACCTGCCCACTCCCGCCCGTCATCTACGTAAGCCGGCCGATCGCCAGCGCGCCGAACCCCAGCAGGAACAGGAAGCCCAGCATGTCGGTGAACGACGTCAGCAACACACCGGAGGCGATCGCCGGGTCGAGCTTGACGGCCCTCAGGGTGATCGGGATGAAGGTGCCCAGCAGCCCCGCCAGGATCATGTTCAGCAGCATCGCCGCACCGACGACGGCGCCCCAGGCCCATTCGCCCTGCCAGCCGAAGGCCACCGCGCCCACCAGCAGGCCGAAGAGCACGCCCCGGATCACGCCCAGGGCGATCTCCTTGCGCAGCACCCGCCAGGCGTCGCCCGACTCCAATTCGCCGAGAGCGATCCCGCGCACGACGATCGTTACCGTCTGGATGCCGGCGTTGCCGCCCTGTCCCGCGATCACCGGCATGAACACGGCCAGCGCCGCGGCGTCCGCGATCGTGCCCTCGAACAGCGCAACGATGCCGCCGGCCAGGAACGCCGTCACCAGGTTGACCAGCAGCCACGGGATGCGGCGCCGCGCCGAGAGCTGGAGCGATGCATGCAGGCTATCGTCTCCCGGCAGGCCGGCCATGTGGTACATGTCTTCCGTGGCCTCTTCTTGGATGACGTCGATGATGTCGTCGCCGGTGATCACTCCGCGCAGCTCACCCTCTTCATCGACGACGGGCAGCGAGCGCAGCCGGTAGTGCTGCAGAAGGCTCGCGGCCTCCTCGCGGTCCGTTTCCGCCGACACTGCGATCGGCTCAGTCTCCATCACCTCCTCCAGCCGCGTCTCCGGATCGGAGACGATCAGCTGGCGCAGGTTAACGACACCCTGCAGGTGATTGGCAGCGTCAATCACGTAGAGGTAGTAGGCCTCCTCAGCGGCCGGCTTCGTCGCCCGCAGATAGTCGATCGCCTCGGCCGCCGTCATATCCCCGTGCAGCGTGATGTAGCCACGCGTCATCAGGCCGCCGGCGCTCTCGTCCTCGTGCGCCAGCAACGGCGCCACATCCGCCGCCGTCTCCATCTGCTCAATCGTCATCATCGCCTCGGCCGGCGGCATCGTGCGCAGGATGTCGACGGCGACGTCGTTGTCCGAGGAGTCGAGCACGCGGGCCACCGTCGCTCGCGGCATCCCCTCGACCAGCAGGCGCCGCCGTTCGCCTTCGAGGTGACTCAGCAGATGAGCGATCCCCTTGCCGGAAAGCAGCGCCAGCATCTTCGGCTGGTCGTCCTCACGCAGCGCCTCGAAGAGATCAGCCTGGTCGGCCGGGTGCAGACCCTCGAGGAAGTCGATCGCGGGCTGCACATCGCCGCCCTGCATCAACTCCTGCAGGCGTGCGAGATCGGCCGTGGTGTCCTGTTCGGTGGTCATGCAGATACCCGGTGTGCGAGACGAAAAACTGCGGAACGGCCACCGGCGGTGGCGCCAGACCAAAGGTACCCGCGCCGACCGGGGTGGTCAATCCGAACGACGCTCAGGATCTTTCACGCAACTCACGAGGTCAGCAGTGAGCAGGCCGACGGCCGCCACAGTTGACGCGATCGCCGCCTGGCGCTGTAATTAATACAAGCGCCCCTGTAGCTCAATTGGATAGAGCGTCTGATTTCGGATCAGAAGGTTGTGGGTTCGAGTCCTGCCGGGGGCGCCAGATACGAAATCAACGCCCGGCGAAATCGTGAATCCTCCAGCCGGCCAGATGGGGGCGAGCAGATGCAGACTAGCTCGGCCAACGCTTCATCGCAAAGGGGTGAACTTCGGGCAGAGCAGCTAGAATGGACGTCATGCCGGAACCACCACCACGCACGCTCGCCGACCGATCCTCCCCCGCCGACCGCGTCGTCGCTTCTGCCGCCGTCGTCGTCGCCGTCTTCGTGATCGCGCTCGGGTTCGGCTTCGACGTTAGCGAGACGCTGGAGGTGCTGGTAACAGGGGTGGCCCTCGTCGGCGTTATGGGCATCGCCGGCGGCATCGCCTGGGCCGTCGGCCAGATCGTCGAGTGGCTGGCGGAAGAAGCCCCGGGCTAGGGCTTGCGCGCGATGACCGATTACATCAGCGGCATCGCCGGCCTGCCCTCGGGCATCGTCCAGCGCCGGCCCTCGATCTCGGTCATCTCGCCGTAGGGCCGGAAGCCGTTGGAGTAGTCGTACTCCCGGCAGTGGTCGATCACCAGGCCGGCTTCGAGCAGGGCAGTGATGATCTCGGAGAGGCCCCAGGCGAACTCGTGCACGGTGTGGGGGTTCTCGAAGTCCTGTACGCCGCCGTCCCAACCCGATGGCGTGATGATCGACCCGGACTCAGCCACGTAGTCGCTGACGCCCTCGGCCCACGTCACCGCCGCGCCGTGTGACGAGTACGCGAAGCGGTGCCTCATCTGCTCGTCGAACATCCCCATCACCGGGTGGAACTCCACCGCCACGAAGCGGCCGCCCGGCTTCAGCAAGGCCGCCAGGCCCATCGCCCACGTTCGCAGGTCCGACAGCCAGCAGATCGCCCCGTAGGACAGAAGACGACGTCCCACCGCTCGTCCGCCTTTGCCGCCTCGGCCAGCCAGTCGTAGACGTCCGCCCAGTGGAACGTCGCCTCGATACCGGCGTCCGCCGCCAGTTTGCGCGCGAAGTCGATCGCCTCGTCGCTGATATCGACGCCGGTGACACTGGCCGCGCCGAGCTGCTGGATGGAGAGCGTGCCCTGGCCGGCGTTGCGCTGCAGGTGCAGCACCGACTTGCCGGCTAGGTCGCCGAGCAGCTCGATCTCCTCCGGGAACATCTTCTGGCCGCCCTCGCGGAAGAACTTCGCCTGGTCGACCTTGTGACTGTTGTGCGCCCGCGTCGCCTCGTTCCAAGAGAGGCGGTTCTGCTCGTGGATCAGCCTTCGCGCCTCGGCCGTGCTGGCATCGAGCTCGCCCGGGCGCGCGCGCTCAGACGGCTCGTTTTCTGGCATAGCCCGAATATCTTATCACCGGCCCGGCGCTACACAGAAAGTGCTGCGGAGGGGTGACAGAGTGGTTGAGGGCGGTCTTACTCCGGCTTTCGGGCCTTGTGCAGGGCCACGACGCCGCCTCCCAGGCGTCGCACACGGACCCCGGCCAGGCCAACATCGCGCAGGAGCTCTGCCATGGCAGCGGCGTCCGGGAAGCCCTCCAGGGATTTCGACAGGTAGCGATATGCGGCGGGGTCTCCGCTGATCGCCCCGGCCAGCCGGGGTAGGAGGCGATTGAAGTAGAGGCGGTAAATGGCACCAAACGCGCCCTCCGGCGGCTGCGTCATGTCCAGGCAGACCAGACGCCCCCCCGGCCGCAGGACGCGGGCCATCTCCGCCAGGCCGGTACGCAGGTCCGCCAGGTTGCGGAGGACGAAGGCGTTCGTCACGCAGTCGAAGCTCCCGTCCGGAAAGGGGAGCCGCAGCGCATCGGCGAGAACCCAGGAGATACGAGCGTTGCTGCCGACGTCCTTGCGGGAGGCGGCGGTCAGCATGTGGGGCGAGAAGTCGGCGCCGATGACGCTGTCGGCCCCCTGGCGGCGCAGTTCCAGGGCCAGGTCCCCGGTGCCGGCCCCGATGTCAAGGGCGCGGGCGCCGCGCGGACGGGTTGCGCCAGCCGCCAGCCGTCGCCAGCGCCGGTCCATCCCCAGGCTCATCAGGCGGTTGAGGACGTCATAGCGGGGGACGATGCGCCCGAACATCGTCCGCACCTGGTGGGCGTTCCGGTCTGGCATGACGTCGCCAATCGTAGCGCGAAGGCAGCCCAGTTGCACACCGTGGGTTGCCTGCAAACTTCCGCGGTCATAAGCTGATATCCGACCGACGCGTCGGTCGGATATTGGAGATGACTCATCCTCAGGCCCGAGCTCAGACCCGCCAGCGGCGCATCCTTGATGCGGCGTTGCAGGTCTTCTCCCGAAAAGGCTACCGCGACGCAAGCGTCGATGACATCGCCGGCGTATCCAGCACCTCAAAGGGCGGTGTCTACTTCCACTTCCCCAACAAGGAGGCGATCTTCCTCGCCCTCCTCAACAGAACCACGACCCGCCTGCTGCAGAAGATAGAGCTGGCGCTCGCCGAACACGAGGACCCGGTGGCCAGGGCCGACGCTGCCCTCCTGGCTGTCGTCCGCACGTTTGGCAAACACCGTTCGCTGGCTCGCCTTTTCATGGTGGAGGCCCTCGGCGCCGGCCGCGAATTCCACCGCCGCATGGCCGAAATCCGCGGCGAGTTCGCGGCGGTAATCCAGCACCACCTCGACGACGCTGTAGACACAGGCGCGATCGCGGCCGTAGACACGGAGGTAGCCGCTCGCGCCTGGTTCGGCGCACTCAACGAGGTGATTACGGCGTGGGCCCTCTCCGACCGGTCCGATCGGCTGGAAGACGCTTACGACGCCCTGCGGCCGCTTCTCATGCGCAGCGTTGGGGCGAAAGAAGAAGCCTTGCCCTCAAGCGAGAAGAGATGAGCGGTAACTCCGTGACATCTGTTGAGGCCGGAGGACTGAAAGACCCCTCGTTGGAGATAACATCGCGAAGCGCGATCAACGCCGACGGGGTCACTCTGACGAGCACCACAACACGCATCGACACTATCGATCCCCTGTCCGTGTTCCAGCGCACCAGCGGCGAGGAGAGGGTACTCTGGGTCGAACCTGCGGCGGGCTTCTCAATGGTGGCCATCGGCGCGGCAGCCAGACTGACCGGCCGGGGCCCCGAGCGCTTCGCCCAGGTGGAATCTGCGCGGCGCCGGCTGCTATCCACGGCGGTTGTGAAGCAAGTGGAGGGATGTCCCGCCCCAGCACCGGTCTTCATGGGCGGCTTTTCCTTCGATCCGGCTGGCGAAAGTCCCGAATGGGAGGGGTTCCCCAGCGCGCTCCTCGTCCTACCGCGGTTGCTGTTCATTCAGCAGGGCGAATCGTCCTGGCTGACCGTCAACGCGCTGACCAGCCCGGACGGCGACGCCCAACACAGTCTTCACGCCCTTGAGAGCGAAGCTCGCGGCCTCCTCCGGGAGAACGAGGATCCAGTACGTCACGAGGTAAGCGAGAGCCGTACACGCAGTGAAAGTACCGATGACAGCCCGTGGAAGGCGACCGTCACGGAGGCTGTGAACCACGTCCGGAAGGGCGCCGTGGACAAGCTCGTGCTGGCCCGCCGGGTGCAGATGCGCCTGCAGCAGCCTGTCGATCTTGCTGAGGCGCTGCACCGCCTGATGGAAGGCTACCCCCACTGCACGGTCTTCGCCTTCGCCCGGGGCGACGCTTGTTTCCTGGGCGCCACACCGGAGCGGCTAGTCCGCGTGGGCTGCCCCGCCACTGATGGCCGCGACGCACCCAGTACGATACGGGCGGATTGCCTCGCCGGTTCGGCCCGAAGGGGCGTCACTGAAGAAGAAGACCGGCGCCTGGGCGAGGCCCTGCGGGCCGACCCGAAGGAGCGGCACGAGCACGCCGTGGTCGTGCAGGCTCTGCGTGATGGACTGGAACCCCTCTGCTCGCGGCTCAAAATCCCGGGAGCGCCAGGTCTCCTGCGCCTGCCCAACGTCCAGCATCTCCACACCCCGATCGAGGGGGCCTTGAGAACTGAGCGCGGAGTTCTGGAACTGGTAGATCGCCTGCACCCGACCCCGGCCGCCGGGGGCCTGCCGCGCGATGCGGCCCTCACACTCATCCGGCAGTGGGAGCCTTTCGACCGGGGTTGGTACGCCGGACCGGTAGGGTGGGTGGACGGCCGCGGCGACGGCGACTTCGCCGTGGCAATCCGATCGGCCCTCGTCCGGAGACGGGAAGCGTTCCTCTATGCGGGCTGCGGCATCGTTGCTGGATCCGACCCCGAGCGGGAGTACTCCGAATCGTGTCTGAAACTGAGGCCGATGTTGTGGGCGCTGAACGGCAACGCGACCTGAACCCGGGCGAGATCCTTCGGGACTTCGTCGGCGCCTTCGTGGACGAACTGGCACGCGGCGGCGTCCGCCACGCCTGCATCTGCCCCGGTTCCCGATCAGCGCCGCTCGCGCTCCTGCTGCGAAGGCATCCCGCCATCCGCCTCTGGACCCACCTGGACGAGCGATCAGCCGCCTTCTTTGCCCTCGGAATTGCGAAAGCACTGGCCGTCCCGGTAGCCATCGTATCCACTTCCGGGACGGCGGCGATCAACTTCGCCCCGGCCGTCGCCGAGGCCTACTACGGGCGGGTCCCGCTGCTCGTCCTCACGGCGGACAGGCCGCCGGAGCTGCGGGAGGTGGGCGCCAACCAGACGATAGACCAGATCCGCCTGTACGGCTCCCACGCCAAGTGGTCAGTGGACGCCGCTCTCCCCGAGTCCGGCGAAGAGGCCGTGCGCTACGTCCGCTCCCTGGCTTGCCGCGCCGTCGCCATCGCGCGTTCCGACCCGCCCGGCCCGGCCCACGTCAATTTCCCCTTGCGTGAGCCTCTGCAGCCCGCTACCGGGACCGCTCCCATGGGCCGCGAAGGGAACGACCAGCCGCCTTACATCGGCGTGCGGCAGGCGGCCCGCCGGCCCGATCCCGCCGACCTGGCTGACCTCGCGCCACAGTTGCGGAACGCTCCGCGCGGCCTCATCGTCTGCGGCCCACGGGATGATCCGGACGACCTGCCGGAGGCAGTGATGCTGCTGGCCCGCGAGCTCGGCTACCCGGTACTCGCTGACCCGCTCTCTCAGGTGCGCTGCGGGCCCCACCACGACCATCTCGTCATCGACGCGTACGACGCCGTTTTGCGGGACGAAGAGGCGGCCGGGGAGCTGGCCCCGGTGGTGGTGCTCCGCTTCGGCGCCGCGCCTACGTCCAAGCCTCTCCTCCACTACCTCAAACAGCACGCCCGCGCCCGCCAGGTCCTGGTGGACGAGACCGGATGGAACGACCCCGAACTCGTGGTCAGCGACATCATCCACTCCGATCCCTCTTCCTTCTGCCGCAGCCTTCTCGCCGCCCTGCCTCCCGCGAAGGGGCGCCAGACCAATGACGAATGGGCCTCGCGCTGGCGGGAAGTGAACGAACAGGCGCGATCGGCCCTTGAGGCCCGGCTCTCGGTGGACCCCGGCGTCTCGGAGCCAGGCGTGCTTGCCGAACTGGCCGGCCTTCTCCCGCCGGGTGCCACTCTGTTCGCCGGCAACAGCATGCCCGTGCGGGACCTGGACGCCTTCTTCCCGGGCGGCTCCCGGCCATTCCGATTCCTCGCCAACCGGGGTGTCAGCGGCATCGACGGCGTCGTCTCCACGGCCCTGGGAGTTGCAGCGGTCTCCTCGGGGCCCATCGTGCTGGTCATCGGCGACCTCTCCTTCTATCACGATCTGAACGGACTGCTTGCCGCCCGACGGTTCGCCCAGATGGGCGGGCGTCCCGGGACGGGGACCGGTGTGGGTCTGCCCGGCTTGCGCGCCACCATCGTCCTCCTGAACAACGACGGCGGCGGCATCTTCTCGCTCCTGCCCCAGGCGGAGGACGCAGAGCACTTCGAGGAGTTGTTCGGAACACCCCACGGACTGGACTTCCGCCACGCTGCCGAGATGTATGGGCTGGGCTATCGGCTCGTCGAGCTTCGTGAGGAGTTCCGAACGGCGATGCAGGAATCGATTGCCTCGGACGGGGTCACCGTCCTTGAGATTCGCACTGACCGCCAGGCCAACGCCCAGCTTCACCGGGAGTTGTGGCAGGCGGTCCAGCAGGCCGTCAGGCAACCGGCCAGGAGCGGGAGGTCATCGTGACCCGTACAGGCGGGACGTATGGCCACCTGAACGCGCGCCCTCCCGGGCGTATCGCCGTCAACGACATCAATCTGAACGTGGCGGCGTCAGGCGAGGGGCCAGCTCTGCTCCTGTTGCACGGCTTCACGGGCAGCAGCGCCACCTGGGAGCCTTTCCTGAACAGCTGGACGGGCTTCACTGCCATCGCGGTCGACCTCCCAGGCCACGGCGCGTCCGACTCCCCAGCCGATCCCGCTCGCTACCGCATGGAGCGCTGCGTGAAGGACATAGTCGCTCTGATGGATCGGCTAGGCGTGGAGCGAGCAGCAGTGCTCGGGTACTCCATGGGCGGACGGGTGGCCGTTCACCTGGCGCTGGCGGCGCCGGACCGACTCCGCGCGCTGGTTCTGGAGAGCGCTTCGCCGGGCATCGAAGACCCCGCCGAGCGCGCCGCCCGCCGCGAGAGCGACGAGGCACTCGCCGCCGCCATCGACAAGGACGGCGTGGAGGCCTTCGTGCGGAGGTGGGAGGCCCTGCCCCTATTCGCCAGCCAGGCCCGCCTGCCTGCCGCCGTCCGGGAGGAGCTGCAACGCCAGCGGCTTGCCAACAACGCCGTGGGGCTGGCGAACAGCCTGCGGGGTATGGGCGCCGGTGAGCAGGAGCCGCTCTGGCACCGGCTGGGCGAGATTAACGTGCCAGCGCTGGTCGTGGCCGGCGAATTGGACGAGAAGTACAGCGCTCTGACTCACCGGACGGCAGCAGCCATGCCGGACGCGCGGGCCGAGGTCGTAGGCGACGCCGGTCATGCCACCCACCTGGAGCAATCGAAAGTCTTTGCGACGCTGGTGCGTCGCTTCCTGAACGAATGCTTATCACGAGAACGACCGGAGGAGGTCTTGAGATGACGGTGGCCTGGAAGAAATCGTCTGACTATGAGGACGTGATCTACGAGAAAGCCAACGGGATGGCGAAGATCACCATCGACCGACCCGAAGTGCGGAACGCCTTCCGGCCGAAGACCCTGTTCGAGATGCAGGACGCCTTGGCCGACGCGCGGGACGACGCCAGCGTGGGCGTGGTGATCCTCACCGGAGCGGGGACGAAGGCGTTCTGTTCCGGCGGAGACCAGCGCGTGCGGGGCGCCGGCGGCTACGTGGGCGACGACGGCGTTCCCCGGCTCAATGCGCTGGATCTCCAGCGCCAGATCCGCCTGCTGCCCAAACCGGTCATCGCCATGGTGGCAGGCTACGCCATCGGCGGGGGCAACGTTCTGGCGCTGGTGTGCGACCTCACGATCGCCGCCGAGAACGCCGTCTTCGGCCAGACGGGCCCGAGAGTCGGCAGCTTCGATGCGGGATACGGCGCTACGCTCATGGCCCGGATTATCGGCCACAAGAAGGCCCGGGAGGTCTGGTACACCTGCCGTCAGTACCGGGCGCAGGAGGCACTGGAGATGGGCCTGGCCAACACCGTGGTGCCCCTCGATCAACTCGAGGAGGAGACCGTGCGCTGGGCGCAGGAGATGCTGGAGATGAGCCCCACGGCCCTCCGCTTCCTCAAGGCCTCCTTCAACGCCGACACCGACGGCCTGGCCGGAATACAGCAACTGGCCGGGGACGCCACCCTTCTCTTCTATATGTCCGAGGAGGGGCAAGAGGGCCGAAACGCCTTCCTGGAGAAGCGCAAGCCAGATTTCTCCCGCTTTCCACGTCTTCCTTGAGCCTCCAATGACGGACAGGGCCGGCTCCTCGCCGTCTTCCGCGTGGGCGAACTGGCTGCTCGCCGTCCGGCCGGCCACGCTAACGGCCGCGGTCGCGCCGGTGCTCGTGGGAACAGCCGCTGCCGGCGCCGAGGGCGAGTTCCGCCCGCTCGTCTTCGCCGCCACCCTGGCCGCGGCGCTCCTCGTCCAGGCCGGCGCCAACCTGGCGAACGACCTGTTTGACTTCGAGCGCGGAGCGGACACCAAGGACCGCCTGGGGCCTCCCCGCGTCACGCAGCAGGGCCTCATCTCTCCGGCGCAGGTGCGGGCGGCGACGTACCTCGCCTTCGGCGCGGCGGCCGTCATCGGCCTGTATTTGGCGCTGGTAGGCGGCTGGCCCATCCTGGCGATAGGGATCGTTTCCATAGCCGCCGGGCTCGCCTACACCGGCGGTCCCTGGCCCCTCGGCTACCACGGCCTGGGCGACGTCTTCGTGTTTGTTTTCTTCGGCCTGGCAGCGGTGCTTGGCACGTACTACCTTCAAACAGATGAGATAAGCGCCGTGGCGGCGGCCGCCGCCGTCCCGGTAGGACTGACTGTGACCGCCATCCTGGTGGTCAACAACCTGCGAGACATAGAGACGGACAAGAGAGCGGGAAAGCGAACCCTCGCTGTGCGCCTGGGAGACCGGGCGAGCCGATGGCAGTACCTCCTGCTCGTGCTCGGAGCCTATGCCGCATTGCCGGCTCTGATCGCGGCGGGCGCCGGTGTCGGCGTGCTCCTGGCAGCGCTCTCCCTCCCGCTGGCGGCCAGCCAGTGCCGGTCAGTCCTCTCCGGCTCCGCCGGGCGCGACCTGAACGCGATCCTCAAACGGACAGCGCAACTCCACCTGGCCTTCGGCGCTCTTCTCGCGTTGGGGCTCCTCCTGTGAAGGTCACGGGTCTCTCCTGGACGGCGTTCCGTCTACCGCTGCTGGCCCCGTTCTGGTCCGCTGAACGGCGGATCACCCATCGCGAGGGGCTCCTCCTGCGCCTGACGACCGACGCGGACTTTGTCGGGATGGGGGAGACTTCGCCCCACCCGGCGCTCGGCGTCGGGGGCGTAGACGAGGCGATAGAAGCCCTGTCGCGGTTGGCCCCTGGCCTGCTCGGGGCAGACGTCGGGCGTCTGTCGGCCGGTCTCCCGGATGGCATCCCGCCGGCGCTGGCATGCGGCCTGGAGACGGCCGCGCTCGACGCCCTGGCCCGCGCCCGGGGACTCCCCCTGGCGCGGCTGCTGTGCGACTCGCCCCGTGCCGCCGTGCCTGTCAACGCCACCATCGCCGCCGAGTCTGGCAACGAGGCGGCGGCCGCGGCGGCCGCCGCCCTCGCCGCTGGCTTCCGATGTATCAAGCTCAAGGTGGGTATGGCCCCAGACCTGGATGGGGAAAGGCAACGAACGGCCGCTGTGCGAGGAGCTCTGGGCGCGGACGTGACGCTCCGGCTCGATGCCAACGGCGCCTGGACTGTGGAGCAGGCCGTGCGTGCGATTCGCTCTCTCGCGGAGTTCGGCCTGGAGTACGTGGAGCAGCCCTTGGCGCCGGGCGACCTGAGCGGGATGGCGCGGGTACGGCGCGACGCCGGCGTGCCCATCGCCGCCGACGAAGACGTGACCGGTCCGGCAGCGGCGCGAGGACTACTGGAGGCCGGCGCCGCCGACCACTTCGTCGTAAAACCCATGGTGGTCGGCGGCCTGCGCGCCGGCATCGAGATCGCGCTGGCGGCAAAGAATGCCGGGCTTTCCACGATCGTCACCACCACTATCGATGCTGGTGTCGGGACGGCCGCCGCCCTCCATCTGGCCGCCGCTCTCCCCGAAGAGGGCCCGGCATGCGGACTTGCCACCGGCTCGTTGCTCGCGGCGGACATCGTCGCCCGGCGCCTGGAGGTGCGCGAAGGCCGCATAGCGCTCCCTGAGGGCCCCGGCCTGGGAGTTGAATTGGACGAGCGGGCGTTGGCTCGCTACGCGACGGCCACGCGGGAGGTGACGGCGTGACGGCCGGCCCCACAGAGCAGCGCATGCCGGAGTGGCTTCGCCAGAGAACGCTCATCTCCCCCAACCGGTTGGCCCTCGTCTCCAACGAAGAACGCTGGACCTTCGCAGATCTGGACCGGCGCGCTTCCGATGCCGTATCGCGTCTCCGCGCCACAGGTGTCCGGCCCCACGACCGATTGGCGCTGCTCGCCGGCAACGGGCCAGGGTTCGTCCAGATGGTCCATGCGACGGCCCGGCTGGGAGCTATCCTCGTCCCACTCAACACGAGGCTGAAAGGCCCAGAGCTCATGCGGCAGATGAAGGATAGCGAACCTTCGTTGCTGGTCTACGACGAGACGCAGCGTGAGAAGGCCGCTGCTATCGCAGCCGCAGCGCCCGACTCCCGCTACTTTTCCCTCGCAGAAGTCAGCGATGGGGCCGTCCCGGCGCCGGCGACAGAGCCCGATCCGACGGCAGACCTCGTCGATCTTGGGGCGGTCCACACGATCCTCTACACGTCGGGCACCAGCGGGACGCCGAAAGGGACGATGCTCACCTTCGGCAACCACTGGTGGAGCGCCGTAGGATCAGCCCTGAACCTGGGCCTCAACCCCAACGACCGGTGGCTGGCCTGCCTGCCCCTATTCCACGTCGGAGGCCTCGCTATCCTCATGCGGAGCGTCATTTACGGGATCACCGTCGTCCTGCAGGACCGTTTCGACGCGCAGGAAGTGAACCGCGCCATCGATGAGGAGAGTGTCACGATCGTATCGGTGGTCGCTACCATGCTCCACCGTATGCTGGAGGAGAGGGAAGACCAGCCGTATCCGCCGAGTCTTCGGTGCGTCCTCGTCGGAGGCGGCCCAGTGCCCCGCGACCTCCTGGAGGAGTGTGCCCGCCGTGCCGTGCCCGTCGTCCAGACCTACGGACTCACTGAGGCCTCCTCGCAGGTGACGACCCTGGCGCCGGAAGACGCCCCCCTCAAACTCGGCGCCGCTGGCAAGCCGCTGTTTCCCACGGAGGTCCGCATCGAGGGTGAGGACGCCCGCACTCTGCCACCAGGAGAGGCCGGGCAGATCGTCGTGCGAGGGCCCACCGTCACCGCGGGCTACTTCCGCCTGCCACGGGAGACCCAGGAGGCCCTCCGCGGAGGCTGGCTCCACACAGGGGACATCGGCTACCTCGACGATCACGGATACGTATATGTGCTGGACCGGCGCGACGACCTCATCGTCTCCGGGGGGGAAAACGTCTACCCGGCGGAGGTGGAAGAGGCACTGCGTTCCCATCCGGACGTCCTGGATGCGAGTGTCATCGGCCTCCCGGATGAGGTCTGGGGCCAGAGAGTCGTGGCCGCGGTCACTCTGCGGCAGGGTACGCGCGTCGGCGAAGATGAACTGATCGCCTTCTGCCGGAGCCACCTGGCGCCTTACAAGGCGCCCGGGGAAATCCGGTCCGTCGGCGAGCTGCCGCGGACGGCCTCGGGAAAGCTACTTCGCCGGGCACTGCGGGAGTGGTGGTCTTGAAATCCGCCCCGAAGCCAAGATCTACGCGATACACGATCGAGCCGAACTCGATTCTTCAGCATGAAAGCACCCTCCAGAACGCGATGACATAGAATAGGGCCGTCATGGAGCCGCACATCCAGTTCGTTCAGACGAAGGCCAGGGCAAGCATCGCCTATCGGAGATTGGGCGTGGGCCCACGGGCCTAACTATGGCGATTCGAAAGACAGGGGTCGTGGGTTGCGGAATCATGGGCAGCGGGATCGCGCAGGTGTGTGCGACGCACGGCTACGAGACCGTGGTTCTGGAGACCGATCAAGAGCGCCTGGATGAAGGCATCAGGAACGTTCGACACGCGTTGGCGCGTGAGGTCGAACGGGGGCGCCTGACCCACGAGCAGCACGAACGAGCGCTTCAGCGTCTGAGCGGCACGACAAACAGCGACGACCTCGCCGATTGTGACCTGGTGATTGAGGCGGCCGTCGAGGAGCTCGCGTTGAAGAAGGAACTGTTCGCCCGCCTCGGCGAAATCTGCAAACCGGAGGCCATTCTCGCGAGCAACACCTCCGCGCTTTCACTGAGCAGCCTTGCGGGCGCCTCCGGCCGTCCCGAGAGAGTAATCGGACTCCACTTCTTCAACCCCCCAACGGTCTTGCGGCTGGTCGAGGTCATCTCCGCTGGGAGCACATCGCCAGACACGGTCGATCAGGCTATGGCGTTCTGCGACTCGATCGACCGGCTCACTGTCCGCGTGAAGGACACACCGGGCTTCATCGTGAATCGCTTGCTGGTGCCGTTCATATTCGATGCCGTAAGGGTGGTGGAAAACGCCACCGCGACCGCCGAGGATGTCGATCAGGCGTGCAAGGTGGGCCTGAACCACGCGATGGGTCCGCTCGCCACAGCAGACCTGATCGGCCTCGATACTCTGCTTCATATGAGCGAGTCGATGTTCGAGGAGTACGGAGAGCCACGCTTCAAGGCGCCCACCATCCTCCGTCGGATGGTGTCCCTTGGTAACTTCGGGCGGAAGTCCGGGAGCGGCTTCTTCAAGTACGGCGACTGAGAGTTAGCGATGGCAGTTAGATACGAACGAGAAGACCACGTTGCAACGATTACACTCGATCGGCCTGATGGGCTAAACGCGATCGATCTTGATATGTGGCAGGCCTTCTCAGATGCGACCAGGCGATTCGAAGACGATGCGGAAGCCTGGGTGGGAATAGTGACAGGCACGGGCGAGAAGGCTTTCTGCGCCGGCGCTGATCTAGCATCGACAATCCCGCGCCTGATGGACGATCCGGAGAACAATCCCTACGATGAGCCGCCGACGATCATGCGCGGACAGATCGTCACCAAGCCTTTGATCGCAGCGGTGAACGGTCTTGCCCTGGGAGGCGGCCTGGAGATCGTCCTGGCCTGCGATCTGAGGGTCGCCGCAGAGAATGCGCGATTCGGCGCGCCGGAGGTCACTCTCGGGTTGATTCCGGGATGGGGAGGAACGCAGCGGCTGATCCGCCAGCTCCCCTGGGCCATCGCGGCCAAGATCATCCTGGCGGGGAAGCCCGTGACGGCTCAAGAGGCGCTGGCCGCCGGACTTCTCAACTCAGTCGTGCCCCAGGCCGATCTTATGTCCGAGGCGACGGATCTGGCAGCTGCGCTATGCAAGTGTGGTCCAATCGCTTTGCGGGCGGCGAAGCGCGCGATGACAGAGGGTTACGACCTTCCCATGGCGGATGCGCTGGCAGTCGAACAGAGGCTGTTCAACTCGCTCGCGTATACGAGCGACCTGAGGGAAGGGCTCTCGGCGTTCGCTGAGAAGCGCCCGCCTCAGTTCCGTGGCGCATAAAGAGCGCGGCGGCTATGCCGCGGGAGATCCCGTGACGTCCTGCAAGAAGTCCTGAGACGTCGCGACTGTGGCCTGAGCCGCGAACACCTTGTCAGTCAACACCCGGTGGACCTCATCGTCCGCATCAGCGCAGCAGTCCGATAGCACCACGATCCGATAGTCCATATCCGCTGCCCAGCGCACAGTCGACAGCACGACGCCGCTGGTGGCGACGCCAAACATGACGAGCGTCTCGATGCCGCCGGCCCGCAGGATCGCCTCGAGGTCGGACCCGGCGTAGGCACCGACGCGCCGCTTCGTGACGATGACGTCGCCATCCTGGGGCGCAACGCCGCTGTGGATCTGCACCTCCGCTGAGCCCTCCTTGAGCCACCCTTGCTCAGAGAGGGCATGAAAGCGCTTGTTGCGCCGGCTGATCTCAGGATAGCCCTCCCGAAACTGCACAACGACGTAGATCACGCGCATACCGGCCTGTCGGGCCGCTTGAAGCACGGTGGCGGCGGACTGCAGAAGTCGGTCTTGCTCCGGCGCAAATCGATCGATGATCCCGTGCTGAAAATCCATGATCAGAACAGCAGTCTTGCCGGGGTCGTCGATGAGCCGTTCAGCCACCCGGAGTCTCCGCTCGCGCGCCTGTGTCGACGGGCGCGGGGAGTCGCGGCGTGTTAGTTGACGACATCGGCCTTCTTGAGTTCCTGAATCGCGCCCCAGTCGTATCCGAGGTCAAGCAGAATCTCCTCAGTCTGCTGGCCGAGCTCCGGGGCAGTCGACATCGGCTCTTCGTCTCCGTCGCGAAAGTGGATCGGTGGATCGACGAACTCTACTGGCCCCCGTGTCGGATGTTGGAGGGTCGAGAACGTGGGGTTCGCACGCGCTTGCTCGTCTTGAGTGACCTCTGTTGGCGTCCTGAGAGGAGCCCAGACCAGTCCGAACTCGTCGAGCCGGTCTTGCCAGTAGCTGAGCGCATGGCTCCCGAAGGCGTTATCAAGGATACTCACGAGCTCTCGGGCGTTGACCCGGCGCGCCTCAAAGTCGGTGAACCTGTCGTCGCCCACAAGGTCTGGTACTGCGATCGCTTCGCAGAGCTTCGGCCAGTAGAGATCCGACTGCAGATGCTGCAGCATCAGCCATCTATCGTCGCTGGTGCGGTAGACGTTGGCCATCGGGTTGTGGGCAGCCTCACGATTGTGCGGCGCGAGCTCCCGGCCCGTCAGCAGCACTGTCTGGAGGTCAGAGGACGAGGCCCACATTCCGACGCCGTACAGCGAAACCTCGGCAACGTTCCCTTTTCCGCTCTTCAGCCGGCCTACTAGACCGCCCATGACAGCGCCCGATACCGCGAGGGCGCAGGTCAAGTCCCCCAGCGCCGGCCGCGGATACGGTGGCTCCTTACCTTCTTGCGTGAGCTTGGCCTGAAATCCGGTCGAGGCCCAGAAGCAAGTGTGGTCGTATCCCGGCAGGTCGGCGCGCGGGCCTTTCGTCCCCCAGCCCGTCAAGTGAACGACGACGGCCTTGTCGTTGACGCTGTGAATTCGCTCGGCGTTGAGGTTGAACTTGTCGAGCTCGTACGGGCGAAGACCGGTGACTACGACGTCCGCCGTCTTGATCAGCCGGTCAGCGATCTCGCGCCCTTCGGCTGATGCCAGATCGACAGCGAGGCTGCTCTTGCCGCGGTTGACAAGCTCCCAGATCAGGTTGAAGTCTCCCCCCGCCTCGTCGCTCACCCCGCTGCTTTTGAAGATCCCGCGGAGAATGTCGCTGCGCAGGCCCCTGAGACCGTCCCCTCGCTTCGGATGCTCGACGTGAATGACCTCGGCACCCAGGTGGGCGAGGATCACGCCGGCGGCGGGACCGGCCACCCACTGGGCGAACTCGGCGACTCTGATACCTTCCAGCGGCTTCACGACGTCACTCCTTTTCCGAGACCAAGCTCGGCGGCGTAGTCCAGCAGCTTGCGTGCGAGCTTCCCGTGCTGCGGAAGCACCACCAGTCCGTTCCGATTGAGAGCGGCTCGGCCCGTCGCGTTGGACTCTTCGAGTAGGCGGATCGTCTCTTGCGCCCAGGTCAGCTCTTCCTGCGATGGCGCGAATACGTCGTTCAGCACTTCGATGTGCCCCGGATAGTACGTGGCCATGCCGTCGAAGCCGAAGGAGCGAGCATCTTGAGCGACCTTTCGCACGCGGTCGTTGTCGCGGAAGTTCATCACGAGGCAGCTGCGCAGTGCGTTCAGCCCGTGGGCGCGGGCGACGGCCAGGGTTCGCTGAAGGGCGTACGTGATATGGGCGTCGCCGAGGCCCTCGTCTGTGCCGATCAGGCGGATAGGCGCGGTCTCCAGCGTGAAGTCGAAGCCTCCCGCGATCAGGCAGCTGATCCGGGGCGACTGCGCAACCACCCGGTCGAGCTCGATCAGGCAGCGCGGCGTTTCGACCGACATGATGAACTGAACATCTGGCGAAGCGCCCTGGCCGTCGAAGGACTCTTCTATGAACTTCATGTCCTCAACAGATCCGACTTTCGGGAGGATGACGGTGCCGACCCCTCTCTCAAGGACGAACGCGACGTCGTCCTTGAACCACGGACTTCCAATCTTGTTGATCCGGATGCCGATCTCCCGCGCCGCCCAGGGCCCGTCGAGCGCTTCGGTGATCTCCTGCCGAGCGCGCGTCTTGGCCTCGTCGTTCTCGGGGACCGAGTCCTCGAGGTCGAGCATCAGCACGTCTGCTTCGAACGTGCGGGCCTTCTCCAGCATCTTCCTGACGCTCCCCGGCACTTCGACAACCGATCTTCGAATTCGCACGTCTACCTCCTAGGCGCTTATCAGTCCGGTAGCTCGATTTCGAGATCGAGGAGCCGCTCCCCGAACACGAACCGTGGATCGAAACGCAGCATGCGGCTGCGGCCGCCGTCCAGCGCGTCGATCAACACGAAGTTGAGGGCCGGCAGGTTCGGCAGCTCGTATCGCTCGACGCCGCCGGGCGCTTCGTCTTTCAGAAGGTCAGCGACTCTCTCGGCGGTAACCTGCTGTCGGACCGCCTCGTAGTTCTTGCGGTCGAATATGAGGAGCGGAAGGTGAGAGTTGCCGCCCTTGTCACCCCCGCGGGTTACGGCCAGGTCGCGCAACGGCACGCGGGGCATCAACTGACCTCCATGATTTCGACGGTCGGCTTGAGAGTGTCCCATGGCAGCAGCGTCGAGTGAATACCCAGCGCCTTCCGTACCATGCCGCGCCGTTCACCGAGACCCATCGGCGTGATGAACGGCAGGAACTGGGACACCCGAACGATCTTGTTCGCGGACTCTTCGTCCTTCACTCGCGCGGCGAACCGGACCATTACTTCCGCCGGTTCATGTTCGCTGGCCGGTGCCGCGCTCCCCAATCCAGAGTTCATTCCGATGTAGTCGGTCTTGGCGTAAGAGAGATCGACCCCGTCCTGCTTGGTCAGTCGCTCGCGAATGATCCCGTCGAGCATCCGTCCCTTCTCCAGGGCACGAAATCCTGAGAACAGGAACCAGCACTCGGCGATGAACCCTTCGTCGATCGCGACCAGCGCCTTCGCAGTCGGCGGGCGCCCGGTCCCGACGGTCGCGTCATCGGGCCAGTGGATCCGGACCGCGTCGGTTCCCGAGTCGTCCAGTTGCACGGTCGTCAAGTCTGCGGTGGCGTCCGGGCTCAGGTACTTTGCCGGATCGTTGACCTCGTGAATCATCTGCAAGGCAACGATGTCCCGATTGACCATGCCGCCTGTTTCTGGTGCTTTCGTGATTATCGCCTCGCCGCTCGGGTAGACTTCAGCGATCGGCAGGGCCATATCGACCATTCCCGGCACCTCGCGGTATCCCGGCTCGGCCCAGAAGGCGCCACAGGCCAGACTCCCGCACTCGAGCATCTTTCCGATCGTGATGCCACGGGAGATCATGTTGTGGTCGTTGGGATCCCAACCGAACTCGTAGCGCATCGGAGACAGGTAAAGCGAGGCGTCGGATATGCGCCCCGCGACCACGAGGTCGACGTCCTGCTCGAGCGCCTCAACGACGGGGTCGGCACCCATGTAGGCGTTCGCCCCGACGATCCGGCCCGGGATTTCGGACAGGAGCGTATCCTTCCCCTGCACGGTCAGTGTGTCGGCATGCTTCTCAACGTAGGGCAGCACGTCGTCTCCGCTGACGACGCCGACGCGCACGGTGCCGACGTTCTTGGACCGAATCAGGTCTGCCACCACCCGCGAGGCCGACTTCGGGTTCATTGAGCCGAAGTTTCCGATGAGCGTGATCTTGCGCTCCATGCACGCCTCGAGAATAAGATCGAGGCGCTCTTTCAGATGGATGTCGTAGCCGGCGTCGGGATCGTCCATCCTCTTGCTGTAGTGGATCCAGCCGGCGCCAGCCTCAGACATGGTGTCGAAGCACATGTACTGGACGTCACCGCGTGTGGCGACCGCGAGCGCCGGATCAAGGCGATCGGCCCACGAGCCTGAGCCGCACCCGATCCGGATCTTCCCGTTCGCTTTCTTCATCTCTCCTCCGAGACGGTCAGACGATCACGTCTGACTTGCGCAACCGCTCCATGTCCTCGGTTGAATAGCCGAGCTCGCCCAGGATCTCCTCGTTGTGCTCGCCGACACGTGGCGCCGGCATCTGAACCGAGAAGTCGTGCCCCGGCCATTTCAGCGGCGTCGAGGTAAGCGTTACGGGGCCGAATCCCGGATGCTCGTAGGAGACGGTGGGCTTGCGTGCTGCGACGTAGTCCTTCTGCTGGACGAGCTCTTGCACGGATAGCGTCGGCGCGACCGGCACGTCCGCATCGCCGAGAACATCGAGCCACTCCTCAGCCGTCTTCGTCTTCAGGATCGCCGTCATCTCTTCCTCCAGCCCCGGATAGTTGATCCCGAAGTCGATGCCGACATCCCAGTTGGCCTTCGACTTGAGGTCTTCGCGGCCAATGGCGTCGCAGAAGCGGATCCAGAACTTCTTCTCGATCGGCATCAGGAGAACGTAGCGTCCGTCCTTGCACTCGTAGAAGTTGTACCGGGCGGCGCCAGCGCCGATCGGAGTCTCCCTGAACTGGATATCGTTGTACTGGTGGAAGACGCGCTCGTTCTGGAACCAGACGAGTGCGTCGGCCATCGAAGTCTCCAGCCGACAGCCTTCACCCGTAAGGCTGTGGTGGATGATCCCGGACATCACCGACATCGCCCCGAAGCACCCGGCCAGCGCGTCACCGATGCGTGGCTGAGGGCGGTCGATAGTGATCCGGCCGTCGGGCAGCTTCACCGGTGTCGCGATCCCCGTTGCCGCTTCCGGCCCACCGCCGTGCGAAGGGTGGCGGGCATACGGTCCTGTGTAGCCGAATCCGGTAAGCGAGGCGTAGACGACGTCGGGCTTCACCTCCCGGCACCTCTCGTAGTCGACGCCCAGCTTCTCGCGGGTGCCCGGCACGGAGACCTCGAACACCGCGTCGGCCGTCAGCAGTAGCTTGTAGAAGGCCTCCCGCCCTTCCTGCTTCTTGAGGTCAAGGGAGACGCTCTTCTTGTTGCGGTTCAGCATCAGGTGCGGCACGCCGATCCGCAGCTCCCGGTCGATCGACCTGACCTCTCGCAGCCAGTCTCCCACCGGAACCGCCTCGACTTTGATGACCTCGGCTCCCCAGTCGGCGAGCAAGTGTGTGGACATGGCACCCGGAATGAGTGCCGACATGTCGAGAATCCGCGTGCCTTTAAGCAACGGGAGCATTCTTCGCCCCTGACTGTGCCGCGGGTTTGTGAGACCGCGGGCTGCTGATAGTCACGTCTACGACGATCGGGCAGTCTGAGCGAATCGCCTCTCGCAGGGTGGGAGCCAGATCAGACTGCTCGGTTACGCGCACGCCATCCACACCGTACGACTCGGCGATACTGCGAAAGTCCAGCGTGGGATCGTCAAGGTTGAAGTACTCGTCGAATGTGCGTCCGTCTTCGGATCCAAGGTGAATCGCCATGTTGGTCTCGAGAATCCGGTAACCGCCGTTGCTGCAGATCACAAACGTCGCGGGAATCCTGTAGCGGGCGGCCGTCCACAAGGCCTGGATCGTGTACATCGCCGATCCGTCGCCAACCACTCCCACGACCGGGCGATCCGAGTGCGCCAGCTGGATGCCCAGCGTAGCCGGCATCCCCTGCCCCAATCCGCCGCCATGGGCCATGAGGAGTTGGCCCGGCTCGTCGAACTCGACCGATCTCTGGATCAGGCCGGACATTGTCGGCGCATCTTCAAACACGATCGTGTCTGACGGCATCGCCTGCACCAGCTCCGATACAAGGGCAAACGGTGAGATCAGCTCGCCGGACTCGGGTTGATCGAGCCTTTCCTGAAACCGCGCGTGGGCTTGCGCGCTGAGCTTGGCCGCCCCGTCTCGGCGCTCGGCGGCGCCTGCTTTCCACGACGCTGGGGCGGCCTCGGCAAGCAAGCGTGCGATAGCAACGCTCGCCTGGTTCGGGTCGCACTTGAGTGCGATCTCGGGCGTGTACGTGCGTCCGAGGCGGCTTGAGTCGCAGTCGATCTGGACGATCGTCGTGCTGCTTGGCACGACATCGAGCGGGCGCCGGAGCAACGGAAAGAGCGGCGCCCCGATGGCGATCAGCAGGTCAACGTCCTGGAGGAGATCGCGGATGGCCTCGGGACGAGCCACGTTAACGTTGCCCATGAAGAGCGGGCATGAGCGCGAGAACGTCGACTCGGACGGCAGCACTGTGTAGATTCTGCTGCCCATGAACTCTGCGAGTGATTCAACCGCCCCGGTCGCCCCTGACAATGCGACTCCGTCGCCGCAGAAGATCATCGGGTTGCGGGCGCTGAGGATCTTCTCCACAACGGACTCGACGGCGTCGTCAGCTGGCGCAGACCGCCAGTCGACGTCCGCCGATGGGCGGACATCGCCGGTGACGGTTTCGTCGAGAACGTCAGCGGGGATAGATATGCAAACGGGGCCCTGAGGCGGGTCGCCAGCCGTCTTGAACGCCCTCCTCATAAGGAGCGGCAGATCGGACGAGCGCTCGATCGTGAACGTCTCTTTCGCGACCGAGCTCATCATCGCCGCGGGGGAGCCGGCCAAGAGTGGCTGGTGGTTGAACAGTTCGCTGTCCTGCTGGCCGACGTAAACGACCAGCGGACTCTGGCCGACGTAGGCGTTGTACAAGAGCCCCATGCCGTTTCCCAGTCCGGGCGAGCAGTGCAGTTGAATGAATGCCGGCTGTCGCGTGGCCCGGGCGTATCCGTCAGCCATGCCTACGGCAACAGCCTCCTGTAGCGCCATGATGTACTTGATCGACCCGTCGCCCTGCAACGCTTCGAGGAACGCCTGCTCAGTCGTGCCGGGGTTGCCGAAGACGTACTTGGTCCCGTCAGCCCTCAGCTGCTCGACCATGGCGTCTTTAGCGAAGCGGGCCGACATGCTAGTCGTTCTCCCCGGAGCTGCCCCAGTCCAGTCCGAACAGCCCCTTCTCACCCTCGTCGACTTCCGCCAGGAGGTCATAGCGAATGCGGCTCTCGTCCTTCGTGAAGCGTGGCATCTCGCCGACGCCGAAACGCCCCCGGTCGGGGAGTGTGTAGGCCTCCAGCTCGTCCGTGCCTTTGCCGAGAATCTTGCCAGTCTCGCTGTAGTGGTCGAGGACCGCCGGCAGGCCGTAGCGCTGAACCGGGCAGACCTTGATGCAGATGCCGCAGGCGTCATAGCGCTCGACCATCGGGATACAACGCTCGGGGATCGCTTTGAACTTCTTGACGCCGCGCCACGTAACGCGCTGCTTGGACAGCGCCCGCCCCGGGCAGCGGCGCACGCAGACCTGGCACTTTTCGCAGAGCATCGGTATGCCGAAGTCCTGTGGCTGGTCGTGCGTCAGGGGGGCATCCGTCGAGATCGCAACGGGCTTCCAACGACTGCCGAAGTAAGGCGAGAGCAGCTGGCCGTTGGCGCCCATCTGCCCCAGTCCGGCCTCGAGAGCGTATGGCAGGACCTTCACCAGGTCGAGGCCAAGAGGTCCGGCAAGGAACTGGACCGCGTACCCCCTGTCGCGGATGAACTCCGCCAACTCGAGGGTCATGTTGCCGATCTCGAGCCGGCATTCGATGATCATGTTGAGAGCATCCTCGCCGGGAATCAGGTCGTTTGAGTCCGAAGACTCCTCGATGCCGGTGATGATGACGTTCTTGAAATGCACGCGCTTCTTGTAGTTGCTGTAGACATGCATGCGGTCGAACCGCGTGACGCCGACGAGCTGGATTCCGATCTCGTCGGCGCGTTGCCTGATATCGGCCGTGATGTCATCGCCCGCAGGCTCTCCAGTCGGAGGCAGCAGGTGAAAATCCTTCGTCTTCGCTAGCTGCTCTTTCACCAGCGTTGCAAAGCGTTCCTGCATTCGCTGGTAGGCCTCGTTGAAGTGCGGCGCTAGAATCTTGTGGGCTGCGCCCGGAGGCGTATCGTCAAAGTCCGGTTCCGGGAACGCCCAGGCGAAGAACCGCTCCTCGGAGCGATCGCGTTCAATCCCTGGCACCGATCGCAGCTCGATCGGCACGTCGAGTTCATCCATCCGACGGATCCGCCGCTGCCGGATCGACAGGCCAGCCCTCACGGACGAATCCGATCTCGCGCGAGATCATCAGCGCAGCCTGCCGGATCGTGGGCTCAAGTGCCTCCAGGCGTTCGTACGTCATACGCGCCGTCGAACCGCTGAGCGACATGGCCGCGACGGCAAGACCGGTTACATCCCGCACTGGCGCCGCGAAGCATCTGACCCCAACGGCCGTCTCCTCATCGTCGACGGCGATGCCTTTCTCCCGGACGCCTTTCAGATGTTCAACGAGAACGTTGGGCGAGGTTATGCTGCGAGGCGTCCTCTCCTGTAGTTCGGCGGTCGCGATGAACTTATCGAGCTCGGGGCCGCTCAACTCTGCCAGCAGCACCTTACCCATCGCCGCAGTCTGCGCCTCAACCGTGGCCCCTGCCCTCACGCGGAGGTCGAACGTCCCGCCCGGCGATACGTAGTCCAGGTAGATGATGCGGTCCTCATAGAGCACGCTGAGCGCCGAAGCTTCGGCGGTCTCCGCTGTCAACTGCTCGAGCCACTTGCGGGCCACCCTCTGAAGGGGCCGCTGCCCCAGGGCGACCCTACCGATGGCGATTGTGCGGAGACCGAGGATGTATCTGCCGCCCGGGTCACGCTCGGCCAGCCGCTCATCCACCAGGACAGCCATAATTCTGCTGACGGAGCTGGGCGTCATGCCCAACTCCTCAGCGATGTCTGAGGCTGCCAGCGGCACGCGCTTGCGAGCGAGCAGTCTGAGGATTGAAGAGACGCGTTTAACCGTGACGCCCCCTTGAGGCCGGCCACGCTTAGGCTCGGATTGCGGCTGCATCCGGCTCAGCTCCTGTCGTATTGCGCAACTCGATTGCACTAAATCTGCAGTTGGCTGACAGGTTTACATCTACCGCTCTTGCTTGTCAAGATTGCCCGCGGCCGAGATTGACAACGGCACCCGCGTAGTGCTAGGTTTTTGCGCAAGCTATGTGCGCAAACATACCGCGATGAGCGTTTGGACGGCGATCAGAGACAAAGTCTCGTCCGTTAGAGGCCGTAACGCGCTCCCGGCGAAAGGCGACGCTTCCGCCTTCTCGGCCGAAGATGTCGTGACCGGCTACGGTGGATCGCCAATCGTCGATGGCATTTCGATCCAGCTGAATCCGAACGAAATCGTCGCCATCCTCGGCCCCAACGGATCCGGCAAGTCGACGCTGCTGAAGGCGATGGTGCGCGTCCTCCCTCTGTACAGCGGGACTGTTAGGCTCGACGGCGACGACATCAGCAAGTTGCAACCGCACACTGCATCAATCCGCGGCATCGGCTACGTGCCCCAAAACAATAACGTCTTCTCGTCGCTCACGATCAAAGAGAACCTCGAGATCGGCCTCATCGCGCGCGGACGGAGGCCCAGGCTTAGCGAGTTGAGCGCTGTGCTCGACGGTACTTTCCCGGAGTTGTCCACTCGGCTGGCCCAGCAGGCCGGCACGCTGTCCGGCGGACAGCGCCAGATGCTGGCGATGGCCAAAGTTCTCGTCACGGAGCCCTCGGTGCTGGTCCTGGACGAACCCACGGCAAACCTCTCACCTCAAGTATCAGATGTCGTGCTCGACAAGATGCGCGACATTCGAGCTCAAGGCATCCCCATTCTCGTGGTCGAGCAGCGGGTTGACCTGGCTCTGTCTGTATCCGACCGCGCGTATATCCTGGTCGCTGGAACGATCCGACGCACAGGTATATCGTCAGAGATAGCCGGCGACCCAGAACTATACCGCCTGTTCCTGGGCGGCGAGTAGGAAGGGAGACAATCAAACGATGAGATCTGACGCACGGAGATCTAAGAAGGAGGGGAAACTCATGGTCAAGACTTTGCTTGTAGCGGGCGTGGCGTTGCTCGTGCTGGCTCTGGCCGCAGCCTGCGGCGACGACGACGGCGGCGGCGGTGGTGGCGGCGACATTCAGGTCGGGATTCTCTACCCGTTCACGGGAGATATCTCGCACGCGGGAGCCGGCGTCGGCAACGGCGTTACGGTTGCCCTCGACGACATCAACGGCGCGGGAGGCCCTCTCGGCCGGCAGATTAATGACATTCGTGAGGACACTCGAAGCCTCTCAGAGGGTGCAATCGAGGGTGCCAGCAAGCTCATCAACGTTGACGACGTAACAGCGATGATGGGGCCGACATCACGAACGATCTTCTCCGTCCTGGAGCGGATTCAGCAGGCGGGAATGCCGCACGTCATCGCAGTCGCCGGCAGCGGCGACCTTGACACGACGCTGGGCACCACATCGTTCCGGAACTTCCCGTCAGACACACTCGTGGGCGCTGTGCTGGTCAAGACTGCCCAGGACATGGGATTCACAGAGGCTGGGTTCGTCTTCGACCTCGGTGAGTCGGCCCAGGGTGTCAAGGCGCTGGTGAAGAAGGCTTGGGAGGACGCCGGCGGCACTACCACCCTCGACATCGACCTCGCCGTCGACCAGCCGTCATATTCATCCGAGGCGCTACAGGTCGCGAACGAGAGTCCGCCAATCATCTTCTCGCAGATGGACCCGGACACGGCAGCCGGATTCTTCCCGGCCGTCGAGGCGCAGGGAGTGCTCCCGGACATCACATTCTTCTTCGCCGGCGGCGCTGACAACGACCTCTTCCTTGAGGCGGTGGGTGACACGTTCGACGAGATGAAGTCAATCACTCAGCGGCCCTCGCGCGTCGGCCAGGGCAAGGACATCTACGACGCAGACTTCGCCCGCCTTCTTCCGAGCGAGGAGAGCGGAACGTTTGATCCCTTCGCACGCGATGCCCTGATCGTGATCGCGCTCGCGATCGAAGCGGCCGGCTCTACCGATAAGGCTGCCGTCGTGGCGGCGATCCCTGACGTAGCCGGACCTGGTGGGGAGGTCTGCCTGACGTTCGCCACCTGTGTTGAGTTGATTCGCGACGGAACCGCAATCGACTTCGAAGGCGCTGCCAACGGAATGAACTTCGACGAAACAGGTAACGTAACAGGCTCATTCAACATCGTCGAGTGGGACGGTGCTGACTGGGCAATCATCCGGGAACTGAGCGAAGACGACCTCGCACAATTCCAGGCCCAGAACTGATCTTGGGTCTTGGTCGCCCGCCGCGTGGCGCCGAACGCATGGCGCCCGTGGCGGGCGACCAGATAGCGGCCGATCTGAAGGAATCCATCGATGCCAGAGTTTGAAGTCGCATACATAGTCTTTGGGCTCATCTCGGCGTCGGTGATCGCCGTCATGGGGATCGGCCTTACGCTTCAGGCTGGCATCTCGCGTTTCTTCAACATCTCTTACGGCGAGCTTGTCACTCTAGGTGCGTTCTCGACGTACACGTTCAGCGTCACCTGGGCGTTTCCGCTCTTCCTGGCGATTCCTGTAACATGCGTTGTCGTCGCCGTAGCCAGCGTCGGCCTCAACTGGACCGTATTCAGACCCATGCGAAACTCCAACGCCTGGGTTCTCCTGATCGCCAGCCTCGGCGTCTCGTTCTTTCTTTCGAACCTCTTCTTTGCTCAGTGGGGCTCGAGAGTCAGGCGTCTTGACGTGCCCGACTTCCTGTCCGACTCACACAAGATCGGCGACGTAGTGATAACGGGCACAGACATGATGATCGTTGCAGCTGTGATCATCATCTCAATGCTCTTGTACCTGATGCTGCAAAGAACAGGAGTAGGAAAAGCGATGCGGGCAACGGCCGATGACCCGGGTCTCGCCGCGGTCACCGGTATCAATCCAGAGAAGGTATCGTTCTACACTTGGCTACTCGCGGGAGCGCTCGCCGGCCTGGGCGGGACGTTCTTCGCGATGACCGGCTTCCTCGAGCCTCAGATGGGGACTCGAATCATCCTCTTGATCGGGGCGTCGGTCGTGGTCGGTGGAGTCGGGAATCCGTGGGGAGCGCTTGCTGGAGCGTTCGTCGTCGGAATGTCGATGGAACTTTCCGTCATGTTCATCAACCCGGGCCTCAAGCTAGCGGTCGCGTTCGCGGCCCTGGTAATCGCTCTGCTGATCAGGCCCCAGGGAATTCTCGGCCAGAAGGGGTTCCTCTAGTGGAAGGGTTCCTCGCGTTCGCCCTGACCGTCGCCACGATATCGGCGATCTTCGGCATCGTCGGCCTCGGAGTCAACGCACAGTGGGGTTACGGCGGCATGCTGAACATCGGCAACGTCGCCGGCTTCGGCGCTGGAATGTACACGACGACGCTGCTGACCGTAGGCGCGCCTGGCGAGCGCGACTTCTATGCATATGGAGCCAGTCTCCCGCTCTGGCTCGCGATTATCTGCGGCGGCTTCGTCGCATCCATCGTGGCGGCCGCCATCGCGACGCCGGCCCTGAAGGCCGGCGTGAGCGCGCTGCGACTCGGCCTGGTCACGTTCGCCGGTGCCGAGATCCTACGAACGGTCCTCGCAGTGCGACTCGATATCGCGAACGGCTTTCCGGGCGTTCACGGTGTTGGCTCGGGGTTCCGCCATTGGGCGTTCGACAACGGCGGCCAAGACTTCTACGACCTGCTGATCTTCCTGATCGCGTCGGCGGTCTTCATAACCGCCTTCGCCCTCCTCGAGATCTGGCGGCGGGCTCCGTTCGGAAGGGTGGTACGCGCAATCCGGGAGGACTCGGACGCCGCGGCGATGCTCGGTCACAACGTGCTCAAGTTCCAGGTCCAGACGTTCGCGATCGGCGGGTTCTTCACCGGCATCGCGGGCGGCATCTACGTAATCTGGCTGGGCACGGTTACGCCAGACAACATGCTGCCGGCGGTCAGCTTCATGGTGATGATCGCCGTGATCCTCGGTGGCAGTGGCAACAACTGGGGCGTGCTATTCGGAATAATCATCACCCTCGGTCTTCTCGAGCAGGGCAGCCGCTTCTTGCCTACCACCGACGACATCCGAGAGATCATGCCGTATCTCCGGCGAATGGCTCTCGCGGCCGCCCTCATCCTCGTCCTTAGATTCCGGCCCCAGGGAGTACTTCCTGAGCAAAGATCGGTCACGGTCAAATGACCGAGGCTGCGAACGACTTCTTCAGCGTCGAAGGCATCAGCAAATCCTTCGAAGGGGTGCGTGCCGTCGACGGATGCACGTTCTCGATAGAGGAACAGAGCGTCGTCGGACTCGTCGGTCCGAACGGGGCCGGTAAATCGACCGTCTTCAACCTCGTCACCGGATTCCACAAGCTTGATCACGGCCGGGTGAAATTCCGCGGCAAGGATATCACGGGGTATCCGCCGGACAAGACCGCGCGGCAGGGGATCGGCCGGGGCTTCCAGATTCCGCGGCCTTTCTCCGCGCTGAGCGTCTTCGAGAATATGATCGTGTCGATCCCGAACCAGAAACGGGAATCCTGGTGGCGGGCGCTCTATCCATTCGGCAAGAATCCCGACGAGCACCACGCGCGAGAACGAGCCCTCGATCTGCTCGACAAGTTCGGGCTCTACCACCTTAGGAACGACAAGGCTGCCACCTTGAGCGGCGGGCAAAAGAAGCTGCTGGATTTCGCGCACGTCCTGATGTCGCGGCCGTCGCTCGTCCTTCTGGACGAACCCGCCGGCGGCGTCAATCCGAAACTTCAGGAGGCGATGACAGGCTTTATCCACGACCTGCGCTCGGAGGGCCTCACGTTTCTCATCGTTGAGCACAATCTGGCCTTCGTCGATGAGACGTGCGACACCGTCATCGTGATGGTGGAAGGCAAGGTCATGGCTCGTGGCGCACTCAGCGATGTGCGGGAGATACCGTCCGTGCGGGACGCTTACATGGGCTCGATCTCAAAGGTGGATCAGAAATCGACGGCCGTGGCTGACACAGCAAGCGAAACTCCTTGAACTCCGCGCTTTCGGGGAGTCGACATTGTTGGCCCTGCCCGTGCGCCGGATGGCCCAACAATGTCCCTGGTTGACACACGCCAGACGACGCCCGTACGAGCGGTGGCGTTCGCAGCCGTCTGCGTAGTGCTGTGCCTGTACGCAATGCAGATTTCCGCCGTCGCCGTCGCCGTGCCGCAGATGGTAGACGACCTCGGATCATCACTTCGGTGGGTCGGCTGGGTCGTCACGATCTACACTCTCGCGCTGGCCATCGCGATGCCAGTCGCCGGCAAGCTAAGCGATGACTTCGGCCGGCGGGAGGTACTCGCTGCTGGCCTGGGGCTCTTCGCACTCGCATCGCTCGTGTGCGCGTTGGCCCCGACCGTCTACATCCTGATCGGTGCTCGCGCCGCGCAGGGTCTCGCCGCCGGCAGCCTGATGCCTTCGGCCTTTGGGATAGTGAGCGATCTCTTCCTGGAGAACCGATCACAGGCTATCGGGTTTCTCTCCTCGGTGCCCGCGATGGGCGCTGTGATCGGCCCCAACATGGGCGGCCTCTTCGTCGACTACCTGGACTGGCGTTGGATATTCCTCGTCAACGTCCCGCTCGCACTGGCGGTCCTCCTTTTACTGCTGACGGTTGTGCGCCAGGAACGCACTACCCGGCCGCAATCGATCGATTTTCTTGGCGTGGCCCTCCTCGGCGTCTCGCTGGCAGCGTTCCTCTATGCGCTCACGGAGCTGGGGCAACGGGACTCTTCTGCTAACACCGTCATACTGGTGGGTTCGCTGTCGGTCGCTCTCATAGCGGGGGCCAGCTTTCTGCGCCACGAACTCAGGACAGCCGCTCCGGCGGTGGATCTGAAGGCCGTCTTCGGGTCGCGCTTCATATTCATCAATCTGCTCAACTTCTCCTATGGAGCCACCAGCTTCGGTGCCTCCACGTTCATACCGATCTACGCCCAGGAGGCGTTCGGCCTCTCTGCTACGGAGAGCGGAGTCGTCCTCGGCGGTCGCGCGCTGGCGATCGTAGCCGGCGCGCTGTTGGCAAGCGTGCTGCTTCTGAGGACCGGGTATCGAAGGCCCATCGTCGTCGGCATGCTGATCTTCTCGGCCGCATTGGTCGCGATGTCGTTCGGCGTCAATGATCCGCGATTCGCGGGGATCGCGATCTCCACGGTCGCCTACATGGCGATCCTCTCGGCGATCATGGGGTTCGGTCACGGCATTACCGGCCCGGCCTCCAACAACGCCGCGATCGAGATCGCGCCCGATCGGGTGGCGTCGCTAGCAGGTCTGCGCGGGATGTTCCGCTTTCTCGGCGGCGGGATCGGCATCGCGGTCGTCCTCACGTACGTCTCCCGATCGGGTAACGTCGGCGACGCGATGGAGGTCGCGTTCGCCGGACTGGCCCTCGCTACGATGCTGAGCACCCTCCTCGTCCTCCAGATCCGCGATCCCCTCCGCCGCAGCACCACGCAATCTCCTTCGGGCGCAGCGCAGTGACTCTTGAGGCGCCGACGTCAGAGCGCGCCCTTTCGGGCATTCGCATCATCGAGATCGGCAGGGGCATGGCTGCGGAGTGCGCCGGCCTCCTCCTCAGCTCATACGGGGCCGAGGTAATCAAGATCCAGCGTCCCGAAAGCCGGGCCGACGCTCACAGCGGCTACCGGATCTGGAACTCGGCGAAGACGGTACGCGACCTGGACATCGCGGATCCGGCGGGCGCGGAGGAGCTCCGTTCGCTGATCGCCGAATCGGACGTCCTGGTTGTCGCCAAACGACAGTCGACGCGACGAAAGCTGGCGATCGAGCCTGATGACGTGCGACCGCTCAACCCCGGCCTTGTGTACTGCGCCATCGAGGGCTTTGGCCCGGGGCGCTATGAAGAGCTGCCCGGGTGGGAAGGCCTGGTTTCGGCCAGGACCGGGCGCGGCTCAGTCTATGAGGGGCAGGTGGAACGTGCCGGTCCGGTCTTTCCGGCGGTCCCTGTCGGCTCGTACGGAGCCGCCCACGGAGCCGTCCAGGGGATTCTGAGCGCGCTGTGGCAGAGAGAACTGACCGGCGAAGGACGCGAAGTCAAGACGAGCCTGACGCGAGCGCTGGCTACGTACGACATCTACGGCTGGCTCGAGTTGCAGTTCCCCGACGTCGTATCGCAATGGGTCACGCACGACGAGAAGTCGCGCCGTTTCCGCCTCGCCGTCCTTCCGTTCACCGTAGCGGCGACCAAGGATGGCGCTTGGCTCCAGTTCGCTAACAACGCCGACCACCTCTTCTACCGTTTTATGTCCTGCCTCGGACATGAGGACATCTACCTCAAGGAGGGATATGAGACGCTTCCGAACGTCACGGCCGAAACTCAGCTGAAGGTGCGGCGGCTAATCATTGAGACGATGCGTCAGAAGACCCTGGCCGAGTGGGAGGCCATCTTCGACGCCGACGGTACGCTCGGCTACGAGCTGATCCGCCGGGTCGACCAGATCGAGTCGCACCCGCAGGTCGCGCACAACGAGCAGATCCTGCGTGACCAGGACGGACAGATAGCGCTCGCTCCCCCGTGGAAGGTAGCGCCGGCGGCGCCAAACGGAGCGCCCGCCGCTCGCAAGAAGCCCAGCAAGAGGCCCGGGCCGAGGCTGCTGGACGGGGCAACCGTCCTCGAACTGGGCGGGTATCTCGCCGGTCCGTTCGCCGGGCGGCTCCTCGCCGAACTGGGCGCGCGAGTGATCAAGATAGAACCTCCCGCTGGAGATCCGATGCGGGCGATGCGCGGCGGGCTTGGCCCGGCTCATCCCAACATCGGCAAGGAGAGCATCGCGCTGAATCTGAAGAAGCCGTTCGGCCGCAAGGCCTTGAGCCGCCTGATTCAGTCTGTCGACGTCCTCTATCACAACTACCGCCCCGGAATAGCCGAATCGTTGGGCTTCAGCGCCGAAGAAGCGTTGAAGCTGAATCCCAATCTCGTCTACGTCTACGCCGCGTCTTACGGCAGCAGCGGGCCGATGATCAAACGAGCCTCCTACGACGTGATCCCGTCGTCGGTGGCCGGCTGTGCGGCGCGACAGAGCGGCGGCTTCCTGCCACCATCGGCTGAGGAGACCGTGCGGCTTGACGACGACGAAGTGGCGGAGACCTCACGGCGCCTGGGCCTCTGCACTGCCGATGTGGGCGATCAATCCGCGGCGATTCAAGTAACGACGGCCATCATCTACGGCTTGCTGGCGAGCCGAAGGACGGGCGCCGGCTGCGTTCTGGAGACGACGACGCTCGGCGCGGCGATCTACGCGAACTCCGAGGCGCTGGACGAGCGTGTTCAGGCGGACCTCGACCTCGGTGGCGAAGGGCTCGGGCTCTCTCCCCTGTACCGGCTGTATCAGTGTCGAGATGGCTGGGTCTTCCTGGCGTGCCTCACCTCGACCGCGTGGAAGGATCTCGGCGAACACGTCGTGCCGGCCGTCTCGCAGATCGGCTTCAAGGAGGCCTGGGGCTCACGAGCAGTCAGCACTGCCATCGAGGAGGCTTTCGCGTCCCTGTCGGCATCCGCTGTTGAGAGGGACTGCCTGGCAGTCGGCGTGCCCTGCGTCACCGCGCTACCGAGCCGTGGTGCACTCTTGCGGGAAGATTGGGTTGTTAACGGCGGTCTCGTCGCGAAGACCGACGACAACCTCTTCGGCGAATACGAGCGCTTCACCGGGCTCCTCGACTATGGACCGCCGCCATCCGATCACGGAGTGCCGCGCCTCGGTGAGCAGACGTTCACGATCCTGTCAGAACTTGGGTTCACCGAGGGTGAGATCGAGGCCGCTCAAGAAGACCGGGCTGCGGTCCTTGACGAGCCGACGAAAGGGGAGACAGGCGATGCCGAAGATCCCGTATCCTGACGCCTCAATCGAAGAGTCTGAGTGGATCGTCAAGTTGAGAGACGACCGCCGCGGGCTGCTGGGGAACCTGTTCCGGATGCTCGCACACAACCCCGAGGGTTCGTACGTCGTGAGTCATGTCGGTGCTTTCTTGCGGACGGGCACGAAGCTCGACCGACGTCTCCGGGAGCTCGCGATCCTGGCGGTGGGAAAAGTGAACGGCTGCGAGTACGAATGGTCGCACCACGTCTACCGCGCGCGCTCCGTCGGCGTCTCCAACGAGACAATGCTGGCTATCGGCCGCGGTGACGCGGACGCGCTGGAGGGGATCGACAAGGCGATCGTCCAATATTCGCTGCAGATCTCGGAAAGCAGCCGGGTCGACGATGCCGTCCTCTCCACGCTGCAAGAGCACCTGTCACTTCACCAGATCATCGATCTCGCGATCACCGTCGGCTACTACAACATGACGGCGCGCGTCCTCGTTCCCTTCCAGGTCGACCTCGATGAAGGCGTTACGCCGCTTCAGGTCGGTGAGGTGTGATCCTGTGATCTTCGTCAGAGAGCGTGTCCATACATCGACAACTCCTATTCAACGCAAGTTAGCGACCTGAGTCGCTGACTGTCTCCTTTTCGCGGCGAGGGCCGGGGTCCCGCGCCCCGGCTCTCGCCCCTCTTGCCGCTGGCGGGCCAACGGCCGGCCACCGTAAGGCAGGGTCCGTCTCGATTCATTGACAGCCGTGGACGCGCGTTGACCGCGTTTAGACCGCAGAAAGACGCACCGCGGCGTGGAGAGCCGGGCGCGAGACGGGGCGAAGTTCACCGATTGCAGATACGAGGCTAATCTGACTTAGCCGCAAAAGGTGCTATTTTGTATCTCTGGAGGGGTGGCAGAGTGGTTGATTGCGGCGGTCTTGAAAACCGTTGTGCGCCTTTCTGGCGTACCGTGGGTTCGAATCCCACCCCCTCCGCCAGGCTGCCTCACTGCCTCAGCGCCTATGAAGGAAAGCAACGCTCCCGTTTCCTCCGTAATACTCACATCCTCTGCGGATTACGGCCAAGGGCATTCTCTCGGCCCTCGGTTTGACAGCAACGTTGACAGCAACCCGCACCGAATCACCGCGTCAAGATTCGCGAGAAGATACCGTTTGGCAGGTGTTGACTTGCGTCACGGGCGCTCTATAGTTGTGCGCATCGGACAGGCCTAGGCGCATCCCGCGAGGGGGTAAGGAGTGGCAATGGAAGGCTATTGTCTCAAGTGCCGGACCAAGCGCGAAATCCAGAACGCAGTATCGGTCACATTCAAGAACGGCCGCCCCGCGACGCAGGGCACATGTCCCATCTGTGGGACCAAGATCAACCGCATCGGTAAGTCTTCCTAAGCCACTCAGCAACAAAGGAGCCGAGCCACCCGGCGGGCTAACTCGTTCCTACGGATGCTTGATAGCGTCGGGACGCAGATGCTCTTCGCTGAGCCGCCCCCAGCCGTGGTAGCAGCGAGATCAAGCCGTCCTGAACAGCAGGTCCATTCGATCCGCGGCCTCTTGATGCAGGGCCGGCGTCGTGTGCGAGTACGTCTGCAAAGTGAGCGTTATCGTGGAGTGGCCCAATAGCTCCTGGGCGACGCGAGGATGCACTCCCCCGGCGAGGAGCAAACTCGCAGCCGTGTGGCGCAGGTCGTGAATTCGAACCATCCCATGAAGGGCAGCGAGTCGTCTGCAAGCGTGATGATTCGCTGCATCCTGTCGCCCTCATCTTCTCGGCACGAGTCGGCATACGTTAGTGCCCAGCGTCGCACCGCTTCCCTGCTGGGTGTGGGCTGGTCTGGGAACTTCTTGGCCAACTCGGACTCGATGCGCCTGATGCTGTGCCCCTCAGCGGCCAGGACGACGGCACGAGCAACGATTGCGTCGGGGTAGTGGGTCTTGGCCAAGTTGGTTTTCATGGTCTCAGTGCGCGCGTAATCGGCGACCGTGTGGAATCTGCAACGTCGCCCTAACAATTGTACCACCTTGCAGAACCAACCTTGACTGTTACGTACTGTCCGCTCAAAGTATGCCATTACAGCGCGTCTCGTATCCGGCTTGCTCTGGTAAGGAGAACCCACGATTCTGCGACCGATCAGCCTGGCCCTTGTGACCGTGTCAATGCTGGCATTCGCTCTAGCGGCCGAGGCCCGACCCGTCCCGACCGGGGCGTCGCCCGCTGCCGTTACCGAGCGTATCAGCGTGGACAGCCAGGGCGGACAGGCCGACGGTGCGAGCTTCGCCCCAACCATCAGCGGCGACGGTCGCTACGTGGCCTTCACATCCAGCGCCACGAACCTTGTGCAGGGCGACACGAACGATCTCACAGACATCTTCCGGCGCAACGTAGTCACGGGCGAGACCCTGCGCGTCAGCGAGAACAGCGTGGGCGGTGGTGGTGATGCCGCCAGCTTCGGCCAGGACGTCAGCGACGATGGTCAGTTCGTCGTCTTCGAGTCACGCGCAACTAACCTTCTCGCGTCTGCCTTCACTTCCACCCTCTTCGGCATTTTCCTACAGCGTTCCTTGAACGAGCCCGATGAGGGGGAAATCAACATCATCAGCGTCAACAGCGAAGGCGTCCCGGCCAACGATGACAGCACGTGTCCGCAAGCCGCCGAGAACGCCGATGGGCGTGTCGTCGCCTTCTACTCCGATGCCACTAACCTCGTGGACGACGTCGGGCCCGGCATCTACGTGAAGAACCTGAAAACGGACGAAGCATGGCACCTCAACGACGAACCGGACAGCTGCTACCTGAAATTGAGCGCCGACGGTCGCTGGCTCGCTTACTCGAAGGCCGGCAAAGTCTTCCGCTGGGACCTCGAAACGGGCGAGGTCACCGAGACTCCAGGCTCGACCGGTGGCCAGGGCGGCCGGGCCGGTGTGGCCGGCGTGGAGCCGGACGGTGCCAGCAGCGAGCCGGCGATAAGCGGTGACGGGCGCTACGTGGCCTTCCGGTCGTTCGCCACCAACCTGGTCCCCGGCGACACCAACGGCGACAGCGACGTCTTCGTCCACGACCGCCAGACGGGCGGAACGACGCGAGTTAGCGTTAGCAGCGCGGGCGTCGAGGGCAACGATTCGAGTTCTGCCCCGGCCATTAGTGGTGACGGCCGCTACGTCTCGTTCTCGTCTAGCGCGAGCAACCTGGTGCCCGGCGACACGAACGGCTTCATCGACGTCTTCGTCCACGACCGCCAGACGGGCGAGACGACGCGAGTTAGTGTCAGCAGCGGCGGCGGTGAGAGCGACGCCCACTCTTTTGAGTCGGCCATCAGCGCTAACGGACTCGTCGTTGCCTTCTCGACCAAAGCCACCAACCTGGTGCCCGGAGACACCAACGGTGAGAGTGACGTCTTCATCCACGGGATACTGCCTGAAGGCGTCGAGGCGACGTGGGGGGACAACAACTGCTCCGGCTCCGCCGACCCCATCGACTCGCTGCTGACGTTGCGCTTCGACGCGGGGCTTGGCGTGACGCAGCCGGAAGGGTGTCCTGCTATGGGTAGCGCGGTGACGATCGTCGAGAGCTGACCTCGGTCCAGCCCTTCTTCGCTCAAGTTCCTGCGGCGCATACCTACGTGGGTAGTCTCGTGTGCCGCGTCGTAAAGCCCCCGCACGTGGCTTTGACAGCGCGCGAGTGACGCCTGACAATCCCTCGCACAAGGAGGAGACAGTCATGCGTCACACAATCATCATCGCGACCCTGTCGTCGGTAGCCGCCTCGGTCCTCACGACGATGGTCATCGGCGGCTCGTTGTTCGGGGCAGACACCGCCAGATCCGCCGATACGCCCGGTGCCCTAGAAGTGGCGATTCAGCCTGGGGGTGTCGAGAGCATCCTCCAGGGGGACATCAACTGTGATGGCGTCGTCGATGCGAAGGATGCGCTCGGCGACCTGCGCTTCGTGGGCGGGCTTGACGTGGAGCAGAACGACCCGTGCCCGGACGTTGGGACTCTGGCGGCGATTCCGAGGCCAGCAGGGCCTCCGGGGCCAGCGGGAGAGCAGGGGCCACCTGGCATCAGCGAGCTTGAGTTGGTCTTCGAAGAAAGCGACTCGAACAGCGATGAATCGAAGTTCAAGCATGCAGCCTGCCCAGAGGGCAAACGGGTACTCGGTGGCGGCGTAAGCACAAGCGTAGAAGCCCAGCCGGCCCATCCCGACCTCGCGTTTGCGCAGGACAGCACTCCGGATTACAACCTCGGATTTTGGTTCGGGCAGGTTAGAGAAGTGACCGCAACCGCGGAAGATTGGTCGTTTTCTGTCTTCGCCATCTGCGCCAACGTGGCCGAGTAGGGTCGGGTGGTCCAGAGTCGCCCTTTTACCCCCCCCCACCGCGAGGAGGGTTAGCCCCATAACGGGGGAGACGAGGGGGCCGTCATCGGTTACCGTGTCCTGGCACCAATACCGACGGCGGGTCGGCTAAGACAGAAGGGGGACGATGACACATGGCCGAAGCGCAGATCAACGGCATCCGGATACGGTACGACGCCACGGGGGACGGCCCGGTCATGCTTCTGACACACGGCTACTCCGCGACCGGCCGCATGTGGGCGCCCCAGATAGAGGCGCTCAAGGACCGTTACCGCATCATCACCTGGGACATGCGGGGCCACGGCGAGACCGAGAGCCCGGACGACCCCGCGCAGTACTCGGAGGCACTGACGCTGGCGGACATGGTTGGCCTGCTGGAGTTCCTGGGAGAGGACACGGCGGTCGTCGGCGGACTCTCGCTTGGCGGCTTCATGTCGCTGGCTTTTCACCTCGTGCACCCGGAGGTCGTGCGGGCGTTGGTCCTCTGCGACACCGGGCCGGGCTACCGCAGCCCGGAGGCCAGGGCCGGGTGGACCCGCGCCGTGGAGAAGCGCGCACTCGATCTGGAGACCCGCGGTATGGACGCGCTCGGCTCCAGCTCCGAGGTGCGCGCCACCGCACGTCACCACCGCTCGGCGCAGGGCCTCGCCCACGCCGCCCGCGGCTCGCTCGCCCAGTTCGACGCCCGCATTATCGACCACCTACCGGAGATTCGCGTCCCGACCCTCGTCATCGTCGGCGAGCGTGATGAGCCGTTCGTCGGCGCCAGCGAATACATGGCGGCGAAGATCCCCGGCGCGCGCCTGGAGGTCATCCCCGGCGCGGGCCACGCGGCCAACCTCGACAACCCGGACCACTTCAACCGGGTCCTGAACGCCTTCCTCGACTCGCTCCCGTAGACGGCCCTCAGTGCGCACGCCGAACATGTGTGGTCCTGAGTCGCTCTTTTAGCCCCCGCCGCGAGGAGGGTGAGCCCCATAACGGGGGAGACGAGGGGGCCGTCATTGATTCTCATTTCTGACAGCAGTTTTGACAGCAACGCGTGCGGTTGACGGCAACTGGAGACGGACTAGCACGGACTGGGAACGCTCCGGCCCAATACGAAACGGACGCCCAGGGACGCCTGCGGACGCTTCACAACGAACTTGAAAACCGTTGTGCGCCTTTCTGGCGTACCGTGGGTTCGAATCCCACCCCCTCCGCCAGCCCGCCTCGCCGGCTCAGCGCGACGTAGGAAAGCCACGCTCCCGTTTCCCTGTAGCGCTCCCACCCCCTGCGGAAGAGGGCGCCAGACAGGCAGCGAGCCGTCACTCAGCGCCAATACCCGGGCCTGCTCAGTGTGCGTGCTCAGACCCCCGTCATCCTGGACCTTGATGCTGGCAGCTTCGGGCGAGCCGGGTTATAATACCGGCCGGTCGGTAGATGCACCCGCAATGCTGACCTCGAGACGGCGCGCCCTCCCCTCCCCTACGGGCGCGCTGTTTCATCTTGTCGCGCACGGCCCGTTGTTGACACGGTCCTGACGCCCGATTACGCTGCCGGCGCGCACCGGCGGCGGGAATCCGTGGGAACATCGCGAGATGGCTCTTATCGCCCGGGCGCTATTGGAGGGGCTGCATCCGATGGCCACACGATATGATCCGCTTTCACCCGAGTGGCGACGGGATCCATACGTGCCTATATCGGGTCTGCGAACCGCGATCCGCATCACTTTTCCGATTCCGACCGCTTCGACGTCACTCGTCAGCGGAACGATCGCCTGGCGTTCGGCGCCGGCACCGCAGGTGTATCGGCATCCACTTTGCTCGACTCGTCCTGAATGTCGCTTTCGAGACTCTGCTCGATCGTCTTCCAGGCCTCCGGCTCGACCCCGAGGGGAAGCCCGATCGCTTCTTCATCCCATACATCCTTTGGGGGTATGAGAACGTGCCGCTCTGCTTCGACGTCAGTTAGCCAGAAGCTTCTTCACGTTTTAGCCAGTGCGGTTCAGCGCTTCAGCGCTGGCTGCTGGAGCCCTGCTCCGTCACTCGTTCTGGCGCCAGCTGACCTCGTACAGGCGCATGGGGTCTTCGAACCCACGCAGCGCGACGTCCCCGCGGTCCGCGAACAGGAACCCTTTGACAGCGAGGATGCCGCGCACCGTGTCCGATGTCAGGATCTCGCTGCCGTCCGCCTTGGCCGCGATGCGTGCGGCGGCGATCACGGCCGTGCCGAAGAGGTCGTCGTCCTCCGCTATCGGCTCTCCCGCGTTCAGACCGACTCGGACAAGGATCGGCTCCGCCGCCGACTCGTTTCTCTCCGAGAACGCCCGCTGGATGGCGATAGCGCACTCGAGCCCCTTCGTCGCGGAGGAGAAGGAGGCCATGAAGCCGTCGCCCATCGTCTTCACCTCGGAGCCACCGTGAGACTTCAGTTCGTCCCGCGTGATCTGCTCGTGCTCCCGCAGCACCTCTCGCGCCTTCGAGTCACCCAGCCGTTGCGTCATCGCCGTGTGGCCGACGATATCTGTAAAGAGGACCGCTCGGAAGCCGCTCGGCGCGGCCTCCGGCTCGGGCTCGGGCGCTTTAGGCTCGTCCTGGTTGAGGAAAGCGACGATCGAGTCGACAGCCTGCTGGCTATCACCCAGAGCGGGATAGTTGCTGGTCCCGTTCAGAGGCGCCAGGCGGGCGTTGGGAATCAGCGCGGCCAGCTTCTGGCTCGTGGCGAACGGCATCGCGGAGTCGTTGACCCGGTGGAGCACGAGTGTGGGCGACTTGACCGCGGATAGAAGTTCCGTGACATCGATCTTCGTCTCAAGAGTCGACGCCAGAACGTCAGCGCCGACCGTTTCTCTAAGGACCGCCGTCAGGCGCAGCGACGCCTCGGGCGCTATCTCTCGCAGAGACATGTCCATAAATGTTTGAGAGGCCATCTGCCAGTTGCTCCGGCAGAGCGCAGCCAGTCCCATGAGTGTGTCCTCGGGCATGACCTCGTCGAAACGCGAAAACGTCGAGTAGAGGATCATGCGTTTGACGTTGTCGGAGTGGCGGGTCGCATACTGAATCGCCACCGGCCCGGTCAATCAAGGCCGGCAGCCTGCACCACCGCTTCAAGGTCCAGTAGGTACCCTGCGTAGGAGATGTCGGCGGCGTCTCGCTGCGACAGCCCCGTCCCCCGCATGTCGTAGCGCAGCAACCGGCGCCCCGCTCCGATCCCCTCAAGGAGCCCTGACCAGGCGCTAACGGCATCGCCGTCCCGGGCGAAGGACTCGAAGAAGTAGGGGCAGAGCACAAGCGGCGGCCCGCTGCCCTCCATCGAGAAGGCGATGCGTACGCCGTCTTCGGTGGTGCAGTAACGGACGTCGCGTTCCATAGCGGCACTATTCTACAGCGTCGAGCGACCCCACGCTGCCGATGCCAACGCTGAGCGCTGACATCTAGCCGCTTGACTCCCGAGACGATGGCAAGACCGGAGCGAATCGCGGCGGGCGCGACTCTACGGACCGCAGGCGATGTGGTAAAGTGCCGTCACGCACGAAGAGGAGGTCTGCAATGCCCCACTACATGTTCCAAGTTGCCTACACCGCGGAGGCCTGGGAAGGACTCATCAGGCGGCCACAGGACCGAGCCCGATCGATCCGCCCGATGCTAAAGAGCTTGAAGGGCCGGTTGATCAACTTCTACAACAGCTTTGGTGAGTACGACGCCGTTGTCATCGCTGAGGTGCCGAACAACGAGGCGGCAGCGGGCGTCGCGATGGCAGCGGCCGCCGGCGGCGCCATCAAGGCGATCAAGACGACGCCTCTGATGACGGTGCAGGAGGGCATGGAGGCCATGCGCAAGGCTGACAAGGCGACCTACCAGCGCCCGAAGTAGCCCCGGCAGGAGGCTCCCACCAAGCGACTTCTCATAGGACTCCCGTTCGTCTTCGCGGCGGCGCTCGCGCTGGTCGCGGTCATCGCTTCTCAGGCCGGAGGGCCGCAACGGGGCAAAGCTGGTCCGCCCACGTGCGCCGATAGCTTCGCTGCCTTCGGCGACACCAGCGGACACTGGGACGGCGACTGGATCGACCCGGACTTTCCGTCCTCCGGCGGTCTGCTCTCGATGGACATCACCATCGCCGACGACTGCACCCTGCAGGCGTCGATCGACGGGATCTTCGGCCAGCCGGACACCGTCGTCGTGAACACGACCTACAAGGACGGCAACAGCACGATCATCGACATCGTTGGCCACCCGGTCTTCGGGGACACCACGATCACTGTGACGGACACCGGCGATATCACGCTGGCCGGCACCGGCCTCCACCAGGGGATCAACGAGGTTTCCGGGACGGGTACCGTGACGACGACCCAGATTCTGCTCCAGGCGGTTCTGCACGGCGGCCCGTTCAAGGAGGACATCGAGCTCAACCGCGTCGTCCCGGACACGCCCACGCCCACACCGACGCCGGTGCCGACCGCTGCGGTCTGGGGCGACGGCAACTGCTCCGGCGGGGCCAACCCTGTAGACTCGCTGCTCACCCTGCGCTTCGACGCCGGACTGAGCGCCAACACAGGCGACTGCCCGGAGATGGGACAGGTGGTTGAAGTCGCGAACGCCTCGCCTCACCTCTGGGGAGACGTCGACTGCTCCGGCGAGATCAACCCGATCGACTCGCTCAAGATCCTCCGCGTCGACGCCGGCCTCGGAGTGACGCCGGTGGCCGGCTGCCCGGCTCAGCGGTGACGCTCACCTGAGCGCCTGCCGCAACGCCGTAAGCTAGCGCTCCTCCGGCTCACCAGGTCAAGAAGTTGCCACCACCACTGCGTGGGGGCTGGGCCAGCAGCGGTTCGGCCGGCGTGGGAAGCCAGGCGAAGTAGGCCGCGATGCCGTCGCGGTAGGCCTCCGCAAGGCTCTGGCGCGTCTCCTCATCGGCGATACGCGCGGCGTCGCCGGCGTTGCTGAGGAAGAGCGCCTCCGAGATGACGCCCGGCATCTGGCTGGGGCGGAAGCCGTCGTTGGTGCCCAGCAAGTAGGAGTGCGCGTTCTTGGGGTCACCGCCGACCTCCGCGTCGTTGCGGACGCCGCGGTCGTTCACGTCGTGTCCGAGGGAGGCAAGCGCGCCGACCAGCTCCGCCTGCAGGAACGACGCCAGCGCGAAGCTTTCAGCGCCGAACGGGCGGTCCGGGTTGTAGTAGGTCTCGGTCCCGCGCTGCGATAAGTAGACCGAGCCGTTGAAGTGGATCGAAACGATAACGTCGGCGCGCCGCGCGTTCGCCAGGTCAACGCGCGCCTGCGTCTCGGCGATCATGCTCGGCCGGTAGTTATCGCCGTCGAACTGCGTCAGCGTGTAGTCACCATCGCGGATCAGCAGCGTCTCGAAGCCGGCCTCGCGCAGCAGCTCGTCGAGCCGCAGCGCCGTGTCCAGCGCCATCTGCTTCTCGATCAGCTGGTTGCCGTCGGCGTCGTAGCCGGCCGCGCCGAACCAGTTCGGCCCGCCGTGGCCGGCCTCGATCGCCACCGTGTACGGCGGTGTGTGGTAGACCGGCACCGCCGTGGGCACCGAGGTCGATTGCGGCAGCATCGGGACGAAAAGCGGCGTCACGGCCGGGGTCAGCGGAGCGCTCGGCGTCGGCGTCGCCGCGACCGGCGGCGTGGGCTCACGGCTCGAGGCGATGGTGCTCTGGTCGCCGGTCGAACAGGCAGAGAGGACGAGTAGCGCGAGCAGGGCGAATGCCGGGGCGAGGAGCCGCATGTGCCCAAGCATACGAGAGATCGCGCTCGCCGGTCAGGACGCTGACGAGGAGTCCGGCACCGGAGTGCGCCGCGCCAGCCAGATGCCGCCGTCGCCGGAGCGCACGTCGTACGTCGCGATAGGCCGGTTCGCGGGGCCGCAGGTAGGTTCGCCGGTCGCCAGGTCGAAGGTCGAGCCGTGCGAGGGGCAAGTCAGCGCACCGTCCGCGACCGTAGCGGCGGCGAGCGATGCGTTGGCGTGCGAGCAGCGGTTGGCGACCGCGTACAAGCGCTCGCCGTCCCGCACGATTGCCACCTGCTCGCCTGCGAAGTAGACCATCTTCGCGGCGCCGTCAGTGACCTCGACGTCGTCCGCGACGCGCTGCCAGTCCCCACCCGAGCCAGCCGGCAGGCCGGCCGCCAGCGGAGCGATCGCCGGGTCGCCCGGCGCGCCGAGCGTGTCCAGCGTCTCCCGCAGGCCGAGCGAGATGCACGTGAAGATCGGCGTATCGCGCAGCGTGTAGAGGCTGCTCTTCGCCTCGCGCAGCTCCATCACGAGGTCGAGGAAGTCCGCCGGCTCATCCGTCTCGAACGAGACGACGAACTCCTGGTCGTCGAGCCCGAACGAGTAGGTCGTGTTCAGCTTGACCGACGGGTACTTGCGCCCGACGCCGATGTGCCCGCTCATCATCTCCTGCCGCTCCTCGAGCGAGAGCTGGTACCACTCGCGCGTCTTCACGAACGGATAGACGAAGAAGTACTTCGAGTCCGCCGGGTGCAAGTGCAGGCGCTCCTCGGCCTCGGCCGGGCTCACGTATTGCGACTTGCGGGTCATCGCCAGGTACGAGTACGGCATCGCCAGGTAGGGGCCGAGCGGCGTTCGCATAACCTCCGTCGCCAGCGCCTGCATATCTTCGAGGCGCTCGCCGATCTGCCAGAGCAGGACGTCGGCGTCACCGCGCATGCCCACGACGGAGTAGCTGCGCACCTGCAGCCGGCCGGAGAAGGCATCGACGGCGACGACGAGAGCGTCCTTGCCGGCCTCACGCTCCGCGACGGGAAGCCGCCGCCACGCCGGATCGACGCGGTAGAACGAGAACTTGACGACCTGCCGGCGGCCGCCGCCGTCTTCGCCGCGCCCGTCCGGCGAACCGGTCGAGTTGCCGCTGCGCCCGTCACTCACCGACGGACGCCTCCTGCGGCTGCAGGCCGAAGTTGTCGTCGTACAACTCTTGCACGCGCGTCAGCTCGTCAGCGGTCAGCGGCGCCACGTCTGCGGCCTCGGCGAACTCGACGAGCTGCTCTTCGTTGTAGATGTTCGGCAGCGTCGAAGCGATCGCCGGCGAGGCGAGCAGCCACTGCAGCGCGGCCTGCCCGATCGTTCGCCCCGTCCCTTCCGAGAGAAACGCCAGCTGATCGACCTTCCGCAGACCCTCCACCAACCATTCGCGCTTGCGGTGGCTGCGGTGGTCCGTCTTCTCGAACTTCGTTTCGAGCGTGTACTTGCCCTCGAGCAGGCCCGACGAGTGCGTCACACGGCAGACGACGCCGGCGCCCTTCGCCTCGCAGGCCTCCGTCAGGCGCCGGCCCGGCTCCTGCTCCAGCAGGTTGTAGATCTGCTGCAGGCCGGCGATATCGCGGTTGCGGATCATGGCCAGGCCTTCGGCTTGCCAGCCGATCGCCGGACCCAGCGCCGCGCCGTAATGCCGGATCTTCCCCTCGGACTTCAGATCTTCGAGCGTGGCGAAGAGCTCGTCGCTCTCGACCGCGTCCATTCGCGGGTTGTGTATCTGGTAGAAGTCGATGTAGTCGGTGTTCAGACGTTTGAGGCTCTCCTCGACCGCGAAGCGCACGAACTTCGGCGACCAGTCGTGCGGGCGCTCCTGCTGACCCCGCCGGTCAGGGTGGTTGTACCAGTCGTAGCCGCCCTTCGTGGCGATAACGATCTCGTCGCGCTTGTCGCCGAGCGCCTCCGCCAGCAGCGTCTCGCCCTTGCCGTTGCCATAGGTGTCGGCGGTATCGAAGAAGTTGACGCCCAGCTCGCGCGCCCGCCTCAGCAGAGCGATGCCGACGGCGTCGTCGGTGATCCCCCACCAGGTCGTCGTCACGGTCCACAGGCCAAAGCCCACAGTCGAAACTTTCAGGCCGGTATCGGCAAGTTCTCGGTATTGCATCGAGTCCATTATCTGTGCAGGGCTAACGCCGGACAAGACAGGTTTACGCAGATTACGATCCCGTTACCCGCCGGTCACGGACTCTGGCGCCAGGACGCCGGATATCCTACGCTGAACCCATCGTGCTTACATGGCGAACGACGGCCTGATGCGCCGCATTTCAGCGCTCCGCCTGGGCAGCCGCGCCCGCTTCGAAGACCGCTGGGCGGGCACCGTCACCAGCATTGAGATCACAGAGGACTGGGAAGCGGTCAACGTCGTCGTTGAGGGCGGCTTTCTCTTCTGGCGCTCCAGCGTGCGGCTTCCCCTTTCGGCCGCCTCAGACTGGACTGACGACAGCGTGACCTTCACCTGCACAAGCCGCCAGGCGTTCGGGCACGAGGTGCCGCCCGTGGCCGTGGCCTCGCGGCCGATTGGCGGCGACACCCCGGTCTCCGCCCCCAGCGTCAGCATCGCCGGCGCGCTCATCGACCACGGCGACCGCAAGGTGCAGGAGGTGATCCTCTCCCGCGGCCTCGCCGGTCACCGGCGAATCGCCGTCAGCGACCTCACATTCGAAGGCAAGACGCTGGCGCTGACGGTCCAGCCGGAGGTGCTGCCTCAATATCGCAGCGACGACCAGATCAGCCGCTCGATACACCGGGCGATCCGCGACGACAGCGGACTGACCGCCGACGACAAGCGCGGATTGCAGTTTGCCGTCGCCGGCGGCGTCGTCACGATGTCGGGAAACGCACGCGTCGAGAACGCCCGCGAGCGGGCCGCCGAGACCGTCCAGGCGATCGCCGGGGTGACGACGGTGAGCAACGCCTCGCACGACGACCTGGCCCTGGAGACGGCGATCGGCCTCGCGCTCGACAGGGCAGGAGTTGGGCGGCACTCCGAGATCTACGCCCGCTCGTCGCTGGGAGACGTGCAGCTGTACGGCTACGTGCCGTCCGCCGCGGCCCGGGATGATGCGATCAGCACGGCTGCCGCGGTGGCCGGCGTGCGCGTTGTCATTAGCCGGCTCGAAGTGCGGCCCGCCGCCGCCTGACTCCCCGCCTTACCGCGCGCCGTGCCAGACGCCCATGTGGTCCTTCACCGGCTGGTGATAGGCGCCCGGCTGGTAGTACTCGTCGTAGAAGTCTGTCTCCAGGTGGTGCGCCTGGAACCAGACGTTCATCTCCATCGGGTCCACCGTCGCCGGGAAGCGCCCGTAGGTCTCCCAGACGTACTAGCAGAGCGCCTTCGTCGCCTCAAGGCACCAGTCGGGCGTCCTGGCGACGAGCTTGTCCAGCGACTGCTTGTCCTTGAGGCCAACGGGCCCGCCTTCCTCCTTGTAGATGCCTTTGCGGCCCCACTTGGCGTCGAAGATCGCCTGCGCGGCGCTCGCCATGTCGGGGTAGTACGGCGGGCAGTACGCCTGGAAGTGCCCCTCCAGACCGACGGGCACCGGCATCGGCTCGGCTCCGTCCAGCGGCTTGCGCGGTCCGGACTTCTGCGGGACTTCGAATCGGAACCCCATCAGCGCTAGGATGAGCTGGCCGACGGAGGCGCTGAAGATCCAGCCGCCCAGCCCCATCGCCTGCAGGCCCAGGTACATGTTCTGCAGCATGATCGCCTGCTCGGTGCCGGTCACGATCATGCGCAGCGAGCTTTCGAGGCCAGATAGGGGGTAGGCCCGCGTGCGGTCGAGGTGGCCCTTGTCGGCCCACTCCTTGAGCGGTTCGGCGTTGCCGTTCATGTCGTCATACGGGTAGAAGCTGTTCGGCTCGTCCATCACGAGCATGAGGATGTTGATGTACTCCCACGTCACGTCGCTCACAGGCATGAAGAGCGTCGTTCCGGTTTGGTTGGCGTTCCACCAGTTGAACGGCTGCGTGACACCCGGCGTCATCGGGATCGACAGCCGGCCCTCGCCGATCTGCTCCGTGTTGGCGCGAAACGCCGCGACGATCTTCTCGCGGTCGTCCAGCGATTCGAACTCCTGCATCGCCGAAGGCAGCTTGTCGCGCAGGCTGCCCATGTACGTGCCCTCGTCGTTGGTGTAGAAGAGCTCCGTGCCGTGGGAACCGCAAGCGCTGGCGTAGGTGCGGCCCACGAACTGCAGCATCGCGTTGCCGCAGAAGTTGCCGCCGTTCTGGTCGTTGAACGGCAGGTCGGCGAGGTTGATGCCGCTGATGCCCGTCCCCGCCATCACCAGCATCGCCTCTTCGATCTCGTCGAGCGGCAGCGGCGACTTGTTGGACTTGAACGGGGCCAGATCGCCGGGCATCTCCGCCCCGAGCGGATAGCGCCTGGCCCGGCGCTGGAAGATCGCATCGAAGAGCGGATAGTCCCACGCCTTGCGCACCGCGTCCACCGCGTTCACCGGCTCTACCAATGGAGCTCGCTTCGTTACCATTCGTATCTCCCTCCGTCACCCGCGAATCGAGTGCACAGATTATATACCCGCCGCCGGCCGTCACGGCGCGGCTCTCAAATCAGCGGCTGATACACTGGAAACAGCTTGATCTTCAACCTCGACCTGCTGGCCGACGACCCCGTCGCCTTCTTCGTCCTCTTCAGCGCTCTCGGCACGGCGGTCCTGCTTGGGCTCGTTCTGCACGAGTTCGCCCACGCTTTCGTCGCCGACCAGCTCGGAGATCGCCTGCCCCGCTCACGCGGCCGGTTGACGCTCAACCCCCTGGCCCACCTCCACCCCGGCGGGACGCTGCTGATCGCGCTCGTCGGAATCGGTTGGGCCAAGCCGGTGCCCGTCAACCCCAACGCGACCAAGAACCCGAAGGCCGCGCTGGCGATGACCGCCTTCGCCGGGCCCGCCACGAACTTCCTCATCGCCGCGGTGGCCGGTCTGCCCTTCCGTCTCGGAAGCCTGGAGTGGTTTTCGCTCTATCGCGCTCAGAGCACCGGCGGCTGGGGTCTCGACGAGTACGCCGGATACTACCTGAGCTCAATCGTCCTCATCAGCGTCATACTCGGCATTTTCAACCTCATCCCAATCGCGCCGCTCGACGGCTTCAAGGTGGCGATCGGTCTCCTCCCGCTTGAGCTCTCGCGCTCGTTCGCGCGGCTTGAGCAGTTCGGGCCGGTACTCCTGATCTCTCTCATCGCGCTCCCATTCATCACGGGCGGCCGCGTTAGCCTGCTGGGCGACGTTATGCGTCCTGTGGTCGAAACGCTCACCCAACTCTTCACCGGCATCGACGGGCAGTTCTTTTGACCTCTCGCCTGCTCTACCGCGCCCGACAGCTCAGGCGCACCCTCGCGCCCGGAGTGACTGCGGACGACCGGCGCGAGGCGGAGTCCGCTCTGGGCGGGGACCTCTACCCGCTCTTCGCCGCCATGCAATCGGCTGACCAGCGCCACTGCCTCGACGTCTACGACAAGCTGCGCGCTGAAGGCGAAGATGACGCCGACCTTCTCGCCGCCGCCCTCATCCACGACGCCGGCAAGGGCGGCCGTTCAGCCCGCATTCGCACCTGGCACCGCGTCGCCTACGTCGTCCTCGGAGCGCTGCCGTCCAGCGCACTCGACCGCATCGCTTGCGGCGACGGGGGCCTGGGGCGCCTCCACCGTCACGGCGAGGCCACCGTCCGACTCGCCCGGGACGCCGGCGCGCCGGAGCGCGTCATCGGCATGCTCGAGATCATGGAGTCGCGCCGGGGCGACGACCCGCACGTCGCGCGCCTTCTCGCGGCCGACGATGCGTGCTGAACCACGCCCCGCCTGCTAAGCTTCTGTAGCGTCATGAGCGAGAAAGCGGAACCCCGCCGCGTCGTCATCATCGGTCTCGGCCTCATCGGCGGTTCGATCGGCCTCCGGCTCAAGGCCTCAGGGCTGCCCGGGCTGGAGATCGTCGGCTCGGACATCGACGGCTCGCGTGAGCGTGCCGCGAAGAAGGCCAGCGCGGTCGACCGCAGCGAGCACGACCTGGCCCGTGCCGTGCGCGACGCCCGGCTAGTTATTGTCGCCGTCCCCATCGCGGCCCTGCGCGACGTCTTTACGGCGATCGCGCCGCATCTCGCCGAAGGCGCCCTCGTCACCGACACGGCGAGTACCAAGAGCGAGGTGATGAAGTGGGCGGCCGAGCTGCTGCCGGAGAGCGTCAGCTTCATCGGCGGGCACCCGATGGCCGGCAAGGAGCTGACGGGCATCGACCACGCCGACGCCGCGCTCTTCGAGGGGTGCGCCTACTGCGTCGTCCCCACCGTGGACGCTTCGCCGGCCGCGATCCAGGGCGTTACCGGCCTGGCGCAGGCCCTGGGCGCCGAGCCGATGTTCATCGAAGCCGACGAGCACGACGTATACGCCGCAGCGACGAGCCACCTGCCGCTGATCACCGCCACCGCTCTCTTCGGCCTCCTGCGCCAGAGCCCGTCCTGGGACGACCTGGGTCAGCTGGCTTCTACCGGCTTTCGCGATATGACACGCCTCGCGTCGGGCGACCCGTCCATGAGCAACGCTATCTGGAAGACGAACCGCGAGGCGATCATTCACTGGCTCGACCGCCTGGCCGAAGAGCTACAGCGGCTGCGAGGAATGCTGAGCGACGCCCAGGACGAGGAGCTCTTCAAGCTCTTTGCCGAGGCGAAACTCCAGCGCGACGAATTCATCACCAACCCGCCGCGACGCGAAAGCGCTGCCAAAGGCCCGGAGGTAGACCGAGGGCGAGCGTTCCTGGACGTCCTCGTCGGCGGCATGATGGCGGAGAACATCCGGCGCGTGAGCAAGATCCCAGAGCTGATGGAGGCGCGCCAGGAGGCAGGACCGGAGGGCAAGAAGCACCGCCTGTCGCTGGGCGAAAAGATGGAAGAGGGAATCCGCCGGGACCTCGAGAAGCTGGAGCGCGAACGCGAAGAAAAGGCGAAGCGCCAGGGCGATGATTGACCGGCGCCCCGGCGCGCGAGCGGTGTTGTCACCCCGATATAGCCAGCCTTGGCACTCTGAGAGCTGTTTTGGTATCCTGAACGCGTTCAGGGAATGGGTTTCCGGGCGGGAACGGCACGCCCCGCACTGCTGGCCCGGGATGACGAGAGGGAGATGAGCCATGGCTCAGGCAGCCCGCAGCAGCACTGAACTGGTTCACGTTGGCTTCGGGAACTTCCTCGCCGTGAATAAGGTGCTCGCCATCGTCACGCCCGGCCCCGCGCCTATCCAGCGCATGATCCGCGAAGGCAAGAGGATCCGGAACATCATCGACATCACCAGCGGCCGGCGCACCAAGGCAGCCGTCTTCGTAGACACCGGACAGATCATGCTTGTCGCCATCACCCCGGAGGCGCTCGCGGGCCGCGTCGCCGCCATCCGCAGCGGCAAGATCGAAAAGGCCCAGGCCGACTAATCCCGGTGGCCGCCGCGCCGCTGCTCGTCATCCTCACCGGGCCCTCCGGCGCCGGCAAAGACTCGCTCGCCGCCGCGCTCGGCTCACGGCCCGGCAGCACCATCCGCTTCGCCGTCACCGCCACCACGCGCGCACCGCGCGAAGGCGAGGCCGACGGACGCCACTACCACTTCGTCACGGAGGACGAGTTCCAGCGCATGATCCGCGACGGCGAGATGCTGGAGCACGCCGTCGTCTACGGCCAGCACAAAGGCGTCCCTCTCAGCTCCGTCCGCCTCGTCGTCGACGATGGCAAAGATGTCCTCCTCCGCACCGATATCCAGGGCGCGCGCTTCATCAAGACGCGCCTGCCCGGCGTGCTCACCATCTTCGTCTCGCCACCATCGCGCGAGGAGATGGAGCGCCGCCTTCGCGAGCGGGGTAGCGACAGCGAAAGCCAGATAGCGCTCCGGCTTAAGACAGCCTCTGCTGAGATGGACGCCGCCGGCGAGTTCGACCACGCAGTCGTCAACGACGACCTCCAGCGCGCCGCCGCCGAGATCGAGTCGATCATCGCCCGCGAGCGCCGGCGCCCCGGCCGCGAGCCGCTATCCCTGTAGTAAGCGAGATACTAGACTCGTTGCCAATGGCCAAGGATCACCTCTGGTGGCAGACTGGAATCGTCTACCAGATCTACCCGCGCTCGTTCCAGGACACCAGCGGCAACGGCGTGGGCGACCTGCGCGGGATCGTCTCGCGGCTCGACCACCTGCAGTGGCTGGGCGTGACCGCGATCTGGATCTCCCCCTGCTTTCGTTCGCCGATGAAGGACTTCGGCTACGACGTCTCCGATTATCGCGACATCGACCCGCTTTTCGGCACGCTCTCCGACATGGACGAGCTGATCGCGGCGGCCCACGGGCGGGGTATTCGCGTCATCCTGGACTTCGTGCCCAACCACACCTCCGATCAGCACCCGTGGTTCATCGAATCGCGCTCATCCCGGGACAGCCCGAAGCGGAACTGGTACATCTGGCGGGATGCCGGGCCGGACGGCTCGCCCCCCAACAACTGGCTCAGCAACTTCGGAGGCATCGGCTGGGAGTGGGAGAAGGCGACCGGGCAGTTCTACTACCACGCCTTCCTCAAGGAGCAACCCGACCTCAACTGGCGCAACCCGGACGTGCGGAAGGCGATGTCCGACGTCCTGCGCTTCTGGCTGGACCGGGGGATCGACGGCTTCCGCGTTGATGTCATGTACCACCTGATCAAAGACGAACAGCTGCGCGACAATCCCGAGAACCCCAACTGGAAGGAAGGCGCGTACCCCTATTCGCGACTGCTGGCGGTCTACTCCCAGGACCAGCCGGAGGTCCACGACGTCGTACGCGAGATGCGGGAGACGTTCGACGAGTACGACGAGCGCGTCATCATCGGCGAAGTCTACGTGCCGATTCCGCGGCTCGTGAAATACTACGGCGAGAACGATGACGGCGCGCATCTGCCGTTCAACTTTCAGCTCCTCCTGAAGCCGTGGGACGCCGGCAGAATCGGCGCCATCATCGACGAGTACGAGGCCGCCCTGCCTGCCCGCGCCTGGCCCAACTGGGTGCTCGGCAACCACGACCGCCCCCGCGTCGCCGGCCGCATCGGCCGCGCGCAGGCCCGCGTCGCGGCCATGCTCCTTCTTACGCTGCGCGGCACGCCGACCCTCTACTACGGCGACGAGCTGGCCATGGACAACGTCACGATCCCGCCCGAGAAGGTCGTCGACCCGCCCGGCGTGACGTTCGGCATCGGCCGCGACCCGATGCGGACACCGATGCAATGGGATACCTCCGCGAGCGGCGGCTTCACTGCAGCGGACGAGCCGTGGCTCCCCCTCGCGCCGGACTACACCGAGCGCAACGTCGCCGTCCAGCGCGAGGACCCGCACTCGATGCTCACGCTGCACCGGCGGCTGATCCAGCTCCGGCAGGCCGAGGACGCGCTGATGGTCGGCTCCTACGCTCGCATCCAGGCAGAGGGTGACATCCTGGCCTACTCTCGCCAGCACAACGGCGGCGGCTTCGCGGTCATCCTCAACCTTGGCGGTGAACCGCAGACCGTCGAGGTGGACCCGGCCGACACGGGCCGCGTCGCCCTCTCGACGCACCTCGACCGCGAGGGTGACGAAGTCTCCGGGCGCCTCGAACTGCGGCCCGATGAGGGCGTCGTCGTACGGCTATCTTGACAGCCTGCCGGGGCGAACCGTAAACTTTCTGCACAACCAAATATCCAGCGGCAACGAACGGGAATAGTACCTCGCCACCCAGACCGGTCCGCCTCAGGCGGAAGCGATGACCCAGAGAGCCGGGAACAGATGGAAGCCCAGCGTCCGCGCAGCGAGCGAATGGACCCAGGAGCCGCCAGCCGAATCACAGTAGGCCAGGCCGGAGAGGGCACCGTTACAGGCCCAGCGCATCCTTCGAGACTCCTCGGGGCGTGCGTCACAACGAAGGTCCCGGCTGACGCCGGGTCGAACCAGGGTGGCACCGCGAGAACCCCTCGCCCCTGACGGGCGAAGGGTTTTTTTATTGCGCGGAGGAGATCGCATGAGCAAAGACGAACACCCGGGAAATGGACCGAAAGCAGACGGCGGCGGGACAGCCGCCAAGCCGCAGTGGACACGCATGCTCACCGGCGACCGGCCGACAGGCGCCCTCCACCTCGGCCACTACGTTGGCTCGCTTAAGATGCGCCTCGACCTGCAGGAGAAGATCGACACCTTCGTCCTCATCGCGGATCTGCACGTCCTCACCACACGCAACACGGATCTCAATGAGATCGGACCGAACATCCGGGAGTGCGTGCTGGACTACCTCGCCGTTGGCATCGACCCGGAGAAGTCCACGATCTACCTGCAGTCGCTCGTGCCGGAGGTGCTGGAGCTCTTCTGGCTCTTCATGCCGCTCGTCAGCGTGCCCCGGGCGCAGCGAATCCCCACGCTCAAGGAGCAAGTGCGCGACCTCAAGCTGGAGACCGCGTCGATGGCGCTCCTCTCTTACCCGGTGCTGCAGTCGGCGGACATTCTGATGGTGCGCGGCGACGTCGTGCCCGTCGGCAGAGACCAGGCGTCGCACGTCGAGCTAACGCGGGAGATCGCGCGCCGCTTCAACCAGAAGTACGGGCAGGTATTCCCGGAGCCGGATGCACCGCTCACGCCCGTGCTCATCGGCACGGACGGCCAGGCCAAGGCGAGCAAGTCGCTCGGCAACGTGATCATGCTCTCGGACCCGCCGGACGTCGTCGAGGCAAAGGTGCGCAGGATGTTCACCGACCCGAAGCGCATCAGCGCCGACATTCCGGGCACCGTCGAAGGCAACCCGGTCTTCATCTACCATCAGGAGTTCAACGACGACAAGGATGAAGTCGCCGACCTGGCGGACCGCTACCGCCAGGGCAAGGTCGGCGACGTCGAGGTCAAGACGAAGCTCGCCGCCGCCATCAACCGCTTCCTCGACCCGATCCGCGACCGGCGCGAGAAGTTCGCCGCCCACAAGGGTTACGTCGACGAGATCATCCAGGCCGGCTCAGCGCGCGCCCGTGATGAGTGCCACAAGACGCTCGAAGCAGCCCGCGAAACGATGGGCCTGACGTACTTTCGCGGCAGCGAGGGCGTGGAGGTGAGTGAGTGAACTATCAGCCGTCGCTAGAGGATGCGCTGGCGGAAGCGAAGCGGGGCGAGAGCAACCTGATACCGGTCTTCCGCGACGTTCCGGCCGACCTGGAGACGCCCGTTTCAGCGTACCTCAAGGTCGCGCGCGGCGACCACTCGTTCCTGCTGGAGTCCGTCGAGGGTGGCGAACGGCTGGCGCGCTACAGCTTCATCGGCACGGAGCCCTACCGCGTCTACCGCAGCGGCCCCTTCGCCGACCCGGCGGACGGATCCGATCCGCTGCGTGAAGTCGAGGCCGAGATGTCGCGCTACAAGATCGCGCACCCGAAGGACGCCGAGGCCCGGACCTCGCTGCCGCGCTTCACGGGCGGCGCCGTCGGCTTCCTCGCCTACGACGCCGTCCGCCACTTCGAGCCGCGCGTGCAGGTGCCGGCCGACGATCCTCAGGGCCTCCCGGAAGCGCTCTTCATGTTCGTCGACTCGCTGCTCGTCTTCGACCACATCAAGCACGTGATCAAGGTCGCCGCCCACTGCCGCCTCGACGGCGACGTCGAGGCGTCGTACCGGCAGGCCTGCTGGCGCATCGAGGAGCTGGCCCAGCGCCTCAACCACGCACTGCCGGCCAGCCCCTACCAGACGGCGCCTTACCACGCCCGGGGGGAGGTCAACTCGAGCGTCACGCGTGAGCGCTATCACGAGATGGTCGAGCAGGCGAAGCAGTATATCGTCGCCGGCGACGTCATCCAGGTCGTGCCCTCTCAGCGCCTTTCGCGGGAGACTTCTGCGCACCCGTTCTCGATCTACCGGGCGCTGCGGATGGTGAACCCCTCGCCGTACATGTATTACGTGGCGATGGGCAACGGATCGGCGGGAGGCGATGCCCACATCATCGGCGCGTCACCGGAGATGCTCGTCCGCGTCGAGGACGGCGTCGTCGAGACGCACCCGATCGCCGGCACGATGCCCCGCGGCGCCGACCCGGACGAGGACGCCGCCATCGCCCAGCAGCTCGCCGGCGATGAGAAGGAGCGCGCGGAGCACGTCATGCTCGTCGACCTCGGCCGCAACGACATCGGCCGCGTCAGCCGGCCGGGCACGGTCACCGTCAAGGACTTCATGGTCATCGAGCGCTACTCTCACCTGATGCACCTCGTCTCGCGTGTCACGGGGCAACTCAAAGAAGGCATGTCCGCTTACGACGCTCTGCGCGCCTGCTTCCCCGCCGGCACGCTCAGCGGCGCGCCCAAGATCAGGGCGATGGAGATCATCAACGAGATGGAGCCGATCCGGCGCGGGCCGTACGGCGGCGCAGTGGGCTACTTCGACTTCTCCGGCAACATGGACACCGCCATCACTATCCGCACGATCGTCCTCAAGGACGGCGTCGCGCACATCCAGGCCGGCGGAGGCATCGTCTACGACAGCGTGCCGGACACGGAGTACCGGGAGACGCTGACCAAGGCCGGCGCCACGCTGCAGGCGATCGATGACGCCGAGGCGATGGAGCAGGCGGCGCTGACGGGGAGCCTGGGTTACTGATGGGCGCGCTCGGCAGCCGAGTCGCCATCGTCACCGGCGCCGGTTCCGGCATCGGCCGCGCGATCTCGCTCGGCTTCGCCGCCGAGGGTGCCTCGGTCGCCGTCGCCGACATCAGCTTCACGGAGACGCTGGCGATGGAGGTCGCGCGCTACGGCGTTCGCGTCAACGCCTTCACGCCCGGCGTCACCGACACGCCGTTCTGGCGCGCACACATCAACGAAGACGAGATCGCCGAGGCTTACCGGACGGGTCAAGTCGGCCAGCCGGAGGACATCGTGCCGACCGTCGTCTTCCTCTGCAGCGATGCTGGCCGCGAGATCTCCGGCGCCACCGTCCCCCGCCAGGTCTTCGTCGCGAAGGGAGACGCAGAATGATCCTTCTGCTCGATAACTACGACTCGTTCACGTACAACCTCTACCAGTACCTCTGCGAGCTGGGCGCCGAGGTCGAGGTCGTCCGCAACGACCAGGCGACCGTGGAGGACATCGACGCCATGGGCCCGGAGAAGATCGTCGTCTCGCCCGGTCCCTGCACGCCGAAGGAAGCCGGTATCAGCGTGGCGCTGATCAAGCACTTCGCGGGGCGAATGCCGCTGCTCGGCGTCTGTCTCGGCCACCAGGCGGTCGGCGAGGCGTTCGGCGGCGAGACGGTCAGCGCCGGCGAGATCGTGCACGGCAAGACGTCGATGATCAGCCACGACGGCAAGGGCGTCTTCGCCGGGCTGCCAAACCCGTTCGAGGCGATCCGTTATCATTCTCTCGCCATCGGCAAGGAGTCGTTCCCGGAGGACGAGCTGGAAGTGACCGCGACCTCGGACAGCGGAGTCATCATGGGCGTACGCCACCGAAAGCACGCCATCGAAGGCGTGCAGTTCCACCCGGAGTCGATCCTCACCGGCGAGGGCAAGCACCTGCTCAAGAACTTCCTGGAGATGCAGCCATGAGCAACGAAATCGACTGGCTCAATGACAACAGCGGTGCGGTGCAGGCCGCATCAACCGTGGTGCTCGTGCTCGCGACGACAGTTCTCGCCGTGGTTACCGGGTTGTACGCGAAATTTGCGCACGCCATTTCAACGGCTACAGCTAGCCAGGTCAAGGCGAGCCGCGACATTGCGGAAGCTACCATGCGCCCAGTGATCTCCCTGTGGATCAAGCCCGTCACTCACGCCGACGGACGCTGGATAGCGTGCTATCAAAACATCGGCAACGGGCCGGCGGTCAACCTGGCATTCGAGTGCCCAAGCCTTGTGAATACGAGCAAGCGGGTGGGGATGTCGAGCAATGATCCAGTCGGAGACGACGTGATCTTCGACTTGGCCATGTCCAAATCCGAAAAGGCTATCGCTGTTGAGTACGACGACGCCGCCGGGTGGCGCTGGAGAACTGAGTTAGTCCTAGTACCCTCGTCAGTTGGCTACGATAACGGAGCGACCACGGTCGCCAAGGTCGCCAAGGTCGCTAAGAACTCATGAGCATCAAAGAAGCGATCGCAGCACTGGTCGACGACCGTCGCGACCTCTCCGAGGACGAAGCCGCCGACGCGATGGACGACGTCCTCCGCGGCGAAGCGACGCCCGTGCTGCTCGCCGCGTTCCTCGTCGCGTTGCGTATGAAGGGCGAGACCGTCGACGAGATCACCGGGATGGCGCGCACGATGCGGGAGCACTCGCTGCGCGTCGCCGTCGAAGGCCCGCTGCTCGACACCTGCGGCACGGGCGGCGACGGCCGCGGCACTTTCAACGTCTCGACGGCAGCCGCGTTCGTCGCCGCCGGCGCCGGAGCGCGTGTCGCCAAGCACGGCAATCGAGCGATGTCCAGCGCCTGTGGCTCGGCCGACGTCCTGGAGGCCCTCGGCGCGAAGATCGACCTCTCGCCAGAGCAGGTGGCGCAGTGCATCGAGGAGGCCGGCTTCGGCTTCATGTTCGCCCAGTCGTTCCACCCGGCGATGAAGCACGCCGCGCCCACACGCCGCGAACTGGGCGTCCGTACCGTGTTCAACCTCCTCGGCCCGCTCACCAACCCGTCCGGGGCGCAACACCAGCTGCTCGGCGTCGCCCGGCCAGAGATGGCAAACCTGATGGCCGCCGCCTTGGACCGCCTCGGCAGCAAGCACGTGCTCGTGATCCACGGCCACGACGGCAGCGACGAGCTGACGCTCGACGGCCCGAACCCTGTCTACGAGATCAGCCGGGGGGAGTTCGAAGAGTACACGATCGACCCGCGCAAGCTGGGCCTGCCGACCGCCGTTCCCAGGGCGATCCAGGGCGGTACGCCTGAGGAGAACGCGCAGATGCTGACGGCGCTCCTCGACGGCGACACCGGCGCTCTGCGCGACGTCGTGCTCCTCAACGCCGCCGCTGCCCTCGTCGCCGCCGACATCGTGCCGAACGTCCGCGACGGCCTGCAGGCAGCGGCCGTATCGATCGACTCCGGCGCGGCGAAGGAGCGGCTGACGAAGTTCGTCGCGCTGACGAAGACGTTCGGCTAGCGTGGGATAATCGAGAAGCAGATGACGCAGAACACGGAGACGATCCTCGACCGCATCGTCGCCGACAAGCGCGAGGAGCTGGCGGCGGCGCAGTCGCGCCTGTCGCCGGCGGAGATGCGCCGGCAGGCGGAAGCGGCGCCCGCTCCGCGAGGCTTCGCGGCGGCGCTGCGCGGCCCGAAGATCGGCCTCATCGCCGAGGCGAAGAAGGCGTCTCCCTCGCGCGGCCTTCTGCGCGCCGACTTCGACCCGGCCTGGCTCGCTGGTCGCTACGTCGACGGTGGCGCGGCTGCGATCTCCGTACTGACGGACGAGAAGCACTTCCAGGGCAGCCTCGGCTACATGCGGGCCGTCCGCGAGGCGCTACCGCAGGGCCCGCCGATCCTGCGCAAGGACTTCACGATCGACCCGTACCACGTCTACGAAGCGCGCGCGAACGGCGCCGACGCCGTCCTGCTGATCGCCGCGGTCCTCGAGGACTCGCTCCTCCGCGACCTGCTGGCGGCGGCGACGGCGCTCGGCCTCGACGCGCTGATCGAGGTGCACGACGAGCGAGAGCTGGCCCGCGCGCCGGTCACCAACGCCCCGCTCATCGGCATCACCAACCGCGACCTCCGCACCTTCGACATCGACCTCGCGACGACGGAGCGGCTGCGCCCGCTCGCCCCACCCAACGCCACGATCGTCGCCGAAAGCGGCGTCTTCACCCGAGACGATATGATCCGCCTCGAGCGGGCCGGCGTCGACGCGGTGCTCATCGGCGAGAGCGTCGTCACCGCCCCCGACCCCGCCGACAAGATCAGGGAGTTACTGGGATGAGCACTGTCCACTGCCCGCTGTCCACGGTTCACTGCTATGACTCTCGTTAAGATCTGCGGCGTCTCCAACCCCGTCAACGCCCGCGCGGCGGCGGCGTTCGGCGCCGACTTCGTCGGCATGGTCTTCGCGCCTTCGAGGCGCCAGGTGACGATCGGCCAGGCACAGAGGATCGCCGAGAGCCTCGGCCAGCGCGAGCACGTCCCGGACGACGCCGGCGCGACCGAGATCGAGGCGGCACTCGGTCGCCGGCGGCCGCTCCTCATCGGTGTCTTCGCCGACCAGGACGCAGACACGATCAACGACATCGCCAACGGCTGCGGACTCGACCTCGTGCAACTCTCAGGCTCCGAACCGTGGGAGCTGAACGAGCACATCCGGAGGCCAATCTTCAAGTGCATGAAGGTGCGCCCGGAGGAGACGGCCGAAGAGCTCATGACTCACTACCACGGCGGCGCGGTCATCCTCCTCGACCCGTACGTGGAGGGGGCATACGGCGGCACCGGGACCACGCTGGACTGGAACGTCGCCGCTGAGGTCGCGCGCCAGACGCCGACCGTGCTCGCGGGCGGGCTCACGCCGGCGAACGTCGCCGACGCCGTGCGGGAGGTCGAGCCGTGGGCCGTCGACGTCTCCTCCGGCGTCGAGACCGACGGCGCCAAGGATCCGGCGAAGATCCGTGCCTTCATCGCCTCCGCCAAGGAGCAGCGAGATGTGCGCTCAGCCTAGCGCCGGCGGCCCCGACGAGCGCGGCCGCTTCGGCCCGTACGGCGGCCAGTACATCCCGGAGACGCTGATGGCCGCCGTCGCCGAGCTCGAGGACGAGTACCGCGCGGCGCGCGCCGACCCGGCGTTCGAGGAGGAGCTGGCCCACCTCCTGCGCCACTACGTCGGCCGGCCGACGCCCCTCTACTTCGCCGGCCGCCTGACGGAGCATCTGGGCGGTGCGAAGGTCTACCTCAAGCGAGAAGACCTGGCGCACACCGGCGCGCACAAGATCAACAACGCGCTCGGCCAGGGCCTCCTCGTCAAGCGCATGGGCAAGCCGCGCGTCGTTGCCGAGACGGGCGCCGGCCAGCATGGCGTCGCCGCCGCCACCGTCTGCGCCAAGCTGGGCCTCGAGTGCGTCGTCTACATGGGCGAAGAGGACGTCCGCAGGCAGGCGCTCAACGTCTTCCGCATGAAGCTCCTCGGCGCCGAGGTCCGGCCGGTCGCCTCCGGGTCGCGCACCCTAAAGGACGCGATCAACGAAGCGATCCGCGACTGGGTTACCAACGTCGAGAACACCCACTACCTCATCGGCTCCGTCGTCGGCCCGCACCCGTACCCGATGATCGTGCGCGACTTCCAGGCCGTAATCGGTGATGAGTCCCGTGGGCAGATGCTCGAAGCCGAAGGGCGGCTGCCCGACTACGCAGTCGCCTGCGTCGGCGGCGGCTCCAACGCTATCGGCCTGTTCCACCCGTTCTTCGGTGACGAAGACGTGCGCTTCGTCGGCGTTGAGGCGGCGGGCGAGGGGCTGAACAGCGGCCACCACGCGGCGACGCTCGCCAGTGGCCGGCCGGGCGTCCTCCACGGCGCCATGTCGTACCTCCTCCAGGACGACGACGGCCAGGTCATGGAGGCCCATTCGATCTCGGCCGGCCTGGACTATCCCGGCGTCGGCCCAGAGCACTCCTTCTACAAGGACACAGGTCGCGCGGAGTACATCTCCGTGACCGATCGCGAGGCGCTGGAAGGCTTCACACTCCTCTGCGAGACGGAAGGGATCATCCCGGCGCTGGAGTCGGCGCACGCTATCTACTACGCCGCGAACCTGGCGAAGACGCTGGACGCGGAGAAGATCGTCCTCATCAACCTCTCAGGCCGCGGCGACAAGGACATGGACGTCGTGCGGGAGGCGCTGGACGAGTCGCGCTAGGCCGCTGCAGGCGCAGGCGCGAGGCCGAGCTGCACCATCAAGTGCATCATGTCCATGTACTCGCGCTCAGTGCTGATCTTGCCGTCGCGGAACACCGGGTTCGTGCAGACGGGCAGCGACATCTTCTTGCCCGTCGGCGGCATTCCCATGAGGTCGCCGCCGTGGGTACCGCTCGCCGTGAACTCTACGGTTACCGCGTCACCCGATACCGTGACGTGCCTGATGTCGATCTTGCCATCAGGAAAGGCGGTGGCGAACATCTGGCCTACGGCAAGGCCGGAATCCGGGCCGTCGTGCGTCTGCCCGTCGCCGCCCGTGTAGCTGTAGTCGTCGGCCATGCTGCCGCGGAAGCCATCCCAATCCCGGCGGTTCCAGCACTCCAGAAACTCACGAGCAAGGGCTGCAATATCTGCCATGATCGAATCCTCCTTGGTCCGCAAAGATGATTTCGCACGGATTACAGCAGCAGACGAAGGCCGCCGAAAGCCGGGCTAAAATCCGGTGCCGCTGGCGCTGCCCGGCCCGCTGCCGCCACGCAGCCGCGGATCGCTGATGTCGCGGAATGAGTCGCCCAGGAGGTTGAAGCCGAGGACGACGAGGCTCAGCGCGAGGCCCGGGAAGAAGACGACCCACCAGACACCGCGGTTGATCGCGTCGTCGCGGTTGGAGAGGCTCCCCATGTCAGAGCCCCACGACGGCGTCCCGGCGGGCAGGCCGACCCCCAGGAAACTGATCGCCGCCTCGGCCAGGATGGAGATCGGCAGGAAGACCGTCCCCAGCACCACGATCAGCGCTGCCACGTTCGGCAGGACGTGCCGCGCCATGATCCGCAAGTCGCTCGCGCCCATCGCCCTTGCCGCCTCGATGTACACGTTCTCCTTGAGGGATAGCACGGCGCCACGAATCACGCGCGCCGCACCAACCGCAATCGCGATGCCGATGGCCAGCGAGATGACGACGACATCGAGGAAGTTGGGTATCCCCAACCACCTTCCTCCCGGTATCGGCGTGCTGTCGTTCAGGAACCCGCGGACGGCGGAGTCATCGTTGCCGATGACGGCGATGATCGCCAGGAGCAGGACGACCGCCGGAAAAGCGAGCAGCGCGTCGACGATCCGCTGGAGCACCGAGTCGACGAAACCGCCGAAGTAGCCGGAAGCGATACCGGTTGCGCTCCCCAACACCATACCGAACGAAACCGACACAACCCCGATCAGCATCGCGATGCGGGCGCCGAAGATCGTCCGGCTGAAGACGTCTGAGCCCAGTCGCTCGGCACCAAACGGGTGCGATGGTGTAGGCCCTTCCTTAACCGGACCGGTCACAATGGCCTCCGGGTCGTACGGCACGATGAGGTCAGCGAAGAGAGCGCAGAACGCAATGACCAGAATGCAGATGAGCCCGAAGACGCCCAACGGATGCGCACGCGCCAGCCGCAGCATCTTAAGCCAGCGCGGGGCGCTACTCGGCGGCGTTAGCGGCGAGTCGAGTTCGAGAGCGACTTCCTTCGCCATCGCCTAGCCGCCATACCTGATCCTGGGGTCGAGCCAGGCGTAGCTAACGTCCACGATTAGGTTGATCAGCACGAATACCAGGGCGAAGATCAGCACGAGACTCTGCACGACGAGGAGGTCGCGGCCAATTACGGACGACAGCAAGTAGGCGCCCATACCGTTGAGCGCGAACACGGACTCGATCAGCACCGAGCCACCAATCAGCGCGCCGATCTGCAGGCCGATGATCGTGAGGACGGGGATCATCGCGTTCTTGAGCGCGTGCCGCCAGACAACGGTCCTCTCCCTCAGGCCCTTTGACCACGCCGTGCGCACGTAGTCGTTTCGCATCACCTCGAGCATGGATGAGCGCGTTATTCGCATGATCACGGCGGCGATTCCTAACGAGAGGACGAGAGACGGGAAGAAGAACGTCTCCAGGTTCTGGGCAGGGTCCTCCCATATCTTGACCGCATTGCCGGTGCCAAAGTTAGGTGGTAACCAGCCAAACAAGGACGACCCGAACGAGATCACGAGGATCGCCAGGTAGAAGTTCGGAACGGATAGCCACGCAACGCTCGTCATCCTCACGACCAGGTCAGCTATCGAGCCGGGCCTGATCGCCGATAAGACGCCCGGCGGTATGCCCGGGGCCACGGCAAATATGAACGACAGGATCATCAACTCGGCTGTCACTGGCAGAGTCCGTACTAGTCTGTCGGTGACGGTCTGTCCGCTGTTGATGAACGACTCCCCCAGGTCACCCTGAAGGACGCCGGAGAACTTGTTCCCCTCGTCGTCGTCCGGCCAGACGCCGAGCCACTCCCCGTACTGCCGCAAGAAGCTCTCGTCCAGCCCAAACTCTGCCTCGATCGCCGCCACAGTCTCATCTGTGCACTGGAACTGGCAGATCAAGTGCGCCGCGCTTCCCGGGATGACCCGGAACGTCGCGTGAGTCATGAAACTCACGAGGATCATGATCGGGATCAGCAGCAGCAGCCGCCGGATAATGTATTCGCGCATGACCTTTGTGGGCGCCGCCGGCCTAAGTGGTCAGCTCCGTCCAGATATCGACGCCGAACGGGTTGGCGTCCTGAGGTATGTCGTTGCCGGACGTGAACCCAAAGTTCAAGAACGGGAAGTGCACGTACGCCTGGTTGGCGGAGTACTGACAGCCACCCGTCGTCGTCAGCTGGGGCCCGTGCTCGTCCAGGATCAGGTTTTGCGCCTCCGTGATGATCGCCTGGCGCGCTTCGACGTCGAACTCCGCCGACTGGGCGTCGATAAGCTTGTCGAGAGCGGGGTTTGAGTACCCCGTCCAGTTGCCGGTACCGGTCACTCCCAGCGAGTGGTAAAAGGAAAGCGGGCGGTCCGGTTCGTCGTACGGGAGGTTGGGGAAGAACGTCATGTCGAAGTTGCCGGGCAGCAGGACCGAGCCGATGTACGCACCCAATTCGACCTCGTCGATCTGGACGTTGACGTTGATCTCCTTCCAACCGTCCACGATGATCCTCGCGATGTCGTTGATAAAGTTGACGCCCGGCAGACGCGGCGTCTTGAGAAGCACGTCGCTGATGCCATCGCCGTAGCCCGCCGCTTCCATCGACTGCTTGGCCTTCGCCAGGTCCCGTTTATAGAACGACGTCAGTTGCGCCTCGGGCAGCGCCCACTTCACCTGCGGCCACTGGATCGGGCCACCGTACTGCCCCTCACCCGACTGCGCCAGCTCGATGATGCGGTCACGGTTGATCGAAATGTTGAGCGCCTCGCGAACCCGGATGTCGTCGAACGGCTCCCAGCGAAAATTGAGGTGGATGACCGGGTAGAAGAGGCTCGGCGCTCTGGCGACGGAGATCGACGGATCGGCGGAGAACTCGTCGAAGTCCTCTTTGACGAGAACGGCGCCACTGACGTCGTGCTGGCCGTTCTTGAACGCCGCCAGGAGTGACGAGTTGTCTGTGATGACCACATACGTCAGCCCATCGAGGAACGGTCGGTTCGGAATGAAGTAGTCGGGGTTATGCTTGAGTACAATCCGCTCGTTGCCGATGAACTCCTCCAGCATGAAGGGTCCGCTGCCGAAGGCGTTCTGGCCCAACTGCAGACGAGGCGCGTCCTCGACTATACCCGGCGACATTATTGCGTACGTCGCGTTTGCCATCTCCCGGACGGCCGGGACGAACGGCTCGGCCATGTTAAAGCTGAACGTGTGCTTGTCCGGCGTCTGCAAGGCCGGGCGAAGCATATTCGGGTCGGTGCTGCCGGCGATCTTCCGGGGGAAGCGCTTATCTATCGCCGTGAGCGACGTGCCACGGCGAACGAAACTTTCCTTGCAGGCCTCGGAGTCGATGCCTTCGCCGTCGAAATCACTTCCCGCCGGAGCGTTTCTGACGCCACCCCTGAGCGTGAAGATGAAGTGCGTCACTTCCGGCATCTCTAGATTCGTCGCCAGGTTGTTGAAGATCGTGGCTTCGGCGCCCGGCGCCCAACTGTAGAGGCTGCTGTAGAGTAGCGTCGTGATATCGAGTCCGGTGAGGTCGACGTGCGGGTCAATACCGCCGACATTGACCGGGCGGCCCCAGGTTATGCTGCCGCTTGGACCGGGCGTGCGGTTCGGGTCAGACGTGATTTGCGGGCCGCTGCCGGCGCCGCCGCCGCAGCCGACCACGAGCGCTGCTGCTCCACCGAGCGCCGTCGTGGCGCCGGTGCCGAGCAGCGCCCGCCGGCTCATTCGCTTGCGGGACAACTTCTGCCAGTAGTTCAGCTCTGCCATCTGATCCGCTCCCTCCCCGGGGCATCCTCAGCGCGCGCAAGTACGACCGTTCTCTAATTAGGGGTACGTAACTTATACGCAGTGGTGATGCACTTTGTCAACGAGCATTCTAGCGACCGCTCATTTACCGGCCATAGCGCCGGCCCAGCGGCTCCTGCGCGAGCTCGAAAGCGTTTATCCTATCGATAGAGGTACGCCAAGGAAGCCCAAAGGACTCGTATGGAAGCTCTCAAGATCGGCCGCGTCTTCGGCATCGATATCCGGATCCACTGGAGTTGGTTCGCCATCTTCGTCCTCCTCCTCTGGTGGCTCGCTGAAGGCTTCTACGACGAGGTCAACTCCTACTCCCACTGGTCCACGACCGAGCGCTGGCTGGCTTCCGGGATCACGACGGTCCTCTTCTTCGTCTCGATCCTGCTGCACGAGCTCTCACATTCGCTCGTGGCGCGGCGTCTGGGCCTGCCGGTGCACGGCATAACACTGTTCATTTTCGGCGGCGTCTCGTCCCTGACGCAGGAGCCGGACAGCCCGGGCCAAGAGTTCAAGATGGCGATCGTCGGCCCGCTGATGAGCTTCGCGCTCGGCATCATCGCCGCTATTATCGCTGCCGGCTTCTGGGCCAAAGGCCTGGACGACACCGTTCCGGGCGCCATCGCCGCCTACCTCGCGTTCATCAATATCGCCGTCGGCGTCTTCAATATGCTGCCGGGATACCCGCTGGACGGCGGTCGCGTGCTGCGCGCCGCCCTCTGGGCGCGCACCGGCAGCATGCTGCGGGCGACCCGCTGGGCCGCCCGCGTGGGGACGATCATCGCCTTCGGCCTGATGGCGCTTGGCGTCGTCTCGGCGCTGGCCGGCAACTGGCTCGGCGGCGTCTGGTTCATCGTCATCGGCTGGTTCCTGCGCAACACTTCGGAGCAGGCCTACCAGCAGCTCCTCTATCGCAACACGCTGGAGGGCGCCAGAGTCGGCGACATCGTCGACATGACCTTCGAGAGCGTGCCGCCGGACATTCCGCTGAGCGAGCTCGTCAACCAGTACATTCTGGGAAAGGGCCAGCGCTGCGTGCCGGTAGTGGTCGCAGGCAATCTCCTGGGCTTGATCTCGATGGGCGACCTGCGGCGCATCCCGCCTGACGAATGGGCCACGACGAGCGCCTTTCGCGCGATGACGCCGCGGGAGCAGCTGTACACGGTCGCGCCCGACGATGAACTGATGGGCGCCCTTGAACTGATGGTGGCGAACGACGTGCACCAACTGCCAGTAATCGACGCCTCCGACTTCCGCGGCTTCGTCACGCGCGCCGACGTTATCCGCCGCATCCAGGTGAAGGCCGAACTGGCCGGCATCCGGGACTAATCACGCGGGGCCCTGATCGGCCGGGAGCGTCCCCACTCGTCGATCAAGCGTCCGTCGTCTCCAGTTGAGGACGGTCCGCACCGCCGTCAGGCGAACGTCATGAAGTTCGGCTCTATGAGCCAGCGCAGGATATCCGGCCGCGACACGACGCCCACCAGACGCCCGCGCTCCGTGACCGGCACGCGCAGGAACCGCTCCTTCTCCAGCACGTCGACGACCTCCTGGAGTGGGGGGTCCACGTCCACAATCACCACGCCCCGCGTCATGATCGCCTCGGCCACCGTCGTCGCCACCTGCTTCCCCTCCTGGACAGCGCGAATGACGTCGAACTCCGTGACCAGGCCGATGATCGTGCCGTCACGCTCGGTCACTGGCATCCCGCTGAATCCACCGAGGAACATCTGGATCGCGATGTCCCGCGCCGTCGTTGTTCGCGAGGCCGCGACCGCCGGCTGCGTCATTATGTCGCCGGCCACCTTCGCCTCTGTGTATTCCGCCGTCTCCTGTGCACTCATTCCCACGCTCCTTTCAGCACCCGATTGCCGCCACCGCCGTCTCTCGGATCTCCTTCCGGACGCCGATCGTCCTTGCGGCCGCAGCGGCCCACCCGCAGACAACGCCTGAGCTGGCCGTCACGTGGTGTCCCGTCGCAGCCATCTTTGCTGACCTAAGCCTAAGAGCGGATGCACGGCACGCGGACGTGTCTAACGGCCCCTTGTCGCCGGTCAAACGTCACGAACGACGGCGCGGTCCGGCGCGTTGACACGACCCACCGAATGTGAATTTAATAGGCTGCCCAACAGGCGCCTGTCCGCTCGTCCCAACACTGCGGCCAGCCGCCCCTACAACTGACTGGAGGTTCCTTTTGAGCGAAGTACGATTCGACGACCGGGTAGCGGTCGTCACAGGCGCCGGCGGCGGCCTCGGCCGCGCCCACTCAATGCTCCTCGCCTCGCGTGACGCCAAGGTCGTCGTCAACGACCTCGGCGGTGCGCGCGACGGCGGCGGCGGCAGCTCGAACATGGCCGACCAGGTCGTCGAGGAGATCAAGGCGGCCGGTGGCGAGGCGGTCGCTAACTACGACGGCGTCGACACCTCCGCCGGCGGCGAGAACATCATCAAGACCGCCGTCGACGCCTTCGGCAAGGTGGACATCGTCATCGCCAACGCCGGCATCCTGCGCGACCGCGCCTTCCACAATCTCGAGGAGCAGGACTGGGACAAGATCTTCGCGGTGCACGTCAAGGGCTCGTTCAACGTCATCCAGCCTGCCTTCCGCCTGATGCGACAGCAGAATTACGGCCGCATCATCGTCACCACTTCCAACGCCGGGCTCTACGGCAACTTCGGCCAGGCCAACTACTCCTCGGCCAAGACGGCGCTCCTCGGCCTCGCCAGCACGCTGGAGCTGGAAGGCGCCAAGTACAACATCAAGGCCAACGTCATCGCCCCCGTCGCTGCTTCGCGGCTGACTGAGGATGTGATGCCGCCGGCCGTGCTCGAGAAGCTCCTGCCGGAGTTCGTCTCGCCCGCCGTCGCCTACCTTTGCTCGGAAGAGTGCCAGGTGTCCGGCGACATCATCACCGCCGGCGGCGGCTACGTCGGCCGCGCGGCGATCGTCGAGAGCAAGGGCGCCGTATTGCCGGGCATCTCGATCGAGGCAGTGCGCGACAACTTCGACAAGATCAGGGACATGACCGGCGCCGAAGAGTTCAGCAACGCCTTCGACGAGGTCTCCAAGCGCCTCTCGGCGGCCACGGCGGCGAGCTAAGCGATGACCACCGAACGCAAGACCCTCGGCCCGGACGTCGTCGGCTTGGAGCTGCCTGCGACCGCGTTCGATTACGAAGAGCGCGACGTCATGCTCTACGCGCTCGGCGTCGGCGCCCGGGAACTACCGTTCATCTTCGAGCGCAACCTCAAGGTGATCCCGACCTTCGCCGTCATCCCGGCGTTCCCGGCGCTCATGGGTCTCGCCCAGGGGGTCGAGATCAACCCGGTCATGATCCTCCATGGCGAGCAAGGCTTCCGCATCGCGAAGACGATCCCGACCAGCGGCTCTCTGACAACGAGCGGAACCGTAACGGGCGTCTACGACAAGGGCAAGGGCGCGCTCGTCGCGATCGACTCGACGACTACGGACGTTTCCGGCGAGACCGTCTTCACGAACACGTCGGGCGTGTTCGTGCGCGGCGCCGGCGGCTTCGGCGGCGAACGCGGACCGGAAGCCGGCAACAATGCGCCGGAGCGCGCGCCGGACAAGTCGGTGGAGGACACGACGCTGGACATCCAGGCCGCGATCTACCGCCTTTCGGGAGACCGCAACCCGCTGCACATCGACCCCGATTTCGCGAAGATGGCAGGCTACGACCGGCCGATCCTGCACGGCCTTTGCAGCTTCGGCTACGCCGGCCGCGCCGTCCTCGCCGAGTACTGCGACAACGACCCGGACCGCCTCGTCGGCCTGTCCGTCCGCTTCTTAGGTGTCGTCTTCCCGGGCGACACGATCACGACCGAGATGTGGGACGAGGGCAACGGCAAGATCATCGTCCAGTCGAAGACGCAGGAGGGCCGCGTCGTCATGGGCAACGCCGCCGCCGAGGTCAAGTCCTAGGCATCACCGGCGAAAACGACAACCAGAGGCCGCGACGATCATGCGGGCCTTTGCCCTGGCCACGAATTCGCTCCCGGAGGGTGACCGGGGTTACCTTGCCAGCCCCCGCGGGCGGCGATAGCATGGATCACAGGATGCCCCAACCGCCCCGGGCGCGTCCTTCGCCCCGCAAAGCGCAGAGAGGAGCGCCATGCGCATCGTCGTCGGAGCCGATCACCGCGGTTTTCAGATGAAGAACGCCGTCGCCGATTTCCTGCGCTCAGCCGGCCACAACGTCAGCGACGTCGGTACCCACAGCGCCGAGTCCGTCGACTACCCGGACATCGCCGTCGCCCTCGGCCGCGAGATCCAGTCCGGCAACGCCGAGCGGGGCGTCCTCGTCTGCGGCAGCGGCGTCGGCGCCTGTGTCACCGCCAACAAGCTCAACGGCATCCGCGCCGCCATCACGCATGACACCTACTCCGCGCACCAGGGCGTCGAGCACGACGACATGAACGTCGTCTGCCTCGGTTCGGGCGTCGTGGGCCTCGACGCCGCGCTGGAGGTGACGAAAGCGTTCGTCGCAGCCACCTTCGACGGAGGGGAGCGCTTCGTGCGCCGCCTCGACAAGGTGCGCGCCATCGAGGACGGCGAAAAGCAGCAGATTTCGGGATAGGAGCGACTGGCATGGCAAACCCGTTACTGGAACTGAAGAGCCAGGGACAGAGCGTCTGGTACGACAACCTGAACCGCGCGCTGATCAAGACCGGCGCTCTGCGGCGGATGGTCGATGCCGACGGCGTCAGCGGCGGCACGTCCAACCCGTCGATCTTCGAGAAGGCGGTCGGCGCCGGCGATACCTACGACGAGCACCTGGCCGAGATCGTCCGCCCCGAAGTCTCACTCGACGAGACGTACGACGCGCTGACGGTGACCGACGTCGGACTCTCCGCGGACATCTTCCGCGGCGTCTACGACGAGACCGAGGGCGCAGACGGCTACGCCTCGCTGGAGGTCTCGCCGCTGATCGCCGATGACACGGCGACGACGACAAGCGAGGCGACACGCCTGTTCGCCGCCCTCGCCCGGCCGAACGCGATGATCAAGATCCCGGGAACGCCGGCGGGTCTGCCGGCGATCGAGCGCTCGCTCGCCGACGGGATCAACGTGAACATCACGCTCCTCTTCGGCGTCGACAACTACGAGCAGGTCGCCTTGGCCTACATCTCGGCGCTGGAGAAGCGCGTGAAGGAGGGCCTGCCGATCGACCGTATCGGATCGGTCGCCAGCTTCTTCATCAGCCGTGTCGACTCGATGGTAGACCCCATGCTTGCCGAAAAGATCGAGGCCGTCGACAGTGACCTCGAACGGGAGCGCCTGCGCGCGTTGCTGGGCAAGGCGGGCGTCGCAAACGCCAGGATCGCCTACGCGAAGTACCAGGAGATCTTCTCGGGCGACCGCTGGGCAGCTCTCGCCGCGAAGGGCGCGCGCGTTCAGCGCTGTCTCTGGGCCAGCACAAGCACGAAAAACCCCGACCTTCGTGACGTGCTTTACGTTGAGGAGCTGATCGGGCCCGATACGATTAACACCGTGCCTCAGAACACTCTCGACGCCTTCCGCGACCACGGCGTCGTCGCCGCAACGCTGACCAGTGACGTCGACGCCGCCCGCGCAGACGTCCGCGAGCTTGAAGCCGTCGGTATCGACTTCCGGGCCGTCACGGACGAGTTGCAGGTGCAGGGTGTCCAGCTCTTCGCCGACTCTTTCGCGAAAGCCCGCGCCACGGTCGCGGAGAAGCGTGACCGCATCCTCGCCGGCACGAAAGGGATCAGCGCCACCTCGAGGGGAGACTGACGGGTGAGCTTGCCCGCCTCCTTCTTCAAGCGCCTGCAGGCGCTTGACGCCTCACTCTGGACGTCTGAGCCCGCCATCCAGGAGAAGATCAGCCAGCGCCTCGGCTGGGTGGACCTGCACGAATCGATGCAGGCCAGCCTCGATGAGCTGCGCGGCTTCGCGGACTGGGTCCGCGAACTTGGCTTCCGCCACGCCGTTCTCCTCGGCATGGGCGGCAGCTCGCTCGCCCCTGAGGTCTTCCAGCGCACGTTCGGCTCGGCGCCCGGATTCCCTGTGCTGCACATTCTGGACACCACCGACCCACTGGCGATCCTGCGGGTCGAAAACAGGATCGACGTACCCACCACGCTCTTCATCGTCTCCAGCAAGTCGGGCACGACCGTGGAGACGACCTCGCTCGAACGCTACTTCGCCGAACGTACATTGGACGCGACGGGCGACACCGGCGCCCTCGACAACTTCGTCGCCGTCACCGATCCTGACACGCCGCTCTACCACCGCGCCGGCGAGTCGGCCTTCCACCGCGTTTTCGTCAACCCGCCGGACATCGGCGGGCGGTTCTCCGCACTCTCGTTCTTCGGCCTCGTGCCGGCAGCCGCCATCGGTGTCGACGTCGAAAAGCTGCTGGCCTCCGCGGCCACAGTCGACGGCGACGACGCCGCCGGGCTCGGCGAGCGGCTGGCCACGCTGGCCGCGGAGGGACGCGACAAGCTGACGTTCCTCTCCGCGCCCGGCCTGGAGAGCTTCGGCGCCTGGGCTGAGCAGCTGATCGCCGAAAGCACCGGCAAGGGCGGCCACGGCATCGTCCCCATCGACGGCGAGCCGCCCGGAGACCCACAATCCTACGGCGACGACCGCGTCTTCGTCTCGATGCAGATGGAGGACCGCGACGAGGAGACGGCCGTAGCCGCCGACCGGATCGAAGCGGCGGGCCACCCCGTAATCCGCATCGACGTCGCCGGACCGTTCGGCCTCGGCGCGGAGTTCCTGCGCTGGGAGATCGCCACTGCCGCTGCCGGCGCCGCTTTCGGCCTCAACCCCTTCGACGAGCCGAACGTGGCTGAGAGCAAGGAGAACACCAACCGCGTGATCCAGCAGTTTGAGACGACGGGCGCCCTGCCCAACCCGGCGCCGCTCGTCGAGGAAGACAGCCTCGCCCTCGCCGCCGACGACGCGACGCTGGCGCGGCTAGACGCTGCACCGGAGCGCACGATCAGCGCGCTTGTGGCGGAGCACTTCCTTCAGGCGCCGGCGGGCTCATACCTGGCGATCATGGCCTACATCCCGCCGACGGAGGAACACGAACGCCTGCTCACGCGGCTGCGCACCGTTCTTAGAGACGCGACCCACAGGGCGACGACCGTCGGCTACGGGCCGCGCTTTCTGCACTCCACCGGCCAGCTGCACAAGGGCGGGCCGGCCTCAGGCGTATTTCTGCAGCTCGTGGCGAACGACGAGATCGACCTCGACGTGCCAGGCGACCAGTCGTTCACGTTCAGCGTCCTCAAGAGGGCGCAGGCGTTGGGCGACCTCGCCGCCCTCCTCGGGCGCCGGCGGCCGGTCCTGCGCGTCTCGCTCAACGGCGATACGGCCGCCGACCTGCGGCGGCTGGTCGACGGCGTCGAGGCGGCTCTTGGCGAGACCGCAGAGAGGGGGCGATAGCGTGCAGCTCGGCATGGTCGGCCTCGGACGCATGGGCGCCAACATGAGCCTGCGCCTCCTCCGCGGCGGCCACGAAGTCGTCGTCTACGACCGCGATCAAAAGGCGGCAGACGCCCTCAAGGCCGACGGAGCGATAGCCGCCGCGAGCCTCGAAGACGTCGTCAGCAAACTCGAGGCGCCGCGGCACGTCTGGCTGATGGTCCCGTCCGGCCAGCCGGTGACCGACACGATGGAGGCGCTGGCGCCGCTGCTGGAGAAGGGCGACGCGATCATCGAAGGCGGTAACTCCAACTTCCACGACAGCGTGGCGCGCGCCGAATCGCTGAAGGCATCGGGCATCCACCTGCTGGACTGCGGCACGAGCGGCGGCGTCTGGGGCCTCGACAACGGCTTCTGCCTGATGATCGGAGGTGAGAAGGACATCTTCGAGCGAGCGCACCCCGTCTTCGAGACGCTGGCGCCGCCGCAGGGGTACGCGTACGTCGGCCCGGCCGGCGCCGGCCACTACGTCAAGATGGTGCACAACGGCATCGAGTACGCGCTCTTGCAGTCCTACGCCGAAGGCTTCGAGCTGCTCGACGCCTCGACTTATGACCTCGACCTGCACGCCATCTCAGAGCTCTGGGGGCACGGCAGCGTGGTCCGTTCCTGGCTCCTTGAGCTGGCGGAACGCGCGCTGGCCAAAGACCCGGACCTGTCCTCCATCAAGGGCTACGTTGAGGACTCAGGCATGGGACGCTGGACGGTCCAGGAGGCGATCGACCGCGACGTGCCGGCGACAACGCTGGCGCACTCGCTCTTCGCACGCTTCCGCTCGCGGCAGGACGACTCGTTCGGCGCCAGGCTGACCGCCGCGCTGCGCCAGGAGTTCGGCGGCCACAGGGTCAAGAACGAGTGACGACCCGGGCCTCTCCTCTCGCCGCCGATCCCGTCTCCGGCGCTGCGCCTCACCCCTGCACGATCGTCATCTTCGGTGCCTCGGGAGACCTGACCGCGCGCATGCTCATGCCGGCGCTGTACAACCTGGCGCTGGACCGGCGCCTGCCGCCGCGACTGGCTGTTGTCTGCTACGCCCGCACCAAGTGGTCCGACGAAGCGTTCCGTGAGGAAGCGCGCAAGAACGTCGAGAAGCACTCACGGCGCCCGGTTGACCCCGACGTCTGGGACTCCTTCGCCTCGAGCCTCTTCTACTCTTACGGTGGCTACGACGACCCGGAAGGCCACGACCGCCTCAATGACAGGCTGCGAGAGGTCGAGGCGGAGCAAGACACCGGCGGCAACCGCCTCTACTACCTGGCCGTGCCACCGACGACGTTCGTCGAGATCATCGCGCAGATCGGCCGGGCCCACTCGGCGGGCAACGGCGGAGAAGGCTGGTCGCGTGTGATCGTCGAGAAGCCGTTCGGCGTCGACCTCGCCTCGGCGCGCCGCCTGAACGAGGCCGTCCACGCCGTCTTCAGCGAGGACGACGTCTACCGGATCGACCACTACCTGGGCAAGGAGACGGTCCAGAACATACTCGTCTTCCGCTTCGCCAACGGCATTCTGGAGCCAATCTGGAACCGCCGTTATGTCGACCACGTCCAAATCACAGTGTCGGAGAGCCTTGGCGTCGGCCGCCGCGGCAGCTACTACGACGGCTCCGGCGCCCTGCGCGACATGGTCCAGAACCACATCATGCAGCTGCTCTCGCTCATCGCCATGGAGCCGCCGCTGGCGATCGACGGCACCTCCGTCCGCAACGAGAAGGTGAAGGTGCTGAACGCCGTTCGACTCCTGGAGGAAGACGAAGTGCCGCTGGCCACCGCCCGCGGCCAGTACGGCTCCGGCTGGGTGGCCGGCGAGGAGGTGCCCGCCTACCCCGACGAGGAAGGCGTCCCCGGCGACTCGCAGACGGAGACGTTCGCGGCGTTGCGCCTCTTCCTCGATAGCTGGCGCTGGGCCGACGTGCCCTTCTACCTGCGCAGCGGCAAGCGGCTGCCGAAGCGCAGCACAGAGATCGCCGTCTCCTTCAAGCGCGCGCCGCAGCTGCTGTTCCACGACTTCACCGACGAACCCCACCTGGAGCCGAACGTACTCTCCATCCGCATTCAGCCCAACGAGGGGATCAGCCTCAAGTTCCTGACCAAGGTCCCGGGCTCGCCACCGCGGCTGCGGCCGGCCGCCATGGACTTCCTTTACGGGGCATCGTTCGTCGTCCAGGCGCCGTCCGCCTACGAGACTCTGCTGATGGACGCGCTCCAGGGCGACGCCACGCTCTTCACTCGGTCCGACGAAGTTGAGGCCGCCTGGACGATCATGGAGCGCATTACCAACGGCTGGAAGTCGATGCCACCGCTGGATTTCCCAAACTACGAAGCCGGGACGTGGGGCCCGTCTGCCGCCGATGAGTTGATCGAGAAGGATGGCCGCCAGTGGCGCAGGCTCTAGACCACGAGGACCGCAAACTCTCCTGGACGGGCCGCGCCGTCGACATCGACCGCATCGAGGCCGAGCTGACGAAGCTCCGCCACTTCACCGCCGGCACCCCCGACGGCGGCGAAGGGTTCGCGATCCGCACGAGCCTCGTCAACATGGTCGTCCACGCGGACGACGACGACACCGCCGCGCAGGCCCGTAGCGTCATCGAGGAGCTGGCCGCTCACCACCCGTCGCGCGCGCTCGTCGTAGTCGCCCGGCCGTCTGAAGGCGAGTCGCAGATCGACGCCTCTCTCTCCGCGCACTGCCACCTGGCGCCAGGACTGGATCAGCAGGTCTGCTGCGAGGAGGTGACGCTGCACGTCTCCGGCCGCGCCGCTTTCCACCTGCACAGCATCATCGTCCCGCTGCTAATCCCAGACCTGCCCGTCGTCGTCTGGTGGACCGGGCCGCTGCCGGAACAATCGCACCTGATCGAGGAGCTCTGCGGGGTGGCCGACCACTTCATCGTCGACTCCTCCCGCTTCGCCGACGAGCTACGGGATCTTGCGCGCGTCCGTGAGCTTTCGTCCCTGCACGACTGCGCGATCGGCGACCTCAATTACGAGCGCGTTCGCTCCTGGCGCGACTTGGTCGAGAGCCACACCGGCGCGGCCGGCCTCGCCGCCTGGCTCCCGTTCGTCAAGAGCGCCGAGATACGGTACGCAGAAGGCTCAAAGCACCGGCCCTCGCAGGCGATTCTCTTCCTCGCCTGGCTGGCGGAGCACTGCGCCTGGGATCTGAGCAGCGCCTCGGCACGGGGCTCGAACCGACTGACCCTGAAGCAGGACGGGCGCGAGATTCCCGTCTACCTGGAGCCGGTGAAGTACGACGGCATCGACCGCGGCTGGCTTGTCTCAATCAAGCTCGCCTTCGAGCGCGACGGCGAGGCGGCGCTGCTCTCCTTCTCACGCACAGGCGATCCCCTTCACGTGACGGTGCGCACGGACCTCCCGGACGGCCTGCGCGAGGACCACGTCCGGATCGAGGCCTCCGACAGTCAGACTGTGCTCATGCACCAGCTGGACACGGCGCCCCACGACCCGGAGTTCGTTCGGCTGCTGATCGCCGCCGCACCGCTGATCCAGGCCGCCCGCGCCTGAGGGCTGGCAGCTCTGCTAGAAGCAGGCCCGCGCCCGGACGACCCGCGGCGTGACGTCAACCGCACCCATCGGCGCGGTTGACTGCTCGACCGCGCGGATCACCTCCGACAGCTCACACAGCGAGCCGATCACCGTCTCCGCGCCTCGACCGGCCAGGTAAGGCCCCGAACGCACGCCGTGCGACAGGCAGATCGCGCGCCGGCCCGTCTCTAACGCCAGTTCGATGTCGGCCTCCGTGTCGCCGACGGCGTACCCTCCGGGCGTGAGCTCCGCAACTCCCCGCAGGAGGTGCTTGCCCTTGACGAGCTCGGAGCCATGGTAGAGGACCGCCGTGAAGTAGTCCGTCAGGCGCAGACGGTCCAACTGCCTGATCAGCGCCGCGCGGTCTCGACGGAGCGTGATCAGCAACAGCTCGTACTCCGGCCTCAGCGCGTCGATCGTCTCGATCGCACCCTCATAGGGCTCGTCCAACGCGAGCCAGCCCGGGCGCTCGATCCCCTCCATCCAGGCCTTTGTGAAACACTCAACGTCCACGCCCGGAGTCGCCGCCAGCAGGTCCATCGTCGACTCGCCCGACCGACGGTGACGCCAGTAGTCGTCGAGCGTCAGAGCATCGGCGTTTTGTTCGGAGATCAGCGTCCTGTAGAGGGAGTAGTGGCGCGCGCTGACGTCGATCAGCGTGCCGTCGAGGTCGAAGAGGATCGGCGTCAATTCGTCGCCGCCGCTGTCTCCCGCTTCGAACGCTCTCGGCGTTCCGCCAGCTCATCGGCGTCGCTCTTCAGAGTGTCAGGACGCACCAGGCGCGGCTCGCGGTCCATGCCGCGCACCCAGAGAAGTCCCGGCGGCAGCGGGTTGAGCTTGCGCTCGATGGGCAGCGGCTCCTCGCCCAGCGCCAGCCGGGTGTAGATGTGCGGCATGTTCAGCCCCGCCTCCGCGAAGAAGAGCGACGTCGTGAAGAAGCGCCCGATGTTGATCTCCGTCGGGTTCGGCACGTCCTGCGCATCGTTGGTCATGTCGACGGAGAAGATGCCGTGCGGACGTGCATCCACCGCGCGCACCGCTGCCAGCGCGACCGAGTCGATCTGCGGGTCGCTCACTGTCATGCCGACGCCTGTCACGCCGGTGATACCTGTGGGCGAGCGGTCGGCCAGCTCCCACTTCAGCCGCTTCCGGCCCTGCGCCACGATCAGCTCGCCGTCGACCCAGATCGACTGCCAGGTGACGGAGTCCGGGCCCAGGTAGGCGGCCGCAGTATAGCTCCCCCAACCCTCGTGGGAGTCGAGCCACATCTTCCCGTGTCGCAGATCGCTGGTGTAGTACGAGCCGTTGCCCGCGGAGCCGGTCGCCGGACGCAGCCACGTGTCGCCGAACTCACCCAGCGCAGCTTCCAGGTCTTCCGAGCAGTCGATGCTTCGCGTCGGCGGCACGTTGATCCCGGCGTCGCGCCAGGCAGCGTAGCTCGAGAACTTATCGAGGCAGCGCTCGATCGTCTCCCTGGCCGGGAGAAACATCGGGGCCGCCAACTCATCCCGGCGCGCCGAAAGCACTCCCACCTCGACGTCAGGCTGCGCGAAGATCAGCTCAGCGCCGGTCTCACGCGCGATCTCGTTGATCACCGGTATGTAGTCCGGGTCGTCGGCCTGTGGCACCAGGTGCGTCTCGTCCGTCTCTGCCAGCGGCAGGCTGTACTCACCGCAGTCGACGCCGATCAGGTGGTACGGCTCCGGGGCAAGTCGCAGCGAGCGGACGTAGTTCGTCGCGGGCGCGCCTCCGGCGCCGGTCACCAGGACGCGGTGCGTATCTGTCACTGTCAACTCCTCGCCCCGGCGCGGGCAACCGGCGCCGCGCGGGTAAAGGCCGGCGCCACTTCCTGCGCGAACTGCTTCATTGAGCGCCGAACCACGACTTCAGGCATCCCCCCGAAGCCGAACGAGAGGATTATGTTCCGCATCCCAGCGGCCTCAAACTCTTCGACCTTCTTCGCGACGTCGTCCGGCGTACCAAAGAGGCCGTACGAAGTGAGGTCATCTGCGGTTACATCGGCCCAGTGCTTCTTCCGTGGGTCTGAGATCAGCCCCTTGGCGGCCGAGATCCGGTCCGCTACCTTGGCCAGCAGCGTCGGCGCCGAGCCGACGGGCTGCAGCTCGTGGACCTTGCGATGCCGCCAGAGCGCGTACGGCCCGGCCATCCTGCGCGCTTCCTTTTCCGATTCCGCCATGTGCACCTTGAGCATGATCCAGGACTCGCCCACCAGAACACCTGAGACGTCCTGGGGTAGACCCGCCTCGTCAGCGCAGGTCGCGTACGCCCTGATCCGGGCCGCTGTGTCGGCCGGGGTCAGAAAGTCGTCGCCGAGCAGGAAGGGAAGGCCGCGCGCAGCGATGCTGGCCACGGTCTCCGGCGACCCAGAGCTGGCGACGAGCACCTGAGGGTGCGGCTGCTGTGCCGGTCGCGGGAGCAGCGCCACGTCCTTCAGGCTCCAGAACTCACCTTCGTGATCAAAGCGCTCCTGCGACCAGGCCTTGAGCACGATGTCGAGCGCCTCTTCGAAGCGGCCTCGCCGGCCCGCCAGGTCGAGACCGAACGCGCCGAACTCGGTTGCGGAGTAGCCCCGTCCAACGCCAAGCAGCAGACGCCCGTTGCTCAGAACGTCGACTAGCGCCCCTCGCTCTGCGACCTCCACCGGGTGGTGCAACGGCAGCACGCTGACGGCGGTGCCGATGCGCACATCCGACGTCGCCGCAGCGACGTGCGAAGCGAATGTCAGAGCGTCGTTGACGACGCAGTAGGACGTGAAGTGATGCTCAGCCAGCCAGACTGAGTCGAAGCCGAGCCGCTCCGCGAGCACGACCTGCCGCAGCTCAGCGGCAAGCGCCTCTCCGGGGGAGAGGTTCTCGGGCGCTTCTGCGAGGTGGAACGTACCGAATCTCATAAACGAACCTGCTGGACTAACCAGGACTTTCTTCTCGGTTAAGGTCCAGTTTAGGGACGGTACGTTCGAGACAGGTTGGATTAGCGTTGGAATCCCGTCAGGATGGCCGCTAGCCCCTTGCGCGCCTATTGGCCCCGCCATCACGCTTGCGTCACATGGCTAACCTCGCTTTCCGGTCGTTTACGATGCTTGGCTACTTTGGCGCGGCGATTCTCATCGTCGTCGTCGCCCTGCTGGCGCTCACCTCCTTTGGCGACGACAGCGGCGGCCAGCAGGCCATCGACTCCGCAACGCCCACACCGACCGTGGTCAGCGTCGGGCCCGGCGGCGACGTCGACTCGATAGCCGAAGGGATCGAGGCGGCCGGCGCAGGCGGCATCGTCGAAGTGCACGCCGGCGTCTACGATGAATTCGTCTTCATCACGCAGGCGATCACCATCCGCCCGGCCGGCAGTAGCGACGTCTGGATTGACCGCGATTGTGCGGACGGCGCTGCGATCCACATCCACACCGGATCAGGCGTCACGATCCAGGGCATCGGCGTCCGCAACACGGGCGGCGCAGGCGTCCTCGTCGGCGATAACGGCGACGAAGCGCCACCCGACCACGTCACTATCGACGGCCTCACGATCGAGCACTTCAATTGCAGCGATGAGGAGCTCCAGGCCAACGCGGGCATCGCCATCTGGCAGGCCGCCTGCTGCCAGACGATCACCAACAACACGATCACCTACCGCACTTCGGGCGAGCCCCGAGGCCACGGCGACGGCATTTGGTTCAAGAGCACCGACGAAGAGCCCAGCGGCGGCGGCCACCACATCGCCGGCAACACGATCACGGGCGGCTGGGACGGCATCGGCGGCGAGTCGGAGTGGGACGTTCACGGCTCATTCGATCGCTCCACAGTCATCGAGAACAACACTGTGCGGGACTGCTGGGACGACGGTATCCAGGTCGAAGGCGGCAACGTCGACGTGCGCGTGAGCGCCAACGTTATCAGCGGCTGCGGCACAGGGATCGCCTTCGCACCGACGCTGACCGGCCCGCTCTACATCACCGGCAACGTCATCCGCGACCTGCAGACCGGCCTCTACGACAACCTCTTCTGCTTCAAGACCGGCCACCACCGGCCGGGACAGGTCTTCCTCACTAAGAACGTCTGCGATAGCGACGGCGACGGCCTGATGCAGACGAATAGCGGCCTGCCAACGATTACTTCGCGCGACAACTGCTTCATCGTCAGCCGCTACGTTATCCAGCTCCGTGGCGTTCGCGACGGCAGCTCGTTCGACGGCGACACTATGTGGACGAGCGACCCGGTGCGCTTCGTCGCCTGGGACGGCGAAGAGTTCGAGGACCTCGCCGCCATGCAGACGGCCACCGGCCAGGAGTCAGCCGGGACCGAGACGCCGGACTGCCCTTTGACACTCGGCTAAGCGCTGCGTTCACCGATTCTTAACCCCCTTCCGCAGCCGGTTCACCGCGCCTGTAACCCGCCCGTGCGACGTTGGAAGCCACGCACGACCGCAAGGACGGGAGAAGCATGTCGCGAGCACCAGCACAGGCACCGGCAGGGCAAGAAGAGAAATTCGAATACAAGCACCTCAGCATCGACTGGCCGGAGATACTCGTGTCGATCGATGGCAAGCCAGTCCACCTCACGCCGCTGGAGTTCCGCCTGCTGGCCCTGCTCGTCCGCCGACAAGGCTGGGTCGTCACGTACGACCAGGCGCTCAGCGAAGTCTGGGGCCCGTCCTACGTCGCCGACCGGGCGAACCTGAAGCTCTACGTCTGGTACTTGCGCCGCAAGATCGAGCGCGACCCCAGCCATCCCGAGCTGATCATCACTCGTCGCGGCATGGGTTACATCTTCGGCCGCCGCACAACCGCCTCAGCCTGAACCGCATCTTCACGCCCACCTCTGCATAACCGGTAACGTAGACCGGTTATCGAGCCTCCCTTCTTTCGAAGGGATGCGTTACTCACAGGGATCACTCTCTACGCTCGTGCTGGCCACGGCCCTGGCCCTTGCTGCCCTCTTGCTGCTGGCGGGAGAGCGGGCGGGCGCGGCCGGCGCCACTTACTACGTCTCGGTCACCGGCGACGACGCCGCGTTCGGCACGCAGTCGCAGCCACTGCGCACGGTGCAGGCCGCGGCTGGCCACGCCGGCTCCGGCGACACCGTAGTCATCGCGCCCGGCGTCTACGCACCGTTCGAAGCCTACACGTCCGGCACGGCCGCCGCGCCCGTCACATTCCGGGGCGACCCGGGCACCTGGATCGACGGCGGTTGCAGCGATCACGCCATCGACATCACCGCCGACCACATCACAATCGAAGACCTCGGCGCCCGACGCTCCGTCACCGAGGTCATCCACCTCTTCGCCGCCAGCCACGTCACTCTCCAGCGCCTGACCGTGACCGACTGGAACTGCGGCGAAGGCCCCGACCAGTACCGCGGCGGCATCTCGTCCTGGGGTGGAGGCAGCACCCTGATCGTCCGCGACTCATACCTCGAGCGGCGCGTTACCGAGAGCGGGAGCGATGTCGGCCCCGGGAACGGCATCTGGGTCAAGAACACCGGCCCGGACGCCGGCGGCGGCCACACCTTCAGCGGCAATACGATCATCGGCGGCCACGACGGCATCGGTGGCGAGCCGGAGGACGTGCCCTGGGGCGTCTTCAACGGCGACACGCTTATCGAAGGCAACACTGTCCGTGAATGCGACGACGACGGCATCCAGGTCGAAGGCGGCACGCACAACGTCACGGTCTCCGGCAACACCGTCAGCGGCTGCCTCATCGGCGTCGCCTTCGCCCCCGCGCTCGGCGGCCCGCTGACGATTGTCGGCAACGTCATCACCAACCCCCAACCGCGCCGCGGCGAGGGCCCGGCGGCGTTCAAGGCGGGCGACGACTCAACCGGCGAGGTGCGCGTCTATCACAACAGCTTCTACGCCGGCGCTACTGCCGCCGACGGTTTCAAGCAGACGAACTCTAACCTGCAGAACGTCCACCTGCTCAACAACGCGATCTACGCCGCGCGCTACGGCTGGGAGATCTACACCCACACCGGCACCATAACCGCGGACTACGACGCCATCTACACGTCCGACAGCGACCGCTTCGTGAAGTGGGCGGGCCACTGGCATATGTCGCTCGACAGCCTGCACGCCGAAACGCAGCAGGAAGCGCACGGCATCACCGCCTCGGACTTCGGTTGGGACGCCCAGCTGCGCCCGCTCGCCGGCAGTCCGCTGATCGATGCCGGCGTCGTGATTCCCGGCGTGAACGACGGCTACAACGGATCGGCGCCCGACATCGGGGCGTTCGAGGCCGGCGCGGGATCGCCGCGGTCCAGTACGCCTTCGCCGCTACCTACGGCGACTCCGGCTCCAACGGCGACACCATCACCCACTGTCGGGCCGACTGAGACGCCGTCAGACACTCCCAAAGCAACGCCGACACCAGATACGCCCGCTTCGCCGACCGATACGCCGCCGGCGCCGTCAGGGCCGCCTCAGCTGCCACCGCAGGCGCCCACCATGACGCCGACCGCAACGCCACCGACGACGATCGCAGTCACACCCACGCCGACGGCCACGCCCGCACCACCGACTGCCTCGGGCCCAGTGTCATCGTCCGCACCCACCGCACCTTTGCGGGGCGACGTCAACTGTGATGGCGCGATCACCGCCGTGGACGTCCTGATGGTGCTGCAAGCGACAGCGGGACTTTCTCCCGCCGGCTGCTCCCGGCTCGCTGACCTCGACTGCGACGGCGCTCTTACAGCCGCCGACGCCCGCGCCATCCTGGCGCACCTCGTTGAGATCGCCTCGCTGCCGGCGACGTGCCCGAAGTCCGGGTAACGCTAGCGCCTAGCCGAAGTTGTGGTAGAAGGCGGAGCCCGCTCGGCGCAGCGCGTATGCCGGCGCCACCTTGACGAAGAGCGTTAGCAGAGACTGGCGCAGCGCGCTCGACCGCCCGTTCCCGCTCATCGCTCCCTCTGGAGCGTGAGCGTAGTAGCGAAGCGTCTTCTCTTCGCTAGCCCAGAGCAGCTTGAAGCGCCGCAGACCCTCGTTGTCGGTGTCGCAGCGTCCCAGGTCCAGCGAGCGGCAGCCAAGCGACGCCGAGAGCTGGATCGCCTGCCAGAGCAGGATGCTGTTGGGCCGCAGGTGGAGAAACCGCGGGTCGGAGGCGTTGAACTTGTAAACCATCTGATCGCGGAACCGCAGCAGCAGATCGCCGGCGACCGGCCGTCCCTCGAACTCGGCAAGCAGCAAGTGACCGGCGCCCGTCTCAATCATCTGCTTGTGCACGTTCGCGAAGAACCGCCACGGCTGCGGCAACAGACCGTGCTTCTTGCGCGTGAGCACCGTCAGCCGGTAGTACTCCCGCATGTCGTCAAGGCTGTTCGCCTCGCGCACGGAGAGACCTTCTTTCTCCGCCTTGCGGATCGCCCGTCGCGCCGACGAATGGAACCCCTTGGCCGTCTCTTCCGCGCTGGCTGCGATCGGGATGATGTGCTGGTAGAAAGCCTGGCCGCCTGTGAAGCCACTCGATTCGAGCGACACCGCGGCCGGGCCACGCAGCTGAACGTGCGCCGCGTTCGCCTCCACCGCAGCGTCCTTCACCGCCGAGACCAGCCCGGCGCTCTCGCTGCCCGCCTCAAGGAGCGGTGGACAGAGGTCGCTGAAGGGCAGGCCGACGAGGCGCCGCTTCGTCAGACGGCCATCCACCTGCATCAGCGCCACAGCGCTCTGGATCGCCCCTGATTCGTCCCGGCGCACATGGTAGAGCGGCCGGTACGTGTAGCTGTCGAGCAGAACGCGCGCCCAGCTGCTCGTGTGGAACACGGTGGCGTCCGGGTGCGTTTCGACGAAGGCGTCCCAATCGGGGGACGTGCGCGGGTCGATGATGCTGATCTCGCCGGACATCTAAGCCTCGACCGCCTGCGTCTCGCCGCGCCCGGCGGTGAGGAGGTCGTCGTGGATGCCAACGTAAACTTCTTTCATCACGTCCCAGGTGTACTTCTGGAAGGTCTCCTGTGCGCGCTCGGCCATCGCCCGCGCGGCATCGGGGTCGCGGTACATCGCCAGCACGCGATCCGCCAGCTCGTGGCAGTCGCCAGCACGATAGTACTGCACCGCCTCCGGCCCGAACGCCGTACGGATCGACGGCACGTCCCCGACGACGACCGGCAGGCCCATCGCCACGTACTCGAAGAGCTTGTTCGGGAGTTGGTTGTAGAGCATCGGCACGACGCCGATTCGGCAGCGCGCGATGTAGCCGGAGACCTCTTCGTGGTCCACCCAGCCCGTGAACTCAATCGCGTTGGCCACGCCGAGGCGCGCCGAAAGGTCCTCCAGCGCCTGCCTGTACTCGCCGTCGCCAATGATCCAGAGCTTCAGCCCCGTGATCTCGTCGCGCAGTCGCGGCATCGCCTCGATCAGCGTCTACACCCCGTAGCGCTTGAGCATGCTGCCGTGCGTGACGATCTCGCAGGCGGCGGAGGCGTCCGAAGTTCCGCCGGCCTCAACCCGAGCGCGCGGCTGGAAGAGGTGACTTTCCGGCACGTTCATCACGACACCGATCCGGTCGACGTCGACGCCGCGGAGGCCGCGCATCTGGCGCTCGTACGGCCCCTCGACGATCGACTTATGCGCGAAGCGAACGCTGATGCGCTCCATCCAGCGCAGGGACCTCTCGACGCGGCTGCCGGGCGTTAGATCGAAGCGGTCAGCGTACATCTCCGGGGTCGCCTCGAACATGTAGTGCACGAGCTTCGCGCCGAGCAGCCTCGGCACGAGCGCCACGAAGACGATCACGTCCGGCACGTTGTAGGTCTCGACGATCTTGTACCGCTTGCGAAGGTGCAGGAACGTCACGAGCCAGAACGCCATCGTAAAGAAGGCGGCGTACTCGAACACGTAGCGCAGCGCGCCGGAGCGCTTGTGCATTAGCGGCAGCCGGTAGACACGCCCGCCGCCGCAATCCTCGCGCCCCTTCTCGCCCTTCTGGCGCATGCAAATGATATCGACGTCGTAGCCGGCCTCGGTCAGCGGCGCCGCGTTCTTGCGGACGTGCGCCTCCTCCGGAAAGTAGTTCATGCGGACGAAACAGACTCGCCTCACGCGTCGCCGCCCGCTCCTACGGAACCATCGGAAGGCGCCACCACCTCGCGCCCGCACTCGCGGATCGCGTCCTCGTACACTTCGACGATGCGGCGGCTAATCTCGTCCAGATCCATCCGCTTCACAGCCTCGCGGCCGTTGGTCCGGCCGCCGAAGGCCAGCGCAGCCTTGAGCTTGTCGACGACGTCCGCCGGCTCCTGGGTCGTGATCTGGCAGACGTTCGTGCCGCCGATCACGTCCGCCACGTCGCCGACGGCCGTCGAGACGACCGGCACGTTGCAAGCCATCGCCTCCTTCATCACCATCGGCGAGCCTTCGGCGTCGGACGTCAGCAGGAGCACGTCGGCGGCGTTCATGTAAGTCGGTACCTCGGTGTGCGGCTGTCCGGAAAGCGTCACCAGCTCTACGTTGGGATCCTCCGCAGTGAGCGTCGCCATCGCCGCTTCGACGATCTCGTAGCGCTTCTCCGGCCGGAAGAACTCGCCCGCCCAGAGCACCAGCTTCTTGTCGAGCGGCAGTCCGGCGCGGCGCCGCGCCTCCAGCTTATCGACCGGGCTGAAGCGCTCCAGGTCGACGCCGCAGGGGATGACGATCGCCTCTTCGTAGCCCAGGCGGTCTTTCATCTCCTCCGAGACGACGATCACCCTGTGGAACTGGCCGGTCGCCGCGTTGCAGACGTGTCGCTCCCAGGTCATGAAGACCTCCGGTCCGTGGTGCGTAAGCACGACCGGCGCTTGCCACTGCGCGCGCGCCACGAGCCCGGAGAAGATGTAGTGCGCGTGAACGACGTCGTAGCGGTTCTTGCGCAGGTGGTTCCAGAGCCGAGGGTAGGCGGCCAGGTAGTTAAGCTTGTTCTTGCGGCCGTTCATGAAGAAGACATCGACGTCGACGCCGATCCGCCGCAACGACTTCACCTGGTCCTCGACGAATACCCCGAACGCCGGCGTCTCCGGCTGTGGGTACATGTTCGTCACCACCAGAACCTTCATCCCTTCGCCTCTCTCTTCTTGCGGATCAGCTGGTCCGGATTCGAAAGCAACAGCCTGTTAACGAGGGTGCTGCAGTTGTCTTCGAAATGAGTGAGCACCTCGCGCACGATGACGTCGGACGCCTCGGCCAGTTCGCCCGATGCGTCAACCGTCCGCAGGCCGTGCGCCGCAGCGACTTCGCGGTAGAGTGCGCGTTGCGCTGCCAGCTGGCCGGCGTCTTCCGGGTCGAGCGAGCGTTCCGCCGCGACGTCGGCCGGTGCGTCCAGCAGGTAGGCGAATCGAGGCCGCGGCGAGAGCGCGTGCAGCAGCTTCACCGGCAGGCGCTCAAGGGCGGACGGCCCGAGACGCTCGGCAATCTCCACCGCGGCGTCGTAGGTGTAACGATCGCAGACCACGACGCCGCCGGTCATCAGTGGCAGGCGCACCCGCCACTGATACGTCAGCGCCAGGTCAAGCGCGTTGGCGGTCGCCCAGGCAAGGCGCATGGCGCGCGCGAGCAGGCCGGGCCTCTTCTCGTGCGCCGGAACGCTGTTCTTCGAGGCGCCCGTCGTCCGCTGCGCCGCTCGGCTCGCTCGCCGGTAGAGGGGCGTCGTGCCGATGCGGCTCCAGACCACGTTGTTGTAGGCCTCGGAGGTCGTCAGCGCCTCGCTCAGCGCCTGCGCCTGTGCCGTCTTGCCCGCCCCACCGGTGCCGCTGATCGAGACCAGCATGCCCCGCTGCGGCCGGATCCCCGACTTCTGCTTGATCCCCCAGGCGAACGTGTGAACCAGGTTCGTCAAACGCCTGCCGACGTCGTCGTGCGAGTCGCGGAGGATCTTCTTGTAGTAGAGCGCCTTGCTCATGGCGAACGAGACGGGGAACGGCAGGTCGAGAGCTTGCTTGCGAATCTTGCGCCAGTAGCTCCACTGCAGCGGGAAGCGCTTCAGGCCGTTGTGCCAGCGTCGCCGCACGCTCGACGGTATCGTGTTGTAGCCGTATATCGCGCGCTCCATTTTCGCGCAGAGCAGGAGGCCGAAGTAGAGCCCGTCCAGCCAGCCGCGCCGGCGCGCCACGCCTTCGACGTAATCCCAGTGCAGTCCGCGGCCCCACTGGCTGCGCACCTTCGCCAGGTCGTAGAGGCGTATCTCCTTGTTCTCGTAGAGCGCGTGCGAGACGTTGACCAGCACGGCGTCCTCGGCCGAAGGCACCATCACGTCGGCATCGTCGCCGGACTGGCGAACGCCGTCCCAGATCGCCTCCTCGTGGAACTCCACGTCCCAGCCCACCCACGTGTGCACGTGGATCGCCGAGACCGATCTGCCGGCGTGGAACTTACGGAAGAGGAACTTCTGCGTTTCGTCGATGTTGTGCAGCCAGACGTAGCCGAGCTCGACGAGGATGCGCCGCGCGTCGTTCAGGCGCTTGCGCGGCACGAGGATGTCGAGGTTGTCGCTCGTGTACGGAAACGAAGGCGGCTCACCCGCCGACTTGAACATCACGCACGGTATCCCGGCGTCGAACCAGGCGCGCTTGACGGCGACATACTCGCGTCGCTGCGCTTCCAGCTCCGCGCGGTCAGCGGCCAGCTCCGCGCGCCACGTCTCCGACTCCGACAGAAGCGGATGGTCCTTCGCGGCGGCTTCCAACGCAACCAGCGGGTACTTGTTCCGCCGCAGGCGCGCCACCAGGGCTGCCACTGCACCTTCGCCGTTGGCGAACGGCGCGATCAGCGCTTCCAGCAGCCGCGATGCCTCGTCAGACGGCGCGGACGTAAGCCTCTGCATCTCCCGCTCCTTGCATCGTCTCCAGTAAACGGCCGGCGACCTCATCCCAGGCGTAAGGCTCGGCCTTCTTGCGCGTCGTTATGGGGATCCGCTTCACGGCGGCGATCGCGCTCAGCATCGCCTCGTCGCTTTCGACGAAGACCAGCCCCCCGCCGGGCTCGAGCGCCATCGGCAGACCGCCGTATGGGTGCGCCACGACCGGCAGGTTGCAGGCCATCGCTTCGAGCACGCTGAGTGGGAAGTCAATCGCCGAGTCCTCTTCTCGTACTGGGAAGAGGTACGCGTCGCACGCCTGGTACGCGATCTCTACGTCCCGCAAATACTTGTCTATTAGAATGACGCCCGATTCGGTCAACTGTTGCCGAATCCCCTCGTCCTGCCCCATGCTCTTGCCGGCCACCACGACCGGCGTTCCAACGTCGCCCAGCCGCGTCAGCAGCTCGACGTTGCGCCCCGGCTGCAAGTGTCCGACGTGGAGCACGAGGTACGCGTCCTGCGGCAAACCGAGGCTCTCTCGCAGCGCGACCTTCCGCTCTGCCGTGACCGGACAAAAGCGCTGCAGGTCGACGCCTCCGGGCAGGAACTGCGCCGTCATCCCGAGCCACTCCAGGTAACGGATCGTCGCGCGCGACTGCGCGAAGACCTTGTCCGGCGCCAACTCGCTGGAGACCAGCCGGCCGAGCGCCGTGTGGTACCGCGGCTGCGTGGCCACCAGCGCCACCTGCCCGCCCGGCACGTAGCGCTTGAGCATCCGCGCGCGCCAGAAGCTGAACGCCGTCGCTGAAGCCGAGGGTACGTAGACCACCAGCTCCGGCCGCAGCGACTCACTCTCCTTGCGCAGCGGGCGGCCCGTGTAAAGCCTGTTGCCGGAGACGCTCTTCACCAGAGGGTGAGACGATTCGCCGCCGCTGGTCGCCACTCCGGACGCCTCCGCGTGGGCACAGAGACCTTCGAGGAGGCCCGTCGCGAACTTCCGGATGCCTTCGTCCAGAACGCCGCCCATGTTCTCCGAGACGACGGTGACGCGGCGGATCGGCCTCATCGCCACTCCTGCGCTGTCACCGGCTCCTCGTCCGTCGGCGAGCTTGCCATCTTCTGCGCCCAGAGCTCCGTGTACAGCTCCTCGTAGGCCTTGATCATCGTCGGCAGCGTGAAGCGCCGCTCGAAGACGGCGCGGCCGCGGCTGCCGAACTCGTCCGCCAGCTGCGGCGCGGTCAGAATGCGCAGCGTCGCCGAGGCCATCGCCGCGGCATCTCCCGGCTCGACGAACAAGCCCGCCTCGCCGGAGGCGAACAGCTCGCGGTTGCCGCCGATATCCGTCGCCACGATCGGCCGGGAGAGCCCCATCGCCTCGAGCAGGAAGTTGGAGCAGCCCTCGTGGTCACAGGACGAGAGAATGGCGGCGCCCATCGTGCCGATGAACGGCGCGATCTGCGCCCGGTGTCCGGCGAAGATCACCGCATCGTGCAGTCCGAGTTCTTGCGATCGCGCCTCCAGGCACGGTCGCAGCGGGCCGTCGCCAACGATCAGGAAGCGCGTGCTCGGTACGTGCGTGCGGATGATCGAGGCGGCCTGCAGGAACGTCTCGTGGTCCTTCGCCGGCGTCAGGCTGGCGACGATGCCGACGACCGGCTCGTCCGGCCGGATGCCGAACGAGGCGCGCACGGCGGCGCGGTCGTCGGGCTCTCAGGTCGTGCGCTCCGGCGCGACGCCGTTGTAGATCACGCGCACGTCGTCTTCGTTGATACCGCGCGAGAGCACGTAGTCGCGGCCGGCCTCGCTGTTCGGCGCGACGGCGTCCGTGTAGCGCGTCAGGCGGTCCTCCACGAAGCGGTAGAGCTTGTTGCCGATGCTCGTGTTCAGTCGCACGCCGCAGCGCTCCGTCGCGATCTTGACCGGCGTTCGCGCCATAATCGCCGCGCTCAGGCCGAACGCCGTCGCCGGCGTCAGGAACGGCTGGATGATATGCACGTCGTTTTCGCGCAGCAGCCTTGACAGCCGGCGCAGCGCCCCGAAGTCCCACTTCCCCTTTCGTTCCAGCGAGACAAGCCCCACGCCAGGAGCGTGGCGCAGTTCCCGTTCCAGCGGTTCGCCCGCGTAGAGCGTCACCACCAGCGGGTTAAAGCGCTCCTTGTCCAGCCCGCGCGCCAGCTCCACGAGCTGACGCTCGGCGCCACCGTAGCGCAGGTCGTTGACCAGCAGGCAGACGTTGAGCTTCGTGCCACTCATCGGGGCACCCTCTCGGGCTCTTTCCACGTCACGTCGCGGGTTGTCCGCGTGAAGGTGGGGAACGGGCCGCCGGTCACGACCGGTGGCCGGTCGACTTTCGGCAGCACGAGTGAGAAGCCGGCGATAATCCAGAAGACCAGCGAGGTCTCGATGAAGTTGTGAAACATTGAGTTCGTCTCATAGGCAACAAGCGCCGCCAGGCCGCCCATCGCCAGGCCCCGAATCACCTGGTCCGCGGCGTTTCGGTAGACGTAGATGAAGTTGAGGCCCACGACAACGCCCAGCGCAACGTAGATCATCAGCGCGAAAAAGCCCCACGAAACCCAGACGTTCAGCACATCGTTGTGAGGATTCTCCCGCCCGATCACCTCAGCGGCGTTCTGCCGGTCGAGCGCAGTCTGGGAAACGGTGGACGCGTAGCCGGGAGACACCTCGCGGAACTGGTCGTAGCCGATGCCGAACCAGGGGTTGTCGGTCGCAATGTTCAGGCTCAGCTCCCAGAGTACGGGGCGCGCGGCCGCGCTGCTGTCCTCACTGGCCGTCTGTGAGTATCGCGACTGCTGGACGTCGTTGACGTACCAGAAGGCGGACGCCCCGATCACGACGACGATCAGTAGCTCACGCCAGTACTTGCCGCGGTAGAAGCTGGCCAGCACGACCAGCGATACGCCGGCGGCGATCACCCACGACCTCGTGAACGTCACGTAGGACGCCGCGGCCATCAGGAGAACGGGCAGCATCACGAGCCGCTTCGTCTTCGGCGCGATCGGCGCCAGCAAGACGACGCCCAGCGCGAAGAGACCCACGACCATCTGCACGTTGCTGGCGAGGATCGGGTTCTCAGAGAGGGCCAGCGCCCGGTTGTCCCAGGACGCCAGGTCTCCGGCGGCACCCAGGTGCGGGACGACTTCGTACAGCGGCGCGCCCAGGGAGCCAGAGGCGTTCTGGAACACGGCGACGAGCGCTGCCACACCGGCAACGATGAGCAGCACCTTGCCGAGGTCGAGGACGTCGTCCTTGTCCCGGACGGCGATCGGGATCAGCACCATCAGGAAGATGCCGGTGGCGGTAAAGCGCAGGAACTCGAGCGTCGCGCCTTGTTCCACCAGCGCCATGTTCACGAGCGTGGTCAGCAGGAGAAAGGCGCCGGCGAGGCCGATCGTCAGGGCAGCGCGCGTGCCGACCTCGATACGTCGCGTGAGATACGGCATGACGACGAGGAACGCGAGGAAGCTCAGCAGTAGCCGGTTGCTCATCTCCAGGCCGGCGATCGAGTGCATGTAGTTCGAGGACGTCATCTCGGAGACGATCAGCGCCGCCGGAATCCACACCGCGCGCCGCGTGCCTGCCGCCAGCAGCAGCACTTCGACGGCGAAGAGGAGGTTGTTGAGAGCGCCCGGCGAGCCGCCGATGACCGGAATCAGAAGCAGAGGCGCCAGCGCGTACCACGGCACCTCCCAGTCGGGCAGACGCAGGCGGGGAAACGGCAGAGGGATAGCCGGCGACGTCACCGGCGAACCCGTTCGGGAAGCGCTTCATCAGGGGCGGCGTCCAGCGGCGTCGAGAGCAACGCTTCGCGCAGGCGGTCCGGCTCGCTCGCCACTTCCGGCGGGAAGTAGCGACAGCGAGGGACGGTGCGCTCAACGTATTCGTCGTAAGTGCAGATCGCACGCGCCGGTACGCCGGCCACCACGGTGTTGTCCGGCACCGTGCGCGTCACGACGGACCCGGCGCCAACGACGCAGTTGTCGCCGATGCGCACGCCCGGCAGGATGACCGACCGCGTGCCGATGAAGCAGTTGCTTCCGATCTCGATCGGCCCGAAGCGCTGCAACCCCCGGTACTCGGGGCGGTCGCGGAAGACCCAGGTCGCGCCGTCGTGCGTCACGAACTCGACATGCGTGGAGACGGTGACGTGATCGCCGATCGTGATCAGGTATGGCTCGCTGCCGAAGTCCGGCTTGCCCACGATGCGCACGTCGCGGCCTAGCTTCAGTCCACGGCGCACAAACGAACGCAGCAGCCAGCGGTTCCGGAAGTCGCCCGCGAAGGACAGGACACTCATCGCTACTTTGATGCCCCCTGCGTGCCAGCACCGGTTGCCATGACCTTCCCGGCGCGCTTCTCGCGGCGCCGACGAACGAAGTTCACGAGCGGCGTCGGCGCCAGAGTGCGCGCGAACAACCGCAGGGCGGCCGGCACTGCCGAGGGGTGCGAGAACGCCGCCTTTACAGCGGACCGCCTCGCGTACCACATGTCGCCGGTCTCGCAGCCGCGCTTGCCCACGACCGTGTGGTGAATAGCCAACGCGCGGCGCCGGACGCCCGAATAGACGTCGCGCAGCGAGGCGTCGTTGAACACGTCGTCCAGATGCATCCGCCGGTAGCGGTCGATGTCGTGCGTTGTTGCGGTGTGGAAGATGCTCCCGGAAGGCCCGCCGTGAACGCGATAGCTGACGAGCGGTTCGTGGCTGTAGGCGATGTCGTGCTCCTTGGCGATCCGCGTCCAGAGGTTCCAGTCCTCGTACAGGCCGAACCGCGCGTCGTAGAGGCCCCTCTCCAGCATCACCTGGCGGCGCGCCATGACCGTCGGCGCGACGATGTGGTTGGAGAAGAGCAGGTCGCGGATCTCCTCGCGCCCGGAGCGAATGTAGTCTCCCGTCGCGAAGGCAGGCCGCGAGACCGAGAAGCGCTCGCTCGCCCCGTCGATCAGCCAGGCGGCGCCGTGCACCATCGCCACGTCCGGGTGCGCGTCCAGAAGCGCCACGGAGCGGGCCAGCGTGTCCTCCACCAGCAGGTCGTCCGACCCCAGGTGTTGGATGTACTCGCCTCGGGCCTTGCGCAGGCAGACGTTGAGTACCTCCGGGATCCCCTTGTTCTCCTGGTAGATGTAGCGCGCCTGGGGCGCGATGCCGGCGACGACGGCGCTCGTATCGTCCGTCGAGCCGTCGTCGATGACCACGATCTCGTAGTCGTCGAACGTCTGCGCCAGCACGCTTTCAAGCGTCTCGCCAATCAGGTGGGCCCGGTTGTACGTGGGAATGACTACGCTCACCCTGGGACTGCTCATAGCGATACCACCTTCGTCGCGACGTTACCGCGCAACCGCTTTCCTGCTTTCAGCACCGGCACGGGGACCAGCCCCTTCAGCCCCTCGAATAGCGCTGCCAGCGTCGCTCCTTCGAGCGCGAGCGAAGGCTGCCGGACGATGGCGTTCCGCATCTCCCCGATGAAGCGCCGGCGTTCTCGCGCCCGGGCGGCGACACGCGCTAGCGTGCGGTCGAGGCAGGCGTACGCGTAGTCTCGCAGGTGCCCGTAGCGGAACGTGGGATTCCCGAAGATCGTGTCCAGCGTATACAGGTGCGAGCGCATTACCCGCTCGACCGTGTAGGCGGACGTGATGCTGCTATCGTGAACTCGGTAGTAGCAGGCCGCGATCGGCAGATGCACCAGATCGTATTCGGCCGCGAGTCGCAGCCACATGTCCCAGTCTTCCCCGGGAACGGCCTTCTGGCGGAACGGCGTCACTATCTTGACGGCAGACCTGCGGAGCATCACCGCGCTGTTCGTAATGTGGCAGCCCCGCAGCAGCTCCTTGAAGGCCTTGGCAGAGGGGATAATCCTGCGCCCCGTGAAGGAGGACGGCGCGACGCGCTTACCGTAGACTTTGCCGCCGGCGTCCATCACCAGCGAATCGCCATAGGCGAAGCCGGCGCTCGGCGACTCGTCAAGGAGAGCGGCCAGCCGGCCGGTTGCGCCCGGCGTCAGGACGTCGTCGGCGTCGAGGCACTGTATGTACTCACCGCTCGCCAGCTCCAGAGCGCGGTTGTGAGCGTTCGCGACGCCGGCGTTCTGCTGGTACTCGTAGCGAACCTTGCCTCCGTAGCTGCTCACAACGTCCCGCGTCCCGTCGGTCGAGCCGTCGTCGACGACCACGACCTCCACCTCGTCGAGGTCCTGTGCGAGCGCGGAATCGATCGACTCCCGCAGGTAGTTCGCCATGTCGAACGTGGCGATTGTCACAGTCACCTTCGTCATTAGAGGTCCTCCCCTCTCTTGCTTTCGTCCTTGCGCAGGCGATCCAGCACCTTCGTCTGGAGGTTGTAGCGCGCCGCCTTGAGGTCCGATCCGTTGAAGACCAGGATGTTCCGCAGCGAGAGCTTCGAGGCGCTCATGAACAAGACGAGGATCACGCTGGCGTTGACGGCGTACGCGATGTTCGATGCGATGGCGGCGCCGACGATCTCCCAGCGCGGGATCATCAGCACGTTCAGGCCCACCGTCAGCGGCAGCGAGACAAGGCCGGCGAACAGCGCCGCCTGTGGCATCCCGTGAGCTGCGAGCGACGAGCCGAGAACTTTGTGCACGGTGTAGAAGAGCCCGGAAGGAAGAAGGATCAGGAACACGGTGACGCTCGGCACGAAGTTGCCACCGTAGACCAGTGGAATCGCCGTCGGCGCCACGGCAAGCAGCCCGAGACCCGCTATTGCCGTCACCACGAGCGTCCGGCGGCAGGCCACGGCGGACATCTCGAAGTTGCTCTGGGAGTCCATCGCCGAGGCTTTCGGAAAGAGAGCCGTCCCCAGCGCCAGCGGCACCCACCAGGTCAGCTCAGCCAGGTTGACGCCGACTAGGTAGTGACCAACACCTCCGGAGCCGACCATTGCCGCGATCATGAATACGTCGAGGCGATGGTTCAGCGCCTGCAAGATCCAGCCGAAGTGACTGCGGCTGCCAAACGACGCCTGCGCTTTCAGCGCCTTCCAGTCCAGGGCCGGCCGGAAGTTCACATGACGCCTCATGATCGTCACCGTGAACAACGTCAGCGCGACGAAGGAGATGACCCAGACCGCCGCAGCCCGATCGACGTTGAGGCCGACCGCCAGCACGACGACGAGTACGCCGGCCAGCCGGATGAACGGTGGCACGAGCGTCAGGCCCGTGTAGGCAAGCGGGCGGTTGAGCGGCAGCAGATACTCCCGGGCGCCGTCGCCGATCGTCATCAGGGCCGCCCCCACGAGGGCAATCGAGACTTCGGCAGGGCTCATTCCCAGCACACCCTGGCCGGTAATCAGAACCACGGGAATCAGCAGCAGGCAGAACCCGGCCACAACGAGGCCCCAACTGAAAGAGTTCGAGAAGACGGTCTGGAGACTGTACCGGCGCTGTCCGATCATGTAGATGCCGGCCAGCTCCAACGCCAGGCCCGGGAACGCCGCCATTACCAGCGCCGTTTCGTTGATCAGGCCGTAAACACCACGGCCCTCCGGCCCAAGCCCGCGCGCCAGAATGACGCCGGTGACGCCGATGATCACGTACTGAGCGGCGTTCGCTCCGAAGAGAAGCGCCGTCGTCGAGCCCAGCTGTAGCTTGGCGGCCGGCGACTCTTCGAGCCGCTCAGCGACTGCCGATACGGTCACGGTTCCTATCCTTGTACCAGTCCGTGTACAGGCCCACGCCGTCGGCCACAGAGACCTTCGGTGCGTAGCCCAGCAGCGCCCGCGCGCGGCCGATGTCGGCGCAGGTGCTCTGCGGGTCGCCCGGCTGTTCGGGCAGGTAGTGCAGACGCGCCTCTCGCCCGAGCGCGGCCTCAATGCCCTTGAGCAGGTCGCGCAGGACGACGGGCTCACCGCGGCCCAGGTTGAGCACCCGATAGCCGCCGGAGGGCGCGTCGATCGCCGCCACAACGCCGTCGATAACGTCCGCTACGTATGTGTAGTCGCGTTGGCTGGTGCCGTCGCCGTAGACCGGCACCTCTTCGCCGTCGGCGATCATTCGCGTGAAGCGGTTGATCGCCATGTCCGGCCGCTGACGCGGGCCGTAGACGGTGAAGAAGCGCAGCGCCACGACGTCCAGCCCGTCGCTCGCCGCGAACGACGAGCAGAGCGCCTCGCCCGCCACTTTGCTCGCCCCGTAAGGCGATAGCGGACGGCAAGGCGTCGTCTCTTCGTCGGCCGGGCGGCTCGTGCCGCCGTACACCGACGACGACGACGCGAAGACGACCCGGCGACGTTGATATCAAGGTAGGGCCCGGGCGCCTCCAGTGAAGGTCGCACGCCCGGCCGGGCGGCCAGGTGAACGACACGGCTCACGCCGTGCTCCGTCATGACGACGCGCAGAGCGGCAGCGTCTCGAACGTCGCCCGTCACGAGGGTTACGCGGCCGCTCTCCAGAGAGCGTTCGATGTTCGAGCGCTTGGCGGCCTCGGGGTAGTACGGATCGAAGTTGTCGAACAGCACCACGCGCTCGCCACGCTCAGCCAGACGCTCCACGAGGTGGGAGCCGATGAAGCCGGCGCCACCCGTGACGAGGGCGGAATCAGTCATCGCTGAAGAGACTCCCGGTGCTGGTGAGGGTGGTGTCCCATTCTTCCTCACGGTGCTTCTTCATTCGCAGGTTCAGCTGCGCCGACTCCAGCATGTTCGCCGCGATCCAGCCGAGCACCAGCCCGACGAGCAGCCCCATCACGGCGCTGTCGCGTGCCCCGAGCACAGATCCCGGCGCGAACGGTACGGTCTCAGCCGGGGTCACGATCGATACCGGGTCGCCCTGCAGCAGCTCTGTCGAGAAGTCACGCCGGTCGGACGAGATTCCCGCGAGCTGAGTTTCGAGCGCTTCAGCCTCAGTGTTGAGCACAGCCAGCTGCGGATCGGATGAGATCTGCGCCATGTCCTCGACGATCCTGATGTAGTCCGCGGTCAGCGAGGCGCCGAGCCCGCGGCTGATCAGGTCGTCCAGCGACTCACGCACGACCGGCTCGCCCAACTCAAGCAGGCGGTCGGTGCGGTCCCGGTAGACGACAGTGAGCCGTGCCAGGAGCTCCGTTTCCTGCTGATCGGTCGTTGATGTCAGCGACAGCGCGATGCGGCCCTCTTCAGCCTTCGTGTCAGCGATCAGCTGCTCGGCAGCCGTGTCGGCGATCACCTGCGCGTCGTTCGGCACGCCGGCCGTGGCATCGATCGTGATGCGGAACAGGCCCTCGTTAGCCGTGAAGCTCGGATCAGCGATCCCGGTCACGCCCTTCGCCTCAAGCTCGGTCTTGAGCGTCGCGAGGAACTGTGGCGAAGCGCCGCGCTCGGCGATGCTCGTCGTGTAGCTGGCCATCGCCTCGTCGTCGCCCTCGCCGGCGGCCGTCGTGCCGCTGAACGAGACCAGACGAGTGACGCCCAGCGTGACGGAAGAGCTGTATCCTCCGTTGTCACCGCTGAGCAGCGCCGGCAGCGCCACGGCGGCGAATAGCGCGCAGGCCGCGGCGATGCCGCCGATAAGCCAGAACCAGTTCTTGAGGATGCGCCAGTAGTTCTCTGGAATCACTTCCTCATTCCTCCTTCGGACACGGTCGCCGCGCGTGGGCGATCTGTCCGCTTGTCGTCGTAGAAAGCGCCGATCGTCTGGCAGACGTAGTCCACGTCAGCGATCGTCAGCTCGGGGTAGATCGGCAGCGAGATGATCTCTTTTGACACCTTCTCAGTCACCGGGAAATCGCCCTCGCCGTATCCCAGTTCGCTGACGGCTTCCTGCAGATGGATCGGCACAGGGTAGTGGATTCCGGCGTGTACTCCGTGCTGCTTGAGCCACTCCAGCAGCTCGTCGCGTTCCTGAGCGCGGATGACGTACAGGTGGTAAACGTGCTTCGCGTCCGGCGCTTCGACCGGCGTGATCACGCCGCTCTGGCCGCGCAATCGCCTGTTGTACTCGTCGGCAAGCGTGCGCCGTGCGTCGTTCCACTGCTCCAGGTAACGTAGCTTGATCCGCAGGACGACGGCCTGAATCTCGTCCAGCCGCGAGTTGATCCCGAGGATGGAATGGTAGTAGCGCGTGGATGAGCCGTGGTTGCGCAACAGTTGGAGCTGCGTCGCCAGGTCGCGACTGTCGGTGACAGCGATGCCGGCCTCACCGTAAGCGCCGAGGTTCTTCGAGTAGTAGAAACTGAAGGCCGCTGCGTCTCCCAGCGTGCCGGTGCGGACGCCGCGATACTCCGCGCCATGGGCCTGGCAGGCGTCCTCAAGGACGGACAGGCCGTGCTCCTTCGCCAGCATGCTCACGCGGTCCATCGCCACGGGCTGTCCGTAGAGGTGAACGGGGAGCAGCACCTTCGTGCGCTCCGTAATCGCCGCTTCGATCTTCGCGGTGTCCATGAGATAGGTCTCCGGATCGACGTCGACGAAGACCGGCTTTGCGCCCGCCATACAAACCGCCGATACGGTCGCCATGAAGGTGTTGGGCACCGTGATCACCTCATCGCCCGGGCCAACGCCCAGCGCGCGAAGGCCAAGGTAGAGAGCGTCCGTCCCGGAGCCGACACCGACGGCGTGCTTCGCGTTGCAGAGCGCGGCGAAGTCACACTCCAGCTGAAACACGTTCTCGCCCAGAAAGAGGTTCATCCCGTCCAGGACGTCGGCTATGGCTGCCTTGACTTCTTCCTGAAGCGGCGCGTACTGGCCGCGGAGGTCTACCAGCGGAATATCTCTCATTCTCCAACCTGACCCTTCATCGCTGTCTTATTCCCGTTGCTGCGGCCGGCCCGGCCGCGTCCGTTCGTGCGCCTGTCGCTACCATTGACGCGGCTGGCAGGCCCGTTGTGACCACTGGATCCTTCCTCCGCCGCTCCGCTGTTCGTCTGGAAGTAGTAGCGCGGTGTCAGGTCCTCCAGCGAACCGCTGTTGTAGAGCGACCTTGAAGCGGACTCCATGATGTTCACGACCTTGAGTCCCTGCCAGCCGTCGCTTCGCGGCCTGGCACCCGTGCGGATGCAGTCCATGAAGTGTGCGTCTTCCAGCTTCAGCGGCTCATCCGGCTTGACGAACGGTATCGAGATGTCGCCATCGTTGTAGGTCGGCGGCGCGAATCCGCTCTCGCCCACGCGCTCGCCGAGCGTTATCGACTTGTTGTAGATGCGGATCATCTCGCCCTGCGCGACGTCGTCGTAGACGACCGTCTTCTCGGAGCCGATAATCGTGATCCTTCGCACCTTCACCGGTTCCAGCCAGCTCACGTGGATGTGCGCGAAGAGACCGTCCATGAACTCGAGGTCCAGGTGGGCCACCTCCGCGAGATTCGGGTTGATTCGCGCCGCGCCTCGTGCGCCCGCTACCATCGGCTCTTCATCCAGCAGGTAGGCGAGGATCGATAGGTCGTGCGGCGCCAGGTCCCAGAGCACGTCCACGTCCGGCTGCAGCAGACCGAAGTTCAGCCGCGCCGTGTGCACGTAGAGCAGGTCTCCCAGCTCGCCGCTCTTCACCAGCTCTTTGAGATACTGCACTGCCGGGTGGAAGACGTATGTGTGACCGACCATCACCGTGAGCCCGCGCGAAGTGGCCAGCTCGGCCAGCTCCAGCGCGTGCTCGCTGGTCGTGGCAAACGGCTTCTCGGTGAGGACGTGCTTGCCCTTGAGGAGCGCCGCCTTGGCCAGCGGGTGATGCAGCCGCGCCGGCGCCGCGATCAAGACGGCGTCGATGTCGCTCTCGAGCATCTCGTCGAAGTCATCCGTGATGAACTCCGGCAGAAACGACTTCGAGACCTTGTCCAAGTTCTCCGTCTTGGGTTCGCAGACCGCCGCCAGATCGCAGTCGGGCAACTCGTTCAGTACCCGAAGGTGCTTGCTGCCCCAGTAGCCGACTCCGGCAAGGCCTACCTTAATCTTCTTTTCCATTCCCATCAGAACGTCCCCTTTTCCCTGATGATTGACGGTATCGTCAGCGCGATCAGTTTGATGTCCAGCCAGAGACTCATCCGCTCCGTGTACTCCACGTCCATGCTGATCATCTCGTCGAAGTCTTCTGCGTCGGCGCGTTTCACCTGCCAGAGCCCCGTGAGACCAGGGCGGACAGAGAAGCGCCGGAAGAACCAGTCCTTGTAGTAGGGCAGCTCGTAGTCCAGCGCCGGCCGCGGGCCGACGATGCTCATCTCGCCGCGCAGGATGTTCAGCAGGTTCGGCAGTTCGTCCAGGTTCCAGGCCCGAATGAAGCGCCCGACACCCGTCACCCGCGGGTCGTCCAGCGACTTGAAGACGGTTATGTCGCGGCGATGACTCTCAGCCGTGCGCTTGACGGCCTCGCGGTGCAGCGCGTCGCCGGAGTCCACGATCATGCTGCGGAACTTGTACATCGTGAAGGGCTTCCGGCCACGGCCCAGCCGCTCCTGCCTGAACAGCACCGGCCCGGAGGAGTCGATCTTGACGGCGATTGCGATCACCGCCAGCAACGGGAAGAGCGCCACCAGCGTGGCCAGCGACAGAACGATATCCATCGCCCGCTTGAGCGCCGAGCCTGTTTCGAGCGCGACCTCGGCCTCTTGCGTGTCTGTCTGGGTGTATTCCACTATGCGCTCCTCGTCCTTGCGCGGCGCCTGGCAGGCTGCAGGTGCGGCAGTACGTCATGGTTGGCGGGCTCGAAGTCCGGACCGGAAACGGCGCGGCCAATGCCGACGTAGATGAAACCGGCGTCCGTCGCCGCCTCGCCGGCCAGGAAGTTGCGGCCGTCGAGGATCAGCGGCCGCCGCACGAGCTCGCGCAGGCGGTCGAAGTCCAGAGATCCGAACTGGCTCCAGGCAGTCGCCAGCACGATCGCGTCGGCGCCTGCAGCCGCCTCGTAAGGGCCCGCGCAATACTCGACCTCTGGGAAGAGCTTGGCGGCCTCGTCCATCGCCACCGGATCGTAGGCGCGGACGTTGCTTCCGTATTCGGCCAACTGGCGCACAAGCGCCAGCGCCGGTGATTCGCGAATGTCGTCGCAGTTCGGCTTGAAGGCCAGGCCCCAGACGGCGATCGTCTTGCCGTTAAGGTCTCCGATCAGCGATTCCAGCCTTGCCGCGGCCAGACGAACCTGGCGCTTGTTGATCTTCACGGCCGCCGAAAGGACCGGCGTGTGCACACCCATCCGTGATGCGGACCAGATCAGCCCGCCGATGTCTTTCGGCAGGCAGCTGCCGCCCCAGCCGAGACCGGCGTCAAGGTATGAGCTGCCGATGCGCGGGTCCATGCCCAGCGCCTCACCGACATCGACGACGTCGACGCCGATCTCTTCACAGAGCGCGGCCAGCTCATTAATGAAGCTGACTTTCGTGCAGAGGAAGGCGTTGGAGGCGTACTTGATCATCTCCGCTGCACGGCTGCTGGTGTAGATCACCGGCCGTCGCAACTTCTCGTAAAGCGCGCCGACGAGCTCCGCCGTCTCGCGCTCAGCAGCGCCGACGACGATGCGGGCCGGCCTCATGAAGTCGAAAACGGCCTGGCCTTCACGCAGGAACTCGGGATTGGAAACGACGCGCGGCTCATCGTCAGGCCGGTACTCGCGCCAGACTTCGGCGACGAGCTCGGCGGTGCCTGGAGGGACCGTGCTCTTGAGGACGATCACCGGTGCTTCGCCTTCGTCGGAGTTCGTCGCGGCGCTGCGGATCGCCGAGATGACCTGTCTCAGGTCGACGGAGCCGTTAGCCTTGGCCGGCGTACCGACAGCCAGAAAGACGAAGCCGCTGTTCTTCATCGCCTCGCGGTAGCTGCGCGTCACGTTCAGGAGACCGGAGGCGCGCCCGCGTTCCCAGATCTCGGCCAGCCCCGGCTCCTTGATCGGCAGCCTGTCATCTTGTAGCGCTTCGGCGCGGGCGTGGTCGATCTCGAGGCAGTAGACCTGGTGGCCAAGGCGGGTAAAGCAGGCCGAAGTGATGAGCCCGACGTAGCCGCCGCCGACCACAGTTATGGCTTCTTTCATGGCTTCGAAGTTAGCTGCGTTAAGTTTGGGTAAAGTTGGTCAGCGGTCTGAGAATCGTTAGAAGAGCGTCAGAAGATGGCTGCCAGTCGTTGAGATGTTGTTAAGACAGGCCGTAACGTCTGGCTTCCAGGCCGGTTTTACACTGATGCAAACCGTTTTTCGCGCAACGGGTTGCGCGGTGAGCCCATCACACCATGTGTGACCGTATCTGCCCCACGAAAGGAACCTGGCATGCTCGGAAAGACACTTGTCCTCATTATCGATGAAGACGCCGACGCTCGCGCCCGCGCCTCAGAGCTGTTGTCGGCTGGCGCCTACGATGTGGCGGAGGCCGAAGACGGCCTGAACGGCCTGCGGCAGTTCTTCAACCTCCACCCGGATGTCGTCATCGTCGATCTCGAGATCAGCGAGATGTCCGGCTGGACCGTCATCAAGCGCATCCGCGAACTCTCGGACACGCCGGTCGTCATCACTACCTCCGAGGCGACGAACGAGGACGTCTCGCGCTCGCTTGAGCTCAACGTCGACGGCTTCCTCGCCAAGCCGTACGAGCCGAAGGACCTGACCGAACGGCTGAACGCCATCCAGAACAAGGCCTCGGAGTCAGACGAGGGGCGCTGGGTCTACCAGCGCAACGGCCTCACGGTCGACCTGCGCAGCTGCGACGTCTTCGTCCACGGCGAGCCGGTGGCGCTGACCGGCACGGAGTACAGGCTCCTCACATACCTCATAAACCGCCGGGGCTGGGTCCTCTCTCCCACGACCAGATCCTCAGCCACGTCTGGGGCTCCGACTACGCAGGAGACCGCAACCAGGTCAAGCTCTACGTCTGGTATCTGCGCCAGAAGATCGAGAACAACCCGGGCAAGCCGGAGATGATCGTCACGAAGCGCGGCCTCGGCTACTCCTTCGCTGGCTAAACCGCGTCGAGAAACCAGTCGACAAGCGCCTTGCCGACGGTGACGAGCAGGATCACGCGGATCGTCTTGCCGATGCCCACCGCGACGATGAACCGCCAGAAGTTCATCCGCACTGCGCCGGCCGTGATCCCGGCGAACTCGAAGAACGGGTTCGGGATCGCGGAGAGCACGAGCAACGTCATAAACCCGTAGCTCTCCATCAGCCAGTCGATCCGGGCGGCCGTCCGGTGCATCAAGCGGCCCAGGCGCCCCTTCACCGGCATCTGGCGCTCTTCCGCCAGGCCGCGCCCGATGGCCCCCGTCAGATACGCCGTCGATTCCGCCAGCGTCATCCCCAGCGAGCCGGCCACGACCACGCCCGGCACGAAGAGCGAGTCTGATCCGGCGATGATCAGCGCCTGGCCGGCGGCCGTCAGCCCCGGCACCGGGATGAAGCCGGTGGCCGTGCCCAGGAAGTTCGCGGCGAAGATGCCGGCGTAGCCGAAGTCGTTGAACTCGTCCTCGCCCAGCCAGCCGACGGCCACGGGGATCGAAGTCCCGAGGAACGCCGCGAGCAGGATGAAGATGAGCCCCCCGATGAGCACACCGCGCGGGACCTTGTCGGTCGGCACCCACGAAGGCATGTCGAGGACGATGCGCTGCGGAGGATGCTCTGGAATCTGAGAGTCGTCGTCCGGCGCCGGGCCGGGAAGGGCATCGTCGGCCATCCAATCCAGTATACGGTCAGAGGCCCGCCCACTCGATGACTTCGTGGCCGACGAGCACGAGCAACATCACGCGAATGAAGTGCCCGATGAGCAGCGCGACGTTGAACTTGAGGAAGTTCATGCGTGTGGCGCCGGCGATGATGCCCGTCACCTCGAACACGGGGTTGGGGACCGCCGACAGAACAAGCAGCGTCAGGAAGCCGTTGCGGGCCATGAACCACGCCGCCATCCCCCACGACCGCCGAAGCCAGCGGCCCGCGACGCCGGGCACCGACACCGGCCGCTCCTCCGCCGCGGTCTTGCCGGTCGCGCCTGCCAGGTACGATGTCCATTCAGCGATCGTGTTGGCCACCGTCGCGATGGCGACGACGATGACGGGGTTTAGCTCCTCGGCCCCCCAGGTGATCAGCGGATGCCCAACGGCGGTGAGGCCCGGTAGCGGCAGGAAGACCGAGACGTACGGCAGGAAGTTCGAGATGAAGATCCCCAGGTAGCCGAGGTCCTCCATCGTCTGCTCGTCCAGCCAGTCGAAGGCTCAGGCGGCGAACCCCGGCAGGGTGAACCCGACGACCAGCGACGCACCGATGGCGATCGTGGCCCACCGTGGCAGCGCACCCAAAGGAATGCCGGTGAGCCACACGCTCGTCCCGGCCGGCTTCTCCTCTCGTTCGCCCCGTCTCGCGACTGAAGGGTATGCCGGCGGCCGGCTCTCAGGTAGAGCCGGTCGGCCTGAGGCGGTGCGCCGCTACGGGGCGTCTTTGCGCCACCAGACGACACCCAGCGGTGGCGCCGCCCGCCGCAGAGTGACCCCCTCGGGCGTCACGTCCGCCAGGCGGTCGACCGCCTCGACGAGGCGCCCGTCCTTCTCGCTGCCTTCGTCAACGTGAAGCATGTGGCGGGCGAACGCCAGCGCGGCCTCCATGCTCGGCACGCGGCGCGGCGGCGTGGGCGGCATCATCGACACGTTGGGGTAGATGCTCGTCTCCCACAGCACCGGCAGAAGCTCCTTCAGCGCCGGCAGGTTGATCCGCTCTTCTTCATGCACGGCCTGCCACAACGGCGACAGAGTCGAGAGCGGCGCCTCCAGGTAGACGACGATCGCGACCAGCTCGCGCGCGACGCCGTCCAGCTTGCGCAGAAAGGGCACGATGTCCGTGACGCCGTAGACCACGTTCGCGCAGAAGGCGACGTCGTGCGGCTCGACATCCGCGTCCTCCCACGCGACCGCGACGCTCGATACGTTCTCGATCGCTGCCTCGCGCGCGGAGTCCTCCAGCGCCTTCAGCATCGACGGCGACGGGTCGACGACGGTGACCTGCTTGCCGGCGAGCGCGAACGGCAGGGCGTAGCGACCGGCGCCGCCGCCGACGTCGATCACGGTGGTCTCTGGCGTCAGCCGCTCCTTGACAAGGTTGACGATCGGGTCCTGCGTTCGCCGCGCGTCGTCGCGGAAGCTGTCCGCGAGCGGGCTCCACATGTCGTCGTCCGGCCGGTCGCCCCGTGCGCGAATGCTCTGCGCGTGGTGGGACTCGACCTGTCGCTGCCAGACGTCTGCTGCTGATCCCATGCTTCACTCCTTCAGCTTCTCGATCTCCGCGGCGGCCTTGCCCAGGACCCGCCGCACCTTCTCGACTGTCTCTTCGTCGCCGCTTGCCGCCGTGCGGAAGGCGGAGCGCACCAGCTTCATGCCGGGCCCCCAGACCTCCATCGCGCCGGGACTCATAGCGTCGCTCCAGCCGCCCCAGTCTTCGGCGCGGTTCCAGATGCGGCCGATCTGCTCGCGGTGCTTCTCCAGCTCGCCGCGACCCTCGTCCGTGATCGCGAACGCGCGCTTACCGTCCTCCGGCAGATCGGCGCGGACGAAGCCCTGGTCTTCGAGCAGCTGCAGGTTGGGGTAGACGGTGCCGGCGCTGGCCTTGTAGACGCCGCCGGACCGCGCCTCTAGCTCCTTCATCAGCTCGTAGCCGTGCTTCGGCCCCTCTTCGATCAACGAGAGCAGCGCGATCCGCACCTCGCCGGACTCGAAGAAGCGGCGACGGAAGCCCCAGGGACCCCGCCTCTCGCTCTTTTCGCCGTGCCCGAACAGATCGTGGAGCCGGCCGCGACCGCGCTTACCACGCATCCCAGTCGCGCTCCTTCAAATATCCGTGGCGGTGACGCCCGGCGATCAGGGCGACGCCGATAGCGATCACCAACAGCGGTATGATCCTGTACCTTCTCATTCGATTCAGACCTCCTTTCAGTCCCGCGCACAGTATATCGTACGATATATCGGAAGCGTCAAGTGATCGCCGTCACTCTTCCCTTCTCCCGCCGGCCCTGTCTACAATCTCCGCATGCCTGCGCCGACCTTCCCCAACGCCGCCGTCGCCTCGCCGCACTACCTCGCGTCGTCCGCCGGCCTCTCCGTGCTCTCGTCAGGCGGCAACGCGGCCGATGCCGCCATCGCCATGAACCTGACGCTCGCCGTCGTCTATCCCCATATGTGCGGTCTCGGCGGCGACCTCATCGCCATGGTCTGGGCTGACGACAAGCTCCACGGCCTTAACTCGACCGGCCGCCTGCCGGCAGGGGCAGACGTGAAAGAGCGAGTGCCCAATCGGGGTATCGGCTCAGCGACCGTGCCCGGCGGCGTCGCCGGCCTGGGTGCGCTGCACGAGCGTTTCGCCTCCCGCGGCCTGGAGGAGCTAGCGCGGCCCGCGATCGATTACGCACGCCAAGGCGTGCACCGCGCACCCGGCCTGAGGAAGATCACCGAGATGGCGCGCCCGCTCCTTAAGCGCGACGCGGAGACCGAGCGCATCTTCCTGGCGCCCGATCCGCTCGTTCAGACCGACCTCGCTGAGACGCTCGCTCACATCGAGGAGTTCTACGACCGCGTGGGCGCCGGCGCCCCGGCTCCCTTCACGCCCGAAGACTTCGCGGAGCACAAGGCGGAATGGGTCGAGCCCCTCCGCACCCCGTGGCGCGACCTCGAGGTCTGCGAGATGCCACCGAACAGCCGCGGCCATCTCGTCCTCAAGGCGCTCGACGGCCTCGAACCGCTGGATGAGCTTTCGCCGGACGATGAGGAGTGGCACCGCCGCCTGATCCGGGCGCTCGACCCGGCGCGTGGCGATGGCGACACGATCTACCTCTGCGCCATGGACTGCGATGGCATGGCAGTCAGCCTCAACCAGAGCCTCTACCAGGCGTTCGGCTCCGGCGTCACCGTCCCGGGGACGGGCGTGCTCCTCCACAACCGCGCCGCCTACTTCAAGCCGCACCAGTACCGCCCCGGCGCGAGGCCCGTCCACACACTGGCGCCGGCGATGGCGCTGCAGGGAGGCCGCCCACGCTTCGTCTTCGGCACGATGGGCGGCGAGGCGCAGGTGCAGGTTCACCTCCAACTCCTCGCGCGCGTCTTCGTCGCCGGCCAGGAGCTGGGAGAGGCGATCGCCGCCCCGCGCTGGCGTTTCGGCACCGGCGGCGGCCTCCTCGCGGAGGACGGCCTGCCGGACCTCGGCGCCCAGCCGATGGCCATCCCAGAGCAGGCCGGCCACGCCCACGGCATCCTCGTCGAAGCGGACCACCTCATCGCCGCCGCTGACCCGCGCTCCGACGGCGCCGCCCTGGGCTACTGACCTGTCCCCTGTCACATCTCCCCGCGCGCACCCCGTGCTATGATCTCCCCGCCTTGAATCCGCTCCTCAGGCAGCCCCGATGTACGACGCGATAGTCGTCGGCGCTCGCTGCGCCGGCGCCCCGACCGCGATGCTGCTCGCCCGCGCCGGCCACAGCGTCCTCCTCCTCGACCGCGACGAGTTCCCGAGCGACATCATGTCGACGCACTTCATCCACCTGCCCGGGATCGTGCGGCTGCACCGCTGGGGTCTCCTCGAGCGGGTGATCGAAACCGGCGTCCCGGCGATCCCGAAGAGCAACCTGCATGTCGGCCATCAGGTGATCAGTCCGCCGCCGATGCCGATGCCGGGCGGTCTCCCCAGCGAATCCATCTGCCCGCGCCGCTACATCCTCGATCAGCTCCTCGTCGACGCCGCCGTCGAGGCCGGCGTGGAGCTGCGCCAGGGCGTCTCCGTGCGCGAGCTCATCCGGGAAGGCGACGCCGTTGTAGGCGTGCGCGGCCACGCGAAGGACAAGACGCCCATCGAAGAGCGCGCCCGGATCGTCATCGGCGCCGACGGACTGCACTCGATCGTCGCCCGCGAGGTCGCGGCCGAGGAGTACGATACGAAGCCGACGCTCACGTTCGGCTACTACACCTACTGGACCGGCGTGAACGACCAGGAGATGCACATCTGGTTCTTCGAGGACGGCCATGGTGTTCTCAGCTTCCCCACGCACGACGGCCTCAGCTGCGTCGGCGTCGGCGGTGCGATCGATGAGTTCCCCGAGTTCCGCAAGGACATCGAGGGCAACTACCTCGCGATCATCGAACGCGTTCCTCAGCTGGCGGAGGCGATCAAGACCGGCGAGCGCAAAGAGCGCTTCGTCGGCACGGCGGACCAGCCGAATTTCTTCCGCGTCCCGTACGGGCCCGGCTGGGCGCTGGTCGGCGACGCCGGCTATCACCGCGACTTCCTGACGGGCCTCGGCATTACGGACGCCTTCCGCGACGCCGAACTCGTCGCGCAGGCTGTGGACGCGGGCCTGAACGGTGCACGCCCTATGCCTGAAGCGCTCGCGGAGTACCAGACGAAGCGCGATGCCGTCGCAAAGCCGCTCTACGACTTCACCACGAAGCTGGCGTCCGGCACGCTGCCGAAACCGGCCGACTGGATGAAATTCGGCCTCACGATAGCCCAGATGATCAACTCCTGAAAGGACCGGCATGACTGAGATCACGCACCGCACGATCCGGACCAACGACATCAACATGCACATCGCCGAAGCCGGCGAGGGCCCGCTCGTCCTGCTCGTCCACGGCTTCCCGGAGCTCTGGTACTCGTGGCGACACCAGCTTCCCGCGCTGGCGGAGGCCGGCTACCACGCCGTCGCGCCCGACGTCCGCGGCTACGGCGACACCGACAAGCCGCACGACATCGAGGCCTACGCCATGCGCGAGATGGTCGCCGACTACCTCGGCGTGCTCGACGCGCTGGGCGAGGAGAAGGCGGTGATCGTCGGTCACGACTGGGGCGCGTTGATGGCCTGGACCGCCGCCGCCCTTCACCCCGATCGCTTCCGCGCCGTCGTCGGCATGAGCGTTCCGTACCTGCCGCGCGGCCCGGTGCCGCCGCTGCAGATGATGGACGCGATGTTCAAGGACAAGTTCTTCTACATCCTCTACTTCCAGGAGCCGGGCGTCGCCGAGGCCGAGTTCGAGTCCGACGTCCGCCGGTCGCTGCGGCTCTTCATCTGGGGCGCCTCCGGCGAGGCCCGCGACGTCGGCGGCTTCGCGACGGCGATGGTCAACAAGCCGCGCGACGCCAAGCTCTTCGACGACGTGCCTGGCGTCGAGGGCATGCCACCGTGGACGAGCGAAGAAGATCTCAACTACTACGTCGAGAAGTTCGAGAAGGGCGGCTTCCGCGGCCCGCTCAACCGCTACCGCTGCATGGACATCGACCACGAGCAGCTCCCGGAGATGCAAGGCCGCAAGATCGAGATCCCGGCGCCCTTCCTTTACGGCGAGGCGGACGGCGCTCTGACGTTCTCGCCCATGGACCCGATGAAGCAGCTTGTGCCCGACCTCAAGATCGTCGGCTTCCCCGGCGCCGGCCACTGGACGCAGCAGGAGCGCCCGCAGGAAACGAACGAAGCGCTCATCGCCTTCCTCAACGGCCTCTAACCTCTCGCCCGGCCGGCCGCGGCCAGCCGCCCCTGCTACAATCTCTCCGTATGCGTTACCACATCTGGACTGAAGGCTGCCAAATGAACGAGGCCGACTCCGAAAAGCTCGCGGCCGGCCTCGCGAAGCTGGGCTGGGAGCCGGCGCCGAAGGCCGCTGCGGCGGACCTCGCCGTCGTCAACACCTGCGTGGTCCGGCAGAAGGCGGAGGACCGTGCCATCGGCTACATGTCGCACCTGCGCAAGCTCAAGGAGTCGCGCGCGGACATGCAGATCGCCGTCATGGGCTGCATGGTCGGCCCGCGATCCGAGGACCTGCGCCGGCGCTTCCCCTTCGTCGACGTCTGGGCGCGGCCGCAGGACTTCGACGTCGTCATCCGCCACCTGATGCCCGAAGGCGACCTAGGAGGCGAGTTCTGGCCAGACACCTTCCCGGAACCCACTGGCCCCACCGCATTCGTGCCGGTCGTCCACGGCTGCAATAAGTTCTGCACCTACTGCATCGTCCCCTACCGCCGCGGCCGCGAGAAGTCGCGCACCGTCGCCGACGTCACGCGCGAGGTCGCCTCGCTGGCGTCCCGCAGGGTGCGCGAGGTTACGCTGCTGGGCCAGACGGTCGAGGCCTACGGTAAGGACCTGCCGGAAATCGAAGGCGCCTCTCGCCGGCCGGACCTCGCCGACCTCTTCGAGTCGCTCTCCGCGCTTCCCGACCTCCAGCGCATCCGCTTTCTCACCTCCTACCCGCGCGACATGACCGACCGCATCATCCGCTCCGTGGCGGAGGAGCCGAAGGTCTGCGAGCACTTCAACATCCCGGTACAGGCCGGCGACAACGAAGTCCTCGCCCGCATGCGCCGCGGCTACGAGATCGAGGAGTTCCTCGACTGCGTGGGCAGGATCCGAGAGCAGGCCCCACAGGCCTCGCTCAGCACCGACGTCATCGTCGGCTTCTGCGGCGAGACGGAAGCGCAGTTCGGGCGCACCTTGGAGGTCCTGGAACAGGTACGCTTCGATAAGGTGCACGTCGCCGCTTACTCCCCGCGTCCCGGCACGATCGCCTGGCGCAACCTGGAGGACGACCTGCCGCAGGAGGAGAAGATGCGCCGCCTCCACGCCGTGGAGGAGCTGCAAGAAAGCATCGCGATCGAGATCAACGCGGCACTCCTCGGCACCACGCAGGAGGTACTCGTCGAAGGGGAGAAGGACACTACGTTCACCGGCCGCAACCGGGCGAACAAGCTCGTCCACTTCGGGGCCGAGGGGCCGGACGCGCCCGGGCCAGCCATCGGCGAGCTCGTAGACGTGCGCATCACCAAGACGACACCGTGGTCGCTACGGGGCGAACGAGTGCCCGCCGGCGCGACTGTCGTCGCCTAGCACGATGGCCACGCGGAAGCCCGCAGCAGAGGCCCGGCGCAGCGCCGCCAGCACGCCTGACCGCCCGGTAGCGCTCCTCGTCGTCATCTTCACCGTCGAAGGGGGACGGCTCCAGGCGCTGCTCATCCGCCGCAGCGCTCCTCCCCACCGGGACGACTGGTCGCTGCCCGGCGGTCTGCTCGCCGAAGGCCGGTCGCTCGCCGAGGCTGCGACCCGCCGCCTCGAGATCGAGACCGGCGTCCACGACGTCTTCCTCGAGCAGCTGTACACCTTCTCTGCCCTCGATGAAGTCGACTCCGTGGCCGTCGCCTACTGGGCGCTCGTCGATAAGGGCAGCGCCCAGCTGGCACACCGCGACGAGTGGCAGCCGGCCTGGCACCATGTAGACGAGCTGCCGGAGCTGGCGTTCAAGAACGCCTCCGTCGTCGAGTACGCGCTGACGCGACTGCGCAACAAGCTCGCCTACTCCAACGTTGCCTACTCGCTGCTGCCGCCGGAGTTCAGCCTCTCGCAGCTCCAGCAGTCGTACGAGGCGATCCTCGGGCGGCCGCTGGACAAGCGGAACTTCCGCAAGCGCATCACCTCGCTCGGCATCGTCGAGGCGACCGGCCGCTACGAGAGCGAGGGCCGCCACCGCCCGGCGCAGCTCTACCGCTTCCTGGAACGGCGCCCGGTAGTGGTCTAGCGGCCGGTGATACAATCGCCGCAACTCACGCCCGTATGAACACCAACGCCCTCGCGCGCCCCGTGCTGATCCTCGCCGCCCTCTTCCTCGCGCTGTCCCTCGCATCCGCCTGCGGCGACGATGACGGCCCGAGCAGCAGTGACGACGGCCTCAGAGCCTACTTCACGGACCTTCAGCTGACGTTCCAGGCTGCAGAAGACGCTACGAACAAAGCGGAAGAGGGGCTCAACCAAGGGACGTCCGGGACCGCGCTGGACACGCAGCTCTCCGCGGTTGACACTTACCTGAGCGCAATCGACGGCATCTTCAATGACGCGCTCGGCCGCCTCTCTCGCATGAGCGTTCCGGCGATCGCCGCCGGCGACCACGAGGCCTTCATCGGCGGCGTCTTCGATTCGGTGAGCGCCGGCAGCGCGCTACGGGAGGACCTGCGCGGCATCTCGACCGAGGAGCAACTCAGCAACCGCCTGGCAGCGTTCGACGGCGACGTCGGCGCCGCCACTGAGCAGGGCGACGCCGCCTGCCTCTCCCTGCAGGCGATAGCGGACGCCGAGAGCATCGACGTGGACCTCGACTGTGAAAACTAGCGCCGCAGCCTGGCTCGCCCTTGCCGGTGTCCTGCTCGCCCTCGCAGCCTGCGGCGACGACGATGGGGCCGGCGCGCCCGGCGAGACCATCTCGGCCGAAGAGGCAGCGTACTTCGAAGGCCTGGCGCCGGCCCTGCAGGCCGTCAACGACCAGCTCGAAGACCTCGACGATCTTCGCGCCGACGCCTTCGCCGATGGCCCCAACCAGCCGGCCGCGGACGCCTACGCAACAGCCTACGAGACGTTCGCGACGCGGCGCCTGGCCGCGATCGAAGTCCTCGCACCGAGCGAGAGTGTCGCCGACGAGCACGCGGCGCTTGTCTCCGCCGCAAACGATGGCGTCCTTCTGGCGGCAGACCTGCGCGCGGAGCTGAGCGAGTCTGCCCCCGGCAGCGACACCGCCTTCCGGGAGCTTTTCGGCCGCCTGGACGGCGCCACGATCGCAAGCCGCTACCTCAACGCCTGCACGACACTCCAGATGCGGGCAACATCAGGTGGCCTCAACGCCAACCTGCAGTGCCTCCTCTGAGCGACGCGACGACGTAGCAGCCGCGCCCTTCACCAATCCGGGCGGCGGGCTATCGCGTCCGTGCCACAGAGGGACGAATCATGTCCAATCGAGCGAGAGCGACAACATCGACATCCCCGGCAGCGGCACGTTCTCCGGCTGAAGAGTCCTCGACTTAGGTAGTGGGTCAGTTTGAATGAACGAGCATCACCAAGAGCCGATGAAGCTCTCTGACTTCAGGGATGTAGGAGAGGATGACTCAAGGCTGCCCGACATGACTCGTAATTGTCACAGTTCCTGCCGGGACGAGAACTTCGACCATTGGGTCATCGAACTTGTGACCTTGCCAATAAAGCGTTGCATCGCTATTGAGCTTCGTGATCTGTTCGCTGATTGGGTCAAGCGCACTGGTGTTGCCGACGTAGTGGAGATCAGCGTCAAAGACATCCGCGCCCGCTGACACGGTGCAAGTATAGAGGTGCGGCCAACGATCGGTCCTCATCCATTCTTGGAATTTCGCTGCGTTACCCGGAGAGCGGAAAGGAAACGTCGAGGTCATACGACTTGGTCGGTGCGGGAACGAATCGGCGCGAACGTTCTCAAGAATCGCCTCCTTCACGAGAAACGGTAAGTGCCAGTTTCCAATGATGTGGTCGATGAGCAGAAGTGTCTTCAGGGTGGTGTAGGGTGGTGGCTCCTGAAGGGCTGACTGTACTGCCTCAAGGCGCTTGGACGGTTGTATGAATCGGGAGTCAAGTATCGTGCCCGGTTCTAGCGCCGTTCTCGACAGATGATAGAATTCCTAGGTCGATTCTGGCATACTGTGATTATGCCTGAACGCTCAAGCAAGATGACGCGCCCACGGGATGTGAACGCCCTGGCGGCGGACATTGTAGCAGAGGCGACCGGCGAGAAGGTCGACGACGAGAAAGACCCTCTAGCCGTGGAGCTAGGCCGCAGGGGCGGCCTCAAGGGCGGGAAGGCGCGCGCTAAGAGCCTGAGTCCGGCACGTCGGCAAGAGATAGCGAAGAAGGCCGCCGAGGCGCGCTGGAAGAGGCGCAGTCAGTGAGTAATCCACACTAATCCATATTTGGTGGCAAACTAACTTTAGTTACGATTCGCGCCAGAGGCGCTTGCAAACTAAACTGACCCACTACCCGACCGACTTAGTGTCTCCTTGACACCTTCCCAGAACCCATGCTAATCTGTCCGTGCATGAGTTAGTGTAGACAGTACACTAACTCACCGGAGGTAACGATGGTACTCAAGACGCAGCGCAAACGACCGATCATCAGCGAGATCGACGTGCTCAACGAGGCCAACGAGTGCACCGTCGACCGCCCGCTCGAGACCACTCCCCTCTCCGATGAGAACGCCTTCGCCTACTGGCAGAAGGACATCCCGGAAGGCTATTGGGACCTCAGCGGCTCCGCGCTCGCGGAGCGGATCGCCGCCGCCCGCGCGAAGCTGGGCGAACGCTGCGTCGTCCTCGGCCACCACTACCAGCGCGAGGACATCATCCAGTTCGCGGACCTGCGCGGCGACTCCTTCAAGCTCGCCCAGTGGGCCGCCGAACGCCCCGACTCCGAGTTCATCGTCTTCTGCGGCGTCCACTTCATGGCCGAGGCCGCCGATATCCTCTCCGCTCCGCACCAGAAGGTGGTGCTCCCCAACATGTCTGCCGGCTGCTCGATGGCCGACATGGCCGAGCCGGACGACGTCTACGCCTGCTGGGACGAGCTGCGCGAGGCCGGCATCGGCGGGGTCGTGCCCGTCACTTACATGAACTCCGCCGCGACGCTCAAGGCGTTCTGCGGCGAGAACGGCGGCATCGTCTGCACTTCCTCCAACGCACCGAAGGTCTACGACTGGGCGTTCGAGCGCGGCGACAAGGTCCTCTTCTTCCCGGACCAGCACCTAGGCCGCAACACCGGCCTCAAGAAGGGCATCGTGCTCGACGAGATGGCCGTCTGGGACTACACGCTCCCGTACGGCTCGCTCGGCGGCAACACTCGCGAGGAGCTGGAGCGCGCGAAGGTGATCCTCTGGAAGGGCTGGTGCTCCGTGCACCGCCGCTTCAGCGTCGGCCAGATCGAGAAGGCCCGCGCCGAGCACCCCGGCGTCAAGGTCATCGTCCACCCGGAGTGCACGATGGAGGTCGTCCAGGCCGCCGATCTCGACGGCTCGACCGAGGTCATCTCGCGCACGATCACCGAGGCGCCCGCCGGCACCACCTGGGCCGTCGGCACCGAGATCAACCTCGTCTCCCGCCTCGCCCGCGAGAACCCGGACAAGACCGTCTTCTGCCTCGACCCCGTCGTCTGCCCCTGCGCCACGATGTACCGCATCCACCCGGCCTACCTCGCCTGGACGCTCGACGAGCTGGCCGCCGGCCGCGTCGTCAACCGCGTCGATGTGCCGGCCGACATCGCGAAGCACGCGAAGGTCGCCCTCGAGCGCATGCTCAGCGTGAAGTAGCCGGGGCTGTCCAGTGCCCATCGACGTCACCGCCGAAGCCACCATCGCGCGACCCCGCGCCGACGTCATCGCCTTCGCCAGCGACCCTGCTAACGATACGCAGTGGATCGTCGGCATCAAGGAAGCGCACGCCGTCACCGAAGGTCCGGTCGGCGTCGGATCACAGGTCGCGCGCGTGGCCTCGTTCCTCGGACGCAAGATCGAGTACGTCAACGAGATCGACCGCCTCGACGAGTCCGTCCTGGAGATGCACTCGGTGAAGGGCCCGTTCCCGATGCACATCACGTACACCTTCGAGGACGACGACGCCGGCACGCTCGCGCGCATCCCCGTCGAGGGCGACGCCACCGGCTTCTTCCGGCTCGCCGCACCCCTCCTCGCGGGACAGGTGCGGCGCTCCATCACCCGCGACGTCAACAACCTGAAGCGCGTCCTCGAAGCGCAGGGCTGAGCCAGCGTGACCACTTACGACTACCTGATCATCGGCTCCGGCATCGCCGGGCTTTACGCCGCCATCCTCGCTCGTGAGCAAGGCTCGGTGCTCGTCCTCACGAAGGGCAGCATCGACGACTGCAACACACGCTGGGCGCAGGGCGGCATCGCGGCGTCGGTCGGCCCCGGCGACTCGCCCGAGAAGCACCTGCGCGACACGATCGAGGCCGGCGCCGGCCTCGTCGACGAGGAGGCGGCCCGCGTCCTCACGTCCGAAGCGTCAGACCGCATCGGCGACCTCGTCTCGCTGGGAGTCCCGTTCGACACCTCGCACGGCGAGATCGCGCTCGCCACCGAGGGCGCGCACTCCACGCCGCGCATCCTCCACGCCGGCGGCGACTCCACCGGCGCCCACATCGAACTCACGCTCGCCTCCGTCGCCCGCCTCGAAGGCATCACCGTCCTCGAATACACGATCGCCACGGAGATCGTGACCGACGACGGGCGCGCGACCGGCATCCTCGCGCTCAACACGACGAAGGGCGAACGCACCACCTACGACTGCCGCGCGCTAATCCTGGCGACGGGCGGCGCAGGCCAGATGTACCGGACGACCACAAACGCCGACGTCGCGACCGGCGACGGCATCGCGATCGCCTACCGCGCCGGGGCCGAAGTCATGGATATGGAGTTCGTGCAGTTCCACCCGACCGCGCTGCGCCTGCCGGGCGTGCAGCCGTTCCTCATCTCGGAGGCGGTGCGCGGCGAGGGCGGCATCCTCCGCGACGCCAACGGTGAGCGCTTCATGGCGGATTACGACGACCGCGCCGAGCTGGCCCCCCGCGACATCGTCGCCCGCGCCATCCGCGAGCGCATGCTGGCGACGGACCGCGACCACGTCCTGCTCGACGTCACACACCTCGACGCGGGGCTCGTCACCGCGCGCTTCCCTCAGATCTTCCGCTTCTGCGCCGACAACGGCCTCGACATCACACGCCAGCCGATCCCGATCGCCCCGGCGGCGCACTACACGATGGGCGGCATCCGCACGAACACCTGGGGCGAGACGAACGTCGCCGGCCTCTACGCCGCCGGTGAGTGCGCTTGCACCGGCGTCCACGGCGCTAACCGCCTCGCCTCCAATTCACTCCTCGAGACCGTCGTCTTCGCCCGCCGCGTGATCCGGCGCGCGATCGAAGGGCCGGAAGGACGCGCGGAGCCCTCAGCGGACGCCGCGGACCTTCGCCCGGTTCCGCGCGACGGCCCGGGAGCCACAGACGTTCCGCCCCTCACGCGGGAGGCGCTGCAAGAGCTGCTGTGGCACGACGCCGGCATCGTCCGCGACGGCGATTCGCTTGCCCGCGCGGCGTCTGTGCTGGCGGCCTGGCAGTCGACTCTGGCCGCGCCAGCGGACCGTCCGTCGCAGGAGCTGGCCGACATCCTGACGTGCTCGCGGCTCGTCACCGAAGGCGCGCTCGCCCGCGAGGAGTCCCGCGGCGCGCACTACCGGACGGACTTCCCGGAGCCGCGCGAAGACTGGCGCCGCCATCTCGTCTTCCGCCGCGGGACGCAATCAGCAGCTTACTCACCCTAGCATTTCGCAAGCGTGGGCGGCCGCCGGATCCCTCGATTTCCGGCCCGCTCCTGTTTATTTGTGGACGGTGTGGAGAAAGGGATTGTCGCCCTGGGACGCACGGGCAATAATGCCACTAGCTTCTCGACACGAGTCGCAGCGCTCCGGGGAAGCGACCCAGGGTGGAAGGGCAACCGGAAGCTCAGGGGACCAGACCCGGCAGCGTGCAGGACCAGCGAGAACGGACTCGGCGGAACGGCTGATGGGCAACCAGAGGCCTGCCCGACCCGAGACCTGGATCAAGGCTCTCGCGCGGCCCCTCTGTCGGGAAGCTTTTCTTTTCGCCCGCCGATCCCCATCTCGCCGATCACGGCCCTCGAGTCGCAGCAACTAAGGAGTAAGGAGACGAGAGACCAGGGACAGGGCCGAGACGCGCCTCTGTCCCCCTTCTCGTCACCTCAACCGGCCTCCGCCGGCCAACGTCCACTCCCGTACAATGCCCGTATGCGCACCGCCGACGTCGCCGCCCACCTCGACGACTTCCTCCGCCTCGACGACTACCCGCCCGACGACTTCGCCGAGATCGTCGCGTTCTGCGAGGACGCGGGCATCGCCCTGGCCGAATACGCGACGCCCACCTTCATGCGCCGCCACAACGGCCTCATGCTCGCCAACGCCTACGAGGTCCAGGCCGTCTACACGCTCGTCTTCCCGTCCGACGAGGTCATCGCGGAGGTCGAGCGGCGCGCCTACGGCCGGCCCGCCCTCGTCTTCACCCATCACCCGATGGACCTCGAAACGTCAGGCCGGGGCATGCTACCGATTCCGGCGGCCACGCTGCAACGCTTGCGCGCGGCTGGCATCTCGCTCTACTCCGCACACGCACCACTCGACTGCCACGACGCCGTGTCGACGTCCCGCGCGCTGGCCAGCGCAATCGGCGTGCCCGCGGCCGAGACGTTCGCCGGCTACATGGGTGGCCACGCCGGCGTCGTCGGCGAGGTCGATTCGCTCGCCTTCGACGAGTTCCTCGGCGGCGTCCGGCGCGGCTGCGACGTCGAGCGCCTGGAGACGAAGCGGGTTCACGACGACGTGCGGCGCGTAGCGGTCGTGGCCGGCGGCGCTGCCTTTCCGCCGCTGATGCAAGAGGCCGTCGACGCCGGCTGTGACACCTACGTCACCGGCGACTTCCGGGTGCGCCACGGCGGCCCCTGGGCGGAGGAGCACCGGCCTGGATTCGACGCCTTCGTGGACGAGGTGCCGCTGAACCTCGTCGGCGCGTCGCACTTCGCCACAGAGGCGCTCGTCCTCCGCCACGACGTGCTCCGCATCTTCGCTGACCTCGGCCTCGACGCCGAGTTCGTGCCGCAGGACGACCCATGGCGATAACGCTCGACCCCGGCCTCGTCACCCGCCTCGTCCGCGAGGCGCTCACCGAAGACCGCGCCGAAGACGACGCCACGACCGCGGCGCTGGTGGCGCCGGACCAGCGCGGCCACGGCGCTATCGTCGCCAAGGCACCGGGCGTCATCGCCGGCCTCGCCTTCGCGGAGAGCGCGTTCTACCAGGCGGACGCCGATGTCGCCTGGCGGCTGTCCGCCGCGGACGGGGAATCGGTCTCGGCCGGTGCCACAGTCGCCTCCGTTGACGGCGCGCTCGGCGGCCTGCTGCGCGCGGAGCGGACGGCCCTCAACTTCCTGACGCACCTCTCCGGAGTCGCCGCCGCCGCGGGGGCCATTGTCGCTCTCCTCGATGGCACCGGCTGCCGCCTCCGCGACACCCGCAAGACGATCCCCGGCCTGCGCCTCGCGGAGAAGTACGCCGCCACGCTCGGCGGGGCGGAGACGTTCCGCAAGGACCTCGCGGACGCCATCATGATCAAGGACAACCACCTCGCCGCCGTCCGCAGCCGTGGCCTCAGCATCCCTGACGCCGTCCGCCTGGCCCGCGAAGCGAACCCGGATCTGCGCGTCGAAGTCGAGGTCACATCCCTTGACGAGGCGCGCGAGGCGATCGAGGCTGGCGCCGGCGAGCTGCTGCTCGACAACATGACGCCGGCGGAGATCCGTCCGATCGTCGCTCTCGCCGCGAGCCACACCCCGCGCCCGCTCGTCGAGGCTTCCGGCGGGATCACGGCGGAAAGCGCACGCGTCTACGCCGAGGCGGGCGCCGACTTCGTCTCGATCGGCGCCATCACGCACTCCGCTCCGGCTCTCGATCTTAGCCTTGACGTTCAGGCTACGTAGCGCAGATAGGGCCATCAATATCCATTGATAGCGGCGGGAATATCGTGGTATCTGGCCGAATACTCGCATCGCCACCGTTTTTCGCGCCTGTAATGCGGGAGAGCTTGCGCAGTTAACTTGTGTGAGCGCATTATGTCCATCAGCGCTTAACCGAATGTAAACCCGAATGTAAACTCTGGGGGGGGGGGGGGGGGGGGGGCATGAGCCTGCGAAGACGAGGCCCAAACGAAGACTGGGAATTCCTGCCGCCGGCAGATCGCGTTCGCGCGCTCGCCTGGGAATCCCTACCGCTCGGCCGCATCGCCGTCATCGCCGCTGCGCTCGTTCTGGCCTATGTCGTTGTCAGCGGCACGTTCTCATCCGCCGAGGTCAGCCTCGGTAGCGGTGACGCCTGTGAGGACGTTCTCCTGCGCAACGAGTCTCAGCAGATCCACGGCGGTCTTCAGCAGCCCTTCGGCAACGACCTGCACCGCCCGGACGCCTACAGCCCGAGCGGTGCAGCACCGGCGCCTACGGCCAGTGCGTCCGGCCAACGTCGACGCCCATCCATTACGCCAGTGCTCCGACGCGCCCGGCCTCCGTTCCGGTTTACGTCCCGTCGGTCAACAGCGAAACGACCTGCGACGATCCGGGCTACGACGCCACACTCCTCAGCCCAACCGTGCCCGACGCCAGCGACACCTACACCTACCTCATCGACGGCTGCCAACCTGACCACGAGGAGAACGGGGAGAGAAGCGCCATCCAGTGGCAGGACGTTGACTTCGTCAAGTTCAGCGGCTGCTGGGAGATCGAAGACATCGAGGACGTCTACGCCAGCAGCGGCACCGTCGAACTGGTGGCGCCGGGCTACGTCCGCGTCAGTGGCATTAGCGACGCCGATCTGCCGCTCACCGTCGAGATCCTGTTCCACGACTCGCTGAAAAGCGGCGACGAACGAACGTGGATCTGGATTCACACCGGCCCCGCCGACAACGACGGCTGGACTCAGATCGTAGGCGGCCCGTTCTGCGACGGATCAACGCCAACGCCGACCGACCCCCCGACACCGACTCCCACGAAGCCGCCGACGCCGACCCCCACCGAGCCGCCGACACCAACACCGACCGAGCCGCCAACTCCGACTCCGTCGCCGACGCCGGTCACCAAACTGACGATCGTCAAGACTGACTCGCCGGACCCAGTGGCGGCCAACGGCACGCTGGCCTACACGGTAACCGTCAACAACATCGGCACGATCACCGCCTTCGACGTCGTCGTCATGGACGACCTGCCCGGCGACGTCTCGCTGATCTCGTCCACGCCCGGCCAGGGCTCCTGCAGCGGCACGACGTGCGAGCTCGGCGACATAGCCGCCGGCGCAGCCGTTGCGATCTCCTACGTCGTTCGCGTCAACGATGACGCGGCAAGCCCGCTACTCAACACAGCGTGCGTCACCAGCGGCGACGAGGACCCAACAGCCACAGATAACTGCGACGACGAAGATACGCGGCTCGAGACTCCGCTCGCCGAGACAAGCCCACCGAACGGCCTGCCACCCACCGGCGGCAGCTCCTTCGGAGGCGGAACGCCCTCACTCTGGCTCCTGCTCTTGCTCGGCGCCGCGCTGGCGGTCTCCGGCACGATCGCCGGCTTCGCCGCACGCCGGCACGTCACGAACGGATAGCCGAAGCGATCAGTTTGAGATTCTGGGGCGGGGCAACCCGCCCCTTTCGCTACCCTGCCGCGCGCTCTGTCAGCAGTTCGTCCACGTAGCGCGCGATGATGTCGCTCTCCAGGTTCACGCTGTCCCCCGGCTCCCGTCCCACCAGGTTCGTGTGCTCCTGCGTGTACTGCACCAGAGAGACAGCGAACGACTCGGCGTCCTTGGCGATCACGGTGAGCGACGCCCCGTCCACAGTTATCGGCCCCTTGACGACGCAGTGCCGCAGGATCTCCGGCGGCGCCGTGTAGCGCGCGATCAGGGCCTCGCCTTCCGGCGTGTTCGAGACCAGAGTTCCCGTCGCCTCAACAACCCCCCGCACGAGGTGCCCTGAGAGGCGCGTCGCCAGCGTCAGTGAGCGCTCCAGGTTGACCGGCGCCCCCTCGGCCAGCTCGCCCAGGTTGGAGCGACGGTAGGTCTCCGGCATGCAGTTGAACCTCAGCAGCGCACCGTCGATCGCGCCCACAGTCAGGTCGACGCCGTTGACCGCGATCGAATCGCCGAGCGCCGTCCCCTCGAGGATCATCCGGCACTCGATTATCAGCGTGCCTTCGTCAGCCCGGCGCACCGTCCCGACCTCTTCGATGATCCCCGTGAACATAGCGCCCTGAAGTTACCACAAGCGAGCGCCCCCGCTGATGCTGAGGCTCTCGAGGCGCGCCGCGCTAGACAGGCAGGTGCGCCCGCACCAGCTTCAGCGCTGCACCCGGGCGCCGCACCGTCACCGCGCTCAGCGTCGCCAGCGCCGGCAGCGAGCGCGCCAGCCGCAGGAGCACCTTCGAGGGGTAATCGATGTCGGCGTGCTGGTCCGTCAGCCTCTGCAGGCCCGGAGACCGCAGCGCCCGCACCACGCGCTCGATCTGCGCACCGCTCATCGCCAGGCCGAAATGCCTGAGGTGCCACGACTTGCGCAGCTCACGGCCGATCTCGCGCTTCCAGCGCCGCTCGTAAACCGCGAGAGACTTCGCGCCGAAGGCGTCCCGTTCGAAGGCTTCACGCACGCTGACCGCCGCGTGCCGGGCCGCCACCAGGCTCGTGTAGACGCCGCCGCCCGAAAACGGCTTCACCTGCCCGGCCGCGTCGCCCACCAGCAGCGCATGGTCGCCGTACGATCGCGGCGCGAACGCCAGCGGGATCGTCCCGCCGTACATGCGGATCGGCTCGAGGCCCGCGAAGAGCTCCGGGAAGGCCGCCGCCAGGCGCCGGTAGGCAACGATCGGCTTCACGGCGCCGGTCGTGCCGATGCCGACGCGCACCCGATCATCGCCGGTCGGGATGATCCAGCCGAACCAGCCCGGCGCCAGGTCGTGCCCGACGAAGACATGCACGTAGTCGTCGCGCCACTTCGCGCTCGCCTCGGGCGAGATGCGGCCCTCGATCCCGAGGTTGTACGCGTATTCCGCCGGTCGCGGCATGCCCAGTGTGCGCGCCACACGGGAGTGCGTACCGTCGGCGCCGACGACCATGCGAGCGGTCAGCGTCCAGTCGCGGCCGTCGGTCTGCGCCGTCAGCCGCACGCGCCCGTTTTCGCGCTCAACGCGCGTCATCCGCGCCCGGACGAGGTCTGCGCCCGACGTCTGCGCCTGCTCGCACAGCGTCTCGTCCCAGGCAACACGATCGATGGCGACCGCCCGCGTCGCGGAGCCGCCCAGCGCCACCTCGCCGCCTTCCTGCGTGTGCACGAAGGCGCCAGTGATGCGGTGGATCGCCGCCTCCTCGCCGATATCGGCCTCGCCCAGCGTTCGCGGCGAGATCAGCCCGGAGCAGTGCGAAGGCACGCCGATCGCGCGGTGCTCTTCCAGCAACCGCACCCGCAGACCGGCCCGCGCCAGGTCCCGCGCCGTGCGCGACCCGGCCGGCCCCGCCCCAACAACCGCAACGTCACAATCGAGCTGCATACGAGGCGATTATCGCCCAGGGTGCGGCCACGCGGTAGTGCGCCTACGGTAGCAGCAGCACCTGGCCCGGCTTGATCGTGTTCGGGTTTCCGCCGATCGTGCCTCGGTTGGCGTCGTAGAGCGCCTGCCAGCCGCGGAGGCCCAGCTTCTGCGCGATCCCGCTCAGCGTGTCGCCGGCCTGCACTGTGTACGTCGCCGGGCCGGGCGACGGCGACGGGTCCGTAGGCGGCGCAGGCGCGCCCCCGCTCAACGCCCGCACGTCCGTCTCCAGGCGGTCGAGCCGCGTTCCGACGGCCGCCAGCTCCCGCGTTAACTCCTGGTACTCAGCGCTCGACATCTCGTCCTCCTCTCGCCCGTCCGGCTCTTCTTCGTTCGCGTTCATGCCGGCGGCGGCGACCGCCTCCCACATCGCCTCCGACATGTGCTCGTAGCTCCAGAAGCTCACCCCCGTCGAGCCCGCCTTAGCGGCGCCGCGCACGAAGTCTCGCACCTCGTGGGCGGCCGGGTACGGTGTCAGCCCCTCGCGGTACAGCCCGGCGACCGGGAAGACGCGCTCCGGTGGCACGCCAAGCGCCGCGTAGTCCTCATACGTCCGGGCCAGCGCCTGCTCCTGAGGCCAGCGGAAGGCGTTCCAGTAGACCTGCGGCGCCGTCCCGTCGCAGTGGCGCTCGAACGCCGTGTACGGGAACGAGCGATGGTAGCGCGCAATGGCGAACGTGCTGTAGTAAAGTGGGTATGATGGTCCCAACGCCTCCCGCACGCGCTGACAGACCTCCTCCGTAGCCTCGGGATGGCCCTTGAACTCTGTCTCGACGTCCAGCACCAGCAGGTCGGCTTCGCCGTGCTGCGCCGTCTCAATCGCGCGCGCCGCCTCCGCGGCCGGCCCCCCCCCGTAAAGATATCCCCAACCGCCGACGGCCAGGCCGTGCGACTTGAGCCCCCGGCAGATGTCTCGAAAGGACGGCCCCTGCGCGAACCAGCGCCCGCCATCGAATGCCTTGACGACAGCGCCGCGGCAGCCTGCCGTCCGCAGCCGCTCAGCCACCTGTCCAGCGTCGCCGCCGTCGCAGCGCCGCCAGTTCCAGATCCAGACCCACTTGCCGGCGAGCGCCCCGCGGACCCGTTCACTTTCCACCTCCGCCACCTCCGCCACCTCCGCCTCGTGAGACGCAGGATCGCAGCCGCCGCGCCCGAAATCCAAGAGGCAAACGGCGGTGGGAGGGCAAGCAGACCTCCGCCTCCCGCGTCGTAATCACGCCTTAGGCAGTCGCGAGACTGCTAGCGCCGCGTCGCCGCGAACTCGTCGCGCGCCTGGTCTGCGACCGACTCTCCGAGGGCGATGTCGACGCCGGTCATCGCCAGCGCCTGCCCGATCTGCACCATGTTCTCGTGCGCGGTGTCGGTAGCGCAGACGTCCGTGAAGCCCGCCGTGTGGTTGAGCGCGAACGCGCCGACGTGGAACGTCGGGTGGATCGACGGCACCTTCCAGCTCACGTTGCCCATGTCCGTACTGCCGGTCGACTGCAGGGCGCCCTCCAGGAAGCGACGGCCCAGCGCCTCCGCGTTCGCCTTGTAGAGCGCGACCAGCGTCGGGTTGTTGTTCATCGGCTCGTAGGCGAACGACGACCACTCGATCTCGACCTTCGTGCCGCTGGCTTCGGCACCCGCGCGGAAGCAGCCCTCGACGCGGCCCTTCAGGTCTTCGAGGTACTGCGGCTGCAGCGCCCGCACCTCGAACTTGCCGATCGCCTTGGCCGGGATCACGTTGCTCGCCTCGCCGCCCTCCAGGATGACGCCGGCCATGCGCGCGTCACGCCGGATGTGCTGCCGCAGCTGCGGCAGCACATCCGGCGTGACGCGGCCGTCGAGCGCGTTAAGGGCGGTCTCCGGCGCCACCGAGGCGTGGGCTTCCTGTCCGTGGTAGGTGACGTAGCACGAGTAGACGCCGAACATGTGCGGGTCGGCGATCTCCACCAGCGCCGGGTGCACCATCAGCGCTGCGTCGACGTCGTCGAAGGCGCCCTTGTCCAGCAGCAGCTGCTTGCCGCCGATGTCCTCCTCCGCCGGCGTGCCCAGCACCACGAGCCGCACGTTGGCCGGCGACAGGGCGCCCTTGAGACCGATTGCGCCGCCCAGCCCGGCGGTGGCGATCAGGTTGTGCCCGCAGGCGTGGCCGATGCCCGGCAGCGCGTCGTACTCCAGGAGGTAAGCGACAGTCACCGGGCCCTCGCCCCAGGTCCCCCGGAACGCCGTCTCGATTCCGTAGACGCTGCGTTCGACGGCGAATCCCTGCGCCTCCAGCGTGTCGCCGAGCAGCTTCGCCGCGCGCGTCTCCTTGAGCGCCAGCTCCGGGTGCTCGTGGATGTCGCGGCTGACCTCGACCAGCGTCGCCGTAGCCTCAGCAACGGCCACCTTCGCCCGCTGGTTCGCTTTGTCGATGCTCATGTCGCTCCCCCCTGTGGCACCGGTCACTTTAGCGCCATCGCGTTCGGAGGCGAACCGACGCCACCCGGCACGTTCAGCGGCGCCGAAGTGAGCAAGAACTCGTAGACGCCGTCCTCCGCGCAGTCGGCCGCAAGAGCGTCCAGGTCCCAGAGCTCACCGATCGGCATCCCCAGCAGCGGGATCAACCGCCAGTGCATGAAGTCGCCCGTCTCCGGCCCCCATGGCCAGACCTCCAGAGCCGGGTTGTCCGCCGCAACGGCCGCCACGTGGTGGTTCCAGAGCCACGCCGCCATCTCTTCGGCGGGCCCCAACCCCGGCGCCTTCAACCGCTCCCGGTCCGAAATCTCCTCGCGCACCGCCGGCGTCGCCTCGTTGGCGTACCACGCCAGCCAGCCCGTCCGCACGAGCAGCAGATCGCCTGTCCGCACCTCAACGCCCTGCGCCTGCGCGCACGCCTCCAGGTCGTCGGGCGTTATCAGCTCCGCCGCGAAGTAGTCGAGCCGGCGTCCCTGCGCCTCGAAGTGTCGCGCCGCGTCCAGCAGCACGCCGCGCCCGGCGATGCCCCTGCGCGCCATCGTATCGATTCCGAGCTTGCCCGCGTCGCCGGCGACGATCTCCTCGTCGCGCACCCCGTTGTACCAGCCGTGCTCCGGGTGACGGATGTGCCGCAACCCGTCCCACTGGCTGGACGCCTGCGGCCAGAAGCTGTCGAGGTGGTCGTCGCGGCCGTTGCCGCTGACGGTAATCGTGTGCCGCACCGCCCCGCGACCGTACAGCGGTGGGTCCGGCCGGTCGATCCGCAGGTTCAGCGGGAACGCGGCACCGCGGCGCACCAGCGCTGCGGCGGCGGCGGCCCGTTCCGGCGTCAACAGGTTGAGACACCCCAGTTCGTCGTCGTCGCCCCAGAGGCCCCACGACGAGCGCGGCGGCACCCCATCCTTCACGGGCAGTTCATCGTACGAAGGCAGATCAGTCATCGTCCCGGATTATGCCACGACGGCCCCATCCGCCTCTCCCCCAGGGTGAGGGGCTAGGCGCGAGGGAACTTCAGCGTAACGATCTCGTTCCGCCGCAAAGTGAGGCACGAGGCGTCCACCTCCGCCGCGTTCTCCTCGTTCAGGTCGACAGCGCTGACGCCTCCGTGCGCTTCGCTCAGCGCAACGCCCGCCTCGATCGGCTTATCGGCGATGTTGTACGCCCGCGCGACGACGCCGTCATCGTCTTCGGCCAGCTTCACGGTCGAGACGACCAGCTCCGGCACGTCGACCGTCAGCAGGCTTTGCTCCCGCAGCAGACGGCCGGACCCGCGGCTCGTGCGCAGCGAGCGCAGCGGCCGCGCGAAGGCGTGCGCCTCCGAGAACGCCTCCCGCCAGCCGCCGGCGTGCGGGATCACCGAGTACTCGAACGTCCAGCGGCCGATCATCTGCGCGCCCGGCGTCTCGAAGCCCGGCCCGGCGTGGCCCCGCCTCATCGAGAGGTCGTCTCGCGAGAGCCACCCGACGCAGCGCAGCAGCGTCACCGCCAGCGTCGCTGTCCCGTCGCCTTCTGTTCCCGCGGATCCGTCGGATATCGCTTCGTACTCCGCGAGGCCGCGGTTCGCGATCATCAGACCGCGCTCGCCGTCGCTGAGGTCCGTGAACGTCTTCTGCGGATAGTAGGCCACCGGCGATTCCGGCGCATTCGGCGGCTCCGGCGGGCAAGCGACCGGCCGCCGCACAACTCCGAAGTGCTGCTCGGCGTCCGAGTAGTCCGTGGCGACCGCGGCGGGGAAGAGCACGCGCAGCCGGTGGTCCTCCGCGCGGTTGTCGGCCTCCGTCTCGACGTCCACACGCGCCACGCCCGGATAGAGGCGTACGCGGCTCGTGATCTCGCACTCCAGCTCCTCACTCCGAGCGCGGCGGTCGGGGGTCAGACGGGCCGGCAGCCGGTAGGTCTGACGCACCTCGAGCGTCGAGCGGGCCGGGCCGGCTTCCGTCGCCGCGACCGTCGCCGGTCCACTCGGACGGTCAACGAGGCGATCGTCCGGCAGCGGATCGAAGGTGTACTCGTCGCCGCGGTCACCGGCGTCGAGGAAGCGATTGAGGCCGCGCAGCACGCGCCCGTGCCGCCGGTCCTCCACTGTGAGCGTACCGTCGGCCTCCCCGGCCACGCGGAAGAACTCGTTCTCGATCGTCGCGCCGACTGACGGCGCCGGCGCGGCGGCCTCGCGGCGTTCGAGCCGGAAGGCCTTGTAGCCGAGCGCCGGCACATCGTTCGCGACGAAGCCGAAGACGACTCGCTCGCGACTGTCGAGGGGCGACTTCAGGCCACGCTCGACCGGCTGCAACGCCGTCGCCACCCCGGCCTCGTCGACCGCGTGCGTCGGCTCCTCGCTCTCGCGTACGGGCACGCGGACGGTGCAGAAGTCGCTGCGCGCAACGTTGAGCGGGTTCCAGGCGACGGCACACGTCTCGCCGGATGGCGCCGCCGCCTCGGCGATGTCTCGCAGCGCCTCGAAGAACACCGCCTCGCCGATCTGCTCGCACTTCTGGAAGCGCAGGCTAACGTCGTCGTACACGGCGTCGACCGAGCAGCCGGTAACGGAGTCGTGGGGACCGTTCTGCAGAAGCAGCTTCCACGCGTGTCCCAGCAGCCGCCGGTCCTCCGCCGTGCGGTCCGGCGGGCCGCCGTTTGCCGTCCGCAGCAGGTGCGCCCAGGCCGCCAGCGGGCCGGCGTAGCGCGCCAGCAGCTCCTCGCACTGCGCGTAGCGCTGCTTCAGCCACGTCCGCGCCGAGAGCACACCCGGCAGAACGTTCGAGCGGTCGCTCGAGCGGAACTCACCGCTGAGCAGCGGCAGGTCGTCATACCGCTCACCCAACTCCTCCCGCACGGCGGCCACGAACTGTGGATACGTCCCGTGCTCGATCGTCGCGTCTTCGAGGATCTCGTTCGCCGTGGCGATGACGCCGGAGAGTCCGCTGTGCGCCGGCAGATGATCTGTGCCGTTGGGGACGAGCACGTTCCGGGTCGTCGCCAGCGGCTCCAGCAGCGACCGCACCGTGCCCAGCGTCCGGGAAAGCGCGTCGCGGTCCCCGGGCACCTGCGCCATGAAGCCGTAACCGAAAGGGAAGTGGAGCGCCAGCACCTCGGAGCCGTCCGGCGCCGCCCAGCGGAACTCGGACACCTTGACATCGTTGCCGACGCCGCGCCAGATCGCGACGGAGTCGAGGCCGAAGCCGCGCAGGATCGCCGGCAGGTGCACGATGTGCCCGAAGGCGTCCGGTGAGTAGCCGACGCTCATCACGCCGCCGTACTCGCGCGCCGAGCGGATGCCCACCATCAGGTTACGCACCCAGGCCTCGCCGCCGATCAGGAACTCGTCCGGAAGCATGTAGTTCGGCCCGATCAACAGGCGGCCGTCGCGCACCAGGCGCTCGATCGTCTCCCGGCGCTCCGGCCTGATCTCGAGGTAGTCGTCGAGCGGCACCGTCTGGCCGTCGAGGACGAAGTGCTTGAAGCCGGGATCGTGCTCGAACAGCTCGATCAGCGCGTCCATCATCCGCACGAGGCGCGCGCGGAACGCCTCGAACGGCAGGTACCACTCGCGGTCCCAGTGCGTGTGCGAGACGACGATGAAGCGGCGCGTTGCCGCAGTCGTCACGGGACGAACCGGCCGCCGGTGAACAGCGTTCGCTCATCGATGAAGCAGACCGGGTTGCCAAACGGGTCGTTCGCGTAGAATGAACGCTCGCCCCACGGCCGTTCGCTGATCTCGCCCATCTCACCCGCCGCGATAGCGCCCAGCCCGGCAGCGGCGGCCTCTTTGGCGCGGGCGTACGCTGCCTCCAGATTGTCCACCGCGAAGTACAGGTGATCCGAGTTCGGATGAGCCTCCTCGGCGCCGTCAGACACGACGCAGGCCAGGATAACGCCTCCGCAGTCGAAGTAGTGACGCTCATCCGCCACGCGCTCCCCCGGCGTGTCCAGAAACCGCGAGAAGTAGCCGACCGAGCGCTCCAGATCGCCCGCCGGCAAGATCACCCGATACAGCTTCGTCACTTTGCCTCGACCCAGATCGGGTTCGTCATCGCCCAGACGACCTCGCCACGCTCCGGGCGGCCGCGCCGTCCGCGCAGCTCGGCGCGCACGTAGCGCCGCCCGCTCATGTCGAGAGAGAAGTCCAGCGTCGCCTCGTCCGTCTCCAGCGGGATGATGTCGAACGGCTCACCGTCGGCGATCAGCCAGAGTCGGCGCTCGAAGCCGCCGGTCACCTGTACGCGGAAGCGCACGACGACGCCCTTCACCTCGTCGCCCATCATCTTCGCGTATCGGCCGTCGCCTTCCTCGTCTGCCAGCAGCGCCAGGTAAGAGCCGCGCTCCGGCGAGTCCGTGACGAAGACGTGCCCGGCGCGGATCGCCGCGAGCACGCCGGCCTCCGACGCCTCGTCAGCGTAGACCCACGTCGTCGGCTCGGCGAGGCCGTGCGGGTGCCGCGGTTCCGCCGGCGGGATCGAGTGCGTATCAGAGCCACCGACGGCGACGACGCGTTCGCCGCGCTGCAGCAGGTTGTCCCAGCGCTCCAGCGACTCCCAGTTGAAGAAGCGCCACATCGCCTGCCAGACTTCCATCGACTGGAAGCCCTCCCAGCCGGTGAACAGCCACGGTGGCGCAACGCTCTTCGGGTGGTTGATCGAAAACAGCCCGCCCTTCTCGGCGATGAAGCGCTGCACCGCCGCCATCGACTCCTGGTCCGCGCAGCGGTACTCGATCCACTCGCGCAGGCCCCAGGTGTTGGCGTGGCCCCAGTACGTCGTTACCTCTTCACCCGGGATGAGGATGATCGGCAGGCCGGAGAGCACGTCGAGCTCTTCGTGGTGTGTGTTCGTGTTGTGGTCGGTCACCGCCAGGAAGTCCAGACCCAGCTCCAGCGCCCGGTCGACGATCTCACGCACCGTGTTCAGCCCATCGGAGTGCAGCGTGTGGCAGTGCAGATCGCCTTTCAGCCAGCTCCCACCGCGCCCGTCCGCCCGGCCGACGGGCTTGACGGCCGTCGAGGTCGCGCCACCGCTGAGCACCGGCAAGTCATCCGGCCTTACGGGTTCTTCGGAGACTTCTTCGCCGTCTTCGGCGATGTCCAGCCGCACGTCGACGGCGTAGCGAACGCCAACCGGCTCCGCGCGATCCACTCCGAGCACGATGTTCCACTCGCCCGGAAAGAGCGGCCCGCGGACGTAACCGGGCGTCGCGTCCCCCGCCGCGATGAAGAAGCCGCTTCGGGCAGCCCCACTCCAGCCGCGAAACCCCGCGCCGTCAAGGAACTCCCGCCCGCGCGAGTCGAAGACGCCGATATCGAGCGTGCTGCCCGGGCCCATCCCGAACGGCGCCGTCACAGGCTCGAAATACTCGTACGCCACGTCGATCCGGCGCGTGCGCGGAGGAACGCTGAACGGCAGGTGGACGTAGGGGTCCTGCCGCGCCCGCTCGGCCGGAATGTACCCTGCGAGACGTACGTGCCTCTCCATCGCCCCTACCTTAGCCCCGCTTCGGGGAGTCGGCAACGCACCGCGACGTATGATGTTCCGCATGAGCGAACGCACCCTCCTCACCGGCGCCCGCGTCCTCACCATGGGCGCCCGGACTGAGCCCGCCGACGTCCTGATCGAGGACGGACGCATCACCGCCGTCGGCCCGGGCCTGGAGGCGGATGACGCGCAGACCGTCGGCCTGAGCGGCCACGTCGTCGCGCCGGGCTTCATCGACCTGCACGTCCACGGCGGCGGCGGCCACGCGCTGATCACGCCCGACGCCGCCGAGATCGAAGCCTACGGCCGCTGGGCCGTCTCGCAGGGCGTCACGTCGTTCCTCGCCACCGTCTGCGCGCCGACGCTCGACGCTGCGCTCGGCTGTCTCGCCGCCTGCGCCAACGCGCGCGAGTCGACCGAGGGCGCGGCGCTCCTCGGCGTCAACCTGGAGGGGCCGTTCGTCAGCCCTGAACGGCGCGGCGCGCTCCCGCCTTCGTGGCCGGCAGCCCCTGACGCCGAGACGTTCCGGCGGCTCCTCGACGCGAGCGACGGCAAGCTGCGACTGATGACCGTCGCGCCCGAGCTCCCCGGCGCGCCCGAGGTCATCCGGGAGGCGATTTCGGCCGGCGTGCGCATCAGCGTCGGGCACACGGACGCAACGTACGAGGTCGCACGCGAGGCCTTCGCCGCCGGCGTTTCGCACGTCACGCACGCCTTCAATGCCATGCGTCCGTTCCACCACCGCGAGCCGGGGCCGCTCGGCGCCGCGCTCGAAGCGGAGAGCGTCACAGTCGAGGTGATCGCCGACGGCGTCCACCTCCATGCGGCGACCGTGCGCACGCTCGTCCGCGCCTTCGGGCCGGAGCACATCGCCCTCGTCACGGACGGCGTGACACCGGCCGGCCTCGAAGAGGGCGCGGTTCGCATCGGCGACGTCGAGGCGCGCCTCAAGGAGGGTGAAATGCGCCTGCCGGACGGCACGATCGCGGGCAGCGTCGCCACCATGGCCGGCGTCGTGCGCAACGTCGTCCGCTGGGGCACCGCCGACCTTGCCGCGGCGACGAAGATGGCCTCGACGACACCCGCCGGCGCGCTCGGGATCAGCGGGCGCAAGGGTCGCATCGCCCCCGGCTTCGACGCCGACCTCGTCGCGCTCACCGACGATCTGTCGGTCGCCGCTACGTGGGTCGCCGGCCGGCCTGTGTACCGGGCCTAGCGAACCGCCGAGACGCCGAACGCCTCTGGCCGGCGCTGCGGGGCACGGAAACCGGCCTCCCCGAGCCGCCGCAGCACCCCCCGCGTCACCCCACGCCCGGACTTGCTCTCCGGATCGCCCACATAGTGGAAGAGGCGCCCACCCGGCGAGGTCACGCGGAGTAGCTGGCGATAGAATTCGAGCGAGTACAGCTCGCCCGCCAGGCTGAACATCGGCGGGTCGTGGATGATCCGCTCGAACGAGGCGTCCGCAAGCCCGCGCACGACCTCCAAGCTGTCGCCGATCCTGCGCTCGATGCCCCCACGGGCCCGCACCGGACGCTCGTTCTCGAACAGCTCCCGCGACCACGGATTGGCCTTCGCGATCGCCTGCGCCTCCGGGTCCAGCTCCACCGTGAGCACGCTGGATGCCGTTCGTGTCGCCTCGATCGCCGTGTAGCCCAGACCGGTCGCCGTGTCCAGCACTCGCCCCGTCAGCGGCGCGATCGTGCGCAGCTTTCGCCGGGTGTCCGCCAGCGGGTCGATCCCCTTGATGCGGTGCATCGGCACGCCCGAGACGAGCATCGTCGGCGCTCCCGCCGTGGGATAGAGCGTGTACACCCGCCCCGTCTCCTCCGAGAACCCCTGTATCTTCCGCACCACGCCGCCCTCGATCGCGAAGCAGGCCGTGTCGCTGTCCGCGATCTCCTCGACTACGGACCACGGCACGATCGCTGTGCCGATCCGAACGCCGTCCGGCTCCAGGCCCACGCGCGCCTCCGATCGCCCGAGATCGAGGGACGTCTCAGCGGCGTCCGCACCACGCTCGCGAGCCTCGAGCAGCGGCCGGGCCTGGTAGTGCGATACGACTATGATCTCGCTCACGAGTCCATGGTATCGCGCGTGCTACAATCCGCCTCGCCATGAAAGGCCCGGAGACGCAATCGTGGACGTGATCGCCGGCCGCAACGTGTCCGTCCCCTGCGACGATATCACGCTCGAGGGACTCCTCCACCTGCCCGCGGGCGATCCTGAGAGCCGCATGGCCGGGCCGTTCCCCGGCATCGTCGTCTGCCATCCGCACGCCGAGTACGGCGGCGACATGTACAACAACGTCGTCGGCGCGCTCGTCCGGGCCGCCCTAGATAGCGGTTTCGCCGCCCTGCGCTTCAACTTCCGGGGCGTCGGCGAAAGCGAAGGGGCCCACGCCGCCGGCCGTGCTGAGCCAGACGACGTGAAGGCCGCCTGCGCCTTCCTCGCCGGGCAGCCGGAGACCGACTCCGGCCGGGTCGCGCTCGCCGGCTACTCCTTCGGCGCCTTAATGGCGCTGCTCGCCGCGACGGACGTCTCACCGAGCGGCCTCGCGCTCGTTTCGCTGCCGACCGTCGCCGGCGCGCTATCGCCACCGGAAGGCGACTTCCCGCTTCTGCTCGTCTCCGGCGACCGCGACGAGTACTCCGACACGGCAGTCCTTGAGCGCCTCGCGGAGGCCGCGGGCGAACGTGCACGCCTCGAGGTCATGCCCGGCGTCGACCACTTCTGGGCGGGCTCCGACGACCGTCTGATCGAGACGGCCGCCGCCTTCCTCCGCGCGCTCCCGTAGCGGCCCTACTCGCCCCTGAGCACGCTTGCGCCCAGCCGCCACAGGAGTCCACTCAACATTACGAGAGCGATCAGTATGCCGACCGTTTCGAGAAGGCTGCGAAGCCAAGCGGTCGAGGGGCGCACGCGGAGGAGGAAGATCCCCAGCGGCGTGGTGATCACGCCAGCATAGAAGAGGATCAACCCAATGCTGCTGAACGCCGCGGCAAAGCTCGTGGCAACCAGGAAGAGGCCGAGCGTAGTTAGCACCCGGCCCGCCAGCCTGGTATGAGTTTGCATCGTCATTCGAGATAGCAGCTCTCGTGCGTATGCGGACGCAGACAAACGCCCGCTCCAGCCCAATCGTACCAGCTGCTGCAGGCCCGTTCTGCTATCATCATGCCTGCTATGTCAGATACGCCCGAAACCCGCATCCTCGTCCGCGACAACGGCCCGCTGCGCGTCTATGGCGTGCGCAAGGTCGTCGACGTAGAAGGCAACGAGTACACGGTGCCGGAGGGTGAGTTCTTCGCCCTCTGTCGCTGCGGCCAGTCCAGCCGCAAGCCCTTCTGCGACGGCGCGCACAAGGCCACCGAGTTCGACGCGCCCAGCGACGCCACGACGCCGATCGGCTAGGTAACCGTCAGCGGCAGGCCCTGCTGGCAAAGCGAGCAGGCGTCCGCATCATACGAAGGTATGTCCAGCGCCAGGCAGGAGAAGAGCGGCACGCCGAAGTCGGCGCTGCCAGCGCTGCGGTCGATCAGGACGGCGACCGCGACCGGCTCGCCGCCGAGAGCGCGCACCGCGTCCAGCACGTCGCGGACGCTGCCGCCCGTAGTCAGCACATCGTCGACGACGAGCACGCGCTCGCCCGCTTCGATCGTGAACCCACGCTGGAAGCTGCGACCTCCACCGTCGGCGCTCTCGGCGAAGATGCTGCGCAGGCCAAGGTGCCTCGCCACTTCGTAGCTGACGATGACCCCACCGGTAGTCGGCCCGGCCACCACCTGCGGCGACCGCTCGCGCGCCCAGTCCGCGATCATGCCGCAGAGCGCGTCGGTCTGCGGCGGGCGCTCAAGCAGGCGGAACTTCTCGACGTAGAATCCGGAGTGGCGGCCGGACGAAAGCTGAAAGTGGCCCTCCAGAAGGGCACCGGCCTCGCGGAGCAGCCCCTGAGCGGCCTCTTCGGTCTGGCGGCTGCCGGACAAGGCTACTACCTGGCCTCCTCAGCCTCGCCGACCGAGTGGTTCGGCGCCAGGTCCAGCTGCGGGCCGCCTTCATTCCAGTACGTGATCAGCGTCTTGCCCACGATGTTCTCCTTCGGCACAAGCCAACCCTGGCGGGAGTCGCTGCTGTTGAGGCGGTTGTCACCCATCACGAAGTAACACTCGCTGGACCCGCATGTGTCGAACGCCTCCTGCGACCCCGCAGCAGGGATCTCAATCACACAAGTGGTACCGCAGTTCGTTCTCCCCTGGATATACGGCTCGTCCAGCACGAGGCCGTTGACGCTCACTCTACCGTTCGCCTCGCTGATCGAGACCTCGTCGCCGGGCACGCCGATGATCCGCTTGATGAAATCGCGGCTAGTGGAAGTGGGCGCGGCGAAGACGATGACGTCGCCGCGCGATGGCTGGCCCCAGAGATACTCGGACCCGTCGCTGTCCCCACCAACGAACGGCAGCCAGTCGAGGAAGCCTGTGTCGAGCTGCGCGTAGCTGAGCTTGTTCACGATCAGGTACTCGCCGTCCTGCAGGCTGGGCTGCATGCTGGCACCCTCCACCTTGAAGTTCTGGAACGACGCCCGCACAGCGAGGAAGATCAGCAGCGCCAGCAGCAGCGTCTCCGCCAGCTCGCGTGCGGTGACGGTCCAGCGGTTCTCTGGCCGCGGAACGACTATCGTATCGGCGCGCAGGCGGCGCTGCAGCTCCGTCAGCCGCTCTTCGTACGTTGGGTGGTGACGGTCCGGGTAGCCGTCGTCAGTCGGGCGGAACGGCCGCCCCCAGTCGATCTCCTCTTGGGTCGCCTCTAAGGGCGCGAAGTCGAAGAGATCGTCGTGGGCGCGGGAAGACGGCTCGTCTTCACGTTCGTCCCAGGAGTCGAAGAGGGGGTCGAAAGAACGGGGCGTCCCCTCCTCCTTGCCACCACCGGCGGCCTCGCTATCGTCGAATTTTGCCATGCGTGATCAATTATAGCTCCCTCACCAGCTATATCGACGCTCGTGAAGGCCGTTCGGTTTCGCTCGCCGGCTGGTTGGCGCTCGACCCTTCAATGCCCCGCACCTAGAATTACCGCAGGTGGACACCGACACGCCAGACCCGGACCTGATCGCCCGCGCGCGCCACGGCGACCTCACAGCGTTCAACGTCCTTGTCGAGCGCTATCAGACCGGCGTTTACAACGTCTGCCTACGCATGCTGAGCGCGCCCGCCGCCGCGGAGGACGCCTCCCAGGAGGCGTTCATCTCCGCCTACCGATCGCTCGAGCGCTTCCGCGGCGGGTCGTTCCGCGCCTGGCTCTTCCGCATCGCGGCCAACGCCTGCTACGACGAGATACGCCGCCGGAAGGCCCGTCCGGCGCTCTCTCTGGACCGCACGGCCGACGACGACGAGCGTCCGATCGATCCACCGGACGCAGCGCCTTCGATGGAAGAGCGCGCCGCCAACGTCGAGCTTCACGGCGCGCTCGCTGACGCCCTGAAGCAGCTCCCGGACGAGCAGCGGCTGGCCATCGTGCTCTGCGACGTGCAGGGGTTCGACTACGCAGAGATCGCCGAGACGATGCGTGTCTCGCTGGGCACCGTGAAGTCGCGCATCAGCCGCGCGCGGTCGCGTTTGCGGGTCATCCTCCTCGAACGTCGGGAACTTTTGTCGGACACAGTTCGTCAATCAGGTGAAGACCAATGAGCCTTTTCGACATCTTCAGCCGCCACCCGCGCGGCGAATTCTCGGCACACGCCGACGGCGAACTCGCGCCGGACCGTCTTGCCGCGCTTGAAGCGCACCTCGACGGCTGTGAACGCTGCCGCGGCGAACTCGCCGGCATCGTCACCCTGCGCGCCGCCCTGCGAGACCTGCCCGAGGTGGCGGCTCCGCGCTCGTTCGCCCTGACGCCGGCGATGGCTGAGCGGCAACGGGCGCCGGTCGCGACCCGCACGACGCCGTCGTTCGTCGCCATGCGTGTCGCGGGCGCCGGCGTTGCCGCCGTACTCGCCGTCGTCGTCATGCTCGACGCCGGCGGCATCGTCGACGACAGCGGTCGCGGAGGCAGCGATGAGACAGCGGCGACCTTCGAGCAAGATCCTGCGAACCGCGACGCCGAGGCCGGTGACGCCGTCAATCCCCAGCCGCCGATCGCCGACGGAGACGCACCGGACAGCCTCAGCGGAGCTACGGCCGGGGACGGTGACAGCGATCTTCCTACTACCGGAGGCGGCGACGGCGACGTCCAGACGCCAGAGGGGTTCAAGGATCCACCGGACGCCGGCGTCGGCGGCGCTGAGGACCTTCCTCCGGCAACGGGAGGCGGCGTTGGCAGCGACGGGGACGTGAACGTGGACGAGCCGCCAGACGCTCAGAGCTTCAGCGGGGATCCGGACGGCGTCGTGACAACCGCCGACGGCGGCGAGGGCGACACCGCCGGCGACGACGGCAAAGCAGCCGCGCCCGAGTCAGGAGACGGCTCGCCATTCGCCTTCACAGCGGAGGACGATGGCCTCAGCTCGCTGCTTCTCATCGAGATCGGACTCGCGGCCGTCGCCGTGCTCGCGATTGGCGGCAGCTTCCTGGTACGCCGCCGCGCAGAGAGCGATTGAAGGCAATGGAAATTTTGAGCCAGCACGTCCGTCATTGGACTGAAGACACAAGAGGAGGACAGAAATGAAGATACGCACGTTCATACTGATGGCAGCGGTTCTCGCAGCGACGGCGGTCTTCGTCGCCTGCAACGGCGGCGGTGACAGCGACGACCCCGGCGACACCACAGGCACCGTCGACGGGTCCGGCATCCGCACCGAGAAGGGCCTTTCAGTCGCCGTCGCCGGCCAGGCGCTCGGCGCCAACTTCGGACTTGAAGCCGACGACGGCTCCGTCAGCATCGCGAATACCGGCGGCGGCAGCATCGGTGGGGACATCGCAATCGCCCCGCCGGCCGCAATTCCGGTGCCCGTCGACGGTTTCGGCGTGACTGACGAGAACCGCCTCGGCATCGACATCGCGCCGTATCCGTTCGGGCCAGCGCTTCAGCAAGGCGTCGCCGGCCTGACCGTGCAGGGCTACGGCTCCGCCACGGCCGCCGCGGACGAGGCCGTGATCGAGATGTGGTTCTACCGTGATGGCTACTCCTTCTTCGACGACAAGCCGTTCCCGGAGCCAGTCCCGTTCGACACCGACGAGCCCATCGACTTCGGCGGCTCCGACGGCGACTTCTTCGACGAGCCAGCGCCCGTCGAGCCGATCACCGAGGCTGACCTTGCGCCCGTGATCGGCGCGCTGGAGTCGTTCGGCGCCGATGTCGAGTTCGTCGACCAGAACTTCGGCTACCGCGACCCGTTTTACGCCAGCGCAACGCTGCGCGCCACGATGAGCGACCTTGACTCCGTGGACGCCGCGATCGATGCTGCCACGACCGCCGCCGATGGCCTCACCGACGTCGTCAACAGCGGCTCCAGCACCTACTTCAGCCTCAGCGACTGCAGCGCCCTTGAGCGCGCGGCGATGACAGCCGCAGTCGAGGACGCCGAAGAACGCGCCGACATCCTGGCCGACGTCCTCGGCGTCGGGCGTGGAGCCGTCACCGCAGCGAGCAACTACTCGTACGCGCCCTACGGCAACGGCTCGTGCAGCTCGTCCAACTACTACGGCCCCTACTACGCCGAGGACAGCGGCGCCCCCGGCCCGACCGACGTTCAGGTCTTCGCCAACGTCGGCGTGACATACGCGATTCAGTAAGCGCTCTGCGCCAGAGCACCCCGAGCAGGGAGCGGCCTTCGGGCCGCTCCCTGCGCTATCCCGTCGACACCCCTTGACCGGCCCCCTCTTCGCCGCCACGCTATTCCCGTGACCGTGCTTAGCGACCGCAGCATCCGCGAGGAGATCGAGAAGGGCCGGATCGTCGTCGACCCGCTCGGCGACGGCGCCGTGCAACCGGCCTCAGTCGACCTGAGCCTCAGCGACTCGTTCCGCGTCTTTCGCAACACCAGCAAGCCCTTCGTCGACGTGCGCGAGCCGGTGGACGATCTCACCGAGCCGGTCCAGATCGCCGCGGATGAGCCGTTCGTGATCCAGCCCGGCACTTTCTTCCTCGGCTCGACGCTGGAGACGATTACGCTGCCTGACGACATCGTCGGGCGCGTCGACGGCAGATCGTCGCTGGGTCGGCTGGGGCTTCTCGTACACGCCACGGCCGGCTACATCGACCCCGGCTGGACGGGACGGCTCACCCTGGAGCTGTCGAACCAGTCTCAGATGCCGATCGCCCTCTATCAGGGCATGCGGATCGCCCAGATCAGCTTCTTGCGCCTCTCAACGCCCGTCGACCGGCCCTACGGCAGCCCCGAGCTTGGCTCCAAGTACCAGGGGCAGACCGGCCCCACGCCTTCTCGCATCTCAGAAGAGTTCCGCGACCAGCCGGACGCCTCGTCCCGCTCGTCTTGAGGCGCTCTCCGGCTACTTGCGCGCCACGAACGTCACGTAGTCCAGGAACTGCGCCTGGGCCCGCCGCTCGATCTCAATGTGGCCCTCGACCTCGTCCGCGAAGAAGACGTCCGCTCCGCCCGTCTCAGAGGCCGTCTTCGCCTCCGCAGCGACCTCCTGCATCGGCCGCCAGTACTCTTCCCAGTCCTCCTGGGGGTGCGTCACCATCTCCTCGACCGCCAGGCCGCTCGCCTCGATCGCCGCCTGGTAATCGCTGGCCGTTGTCGGCGTCGCCTCGGCCAGCCACCCCCAATCGGGGCCCAGCGGCTCCTCAGGCTTCGTCCGCCAGGCGATGTCGGAGACGATCACCCAACCGCCCGGCCTGGTCACCCGGCCGAGTTCACGCAGCGCCGGCTCGAGCCCCACGATCGAAGGCGCACCGATGCAGTACGCCGCGTCCATCGACTCGCCACGGACCGGCAGCCGCCTGCCGTTGGCGCGGACGAGCGTCACGAGATCGCGCAGGTTGAAGTGCCAGAACTTGGCCGCGGCGACGTGCACGAAAGGGTCGTACGGCTCGACCGTCAGCAGGCGGCAGGCGAACTCGCTCGCCAGGTGCGCCGCGGCCTCGCCCTTGCCGCCGGCCATCTCCAGCAGCCACGTCGCCTCGTCCGGACGCACCCGCTCGGCGATGATGCTGACGGTGCGCGCCGCCCCCGGAGTCAGGTACTCTTGCCGGGCGTAGATTCGCGTGTAGTCAGGCAATGATCGACACCGTGTGCAGAACCCGTTCGGCCAGACGCCCGTCGCCCTCCAGGCGAGCACTCCCCTTCGCCTGCTGCGGCGTCAGCCCCTTCGTGAACAGCCGCCACGCCGCATCCTGCCCGATCTCGACCGAGGCGTCTGCGTCCGAGCCCAGCGGCTGCACGAGCGCCCAGCGCCCGTCTGAGTGCAGCAGCGACCACGCACCGCCGGCCTCGCCGGTGATCCGCAGGCTTACGTGCGTGCCGTCGTCCGCCTCGGTTTCGCGGAAGGCCTGCGGCAGGCCGAAGACGAACGCCGCGATCACAGGCGCGAACAGCCGAGCCTCCGTGACGAGCGGCAGGCCGGCGCCCTCTCGGATTTGCGCGCCGTGGTGCCAGCGCTCCGTGTACTCGCGCGCCACGTCCAGCCACTTGGGCGCCGGCTCCGGGCCGGCCCACGTCACGGGATCACTGATCGCCTGCAGGTCCAGCGACTCGAAGTACGCCTGAGTCTCGCGCCCGGACCACTCCAGCAGGTCGCTGACGATCGCCGGGCTGAGCCGTCGCGTCGCCGACACCCACGCCTCGTTGCCGGCGTTGATCCACGGCAGCAGCTCGCTCTCGAACGCCTCGGGACTGCTCGCCGAGAAGCCATGAGCCGTGTAATCGTCCCGCTCGCGGGAGAGCCGCCCGAGGTCGTCCGCCAGGAGGTGTCGCGCGATATCACCCACCGACCAGCCTGCGCACGCTGTCGGCCGCTCCCACTGCTCTGCGTCGAGCGATCGGAGCACTTCCAGCAGCCCTGCCCGCTCCTCCGGGAAGAGGTGCGTGACGAGCACCGGTTCGACGGACCTCACTCTGTCTCCGCAGGCTGCGGGTACGCCGTCACCAGAAGGTCGTCGCCGAGGCGCTCGACCGACAGGTCGCGGAGGCGCAGCGCCTCCGCCATACGGTTGGCGCCCTCGCCGGCGACGGCCGCCGGGGCGTCCGCAGCACCGACGATAAGCGGTGCGATGATCGCCTGCACCTTGTCGACGAGGCCGGCGTCGAAAAAGGCGCCGAGGACCACGCCGCCGCCCTCGACGAGCAACGTCACGATGTCCCGCTTGCCCAGCTCTTCGAGAAGCGCCCGCAGGTCGACGTGCTCGCCCGCCAGCGCCAGCGGCAGCACCTCGGCGCCGCGCGCCTCGATCGATGCGCTCCACTCCGCCCGTGCGTCCGGGCCGGTCGCCACCAGCGTCTGTCCCGTGGACTCGTGGGTGAGCGCCTGCGCCATCGGCGGCGTGCGGCCACGCGTGTCGACGATGACCCGCAGCGGCTGCCGCGCGGATGCCTCGCCGCCGGGCCGCGCCGTCAGCAGCGGATCGTCCACGACCACCGTCGACGAGCCGACGAGGATCGCGTCGATCCGTGTGCGCAGTCCGTGCGACCACTCGCGCGCCTCAGCGCCCGACACCCAGCGCGAATCGCCCGAGGCGGCGGCGATCTTCCCATCCAGCGACGCGGCAAACTTCGCGATCACGAACGGAAGGCCCGTCTCGCGGTGCTTGAAAAACGCCTCGTTGATACGGCGCGCTTCCTCCTCGCCCTCGCCGGTGGTTGTCCGTACCCCCGCCTTATCCAGCGCCTCGTGACCGCGCCCGTCCACCTGCGCATCGGCGTCTCGCACGGCGTAGTGCACTTCGGCTATGCCGGCCGCGATGATCGCGTCCGTGCACGGCGGCGTCTTGCCTGCGTGCGCGCACGGCTCCAGCGTCACGTACATCGTCGCGCCCCGCGCGCTCTCTCCGGCCCCGCGCAGCGCCATCACCTCAGCGTGCGTCCACTCGGGCGGTGGTTGCGAGACGCCCTCGCCGGCGATCGCGCCAGACGCAGTCACGATGACGACGCCCACCATGGGGTTCGGAGAGATGTAGTGCGGAGCGCTGCGCGCAAGATCGAGCGCGCGCTGCATCGGTTCAGGGATCATCGTGGCCATTATCGTATACTCCCCCTGCATCCGAGGGCCCGACGGCTCGTCTGAGGCCCGCAGGAAAAGGAGCCGACCATGCCGACCGAACGAATCGAGACGATCATCCGCACGATCAAGGACGAGCGCTGCCGCTTCGAGACGTTCTGCCGCTCTCTCAGCGAAGAGGAGCTGGCGCGTCTCGTCCCCGACAGCACCTGGCAGGTGCGCGACTTCATCGCCCACCTCGCGACGCTCGACACCGAAACCAAGCGCTGGTTCGAAGGCGTCGCCAACGGCGTCCCGGACGCCGTCGTGCGCGACGCCGAAGGCCGCCCATTCGACCTCGATGGCTGGAACGACACCGCTGTCGCCGACCGCCGCGAGCGGACGCTGGACCAGATCTTCGACGAAGCCGCCGCCAACCGCGAGCAGCTGATCGCCACGCTGGAGAAGCTGACGGACGAGCACACCGATTCGATCACCCGCTTTGCCGGCGACAACAAGCGGCCGCCCGCCGACATCCCCCTCAAGCTCTTCCTCGCCGGCTGGGCCCACCACGACGCCATCCACGTCGCGGACATGCTGAAGGCGCTTCCCGAACGCGCCGGCGACCCGGAGCTGCAGGCCTGGCTCGACCACCCCGCCGTTGCCTGGTACCAGCAGGCGATGGCCGGCCCCGCCCGCGCCTGAACCGAACTCAGCGCTCAGGCGTTTGTATTGCTGTGACACCAGATGACGAGCGGGATACTCCCCGCCGCCGTGAAGAACGCCACAGCCGCGACCGCCAGGTCTCCAGCGAACCCATCGTCTACCCCGTCATTGAGCGGCCGGCCGATCCAACCCCACCTAGCAGGGAGATTCCCATGACCGTCACTCAGTTCTTCGTCCTCGGCATCCTCTTCATCCTCATCGCCTGGGCCGGCGCCAGCAGCGTCGCCTACGGCGTCGTCGAGCTCTCCGGCGGCGGCGAGCAGGGCCCCCGGGCCTGCAGGGCGAGCCGGGCCCCGAAAGAGCGATCGGGCCGCGAGGCGTCGCCGGCGAAGACGCCGCGATGGAGATGATCAAGCGCTTGGGCACGCTCTTCGCCGTCCAGCAGAAGTCGAGTCTGCAGGGCGGTACGTTCGTCGAGTTCAATGACCCCGACGTCGGCGCCTGCGTTCAATACATCATCAGCGGCGAGCCCGGCGTCCAGGTCTGTCCGGGGTTCTCCAGCGGTCGATGAGGCCCCTGGAGAACGTGTTTCCTACGTGGGCCCGCTGCTATAATCCGTGAAATGGCAACGATGTCTCAGGTAGAAGCGGCGCATGATTACGCACCGCCCTTGCCCTATGCTGGCTTCTCGCTGCGCATCGTCTCCGCCGTCCTCGACGGCCTCTGCATGATCTCGCTCGCCGCCTTAACCACGGCCGCTGCCGGATTTTACGTCCTGGCGCGCACCGGCTGGGGCGACAACGACCCCTCAGACGAGGTCTACGTCACCAGCGCCACCATCCTCTGCACCTTCCTCATCCTCGCCCCTCTCTACTTCGTCCTCCTCTGGTACTGGCGCGGCCAAACGCTCGGCCAGCAGGCCGTCCGCGTCGCCGTCACCGACCGCGACGGCTACCACATCTCGTTCTGGCAATCGTTCGTGCGCGTTATCGTCTGGCCAATCAGCGTCCTGCCCCTCGGCTTTGGCATCGCCACGATGTTCTTCGACCGTGAGCAACGCATGCTTCACGACATTCTCGCCGGGACGATCGTGGTCGAGCTGCCGTAGTGAACGTTCTGCGCACCGCCAGCGTCTGGGTCGCTTCGTTTGTCCTCGCCGTCTTCCTGGCCGCCTTCCTGCTCACCCTCACCGCCTTCCAGCTGACCTCAGACGACACCGGCCAGCACATCCTGCGCCGCGCCGTCGCCGTCTCAACCGACATCGACGCCGTCCTGCCGGGCATCGAAAGCAGCCTCGCCGCGGCCGCCAGCGACGGCAATTCTCCGACCGTCACTGTCCCCGACTTCCCGATCTCCGTCGAGATTTCGCGCGAGGAAGCAGTGACACTGCGGGGAGCCGAACTGCGCGACCGAATCCTCGACGGAGCCGCCCTGCGCCTCTACAACGACGGCGGCTCAGCCTGGACCGGTGACGACAGCGAGGCGAGGAGGGACATCGAGCGCGTCTCGACCGCCGGCGCGATCGACTACGGTCTCGGCTTCATCCGCGATTCGACCAATACGGTGCTGCTGATCCTCGTCATACTGCTCGCGATCATCGTCCTCGGCATGGCCGGCGTGCTGATGGTGATCCTGCCCTGGGATACTCGCATTCTGATCGCCGGCGGCGTCACCGTCTTCGCGGCGCTTCCTTCGTTGGCAGGCGCAGTGGCGCTGCGCTTCGTCTTCCGCACCGCCGATGGCGAAGGCGACCTCTTCGTAGAGGGCATGCTAGACCTCGGCGTCGATGCCATGTGGGTGCCAATACGGAGCTTCCTCGTGCTCAGCCTCTTCGGCATCGCTCTCGTACTGATCGGCACCTTGCTCCTCTGGTGGACCTCTCGCCTGTCTCTTCCGGGCCAATCGGCACTGGATACCCCCGCGTAGCGGGTACGTATAATCAGAGCGAAAGATGAAGAACGACATCATCAGGCGCAGCGGCCTTGCAAGCGCCGTTGCGATTTTCCTCCTGCTCGGCGCCGTGCTGCCTAACGTCTTCTACCTGGGCCACGCGCAGCCCGCGCTCTCCCACGACCATGCCGTGCACCAGTCGAGCACGCCGCCGGACGCCGCCGGCGAGGAGCACGCGCTGCACTGCCACGCCGGGCCCTCCGGCTGCGCCGGCGGCCAGTCCATGGTTGGCTCGATCTGGGTCGGCGACGACGCCGGCTTTGTCGCCCCCTCTGGAGTGATGCGAACCGCGCTGAACTCCTCACAGCCGACGACACCCGAAGCTCCTGTCATCAGCCTCCTGAAGCCGCCACGCGCCGCCTGAGCGCACAGACCGATCCAGGAGCAGCCCCGGCGACGGCTCAAGCCGCCCGGAGCAGAGTACAGGAGATCAGATGATTACGAGGTTCAGACTACTGGCCGTAGGGCTTCCAATCGTCGCCCTGGCGATTGCGGCGGCCGCCTGCGGCGACGATGACGACGACGGCGACAGCGACGGCGACGGCGCCGTCAGCGCCCGCCTGGACACGATCCAGGCCACGCTGGACGAGCTCGTCGAAGGATCGCAGCGCGGCCAGGTGCTGGCGACGATGACGACGATTCGCACCGAAGGCCTGCACGAGATCGACGACCTGGCCCAGCGGGCTTCCGAGATCGTGGCCGGGTGGGACGGCGCCATCACTCGCATGGGCCAGGCAGTCGGCGGCACCGACTGGCCGACCGAGCTCAGCGCCGAAGCCGAGGACTGGCACACGAAGCTCGTGGCGGCGGAAGAAGCGATCGGCTCCGGCGACCTGGCAGCGTCCAAGACAGCCATCAGCGAGGCGCACGCCGCCTGGCACAACATCGAACACGCCGCGTATCAGTACATCGCCGGTGATGAGGCGACCGGCGGCGACGAACATAACGACGACATGGACATGGGCGACGCTGGTGATGAAGACGAGGAGTAACCCGCGCCCCCTCATAGCCGGTGCCGCAGCTATCGCACTGGCCGTGCTGCTCGCCGCCCTTCTCAGCGGCAGCGGGCAGCAGGCCCTCGCCCACGCCGGCCACGAAGAATCGACGCCGGCCGACGGCGAGACGGTGAGCGGATCACCGAAGCGTGTCGATGTCGTCTTTGGACAGGAGATCGCGCGCCAGCGCGGGCTGCCTACGATGGTCGTCGTCAACCAGTTCGGCGACCTCATCGCCGACGAACCGGTCCTCGACGACGCGGACCGGACGCGCATGTCCCTGGACCTGCCGCCCGCTCTCGGCAACGGCCGCTACACCGTGATCTGGCACACGCTCTCCGACGAGGACGGCGAGGAGGCGCAGGGCGCGTTCCATTTCTTCGTTGGCGAAGCGCCGGACGGCACAGCGTCCGCCACGACGCCGCCGGCAGCAACGATCTCGCCGGCGCCTACGACCATCGACACCAACTCGGAAGGTGGCGGCAACGACGTACCTTTGTGGGCGCTGATCGGCGGCGTGGCGGCCAGCCTCGCCGCTGGTCTCGGCGTCGGCGTCGCGCTGGCGGCACGGCGACCTGACTGATGGCTGCGCTGAGGCCGCTGCTGCTGGTCGCCGCCTCAGTGTGCCTGCTCGCCGCCTTCGCCGCTTGTTCCGGCGATGATGAAGCCACGCCCAGCGGCGGCCCCACACCCGCACCGCCGGACGCCTTCATCCTCTACCGCAACGCCTCCGCCAGCATCATCGCGCGCAACCTCGCGACAGAGGCCTTGTTCGAGAACCCCGCAGACCTCGACACCGGCGCCGTCGTCGTCGCCGCTTGCGCGCCGGACGGCACACGGTTGGCGCTCCTCAATCAGCGGTTCGACACCGTCAACCGCGAGCTCCTCATCACCGGCCGCGACGCACCGGCAGCACCGTTCACGCTGCCACCAGCGGTGCAGGGCATCGAATGGTCGCCCGATGCCTCGCGGATCGCCTACACGGAGTTCGACGGCCTCGCCAACGAGTACACCCTCACCGTGCTCGACGTGGCGACCGGCGAGACGACCCCGCTGACCTCGGGCGAGGGCGTTCCTGGCTCGCCGTCGTGGTCTGCTGACGGCGCGACCATCGCCTACAGCGTTCAGGATGTGCGCGCGACCGTCTCCAGCGTTCACCTCGTCGACGCGACCGAAAGCAGTGCGCCCGTCCGCCTGGACGCGGGCGAAGGGCTCCTCTATTACGACCCCGAGTGGTCGCCCGACGGCGCGACGCTTCTCGTCGCCGGCCAGGGCGAGAGCGAGACCCAGCTTTACCAGGTCGATCCGGCAAGCGGCGACGCCGAGAAGCTTACGGCCTCGAGCATCTACAAGCGCCGGCCGCGATACGCCCCGGACGGATCCCTCATCGCTTACACCGGCTCCATCATCCCGGCGACGGTCTCACGTGCGATCACCGTGCTCCACCAGTCCGGCATCTTCCTCCTCGAGGTCGACGGCGAAAACGAGCGCGCCCTCACCGCCGACCCGCGCCTCAACCCCGGCGCTGGCATCGACCCGGACATCGACGCCTTCCTCATGGGCTGGTGCCTCCCGGGACCGTGGCTCGACGATCGCTGGCTCGAAGTCAAGGAGACGGCGACGCGGTGATCCTTCACGTCGGCGGCGCCAGCACGGCCGCGGTCCTCGTCACCGTGATCGCGATCTTCTTCCTGATCTTCGCTATGAGCTTCGCCGTCGGCGCCGTGCCGGAAGGCCAGCGCCGGTTCAGCGGCGAGTGGTTCGGCGCCTGGCTGCGCACCTCGCTCCCGCGCTTCGCCGTCGCCGGCGCTTTCTCCGTGCTCCTCTTCGTCGGCTCGTCTCTTTCCGGCGGCGGCGACACGACGGACGCCCAGACCTGCGAAGCACCCCTGGCGCCGCTCAGCGGGCAGGCCGTCTCCAGCCTGCGGCTGAACGCTGCCGTCTCAGGCATGCGCGAAATCGCCGCGGCCGCCCGCGAAGGTGACGCCGCGGCCGCCCAGTCGCTCTTCTACACTACCGACGCCCACAGCATGACCCACGACGTCGCCGGCCCCCTCTTCTCCGCCGACCGCGACCTCGCGCGCCGCCTCTGCGAGAGCGTCGTCGGTCTCGAGGCCGAGATCACCGGTGAGCTGCGTCCCGACGTTATCGCTCAGCACGCCGAGTCCACCGCCAGCACGCTGCAGGTCGCCCTCGCCAGACTGGACCTGGACGCGGATGCCACACCCATCCCCAACGCTTCGGAGCCCTGTGCGCTCCCAATCGGCGCGATCGGCGTAGAGCCGCTCACAGACAAGCGCCTCGTGGCCGCGGTCGCCGCCTTCCGAGAGACCGCCTCTCTGGCCCGCGACGGCGACGTCTTTGGCGCCAACGAGGCGTTCTTCGGCGACGCCCACAACATCACGCACGACATCGACGGCCCGCTCCGGAACGCCGACCCCGACCTCGCAGTCGCCCTCTGCGAGAGCGTCCTCGAGATCGAGCGGCAGTTCGCCTCGTCTGCCGACACGAGCGTCATCGCCGCCGAGTCCGAGACCGGCGCCGGTCTCCTCGAAGAGGCCGGGCGCGCCCTGGGGATCACCGAATGAGCGCCCGCCGCGCTCTGACACCGCTCCTGCTTGCTGCGATCGCCTTCGCCGCACTCGCCGGCTGGCTCGCCGTCCCCCGTGACGCTTCGGCTCATGCGATCCTTCTGCGCGCCGATCCCGCCGTCAACGGCGAGCTGCAGTCGTCCCCCGACATCGTGACGGGGTTCTTCAGCGAACCGCTCGATCAGCGCCTCTCAAGCATGGAAGTCGTCGACGGCACCGGCGAACGCATCGACAACGGGCAGACTACCTTCGGCCCGGAGCCGGAGCGCATGGCCATCGGCATCGATGAGGCGCTCGATCCCGGCTTTTACACCGTCGTCTGGGAGACGCTTTCCTCGATTGACGGGCACCTGCTCAAGGGATCGTTCCCATTGACTGTCCTCAACGAGGACGGGTCGCAGCCCAGCGGCCCGCGCTTCACCGCGTCCGCCGCCGGCGGCCAGCCGGAGCCGCTCAACGTCAGCGTCAAGTGGACGCTCCTCGTCTTCGCCACGATCCTTACCGGCAGCCTCGCCTTCGTGGCGCTGGTCTCCAACCCCGCCTCCTCACAGGCCTCGGAACCGGCGCGCGGCGCGGCGCGATCGGCGTCCCGGCGGCGGGCGCTGCGCACGGCCTGGATCGCGGCCGCTGCGCTCGTCGTCGTCGCCGCCGGCGAGCTCGTCGTCCAGACGGACCAGCTCGGCGGCTTCCAATACGTCGACGAAGCGCTCGAGACGCGCTGGGGCGAGCGCTGGATCCAGCGCCAGCTCGTCCTCCTTGGCATCGGCGGGCTCTTGCTCATGGTCCCGTCCTTCCACCGCGTCGGGCGCCAGGCCATGGCGGCCGCCGCGCTCTGGGGCGGACTCGCGGCGGCCGCCGGCTACCTGCTGCTCATCGCCTTCGTCAGCCACGAGGCGGCTGTGCCCGGCTCCTTCTGGGCCGTCGGCGGCGACTTCCTCCACCTGCTCGCCGCCGCCGTCTGGGTCGGCATGCTGGTGCAGCTCGCGCTCTTCCTCCTCTGGGTCCGCCGTCAGTCGGCGCAAGCGCGCGAAGATCTGATGGCGCCGCACCTCGAGAGGTTCTCCGTTATCGCCGCCACAAGCGTTGTCGTGCTGTTGGCCACAGGCACGATCAACGCCCTCGTGCAGATCCCCAGCATCGAGGCGCTTTACGACACCGCCTACGGACGCGCGCTTCTCGTCAAGCTGGGAGTCGTTGCCGCCGTCCTCGTCGTTGCCGCCGCCAACGCGCTCTACCTGCGGGAGCGCGCCATCGACGAGCCGGACTCAAGTGAGTACGGTGCAGGCATCCACGGCTGGCTCAGGCGCGCCGTCTGGGCCGAGGCCGCGCTCGGCATCGCCGTCATGTTTGCGGCGGCGATCCTCTTCCAGTACCCGACCTCGCGCCAGGCCGAAGAAGCGGCGCAGGCCGCGGAGGAAGCCGCGAGTACGCAGGCCGTCGTCGGTTACGAGGAAACGCAGCCGGCAGGCGACCTCGACGTCAATCTGACGATCTCTCCCAACGCCCCCGGCAACAACTCGCTCCGCGTCTTCCTCTTCCCGCAGGGCGGCGGCGACATCGGGGACGTGCTTCGCGTACGCCTGCGCTTCCAGCCGCCGGCCGGCGGACTGGCGCCCTCCGAGATCGACATGGAGCCGGCCGGGCTTACCGCCTACGGTGCGATCGGGCCGTTCATCACCGAGGAAGGCAACTGGACGATCGCTGTCGACGTCCGGCGTGCCGGCCTCGAAGACATTACCGCCGACTTCCCTGTACCGATCAGCCTTCCCAGCACGGGCCAGTTCGACCAGCCGCTGTCCGCCGGCGGCTGGCTGACCGTCGGCGCCATCGGCCTCATCGTCGCCGCGCTGCTGGTCGGCGTCTGGTCGCCCCGTTTGCCGGAGCTGCCCGCGCCGGCGCCCCGCCTCCTGCGCGTCGGCACCGCCGCCTTCACCGTCATCGGCATCGGCTTCCTCGCGATCAGCGTCCTGCCGGACTCGAGCGCGGAGCGCACCGCCACCTCCGCGTCGATCGCCGGCGGCCGCGTACTCTATGCGGCGAACTGCCAGCAGTGCCACGGTCCCAACGGGCGCGGCGACGGCCCGCTGGCGCCCGACCTAGACGTCGCGCCGGCCGACTTCCGCATCCACGTCCCGTTCCACCAGGAGACGTTCTTCTTCAACGTCATCCAGAACGGCTTCGGCTCGATCATGCCCGGCTTCGGAAGCCAGCTGACCGAGGACGAGACCTGGAACCTGATCCACTTCCTGCAATCGGAGTTTGGAATCGATGCACAACAGCCCGGCGGCTAGCACCGTCTACTCGCGCCGCCCCCCGCGCACCGCACGGCGCAGCGGCGCACCGGACTGGGTCTGGGGCGCGGCCCTTGGCCTCATCGCGCTGCTCTTTGTCGGCGCCTTCTTCGCCGTCCGCGAGATCACCGGCGGCGAGACGGGCGGCACCTGCAACGAGGCGCTCGCCCCCCTGGACGGCGTCGACATCAGCGCCCAGGCGTTCGCCGACGAGGACAGCGCCCTCGCGAGCGTTATCAGCATGCTCAACCTCGGCGATCGCGCCGGCGCCGAGGCCGCGTTCTTCGGCCCGGTGCACGCCTTTACGCACAACGTCGACCCGCCCCTGCGCGAGCGCGACGAGGACGCTGCCAGGGAGTTATGCGAAGCTGTCATCGAAATGGAGAGCGGGCTCTCCGTCAACGCCCCGTCGGCGACGATCGGCGCGCAGATCGGTCTGGTGCGTTCGCTGCTCCGCGACGCGGCTGAGACACTCGGCTACCCCAGACCAGGATAGGAGACAGACATGGGTCAGCTCGACGGCAGGGTGGCGATCATCACCGGCGCCAGCCGCGGCATCGGCAAAGAGATCGCCCTCATCTTCGGGCGCGAAGGCGCAAAAGTCGTCGCCGCTGCACGCACGGAGAATGAAGGCGATCACCAACTCCCGGGCGCGATCAACGAGACGGTCGAGGAAATCCGCGCGGCCGGCGGCGAGGCAACGGCCGTGCGTGCCGACATCTCGGACCCCGAGAGCATCGAAGCGCTGGTAGCTGCGGCGCACGAGACCTACGGACCGATCGATGTCCTCGTCAACAACGCCGCGCTAACCTACTACACGCGGATCAAGGACTTCCCCTCCGGCGCTGGCAGCGGATGCTCGCCGTCGACATCACCGCTCCGTTCCTGCTCGCCCAGGCTGTTATCCCTGACATGATCGCCGGCGGCGGCGGGCACATCGTCAACGTTTCGTCGGTCGCGTCCGTCCATCCCGCCGGCCCCCCGTACGAACTGCCCGCCTTTGGCGCCACCCCCTACGGCACGGTCAAGGCCGGCATCGAGCGCTTCTCGACCGGCCTCGCGCACGAGCTGTACGAGTCCGGGATCGCCGTCAACTCGCTGGCGCCGACGGGCATCGTCGCCTCGCCCGGCGTTCTCTTCCACAGGCTGATCAAGGACGATACCGACCCGCGCGCCGAACCGATCGACTACATGGCGAAGGCCGCTCTGATCCTCGCGACCTGCGACCCGAAGACGCTGACCGGACGCGTCAAGTACAGCCAGCCGCTGCTCAAGGAGCACGGCCAGCTCTAGCTCGCGCGGAGCGACCAAAGCGAAGGGGCCGGCGTTTCCGCCGGCCCCCTTTTCGTATCGGACTCAGTTGCGCTAGTCGAGACGCTCGATGATCGTCGCCGTGCCCAGGCCACCGCCGCAGCACATCAGCTGCATGCCGTAGCGGCCGCCCGTGCGCTCCAGCTCGTGGAGCATCGTCGTCATCAGCCGCGCGCCCGTCGCGCCCAGCGGATGACCGAGCGCGATCGCGCCACCGTTGACGTTGACCTTCGACATGTCCGGCTCTATCTCCCGCTTCCACGCGAGGACGACAGAGGCGAACGCCTCGTTGATCTCGATCAGATCGATGTCTTTGAGCTCCAGGCCGGCGTGCTTCAGCACCTTCGGCGTCGCCGTGATCGGCCCCGTCAGCATCAGCACCGGGTCGGAGCCGACGACCGCCTGGCCGATGATGCGCGCCCGCGGCTTCTTGCCCAGCTCATCCGCCTTCTCGCGCGACATCAGCAGCACGGCGGCCGAGCCGTCGGTGATCTGCGAGGAGTTGCCCGCGTGGTGGACGCCGTCCGGCCGGAACGATGGCTGCAGCGTTGAGAGCTTCTCCAGCGAGCTCTCGCGGATGCCCTCGTCAGTCTTCACCGTGTGGTCCAAGCCCTCCAGCTTGACGTCGATCTTCAGCATCTCACGCTCGAAGCGGCCCTCGTCGCGCGCCGTCTTCGCCTTGGCCTGGCTCTCCAGCGCGAACTCGTCGGCCTCCTGGCGCTCGATGCCCCACTTGACGGCGATCTCCTCGGCCGAGATGCCCTGCGGCGTCAGCGGGTACTTCTCCATCAGCGACGGCTGGAACGGTGCGCCCGGACCCTGCATCACGTTCACCCCCAGCGGCACGCGCGACATCGACTCGACGCCGCCGCCGATCGTGATGTCGCAGACTCCCGCCTGCACCAGGTTCGCGGCGAAGTGCACCGCCTGCTGGCCGCTTCCGCACTGACGGTCGACGCTCGTCGCCGGCACTGTGTACGGGAAATCCGCCGTCAGCAGCACGTTACGCGCTACGTTCGCGCCCTGCTCGCCCACCTGGCTAACGCAGCCGTAGACGACGTCCTCGACCTGCCCGGACTCGATGCCCGAGCGGTCGACGAGCTCGTTCAGCACCTTGGCGCCCAGGACGTTCGGGTGGATGCCCGAGAGGACGCCGGTGCGGCGGCCCATGGGCGTCCGCACAGCCTCAACAATCACTACTTCTCGCATCGTTTCCTCCTTCTGGATTCGCCCTCATTCTAGCAGATGCTAAGCACGGAACGTATGTGATTCAGGTTACCGCGCGGGCGGGCCGGGGCTGCCCGTGAAGTCGATGAACGCCACCGGTACGCCGCAGGCGCCCGACTGGTGCACCGACACGATCCGGCCACCCTGCAGCGCCGCGTGCGGCTCGCCGACCGGGTAGCCCTTCGCCTTGAGGTCGGCCGCCAGTTCGTCGATCTCCGTGCACTCGAAGCACAGCCCCGCGACGTTGCCCGGCCGCGGCTCGGCCGGTCGCTCTGCCGGACCGATCACCTCGATCACGACGTCGCCGGGGCGCATGAAGGCGAACGACGTCTCGCCGCGCTCAACCGCTCGCTTCGTCTCGACCCCGAACCACGACGCCATCCGCTCGCTCACCGTGGCGGGATGCGGCACACGCAGCACTGCGTGGTCGATGCGCGTGATACGGCTGTCCGCCGGCTGTGAGTGGCCGGTCAGCCCCTCTTCCGGTTCGACAACCTCCAGCTGAGCGCCGTCGAAAGCTTCCGCCGCCAGGAAGCTCAGCCGGCCCGTGAACCCCTCGCGCGGCTCCGGATCGTTGAGCGCCACTCCGCAGTCCCGCAGCTTCGCAACGTCACCGTCGACGTCGTCGCTCCAGAGCGCCACGTGATGCAGCCCTTCGCCGCTCTCTTCGATCACCCTCGCGAACGGCGAGGAGGCCGCGACCGGCTGGATCAGCTCGATGAAAAAGCCGCCGGCCGCCAGCATCGCCGCCCGCACGCCACGCGAAAGCATATCGCCCTCTTTGACGAGCGCCAGGCCGAGCGAGTCGCGGAAGAGCGCATGAGCGACGTCCAGGTCGCGCACGGCGATGCCGACGTGACGAACGTCACGGATCATGCGCCGATTCTACACTGGCGACGCTCAGCGACGTTCGCGTACACTTGGCGGCGACAGCCCGATGGAGGAGCCCCTCAGAATGAAGATCGAAACCACGATCATCGCCTCGAATATCGCCGCCTACGCCGAGCAGGCCCGCAGCCTGGAGGCGATCGGCTACGACGCCGTCGTGACGCCGGAGGCCGGCCACGATCCCTTCCTGCCGCTGATGACGCTCGCCGAGCACACGCAGACGATTAAGTTCGGCACTTCCGTGGCGATCGCCTTTCCGCGCAGCCCGATGGTCACCGCCCAGCTCGCCTGGGACCTCGCCCGCTTCTCCGGCGGCCGCTTCATGCTCGGGTTGGGCACGCAGGTTAAGGGCCACAACGAGCGCCGCTACTCGACGTCGTGGCCATCGCCGCCCGGGCCACGCCTGAGGGACTATCTACTCACGCTGAAAGCGATCTTCAAGACGTTCCAGACGAACGAACGCCCGGCGCACGAGGGGCCACACTACCGCTTCACACTGATCTCGCCGCTCTTCAACCCCGGACCGAACCAGGACGGGCACGTCCCGATCTACATCTCCGCCGTCAACCCCTACAACTGCCGCACCGTCGGCGAGCTCTGCGACGGCATCCGCATGCACCCCTTCAACACCGCGAAGTACACGAACGAAGTGATCGTCCCGGCGATCAAAGAGGGCGCGAAGAAGGCCGGCCGCGACATCTCCGAGATCGACCTCGTCGGCGGCAACTTCATCATCACCGGCGCCAACGAAGAGGAGGTCGAGCGGGCCAAGGTTCCGATCCGCCAGCAACTCTCGTTCTACGCCTCCACGCGCGCCTACCACCCCGTGCTCGAAACCCACGGCTGGGAAGACGCCGGCCAGCAGCTCTTCCGCCTCTCCATGGAGGGTAAATGGCCGGAGATGGCAGCCGCCATCACGGACGAGATGCTGGAGGAGTTCGCGATCATCGGCACGTACGACGAACTCGTCCCGAAGATCAAGGCGCGCTTCGGCGGCGTCCTCAGCACGCTCGGCTTCAGCTTCGGCTTCGGCGCGCGCACTGCACAGGACGGCGAGCGGCTGACGGCCATCATCGACGAGCTGAAGCAGGTCTGATGGCCGGCGCTGCGCCCCGCGATGACTACGCCGCGCTGCCCGGGCGCGGCATCCGCCTGCACTACCGCGACTGGGGCGGCGACGGTCCGCCGCTGGTGCTGCTGCACGGCCTTTCGTCCAGCGGGCGCATCTGGGACCTGACGGCGCCGCACCTGGCCCAGCGGTTCCGAGTAATCGCGCTCGACCAGCGCAGTCACGGCCGCAGCGATCAGCCGGAGGACGGCTACGGCTTCGACGAGGTCACCGCCGACCTAGCGGCGTTCATCGAGGCCGTGGGCATCGACTCGCCGGCGATCGTCGGTCACTCCTGGGGCGCCAGCGTCGCCCTGAAGTACGCCGCGGCCAACCCGGAAGCCGTGCGCTCGATCGTCCTTGTCGACGGCGGCGTCATCGACCTCTCGGAGCACGGCACGTGGGCTGAGGCCGAGCCACGCATGAGGCCGCCCGAGATCGACGGCACGCCCGTCGAGACGTTCGTCGGCTTTATGCGCCGCTGGCCCCAGCTGCAGGCCGTCTGGAGCGACGAGATCCGCGACATGGTGCTCGCCAACTTCGACATCCGCAAGGACGGCACGATCGCCCGCCGCCTGACGATCGAGAACCACATGAAGATCGCCCGCGCCATCTTCGAGCTGCGGCCGTCGGACCTCCTGAAGGAGCTGGCCTGCCCGTTGCTGGTGATCTCCTGTCAGCAGGAACCGGCGAACGACGAGGCGAGGCAGTGGCAGAAGCTTCGTGAGGACGGCCTGGAGGCCCTCAGCCGGGTCGCGCCGGACGCCCGTGTAGTCGTCATGAAGGACACGATCCACGATGTGCCGATTCAGCGGCCGGAAGCGCTGGCAAAAGAGATTAGCGACTTCGCCGGATAAGCCAGGGGCGGACCGTTCCCGGCCCGCCCCTGGCACTCACCTATGTTGCGCTGATGGCGCTTAGTCGTCGAAGTCGTCGGCGTCCGCTTCGTTCGTAACGAAGAGCTGGAACGTCTTGTCGAATGCGGCCCGGCTGAGCGCTGCATTCGTCCCATCGAACGCCGCACTCTCCAGCAGGATGTCCACCAGGTCGCGGGCGTAGCTCGCCCTCGGCTTCAGTGTTTGCTCTGCGAACAACCTGCCGACGGCGTACTCGATTGCGTCGCCCTCTACGGGAACCGCCTTCGCGCGGCACTCGCGGCGCAGGATTTCACCGAAGTTCGCCTCGTCGGGGTTGGGGACCCGCACCTTGTACAGAATGCGGCGCAGCAGCGCGTCGTCCGCCACCTCGCGCACCCGCGCGTTCGTGCCGAACAGCAGCTGCAGCCTGAAGGGAACGGACAGCTTCTCGCCGGTCGCCATGCTGAGCGAGTCCCAGCCGCGCTCCAATGGGATCAGCCAACGTGTCAGCAGATCTGTCGTCGTCACGCGCTGGCGGCCAAAGTCGTCCACCACCAGCACGCCGTTCTGCGCCTTGATGTGCGCCGGCGCCTGGTAGAAGCGCGCCTGCGGGTCGTATCCCAGGTCCAGGTCGCTGCGGTCCATCTCTGCGCCGAGGATGATCGCCGGCCGCCGTATCTTCACCCAACGCCCGTCGAAGTCCGACTTGTCCTTCGTCTCAGCCTCTGATTCTTCATCGAGCCTGACGTGAATCGAGGGATCGAAGACGCGGATCACCTGACCGTAGGCGTAGATCGCGTACGGCAGGTAAGAGTGACCTTCCAGCGCCTGCGAGAAGTTCTCCAGGATCACCGACTTGCCATTGCCGGAGGGCCCGTAGAGGAGCGCAGTCTTCCCCGAGAACAGCGCGCGCTCCACAGCGTCCGAAACCTCGTCCGCTAGCACGAGGCCTTCCACCGCCGCGGTGACCTCGCGGCGGCTCACGTCATGCTTCTCTTCGAAGAGTCTCTGCATCACGCTCGTGTACTGGTCCGCTGTCACGGGCGCCGGGCCCGCGTAGCGAGTGCGCTCCAGCGCCTCTGAGACGCGCGCCTCGCCCTTCTCTGACAGGCGGTAGCGGTAGTTTCCTGTGTAGAGGTCTGACTGGCTGAGGATCACTACCTGCCGCTCTTCGGCAAGCGTCTGCAGGATCTGGGAGACGATCTCTCCGGAGAGGCCCAGCCGCTTCGCCATCTGCGACATCGAAGGCGTGCCGGAGTAGTGGATGATCTTCAGGGTGAGGTCCGTCAGGAAGGCCTTCGAAAGACCAATGTCGCCGAACGAGCGCGGCGCCCGCAGGAACGATCCGTCATCTTCCGGCACCGCCTCAGCCACGGTCGCCATCGTGCGGGAGATGAACTGCGACATCGAGTCGCCGGGCTCATCGTCGGGCGCTTCGCCGGGCTCATCCTCGGGCGCTTCGGCGGGCGCTTCGGCAGGCTCTGCCGGCGCCGGATCGCGAGACAGGAACGGAGGCACCACTCTCGTGCCACCAACATCGCCTGCAGGCTGGCCCGAGGGAAGCGTCGGGGCGGCGCTGTCCGGATTGCTGCTCTCGTCCTTGAAAGTCGATTCGGTCTCCATCGTTACCTCGTGTCCCTCTGGATACGCGTATTCGCCCAATGAGCCCGGGGCCATCAATTTAGACGCCGCAGCAGGAGCACCCGTTACCGAAGCTCACCGGCGATGGCAGCCTCCGTTTGTATTTTTCTGCACAAGCTATTGACCTTGAAACTCGGCGGATGCTATAAGAAGGTCAGAGCATTGTCCGTAATTAAACATACAAATAGTGGGCATAGGGTATCTCAATGGAAATCCCCCCAGTCGTAATCGACCGCCTCCCGCTTTACGCCCGCGCTCTCGCTGGCCTCGAAGCCAGCGGGCGCGAAGTCGTCAGCTCGCAGGAACTCGGGCACCAGCTCAACGTGACGCCAGCCCAGATCCGCAAGGACCTCAGCTACTTCGGACGCTTTGGGAAGCAGGGCCGCGGCTACAACGTCCGCAAGCTCCTCGAAGAGTTGCGCAGCATCCTCGGACTCAACCGCCAGTGGCGGATGACCCTCATCGGCACGGGCCGCCTGGGCCGCGCCATTCTGGGCTACGAGGGCTTCGGGCCGCAGGGCTTCCGCATCGTCGAAACGTTCGACTCCGACCCCGAGTGGATCGGCAAGCAGATCAACGGCCTCACGATCAGGAACACCGCCGATCTCGAACAGGTGCTGCGAGAGAACCCCGTCGACGTCGGCATCGTCGCGGTCCCGGCAGAGACTGCACAGAACGTGATCGACCGCCTTGTCGAATGCGGCGTCCGGGCGATCCTCAACTACGCACCGATCGCCGCCCACGTGCCGCCGTCGGTCCACATCAAACGCATCGACCCGGTGCTCGCCCTGCAGGGGATGACGTACTATCTGAAGGCCGCCGCCGCGTCCGGCAAGTAGAGGCGCTGCTCGCCGCGGCGGACCACGCCCGGACAGGAGATCCTAATGCCGAAGCATCACATCGAGATCAGCCTGCCGACCAAGCCGCTCAAGAACGTCGATACGACGATCGCCGTCTGGAGCGATGATGAGAAGCTGGGCGAGATGCGGATCTCGCGAGGGAGCCTCGATTGGATCCCTGCGGGCGCGACAACCCCCAGGCCGATAACGTGGGAGAACCTGGCGTATCTGCTTAACGACCCGAACCGGGCGTTGCGAGCTTTGCGCAGGGCAGACGGCGAGTAGTAGTGCCAGCCGCTAGAGGCTGACCAGCCACTCACCCTCGGCCGGCTGAGCGCGCTTGATCAGCTCCAGGTGCTCCAGCGCAATGCCCGCGCCCATCGCCACGCACTCCATCGGGCTGTCCGCCACGTAGCAGGGGATGCCGATCTCCTGCGTGATCAGCCGGTCAAGGTTCCGCAGCATCCCGGTCCCACCGGACAGCACGATGCCGCGGTCGACGACGTCAGAGGCCAGCTCCGGCGGCGTCCGCTCCAGCACCGCGCGCGCCGCGCCAACGATCGACATTACGGGGTCCGCGATCGCCTGCGTGACGTCCGCCGAAGTTACGGTTATCGTGCGCGGCAGCCCCGTGATCTGGTCGCGGCCGCGCACCTGGTACGTCAAATCTTCCTCGACCGGCAGCGCGCTCCCGATCGCGATCTTCAGCTCCTCCGCCGTCCTGTCGCCGATCACGAGGTTGTGGCGTCGCTTTATATACGAGGCAATGGCGTCGTCCAGACGGTCACCGGCGACCCGAACGCTCTCGCTGACGACGATGCCGTACATCGAGATCACCGCCGCCTCCGTCCGCCCGCCGCCGATGTCGACGATCATGTGGCCTTGCGGGATGTGCACGGGGATGCGCGCGCCGATCGCTGCCGCCAGCGGCTCCGGGATCAGGTGCGCCGGCCTCCGCGCGCCAGCTGCCTCGGCAGCGTCCTGCACGGCCCTCTGCTCGACGCCTGTGACGCCGGCAGGCACGCAGATCATCACCTCAGGCTTCACCATTGAGACGCGGCCCATCACGCGGCTGATGAAGTAGCGAAGCATCGCCTCCGTCGTCACGTAGTCGGCGATGACGCCTTCGCGCATCGGGCGTATGACCTGGATCGCGCCGGGCGTGCGGCCCAACATCTCGCGTGCCTCAGTGCCGACCGCGACGATGCTGTTGTCCCGCTGCGCCACCGCCACGACCGACGGCTCCGCGATCACGATGCCGCGGCCCTTCACGTACACCAGCACGTTCGCCGTCCCCAGATCCACTCCGATTCGCTTCCCTAGCATTAGATCCTCTCGATGTCCGCTCCCAGCGAACGCAGCTTCTCGTCGATCCTCTCGTATCCGCGGTCCACGTGATGAACGTCCGATACGGTCGTGCGACCCTTTGCCGCCAACCCCGCCAGTATAAAGGCTGCCCCGGCGCGCACGTCCAGCGCCTTCAGCGCCGCACCGCTCAGGGGCGTAGGCCCGGTAATGATAGCAGCGGTCGTACCTGTCGTCACTACCTCGGCGCCCATCTTGCGCAGGTCGCTAATGTAGCCGAGCCGGTTGTCGAAGACGCGTTCGTGCACCGTGCTGACGCCTTGCGCCTGCGTCAGCAGCACCGCCATCGGCGCCTGCAGGTCGGTGGGAAAGCCGGGGTACGGCAGCGCTTGCAGCGTCAGCGCCTGTAGCTTATCGCCGGCTCTGACGCGCATCAGGTCACCAGACGTCTCGACGGATACGCCCGCTTGCCGCAGCTTCGCCTCGACGCCCTGCATGTGATCCGGCTCCACGCCCCGTATCTCGGCCTCGCCACCTGTGATCGCCGCGGCGATCGCGAACGTCCCCGCTTCCAGCCGGTCCGGGATGATCCGGAAGCGCACGCCGTGCAGTCGGTCGACGCCGTTGATCGTGATCGTGTTCGTGCCGGCGCCCGTTATGTCAGCTCCCATCTGGTTGAGCATCGCCGCCAGGTTCTGCACCTCCGGCTCCGCGGCCGCGTTCACGATCGTCGTAGTTCCCTTCGCGCAGACGGCCGCCATCATCGTGTTCTGCGTGCCCAATACGCTCGGGTAGTCGGCGAAGAAGGTCGAGCCGCGCAGCTCGGCCGCCCGCGCCCGGAACATCTCCTGGCTCATCTCGGTCTCCGCGCCGAGCGACCGAAAGCCGGCCAGGTGCACGTCGATGGGACGCCCGCCGATGATGTCGCCGCCCGGCGGCGGACAGGCCGCCTCGCCCAGGCGGCCCAGCAGCGCGCCCATGACGAGGAAGCTGCCGCGCAGGGTCGCGACGAGCTCTCCATCCGGACAGGACGCGGTGATCTGGGCGGCGTTTAGCCTCAGCGTGGCGTCGTCCGTCCAGTCGACGGTGCAGCCGAGGCTGCGCAGGACAAGCGCCATCTGCTCGACATCGTCGATTTTCGGTACGTTCTCAAGGAAGCAGTCGTCGGCGACGAGTAGCGACGCCGCCATCGCCCCGAGCGTCGCGTTCTTGGAGCCGCAGACCTGCACAGAGCCCGACAGGCGCTTCCCGCCTTCGAGGACGAACGTCTGCTCGCGCAGCTTGAGGGCCATCAGCCCCTGATGTTACACCCCGGGCGGACCGGAAGGACCGCGCGTGCTGCGGCGGCGGCGCCTCTCGGCCGCGCGCAGCCGCAGGAGCGAGCGCTGCAGCGACGCCGCCGCCGCCACCAGGTCTTCCGTGTCCCCGCGCTCTTCCAGCGAGCGCTCAGCGCGGCGGCGCGCTTCCTCGGCGCGAACTTCGTCGATCTCCTCGGCGCGCTCGGCTGCGTCTGCCAGCACTGTCACGCGGTCGTCCTTCACTTCGAGGAAGCCGCCGGTGATCGCGAGGTCGGTCTCATCGTTGCCCTTGACCAGGCGCATGATGCCCGGCCTGATCATCGTCAGTAGCGGAGCGTGGTTGGGCAGCACGGTCAGCTCGCCCTCGATGCCCGGCGCGACGATTTCGTCCACACCATCGTCGGTGTAGACCTCGCGCTCGGCGGTTACGACGTGTACTGAAAGCGTCATGATTCCCTGCTACGCCGCCTTCTCCGCGGCGGCCATCTTCTCGGCCTCCTCCACTGCTTCCTCGATCGTCCCCACCATGTAGAACGCCTGCTCGGGCAGCGAGTCGTGCTTGCCGTCGAGGATCTCCAGGAAGCCGCGCACCGTCTCCTTGATTGGCACGTAACGCCCCGGCCGGCCGGTGAAGACCTCGGCCACGTTGAACGGCTGCGTGAGGAAGCGCTGGATGCGGCGCGCCCGCCCGACGGCGATCTTATCCTCGTCCGAAAGCTCCTCGACTCCGAGGATGGCGATGATGTCCTTCAGGTCCTTGTAGCGCTGCAGCACCGCCTGCACGCCTCGCGCGGCCCGGTAGTGCTCTTCGCCGACGATGAGTGGGTCGAGCACGCGGGAGAACGACGCCAGCGGGTCCACCGCCGGGTACAACCCCTCCTCGACGAGCGCCCTGTCCAGCGAGATCACCGCGTCCAGGTGCCCGAACGTCGTCACGATGCCCGGGTCGGTGTAGTCGTCCGCCGGCACGTAGATCGCCTGGAACGACGTGATCGAACCGCGCTTCGTCGAGGTGATGCGCTCCTCCAGGACACCCATGTCCGTCGACAGCGTCGGCTGGTAGCCGACGGCCGAGGGCATGCGCCCCAGCAACGCTGAGACTTCCATGTTCGCCAGGATGTAGCGGTAAATGTTGTCGATGAAGATGAGCACGTCCTGACCCATCGTGTCGCGGAAGTACTCAGCCATCGTTACGCCCGTGAGCGCGATTCGCGCTCGCACGCCGGGCGGCTCGTTCATCTGGCCGAAGACGAGCGCCGTCTTCTCGATGACACCCGACTCCTTCATCTCGTTCCACATGTCGTTGCCTTCGCGGGAACGCTCGCCGACGCCTGCGAAGACGGAGAAGCCGCCGTGCTCCTGCGCGATGTTACGGATCAACTCCTGGATGATGACGGTCTTGCCGGTGCCGGCGCCGCCGTACGCACCCACCTTGCCGCCCTTCGTGAAGGGAGAGACGAGATCCAGCACCTTGATGCCCGTCTCGAGGATCTGCGGCGTCGTCTCGCGCTCTTCCAGTGTGGGCGCGGGCCGGTGGATCGGCCAGTGCTCGTCGGCCTTAACCTCGCCCAGGTCGTCAATCGGCTCGCCGAGCACGTTGAACAGGCGCCCCAGTGTAACCTCGCCGACGGGCACCTGGATCGGCTCGCCGGTGTCCACGCCCTCGGCGCCTCGCGGCAGTCCATCTGTGGTGTCCATCGCCAGCGCGCGCACCCAGTTGTTGCCCAGGTGCTGTTGCACCTCGACGACCAGCGTGGAGCCGTCCGGCATCGCGATGTCGACCGCGTTGTAGATGTCGGGCAGCGTGTCCGCCGGGAACTCGATGTCCACCACCGTCCCGATCACTTGCACGACCTGTCCCTTTGCTCCCTTGACCATATCGACCTCCGTCCCTTCTCCTACGTCAGCGCTTCAACGCCGCCGACGATGTCCAGCAGCTCGTTCGTGATGCTTTCCTGCCGGGCCTTGTTGTATTCGAGAGTCAAGTCCTCGACCAGCTCGTTCGCGCTGTCAGTGGCGTTGCGCATCGCCACCATCCGCGCCGACTGCTCGCTCGCTCCCGCCTCGAGGATCGCGTCGTAGACCTGGCGCTCCAGGTAGCGGGGCAGCAGCTCTGCCAGCACCTCCGCGCGTCCGGGCTCGTAGATGTAATCGATCGCTTCCGTCTCCGCCTCCGTCGGCGGCTCGATCGGCAGCAGGCGCCGGGCCTGCGGCTGCTGCATCACCGTGTTCACGAACTCCCCGTAGATGATCCACGCTTCGTCCGCAGCGCGCTTGATGTAGTCTTCGATCACCACCTGGGCGATCGGGCGCGTTTCATCGTACGAGGGGTAGTCGCCAAGCTCCGTGAACTCGGCGACGATCTCCTGGCCGGTGCGGCGCATGAAATCGCGCCCTTTGCGGCCGACGGCACAGACGCGGACCGCTGTGCCCTCGCGCTCGGTGATGAACTGCGCCGCGCGCCGCATGAGGTTCCCGGGCAGCGCGCCGGAGAGGCCGCGATTGGGCGTGACGAGGATCAGGTCCACGGTGCGGATCTCCTCGCGCACCTGGATCAGCGGGTGGCGGTCCGCCGGGTCGATCTGGGGCAGAGTCTCCGCCAGGTCTGCCAGCACCCAGCTCAGGCGCTCCGCGTACGGCCGCGCGGCCAGCGCGTTGAGCTGCGAGCGGCGCATCTTGGAGGCTGCAACCAGCTCCATCGCACGCGTGATCTTCGCCGTGCTTTCGACGGAGCGAATCCGCCGCCGCGTCTGCCTTAGCTGTCCCGCTCCCACCTGCTAGTACGCTCCCGTCTCCTTGAACGCCTGGATCGCCGCCTTCAGCTTCTCCTCCGTCGCGTCGTCCAGCACTCCCGAGTCGTCGATCGCCTTGAGGACGTCCGGATGGTTGGACTCAACGAAGCGATGGAAAGCGTCCTCGAAGTCGCGTATCTTGCTCGGCTCCACGTCGTCCGTGTGACCGTTCACGACTGCATAGATGATCGAGACTTCCTGGCCCGGCGTCAGGGGGCTGTACTGCGGCTGCTTGAGGATCTCCGTCAGCCGCTGGCCCAGCTCCAGCTGGCGCCGCGTCGCCGGGTCAAGCTCCGCCGTACCGAACTGCGCGAACGCCTGCAGCGCCCGGTACTGCGCCAGGCCCAGGCGCATACCGCCGGCCACCGTGCGCATCGCCTTCGTCTGCGCCGCCCCACCAACGCGGGACACCGACAGACCGGCGTTGATCGCCGGCCGGATGCCCGCCGCGAAGAGGTCGCTCTCCAGGTAGATCTGGCCGTCGGTGATCGAAATCACGTTCGTCGGCACGTAGGCCGAGACGTCGCCGGCCTGCGTCTCGATGATGGGCAGCGCCGTCAGCGAGCCGCCGCCGTATTCAGGCGAGAGCTTGGCCGCGCGCTCCAGCAGCCGGCTGTGCAGGTAGAAGACGTCGCCGGGGTAGGCCTCGCGTCCCGGAGGCCGCCGCAGCAGCAGCGACATCTGACGGTACGCCCAGGCGTGCTTTGAGAGGTCATCGTAGATCACGAGCGCGTCTTTGCCCTGCTCCATGAACTCCTCGCCGATGGCGCATCCAGAATACGGCGCGATGTACTGCAGAGCGGCCGGGTCGGCGGCGTTCGCGGCCACGATGACCGTGTGCCCCATCGCCCCGTTCTCCTCCAGGACGCCGATCACCTGCGCCACTTTCGACGCCTGCTGCCCGATCGCGACGTAGATGCAGATCACGTCGCGGCCCTTCTGCGAGATGATCGAGTCGAGGCAGATCACCGTCTTGCCGGTGAAGCGGTCGCCGATCACGAGTTCGCGCTGGCCGCGGCCGATCGGCACCATTGCGTCGATCGCCTTGATGCCGGTGTGCAGCGACTCGCTGACGCTCTCGCGCATGACGACGCCGGGAGCGATGCGCTCGACCGGGCGCGCCTTGTCGCTGGGCACAGGCCCTTTGCCGTCCAGCGGCTGGCCCAATGGATCGACCACGCGGCCGATCAGGGCGTCGCCGACGGGAACCTCGATGATGCGCCCCGTGGAGCGCACTTCGTCGCCTTCCGCGATGTCCGTGTGGTCACCGAGGACAATCGCGCCGACGGTGTCCTCCTCCAGGTTCAGAGCGAGGCCCATCACCGTCTTGGCGACGCCGGAGTCGTCTTTTGTGCGGAACTCCAGCAGCTCGTTGTAGACGGCGCTACGCAGGCCGTACACCTGCGCGATGCCATCGCCGGCGGAAACGACCGTGCCGACGTCGACGGCCGTCAGCTCGCCGCCGAACTGCTCGATCTGCTGTTTGATTATCGATGCGATCTCTTCCGGTCTTACCGCCATAGCTTCCTCCGGCTAATCATCTGCTCAGGCCTCAGTTGTCTCCAGATCGCGCAGCCACTCCCGGATCTGCTCCGTGTGCTCCCGGTAGTGCCCGTACGTATCGCCGGCGAAGTAGACGGCCACTTCCTCGCCGCGCAGCATCAGGTTGATCTTCTCTTCCGGCGTCTCATCCAGGCACGTGTTCGCTTCCTTGTAGTTGCGCAGGAACTCCGTGCGCACTTCCATGAACGACCGGTCCTTGCGCACGTTGTACTCACGCTCGTTCCACTCGTCCGTCCAGTTATCGCCCTCGCCGACGGGGATATCCTGCAGCCGATCGGCGCAGACGCAGCGCAGCGTCTCGGCGGCGCGACCGGACCAGAACGCAAGGTGTCCCAGCAGGTCCTTGAGCGTCCAGCTATCGACGACGCCGGACTTCTCGCGGTCATCTTCCGCTACCGACTCCAGGAGGTCGCTGAGGTCGGCCCAGGCGTGCTCCAGCTCCCGGTGCATCTCCGCCTTGTCCGCCACTCTACGACCTCACTCCGGCAAGCTGCTCTTTGAGCGCCAGCAGCCGGTTCTTCGTGCTGCCGTCGATCAGGCGGTCGCCGATGCGGACGACGATCCCGCCCAGCACCTCCTCGGCGACCTCCGTCTTGACGACGACTTCGCCGCCGGCGATCTCCGCCAGCTTCTTCTTCACCATTTCCAGCTCCTCGCCGGAGAGCGACACCGCCGTCGTCACCGTGGCGGACGAGACGCCGCGCGCCTCGTCCAGGAGCTCCTGGTAGGCCTCGGCGATGCCGGGACCAAGCGACGTCCGTCCGCGTCGGAGGAGGATGAGCGCCAGGCTCAGCACTCCCTTCTCAGCGCCTGCGAGAGTTTTCTGCACCAGCGCCTGCTTCTCCTTCGAAGGAACGCCCGAACTGAGGAGGAAAACCGCGGCGTCCGGGTCGGAGAAGACCGTGGACATAGCCTGCAAGCCGTCCGACCACGCCTCTTCCGTCCCGTCTTCGCGGGCGATCAGGTGGGCCGCTTCGGCGTAGCGCTTGGCCGCGACGTCACGAATCAATTCTGCGATGGCCCCCACCGTCGCCCGTCGGGGCGTCGGCCAGCACTTCCTCGATGATCTCGCCGTGGGCCTTGCGGTCCAGGCTGCGCTTGATTACACGTTCGGCCGCCGTGATCGTGAGGTCCGCGAACTCGCTCCGCAGGTCGCTGATCGCCGCGTCACGCTCCAGCTGGATCTCCTGGCGCGCGCGCTCGATGATCTGCTCGGCGTCTGTGCGGGCGCCTTCGCGGGCCTCCTCTTGTATGCGCGCGGACGCCTGCTGCGCTTGCGTGACGATCCCTTGCGCTTCCTGGCGCGCACGCGTCATCTCCGCCGCCACCTCCGTCTCCGTCTGAGCGAGTCGCGCCTTCGCCTCGTCGGAGGACTGCAGACCCTCCTCAATGCGCTTCTTGCGCTCGTCCAGCATCGGGAAGAGGAAACGCTTGAAGAGCCAGCTGAAGAGGATCAAGAGGATGCCGAAGTTGATCAGCTGCGCCAGCAAGCCGGGCAGGTTAATGCCCAGCGCGCCAATCCCTTCCGCTTCCAGGAATACCGGTACCATAGCTACCTTCCGATCTCTTTGATCGTTAGCCCTTTGCCCTTCGCTAGAACACGAAGCCGATCATGATCGCCACGACGAGCGCGTAAATGCCGATGGCCTCGGCGAACGCCAGTCCCAGGATCATGTTCGTCTGGATTACGGGCTGGGCGTCCGGGTTGCGGCCCAGCGCGTCCATCGCGCGGCCGACCAGGTTACCGATGCCCAGGCCCGGCCCGAGTGCGCCGACGCCCATGACTACGGCGGCGGCGATGAACTTCAAGCCATCGTCTGTAATTCCGCCGCCCGCGGCGGCTTCCTGCAGCGCCACACGCCCGGCCTCAACCGCCGGTGGCACCATCGAGAGAATGACCTCCATTTAGACCCTCCTTGTGATCTGGTCTGTTATCGAAATTAGATCCATCGTTAGTGTGCGGCCACCGGGACCGCCTCCGGCGCGCCGTGGGGCGCTTCTTCTTCATGGTGATCGCCGTGGGCGGTTATCGCCATCACCGCGAACACCAGCGTCAGCATGGCGAAAATGAACGCCTGGATGACGCCGACGAAGATCTCGAGCCCGTAAAACGGCAACGTGAGGACGATCGGCGTCAGGAATGTGAACATCAGGATCACGACCTCGCCCGCAAACATGTTCCCGAATAAGCGGAACGTGAAGCTCACCAGCCTCACCAGCTCAGAGACGAACTCCAGGATGCCGACGAAGGCATCGATGATGCCGTCCATCAGCAGGCCCGGCCTGAACGTGAAGACAGCCCGGCCTAGCTTGCCGAAGTTGAAGAACTTGCGCCCGTAGCCGAAGAGCCCCAGCGACGTGATCCCCCAGAACTCCACCGCGATGAACGAGGCGATAGCGATCGCCAGCGGCGTGTTGAGGTCCGTGTTAGGGCCGCGGAAGATGGGGATCAGCTCGCCGACGAACTTGCCGGCATCGTGCGCTTCGCCGAAACGGGCGACGCCCTCCGGGTCGTCCGGTTCGATCACCGTCTTGTCGTTCGTGACGCGCAAGTTGCCGGGGTTGGATGGCTTGATGTAGTGCAGGTCGATGGGGCCGACGGAAACGTCCTCGAAGATGATCCCCTCGACAAAGCCGTGGGACGCGATCTGTTCCTCCTCCGAGGTCTCGTGCCCGACCCAGCCGACGACGTTGAAGACCGGCGTCAGCGACATCCAGTTGGAGATGACGATGAAGAAGAAGATCGTCGCCACGACCGGGAAGAAGCGCCGCCCGTTCTCATCGCCGGCGATTCCCGTGACCAGGTTGTAGAAGCCCTCGAGCGCCGCCTCGACGAAGTTCTGGATGCCGCTGGGCACCAGCTCCCATTTGCGCGTTGCGACGAAGACGAAAACGATGATCAGCGCGACGATCACCCAGCTGGTGATCATCGTGTTCGTGATGCCGACGGGCCCGAGCGACGTGAGCTTCTCGGCCTTGATGGCGATGTGCGGCGTCGGCCCGCGTAGGAACAGGAAGCCCAATACGAACGCCGTCAGGCCTCCCAGTATCAGCAGCCACCTATTCATGGGCGTCTTCTGCTTTACTCCCTCTGCCCTTTCCGATCGCTTCCATCAGCAAGAGATACCCGCCGAAGAACGCCAGCAGGAGTCCCCCGAGCAGCCCGACAAGCGTGAAGATCGGCTCTGTTCCGAGCCAGCTGTCGACGAGGAGTCCGCCGCCGATCCCGCCGACGATGCTGAGGGCGAAGTACCACCCCAAACCCATCAGTCTCATAGTTGGAGGAAGCTTCTGCATCATGAGGGCGAGCGGCCTCCATCAGGTGCGGGATTTCTTGCATTGCGAAGATTATCACAAAGTCTGTTTAAGGTCGACAATTTAGAGTTCGGCGCAGGTAGGGCTCAGAGGCAGCGCCGAACCGAAAGTGCGACGATGCCATTCGAAGACGCCGGGCCGGGCCTAGCCCTTGTTCCCGAAGTCCTCCAGGTCGAGGCCTTCGATGACGTCGCGGAAGGGGCTCAGCTTCTCCAGCTCTTCGGGAGAGGCCTCTTTAGTCTCCTCGGTGTCGCTGACGCCTTCGATCGTGCCGCTCTCCTCGTCCAGCCGCACACCGGCCTTCTCCAGCACAGACTCGTCGGCGTAGATCGGCACCTGCGCCCTGACGGCGAGAGCGATCGCATCGCTCGGCCGCGCGTCGATCTCGACCGACCGCCCGTCCGCCTGGAGGACGATCTTGGCGAAGAACGTGTCGTTGGAGAGGTCGTTGACGAAGATGTGGTCGATGCTGCCGCCGAGCTGTTCGATGATGCTGCGCAGCAGGTCGTGTGTCAGCGGACGCGCCACCTGCACGTCCTGAAGCCGGACTGCTATGGCGTCGGCCTCCGCTGGGCCGATCCAGATCGGCAGATAGCGGTCTGACTCCTTCTCCTTCAAGATCACCACGCGCTGATAGTTCATCAAACTGACGCGTATGCTCTCGATGGTCATCTCGACCACTGCTGCCACCTCCGAAATCTAGGCAATTTCGATACTATCCCCCGCTTCTCGTGAGGTCAATCAAGTATGAACCGCCTCCGGCTCCCGCGAGTCCGGTCCGACGTCCGTTTCCGGCGGCGGCCCGACGGTCTCGCTCAGGAAGGCGAACCCGGCGATTAGCCCCGCCAGGACTATGAGCACGGCCGTGATGTTCAGGAGGTCCGTGATCACTCCCACCATCAGCAGCGGGATCAGCGATATGAAGTTTGCCGACACCACCTGCGTCGCGAAAATGCGGCCGCGCATCTCCGGCGGCGCCCGTTCGTGGAGCACCGTCTGCGCCGGTGCGTTGAGCAGCGCGTAGAAGAAGCCCATTGGCCCGGCGAAGGCCATAACCAACGCCTGAAGCGCGGAGATGCGCAGGATGTTCGTCGGGTCCAGTTCATCCGGGCCCTTGTCCCAGACGCCTTCGATCGGCTCCACCAGCGCCAGTAGCACCATGCAGGCAGCGATGCCCGCCAGGCCGATCACCACCGTCCGGTTCTTGCCGAAGCGCGTGAACCACGACAGGAAGCGCAAACCGATCAACGCCCCGATACCCGTTGGTGCGAAGACGAGCGCCGCGTTGTCCGCCGGGACGTCCAGCACGTCCCGCATGTAGCGAGGGATGAGGATAGCGAAGAGCAGGACCAGCGAGCTGCTGAGGATCAGCTGCCCGAGCGCCAGGAACGAATAGCGGTCCGATACCAGCGCTCGCCAGCTCTCGCGAAACTCAGTCGGCATGCTGCCGAAGTTGGTGCCCTGCGAGGGCTCGGCTTTCGCCGTGTCGTGCCAGACGTTGACCCGCGCCGCGAAGAAAGCCGCGATCAGGAAGAGCACCGTCGCCGACAGAAACAGTCCGTCCGGGCCGACGCTCTTCAGCAGAATCGGCGCCACGAAGACGATGCCGAGCAGCTGAGCCCCGGTCAGCGTCAGGTTGTAGAGGCTGTTCGCTGCGACCAGCTTTTCCTTGGGTACGATCGACGGCACCAGCGAGACGACAGCGGGGTTGAAGAAGAGGCCCGCCGTCGCCACGGAGACAGCGATCCCGTAGATGATCCACTCGTCGCTGTGGAAGAAAAAGAAGAGGATGCAGCAGCCGGCGCGGATCAGGTTCGTGACAACCACTACCGGCTCTTTGTCTACGCGATCCAGGATGACACCGACGACGAAGCCCAGCGGGATCGACGGCAGAATGAAGCAGAAGACGAGGATACTCGTGTGGATCGAGGAGTTCGTGATGTTCAGGATGACGACGAGCAGGCTGAACAGCAGCGCGTTCTGCGCCGTCTGCGCGATGCCCTGGCTGAGCCAGAGGCTGAGGAAACGCCGGTCCGCCAGCAGCGCACGCGAACGCACGACCCCCCCCACGTCCGGTTCCGTTAGGAGGTTATCCCTCAGCGGAAGCCTCCGCGGGGCCCCTTGAGATGAACGACTTCACACGCTTTTCGAACGTGCTGCGCTCGAGGAGCACGCGCCTCTTGCAGCCGAGGCAGCGAATGCCGATGTCCGCGCCCAGCCGCACCACCTCCCAGTCGTATCCACCGCAGGGGTGCTGCTTTCGCAGGCGCACTTGGTCGCCCAAGCGCACTTCAAGCACCACAGCTCTAGCCCCCGGCCAGCAGAGCGTCGCGGGTCAGGTTGATGCGGCCGCGCAGGGCCCCGGCCGCCCGCCGGGCATTGCCGACGTAGTCGCCGCCGCGCGAGGCGTAGAGCACACCGCGCGAGGCGCTGATGATGGCGCCTTCGCCGCGCCGGTCGAAGGCGGCGGCGGCCGCTGCCTCCAGTTCGCCCTCCTGGGCGCCGACGCCGGGCACCAGAAGCACTTGGTCCGGGCAGATCTCGCGGACGCGGGCGATCTGCTCGGGCCAGGTCGCGCCGGTCACGAGGCCGACGTTTCTGTGCTCGTTCCATTCGCGGGAGAGGCGGGCGATCTGCTCGTACAGCGCGCCGCCGCCGTCCAGCGCCAGGTCCTGCACGTCGGCAGCGCCGGGGTTGGAGCCACGACACCAGATGAACACACCGCGCTCACGGTAGTCCGTGAACGGTTGCACGGCATCGCGGCCCCCGTACGGGTTCACCGTCGCGGCGTCGAAGTCGTAGTTGTCGAAGAGCGCACGGGCGTAGAAGCGTGCGGTGTTGCCGATGTCGCCGCGCTTGGCGTCGGCGATCACCGGGATGGCCTCGGGCACGCCCCGTATCGACTCGAGGAGCGTCTGCATCCCGCCCACGCCGAGCGCCTCGAAGAAGGCGAGGTTCGGCTTGTAGGCGCAGACGAGGTCCTTGGTCGCCTCGACGATCTCGTTGAGGAAGGACGCCACGTCCTGGTGGGGCATCAGCTCGGGATCAGGATCGAGGCCGACACACAGGAAGCTCTGGTTCTTCTGTTGGGCCGCCCGGAGCTTCTCAACGAACATGCGCGAACCCGCTCCTTGTCGAAATGTACGGAAGTTGTCCGGCCCCATGGGGCGCCTCGCCGGCGTCGCTGATTGTACTGCCCAATCGCTTAGCGGCATATTATAAACTCGCATCTCATGGGTCAAGAAACGTCTAGCGGCTCCGCAGCACGCATCGACGTCGCCCTACTCCCCGGCCAGCGCTTCAGCGCTGCGCAGAACGTCTGCGTCGTGGTCGACGTCCTGCGTGCCTCCTCAAGCATCGTCACGCTGCTGGAGCGCGGCTGCGCCTCCGTCGTCGCCGCACCGACGATCGATCGCGCGCGCCAGCTGCGGGCCGGCCTGCCGGACCACCTCCTCTGCGGCGAGGAGCGCGGCCTGCCACCAGACGGCTTCGACTACGGGAACTCGCCCGCGGAGTTCTCGCGCCTCGACCTTGCAGGCCGTTCGGCGATCCTCGCCACCTCCAACGGCACACGGGTCCTCGCCGCCATCGCCGCCGACTCCCCCGCCGTGCTCGTCGGGGCGCTCCTCAACCGTACGGCCGTCGCCCGGGCGGCGATCGAGATCGCGCGCCGACGCGGGCTGGGCGTCACCGTCGTCTGCTCGGCGGCGCACGGCGGTGGCACGTTCGTGCTGGAGGACGCGCTGGGCGCCGGCGCAATCGCCGACGCCGCCCTCTCCCACGAACCAACGCTCGCAGCGTCCAACGCGGCGCGCTTCGCCCGCGACGCCTTCACCGTCGCCGCGAACGACATCGAAGCCGCCGTCCGCTCGGCCTACCACTCGCAGGAGCTGATCGACGAGGGCCTCGGCGAAGACGTGGCGTACTGCGCGCGCCCGGACGTTTCCGACATCGCTCCGCTACTGGAACGCACAGAAGACGGCCACCTCCGGCTGCGGCCTTATCGCCCGGCTTAAGCCGAGGTGCGGCGCGCTCTCCAGGCCGCATTCGACTCTTGCCCCAGCCCGGCGGGTGCTATACTGTTGCGCCGAGTGATAATTTTCACATACTCCCGAATACTGTCGGTCGCCCCCCTACACCGCTAGACAGCCAGGAGGAGGCTCATGCCCAACATCATCTGTTTCGCCAAGCAGGTGCCGGACCCGGAGACGCCCGCCTCGCAGTTCAAGGTTGACGAGGCCGCGAAGAAGGTCATCCCGGCGCCCGGCGTGCAGCCGGTCCCGAGCCAGTTCGATACGATCGCCGTCGAGGCGGCGCTGCGCATCAAGGACAAGCACCCCGACTCGATCATCACGGTGGTCAGCCTTGGCCCCGACCCCTTCCGCGACACGATCAAGCACTGCCTGGCGATGGGCGCCGACGAGGGCGTCCACATCAACGATCCCGCTGTCAACGACGCCGACCATTGGGCCACGGCCGAAGTCCTCGCCGCCGCCGTGCAGAAGCTCGGTGATTACGACCTGATCTTCGGCGGCCGCCAGTCGGTCGACTGGGACATGGGCGTCGTGGGCTCCACCGTCGCCGAAATCCTCGGCGTCCCGGTCGTCACGATCGCCAAGCAAGTCGACTACGACGGCGGCAAGGTCAGCGTCGAGCGCGTGCTGCTGGACGGCTTCGAGACTGTCGAAGCGCCGACGCCGTGCGTGGTCACCGTCAGCAACGAGCTGGGCGAGCCGCGCTACCCGCAGCTGCGCCAGATCATGCAGGCCGCCAAGAAAGAAGTGAAGGCCTGGACCCTCGCCGACCTGGGCATCGAAGCGCCGCAAAACCGCGTCAACCTGGAGGCTCTCTACATCCCGGACACCTCTGTGGAGACTGAGGTGATCGAAGGTGAGAATGCCCAGGAGAAGGCCGCCACGCTAGCCAAGCGCCTGAGCGACGCCAAGCTCATCTAGGAGATGAACGACATGCCAAACGGAGTACTGATACTCGGAGAAGCAACCGAAGACGGCAAGCTGGCCGGCATCACCGCCGAGCTCAGCGGCGCCGCCGCGTCCCTGGGTGGGCCCGTCACCTGCGCCCTGCTCGGCTCCGGCGTCGAAGCGGTTGCCCAGGAGGCGGGCCAGTACGGCGCGGCGAAAGTGATCGTCGTGGACGACGAGGCCCTCGGCGACTACCAGGGCGACGCCTACCTGCCCGTGCTTGAGCGCATTGCCAGAGAGGTCGACCCCGCGGTGATCCTCCTCGGCCAGACGATGATCGGCCGCGACCTCGCGCCACGACTCGCCCAGCGCTTCGGCAGCGCCGTCGCGATGGACTGCGTGTCCGTCTCGATGGAGGGCGACAAGCTCCAGGCCGAGCGGTCCGCCTACGGTGGCGCGGCCCGAGCGCGCTACACGATCAACGGCTCGCCACAGATCGCCACCGTGCGCGTCAAAGCGCTGGAGGCCCCGGCAGCGTCCGGCTCCGCCGAAGTCGTGAAACAGGAGGCCGGCCTCTCCGCCGACCAGGTCCGCACGACCATCACCGGCCGCACAAAGCAAGAGTCCGAGGGCATCCGCCTGGAGGACGCGACGGTCGTCGTCAGCGGCGGCCGTGGTCTGGGCGGGCCGGAGGCGTTTCAGCAGCTGGAAGAGCTGGCGGGCGTCCTTGGCGGTGCGGTCGGCGCCAGCCGCGCCGTCTGCGACCTCGGCTGGTACCCGGTCGCGACGCAGGTCGGTTTGACGGGCAAGGTCGTCACGCCGGACCTCTACATCGCCATCGGCATCTCCGGCGCCAGCCAGCACATGGCCGGCATCTCCAGCGTCAAGAATATCGCTTCCATCAACAAGGACGCCAACGCCAGCATATTCAAGGCCTCCCGCTGGGCCGTCGTCCACGACTGGAAGGAGTTCGTCCCGGCGTTCCTCGATGAGGTGAAGAAGGTCAAGGCCGGCTAGCGCCCAACGTTGCGCGTCCGGCATGGACGCGTGTGCCATACTGTGCCTGCTATGCCGCGCCGCTTCAGCCGCGAAGAGGCAGACGCCCTCCTTTCGCAGATCGCGCCAATCCTCAATCAGATCCGCGATCTCAAGCGCCAGAACGACGAGACGCGCTCCGCCCTCGACGACCTGCAGAGTACACTCAAGACGAACGGCCATGGTCTGGACGTCGAGCTGTCTCGCCTTTCTCGCGCCCTGCAGAGCAGCGGAGCCGCCATCAACGGACTGATCGAGCGCGCCACGGACCTGGGCGTCGAGGTCAAGGACCTGGAGATGGGCCTCGTCGACTTCCCCAGCGAGCGTGACGGCCGCAAGGTCTACATCTGCTGGAAGCTCGGCGAGGAGCGCGTCGCTTTCTGGCACGAGCTGAGCGTCGGCTACGCCTCACGGCAACCACTGGACTAGCGATGACTGAACAGCTAGCAGCGAAGACCGAGACCGACGACCTCCTGCAACGGCTCGACGGCGCAGGCCTTGCCCTCGTCGAAGCGCTCGAAGCCAGCGACCACGATCTGTTCGCCTCCGACGCCGCCGCCAGCGAGTCGATAAAGCTCGTCAACGAGCGCACCGTGGACGACGTGAACTTTTACTTCGGCCGTCTGGCGGCGCGGGCGCTGAACCTGCCCCAGCCGCCCGACCTCGTGCGCGCCGACCTCGGATCGCTGCGGGAGGGCGTCATGGCGTTCCAGGTGGCGCATCGCGGCCTCGGCACCCTGCTCCACGACCTCCTGCCGGCCGACCTCGAGAAGAAGGCCGAGGACCCGGAGCTCGGCAGCTACACGCTGCGCCAGGTGCTGGAGCTGGCGGCGGCGCAGTACAACCAGCGCGCGCAGGAAGTGCGCCGCCTCGCCGACTCCTGAGCGATGGCGCCCGGCCAGCCGGCCCGCATCGCGCACGCCTACGGCAACAGCCGCTCCGACCTCCGCAGGGCGCTTGAGGCCGACGTCGACATGATCGAGGTCGACGTCTGGTTTCGCGGCGGCGACGTGTACGCCCACCACGCCCGGCGCCTCAGCCCGCTGCCACTGCTCGCCGACAAGAAGATGCCCGGGCACCCGCTGCCCCGGCCGGCGGTTCCCATCTGGCCCGGCTACCGAGCGTGGCCGAACGTCAACCCGCTCAGGCTGGCGGAACTGCTCGAGACCGTCGACGGGCGCAAGCGGCTCCTCCTCGACGTCAAGGGACGCTACAAGGGCGGCCGCAGCGACGCCTTCGCCGAGTCGATCGCGCGCCGGGTGCGCGAGCGCGGGGCGGCAGCGTGGACCGTCGTCTGCGGGCAGGCGTACCCGGTGCTGAACGCGCTCCGCCGCGCCGACGACGAGATCGAGGTGCGCTACTCGCTGGAGAAGCCGCACCAGTGGGAGAGCTTCGTCCGCAAGATGAAGAAGCACGAGCGAGTGCGACAGATCTGCATCTCCCGCCATTTCCTCGACGACGAGAAGGCCCGCGTCCTGGAGGAGAACGGAGTCAATGTCTACGTCTGGACGGTCGATGATCCGGAGGCCGCCCGCCACTGGGTCGAGCAGAGCGTTGACGGCATCATCAGCAACGACTTAGCGCTCCTCGAAGGCCTGCCACGCCGGTCAACTGGCCCGTAGGCTACTTGCGGATCAGGTGTACCGCAGTCGCCTTCAGCGTCGCCACAGCCGCCGATCCCTCCACCAGCGATAGCTCCTCGCGCGACTGCTTCGTTATGAGCGCGACCAGGGGGAACCCGGCGTCCAGCTCCACCCGCGCCCACGGCCCGACCAACGTGATGCGGGTCACCGTCGCCGGCAGGCGGTTGCGCGCGCTCGTCGGCCGTCCGTCGCCCGGCGGGCCGATCGTCACGTCCTCCGGCCGGACGCAGACGAGCACGCCGTCGCCAGCCTCGACGTCGCCGCCGGCCTCGATCAGCTGCTCGCCAACCCTGACCGCCGCCAGACCGTCCGTGACCTGCTGCACGCGTCCCGGCGCGATCGTCTCAATCCCAACGAACGCCGCCACCTCCTCGTCGGCCGGTGCCGCGAAGATCTCCTGCGGCGTACCCTCCTGGCGGATGCGGCCCTCCATCAATACAACCAGCCGGTCGCCCAGGCGCAGCGCCTCGTTGCGGTCGTGAGTGACGAACACCGTCGCCGCACCGCCGTCTCCCAGCGCCTGCGCGAGGTCATCGATAAGCGCCTGGCGCGTCGGTTCGTCGAGCGCCGCGAACGGCTCGTCCAGGAGCAGCACCTCGGGTTCCAGCACCAGCGCCCGCGCCAGGCTCGTTCGCTGCGCTTCGCCGCCGGATAACGTGCGCGCGGAGCGGCCTGCCAGACCGGCGATCCCGAACCGCTCCATCCACACCCGCACGCGGTCTCGCCGTTCGTCTCGCGGAACGCCTCGCAGCAAGAGGCCGGTCGCCACGTTCGACTCCACCGTCGCGTCCAGCAGCAGTGGCTCCTGGAAGACGACCGCCATGCGGCGCCGGTAGGCCAGAAACGGCCCGCTCACGGGCTCGCCATCGAACGACACTTCGCCGCGCGCGGGCTCTTCGAGTAGGCCCAGCACCGCGATCAGCGTGCTCTTGCCCGCGCCGTTCGGCCCCACCACCGCCAGCACCTCGCCCGCGCCCACGTCGAGCCTCTCGACGTCGAGAACGGTGCGACGGCCCTTCTCGACCTGCACGCCGCGCAGGCCGATGCGTGATCCGCTCACGACGCCGACCGCCTCTGCTGCAGCACCGTCAGCGTCCCGACGACGGCGAAGATGATCGCGAGCAAGATCAGCGAGAACGCGATCGCCGTCTCGAAGTCACCCTGCTGCACCTCCAGCACCGTCGCCGACGTCAGCGTGCGCGTCGAGCCGCGGATGTTCCCGCCGACCATGATCGTCGCGCCAACCTCTGAGATCGCCGCGCCGAAGCCCGCCATCACGGCCGCTAGCAGCGAGAGCCGCGCCTCCCGGAAAAGGAGCATCCCGGCCTGCCAGCGGGAGGCGCCCAGCGCCAGGATCTGCGTCCGCAGCCGCGGGTTGACGCTCTGCAGCGCGACCACCGACAGCGCCGTGACCACGGGCGTCGCGATCACCGCCTGCGCGATGATGATCGCCGTCGGCGAGAAGAGCAAGCCCAGCGCGCCAAGCGGGCCCGTCCGCCAGAGCATGATCGCGACGAGCAGTCCGACCGCCACCGGCGGCAGAGCCATGCCGGCGTTGAACGCGCTCAGCGCCAGCGTGCGCCCCGGCGGCGCGCGAAAGACGAGCAGCGAGGCGATGCCGAAGCCGATCACCACCGCGATCAGCGTCGCCGTGCCGGAGACGTAGAGCGAGGTCAGCGCAACTTCGTAGACGTAGCCGTCGCCGCTGAAGATCAGCCGGGCCGCTTCCTTGATTCCCTCCCAGATCAGGTCCATGGCGGCATCTAGTTTAGAAGAAGTGGCTCAAACAAGCTCTGGCCGAACTCGTCCCGCCCGAACTCCCAGATGAGCCGCTGCGCGCGATACGAGACCATAAACTCGGCCCAGGCTTCCGCTGCCTCTTCGTTCACCCTGTCCAGCCGCTCAGCGTCGAGGCGGATGACCGAGTAGGCGTTCAGCTCACTAGTGTCCCGAAAGAGCTCGATGATCTGCAGGCGCTCCTCGAGCACGGCGAACGTGGCGCTGTCGATCAGCGTGTAGGCGTCGCTGTCGTTGGCGACGAAGGCGCTCTGACCCTGCCCGCCCGCCGATTCGCGGTACCAGCTCTCGCCAACGGGATCGATCCCGGCCTCCGCCCAGACGGCCAGCTCCCGCTCGTGCGTGCCAGAGCCATCTCCGCGGCTGACGAACGGCGATTCCGCCCCGGCGATGCGGCGAAAAGCATCGACGATGCCTACCGCCTCTGCGACCGTCGCCGGGTCACCCCGAGGCCCGGCGACGAGGAAGCGATTGGACATCACCGGCCGCCGCTCGATCGCGTATCCGTCCTCCAAGAGCAGCAGTTCCTCCTGCGTGGAGTGCGTCATGATCACGTCCAGCTCACCCCGTCGCGCCAACTCCAGGATCTGCCCGGAGCCCTGCACGATCGGCTTCACCTCGTAGGGATACTCATCCTCGAACGCCGCCACCAGCTCGTCCAGCAGGCCCGTGTCCTGCACGCTCGTCGTCGCCCCCAGCAGCAGTTCGTCGTCCGAACCGCAGCTGGCGAGCAGGCCCATCGCCACCAGGGGCACGAGAACGAGCCTGAACACTACCGCCGACATGCGCCGGATGATAGACCCGCCTCCTTCGCCGGCGCAACAGCTCGCGTTAAGGGAGTTCCGAGTCGGCACCGTTCGCGCCACCGGCCAGCGACGGCATGGCAGCCTCCGCCTCGCCCGCCGGCGGCGAGACACGTAAAACCCCGGCTCCTGTCTCCTCGCGCCTCGCGCCTGCTACCATTCCCGCGTGCCCGCAGAGTTCGAACCGACGACCGAGAACGCCGCCCTCAAGGCGGCCATCGCCACCGCGATCGACGACGCCGGAGGCGCCCTGCCCTTCCGCGACTTCATGCAGATGGCGCTCTACGACCCTGCGCTCGGTTACTACACCTCGCCCCGCGACGTGATCGGCCGCGGCGCCGACTACTTGACGAGCCCGGAACTGTCGCCGCTCTTCGGCGCGATGCTCGGCCGGCAGCTCCAGGAGATGTGGCAGCGGCTCGACCGCCCGGGCCGCTTCAACGCGGTCGAGACCGGCCCCGGCACGGGCGTCCTCGCCCGCGACGTGCTCGCCTGGGCGGCCCGCACGGCGCCCGACTTCGCCGGAGCGCTACGTTACACGCTTGTCGAGACGAGCCCCGCCCTCACCGAACGCCAGCAAGCCACCCTGGCCGCCGAGGGTCTTGAAGCCGAGTGGCGCGAAGCTCTGCCATCCGGCGTCACCGGTTGCGTCTTCTCCAACGAGCTTCTCGACGCCTTGCCCGTCCACCGAGTCGCCGTCCGGGACGGAGCGCTGCGCGAAATCTACGTCATGCGCGACGGCGACGGCTTCGGCGAGCAGCTACGCGATCCGCAGGCCGGCGTCGCCGCTTACTTCGGAGCGCTCGGTCTTCTGCCCGGCGAAGGCTGCCGCGCCGAGGTCAACCTCGAGGCACCGCGCTGGATCGCAGAGGCGGCCTCCGCGATCGAGCGTGGCTACCTGCTGACGCTCGACTACGGCTACGCGGCCGAAGAGCTCTACGCGGCGTGGCGCTCCGACGGCACGCTCCTCTGCTTCTACCGCCACAACCCGTCCGACGACCCCTACGCGCGCATCGGCCGGCAGGACATCACCGCCCACGTCGACTTCACGACGGTAAGCCGCAGCGGCGAGGACGCCGGCCTCGAAACGCTCGGGCTAACCACCCAGACGGAGTTCCTGGGCGCGCTCGGCATCGGCGAGGCGCTGCAGCAGCCGGCGGGAGACCGGCCGGGCATGGAAGAGTACTTCGCCCGCCGCCGCGCCGTGACCGACCTGATCGACCCCGGCGGCCTCGGCCGGGTCAAGGTGCTCGTGCAGGCGAAGGGCGCGGCGGGGCCGCTGACCGGCCTCTCGGCGAGCGAAAGATAGTGACCGCACCCGGCGAGCCAGCGCCCCGGTTCGCCCTGCCGACGACGGCGGGAGACGTCTCGCTCGACGATCTCACGGCGCGCGGCAAGGTCGTCCTCGCTTTCTACGCCGAAGACGCCACGCCCCTCTGCTCCACGCAGCTGTCGATGCTCAAGAACGACTACGACACCGTCCGCGATCTCGGCGCATCCGTGCTCCCGGTCAGCACCGACCCGCTCGCCGCCCACCGGCAGTTCGCGGAGCGCCTCGGCGGCGTCCCTTTCCCGCTCGCCAGCGACGAAGACCTCACCGTCGCCCGCCTCTACGGCGTCGCCGACGAGGAGGCGAAACGCTCCGGACGCGCCGTCTTCGTCATCGACGAGACCGGCATCATCGCCCACGCCGAGCCGTGGTTCCAGCCGGGCAACCCCACGCAGTACGAGGCGGTTTTTCGCGCGCTCGGCCTCGAAATGTGATCCCGGTCTCGCTTCAACTTCGCTCGGCATGCGCTAGAATAGCCACCACAACACGGAGGGAGGCGTCCTTGCGAACGTTCGAATACGAGGCACCGGAGACGATCGAAGAAGCGGTCAGCCTGCTGAAGGCGGGCGGCGGCTCGGCGCGCCCCCTCGCGGGCGGCACCGACCTCGTCGTCCAGATGAAGGAGCGCGCTACCCGCTTCCCCTACCCTGAAACGATCGTCAGCCTCGACCGCGTCGCCGCACTCCGCGGCATCGACTTCTCTGACGCCGACGGCCTGCGTATCGGTGCCGGCGCCACGATGACGGACGTCGCGAGCCACGCGGTCGTACGGGAACGATACGCGGCGCTGGCGGAGGGCGCCGGCGTCGTCGGCTCGCTGCAGACGATGAACATGGCGACGATCGGCGGCAATGTCTGCAACGCCGCACCTTCTGCAGACACCGTGCCGCCGCTCCTCGCCTACGAGGCGGAGGCCGTCATCGTCGGACCGGACGGCCGCCGCACTCTGCCCATCGCCGAATTCTTCCGCGGCCCCGGCGAGACCGCGCTCGCCCCCGGCGAGCTGCTGGCCGAGCTGCGCCTGCCGCTGCCGCTGACCGGGACCGGCGCTGTCTACGAGCGAAACACACCGCGCAAGCAGATGGACATCGCGGTCGTCGGCGTCGCCGTTGCGCTCACGCTTGCCGGAGACACTATCGGACGTGCCCGCGTGGCGCTCGGAGCGGTCGCCCCGACGCCGCTGCGCGCGTCCGGCGCCGAGTCCGCCCTCGAAGGCCGGCCGGCGGACGAGGAGACGTTTGCGAAGGCCGCCGAAGCCGCCGCCGGGGACAGCTCTCCGATCACCGACATCCGCGCCTCCGACGAGTACCGCCGCCACCTGGTGAAGGTGCTGACGGCGCGCCTGCTGGCGGAAGCGGCATCGAGAGCAAAAAGTTGAATCACAAACCTTGCCAGCCGCACGTCAGATGCCCGGTGAAGATCGGCGAGCACACCGTGTATGCCTCCGGATACTCTTCTGACACACTCCGGGCGTTAGCAGAGACACCCGTGCAAGCAGGCACCTTCCTCGACGCTAAATGGAATTCGCACCGTGGGGGCGCCCTACCGAACTCAGATCACGTCGTCGTGATCGACTGGACCGATTTCGGGGTGGTTGACGTGGACAAGTTCGATGGCCTCGTAAATACAGTCGTCGGCCACCTAGAGGTAGACGAGTCCGTGGACGTTGCGTGCCTGGGAGGCCACGGCCGCACTGGAACTCTTCTCGCCGGCTTGCTGATAGCCATCGAGGGACTCGACGGATCCGAAGCTATAAGCACAATCCGCTCCCGATACTGCGAGCAGGCGGTGGGGGGGGAGAATCAACCTCAACTAATAAGGGATTACGCCGCGCGCCGGTCAGGGGAGAGTGTCTAATGCCAAAGCAACTCATCACACTCACCGTCAACGGCCGCGAACGAGAGGTCGCCGTCGAGCCGCACTGGACGCTCCTCGAGACCGTCCGCGAGGCGCTCGACCTCACCGGCTCGAAGGAAGGTTGCGGAACCGGCGACTGCGGCGCCTGCACGATGGTCGTCGACGGCCGGACCGTGACGTCCTGCCTCGTGCTCGCCCCGCAGGCGAACGGCCGGCAGGTCGCGACGATCGAGGGTCTGCAGCAGAACGGCTCGCTCGACCCGGTGCAGCAGGCGTTCATCGACGCCGGCGGCCTGCAGTGCGGCTACTGCATCCCCGGCATGATCGTCTCCGCCCGCAACCTTCTCGACGACAACCCGAGCCCGACCCTTGACGAGATCCGCAAGGGCCTGGCCGGCAACCTCTGCCGCTGCACCGGCTACACCAAGATCTACGAGGCGGTTGAGCTGGCCGCCGAGCGCATCCGAGGAGGCGCCTGATGGCACAGGAGGCGAAGGTCCGCGAGACCACCGCGTCGGACGCCAACGGCCACACAGCCGTCGGCAAGCGCGTCACGAGGCTCGACGGCGCGGCAAAGGTCACCGGCAAGACTATCTACGCCGACGACATGAAGTTGCCCGGCATGCTACACGCCAGCGTGCTCTACGCACCGCACGCCCACGCCCGCATCAAGTCGATCGACACCGAGAAGGCGCGTGCCCTGCCCGGCGTCTACGCCGTTATCACCGCCGCCGACCTGCCCGAGTACAAGCGCAACGACAGCAACCGCCGCGGCCTCATCTTCCCGGACGAGGAGGTCCTCTTCTTCGGCCAACCCGTCGCGGCCGTCCTCTCCGAGGACCCGCACGTCGCCGAGGAGGCCGTCGAGCTGATCGAGGCTGAGTTCGAGCCGTTGCCGGCGGTCCTCGACGCCGTCGCCGCCATGGAGGAAGGTTCACCCCTCGTGCGCGAGCCGCTCCACGACGTCGACCGCTCGGAAGAGCGCGGCCACGTCTCCGTCGAGACCGAAGAGACGGAGCAGGAGGGCGAGCCTTCGAACGTCGCCTCCAGCGCGCCGTTCGATCGCGGGGACGTCGCGGCCGGATTCGCCGAAGCCGACGTCGTGGTTGAGCGCACCTGGCGCTCGGCGATGGTCCACCAGAGCTACATCGAACCGCACAGCACGATCGCCGACTACGACATCAGCGGCGAACTCAGCGTCTGGACGAGCACGCAGGCGCCCTTCTACATCCGCGACGAGCTGGCGCAGACGCTCGGTCTGCCCGAGAACCGCATCCGCATCACGGCCACGGAAGTCGGCGGCGGCTTCGGAGGCAAGATCTACCTGACGGAGCTGATGGTCGCCGCCCTCGCCATCGCGGTACGCCGGCCGGTCAAGTACATCATGAGCCGCAAGGACGACATGCTGGCCGCAACACCGGCGCCGTACGCCCACATCGAGCTCAAGACCGGCATGAAGCGCGACGGCACGCTGACCGCGCTGCAGGCCCGCCTCATCTACGACTCAGGCGCCTTCCCCGGCGCGCCGATGCTGCCCGGCTGCATGCTGATCGGCGGCTACTACCGCTGCGACAACATCGACATCAAGGGCTACGAAGTGCTGACGAACAAGGTCAGCGTCGGCGCGCTGCGAGCGCCCGGCGCGCACAACGCCACCTTTGCCATCGAATCGCACGTGGACATCATGGCCAAGGAGCTGGGACTCGACCCGCTGGAGGTGCGCCTCAAGAACGCCGTCGCCGAGGGCGACTTGATGCCCAACGGCCAGACGTACCCCGCCATCGGCCTGCGCGAGTGCCTCGAAGCGATCGCTGAGAGCGACGTCTGGGCACGCCGGCGCGAAGTCGAGGCGCTGCCTAACCGCGGCCTCGGGCTTGCCGTCGGCGGCTGGCTCGGCGGCCTGCAGCCGGCCAGCGCCATCGTCTGCCTCAACGCCGACGGTACCCTCAACGTCACCGTCGGCTCAGCGGACATCACCGGCACCAACACTTCTTTCCAGCAGATCGTCGCCGAGGTTCTCAAGGTGCCGCTCCACATGGTCAACGTCGAGACGGGCGACACGAAGACGGCGCCCTACGCCGGCATGAGCGCCGGCAGCAAGACGGTCTACACCGTCGGCCGCGCCGTCAAGGAAGCCGCCGAAGACGTGCGGCAGCAGATGTTCGAGCTGGCGAAGAAGCGCCTTGAGGTCGAACCTGAGGACATGGAGGTCGCCAATTGCCAGGTGCAGGTCAAGGGCGCGCCCGACCGCGCGATGACGTTCCAGCGCTTCGGCAAGCTGAGCACCAACTTCGGCGCCCCTTTCCCCGTCATCGTCGGCCGCGGCAGCATCACGGCGCGCAAGACGGCGCCGGGCTTCACCGCCCAGGTGGCGGACGTCGAAGTCGACCCCGACACCGGCGACGTCACGCTGCACGGCTACGCCATCTCCCAGGACGCCGGCTTCGCCATCAATCCGCTGTCCGTCGAGGGGCAGATGCAGGGCGGCGCCAGCCAGGGCATCGGCATCGCCCTCTGGGAAGAGATGCAGTACGACGACGACGGCCGCCTGCTCAACCCCAACCTGCTCGACTACCGCCTGCCCACGACTCGCGACCTGCCGCCCATCGAGACGATCGTCGTCGAGGTGCCGTCGGAAGAAGGGCCGTTTGGCGCGCGCATCGTCGGTGAGCCGTCGATCGTCGCCGGCGCCGCCGCCATCGGCAACGCGATCGACACCGCCATCGGTGTGCGCGTGGAAGAGGCACCGCTGACGCCGGAACGCGTGCTCAAAGCGCTTGGTACGCTATAGCGCAAACGACTCCGGCCGCCCCGCCGCTAACGAACTGGAGGAGGACCACCCGATGACGCCAACGAAAGACCAGATCCGCGAATACTACACAGCCGCCCTCGAGCGCTGCCTCGAAGCCTTCTCACTCCTCGAAGAGAAGGACCTGAAGAAGAAAGCGTCCGACCCCTGGACCGCCGGAGAGCACATCGCCAGCCTCGTCGCCACCCTGGAGAAAGAGACGATGCCGCTGACCCGCCAGGCGGTCGCCGGCGAGGCGCCGAACATCCCCGGGTTCGCGCAGCGTTCCGACCTGACCGGCTTCCGTCAGAGCACGATGGAGGAGCTGCGCGACGTTCCCGTTCCGGATCTGCTCCAGCGGCTGCGAACCGGCTACGAGGAGCACATCGCGATCCTGGATACGCTGGGCGAGGCCGATCTCGACAAGCCGGCGAACAGCCCGGCCTGGGACCGCCCCGGCACCGTCCGCGACCTCTTCTTCGCCAGCTACCTCTTCCTGCCGGGCCAGTACCAGGACATCCGCCACGTCGCCAAGAAGAAAATGCCGCACTGGATCGAAGGCAGCACGCCGGATCAGGTGAACTACCACATGGGCCGCATCTTCCACTACATGCCGCTCATCTTTAACAGCGAAAAGGGCGCGGACGTGCAGGCCAACTACCAGTTCACGATGGAGGGCGACGGCGGCGGCCAGTGGGCGATCCAGATCGGCGGTGGCAGGGCCGACGCCCAGACCGGCGCCCTGGAGAGCCACGACATCGAGATCAAGACGAAGCCGCAGCTCTGGATCGACCTCACCACCGGCGACCTCAACGCCGCCTGGGCGATCACAACCCAGAAGGTCAAGCTCGGCGGCAACATGGGCCTGGCGATGAAGCTCAGCGACCTCTTCTCCGCGGACGCGTGACCGTCGCCGCCATCCTCCTCGCTGCCGGCGAGTCCCGGCGCATGGGCGCCCCGAAGCCGCTCCTCCGGTGGCAGGGCGCAACGCTGATCGAGCACCAGATCGCCCAGCTCCGAGACGCCGGCGTCGACGACGTCATCGCCGTCCTCGGCCACCGCGCTGAAGACGTCCGACCCCTCGCCGACGCGGCCGGCGCTAGCTGCGTCGTCAACGAGAGCTACGACGAGGGCCGCGCCTCATCCCTGCGCGCCGGGGCAGCCGCCGTGACGGACGCAGAGACGATCGTCGTCCTCTCCGTCGACCAGCCGCGGCCGGCAACCGTCACCCGCCGGCTGCTGGCCGAGCACACGTCCGGCATCACAGTCCCGACGCAGGGCGGGCGGCGCGGCCATCCTGTGGTCCTCGATGGCGCGCTCCTTCCCGAGCTCCGGGCAGTCGACGAGGCGACCCAGGGTCTGCGCGCCGTCATCGACCGCCACGCCACCGAAGTGCGCGAAGTCCCGTTCGAGACGGCCGACGTCCTTCTCGACCTCAACACTCCCGAGGAGTACGAGCGAGCGATAACCCGCGACGACCCTTGACGCTCACGTCAAGGTCTGCAAACATACGAAACGCATTTGAAGGAGGTCCGCCCTTGGCTCAAGAAACCGCCACCGAGAAGACGACCAACCCCATTATTCCGTTCCTGCGCATCCCCGAGAAGTACCCGGATGAGGCCGCCTATCTCTGGGGAATGCAGTGCGGTGCCTGCAGCGCCAAGTTCCTGGGCACACGCATCGCCTGCGGCAAGTGCGGCGAGACGGACAAGCTCAGCGAGATCAAGTTCGGCGACGAGGGCGAGATCTACGTCTTCAGCGTCGTCCACCAGACAGTCCCCGGCCTCGAAGCCCCGTACGTCGGCGCCATCATCGACCTCGATGACGGCGTTTCTGTTCGCGCCAACGTCTACGGCCTCGACCCGGAGAAGCCCGACGCCAGCTGGTTCGGCAAGCGCGTCAAGATGTTCACCGAAGTCACGGCTCAGGACCGCGAAGGCAACGACGTGGTCGCCGCCAAGTTCAAGGTCCAGGAGTAACGGCCGCCGACGGCGGACCGAAGAAAGGAAATCACGATGCGTGACGTAGCAGTCGTCGGCGTTAACATGCTCAAGTTCGGGCGCTACCCGGACAAGAACGTCGTCCAGCTCGCGGCGGAATCGTCCATCAACGCCCTCAAGGACGCCGGCTGCTCGATCAAGGACATCGAGCTCGTCGTCAGCGGCAACCTCTACCAGTCGAACGCCATGGTCGGCCAGCGCGTAATGAAGGAGATCGGCGCCACCGGCGTCCCCGTCATCAACGTCGCCAACGCCTGCGCCACCGGCTCCACAGCCTTCCGCGAAGCCTACTACGCGGTCGCCTCCGGCGCCTACGAGACGGCGATGGCGATCGGCAGCGAGCAGATGGGCAAGATGGGACTCCTGGGTGCCGGCGGCGGCGGTGACCGCGCCTACAGCACCGAGGGCGTCATGGGCACAGGCCTGATGCCGGGCGTCTTCGGCCAGGCCGGCGCCGAACACATGCGAAAGTACGGCACCACGCAGGAGCAGATCGCCAAGATCGCGGTCAAGAACCACAAGCACTCGCTCCTCAACCCGCTGGCGCAGTACCAGGTGGAGACACCGCTGGAGGACGTCCTCAACGCGCGCGTCATCGCCTGGCCCAACACCCTTTACATGTGCTGCCCCACCGGCGACGGCGCCTCCGCAGCGGTGATCATGTCGGCGGAAAAGGCCAAGCAGTACACCACGAAGCCTGTCTGGGTTGCCGCCAGCGTCCTCACCTCGGACCCCTACCAGGAGCGCAACCCAACGATGTTCGACATCAACACGCTCACCAGGAACGCATCCAGGGAAGCCTACGAGACAGCCGGCATCGGCCCCGACGACCTCGACATGGTCGAGCTCCACGACTGTTTCGCCACTGCCGAGCTTCTCCACTACGAGAACCTCTTCCTCTGCGGCGAGGGCGAAGCGGGCAAGCTGATCGACGACGGCGAGACGTACAACGGCGGCAAGACCCCGGTCAACGTCAGCGGCGGCCTGCTCTCCAAAGGCCACCCACTCGGCGCGACCGGCGTCGCCAACATCACCGAGATCGTCTGGCACCTCCGCGAGGAAGCCGGCGAGCGCCAGGTGAAGGGCGCGAAGACGGGCCTGGCCCACGTGATCGGTCTCGGCTCCGCCTGCACGATCAACGTCCTCAAGCGCTAGACCGGGCGCACCACGCGAGATCAAACAGGGGCCGGCATCGGCCCCTTCTCCATGCGCCTCCCCACCGTCGGCTGTCCGCTCACCGTCGTGTGACACTCGTCACAAGGGGTGCACTATGCGGATGGCGCTGTGCTGCAATAGAATAACGCCCCAAGGGGAGACATATGACTGAACCGTACACGCAGGCCCAGCGTCCGGGCTCCACCATCCACCTCAAGGTCGCAGGGTAGCGGGCGTGGAGCTAACGTTCCTCGGTTCCGCCAACGCCTTCGCCGCCGGGGGCCGCTACTGGAGTTCCTTCATCGTCGACGGCAAGTATCTCTTCGACGCGCCACCAACTCTCCTTCCCCACCTCAAGCAGCTCGGCATCTCGCTGCCTGACATCGATGTCATCTTCATCACTCACCGGCACGGCGACCACTTCGTCGGCCTCCCCTTCCTCATGCTCGAATACGTCTACATGTCCCCGCGCACTGAGGACTTGACGATCGTCGGGCCGCCGGGCAGCGAGGAGTGGCTGGAGGACTTCGCCGAGCGCGTCTATCCCAACATCCTCAAGGGCTCCGAATACAAACGCACTTACGTCGACGCCGATCCCGGGCGCGAGCAGCGGGCGGGCAACCTGACGTTCGAGTCCTACCCGATGAACCACGTGCGCGAAAGCAGCCCGGGGGCCTTCGGTTACCGCGTCCGAATCGGCGACATGACGGTCGCCTACACTGGCGACACGATGTTCTGCGAGGAGGCCGTCAAGCTCGGCGAAGGCGCCGACGTCTACGTCGTGGACTGCACGTACGCCGAAGGCTGCGGCCCCGAGCACATGGGCCTCGACGAAGTGAAGAAGATCCGCGAGCGCCTCGCGCCGGAGACGGCGATCATCCTCACGCACCTCAACGGCCAGCCCAACGTCAACGGTTTGGCCAACACCCTCGTCGCCGAAGACCTCAAGACGTTCCGCTTCTAGCTAGCGTCTCACTCGCGCCGCCTGTAACCTCAACGCCATGAGTGAATCCGTCGCCGTTCTCGGTGCGGGCAACATGGGCACCGCCCTCGCCCAGGTCGTCGCCACCAACGGCCATCACGTGCGCCTCTGGAGCATCGAGCACGACGTCCTCGAGGAAGTGCGCGACAAGCACCTGAACACACGCTACCTGGAAGACGTCCGCCTGCACGACGGCATCGAGGCCGCCTGGGCGATGGCCGAAGCGGTTGACGGCGCCCGGCTCGTCATCATCAGCGTGCCTTCGCAGGTCGTCCGTGCCGTCGCCGCCGATCTTGCCGAAGCCGTCAAGCCCGGTCAGCTGGTGCTCAATGTCGCCAAGGGCCTCGAGTCCGGCAGCCACCGCCGCATGAGCGAAGTCATCGGCGCCGAGCTGCCGGACGGCTGCGCGGACTTCGTCGGCAGCATGGGCGGCCCGGCGATCGCCGCGGAGATGGCGCGCGGCCAGCCGATGGCGGCCATCGTCGGCCTGCCCGGAGCGGCCGAACGCGCCGCCTGCCAGACGATCCTCCAGAACGGCCACCTCAAGATCCAGACGACCTCCGACGTCGCCGGACTCGAACTGTGCTCCACGCTCAAGAACGTCTACGCCATCGCCCTTGGCATCGCCGACGGCCTCCACCTCGGCACCAACACGAAGGCCTTTCTTGCCACAATCGCTCTCGATGAAATGTGCGAGATCGCCACGGACCTCGGCGGCCAGCGCGACACCGTCTTCGGGCTCGCTGGCATCGGCGACCTCCTGACGACGGGCTTCAGCGCACACAGCCGCAACCGCACGCTCGGCGAGCGGATGGGCAAGGCCGTTGACTGGCAGCGCTTCCACCGCTCGAACACCGTCGAAGGGGTCGCCGCATGCCGTTCGATCACGGAGCTTGCCGGCGACACGAGCCGCCTCCCGCTCCTGGCGCTCCTCTACGAGACGCTCTTCGCCGAGGTGCCGGCGCCCGCCGCTATGCGCCGCTTTCTCGAGTCGTTCTCCTACGCCTGAGCCGTCGTCTCTCGGGGGTCCGGCTTCGGCCCGGCCCGGCCTAGCCCGCGGACGCTTGGTCCAGCGCTTCGGCCAAAGTGTGCCAGGCCAGCGTGGCGCACTTGATGCGCACGGGGAACTTACGCACGCCGGACATCGCCTCGAGGTCGCCTAACGCGTCCGGATCGACACCCTCGTCGCCGCGCATCATCGCCGTGAAATCGGCGATCAGCCGGCGCGTCTCGGCCACGCTCTTGCCCGCCACCGCCTCCGTCATCATCGACGCCGACGACTGGCTGATCGAGCAGCCTGAGCCCGAGTAGGCGATCTCGCCGAGCGCCTCGCCGTCCAACGCCACCTCCACCGTCACCTCGTCGCCGCAGAGCGGGTTCACGCCCTCGTGGCAGGCCGAGGGCGCGCTCAGGTGGCCCTTGTGGCGCGGGTTGCGGTAGTGGTCGATGATGATATCGCGGTAGAGCTCATCCAGATCAGCCTCTTGCCGCCGGAACTCGTCGCTAGTCACTACCACTGTCCCCTATCCACTGTCCGCTACTTGAAGAAGTCCCGGGCCGCCTTCAGCCCGTCGATCAGCGCGTCAACCTCGTCCTGCGTATTGTAAAGGTAGAAGCTCGCGCGAGCCGTGCCGGTTACGCCGAGGCAGCGCATCAGCGGCTGCGTGCAGTGGTGCCCGGCGCGGATCGCCACGCCCTGCCGGTCGAGGATCGTGCCGACGTCGTGCGGGTGCAGATCGCCATAGTTGAACGAGACCACGCCGCCGCGCTCATCCGGGTCGTCGGGGCCGTACAGCGTCACGTCGTCGAGCGTTCGCAGCCGCTCCAGCGCGTACCCCGTGACCTCGACCTCGTGGGCGCGAACTTTCTCCATACCCAGCACATCGAGGTAGTCGATCGCCGAGCCGAACGCGATCACGTCCGCGATGTTTGGCGTCCCCGCCTCGAACTTCCAGGGCAGATCGTTCCAGGTCGCGCCTTCGAACGTCACCTTGAGGATCATCTCGCCGCCGCCCAGGAATGGCGCCATCTCCTCCAACACCTCCCGTCGCGCATGCAGCACACCAACGCCCGTCGGGCCCAGCATCTTGTGCGCCGAGAAGGCGTAGAAATCCGCGCCAACCTCCTGGACGTCGACCGGCATGTGCGGCGTCGCCTGTGCGCCGTCGATAAGTGTCGTGACGCCTCGCTTCCGCGCCTCGGCGACGATCTCTGCGGCCGGGTTGATCGTCCCCAGTGAGTTCGAGACATGCGGCATCGCCAGCAGCTTCGTGCGCGGGCTGAACAGCGCGCTCAGGTTCCCCAGCTCCAGCCGGCCGTCCGCCGTGACTTCGATGTAGCGGATCGTCGCGCCCTTCTCTTCGGCCAGCAGCTGCCACGGGATCAGGTTCGAGTGGTGCTCCATCTGCGTGAGGATGATCTCGTCGCCCGCGCCCAGGTTCGCCCGGCCCCACGCGTACGCGACCAGGTTGATCGCCTCCGTCGTGTTCCGCGTGAAGATCACCGTCTCGGGGGAGGCTGCGTTGATGAAGCGCGCGACCTTCCCGCGGGCCTCCTCGTAGGCTGCCGTGGCCTCTTCGCCCAGGGCGTGCACCGCGCGGTGGATGTTCGCGTTGTAGGACTCGTAGTAGCGAACAAGCGCGTCGATCACCTGACGCGGCTTTTGTGACGTCGCCGCGTTATCGAGGTACACGAGCTTCTTCCCGTACACCTCGCGCCCGAGGATCGGGAAGTCGCGGCGGATCGCGTCAGTGTCGAGCACTCTGTCTCTTGTCTCCTCCGGCGGATCCATAGGCTGTCTTATCTCGCGTCTCGAAATCGCGGCAGCGCCTGCGTCGTTCGCTCTTCGAGCCACTCGCGCAGCGGATCGATAGTCTCGGAGTCGAATATCTCGCTGGCGAACCCGCGGACGAGGAAGAGCATCGCCTGCTCGGGGTCGATGCCGCGGCTTTGCATGTAGAAGAGCGCATCATCGGCGATCGCACCGGCGGTCGCGCCGTGGCCGGCCTTGACGTCGTCGGCGTAGATCTCCAGCGCCGGCTTGCTGTCGACTTCCGCTTCGTGCGAGAGGATCAGGTTCTTGTCCTCCTGGTGGGCGTCGGTCTTGTCGGCGCCCGGACGCACCATCACCATGCCGCCGAACACGGCCCGCGACTGCTCGTCCAGGATGCCCTTGTAGTACAGCCGGCTGTAGCCGTGCGGTTTGGCGTGGTCGATGTTGACGTTGTTGTCGGTGTGCTGATTGCCGGCGGTGACATAGAGGCCCTTGAGGTACGCCTCCGCACCCTCGGCGTCCAGCAGCACCGTCAGGTCGTTGCGCGCCAGACCGCCACCCACCTCGTAAACCAGCGACCGGTAGGCCGAGTCGCGCGACTGGTGAACGCGCGTGCTGGCCATGTGGTACGCCTCATGGTTCTCGAGCAGCAGCTTGCGGTGCGTCACCTGCGCGCCGTCCTCGAGAGCGATCTCCGTGACGGCGTTCGTGAAGTGAGGGCCGCCGCTGGCGCTGATGTAGCTCTCGACGACGCTCAGCTCGCTCGTCGGCCGCGCGACGATCAGCGTTCGTGGGTGCGTCACCATGCGCTCGGTCGTCACGTAGACGATGTGGAGCGGCGATGGCACGGCGCCTTCGGCGAGCACGAACGCACCGTCCGCCAGGAACGCCGTGTTCAGCGCGGTGAACGCCTCGTCGGCGAGCGGCGCGTGCTGAGCGAGGTCACGTTGTACGTCCGCGCCGTGCTCCGTGAGCGCCTGCGCCAGCGACATCGCGACGACGCCATCCGGCGGCGTCGAGAGCTCCGGCGAGAAGCAGCCGTTGACGAACGCGAGCCGCGCCATCCCCTCGTCGAAGGGGAACAGCTGAGCCGGGTCGACGGTGCCGTCGGCGCCAGTCTTGTACGGGAACGTCTCGGCGGCGAGCAGGCGGATGTCCGTGTATTTCCACGGTTCGTTGCCCTTGCGCGCGACCGGGAAGCCGAGCTCCTGGAAGCGCGCGAACGCGGCGCTCCGTAGCTCCTTCAGCCAGTCGGGGTCAGACGAGCGCTCCTCCTGCAGCCTGCGAAAGTCGGCCTCGTACTGCTCGTACGTTGCGACGGCCTGAGTCATCGCTGCTCCTTTACGCCGCCGGCGCCGTGCCGGTCGGGGCCGTGCCGGTCGGGGCAGCGCCCGTCAGGGCTGCGCCCGTCAGGGCTGCGCCCGTCTGGGCTTCTTCGCGCAGCCAGTCGTAACCGCGCGCCTCTAGCTCGAGGGCCAGCTCGCGGTCGCCTGAGCGGACGATGTGCCCATCGATGAGCACGTGCACGAAGTCGGGGGTGATGTAGTTGAGGATGCGCTGGTAGTGCGTGACGAGGACGATCGCCCTTTCCGGTCCCCGGAAGCGGTTCACACCGTCGGCGACGATCTTCAGCGCGTCGATGTCCAGGCCGGAGTCGGTCTCGTCGAGCAGGGCCAGCTTCGGTTCGAGGACGGCCAGCTGCAGGATCTCGTTGCGCTTCTTTTCGCCGCCCGAGAAGCCCTCGTTCACGTTGCGCCGCATCATGTCCGGCTCCAGGCCCAGTTCCTCGGCCTTCGCCTCCAGCATCTTGTTGAACTCCCTTACGCCAATCTTGTCCTCGCCGCGGCTCTCCCTCAGCGCATCGAGCGCCGTGCGCAGAAACTCGCGGTTGCGGATGCCGGGCAGTTCAATGGGGTACTGCAACGCCATGAAGATTCCGGCGCGGGCCCTCTCGTCGGGCAGCTTCGCGAGGATGCTTTCGCCCTCGTAGAGGACGTCGCCGCCCGTCACGACGTATCCGGGCTTGCCGGCGACGACGTTGGTCAGCGTGCTCTTGCCGCTGCCGTTCGGGCCCATGATCGCGTGCACCTCGCCTTCGTTGACGGTCAGGTTCACGCCGGTCAGGATCTCTTTCTCGGCGACCGCGACGTGCAGGTCACGCACTTCCAGCAGCGGAGCCGCCATTAGCCCACAGACCCTTCGAGGCTCACCTTGAGCAGCTGCGAAGCTTCCATCGCGAATTCGAACGGCAGCTCCTTGAACACTCCCTTGCAGAAGCCGTTGATGATCATGTATTGCGAGTCTTCTTCGTTGATGCCGCGCTGCATGAGGTAGAACAGCTGGTCCTCGCTGACGCGGGACGTCGTCGCCTCGTGCTCCATGTGCGCGGTCGGGTTGCGCACCTCGATGTACGGCACCGTGTGCGCGCCGCAGTCGCTGCCGATAAGCAGCGAGTCGCAGCGCGTGAAGTTTCGCGCGTTCTCTGCGCCCGGCATGATCCGCACGAGCCCGCGGTAGGTGTTCTGCGCCTTGCCCGCGGAGATGCCCTTGGAGATGATCGTGCTCTTCGTGTTCTTGCCCAGGTGGATCATCTTCGTACCTGTGTCGGCCTGCTGGTGGTTGTTGACCAGCGCCACGGAGTAGAACTCGCCGACAGAGTTGTCGCCTTGCAGGATCACGCTGGGGTACTTCCACGTGATCGCTGAGCCGGTCTCCACCTGCGTCCAGGAGATCTTGGAGTCACGCCCGGCGCACTTGCCGCGCTTGGTCACGAAGTTGTAGACGCCGCCGTTGCCGTCCTTGTCTCCGGGGTACCAGTTCTGCAGCGTCGAGTACTTGATCTCGGCACCTTCCTCGGCGATCAGCTCGACCACGGCCGCATGCAGCTGGTTCGTCTTGCGCATCGGCGCCGTGCAGCCTTCCAGGTAGCTCACGTAAGCGCCCTTGTCGGCGATGATCAGCGTCCGCTCGAACTGGCCGGTCCCTTCGGCGTTGATGCGGAAGTAGGTCATCAGCTCCATCGGGCAGCGGACTCCAGGCGGCACGTAGCAGAACGTGCCGTCGCTGAAGACGGCGGCGTTGAGCGCGGCGAAGAAGTTATCGGTGTACGGGACGACGGAGCCCATGTACTTGCGTACCAGCTCCGGGTGCTTCTCGATCGCCTCGGAGATCGGGCAGAAGATGACGCCGGCGTCCTCCAGCTGCTTCTGGAACGTCGTCGCCACCGAAACGCTATCGAAGACGGCGTCCACGGCGACGCCCGTCAGCTTCTTCTGCTCTTCGAGCGGGATGCCCAGCTTGTCGAACGCCTCGATCAGCTCCGGGTCGACTTCGTCGAGGCTGCCCGGCGCGTCTTCCTTCTGCTTGGGCGCCGCGTAGTAGTAGGCGTCCTGGTAGTCGATCGGCGGGAAGCTGATCTTCGCCCAGCGCGGCTCCTTGTACTCCAGCGTCATCCAGTAACGGAACGCCTTCAGCCGCGACTCGGTCATCCACTCCGGCTCGTTCTTCTTGCGAGAGATCAGCCGGACGATGTCCTCGTTGAGGCCCTTCGGGGCCATGTCCATCTCGATATCGGTGAAGAAGCCCCATTTGTAATCGGACTCCACCTCCGACGTGCGGGAGATGACCTTGGGTTCTTTTTCGGCTACCATCGACTCTCCAAGATAGGGGGCGGTGAATTAACGAATTAATGACTGTCTTTATCTACCGCCATTTTAGCACACGGCCCTCGCACGGCTCAATCAGGTACAAACCAGCGTTCGCGCTGTCACAAGCGATCCCTCAGCGGCCGGCCGTTACAATAGGTTCGTGACTAGCGCGCCGCCCGAACGCATCTACCTCGATCACGCCGCCACCACGCCGCTTGACCCGCGGGTGCTGGAGGCGATGATGCCTTACCTGACGACGGCCTGGGGCAACCCGTCTAGCATCTACGCTGAAGCGCAGGACGCCCGGCGCGGCCTTGACTCGGCGCGCGCCACGATCGCGGGCGTCCTCGGCTGCGGGTCGAACGACCTCATCTTCACTGCCGGCGGCTCCGAGTCCAACAACCTCGCGCTGCAAGGCGCCGCCTGGGCCGCCCGCAACGCCGGCCGCGGCGATCACGTCATCACCTCGGCGATCGAGCACCACGCCGTCCTGCACGCCGCCGAGCGCCTTGGAAGCGCCGGATTCCGCGTTACCTACCTCAGCGTTGACGGCGAAGGCTTCATCGACGTCGGTGAGCTGCAGGACGCCGTCGGTGACGACACGGTGCTCGTCAGCGTCATGTACGTGAACAACGAAGTCGGCACGATCGAACCGCTGGCCGAGGCCGTGCGCGCCGTAAAGTCGAGAAACCCGAAGACTGTCTTCCACACCGACGCCGTGCAGGCTGCCGGCATCCTCGACCTGGACGTCGACTCGCTCGGCGTCGATCTGATGTCGCTTGCGGCGCACAAGTTCTACGGACCGAAGGGCACCGGCGCCCTCTACGTGCGCCCGCGCACCCCGCTTCTGCCGCAACTGCTGGGCGGCGCGCAGGAGAAGAACCGGCGCGCCGGCACTGAGAACGTCGCCGGCGCCTTCGGCATGGCGACCGCGCTCAAGCTCGCCTACGACGAGTTCGGCGCGCGTACGGCGCACTACCGTGAGCTGCGTGACCGACTCCTCGTCGGCATCCCGGAGCGGGTGCCGAACGTCCGCATCACCGGGCCGCAAACCACTCCCGCTCATCCTGAGGCTTCCCGCGGATCCGCAGGACTCGAAAGACGCGCCGCCAACAACGCCTCCATCTGCTTCGAGTTCGTGGAGGGCGAGCCGGTCCTGATCGCCCTCGACCTCGCCGGCGCCGCCTGCTCCAGCGGATCCGCCTGCACCACCGGCTCTCTCGAGCCATCGCACGTCCTCACCGCCATGGGCATCCCGGAAGACCTCGCCCGTGGTAGCATGCGGCTCACCGTGGGCGCCAGCAACACGAACGACCAGATCGACCACTTCCTCGAAACGCTTCCGGCCATCGTGTCACGCCTGCGTTCGCTCTCACCAAGCTGGCCGGAGCGTGCCGCGTCATGACTGAAGACGAACGCGAACTCCACCCCCCGGATGCGCTCACTCACGCCGCCGTGGTGCCTCCGAATGAGTCGAACACGGCTGATGCAGCCGCCGTCGAGAGCGGCCCCGTCGTCAACCGCCTCGAGGAGCTCTTCCCGCTGATCTGGCTGGGGATGCTCAGCATCGTCTGCGTCGTCGGTGTCTACAACGCCGTTGCGAAGCTCCCCTGATGCCAGATGAGCCACGCCCGCCCTCCTGGACCGAAGAGGGTCAGGCCGCCGGATTCGACGACGCCTGGCACGAGGAGTGGTGGCGGCGCATGGAGGAGAGCGGCGGCAACGTCATCGCCGCCTTCCGCAGGCGCATGGTCGAAGTCAGCGATGAGCGCGTCGTCATGCGCGTGCCTTACCAGCCGGCCGCGCGCCAGGGCACGGGCGTCTTCGCCGCCGGCGTGATCATCCAGCTCGCCGACGTCGCCGCCACCAGAGCCTGCTTCGAGTGGATGCGCCGCCAGCAACCGGACGAGGCCGAACTGCCGTTCCCGCTGTCCGTCCAGATCAGCGTCAGCCTCCTGCGCAACGTCGACCACGGCGACGTTATCGCCGAGACGACGCTGACGCACGCCGGCCGCCGCCTGATGGTCGCCGACTCGCGGCTCAAGGACGAGGATGGCCGCCTCCTGGCGACGATGACGAGCACGCACATCGTCGCCCGCCGCTAGCTTCCGCTGAAGTGGCTGGCTACTCGGTGACGGTGACGTCGGCGCCGATGTCCGGGCAGCCGGCTGCCTGGCTGACGTCTAGCCCCGCATCGTCGCGCAGGATCTTGAGCGAGTCCACCGGCGTCATCGCAGCGCTGCAGTCCACGTCGCCCCAGGGGTGCGGCGAGGCGTTCGCGACCTCGACGACCTGGCCCATGTCCGGGCACTCGCCCGTGTCCGTCGGCAGGCCGGCGTCGTCGCGCAGCACGAGCAGCGAGTCGACCGGGTTCACTCCGCCCGAGCAGTTGTTGTCGCCCCAGATGCGAGCGTCGCCTGACGGGCTCGTCGTCGGTGATGGCGTTAGCGTCGGTGTGGCCGCTACGTTGACACGCCAATCTGGACCGAACACCCGCACACCGGGCGGTGAGACGACCTGCGCGCCCGACCCGTCCCGATTGGCGACGACAAGGCTCTCCGATGAAGATTGCGGCGATACGCGAGCTGACAGCGAGAGGGACGGGAACTCCACGTACGCGATCTTCGTGCCGTCCGGCAAGAACGCCGGATCGTACTGCTCCTTTGAGCCATCGCTCGCAACCAGCTCGGAGCCGGTTCCGTCCGCGTTCATCACGGCGACGTCCGAGGTGCCAAAATCGATCAAGGGCGAGGAGCGGCCAAGCACGGGCAATCTCTTCCGACTCAGGCCGCGATGCTAGCACATCAACGCCGAGCGAGATATCGGCGAACGAAAGCAATCGCAAGAGCCTGGCACAATCCTAACGCCCGCTCGTGATAAACTCCACAAACGTAAATCTCATGTCCGATCAGCTCATCACCGTCCATGACGCCGCGGAGACCTCCATCGAGGAGTCGATCCGTCAGAACGTGCTCCTCGGCTCCGTCGACGGCCTCGTCAACTGGGCGCGCAAGTCGTCCCTCTGGCCTGTCGCCTTCGGCCTCGCCTGCTGCGCGATCGAGATGATCGCCACGGCGATGCCCCGCTACGACATCTCCCGCTTCGGCGCCGAGTTGTTCCGCCCCTCACCGCGCCAGGCCGACCTGATGATCGTCGCCGGCACCGTCACCTGGAAGATGTCGCCGCCCGTGCGCCGCATCTACCTGCAGATGGCCGAGCCGCGCTACGTCATCTCGATGGGCAGCTGCGCCACGATCGGCGGCCCGTTCGCCTATGGCTACAGCACCCTGCCCGGCGTCAACCTGATCATCCCCGTCGACGTCTACGTCCCCGGTTGTCCGCCGCGGCCTGAGTCGCTGCTGCAGGGGTTGATGCTCCTCCAGGACAAGATCAGCAAGGAGAGCGCCTTCGGTCGTCGCGACGTCAAGCAGCCCGCCGGCGACTTCTCGCGCTACCTCCCGGACGGCGACCCCCTCCGCACCGAGCTCGAATCGCTCTTCCCGCCGCACATCTAGGCGCCCGCGATGATGCGCGACCTCGCTCCCGGCTTCCGTCCGCTGACCGACGACTTCGCCGCAGCCGGAGACCACGCCCGCGTCCTCCTCGTCGTCTCGCCCACCTGAAGCGCCTGCCTTGATGGTGCCTCCGTTGCGGGGCACGAGTTGCTCCTCGCACTGGCCGATCGCGGCCTCCGCTCGTTCTACGTCTGGACGCCCGTCCTCGCCGCCGACGACCGCGAAGCCGCCGTGCGCGCCGCCGCTCAGCGCGAGCAGGCAGCCGCCGACCACTACTGGGACGCCGACGGCGCCTTCGCTCCGACGCTTGCCGCGCCCCTCGGACTGACGCCCGCCGAGACGCCGAGACGCCGCTCTCCGGAGGCGATCGCCTGGGACGTCTACCTCGCCTACCCGCCCGGCGACGAGGACCTCTTCGCCCCCTCGTCATGGGCGCACCAGCTCCCCACCGAGAGGGCGCCGCGCCTCGACCCGGACGCCTTCCGCCGCACCGTCGAGGCGCTGCTGCCGCGACGGGCCTGACCGGCGACCTTGTAACGTAGTACCCATGAAACAGCCCGCCCCACAGGTCCTCCGCGACCGCCACTGCTGGTTCAGCGTCGACAGCGCACCACGCGATCCGGCGACCACGGCCTGGAAGCGCAGCGCTCGACTACACCAGGCGAAGTGGCGAGAGGCTCGCGGACACCCGATTGGCACACAGCCATACCGTGGCGGCGTCAATACAACGCCGGTCGGCAGCCGAATTGCACTCGATTTCGCGAGGAAGAGCGGCGCCAACTTTCTCACGCCAGGTGTGTGTTCCGCAGTGCAGCATCGGCTCGATCACCGCGAACGGGGCGAAATGCTGCGCAAAGATCGATTGTGGGCCGATCTGCTTTCCTCGATGCCGATGTGCTTCAACCTCTTCGGCGACCTCCACGACGATCCCAGAGCCGCGACACGAGCCGCCACCTCCCTTTGGCCTGACGCGCCAACGGGCAGAGCGAGCGTGAGATTTGAGTACTCACCGGGCAGCGCCGATCCGGAGTTTCTGGGCAACCGCAGCGCGTTCGACGCGGCGCTGGAGATCGACGTGGCGGGCGGCGGCCACGCGGTCATCGGCATCGAAACGAAGTACCACGAGCACGCCAGGCGCGAGAAAGCACCAAGAGAGAAAGCTCTGGCGCGCTACGTCCAAGTCACGGAAGACTCCGGAGCCTTCGTCGACGACTGGCGAGAGCGCGTCATCGGAACGGATCTGCAGCAGATATGGCTCGACCACCTGCTGGTACTCTCGATGCTTCAGCATCCGTCCGAACGGTGGCGGTGGGGCCGGTTCGTGCTGGTATACCCATCTCAGAATCCCAGCTTCGAGCGAGCGGCCACGGAGTACGGCGCCGTGCTGCGTGATACTTCGACATTCGAAGGCCGAACGATCGAGAGCGTCCTGGCTACGCCGAACGCGTTCGGAAAGGCGATGATCATAGCCTTCCGAGAGCGCTACCTCTTCGAAGGCCACCAAGACGTCTTCAGCCACGCCTAACGCCTGAAACCTCGCAGCGCAACGCGGTAACCTATCCTCATGACGTTCGAGGCGCGCCTCGCCTTCCTCATCTTCTTCTTCCTCTGCTGGACGATCGTCGCCCTCTTCCCCTGGATGGCGACGGCGCTCTTCGTCCGCGGTCGCGGCGCCGCCGTTGCCTTTCCGCTCGCGATCGGCGCCGCCTGGGCGGCCGGCGTCTTCGTACCGCTCGTCGGCATGCGTGACGTTACCGGCTTCTTCGTCAGTCTTCTCGCCGCGTTCCTGGCCGCGGCCGCCGGATCCGTCGGCGGCATCGCCTTCGCCCGCCGCCTGGAGGCCGCCCGCGCTCGACTGGCGACCGACCGAGGCGATAAACTGACCTCATGACCCCCCCACAAGACCCTCCCCTGCACTCCCTTTCGACGATGTGGTCGCAGGGCCGCTTCCGCAAAGACGGCGACGAGCACGACCACATGCCCTCGTTCGCGGAGACGGCTGCAGCGCTCGGTTTCGGCCACATCGAGATCAACTACGCCATCCCGCAGGCCGGCGTCGACGCGCTCATCGAGAGCAACCACGTCGCGGTCTCTTCGGTACACTCGCCGTGTCCGCGGGTCCGCGCCAGGGGCCGGCTGTCCGAGGCGCTCAATCTCGCCGCCACCGATGAAGAAGAGCGAGCGGTAGCCGTGCAGCTAGCGAAGGACAGCGTCGACACCGCTGTTCGCGCCGGCGCCTCGCTGCTCGTCGTCCACCTGGGCGGCATCGGCGACCAGATGTTCGATGAGGAGCGCCAGATCCGCAAGCTCTTCGGCGAGGGCACGACCGACGGCGAAGCGGCCGATGAGCTGCGCAAGTCGGCGGTCAAACGCCGGCGCGATGGCGCGCTGGACTTCTTCCCGCAAGCGCGCCGGTCACTCGCTGAGGTGGCGGAGCACGCCGCCGCCAACGAGGTCACGATCGGCCTCGAGAACCGCGATCACTTCAGCGAGTTCCCCAACCCAGACGAGATGGCAGAGCTGCTCGACGCCTACCCGCCGCACGTCGTCGGCTTCTGGATCGACATCGGCCACGTCGAAGTGCTTGACCGCCTCGGGCTGATACACCGCCACCGCTGGCTCGACGAGCTGGCCGATCGCTGCGTCGGCTCGCACGTGCACGGTACCGACGGTCTCGCCGACCACCGCGCTCCCGGCCACGGCACCGCCGACTGGGCGCACTACGCCGCGAAGCTGCCGCCGCACATCCCGCGCATTTACGAGATCAACCAGAAGATCCCCGAAGAGCACGTCGCCGAGGCGACGCCGTTCTTGCGCCGCGTCGGCGTCCTGCCGCCGGAGTAGACGCGGCCGCCTCAGGCCGGGAGTCGCTCGATGGCTTTGGCGGCCAGGCCCTTCGCAATCTCCAGCTGGGCCGCGCCATCTACCGCGGGGAGATTGAGCATGATCCGGAGGTAGACGTCGCCATGGCGCAGACTCAAGACGCCCAGTGCCACCGTCTCGTCTTTTTGGAAGTGGTGAGAGGGGACCTGAACCCCGTCAAATCAGGCGGCCTTATCACCGACTCCGGCCACCAGCTCACCGGCAACGCCTTCCATCTCGGCACCTGCCAGGAGATCTCCCGCAGACCCCGGCTCCAAACGCACGTACAGTCCAGAGTCCGTTTGCCACTGGCCGTTCAGGGTCCCGCACGGGAACCCGGTGACGAACTCGCCCAGCGCGTCATCCGCCTCGTCCGGGGTCACGAGGTCACAAAAGGAGCCGATCTGAGCCGGCGTGGTCTCGGCCGTCGGGGACACGCCGGCCGTAGCCATGGGTGACGCGCCGCCGGCGTCTGTCGCCGTCGGGTTCTCGCCCGCGGGGGCGGTCGTCGCGGTCGCAGTGGGTCCATCGCTATCGCCGCCTCCACCGCACGCCGTCAGCAGCGCGGCGCCCAGAGCGACCGCCGCCACGAGAAGCAGCGGTCGCACGTTCAGACTGAAGCCTCGATTGGCCACCCGTACCTCCTAAATCCCTGTTCTTCGATCTCGGAGTCGCATCATATGCCGAGCAAGGTGCCTCCGTCCACGGCGGCACGAGCGATCCGTTGACATCTCCGCAGGCCCCTGCTACCATCCCGTCACCGTGAATATCCGGTTCGTATCCGCAGACACGAAGCAGATGCACGCCTTTGTCGGCTCCTGCCCCATGGCTATCTGCGGCCGGGCCCGGGTATTCCTCACCTGATCGAACACACTCTTACAGGAACCCAGGGCCCGTCGCAGAAGCGGCGGGCTTTTTCGTTGCACCAAGGACAACCCGGGAAAGGGGGCACGGCAGATGATAGAAGGAAGGCTGGTGCGGCTGCGGGCCGTCGAGCCCGAAGACGCCGAAAACGCCTTCCGCTGGATGAACGACCGCGAGGTCACCAGCGGACTGATGGCCCGCTACCCGTTCTCCATGGAGTCGGAGCGCGAGTGGGTGAAGGGTGCCGCCAAGCCCCTGGACTTCGGCAACGTGCGCTTCGCCGTCGAAACGATGGATGGCGTACACATCGGGCACTGCGGCCTGCACGGCGGCAGCGCCGAGAACCGCCACGCCGAACTCGGCATCCTGATCGGCGAGAAGGAGTACTGGGGCCGCGGCTTCGGCACGGACGTCATGCTCACACTCCTCCGCTTCTCCTTCGAGCAGATGAACCTGCACAAGGTGACGCTGGGCGTCTTCGAGTTCAACGGTCGCGGCCTCGCCGTGTACGCGAAGTTGGGCTTCGTCGAAGAGGGCCGCTTCCGCGAGGACCAGTACCAGGACGGCCGCTACTGGGATGTCGTCCGCATGTCCATCCTCCGCCGCGAATACGACGCCGCTCACGGCGAGATCGGCGCTGCCGCTGATCCTGCCTCCACCTGACCAAGCCAACATCCCTCGGCGGGCGGGCGCGCCCCCTCCCTGCGCCCGCCTGCCGGATCCCTTTAGCTCTTGACGCCGTCCCCTCTCCGTGCCACCTTTGGCCCCGTAAGGAGGACGCCCCCCATGAACGACATAGCATTCCTTGACGCCACTGCCCAGGCAGAACTCGTCCGCAGCAAGCAGATCAAGCCGGAAGAGCTGCTGGACGGCGCGATCGAACCGATCGAGCGCCTCAACCCGCAGCTCAACGCCGTCGTGCTGCCGATGTACGACCAGGCCCGCGCCGCGATCGCCGCCGGCCTGCCGGACGGTCCTTTCACCGGCGTTCCCTTCGTCCTCAAGGACCTCGGCGCGACGTACGCCGGCGTCGTCCAGACTCAGGGTTCGGGCTTCCTCAAAGACGCCGTCTCACCGATCGACTCCGAGCTGACGCGCCGCCACAAGCAGGCCGGCCTCGTGATCTGCGCCAAGACCAACACGCCCGAGTTCGGCCTCCTGCCAACGACCGAACCGCGCCTCTTCGGCGCCGCCCACAACCCCTGGAACCTCGACCGCACAACGGGCGGCTCCAGCGGCGGTTCCGCCGCTGCGGTCGCCTCCGGCATGGTGCCGTTCGGCCACGCCAACGATGGCGGCGGCAGCATCCGCATCCCCGCCTCCTGCTGCGGCCTCTTCGGCCTCAAGCCGACGCGCGGCCGGATTACGCTCGGCCCCCTTCTCGGCGACATCATGAGCGGCCTCGTCAACGAGCACTGCGTCTCGCGCTCCGTGCGCGACTCCGCCGCCCTCCTCGACGCCACCGCCGGCTCAATGCCCGGCGACCCCTACGTCGCGCCCGCGCCGGAGCGGCCCTACCTCGAAGAGGTCGGCGCCAATCCGGGACGTCTGCGCATCGCCTATACACTGAAGACGTTCACGGACACGCCCATACACGAGGACTGCGTCGCCGCCGTCAAGGACGCGGCCGCCCTCCTGAGCGATCTTGGCCACGAGGTCGAAGAGGCCTCGCCACCAGTCCCCGGCGATCAGCTCATCGACTCGTTCACGAACCTCTGGGCCGCCGGCAACGCCTGGGGCATCGATACGCTGGCGAAGTTCACCGGTAAACAGCCGAAGGAGGAGGACTTCGAGATCCTCACGTGGACCCTCTACCAGATGGGTAGAGAAGTCACGGCGACGCAGTACCTGGACGCCGTCGCCGGCATGCAGATGCTTGGCCGCCAGATCGCAGGCTTTCACCAGACCTACGATGTCTGGCTGACGCCGACGCTCGGCAAGCCGCCGGTGGAACTGGGCTGGCTCCAGTCGACGCCCGAAGACGGCATGGCGGGCTTCACCCGCGCCGGCGAGTTCGTGCCCTTCACGCCGATCCAGAACTCGACCGGTCAGCCGGCGATGTCCGTGCCGCTCTTCTGGAACGAGGAGGGGCTACCGATCGGCCTTCACTTCGCCGGCCGCTTTGGAGACGAGGCGACGCTCTTCCGCCTGGCGGGCCAGCTGGAAGAAGCTCGCCCCTGGGCCGGCAAGATCCCGCCCGTCAGCGCCTAGCTCCGCGGCCACTCACGTCCATCCGGAGCCCGGTCTCGGGCGGCTAGCCGATGCATTCGACCGGGAATTATATACGTGAGTGCCCAAAAGTTGTCTGAGGTGCTCTTCGCCGCTGCGGTTGTTTACGTCTACCTCGCCGGGCCCGCCAGCCATAACGCCGCCGGCCAGGAGTTCTACGACTGCACTCCCGTCCGCGCGGAAGGCTCCTCGCACACGGCCGGTGCCGGCGGACTGATGACCGGCTCGAACGTCGATCAACTCACCGACGAGGCCGATCTGATCGTGTTTGGCGCTGTCGAGAGCCTGCAGACGTGCCGCAGCAACGGTCCAGTCACGATCGTCACGCGGGTCAGGATCGCCACCGCGGACATCTACAAGGCGGACCGCCTGCCACCGACGGCTGATCTCACTATCGACGTGCCTGGAGGCGCCATCGGCGACCACCGCCTGGCAGTGGGCACGAGCCCAGAGTTCGCGGTTGGCGAGCAGGTCGTCGTCTTCCTCGGTGTGAGCGACGACGGCGAGGTGTTCCCAGCGGCGGGCTTCCGGGGCAAGTTCACCGTGACGCAGGACCAGCGGCTGACGCAGCCCGCGATCCCACTGGGCGAGATGCGCGGCGCCGTGCGCGCGGCGGCCACCGGAGACCTCCCCCTCGAAGACGACCCGCTGGACGACGGCCCGCAGATCATCGAGAGCGAGTCCTCCACGCTCGGCGTCAGCTTCATCGACGGTGAGATCCCCGTCCAGTACTACATCAACGCCGCTAGCGGCAAGCCGGCTCAGCTCACCGAGCAGGAGACGCGTCTCGCCTCCATTCGCTCGTTCCACGCCTCGCAGAACGTCCCCGGCTCTTACATCGCCTTCGGGCCGGTGCAGAGCACGACGCGCACAAGCAACCAGGGCGATTGCGACGGCTTCCACGACACCACCTGGGGCGTCTCCTCCAGCCATGGCTCCGGCACCCTTGCCGTCACCTACACCTGCTACATCGGCTCGCGAATCCTCGACGCCGACGTCGAGGTCGACACCGACCACTTCGGGACCAAGTGGCGCGTCGACGGCAGCGGCGCCTGCTTCACCAACACCTTCTACCTCCAGACCGTGCTTCTGCACGAAAACGGCCACGTCCTCGGCCTCGGCCATCCCAGCAACAACAGCTGTCAGACCTGCCCGGTGATGGACGCCAGCTACGGCGGCGTCAGCCGCACGCCGTGCCCCGACGACGACGCCGGCGCGAGCAACGTCTACCCGCTCGCCGGCGGCTCCCCGCCGACAGCACCCAGCGACTCCTCCGCAGTCGGCACCAGCGAGGCGCTCCTCACCTGGAGCAACGCCACGAACGAGTGGGGCTATGAGCTCTGGCGCGCGCCGCTCGCCTGCGAGAGCGCCACCGCGCCCGATTTCGCCCTCCTCGACACCGTCGCGGACGGGTCGCTCGCCTACACGGACACGGACTACGGCAACGGCCTGGCCTCCGGGAGCTACTGCTACAAGGCGCGTGCCTTCAACGACAGCGGCGAATCGCCGTTCACCTCCACCTCCGGCGTCGAGATCAACGGCTCGCCGCCGACGCCGACTCCGTCGCCCACGCCGTCGCCGAGTCCCACGCCGCCACCAACATCGACACCGTCGCCAACGCCAGCGCCTTCGGATACTCCTACGGCCTCACCAACCCCCTCGCCGAGCCCGCCCACGGAGCCGACGCAATCCCCACCACCGGCGCCCACCAGCACGCCGTCACCAACGCCGCACCTTCACGGCGATGCCGACTGCAACGAAACGATCGACGTGAGCGACCTCCTGGCCATACTGCTAACGATCGCCGACGCGGGAGCCGCTCCCTGCTCGCTCTACGCCGATGTCGACTGCGACGGCACGGTGCAAGGCCTGGACGCGGTAATCATTCTTCGCTTCGTCTCAGAGCTGGCCATCGCCATCCCCGGTTGCCCGCCCGTCGGCGCCTCCAGCGTCTAGAGCCCGAACGCCTCAGGCGTTCGCAAGGCGCGCCTTGATCTCGTCCAGCGCTGCCTCCGTCGCCACCAGCTCGTTCTCATCACCGGCGCGCCGCCGCAGCTCCACCGAGCCCTTGTCGAGGTTGCGCGGACTGACCGTCGCTCGCAGCGGCATGCCCAGCAGGTCGGCGTCGTTGAACTTCACGCCCGGCGACTCCTCGCGGTCGTCATAAAGCACCGACAGGCCTGCCGCCTCCAGGTCGCCTGTCAGCTTCTCGGCGGCTTCGCGAACCTCCGGCTTCTCGACCTGCAACCCCACAACGTGCACGTCGTACGGCGCTAGCTGGCGCGGCCAGACGATCCCCGCCTCGTCCCGGTTCTCTTCGACGACCGCCGCCAACAGCCGCTCGATGCCGATGCCGTATGAGCCCATCACCGCCGGGCGCTGCTGTCCCTCGGCGTCGAGGAAGAACGCTTCGAACGCCTCCGAGTACTTCACGCCGAGCTTGAACACCTGTCCCATCTCGATCCCGCGGCGCTCGTCCATCGGTGTCTGGCAGTTGCTGCAGGACATCCCACCCGCGGCCAGCGCGACGTCGGCGACGATGTCGGCCTGCCAGTCGCGTTCGTGGTTGACGTTGAGCAGATGCTTATCGGGCTTATTCGCCCCGGCGACGAGGTTCCGCTCCCGCACGACGAGCTCGTCGGCGACCACTTTTATGTTCTCGAGGCCGACCGCCGAGGCCGAGCCGGCGACGAACCCGGCCCTGGTCGCGGCGCCTTCGTCCATATACTGAAGCTCGATGGCGCCTAGGGCGTTCTTCAGCTTCGCCTCGTTGACGTCCATGTCGCCGCGGATCGCGACGAGCACGGGGTCATCGCGCCTGCCACCCTTCTCGTCGCCGTAGGTGGCCGTGTAGAACACCGCCTTGCAGGTCCTCGACTTCGGGACGCTCAGGTGATCGGCCAGCGCCTCGATCGTCGTCAGGCCCGGCGTGTCGATCTCCTCCAGAGGCTTCGGCTCCTCATCGGCGGAGGCCGTCTCCTTCACGAACGTCGCCACTTCGGCGTTCGCCGCGTAGCCGCACTTCGGGCAGAGCAGGCAGTGGTCCTCGCCGATCTCCGTCAGGTAGAGGAACTCGTGCGTGTCGCTGCCGCCCATGGCACCCGCATCCGCCAGCGCAGGGATCACCTGCACGCCGCAGCGCTCAAACACGCGAACGTAGGCGTCGAACATCATCTGGTACGAGACGTCGAGGCCGTCCTGGTCGGCGTCGAAGCTGTAGAGGTCCTTCATGATGAACTGCCGCAGCCGGATCAGTCCGCCCCGGGGCCGCGGCTCGTCACGGAACTTCGTCGCGATCTGGTAGAGCATCAGCGGCAGGTCGCGGTACGACTGCACGTTGCGCTTGAAGACGTCGACGAACACCTCCTCGTGCGTCGGGCCCAGCGCGAACTCGCGGTCGTGGTTGTCCTTGAGCCGGAAGAGGATGTCCCCCATCGTCTGGTCGCGGCCAGAGCGCTCGTAGTACTCGATCGGCACGAGCGACGACATCAGCAGCTCCTGGCCCGCGCGGCCGTCCGGCCCCTCGCGGTCCATCTCCTCGCGGATGATCGCCTGGATGCGGTGCAGCACGCGCAGCCCCAGCGGCATATAGGCATACACCCCCGCCGAAATCGGCGCGATCATGCCGCTGCGGATGAGCAGCCGGTGCCCCTCCGTCTCAGCGTCCGCGGGCACCTCCCGCAGCGTCTTGGAGAACAGCTTCGACATACGCATGGCGCTCATTATGGGACAGGTGACGGCGACGGGGAACAAGGGGAGGGCGTGTCAGCGGTCGGAGCTGGCTAAAGCGAGGTCGTTGACGTGCCGGGGGCGCCGCTGAGGCGCCGGCGCTCCACGTCGCGTTCCTTGTCGATCAGGAGCTGAACCGACGCCGGCTTTGGGACGCCGATGATGCGGAAGGAGCCACCCTCGGCACCGCTCGCCGTCTGGCAGACGACGTCGCCGAAGCCCAGCACCGTCGGGATGAAGCCGATCTTCTGGACCGAGATGTCCTGCACGTTCACGAGGTCTGCGGTCGCCAGGCGGTGGCTGAACGGGTGCGACTTGAAGCTATCGATGATGCGCTGGTTGGTGACCACCCAGATGTCGTTCGAATAGCGGTACCAGCCCAGCGCCAGCCGCACCGCCCACCAGCCGAGCCAGACGATCGCGACCAGCCAGAAGAAGATGCCGAGGTCGTCCAGGACGCCGATGACGTCGAACACAAGCGCCAGCACGATGACGGGCGCGAAGGCGAAGAACAGCCAGAGGATCGTGCGCGGCCAGAGGTACCACCAGTGTCGATGGCAGAGCTGAAGGACGATCTCGCCGTTCTGCAGCGGCGACGGCAGGCTGCCGTAGGTCTTCGGTTCGGCAGTGTCGGTCATGGTGATGCGCACAGTGTACAGGGGGACGCCTCGTCGCGGCGACTCTTGCGATTGCTCCGCCTGAGTGTATCCTTGCCTCGATACCAGCCTAGAAAGGGCGGCCCAACATGACTGCCCTGAGCGAATTCAAGGCGTTCCTGCTGCGAGGCAACGTCGTCGACCTGGCGGTGGCGATCGTGATCGGCGTCGCCTTCGGCGTGGTTATCACGTCGATGGTGGAGAACCTGATCACGCCGCTGATCGCCGCGATCGTCGGCGAGCCGAGCTTCGGCGGCCTGACGATCGACGTCGGCGACTCGAGGCTGATCTACGGCAACTTCCTCAACGCCGTCTTCGCCTTGGTGACGATCGCCGCCGCGGTCTTCTTCTTCGTCGTCCGGCCGTACAACCGTTTCGTGGCGGCCAGCCGCCGGGAGCCGCCTCCCCGACCCGACGACGCAGAAGTGCCCGGAATGCCTGAGCAAAATCCCCGTCGAAGCCCGGCGCTGCGCCTTCTGCACGAGCCCTGTCGTCGCGACCGCACAGTCCTAAGCCGCAGGTCCGATGCCGGAACGCCCCGGTAGCCGTAAAATGGCGGCACGATGGGACGAACCCGCGACCGGCAACTCCTGCACGCGATCAGCGACGCCGTGCTGGCGATCCTGGGCGAGCGGCGGCCGGAGCGAAGCCTCCGCCGGCTCGTCGAGAGCGCCCGCTCGCTCGTCGGCGCGAAGTACGCCGCGCTGGGCATACCGGACGAGGGCGGCGAGGAGTTCCGCCAGTTCATCTTCACCGGCATGAGCGACGAGCTCGTCGCGAAGATCGGCCCGCTGCCGCGACGGCACGGCCTGCTGGCGGCGATGCTGAAGGAGGCCAGCGCCTACCGCACCGCGGACGTCCGCCAGGACCCTCGCTTCGAGTGGTGGCCGGACGCCCACCCGCGCATGTCGTCGTTCCTCGGCGTGCCCATCGTCTCCGGCGACTAGGTGATCGCGGCGCTCTATCTCACCGACAAGATCGGCGCGCCGGAGTTCTCAGACGAGGACCAGGAGGCGATCGAGATGCTCGCGGCACACGCAGCCGTCGCGATCGAGAACGCCCGCCTGCACGAGCGCAGCCGCGAGCTAAGCGCCGTCGAGGAACGCAACCGCCTGGCGCGCGAACCTGCACGACAGCGTCAAGCAAACGCTGTTCAGCATCTCGCTGACGGCGGAGGCGACGGCCCAGCTGATCGAGTCGCAGCCGGCGGAGGCGAAGGCGCAGGCCGAGACGCTGCGAGACCTCGCCCGCCAGGCCGTCGAAGAGATGCGGTCGCTCATCTTCGAGCTGCGCCCGGCGGAGCTTGAGTCGGAAGGCCTGCTGGAGACGCTGCGCAAGCACGTCGACGTCGTGCGCCGCGTCTCCAGCCTCGACGTCGAGCTGCGGGGCGACGGCTACGAAGCGCTGCCGGTGGAGATCGAGGGACAGCTGCTGCGGATCGCCCAGGAGGCGCTGAGCAACGCAGTCAAGCACTCGCAGGCCGGCCGCGTCACGCTCGATCTGGGCGCCGCCGACGGCCTGGTGCGGCTCACCGTCAGCGACGACGGCCGCGGCTTCGACCCGGACGAGCCCGGCATCCGGGGCAAGCGGCTGGGGATCACATCGATGGAGGAGCGCGCGGTGGAGCTGGGCGGGGAGCTAACGATCGAGTCAGCACCGGGCCGGGGGACGACGATCCGCCTGGAGGCGCCCGTTGAGTGAGGGGATCCGCGTCCTGATCGCCGACGACCACGCCGTCGTCCGCCAGGGACTGCGAACGTTCCTCCAGCTGCAGGACGACATCGAGGTCGTGGGCGAGGCCAGTGACGGCACGGAGGCGGTCCGGCTGGCCGCTGAGCTGTTGCCGGACGTCGTCGTCATGGACCTCGTGATGCCGGCCAAGGACGGGATCGAGGCGACGCACGAGATCAAGGCACTGACCCCGTCGACGCGGGTGCTCGTCCTCACCAGCTTTACGGACGACGAGAAAGTGTTCGCCGCTATCAAGGCCGGGGCGGCCGGCTACCTTCTGAAGGACGTCCAGCCCGCCGAGCTGGGCGACGCCATCCGCACGGTCTACCGCGGCGAGGCGCTCCTCCATCCCGCTGTTGCTGGCAAGCTCATGCAGGAGTTCGCCGAGGGCAAGCCCAATGCGGTCGACCCGGCGGCGCTCACCGAGCGCGAGATGGACGTCCTCCGCTTGATCGCGAAGGGGATGTCGAACCGCGAGATCGCGCTCGACCTCGGGATCGCCGAGAAGACGGTCAAGACGCACGTCAGCAACATCCTCCAGAAGCTGCACCTGGCCGACCGCACGCAAGCCGCTCTCTGCGCCGTGCGTCAGCACCTCGTCGACCTCGAGTAGCGCCCGGCGCTCCCGCCGGTCCTAGGACTGATTCCCGACCCCAACTCGGCCTTGCGACTCATGTGTCGCTGCCTGCTCAGCCTTAGCGTGAGGGTAGCAGAACAAGCGACAAGGAGAGCGCGATGACACTGGAGAACAAAGTAGCCCTGATAACGGGAGCGTCCCGCGGCCTAGGCATGGAGATCGCCCGCCGGTACGCCGCCAGAGGCGCGAAGCTCGTGATCGCAGCGCGAGGCGCCGCAGCCCTCAAGGCCGCCGCCCGCGAGCTGCGCGAACTAACGGCGGTGGAGGCGCTGGCCCTGGACGTCTCGCAAGACGCCGAGCGGTTGGTTGACGCCGCGATCTCACGGTTCGGCCGCGTCGATGTGCTGGTCAACAACGCCTCGGAGCTCGGTCCGAGCCCAATGCCGGCGCTGGAAGAGTATGCGTGGCAGGACCTGGAGCGCGTCCTCCGAGTCAACGTCCTGGCGCCGCTGCACCTGGCGCAGCTCGTCCTCCCCAGAATGAGGGAGCGCGGATCCGGCGTCATCATCAACGTCAGCTCCGACGCCGGTGTCGAGGCCTACCCCGGCTGGGGCGGCTACGGCGCGAGCAAGGCCGCTCTCGAGCACCTGTCGCGGACGCTGGCGGCCGAGCTCGAAGGCTCCGGCGTGCGCGTTTACGCCGTCGACCCCGGCGACATGAACACCGAAATGCACCGGCTCGCCGAGCCCGGTGAGGACCTCTCCGGGCTCCCGGACCCGCGCGCCGCCGCGCCTGAGTTCGTGAGGCTGGTCGAAGAATAGACCGCGTCGTTCCGGCGCGTGAAGGCACAGGAGGCGGCTACGGCCGTGTGAGACGACATGATCGCAACAACACAAGCAGACTACAGGACGAAGCTCATCGAACCGGCGCCGCTGGCGTTCGAGCTGCCGCACGAACTGGAGGCGGACGGGCCGCCGGAAGCGCGCGGGCTGTCCCGCGACGAGGTGCGGCTGATGGTGAGCGACCACCGTACGGACCGCATCGAGCACGCCTCGTTCCGCGACCTGGCGTCGTTCCTGCGGCCGGGCGACCTCGTCGTCGCCAACGACTCGGCGACGATCCCGGCGGCGCTCATTGCGACGCGCGCGGACGGATCGGCGATCGACCTCCACCTCTCGACGCAGCTGGACGACGAGACGTGGGTCGTCGAGCCGCGCAAGACAGCAGCGTACTCGGGCGAGCTACTTACGCTGCCGGGCGGCGAAAGCGCGCGGCTGCGGGAGCCGTACCGCGACTCGTGCCGGCTCTGGGTCGCTCGGCTATCCGCAGGCGAACGCACGCTCGACTACCTGGCGCGGCACGGCCGCCCAATCCAGTACACGTACGCCACACAAGAGTGGCCGCTGGAGGCCTACCAGACGGTCTACGCGCAGCGCCCCGGCTCGGCCGAGATGCCCTCCGCCGGCCGCCCCTTCAGCGAGCCCGTGATCGAGTCGCTCCGTGAGCGCGGCATTGGCTGGGCGACGCTGACTCTGCACTGCGGCGTCGCCAGCCTGGAGACGCCCGAAGCGCCGTACGAGGAGCGCTTCGAGGTGCCGCCTGAGACCGCGCGCGCCGTCAACGCCACGCGCGCCGCCGGCGGCCGCGTCGTCGCCATCGGCACGACCGTCGTGCGGGCGCTGGAATCCGCAGCCGCCGAGGACGGCAGAGTCCTCGCGACCAGCGGCTGGACCGGCTTGATCATCACGCCACAGCGCGGCGTTCGCACGGTCGAAGCCCTGCTCACCGGCTTCCACGAGCCGAAGGCCAGCCACCTCTGGATGCTCGAGGCAATCGCCGGGCGCGAGCACCTGCGCGCAGCCTACGCGGCGGCGCTGGCCGGCCGCTACCTCTGGCACGAGTTCGGCGACGTCCACCTGATCGTCTGACCGCACCGGGATGACACTGAGCCGCCGTTGCTGCATCCTGTGCAACTGAGGGGGAACAGAGAAGGAGCCGGTGGGAATGTCTCGTGTGTTTGAGATCGCCGATCGTTACGTAGACGACATCGCGTCGCTCGAGCCGTCACTGGCGACGGCGCTGGGAATCCAAGGCCACGACCACGAAATGCCCGACCTCTCTCCGGAAGGCCCGGGCAAGGTCGCCGAACTGAACCGCGACACGCTACGCCGGCTTGACGAAGCCGGCGACGAATCGGCAGCGGACCGCATCGCGCGCGAGGTAATGCAGGAACGGCTCGGCGTTTCTCTGGACGCGTACGACGCCGGCGAGAACCTGCGAGCCCTGCGCAACATCGCCAGCCCGCTGCAGAGCGTCCGTCAGGTGTTCGACCTCATGCCGAAGGAGAACGCAGAGCACTGGTCGAACATCGCCTCGCGGCTGAACCTCGTGGCGGAGGCGCTGGCCGGCTACCGGCAGTCGCTGTCGCTGGGGCTGGAGCGCGGACTCCACGCCTCGAAGCGGCAGGCAAGCGAGGGCGCGGAGCAGGCGCGCGTCTGGAGCGGCCTCGGCGACAAGCCTTCGTACTTCGACCAGCTACGCGAGCAGTTCGTCGCCTCCGGCCTCAGCTCCAACGGACTCTCAGCGGACATCGAGACCGGCGCCCGCGCGGCGAAAGAAGGCTACGCGGAGATGTACCGCTTCCTGTCAGATGAGTACGGGCCGAAGACCAGCAAGCGCGAAGCCGCCGGCCGCGAGCGCTACGAGCTCCTCTCGCGGGTCTTCCTGGGCGCCTCGATCAACCCGGAGGAGACGTACCGCTGGGGCTGGGAAGAGCAGTACCGCATCGAGGAAGAGATGCGCAAGACGGCGGAGAAGATCAAGACCGGCGCGTCGATCGCCGAGGTCACAGACCTGCTGGAGAACGATCCCGGGCGCTCGGTTGAGGGCGTCGAACAGTACCAACGCTGGCTGCAGGAGCTGCACGACGAGGCGCTGAGCGACCTACACGGCAAGCACTTCGACATCCCGGACGAGATCCGCGTGATGGAGGTGATGATCCCACCGCCGGGCGGCGCGCTGGCGCCTTACTACACCGGCCCTTCGGAGGACTTCGAGCGGCCCGGCCGCACCTGGTGGCCGACCGGAGACGCCACGCGCTTCCCGAAGTGGGGCGACGTTTCCACCGTCTACCACGAAGGCGTTCCCGGCCACCATCTGCAAGTGGGGACCGTCCGCCTCTATCCGCAGGCGCTGTCACGCTATCAGCGGCTCCTAACGTTCATCAGCGGCCACGGCGAAGGCTGGGCGCTCTACGCGGAGCGCCTGATGTCGGAACTCGGCTACCTCGAGAACCCGGACTACTACATGGGCCTCCTCAGCGCCCAGGCGCTGCGCGCCGTCCGCGTGATCATCGACATCGGCATGCACCTTGAGCTGAAGATCCCCGACGGCGACCGCTTCCACCCCGGCGAGACGTGGAACCACGACCTGGCGCTCGACTTCGGCGTCGAGCGGGCGCTGCGCCCGCGGGCGTTCATGGAAAGCGAGGCCGTGCGCTACCTGGGCTGGCCGGCGCAGGCGATCTCGTACAAAGTGGGCGAACGCTCGTGGCTGAGCGCCCGCGAAAACGCCCGAAAGGCGGCCGGCGATTCGTTCGACCTGAAGGCGTTCCACACGAAGGCGCTGAGCATCGGACCGATGGGATTGGCGCAACTGGAGCGCGAACTCGCGGAATAGGCGACAGGAGAGGACAAACATGTTGACGTTGGTGCCGGGAGAGATCGAGGCCTACGCACGGGAGCATTCGACAGGGCTGCCGCCGCTGCTGGCGGAGCTCGCGCAGGCCACTCAGGAGAAGTTCGGCGGCCTGGCAAGGATGATCTCCGGGCAGACCGAAGGCCTGCTCCTGCAGACGCTGGCGGCGTCCATCGGCGCCAGACGGGCGCTGGAAGTCGGCACGTTCACGGGGTTCAGCGCGCTGATGACTGCGGCCGCGCTGCCCGAAGACGGCGAGATCGTCACGCTGGAGCTAAGCGCGGAGCACGCGGCGTTCGCCCGCGGCTTCTTCGAGCGCAGCCCGGACGGCCACAAGGTGCGGCTGATCGAAGGCCCAGCACTTGAGTCGCTCCGGTCGCTCGAAGGGCCGTTCGACCTCGTGTTCATCGACGCGGACAAGCCGGGGTACGTGGACTACTACGAGGCGGCGCTGCCGATGCTATCGGAGCGCGGCGTGATCGCCGTAGACAACGTACTCTGGAGCGGCACCGTGCTGGACCCGAAACAGGACGACGCCCGGGCGATCGCGGCGTTCAACGAACACGTCTCGCGCGACGAACGCGTCACGCACGTTCTCCTGACCGTGCGTGACGGCATCACGCTCATACGTCGCAGGTAGGCGCCACACCGCGCCGGGAAACCGTCGGCCCGGAGGGGCCACGGCGGTTGCCCGGGCGGTGCCGTTGGTGGTATATTTTTGGAAATATACGCTCCTTTTGAAAAGTGGGGTGGCACCCGCTTTTTTTTGGCCCTGCGAAACGGACCGGAAGGGGCGACAGGAGGTTTGCCGGGGCCGTGAAAAGCGAGTTCATGATCGCCATAACGCAGCTGGCGGCAGAGAAGAATCTGCCGCAAGAGGTGGTCCTCGATGCTATGGAGGCCGCCCTCGTCTCCGCGTACAAGAAAGACATCGCCATGAGCGGCGATCTGGCCGTCCGCATCGACCGTGAGACCGGCGAGCACCACGTCTACCAGCAGTACACCGTCGTGCAAGAGATCGAAGAAGAGGCAGCGGAAATCACGATCCAGGACGCCCGCAAGCGCAAGCCGGACGCCCAGATCGGCGACGTCCTGCGCGATGAGATACACCCCGGCGCCGCTGGCCGCATCGCCGCCCAGACGGCCAAGCAGGTCGTCCTCCAAAAGCTGCGTGAAGCCGAGCGAGAGATGGTCTTCGAGGAGTTCTCGAGCCGCGCCAGCGACATCGTCTCCGGCGTAATCCAGCGCCTTGAGCCGAAGCACATCGTCGTCGACCTCGGCAAGACCGAAGGCGTCTTCCCGATCACGGAGCAGGTGCGGAACGAGCACTACCGAGGCGGCCAGCGCATGAAGTTCTTCCTGCTGGAGGTGCGCCGCTCCATCCGCGGCCCCCAGCTGGTGCTTTCGCGAACGCACAAGAACCTGCTCAAGCGCCTGTTCGAGCTGGAAGTGCCGGAGATCTACCGCGGGATCGTCGAAATCAAATCGATCGCGCGCGAAGCGGGCTACCGCAGCAAGGTAGCGGTCACCGCGCGGCAGGAAGGCGTGGACGCCGTCGGCTCCTGCGTCGGCCTGCGCGGCATCCGCATCCAGAACATCGTCAACGAACTCAACGGCGAGCGGATCGACGTCATCCAGTGGGACGAGAACCCCTCGCGCTTCGTCGGCAACGCCCTCAGCCCGGCGCAGGTGCTGACCGTGCGCATCGATGAAGAAGAGAACACTGCCTCCGTCATCGTCCCCGACCGTCAGCTCTCGCTGGCGATCGGCAAAGAAGGCCAGAACGCACGGCTGGCGGCCAAGCTCACCGGCTGGCGGATCGACATCAAGCCCGAATCGGCGATGAGCCCCGAGGTGGCGGCTGAAGTCGCGGCTGAGCAGGCGGCGATCGCTGCCGCGGGGCCCGCCCCGGCTCCCGTCGCCCCCGCACCGGAAGAAGCTTCCGTGTCCACAGCGGAGCAGGCGCAGCGCGCCGAAGCGCCCGAGCCGTGGATGGAGGTAGTGGAGGCGGAAGAGGGCGAGGAAGCCGCCGCCTCAGCCCCGCCGGCCCAGCGAGCGCCCGCCACCGCTGAGCCGGCCGCGGCCGGAGGCCTTCGCTTCGCCGAGGACCTGGCGCCCGCAATGACGCCGGCCCCCAAGAAGGCCAAGAAGGGCAAAGGCAAATCCGACGCCGATGCAGCCGCCGAAGAGAAGGGCAAGAAGGCCGCCCGGAAGGGCAAACGCCTGGCCGCTGTGGTCGAGGGCGACGAAGAGGAAGAAGACATCGACTTCGAAACCGGCCTCGATCAGTTCGGGTGGTCCGAAGAGGCCGAAGAGGCCGAAGAGAAAGAAGCCGACGATTGACCGCGACCAAGACCCACGTACGCCCCCTGCCTCAGCGCACCTGCATCGCCTGCAGAACGACGACCAACAAGCGCGGCCTCGTTCGCATCGCGCGGACCGCTGACGGCATCGTCGCCGACCCCACCGGTAAGCTGGCCGGGCGCGGCGCCTACGTTTGCGGCGAGGCCGACTGCTGGGACGTGGCGCTGAGCAAGGGCCGCCTCGAATACTCGCTCAAGGCAAAGCTGACCGCGAAGGACGCCGCAGCCCTCCGCGAGTACGCTGCCGCCAACCCCGGAGGCAGCCTGTGACAGACCAGGACGAAAAGGGCGCGCCCGTCGCCGAAAAGCCCACGCTGGCGTTACCGTCCTCGATCATGGTGCGCGATCTGGGCGAGCTGCTCAGCCTTTCCCACGTCGACATCATCAAAGAGCTGATGAAGCGCGGCGTGATGGCCTCCGTCAACCAGAGCGTCGACTTCGCCGTCGCCTCTTCGGTCGCCGACGACCTCGGCTTCGCCGTCGAGCAAAGCGACGCGCCGGCGGCGACCGCAGCGGAAGAGGGCGCGCCGGCGGCCGGCGAAGAAGAAGTCGCGGAGCCCGAGGACAAAAAGAGCCTGCAGCCGCGGCCGCCCATCGTCACCGTGATGGGCCACGTCGACCACGGCAAGACCAGCATCCTCGACGCCATCCGCGAGACGAACGTCACGGCGCAGGAAGTCGGCGCCATCACGCAGCACATCGGCGCCTACCAGGTGACGGTCAAGGACCACAACATCACCTTCATCGACACACCCGGCCACGAAGCGTTCACGGAGATGCGCGCGCGCGGCGCCAGCCTCACGGACATCGCCGTCCTGGTCGTGGCCGCCGACGACGGCATCATGCCGCAGACGAAAGAGGCGATCAACCACGCGAAGGCCGCCGACGTGCCGATCATCATCGCCATCAACAAGATAGACCTGCCCGCGGCCAACGCCGATAACGTCAAGCAGCAGCTGACTCAGAACAACATCATCATCGAAGACTTCGGTGGCGACGTCATCGCCGTCCCGCTTTCCGCCAAGACCAGGGAGGGCCTCGACGACCTGCTGGAGCACATTCTTCTGGTCGCCGAAGTGGCGGAGTTGAAGGCCAACCCCGATCGCGCGGCCGAAGGCGCCATCGTTGAATCGCGGAAGGACCAGAGCCGCGGCCCGATGGCGACCGTCATCGTGCAGAAGGGCACCCTGCGCCCGGGCGCCATCGTGGTCGCCGGCGCCTCCTACGGCAAGGTCAAAGCGATGTTCGACGACAAGGGTGAGCGGGTGAAGGAAGCCGGCCCCTCGACGCCAGTCGAAGTGATGGGACTGCACACAGTGCCGCGCTCCGGCGACACGTTCGTCGTCCTCGACAACGAACGCGAGGCCCGCGACCTGGCCGAGAGCCGAGCGCGTGACCAGAACGAGGGTGCAACCCGCGCCGTGACGCTGGAGGCGGTGTCGGGTGACATCGCCGCCGGGCGCGTCAAGGACCTGAACATCGTAATCAAAGCAGACGCCGTCGGCAGCATCGAAGCGATCCGCAGCTCAATCGAGAGGCTGAGCGGCGAAGAGGTGCGCGTGCATGTCATCAGCACCGGCACCGGCAACGTCAGCGAGTCGGACGTCATGCTGGCGACGGCTTCGCGCGCGATTATCGTGGGCTTCACCGTGAAGACCGACCTCGGCGCCAAGAAGAAGGCCGAGATCGAAGGCGTCGACATTCGCCTGTACAACATCATCTACGAACTGATCGAAGACATCGACGTCGCCGTGAAGGGCCTGATGGACCCCGTCTTCGTGGACGTGCACGACGGCTTCGCGGAGGTTCGCGCGATGTTCAAGGTGCGCGGCGGCAAGATCGCTGGCTGCATGGTCACCGACGGCCTCATTCGACGGAACTCGCTCGCCCGCGTCCTGCGCGACGGCATCCTCACGCACGAGTCCCGCGTCTCCAGCCTGCGCCGCTTCAAGGACGACGTGCGCGAGGTCGCCAACGGCCTCGAATGCGGCATCGGCGTCGAGGGGTTCGATGCCTTCGAGGAGGGCGACGTCATCGAGGCCTTCCACACCGAGCAGAAGGGCTAGACGGCCCGACGGCAGGGACGGATACCCGCCGGACCGCGACGCCCCCGAGAAGAGACAACGATGAGCAGAAGGACTGAGCGCCTGAGCGGGCTCTTTCGCAGCGAGCTGGCCGGCCTCATCAGCAGCGAGCTTCGCGACCCCCGCATCAAGGGCATGATCAGCATCACCAGCGTCGACGTCTCGCCCGACCTGGAGCACGCCACCGTCTACGTCAGCATCCTGGTAGAGGAGGAGAAGCAGCAGGCGAGGTCGCTTGTGGCTCTCAACAACGCCGCGCCCTTCCTGCGCAGGCAGCTGATGGCGCGGGTGCACATCCGCCGCGTGCCGACATTCGAGTTCGAGGCCGATCACACGATCGAAGAAGGCGCGCGCATGCTCGACCTCCTGAAGCAGGTGGCGGCAAAGCGCGAACCGCCGGCGGAATAAGACAGCGATGGATGCGCAACCACTCGCCGCTTCCGGTGGCATCCTCAACTTCAACAAACCACGCGGCCGCACGTCGTTCAGCGTCATCGGCCTCGTTCGCAAGGGCAGCGGACTGCGCCGCGTCGGCCACGCGGGCACGCTCGACCCGTTGGCAGAGGGCGTGCTGCTCGTCTGCGTCGGCGCCGCCGTGCGCATCACCGAGTACCTGATGGACCTGCCCAAGGTCTACCGCGGCACCGTCTGCCTGGGCACCGAGACGGATACCTACGACGCCGAGGGCGAGGTTGTCGCGACGCACGATGTTGACGTCAGCGATGCCGCCCTCCGCGAGGCGCTGGCCGCCTTCAGCGGCGAGATCGAGCAACGGCCGCCGGCTCACAGCGCGATCAAGGTCGGCGGACGCCCTGCGTACGAGCGCGCCCGCAAGGGCGAGAGGGTCGAGCTGGCGCCGCGCACAGTGACGATCCACCGCCTGGACCTCCTCCGCTTCGAGCCACCGGAAGCGGAGATCGAAGTCGAGTGCAGCCGCGGCACGTACATCCGCAGCCTGGCGCACGATCTCGGCCAGGCGCTCGGCTGCGGAGCGCACCTCTCCGCGCTCACCCGCACCCGCGTCGGGCCGTTCCCGGTCGAGGACGCGCTGGACGAGGCGGCGCTGGAGGCGGCGTTCGCTGACGGGACCTGGCCGGACACCATGCAACCGATCGACTGCGGCCTAACGCAGCTGCCCTCTCTCACCGTGCCGATCGAGGACGAGAATGACCTCCGGCACGGCCAGTCGGCGCGAATCGACGATGAGGAAACCCTACGGAGTGCCGGCCCACTCTCGGACGCGCTGCAGGTGCGCGGCTACGCCGAGGACGGCTCGCTGATCGGCATCCTCCGCTACCAGGCGGCCACGGAGCTGTGGCACCCGCACAAGATCTTCCCGACCGGCTAGCGCGGCCCTCTAGAGCGGGGCCGATCTTTGGACAGCCCGCTGCCTGCGATACGCCGAGGCCGACGTTGACTCGCCGTATCTTCAGCGAGTTAACGGGATTGACCGACTATGCCTGACGTTCTCAGATCAACGTCGCCGGTGGCACTATAACGAAATATTTCGTTATAGTGGCCGCATGGTCACCGAACCGCTCTCTCTTGCCGCCCGCGTCATCAAGCGTTTCGGTGGGCAGACGGCGCTAGCCAACCTCCTTGGCAAACGCCAGAGCACGATCGAATACTGGGCGAGCACCGGGCGCATCCCCTCGCAGTGGCACGTGCCCCTGATGTCGCTCGCCCGTCAGAAAGGGATTGTCTTGGAAGCAAAGGACTTCGTCGCCACCAACTCGCACGAGATCGCCCCTGCTGAGGGCCGCCTGGGAGTCCTCCTCGTCGGCCTTGGCGCCGTCGCCTCGACGTTCATCGCCGGCGTTGAGCACGCCCGCCGCGGCACCGCCAGGCCGATCGGTTCGCTAACGCAGATGGGCACGATCCGCCTCGGCAAGCGCACGGACCGGCAGATGCCCCTGATCAAGGACTTCGTGCCGCTTGCGGAGCTCGACCAGCTCGTCTTCGGCGCCTGGGACCCGATCCCAGACAACGCCTACGAAGCCGCGATCAAAAGCGGCGTGCTGGACCGCCACGACCACCTCGAGCCGATCGCCGACTTCCTGAAGACGATCGAGCCGATGCCGGCGGTCTTCGACGACTACTACGTCAAGCGCCTGCAGGGCACCAACGTCAAGGAGGCGCCGAACAAGCTCCAGCTCGCCGAGGCGCTGCGCCGGGACATCCGCAACTTCAAGGAGGCGAACGGCTGTGACCGCCTGGTCCTCGTCTGGTGCGCCTCAACGGAGATCTTCCTGGAGCCGGGCGAGGCGCACAGCAACCTCGAGAACCTGGAGGCGGCGATGGAGACGAACGACCCGTCCGTCGCGCCGTCGATGATCTACGCCTACGCCGCGCTGATGGAAGGCGTGCCCTTCGCCAATGGCGCGCCGAACCTGACGCTGGACCTGCCGTCGATGCTGACTCTGGCCAACGAGCGCGGCGTGCCGATCTGCGGCAAGGACTTCAAGACCGGGCAGACGCTGATGAAGACGGTGCTGGCGCCGATGCTGAAGGCACGCATGCTGGGCGTCGCCGGCTGGTACTCGACGAACATCCTCGGCAACCGCGACGGCGAGGTGCTGGACGACCCGGAGAGCTTCAAGACGAAGGAAGAGTCGAAGCTGGGTGTGCTGGAGTACGTCCTGCAGCCGGACCTCTACCCTGAGCTGTACGGCGACATCTTCCACAAGGTGCGCATCAACTACTACCCGCCGCGCGGTGACAACAAGGAAGGCTGGGACAACGTCGACATCTTCGGCTGGCTCGGCTACCCGATGCAGATCAAGATCGACTTCCTCTGCCGGGACTCGATCCTCGCCGCGCCGCTGGTGCTGGACCTGGCGCTCTTCCTCGATCTTGCCAAGCGGGCCGGGATGAGCGGCATCCAGGAGTGGCTCTCCTTCTACTTCAAGAGCCCGCAGCACGCCCCTTCCGTGTATCCCGAGCACGACCTCTTCATCCAGCAGACGAAGCTCAAGAACACGCTGCGCTGGCTGATGGGCGAGGACCAGATCACCCACCTGGGCGCGGAGTACTACGACGAGGAGACAGGAGACGCCAGACAAGAGACAGGGAGCGCCACGGCGGGCTAACCACCGTAAACCCGTCCCAAGGGGTGGTGTGACCCTGGCCACTGTCCGCCGACCACTCCGCGTATACTTTCTCTGTGCTGAGATATCTCGTCTTCTGGTTCGGTTTTCGCGTGCTGGGACGGTTGCCGCTGCCGCTGCTCTACGGCATCGCTGAAATAGTGGGCCGACTCGGATACAAGCTCGCGCCGTCGGCCCGGCGCAACGTCTGGGACAACCTGCGGCACGTCATGCCTGACGCCCCGAAGTCACAGCTGCGACAGATAGCCAAAGCAGTCTTCCGCAACGTCGGCTACTACTACGCGGACCTTGCACAGCTGCCGCGCATGGACCTCGACCAGTTCTTCCGCGAGCGTCTCATCTACACCGGCATCGAGGAGTACGTCCGCGCAAACAACGACAGCGGCCGGGGCGTCGTCATGCTGAGCGCGCACATCGGCAACGCTGAGATGGCGGGACAGGGCCTCGTGCCGCTGAAGATCCCCTGCTTCGCCGTCACCGAGCCCGTCAAGCCGGAGCGCCTTGCGCGGATGCTCAACAGCATTCGCCAGACGCACGGAGTGGAGTTCATGCCCGTCGGCGTGCCGTCCGCCAAGCGCATCATGCGGATTCTGCGCGACGGTGGTACGGTGGCGCTCATGGGCGACCGCGACATTTCCGGGCCGAAGATGCTGCTCCCCTTCTTCGGCGAAGAGACCTGGATGCCGACCGGCCCCATCGAAGTCGCCCTGCGCACCGGCGCGGCGATCGTGCCGTCGTTCTCCTCGCGCCGTGGCCGCTACCTGATCGACGCCGAGTCCCAGTCGCCGATCGAGGTGGAGCGCTCTGACGACCTGCAGGCCGACGTGCGCACGGCGATGCTTGAGTACATCTCGCGTCTCGAAGTGCGCCTGCGCGCCGAACCAGACCAGTGGATGGTGCTGGAGCGCATCTGGGACACCGAACCCCGCGAACCACAGTCCGTGCCGGAGACGGAAGAGGCCGCAGTCTAGTGGGTAAGGCCGACCTGCACGTCCACACCTCCCACAGCGACGGCATGTACGACGTGCCCGAGCTGCTGGACCACGTCGAATCGGAGACCGACCTCGACCTGATCGCCGTCACCGACCACGACAGCCTGGACGGCGCCAGGGAGGCCCGCGAGCGCTGCGCTAACGGCCGCTACCGGTTCGAGGTGATCCCCGGCATGGAGGTGACGACGATCGAAGGCCACATCCTGGCGCTCTTCGTCGAGGAGCCGCCGCCCTCGCTGCGACCGGTTGAGGAGACGCTGGCCGCCATCCACCGCCTGGGCGGACTGGCCGTCGTGCCGCATCCGCTCACGTGGTTGACGCGCGGCCTGGGCCTCCGCCACCTGCGCCGGATCCTGACGAACGGAAATGATGGCGTCCACGTCGACGCCATCGAGGTCACGAACCAGACCCCCGCTGGACGGATCAGCGCGCGCAGGGCCCGGCGCCTCAACCGGGACGAGTTCGGCCTGGCCGAAGCTGGCGGCAGCGACGCCCACTTCCTGCCCGTTGTCGGCACCGCCCACACCGAGTTCGATGGGACGAGCGCAGACGACCTGCGCAGCGCGATCGCCGCCCGGACGACGCGCGGTATCAGCGGCCGGCACCCCTCGCTGCGCGAGATCGGATACGGAAGCGTGGTCCGGCAGACGTATCGCGGCATCATGGCGACGCCGCGCGCGATGGGCTGGGGCCCGACGGCGCGCAGCTTCGTCCAGCGGATCGTGGGCGTGCGATGAAGATCGCGCTGGTCTCACCCTACGACTGGGCGGTGCCCGGTGGCGTCAACCGGCACGTCTTCAACCTCTCCCAGCACTTCCTGCGCCGCGGCCACGAGGTGACCGTCGTCGCGCCGGCGTCGAAGCGCTCAGAGGAAGAACCGCCCTATCTCCACGTGATCGGCCACAGCGCAATCGGTCTGCCGGCAAGCGGCTCAGTCGCCAACGTCTCGCTCTCGTACAACCTCTCGTCGCGCGTCAAGAAGCTGCTGGCGCGGGAGCAGTTCGACGTCGTGCACATCCACGAGCCGTTCGTGCCGCTTCTGCCTTTCCAGTTCGTGCGCTTCTCAGAGGCGACGAACGTGGCGACGTTCCACGCCGCGCGGGACGCCGGCAGCCGCGTCTACGCCTACGCACAGTTCATCCTCCAGCAATGGTGGCACCGCATCCACGGCCGCATCGCCCACTCGCAGGCCGCGCTCGACCTCATCGGCAAGTACTTCGACGACGACTTCCGCATCATCCCAAGCGGGATCGACTACGCGCGCTTCGCCGAGGAGACGCCGCCGATCCGCAGCCTGATGGACGCCAAACGCAACATCGTCTTCGTCGGCCGCCAGGAGCAGCGCAAGGGGCTTCCCTACCTGATCGAGGCATTCGCAAAGCTGAAGGCCGAGATGCCGGACACGAGACTGATCGTCGTCGGCCCCGACGGCGGCATCCGCCCGGCCTGTGAGCGGTTCATTGAGCAGAACAACGTCCAGGACGTCATCTTCACGGACTTAGTGGCGGAGGAGGACCTGCCCCGCTACTACCGCAGCGGCGATGTCTTCTGCGCGCCCAACACCGGGCACGAGAGCCTCGGCCTGATCCTGCTCGAAGCCATGGCCTCCGGCGTGCCGATCGTCGCCTCCCGCATACCCGGTTTCGCGGCCGTCGTCAAAGACGGCGAGCACGGCCTGCTCGTCCCGCCACGCGACAGCGATGCGCTCTGCGAAGCGCTCAAGCGGCTGCTCTCCGACGCCGGAATGCGCGAAGCGATGGGCCGGGCCGCAGCGCTCCACGCCCGCAGCTGGAGCTGGGATGAGGTTTCGTCGGAAGTGCTAGACTTCTACGAAGAGACGGCCGCGAACCGCAACGGGAACGGCACCTGATGCCGGCGCTGACACCGCGATCCGCCCCCAAGTGGGTGACCGACCCCGCCGTCAACCTGCTCTCCCGCCTGGGCGTGACGCCGAACATGCTCACGCTCGCCGGCTTCGGCGGCAACGTCGCTGCCGCCGTGCTGGCCGCCGACGGGCGCTTCCTGGCGGCGGGAATCGTCATGCTGACGTTCAGCGCGCTGGACTTCCTCGACGGCTCACTGGCGCGGGCGACCGGCCGCGCCACGTCGTTCGGCTCCGTCTTCGACGCGACGATGGACCGGCTCTCCGAAGCGGCCGTCCTCTTCGGCCTGCTCTGGTTCTTCAGCGACCGCGGCGCCCGCGAGGAGGAACTCCTGATCTTCGCCGCCGTCGTCGCCTCGCTCATGGTGAGCTACCTGCGCGCGCGGGCCGAAGTCATCGGCCTCAAGCTGCGCGAGGGCGTCTTCACGCGCACGGAGCGCGTGCTGCTCCTGGGCGGCGGCCTGATCGTGCACGACATCATCGACGAGAACGTCTTGACGCCTGTACTCTGGGCGCTGGCGCTGATCGCGGGCTTCACTACGCTGCAGCGACTTGCTATGGTGTGGCTGAAAACGAGGGATATGAGTGATTCCGCTTAAGGACCAGGAGGCAATCCAGGCCAAGTTCGCTACCGAATTGGCCGCGCCCGTAAAGATCGATTACTTCACGCAGCGCGAAGTCGCCCTCGACGTGCCGGGCGTCGAGCCGTGTGCCTACTGCAAGCCGACGCAGGACATGCTGCAGGAGCTGTCCTCCCTGAGCGACCTCATCAGCCTGCGCCTCCACCACGTTGAGGACAATCCGGAGGAGAAGGCGAAATTCGGCGTCGAGCGCGTGCCCGGGATCGTGCTACGGGGGCCGGGACCCGGCTTCTTCAAGTACTACGGCATCCCCGGCGGCACCGAGTTCCCCGCCTTCGTGGAGTCGCTCGTCGACATCTCGCGCTGGGAGACGCTGCTTTCGCCGGACTCCCTGAAGGCGCTCTCGGAGCTGCCGGCAGACGTCTCCGTGCGCGTCTTCGTGACGCCGACCTGCCCGTACTGCCCGCAGATGGCCCGCGCCGCCTTCATGATGGGCATAGTCAGCGAGCACGTAAAGGCAGAGGTGATCGAAATCAACGAGTTCCCCGAACTCGCGAAGCAGCACAAGGTGGAGGCCGTTCCGCTGACCGTGATCAACGAGCGCATCGCCATCCCCGGCGCGTTGCCGGAGGCGGCGCTCGTCGAGCAGGTCGTGAAAGGGGCCGGCGCCGGGCCGTCGAAGGACGCCCCCAGCGGCCCGACCTCCGCACCCGAGAAGCCAAAGCCGATCGAGCGCGGCAAGCGCCGCGACAGCGGACTCTACATCCCCTAGTGAACGTCCCGGTGCGCGTCAAACGCCTGCGTCCGGGCGCCCGCCTGCCCAAGCGCGCCACTGAGGGCGCGACCGGGTACGACCTCCACGCCTGCCTCGACGCGCCGCTCATCGTCGGCCACGAGCCCGTGCAGGTGCCGACGGGGATCGCGATCGAGATCGGCGCCGGCTACGACGTCCAGATCAGGCCGCGCTCCGGCCTCTCCTCTAGGGGCGTCGTCGTCACGCTCGGCACGATCGACTCCGACTACCGCGGCGAACTCCTCGTGACGATGCACGCGCTGCACTATCGCGAGCCGCACGAAGTGAGCGACGGCGACCGCATCGCCCAGCTCGTGATCGGCCGCGCGCTCGTGATGGAGATGACGGTCACCGAAGACCTGTCGGAGACCACACGCGGCGCCGGCGGCCACGGCTCAACCGGCCGCTAGCCGGAGACGCTCAGCGGCGAGATCCAGCGCAGCGCCTCAAGGACCGGCTCCAGACTCCGGGCGCGCCGGCTCGTCGTGTCGACGCTGATCAGGCGCTCCGCCGGCACCTCGGACGGGCGCTGGAAGCGGCGCTTCTGTCGCACGTAGATGTCCCAGCGGGCGTCGGAGGCGTCACGCCCTCGCCTCAGGCGGCCAGCCAGGCGCTGGCGAATCGCGTCTTCAGCGGCGCTGACCTCCACGCAGGCGTACTGAGCGCCGGTCTCACGGGCCAGGCGGGCGGCGGCGCGACGGTGCTGGCGGCGCGTAAACGACGCGTCGAGGATCACAGAACGGCCCGCCATCAGCCTCTCGCGCGCGGCATCGAGAAGCGCCCCGTAGGTGCGGTCCGTCATCTCCGACGAGTAGAGGCCGGCGCGATACTCGTCCAGCACTCGCTCCCGCGGGTCCATGCCCACCATCTCCTTGCGCACAACGTCCGACGTCAGAACGGCCGCATCGAGGCGGCGGCCCAGCTTGCGGGCGATGTTTGACTTGCCAGTGCCGGCGAGACCGCAGGTGATCACGAGCATCGCCGGCGGCAGCGACTCGGCGTAGCGGCAGGCCAGCTCGAAGTAGCGGCGAGCGCGTTTCACCGCCGCGCGCTTCTGCGACTCGGGAACCGTGGGCGCGTCGAGGAGGAAGCTCTCGACCTTGCCGCGGACGCAGGCGTTGTAGTGCGCGTAATACGGCATCACGTCCGGCAAGTCGGCGTCGTCGGCTTTCGCCATGTAGTGGTCGCTAAAGGCCGCCGCCAGGTCCGGCCGGCCGCGGTACTCCAGGTCCATCATCAAGAACGTCACGTCACGGGCGACGTCGACGTGCGTGATGCGGCGGTTGAACTCAACGCAGTCGAAGATGCAGATGCCGTCCGGGCCGGCCATCGGATCGACGAAGCAGACCGCGTCCGAGCGCAGATCGGAGTGGCACTCGCGGATGCGCAGCTCGTCGACGCGGCGCTGCATTACGTCGGCGCGGAGGGCGTAGAACGCCTCGACGTAGTTGCCCAGGATCCGGTCCTGCTCCTCCGTGATCGTGCGGCCGATGTAGGGCGTCCACTGCTGGCGGTTTTCGCGCACGTTGTAGCGGATCGCCCAGGCGCCGTAGGCGGCGATCCTGGCGCTGGTCGCCGCGCTCGAATGGTGGAAGGGCACGAGCTTCTCGGCAACGGCCTGCAGCATCGGCTTCGTGACGGCGTTGCGCTCCAGCAGGCGGTGCATCATCCGCTCCTCCGGCAACCGCCGCATGAGGACCGCGTACTCGACGATGCGCCCCTTCGGCCGGACGCCGCGCTGCTCAGCCGCGTCCACTCGGTAGCCATCACGCGTCTTACGAATCGGGACAACCGCAACGTAGGTGTCGGAGCAGAGGCGACGGTTCAGCTTCAGTTCGCGCTGGCAGTGGTAGCGGCGGCGACTGAGCGTCGAGTAGTTGAGGAAGCCGAAGTCGACGGGCTTCTTGATCTTGTAGACGTAGCCGCGCGTCAGGAAGACGTACGAGATGTGGGTCTGGATGAGCTGGATACGGCCGCTGGGATGGGGGTAAGAATCGGCGCTCAGGAGGGCCTGGATGGCAGGCGGCAGGTCGGATGCGGGCACGGGGACAGTATACGAGTGACGCGCCTGCAGGGGACAGCCACGTGACCCGCGACAAACCGACGGCGGTGGTGTAGGCTAGGCGCCACCAGAAGAGATCGCCAGCCGGGCAGCCGGCGTTAGAAGCGGAGGCACGCGCCCTATGGGTGTCTTTGATTTGCAGCGAAAGAGTCGGGGTCGTATGGCCCCGACTTGTTGTTTCTATGGGGACAGGAGGTACGCGTGAAGGCGGAGATCAAGGCCGCAGTCGCTGAGATCCGGGCGGATCGGGACAAGGGCGCCCGCCAGCTCTCCCTGACGGCGCTCGAAGCTCTTCGGGACGTCGCCGCTGACATGCCGGGCGAAGAGTTCCGCGACGCCTGCCGCACCCTGGCCCTTGCGCGGCCGATGATGGCAGCGATCGAGAACGCCGTCGCCGCCGCCTGGAGCCGCTACCTCGAGACCGGCGACGGCCCGGCAGCGGTCTCCGACACGATCGAAGCGATCGGCGTCGCGCCCGAAGGCATGGCACTGGCGGCGCGCAAGGTGATCCCCACCGGGACTGTGATGTCGTTCAGCTATTCGTCCACGGTTATCGAGCTCTTGACGCGCGTTAAGCCGCGGCGCGTGATCATTTCCGAGGCGCGCCCGACGGGCGAAGGCATCCGCGTAGCGAAGGCGATGGTGCGGGCCGGCATCTCGATGACGATGATCACGGAGGCGCAGATGGCGCTCTTCGTGCACGAAGCCGACGCCGTCATGGTGGGCGCCGACTCGATCCTGCCCGATGGTGACTTCATCAACAAGATCGGTACCCGGATGCTGGCGCTGGCCGCGCGAGACGCCGACGTCCCCTTCTACACCGCCGCCGAAACGCTGAAGGTCACCGCGCCCAGCGAACCGATGCCGTTCGCGCCCGAAGAGGGCCAGGCGAGCGAGATCTGCTCCGCCAACTGGCTGGAGGTGCGCAACGTCTGCTACGAATTGACGCCGGCGCGCCTCGTCACCAGCTACATCACCGAGCAGGGCGTCCTGGACCCCGCCGAGATGCACTCGTTCTCCGCCGAAGCGGAGAAGCGCTGGCAGCTGCTGATGAACTCGCACGAGGCGTAGCGCCAGAGACTGACGCGCGCCTCACCTGCTACCTGTCCCTGTCCGCCTGTCACGCCGATCCTTGTCCCGCCCTAGTCGGTCTGCCTACAATTGACGCCACGCGCCTGTCCGCATGGCGGGCGCCTTCCAGACAGGAGGCCAGCGGCCCGTGGCGAATGAACTAGACTACTACGCAATACTCCAGGTCAACCGGAACGCTACCCTAGACGAGATTGAGCGCGCCCACGAGCGACTCTCTCGCACGTACGATCCGGAGACGAGCCGCAAGCCGCGCGCCGCCCAGCGCCACGCCGAAGTGCAAGAGGCGTTCGCCGTACTGAGCGACCGCGAGAAACGGCGAGAGTACGACCGCGAAACGCGGCGCGGCGGCGACGTCGCGGGCACCGTGCTACCGAGTGACGTGCTGTCGAACCGCTTCGTCCTGGCCGCGACCGGCACGCTCGTCGCCACCGTTGTCGCCGTGCTCGGGATCGTCCTCCTGCTCGGCAGCGACAGCGGCGAAGACCTGGTGATCAGTCCGACGACACCGGGCGTCACGCCCACTCCCGGACCTACCCTGCCGGCCCATATACCCGGCGTGCCGGACGATAGCCCGCCGGAAATCACGGGCGATGAGATCACGACAGAATCGGGCCTCGTCTACGTCGACTTTGAGCCGGGCACCGGCGATGTCGCGGAGAACGGCGCAACCGTCGCCGTCGACTACACCGGTTGGCTGCAGGAGACCGGCGTCAGGTTCGACAGCTCAATCAGCCGGGCCACCACTTTCCAGGTGGTCATCGGTGCCGGGAGCGTAATCGCGGGCTGGGACGAGGGCATCGTCGACCTATTGGAGGGTGGCAAGCGCCGGCTGATCATCCCGCCTGAGCTCGCTTACGGATCGCAGGAACGAGGCAACATACCGGCTAACTCAACGCTGATCTTCGACATCGTACTCGTCGACATCCTCGTACCGGCGCCTCCGTCGCCGCCGCCGACGCCGACGCCGGTGCCGACACCGCCGGCCCAAACGCCCGGCGTCCCCGACGACAACCCGCCCGAGGTCACGGGCGAAGAGGTGACGCTCGACTCCGGCCTCGTCTACATCGACTTTGAGCCCGGCTCGGGCGAAGTCGCCCAGACCGGCGATACGGTGGCCGTCAACTACACCGGCTGGCTGCAGGAGACCGGCGAGCGCTTCGACAGCTCGATCAACCGGCCCGCGACGTTCCCGGTGACGATCGGCGCCGGCGGCGTGATCCAGGGCTGGGAGCAGGGCCTGCCCGGCCTGGCCGAAGGCGGTTCGCGGCGGCTCATCATCCCGGCCGATCTCGCATACGGCGATACAGGCCAGGGGAGCATCCCCGCCGGCGCGACGCTGATCTTCGATATCATTCTGGTCGACGTACTCACGAAGGCCGACGGGTCCACAGAAACGCCGGCGCCAACGGAGACCGCTACAGCGACGCCGACGGCGGACTCCACTCCATAGGAGTACAATCGGGGCGAAATCACTGACCGGGGGACGCGTTATGACGGCGAAGACGAACGGCACAATCGACTACGCGAAGAGCGAATCAGCGGTCGGCCTCAACTGGTACGAGATCGACCCCAACCTGAGCAAGCTGATGGACCGCTACGTCCCGCCCGCCGACCGCGACTGGGCCGAAGGCATCCTCCAGCGCTGGGGCGAGCTCTGCGGCGGGCCGATGGCCGAGCGCGCGGAGATCATCGACAAGAACCCACCGCGCCTTGAGCGCTACGACCGCTGGGGCGAGGAGATCGCCAGCGTCGTCCACCACCCCTCGGCGATCGCACAGAAGCGTGACGTCTGGAACGAAGGCCCGCACGGCACCGCCGCGCGCGAAGGCCGCGACATTCCGACAGTGCTCGGCTCTGCCTTCACCTACCTCCTCAGCCAGTCCGACACCGGCATGGTCTGTGCCACCGGCATGACCGGCGGCGTCGAGGCGCTCGTCGACCGCTACGCTCCGCCCGATGTGCGCGAACAGATCCTGCCGCGCCTGCAATCGCCCACCTACGACGGGTCCTGGGACGGCGCGATGTTCATGACGGAGATCCGCGGCGGCTCTGACCTGGCGTCCAGCGAGACGACGGCGAAGCTGGTGAACGGCAAGTGGGTGCTCAACGGCGCCAAGTGGTTCTGCTCCAACGTCGACGCCAGGGCGATCGCTACGCTGGCCCGGCCCGAAGGAGCCGATGAGGGCTTGCGCGGACTGGCGCTCTTTCTCGTCCCCGGCGAGCGCTCGGACGGCTTGCGCAACGGCATCCACATCAAGCGCCTGAAGGACAAGCTCGGCACGCGCTCTGTCCCCACGGCAGAGATCGAGCTCATCGACGCCGAGGCGCACATCATGAGCAACCCCACCGCCGCCGCGTCCGAGACGCGCGGCCTCAACCGCATGATGGGTATGGTCAACGGCTCGCGCATGGGCGTGGCGACCATGGGCCTCGGCATCATGCGCCGCTCGTTCGTCGAGTCGGCGATCTACGCCGCCAACCGCATGGCCTTCGGCAAGCGCCTGGACCAGCTGCCGCTGGTGCAGGAGACGCTCGTCAACATGGTCGTCGCCGTCGAGGCCGTTTCGGCGATCGTCTTCGAGGCGTCGTCGCTAGCGGCCGGCAAGGGCGACGAAGAGGGCCGGCGCCTGTACCGCATTCTCGTGCCGCTGACCAAGTTCAAGGGCGCCCGCGGCGGCCTAGAGCTGGCCAGCCAGGCCGTGGAGATGCACGGCGGCAACGGCTACATCGAGACGTTCCCGACTGCACGCCAGCTCCGCGACGCCCAGTGCCACACGATCTGGGAGGGCACCGAAAACATCATCTGCCTCGACGTCTTGCGCGCGATGGGCAAAGAGAGCGCCCACGACGCGCTCCTCAACCGCGTCGACTCGGCCCTCTCGGCCGTCTCGCACTCATCTCTCACGCCGATGAAGGACGCCGTGGCGCAGGCCCGCCGCGAGGCGCAGGAGATCATCGCCTTCACAGCGCGCGCCGACGGTGACGTCCGCCAGCTCAACGCGCGCCGCATCACCGCCGCCCTTTCGGACCTGGCGCAGGCGGCGCTCCTGCTGGAGACCGCCCAGGGCGAACTGGACGCGAGCGGCGACGCCCGCAAGGCGGCCGTCGCGCGCTTCTTCATCCGCGAGCGCCTCGGCGGAACCGGCGCCTTGCGCGGCATCAGCGACGACCGCTCCGCCCTCGATCTCTTCGACGCCGTCACCCGCTACCAGCCGCTGGACCCCGAGAAGCTGCCGGCGGCGGTGTAGCGCATGACCAAGGTCCGCGTTAACGGCGTCGAGCTTTACTACGAGTTGCACGGGAGTGGCGAGCCTGTCGTCATGATCATGGGCCTCGGCGCCAACGTCACGGCCTGGGACTCCCAGCTGGAGCCGCTTTCGCGCGAGTACCAGTTGATCGCCTTCGACAACCGCGGCGCGGGCCGCAGCGAGGCGCCGGACGAACCGTACAGCATCCGCCAGATGGCGGACGATACCGCTGCGCTGATGGACGAGCTGGGCATCAAGGAGGCGCACGTCTTCGGCATGTCAATGGGCGGCATGATCGCGCAGGAGATGCACCACCGCCACCGCGCCCGCGTTCGGTCGCTGATCCTGGCCGGGACGATGGCCGGCGGCCCGCAGGCCACGTTCCCCGACCCGAAGGTCTTCCAGCAGTTCGTCAGTAACGGCGTCAACTCGATGGAAGAGGCCGTGGCAGCGGGCCTCAAGCTCTTCTACAGCGAGGCGTTCCTGGCGAAGAAGCGCGATTGGCTGTTGCAGCGCTCGCTCGCAAACATGAGCCTCATGGCGCCGCCGCACGCACTTCAGAAGCAGGTGATGGCCATCATGAGCTTCAACGCCCACGGGCTGCTGGGCAAGATCGAGACGCCGACGATGGTGATGGGCGCAACCGAAGATCAGATCGTACCCTTCCCTAACCAGGAGCTACTCGCCAGACACATCCCGGACGCCCATTTCGTGCCGTTCGAGGGCGCTGGTCACGGCTTCCTGACCGAGCGCGCCCTCGCCGTCAACAGTGCGGTGCTGGCCTTCCTCGGCGGTCACCGTAGCCACTTCGCAGCGGCCAAGTAGCGTCCGGTGGCCCGTAGAACAGGATGAGCATCGCCATTCGGCCCGCCACACGCGCCGACGAGCCGGCGTTCCTCGCTCTGCTTGAGCAGCTCTTCGACGCACCCGGCGCACCGGCGCCCGGCTACACGCGCAAGCGCGGCAGCGACGGCTTCCGCTCGGCGGTGGAGGACGAGCACTCTGACGTCCTCCTCGCGCTGGACGACGGCTCGCTGGTCGGGCTGGCGTCCGTATATCGCGACATCGAATCGATCCGCTACGGTCAGCGCACGTGGCTGCAGGACCTCGTCGTCGACCGGGCCGTGCGCAGCGGCGGCGTGGGCAAGGCGCTCCTGGCAGCCGCCACCGACTGGGCGCGCCGGCAGGGCTGCACGCATCTGGCGCTCAGCTCCGGCTGGGGCCGGGTGGACGCCCACCGCTTCTACGAGCGTGAGGGCATGGACCGCGCGATGAACTACGAACTCTGGCTTGGCGACTAGCGCCAACATCCCCGAACAGTCTTCCTTGACCCTCGCGCCGCGGTCTACCTAAAATCGGGGTGCGCGCACGTCGGGGCGCGCTCTTTCATCTCCCTTACTCAGAGGCGGACGCCATGTATGTTATCGGTCTCACAGGCGGCATCGGCAGCGGCAAGTCCACCGTCGCTGCGGTGCTCGAGGAGCAGGGCGGAACGATCCTCAGCGCCGACATCATCGGCCACGAGGTCTACAGCCCCGGCCACCCGGCCTGGCAGGAGATCGTCGACCGGTTTGGGCGCGAGGTCGTGGCCGATGACGGCACGATCGACCGCAAGAAGCTGGGCGCAATCGTCTTCTCGGACCCGAAGCACCTGATGGCGCTGAACTCGATCACGCACCCGCGGATGAAAGGCATGATGCGCGACCGCCTCACGGCGCTGGCGCGAGAAGGCGTCGAGATCGCCGTGCTGGAGGCGGCGCTTCTATTCGAGGCGGAATGGGACGACCTGGCGGACGAGACCTGGGTGACCGCCGTGGCTCCCGACATCGCCGCCCGGCGCACGTCGGAACGCAGCGGCCTCCCAGAGGAGCAGGTGCTGGAGCGCATCAAGAGCCAGATGTCGAACGAAGAGCGCACACGCGACGCCCATGTGGTGATCGATACAGACTGCGATCTCGAAGGCACGAAGCGGCAAGCGCTGGATGCCTGGGAGAAGCTGCGTTCGAAGCTGGGTCAGACTTGAGGCCACAGGGGCCCGGATGCGCGTCTGTTCCGGCCTCCGGGGTCGATGTTCCACGCACCCCCTAATGTATGCTAGAAGAAGAAACGACCGTCTGAGGGGACACTAGATGACGACCGAATCAACTTACCGCCAGTACGCCATCGAAGAGTACATCGTCATGGCGGAGCCCTACTACGAGCCCGTAAACGACGAGGTCGAACTCTTCGAGGCCGCCTACGCGGAAAAGATCCCAGTGCTCCTCAAGGGCCCGACCGGTTGCGGCAAGACCCGATTCGTCGAATACATGGCGTACAAGTTCGGCCGCCCGGTGACCGTGATGCGCGACGGCGGCGGCGGATCCAAGAACGGCGAGGAGTCCGGCCGTCCACTCGTGACCGTCGCCTGCCACGAAGACCTCACCGCCTCCGACCTCGTCGGCCGCTACCTGCTGGAGGGCGATTCGACGCGCTGGGTAGACGGCCCGCTGACGCGCGCGGCGAAGGTGGGCGCGATCTGCTACCTCGACGAGATCGTCGAGGCGCGCAAGGACACGACCGTCCTCATCCACCCCCTCACCGACCACCGCCGCCTGCTGCCGATCGAGAAGCTCGGCCAGATCGTCGAGGCGCGCGACGGCTTTGTGCTCGTGATCTCGTACAACCCCGGCTACCAGAGCGCGCTCAAGGACCTCAAGCACAGCACCCGCCAGCGCTTCATGGCGATCGAGTTCGGATACCCGCCCCGCGACCTGGAAACGAGAATCATCGCCAAAGAAGCGGGCGTCTCGGAGGCTATCGCCGCCGAGCTGGCGAAGCTGGGCGAGAAGGTGCGCCACCTCAAGGAGCACGGCCTGGCGGAAGGCGTCAGCACGCGCCTCCTGATCTACGCCGGCAAGCTGATCCACCAGGGCATCAGCGCGCGGCGCGCCTGCCAGGTGGCAGTGACCTGGGCGCTGACGGACGACGCCGACGTCCAGCGGAGCATCGAAGAGGTAGTCTCTTCGATCTTCGAGTAGCGGGCGCCGCGCACGGTGGACCGCGATGACTAAGCAACGCAAGCGCATCTACGCCTCGTACGAGAAGCAGCTGACGCCGTTCTCGACGAGCCTCGTCGCCGAGTTCCGGCGCGCCGCTGACGAGACCGCCGAACTGATGAGCGACGATGAGCTGCGCGCCTGGGCCGAGGAAGGCCTGTATCTGGCGCGGCAATCGTGGCGCTCGTGGGAAGCGGCGGGCGAGTACTACCGCGTAACGCCGCAGGTGCTGCCGCTACTGGGCAGCGCGGGCTTCGTGCGCTGGGCAACGCACGGCCGGGAGCTGGCGGAGCTATCCTCTGCGCTGGCCGCATCCTTCTTTCGCGCCTCGCCGGGTACACTGCCCGCCATCACGCCAGCGCGTATCGGCGACTGGGTCGGCCTCGGCAGCTTGCTCTACAAAGGGACGTGGCGTTCGGCGTCGCTTGCCGTGCAGTTCTTCGACGGTAGCCCGGCGCTATTCGCCAGGCTCAGCGCCGAGGAAGCGCGCGTCCTCGTCCGCTTCGTCGACGCCCTCTGCGACCGCTCGTACGACCTGGCGTCGCACTGCCTGACGATCGCGGCGAAGGCTCTCGATCCGCTGGACGGCGACGACCGCACGGCGTTCCTGGTCTTCGCCGAAGCGCTCGCTTCCACCGGCTGGGCCGACGCGCGCTCCTACCTGGAGAAAGGCCCATCACTGCTGGCCAACGTCCAGGGGATGCAGCGCGGACGCTTCCTCAACCTCGCACGCGAGCTGGCACGCCGCGAGGGCCGGCAGGCCTTCGCCTTCTTCGCCGAGTCCTCGCGGGCGTTGGCGCAGGTCGATCAGGAGTCCCACGGGCTGCTGCTCTCGCTGGCGGAAGAGCTGGTCGAACGCTCGCCGCTCGCCGCTATGGAGTTCCTCAAGACGGCCTCGACCGCGCTCGAACGCATCCCCGTCGAGACGATCGCCGAGTGGCACGCCGAAGGCAGCGCGCTGCTCGACCAGAGCAGCGACGGCGGCGAGGCCTACTTCCGCATGGAGTCCAGCCGCGGCGAGGAGGTGCTGGAGGCACTTTCGTCGCGGGTCGAGCTGAGCCGCGTCGCCGACATTCTGCGGATGTACGGCAAGGCGCTCACCGGCGTCGAAGTCGCCGTCCACTCTTCGGAGGCACTCGCCGACAAGGGCATCGGCTGGGTGGAGGGCGACGCACCGTCCACCGAAGGCAGCGCCATCTTCCTGCCACCGCACGTCGAGGAGTTCCAGGAAAAGCCCCGCAACTTCGGCGTCTACAAGGTCTACTGCACTCACCAGGCAGGCCACCTTGAGTTCGGCACCTTCGAATTCGAGTTCGAGCGCGGCGGGCTGATCTTCCCCACGGAAAGGGCCCGCGCGGAGGCGGAACGGCCGGCGCCCGTGCCAGCGCCACCGATCGACACGGACGGCCACGTCGACGCGCCGGGCGAGGTCGCGCCGCCGCACGGTCCGCTCACCGATATGGAGCGCTTCTTCGACATCTTCGCCGACCGCAAGCTGGCGTCCGACCTCTTCGCGATCGTCGAGGACGCGCGGATCGACGTCCTCATCAGCCGCGAGTACGGCGGCATTCGCGGCCCGTACGGCGAACGGCAGTCGCGCGAGCTGGAGCGGCGACCGCAGGCGAACCAGATGCCGCTGCGGCAGGCGTTCGTCGAGAACCTCGTGCGCGCCAGCCTGGACGGCCTCGACCGTATCTTCTGGCCCGAGCAGCTGACCCAGATCATGTCCGACGCCATCGGCGTGCTGGAGACGCTGCGACAGCCGCAGGCCCTGGTGGAAGACTCCGCCGAGGCGACGCTGCGCCTCTACCGGCTGGCCGAGAGCATCCCCAACGTCGTGCCGGAAACGATCGAGGACTGGGTCGAGATGGGCGAAGAGGACCTGAACGTCTCGCCGTCGTCGGCCGACTCCCTGGGCGACGACGCGCAGGTCGACATGCCGCAGGGCGAGCCGATGCCCTACGAGAGCCCGCAGCCCGTCGACTTCCGAGGCGAGTTCAAGCCGGAGACGGTGCAGATGCTGATGAAGCTGCGCCAGGAACGGAAGGAGAAGGGACAGGCCTCGCCGATCTCGCCGGAGCAGCTCAAGCAGATGCTGGAAAAGAGCGTCGAGATCACGATCGCCGACATGGCCAAATCCGACCTCACCCAATCGTCGGAGCTGTTTCTCACCAACCTCATCAAGGAGCTCAACCAGCAGCAGGACCAGGGACCCGGCAAGGAACAGCCGGTGCCGCTGGAGGACGGCCAACCGGTGACCGGCATGAGCACCGCCGACGACGAGCACGAGCTGGCGGTCGAGCCCAAGTACTTCTTCTACGATGAGTGGGACTTCCGCGCCGGCGACTACCGCCCGCGCTGGTGCCGCATCGTTGAGTACCCGGTGGCGGAAGGCCAGGCCTCGTACTACGAGCAGACGCTGTCCAAATACTCATCGCTCGTCGCTCAGACGCAGCGCCAGTTCGAGTTGCTGCGCCCGGAGATGTACCGCAAGATCAAGCGCCTGCTGGACGGCGAAGACCTGGACTTCGACGCGGTTACCGAGTTCGCTGTGGAACGCCGGGCGCGCGTGACGCCGGACGACAAGATTTACTGGCGCCGGAACAAGATCGAGCGCGACGTCAGCGTGGCGTTCCTTCTCGACATGAGCGCATCGACAGATGAGGAGATCGCCAAGCACGAGCGCCGTTACCAGCAGGACGACTTCGACGACGACCCGCGCCGCTACTTCTCCTGGTGGATGGCCCGCCGCGCACAGGAGCTGCTGACGCCGCCCAAGCGCATCATCGACGTCGAGAAGGAGAGCATCGTCCTCCTGATCAAGGCGCTGGAAGCGATCGGCGACGACTACGGCATCTACGGCTTTTCCGGCTACGGCCGCGACAACGTCGAGTTCTATGTGGTCAAGGACCTCGAGGAGTCGTTGAACGACCACGTCAAGAAGCGCATCGACAAGATCGCGCCGGTGCGCTCAACGCGCATGGGCCCGGCGATCCGCCACGCGACCCACAAGCTAGAGGAGCACGACTCCAAAGTGCGCATCCTCTTCCTGGTCTCCGACGGACGGCCGCAGGACCACGGCTACGGCCGCGACCGCACCGAGAAGGAGTACGCGATCCACGACACGCACATGGCGCTGATGGAGGCCAAGCGCAAGGGGATGGTGCCCTTCTGCCTCACGGTGGACCGCTACGGCCACGACTACCTCAAGCAAATGTGCCAGGACATCGGGTACGAGGTCGTCCCCGACATTGAATCGCTCCCCTCCCGCATCACGACGCTCTACCGCCAGCTGACCGCGTAGCGCCTACCGCGCCCACGGTCCGACGTACTCAGCCGGGAGTGCCTCGACGCCTCGATGTGCAGGTCGAGGATGCCATCGTAGCCTCGCGAGCGAAATGTCAGGCGCCGGCAGCGAGCAGCGTGCGGCGCAGGAGGAAGAGCGACGTGTTCACTGCGCGGCGCTTGTTGACGACACGCCCCTGGTTGTACGTGTACGTGATCGCCTCCGCCCGCGTGCCGTCGTGGACCGCGGCGTGGATCGTACCCGGCGGCTTCTCTTCGACCGCATCCGGCCCAACGATGCCCGTGACGCCGACGCCGAAGTCAGACCCAAGCACCTCGCGCACGGCGCGGGCCATCTCGCCGGCCGTCTCGCTGCTGATCACACCGTGCTCCTCGATGATCGCCGGGTCCACACCGAGCGCCACCTTGAGCTCCGCCGTGTAGGCCACGTACCCGCCCTTGAAGTAGTCGGAAGAGCCGTCGACGTCAGTGATCGCCGACGAGAGCAGGCCGCCCGTGCACGACTCCATCGTCGCCAGCGTCTGGCCGCCCTCGCGCAGCATCTTGCCGATCGCCGCCTCCAGCGTCTCCTCGTCGGCGCCCCAGACGGCCGGACCAAGGATGCGACGCGCTTCCTCTTCGACTGGCGCGATGAGGGCGTACGCCTCATCCTCATTCGCCGCCTTGGCGCCGATACGAGCGTGAACGCCGTCGATCTTGGCGTAGATGCCGACGCTGGGATTGGTCGACTTGAGCAGCGGCGAAAGCATCTCGTCGATCTTCGCCTCGGAGACGGCCGCGGTCTTGAGGACGCGCGTGATCAAGAGGTCGCTCGTCATCTCGCGCAAGCGCGGCGCCACCTCGTTCTCCCACATGCGGTACATCTCGGCGGGCACGCCCGGCATGGCGATGATGTAGCGGTCGCCCTCCGCGCGGTTCTTCTCGACGAACCAGCCGGGCGCAGTGCCCCGCGGGTTGTGCAGCGCGCTGGCCGAGGGTATCAGCATCGCCTGCTTGACATTGGACTCCGCGAAGGCGACGCCGCGCGCGGCGAAGAAGGCACGCAGAGCGCGCTCCCTGTCCGTATCGACGAACATCTCCTCGCCCAGCGCCTCCGCGATCGCCTCGCGGGTCAGGTCGTCTTCGGTCGGACCCAGTCCGCCCGTCATGATCACGACATCCGAGCGTGAGAGCGCCCGTTCGAGCGTCTCCACGAGGCGCTCAAGGTTATCGCCGACGACCGACTTATGGTAGATGTCGAGGCCGGTGCGAGGCAGCCTCGAGGCGATCCACGATGCGTTTGTATCCGTGATCTCACCGAGCAGGAGCTCCGTGCCGACGGATATCAGTTCGGCCTTCATGGCGTGAGGATATCAGGTGTCGGCCGTCAAGGGTCGGGATCAGCCTCGCGGCCCCGCCGCCGCCGTGACGTCCAGACGCTCACGGCGCGCCTATACTGGGTGCGTGGCCGACCACGTTCGCGCGCCGTTCGCCTTGCTCATCGCCGTCGCACTGGCGGCCCTCCTGCTCGCCGGCTGCAGCTCAGCCGGCGGGGCGGACGGCACGGAGCGCGACGCCGACGGCCTGCCGCTGGCGCGTATCGCCGCCCGCTACGCCACGGCGATGGCGAACGACGCCGAGACGCTCGGCGCGTCGATGGACGCGACGTTCGCCGGTGAGGTGATCGGAACGGGCGAGGACCGCGAGGTGCTAATGGGCAGTGGCCGTGAGGCGCCGCTGCCCATCTCCGTCTTCCTTGTGCGCGTCGAGGCCTCGGCTGGCGAGCCCGCCGTCGGCTCCGTCATCAAAGTCGAGCAGTTCGGCGGTCTGACGAGCGACGGCCGCATGCGCGTTCTCCTGGCCCGCGACACCGCGATGTCCGTTGGCGACCGTTACGTCTTCGTCGCCCGCCAGGACGGGCCCGAGACGTACAGCGCCTCAGCCTTCTCCCGCTTTCCGATCGAAGACGGCGTCGTCAGAGCACCGGCCGGCTGGGAAGCGACCGGCGCCTCCCGCGCGCTGGCCGGCACCACGCCGGCGGTGGCGATCGAGAAGCTGGCGGGCCGATGAGCGCCCGGATGCGCGTCGCCGGGGCGCTCTTGATCGCAGCTTTGGTCGCGATCGGGCTCGCGGCGCTGGCGGACACGGCCCAGTCGCACACGGGACACCAGCAGAAGAAGCTCTTCCCCGAGCGCTGGCACCACCAGCCCAACGGCGACTTCGACGCCTGGATGACCCTGAGCACGAGCGACGTCTGGCTGTTCTGCGACGGGAGCGAGGCGACCTGCGCCGCGAAGTGGGACGAGCCGTTTGGCGACTCGCTGGCCGACTGGAACGGCCAGCCGACTACCGTTCGCTTCGGCTACAGCGACGGAGTGCAGGACGAGGATTTCGACGTCGACGTCTACGTCTACGACGAGGTGCCGGGCGACCCGGGGCTGCTGGGCGTTGCCCCGACCTTCGACATCAACGGCGACCCCTGCTTCGGCTCGTGCAGCGTCTACTCCGGCATCGTCTACATCGGCGACGACATCCACAGCGGCGACTACGGCGCCGACAGCGACCGGCTCGCCACCCTATCGCACGAGCTCGGCCACATCATCCAGCTGGCGCACGAAAGCACTAACCCGTCCGAAACGCTGCTCTTCGACTGCGGGCTGGACGACACGGGACCAATACCGCACTCCGTCATGGCCTACGACTGCATCGACCCGGTCTCAGTCGGCGGCGCGGGTGAGTCTGCGGTTCGGCCGTGGGACGCCTGCGGCGTGAACCACGCCTATCCCGCTCCGGCGTTCGGCTTCTTCTCCGGCTGCGACCTCACAACGACCACGCCCGCGGCGACTCAGACGGCCCCACCATCGCTAACGCCGTCTGCCTCGCCACCTCCAGCCACGCCTACTCCGACGGCGGCGCCATCGCCTTCACCATCACCGCTGGTGCTGACGGTCGTCTGGGGCGACGTCAACTGCAGCGGCAGCGCCGATCCGGTCGACAGTCTCACGCTACTGCGCTTCGACTCCAACCTCAGCGTTGGCCAGCCGGCCGGATGCCCGGCCGTGGGCCATGATCTAGCGACGGCTTCCGTGATCTTCGCCTGGGGCGACGTCGATTGCGGCGGCGGGATCAACCCCGTCGACGCGCTCAAAGTGCTGCGCGGCGACGCCGGGCTCACCGTGAATACAGCGCCCGGCTGTCCGGAGATCGGCGGCGATCTGCCCGTCGTCGTGCCCGCGTAAGGCCGTCTAGTCCGTGTAGCCTTCGGGGTGCGATTGGTGCCAGCGCCAGGCGGAACCGACGATCGCGTCCAGCTCGTCGAACTCGATCGCCCAGCCCAGCTCGGCACGCGCCCGCTCGTTGGAGGCGACCAGCTCAGCCGGATCGCCGGGGCGACGCGGCCCTTCGGTTACGGGAATCGGATGGTCAGTGACCCGTCGCGCCGACTCGATCACCTCGCGGTTCGTAAAACCGACACCGTTGGCCAGGTTGAGGACGCCGCTCTTCTTCTCCGAGTAGTCGAGCGCCAGCAGGTGCGCGGCAGCCAGGTCCGAGACGTGGATATAGTCACGGACGCAGGTGCCGTCGCGGGTCGGATAGTCGGTGCCGTTGAGGTCGAGCGATTCGCGCTTGCCAAGCGGCACCTGCAGCACGTTCGGGATCAGGTGCGTCTCCGGGCGGTGGTCTTCGCCGCGCTCCTCACTGGCGCCAGCGGCGTTGAAGTAGCGCAGCGAAACGGAGCGCACGCCGAAGCGTGCCTCGTACCACGGCAGCATGCGCTCCACCATCAGCTTCGATTCGCCGTAGGGGTTCACGGGCCGCAGCGGCGCGTCCTCGGCAATCGGCACAGACTCCGGTTCGCCGTACACCGCAGCGCTGGAGCTGAAGACAAGGCGCTGGACGTCGTACGTCACCATCGCGTTGAGCAGGGCGATGGCGCCGGAGACGTTGTTCGCGAAGTAGCGGCCCGGCTGCTGGACCGACTCGCCGGCCTGGATGTAGCCACCGTAGTTGATCACCGCGTCGAACGTGTGCGCGGCGAAGAGCCGTCCCAGCACGGTCTCGTCGCGGACGTCTCCCTGTGTGAACTCGCACTCGGGGTTGAGTGCCGAAGCGTGCCCGGCGACGAGGCTGTCGATGACCGTAACGTCGTGGCCGGCAGCGACCAGCTGGTCGACGGTGACGGAGCCGATGTAGCCTGCGCCGCCGACTACGAGAACACGCATCGCCGGCGGGCGGTCACTCCTCGTACCGCTTGAAGACGAGGCAGGCGTTCTGGCCGCCGAAGCCGAAGCTGTTCTTGAGCACGACGTCGACGTCAGCCTCGCGCGCACCCTCGGGCACGTAGTCCAGGTCGCACTCCGGGTCCGGGTGCTCCAGGTTGATCGTCGGGTGGATGACCCCGTTGACGATCGTCTGCACCGCGGCGACCGACTCGACGGCGCCGGCGGCGCCGAAGGAGTGGCCGACCATCGACTTCGTGGCGCTGATCGGCACGCGGTAGGCGTCCTCACCGAAGAGCTTCTTGATCGCCAGCGTCTCCGACTTATCGTTGAGCTGCGTCGAAGTGCCGTGCGCGTTGATGTAGTCGACGTCCGTCGTCGCAACGTGGGCGTCTTCCAGCGCCTCGCGCATCGCCCTCATCGCGCCGTCTCCGTCCTCAGAGGGCGCCACGACGTGGAAGGCGTCGCTGCAGGCGCCGTAGCCCGCGACCTCCGCCAGGGCGGGCGCGCTGCGAGACTTCGCGTGCTCTTCGCTCTCCAGGATCATCACGCCGGCGCCCTCGGCAGCGACGAAGCCGTCGCGTTCGGCGTCGAACGGGCGGCTCGCCTTCTGGGGCTCTTCGTTGTGATGCGAAAGCGCGCGTATGACCGCGAAGCCGCAGAGGCCAACTTCGCAGAGGGAGGCCTCGCTGCCGCCGGTAATGCAAACGTCGACGCGCCCCGAACGCACGAGGTCCATCGCGTCGCCGATCGCCTGTGTGCCCGCGGCGCAGGCCGTGATCACGGTGTTGTTGTAGCCGCGCGCCCCGAACTTGAGCGCCACGTGAGCCGCTGCCATGTTCGGCAGCATCTTGGGGAAGTAGAACGGGTCCACACGCATGCCCCCGCGCGAGTCCACCGTGCGCACGCCCTCCTCCGACTGCTCCAGGCCGCCGATGCCGTTGCCCATCAGCACGCCAACGCGATCGCGGTTGGTGTCGTCGAGATCCAGGTCGGCGTGTTTCAGCGCCTGGGCCGTGCTGGCGATGGCGAACTGACTGAAGCGTCCCATGCGGCGCGCCACGCGGCGGTCCATGTACTCCTCCGGATCGAAGTCCGAAACCTCGCCGGCGATGTGCACCGGGTAGGGCGCGTGGTCGAACGCCTGCAGGATATCGATGCCGGACTTTCCGACCACGGCGCTTTCCCAGAACTCCTGCACGGAGCTACCTATAGGCGTAATCACACCCATTCCAGTGACTACGACCCGGGTCCCGTTTCTGCCTGGCATCTATACCTCCGCTTGCTAGACCGCCGTCTTACCAAGGTGCGCCCTGCCTTCAGCCGCAACGAACAGCGATCCTGTCAGTAATATTACCGCGTCGCTTCCGCTAGCCGCCATCGCCGCCTCAAGCGCAGCCGCAACGCCGTCAACCTGCTCCGCACGCACGCCCTGCTCCTCGAACGGCGCGGCTATCTCCGACGGGTCCAGCGCCCGCGGATGCGCCGAGCGCGCCGCGAAGACGAGCGTCGCCAGCGGCGCAAGCTCCTCCGCCAAGCCTCTCATGTCCTTCCCGGATGAGGCGCCGACGACCAGCGTGACCCTCTCCGCGCCGAGATAGTCGCGCAGCGCCTCGGCCAAACGACGCGCCGAGTCGCGATTGTGGGCACCGTCGGCAACCACAAGCGGGGACTCCCTCAGCACCTCCAGCCGCCCGGGCCAGGCGACGCCGGCCAGCCCTTGCTGGAGCGCCTCGTCGCTGACCTTCGCGGAATCTCCGAGCGCGGCGGCGGCGGCGACGGCTGTCGCAGCGTTCTCCGCCTGGTGCGCGCCGAGGAGCGGCAGCCGCACGTTCAGTCCGCCGGCGGGCCGCTCGATCCGCAGGTCCTGTCCCCGAAGGTCGTGCGCGACGACCTGCCATCTGTACGACGCTGCGACATCGACAAGCGGCACGCCGGCCTCCGCGGCGCGGGCACGCACCACATCGGCCGCCGCTTCGTAGTGCTGCGGCGCCAGCACGGCCGTCCCCGTACTTGGACGGATGATCGCTGCCTTCTCGCCGGCGATCTCCTCGATCGACTCGCCAAGGACGGCCGTGTGCTCCAGTGAGAGCGGCGTGATCACGGCCAACTGCTTCGAGTCGAAGACGTTGGTGCTGTCAACGCGGCCGCCCAGCCCCACCTCGATGACCTGCGCGTCGAGGCGAGCGTCGCGGAACGCCAGGAAAGCGATCGCGGTCAGGAGATCGAACGTGACCAGCCCGCGGCCGTTCAGGTCGAGGCCCTCGACGGCATCGCGGACAACGCCGGTCAGACCCGCGAAGCCCGCTTGCGAAATCACCCCGCCGTCGATCCGTACGCGCTCCGTATAGTCGTGCAGGTGTGGGCTTGTGTAGAGCCCGCACGAGAGACCGGCCGCGCGCACGATCGAGTCGAGCATCGCCGACACGCTGCCCTTGCCCTTCGTCCCCGCCACGTGGGCCGTCAGACGTTCGTCCTGCGGCTCGCCGAGCGCGCTCAGGAGGCGGCGCACCGGCGCCACGTCCGGCCTGTCAAGAAAGCGCCCGGAACGCTCGAAGTCCGCGAAGAGCAGAAGGTAGTCGATCGCCTCTTCGTAGGTCATACGGGCGGTAGCTTATCGCAGCCGCGGTGCGGCCGCCGTTCTGCACGAACGGCGGCGGAGGATCGACTGCCGGACCCGTGCCGAGGAGACCGCTCCCCCAGCCAGCGGCCATCGCCGTCGAGTGGTAAGCCGTCCTGGCGGTGGATTATGTCATCTTTCAACAGAGGGGGCACTGAGCGCCTTGACACCACTGACGGAGCGATTCAATCGAAGCGAACAATAAGAAATCGCACCCATAGGGAGGCCGCGATGACGACCCGCGCTCGCGAATCGGCCACCGATCGCATCTTCGACGCCGTCCAGCTGAGGCAGGCCACGCTGTTCGACGTAGTCCGGAGCAGCAACGACCGGACCAACCGCTTCACCCACAGCCTGATCGAAGGCGCCCGCCAGGGCAGCCTCGACTGGGCCGAGGTTGGCCGCCGCTGGGCCAACAACCCGACCGACTTCGTCGGCGTCTACGAGGCGGCTACCGAGGACGTCGGCAACTCGCAGGCCCGAACGCTCGCTCTCGCCCGCGAACTGGTTGAAGACGCCACACAGTCGCAGCGCGAGACCGCCGACGCCCTGCGCCAGGGTCTCGGGGACGCCCGCGAGGCACTGCAGCGCGTGCAGGAAAGCGCGCCGCAGCTCCTGTGCCGGGCCACCCGCCGCGACGGCGCCGAAGCCGCTTCCTGAGCCGCGGCAACGTCTCGCCAACGGCGGCGCAACGCATAAAGAACGGGGGTCAGGCTTGAGCCTGACCCCCGCTTCGTTGTCGGCGCCGCTCGCCGTTACGCCGTCGGCAGCGGCTCTTTCGTCTTCTGCTTCTCGAACGTGAACTCGCCCTTGCCGTCCGGATCGCCGGCGTAGTCGATAGCGGCGGTGTCACCCTCGCTGAACTCGCCGCCGAGGATGCGCTTCGATAGCGGGTTGGCGATGCGGCGCTCGATCGTGCGGCGCAGCGGGCGCGCCCAGAAGACCGGGTCGTAGCCCTCGCGGACCAGCGCGGCCTTCGCCGCCTCCGTCAGCTCCAGGCCGACCGTGCGGTCCGCCAGGCGCTCACGCACGTCCGCCAGGAGCAGTTCGACGATCTGCGTCAGGTCATCCTCCGTCAGCGGGTCGAAGACGATGATCTCGTCGATGCGGTTCAGCAGCTCCGGCCGGAAGGTAGCCCGCAGCGACTTCTCGACCTCCGCCTTCTGCTTGTCCTTCTCCGTCTTCGAGGGCTTGTCCTGCGGCAGGCCGAAGCCGAGCGACTCCTTCTGGAACGCCTCGGTGCCCAGGTTCGAGGTCATGATGACGACCGTGTTGCGGAAGTCCACGCTGCGGCCGTGGCCGTCGGTAAGGCGGCCGTCCTCCAGCATCTGCAGGAGGATGTTGAACACCTCCGGGTTCGCCTTCTCGATCTCGTCGAGCAGGATCAGGCGGTACGGGCGGCGGCGCACGGCCTCCGTCAGCTGCCCGCCCTCGTCGTAGCCGATGTAACCGGGCGGCGAGCCGATCATGCGCGAGACGGTGTGCCGCTCCTGGTACTCGCTCATGTCGAGCCGGATCATCGCGTCCTCGTCGTCGAACATGAACTCGGCCAGCGCGCGGGCCAGCTCCGTCTTGCCGACTCCCGTCGGGCCGAGGAAGACGAACGAGCCGATGGGCCGGTCCGGGTCCTTGAGCCCGGCGCGGGCGCGGCGAATCGCGTCGGAGACGGCGGCGATCGCCTGGTCCTGGCCGATCACGCGGTCGTGCAGGCGCTCCTCCATCTCCAGTAGCTTCTCGGTCTCTCCTTCGAGCATGCGGTTGACGGGGATACCAGTGACGCTCGCGACTAGCTCGGCGATGTCCTGCTCGCTGACGCGCATGTCGTCTCCGCCCGTCTCCTTCAGCCACTCGTCGCGCTTCTCCGTGAAGGCGGCGCGGCGCGGCTCCAGCTCGGCCTTGAGCGTGGCGTTCGTCTCCCAGTCCTCGCGTTCGGCGGCCGCTTCAGCCTCTGCCTCAAGCTTCTCGACGTCCTTCTCCAGGTCGCGGACGTCGCCCGGCATGCTCTGCGCATCGATCACGTGCTTGGACGACGCCTCGTCGATGAGGTCGATCGCCTTGTCCGGAAGGAAGTGGTCAGTGACGTAGCGGCTGGAGAGGCGCACGGCCGCGACGATCGCCTCGTCCGAGATCGTCACCTTGTGGTGCGCCTCGTAGCGTGGCCGCAGCCCCCTGAGGATCTCGATCGCCTCTTCCTCCGACGGCTCGTCGACGTAGACGGGCGCGAAGCGCCGCTCCAGCGCCGGGTCCTTCTCGATGTGCCTGCGGTACTCGTCCAGCGTCGTCGCGCCGATGACGTGCAGCTCGCCGCGCGCCAGCGCCGGCTTGAGCATCGTCGAGGCGTCGATCGCGCCCTCCGCGCCGCCCGCGCCGACGACCTGGTGGATCTCGTCGATGAAGATGATGACCTCGCCCTGCGAAGCCTTGATCTCGTCGATCACAGCCTTCAGCCGCTCCTCGAACTCGCCGCGGAACTTCGAGCCCGCGACCATCGCGCCCATGTCGAGCGCCAGCACGCGCTTGCCCTTGAGGTTCTCCGGCACGTCGCCGGCGACGATGCGCTGGGCGAGCGCCTCGGCGATGGCGGTCTTGCCGACGCCCGCCTCGCCGATGATCACCGGGTTGTTCTTCGTCCGCCGGTTGAGCACCTGCATCACGCGCCGCACCTCGTCGTCGCGGCCGATCACGGGGTCGAGCTTGTTCTGGCGCGCCGCCTCCGTCAGGTCGATCGCGAACTTCTCGAGCGCGTTGTACTTGGACTCGGCGGTCGGGCTGTCGGTGCGGGAGCCGCCGCGGACCTCCTGCAGCACCTGGTAGAGGCGCTCCTTCTCGATCCCGAACTGCTTGAGGATACGCGCCGCGTCGCCCTCGCGCTCGTCCGACATCGCGATCAGGATGTGCTCGACGCCGACGTACTCGTCCTGCAGCCGCTCGGCCTCGGCGTTCGCCGCTTCCAGCATGCGCACGATGCGCGGCGTCGTGTAGATCTGCACGACGTCGTAGGAGAGCTTGGGGGTCGCCTCCAGCGAGCGCCCGACGGCCTGCCGCAGCTTCGTGCGGTCGACCTCCAGCTTCTCGAAGATCTGGGGCGTGATCCCCTGCTCGTAGTTAACGAGCGCCATCAGGACGTGCTCCACGTCCCACTGGGCGTGGCGGTCGCGCCGCACCATCTCCTGCGAGGCGGAAAGCACCTCCTGCGCGCCCTCTGTGAACCTGTCTTGTCTCATCATTGTGCCTGTTCCTTCTTGCTGCCGGGGATGAATCCCTTCAGACGATTCCAACTTGCCATGGCACGAGTCCGGATCCTCCATGACAGGTGTAGCTCGCCTGTCACGAAGGCCTGGCTGTCATAGCAGAGGCCATGCCAATGTTTGATGTCCTTAACCTCTTTCTCATCCGCCTCTCCGCTTGATATCGTCGTGCAAATTCTTTCGGCATCTGCAAACAAGAAGTACAAGCTCGCGAGTGTTTCATATGTTTGCTTTCGTACGTCGAGGGCTAGGTCGACCTTCAACCTGGTCCACATGGCGTCGCTTAGTCGAAGGTCAGCTTCCGTCCCTGACTGCCAGCCCTCGATCACGAGTCGATTCCCTCGCAGCTCGTGTTCCATCGCCGTCAGCCGAGCGCGTCGCTGTCGCGCGTCCGCGCGCCAAGCTACCGCGAATGAACCCGTGACGCCGAGCACCGAACCAAGGAGGCCACTTCCAAGTGCGATCGCAATCGCCTCGGTCGTGCTAACGCCCGAGTCGCCATCCATCAGGCTTCGTCTCCCTCGCCCGGCACCGCCGGCAGTACCCTGTCCCGGTACGCCTGTAGCTCCTGGCGGAGGAGGTCCATCTCGTGCTCCATGCGCTGCATGCGGCCGCGCATGTTCATGATCACCTCGACGCCCGCCAGGTTCACTCCCAGGTCCTGCACCAGCCGCTGGATGTTGCGCAGGTGCCGGATATTGGCGTCGGAGTAGAGCCGCACACGCCCCTGCGATCGCCCCGGCCGGATCAGGCCGACGCGCTCGTAGTTGCGCAGGCTCTGCGCGTGCATCCCCACCATCCGCGCCGCCACGCTGATCACGTAGCACGGCTCGTCGTCCGGCATCTCGTCTCGCCTTCGTTCTGTCGTCATCGGTTTGTCCTTACGCCTTCGCCTCTGACGGCGCCTTGCCCACCTCGCGCAACTGCTCGAACAGCGTGCGCTGCTCCTCCGAGAGCTCCTCCGGGATCGTGATGCGCACGCGAGCGTAGAGGTCACCGTGAGACTTCTTCTTCTTGCCCTTGCCGGCTCCCGGACGGGCGAGCTTTGGCATACCGAGGCCCGTGAGCTTGATCTGCTTGCCGTTCTGCGTCAGCGCCGGCACCTTGACCGCGATGCGCTTACCGGCCAGCGTCTCGATCTCCACCTCGCCGCCGAGGACGGCGTCCTCGACCGGCACGGAGACGTCGCGGACCAGGTCGTCGCCCTTGCGCTCGAACGCGGCGTGCGGGCGCACCTTCGTCACGACGATGAGGTCGCCGCGCGGGCCGCCCATGCCGGGCGAGCCTTCGCCGGCGATGCGGACGCGCGTTCCGTCACGCGCGCCGGCCGGCACCTTGACCTCGATGCGCTTCGGACTGGCGACCCTGCCGACGCCCTGGCACTCGTGGCAGACAGCGCCGGCGATCTGGCCGCTGCCGCCGCACGTGCCGCAAGCCGACTCGCCCTGAAGGTGCAGAGTGCGCGTCGTGCCATGGTACGCCTCGTCGAGCGTGATCTCAGTGACGTATTCGACGTTCTGGCCGCGCGCCGGGCCTCGCCCAGACGGGCGCCCGTCTGGGCGGGAGCCGCCGCCGCGGAAGAGGTTGCCGAGGGCGTCGCCAAGGTCGAAGCCGCCGCCATCGGCCGAGCGGCCGCCGGAGCGACGCAAAAGGTCGTTGATGTCGAACGTGAACGACTGCCCGCCGCCGCCCTGCGACGCGTGCTGCGCGCGCCCAGACGGGCGCCCGTCCGGACGCGCCTTCTCGAACGCCTCGGCCTGCTGCCAGTTCTCGCCGTAGCGGTCGTACTTGGCGCGCTTCTCTTCGTCGCTGAGGACGTCGTGCGCCTCGTTGATCTCCTTGAAGCGGCTTTCAGCGTCGGCGTCGCCCGGGTTCAGGTCGGGGTGCAGCTTGCGCGCCAGACTGCGGAAGGCCGCCTTGATCTCCTTCTGAGAGGCGCCCTTCTTGACCCCGAGCGCCCCGTAGTAGTCCTTAGCCATCGTGTCTAGATTGTATCTGTCGACGCCGCCAGAGTCAATCGTATCTAGAAGTAAAGTTGATAGCCTATATATCAGCTTTACTGATACGTACCACGTGCGTCAGTTGTCACGTAGGCCCAACTAGCGAGGGGAGGGACGGCCCTATCGGCCGACGTCGCGATCCCAGGGGGGCTTCCGGCCCCAACGGGCGACCACGAATGCAGTGCAAGTGCATCACCGTCTGGTTGCCGTCCGCGCCCGTGTTTGTGAGCAGGCGGAACCCGGACTCTGCGACGCCCATCTCCTTCGCCAGCGCCGTGGCCGTCGTCACCATGCGCGCGAGCAGCGGCGCGTCGTCCTCCGTCAGCGCCAGCGCGTCCCGGATGTGGGCCGCGGCACGACTACGAAGTGCACCGGCCCCCGCTTCTCCGGGTGCTCGGCCGGCACGTCGATCGCCAGCGCAAGCTCGTCCTCGTGCAGCAGCTTCGCGGGCCCCTCTCCCGCCGCGACGGCGCAGAAGAGGCAGTCGCCGGCGCGCTCGGCCGTCAAGGGCGCCCTACCCTGCGGGAGGCGATACGCCCCAGAAGCCGACGATACTCGCCAGGCGGCCCTCCGCGTCCAACTGGCCGACGTCGATGCCTTCCATACGCATCGTGCCGTCTTCCTGCAGCAGCTGCCAGCCAAAGCGGACGCGGTCGTGGTGCTCATCGAGGGCGCTGGAGACGGCGATCCGCGCGCCGACCATCTGCTCGTGGAAGCCGACGATGGTCTGGCTCAGGGCGACGCGGCCGCTGACATCCACCATCGGGTCGGTGTACGTGGCGGCGTCGGCCCAACACTTCTCGATCAGCTGGCTGCGCTTGTTCGCATCGGTCTCGTTCAAGGCAGCGATGTAGGCGTCGACGATCTCTTGCACAGACACGGTCGTGGCTCCTTCCGGCTCAGCGGCCCCGATTTCGGGGCGGCGCCATCATAGCAGAAGGCGGCGCCGTTTCGTATACTGTCGCCTGCCATGGGAGATCTCGAAGGTAAAGTCGCCATCGTCACCGGCGCCGGGCGCTACAACGGCATCGGCCGCTACGTCGCCCTCGCCCTCGCCCGTGAAGGTGCGGACGTCGTCGTCACCGGCTCCGGGCGCTCGCCCGACAGCTTCCCGGACGAAGAGAAAGAGATGGACTGGCGCGACGTCGAGTCGGTCGCAGACGAGATACGGGAGCTGGGCCGCCGCGCCCTGCCGCTCGTCACCGACATGCTCTCCGCCGACGACACACAGCGCCTGGCCGACGAGACGAAGCGCGAGCTGGGCCGCGTCGATATCCTCGTCAACAACGCGGCGTCCAGCCGAGGCGCCGACCGCGTGCCGATCCTGCTGATTCCGGACGATGAGTGGCGCCGCGTCATCGACATGAACCTCACCGGCACGTTCCTCGTCACGAAAGCCGTCGGCAACGCGATCGTCGCCGGCGGCGAAGGCGGCCGCATCATCAACATCGGTTCGATCGCGGGCCGCGAGGGGATGCCGACGTACGGCTCCTACGCCGTGGCGAAGGCCGGGTTGGTCCTCTTCACGCAGGTGCTGGCGACCGAACTCGCCCAGCACAAGATCAACGTCAACTGCGTCTGCCCCGGCCTGACCGGCACGCACCGCATGCAGGACTTCATACGCCCCGGCGCCATCCGCGACGCCATCATGCCGACGATCCCGCTGGGCCGCGAGGGCTCGCCCGATGAGATGGCAGCCGTCGTCGCGTTCCTGGCCGGGCCGGGTGGCTCGTACATCCACGGCCAGACGATCAACGTCGACGGCGGCCGTGTGATGCGCTGACCGCATCGGGGCCAGACGACAAAGTGCCGTTCGGCACTTTCACCCGCTTGAGTACGCGCCGCAACGTCGAGGTGCAGATCGACGGATCCGCGCTCTTCGGAATACTGGTCGGAGATCTGAACTGTGATGGGCTCGTGGACGCCCTCGACGCGCTGGCGATCCTCCGCTTCACAGGCGACCTGCCCCTAGACCCACCCGCAGGCTGCCCCGACAGCGGCAGCTGACCCCGGATCGAGAGCGGAGACACCTGCCGCGAAGGAGGCGTCGCGCTCGCCCTGTAGCATGGGACGGGATGAAGCAGGGACATCCCGGCGCCCGGCGCTACGACTGCTCCGAGGGCCAGATCGAAATCGCCGTCGAGAACGCCGCGCAGTGGCACGCGCTGGCTGTCTGCCTGGGCCGGCCGGAGCTGGCGTACGAGGGATCGTGGCAGGCCGCAAAAGAGTCGCCCACCGATGGCCCGCTAGCGACCGTCATCGCCTCAATGTTCGCCGAGGACACGGGAGACCGCTGGCGCTCGCGCCTGGAAGGCCACGGCGTTCCAACGAACCCGTAGCGTAGAATAGCCCTCGTCTGCATTAGAACTGAGGGACGCAATGGATTACGAACTGTCGGACGCCCACAAGCTCATCCGCGATACCTCTCGCCGCATCGCCCGCGAGAAGGTCGCGCCGCGCTCCGCCGAGCTGGACGAGAGCGGCGTCTTCCCGGAGGACATCTTCCAGGTCTTCGCCGAAGCCGGCCTCCTCGGCCTCACGATCCCCGAGGAGTACGGCGGCTCCGGCGCCGGCTTCCTGGCGCTGGCGCTCGCCGTCGAGGAGACGGCCAAGTATGACAACTCCTGCTCGCTGATCCTCCTCCTCTCCGCGCTCTCGACGCAGCCGATCAACCTGGGCGGCTCCGACGAGCAGAAGCGCGAGTGGCTCCCGAAGGTAGCGAGCGGCGCGATCAAAGGCGCCTTCTGCCTGACCGAGCCGAACACCGGCTCCGACGCCGCGGCGCTGGAGTCGCGCGCCGCCAGGGACGGCGACGATTACGTGATCAACGGCGAGAAAGTATTTATCTCCGGCGGTGACGTCGCCGACTTCGTCGCCTTCTTCGCTAAGACCAGCGAAGACGGGGCGTCCGCCATCAGCGCCTTCATCGTGCCCACTGAGTCGGCCGGCTTCTCGGTGCCCCGCTGCGATCGCAAGATGGGCGTGATCGGCGTGCCGACGGCGAACATCGTCCTGCAGGACTGCCGCGTGCCGGCCGGCCTGCGCATCGGCGAGGAGGACCGCGGCTTTAAGACGGCGATGCTGACGCTGAACACCTGCCGCCCGGTCGTCGGCGCCCGCGGGCTTGGTCTCGCCGAGGGTGCGATCGCCTACGCGCTCGACTACGCCCGTGAGCGCAAGACGTTCGGCCAGCCGCTGGTGAACCACCAGGCCATCCAGTTCATGCTCGCCGACGCGGCGATCGCCATCGAGGGCTCGCGGCATCTCGTCTACCACGCCGCTTCGCTGGTGGACGAAGGCAAGTACGAGCGCGAGTGGGCGCCTTACCTCTCAATGGCCAAGACATACGCCACTGAGACGGCGAACAAAGTGGCTTCGGACGCGATCCAGATCCTGGGCGCGCAGGGCTACATGAAGGACCACCCGCTGGAGCGCCACTACCGCGACGCCCGGCAGCTGATGATCGTCGAAGGCACGTCGCAGGTGCAGCGGCTCGTGATCGCCCGGGCGATGATCCAGGGCGAGATCAACTACTGGTAGCCCTCCGCCGGCGGGGCACCGCCGCGATTTAACCTCCGCGTAACGACCCGGTAACGCCGCCGTCACATCGTACCGCGGCAATGATGTGCGGACGGGGGCGTCTCGCCCATGTGGATCGCCGGCCGTCCTTGCACCCTCCCCTGGGGCGCTCAGGATCAGGGGCAACCCTCACCCTGAGCGCCCCAATAACCTGCAACGAATTGTCAAGTAACGAAGTCTGTACTCCCGATGTTTAAGCTTCCGAAGCTCAGCCTCGGCGCGCGCCCGGAGCCCCGGTTGGACCAGCGCAACGAAATGGCGCTCTGGTTCGTTCTAGGCGTATACACCCTTTAGATTCCGCGATTCTGCGCAGTCGTCCGGCCACCAGGCCGAGAGCCGGCGAGCGCTGGAAAGGCCCCCGATAAAATGCTCGGCCTAATACTCGTTGGCGCTCCGCTTGCCTACGCGGCGCTCAACGTCTATCTGCTCGCCAAGATCCAACCGCTCCCGATCACCTTCCTGCCCCAATCCGCCGGCCAGCGTTCAGAGACGCTGGCCTACACGACCGCCTAGGTCCCGAGCTCCGGCAGCGGTCTGGGCGGGCTCGTTTCCGGCAGCGGCGACTGCGGCGCCGGCGGTCCCAGCGGCGGCTCCATCGGCCCGAACCGCCTCGAGAACGTAAGGTAGCCCGCCACGCCCAGAGCACTAATCGCCGACGCCAGCAGCGTTGCCCGCACTCCCACAACGTCCGCGATTACGCCGACGAGGAGCAGTGGCAAGAGCGACAGGAAGTCGCCCAGCGCCATCTGCATAGCGAAGATGCGCCCTTGCGCCTCCTGCGGCGCCTGCTCGTTCATGACGACGCGCGTCGCCACGCTCAAGATCGTGAATGAGAAGCCCAGCGGGATAGCGAGCAACATCGTCACCGTGATCACGGAGGCGACGCTGAAGTTGTCTTCCAGGAACGAGATCCCGAAGTCGAAGTTGTCCTGCACGAAGTCCCGAACGAAGACGACGAGGCCCATCCCGGCGAGGCCCAGGGCAAAGATGAAGAAGGCGGCCGCCGCGACCCGCCAGGCGCCGAACAGCCGGATCACTAGCGGCACCATCACCAGGCCAACGGCCGCACCGATCGCCGCCGGCGCCACCACGTACACCGTATCCTCCGGCGCGATGTCCAGCACATCGCGCGTGTACTTCGGCATCAGGATAATCAGCACCTTGGACAGCGCGAGCCCCGTCGTCAGGTAGACGATCGACAGGTAGGCGTGACGGTTCGCGCGCAGGATCTGAAAGCCCTCGCGCATCGCCTCCACAAAGCCGATGCTCGGTGGCTTTTCGTCCTGCGTGCGGCTGAAGTCGCTCGCCAGCCAGCCCACGATGTAGGTGGCGACGACGAAGAGCACGGCCGAGACGATGAACACCGAGTCCGCACTGACCAGCTTGATCATGATCGGCGCCATCACCACCATGCCAACGATCTGGGCCATCATCAGGCTCAGCATCATCAGCGAGTTGGCCGTCGAAAGCTGGTCCTTACGCACGATCGCCGGCACCGTCGCGGCCTCCGCCGGAGAGAAGAACTGGCCGATCGAGGAGTGCAGGAGGACGAGCAGGTAGATGAAAACTAGGTCGCCGCTGTAGTAGAACAGCGCCGCCGCAACGCCCGCCCGGCCAAGGTATCCCAACGTCAGCGTGAACCGCCGGGGCAGCAGATCAGCGATCGCACCGCCCGGTATGCCGAGGAAGATCGAGGGGATCGTCAGCGCGACGATCAGCAGCGTGCTGTGGATCGATGAGCCGCTCTCCGTCACGAGCAGGATGAGCAGCGCGTAGAGCATCGCGTTCTGGGCAGTCTGACCCACGAAGCGTGCCTGCAAAAGGCGGCGGAACTTGTCGTTCTTGAGGAGGCGGACGTCGTCTTGGAGGTCGTAATCTATCACGTAAGAGCCTGTTCAGATGCTAGCACTCGTTGTAGACAACGACCGCCACGGCGAACCGTTAGCTGCCTTCGTCCGTTTATCTGATGAAGCGGCCGGCGTTCTCGGCCGCTAAGATCGATTGATAGGCCCAGCATGCTCTTTCGCGTACCGCTCCTGATCGCCATCGCGCTCCTCGGTGCGTTCGCGCTCGCCTGCGACGGCAACGAAGGGGCGCCCGAGGAGACGGAGCGCCCCGCCACGCCCGAAGAGGCCGCCGATCGCTGGCTCCAGGCGTGGGCCGATGACCGCTTCGAAGACATGTGGAGCCTCGTCGCCACCGAGTCCCACCTGACGATCGACAAGCAAACGTTCATCGACCGCTACACCTCAATCAAGGCCGAGGCGACGATCACCAGCATCGACTACGAGATGCTGGCCGACAGCTCGGTGACGGCGACTGAAATGGATCCGCTCACGGACGAGATCGAGGCGGACAGCCTGGTCCCCTTCAAGGTGACGTTCCACACTTCATTCTTCGGAGACTTCCCGGACAGCAACGCGATGCCGCTCGTGCGCGAAGAAGTTACCGTGCCGGCCGAGGAGCCAACCGGCCTGCCAGAGAAGTACACAGAGTGGCGCGTGGTCTGGACGCCGTCACTCTACTTCAGCGGGCTGGACGACACTTCGCTCGTGAACTTCTTCCAGCGCGTTCCCCGCCGCGGCACTATCTACGACCGCCACGGCGAACCGCTGGCGATCGACGCCGACCTGCCGGTAATCGGCATCGTGCCGGACCTCGTCTCTGACGACGAGGCGACGATCGCCGCCCTGAGCGGAGCGCTCGAGCTGCCAGATTCGGAAGTGCGGACGCACGTCGAGACGACGCTTCCCTCCTACTACTTCATCCCCGTCAAGACGCTCGCCTACGGAACGACCGACGCCGAGATACAGACGTTCCGCGACATGGTCAGCCTCGGCGTCGTCGTGCGCGAGGGGTCGCAGCGCTTCTATCCGCACGGATCAGTGGCGGCCCACGTCGTCGGCTACATGACGGAGGTCACGCCCGAACACCTGGAGGAGCTGGCCGACGAAGGCTTCGCGCCCGGCGACCTGATCGGCGCCGGTGGCCTCGAGGGTGAGTACAACGAAACGCTCTCCGGCTCGCGGGGCGGTCTCCTGGCGACGGTGGGCCCTGCAGGCACGATCACCGCGACCCTTGCCGAGCGCGCGTCCCAGCCGGGCATGGACATCTGGCTGACGCTGGACATCGAAATCCAACTGCGCGCGGAGACCGAGCTGGGCGAACGGCCCGGCGCCATCGTCGTCATGGATCCGCGGGACAACTCGGTCGTGGCGATGGCCTCCTACCCCCGCTTCGACCCCAACGCCTTCATCCGCGGCCTGACGCAGGCGGAGGCGGACAGCCTCTTCAACGACCCCGACCTGCCGTTCCTCAACCGCGCGCTCCTCGCCGAGTACCCGCCGGGATCGACGTTCAAGCCGGTGACGATGGCCGCCGGCATCGAGGAGACCGACTACACCATCAACTCGACGTTCCACTGCGTCCCCATCTGGACCGGCCTGGGCGAGGACTTCCCGCAGAAGAACTGGCAGACCGTCGACCGCGGCTGGCTGACGCCGGAGCAGGGTCTGATGGCGTCCTGCAACCCGGTCTTCTTCGACTTGGCGAAGCGGCTGGACGAGATCGATGAGAACGCCTTCCCGGCCTTCATCCGCGACTTCGGATACGGAAGCCCGAGCGGCATCGGCATGGACGAGGCGCCCGGCCTCGTGCCCGACCCGGCTTGGAAGCTGGACACCGTCGGCGAGTACTGGTTCCGCGGTGACGCCGTGAACATGGCGATCGGCCAGGGCTTCGTGCTCGCCACGCCGATCCAAATCGCCAACGTCTACTCCGCCATCGCCAACAGCGGCGTCCTGCGGAAGCCGCTGCTGCTCTGGCGTGTCGGCGAGCCCTCGGCCGGCGGCGGCATCGCTGTCAAGCAGTTCGAGGCGGAGGACGTGAGGCCGCTGCCCGTCACACAGGAAACGCTGGACTCGATCCGGCACGGCCTCTACCTCGTCACGCAGAGCACCGGCGGCACCTCGTACCAGGCGTGGCTGGGGACGCCGCTCGACGTCGCCGGTAAGTCCGGCACCGCCGAAGACCTGGCGGAAGGCTCCGACCACGTCTTCTTCGTCGCCTACGCTGACCGCGGCGCTCCGAGCCTCATGGCGCTCGGCGTACTCGAGACTGGCGAGTCAGGCTCTGCCGAAGTCGCGCCCATGCTGCGCCGCCTCCTCGAGACGTACATCAACATTCCGCCTCTCGGCAGCTAACGCCTGCACTCCGCATCATCACCTGCCACCTGTTTCCTGTCTCTCGTTCGGCTATCATGGTGCCAACGTGCGAATGACGCGCAGCGAGTTCCAGGACGTCGTCAGCCAGGCGCTTGAAGAGCTGCCGGAGGAGTTCCAGCAAGCGATCGAGAACCTGGACGTGCAGGTGCGCTGGGCCCCGACACCGGCGGAGCGCCGCCGGCACCGCCTGCGCCCCGGTACCGACCTCTTCGGCGCCTACCTCGGCGTGCCACTGACGAGCCGCACACACGGCTACTCGATGGTCGCCCCGGACCTGATCGTCATCTACCAGCGTAGCCACGAGCGGGTGGGCCGGACGGTCGAGGCGATGGTGGCGCAGGCCCGCAAGACGCTGCTTCACGAAATCGGCCACTACATGGGCATCGACGAAGACCGGCTGCACGAGCTGGGCATGGGATAAGGAGGGCTGAATGTCTGACGCGCCTGGAACCGCAACGGGAGTGGAGCCGGCCGGCGAAGGCGGAAACGCCTTCATCACGCTGGCGCAGCGGCCGCGGCTGATGCTACTGATGCTGGCTGCCTGGTCGGTCGTGAGCATCCTTGCGGAGACGTTCACCAGCAGCGGCATCTTCCTGGAGAACCACCTGGCGTTCCCCGGCGAGGGCGAGCTGGAGCTGGACGGCGCGCTGGGCGGCTTCGCGCTCGGCTGGCAGGGCATTCCGCTGGCCGCGATCTACATCTACGCCTTCCGCGACCCGTCCCAACACCGCTCCGTCTTCTTCCTGGCGCTGATCCACATGGGCGCGCTGGCCGCCTCGCAGCTCTACCACTGGCTCGTCACCAGCGACTTCACGTTCGAGAGCATCGTCGTGCCGCTCGCCGGATCAGGCGCGCTGGCGGCGCTCGTCTTCGTGCACCTCTTCCAGCCGCGAGACGAGTCGTCAGGCTGAGGGTCGCGCGCGCATCAGCCTGACGCCGGAAGCCAGTTCCTGATCGCGCGCGCCGCCGCTTCGCTCAAGCTCTTCGCCGCCACGGACGGCGCAGGCGGGGCGGCCGGATCCCCGCCGACAACCGGCTCCACCGCAGCGGCGACGCTCAGCGCCCACTCCCAGCCCGGGCCGAGCGCGCCGGGGACGATGACGACGGGAGCGCCTGCCTCCGAAGCCAGCCGGGCGACGCCCGCCACCGTCTTGCCGTAGCGCGTCTGGCCATCGAGGCGGCCCTCGCCGGTAATCACCAGATCGGCCCCCGCCAACCGCTCGCGCAGGCGCACGACTTCGGCGACGACGTCCACGCCGGGCCTGATCTGCGCGCCCAGGAAGGCGATGATCCCCGCGCCGAGGCCGCCGGCCGCGCCCGCGCCCGGAGCGTCGCGCACGGTCACGCTCAGGTCGCGCTCGATCACGCGGGCGTAGTTCTCGAGCGCGGCGTCCAGCTCGCCGGCCGCCTCCGGCGTCGCGCCTTTCTGCGGACCGTAGACGTGGGAAGCACCCTCCGGCCCGCAGAGCGGGTTCGTGACGTCGCTCGCGCCGATCACCTCCGTCCCGGCGAGGCGCGGATCCAGAGCACCGGCATCGATACGGTCGAGACGATCGAGGGCAGCGCCGCCCGGCGGGATCTCGTCAGCGCTCGCATCCAGCAGACGAACACCGAGCGCCGCGGCCATGCCCACGCCGCCGTCGTTCGTCGCGCTGCCACCGAGACCGATGATCAGCCGCTGAGTCCCGCGGTCCAGCGCCTCGAGCACCAGTTCGCCGACGCCGTAGGTGGTCGTGAGGCGTGGGTCGCGCTCGTCTTCGCCGAGCAGTGTCAAGCCTGAGGCCACCGCCATCTCGATTATCGCCGTGCCGTCCGGCAGAGACGCCCACTCCGCCTGGACAGGCCGGCCAAGTGGCCCCTGTACTCTGCAGGTGCGCGTCTCGCCGCCGGTCATCGAGACTACGGCACGAACGGTGCCCGGGCCGCCGTCCGGCATCGCCAGCGCTTCAATCTCCGCCTCGGGTGCGGCGCTGCGAGCGCCTTCGGCGATGGCGGCAGCCGCTTCCTCCGCCGTGAGCGTGCCCTTGTACTCCTGGGGCGCGACGACGATGCGCATGAGGAGACTATACGGTGGATGCCATTTCGCGTTGACGTCAGAACGTGTGTGCTATTACTATTAGCACACACGTTCTAGGGAGGCACGACATGGCAACTGCATTGGTCACACAGGCCCCAGCGACTCAGCTACGGCTAAGGCTGTTCCAGCAGCCGCGCTGCCCGGACTGCGCCGGGCCGCTCGTGTTCGGCGAGGGCTGCTCCACCTGCCCCGTCTGCGGCTTCTCTCACTGCGCGAACTGACCCAACGCCACTTGCCACTCCAGCGCAGCTTCGCCATCGCGTTGGACGTGATCGCGCAGGGGAACCTATCATAGCTGCGTGACTCAGAAGACCAACGCCCAGCCCACAGTCGCCGTGCTGACGCTCGGCTGCAAGCTCAACCAATCGGACTCCGAGGCGATCGCCCGCCGCCTCGCCGGCAAAGGCGTTCGCATCGTCGACCGGCCCGAGCGCGGCGCGCAGGCCTTCGTGATCAACACCTGCTCCGTCACCCATGTCGCCGACCGCAAGGCGCGACACCTCGTGCGGCTGGCGCGGCGCCTCTCGCCTGACGCAGAGATCGTCCTCACCGGCTGCTACGCCGAGACCGCTCCGGCGGACGTCGGCCAGCTCATCGGCGCCGATGCGGTGCTAGCCAACGCCGAGAAGCCGCAGATCGCCGATCGCCTGCTCGCAAGACTGAAGAGCCGCGGCGACCCGTACGCCGGCTGCCCGACGCCCGTGCGCCCTACGGGCCCGTCGGGGAACCCCTTGCGCACACGGGCCTTCATCAAGATCCAGGAAGGCTGCAACGAGCTCTGCTCCTTCTGCATCGTTCCGTACACCCGCGGCCGCGAGCAAAGCGTGCCGATCGCCGATGTCGTGCGGCAGGTGCAGGAGCGCGAGTCGGACGGCGTGCTGGAGGTCGTGCTCACGGGCACACAGCTTGGCAACTACGGCCGCGACCTCGGCTGGCCGCGCGCGGAGCAGGGGCCGCGGCGCCTGCTCGCCGAACTACTGGAGCGCACCTCGGTCCCGCGCATCCGCACGTCGTCGCTGCAGGCTCAGGACATCGGCCCGGACCTGCTCGCGCTCTGGTCCGATGCGCGCCTCTGCCCGCACTTCCACCTGCCGCTGCAGAGTGGCTCCGATGCCGTGCTCGGCCCGATGCGCCGCCGCTACACTGCCGACGGATACCGGCAGGCCGTCTCGCTGATCCGCGAGCACGTGCCCGGTGCCGCTATCACCACAGACGTCATCGCCGGCTTTCCGGGCGAAACGGACGCCGACTTCGAGGCGACGCTGAGCCTGTGCCAGGAGGCGGCGTTCGCGGACATGCACTGTTTCCCCTACTCGCGCCGTCCACACACGGGCGCAGACAGCCTGGACGGCCACCTGCCGCCAGAGACCCGACGAGAGCGCCTGGAGCGCCTGCTGGCCGTGCAGAAGCGCTCGTCGGAGGCCTACCGGCGGCAGCGGCTCGGCGACACGGCTAACGTCCTCTGGGAGGAGCGCTCAGACGGGCGCTGGCGGGGATTGACCGGCGACTACGTGCGCGTTTACGCTGCCAGCGAATCCGACCTGACGAACCGCCTTACAACGGTCCGCCTGGAACGACTCGACCAAGAGGGGATTTACGGAGTTCTGGAACCGCTATGACAGAGATGAACCGCTACCTCGTCGTGCTATGCGCCGCCGCCTGGATCGTGGCCGCCGCCGTCGTCGTCTTCCTCACCTGGGCGGCACCGACGGACTCGATCAAGGCCCTCGCGGACGCCGTCGAGTTCCTGGACGACAATGACGGCACCATCGGCAAGCTCGTCGTCACGTTTGCAGCGCTCGCGATCGCCGTACTGGCGCTGCTCTGGATCATCGTCGAACTGGCGCCGGACGATGAAGTCAAAGAGCTGCGCATCGAGCAGGCCGGCGCGACGACGATCATCCCGGCCAACGCCCTGCGGCTGCGCCTCGAGGAGTCACTCCTCGCCCTCGGCAGCGTAACGGCCGCCCGCGCGAAGGTCTGGCCGCGCGACAAGGGAGTCACCGTTACGCTCGATCTGACCGTCATCCAAGCAGCAAACGTGGGCGACGTCACGCAGCAGGCGGTCCGCACGGTGGTGGACACGCTGCACGAAGACCTTGGCCTGCCCGTCTCCGGCACGCCCGAAGTTCACATCGCCTTTGGCGGCTCGCGTTTGGGAGACCACGCCACCGCGCCGACCATCTCGCCCCCTGCGCCTCCCGCGCCACGACCCGCCGCTGGGCAGCCGGGCTTCGAACCCGAGATGCCTCCGCCGCCCGCCATGGAGACGACCATACAACCGCCCGCACAGGAGCACGCGGACGCCTCGCCCGACGCCGTTGTCTACGATGCCTCGAAGGGCGACGAAGAGCGCCCCGGCGACTCACAGCCGCCGCAGTAAGCCGACCATGCCCGAAGGCATGACGCCCGACGCCCTTAAGCGCGCCGTCGAAAGCATCCTCTTCGTTGCTGATGGCTCCGTCGAAGTGAAGACGCTGGCCCGGCTCATCGAGGCCAGCGAAGCCGCCGTGACGAGCGCCCTCGACGTCCTCGCCGAAGAGAGCGCCTCGCGGGGCGTTCGCATCCAGCGCACGGAATCGGCCGCGCAGATGGCCAGCGCGCCCGAGAACACCATCTACGTCCAGCATTTCCTCGGCATCGACGAGAACGCGCGCCTTTCGCCCGCCGTCCTGGCAACGCTGACGGTCGTCGCTTACAAGCAGCCGATCACGAAGAGCGCCGTCGAGCGCATCCTGGACAAGGGCTGCGACTACGGCATCCACATGCTGAAGCTGCGCGGCCTGATCTCCGAAGTCGGACGGGCGCCCGGCGCCGGACGCCCGTACCTCTACGGCACCACCTTCAAGTTCCTGGAGCACTTCGGCCTCGAAAAGCCGGAGGACCTGCCGGCCCTGCCCGAACTGGAGGCCGCGGAGCCCCCCGAAACGCCGGCGGACGACGACGAAGGCGACGCCGAGGACGCCGGCTGAGGCGCGGGGTCTGCCATGGTGATCGGAGTCTGCCGCGTGCGGCTACGGCTGCCGGAGAATCAATCGCTAAAGGGGAAGCGGGCCGTGCTCAAGTCGCTCGTCGCCCGGCTGCAGAACAAGTTCAAGGTGTCCGTCGCAGAAGTCGGCGACAACGACTCCTGGCAGCTCGCGACGATCGGGGCGGCCTGCGTCTCGAACAACGAGCGCCACGCGAACCAGGTGCTGGCGTCCATCGTCGAGTTCGTCCGCAAGGAGAGGCTCGACGCAGAGATCCTGGACGTCGAAACGGAGATCATCGACGGGCTGAGCTGAGGCCGGCCGCGCTACTGGCTGACGGTGATCGTGACCAGATCGCCCGGGCCGACCGTAACGCCGGCGCCCGGGTCGTGCGCGACGACGACGCCGGCCAGGATGTCACCCTCGGTCGTGGCGACGATGAGATAGGTAGCGCCCGTCTCCTCGACGATCACGACCGCCTCCTGGAGCGTCTGGCCGGCGAGGTCTGGCAACGCGTTGTCGGCGCCGGCCTGTCCCGCAGGCGGATTGTTGCCGGTGATCACGCCGTTGTTCTGGGGGTCAGCGAAGCCATCGGTGCGGAAGGCGGAGCTGCTATCGTTGCCGATCGAGTAGAGCGCGATCACCAGCACTATCAGGGCCCCGACGACGCCGACCGCGATCAGGCTGCTCGGGTTCCAGGTCCGGGGCTCCGTGACCTCGGGCAGAGACACCAGAACGGGCTCCTCGACGTGGCCGACGGGGAAGAACGGCAGCAGGTCCGCAGGTTCCAGGCCCAGGTAGCTGGCATAGGAACGCAAGAAACCCCGGGCGTAAACCGGGGCTGGCAGTATTCCGAAGTTCTCAAGCTCAAGGGCTTCGAGATAGCGGCGAGCGATTCTCGTTACTCTCTCGGCATCCTCGAACGTGACGTTCTTATCGAGGCGGGCGCTCCGCAGCGTCTCCCCCAGGGGCGACCGGGGCATTTCGACCTCCTCCAAGTGCACGATTGTAGTATAAGCAAGTGGCGGGCGGAAAGGTCAACTCTGGGTAAATCGTTCTGGCGTTGTCAAGATTTTCGTGCAAAGACAAACGCCCACCCCTCCGGCCGGCCGCTTCGACCGGTAGAGTAGAGCACACGATGCTCTCTTTTCGATTCCTGAAGGACTGGCTCTGGACGGCGGTCAAGAAGTTCGGCGAGCACAACGGCGGCCAGCTCGCCGCGTCGATCTCCTACTACGTCCTCTTCTCGATCTTCCCCCTGCTCATCTTCTTCGTCTCGGTCGTCGGCGTCTTCCTTAGCGAGAGCGCACAGCGTGACGTCGTGGACGAAGTGATGTCGGTCATCCCGCTGAGCGAGGAGGACGGCCGCAACGAGGTCGAGGGCGCCGTCGACGCCGTCTCCGGGTCGAGTGGCCAAGCGCTCGGCTTCCTCGGACTGCTCGGCATGGGCTGGGCGGCCAGCGGCATGTTCACCGCCATCCGCCGCTCGCTCAACGTCATCTACCACGAGCAGGAGTTCACGCGGCCGTTCGTGCAGTCGAAGCTGGTCGACCTATCGCTCGTGCTCGGCGTCGGGCTCTTCTTCGCCAGCTCGATCTTTGTCACGGGCGCGCTGCGGGTGATCCGCGCGCGCAGCGAAGACCTGGCGGCCGTCGGCGACCTGTCGGAGGAGCTGGGCCTGCTCTGGACGCTGGGCATCCTGTCGATCCCGTTCCTCTTTTCGTTCGGCGCCTTCACGTTCCTTTACGCCGCCGTCCCCGCGAAGAACGGCACCCTGCGAAGCGCGATCCCCGGCGCGATCATCGCGGCGCTGGCCTTCGAGCTGGTCAAGAACCTCTTCGGCTTCTACGTCGCCAACTTCCGCGACTTCGACGTCGTCTTCGGCTCACTCGGCGCCGTCGCCGCCTTCCTCTTCTGGGTCTTCATCAGCGCGCAGATCATGCTCTTCGGCGCGGAGATCTCGCGCGCCTACCAGACGGTGGAGCACTCGGCGATCAAGCAAGGCGAGTTCAAGGGAATGGGCGTCCCCTTTTACCTCAAGGTCTGGCGCCTCGTCCGCGGCCTCTTCCTGCGCGACCCGGAGGCGGAGAAGCGCTAGGCCTTCCGCACCGCCAGCGTCACCTCGGCGCCCTCGATCTTCGCCTGCTCTGCCGTCGCGCCGTCCGGCGGATCGCCCGCCACCAGCTCGTCGGCCAGCGTCTCGGCACGCACGTACTCGCCGTGAGTCGCGAGGACCGCCGCGACCCGCACGGAGTCGCCGTGATAGGCGACGATGCGGTCGCTGATCTCGAGGGCGGCCGCTTTCCGCAGGTTCTGCAGGCGGTGCACGAGCTCCCGCGCGACGCCTTCATCCGCCAGCTCCGGCGTCAGGCGCGCGTCGACTGCGACGGCGTAGCCAGCGTCGTCCTCCGCCAGGACGTGGCCCTCGCCGGCGGCGGCGAGCACGTCGTCCGGCCGCGTGAAGGTGCCGCTGAACTCCTCAGAGAGCGCCTTGATCTGCAGCTCCTTCACGTTTAGTTCTTCCGTCACCTGCGCGGACAGCATGGCCAGCGGCTCCTTCTGCGCCGCCGTCTGGACGAAGGCCGTGGCGCTGGCCAGGGGCTGCCGTACTTTCATCTGCGATTTCTGGCGCGCGGCCCTGCCCAGGCTGACGACGCGCATGACGATCCGCGTTTCGTCCATCAGGGCCTGGTCGACGAGCGCCGCGTCCGCCTCCGGCCAGTCGCAGAGGTGCACGCTCTCCGCGGCCCCTTTGTCGACCGCACAGACGAGGTTACGGTAGACGGCCTCCGCGACGAACGGCGCAAACGGCGCCAGCAGCTTCGCGACGGTGACCAGGCAGGTATACAGCGTCTGGTAGGCGGCGACCTTGTCCTCGTCCAGCTCACCGCGCCAGAAGCGGCGGCGGCTGCGGCGCACGTACCAGTTCGAAAGGTCGTGCACGAAGTCCTGGATCGCGCGGCCGGTCGTCGTCGGGTCGTAGTCATCGAGGCCGTCCGTCACCTTCTCCACGAGCGTGTTCAGCTCGGAAAGCACCCAGCGGTCCAGCTCCGTCCGCTCGCCGGGCCCGCTCTTCGTCGGGTCGAACTTGTCGAGGTTGGCGTAGGTGACGAAGAAGCTGTAGGTATTCCAGTACGTCAGGAAGAAGCGCCGCAGCGACTCCTGCACTAGCTTGATGCTGAAACGGCGGGCGTCTCCCGGTCGCGTCGCGGTGTAGAGGTACCAGCGCAGGGCGTCCGCCCCGGTCTGCTCGATGACCTCAAACGGATCCGCCGCGTTGCCCAGCGTCTTGCTCATCTTGCGGCCCTTTTCGTCCAGGATGTGCCCTGTGCTGATGACGTTGCGGAAGGCGATCGGCTCAGGCGCCTGCTCGACCGAGTTCAGCAGCACAGCCTCGGCGTGCAGCGTGTAGAACCAGCCGCGAGTCTGGTCGACGGCCTCGCAGATGAAGTCGGCCGGGAAGTTGGCGCGGAACTTCTCCTCGTTCTCATGGGGATAGTGCCACTGGGCGTACGGCATCGCGCCGGAGTCCAGCCAGACGTCCATCAGCTCCGGCGCGCGCTTCGCCACGCCGTCACAGTCGGTGCACTTCAGTTCGATGCGGTCGATGTACGGCCGGTGAAAGTCGTCGAGCGCGTCCACTGCCGCCGGGTCGACGGCCCGCTCCCGCAGGTCCGCGCGCGAGCCGATGCACTGGTGGGCGCCGCAGGACGTGCAGCCCCAGACGGGCAACGGCGTGCCCCAGTAGCGCTCACGGCTGAGCGCCCAGTCGACGTTGTTACGCAGCCAGTCGCCGAAGCGGCCGCGCTTGATGTGGTCCGGGTACCAGTTGATCTTCTCGTTGCTCTCTATCAAGCGGTCCTTGACGGCAGTCGTGCGGATGTACCAGGTGGGCTTGGCGTAGTAGAGCAGCGGCGTGTCACAGCGCCAACAGAACGGGTACGTGTGCTTGATGGTGTCCTGCTTGAGGAGCAGGCCCCGCTCCGCCAGGTCGGCCATGATGGTGGCGTCTGCGTCCTTCACGAACTGCCCGGCCCAGGGCGAGCCGTCGGGCATCCTCCCGCGCAGGTCGACCGGCTGGATGAACAGCAGGCCGTTCTCTTTGCCAAGCTGGAAGTCCTCGGCGCCGAAAGCGGGCGCGATGTGCACAACCCCGGTGCCGTCATCGAGCGATACGAACTCCCCGCCAAGGATAACGTAGCCGTTCTCGACCGCCGCCGGGTCCTCGACCGGCGTGATGCGGCCGTCCTGCGCCTGGTCGAACCAGGACGCCGGCACGCCCCAGGACAGCGGATCATACAACGGCTCGTAGTGCAGCCCGACGAGCGCTGACCCCGGCAGCGTGGCGACCTCGCTCGACTCCTCCGGCACGTCCTGCCGGCGTTCGGAGGCGACGACGATACGATCGCCTCCGACCTCGAAGACGGAGTACGCAGCGTCCGGCTTCACGGCGAGCGCGGTGTTGCCGGGCAGCGTCCACGGCGTCGTCGTCCAGGCGACCACGAAGACACCGCCGCCGGACGCCGGCAGCTGGTCGCCGAGCGCAGCGACGGATTCCTCTGTCAGCCGGAACTTCACGGAGACCGACGGGTCCGGCGTGTTCTCCTTGTAGCCAAGCGCCACCTCCGCGTCGGACAGGGACGTCTCGCAACGCGGGCAGTGCGGCGTCGAGCGCCGGTCCTGGTAGATGAGCCCCTTGTCCCAGAGGCTCTTGATCACCCACCAGACGGACTCGATGTACTCGTTGTGATAAGTGACGTACGGGTCGTCCATGTCGATCCAGAAGGCGATACGGTCGGTCAGCTTCTCCCACTCCTGGACGTAGCGGAACACGGACTCCCGGCAGCGACGGTTGAACTCCTCGACGCCGAACTCCTCGATCTCACGCTTGCTCTTGAGGCCCAGCTCGCGCTCCACCTCAAGTTCGACGGGCAGGCCGTGCGTGTCCCAGCCGCCCTTACGTGCCACTCGATAGCCCCGCATCGACTTGTAGCGCGGGAAGAGGTCCTTGAAGGCGCGCGTCAGGACGTGGTGCACGCCCGGCCGAGCGTTCGCCGTCGGCGGGCCCTCGTAGAAGACGTACGGCTTGTCCTCCGGGCGGGCGTCGACGCTCTTCTTGAACGTATCGTGACGCTTCCAGAACTCAAGGATCTCCTCCTCGAGCCTGGGGAAGCTCTGTCTGCTATCAACTGGATCGAACATGGCTGACCCTCTTTCGGCGCCGCGCATCAAAAAACCCGCCCCTTGTAGGGACGGGCCACATGGCTCGCGGTACCACCCTGTTTCTCCGACGAATCGGAGCGCTCGTTCCGGCGCACGTCCGCGCGGATAATGCGCCTGCCTCTGCTAACGGGGGCTTCCGGCCGAGCCTACTTCCCTTGCGGGGTTCAGTCGGCGGCTCGGGAGTGATCTTCCGGCGGCTCTGCCGCGCCCCGCTCTCACCGGCCGGGGCTCGCTAGGCCGGCATCGGCTGCCGTACTCGTCTCCGTCTTCGCCTTTCGGACGTCTTCGGTTGTGCGAATCAGTGTACGTTCGGGCGCGCAAAGGCGTCAACGCTCCCCCAGAGGCGCGGGCAAAGGCACGATCGGACCGATCAGGAACGCCGGTCACGCATCTGGCCAGCGTCTTCCGTAGCCGGGCGGACCGTCGCGAAGCAGTCGGAGCAGTAGACGGGGCGGTCGCCGCGCGGCATGAAGGGGACCTCCGTCAGCTCACCGCAGCGATCGCAGGTAGCGGGGTGCATCTGGCGCGGGGTGCGGCCACCGAAGCTGGCGAACGGCCCGTAGTTTACGTAGCCCTGGCCCAGCGGCGAATCGCCGCCACCGCCCGCCCGGCGCGTGCTGCGACAGCCCGGACAGCGCGCCGGGTCGTTGGTGAGCCCACGACTGGAGTAGAACGTCTGCTCCCCGGCGGTGAACGTGAAGCTGCCACCGCATTCCCGGCAGATCAGGGCTCGATCCGCAAATGGCACGGGCAATCTCCGGTGGCTAGGCGACCTTATGACAAGGGCGGGCTTTAATGTTCGCGTTATTATAGGCACCCTTGCAAGCGAAATCAATGGCGAGTAATAGGTATGCCGATGCCCTCAGCCAAGACGTGTCCGGCGCCCCCTTTCCCGTTTGACCCATATGTAGGGGCGGCGATACAATGATGCGCGGCCCGCCATGTGGGCCGGTCTGCTGCTGACGAGGTTCGCAGGCCAACCTGCAAACGGAAGTGAGGCCTCTTGCCCAAGCGAACGTACCAGCCTAAGAAAAGACGGCGCGCGCGAAGGCATGGCTTCATGCACCGAAACCGCACCAGGAACGGCAGGGCCATCCTGAAGCGACGCACCCTGAAGGGCAGGTGGCGGCTCGCTGTCTGATCCTGAGAGCGGGCGCCCCGAAGGCCCGCCGGCGGACCGTAAACCGGAGGACCGCGTTGGGCTTGCCCAAGCAGATCAGGCTCCGCCACCGCAAGGACTTCGACGCCGTATTCGCCGGGGGACGGACCTGGAGCAACGACCTTCTGGTTTTGAGAATTTTGCCGACTGACTACGACCACAACCGCTTCGGATTCGTGACCAGCAAACGCCTGGGCAACGCCATCGTCCGCAACCGCGTGCGACGCCGCCTGCGCGAGACGGTCCGCACCCTGCCGACCAACCAGGGCTTCGACTGCGTGCTCTCCGCCAAGACGAAGGCCGCAAACGCCGACTTCGCGCGCCTGCGCTCGGCCGCCCGGTCGCTGCTTGAGCGCGCCGGCGTCCTCGCCGGCCCCACGGAGGCTTCCGCATGAGGCCGGCGGCCCTGGGCACCATCCGCTTTTACCAGCGCTTCATATCGGCCTCGTGGCCGGCCGCCTGCAAGTACCAACCCACCTGCTCGCACTACGGCTACGAAGCGATCTCCCGGCACGGCGTAATCAAAGGCATTTGGCTCACCGCCTGGCGTCTCGTCCGCTGCAACCCGTTCAAAAGCGGCGGATACGATCCTGTCCCCTAACCAGCGAGGCCCGGGCGGCCAAAAACCAGAGGAGGACGAAACGATACGATCGCTCAGGCGCAGAGCGCCCGCACGCCACCTTGCCCGTGGCCTGCCGCTACTCGTCTTCGTGCTACTCCTCGCCGCCTGCGCCGGCTTCAACAACCCCGACGGCTGGGCGCCTCCGGAAGTAGTGGAAGACACGCTGTACGTCAGCCTCAACGGCGGCGAGCTGTCAGCCGTCGACGCCGAAACGCTGGATATCCGCTGGGAGTTCCCCGCTTCGGACGAGGAAGTCTGCGGTAATGAAGAGGCCCAGAAGCGCGACCTCAAAGGCATCTACGCAGCGCCCGTCGTCAGCGAAGGCGTCGCCTACATCGGCGCCTGGGACGGCAACGTCTACGCGCTCGACACCGCGACCGGCAACTGCCTCTGGGACTTCGAGACGAACGCTCCGATCATCGGCGGCCTGGCGTTGGCCGGCGGCCGCCTTTTCGCCGCGTCGACCGACGGCAACCTCTACGCCATCGACCCGGTGACCGGCAGCGAAGAGGGCCGCGTGCGCGCCGGAGACGTCTGGTCACGCCCCGCCGTCGGCGACGGCGTGCTCTACGTCGCGGACGTCGGTGGCAAGCTGCGGGCCTTCGATGCGGCGACTCTGGCCGAGGTCTGGGACGAGCCGTTCAGCGCCAGCGCCGGCTTCCTCACCGACCCGATCGTGCTCAACGGCACGATCGTCCTCGGCGGCATCGGCGAGACGCTCTACGGCGTTGACGCAGCGACGGGCGACGAGAAGTGGTCGTTCAGCGGCGCGACGAACTGGTTCTGGGGCCGGCCGATGGCCAACGGCGACGTCGTCTACGCGACGAGCCTGGACTCCCGCGTCTTCGCCATCGACGCCGCGACGGGCGATCGCCTCTGGCAGTTCGACGCCCTCTCCCCGATCCGGGCCGGCGCCGTCGTCGCCGGCGACGTTGTCATCGCCGCCGACAAGAGCGGTAACGTTTACGGCATCGACCCTGAGTCGGGCAACCAAGCCTGGAACGGCCCGACAGAGATCGACAAGAAGGTGCTGGCCGATCCTTACGTGCTGGCGGACGGCAGCGTGCTGATCGTGACCACCGGCGGCGACACCTTCACGGTCTCGCCAGCGGACGGCCGGCTGACGACGGTGGACATCAGATGAGCGACGTGACGGCCGCCCCGGCGAAGCGCCGCGGCAACTCCATGCCGGTCATCATCGTGCTGACGATGCTGATCGCGGTCCTGACCATGCTCGTCCTGGGCCGCGATCCACTCAACGACATCTTTATCAACCCGCTGATCAACGCCCTCGTACTCCTGAACATCGTCGTCGCCGGAAACTTCGGCCTCTCGATCATCCTCTTCACAATCCTACTGCGGCTCGTCACGATCCCCTTCACGATCCGCCAGCTTGAGTCGACGCGGGCGATGCAGTCCGCACAGCCGGAGATGCAGGCGATCCAGAAGAAGTACAAGGACCCCAAGCGCCGCCAGGAGGAGATGGTCAAGCTCTACCGGGAGCACAACATCAACCCGCTGGGCTGCTTCATGCCCATGCTCATCCAGATGGCCGTCTTCATCGCGCTCTACCGGGCGCTGGCGCACCTCGTCGGCGGCAGCCCGGAGAGCCTCGTCGGCCTCTCGGAGCGGCTCTATCCGTTCGGCGTCCTGCAGGAGCAGATCCCGCTCAACCAGAGCTTCCTCTGGATGGACATGGGCGAAGCGGACACGACGTTCATCCTGCCGCTGATCGTCGGCGTCAGCACCTACGTCCAGCAGCGCATGACGATCACACCCAACGCCAGCCCGCAGCAGCAGCAACAGCAGCAGATGATGAGTTGGCTCCTACCGATGATGCTCATCTTCTTCACGCTGAACCTGCCCGCCGGCGTCGGCGTCTACTGGGTCGTCTCCAACGTGTTCAGCCTCTTCGCCAGCTATTATGTGTACGGCCGCCGCCTCCTGACCTGGCGGCAACTGCTGCCCACGCCTCCGCCACCGCAGGCTCCCGCCGCCGCCGACAAGGACAAGGGCCGGCAGGCGGACATCGAAGCGGAGGCCACCGAAGTCGAGAGTGATGACGCGCCGGACGAGCCGGCCCAGACAGAAACGAGGCCCCGCCATGGAAAGCGTAGAGGTAAGCGCAAAAAACGTCGATGAGGCGATCGACATCGCCCTCAGCGACCTCGGACTCAAGCGCAGCCAGGTCAGCATCGAGATCCTGACGCCTGGCAAACCCGGCATCTTCGGCCTGGGCGACGAACCGGCGCGCATCCGCGTCACCGCCCTCGAGGAAGGCACCGCCCGGCCGATGCAGGAGGAAGGGGCGGAGGAAGAAGCGCCGTACGAGGATGATGAGCGGCGCGAAGATGATGACGGCTACGAAAAGGAGCAGGCGGAGCCGCGCGGGGAGGACCGGCGCGACGACGAGCGGCGCGACGAACAGACTCCGGCGCCGGAGCGCGGCGATCCGATCGAAGTCAAGGACCTCGACTCCGAAGAAGTGACGACGGCCGCTGAGTTCCTGCGAACGCTGATCGACGGCATGGACATCGACGCCGAGGTCACGATTCGCGAACCGGAGACGGCAGCCGACGGCGAGGGCCGCGCCAGCGCCGTCCTCGACATCGAAGGCGACGATCTTGGCCTCCTCATCGGCCGGCGTGGCACCACGCTGGCGTCCCTCCAGTACATGGTCAACGTCATGCTGACGCGCAAGTTGGACAGCCGCGTCATCGTCACCGTAGACGTCGAACACTACCACCGACGTCGCGAGGAGACGCTGCAAGGCCTGGCCCAGCGCATGGCCGACCGCGTCAGCAACTCGGGCCGCCCGATGACGCTGGAACCGATGCCCGCCAGCGAGCGTCGCATCATCCACCTCGCCCTGAGCGAGGACGAGGACGTCGTCACCGGCTCCGTCGGCGAGGGCGACGAGCGCAAGGTCGTGATCCGGCTCCGCGGCGGCGGTGGCGACCGCCACAACCGCTAGCCAGGAGCACGGCTATGCCCGGCGCCACGCCAGACTTCCTCGTAATCGGGCACGTCCTCCAGGACCTCACGGACGAGCCGGGCAACTGGCGTCTCGGCGGTGTGGCCGCCTACGGCTCGCTCCTCGCCCGCAACTTCGGTCTGCGCACGGCCGTCCTCACGTCGCACGCGGGCGACATGCCCCTCGCCGACCTCCTCCCCGAGATCGAGGCCCGCGTCGTCCCGGCCCCGGCGACGACGCAGATGCGGAACGTCTACTCCGGCCCGCAGTCGAGACGCACGCAGCGCGTTCCCCAGCGCGCCACGAACCTGACCCCGGACGACCTGCCCGACGAGTGGCGGGACGCACGCATCGTCCTTCTCGGCCCGGTGGCGGGCGAGGTCGACGCATCGCTGGCGGCGGCGTTCTCGGCCGATTCGCTCGTCGCAGCAGGCGCGCAGGGCTGGCTGCGCGAGATCGGCGCCGACGAAGTCGTGCGGCCGGTGCCGTTCGAGGGCTGGGACGCCGCGCCGCTGCTGAAGAAGCTGCAAGCGCTCTTCCTCTCCGACGAGGACCTGCCGGCAGAGGACGCCCCGACGGCGCTGGCCGAGTGGAGCGCGCTCGTCGAGGTGCTGGCGTTCACACGGGGCGCGGACGGCGCGGACGTCTGCCACCGGGGGAGCCCGGACGGGCAGGACTGGCGGCACATCGACGCCTTCGCCGCCCGCCCCACCGACCTCACCGGTGCCGGCGACGTCTTCGCCGCCGCCTTCCTGATCCGCTACGCCGAGAGCAACGACCCGTGGGAGGCTGCCCGCTGGGGCGCGGCCGCGGCCTCGCTCGTCGTCGAAGGCCCGGGCGTGGAAGGCGTGCCAACGCGCGAGGCCGTTAAGGCGCGCTTGGAGGCTGGCGACCGATAGGGAACGGATAGGCCGATGCATCGCTGGCACAGCGAAATCCTATCCGTTTATCCGCTCCATCATCCGTTGACAGCCCGCTCGTCCATATCGACGAGCGGTAACAAGCGCGACAACAAAGCGCGAGACAGAGAACCCCTGCCCGGTTAGATTTGACGTCATCGGAACGTTACGGAAAGCAGGTGGATCAATGAACTTCGAAGACGTGTGGCGTAATATCGAACGCCACGCTGGCGAGACCTTTCATACGATCAGGGGAAGGCCCCTAAAGTACGTCGTCATCGGCAACCAAGTTGTAACCGATCGCACCGTCTACCAGCTCGCGCGCAGCAATTTCGAGAAAGCCTGGCTCATGAAGTCGGTATCTGGACCCGGTGACCTCTCGAACCACGTTCGCGGCCCGAGCTATGTCTGGGCGATTTTGAACGACGACCGCATCAGATCCGCTGCCGTATAATTTGAGAACGATGCAGAAGACACAACTGGCGCTCGCCCGCGTCCTGCCCGTCACGGCGACGGTGAACGACGCCGGAAGGGTCACCGTGGGCGGCTGCGACCTCGTCGACCTCACCGCGGAGTTCGGCACGCCCGTCTACGTCTTCGACGAGGAGACGTTGCGCGGCCAGTGCCGGGCGTTCCTCGAGGCGTTCCGCTCGCGCTACCCGAAGACCGCCGTCGCCTACGCCGGCAAGGCCTACCTGGGCCGCGCCGTCGCCGCCATCGTCGCCGAGGAGGGCATGGACCTCGACGTCGTCTCCGGGGGCGAGCTGGCGATCGCCCGTTCTGTCGGCTTTCCAGCGGAGCGCATCCACTTCCACGGCAACAACAAGTCGGAGCAAGAGCTGACGGAGGCGCTCGACTACGGCATTGCGCGCGTCATCGTCGACAACTTCCACGAGATCCACCTCCTCAACGGCATCGCGGAGGCGCGCACCCAGACGGGCGGCCGTGCGGCCGACGCCCCGCAGCGCGTCCTCCTGCGCCTCTCGCCCGGAATCGACCCGCACACGCACGCCTACACGACGACGGGCACGACGGACAACAAGTTCGGCGTGCCGCTACAGACGCAGGGCGAGGCCGCGGTCCGCAAGCTGATGTCGGCACCGGCGCTCGACCTCGTCGGCCTGCACGTCCACCTTGGCTCGCCCATCTTCGAGCGCGAGCCCTTCGCGAAGGCCGTCGACGTCGTCTTCGAGTTCGCCGCGCAGATGAAGCGCGATCACGGCTTCGAGATGCAGGAGTTCAGCCCCGGCGGCGGCTTCGCCGTCGACTACAGGCTCGACCAGCACGCGCCCTCACCCGACGACTACGCCGAGACGATCGTGCTGGCGATCAAGGCCGCCTGCAAGAAGCACGACCTGCCCGAACCGCACATCTTCATCGAACCGGGCCGCTCCATCGTCGCGCGGGCCGGTGTCGCGCTGTACACGGTCGGCTCCTCGAAGGAAGTACCCGGGATGCGGCGCTACGTCTCGGTGGACGGCGGCATGGGCGACAACATCCGACCGCCGATGTACGACTCGGACTACGCGGGCATCGTCGCGAACAGGCCGCTGGACGAGCGCCGGGAGACGGTCACAATCGCCGGCAAGTACTGCGAGTCCGGGGACCTGCTGCTAAGGGACGCCGAGCTGCCGCCGCTGGAGCCGAACGACATCCTCGCGCTGCCGGCCTCGGGAGCGTACAACCTGCCGATGGCGAGCAACTACAACGCCAGCCTGCGCCCGCCGGTCGTCCTCGTCCGCGATGGCGAGGCGAAGCTGATGCGCCGCCGCGAGACCTACGAAGACCTCACCCGCGCCGACGTCTGGCCACTGGAGTAGCGGCCCAGCTCACCGCGCCTTCGTTCACCTGAAGGAGTAGACGGTCACCTGAGTTTCGCATTGCTGGAGCTCCCACTCATCGAGCGGCACCCCCATCTCACCCACCTCAGGGAACACGAAGACCAGCGAACTCGCGAAGACGTTGGGGGACGCGCACGGCCGATAGTTCCCGGTGCCGGAAATCGCGACGACGACCGCGGCCGACGGAACTGGACCGTCCGGCGCGGGCGTGACATCCGTCGCCTGAAGTGCCACTGAACCGTCCAGGAGGCAGAATTGCTCAGCAGTCGACGACGAGCAGGGAAGATTCTCGCGATACGGGATGGCCAGGTCCACTCCGCCTGCATCCTCGAAGCGTAGCGCCGGCGGGCCCGGCAAGGCGCACGGCGAACCGCCGTTGTTGTTGATCCCGTAGGTCGGGTAGGACGTCCCGGCCGCCACTCCGCTGCGGACGAATGCAACAGAGAGGTCATCCGCCGCGCACAGACGCAGGCCGGGTTGGGCTGTAGCGACGACCGTGGGGCTTTCAAGCGGCGTGGGTGCTTCAGTCGATGTCGCCGACTGCGTGCCGCCCTCCGTTGGTGAGGACGTAGCCGTCGTTGCCAGCGATGATGTCGGGGTCGTGCTGGACTCGCCATCATCACCAGAGCAGGCGGCTAACAGAACAGTGGCAGCGAGCGTAAGAGCGAGGCAGCGCACGTCAGAACAACGCTAGCTCACGAGCCGGGATTCGGGTGTCTAGGGTCGCGGCAAACCGAGGCCGCGGATCGCGCCGATCGTCTTCATGACCTCGCTCGTGCCGCCGGCGATCGTGGCGCTGACGGCGAGCTGGTAGCCGCGCTCCATGCCGCCCTTGAGCATCGCGTGCTTGCTCTTCGGGTGCAGCGGGCCATACATCCCAAGCAGCTCCATGCCGGTGGAGGCGAAGCGCTGGATCAGCTCCGTCGAGTAGAGCTTGGCGATCGTCGCTTCGTAGTTCGGCGCCTTGCCGTCCGCCTGCAGCGACGCCACCCGGTACGAGAGCGCCGCGCCGATCTCCACCTCAATCGCGATGTCGGCCAGCCGGTAGCGGATCTCCGGCTTGTTCTCCACGAACTGCGGGTGCTCCTTCGTGAACCCGACAAGCTCGTTCAGCGAACGCCGCACGCGCGCCGAGCCGGCGATCGACGAACGCTCGAAGTCGAGCGCCACGGCGAGCATGTACCAGCCCATGTTCTCTTGCCCGACGAGGTACTTCGCCGGGATACGCACGTCCTCGTAGAAGACCTCGTTGAAGCCGTGGTTGCCTGCCATGTTGACCAGCGGCTGGATAGTGACGCCGGGGGCGTCCATCGGCACAAGGAACATGCTGATGCCCTTGTGCTTCGGCGCGTCCGGGTCGGTGCGCGCCGCCAGCCAACCCCAGTTCGAGCGGTGCGCGCCCGTCGTCCAGATCTTCTGGCCGTTGATCACGAAGTCGTCGCCGTCGCGCACGGCCTTCGTCTGGATCGCCGCCAGGTCGGAACCGGCGGCGGGCTCGGAGTAAAGCGTGCACCAGGTGTGCTCCAGGTTCGTGATCTTGGGGATGAACTCGTTCTTCTGCTCGTCGGTGCCGTAGAGCATAAGCGAGGGGCCGACCCAGGCGACGCCCATGTTGAACCCGACGGGCGCACCGGCGTAGGCCATCTCTTCGCTGTAGACGACCTGCTGCATCACGCTGGCGTCCAGTCCGCCGTACTGCTCGGGCCAGGCGATCGCCAGCCAGCCGCGTTCGGCGAGCTTTTTGTTGAAGCTCTTAGCGAAGTCGCCGTGCGCTTCGACGCCGAGCTCGGACTCAGCGTCGAATTCGTCGCCCCAGCCGGGCTTCAGCTCCTTCTTCAGGAACGCCTTGACCTCGGCGCGAAAAGCCTCTTCTTCAGGTGTGAATCGAAAGTCCATCCGGGGCTCCTTGTTCCTTGAATTTAACGCGGCTCAGTGTGCCACAAAACGGCCCGTAGTTCCAGTTCACGTAAGGGTTCGAGACGCAGACATGGCACGGAGGCGAGGAGACGTGGACCGCCGTGGCGACGCCGTCAGCCCGTGATCCCTATCTCTCGTCTCTTGTCTCCGCTGTCTGCGGCGTCTCCGCCTCGACCTCGCCGCGGACGATGCGGCCCGCAACGTCGCGGAAGAGATTGAACTCCTGCGCGCCGACGACCGCGAAGCGGTTGTTGAAGATCGTAGTCGGCACGCCGGTGACGCCATTCTCCCGGCTCCAGGCCATCTGCTTCTCGATCTCCGCAGCGTAGCGTCCGGCGTCAAGCGCCGCCCGCAGCTCGTTCGCTTCCAGGCCGGCGTCGGCGCAGGCCCGCACGACCACGTCCGTATCGCCGATGTTCTGCTCCTCCTCGAAGTACGCTCGGAAGAGCGCCCGGTGCACCGCCCAGAGATCGCCGCCAGTGTCGTGAGTGAACTCCGTCGCCTCGTGCGCCTTGCGCGTGTTCGGCACCAGCGCCGGGCGCTTCATGTCGATGCCGGCGTCGAGCGCCGTCTGGCGCAGGTTGTCGAGGTAGCCGGGCGGGTACGTCTTCCCTTGCGAGGCCTCCGCGCGGGCGATGCCTTCCGGCGGCAGACCGGGGCGCAGGCCGTAGGCGCAGGCGGTCAGCGTGATTTCGAAGTCCTGGCGCAGCTGCTCCAACCGGGCCAGTCCGACGTAGCACCAAGGGCAGATGTAGTCGGAGACGAGCGTGACGTGCAGCGCCGCCTTATCAGCCGGGGCGTCGTGAAGGCCGCTGTGGCGCTCAACGTCGTCGTCGCCGTCGTAGCCGACGGACCAAGACTCCATGCGCCCAGTATACGACCGGTGCCCGCCTGTCCACGTCGTACGGACACGCACCTCAACCTCGTAGGGCATGCCTTTCCTACGGACCCGTTGGGTAGGCTTGCCCAGGTGGGGGGCGGAGGGGTAGAGCGGACGCGCAGCAGGGGCTGTCAACGAATGCAGAACGGACAAACGGATCGAGGCGACGACAGTATCCGTTTATCCGTTATCGATTCGTTGCCAGCCAGCCCCCCTACGCCGTGCGGTGACGCAGAGCGAGCAGAGCCAGCGGCATGTTGATCGATGCAAGCGCCGCTATGGCGAGCAACGCTTCGCCGATCTGGCCCCAGTCCCAGCCTTCGAGGACCAGTGTGCGCATGCCCTCGAGGATGTACGTCACCGGGTTGAACGTCGCCAGGAACTCCAGCCAGGGGTCGAACAATTCCTTCGGCGCAAAGGCAGGCGAGAGGAAGAGCAGCGGGAAGAAGATGAGGAACCCCGCTTGCGCCGCCTGCGGGCTGCCGGTGCGCAGCGCGATGGCGAGCCCGAAGCCCGCGTAGGCAAGTCCGAACAGGCCGGCCAGGACGAGGATCGTGACGTAGCCGAGAACTCCTGCCTCCATGCCGGCGCCGAAGACGAACCCGACCGCCAGGATGACAGCCGTGATCAGCATGACGCGAACACCGTCGCCGAAGAGACGGCCCAGAACCAGCGAGATGCGCGGCGTCGGCGTCAGGAGTAGCTTGTCGAAGTAGCCGCGCTCGATATCAGTCACCATCGCCAGCGCCGAGAAGCTGGCGCCGCCGGCCGCGCCCTGCAGGACGGCGACCGGCATCGCGAACCCCCGGTAGTTGTCGATGCCGAACGCCTCCAGCGAGACGTTGCCGAGGGCGGCGACGGTGACGAAGAAGAAGAAGAGCGGGATGAAGTAGTTCTGGATCTCGAACGCAGACTGTCTTATGACCTCACGCAGAGAGCGCAGCGTCAGCTGATACGTGTCTAGCGCGAATCCGATCACGACGCAGCTCCTCCCTCGCCTGCCGGCTCCAGGTTCAAGTCGTGCGCCTCCATGTGGTGCCCGGTCTTGCGCAGGAAGACGTCGTCCAGCGTCGGCCGCGCCAGCGTCACTTCCTCCATCGCTACCGACGACTCGTCCAGCGCGCGCACGATCGGGGCGATCGCCGAGCTGCCGTCCTTCGTGTAAACCACCACGGAGTCGCCGACGATGCGTATGTCGGAGAGCCCGTTAATCGCCTTAAGAGCAGTGACGGCGCGGTCCGGCTGGAAGTCCTGGTCCTCGAGGCGCACCGTGACGACGTCCGTCCCGACGCTCGCCTTCAGCTCCGCCGGCGCGCCCTGGGCAACGATGCGCCCCCGGTCCATGATCGCCACTTCGTGCGCCAGCCGGTCCGCCTCCTCCAGGTACTGGGTCGTCAGGAAGAAGGTGACGCCTTCGTTGCCGTTGAGGTCTTCCACGTAGCGCCAGATGGCGTCGCGGCTGATCGGGTCGAGGCCCGCCGTCGGCTCATCGAGGAAGACGATCCGCGGCCTGTGAACGAGCGCCGCGGCGAGGTCGAGGCGACGCTGCATCCCGCCCGAGTACGTCCCGACGCTCCGATCAGCCGACTCCTCCAGGTCAACGATGCGCAGGAGGTCGCCGACGCGCTGAGCGGTCTCGCCGCTCGGGACGCGGTAGAGCCGCGCCTGCAGCGCCAGCGTCTCGCGGCCGGTCATCACAAGGTCGAGCGAGGCGTCCTGAAGGGCAACGCCGATCTGTGCGCGCACCTTCGAGGCGGCCTCGACGACGTCGAGGCCGCCCACCGTGGCGCTGCCTTCGGTCGGACGGAGGAGCGTGGTGAGCATGCGCACGGTCGTCGTCTTGCCGGAGCCGTTGGCGCCGAGGAAGCCGAAGATGCGGCCCGGCTCAATATCAAGGTCGATGCCGTCGACAGCGGCGAGGTCGGGAGGAAACACGCGGCGCAGCCCACGAGCGGCGATTGCAGATGCCACGAAGCCGATTATATCCGGCCCAGCGTTACGAACGAGGGTGACGAGTGTCACACGGCGCTGGAGCCGGCTCCAGATACCAATTCCAAGTTCCGTGTCCCGTCTTCGTCATGCTAGACTGCGGGCGCCATGGCACCAGCAACACTACCCACGGACGACCCGGTCGTCGCCGCCTTGCTGGCCGGGCCCAACCTGGCGCGCCTGGCCTACATCGGTGTCAGCGGCCGGCCGCGCGTGGTACCGATCTGGTTCGCACACAGCGCCGGGGAGCTGGTCATGGTCACCGGCCCGCGGGCGGTCAAGCTCAAGGCGCTGGAGAAGAACCCCGCCGTCGCCGTCACGATCGACTCGTCCACTCCCCCCTACAAGGTCCTGCTCGTCGAAGGCGAGGCCACCCTCGAACCGGTTGAGGGTATGGCGCCGGAGTACCGCCCGATCGTCGAGCGCTACCTCGGCGTGGCCGCGGAGTCCTACCTGCAGCAGCTCTTGCCACGAGTCAAGAGGCAGGTCCGCATCCGCATCTCGCCCCGCACGTGGCGCGTCTTCGACTTCGTGAAGCGCTATCCGAAGAGCCTGAGCTAGCAGCGGAGTCCCGGGACAGGAGACTGGTGAGCGGCTGGCGGATGATCGGCAACTCCCGGGCGCTGAACGCGCTCGCCTCGGCCGTTTCGTCGCGCTCGCCGGCGCAGTCGTACATCTTCGCCGGACCGGAGCGCGTCGGCAAGGCGGCGGCCGCCCTGAGGCTGGCGCAGGCGCTCAACTGCGCGGCCGACGACCCGCCGTGCCTCGCCTGCGAGACCTGCCGCCGCATCGGCGAGGCGAAGTTCGCCGACGTCCAGACGGTGACCATCGGAGAGTCAACGGACGGGCCGGCGCACAAGGTGATCGCCGTCGAGCAGATGCGTGAAGTCGAGGCGACGATCGCCTTCGCGCCGTACGAGGGACGGAAACGCATCGTCATCATCGATCCGGCCGACGAGATGTCCGACGGCGCGCAGAACGCCCTGCTGAAGACGCTCGAGGAGCCACCGCCGCACGTCGTCTTCGTCCTCGTCACCGCCCACGCCGACCGCCTCCTGGAGACCGTCCGCTCACGCTGCCGCCGCGTCGAATTCGGACTCGTCGCCGCCGCAGAGATCGAAGCCGGCCTCATCGAGCGCGGCAGTGACGCCGAGGCGGCGGCCGTGCTGGCCCGTCTGGCCGCCGGACGTCCCGGCTGGGCGCTTGAGGCCGTGGCGACGCCGGCCCTGCTCGCGCGGCGGGACGAGGCGCTGGACGCCGCGCGCTCGCTGGCCGGCCTGGACGTCGCCGACCGCATCGACGCCGCCGCGAAGCTCTCCGACGCCTTCAAGCGGGACCGCGCTGCCGTCGACGAGACGCTCGCGCAGTGGCTCGGCTGGTGGCGGGACGTCGTACTCGCCCAGTCCGGAGCCGGAGACGCGGTCGCGAACCTCGACCGGCGCGATCAGATCGAGGCTGACGCCGAACGCCACGACCGTGCGCAGGTCATCGACTTCGTGGCAGCGCTGAGGGAGACGCGCCAACACTTGCGCGCGAACGTGCAGTCGCGGATCGCCCTCGATGCGCTGATGCTACGCGTGCCGGCGGGGAGACAGGGAACGCCAGCCGCCAACAGCTAGTCCTGGGACCTCGCGCCTCAGACGAGCGTCCACTCGTCGCCGGATTGGGCGACGCGCGACTCGGACTCGAGCTTCGCCAGGTGCGACTCTATCTGGCGCTTCGCCGTGGTCAGGATGCGCTTGTCCAGCTCCGGGTAGATCGCGTTCAGCATCGCCTTCGGCGTGCGCTTGCCCTCGCCGATCAGCCCGACGATCTGTTCCTCGCGCGCCAGCCGGTGATCGATCAGCTCCTGCAGCTTCTCCGGAACGGCATGCACCTCCTGGCCGTGGCCGGGCAGCATCAACTCGGAGTCCAGCGTCTTCAAGCGCTCGAGCGACTCCAGATAGAGCGCCATGTCGCCGTGTGGCGGCGGCGAAATCGCCACCGTGCCCAGGCCCAGCGCCGTGTCGCCCGTGAAGAGCGCGCGCTCCTGCGGTATGTGTATGCAGACCGACCCCAGCGTGTGTCCGGGCGTGTGCACGATCCGCAGCGTGAGACCGCCGACGGCGAACTCGTCGCCGTCCTCCATCTTGATCGTCGGATCGGCCTCGGCGGCCTGCTTGCGGAACGCCTCGACCTTGGCCGCCAGCTCCTTCGCCTCCTCCGGCACGTCGAAGTCCTGCGGCGCCTCGCTCTGCCAGTCGCGCAGGAACTCCTCCTCGCGCGGGTGGAGGGCCACCGCGCCGCCCGTGGCGTCGCGCAGCTTGGCCGCGCCGCTGGAGTGGTCGAAGTGGTGGTGCGTGAGCACGATGTACTTCACGCGCACGCCCTCCTGCTCCGCCAGGAAGTCGAGCCGCGCCTTGACGGACGGCTCGTCGCCGAAGCCGCTGTCGATCAGCGCCGCCTCGTCACCATCGCGCACGAGGAAGACGTTAGGCGACTGCGGGCCGGTGTAGAACGCCTGCTCCGCCGGGATCGAAAAGATGCGATCGGTGACCTGCATCAGTCCTCCCGCAGCACGGACATCATCAGCATGTCGAGCGGTTCACCGTAGCGCATGCGCTTGGCTCGCAGCACGCCCTCGCGGACGAAGCCGCACTTCTCGTAAGCGCGGATGCCGCGCTCGTTGTCGATGTCTGTTATCAGCTCCACTCGGCGCAGGTTCAGAGTCTCGAACGCGAAGTGCAGGACCACACGGATCGCGTCCGTGCCGAAGCCGCGGCCCCAGTGGTCCTTCTCGCCGATGGCGATGCCCAGCTCAGCCCGCCGGTGCGCCGCGTCGATGCCGACGCTGGACGGCCTGCCGATCGGCAGGCCGTCCAGCGTCTCGATGACCAGCGACACGCGTGTCGGGTCGCTGCGCGCGATCTGCCAGCGCTGCCGCTCCACCTCCATGTTCTGATTCGGCATCTCCGACATGTGCAGCCAGTGCCGGATGTCCGGGTCGCCGTGCCAGCGCGCGAAGAGCGGCAGGTCGTCGTCCACCCGCGGCCGGAGGACAACCAGCTCACCCTCGAGCCGGACCTCGCCGGCGACTGTCATCGCGCCTGCCAATCGGAGCGAAGGACGGCCATCGTCACGCTGTCGCTCGGCTGCCCGTCGATCAGGCAGTGCTCGCGCAGCAGACCTTCGCGCACGAATCCGCACTTCTCGTACGAGCGCACCGCGCGAACGTTCTCCACGGCGGTCGCCAGCTCGACGCGATTGAGCTTGAGTTCGCCGAAGGCGTAGTCGAGGACGAGACGCATCGCCTCAGTGCCGTAGCCCTTGCCCCACTCGTCCCGGTCGAAGATGCCGATACCCACCGCGGCCCGGCGGTTGACCACGCTGATCCGCAGCTCAGCGTTGCCGAGGAGTGCGCCCTCCGTGGAGTCGATCGACCAGAGGACCGTGTCGGGGTCCTGACGCTTGGCTGAGTACCAATCGAACTCCTCGGCGACCGACGGCTGCTTATCGAGGCTGCCCAGCCATTTGCGCAGCTCGTCGTCCGCCAGCCAGCGGCGGAAGTGCGTCAGGTCGCTCTCTTCGACGGGCCGCAGGCGCACTTTCTGCGCGGTCAGAATCGACTCCGAGATCACAGTGAGCGCTATGTTACCATCCAGCGCAGGGAGGTTCTGCAGATGGACGTGTACGGCGACGGCAACCTGACTGTGATGCGCTTCGGGCCGCTGGGCTCGTTCGCCAACAACGCCTACATCATCGCCGACGAGGCGTCCGGTGAGGCGCTGGTCGTCGACATGCCGTCGGGCAGCGAGGAAGTGATCGCCGCGGCGAAGGAGCTCGACGTCAAGGGGATCGTCCTCACCCACACACACCACGACCACTGGATGGACTACGACCTCGTGAAAGGCGCTCTCGGCGCTCCCGTTATCTGCCACCCGGCGGAGCAGATCATGCCGGCGGAGCAGATCGACGAGCCACTCACGGACGGCGGCGAGCTGGCGGCGGGCGGCGTCACCGTGCGCGCCCTGCACACGCCGGGACACACGCCCGGCAGTACGTGCTTCCTCGCCGGCAAGTTCCTCTTCTCCGGCGACACGCTCTTTCCCGGCGGCCCCGGCCGGACCAACAGCCCCCAGGACCTGCAGCGGACGATCGAGTCGATCACCTCGACGCTCTTAGCGCTGCCCGACGAGACCGAAGTGCTGCCCGGCCACGGCGACGGCACGACGATCGCCGAGGCGAAGGCGGAGTACGCCGGCTTCGCCGCCAAAGACCACCCCGCCGACCTCTGCGGCGACGTCACCTGGGCCGGCTGACGACACCCGCCGTGATACACTGAAGATGGCCGAGCCAGCCTAAGAGGCCCCGAGTCATCGGGGCTTTCCTCATACCTGCGAGGCCCCAACATCATGGCAGACCCTATCCCCTTCTACGAGCGCTCCGCCCTCGACAACGGCCTGCGCGTGCTGACGTCATCGATGCCGCATACTCACTCTGTCGCCGCAACGGTCTACGTCGGCGCCGGCTCCCGCTACGAGAGCGACGACCTGGCGGGAGTCTCCCACTTCCTGGAGCACATGCTTTTCAAGGGCACCGAGAAGTGGCCGGAGGCGCGCCAGATCGCCGCCCAGATTGACGGCGTCGGCGGCGTAATGAACGGTGCCACCGACCGCGAACTCACCGTCTACTACGTCAAGGTCGCGCGCCCGCACATGGACCTGGCGCTGGAGGTCCTCTTCCAGCTCGTGCGCCATCCCCTCATCGAGGCCTCAGAGATCGACAAGGAACGCCTGGTCGTCCTCGAAGAGCTGGCGATGGTCGCGGACTCGCCCGCCCAGATGGCCGACTTGCTGTTGGATTCCCTGGTCTGGCCGGGCCAGCCATTGGGCCGCGACATCGCCGGTAGCGTCGAGTCCGTCGGCGCACTCACCCGCGACTCGCTCGTCAGCTACGTGGCCAAGCAGTACGTGCCGAACAACATCGTCGTCGCCGTCGCCGGCAATGTGACGCACGCAGAAGTGGTATCGGCGGTGCGGGACGGACTGGGTGACTGGCAGCCCGGCAAGCCGGCGGCGTGGCTACCGGCGACCGAGGCCAACGGCCAGCGTTGCGCAGTCAAGTACAAGGCGACCGAGCAGGCGCACATGAGCATGGCCATGCACGGTCTGCCGCTGACCCACCCGGACCGCCACGCGCTGTCGTTCCTCTCCATCATCCTCGGCGAGGGGATGTCGTCGCGGCTCTTCGTGGAGCTGCGCGAGCAGCGCGGCCTGGCTTACGACGTCTCGACCTACGCGACGAACCTGCTCGACACGGGGACGTTCAACGTCTTCACCGGCGTCGATCCGAAGAACGCCACGGAGGCGCTCAAGGTGATCTTCGACGAGCTGCAGCGCCTGGCGGAGGACGGCCCGGACGGCGATGAGCTGGTCAAGGCCCGCGAGCTGTCCAAGGGGCGGCTGTTCCTGCGGCTAGAGGACACGCGCGCCGTAGCAGGCTGGATCGGCGCGCAGGAGCTCCTGCTGGACCGCGTGCGCACGGTGGACGACGCTGTCGCCGAGATGGAGGCCGTCACGCTCGAGGACCTGCAGCGCCTCGCGCGCGAGATGCTGGACCTGCGGCGCCTTCACCTGGCGGTCGTCGGGCCCTTCCGCTCGGACAAGCGCTTCGCCGCGCTCCTGCCCTCCTAAGGCGCCTGCGCTAGAGTTCGGCGATCTGGATGTCGGCGCCGATGAGCGGGCAGCCCGGCTCCTGCGAAAAGCTGAGGCCGGCATCGTAGCGCAGTAGCTTCAGCGAATCCACCCGCGTTATCTCGCCACTGCAGTCCCCATCTCCCCAGGGATGAGGCGAGGCGTTCAGAACGTCGACGACCTGCCCAAAGTCAGGGCATTCGCCCGTCTTGACGCCGAGACCAGCGTCAAAGCGCAGAGTGAGCAGCGAGTCGACAGGGTCGGCGGAGCCGGAGCAGTTGCCGTCGCCCCAGCGCAATCCAAGGGTGTTGCTAAAGGTGCACTGGAGGGACGCGCCGGGCGTCAGGCTGTGGAAGCTGACTTCGTTGTCGCCGGCCTCGAAACCGTTGGTCGCGTTCGGGAGGGTGGTGCCAATGATATTGAAGCTGCCGGTGCCGCCGGTGATTACGCAAGTGATGTTCGTCAACGTCCAGCCGGGTATCGGCGTCTCAAACACGTTGTAGATGCCGCTGGCGGGGCCGCAGCCGACCTGCTGCGTGATGCTCTGGCCATCGTCCAGGGTGATGCCCTGTAGCCCAATCCAGGCCGAGCTGAAGCCGAACCCCGTTCCCGCTGCCGGATCCGTCTGCTTGTCGATGATCACACTGCAGGTAGGAGAAAGCGCGGGTGAGAGTGTGGGCGTGGGCGTGGGTGTCGAGCAGATCGCACCCGTGGAGCATGCGTTGGTGAACGTACAGGTCACGTTCGCTTCGTTGCTGTCGAGCGCCGCCGTATCATCCCCGGGAGCGAAGGGACTGCCGGCACCGGGATTGGGATTCGGGTTGGTGGCAATGTCGACGTAGGAGACGGGGGTGGTGGTGTTGTTGCAGGCGATGTTGGTCAGCGTCCAGCCCGCTGGCACTACCTCCGTGATCCAGTTGTACCCTCCGAACGGCGTTATATCGAGCGGGGGATTCGTGCATTGCCCGTCGTCCAGGGAGAAGCCGGGCTGAGGTCCGGCCGCGCCCGCCGTCCAGTTGAACGGAAACCCGGTCCCGCCCGCCGGGGACGTGACCTTGCAGATAGTGATCGTCTGGGTCGCCGCGGATGCCCCGCTCGTGCCGTCGAGCTTCGTTCCCAGCACGATCGCCACGATCAGCGCAGGAAACAGGAATGCGAAAGAGATGGCTGTCCGTAAGGTCACCGTGACCTCCTCACCTTCAGAGGGGAATCTACTGATAGATGGATGACGAACCCCGCGATGGTGTTGGATAGGCTAATCGAAAGAACGCGCCGGAGCCAGAGAGGCCTTGACGATTAATGGAGCTACACCCCTGATTGGACGCCAGCGTAGAGTACGAGGTAGCACCTGTCAACCGCCGGACGGCTGCATCACAGACCCGCTACACCACCCTCTCCCGGAAGATCGCCCACACAACCACAATGGGAACCGCCCCGCCATTACAGCGGGGCGGTTGCTTCGCTCGTTGCACGCTGGCGCCTAGTACTCCGGCATCGGCGGCGCCCCGCCCGGCATCGCCGGCGCTTCGCCCGGAATCTCCGTCACCAGTGACTCCGTGGTCAGCACCAGCGCGGCGATGGACGACGCGTTCTCAAGCGCCGTGCGGGTAACCTTCACCGGATCGATGATGCCCTTCTGGAGCATGTCTCCGTAGGTGTCCGCGGCCGCGTCGTAGCCGTAGTTGGCGTCCTTGTTGGAGCGCACGTTCTCGATGATGACCTGACCTTCCTGGCCGCCGTTTTCGGCGATCAGGCGCAGCGGCTCCTCGAGCGCCTTGGCGATGATCTGCACGCCCATCCGCTCGTCTTCAGTAAGGTCCTCGCCGAGCTTGTCGAGCCCCTTGCGCGCGCGCAGCAGCGCCACGCCGCCACCGGGGACGATCCCCTCTTCAACTGCCGCTCGCGTGGCCGAGAGCGCGTCTTCCACGCGCAGCTTGCGCTCCTTCAGCTCGACTTCGGTCGCGGCGCCGACCTTGACGATCGCGACACCACCGGCGAGCTTGGCCAGCCGCTCCTGCAGCTTCTCGCGGTCAAACTCTGAGGAGGCGTCTTCAGACTGCGCCTTGATCTGCTTGATTCGCGCCTGGATGTCGGCGTCAGAGCCGTGGCCCTCAATGATTACCGTGTCTTCCTTGGTCGAGACGACGCGGCGGGCGCGGCCAAGGTCCTCCGGCTGCACGTTCTCCAGCTTGTCGCCTGTGTCCTCGGTGACGAGCTTGCCGCCGGTGAGGATCGCAATGTCTTCCAGGATCGCCTTGCGGCGGTCGCCGAAGCTGGGGGCCTTGATCGCCAGCGCGTTGAGGTTGCCGCGCAGCTTGTTGACCACCAGCGTCGCCAGCGCCTCGCCGTCGACGTCGTCAGCGATAACGACGATGTTCTTCGTGATCTGGAGGATTCGCTCCAGCGCCGGCAGAAAGTCCTGCACGGAGGAGAGCTTCTTGTCCGTGATCAGAATGTACGGATCGTCCATCACGCTCTCCATGCGGTCTGCGTTCGAGACGAAGTACGGAGAGACGTAGCCGCGGTCAAGCTGCATGCCTTCCACGAACTCGGTCTCCATGCGCAGGCCGCGACCTTCCTCAACCGTGATTACGCCGTCCTTGCCCACCTTCTCCATCACGTCGGCGATGATCTCGCCGATCTCCTCGTCGTGGCCGGAGATCGTCGCCACCTGGGCGATCTGCTCCTTGCCCGCCACCGGGCTGGCGATCTTGCGCACGTGGTCCTTCACCTGCTCAACCGCCAGCTCGAGGCCGCGCTTCAGCGCCACCGGGTTGGCGCCGGCGGCGACCATGCGCATGCCCTCGCGAACGATCGCCTGGGCGAGCACGGTCGCGGTCGTCGTGCCGTCGCCGGCGACATCGTTCGTCTTGCTGGCGACCTCACGGGCGAGCTGCGCGCCGAGGTTCTGGAAGGGGTCCTTGAGCTCGATCTCCTTGGCGACAGAGACGCCGTCGTCAACGATGCTCGGGGGCCCGAACTTCTTTTCGAGGATCACATTGCGGCCGCGGGGGCCAAGCGTCACGCGCACGGCATCGGCAAGCGCATCTACGCCGTCCTTGAGGCTGCGTCGGGCCTCTTCGTCAAAGAGTAGCTGTTTGGCGGGCATCATACCTCCGGGGGCTATGGAACCGGAACGCGGAGCACGACACGTGTTCCGTGTTCCCAAGTTCCCTGTTCGAATTCGTTAGGCAAGCTTGGCGAGGATGTCGGATTCCTTGAGGATCATGTACTCGTCCTCGTCGCCGAAGATTCCTCGGGGGACGTCCTGCCCGCTGTACTTCGCGTAGAGCACGCGGTCGCCGTCCTTGACGTCCATCGCGACGCGCTTGCCGTTGTCGTCGACGCGGCCGGGGCCGACAGCGATCACCTTGCCGAGCTGCGGCTTTTCGCGAGCCGTGTCGGGGATTACGAGGCCGCTGGCGCGCACCTCTTCCTGGCGGCTCTGCTTAACGACGATTCGGTCGCCCAGCGGGACGACTTTGGCACTGGCCTTCTTGGCAGTCTTAGCTGGCATGTTCCGATTCTCCTCCTTCGCGCGGGTATGAAGTTCAAGGGGCGTTCCGCCTTGGGCCGGCGGCCGTTAGCACTCCACAACCGCGAGTGCTAACCAGACGCAATCTTAGAACAGCCTAACGCGTGGCGCAAGACCCTTCGGTCGTCGAATCCGCCCTGTTGTCGCGGCTCGAAGCCCAGGTGATAGGCGGTTCGAGAGGCTCACCATGAGCGCGCCGCCGCTGGCTCGGCCTCGCTTCCCGCTCGTCCTGAGGCTCTCGAAGGGCGAGCGAGCCCTGGGCGCGCGCTAGCTTGCAGGCTGCGGCTCCGGAGCGCCCGGTTGGCGGCCGTCGTCGTCGTCCGGCTCGGACTCCGACTGCTCGTAAGTCATGCGGTAGAGACGCGCGTAGACGCCGTCCTGTTCCAGAAGCTCGGCGTGCGTGCCCACTTCAGCCACGCGGCCGTCCTGCAGCGCCACAATCCGCGTCGCGTTGCGGATCGTCGACAGCCGGTGAGCGATGACGAACGACGTGCGGCCCTTGAGCAGCCGGTCGAGCGCGTCCTGGATGACGACCTCCGTGCGCGTGTCGACGTTGGCCGTCGCCTCGTCCAGGATCAGGATGCGCGGGTTGGCGATGACGGCACGGGCGAAGGCGATGAGCTGCCTCTGGCCGACCGAGAGGTTCTGGCCGCGCTCGCGCAGCTCAGTGTTGTAGCCCTCGGGCAAGCGCATGATGAACTCGTGTGCGCCGACCGTGCGCGCCGCCTCCTCCACGTCCTCCTGCGAGGCGTCGAGCCGGCCGTAGCGAATGTTCCGGAGCACCGTGCCCGAGAACAGAAACGGATCCTGCAGTACGATACCGAGCCGCTTCGCCAGCGACTCACGTTTGATCTCGCGGATGTCGTGGCCATCGATCAAGACGCGGCCCTTCGTCGCGTCATAGAAGCGCGCCACAAGCGACGTCAGCGTGCTCTTGCCGGCGCCGGTCGGCCCCACGATGGCGATCGTCTCGCCCGGCCGCACGGAAAGCTGGATGTCCTCCAGCACCTTCTGGCCCTCGACGTACTCGAAGCTCACGTCATCGAAGACGACCTCGCCGCGGATGTCGGGCAGGTCGGCGGCGTTCTCGGCGTCGACGATCTCCGGCTTCGTGTCGAGCACTTCGAAAATGCGCTGGCCGCCGGCCATCGCCCGTTGCAACTGCGTGTACTGCAGCACCAAGTCGCGGATCGGGTCGAAGAACTGCTGAACGTAGAGCGAGAAGGCGATCAGCACACCCACGGTGAGGGTGCCGTCCAGCACCCGCATGCCGCCGAAGATGATGACGAGCGCCGTCGCCAGCGCCGTCAACAGCTCGACGACGGGCATAATCATCGCCGTGATGCGGCCGGCCTGCACGTTGGCGTTCCAGTTGCCGGCGTTCACGCGGTCGAAGCGCTTGGCGTTCTCGTCCTCGCGCGACATGCTCTGGATCACGCGCACGCCGGAGACGTTCTCCTGCAGGTTCGCGTTGACCTGCGCGATCGCCTGTCGCACGCGGATGAAGGCGATGCGAGCGCGGATCTGCCAGAGCACAAGGAGGATCACCAGCAGCGGCACGACGCTGAGCGTGATGAACGTGAGCTGCACGTCCTGGTAGAGCAGGAAGCCAACGACGATTCCGATACCGACGAAGTCCGCGAAGACGGTGAGGAAGCCCGTCGTCAGCAGCTCCTGCAGCACGGTGACGTCGCTCGTCACGCGCGACATGACGCGGCCGGTCTCGTTGCGGTCGAGGAAGCTCAGCGAGAGCTTCTGAATGTGGTTGAACATCTGCGTCCGCAGCCTGAGCAGGATGCGGTGGCCCATGAACGCCGTCATCACCTGCTGCACCCACTGCGCCAGCCAGCCGGCGACCGCCAGACCGAGCAGGGCGAGCCCGATGAAGGCCACCCCCTGCAGGTCCTGGTTCTTGATGTACTTGTCGATGGCGAGGCCGATCAGGAACGGCTGCGTGCGCGAGACGGCAGCGAAGACGATCATCGCGAAGATCGCGGTATAGGCGCGGCCGCGGTACGGCCTCAGGTACGGCAGCAGCCGCCGCACGACGGAGTGGTCGTAGACCTTGCCCAGCTCATCGTCGTCCCAGCCATCGGCGCCCTTGCGCTGATACTGTCCGGGCCGCACGTGCGCTCCCTGGTTGCTCCAGCCCCCGGCGCCGGCGCCGCCCCACATGCCCATCGCCTAGCTCCCCGGCACGCCTTCGACCGCCCGCTGCGAGCCCGTCGGAGGTTGCGCCGCAAGCGCCTCCTCCTGGTCTCGCAGCTCGAGGTCGTATATCTGCCGGTACACACCGTCGCGGGCCAGCAGCTCATCGTGGCGGCCGCGCTCGGCGATGCGGCCCTCCTGCAGGACGACGATCTCATCCGCCATCTTCACCGTGCGCAGCCGCTGGGCGATCACGAACGTCGTGCGCCCGCGCATCAACTGCTGCAACGTGCCCTGGATCAAGTACTCGGTCTCCGTGTCCACGCTCGATGTGGAGTCGTCGAGGATCAGGATGCTCGGGTCCAGCAGCAGCGTGCGGGCGATGGCGATGCGTTGCTTCTGGCCGCCGGAGAGCGTGATGCCGCGTTCGCCGACCCAGGTGTCGTAGCCCTCGGGAAGGCCGATGATGTAGTCGTGGATGTAGGCGGCGCGGGCAGCGCGCTCTACCTCGTCGTCGCTCGCCTCCACGGCGCCGTAGGCGATGTTGTCCCGTATCGTCGCCGAGAACAGAAACACGTCCTGCTGCACGACGCCGATCGCCGAACGCAATGAGGAGATCTTGAGGTCGCGGATGTCGGTGCCGTCGATCGTGATGCGCCCGCCTGTGACGTCGTAGAAGCGCGGCATCAGGTTGACGACGGTTGACTTGCCACTGCCCGTCGGCCCCATCAGCGCCACGACCTGCCCCGGCCTGGCGTCGATATCGATGTCGTTGAGTACGGGACTGAGCGCGTCGTAACCGAAGGAGACGCCCTCGAAGCGGACGTGGCCGGTGGCGTTGGCCAGCGCGACGGCGTCCGGCTTCTCCCGCACCGCGGATTCGGCGTCCATGATCTCGTAGATGCGCTCGCCGGCCGCGTTGGCGCGCGAGATCACCATGATGATCCAGCCCAGCATGCGCACGGGCATCTGCAGGATCGTCAGGTAGAGGAGGAACGCCGCCAGCTCGCCGATGTCCATGCTGCCGTTTGAGACCAGCACGCCACCGACCCACAGCGTGGCAGCCGTCGCGGCCAGCCAGGCGCCGGTCATCATCGGTGCGTTGACAGCCTGCACCCTGCTCGAAATGTACGACCGCTCGAAGAGCTCTTTGGCCTCGACCTCGAACTTCTCGCCCTCGTACTCCTCCCGCGCGAACGCCTTGACCACGCGCGCGCCTGTCAGCGCCTCCTGGAGCACGTTGGCCAGCTTGCCGAGGCCCTCCTGGATCAGCATCCAGAGCGGACGCAGCGTGAACGCCATCACCATCGAGCGCCAGATAATGAACGGGATGAACGCCCAGACGACGAGCGCCAGCTGCCAGCTAGTGAAGAACATCAGGATAAGGACGGCGATCAGCAGCAGGAAAATGTACGAGCCGCGCAGCACGCCCATCGCGATGTACCAGCGCACGGCCTCAACGTCTTGCGTAGCCCGGGACATCGTCTCTCCGGTCTGCTGCTGGTCGTGGTACGCGTAAGAGAGCCGCTGCAGGCGGTCGTAGATGCGGTTACGGATGTCGTAGGCGACCTTCTGGCCGACCCACTCCGAAAGGTACGTCTGTCCGAAGGCGAACATGCCGCGGGCAGCCGCCGCGCCGACGAGCGCCGCCGCAGCGAACACCAGGTACCTCGTCTCACCGGTTGGCGTGTCGTTCAGATCATCGATGCCGATGCCGTAGGTGATCGCCCAGCGAATCAGTTGCGGAATGGCGATGACGGCAGCGCTGGAGCCGATGACGCAGAACGCCAGGAAGGCCACGCGTGCCTTGTAGGGGCGGAGAAAGCCGAGGAGCCTGATCGAGTACATACGAAAAAGGGGGCGGGACGCGCCCGTCTGAGGGTTAAATTGTACCTAAACCCTACCGTGAACGTAAAGCTTGAGCCGCCCCGAGTCAGTGCCCTCGGTCACATCTTGCAAGCGCGCCGCTCTTATGTTGGGCAGCGCGTAGAAAAGCGCGTCTGCGGCAGGTATCCTGTATGGGCTATGAAAACGGCGACGCGCTTCCTCGTGCGGCGAATGCGCCTGTCGGATATCCCGCAGGTGCTGGAGGTCGAGCGCCAATCGTTCCCCTCGATGTGGCCGCCCACCGCCTTCCGCCGCGAGCTGCAGCAGAACCGCCTCGCCCACTACATCGTCATCGGCGAGGCCAACCCGAACGCCACTACCACAGCAGACGACGGGCCGCCGGAGCCCGGCCCCATCGGCCGCTTCCTGGACGAGATCAAGCACATCCTGTCCGGCGACGACCCGGCGAACCTGCCACCGCCGGAGGAGCGCGCAGAGCTAATGACCGGCTTCATCGGCGTCTGGGCGCTGCCCGACGAAGCGCATATCGTCACCATCGCCGTCCGCGACAGCCACCGCCGCCAGGGCATCGGCGAGATGCTCCTCATCGCGGCGCTGGATCTGGCGCGGGAGAAGACGCAGCCCCTCGTCACGCTGGAGGTGCGCGTCTCCAACGGCGCCGCGATCCGGCTCTACGAGAAGTACGGCTTCGAGCAGGCCGGACTGCGCCCGCGCTACTACTCCGACAACAAGGAGGACGCCTACATACTGACCGCCAGCGGCCTGACGACCGACGACTATGCCAGGCGCCTCGCCGCGCTGCGCGAGGAGCACCGCGCGCGCTACGGCGAGTTCAACGTCCTGGGCTCCGGCTAGCATGGTTGACCCCGAGCTGGCCCCGCTGGCGGTCGGGATCTTCGTCGAGGACGTGGCCGAAGGAGCGAGCTTCTACGCCGGCACGCTCGGCTTCAACGTGACACGAACGGAGACGGCCGGCGACGAGCCGATCTTCGCCATCGCTCACCTCGGCGAGACCGTCTTCATGTTCATGCACGACCGCTTCCACAGCGGCACTCGCGCCGACCTCGACTACCGCGGCGCCAGCATCAACGTGCGCGTCATGGTCCCGGACGTCGACGCCGTCTACGAGCGCAGCCAGGCAGCGGCCGTCGACGTGATGACTCCAATCGGCGACCGCGACGATGGCCTGCGCGACTTCATCATGCGCGACCCCTTCGGCTTCCAGTTGCGCTTCTCGTCGCCGCTCACGTAGGCTGAACCCGCGATGTCGACTCCGACGCAGAAGGTCCAGGCACAGCTGCAGCGGGTCCCCTGGCTGCGCGGCCGCGGCCCCGTCTCCTACGATTACGGCAAGTGGGTCGACGCCACATACGGCGTGCTCGAACTCGTCTACGGCGCGGAGTCAGCGGAGGCCGCCGGCTTCCTGGCGATCGCCGGCGAAGGCGCCGAGGCCCGCGGCTGGGGCCTGCCGCTGGCTCCGGACAACCAGTGGGGCATGCAGCGCCGCCTGGAACGCGCCGAGGCGTACCTGCAGTCTCTCGTCGGCGAAACGCAGCCCGCGGGCTAGTCGCCGGCCTTGACGCGCACCGCCGTGGCGATCAGCTCGGCGGTCTGGTCGAGCGTAAAGTGCGAGGTGTCTACCGTCAGGTCGTACAAGCACGGGTCCTGGACGTCCGTCTTCCAGAACTTCTTGTAGAACGCCGCGCGCGCCCGGTCGTTTTCCTGCACGCGCCGCTTCGCCTCAGCGAGCTCGATTCCGTCGCGCTCGGCGAAGCGCTCGTAGCGAAGCTCCTTCGGCGCCGTGGTCAGCACGTGCAACGCCCGCGGCATCTCCGCCAGGATCATCTGGCTGCCGCGGCCGAGGATGACGATGCGGCCGTTCGCCGCCAGCTCCGTGATGATCGCCGCGACCGTATCTAGGTACGTCTGGTCGGAGAACTCCTTCTCTTCCTCGCCGGGGCCGACTTCGGCGCAGGACAGCGAGAGCACCGCCTCCAGGCTACCGGGGCCGGCCAGCGGGTCGGCGCCGGAGGCGGCAGACCGCTCAAGGATCGTGTTGACGACGGAGGCCAGGCGCTGGCGGAAGCTGCCGTAGCGCTCGTCGCGCTCGGCGACCACGCCAACGGGGACACCACAGCGCTGCGCCGCCTGCACCATAAGCTGCTGGTCAACGAAGTCGATGTCAAGCAGAGAAGCGACACGCGGGCCCACTTCGCGGGCCCCGCTGGCGGTCCTGCCGGAGAGAGTAATTACTGGCATCTCTGCACCTGTTCCCGTCCTGCGCTTCGGGTGCAATCAGTATAGCCGCGCGGGCACGTTCGTCAACGTCGGCGGCCGAAGTCGCGTTCGGGTCCGAAGACGATCGCGATGCGATCACCGTCCTGCGGAATGTAGTCCTCATACTCGGCTACGCGCTCGCCGTTGACGAAGACCTGCACCTCACCGACCTCACCGTCCGGGCACTCATCGCCGTTCGCGTACGTGGTCGGGGAGCCGGGCAGCCGCACTTCGTCCTCGTCCAGCAGGCCGCCGCCGTACTCAAGCCACTTGGTCAGGCGCGCTCCCGCGCCCTCTTCGCTCTCCGCGAACGGGTGGATGTGGAGGATGCCGTCGCCGTGCGTATGGACGCCGCCCGACCACGTGGGAGGGGGCGGCTGCAAGTCACCGCAGACTGTGGCCTCGTAGGTGGCGTGCCAGTGATCGCCGATGAACGGGCCGGCAGTCGCATCGCTGGTGCGCTCCGGCGAACCGCTGGGCGAGGGCGCGGTGGCGCGGCTGTTCTCGAGCAGCGCCGCGACGCCAACAGCCACGAACGCTGCGACCAGGCCAGCCGGCAAGACCACCCGCAACAGCCGCCGGAACTCTGCCTCGCTCAGAGGCCGCCTCCTTAACGCACAGTCAGGGAGCCGGACTGCGTTTCTGTGTGGAAGTCGCACTGGAACTCGTACGTCCCCGCCACCTCGATCTCGATGACCATACTGCCGTCTTCCCCGGGCAGTACATCCGGAGAGGTGATGTCGTCTTCCGTGAAGTACTCTCCGTCGGGGCCGTCGATGCGCAGGTTGTGCACGAACTCGCCGGTGTTCGGCAGGTTTATCTTCGTTCGAGTGCCGGCATCGATCGCCAGCAGATCAGGCTCGAACACGTTGTCGAGCAGGCTAACCTCCAGTTCCCCCTCGAAGTCATCTGCGGGCGCCGGCGTTTCAGTGGGCGCAGACTCATCAACTACGATCGTCCCGGTCGTCGTCACCACCGTCGGGTCCTGGAATTCGACTGTGCCGCCGTTATCAAAGCGAATGATCACGAAACCGGTGCCGCCCGGCTCTATGATGTCGCCCTGATCGGCCTTCTCCGGGTCGCTGCCTTCGGGCACTACCACGAAGTCGTCGTTCGTGTCGTAAACACCGTCGAAGCCCGAAACGCGCAGGCCGTGGGATACGTCATCGACGTTGGTGAGCACGACCCTGACGGTTTCGCCGGCGTCCACCGTAATCGACCGCGGCGTGAAGATCGTCGACGCCTCATTTGCGTCGTCTGGCTGATCGACTCTCATCTCGATCTCTCGAGTCGCGCTTTCCTGTGGCAGGATGATGCGATCCTCCAGCTGCACCTGCTCCTCCGACGGCCCGAAGACGATCCTGATGCGATCGCCGTCCTTCGGAATGTAGGAGCCGTAGTCATTTACCTTGACGCCTTGAACGAAGATCTGCACCTCGCCGATCGTCCCGTCCGAGCACTCGTCTCCGTTCTTGTGTGTCGTGGGGCTGCCCGGCATGCGGATCTCGTCGCCGTCCAGCTGCCCTCCGCCGTAGCCAAACCAGCGCGTGAGGCGCGCACCGGCGCCCTCTTCCGACTGTTGGAAGGGGTGGATGTGGACGATGCCGTCGCCGTGAGTGTGCACTCCGGAACCGCTCCACGTGGGGGCCGGCGGCTGCTTCTCACCGCATACGAAGTACGTATAAGAGGCGTGCCAGTGATCAACACCAATCCTGGGGGCACCCGTCGCCGAGCGCGCTACAAACAGAAGGCCGAGGACGCCGAAGACGACGATGATGATCGCCACCACCGGCACCCAAGGCGGCAGGTAGATGCTAGTGATGCGCTGGAAGAAGCCTTGGGGCTCGCTTGGCCCGCTGCCGGCACGCCGTTCGCGCGCGGTGCGCACGCGCCCGCTACGCCAGAAGTCCATCGGCGACACTTCGCCGCCACCAGAGGAGACGCGCGTGCGCTCTCGCCGGCTGGCCTTCCCGGCATCCTCATCCGCCGGCTCCGGCTCGTCGGCCGAGACGTCGTCCTTGACGTCCGGCGCCTCGATATCGGCCTCAATGTCATCGCCGGAGACATCGCCCTGCGATGTGTCGTCCTGGCCGGCGCCTTCCTCCGGCCGCTTGTCTGCATCCTTCCGGCCGCGTCGCCGGCCGCGCCTCCGCCTCTTGCCTTGTCCTTCATCCGCCAATTGCTTTTCCTTTCGCCTTCTCTTAGCCGGCCCGCTCAGCGCTGGGCGCGCCCCGGAGCCGCTCGTCCATCTCATTCACCGCCCGCACGTTGGCGTCCTCGCTGGGATCAGCCGCCGTGGAGAACCAGGCGTCCAGTATCTCGCGAGCGCGCGCCTCGGTTGTGGAGCGCAGACTCAGGCAGAGAACGTTCGCCTGGTTCCAGGCCTTCGCACCGCGGGCAGTCTCAGCGTCGCCGCAGAGGGCCGCGCGAACGCCCGGCACCTTGTTCGCGGCGATCGAAACACCCGTCCCCGTCCAGCAGAACAGCACCGCCTCATCGGCGTTACCCGATGCCACCGCCGCCGCCGCCTCGCCCGCCACCACCGGCCAGGCCGAAGGGGCGTGCTCATCGCGGAGCGGGCCGAATAGCTGCACATCGAAGCCGCGGCTCCGGAGCTCCTGCTCCACGAAGTCGGTGACGTGCGTCCGTTCGTCGCTGCCAAGCGCGATCCGCGCATTCTTGTCGTTCATACGTGGGGGTGTGCCGACGAAATCCCGCGTCCGATTCAATTATAGGCAACCGTCTGGTTATACGGCAAAGAGGGCCGTTCGGTTGGCCGCGCCTATAATGGGCCGATGACCAGTTCCGCCCTCGCCGGCGTCCGGCCGCCAGACCGCGCCCGCATCGAGGACCTGCTCTCCGCCAGGTGGAGCCTCCCCGGCGAGCATCCCATCTCGGCGCTCGACTCCCTGGCGCTCGGCGACTGCCGCACGATAGCGATCCTCGGCCCCAAAGACGCGGTTGGCTCCCGCTACTTCCAACTCTTCCTGGCCGACGGGAGCGGCCGGCTGGCCGACGGCGCGCTGGCGCTGGGGCTCTACAGCTCGGGACGGTACCCGGCCTTCAACTGGATCGAGATGATCCAGTACCAGGAGAGGCCGCGCTTCGGCGAAACGGAGCTTTCGCTCTGGGACTCCGGCCACGACCGGGCGCTGTTCACGGCGCTGAGCGGCCTCGTGCCCGCCGGTGGGCACGTGATGGTGGAGTACGACTCGCCGAGCCACCGCGCGACGGAACGGATCCTCACCCTGCGCTACCCGATCGCGACGTCGCCGATCGGCTACCGGCTGTTCGACGCAGGTGTCCGCTCTTACCGTGACTGGTACATCTCCGAGGGCGGCCGCGAGGGCCCGCGCAAGCTGCAGGGCTTCAAGCCGCTGAACCGTGAGATCGCCGCCGAGAAGACGGCCGCGCTGCAGGCGGAGCTTGAGGCGCTGCTGGCGGCGCCCGGGAACGATGGCCACGGTGAATGGGGCCAACTGGCACGTTCGCTGGGCCAGCGTGTGCTGGATAATCTCCTCGAAGGTTAGGTTCTGTAATGAAATGCGTTTGAGTCGCGCCCATTCTTGACAGGGGCGAGTGTGGACAAGCACAATCACGTGCGGAGCCCCATGCCCCAGAAACGCATCCCCACAGTCGCCCGCGAAGGGTTTGTTTACCAGGTCTATTCCGGACTTGTAGTGCCCCTATCCCCCAATTCACAGCGGAGGTTGTCCACACATGGTAACGATTAGCGTCATCAAGGCAGACATCGGGGGCTTCGTCGGCCACTCGGCCTCCCACCCCGACATTCTCGCCTTCGGCCAGGAGCAGTTGACCAAGGCGCAGCAGCAAGGCCTGCTCATCGACTCCCACGTAAGCCACTGCGGCGACGATATGTTCCTGATCATGACCCACGACCGCGGCGAGGACAGCGAAGAGGTCCACAAGCTGGCCTGGGACACGTTCACTGCCGGCACCGAGATCGCCAAGAAGCTCCATCTCTACGGCGCCGGCCAGGACCTCCTGACCGACGCCTTTAGCGGAAACATCAAGGGCGCCGGCCCTGGCTCCGCCGAGATGGAGATCGAGGAGCGACCCAGCGAGCCGATCATCGTCTTTATGGCCGATAAGACCTCAGCAGGCGCCTTCAACCTGCCGCTCTACAAGATGTTCGCTGATCCCTTCAACACGCCCGGTCTCGTCATCGGCGAGCCGCTCCACCAGGGCTTCCGCTACCAGGTGCAGGACGTCCAGGAGCACAAGCAGATCGAACTCAACACCCCGGACGAGATCTACGACCTGCTCGTCTTCATCGGCGCGCCCTCACGCTACGCCATCAAGCGCGTTTACAACCGCATGAGCGGCGAGATCGCGGCCGTCTCCAGCACCGACAAGCTGTCGCTCATCGCCGGCCGCTACGTGGGCAAGGACGACCCGGCGATGGTCGTGCGCTGCCAGGGCAACTTCCCCGCAGTGGGTGAGGTTATCGAGCCGTTCACGACTCCGTGGATCGTCGAAGGCTGGATGCGCGGCTCGCACAACGGCCCGCTGATGCCCGTAGCGCTCGCCGACGCCCACCCCAGCCGCTTCGACGGCCCGCCCCGCCTCGCCGCGCTCGGCTTCCAGCTGGCTGACGGCAAGCTGATCGGCCCGCGCGACCTCTTCGACGACCCCGGCTACGACCACGCCCGCGAAGAGGCGAACCACATCGGCGACTTCCTGCGTAAGCACGGCCCCTTCGAGCCGCACCGCCTGCCCCTGGATGAGATGGAGTACACCACGATGCCGGCCGTCGCCGCCAAGCTCGAATCACGCTGGACCGACATTTCGGATGACGCCGACAAGCAGAAGGTCAAGGCAGCACCCATCGCCGAAGTCGAATAAACGAAGCGCAATAACCAACGGGCGGAGGACTCAACTCCTCCGCCCGTTTCGTTGCGCCGGGAACAAACGCAGCCCGGCAGCCGTCTGAGGGATATCAGCACTTGAAGGGGAACCTCTCATGAACAAGTGGCCTCTCACCCTCGGATCCATCACCGCAATCGTCATCGGAGTCATCGCGGCGCTGGCCGTCGCCGGCGTCTTCGATAGCAGCTCCAACGCCGCCCCCGGCAACGGCGAGCAGGCCGATACGGCCCCCCTCTGCGTCGAGGGCGCCGAAAATTGCGACGACATGATAGCGATCCCCGGCGACGGCGACGACGCGCCGGCGCCCGGCGACGGCGCCTCCGGCACGTGCCCGATCGGCACCTCCGACTGCAACGACACGCCCGGCGATGGCGACCCGAACCTGCCGATCTCCGACGATGGCGAAACGGACGAAGGCAAGGCGCTCGCGGTTGAGGCGGCGTTAGCGGCGCTGGAAGCGATGGGCGGCCCGCCGGCCAACGAGGTCGACGCCGCCGAAGTTCACTTCGAGGTCTGGTCGAATGCCTGCCTCGGCGTCGACACTCCCGGCATCGCCTGCGCACAGGTGATCACGCCGGGCTTCGTCGTCGTCCTCGACACAGGAACCACCGCGTACACGTTCCACGCCAACACGACCGGCCACGCCGTCCTGGCTGAGTAGCCCACCAGCACGGGCAGCGTGGAGACGGGGCGAGAGCGCCCTCAGCCGCACGCGCCCGGTGCTATCCTTGGCCCATGTCGAAGCTACTCATCGCCACGAGCAACCCCGGCAAGGTGGCCGAGCTGCGCGTCCTCCTCGAAGGCTGCGGCTGGGATATCGTCACCCCGGCCGATCTCGGCCTCGATCTCGACGTCGAGGAGGACGGCGAGACGTACGAGGAGAACGCCCGCAAGAAGGCGCTCGCCGGGGCGAAGGCGAGCGGGCTCGTCACCCTGGCCGACGACTCCGGCATCGAGATCACGGCGATGGGGAACGAGCCGGGCGTCCACTCGGCACGCTTCCTCGGTGACGCCGCCACATACAGTGAGCGCTTTGCCGAGATCGACCGGCGGCTCGCCGACCTGCCGCCGGAGGGACGGGGCTGCCGCTTCGTCTGCGTGATCGCAATCGCCGACCCGGCTTCGGGCGAGACGAAGACGGCGGAAGGCGAAGTGCGCGGCCTAATCGCCGACCGGCCGCGAGGCGAAAACGGCTTCGGGTACGACCCGATCTTCTGGGTACCGCAGCACTCGGCGACGATGGCCGAGCTACTGGAGCACGAGAAGAATATAATCAGCCACAGGGCGCGCGCGGCCGCGCGCGCCCGCCAGACCCTGCGAGAGCTCCTCTATGCCCACAAAGAAGACGACCCCTCACACGTCCGTCACTGACGCCGCTCTCCCGGCCGACACGCTCGGCCGCCCGCTGCGCGATCTGCGCATCAGCGTCACGGACCGTTGCAACTTCCGCTGCCCGTACTGCATGCCGAAGGAGGTCTTCGGCCGCAAGTACAAGTTCCTGCCGCAGGCCGAGCTGCTCTCGTTCGAAGAGATCACCCGCCTCGCCGGCGTCTTCACAGCGCTCGGCGTCCGCAAGCTCCGCCTCACCGGGGGCGAGCCGACCGTCCGGCGCGGCCTGCCGAAGCTCGTGCGCATGCTATCGGCGGTCGACGGCGTCGAAGAACTGGCGATGACGACGAACGCCTCCCGCCTCTCCGAGATGGCAGGCGAACTGAAAGAGGCCGGCCTGGATCGCGTGACGGTCAGCCTGGACTCGCTCAACGACGCCCGCTTCCGCGAGATGAGCGACGCGGAGTTTCCCGTCGAGTCGGTGCTCGAGGGGATCGAGGCAGCTTGCCGCGCGGGACTTCTGCCGGTCAAGATCAACGTCGTCGTCAAGCGCGGCGTCAACGAGAAAGACGCCCTGGCGATCGCGCGCAGATACCGGGGCCCGGACCATATCGTGCGCTTCATCGAGTACATGGACGTCGGCACCACCAACGGCTGGCGCACGGACGATGTCGTGCCGGCGGCTGAGATCGTCGAGACGATCGGCCGCAAGCTGCCGCTGGAGGCGATCGACCCCAACTACCGCGGCGAGGTGGCACGCCGCTGGCGATACGCCGACGGAGAAGGCGAGATCGGTGTCATCGCTTCCGTCACGGAGCCGTTCTGCGGCGACTGCACGCGCGCCCGCCTCTCGGCCGACGGCAAGCTCTACACCTGCCTCTTCGCGGTCAAGGGCCACGACCTGCGCAAGCTCCTGCGCGACGGCGCCAGCGACGAGAAGATCGAGGCGTTCCTGCGCGGCGTCTGGTCGCGGCGCTCGGACCGCTACTCAGAGGAGCGCACCGAGGCGACCGCCGCGCATCGGCGCAAGGTCGAGATGTCGTACATCGGCGGATGACCGAAGAAAACGCGCTCTCACACCTCGACGACGGAGGCCGGCCGCGCATGGTCGACGTCTCCGGCAAGGTGGCGACGGCCCGCGAGGCGACCGCGCGCGGCAGCGTCTTTATGTCCGCCGCGACGCTGCGCCTGGCGTCCGCCGGCAGCGCCAAGGGCGACGTGCTGACGACGGCACAGATCGCCGGCGTCATGGCCGCCAAGCGCACGCACGACCTGGTGCCGCTCTGCCACCCGCTGCCGCTGACCGGCATCGACGTCTCCCTCCGGCCGGACGACGCGCGCGGCGCCGTCGAGATCGAGGCGACAGTGCGGACGACGGCACAGACCGGCGTCGAGATGGAGGCGCTAACGGCGGTGAGCGTCGCCGCGCTCACGGTCTACGACATGCTGAAGGCGGCCCAGAAGGACATGCGCATCGGCGATATCAGGCTCGTCCGCAAGACCGGCGGCAAGTCCGGCGACTACCGCGCGGACTGAGCGGCCGGCGTCACGCCTTCGCCTTCGGCTTCTCCGCCAGCTTCCGTAGCCCCGTCAACTCCGCCTCCGTCAGCTGCCTCGTCTGCCCCAGCCGCAAGTCCCCAAGGTCGATCCCGCCGATGCGCTGGCGGCACAGGTCCATGACGTGGTGGCCGAGGTAGGCCATCATCCGCCGGATCATCCGGTTCCGGCCCTCCGTCACCGTGATCTCGATCACCGAGCTGCGTTTGCCGCGCGATATGATGCGCGCCTTCGACGGCGCCGTAACGCCATCGTCGAGCGGGATCCCGCGCTCGACCGCGGCGATGTCCTCCGCCATTGGACGGCCCTCGACGCGCGCGACGTATACTTTCGCGACGCCCCGCGAAGGATGCGTCAGACCGAAGGCCAGATCGCCGTCGTTCGTCAGCAAGAGTGCGCCTTCTGTGTCGAAGTCCAGACGGCCGACGGGCTCGACGCGCACGGGCAGGTGCTTGACGAGATCGAGGACGGTCTGGCGGTCGCGCGCGTCGCGGCGGCCGGTGATGTAGCCGCGCGGCTTGTTCAGCAGGTAGCACGCTTTCACCGGCTGGTCCGGCAGCGCCCGCCCCTCGATCTCGACAACGTCGGACTCGGGCTCGACCGGCGTGGTGACGACGGCGAGTTCGCCGTTGACGGTGACCTGGCCGGCGACGATCATCTCCTCCGCCTTGCGCCGCGAGGCCACCCCGCGCTGCGCGATCAGCTTCGCCAGCCTCATGCGGCGGATTCGCGTTCGAGGAGCAGCTCGGTGACCGCCTTCAGCGCCTCGTAGGCATAGACGACGTACTCCAGCGGGTGCAGGTCCAGCGGCTTCAGCTTCTCGTCGCGCAGGGCGACCGGGTCGGCGATGTCCATATCGGCGTCGGGCAGGTCGTGGCGCATCTCCAGCTCGTACAGCTCACCGTCCGGCGCGAGCACAACGCAGCCGCGCTCCGGCGACTCCACGGCCGGGGCGTCAATCTCGATCCCGTAGGAGAAGAACGCACCGGGAAACGGCGGGAACGGGTCCAGGCGGGCGCAGGATTCGCCCAGCAGCCGGCGCAGCCGGTCCGCCGCGCGTTCCAGCGCGTCGTCGGCTTCGTTCTTGAACTGGAGGGAGTCTGCCACCGCCGCTAAAAGCTCCTTTTACGCTGGGGCTACTTCGCAATTGTGCTAAAATCTGTATATGCCAACGGCACATCTGCACATGCAGACGACCCGCCAGCAAATACTAGACTACCTCCGCCGGCACGGCAGGGGAACCGTCAAGGAGCTGGGCCAGCGCCTCGGCCTGACGTCTACTGGCATCCGCCAGCACCTCACCGTACTCGAGCGCGACGACCTCGTCGAAGCGCACGAGGAGCGAGGCCGCGTCGGCCGCCCCACGCTCGTCTACTCGATCACTACCGCAGCGGACGACCTCTTCCCGAAGGCCTACGACCAGCTCGTCAGCGTCCTTCTGGAGGAGATGCGCGCTACGGCCGGCAACGAGCAGCTCTACCAGATGCTGCAGCGCGTCGCCCAGCGCCTGGCCGAACCACACCTGGAGGGCGTCGACGGCCGCCCCCTGGGCGAGCGCGTCAAGGCCGCGGCCCAGGCGCTCGAACAGCAGGGCTGTGTGGCGGAAGTTTCCCAGGAGGGCGGCGAGTACCTCATCGATGAGTACAGCTGCCCATTCCCCAAAGCAGCCGAGCGCGACCGCGCTGTCTGCGCGCTCCACGTCGAGTTCGTGCGACTGCTCACCGGCGCCGACACGCGCCTCTCGCGCAGCCTTCTCCGCGGCGAAGTGGCCTGTACCTACCGCGTGCGCCCGCACGAAGTAGCCGAAGAAGACCGCGTCCCCGTCGCCAACTAGCCCGACTCAGCTAACCGCTAGCCACGGCTCACTGTCCACTCGCATAATGTCCTTATGGCGCTCTGGGTCGGACAGTTCGGCATGGAAGGCGGCGAGGCGCGCGAAGAGACCTCATGGGTCGGCGCCTACCCCGACCCCGGACGCGCGGAGGAACCGTCGGACCTCTACGTCCTGGTCACGCCGGCGCTGCCCGGCAGCGAGGAGTTCTGCGGAGAGATGAAGGACGTCATCGGCGAGTCCTTCCACCGCAACAAGCTCTCGCTCACCGGCGGCATGCTGCACGCCCTGGGCGGCGCGCACCAGAACCTGCGCGACTGGAACTCACGATCGCTGCCGGACCACCAGGTGGCCGCCGGCGTCAGCTGCCTGGCGGTGCAGGACGGGCGCGCCTACACGGCACAGGTCGGCCCCGCACGCGCGATCTTCTTCCGCCGCGGCGAGCTGATGACGATCGAGCCAAATCTGCCCGACGCCCGAGCGCCACTCGGACTGGAGGACGACTTCCGGCCGGACTTCCGCCGCTTCGACCTCGAGGCCGGCGACTGCCTCCTGATGCTGACGCCGGCCCTGGCCGACGGTCTCTCCGACGACGACATCTCGGACGTGCTCGGCCGCACCGGCGACGAGGCGCTCCCGCTGCTCTACCGTCGCGCGCAGGGTGCGGGCGACTGCGGCGCGTTGCTCGTCATCGTCGGTGACGACGACGAGCCCGCTGAACCCACCGCCGAAGCATGAGAACGCTGGGAATCGAGACCTCCTGCGACGAGACGGCGATCGGCGTCGTCGAGGACGGCGGGCGCCTCGTTGCCAGCATCGTCTCCTCGCAGGTGCAGCTACACGCCGAGTACGGCGGCGTCGTGCCTGAGCTGGCCTCGCGCAAGCACGTCGAGGCGATGATTCCCGTGCTCGACGAGGCGCTCTCCGCGGCCGGCGGCGGCCTCGCCGCACTCGACGCGATCGCCGTCACCTACGGGCCCGGCCTCTCCGGCGCGCTTCTCGTGGGCTTCAACTTCGCCAAGGCGCTGGCCTACGCGCTCGGGCTGCCACTCGTGCCGGTCAACCACCTTGAGGCGCACGTCTACGCCGCCTGGCTGCACGCCGATGCAGCAGATGCGCCGGACGCCGGTCCGCGCTTCCCTTCGCTCGCCCTGATCGTCTCCGGCGGCCACAGCGACGTCGTCCTGATGACGGATCACGGCCACTACCGGCGCCTCGGCCAGACCGTCGACGACGCCGCCGGCGAGGCGTTCGACAAGGTGGCGCGCCTGCTCGGCCTCGGCTTTCCCGGCGGCCCCGCGATCGATCGCCTGGCGGCCGAACACGGGCGGGCAAAGACGCTGAAGCTGCCGCGCGCCCGGCTCGACGGCGACTACGACTTCAGCTTCAGCGGCCTCAAGACGAAGGCGGGACGCATCGTCCGCGGCGAGGAGGGCGACTCGCCAGAGGCGGCAGAGCTGGCGGCCGCTTTTCAGGAGTCAGTCGTCGATTCGCTCGTGACGAAGGCGCTGCAAGCGGCGGCCGATAACGGCGCCCGCGAGATCATCCTCGCCGGCGGCGTCGCCGCCAACAGCGAGCTGCGCCGCGTCCTCGCGGAACGCTCGCCCGTCCCCGTCGTCGTCCCGCCGCCGGAACTCTGCACAGACAACGGCGCGATGATCGCCGCCTGCGCCCACCACCGCCTCGCCGCCGGCGACATCGCCCCCCTGGACCTCGACATCGACCCCGCCCTCAAGATCGGCTGACGTCCCCCGTTCCTTGTTCCTTGTTCCCCGTCTCCTGTCCACCCCGTACGCTTGCTGTCAACGGAACAAGAACGGATAAAACGGATTCGTCTGTCTCCCCTTGCATCCGTTTATCCGTTTCGCGAATCCGTTGCCAGCCGGAACCCCGTCACCTCTCACCCGTCCCCGCCCCCCGCCTCCTGTTCCCTGTTCCCCGTCTCCCCGTCTCCCCGTCAAGACAGCGGACAGCGGCCGCAGCCGCCCTGCGTGCAGTACTGCTTGAGCAGATAGAGCATCCCCTGCTGGCGACGGGCGCTGGGCCGCAGCGGGGCGAGCGCCCGGTGCAGGTGGCGGACGGCCCCGTAGCGAGCCGGTAGCGGGAGCGCCCCGTATATTGCTCCGACCTGCGACTCTTCGGCCGCTGAGCCCGCCAGCGCCGCCGCCAGCGGCAAGACGGTATTGACGGCCAGCTCCACCGCGCGGTCGCGACCGATGAGCCGGGGCACGGACAGCGCCCGCACCAGCGCGCCCGCAGCCCTCCGTGGTGGCAGGGCGAAGAACGCCAGCAGCGCTTCCGCCGGGCCGTTGTCAGCGAAACGGAGGGCAAGAGCCGCCGCACCTGCGGCCCGCCGCTGCGGAGCGTTCCCCGGGCGGACGGCCCGCCGCGGCGCGACGGTCAGTTCCGCCAGAGCCCGCTCCAGCCTGCCCCTCGCCTCCGCCTCCCGCCCGCGCGGCGCCAGCGGCCGCAGAGCCCGGGACAGCGAAGCCTAGGGCACGACCGCCGCCAGCCGCCGGAAGGCCTCGCGGTCGGCGCCGAAAGAGAGCCCCTCCAGCAGACCGGCCCAGACCAGCTCGTCCAGCGCCTCGCCCGTGGCCAGCCTCCCGCGGACGCCGTTGGCCATCTGGCGCAGACGCATCCCTCCCAGCCAGTCCAGCGTGGCGGCCGACACCTCCACCCCCAGGCGTTCGATCGCTGTCGCGCAGGGCTCGGCCCAAGCCCACGCCGGTGTCCGGCCGCGTGAGCGACGGGAGGGCCGCGGCACGACGAGCACGGGAGCGCTGCCACCGCCGGGCAGGTCCGTGAACGCCTCGCCCTGGGCGTCGAAGACGGCGTGCAGCACGACGCCCGCATAGGCCGGGTTCTCGTGGTGGCCGTGGCGGCGAAAGTCCGAGGCCCGCACGTGCAGCTCAACGTCGCCGCGGCGCGGCCCGTCAGGCGTCGTCACCACAGCGTCCTGGAAGTCCGGCCCGGCGCCGCCTGCAGCCGGCAGCCCACGGAAGATCACCCGCAGCGGCCGGCCGTCTTCTGTCCGCAGCGACCGCCGCGCCAGCAGCTGCGCCTCCCAGACGACCGCTAGATCGGCCTCCGAATAGTACTCTCGCCGCACGTCGGCGACTCGCCTCACCCCAGCGCTCACGGTTCCCCTAACCGTCCTCGACTCTATCGCTGCCCGCTGCGTACTCGAAGCCTGCACTTTCGGCGACGAGGCTGAGCAGGCGGGCCGAAGCGCCGCGCGGCGCGTACTGCCCGGTCTCCCACTCGCTCACGGTCTGCTGCCGCACGCCCAGCTCGCCGGCCAGCGCCCCCTGCGAGAGCCCCAAGTGCCTCCGCAGCGCCCGCACCCGTCGCCTGTCCCAGGACGTCCCGTACTCCCGCTTGCCTTCCGTCACGCCCCGGAGTCTACACGGTTCCGTGTAGAGCACCAAGTAGCCTGTTGCAGTGCCTCGAACAGCGATTCGAGGTCAGAGAAGGGGTCTTCACTTTCACGCGTTTGTCGCCGCGTGATAACATTCTGGTGGGTCACGGGAGCTTATACCTCCCGTGTTCTCAGCTCCCTTAGCGTTGTCGCGCTTTGGGAGCATTGCTGGCAGGGCGGCCGGGATTCGAACCCGAATCTCAAGGTTGGGAGCCATGCGGTTTAACCGTTAACCTACCGCCCTGTTAGTGGATGAGAGAGCGGGTGCGTCTGTAACTAGCTAGCCCGCTCTCTCTGTCTATTTCCCGGCTTCAACCTCCTCTTCGATCGCCAACTCGACGGCACTGCGTAGGTCGTCGTCCCAGTCGTATCGGGTTGTCTTGCCCGCTCCGATCCGTTTCACGACGCCATCGCGGAGGAGATTAGAGAGATCGGAAATTGCCGACGACTGCGAACTATGATTAAGTTTTGCGTATTTAGACGAGGAAATAGGGCCGATGTCGAGCATGAACATCAATCCGGTTACCTGGCGCTCACTCAGATCGTTCTCGGTCTTGATAATCTCGTCTCGACGCTGGTTGAAGCGAATTACTTTCCCTTCAAGGGCGGACGCCGACATGGCCAGCATTCTGGTGTGGAACTTCACGAACGGCGTCACATCAACGTTCTCCGTGAAGACCTCACCCTGAGCTTCCGCCAAGGCCGCAATGTAGCCCGCATGGTCATTGAGAATGGCTTGGCTGACCGAGAGCATGCTCTCAACTGACCAACTCGTCAGATCGAGCACCATGTCAGCCACCAGCCGAGCCGTCCTACCGTTGCCGTCCTCGAACGGGTGTATGGAGATCAGGCCAAAGTGTGCCAACGCTGCGGCGATCGGGCCAGGGTATTCGTCGATCCACTTGGCGATATCGATCTCGTAGTTATCCATCAACGTAGGAACATCCTCCGCGACAGGAGGGCGGTATTTGATGTCACGGGTTGCCTTGTCGATGATGAAGCTCTGTCCAACCCGATACTTGCCTCTTTCACGTGCCTTTGTGTCGGGAAGGCTCTTCTGTATTATCGAATTCAGCGTTCGGATCAGGCCCTGGTCGATGTCGGTAGACTTGTCGGCAGCTAGCTGTGTAGCCAACTCGTAAGCCTCGTCCAGATTCACCTTCTCCTGTCCCTCTGAACTGTCGGGTTGATCATGGGCAGCGAGCATCTTCATGGCCTCATCAGGGGCCATGAGATTGCCTTCGATGGCGGTCGAGGCGTGGGCGCTGGTGTATCTAGCTTGGTCTTGGAAGTAGCTCTCATATCCTTCTGGCACGAGCGCACGAATGACGTACCGACGCTGGTCCGCGTGGTCCAAGCTCGCCTTGATGCCCTTATCCTGGTCATCAAACGTGAGGGTTAGGCGCATATCCTACCTCCTTCTTAGTAAATGCCTCCATGTCACGAGCATAATCGAATATTCGCTGAAGTCAAGCGTATTTACTGCCAAGAGGCGAGATTATTCGCGCAGCGCTGAGTTTCGCAACAGGCTACAAGGGGTGTGTTGCGCAGCTGCGGCCGGCCCGGCCCTCTCCGTTTGCCCTACGCGCGCCCCCGTCTGCTACACTTGTCCGTACCTGAATTCGAGCAGTGGAGAGGCGATAGCGAGCGATGCCCTGCGATAACCACCGCCGGCTGGCGATCCCCGTGCAGCCGGTGCCCAAGCAGAAGCCGGAAGAGCGCGTCAAGAACTGGGACGAGGCGTTCCTCGGCTACACGCTGGAGTCCGCCGTCGTCGAGGCCGAGCGCTGCATCCACTGTCCCACCGCCCCCTGCATGGAGGCCTGCCCCACCGATAACGACATCCCCCGCGCGCTCCTGCTGCTCGAAGAGGACGACATCGACGGCGCCGCCGCCGTCTTCCGCGAGACCAGCTCGCTGCCTGACATGTGCGGCCGCCTCTGCCCGCAGGAGACGCTCTGCGAGGGCGCCTGCGTCGTCGGTTTCGCCATCCGGCCCGAGCCCTACGGAAAGCAGCCGCCCGTCTCGATCGGCAAGCTCGAAGCGTTCATCGCCGACTGGCAGCGCCGCAACGAGGGCGTGCCGCTGCCGGAGGTGGCGCCGCCGACCGGGCGCAACGTCGCCATCATCGGCTCCGGCCCCGCCGGCATCGCCGTCGCCGAGGATCTGACGAAGAAGGGGCACAAGGTCACCGTCTACGAATCGTGGCCCGTGCCCGGCGGCGTCCTCCTCTATGGCATCCCCAACTTCAAGATGCGCAAGGAGATCCTCGACTACAAGATCGAGTGGCTCGAGAAGCTGGGCGTCGAGTTCCAGAACGGCACCAAGGTCGGCGAAGACGTGACGGTCGACTCGCTCTTCGAAGACGGCACCGACGCTGTCTTCCTCGGCACCGGCGCCCCCGTTGGCGGCCAGATGCGCATCGACGGCGAAGAGCTCGACAACGTCTACCAGGCGACGGAGTTCCTCGTCCGCGGCAACCTCGAGCCGGAGCAGCTGCCCGCGGCGATGCGCCAGCCGCTCGACGTCTCCGGCAAGCGCGTGCTCGTCGTCGGCGGCGGCGACACCTCGATGGACTGCGTGCGTACGGCGATCCGCCTGGGCGCGCCCGACGTCACCTGCATGTACCGCCGTACCGAGGCCGAGCAGAAGGGCCGCGAAGAGGAGCGCCAGCACGCCCGCGAAGAAGGCACCGAGTTCATGTACCTGACGGTGCCGCACCAGTTCAGCGGCGACGGCAACGGCCGCGTCGCGAAGGCGGAGTGCCGGCGCATGCAGCTGGGCGCACCCGACGAGTCCGGCCGCCGCCGCCCGGAGCCGATCGCCAGCTCCGACTTCACGCTGGACGTCGACATCGTCGTCCTCGCGATCGGCTACGAGCCCGACGACCTGCTCGAAAAGACGACGCCCGGCCTGCGCACGACCAACTGGAAGACGGTGCGCGTGGACGAGGACTTCCAGACGACCCGCCAGGGCGTCTTCGCCGGCGGCGACAACGTCAACGGCGCCGACCTCGTCGTGACGGCGATGGCAGACGGCCGCCGCGCCGCCACCGCCATCGACAGCTACCTGCAATCGCTCGCCTGATGAAGCCGCGCCGCCGATGACCGGCTACCGCGAGCCACGACTCGAACACGTCTACGACATGCACGTCGACCTTGATGCGCCTCAGGTCATCGGCGCCGCGCCGGCGGGCCACCGGCAGGTCTTCATCGTCAAGGACGGCACCTTCGAGGGGCCACGGATCAAAGGGACGCTCCTCCCCGGCGGCGGCGACTGGGCGCTCATGCGCAGCGACGGCGCCGTACAGCTCGATGTCCGCGCCACGCTGCAGACCGACGACGGCGCGTTGATCTACGCCACCTATAGCGGCCTCGCCATCCTCTCCGGCGAGATCCTCGGCCGCATCAGCGCCGGCGAGGACGTGCCTCTCGCCGACTACTACTTCTACACGAACCCGATGTTCCAGACCGCCGCCGAGGGCTACGCCTGGCTCAACCAGACGATCGCCATCGGCCGCGGCAAGGTGATACCGGACGGCGTCGAGTGCCGGGTCTGGGCCGTCCGCGATCTGGCCTGAGCGCCCGCTGGACAGCGCCGGTGGCGTCTGCGATCCTTAGGTCGCCCCGCAAATGCGATACCCACCCCCGCTCATCGCCCTCCTCGTCCTCGCCGCCGCCTCGCTGGCGTTCGCCTGCGGCTCGGAGGACGGCGGTGGTGGCCCGACCCCGGTGCCGACCTGCGGCGCCAGCCTCTCCGGCGGCACGCTCACGGCCACTTGCGCGGGCGATGGCGTCAGCGGCGCCTTCGTGACCGACGGCACTTTCGACGTGCGGGTCGTCGGCGACAACATCACGGTCGAGAACGCGCGGCTGGTCGTCTTCCAGCTGACGCCTCTGGGCAACGGCTTCAGAACAGCGATCGTCACCGGCAGCGGCCCCAAGGCCGTCGCCGAGGGTGTTACCCAGCGCCCGGGCCCGCTCCTCGACATGACGTTCGATATCGGCCAGGGCGAGTACTACGTGCTCCTCAAGACCGAATCGCCGAGCTTCTGGACGATGACGGTCACTGGCGTCTCCGGTGTCGCCGGCTAAGCCCGGGGCCGTAGGTCAGACAGGCAGGCGCAGTCCGGGCATCTGCAGCGGCTGCGACGGCCGCACCATGATCTCGTTGACGTGCACCGACTCCGGCATCGTCACGGCGAAGAGCACCGCCTGCGCGATGTCGTCCGGGCTCATCACGAACGCCTTCGCCACCGTCGCCACGCGGTCCAGCATCTCCTGAGGCAGGTACTCGCCGGGCTCTAGGCCCGCTTCGACCGGATCGATGCCCAGCGTGCGCGCGACAGCAAAGAGCTGCTCCTCGGGCATGCTGCGCACCAGATTCGTCGCGACTGCGCCCGGCATGATCGCCGTCATGCGGATGTTCTGCCCCTGCAGCGCCACCCGCAGGCTCTCCGTGAGCGCCCCAGCGGCGTGCTTGGAAGCCGCGTACATCGGCCCGTCCGGCTCGACTGAACGCGCCGCGACGCTCGTTGCGTTGACGATGTGACCGCTCTTACCCTGCATCACCCGCACGGCCTCGCGACAGCCGAGCGCGAGCGCCAGGACGTGACGTCCAGCGTCTCTTTCCACTTCGCGTAGTCGCCGCCGTTGATCACCGGGTCGAACGGGTTGTAGCCGGCGTTGTTGACCATGATGTCAAGCGCGCCGAACGTCTCGACTGCCGTGTCGATGAGGCCGATCATCACCTTCTCGTCCGTGACGTCGCCCGTCTGCACCAGCGCCTTGCCCCCGCCGCCTTCGATCTCCTTGGCCGCGGTGTCCATGTTCTCTCGCTTGCGGCCACTGAGGACGATGTTCCCGCCCTCCGCGCCGAGCGACCTGGCGATCGCCAGGCCGATGCCGGAGCTGGCGCCGGTCACTACTAGGGTCTTGCCGTCGAGCCGTCCCATACCGTGTCCTCTCTCTGCTTACTCTTTTGTGGCTCCGCGCTTGAACATCGCGCCCGAGATCTTCCGTACCGCGAAGCGCGGCGTGAAGCGCGGCAGGTTCGCCGTGAACTTGTTCAGCAACCCCGGCGTCGCGATCGCGCTGCCGGCCTTGGCCGCCCCGAGCGCGTTCCTGACCACTGCCTTCGCGCTCATCCAGGCAAATCCCGGAACGTCCTCTTCGCGAACGCCAGCGACTTCCTGGAACTCGGTCCTCGTCGCGCCGGGGCAGAGACAGGTCACGGTCACCCCATATGTCTTCGCCTCTTCGTGCAACCCCTCGCTGAACGAGAGCACATAAGCCTTCGTCGCAGCATAGGTCGACATGTACGGCACCGGCTGGTAAGCGCCCGTCGAGGCGACGTTAATGATCGCTCCGGCGCCTCGCTCCTTCATCTGCGACAGCCCCACGTGCGAGAGCAGCGTCAGCGCCCGCACGTTGAGGTCGATCTCCATCAGTTCGCGGTCGACGGGGAGCTGCGTGAACTCGCCGTTCGTGCCAAAGCCGGCGTTGTTCACAAGAACGCTGATGTCGCCCTTCTCCAGCCGCTCGACCACGGCCGCGACACCTTCCGGCCGCGAGAGGTCAGCCGTGATCACTTCGGCCTCGGCGCCGCCCTCTGTCAGCTCGCTGGCGATCTTGTCCAGGCGATCGCGGCGGCGGGCCACGATCACCACGTCGTAGCCCTGCTTCGCCAGCTGCCGCGCGAACTCCTCGCCGATGCCGGAGGAGGCGCCGGTTACCAGCGCGCGCTTGCTCTCGGGCTTCGCGTCCGTTGACGGCGCAGGGGTCGCCTCCGTCGCCGGGTCTTTCGTCTCTGTGGCCATTGCCGGTCTCCTTCCTGTTCGCCAGTGCTTCCCGGGGCTATCCCGGGACTTCCAGCACCTCGTTGACGACGCGCTCGCCGGAGCGGACGGCGCCGTCGATGTAGCCGGCGAAGACCTCCGAGGTCTCGGTGCCGGCCCAGTGGATGCGCCCGACGGGCTCCCGTAGCGCCTGGCCGCAGGAGACCCAGGTACCCGCGGGAAATACCGCCCCGTAGCAGCCGCGGCTCCACTTTTCGGCGGGCCAGTTGCCCTCGATGTAGTCCAGCGGCTTCGCCGCGCGGTCGCCGAAATAGCGGACGAAGCAGTCGAGCGCGGCCTTGCGGCGCTCGGCCTCGTCGATGTTGGCGTAGCGGCGGCCGTCTCCGCCCTCAATGAAGCCCATCAGCATGCCGGGCGTGCCTTCGGGCGGGCTGCTGTCGAAGATCACCTTGATCGGGCCGACGTCGCTGACGACGCGGCCGAAGAGGCCCTCGTCGCGCCACCAGGGCGTCTCGTAGATCGCGTGCACCTTGATCACGCTGCCCATCGGCGCGCGCGACGTGAGCTGGTCGCGCAGAGGCGGCATCAACGGGTCGTAGTCGATGCGGCCGGCCAACGCCGGGGGCGCTGTGACCACGCAGATCTTGCCCGTCACCGCGAAGTCCTCGCCGCTGACCGTGATGCTGCCGTTGTCCTGCGCGATCGAGCGCACCGGGCTCTCCAGTCAGACGGCGTCGCCGAGGCTCTCGGCCGCCAGCTCGGCGACCGACTGCATGCCGCCGTCGAAGCGGTCCGCCTGCGCGCCGCCTTCCGTCGAGACCTCATAGAAGAGGCCGCCGCCGGAGCGGGCGTAGAAGAGCCCGTGCAGGAGCGAGATATCGTGCGGCTCAGCGGTGTAGACGGCCTCGATCGCCGTCCGCGTGCCCTCTCGCGCGCGCTCCGATTCGATGTTTTCGTCGATCCAGGTCTGGACGGTCATGCCGTCCAGGCGTTGGGCGTCCGGCGCCTCCCACGGCGCGTGCAGCGGCACATCCTGCGAGAGCTGGTCGAACGCCATGATCGCCTTCATCACTTCGCCCAGCGTCTCAATGTCGCCCGAGGGAACCGCGCCTTCGTAGCGCCGCGGGCCGAGGCCGTCGGTGTACTGAAGGTGCTCGCCTTCCGGCCACGTCGGGAAGCTCGCCACGCCCATCTCCTGCCCCAGCGCGCGGATGCGGTCCTGGCCGGGCCCCGTCCACTGGCCGCCGACGTCGACCCAGTAGCCGTTGCGCTTCTGAGTCCAGGTGCGGCCGCCAACACGATCGCGCGCTTCGACGACAGTGACGTCTACGCCGCAGCCGGAAAGCTCCCGTGCGGCCGTGATGCCGGCGAATCCAGCGCCGACGACGATTACCTCTGTCGATTGCTTTCGAGTCATCCACTGCCTCCCGCTGTATGCGGCACAATAGCACCCCCGGTGAGAGGAGTCTAATCGCCCGCGCGCGCTACTCCCGCCAGCTGACTTCGTAGACCGTCACCGGGTCCTCGAAGCCGCGCAGGGCGCGCTCACCACGGTCCGAGAAGAGAAACCCGCGCCCCGCCACCAGCTCGCGCACGACGTTGGAGACGAGGATCTCGCCGCCGCTCGCCTGCGCCGCGATTCGCGCCGCCAGGATCACCGACGTGCCGAAGAGGTCCTCCTCCTCGGCGATCGGCTCCCCCGTGTTGAGGCCGATGCGCACCTTCACCCGCTGGCCACCGAGCGCGCGCTCGGATCGCGATCGCGCAGTCGAGCGCACCGGCCGCGGAGCCGAACGAGGCCATGAAGCCGTCGCCCATCGTCTTCACCTCGGAGCCGCCGTGCGCGGCGAGCGCCTCCCGCGTGATGCGCTCGTGCTCGCGGAAGAGCTCGCGCGCCGCGGCGTCGCCGAGCTGCTGCGTAAGCGCCGTCGAGCCTTCGATGTCCGTAAAGAGGATCGTCACCAGTGACCCGCGCGCCGGCCCGGACGGCTCTGTCTGAGCCGCCGTCCGCTCATCACCGATGAGGCGGTCGAGCGCGGCCTCCTCGAGGGTTGGGTCGTCGCCAACCTGGCCCCAGGTGCCTTCCAGCACGACAAGTTCGGCGTTGGGGAGGCGCGCGGCCAGGTTTCGCACCGTGTCGAAGTCCGGGATCGCCACGTTCTTGTGGCTGAACACGATGGTGGGCTGTGTGACACGCGTCAGTTGGGCCGTGGCCTCTGCCTGCATCACGTAGTTCTTGAAGTAGTTCAGTGCTTCTTCCTTGGGTGCAGGCGTCGCGGAGAAACCCAACGTACTCCGTCGCAGCGGGCGTGTCCCATCCGTTCATGTAGTGCCCAAGCGTCGTGGCGAACAGGTCCCAGTCGTTCTCCATCATCGACAGGAACGCCTTCGTCTGTGGTATTTCGGTGAAACGCGAGCCTTCGGCGAAGGTGTCCCAGCGGATCAGGTGAGAGACGCGCTCGGGGTGATCGGCCGCATATGAGATCGCCGCCATGCCGTCCGAGTAGGCCGCGCTGAGCACGAAGCTCTCCAGGCCCAGCTTGTCGGCGACCGCCGCGATGTCACGGCCGAAGGCCTCGACGGACAGCTCGCCGCCGTCACGGTCGGAGAGCCCGCAGCCACGGCAGTCGAAGGTGATCAGCCGGCGCTTCGCAAACGTGTTTTCGAACCACAAGCTGTAGGACGCCTGCTTCCACTCCTCCCGAACGTGCGTGAACGGACTGCCGCGCATGTAGACCACCGCGACACCCTCGCCGCCGGTGTCGGCGAAGGCGATGTTGACGCCGTCTGAGGTGGGGGCGTATTTCACACGTGGCTCGGCCATAGCGCACCGAATTCTACGCCAGCGCGGTTACCAGCGCGCGAGATATACTCCGCCCCATGCGGTACGTCATCTACGGTGCCGGCGCCATCGGCGGCACGATCGGCGCGCAGCTTGCCCACAGCGGTCGTGACGTCGCGCTGATCGCCCGCGGTCCCCACCTCGAGGCCGTCCGCCGCGAAGGCCTGACGCTGCGCACGCCGGACGAGACCCTCACTCAAAAAATCACCGCTGCTGGCCACCCGGACGAAATCGAGTGGCGCGCCGAGGACGTCGCCGTCATGGCGATGAAGTCGCAGGACACCGCAGACGCCCTGACGGCGCTGCGCGGGGCCGCCGGCGACGTGCCGGTGGTCTGCGCGCAGAACGGCGTCGCCAACGAGCGAATGGCGGCGCGGCTCTTCTCCCGCGTCTACGGCATGGTGGTCTGGATGCCCAGCACACACCTGCAACCCGGCGAGGTCATCGCCCACTCGGCGCCGATCACCGGCACGCTCGACACCGGGCGCTACCCGCTGGGGAGCGATAAGCTAATCAAGTCCGTGGCGGCCGATCTGCGCGCGTCCGGCTTCGCCTCTGACGCCAGCGAGACGATCATGCGCCTGAAGTACGCCAAGCTGCTCACCAACCTCCTGAACATCGTGCAGGCGCTCAGCCCCGGCGCCGCCGGCGACATCGTTCACGCGGTCCGTGAGGAAGCGGAGGCCGTCTACGTGGCCGCGAGCATCGACCGCGCCACGCCGGAGGAGATGGGGGAGCGCGTCAAGGGGGTCACAGTCAAGCCGGTGCCGTGTGTCGAGTCCCGACTGGGTGGGTCGACCTGGCAGAGCCTCTCACGTGGCGGCTCGCTGGAGACCGACTACCTGAACGGCGAGATCGCCCTGCTTGGCGCTCTGCACGGCGTGCCGACGCCGTACAACCGCATGCTGCAGTCCGCCGCGGCCGAGGCCTCCCGCCAGGGCCGCCAGCCCGGCAGCCTCACGCCGGAAGAGCTCCTCGCCCACCTGCCCGCCTAGACGACCGCGTCCGCCTCGATCTCGAACAGCAGCGCCGGGTCGACCAGCGCCGGCACCGCCACGAGCGTCGCCGCCGGCTTCACCTCGCCGAAAGCCTCGGAGTGCGCGCGCGCCACCTCGTCGGAGCGCGCGATGTCCGTGACGAACATCCGCGTGCGCACGACGTCCGAGAGCGCGGCGCCCGCTTCCCGCAGCGCGACCTCGATGTTGGCGATCGCCTGCTTAGCCTGCGCGTACATGTCGCCCGCACCGACCAGCTCGCCCGCCTCGCTCCAAGCGACCGTGCCGGAGACGAAGACTCGGTCGCCCGCGCGGACAGCACGCGAGAAGCCGAAGACGCCCTCGAAGGGCGATCCGGAGGACACTCGTTGGCGCTCATTCATGTGACGACCGCCTCGGCCTCGATCTCGAACAGCAGCGCCGGGTCCACCAGCGCCGAGACCGCCACGAGCGTCGCCGCCGGCCGCACCTCGCCGAACGCCTCGGAGTGAGCGCGCGCCACCTCTCCCCACCGCGCGATGTCTGTCACGAACATCCGCGTGCGCACAACGTCCGGGAGCGTGGCGCCCAGTTCCCGCAGCGCCGCCGCCATGTTGGCGATCGCCTGTTTCGCCTGCGCGTACATGTCACCGGCGCCCACCACTTCACCGGCCTCGCTCCAGGCGACCATGCCGGCAACAGAGATACGGTCTCCGGTGCGCACGGCTGCTGAGAAGCCGAAGACGCCCGCGAAGGGCGATCTGGAGGACACCCGTTGTCGTTCAGTCATCTGTTCGCCTCGCAATCTGGTGCGGCGTATCTTATCGCACTGCCGGCCGGCGAACGCCCTTGCTCCCTGTGCTAATCTGGACGCGTTATGATGGACGAACTCGCGCGGCTGGGCGTCACCAACGACCTCGAGGCATGCATCTGGCGCGACGCCCTCGCCCAGGAGGCGATCCCCGTCTTCATCCGCCCCTCTAACTCCCGCTCCCTGACCGGCATCGGCCCCTCCTTCGGTGACGTGCAGGTCTACGTCCGCGCCGCCGACGAACGACGCGCCCGCTGGATCATCGGCGACGGCGTCGCGCCCCTGATCCCGGACGCCGATCGGGCCGTGCACCCCGACGGCTCCCTCGGAGACTAGCCTCGTGGAGATCCCGCTCTTCCCGCTCAACACCGTCCTCTTTCCCGGTAACACGATCCCCCTTCACATCTTCGAGGAGCGCTACAAGCTCATGATCGGGGAGTGCCTCGCCGAGAAGCGCCCCTTCGGCGTCATCCTCATCCGAGAGGGCGAAGAAGTCGGCGGCCCCGCCGAACCCGTCGAGGTCGGCACGACCGCCCGCATCGTCGAAGCGCAGAGGCTGGACGACGGCAAGCTCAACATCACCATCATCGGCGAGCAGCGCTTTCGGGTGCTCGGCATCCGCCGACGCGAGCCCTACCTCATTGGCGACATCGAGATCCTGGGCATCGACGAGGAGGCCGACCGCACGCTGTCCGACCTCGCCGCGCGCGCTGGCACCCTCTTCGCCGAGTACGTCCGCCTCAACCTCGCCGTCACCCACCAGTGGGCGCGCACGATCGAGATGCCGTCGGAGCCGGGCCCGCTCGCCGACTTCATCGGCCACCGCCTCGCCGTCGACCTCCACGCCAAGCAGCGGCTACTCGAAGAAGAGTCGCCGCGCTACCGCCTGAAGACCGAAGTCGACGTCCTCGGCGAAGGCATCCGCCTCCTGCACCCGCGCGTCCGCGCCGCCCGCGCCGCCCGCTGGTCCGGCTTCGCCGTCGCCAACTAGCGCGCCATTCGCCCACCACACGGCCCGTCCGCCATAATGGGCGCATGAAGCTCAGCACGCAGATCGGCCGCACGTATGCCGTCTGCTCGCTCGCCGCGCAGGTCTACGGAGGCTACAAGGCGATCTCCGTGCGCGAGAAGCGCTTCGGCCTGCGCCACAAGAAGGCCCAGCGCAGGCGGCTGAGGCACCACACCTGGTCCGCCAACCGCTTCTACGACGTCGCTGTCCGCCGCCAGGGCCTCCTGATCAAGCTCGGCCAGCTCATCGGCTCCCGGCCCGACCTCATCCCCGACGAGTACATCGACGTCCTCTCGCGACTGCAGGACGCCGTGCCGCCTCGCACGTTCGAGGTCATCCGCCGCGTCGTCGAGAGCGAGCTGGAGCGGCCGCTGGACGACATCTTCGACGAGTTCGAGACGACGCCCATCGCCTCCGCCTCGCTGGCGCAGGTGCACCGCGCGCGGCTCAAGCCCAGCGCGTCGGACCCACAGGGCCGCGTCGTCGCCGTCAAGGTGCAGTACCCCAGCATCGAGGAGGTCGTCGAAAACGACCTCCAGAACGTCCGCTTCCTCCTGCGCATCCTCGCCCGATTCGAGCGCAACCTGGACTTCACGCCGATCATCGAAGAGCTATCGCACAACGCGCCGCAGGAGCTCGACTTCATCAACGAGGGCCACAACGCCGAGCTCATCGCCCGGAACTTCGCCGGCCGCGACGACGTGGTCGTGCCCGAAATCCTCTGGGAGTATTCAACGCGGCGCGTCCTGACGATGGAGTTCATGGAAGGGACGAAGATCACCGACGCCGAAACCCTCCAGCGCAAGGAAATCGACACGCAGGCGGTGGCGCAGCTCGTCACCGACATCTACTGCGAGCAGCTGTTTCTGCACGGGATGTTCCACGCCGACCCGCACCCTGGCAACCTGCTGGTGCAGCCGGGCCCGACGCTGGTGATGCTGGACTTCGGCCTCTGCCGCCAGTACGACGACACGTTCCGCCTGCGTTACGCGAAGATGACCAACGCCATGCTGCGCTGGGACCTGCCCGCGCTCGTCGAGGCCTACAAGGAGCTCGGCATCAAGGTGAAGGACCCGGACGATCCGGCGGTCTACATCGAGCTGGGCCGCGCCTTCATGGAGACGTCGCAAGAGGGCAAGGCCTACGCCGACGCGGACCTCGTCGCCGAGTCCAGCCAACGCTTCGAGAAGGCGGTGAAGGCAAACCCGGTCACCGACATCCCGCGCGAGCTGCTGCTGATCATGCGCGTAACGGGCCTCCTCAGCGGCCTCGGCAAGCACCTGGAGTCGCGCGTAGACGTGAGCCGGACGCTGCTGCCCTACACGCAGGCGGCGCTCGACGGCGCGAAATAGCGCACTAACCCGCGCCTGATGACAGAAGTCGGGTTCTGCATTCGCCATTGAAGTATTCTTCTGGTCTTGTCAACTTAGCGACCGCTAACCTACGATTTCGGGGGACGAAACGGTCAGCAAAGCACGATTCCCTCTCCCCAACTAACCCCGGAGGTAGTTCATGGTGCAGACAGAAGCTGAAGCGGCGGCCGCGACGGCATCAACGGCACCCGCAGTCACGTTCTCTATGGAGCTGAACGACGAGCAGCGCCAGATGCAGAAGTGGGTCCACGACTTCGCGAAGGACGTGATCCGCCCCGCCGCCCACGAGTGGGACGAGCGAGAAGAAACACCGTGGCCGATCATCGAAGAGGCGGCCAAGGTCGGGATCTACTCCTGGGAGTTCGTGCAGAACTCGTTCGCCGACCCTACCGGCTTGATGATGCCGATCGTCAACGAGGAGATCACCTGGGGCGACGCCGGTATCGGCCTCTCGCTCTTCGGCTCCAGCCTCGCGGTTGCGGGCATCGTCGCCAGCGGCACGATGGAGCAGGTCGTCGAGTGGGTTCCGCAATGCTTCGGCACTCCCGAGAAGATCCAGCTAGGCGCGTTCGGCGTCAGCGAGGCGGACGCCGGCTCCGACTTCAGCTCGCTGAAGTCGCGGGCAGTCTACAACGAGGCCAAGGACGAGTGGACCCTGAACGGCACGAAGTCATGGATCACCAACGGCGGTATCGCCGACGTGCACATCCTCGTCGTCTCAGTCGAGCCTAGACTGGGATCACGCGGCCACGCCGCGTTCGTGATCCCGCCGGGGACGAAGGGTATCAGCCAGGGACAGAAGTACCTGAAGCACGGCATCCGCGCCAGCCACACCGCCGAGGTCGTGCTGGACGACTGCACTGTGCCAGGCAGCTGCCTGCTGGGCGGCAAGGAGAAGCTGGACGCCCGCCTTGCCCGCGCGCGAGGGCAAGAGTTCGAAGTCGCAGGCGGCGATGGCCACGTTCGAAGCATCGCGGCCGGCCGTCGGCGCACAGGCAGTGGGTGTGGCGCGCGCCGCGTACGAGTTCGCGCTCGACTACGCCAAAGAGCGTGTCCAGTTCGGGCGCGCGATCATCGAGAACCAGGCGATCGCCTTCAAGCTCGCCGACATGAAGACTGCCATCGACGCTTCCCGGCTGTTGGTGTGGCGCGCCGCCTGGATGGGCAAAACGGGCCAGCCGTTCACAGCGGGCGAGGGCTCGATGTCGAAGCTGTTCGCAGGCGAGACCGCGGTCAGGGTCACCGACGAGGCGATCCAGATCCTGGGCGGCATGGGCTACGTGCGCGACAACCCCGTGGAGCGCTGGCACCGCGACGCCAAGATCTATACGATCTTCGAAGGCACGTCTGAGATCCAGCGCCTGGTGATCTCCCGCGCGATCTCGGGCATCCACATCAAGTAGCTATCACGCGGCCAGAAGGAGGCCCGAGCGGGCGCGGCGAAAGTCGCGCCCGTTCCGCTATCCAGAGATGAGGGCTGTCAACGGATTCGGGGACCGGATAAGCGGATTGGACACGCTGCCACGCCGAATCGGTTTATCCGTTAGTGATCCGTTGACAGCTACGCGCCTACCCTACGCCAGCCAGCGCGCGGCTTCTTTGGCGTGGTAGGTGAGGATGACGTCGGCACCGGCGCGCTTGATGCCCGTCAAAAGCTCCAGCGTGGCGCGCTCCTCCTCCAGGTAGCCGGCGGCGACCGCGGCCTTCAGCATCGCGTACTCGCCGCTGACGTTGTAAGCAGCCAGCGGCAGGTCGAAGCGCTCGCGGGCGCGGGCGATCAGGTCGAGGTTCGTCAGCGCCGGCTTCACGATGACGATGTCGGCGCCCTCCTCGATGTCGGCTTCGATCTCGCGCATCGCCTCGCGGCTGTTCGCCGGGTCCATCTGGTAGCCACGGCGATCACCGAACTGAGGCGCCGACTCGGCAGCGACGCGGAACGGCCCGTAGAACGCCGACGCCTGCTTGGCGGCGTAGGCCATGATCGGCGTCGACTCGAAGCCGGAACGGTCGAGCGCCGAGCGGACGGCGGCGACGCGGCCGTCCATCATGTCGGACGGAGCGACGAAGTCAGCGCCGGCCGCGGCGTGCGAGACGGCGGTCTGCGCCACAAGCTCGATCGTGCGGTCGTTATCGACGCTGCCATCGTCGAGGACGAACCCGCAGTGGCCGTGCGAGGTGTACTCGCAGAGGCAGACGTCGGTGATCACGAGCAGGCCCGGCTGCGCGGCCTTGAGCGCGCGGACGGCCTGCTGGACGATGCCGTCGGGGTCGTAAGCCTCTGAGCCGGCCTCGTCCTTGGCAGACGGCAGCCCGAAGATGATCACCCCACCGAGGCCGAGCGAGACGACCTCTTCGGCCTCGCGAACGGCCTGGTCGATCGAGAGGTGGAACTGGCCGGGCATCGAGGCGATCTCCGTGCGCACGCCCTCGCCGGGCGTGACGAACAGTGGGTAGACGAACTCCGCCGGTGACAGCCGCGTCTCCCGCACGAACGAGCGCATCGCCTCGCTGGAGCGCAGCCGCCGGAAGCGCCGAAAGGTTTCGGTCGCGCGCGTGGTGGTCATGAGATCACTTCCTGCCCTGTCAGGTGCGCTACAAGCGCCTCGACGAGGCCTTCAACAGTGTACTCCGACGCCATTACGTCGACGGCGAGGCCGTTTTCGCGCGCCGTCTCGGCCGTGATCGGGCCGATGCAGGCGATCAGCGGGCGCGGTTCGCCCTTGAGGACGGCGGCGGCGGGGCCGAGGATGGCGATCAGGTTGCGCACGGTGGACGACGAAGTGAACGTCACGACGTCGATGCGGCCTTCGCGGATGGCGGCCAGCGCCTCCGGGTCGGGGTCGGACGGAACGGCGGCGCGGTACACCACGATCTCGTCAACGTTCGCGCCCAGCGATTCGAGGCCCGTCACAAGCTCGGCGCGGGCGGACTCAGCCCGCGGCAAGAGCACGCCGTCGCCCGCGCTAACGTGCGGTCGCATCGCTTCGACGACCGCCTCGGCGACGTACTCATTCGGGACGATGTCTGGAGCGATACCGTGCGAGCGCAGCGCCTCGGCCGTTGCCGGTCCGATCGCGAAGACGCCCGTGCCGAACAGTGCGCGAGCGTCGAGGCCGCGCCCGGCGAGGTGCTCAAAGGTCTGCTCGACGGCGTTGGCGCTCGTGAAGCCGCACCAGGCGTAGCCGCCATCGCGCAGGCGGTCGATGGCAGCGGCGAGCGGCGCCGTGTCCTCCACCCGCTCGATCTCGATCGCCGGCAGCTCCACCGGGATCGCGCCCTGCGCGGCGAGCAGGCGCGCCAAGTTGCTCGCCTGCCGCCTCGTTCGCGTGATGAGGACGCGCTTGCCGAACAGGGGGCGCGAATCGCCCGGACGGCCGCCCGCCTGGACGAACCAGGAGAGCGTCTCGTGCAGGCGCACGACTTCGCCGACGACGGTGATCGCTGGCGGCGTCAGGCCCGCTTCGGCGACGCGCTCGGCGATGTCGGCGAGCGTGCCGGCGACGGTGCTCTGCTCGGGCGTCGTGCCCCAGCGGATGACGGCGGCGGGCGTCGTCTCATCGCGGCCGTTGGCGACAAGGTTGGCGACGATCTCCGGCAGGTTCTTCACGCCCATCAGGAAGACGAGCGTGTCAGCAGCCGTCGCGAGGTGCGGCCAGTCGATAGCGGATTCGGGCTTGCCCGGCTCCTCATGACCGGTGATGACTGCGAAGCTGGCGGCGACGCCACGGTGAGTGACCGGGATTCCCGCGTAGGCCGGCACGGCAACGGCTGAGGTCACGCCGGGCACGACCTCGAACGGGATGCCCGCGGCGCGCAGCGCTTCGGCCTCCTCTCCGCCGCGGCCGAAGACGAACGGATCGCCGCCCTTGAGCCGGACGACGCGCCTGCCCTCGCGCGCCTTCTCGACGAGAGTTTGGCTGATCGCGTCCTGGTCGTGCGGAGCGCCGGTCGCCCCTTCAACGTCCGCCGGTATCTTGCCGACGTAGATCAGCTCGGCGTCGGAGCGGGCGTGATCGAGCAGGCGATCGCTTACGAGGCGATCGTAGACGATGACGTCGGCCTCTCGAAGGCGATCGAGGCCGGCGACCGTGATGAGGCCCGGATCGCCCGGCCCGGCGCCGACGAGATAGACGATGCCCTCGCTCAAGCGGTCGTCTCCTCTGCGGGTCCGTCGGCCAGCAGCGCCTCGGCGCCCTGCGCGATCAAGTACTCGGCGAGCCGGACGCCCAGGGAATCGGCCTCGCCGGCGTGGCCCTTCATCTCGCCTCGCAGCAGTCGGCCCTCACCGCCGACGAGGCCCCGCAGGCGTAGCGGTGCGCGCTCCGGCGACGGCCCGTATCCGACGGTGCCGTAGGCGGCGATCGCAGCGTGGCAGCCACCACCCAGCCGGCGCTCGAACGCCCGCTCGGCCGTAACGGCGACGCGCGTCGTTCGGTCGTCGACAGCGCCGACGAGACCCTGCAATTCGCCGTTCTCCGACCGCACCTGAACGGCGAGCGCGCCCTGTCCGACGGCCGGCAGCATCTCCTCCGGCTCGAAGACCTGGGAGGCCCGTCCCAGCCAGCCGAGGCGCGCGAGACCGGCCGCTGCGAGCACGACGCCGTCGTACTCGCCGTCTTCGGTCTTGCGAATTCGCGTGTCGACGTTGCCCCGGATGTCGCGCACTTCGAGGTCGGCGCGAAGAGCGATGAGCTGGGCGGCTCTACGGGGGCTGCCGGTGCCGATCCCAGCGCCCGAGGCCAGCGCCGCGAGCGGTGAACCGTCGCGCGAAATGAGGGCGTCCCGCGGGTCCTCGCGCGGGAGGACAGCGGCGATCGTCAGGCCGTCGGTCTCAGCGCTCGGCAGGTCCTTGAGGCTGTGCACGGCGAGGTCGATCTCACCGTCGAGCAGCGCGCGTTCGATCTCGATCACGAAGACGCCTCGTCCGCCGATCTCGGCGAGCGACTGCTGAGAGCGGTCGCCGGACGTGGTGATCGTGCGGGTGCCAAAGGCGGCGCCAGGATGAGCGGTGGAAAGAGCCTCAAGCGCGATCTCCGCCTGGCGAGTGGCGAGCCGGGAGCCGCGGGTGCCTATCGTGTAGCTGAGGGCGGACACAACCGGGACCGCCCTCTAGTGGCCGCCAGCGGGGTTGCGCGGCCGCGAGCCCGAAGGATGGACGTCGAAGAGGTCTTCCAGCGCTTCCATGTACAGCCCCTTGTCGGCGCCGTCTTTGAGGCGGGCGATCGGCCGGTCAAGCATCTTCTTGACGATCGCCGCCGTCATCGCCTCGATGCGTTCACGGTCGCCGTCGTCGAGATCCATCTTCGCGAGCGTGCGCTTGATCTCGCGCTGGCGGATCTCCTCGGCGCGTTCGCGCAGGGCAGAGATCACGGGCACGACATCGAGCGAACTCCACCACTCCTCGTAAGCGGAGACCTCCTCGCCGATGATCGCCTCGACCTTCTCGACCTCCGCGCGGCGGCCACTCCAGCCTTCGTTCGTGACGGCCTCGATGTCGTCGATGTCGCAGAGGTGGACGCCGGAGATATCGCGTACGGACGGGTCGACGTCGCGTGGGACGGCGATGTCGATGAAGAGGAGGCTGCGGCCGGCGCGGCTCTCCATCACCGGCTGCAGGTTGTCCGGCCCGATGACGTAGCCCTCAGAGCTCGTCCCGCTGATCACAATATCGGAGGCGACGAGAGCGTCATGCAGGTGATCGAAGTCAACCGCCTCCGTGCCGGGGCCAAGCTGGTCGGCCAGGGCTGCGGCGCGTTCCTGCGTGCGGTTGGCGACCATGATGTGCGACTGCGTCTGCTGGGCCAGCGCACGGGCCGATAGTTTGCCCATGCTGCCGGCGCTGATGACGAGGACCGTCTTCCCCGTCAGGTCGCCGAGCGACTTGCGGGCGAGCGAGACGGCTGCCGAGCCGACCGAGACTGCGTGGCGGCCGATATTCGTCTCCGAACGGGCCCGCTTGCCGGCGTGAATCGCGGAGTGGAAGAGGTGCGAGAGCGTGCCGTTGAGCGTGGCGGCGTCCGTGGCGATAGACATCGCCTCACGCACCTGGCCGAGGATCTGGGACTCGCCCAGCACCATGGAGTCGATACCGCCGGCGACGCGGAAGAGGTGGTTGACGGCGGCGGCGTGCTGGAGCACGTAGAAGTGCTCGTCGCTGACGGTCGCGCCCTTGGCGTCGTTCAGCAGGCGGATCAGATCGCCTCCCCTGCCTTCCGGCACCGTGGCGTAGAGCTCCGTGCGGTTGCAGGTGGAGAGCAGGACCGCGCCGCCCAGGCCGGCGGCGACCGTGACGAGCTGCTCCCGCAGCTCATCGCCGGTGAAGGCCAGCGTCTCGCGCTCCTCGATCGGCGACGTGACATGGTTCAAGCCGGCGCAGGTGACCAGCAGGTTCTCGCTCATGAGAGTTCTGGCACCGCCTGCCCGGAAGGTGAGAGGAGGAGGTTGAGCATGCGCTCCTTCGCCTCGTCGCGCTTCCCGTCGCGAATCAGCTTCTTGACGATGCCATCGAGTGCGGCGTTCCAGACGTCGAGGTTGTCGCGCAGGCAGCGCGGGCAGCTCTCGACCTCGATCCCGCGGCCGCGGGTCTCGCTGCGCACCTCGGCGGCGAGTTCGAGCAGCGCCGAGTCGTCCTCGGTGAGGAACGTCTCGAGGTCTTCGCGCACCTTGCGGGCTATCGCCGGGCTCTTGCCCGCGGTCGAGATGGCGAGCGTCAGGTCGCCCTGGCGGACGATGCCGGGCATGATGAAGTCGCAGTTGGGGATGTCGTCGACGGCGTTGACCCAGATGTGGCGCTCACGGCCCTCTTGCCAGACCTTCTCGTTCTCGGCGCGGCTGTCGGTGGCGACGAACACGAGCTCGTAGCCCTCGATGTCGCCGGCCTCGTACTCACGCTCGATGTGGGCGAGCCGGCCAGCATCACGCAGGTCCGTCAGCGTCTCGTTCAACTCCGGGCTGACGATCGTGACCTTCGCACCGGCGTCCAGCAGGCCGCCGATCTTCTGCTCCGCGATGGTGCCGCCGCCGATGACGACCACCGGCTTATCGGCGATGTCGAGAAACACAGGGTAGTAGCGCATCGATCAGGCGAGGCGGCCCTTGACCGTGGGTGCGGCCATCTCAGCCTCTTCGTAGGACTCAGCGATGGAGAGGAGGACTTGATCGCCCAGGTTCGCCAGCAGCTCCCAGAGCTCGATCGCCTTGTCCCCCGTGAGATCGCTCTTCTGCGCCTCTTCGATCGCCGCTTCGTCCAGCATCTTGCGGAAGAAGGTGAACGCCTCGACCGCGTCGCGCAGGCTGAGGCCATCGTGTACGAGGAGAGCCCCGTACTCACGGGCTATGCCGCGCGCGTCGTCGATCAGGTGCGGCCGGTTGGCGCCGCCGGAGAGGTACTCCGAGACCAGTGTCACGAGACGCCGCCCCAGGGGCCGCAGGTTCTCGCGCTCCTCTTCGTTGAGTTCCGCGTACCAGTGCGCGCTCTGGCCGCGCAAGCGCTGCAGACGACGGCGAATTCGCGTCAGCGCAACGTTGCCGATCGAGTCATACGGCTCTCGTGCAGCGGGCACCTGCCCGGACATGAGTACCCGCAGGTCCTCTTCGGAGAAGCGGCGGTGGCCGCCGGGCGTGCGAAAAGAGCGCACGTGGCCGGCGTCGGCCCAGCGGCGTAGCGTCGATTCGTTGACACCGAGCAGCTTGCAGGCCTGGCCGAGCGTTATCCAACGGGGAGAAACTGGTTCAGTTTCGTCGCGAAAACGAACATTCATGGGCGAACCTCACTAAATTTAACGAATCAACGGCGCGGGGCGCTGTTCTGAGCAAGATTCTAGACATCCCGCTGCGGAGTGTCAACGCAGGTTTACACAGATCATCGGGCGAAATTCAGCAATCGTGCGAAAAGTGTTTCGTACGGGCCGCCCGTTCGCGCCTGTGCTACGCTGACGCCACCTTGAGCAGCGACATTCCGGAGCCGGATCGGGACGGTTCAGCGCTACGCATCGCCGTCGTCGTGGCGCGCTTCAACGAGCAGATCACGTCGCGCCTGCTGGAGGGCGCGTTGAAGGCGGCTGAGCGCCTGGGGGTGACCAAGCACGCCGTCTACGGCGCGTCCGGCTCATTCGAACTGCCCGTAGTCGCCCAGAAGCTCGCCAAATCGGGCGAATTCGACGCCATCGTCTGCCTGGGCTGCGTGATCCGCCACGAGACGGACCACCACCTCTACGTATCCGGCGAAGCTGCGTCCGGCATCCAGCGCGCCTCTCTCGATACCGGCGTGCCTTGCATCTTCGGCGTGCTGACCTGCGACACGGACGAGCAGGCCCTCGCCCGCTCCGGCGGCGACGAGGGCAGCCGGGGCGCGGACGCCATGCAGACGGCGGTCGAGACGGCGAACCTCCTGCGTTCGCTGTAGAACGCTGCCGCCACTACAATCGTCCCGTGAGTGAGTTCGCAGTCGAAGTACGCGGCCTGCGCAAGGCCTACGGGCCGGTCGTCGCCGTCGGCGGGATCGATCTCGCGGTGCGGCGCGGCGAGGTCTTCGCCCTGATCGGCCCCAACGGCGCCGGCAAAACGACGACGCTCGAGATCCTCGAAGGCCACCGGCGCGCCGACGCCGGGAACGTCCGCGTGCTGGACGAAGACCCAGCTCAGAACGCGGTCTCCCTCAAACGGCGCATCGGCATCGTCCTCCAGAGCACGAGCATCCAGCCCTACCTGACGGTGGAGGAGACGATCGAGCAGTTCCGAGGCTACTATCCGGCACCCCGCCTGCTCGATGAGCTGATCGACATCGTTGGGCTCGAAGCGTCGCGCAAGACGCTCGTGCGACGTCTCTCCGGCGGCCAGCAGCGGCGGCTGGACGTGGCGATGGGGCTGGCCGGAGACCCGGAGCTGCTCTTCCTGGACGAGCCGACGACCGGCTTCGACCCGGCCGCCCGCCGCGGCGCCTGGGAGATGATCCGCAACCTCAAGGCGCTGGGGAAGACCGTGCTCCTGACCACGCACTATATGGACGAGGCGCAGGCGCTGGCCGACACCGTATCGATCATCCGCGACGGCCTGATAGTGGCCGAGGGCACGCCGGACGAGCTGCGCGCTGGCGAGGCCGAGACGGTCATCTCGTTCCGCTTCGCCGGAGCGCTCGCCGACCTGCCACCGGCTATCGCCACCGCCGGCTCGCTGGAGAACGGCCGCGCCGTGCTGCGGACGACCGACCCGACGACCGACCTGCACGAGCTGACCGGCTGGGCGAAGCAGAGAGGCGAGGCGCTTGAGGGCCTCAGCGTGACGCCGGCCTCGCTGGAGGACGTGTACCTGGGGCTCGCCGGAGACGTCGCGGAATGAGCGCTCGGATGGCGCTGCGCCAGGTCGGCTACGAGAACCGCTCGTTCTGGCGAAATCCGGCGGCGGCCTTTTTCACGGTCCTCCTGCCGCTGATCTTCCTCGTGCTCTTCAACTCGATCTTCGGCGACAGCGAGCTGACGATCGACGGCCGTAACCTCGATGGCTCTACGTTCTACGTGCCGGGGATCGCAGCGCTGGCCGTCGTCAGCGCCTGCTACACGAACATTGGCATGATGGTGACGATCGCGCGCGACCTCGGCATCCTCAAGCGGGTGCGCGGAACGCCGATGCCGCCGTGGGCCTACATCTTCGGTCGGCTGGCGCACGCCGTGCTCGTCAGCCTGCTGCTGGTCGCGATCGTGACCGGCGTCGGCGCGGCCGCTTACGGGACCGACGTGCCCGGCAACACGCTTCCGGGCCTCGCGCTGACGCTTGTGCTTGGAGCGCTGGCGTTCTGCGCGCTCGGACTGGCCCTGACCGCAATCATCCCGAACGCCGACGCCGCACCCGCGATCACGAACGCGACGATCCTGCCGTTGCTCTTCATCTCCAACGTGTTCATCCCGCTGCAGGACCCGCCGGAGTGGCTCGCCTTCGTCGGCGATGTCTTCCCGGTGAAGCACTTCGCGGCGGCACTGCAAACGGCGTTCCACCCGGACACCACCGGCGCCGGCTTCGAGTGGGGCGACCTGGCCGTGATCGCCGCCTGGGGAGTCGCCGGCACGGCGTTGGCGCTGCGCTTCTTCAGCTGGGAACCGCGCCGCTAGCCGTCGGCGCCGAGGTCCGGGCACCCTATGGGTAGTACTCGTACTCCCAGTAGAGGAGGTCGAGGTCGCCCGGCGAGTGGCCGGCGACGGTCAGCATCATCGCGATCTCGCCACGGTGGTATGTGCCGTGGTTGGAAACGTGAGTCATCTGCTGCCAGAGCGGCATCGCCCGGTCTTCGCCGGCGCTGTCGCGGAACACCAGCGGCGCCTCGAGTCGCTCATCCGTCAGATCGCTCACAAGCATCCGCAGGCCATCGTGCGAAGCGCGGAACGACGCACGCACGGCGCTCAGGTCCGGCATCTTCTGCAGCTGCAGAGTCGGTATGCGGTTGCTGCCGGTCGCCCAGCGCTCCAGCCAGTTGACGTGCGCGGCGGCGATGTGTGCGAACGAATCGAGGATGCTGCCGAAGCTGGCGCCACGCGGGGCGCTAAGCTCGTCGGCGGAGAGACCGGAGGCGACCTCAAGCAGGTGGTCGTTCGCCCACTCGTTGTACTCGTAGAGGTGGGTGATCAGGTTTAGTTTGCTCATCGGCTAGAAGACCATCAGGCGAGCACTTTGTCCTTCATCCAGGCCGAGATCGCCGCGCCGATCTCGTGCGGGCGGTCCTCCTGGATGAAGTGGACGCCGGGGCCGACCTCCACGTGCGTCAGGTTCGGCAGGCTGTCGATGCACCACTGGCCCGTCATGCGCATGATCGCGCCCGGATCGGCCGTAAGCAGAAGCTTCGGCACATCGGTCTTGGTCAGCCACTGCGAGAACTCATCGACGGCCTTCGACACGTCAGCTGGCTCGTCGACGATCGGGATCTCGCGCGGCCAGCGCAGCGTCGGCAGGCGGCTCTCGTTCGTCTTGTCGGGCTCCCGGTAGCGGTTCATCTCCTCGTCCGTGAGCGTGCGCAGGATCGCACCCGGCAGAACCTGCTCCACGAAGGTGTTGTTCTCCAGTATCAGCTGCTCGCCGACGCCCGGCGTGCGGAACCCCTGGAACGGCGCCTTCGCCTGCTCCGGCCAGTCGTCCCAGGAGATCGTCTTCACGATCGTCTCCATGAGGACGAGGCCGCGCACGTTGTCCTGGTGCGTGTGAGCGTAGTGGTTACCGAGCCCTCCACCCCAGTCGTGCATCACGAGCAGGATGTTCTTCAGGCCGAGCTTCTCGATGAAGCCTTCGAGGTACTTGTAGTGATCGAAGTAGGAGTACTCGATGTCGGGCTTGTCGCTCTTGCCCATGCCGATGAGGTCCGGCGCGACGCAGCGGCCGAGCGGCTGGACGTGCGGGATGACGTTTCGCCAGAGGTACGACGACGTCGGGTTGCCGTGCAGGAACAGCACGTCCCTGCCTTTACCGACGTCGATGTAGTGCATCTTCGAGCCGTGCACCTCGGCGAACTTCGACTCGAACGGGAATGCTGCGGAGATCTCGTCTGACACTGGGGCGCTCCTTATCCGTACAGCCGCCTCCGCACGTCTTCGACGACGTTTGTGCCGTCGAGGCGGAGGTGGCGCTCGTTGAACTTCTCGTGGTGGACGCCGATGACGATGTGGTCCGGGTCTTCGTCGACGGGCAGAGGCACGCCGCAGACTCCGAAGCTGTCGGTCGTCGCCTTCGAGACGACCTTCCCCTTGTGGCCGACCACCTCGACCTTCGCACCGGCGACCGGCGGCCGCTCCGCGACGCCGGACTCCGTCGGGTCGTTCTCAACGACGCTGATGGTGGCGGTGCGCCCGTCCTTGGCGTGCTCGATCGTCACGTCGAGATCGAGCAGGTAAACGAGCGGCGCGTGGACGACGGCACGGAGGCCGGCGTCGAGCACGGCCTGCACCTGGTTGGCCGAAAGGTCAGTGTCGATCGGAGCCATTCCGTGGTCGGTCGTGATCACGAAGAGAGTGGACTCGAACAGGCCGCGCGCGTCGATGACATCGAGCACCTTGCCGATGCGCTTGTCCGTCTCGATCAGGGCGTCGCGGATGCCGTCCGAGTGGGGTCCGTAGTCGTGACCGGCGGCGTCTGTGAGCGCGTACTCGTGGAACGTGAACATCGGCGGCGGCTGGCCGTCGGCGCCGAAGAGCAGCATCGACTGCACGGTGCCCTGGATGTCCGTGTACGAGTAGCGGTGGACGCTATCCTGTCCGTCTTCATTCCAGCGCGGGTCCGTGTCCTCGCGGTTGGCGCGCGTCAGCTCGCGCAGTTTATCCTCATCGATCAGCAGCCGCCGCTCGAGCGTGGCGTGGGCGGCGCCCCTGACGCACGGCTCGTTGAGCGAGGCCGTGATCACGCCCTCGCGACCGTCCCACTTGCCGTAGACGCGGTGAACCGCTTCGTAGAGCGTCTCGACGTCGCCGGTGACGAACTTCGCGGTGTCCCAGACCTGCCCCTGTGGCGTCACCGTCTCGCGCGTCTCCCGCACGTAGTAAGAGGGGTTGACGACGTCGTGGTGGCCGCACCAGGCGCCGGAGCCGAGCGCGTTGTGGCTGGGCCAGGTGATGCTCGGGAAGTTGACCGTCGTACCGTAGTTGAACATGAGGCCGCGTTCGATCAGGCGCGTCAGGTTGGCGATCGACTCGCGGTCGCTCTCCAGGCGCTCCTTGAGCTCGCTGTTGGAGAGGCCGTCGAGGAGAAAGATGTAGGCGCGCTCCGGGCGCTGCTCATCGGCGATGATCTCGTCGATCGGCTGGCCGTCCTCGCGGCGCAGGTAGACGTCAGGCTCGACGCCGCGTTCCGACGATGTGCGGCCCGTGGAGTCCATGCCGTCGATCAGCGGCAGGCCGAGCAGCCGCGCCAGCGTCGGCGCGATGTCAACCTGCGCGCAGAGGGCGTCGGTCGTTCCCGCCTGCTTGATGCCGGGACCGGAGAAGATCAGCGGCGCGCGCGACTGCACGACGTCGGCCGAGCCGTGCTGGCCGGGCTGGCGACCGTAAGCGTACGAGCGCGGGTTGACGACGATGTCGGGCGCGTTCGGGCTATCGAACAGCTGGGCGATGCGCTCGAAGGCGAGCGGGTAGCTCAGCGTCTCTGGCGACATGAAGGCGCGGTTCGGGTCACCCCCGTCGAACCCCGACCGCTTCGACGCCTCGACCTCCTCGGCGATCGTCGCGACGGCGGTCGGGTCCTGGTTCGCGATAGGGTTCTCTCCGCTTTGCTCGATGACCTCGTAGCCGTAGCCTCCGCCATCTGGGTCGAGGAAGCGCTGGAAGCGGATCATCCCGCGGGACGACCAGACCTCGTAGGCGCCGCTGCCGCCCGAGTCGTGGCGATACGTGGCCAGCCAGTCGGTTGGACCGTGCTGATCGCCCGTCAGGAGGGCGATGATAGCCCGATCGCCTGACTCCTCCTGGTTGGGATCGAGTCCCTGGCCGCCGGGGCGCTCGGGCGGAGCGAGAGGACGTTCGATTGTGGTCATGGGGCGGGCTCCATCTCTTGAGGGTGGAGCCTATTCTAGCGCAGGTGAGCAAGGGAGATCGCTCCCCCCGCCCGAAGCGCATCAGTTCGCCTCCGTTCAACCTCGATCCGCGAGCGTTGTGCCATCTGTCCCAGCCCGGTGGTGACGATCGGCCCTGCGAGATCGGTGCCGGCTGGTGGCTGTGGGTGCCCTATAGGCGTTGCTAATCTCAGACCTGGTGATGGGCGTGGGTGCATTCAGGATCGTGATCGGTGCGGCGTTCGTGGTCTTCATTGCGCCGGCGATCTACTACTCCGCCTAGGTCGCGAACCACTACAGCGAGCTGATCAAGAAAGAGGAGGGCGGAAAGGCCACGGGCGCTCCGGCGCCGCAGCAGGGCACCTAGATTCTAACCTGCTGAACAGCGCAGAGAGGCCGGGCCCGCCGAGCGCCCGGCTTCTTTGTGTTGTGCGTTGGTCCCGCGGCGCACAGCAACTGAATTCGATCACCGCGACCGTGGCAATCTGCACCGCCGCCGTCTACGGCGACGACTGGCCGAAGCGCTCCCAGCTCACGTAATCGTCGAACGGCTGACGCGCACGGTTCTGAGACATCGATGTGCCGGCCTCCGGGTGGCCCAGCGCAACGACGATCGCGATGCGCCAGCCTTCCGGCAGGCCCAGCACCTCGCGGCCACAGTCAGCGTTGTGGATGCGCAGTGGGCACGACGCGAGCCCGTTGTCCCAGGCCACGATCATCATGTTCTGGGCGGCGCGGCCGGCGTCGAAGTCCATGCCGTCGGGGTCCAGGCAGACGGCGACGGCAGCCGTAGCCGGCCCCAGCGGCTGGGAGAAGTCGCCGCACTCCGCCAGCTTCGCCATGTGTTCCTTGTCCCTGATGACGACGAAGCGGAAGGGCTCGCGGTTCTTGCTCGAGCCCGCCATGCGACCGGCCTGGAGCACTCGCCGCAGCACATCGTCCGCGATCGGCTCACTGGAATAAAGGCGCGTGTCACGCTTCGTCGTGACGGCTTTGTATACGTCCATGTGTCCCTCCGAGCATAGATTGTGCGCTGGCAGCGTCGCCGGTCAAGTCGCCGCGAGACGTCGACTAAGTCGTGCCCAGGCCGCAGCGCACCGCGCGCCCTAAATCTGCTCGAGGATAGTGAAGAAGTCCCAGAGCGCCTGCGTGGCGTCGAGCAAGTTGTTCGGCTCACCACCCAGGTTTAGCCCCGGCACGCCTCCGGGCCAGGCGTGCGAAGCGCCGGCGATCACCTTGAGCTGAACGGCGATGCCACGCGGGCAACCCGACCACGACGTCGTCGTGACCACGCCGCTCACTTCGTCCTCGCTCGCCGTTGAGCAACCCAACGCCGGCGCCAGCACCGCCATCGAGTCGGCCACCGACGTGAAATCGACGACGGCGACGGAGAGCGGCCCCTGCCCGCCCTCCAGCGGGTGGTTCTCGTCGGCGTCGCCGTGGATGATTAGCACCGACGCGCCGTGCTGGGGCTGGCAGCCGCTCACTTCGAGCGAGCCGGCAACGGCGCCGACGGCGCGGAAGCGGTCGGACTCGCAGGCCAGGCGCAGCGCCATGATCGCCCCGTTCGAGTGGCGACGGCGTAGACGCGCGAGGGATCGACGACGTACTCGACTGAGATCGCATCGACCATCGCCTCGATAAACGCGTCGTCGTCGACGTTCTCCCGCACGGCGTATCCGCAACAGCGCCCGCCGTTCCACGTCCGGAACCCGCCCGTGCCGTCGGGATACGCGGCGAGGAAGCCGCCCTCCTCTGCCTGCTCATCGAAGCGGGCCGTCCGCGCGAACTGCTCCCCGGAACCGAAGGCGCCGTGCAACCCGATCACGAGCGGCGCCTGCCCGGCAGGTAGCGTCGACGGCACGTAGAGCCGCCACGTGCGCTCGCGCCCGCCGATCGTAATCGTGGCCGTCTCGACGCGCGGCCCGGCCGGTGGCTGGACTGCGGGCTGGGCAGTCAGCGTCGCAGTGAGCGTCGCAGTCGGCTCGGAGCCTGGTTCGCCGGCGGCCGGAGTTTCGGCGGGCGCTGATTCGCTGGCCGCCGGCGAATCGCCCGGCGGCGGCGAGACCGTGGGCGTCACGGCATCGTCGCCGCGACGGCAAGCGGCGAGGACGACGAGAGAGATGAGCGCCGCCGCAAGAACGAGCGCCGGGAGCAGCTTCCGCAAAGGCCGAGTCGTGTGATGCATATCGCAGCGATAAGCGGCGCAGCCCCTGATAAGATGCACGTAAGTTGCGCCAGATCCACTATAACTACTGGGACTACAGCGAGCCTCCCTGGGACAGCGGCAAGGTGCCGTGGATCGTTCGCGTCTTCGTCCGTTGGGGGATCACGATCGTCGGCTTCCTCGCCGCCGAGTGGTTCGTGAACAACGTCTTCTACGACTCCGACCGCTTCGTGATCGACGGGACCGAGGCGCTTCTGCTCTCGGCCGTGATCTACGTCGTCGTAAGAGCGGTCGTGCGGCCGCTGCTCCTGCTGCTGACCTGTCCGCTGCAGCTCCTGACGCTGGGCCTCTTCGTCTTCGTCGTCAACGCCCTGATCGTGCTCCTGGTCGAGCAGCTGTGCGACTGGTGGAGCATCAGGTTCGCGATCGACGGCTTCTGGCCCGCCTTCATCGGCGCCCTGGTGATATCTCTCGTCTCGTTTGTGATCTCGCGCTTCCTGCGCCGCAACCCGCTCCTGCCGCGCCTGCGTTGAACCGACGCTACGTCTGTACGTGCACCTTGAGCGAGCCCAGCTTCTTGTCCGCCGCCGTGGCGAACGCCGAGCCGGCATCCTCCAGCGGGAAACGGTGCGTGATGACGCGCCGTGCGCGCTCCGGGTCGCCGGCGATTATCGCCAGGGCAACGTCGAAGTCGGACTGCTGCCCCGGCCGGCAGTAGGTGATGCCGCCGCTGACGGTGATTTCGTTGCGCATCAGCGAAAGCGCGTCCAGCTGCTGCGGCTGTGTGAACAGCCCGAGCACTGAGACGCGTCCGCCGAAGCGCACAAGGCCGACAGCCTGGCCCAGCGTCGGCGCGCCGCCACCGACAGTCTCCACGACGACATCGACGCTTCCTCGCGGGAGGCTTTCCAGCTCGCTGTCCCTGAGGACGCGCGTCGCGCCCATCGCCTCCGCGGCCTCTCCCTGGTGGTCGTGCCGGTAGGTCGCGATCACTTCACTGGCGCCGAAGTGACGCGCCGCAAGCACGGAGAAGAGCCCGATCGTCCCGCTGCCCAGCACCAGCACGCGCTCGCCAGCGCCGAAGCCGACGATGTGCAGACCGTGGGCGCAGACAGCGAGCGGCTCGGCGAGGGCGGCCGCCTCGAAGTCGACGTTCTCTGGAAGCTTGTAGAGAGTGTAGGCGGGGACGGTGATGTGCTCCGCGAGCCCGCCCGGGTAGTAGGCGCCGATGAGGACACGGGCGCGGCAGAGGTTGTAGTGACCGCTGCGGCAGTAGCTGCACGTCTCGCAATAGAGCAACGGCTCGACGGCAACGCGATCGCCCACCGCGAACCCCTCCACGGCCACGCCGAGCGCAGCAACTTCGCCGGCGAACTCGTGTCCCAGCGAGGCCGGCGAAGGGGGCAGGTCGCCGTGGTAGAAGTGCAGGTCGGTGCCGCAGATTCCGCACTGCCGCACGCGAACGAGGACCTCGCCCGGGCCGGGCAGCGGGTCGTCCGTCTCGCGGACCTCTATCGTATCCCTGGCGGTGCAAAAGGCGGCGCGCATGGGCGGCATTGTAGCAGCAGACCTGAGACGAAGGACAGGAGACGGACCGGGGGCCGACCGCCCGGCGCCGTGCGGTATCATCGAAGCATGCGAGCGTTGAACCAACCGACGAGCTGGTGGGGCTGGCATTGGGAGCCGCCAACGCCGATGTCGATCGCCGAGCTGATCCTGGCCGGCAACCTGTCGGCCGAAGTGGCGGCGATGTTCTGGGTGGCGATGGAGCGCGGCGCCTCGCTGATCATCGCGGCGGATCCACCATCGAGCGGCAAGACGACGACGCTGAGCGCGCTGATGTCGTTCACCCTCCCCGATACGCTCGTCTACTTCACCCGCGGCATGGGCGAGACGTTCGCGCTGCCGCCGGTATCGCCCGACTACGACACCTACATCCTAGTCAACGAGATGAGCGACCACATCCCCGTCTACACTTGGGACGACCACGCGCGCAAGACGTTCGAGCTTCTGTCGCAGGGCTACCGGCTGGGCACAACGATGCACGCCGACACCGTCGAGGGCGTCCTCGCGCAGCTGGAGCAGGACCTCTCCGTTCCCAGGAGCCACGTCGCGCACCTGACGTTCGTCGTGCCGTTGTTCATCGGACGCCAGCAGGGCACCGTCCGCCGCGTCGCCGAAGTGGCGATGCTGGAAGCGGACGGCGAAGCGCATCGCCTCTCGCGCGCTGTCGAGTGGGACCGCGACGATGACACGTTCCGGCTCTTCCCGCAGCGCGGCGTCCGCGAGGCGTTCGCGCAGTGGGCCGGGCTAACGCCGGTCGAGCTGGACGACGCGATCGCGGACCGTCGCCAGGTCATCGAGGGGCTGATCAAGGCAGGCGCGACGTCGATCCCGGCGGTCAACGAGGCGGTGCTGGCCCACCAGGCCGAGCGCCTCGGCCTCTCCGTGCCGACGGCCCAGGGCGAAGACGCCGTCTCGGGCTAAGCGCCCGGAGAGAACGTCAGCAGCTTCTCTGCCGCTGACTCGTAGTCCGAGAAGTCCTCGAACGTGATCTGCGCGCCCGACGCGCGCAGCTCCTCGGCGCTGTGTTTGCCGGTGGCGACGCCGACGCCGATCGCGCCGTTGGCAAGCGCCGCGGCGATGTCGTGCGGCGTGTCGCCGACGACCACGACGGCCTCCGGCTGCGCCCCGTCCGCAACGTCGCGGATCGCCGCCGCGACGATCTCGGCCCGCTCCGGGCTCACTTCGGCGAAGCCACCGCCGGAGATGTGACCGGCCAGCTCGTAGAATTCGAGCTTGAGGCGTGCGCCCTCTTCGAAGTTGCCGGTCGCCAGGCCGGTGCGCGCGCCGGCGTCGCGAAGCACGTCCAGCAGCTGCGGAAAGCCCTGCATCACGTGGCCGTCGCGCAGGACGAGCGACGCCGGCAGCAGGCGGGTATAGGCGCCCACGAAGGCTTCTATGTGCTCGCGCGCGCTGCCCGTGACTTTGCCGTAGTCAAGCGCGCTCTGCAGGATGAAGAGGTCCGTGCGCCCGCTGAACTCGATCTCGCGAAAGCCCTCGTCCACACCGAAGAGCTCGTTGAAGGCAAGGTTCATGGCGTGGCTTCCCGCGCCGCCGGAGTAGAGCAGCGTGTTGTCGATGTCGAAGAGGATAGTACGCGGTCGGGTCACTTTTCGACGGTCTCGCCGGAGCTGATCCAGGCTTCGGTGCCGCCTTCGAGGTTGAAGATACGCGTGAGACCGGCAGCGGCGGCCATCTCCGCACCGAGCGCGCTGCGCTGACCGACGGCGCAGACGAAGATCACGTCCTGCTCTTTCGGCAGCTCTTCGCGGCGCGCGTAAACGCTGTTCACCGGGATCAGCGACGCCCCGGGCACGTGGCCCTCCGTGTACTCGTGCGGCTCGCGAACGTCAATCACGGCTGCGCCGCCGGTTATCATCTCTTTTGCTTCGTCGACGCTGATGCGCGTGAACGGCTCTCGCGGGTCCTTGGTCGCCATGTCCGGGACTCCTTCTGCAGTTGGTTTGCTAACTCCATTGTAGCGGTTGACAGGCCCTGCGTAGATGGTGATGCTTCGCCGCGAAGGGAGCGGCGAATGGCAACCGATCAGCAGATACGGGAGCTGAAGGAGAAGATTGGGGCCGAACGCGGCCGGCTCCTGGACGCCCTCGGGGCGCTAGCGGAAGACGAGGCGGAACGCTCCACGAGCGGCGAAGGCGAATGGAGCGCCAAGCAGCAGATGGCCCACCTCTGTGAGATGGAGACCGCCTACCGGGCCTGGGTGGAGAAGGCGCTGAGCGAGGACAACCCGAACGTCGATGGCGTATTCGGCGGACCGCCAGCGATCACCTTGACGAAGGCGCACGATCACACTGTGGCGGAGCACGTGGCCGAGATGCGCCGCCAGCGCACGCTGACGGAGGCCTTTATCGATCGAATCAGCGGAGAGCAGTTCGAGCGGACGGCGAGACAGGAGATGTTCGGCTCGCTCACAGTGATGCAATGGCTGCGGTCCTACTATCGGCACGACCGCATGCACCAGGACCAGGTGAGCGGCCGCGACCCGGCTTACAAGCCGCGCTTCACGAACGGCGAGCCCGACCAGCGCCGCTAGATTAGCGGCGCGCATGTTGACAGCATCGCTCGCGCGGTGCTATCGTCGCGCTGTCTTTTCATGGCCCCAGAATGCGCCCGGTGGGCGACCCGTGCGGCAGGGGCCTATTATTTTGCCCGCTAATGACAGCTGAAGACGTAGGAAATCAATGGCTCGCGCAGGCGTTGCACGAAGTGGACGCCGTACAGTTCGGCGACTTCACCATGGGCCGGACCACGATCAACTCTCCGGTCTACGTCAACCTGCGCAAGCTCGTCAGCAATCCGCGGGCGCTGGCGCGCGCGGCCCGCCTGATGCAGGAGAAGATCCAGACGCTGCAATCGATGCGCCATCCGCAGGTGCAGCCGTTCGAGCGTGTTTGCGGCATCCCGTTTGGCGGCCTTCACCTGGCGACGGCCTTCTCGCTGCGCAGCACGATGCCGATGATCTACATCCACCCAGCCAAGGAGCGCAACGGCAGCCGCGTCTTCGTCGAAGGTATCTATGAGGAAGGCGAGCACGTCCTGCTCATCGACGATCTCGTGACGGGCGGCGGCGGCATCGTCGAGACGGCGGAGTTCCTGCGCACGAACGCCGGCCTGCGCGTCCGCGACGTGCTCGTGCTGGTGGACCGCGAGGAGGGCGCGCGAGAACGGCTGAAGGAGCGGGACTACAACCTGATCTCGATCCTCGGTCTCGAGGCGATGCTCAACTACTTGATGGCGAGCGAGAAGATCGACGAGCAGTGGTACCGCAAGAGCATCGAATACTTGCATCAGCGGCGCTCTGATCGCGGCCTCGAGTAAGCAGAGCCGCTAGAGGAGTCGACGGATGGCCTTGCGGCCGGGTCGCGGATCGTAGTTCGACTTGAACTGCTCGAGCGCGTGACGCTCGATCAAGTACTTGCCGGCGAAGAGCACCGCCGGCACCTTCTTCTGCTTGATCAGGCGCCGCAGGCTCTGCGGGTGGATATTGAGGATGCGAGCCGCATCCACGAGGTCGAGATAGTTGTCGAAAGGTCCGTCAGCCAATGCTCCCGCTCCAATTAATATGCTCAGACGCGTAAGCTAATGTATCACGCACTGTCAAGGGCCACGGCGGCGGCGGGCCAGGTGCTATCCTTGAAGCCTGATTATGAGTCCTAACGATGGCGGCGACCGCCAGCGAAAGTTCGTCACCACCTCAAGCGTCCCGGTGGAGCCCGTTTACGGGCCGCTGGACGCCCCCATGAACGGCGAGTCACTCGGCTCTCCCGGCCAGTATCCGTTCACGCGAGGCATCCACGAGACCGGTTACCGGGGCAAGCTCTGGACGATGCGCATGTTCGCCGGCTTCGGTTCCGCCGAGGAGACGAACGAGCGCTTCCGCTACCTGCTCTCGCAGGGCAACAGCGGCCTCTCCGTCGCTTTCGACATGGCGACCCTCTACGGCTACGACACGGACGCGCCGGAGGCGCTGGGCGAGTTCGGCAAGTGTGGCGTCGCCGTCTCCTCGCTGCGCGACATGGAGATCCTGCTCGACAGCCTGCCGCTGGCCGACATCACCACCTCGATGACGATCAACTCGCCGGCGGCCGTCATCTGGGCGATGTACATCGCGGCCGCGGAGAAGCGCGGCATCAAGCGCTCGCAGCTCGCCGGCACGATCCAGAACGACATCCTCAAGGAGTACATCGCGCAGAAGGAGTTCCTCTTTCCGCCGGAGCCGTCGATGCGCCTTGTCGTGGACACGATCGAGTTCGGCTCCCGCGAGATGCCGAAATGGAACCCGATCTCGATCTCCGGCTACCACATCCGCGAGGCCGGCTCGACCGCCGTGCAGGAGCTGGCGTTCACCCTGAACGACGGCTTCGAGTACGTCCGCTGGTGCCTCGACCGGGGCCTGAACATCGACGAGTTCGCGCCGCGCCTGTCGTTCTTCTTCAACTCGCACAACGACCTCTTCGAAGAAGTGGCGAAGTTCCGCGCGGCGCGCCGCATCTGGGCGCATGAGATGCGCGAGACGTTCGGCGCCAAGAACGAGCGCTCCTGGTGGATGCGCTTTCACACCCAGACCGCAGGCGTCTCGCTGACCGCGCAGCAGCCGGAGGTCAACCTCATCCGTACCGCCGTGCAGGCGCTCGCCGCCGTCATGGGCGGGACGCAGAGCCTGCACACGAACTCCATGGACGAAGCGCTGGCCCTTCCGAGCGAGAAGGCCGCGCGACTGGCGCTGCGCACGCAGCAGGTGATCGCGCACGAATCTGGCGCGGCGAACACAGCCGACCCGCTGGGCGGCTCGTACTTCGTCGAGACGCTCACAGACGAGACGGAGAAGGCCGCCCGCGCCTACTTCCGCAAGGTCGAGGACTTGGGCGGCGTGATCCCGGCGATCGAAGATGGCTTCTTCCAGCGCGAGATCGGCGACGCCGCCTACGTCTACCAACGCGAGATCGACCGCAACGACCGCACGATCGTCGGCGTTAACGACTACGTCATGGACGAGCCGCTGGAGATCCCGATCCTCGACATGGACCCGCAGGGCTACGACCGCCAGATCGAGCGCCTGAACGAAATCCGCCGCTCGCGAGACGACCGCGAGACGGCGCGAACGCTGAAGGCGCTGGAAGGCGCGCTGCGCGGCGACGAAAACGTGATGCCCTTGCTGCTCGACGCCGTCCGCGCGGAGGCCACGCTGCAAGAGTGCTGCGACGTCATGCGAGACGTTCTCGGCGTTTACAACGAAGCCGCGATCGTTTAGCCGCAGCAGCTTGGCCTAAACCTCACGTTTACGTTATAGTGGGAAGGTCGGTCCCGGCTTCGCCCCATCCACAGCAGGGTTCGGCGCACCGTTCGCCCGTGCCCCGACTATTGCGGGAACAACGCCAGAGGGAGGCCCAGATTGGCAGAGCAGCGAGCCGAAGCGACCACACTTGAGCCCGACGTCGAGATCGAAGACGATGGCTGCGCACACCACTGGCAGATCGCCACGCCGAACGGTGAAACCAGTGAAGGCGTCTGCAAGCGATGCGGCAAGTCCCGCGCCTTTCTCAACTACAGCCAGCGCAAGATGATGGTGCGCTCCGTAAAGTCCAACGGAAACGGCAAGAAGTCCCGCTAACCAACTCAGCTACGAACACCAGGGGCGAGCGAATTGCTCGCCCCTTTTGCTTGCCCGCGTTGACCGTTGCCGCGAACGCTACGTATGATGGCGCCGCTCATGGTCACCCTTTCCGAAGCGATCGAACGCGCCCGCAACGAGGACCGCTCCGTGCTCACCGAGGTCGAGTCGAAGCAGATACTCGCCGCTGCCGGTATCCCCGTCGCGGAGACGACGCTGGCGGCCTCGGCGGACGAGGCGGCGAAGGCGGCGGCGAACGCCGGATTCCCCGTCGTGCTCAAGATCGTCTCGCCGGACGTCACGCATAAGTCCGACGTCGGCGGCGTTCGGGTCGGCCTCGAAGACGAGGCAGCAGTGCGGGCGGCCTACGATGAGATCGTCGCCGCCGTGGCGGAGCGCCAGCCGAAGGCGCGGATCGAGGGCGTCGCCGTCCAGGCGATGGCGCGCCCCGGCACCGAGGTCATCGTCGGCATGAGCAAGGACCCGCAGTTCGGGCCGGTGCTCATGTTCGGGCTCGGCGGCATCTTCGTCGAAGTGCTCAAGGACGTCGCCTTCCGCATCGTGCCGCTAGAAGAGCGCGACGCCCGCGAGATGATCGATGAGATCAACGGCCGCGCGATCCTCGACGGCGTGCGCGGCGGCGAACCGGCGGACATCGGCGCGCTGACCGGCCTCCTGCTCCAGCTCTCCACCTTCTCCGAGGCCAACCCGCAGGTGGAGGAGCTGGACCTGAACCCCGTCTTCGCCTACAAGGACGGCTGCCTCGCCGTCGACGCCCGCATCGTCGTGAGCAGCGACAAGTGACGCCCGCCGGCCTGACGCCGCGACTGGAGCGCGCATTCAACCCGAAGACGGTGGCCGTCGTCGGCGACAAGCGGGCGATGGGCTACATGTGGCTGCACTCGATGAAGACGTTCGCCGGCAAGCTCTACTCCGTGCAGATCGACCCGGCCGAGATCCCCGGCATCGAGGCGCTCGAAGTCCCCAACTACCCCAGCCTGACGGACATCCCCGAAGACATCGACTACGTGCTCTGCGCCGTCCCCCGCCCGGTCGCGGCGCGCATCGTCGCCGACTGCGCGAAGAAGCAGGTCGGGGCGGTAGCCCTCTTCACGTCCGGCTTCGCAGAGACGGAAACAGAAGAAGGCATCGACGCGCAGCAGCAGGTAACCGAGATCGCCCGCGAGAACGACCTCCTGTTGATCGGGCCCAACTGCATGGGCCTCTACAACCGGCGCCTCGGCGTGCGTCACAGCCCGGACCAAGAGCACGGCGACGCCGGCAACGTCGGCTTCATCAGCCAGAGCGGCACGCACTGCATCAACTTCGCGCTGGTCGGCGCGACGCACGGCATCAAGTGCTCGAAGACGGTATCGTTCGGCAACGCCGTCCTCCTCGATGCTCCCGACTACATCGATTACCTAGAGCAGGACGCCGAGACCGAAGTCATCGCTATCTACATCGAGGGCACGAAGGACGGCCCGCGCCTGCTGCGCTCGCTGAAGGCCGCTGCCGCGCGCAAGCCCGTCGTCGTCTGGCGCGGCGGCACGAGCACGGCCGGCTCGCGTGCGGTCTACTCACACACGGCTTCGCTGGCGGCCGCGCCGGCCGTCTGGAGCGCGGCAATGCGGCAGGCCGGCGTCATCGAGACCGACGGCCTGGATGAGACGATCGACGCCGTCAAGGCGCTCGTCTACTGCAAGCCGGCGACGGGAAAGCGAATGGGCCTCGTGGCGATGACCGGCGGTCAGTCCGTCGTCATCACCGACGCTTTCGAGCGCGAGGGGATGGAGGTGCCGCTGCTGACGCCGGCCTCGTACGAAAAGCTGGCGTCGTTCTTCAACATCATCGGCGGCAGCTACCGCAACCCGCTGGACGCCGGCGGCACGATCGGCATGGGCTTCGTGCCCGGCAACCTCCAGAAGCTGTTCGAGATCCTGGAAGAGGACGAGAACGTCGATGCGATCGCGATGGAGGTCAGCGGTACGTTCATCGCCCGCCGCTTGCGCGATAACCCATCGATCATGAACGGGCTGCTCGACATCCTCGCCGCGCAGCGCGAGCGCTCCGCCAAGCCGTTCCTGACGATCACGCACCCGAGCCACGTCGAAGACGTGATGGCCGACGTGCGACGCAAGCTCCTCGACCGCGGCGTCGCCGCTTTCACGAGCTTCCGCTCGGCTGCCCGCGCCCTCGCGCTCGCCACAGCCTACTGGGCTTCTCGCCACAACGGCGCGTAGCTCTGCGTCGGAGCGGCGTTTACGGTTCGATATCCAGACGGGCCCGCAGGACCTCACCACGAACGGGACGAGGCGCTGCGAGCAATCCTTGCCGTTCGCCGTGAGAATCGAAGGGATGAACGGGGCACCCACGCGTGCGCCGTCCGCTGACAGCGCTTGACGGCGCACGGTAAACTCGGCTGCGCAGTCGTACTTCAGGAGGCGATTATGGCACGCATACCAACGGTCGAACCGGACGACGCCAACGAAGGGCAGCTGGCCGCGCACGACGAGGGCGTGAAGCGCTACGAACGCATGACCAACATGAAGCGTACGCTGCTGCACTCGCTGCCGGCGTTCCACGCCCTGATGGAGTTCTATCCACTGGCGGACGTGGTCGTGCCGTTCCTCGGCGCGCGCCCCACTAACGTCTTCCTGTACGCGATCTCTGCGGAGACCGACTGCCTCGTCTGCTCGACCTACTTCCGGCGCCACCTGATCGACGCCGGCGACGACCCTGACCAGCTGGAGCTGAGCGAGCGCGAGGAGCTGCTCGCCGAGTTCGGGCGCTCCCTCTCGACGCAGCGCTCGCGGGTTTCGGACGATGTCTACGCGCGCCTGGCGGCCGAGTTCAGCGCCGAGCAGATCGTCGCGCTGACGGCGTTCGGGGCGATGATGGTCGCGACCAACGTCTTCAACAACGCACTCGAAGTCGACCTCGACGAGTACCTTGAGGGCTACCGCAAGCCCGGCGCGCGGACGCACGGAGCCCCCGGGTGACTGAAGAGCGCGAGTTCGCCGGCAAGGTCGCGTTCATCACGGGCGCCGCGCACAGCCAGGGACGAGCCACGGCACTGACGCTGGCCCGCGCCGTGGCTCGCATCGCGGCGTTCGACATCGCGGGGCCGTTGGCTTACCCCGGCTACGAGATGGGCGGCGGCGAGGACCTGTCGAGCCTGAAGAGGCAGTGCGGCGAGGCCGGCTCCGAGTGCCTGACGTTCGAGGGCGACGTCCGCGACGACACCGCGATCACGGCGGCGGTTAGCGGGACTACGGAGGCGCTGGGGCGAATCGACATCCTCTTCAACAACGCCGGCGTCTGCGCCTACGGCTACTCGCACGAGCTGAGCGAGGACGAGTGGGACACGATGATCGACGTCAACCTGAAGGGCGCCTGGCTGGTGGGCCGGCGCGTCATCCCCGTGATGATCGAACAGGGCTCCGGCGTCATCATCAACAACTCGTCGATCGCCGGCCTGCGCGGGATGTCCCGGCTCAGTCACTACGCCGCGTCCAAGTGGGGGCTGACGGGCCTCAGCAAGTCCTGGGCGCTGGAGCTGGCGCCGCACAACATCCGCGTCGTCTCGATCCACCCGACGGGTGTCAACGCACCGATGAACGACGGACTGGCGGCGCTGGAAGGCGCAACGGCGGAGGAGATCGCCGAGCGCTTGGCCGGCAACCTGCTGCCCGTGCCGTGGGTGGAGGCAGAGGACGTGGCCGAGGCTGTGCTCTTCCTCGCCTCGGACCGTGCGCGCTACGTCACCGGCTCGGAGTTTGTCCTCGACGCGGGACTACTCACCCGCTGACGGCAGCCCATGCGCTTTGACAGGTGAGGCCGCGCGGCGATAACCTTGTCGCATACCCCACCCCGGTATCCGACGCCATGAAGACGACCATCTACCTCGATCACGCCGCCACGACACAGCTGCAGCCGCAGGCGCTGGAAGCGATGCTCCCCTACCTCCAGGGGCACTTTGGAAACCCCTCCGGCACCTACGCCCTCGGCCGCCAGGCCGCCCGGGCGATCGAAAGCGCCCGTTCGACCGTGGCATCGCTGCTCGGCGCGCGGCCTCGGGAGATCGTCTTCACAGGCCCGGGCACAGAGTCGATCAACGGCGCGATCAAGGGCGTGGCGCTGGCGAAACGGCAGGCGGGGCTCGGCGATCACGTCATCACGACGACGATCGAGCACCACGCGGTCCTCCATTCCTGCGAGTACCTCGAGAAGTTCGGCTTCGCTGTGACGCTGGTCCCTGTCGACCGCTACGGGATCGTCCGCCCAGACGCCATCGCCGAGGCGATGAATGAGCGGACGGTACTCGTGAGCGTGATGCTCGCCAACAACGAGATCGGGACGATCGAACCGCTGCCGGAGATCTCACGCGCCGTCCGCGCTCGGGCGAAGTCCCTGGAAAGCAGCGTCGTGCTGCACACGGACGCCGTGCAGGGCGCCAACGCGATCGACCTCGACGTCGACCGCCTGGGCATCGATCTGCTGAGCCTTTCGGCGCATAAGTTCGGCGGGCCCAAGGGATCGGGCGTGCTCTACATGCGCCGCGGAACGCCGTTCCTGGCGCAGATGAGCGGCGGCGGCCAGGAGCGCCAGCACCGCGCGGGGACAGAGAACGTGGCCTCGATCGTCGGGACGGCGGCGGCTCTCGCGGAGGTTCAGGCCAACCGCGACGGCTACACCAGCGCCTGCCGCGGCCTGACGACGCAGCTCGTGGAGGGCGTCCTGCGCACGATCGACGGTGCCGAGCTGACCGGCCACCCCGAGATGCGACTGCCGAACAACGCACACTTCAGCATCGAAGGCGCGCGCTCCGACACGATGCTGGACGCGCTCGACCGGCTGGGCGTCGCCGCAAGCGCCGGCAGCGCCTGCAACTCGGCGACCTGGGAGCCCTCGCACGTGCTGACAGCCGCCGGCATGCCGTTACGGCGCGCCGTCGGCGCGCTGCGGATGACGGTCGGCCCGGAGAACACGGCGCAGGAGATCGAGCGCGTGCTCGCCGTCCTGCCGGAGATCGTGGCGGAATCTCGCGCCGCTGCCGCTGGCGAAGATTAGCGCCACTTGCACCTTGTCAGAGCCTGAGGCTGCTCATATCATCGCGCCATAAAATAGCGCCCTCCGCACGGACAGGAGGTGGCCTATGCCACGATCGCCTACACCAATCACCGAAGCCCGCGCACCGGAGGCCTACGACGCCGCCGAGGTCCTGGCCTTTGCCCTGAGCGGGCCGAAACACAAGGACCTGGCGCCGGCTGAGATCGCAGAGCGGATCCGCGATCTGTTCGCGGCGGCGGGACAACGCCGCCACGCCGCCTGCCGCGAACTGCTGGAGCGCCTCACCCCGCTGGCCTCTGCGAGCGAGGACGGACTCGCGAACGCCGCCTTGCTCTGCCACGCGGAGCCGGACGTGCTGGCCGAAGACATCTACGCGCTGCGGGCGTTCGCCGCTGATCCGAGAGGCGCGGCGGCCATCGCTGAGATGCAACGCTACCTCGCCGAGGCGTTCGTGCCGGAGTCCGAGCGAGAACTGGCGCTAGACCAGGCGATCGCCGACGGGCAGATCTCGTTCGGCGTGCTCATCGCCGACCGAGAGCACGCTGTCAGGCGCCCGCGGAAGCCGGTGAAGGAACGCGCGATCGCGGAGGAGAACGCCTCCTACGACATGTTGATCGCGGACCCGAAGCGCATGCGAACGGCGAAGCTGGCCTTCAACCACTTCCACGGCGTCTGCGCACGCCGCTACGAGGACTTTCACGCGACGTACTGGGCGGCGGCATCAAGTCTCCACGAACAGCTGCTGGAGGCCGGGCGCGAAGTGCGGGCGCTGACACGGCTGAACGGCCTGGTGGAGCTTGGCGCGCCGGTGGGCGAAGCAACGATCGGGGCATACGAAGAGCTGATCGAAGCGACGACGGCCTGCGATACCGGAGCCGACCTGGCGGAAGTCCTCAAGACAGCCACGGTCTGCCCCAAATGTGACCTGCGGCTGGGTGCGTCCGGTCACGCCGAGGCTGCCGGCGCCGTGCTCAATCGGCTCCCGCTGTCTATCGAGCAGCAGCTTGGCCGCCTCTCCTCGGTCGCCGTGCGGGCGATCCTGGAGCGCAGCAGCGACCCGCGCGTGGAGCGCTTCCTGAAGGTGGTGCAGGCAGCCCAGATCTCGACGCTGACGCAGATCCTAGACGACGACCTCGTCGGCTACCTCCGCCGGTTCCTCCTCGAAGCGCGAATAAGCGCGCTGCTGGAGCCGATACTCGACCACGTGCAGGACGGACGCGACGACGACGAAGCGGCGACTCGGGATTCGCTCGAGAAGCTGGCGGACGTTCTGCACCGGGCGATACGCGGCGCCGCACCGCCAGCGGACGAGGCCGAGGCCGAGGCCGCCACGTAAGCTCCAACGTGGCAGACCGCCTGTCACCTGTCATCTGTCTCCCGTAGAATGGCGGCGTGGCCAATGACCGCTGGCTGATCGCCGGCCTGGGCAACCCCGGCGCTGACTACTCTCACAACCGTCACAACGTCGGCTACTGGTGCGTCAATCGCCTGGCGCGGCTGCACGGCATCAAGATCAAAGCGAAGACGCTGGCCACGCTGGGCGAGGGCGAGATACGCGGTGTGCCCGCCGTCCTAGTCAAGCCACGGACGTACATGAACAAAAGCGGCGAAGCGATCGGGCCGGCGCTGCGGCGCTGGAGCATCGACCCGACGCACCTGATCGTCGTCTACGACGAACTCGATCTGCCGGCGGGCCGCGTACGCATCAAGGCCGGCGGTGGCAGCGGCGGCCACAACGGGATCAAGTCGATCATCGCCGCCGCCGGGAGCCAGGAGTTCGCGCGCATCCGCGTCGGCATCGGCCGCCCGCACGTCGACGGCGAGCCGACGTGGGAGCCGGAGCATGTGGCCGACTACGTGCTGAGCGACCCGTCGCCGGAGATGGTGAAGACGCTGCAGGACGCGGCCCGGCGCGCAACGCAGGCCGTGGAGCTGATCATCACCGACGGCGTCAAGGCGGCGATGAACGAGCACAACACCTGAGGCGCTAAGGCTGCGGCCGGCGAGGGTGAGCATTGGCCGGCCCGCTTCATGGTTCGATACCTCACCACGAACGGGGAGAGATAGCGTGCCTAGTCATCTCGGTCCGTTGACACTGAGGGTTCGCGGGCGCGAACGGGCGCCGTCGCCCGCCGAAAGCCACCCCCGCGCTGATACAATGGCCGCAAGCGAATAGACTGCCAAAGGGGCCTCGACCGGTCGAGGCCCCTAAAAGCGTTGTTCGCCCGAGAGATATGGACCTTTCCGCACTACTGCCGATAATCGCCGAGACAGCCGGCCTGCGATGCCTGCGAGAGGCGCTGCGCCCGTCCGGGCGGGGCGGTTCCGCACGCTCAATCGCCGGTGTCAGCGACGCCGCCAAGGCCGCGGCGCTCGCCGCACTCGTGGCTGATGAGCGCCCGCCTGTCCTCCTGCTCACCGGGCGCCCGGCTCGCGCGGAGGTGCTGGCCGAGGAGATCGCCGCCTGGCTCGGCCCGTCCGCCGGCGAGACGCCGCGCGTGCTCCTCTTCCCGGAGCGTGACGCGCTGCCTTACGAGCGCCTGGCGCCCGACCGCGAGACGGTGCGCGATCGCCTCAACGCCGTCGTCGCGCTGGCGGAGGAGCGACCGTGCGTGGTCGTGGCGTCGGCGCTGGCGGAGGAGCGACCGTGCGTGGTCGTGGCGTCGGCGCTGGCGCTGGCGCAGCGGACGCTCTCGCCCGATGACGTGACGCGCGCTGTGCTCGATCTGCGGCCCGGCCAGAAACTCGCGATGGAGACGTTCTTGCGGGAGCTCGGGCGCCTCGGCTACGCGATGGAGCCTCTAGTCCAGGAATCAGGTGAGGCGAGCCGCCGCGGGGGCATCGTCGACGTCTTCCCGCCAACGGAACGGGCGCCCCTGCGCGTCGAGTTCTTCGGCGACGAGATCGAGAGCATCCGCACCTTCAGCGCCTCAACGCAGCGCACGTCGAAAGCGGTCGATGAAGCGCGCATCGTGCCCGCGCAGGAGCTGCTGCCGTCCGCAGCCGACGACTGGCTCGCGCCGCTGTCAAAGCTCGGTCTCAAGAAGATGCCGGACGAGGCCCGCGAGCGGATCGAGGAAGAGCTGGAGCTGCTGAGAGACGGCGCGTCATTCAAAGAGCGCGACTTCTACGTGCAGTTCCTGGCGCCGTGCTCGCTGCTGGACCACCTGCCGTCGGGTGCTCTGCTGATCGTGGACGAGGAGGCGGACGTGCAGGCGGCGATCGAGGAGGCCGAGGCGCAGGGCGAAGCAACTCAAAAGGAGCTCGAGGCGGCGGGCGAGATCCCCTACGGCCTGCCGCCCGCCCTCGAAACGTGGCCGGAAGCCCGCCGCCAGATCGAAGCCGCCGGCCGGGTGCTGACACTCGCCCGCTGGGCGATGCCGGAAGAAGGCAAGGCGACCGCTGACGGCGACGCTGTCCGGCTGCCGTTCGCCGGATCGGGCGCGTTCGCCGGGCAGCTGCGCAAGCTGGCCACGGAGGTCGCGCAGGGCGTGCAGTCGGGGCAGCGCTTCGTAATCGTCTCGCAGCAGGCGGAGCGCCTGGCGGAGCTGCTCGAAGAGCAGGACACGCACGCCACCGTGAGCGGCGATCTGGCCAGTCCGCCGCCAAACCTCTCGCTCGTGCAGGGATCGCTGCAGGAAGGCTGGAAGCTGGGCGCGGACGGTCCCTCCCCCGACGGCGACGGGTTACTGACGCTGCTCACGGACAGCGAGGTGTTCGGGTTCGTGAAGCAGCGGCGCGCTCCGCCGAAGAAGGCGGTGAACCGCGAAGCGTTCCTCGCCGACCTCATCCAGGGCGCGTACGTGGTGCACATCGACCACGGCATCGGCCGCTTCGCCGGGCTGATCCACCGCACGATCGACGGCAACGAGCGCGAGTACCTTGAACTGCACTACGCCGAGGGCGACCGCCTCTTCGTGCCGACCGACCAGCTCGACCGCGTCAGCCGCTACATCGGCCCGTCCGACAAGCACCCGGCGCCGACTCGCCTGGGCGCGGGCGACTGGCAGCGGGCGAAGCAGCGAGCGCGGAGAGCGGTGGCCGAGCTGGCGAAGGGGCTGCTCCAGCTCTACGCCTCGCGCGAGGTCATGCCGGGCTACGCCTATCCGCCGGACACCGCCTGGCAGGCCGAGCTGGACGCCAGCTTCCCCTACGTCGAGACCGCCGACCAGCTCGCCGCGATCAACGCCGTCAAGCACGATATGGAGTCGCCGCGGCCGATGGACCGGCTCGTCTGCGGCGACGTCGGCTACGGCAAGACGGAGGTCGCGCTGCGGGCGGCGTTCAAGACGGTGATGGACGGCAAGCAGGTGGCCATACTCGTGCCGACGACCGTCCTCGCCCAGCAGCACTACAACACGTTCCGCGAGCGCCTCGCGGCCTTCCCGGTGCGCATCGAAGTGCTCTCGCGGCTGCGCAGCGACGCCGAGCAGAAGCGCATCGTCAAATCGCTGCCGCAGGGCACGACCGACATCGTCATCGGCACGCACCGCCTGCTGCAGAAAGACATCCGATTCCAGGAGCTGGGCCTCGTTGTGATCGACGAAGAGCAGCGCTTCGGCGTCGCCAACAAGGAGTTTCTGAAGGAGATGCGCCGCGAGGTCGACGTCCTCACGCTGTCGGCGACGCCGATCCCGCGCACGCTCTACATGGCGCTGGGTGGCATCCGCGATATGTCGACGATGGAGACACCGCCGGAGGAACGCCTGCCGATCAAGACCTACGTATCTAACGCGGACGACCGGCTCGTCCGCGAGGCCATCGCGCGCGAGCTGGAGCGCGGCGGCCAGGTCTACTTCGTGCACAACCGCGTCCACAACATCGAGATGATCGCGGGCAAGCTGCGCGATCTCGTGCCCGAAGCCAGCATCGGCATCGGGCACGGGCAGATGGACGAGCGAGAGCTGGCGCGGGCGATGGATGACTTCACGCACGGCCGCACTGACGTGCTCGTCTGCACGACGATCATCGAGTCGGGCCTGGACATCCCGAACGTGAACACGATCATCATCAACCAGGCGGACCAGCTGGGGCTGGCTCAGCTCTACCAGTTGCGCGGTCGCGTGGGCCGCGGCGCCCACCGCGCGTACGCCTACTTGCTCTACGAGAAGAACAAGCGCCTGACCGAAACCGCGACGGCGCGACTGCAGACGATCTTCGAGGCGACGGAGCTGGGCGCCGGCTTTCAGATCGCCCAGCGCGACCTCGAGATCCGGGGCGCGGGCAATCTCCTGGGAGCGGAGCAGAGCGGCTACATCTCTGCGATCGGCTTCGACCTGTACGTCAAGCTGCTCTCAGGGGCCGTCGAGCGGATGCGTGCCCTGATGCGCGGCGAGACGCCGCCGCCGGAGAGCGATGAGTCCGAAGTGTCGATCGACCTGCCGCTCTCGGCGCACCTGCCGCCGTCCTACGTGCCCGACCTGAACCTGCGACTCGCGCTCTACCAGCGGCTGAGTGCGGCGGATGACCCGGAGGCCGTGGACAAGATCAGCCAGGAGATGGTGGACCGCTTCGGCGAGCCGCCACCACTGGCGCTCAACCTGCTCTACATCGTGACGCTGCGGTCGCTGTCGAAGCTCGGCGGCGTGCAGTCGATCATCGCCGACGGGGCGACCGCTGTCGTCAAAATGGAGGCCGGTGAGACGCTGCCGGCAGCGGCCCTTGAGGAGTCGGCACCGCGTGGCGTGCGGGTGGGCCGCACGATGCTACGCGTCGGCCTGGACGAGGGCTGGCAGGAGCGGCTTCGGCGCGCGCTGGAGCTGCTCATGGCAGCGAGGGCGGAGGAAGAGGCGGAGAGTGCGGCCGACTCGCCGGTTGACACCGATTAGCCGCTGCGGTTAGGCTTGTCCACCGTGAACGAATTCACGCGGGATCGTCGGGGAGGCGACCCGCTCGCCCAGGGCTCGGACGTCGGCCGGCTGGACCGCGTGCACGTGCTGGCCGTTGTCCTCGCGCTCGGCATGGTCGCCTATCTGGCCGTCGAGCCGACCCAGGACTGGCTCCTGCTCCTCCTCGCCGGCCTTGCCGCTATCGCCACCGACAGCGTCGTCCGCAACCACCCGCACGCGGACTTCCACGGCGTTGACGAGACTGCGCTCTACCTCTTCGTGCCGGTGCTGTTCACGCTTGGCCTCGGCCTCTTCCTCGAGGACGTCGTCGGTGGCTACGAAACCGTCGGCATCGGACTCGCCTCGGTGATCCCCTTCTGGGCGATCCTGCGCGCCGAGTACGAATCCGTCGACCGCCTCGCACCGTCGTACCAGGCGGCGCGGCTCGTGCTCAACATCGCGACCTACGTCATCGCGTTCCTCTTCTTCGCCACGATCTTCGACTTCGATCTGGGCCTCGTGACGTCGTCGTTCGCCGCGGGCATCGTCAGCGTCCTGCTGGCGATCGAGGTACTGCGCGAGAAGGGCCTCGACACGACGCGGACGATCCTCTATGCGCTGGCGATCGGCGGACTGATCGCCGAGGCCGCCTGGACGACGCACTTCCTGCCCCTGGAGGAGAGCGCTGCGGCCGTCCTCCTCCTGCTGGCCTTCTACCTGACGACGGGGCTCATGCACAACTACCTCGACAGCAAGCTCAGCCGTCAGACCGTGGCAGAGTTCGGCGGCGTCGCTGCGGTCGGAGCCGTGATCATCGCCGTCTCGTACCTCACGAACTAGGCGGCACTCCACCCCGCCTCACGGCGCAGGCTAGCGCTCCGTGTCTGGGTCCCGTGTTCCACGTCCCTCCGCTCGCGTGCTAGCATTATGGGCGGTTCGGGGCGTGGCGCAGTCCGGTTAGCGCACCTGACTGGGGGTCAGGAGGTCGTCGGTTCGAATCCGACCGCCCCGACCAGATCCTAGCCTTCCATCGACCTGATCTCATACACCCTGATGCTGGCGATGTATGGATTCTCTTGCGCGATCTTTTCTGCGGCGTCGAGGTCTTCGGCTTCGATGATGTTGTAGCCGGTGATGGACTCCATGCCCCACGGCAGATCTTCGGCTCCCGTCTTTGAGATTTCTCGCCCGCCGCTGAAACCGCCCTGGTCGACCTGCTTGTCGGCGACCGACGCGAACCATTTCCCCCAGGCCTCCATGATTTCAGGCGTGGGTTGCTCAAATCCGAAATGCAGAAACATGAACTTCTTCATTGCTCTCTCCTTGCTAGTACTTCACTCTTTCATACGTCTCGCGCGACCCTTGCGATAGGCCGGTTGACACAGTTGTACAATACGGTCAAGGGTCATGGCAGCTTCAAGCGGACAAGGATTCATTCTAATGTCCCACGCTGCCCAGGAGTTCGGCCTGTATCGCTCAGCGCTCTACTTCCTGGCGAAAGCCGGCCGGCTGAGGGTCTACGGCCGCAGCGGAGACCGCCGCTCATACGTCAACCGCGAAGAGCTGCCGCACTCGCGGAGTTTGAGCCCAAGAGCCTCAAGGACACCGATCGCAGCCTCAGGACCCCGTGGCGTGACGCGACCACGCATCACGGCCCCCGCGGGCAGTTCGACAGCCACTTCGGTAAGAGAAAGCAGAGCGCTCACAAGGCAGACGTGAGAGGAAGGCGGCTGCAAGGATGGGGAAAACACCGAACCGAAGGAGCGGGCAAGACCGCCGCGGCGGTGCCGAGAGGCGGGGGGCCGGTGGGCAACCCAAGGGCCCGCAGCCGGCCCGGCGCGGTACGATCGAACGTCGCAAACCAGTCGAGCGGCGTCAGGGCCACCGATAGGCTGAGCCCGCCATGCCACGCAGCAGCCGCGGGTTCATGCTGATGACAGACGCTGTCGAGGAGTTCGGCATCTCCCGCTCGACGCTCTACCGACTGGCAAAGGCCGGCCGGCTACGGATTTACAGCCGATCCGGAGACCGCCGCTCTTACGTGAACCGCTAGGAAATCGCGGCCCTCTCAGAGTTCAAGCCAAAGAGCCTCACCCGCAGCTGACCGACCCTGACCGGCGGCCCTCGCAAGCAAAGTCCGTTCGGCTCTTCCTTCGTGTGCCTGATGGCGCATGCGGCTGTTCACCCGTGCGAGAAGATGGTCTCCGGTGAGCCGACGGTCCTTCCTCGCGCCCGTGGTCAAGAACATCATCCGCCAGCGAGTGCGCTCACGAGGGTCGCCGCCAAGTTAAGGAGCCCTGCCGGCGCTAGCTTCCGCCGCGGATCTGGTCCTGCACCCAGTCGTCCAGCGTCCCTCGGTGAATACGCCACTGCTTGCCGACCTTCACGGCCGGGATCGCCTTCTGCCAGGCAAGACGGTAGACCGTTGAGGGATGAAAGCGCAGGAACTCAGCAGCTTCGATTGTCATAAGCTGCGCGCTGTCATCCTTCCCGGATGATCGCGTCGCCAATGTCGCACGCAGGGAGTTTATACCATCGGTGTCTTACGGGCACGACGCGCGTCTGAGTGGCTCGCTTGAGGCGCTCAGTTGCCGGCCCGGACGCGGTCACTCGTTGCGGCGACGACGACGCGGTTCTTGCCGGCCGACTTGGCCTGGCTGAGCGCAGCGTCGGCATCCCGCAGTAGCGCCGTCGGACCCGAACTAGCGTCGAAACGCACCGCGCCAACGCCAACGCTCATCGCGATGTATACCGGGCTGCCGTCGACAAAAAAACGGCTCTTCGTTGACCGCGGCGTTTACTGGGCGTTGATGCGCCGCCCGTCGGCTCTCAGGCGCTGCGCCCGGCTTACCGATCGCGGCAGGTGACGAGGATGATAACGCCACTGGCTCGCGATCTTCACGCCGGGTAGGGCGCCTCTGCGAGTCAGCCGGCGAGCGTGGTGAACGCTGAGGCCAAGCCTCTCGGCGACGTCGTTTATCGTGAGAAGAGGGCCCGCTTTCCGGCTCATAGTCCCCACCTTCCTGCCAAACGTCCAGCGTCCGGCGACCACTCCCCCAGAGCGCCCGCGGTCGATGGCTCTGCTCAGAAGGGGTCTCTGCCTGGTGAAACGTGGCCGGCTTCGGGCACGTTAACGCGAACTCTGGGCAAGTTCGTGGCCGTGTCATTTAAATCGCCGGCGGTGGTGGGTCCGCACGTTTCCTTCACAGGTCTGCCAGCGTCTAGGTCCCGTAGGGATCGTCCACGGAGACGTCGTCTTCCCAGCCAGAAGCAGTCGCCGCCAGAAGCCGCGTGTTCGAGATGCCTGTGAACTGCTGATAGACACAGATTATTACTGAGTGTTCTTTGTTCTTACTACTTTCTTTCTCGCATTACTCTGCATTGCTGTGGGTTGGAGTGCCGCCGGGACGGTCGCGCGGCTCCCGCCGACCGGCCGCCGCCCAACAACCGACGCCCGCTGACCGGGCACCCGCCCACTCGTCACGAGTGCCACCGGCTTTCCGTTCGCAGCCCGTTCATAGATAATCGGGAGCATCCCGAACTGGAGGACCGCCGTGGCGGCGCCTGGAATGCTCACCCTGAAGGACCTGCGATCGAAGACCAGCGCCGGCGAGATCGACACCGTCGTTGTCGCCTTCGCTGACCACTACGGCCGGCTGCACGGCAAGCGCTTCGACGCCTCGTTCTTCCTTGAAGAGGCTGCTGCTGACGGCACTCACGCCTGCGACTACCTGCTAACCGTCGACATGGAGATGGAGCCCATCGCCGGCTACAGCTACGCAAGCTGGGAGCAGGGCTTCGGCGACTTCCACCTCGTCCCCGACCTCGAGACGCTGCGCCTCGCCTCCTGGCTTGAGCGGACGGCGCTCGTTCTCTGCGACGTCGAGGACGAGAAGGCGCACGCCCCCGTCGCTGTGGCGCCCCGGTCGGTCCTGCGGCGCCAGCTCGATCGCGCCGCGGAGGCCGGCTTCACGGCGAAGGGCGCATCGGAACTTGAATACTACATCTTCGACGACACCTACCGCGAGGCGGCCGAGAAGAAGTACAGCGACCTCGACCCGGCCAGCTGGTACATCGAGGACTACCACTTGCTGCAGGGCGCACGCGAGGAGCGATACAACGGCCCGGTCAGGCGTCACCTGGCGGCCTCCGGCATCCCCGTCGAGAACTCGAAGGGCGAGTGGGGGCGCGGCCAGCACGAGATGAACATCCGCTACTGCGACCTGCTGACGATGGCCGACCGGCACAGCGTGATGAAGCTCGCCATGAAGGAGATCGCCGACGCCACCGGCGTCAGCGTGACGTTCATGGCGAAACCGCTCACCGGCCAGGCCGGCTCCAGCTGCCACGTCCACGTCAGCCTCTGGCGGGACGGCAGCCCTGCCTTCAGCGACGAAGGCGGCGCCGACACCGACGCCTTCCGCTGGTTCCTCGGCGGCTGGATGGCTCACGCCAGCGACGTAATGCCTTTCTACGCACCGACGGTTAACTCGTACAAGCGCTACCAGCCGGGCTCGTGGGCGCCGGTCGGCCTCGCCTGGAGCGAGGACAACCGCACCGCCGGCTTCCGGGTCGTCGGCAGCGGCGCGGCGCGGCGGATCGAGTGCCGCGTCCCGGGCGCCGACTGCAACCCTTACCTCGTCTACGCTGCCGTCCTGGCATCTGGCCTGGACGGCATCGCTAGCAAAACCGAGCCGCCCGCGGAGTTCGCCGGCGACGTCTACCAGGCGCAGGACCTGGCGCGCGCCCCCGCCACCTTGCGCGAGGCGGCGACCACCTTCGCGAACAGCGACTTCGCGCGCGAGGCGTTCGGCGCCGAAGCTCACGAGCACTACGCGCACCTCTTTGATGTCGAGGCCACGCAGTACGACAACGCCGTCACCGACTGGGAACGGTGGCGCTATTTCGAGAGGATCTAGCGATGCGATTAGAAGATAAGGTAGCGCTGATCACGGGCGCAGGCAGTGGAATCGGGCGGGAGAGCACGATCCTCTTCGCGAAAGAGGGCGCGGCGGTCGTCTCCGTCGACCTCAACGAGGACGCGGCGCGCGGCACGGAAGCCGAGATCAAGAGCAACGGCGGGCGCGCCATCGCCATCCGCGCCGACGTCTCGATCGGCGACGACTGCCGCGAAATGGTGGAGGCGGCAGAGCGGGCGTTCGGCAAGCTCAACGTGCTCTTCAACAACGCCGGCATCATGCACGCCGACGACGACGACGCGATCTCGACGACCGAGCACGTCTGGGATCTGACGATGGATATCAACGCCAAGGGCGTCTTCCTGGGCTGCAAGTACGGTATCCCGGCGCTGCGACGCGCTGGCGGCGGCTCCGTGATCAACACCGCGTCTCTCGTCGCGCTGATGGGTTCGGCGGCGGCCCAGGTGGCGTACACGGCATCGAAGGGGGCAGTCCTGGCGATGACGCGCGAGCTGGCGATCGTCCACGCGAAAGAGAACATCCGCATCAACGCCCTCTGCCCCGGCCCGCTCAAGACGGAGCTCCTGATGAAGTTCCTGGACACGGACGCGAAGCTGCAGCGGCGGCTCGTCCACATCCCGGTCGGGCGTTTCGGCGAGTCGAAAGAGATCGCCCAGGCGGCTCTCTACCTTGCTTCGGACGAGTCGTCGTTCATGAACGGCGCGCAGTTCGTGATCGACGGCGGCATCAGCGCCGCCTACGTGACGCCGGAGTGAACGGCGCCAGCGTCGTGCGGCCCCCTCTGCCGCGCGCGTAGCGAGGGCGGCGGGTAAACTACATCCCGATGTCCCAAGGTCCCGAACACTCTCATGCCGGCACCCCACCCCGCAGCCGTGGCGAAGTAGAGTACGAAGCCGAACGCTCATACGTTTTCCGGCAGGTCGTGCAGCCGGCGCAGCGCTTCATACACACGGAGGTCCTTGGTGGTGTCGCGCTGCTCGTAGCCGCCGTCGTCGCCCTCGTCTGGGCGAACTCACCGTGGGACGAAGCCTACTTCGACCTCTTCGGGTCGCAGCTCTCCGTCGACGCCGGCATCTTCCATATTGAGGAGGACCTGCACGGCTGGATCAACGACGGCCTGATGACGTTCTTCTTCTTCGTCGTCGGGCTCGAGATCAAGCGAGAGCTGACGCGAGGCGAGCTGGCCGGGTTCCGGAAGGCGATGCTGCCTGTGACGGCCGCAGTGGGCGGCATGGTCGTCCCGGCGCTGATCTACATCGCGCTGAACGCCGGCGACGACGGCAGCCGTGGATGGGGGATCCCGATGGCGACGGACATCGCCTTCGCACTCGGCATCCTCGCGCTTATCGGCCGCAGGATACCCTCCCAACTGCGTGTGTTCCTGCTCGCGCTGGCGATCGCGGACGACATCGGCGCGATCACCGTAATCGCCGTCTTCTACACGTCCGACCTCTCGATTCTATCGTTGCTAATCGCCGGCGGGATTCTCGCCTTCATCGCCGGCATGAGCCGGGCCGGAGTGCGCGACATCAGCGTCTACATGCTCGTGGGCGGGTTCGCCTGGGTGGCGATGCACGAATCGGGCGTGCATGCCACGATCGCCGGCGTCGCTATGGGCCTGATGACGCCCGCCAACCCGTATTACGGCACCTCGCGGTTCGAAGAATCGATGGAGGACCTCTTCGCGAAATATCGCGACGCCCACGCCCGAGGAGACGAGCAAGCGGCGCAACACTTCCTCGGCCAGATCGAGGCGCTCACCCAGGGCACCGAGTCCCCCTTGGAACGGCTGGAGCGCCTCCTGCTCCCCTTAACGAGCTTCATCGTCGTGCCCGTCTTTGCGCTTGCCAACGCCGGCGTAGTCATCTCCTGGGACAGCGTCAGCGACGCCGTATCGAGCGACGTCTCGCAGGGCGTCGTCTTCGGCCTCGTGTTCGGCAAGCCGATCGGCATCTTCCTGGGGGCGTGGCTCGCCGTCCGGCTTGGTCTCGCCTCCCTGCCGCGGTCGATGAGCTGGGGGCAGGTGCTGGGGGTCGGTCTGCTGGGCGGCGTCGGATTTACGGTCGCGCTGTTCGTGGACGAGCTGGCGTTCGATAGCGAATCGCTGATCAACGACGGCAAGATGGGCATCCTCGCCGCGTCGCTGGTCTCCGCGGTTCTCGGCTACGTAACGCTCGTGCTCCTGACGCGCCCCCCGGCGGCGGAGGAGCAACCGGACGCCTCAAGGCCCGGCTAGCCTCTGCCGCGCCCGGCGCGACGCCAGCAGCGCCACAGGCGCCGGATGAGGCCACCCGTCAGAGGCCCAGGCCTCGCAGGTACTCGCGGTCGGCGAGCGCGCTCTCTTTGGGGTTGCCATCGCCCGGTGGCAGCTCATCCTCGACGACGACCCAACCCTCGTACCCGGACGACCGCATCGCCGTGAGGAGCGCGGGAAAGTCGACATTGCCAGTGCCGGGCCGGTGGAAGACGCGCTTCGCCAGGCCCTCGAAGTAGTCCACTCCCTGCGACCGCATCTGCTCCGCGACGGCGGCGTGGTACTCCTTGAAATGGACGTGCCAGATGCGTTCGCGGTAGCGGCGGAAAGCCTCGAGGACGTCCCCGCCGCCGAGCGCCCAGTGGCCCGTGTCGAAGCAGAGACCGAGGTCGCCAGCCTCCGTCAGCTCCATCAGCCGGGCCGTCTCGGCGGGCGTCTCGACGTAGCCGGCGCAGTGGTGGTGGAAGACGGTGCGCAGGCCGGTCTCGTCGCGGACGGCGCGGGCGATCGCCCCGGCGCCCTCTCCAAAGGCGCTCCACTGCTCATCCGAGAGGCCCTGCTCCGGCGCGATGCGGCCGGCGATTTGGACGCGCGCCGGGTTCGAACCGATCGTGTCGGCGAGAATCAGAAACGGAGGAGGCGCGCCTGCGGACGCCACCGCAGCGATAAGCCGTGCCGCGCGCAGCGCGTCGGCGATCCCGCTCGCGTGCGCGGCGCGGTCCGCCAGCGCCGCGGGCACCAGTCCACCGATCATCGCTAGGCCGCGCGCGGCGAGTTCGTCGCTGAGCTGCTGGGGATCGGTCGGCAGGTAACCCCAGTCGCCCAGTTCGGTGCCGGTGTAGCCGGCGGCGGCCATCTCGTCCAGCACCTGCGCGTATGGTGTCTCGAGCGTGGTTTCGTAGCCGCCGATCAGGCCCCAGGAGCAAGCGCATCCTAGAGCCCGGACCGGCACCGTACAATGGGCAGGCGATGGACGAATGGCAACCGTGATCTCCAGGTAGCGCTAATGGTGGCCGGCCCGCCGTTGGCATTGCGAGGCCTGGCTCAGGGGTGGAGCGGTCTCCGGCGGCCGGTACGCGACCCGGCGAAGGTTTTGACGTTCCTCATGGGCTTCCGGCAGTCGGTGATCGGCCTGGCTCTCGTCGGCATCGGCGCCGCCTGGATGTGGGACATCACCTGGCTGCTCGTCCTGTCGCTGGCGATCGGCGGCGAAGAGACGCTGGAGTCGACGGTGCACATCTTCGCCGTGACCCGCGGCAAAGACCTGCGACTGGGGCCGGCGAGCCGCGGCCGGCCCTCGCCCGACGAAGCCTCTGCGGACGAGACTGCTACTGGTAGATGATGAGGTCCGGGCGCGCCTTCAGCACCTCTTCTTCGCTCAAGAGCGGATCGTCCTGCTGGAAGAAGAGCTTGATCCCGCCATACTCGGCCGGCGCTGCGAAGAGATCGAACTTCGCCAGCTTGGCCGCGCCGGGGCCGAAGCCATCCATATCGATCACCAGCCGGACGCTGCGGTAGTTCTCGATCTCGCCGACGTTCGTGATCATGCTCTCCTGGAACTGGTGCACGACGAGTATCTTGTCGCCCAGGTTGTGCTCCTCGATCAGGTCGTCCAGGATCTGCTGCGCGCGGTTGATCTGAACCGCATCGAGGTGGCCGATTTCCTGCCCAGGCACCTGGTCTGCAGCCATCGCGAACTCTGGGTCTAGCGAGAGATGGACATGCGTCTGACGGAGGTATGGCAGGAGCCTCTGGATCTCCGTCTCCATGTCCGCGCGGCCCAGCTGAAGGTCGAGGAAGATGAAGAGGCCGTTGTCGCAGGCGAGGCGGATGTACTCATCTAACGTCTCGTTGTCGACGCGGCGGATGTAAAGGCCGTCCTCGCCCTCGAAGGCCTGCGCCGTGGCATAGATGAAGTGCAGGCCGGCCTGGATGCCGCGAAAGCCGTTCAGCCCATCGTAAGTGAGGGCGTGCTCAGTCAGCCGCGTCATGAGCGCGTCCGGCTCAAGCTGCCCGAGGATCCCCAGGCTGGCGGCATCAGGGCTGCCGTAGTAGGTCAGCACCTGGTTGGCGCGCATGAAGTCCCCGCTCACGAGCGGGGCACAGCCGTCGCCCACCGGGCCTGTGTCGCCGCCGCCTGTCTCGCCGCCGCCGTTACTATCGCCGGTGCTAGAGCCGTTGCCGGCGTCGACGGAATCCGCCCCGCCGGGGTCGTCAGAGCCACCGAACGGCGGCGCGACGAGCATCCAGACGAGAGCGGCGGCAGCGATCAGCAGCGCCGCCTCGATGATCAGCGTGCGGGGAGACATAGCGGTTGCCAAGGTATTGTATCGTCTGAACGCCGGGCGAGCCCTAAGTCAGCGCTTTCAGCACCTTGCCGATCGCCGCCACGTAGTCGTCCAGGTCGGCCGGTTGGACGGTCGGGTGGACGAGCAGTGCGAAGAGCTCGCCGGCGAGGCGCTCGGCGACCGGGCAGGGGGCGCCTTCGTGACCGGAGTCGCGGAAGACGGGTTGCCGCGGCAGCGGCGTCGGATAACGACGCGAGATCGGCAAGCCCTCGGCGGCGACGGCGGCAACGAAGCGCGCGATGTCGATGCCAGCTTCGGGCCGCAGCCGGCAGATGTACTTGTACGCGCTGGGGGCGGCGTAGTCGGCGACGAACGGCGGGTCGATGGGCCCGAGTTCGCCCAGCCGCTCCGAGAGATAGGAGGCGTTCCGGCGCCGCGCCTCCACGTACTCCTTCAGCAGACGGAACTGGACGAGCCCCGTCGCCGCCTGCATCGACGTCATCCGGAAGTTGTAGCCAAGCTCGAGGTGGAAGTAGGCGCGCTGACCCGCGTCGTCAACGGCGCCCTCCCCGTGGTGGCGCAGGCGGCGCATGCGCTCCACCAGCCCCTCGTCGTCGCTAATGACGGCGCCGCCCTCACCGCCCGTCGTGATGATCTTGTCCTCCCAGAAGCTGTAGCACCCGGCAACGCCGATCGTCCCTAGGTTGCGACCCTTGTAGAGCGCGCCGAGCGCCTGCGCGGCGTCTTCGACGACGGCGACACCGCGCTCTCGAGCGATCTCGAGGAGCGCGTCCATATCGGCCGGGTGACCGTTGAGGTGCACGGCGATGATCGCCTTCGTGCGCTCGGTCAGGCGTTCGGCAACGCTCTCCGGGGAAAGGCAGAACGTCTTGTCGTCGATGTCGGCGAACACCGGCGTCGCCCGCTGATGGAGGACCGGCGTCGCCGAAGCGATGAAAGTGTGCGCCGGCACGATCACTTCGTCGCCGGGCCCAACACCGAGAGCCCCCAACGCGACGTGGATCGCAGTCGTGCCGGAGCTCGTCGCGACGCAGTCGGCAGCGCCGTGCCACGATCCGAACTCGACCTCAAAGTCGCGGACGAAGCCGCCGGTGAGCTGTGTCAGCTGGCCGGAGCGGAGCGCCTCCGAAGCCGCCATGGCGTCATCCGGACCAAGAACCGGCCAGGGCGGGAAAGGTTCGCCGCGGGTTTTCGGCCCGCCATCGATGGCGAGATCGGATGCGCTCACGGCGAAGAGTATAGAGGAACCGGCGGGCGCCAGGAGACGAGAGCGGGAGCAAAAGCGATAATCCGGGCGAAGGAGGGTGCGATGGACCTTGGTATCAGCGGTAAGGTGGCGCTCGTGACGGGCGCCGGGCGCGGCATCGGCGCCGAGATCTGTCGGACGCTGGCGGCCGACGGCGCACGAATCGCGGTCAACGACCTCTTTCAGGAGCGCGCCGATGAGGCCGCGAACGAAATCCTCTCCGCCGGCGGCGAGGCGATCGGCGTCACCGCCGACGTGACCGACCTGGCATCGATCGAATCGGCTGTGCGCCGGGACGAGTCGGAGTTGGGGCCAGTAGACATCCTCGTGAACAACGCCGGCATCCCGGCGGCGACGACGCAGGACGCCGTGCCGGCGACCGGCGGCTTCTTCCCGGAGAGCAGCCGCGAGGACTGGGTCCGCACGATGGGACTGATCACCTACGGTGTCCTCAACTGCAGCCGGGCCGTGATCGGCGGCATGCAGGAGCGACGCTGGGGTCGCATCGTCAACATCGTCTCTGACGCCGGCCGCGTCGGCGAGCCCAGGTTGGTCGCGTACTCGATGGCGAAAGCCGGCCTCATCGGATTCACAAAGGCTCTGGCGAAGGAGTCGGGCCGTTTCGCCGTAACCGTCAACTGCGTCTCACCGGCGACGACCATGACCGACGCCACGCGCGAGTGGATCGAAGCACAGGGCGGCGCGATCATGCGTGGCTATCCGCTGGCGAAAGGCCTCGGACGCCTGGGACAGCCGTCGGACATCGCCTCCGCGGCGGCCTTTCTGAGCTCCGCCCGCGCCGAATGGGTAACGGGGCAGGTGCTGAGCGTCAACGGCGGCTATTCGATGGCCAGTTAGCGGCTATCGCTGCACTAATCCTCCAGTTTTACTCGCGTTTCCCCGACCTACCTGTAACACGCCTGCCGAGAGGGCGTCTGAAGTTATGTACAGACGCCTTAACTCCGCCTGCACCTGGGGCGCCTTGTTAGTCGCTATGAGTATCAAGCGCACAGCAACGCCCAAGCGGACAGCCGAGACGGCACTCTGGCTCGCATCCGTGGCCGGCATCGGCGCCCTCGTCGTCATCGACGGCCAGATGCCGAGCGCGTTCACGACCGCGTTCTTCCTGCCGATCTGCCTCGCAGCCTATCGCTATCCGCTCGCCTTTAGCGTCCTCCTGGCGGCGATCGCTTCGGTCTTCAGCAGCCCGGCGATCGGCGCAGCCGGCGTCGAGATAAACGAATCCGTCATGCCCCTGCTCTGGCTGGGCTGGCCGGCCGTATACCTGTTCCTGGCGGTTAGCCTCAACCAGTGGGCAAGTCTGCAGGAGCAGCGATCAGACCTGGCCGACAGCGAGCGCGAGCTCAACGTGATCAGCCAGCACAACCAGCGCCGCGAGCGCGAACTGAGGGCGCTGTCCGGCATCCACACAGCGATCCTTTCCGGTGGCGACGAGCAGACGATCGTCGAAGAGGTGACCCGCCGAGTGGCCGAGACCTGCGACGCGCGGATCTCCACGATCATCGTGCCTGATGGCACCGACAAGCAGCGCCCTCTCCTGCCGGTTGGCTTCAGCGAGGACGCCTTCCGCGAGGTCTTTCCCGACGGCGCACCGTACGGCGAAGGCGTCGAAGGTTGGGCGATCCTCCACCGGAAGCCGGCGCGGGCGAGGAACGTATTTCAGGATCCGCGCTACGACCGGCTGCGCGATTTCGCCGCGCACGTCGGCTTCGTCTCCGCGGCGGCCGCGCCGGTGGAGCTGGAGGACGACGTCTACGGCGCGCTCCTCGTCGGCTTCCCGGAGGAGCGTGAGCTGTCGGCGGAGGACATCGCCAGCCTCGAACGGCTGGCCCACCAGGCGGAGATCGCGATCCGCAGCGTGCGCCAGCGCGAATCGCTCTCCCGGTTCGCCCTTGAAACTGCAATGGGGCTGACGGAGGCGATTGAGAGCCGCGATCCGTACACCGGGGGCCATTGCCGGCGCCTCGCAGACTATTCGGCGATGATGGCGAGGGAGCTGGGGATGCCCGGCCACGAGATCGAAGTCGCGCGCCTGGGAGCTGCCCTGCACGACATGGGCAAGATCGTCGTGCCTGACTCCATTCTCAAGAAGCCCGCCGCCCTGACACCCGAGGAGTACGCGATCGTCAAGCAGCACTGCTACTCCGGCGGCCAGATCTGCAAGCGGGTCGGATTCCTCGCAAACGCCTACCCGATCGTCTACCACCACCACGAGCGCTGGGACGGCCGCGGCTACCCGGACGGTATCGCCGGCGAACGGGTGCCGCTGGGCGCCCGCATCGTGTCCGTGATGGACGCCTACGACGCGATGAGGACGGACCGCCCGTACCGCGGAGCGATGAGCCACGAAGAGGCCCAGTCGATCCTGCGCGACGGCGGCGGCAGCCAGTGGGACCCGACGATCGTCGACCGCTTCCTCGAGATGCTGACCGCACGCCCCGATCTGGTTGGCCCGTCGGTCGTTCGGGACGGCCTCATCCTCCCGGACCACACGCATCACGCTTCGCCCGAGGCCGTCAGCTAGCGGCTCAGCCGAAGAGCTTTAGCTGCTCCTTGCGCTCTTCCTCCAGTTTGCTACACGAAATCCCGATCAGCCGGAACTTGTCGCCGCTACGCACCACTTTCTCCAGCAACACCGCGGCTTCTCCGTAGAGGGCATCCGCCTCGTCTGTCGGCTCCTCGCGCGTCGCTTGCCGTGTGACCGTGTGGAAGTTTGAGTACCGCAGCTTGATCGCGATCGTCTTCGCGCGTGAGCCATGCCGGCGCAGCCGCTCGCCGACCTCTTCGGCGATCCGGCGCAGCTGATGCCGCAGCTCGTCTCCGTCCGGCAGGTCGCGCGGGAACGTCCTCTCCGCGCCGACCGACTTTCGTTCCGAGCTGGTGACGACGGGCCGCTCGTCGCGTCCACAGGCCATCTCATGCACCTCACGGCCCCGCGACCCCAGAATCGCTTCCAGTCGCCCGGCATTAGCCGCCGCGAGGTCGCCAATGGTGGCGAAGCCGGCGTCCTCCAACGCCGCACCGGATTTCGGGCCGATTCCCCAAAGAGCGCGCACCGGCAGCGCCGCGAGAAACTCCGCCTCGCGCCCGTCCGGAACGAGGACGAGCCCGTCCGGCTTGCCGCTCTCCGAGGCGATCTTGGCAACCGTCTTGTTCGTGCCCAGCCCGATCGAGAGCGTGAGACCGGTGCGCTTCTTGACTTCGGCCCTGAGGAAGCTGGCGATCGGCCGTTTGCCGCCGTGGAACTTCTCGCGGCCGGTCACATCCAGGAACGCCTCGTCCAGCGAAAGCGGCTCAACGAGCGGCGTCAGCGAGCGAAAGATCGCCATCACCTCTCTCGACAGGTCGGCGTAGCGTTCGAAGCGGGGCGAGACGCGGACGGCGTGCGGGCAAAGGCGCAAAGCACGGCTCATCGGCATCGCTGAGCGCACGCCGAAGGCGCGAGACTCGTACGAAGCCGCCGCCACTACGCCGCGGCTCTCGGCCGGACCGCCGACTACAACGGGCTTGCCGCGCAGCGCTGGATCGTCCAGCTGCTCTACGGAGGCGTAGAAGGCGTCGAGGTCCGCGTGAATGATCGTGCGCGCCATCGCCGCTATGATATGGCGTTCGGCGTCCTGGCTTACAGAGGTCCCGTCACACCCGAGTGCTAAGATCGAATCAGATGGTTCAAGCGACGAAGCGCCGCCGCCGGCCCTACACCACCGGCGACCAGGCGCTCGACGAGAAGATCGCGCAGCTCGTCGCCGAGTCCGGCGCCAACTCCAACGCCGACCTCATCCAGGAGATGATGATGACGGCGTTGCGACTGGTACGCGATGAGGCCGAGCGCGGCGAGCAGAAGCTCGTGAACGCGGCGCTCAAGGAGTTCGCCTACTCGTTCCGCGTGTTCAAGAAGTGGCAGGGCCACCTTAAGGTCTCAATCTTCGGCTCTGCGCGAACGACAGCGGGGGAGCCGGTGTACGAGTACACGCGCCGCTTCGCGGAGGCGATGGCTCACGAGAACTGGATGGTTATCACCGGCGCCGGGCCTGGCATCATGGCCGCAGGCCACGAGGGCGCGGGCGCGGAGAAGAGCTTCGGTGCCTCGATTCGCCTGCCGCTGGAGTCTGAGCCGAACATCTTCATCCAGGGCAACACCAAGCTCATCAACTACAAGTACTTCTTCACTCGCAAGGTCACGTTCATCAAGGAGTCGGACGCCTTCGCCCTTCTGCCCGGCGGCTTCGGGACGATGGACGAGACCTACGAGCTGCTGACGCTGATGCAGACCGGCAAGAGTGACCTGCACCCGATCGTCCTGCTAGAGGAAGAGGGCAGCACCTTCTGGACCGACTGGCTTCGCTTTACGGAAGAGCAGCTCCTTGGCCGCGGCCTCATCTCAGCGGACGACCTGCACCTGCTCTATCACGCGACAAGCATCGAGTCGGCCGTCGGGGAGATCACCCACTTCTACGCCAACTACCGGTCGCAGCGTTACGTTGACGGCGTGCTCATGCTGCGCATCAAGCGCCTGCCCCCGGAGGACAAGATCGCCGAGCTGCGACACAGCTTCAAGGACATCCTCGGGCGTCGCGGCATCCGTGCGTCGGAGCCGTCGAAGGTGGAGATAGACGATGAGGATGAGCTGGACTGCGAGCGCCTTGCAGTCCACTTCAACCAGTCGAGCTTCGGGCGATTGCGCAGGTTGATCGACGAGCTGAACCGTTACTGAGCAGGCGCCGTTCCCCGTTGGGAGGCTCTTAGATACGCGCTCTTTCGGACGAAAGGCGCCCAAACACTTGTGCAAAGCTACGTCTTCTACGCGAAAAGGCCACTCGGCACATGTTGACTTACGTTATGGGAGCGCTATAGTTGTGCGCATCGGACACGCCCATACGCACCCCGCCAGGGGTAAGGAGAACCAATGGAAGGTTATTGTCTCAAGTGCCGAACCAAGCGCGAAATCCAGAACTCAGTTTCAGTCACACTCAAGAACGGCCGCCCCGCGACACAGGGCACCTGCCCCGTCTGCAGTACCAAGATCACACGCATCGGCAAGTCTTCCTAACCCACCAAGCGAATGTTAGCCCCGCCATTCGGCGGGGCTAACTCTTTTCTGCCGATGCTTGATCGCCTCGATCGCATGCTGGTGGCGGTGCAGGATCGCACCGTAGCCGCCGATACCTTCAGCGCCGTCCTTGGCGCCGAGAAGGTCGGCGACGACTCACTCGCCCTCTACAACGCAAGCCGCACCACGATGCGCGCCGGCGACAGTGAATTCGACCTGCTTGAGCCTACGGGCGAAGGGCCCGTCGCTGAGCTGCTGGAGTCCCGCGGCGAAGGCATTTTCGGCGCCGGCTTCTCGACGCCGGATCTCGATGACCTCGCACGCTGCCTTGAGGCCAGCGATGTCGCGTTTAGCCGCGAAGGCGACGCGCTCTTCATCGAGCCAAGCCAGACCCACGGCATGCGCACGGCGATCCGCCAGAGCGAGCCTCGCGAGCCCGCCGGCCTGATCTCCTACCTCTACGAAGTGACGAACGTCGTTGACGATCACAAAGCGACCACCGCCTTCTACACCCGGATCTTCGGACTGGACGACTCCCGCTTCTCGCCGATCGACAGCGATATGTGGGGCTACGTCGGCACTCTCACGTTGTTCAACCCTCCCGAGCGTCTCGACCGCGTTGAGATCACGCAGACGACGGACTCGACGCGTTCCATGGGGCGCTTCTACGAGCGCCGCGGCCAGTCGGTGTACATGTGCTTCGCGGAGACGCCGGACGCCGGCGCGATCACTGACCGGCTGGACGCACGCGACGGCCGCTACCAGCTCCTGGCGAACGACGCGGCGGCCGGCCTTTACATCCACCCGTCGGCGCTACACGGAATCCTGATGGGCGTCAGCGCGACGAACGTGGCATGGCGCTGGTCCGGCCGCCCGGAGCTGGCGCCCGCGAGCGCCGCCGGCTCGTCCTAGCGCCTGCCATAGCACGGGCCCTTCACACGCAGGGACAGCGCTGAAGCTCTGTACCTACGAATCGCGGGCCGTCGACGGCAGTTCGACGGTAACCGTCGTGCCTTCGCCGTCCATGCTCTCGAGGCCGACCGTCCCGCCGTGCTCTTCGGCGATCCAGCGCGCGATCGCCAGGCCCAGCCCCGTGCCACCCATCTCCCGAGAGCGAGCCTTGTCGACACGGTAGAAGCGGTCGAATACGTGCGGCAAGTCGGCGGCGGGGATGCCGCGACCGTCGTCAGCGACGGCGAGACGGACAGTTGAGCCGCCGGCTGCCAGCCGCACGGCGACGTTCCCGCCCCGGGCCGTGTATTTGAAAGCGTTGTCCAGCAGGATGAGCAACACCTCGCGCAGGCGCTGAGCGTCGCCCTTCACCCATACGCCGTCCTCGCCCTCATAGGAGAGGGTGATCGCCTGCTCTTTCGCCAGCACCTGCGCCTCGCGAGCGACGTCTCAGGAGAGGTGCGAGAGATCAACGTCCTCGCTCGCGAAGGGGGCCTCCCGGACGTCGGCCCGCGCCAGTGTCAGCATCTGGCCGACGAGGTAGTTCAGGTGGTCCGCCTCCTTGATGATGTCATCGACAGACTCGGCCTTCTCCCCGGCGGCCTCGCGCTTCATGATCTCGGCGTTGGCGCGAATGAGCGAGAGCGGCGTCCGCAGCTCGTGCGAGGCGTCGGCGACGAAAGTGCGTTGAGCGTCCATGGCGCGGCGGATCGGCCGCAGCGCCCGGCCGGAGAGCATGAAGCCACCGCCACAGGCCAGCACGAGGCCAAGAAGGCCGCCCGCGGCAAGGACGAAGACGAGGCGGTTCAACGCCTGCTGCTCTGGCTCGATGCTGCGCCCCACCGTGATGAAGGAGTTCGGGCCGAGCCGCTCCACGAGCAAGCGGATGTCCTCGCCGTCCGACGTGCTGGTGTCGATGGTGTCCAAACCCTGACCGATATCGACCACAAGCTCCTCGAACGGAGGGATCATGATCTCCTCGATGTTCGCCGTGCCGACCGGGGTCTCCTCTCCCTCCACGACTATGGCAGCCGAATAGCCTCCAGCAGACAACAGGCGCGCCGCGAGCCGGAACTCCTCGCGCTGAATCCTGGCACCCAGCGGTCCGCGAGACTGCTGAATCAGCGTGGTTTGAAGGGCCAGGTTTCGCGTCCGCAGGTCGTCGTCGACCTGGTCATAGAGCGCGGCGCGGGTGGTGAAGTAGACAGCTCCGCCGATGAGCACGAGGAGCACTGCGAAGGCACCTGCGAACCAGAGCGCCAAGCGCCAACGGGCCGCGCCAAACATGCCTAATCACCCAGAGCGTAGCCGACGCCCCGGACCGTTCGGATCAGCTTCTGGTCGTGGCCCTTGTCGACCTTGCGGCGAAGATAGGCCACGTACACATCCACGAGATTGGAGTCGGTCGCGAAGTCGTAGCCCCAGAGGTGGTCCAGTATCTGGGTGCGGGTGACGACGCGGCCCTCGTTGCGCATCAGGAACTCGAGCAGAGAGAACTCCTTGGGGCTGAGGTCTATCGGCGCCCCGTTGCGCTCAGCGCGGCGGCGTCGCACGTCCAGGCTCAGGTCGTTGACGGTGATCGCCAGCGGGTCGCTCGTCTGAACCCGACGCCGGGAGAGGGCGCGCAGGCGGGCCAGCAGCTCCTGGAAGGCGAACGGCTTCGGCAGGTAATCGTCGGCGCCGGCGTCAAGGCCGCGAACGCGGTCGTCCACGCCGTCGAGCGCGGTCAGGAGCAGCACTGGCGTGTCGACCTTCTTGCGGCGGAGCGACTGGCAGACCTCGATGCCGTCCATTTGCGGGAGCATGATGTCGAGCACGATCACATCGTGAGTGCCCTCGAGGCCCATCGCGAGGCCTTCCTCGCCCTCGAAGGCGGCGTCCACAGTGTGGCCTTCCTCCTCCAGCACGCGCCGCACGAGCTGCGAAAGGCGGCGTTCATCTTCTACAAGTAGTACGTACATGGTTCGCCCGAATGGTAGACGCCCGACATTAAAGAAACGTTAAGGGCGTTCATCTGGTTGCGGGGGCGTCCGGACCGTTCTGAAGCGCCGCTCACGGTTCGAGAGCCTCACCACGAGCGGGTGACAGGGCATCGCGGGATGCAGAGGCCGCGTCCCGTTCGTCTTGAGGTATCAAAGGATGAAGGGAGCCAGGGTTAAGAAACTCTAACGCGGCTCTAATACTCGGCTCATGGCCAAACGCGAATATGGCTCCAGAAAGCGAAACCAAAACCCAGAAAGGAGTGACCAGATGAAAAGGTTGATGATCTTAGGAGCGGTGGTCGCCGCGCTGGCCGTTGGCATCGTCGCCGTCGCCGGTGCGGCCGCCCAGGAGGACGGCGAGAGGCCAGCCGACCACTTTATGGAGCTCTTGGCCGACAACCTCGGCGTTACCGTTGAGGAGCTCGACACGGCCATGACGCAGGCCCGCATCGACGGCGTCAACGAGAAGGTCGCCGACGGCTCGATCACGGCGGATGAAGGCACGGCGATCATCGAGCGCATCGAAAGCGGCGAAGGTCCCGGCTTCGGAGGCCCGCGCCACGGTGGTCACCACGGTAACCACCACCGGATCTTTGGCCTGATACTCGCCAACTCCGCTGAGGTGCTCGACATGGAAATCGACGCGCTGAAGGCAGAGCTGCACGAAGGCAACAGCCTGGCCGACGTCGTGACGGCCCAGGGCGGCGACGTCGAGACGTTCAAGGCCGACCTGCTGACCGCGATTGAGGCCGACCTCAGCGCCAAGGTCGTCGACGAGTCGATCACCCAGGAGACCGCCGACCGCATCCTGGCGAAGATCACGGAGTCGATCGATCGCATCGTGGAGAAGGCTCCCGGCGATGGCGACGGCCCGCGCCCGGGTGGCCCTCGCGGGCCGCAGGGTGACAGCGACGGAGCAGATGCTTCGGAGGCCATCTTCATCAACTGACAACCAGACAGCGGGCCCCAGGGATGCCGCTCGCAGGGGCCCCGCTGGTGGCGGATGGATGCACAGAGGCGGCCTTCGGGCCGCTTCTGTGCGTGGGCCGTCCAGCGCTAGTAGGTGTCGATGATCTTGCGGGCGGCGGAGAGCGCCATCACGTCGTTGGTGCCGTCCTCAATCAGGGACGCGCGCGCGTCCCTGAAGAGCTTCTCGATCAGCATCTCCTTCGCCAGGCCCATCCCGCCGTGCAGCTGCATGGAGTCGCTCGCCACCTTGAAGGCAACGGTCGTGCAATAGACCTTGGAAGCCTGCGAGTACTGCGTCTCCGGCGGGCTCGTCTCCGAGTTGTAGACAAGGGCGGCACGCGAGAACTGGCGCGCGGTTTCGACGTTGATAAACATATCGACCAGCTTCAGCTGAACGGCCTGGTGCTCCGTGATCGCTTTCGACCCCTGCACGCGGTTGCGCGCGTAGTCCAGGCCCTCCTCGAAGGCGGTGCGCGCCAGTCCGGTGAAGGTGGCGCCCATGAAGGCGTTGGCGGCCGCCAGCACCGAGTGGATTACGAACGGATAGCCGCCGGGCTCGACCAGCATGAACGGCTTCGGCACGCGAACGTTGTCGAAGAAGATCTCGCCCTGGTTCAACGCCCGCTGACCGAGCTTGTCGAGCGGCTTTCCTTTCGTCACGCCGGGCAGGTTGAGCGGCACGAAGGCGACGCCGCCACCCTCTTGCCCCTGGCTCTCGTCAGTGTTCAGGAATAGCAGCGCGTGCGTGGCGACGGTACCGTTGGAGACCCAGGCCGATTTCTGACCATTGATCACCCACTCATCGCCGTCCAAGCGGGCGCGCACGTCGCCGGCCGCCTCCGGCTCGCGGAACTGGGGCGTACCGACCATCAGCATGTCGGAGCCGTGCTGCGGCTCAGTGATCGCCCAGCAGCCGATGAAGCGCGCTTCCGAGTCCTGCGTGAACGGCAGGACGTGGTCCTTGAGCACGTCCTGGTTACCGCTCATAGCGGCGTATCCGAAGGGGAACGAGGTGACACCGATGCCGACCGCAAAGTCGGCGCTGCCCCAGCCCATCTCCTCCGTGTAGATGTGCCGTGCCAGCGGTGAGAGGCCGGGCCCGTTGAGCGCGGGCGGCAGGTAGCTCCGGCTGTACCCCAGTGCGTACGCCTGCCGGAAGACGCCCCAGTACGGTGAGTCCTCGTCGATCACCTGCTCCGGTGACATCTTGTCCAGCTCCATCGCCGCCGGCCGCAAGACGTCGACGGCGAAGCGGTGGACCTGCTGCTTGATCGCCTCTTCTTCTTCGGTCAGGTTCTTGTTCAGCTCAAGGTATGTCGCCATCGTCTCGCCCTTCTTTCGTCTGCTCCCGTACTTTATCCGCCGTGGCGGGCGCTGGCCAGCGTGTCGCGATCGATGGCGGGCCAGACCCGGTCCGTCGAACGCTCGCGATGCTGCGCCGGGGCCATCTGCGGGCGCTTGCTGTAGAATGTCACGACGATGACCACCTCCAGCCCGCCCGGAATCGACCTCGACCAGCTCGTGCCGTGGTTCAGCGAGCACGTGGAGCCCGTAAAGAGCCTCTCAGCGCAGATCGTGGGCCATGGGCGCTCCAACCTCACCTACCGCGTTGAGGCTGAGGACGGCCGGCCGTGGGTGGTGCGCCGGCCACCGCTCTCCCACGTCCAGAAGACGGCGCACGACATGGGCCGCGAGTTCCGCATCATCTCGGCCCTCGAACCAACGGGCTTCCCCGTGCCGAAACCGTACGCGCTCTGTACCGACGACTCCGTCATCGGCGCGCAGTTCTACGTGATGGAGTTCGTTGACGGGTTCATCGCCATCGACCCGAAAGAGTTCGGTGCGAAGTTCGATGAGGGCGAGCGCCGCAGGATCGGCGAAGAGCTGGTAGACGTCCTCGTCCGGCTACATGCGTTCCACCCGGACGAGATCGGCCTCCAGGACTTCGGCAAGGCAAAGGGTTACCTCGAACGGCAGGTGCGGCGCTTCAGCGAGCAGCTCGAAACCATCCGTTACCGCGAGACGGCGGAGCTGGACGAGCTGGCGAAGCGCCTTCAGGCGGCGATGCCAGAAGAGCGCCGGCCCGGCATCGTCCACGGCGACTACCGTCTGGACAACGCGATCCTCAACGACGAGGGACACATCATCGCCGTCCTCGACTGGGAGATGTGCACGCTGGGCGACTCGCTAGCCGACATGGGTCTGCTGCGGATGTACTGGGGCAACCCGACCAGCTCGCAGCTGAGAATCGGCGCGACGTCCGTGATGACGCTGCCGGGCTTCCCGACCTGGGAGGAGGCGGCCGCGCGCTACGCGGAGAAGAGCGGCGCCGACCTCTCCGGCCTCGACTTCTATACGGTGATGGCGCACTTCAAGCTGGGCGTCATCCTGGAAAACATGAACAAGCGCTTCCTCGACGGCGGCACCGTCGGCGCCGGCTTCGAGACGATCGGCGAGCAGGCGATCATCGTTGGCAAGCGCGGCATCGAGGTCGCGGACCAGAGCGCGATCGCCGAGCTGCGCGGCTAGCGGGCGTAGAACGCGGTAAGCTCAGCCATCTCCAGGATATGGCCCGCGATGGCCGCCTCAAGCTGCGTCACGCTGGCCCCCGCCGCCAGGTTGAGCGGTGCGTCAAGCGCGCACAGTATGAAGACGTACTCGTGGGCCGGCCCCGGCGGCGGGCAGGGGCCACGGTAGTCGACGGCTCCGAAGGTGGTCATCCCCTCTTTGGCGCCGGCAGGGAGCTCAGCATCCGCCGGGAGACTCGTGGTTTCGGCGGGCAGGTCGTAGACGAGCCAGTGCGCGAAGTCGTTGGCGTCGACGTCAGTGACGATGACGGCCAGCGATTCGGTCCCCGCCGGTTGGCCGCTCCAGGAGAGCTGCGGCGACGTGTTCGCGCCATCGCAGGTGTGCTGGACCGGGATTGTGCCACCCGGCGCGAAGGCATCGCTCGTGAGCACGAAGGCGTCGATGATTGTCACGGCGCCGCCGATTGCCGGGCAACCGGCCTCCTGTGAGACGCTCAGGCCGGCGTCGAAGCGAAGCGTCTTAAGAGAGTCCACCGGCGTCATCGCGCCCGAGCAGTCAACGTCCCCCCAGATATGCGGCGAGGCGTTCAACACCTCGATGTCGGCACCCATCTCGGGGCAGTCGCCGGTGTTCGTCGAGAGGCCGGCATCGCCGCGCAGCACGAACAACGAGTCGACGGGGTCAACCGATTTCGAGCAATTGTTGTCGCCCCAGGTCGCATTCGCCGGAGTTGCTGTAGGTTCAGGCGTCGGCGTCGGCAAGTCGTCGTGGCCGCCACCGCAGTCGGGCGCGGACTGGCCTGAGAAGCCGCTGGTCTGCCTAGCGCCGTTCGCTGGGCAGACGTCAACGTAAACGTCGAAGGGGATCGTCGTGATGTCCCCGTGGCAGTCAATGCGGATCTCGTATTCGTAGATGCCGGGAGTCACAGACGCGTCGACGCTGGTGAGGATATCCGTCAGGAAAGAGCCCCCGCCGGACGAAGGGCTGAAATCGTTGAAGATCTCGGGGTCGCCCGGCACGCCGACGATCTCAATCGTTATCGGCGGCTTTCCTTCCGGGAACGGGTCTGGCTCGACAAAGATAACCATCTCTCTATCGCTGTGTTCGCCGGCCGCGCCGTACCAGACCACGCCTGAGAGCGGCGGATCATCGACATCGTCATCCGAGAAGTTGAGGTCCGGGCCGGACGTGCATGGCCCCGCCAGCGCCGAGCGCGGCGAGCCGGCCGGCGAGTTGCTGAGGACAACGACGGCTGCCAGGGCGATGGCTGCCGCAGCGGCGATGGAGACTAGCGTGCGCGTGGCTCCCACGTGGGGCCCCCTTTCGGCGTTAGGCCGCCGATTCTACCAGTTGCGAGATGCAAGCAAGGGTAGGCGGCACGGCCAAAGACGTCAAGCCGCAATGAAGAGCGCCGCCGCTCTCGTGAGCGGCGGCGCTCTGGCGCTTCTATTGGTGGCCCTCTATGACTCTGCTGTGATCGTCACCGGGCTGCCGATCTCCGGGCAGCCGTCCTCCTGCGAGGCGCTCAGGCCGGCGTCGTAGCGCAGCGTCTTCAGCGAGTCCACGGGCGTCATGGCGCCCGAGCAGTCGATGTCGCCCCAGATATGCGGCGAGGCGTTGAGGACGTTGATGTCAGCACCCATCCCCGGACAGTCGCCCGTGTTCGTCGGCAGGCCGGCGTCACCGCGCAGCACGAACAGCGAATCGATCGGGTCGACCGAAGCCGAGCAGTTGTTGTCCGCCCAGGTGACCTGCTGGCCGGGCGCATCCGTGGCCGTAGGCACCGGTGTGTCGGTTGGCGAAGGCGTGGGTGTCGGCGTGGCCAGTGGCCAGACGCCCGAGACGTTGTAGACCCCAGGTTGGCCTCCTGGCAGTTCGCCGCCCGCGCCCATCGTGTAGGTTCCCGTAACGTTCCCGTTCTTGGCGATGTTCAGCAACATCACGACCGTCACGTTAGGGAAGCCAGCGACGGTGCCAACGCCGTTACCCGTGTAAGTCCCGGTGCTCGGGTCGTAAATCCCGGAGACATCTACGAAGTTCCCCGTGCCGGAGAGGCTCATTGTGAAGGGTAGTCCGGCTGTAATGCGCTCCTGCAGACTGACACGGTCGCCGCCCTCATCTTCACATTCGGCAACCAACTCCTGCAGCTCTTCGAGGTCGATCTGCTGGGCGTGAGGATTCACGACGTCTGTCTCGATCAGAAGTTGCAGGGCAAGGATCTGCTCGCAATTCAACTCGTCGAGGTCTGGTCCGTCGTCGTCACCATCGTCGTCACCAGCGGGCACGACTGCTTCAGCCCATGGCGCGCCGACGGAGCCGACGCCCGGCAGCCCTCCCAGCGCGCCGAAAGCAAGAACGAATACGGCGACCAGGAAGACTGGAAACAAACGGTCAGCCATGGCTAACTCCCTTTCGGTGTCAGGTCGGGACCTGGTGACGGCTGGATGGAGGCAAAACTACCCGCGCCCGCCGTCGGCGTCAAGAGACAACCAGAAGCGCCGCCGTTCGGCCGAGCGACGGCGCTCCGATACCACACTACGGGGCGGCTAGAAGTCCACGATCGTCACCGGGCTGTTGATCGCCGGGCAGCCGTCCTCCTGCGAGGCACTGAGGCCGGCGTCGTAGCGCAGCGTCTTCAGCGAGTCCACGGGCGTCATCGCAGCGGTGCAGTCGATGTCCCCCCAGAAATGCTGCGAGGCGTTAAGGACGTTGATCGCCGCGCCCATGTCCGGGCAATCGCCCGTATTCGTCGGCAGGCCGGCGTCGCCGCGCAGTATGAACAGCGAGTCTACCGGATCAACGGTCGTCGAGCAGTTGTTGTCGGCCCAGATCAACTGCTGGCCCGGCGGCGACGTGGGCGTCGGCGCCGCTGTCGCTGTCGGTGTCGGCGCCACCGTCGGAGCCGGACTGGGGCCGGCCGTCGGACCGAAGCCGCCACATCCAGGTGGGGACTGGCCGGAGATGCCGCTGGGCTGTCTGTCATCAGGCGCCGAACAGCCGCCAACGATGACGTCGAATGGGATCTTCGTCACCTCGCCGTGGCAGGTAAGGCGGATCTCGTACTCATAGGTGCCGTCCGCCACGAACTCGGGGATGCTCGTGAGCCAGGTCGTACTGAACGTGCCCTCGCCACTCGCTGGGGTGAAGCTGTTGAAGATGTTCGCGTTGCCGGGAACGCCCACGATCTCAATGGTTACGGTCTTGTCGCCCGGCTGGACGGTGATGACCATCTCGGTCTCGTCGTGGTCGCCTGGATCGGCGGCGTAGTACGTGTATTCCAACGGATCCGCAAAGAGGGAATCGTCCTCGAAGAAGAGGTGCGGGCCCAGGGTGCAGGGGCCCGCCAGCGCCAAGCGCGGCGCGTTGGCAGGCGCGTTGTTGAGGACCACGATCGCCGCCAGGCCAATTACCGCGGCCGCGGCCAACGTCACGATTGAGCGGACTGATACCACTGAGGGGCTCCTTTCGTAGCTCGATCGCCGATTGCGGCCACCGCAAGACGCAGGCAAGCGTAGCCGCACCCAGCGGGAGACGTCAAGCGGAGCTAGCCGCGCTGCTGCTGTGCGGGATCGGGGCGGCCGAAGCGGATCGGCGCTTCGACCTCTCGCGGCGGCCGGCCGTACGTCACCGCCATCGCTCTACCGTTGGCGGTGTCGTCGCGTATCAGTTCGAGCACCGTCTCGGCGATCGTCTGCGGCTCAATCAGCGGCATAGTGGCGAGCAGCGCCTTCGCTCGCTCACGCGCCTCCGGATCGGAGTTGTCGCGCACCTGGTGGACCATCGGCGTGTCAACGACGCCGGGGCAAACGCAGTTGACGCGGATGTTGGCCTCGGGCAGGAGGAACTCCATCGACCGCGTCAGCCCGACGACTCCGTGCTTGGCGGCGGCATAGATCGGGTCCGGCATGTAGCCCATGAGACCGGCGATGGAGGCCGTGTTGATGATGACCCCGCCGCCGCGCTCTCGCAGCGCCGGCACCTGCGCCTGGACGCAGGCGGCGACGGCCAGGAGGTCGATCATGAGTGTGCGCTCCCAGTCTTCGGTCCGCCCCGCCGGGAACCGCGCCCCTGGCGTTCCGACGCCAGCGTTGTTGTAGGCGATGTCGAGTCCGCCGTACGTCTCCTTCGTGAACGCGACCATCGCTTCGACGTCGTCGCGGTTCGTCACGTCTACCCGAACGAACGCCGCCTCGCCGCCGGCGGCCTTCACCTGCTTCACTGTCTCGTTGCCGCCGGCTTCGTCGACGTCGGCAACTACGACCGAAGCGCCGTTCTCCGCCAGCAGCAGCGCTGTGACCCGGCCGATGCCGGAGCCTGCGCCCGTAATGAGTGCTACTTTGCCGGTTGGATCCATCTCTCGTTCCTCCCTGCGCTCGGTAGTCTGTGACAATCGCGGCCGTCCTGCAACCCACAGGCAAGCGAGCCGTAATAGAATAGCGACACCTCAGTTAGCAAGGCAGGAGCCAACGCCGGCGATCGCACCGCCGCAAAGGGGGGCACCTTGAGCATCCGCGTGGGCATCATCGGGTCGCGCTTCGTCGCGGCGGCGCACGCCGAAGCGCTGCGCCAGACGCCGGGCGTCGAACTGACGGCCGTCGCCTCGCCAAACGCCGAGCACGCCTGGGAGTTCCGCAGGCGCTTCGAGGTCGAACACGCCTTCACCGACTACAAGGACATGCTGTCGAGCGGGTTCGTCGATGCTGTGACGGTCGCCTGTCCGAACGACGTGCACGCCCAGGTCACGATCGACGCCGCGGCGGCGGGCAAGCACGTCCTCGTGGACAAGCCGATGGCGATGAGCCTCGCTGAGTGCGACCGCATGATCGACGCCTGCAAGACGGCCGGCGTGGTCCTGATGTACGGCGAGAACCTCTGCTTCGCCCCCAAGTACGTGCGCGCCAAGCAGCTGGCCGACCAGGGCGCGCTGGGCGACATCTACTACGTGCGGCAGCTGGAGTGCCACTCCGGGCCACACTCCGAATGGTTCTGGGACATCAACCGCTCCGGTGGCGGCGTGCTTATGGACATGGGCTGCCACTCCATCGCCTACTGCCGCTGGGTCTTTGGGGACACTCCGATCGAGTCCGTCTACGCGGAGGCGGGCAACTTCGTGCACGGGCGGCGCACGCGCGGCGACGACCACGCCGTCGTCATGCTCCGCTTCGCCGAGTCGGCCCGGCACCCGCGGGGCGGACTGGGCATGGCGGAGAACGCCTGGGCACGCTCCGGCGGCCTCGACGACCGGGCGGAGATCTACGGCTCGAAGGGGCTAACCGTCGCCGACATCGCCCGCGGCGGCGCGCTGCAGACCTTCAGCGCGGTCGGCTACGACTACGCCGGAGAAAAAGCGGAGCAGACACGCGGCTGGACGTGGACGAGCTTCGACGAGGCGTGGAACTACGGCTTCCCACAGGAGATGGCGCACTTCGCAGACTGCATCGAGAACGAGAGGCAGCCGATGCTCACCGGCGAAGACGGCCGCGCGGTGCTCGAGATCATCTGCGCCGCGTACCGGTCGGCGCGCACCGGCGCGCGCGTCTCTCTGCCGCTGGAGACCGACTCTCGAAAGCCGATCGACTACTGGCTCAAGGGCGAGGCGCAGACAAAACCCCGTCCGGAAGTGCCGCTTTCGATGGCCGCCACACCGCCGGAGCACGCAGAGGATGCGAGCGAGCCGTCAGCCGAGGCGGCACCGCAGCCTGATGCGGAGCAAGCCGCGCCGCCCCCGGAGCCGGAGCCGCCCGCCAGTAAGGCGAGCGCCGACCCGCCCGAGGCGGCCGGCGAACCGCCGGAGAAGGCCTCAGAAGACGCGGCGACCTAGCGCCGCGGCGGTGGCGAGCCGGCGCCGGCGATCCGGGGCGGCGCGCGTACAATGTGACACGTGACGACGAAAACAGCGCCCGAACTGGACGTTACGCCGGCGACCGACGATGACATGCCGTTCATCGCCGAGACGATCGAGCGCCTGAGGCTCGACGGCGAGCGGTTGGCGCCCGAGCAGTTCATCACACTCCGTCGCGACGGGCGCATCATCGCCTTCGGCCGCGTCAAGCCGTACGAGAAGACGTACGAGCTCGGCAGCGTCGCCGTGATCGAAGAAGAGCGCTCGCAGGGGTTGGGCGAGCAGATCACGCGCGAGCTCATCCGCCGCTTCCCGCAGGACGAGGTCTACATCACGACGGACTTGCCCGCCTACTACGAGCGGTTGGGCTTCCTGCGCACCGAGATCCTGCCGCAGGAGCTCGTCGACGAGCTGGAGCGCGTCTGCGCCGCCGGGCTGAGGGAGAACCCCGTCGGCATGGTCTACGACCGGCGCATCGAGCAGATGCCAACGCTCGCCGACGTCTACCGCGCGAAGCACCTGCTGGAGCCGCACCTCCAGCGCACGCCGCTCGTGCGCAACCCGGCGATGTCACGCGAGCTGGGCTTCGAGGCCTGGCTCAAGCTGGAGAACCTGCAGCCGATTGGCGCTTTCAAAGTGCGCGGCGGCGTCTACCTGTCAGCAAGCATGACCGACGAAGAGCGCTCGCGCGGGATCATCGGTGCGTCGACCGGCAACCATGGCCAGTCGCTGGCCTACGGCGCCAGGCTCGCCGGGATCAGGTGCGTCATCGTCATGCCGGAGGAAGCGAACCCGATGAAGGTGGATTCGATGCGCGCGCTCGGCGCCGATGTGCTCTTCCACGGCGCCAACTTCGACGAAGCCCGCGAGTGGGCAGAGGAGCACGCTGCTCGCGAGGCCTTGCAGTACATCCACCACTCGAACGCGCCACGGCTCGTGACCGGCGTCGCCACGGTGAGCATCGAGATCATCGAAGACCTGCCGGACGTCGATGCGATCGTCGTGGCGATCGGCGGCGGCAGCGGCGCGCTAGCGCACTGCCTCGTCGCCAAGAAGCTGCGACCGAGCGTCGAGGTGATCGGCGTGCAGGCAGCCGGCGCACCGGCCGTCTACGAGTCGTGGAAGTCACACACCCTGCGCGAGTCCGGCATCGACACCGCCGCCGAGGGCCTGGCGACAGGCGCCGCCTACCATCCGGCAGTGCGGACGCTGATCGACGGCCTCGACGACTTCGTGCTCGTGAGCGAGCAAGAGATCCGCGAGGCGATGCTGATGCTGGCCCGCATCGCTCACGTGATCGCCGAAGAGGCAGGTGCGGCCGCCACGGCGGCAGCGGTGCAGCTGCGGGAACGTCTCGGCGGGAAGAAGGTCGCGATCATGGTCAGCGGCGGCAACGTGCCGCTGGACCACCTGCGCCGCGTCCTTCTCGAAGCTTAAAGTCGGCGCTAGTAGCCGCGCGACGGGTCGACAACGTTGCGCAGCGGCTCGCCATCGGCATACTGGCGGAGGTTGTCACAGAAGAGGCCGATCGCGCGCTCCATGTAGCGGGGCGTGCCGCCGCTGATGTGCGGCGTGATCATCACGTTGGGGACGCCCCACAGCTCGTGGTCTGATGGCAGCGGCTCCGGCGTCGTGACGTCGAGCGCAGCGCCGGCGATCCGCCCCTGCCGCAGCGCCTGGATCAGCGCGTCCTGGTCGATCACGCGGCCACGGGCGATGTTCACGATCACTGCGTTCGGCTTCATCACCGCCAGCTCAGCCTCGCCGATTACGCCGGCCGTCTCGGCGGTGAGCGGAAGCGCCAGCACAACGTAGTCGGACTCTGCGAGCAGAGCGTGCAGGTCGGCCGGAGGGAACATCTCGCTGACCGCTGGCTGGCCGGCCTCCTCGCCGCTCATGCGCCGATCGCACGATCGGCGCATCGCCAGGACGCGCATCCGCATCGCGCGGCAGACCTCGGCAGTGCGGCCGCCGATCGCCCCGAGACCGATGATGCCGACCGTGGCGTCCTCCAGCTCCAGCGGCCAGTACGGCTGCCAGGTGCGTTCGTCCTGCGAGCGGAGCGACTTCGTGAAGTTCTTGGCGAAGCTGATCATCGCGCCGACGACGTACTCGCTGATCGTCGCCGCGTGGATGCCGCTGGCCGTCGTTACGGTCACGCCCGCCGCGCGCACGACCTGGTGGTCGGCTAGCGAATCGACGCCGGCGCTGGTGAGCTGGAGCCACTTGAGCGCCCTCGCGCGGGCGACGATGTCGTCGGGGAGCACCTGGTTGGACAGAAGCACCTCGGTCGCTCCGAGTGTCGCGTTCAGCGCCTGGCGTGCTTCGTCTTCGCTCTCGTCTTCCGGCGCCAGCGTCTCCTGATAGCCGCCCCAGATCGGGCGTCCATCCCGGTAGACGAACCGTTGCGCCCGCGACAGGTGCGTCAGCGAAACCCGCGGCGAGGCGCTGCTCACGAGTTCCACGAGCGCTGCATCCAGCGGCATGGCGATGGTGACGTTGACGGAGTCAGTCATGTGAGGCGGATTATAAGACACACCCGGACGCGATGTTCCCCAAGCCGTGACCGATCTTCACCAGCCGTTAACTGTACCCGCCTAAACCATTCCTTAACCTGAGTCTCAGACACGAGGACCAGCGTCCTCGGCGCACCTGGGACGAGCCCAGGATGGGAGGGACCGGGACTGTACGGAGACCGCGGCGGCCGGAACGGCCGTATGACGAGCCATCTGGGAGGGTGGAAGCGAACGAGGGGCCTGCTGGCCGCGGTCTCAGCTGTCGCTGTCCTGAGCGGAGTCATCGCCACAGGGGTTGCCCTCAGCTCCCCTGGCGACTCGGGACAGGCGCCGTACAGCTACGCCGCCCCCACCGTCGCCGCAGAGATCGCCACACCGGCAACGGCGGCCCCAGAGGCCACCCTCGCGGCTACGTCGATCGCTGCACCGACAGCGACCGCCGCCGTCGCAGCCACTCAGCCGCCCACGCCGACCCTCGTGCCTGCCGCCTCCGCCGCACCGACGCTCGTCGATGCCTGGTCGGCGACTCCGCACCTCTACACTCCCGCGCCCGATGCCGCGCTCTCGCCCGCCGCGTTCGCGCTGCTCACAGGGATCGAGACGGACTGGGGAGTCCGCGTCGTCATCGCCGGACAGGACTGGGGCCCGACCAAGGAGGCGCAGCTGCGTAACCTCGGCTCGCTGGCCGCCGCGCTGGCGTCGCTACCCGCTGACGTCGTCTCGTCCGCGACCGGCAGCCCGCACGGCTCGCTCTCGGTGCTCTCGAACGAGGACGGGCGCACCCTCGCCGGATGGCAACCCTACGGCGAAGGCGCCGCCAACTTCTACGCCACCGAGGACTGGGACGGCAGCGTCCGCAGCGTCGCTAGCCAGGTCGTCCTTCAGACCGGCGCAGACCGCCTGACGATCGCCCACGAGCTGCTGCACGTCCACCAGATGCGCGAGGCCCCCGCCGGGAGCTACGGGCACGCGCTGCTGACGCCGGAGATGCGCTCCTTCATTGCCGCGACCGGCTGGGTGCAGATCGTCTCCGATGAAGAGCTGCAGAGCCGGGCGCAAGGCTCCTGGGACGAGATCGCAGCGATGTTCCGCTACGACGGAGACGACCTGACCTACCTCAGCGTGACAGGCGAGACGCTCCAGCCGTTCGCGCCGAATCCGATCGAGGCGTTCGCGGCCATCGGAGCGCTAATCTACGCCGCGCCTGACGGTAGCGAGCTTCCCGACTGGCCTGACTACAGGCGCTGGTTCGAATCGCACCTGGGCTAGCGGCCCTCTGACAGGCGCTCGATCAGCCAGCGCGGCAGGTCCGCTTCTTCCATCAGCTTCTGCGTGCTCCCGATCTCGTACTCAACGCGCTGCAGGGTGACGTCCTGCGACTGCGAGTCGTAGATCGCGTATGAGGCGCGCGGATCGCCGTCGCGCGGCTGGCCCACGCTGCCCGGGTTGATCACAGCCTTAGTCGCCGGATCGAGCGGGACAGACTGTCCGTCGGCGAGGCGGCGGAAATCGCAGCCTCCGGGAGCGGCCTCATCCAGCGTGGCGATCGCCGGCACGTGCGTGTGGCCGCAGAAGCCGAACGGCGTCTCCTGCAACGCCAGATGCGCAGCTCCGGCCTCAACCGAGTAAAGGTACTCCCAGATCGGCAAGCGCAGAGTCCCGTGTACGAGCGAGAACTGCTCCGCCTCGACTCGCGTCTCCGGCATCGAATCGAGCGAGGCCTTCTCGTCCGCAGCGAGGCGGTCCGCGGTCCAGAGCGCCGCCGTGCGGGCGTCTGCGTTGAAGTCGTCGACGCTGATCGCGCCGGTCGCCGCCCGCTCGTGGTTGCCCGCCACGCAGGCGGCGCCCTCGTCTCTCAGGCGCGAGAGGCACTCGCCCGGCTGCGGCCCGTAACCAACACAGTCGCCCAGACTCCAGATGGCGTCGATCGCGCCACCCGTTCGAGCGTCGCGAATGACGGCGTCGAGCGCGGCGAGGTTGGCGTGGATATCGGAGACGACGAGAACGCGCATGCGGCCAGTATATGGAGTGGCCCGTGAACAGTGAACAGGGGTTCGTGACAGCGCTTCACGTTGACAGCGTCGCCGGCGGCGGTTAGTCTCGGGCACGAGAACGCGAAAGGAGGGCCCTTACAATATGAGATACACATTCGTTGCCGCGCGCGGCGGGCCCATCCTTCCGGTCACCGGCCGCTCGGCCTGACCCCTGCTTCCGACCACTGTCCGGGCCCGCTCCATCCGACCGTGCGCGCACGCACGCATCATCACCATCGAAACACAAGGAGCGATCCGTTGTATTCACTTGAAGACCTTGGCTGGGGCCAGTTCTTCGACCAACAGTCCGACGAAACCCTGACGCCGATGCGCGTCGCCGAAGAGCAACGCGGCGCATACGTGCTCTGGTCTGCCGCGGGCGCCTTCGAGGCCGTCATACCGGGGCGCATGCTGCACGAAGCCGAAGGGCGCGCGGACCTGCCGGCGGTTTGGTGACTGGGTGCTGGCGAGACGCCTGCCTGGCGAGTCCCGCGCCGTCGGCGAGCGCCTGCTGCAGCGGCGCTCGACGCTCTCCCGGAAGGTCGCCGGCGAGCGCACCGGCGAGCAGATCATGGCGGCCAACGTCGACCTCGTCTACGTCGTCGCCTCGCTCAACCGCGAGCTGAACCTGCGACGGCTGGAGCGCTATCTGGCGGTGATCTGGGAGAGCGGCGCGACGCCTGCCATCGTCCTCAACAAGGCCGACCTCTGCGACGACCGCCGGCAGATCCTCCGCGACGTCGAAGCGATAGCGCCCGGCGTCAGCGTCTTCGCGACGAGCGCCGCCTCCGGCGAAGGCCTCGAAGCGCTGCGGTCGACGCTGGCGTGCGGGAAGACAGCCGTCTTCGTCGGCTCGTCCGGAGTCGGAAAGACGAGCATCATCAACCGCCTGCTGGAACGCGAGGAGCAGGACGTCAAGGGCGTCCGCGCCGACGATAAGGGCCGCCACACGACGACAGTGCGGCAGATGCTCGTCCTGCCCGGCGGGGCCGTGATCATCGACACGCCCGGGCTGCGCGAGCTGCAGCTGTGGGACGCCGGCGAAGGCCTGGGCCAGGCGTTCGCGGAGGTCGATGAGCTGGCGGAAGGCTGCGGCTTCCGCGACTGCAGCCACGGCTCGGAGCCGAACTGCGCCGTCCAGGCAGCGATCGACGCGGGGACGCTCGACTGGCGGCGGCTGGAGAGCTACCGCAAGCTGCGGAGAGAGCAAACGTTCATCGCCGGCAAAAAGGACGAGCGGCTGCGCGTTGAAGAGCAGAGGAAGTGGAAGCAGATCGCCAAGACCAACCGCGCCCGGATGAAGGCGCGTGGTCGCTAAGACAAGGAGGTGCGTCGTGACGCACGAATACAAGGACTACTCATTTTGAGATCACAAGCAAGCGCCGCAAGGGCTTCCCATCGGAGAGCAGAGTCAAGCGTGGATTCCGCGAGGTACACGGCGACAAGGAACTGAGCGAGAAACTCGGGCGGAACGACCTATGTCCCTGCGGATCAGGACGCCGCTTTCAAGCGCTGCTGCCTGCCCAGCGGAAAATACGACGGCGCACCGCGGAACCACTACTTTCCGCGACTAGCAGTCCTACGTCAGGACGACCGTTCCCGCCGGGCCCTCGATCGTTGCGATGAGGGCCGGGCGGGGCGCCTCCGCGAGCGGCACGGCGACGCCCAGCGCCGAGAGCATCGGCTCGATCTCGGCCGGGCGCGGGTGCTCTGCCGACAAGTCGGTCAACGTGCAGCCGCCGGGGGCCGAGGCGGACGGGTGAGGCCCGCCGGGATCCCACTGGATGAGGAACGGGACGAGACCGTCGCCGGCGGGCGGGCGGCGGAGGGTCAGGCGCCAGCTAAGCTCGCCGCCGTCGGGGAACGCACGCGTCATCGGGATTACGGGCCCCGGATCGTAGCCGGCGTCCCGCGCCGCGGCCGCTCGCGATTCGATGTCGGTGACGGCCAGCGCCCAGGCGGCAAGGCCGGGTTCGCGCAGCTCATCGAGGCCGAACGACCGCGGCTCGCTCGGTGGCGGCTGATCGGGGTCGGGAGCGATGATCTCGAGGTAGACGTTGCGCCCGAGCGAGAGGAGCGCGTTGTGCGTGCCGATGCCCGTGTGCTTCCCGCCGTAGGCAGCGGTAACACCGAGCCGCTCTGCCATCGCCTCGATGCCGGCGTCCAGACCGGGCGCGGCGTACACGAGGTGATCGACGGGTAACACGTCGTCGCTCAGGCGGTGGCTTCGGCCAAGGTCGCGATGCGTCCGGCCAGCGAGCGTCCCTGCTCGCGTCCCGCGTCCACGCAGAGGCCGCGCCGCGAGGAGTCCATGCGGTTGATGCCCATCGCTTCCGGTGAGCCTTCGTCCGGGAACGCCAACTCGACACTGGCGCCGGCCGCTCGCAGCGCCTCCGCCTCGGCGGTCGCCAGCCGATTGGACAGCGGGTCGATGCCGTCCGGGCGCGCACCGATCGGCGCCACGATGAGGATGGAGTCGGCGCCGGCCGCCAGGTCTGCGTTCGTGGTCGAGCGAACGCCACCGTCCTGGTAGCGTCGCCCGTCGATCTTGACGGGCAGGAAGAGGCCGGGCACCGCGCAGCTGGAGGCGATCGCCCTGTGGAGCGCGACGCCGGAGTCCGGCGTCCACGTCTGGAAGGCGCCGCTCTCGGCGTCGACAGCCGTCAGGACGACGTCGCGGTCGGGCCAGTCGGGTCCGATAAAGCCCTCAAACGACTCGATGAAGCGGTCCTCATCGACCGTCTTCGAGGCCAACGCCATCGCGCCGATCTCGGCGCAGTCTTCGGGGGTCATCTCGGTGAAGGCGGCCCACTTGGCGAAGATCGCCATCGTGCTCTGCAGGTCGATCTCCATGTTCAGCTCGAGCGCGTCCTCCGGGCGAGGCGCATGATGCCAGGCGATCATCTCGTCGAGGGGCAACGCCTGGGCGATCTGCGAGGCGACGATCGCGCCGGCGGAGGTGCCGACGATGCGGTCCGCGCCGGTCACGTCAGAGCCTGCGTCGCGCAACCCGGCGATCATCCCGGTAGCCCATGAGACGCCGAGCATTCCGCCGCCGCCCAGTACCAGTGCTGTCTTTGCCATGTCGTATCCTCCCGTGTGCCGCAGTTTAGCAGAGGCTATCCGGCGCCTAAGAGTTCGCGAAGTAGGTGACGCCGTCGCGCTCGTACTGGCGAAGGCGGTCCTTGCCGGCGAGGAAGCGCAGGTGGGCCAGCGTCTCGCCGATGGCCGCGCGCTTCATCCAGGCGGCGAACGAATCGAAGGAGCCGGTGTTCCAGCGGATAAGCCGCGCCACGTCGGCGGCCGTCGCCTCGCCCTCAACGCCGACAGCTGCAACCATCTCTTCGAGCCGCAACTCGTGGTGGCTCAGCAGCTCCGTGACCCGCTTCTTGAACCAGTCGATGTCCCACTCGTGCGCAGGCAGCACACGGTCGACCTTCATATCGGCGATCTTCTCCAGGCTGTCGATGTAGTCCTGCAGCGGGTTCTCGCGCTGGTGCGGATGGAGGCTGACGTTGGGCGAGATCATCGGCAGGACGTGGTCGCCGCTGATCATCAGGCGGTGATTCGGCTCGTAGAGGCAGACGTGGCCGGGCGAGTGTCCCGGCGTCCAGATCACCTCGAACGTGAAGTCGCCGACGTCGATCGTCTCGCCGCCCTTTACCGGGTTGTCCGGCGTCACCGTGGCGACGAAGAAGCGCGCGGGCATCGACCCGCGCTCCAGGTCCTCGACGTCCTCCTTCTCGACGCCGTGCTGCTTCAGCCAGACGCTCATCTTATCAAGGATCTCCTCCGGCGCCGTGTAGCGCGAGCGCAGGAAGCCGATCTCGATCTCGTGCATATAGACCTTGCATTTCGCCTCATCGTGCAGGCGTCCGGCCAGGCCGCAGTGGTCAGGATGGGCGTGCGTGAGCACCAGCTTCGTGATGTCGTCGATGCCAAGACCAAGCTCGTGGAGCTGCTCCGATAGAGCGTCGTACGAATCGTCGGTCCCCCAGCCGCAGTCGACGAGGAGCGTCTCCCCCCGGCTGGTGATCGCGTAAGGCATGACGTAGGGCAGCCCCTTGGTCACCCTGGGGTGCGCCTCCATGTCGTCGCGCAGCCGATAGGCTTCCTCGCGCTCGTACTCAGGGAAGGGGCTGATGATCTGGTAGATGCCGTCCTGTATGCGCTTCAAGCTCTCGTCCTTTCGTCGGTACGAGGCGTTACGCCCGTCCGCAGAGGTGTCGCTCCAATCCTATCGCGAAACCGGGTCACGGCGCGACGCCAAGTGTGACGCAGCCAACGACGATCAACGCCGCGCCCCAGATACGCGTCGTGCCGAACCCCTCGCCCAGCACGAGCACACCCAGCGCCGCGCCGAGCACGATGCCGACTTCACGGGCGGGCGCGACGTAGCTGACACGGCTCGTCGTCAGCGCGATCAGCACGAGAGTGTAGCCAAGCGGCGCCAAAATCCCCGAGAGGAGGATGCTGCCCTTTTGCTCGCGCCACTCCTTCGCCACCGTTGCCGTGCCGATGCGGAGGAGCGCGAACGGCGCGAAGAAGATGAAGTTCCCGGCCATGGCGAAGCCGCTGACCGTCAACGGGTGCACGTCCTGGTCGATGGCGTTCTTGTCCCACAGCGTGTACGAGGCGATGACGAACCCTGTGAGGATCGCGACGGCCGCTGACGGTGTCGCCAGAGCGCGCAGCGGGTGCGAAAGGTCGCGCAGGAAGCGACGGTCGATGTGAGTCGCGTAGATGCCGACTACGACGAACGCGATGCCCACGCCGGCGTACAACGAAACGTGCTCGCTGAAGAGCAGTACCGCGAGGAGCGGGACCAGCGCCGGGCCCATCCCGCGGGCGATCGGGTAGACGGTCGACAGGTCACCGAGCTGGTAGCTGCGGGTGAGCGTGTAAGCGCAGACGCCATGGATCGAGGCCGTGCCGCAGCCCAGCGCGAGCGCCGACCAGCTGAAGCCGTCGATGATCGCGAAAGCGACTGCGGGGCCGGCCATGAAGAGCAGGCTGAGGGCGCTCATCCCCCAGAAGAAGGCCTGCTTGTTGCCACTGCGCTTGAGCAGGAAGTTCCAGGTGGCGTGCATCACCGCCGAGGCGAGGACGAGGGCAAACGCGGCGGTTGGCATGTGGCGCGAATTCTAGCGCGCGGGGCTCCTGCGTTCTACTCGCTCGACCGGCCGAGCGGTTGCGTCCAGACCACCTGAGCCGGCTTGACACGAATGACGACGCGCCCTTCGTTCTTCGCGCGCTGTTCCAGCGCGGGCAGCACCGCTTCCGGGACGGCGTTGCCGGTCATCGCCTCGCCGATGCGTCGCATCACGTCTGCTGCACCATCATCCTCCACGCGCGCCCGCCCGAAGACCGTGAGGTAGGCGAACGGCATCTTCTGCTCCAGCACGCAGACGCTGACCTCAGGATTGCGCTGGACGGCCTTCGCCTTGCCGCGTGATGCCGTCGTCGAGATTACGATCTCGCCACCGTCCATGAAGTAGTAGACGGGCGAGAGCGAAGGCGGGCCGCTGCGGCGGTCGAAGCCGAACACGCAGAGGCGGTGGCTCTCCAGGAATTCGCGCTGCTCGTCTGAGATCTGCATCTGCCCCCCCGGGCCTTGACAACGTTTAGCCTTAAACGTTTAATACTGAACGATATGGCCTCCCGCCAAGACCCTACCATCCCTCCCGTCGAAGCGTCCATGCGCGCCTTCCTCGGTGCGCGCGGCACAGACGTCGGCGCCCAGTCCGCCGTCTTCAACCTCGACCAGGGCGCCGTGGACGTCATCTCTACCCTGGAAGTCCTCGCTCTGCGACCGCACGACCTCTCGCACGCCGGCTTCTCCGTCCTGATGACGGTCTGGATCACCGGGCCGCGCGAAACGCGAGAGCTGGCCGCGGTCCTGCGCGTCACTAAGGGCGCCGTCGTCGGTGCGGTAGACACGCTGGAACGCCGCGGCCTCGTCGCCCGGGAGCGGTCGCGAGAGGACCGGCGCCTCGTTTCCATCAAGCTCACGGACGAAGGCACAGACCTGATCATCCGCGTGCAGAAGGAATGGCACGACCTGGAGCGCGAGGTGACAGCCGACCTGACGGATCACGAGCGACGAACACTTGCGGCGCTCTGCCGAAAGGTGGCACACTCCGCTCGCACGCTGCGCCGGGCGCGCGGCAGCCCCACAACGCAGCTGCCAGACCCGGCAAGGTTCTTGAAGAAGGCCCGGATCAGTCCGGCGACCGGGGAGGTGAGAGATGCCCCTGCACCGCGTTAGCTCGGTCACAATCGGCGTTCCCGATGTCGCCGCAACGGCCGAGTTCTACCGAGACTTCAACCTCAGCGAGACCGCGCCGGGCATATTCGCCACTGCAGACGGCGGTGAGCAGCTGCGCCTGGCCCAGTCGCCCGTGCGCAGGTTGCTCGAGCTGGCCATCGGCGCCGACGACGACGCGATGGCAGCGACCGATCCGGGGACAGGCGTGCGCGTCCGCGTAGAGGTCGCAGCCCGCGTCGACCAGGAGCCCGCCCCGGCGACACCCTACAACGGGCCCGGCCGCACTGAGCGGGCCGGCCGCGCCCCGAAGCTGCCCGCGCCCGGCGAAGAGCCGATGGCGCGCCCGCGCAAGCTCGGCCACGTCGTTATCGGCACGACCGATCTCGAGCCAAGCCAACGCTTCTTCCAGGACGGCATCGGCTTCAAGCTCAGCGACCAGATAAGCGACCGCGCCTTCTTCCTGCGCTGTTCGACGGACCACCACAACCTGCTCCTCCAGCACGCGCCCGTGCGCTTCCTCCACCACACGTCCTAGCAGGTCGAGGACGTCGACGAGATCGGCCTCGGGGCGCAGCACCTGCTGGCGAAGGACCCGGCGCGTCACGTCTGGGGCTTTGGGCGGCACTACGTCGGCTCCAACTTCTTCTGGTACTTCCGTGATCCCGCCGGCAACTTCGCCGAATACTACGCCGACATGGACTGCATCCCGGAGGACCAGCTCTGGGAGCCACAGGTCTGGGAAGGAAGGGACGCGCTCTTCTCGTGGGGCCCGCCGCCACCGCCTTCCTTCCCGCGGCCCGATGACCTGGCGGGGCTGATGGCGGGAATGCACGCACCGAAAGGCTAGATCATGGCGAACGTCGCACCACTTTCGCGAGAAGAGCTGCCCGAGTTCGAGCCGTTCTTCAAGATCATCGAGAGCGCCATAGGCTTCGCCCCCCGTAGCCACTACACACTCGGCCGTCGGCCCGACATTCTAAAGGCGTTTAACGGTCTCGTGATGTCGGTCTTCGGCCCCGGCGAGGTCGAGCCCACGCTCAAGCAGCTCGTGGCGATGATGGCCAGCGTATCAGCGGGCTGCCGCTACTGCCAGGCGCACACTTCGGCCTCCGCTGCGCACTTCGGCGTCAGCGCGGAGAAAGTCGCCGCCATCTTCGAATTTGAGACGAGCGACCTCTTCGATGAGGCGGAACGCGCGGCGCTGCGGCTCGCCCGCGACGCCGGCTCAGTCCCCAATGCCACAACGCCCGAGCACTTCACGGAGCTGCGCAGGCACTTCAAGGACACGCAGATCATCGAGATCACGGCAACGATCTCCCTGATGGGCTGGCTCAACCGCTGGAACGACACGATGGCGACCGATCTCGAGGAGCCGGCACTCGAATTCGCCTCGGAACACCTGTCAGCCCACGGCTGAGAAGCCGGCAAGCACGCGGGAAAGGCCTAGCGATGCGACTCGCCACATTCACCCACGACGGAACGACAGGCATCGGCGCGATGACCACGACCGGACATCTGCTGGACCTGACGGCCGCCGATCCGGAGTTACCGCGGACGATGATCGAACTGCTATCGCAAGACGATGGGATAGAGCGCGCCCGGCGGGCCGCTGAGGCGGCGCCCGAGATCCCGCCGAGCGACGTTCGGTTCGAGGCGCCGGTGCCGCGGCCGGGTAAGGTGCTGGCGATCGGACTCAACTACCGTGACCACGCGGAGGAGTCCGGGCAGGAGATCCCGCAGCGTCCCGTCGTCTTCACCAAAATGCCGACCTGCATCGTCGGCCCCGGGCACCCCGTGTACATCCCGCGCGTGAGCCGCGCCGTCGACTGGGAAGCCGAGCTGTGCTTCGTCATCGGCCGCAAGGCGCGCTATGTCTCGGCCGCAGACGCGGCGCAGTACATCGCGGGCTACACGATCGGAAACGACGTCAGCGTGCGGGACTGGCAGTTCCACTCACCCACCTGGATGATGGGCAAAGGCTTCGATACACACGGCCCGCTGGGTCCCGCGATCGTCACGCCGGATGAAATCGAGCCGGGAGCGGCGCACATCCGGCTCTTCCTCAACGACGACATGCGGCAGAGCTCGACCGTCGACCAGCTCATCTTCGGCGTCGGCGAGATCGTCGAATACCTCTCGGCCGCCTTCACGCTGGAGCCCGGCGACGTCGTCTACACAGGGACTCCGGCGGGCATCGGCACCGCCAAACGCCCGCCGGAGTTCCTCAAGGCCGGCGACACGGTCCGCGTCGAGATCGAAGGTCTGGGCGTCCTCGAGAATCCGGTGACAGAGGAGCCGGCGTGAGCGAGCGCTACGAGGTGATCATCGCCGGCTTCGGGCCGGTGGGGCAGACGGCCGCCAACCTCCTGGGGCAGCGGGGCTTTCGCGTCGCCGTGTTCGAGACGGCAACCGCGATCTACGACCTACCGCGGGCGGCGCACTTCGACGGCGAGACTATGCGTGTCTTCCAGTCCACCGGCCTCGCCGAAGCTGTGATGCCCGCCTGCGCGCCGGTTCACGGCATCCAGTTCCTCAACGCTGACCGCGATCTCCTGTTCGACCTGCAGTCCTCCGGCCGAACGACTGCCTCCGGCTGGCAGACGGGCTACATGTTCTACCAGCCGGACCTGGAGGCGGCGTTGCAGGCCGGCGTCCGGCGCTTCGACAATGTCGAGGTCCACACCGGCCACGAGGTGCTCGGAGTAACGCAGGACGACGACGGCGTCGAAGTGCGCGTCCGCGACCTCGGCTCCGGCGCTGAGCGCACGGTCGAGGCGGACTGGCTCCTGGGCTGCGATGGGGCGCGCAGCGTCGCGCGGCGCGACGCCGGCATCGGCCTCGAGGACCTGGAGTTCGACCAGCCGTGGCTCGTCATCGACACGCTGCTCAAGCGAGACGTCGACCTCTCCGACGACTGCCTCCAGATCTGCGACCCGGCGCGGCCGACGACTTTCGTGCCCTCGGCCGGGCAGCACCGCCGCTGGGAGTTCATGCTGATGCCGCACGAGGACCCGGCCGAGATGGAGTCGCCGGAGAACGTCTGGCGCCTGCTGGGCGGCTGGGTCTCACCGGAGGATGCGGAAGTGATCCGCGCCGTCGTCTACTCGTTCCACGCCGTAATAGCGAAAGAGTTCCGCCGCGGGCGGATCTTCCTGGCCGGCGACTCCGCGCACCAGATGCCGCCCTTCCTCGGGCAGGGGATGTGCGCCGGCATCCGCGACGTCGCGAACCTGACGTGGAAGCTCGACATGGTGCGCCGGGGCGAGGCTGGCGAGGCGCTGCTCGATTCGTACTACCCGGAGCGCTCAGCGCACACACGCAGCGTCATCCAGCGCGCGATGCAGGCCGGCCGCATCATCCAGACGACGGACCCCAACGTAGCCACAGCACGGGACGAGATGTTCCGTTCCGGCGGCGCCCAGATGGTCCGACCGGGCCAGCCCGGCGCCGTCGAGCTGCGTACGCCCGGCCTCTCTTCGGGTCTCCTCGCCCAAACGGGCGAAGATTCGGCTGCCGGCGACATGTTCCCGCAAACGCTGGTCGAGCGCAGCGGCTGGCCGCTGCGGCTCGACGACGCACTCGGAGACGGCTTCGCGCTTGTCGCCGGGCCGGGCGAGGACCACCCGATCTCGGACGCCGCCCGCGAGGCCTGGGCGTACCTCGGTCCGGCTCTCCTGCACGTTCAGCCGCCGACGGCCGGAGGCAGCCCCCCGGAAGGCGCCATCACGGTGCGTGACCGCGAAGGGTACACGCTCGACTGGCTGCGCAAGCACGGGGCGGCGGTCGTGCGGCCGGACCGCTACGTCTACGGCTCGGCCCGCACAGCCGATGAGCTTGTTGCGCTCGCGGATCTGCTGCGCACGCAGTTGGGCGCGACGGCCGTCAGCAAAGTCCAGCCCTGAGCGGGCGCGCCGCTACGCCTGGTCTTCCAGCGTGCGGGCGTTCTCTTCTTCCTTCTCGGCCGCGCGCAGGAGCTCCTTCTTGAGCTCGCCGTCCGGCTCCTGCTCGGCGAACGTGCGGTAGAGGCCGGCGCCCGCGCGCTCAAGCTGAGCCAGCAACGCCTTTTGCTCGGCCAGCGACTTGCCCTGGAACAGGCTCGTCAGGAGCTGCTGGTTCGAAGGCGGCGCGGCCAGCACCATCTGCGCCTGCGTCACAACGGCGATCGTGCGACCGTCTTCGCGCGTGATCGTGGTGCGCCAGACCTGCGTGCTGCGGCCCTTGTGCACCGGCTCGCACTTCGCCTCAATGCGCTGGCCAACGCTCGCGCTGGCGAGGAAGTTCGTCTTCGACTCCAGCGTCGTCGTGCCCGCGCCGGCCGGCAGGTTCAGCGACGTACCGGCGGCACCGAGGAAGTCGGCCATCGTCATCGCGGCGCCACCGTGAAGCGCCTGGCCCGTCGTGCAGAGGTCAGGCGTCACAGTCAGCTCGGCCCGAACACGGTCCGGTGTCGCCTCAAGCAGCTTCATGCCGAGCACCTTCGGGAACATCGACTCAAAAAACTGTTGCATGCGGGGCAGGGCGTCTTCCATCGGGCCGTCCTCTCCGGGTCACTGATGTCGGGCTTCAACCTGGCGTGCGGTCAGCAGGCGGGAGCTGTGTTCGCGAACGCCCAATCCAGGAGAGCAGCCGTGTCCACGTACACGTCTTCGCTGTGCAGGACGGAGGTTATCAGGCGGCGGCCGTCCCCGTCAGCGGCGGCGACGATCGTCTGGCCGGCGTCGGCGGTGAACCCGGTCTTCACGCCGACCGCACCCGGGTAGCCGCTGAGCAGCAGGTTAAGGTTCTCGATCGGGCCGCGCGTCCACGCAGGCTGATATTCCGACGTCGCGACCGCTTCGGCGAGGAGCGGCTCCGTCAGCAGCTCGGCGCCCAGCAGCGCCGCATCGAGCGACGAGATCCGCTGATCCGGGTGATCGAGGCCGCTGACGTTGGCGAACGTCGTGTCCGCGAGGCCCAGTGCGCTCGCCGTCTCGTTCATCAGCGCGACGAACGCCGCCTCGTCGCCGGCTACGTGCTCCGCGAGGACGAGCGCGGCGTCGTGGCCGGAACGCAGCAACAGGCCGTAGATGAGGTCGGCCAGCGTCACGCGGTCGCCCGGCTGCAGCCCCATCGCCGTGGCGTCCGCCGCCAGCGAGAGCGCCGCCCCGTCGATCTCGATCTGCACGATCTCGTCCGCCTCCGCGTGATCGAGAGCAACGATCGCCGTCATCATCTTGACGAGGCTTGCCGGCGCCAGCCGCAGCCCCTCGTTGTAGCTGTGCAGGGTGGCGCGGCACGGCGCCTCGATGACGGCGGCGGCGTAGACCGGGACGAGCGGCGGCGGATCCGGGTCAGCCACAGTCGTGGCCGCCGACGTTGGCGTCGCCGTAGCGGCAGCGACGATGGGCGCGCAGTCGTCGCCACTGCAGCCGCCCTCGGGCAGCGCGCTGGACTCACCACCGGCGATGGCCAGCGTGAAGCCGACGAGCGCAACGGCAACGACGATCGGGATCACTACGACGAGGGACGATGCGTCCCGCCGCGCGGCGTGGGCGCGTCGCGGAGTGAACGAGTAGCGACGGGCCAAGTCAGACGCCCGCCGTTGGCTGGCTGACGTGCATTTGCTAAAAGGCTAGCGCAGTTTAGCGGAATCGTCTACCGGCGCGCCCTAGCGGCCCTTGAATTGCGGACCGCGCTTCTCTGAAAACGAGCGCGGCCCCTCAACGGCGTCCTCCGTCGACTGGGCGACGTACATCGCCTGCGAAGCGAGTTCCAGCGCGCCGTCAACGTCCGTGTGCAGCGAGCGATACACGAGCCGCTTGGAGAGCTGCATCGCAACCGCCGGTCCGGCAACCAGCTTTGCAGCGTATCCGCGCGTGTGCTCGATCAGGTCGCCGTCAGGGACGACGGCGGTCACGTAGCCCATCGCCAGCGCCTCTTCGGCGCCGAAGATGCGGCCGGTCCAGATCAGGTCCAACGCATTGGCCAGGCCGACGAGGCGCGGCAGGTAGTAGGCGCCGCCGTCGCCCGGAATGATACCCATGCGCACGTAAGTCATACCGAAGCGAGCAGACTCCGCCGCGAAGCGCATGTCACACATCGAGGCCATGTCCATGCCCGCACCGACCGCCGCACCGTTAACGGCCGCGATGTAAGGCTTCTCCATCAGCCCGACCAGGCGCGGGATCCGCTGCACACCGTCGCGCAGGAAGTTGCGGTTCTCAACGGGCGTCCGCTTCTCGTCCTGCAGTCCGCCCAGCGGTCCCTTTCCACCGACGTCCGCGCCGGCGCAGAAGGCGCGCCCGCTGCCGGTCACGATCACCGCCTTCGTTCCGAGATCCTCATGGGCGTCCAGCAGCGCCGCGTACCACTCATCGATCATCTGAGCCGTGAACGCATTCATGCGATCGGGCCGGTTGAGCGTGATCGTGGCGACGCTGTCGGCCTTCTCGTACGTGATCTGTTCGAAGTCCATCTGCCTCTCCATACCGTCTCGTCCGCAATCTTACACGCCCGCTCGTAAATCGCACCTCGCTCCCGCACCTCACGCCGTCTGATATCATCCGATGCGCTACGAAGGAGGTTCGCGTGAACTACGGCGTTGTTATGTTCCCAACGGACTACTCGATCGAAGCGGTCACGCTGGGTAAGGCGTGCGAGGACCGCGGCTTCGACTCGCTCTGGTTTCCGGAGCACACGCACATCCCCACCAGCCGCAAGACGCCCTGGCCCGGCGGCCCCGACCTGCCCAAGGAGTACTGGCACACGCTCAATCCGTTCGTCGGGCTGAGCGCCGTGGCGGCGACGACGGAGCGGATCAAGCTCGGCACCGGCATCTGCCTCGTCGTCGAACGCGACCCGATCACGCTCGCCAAAGAGGTGGCGAGCCTCGACCATATCTCGAACGGGCGGGTGCTGTTCGGCGTCGGCGGCGGCTGGAACTACGAGGAGATGGAGAACCACGGCACCGACCCGAAGCGCCGCTGGAAGATCATGCGCGAGCGGATCGAGGCGATGAAGCAGATCTGGACCGAAGACGAAGCCGAGTACCACGGCGAGTTCGTGGACTTCGATCCCGTCTGGTCGTGGCCGAAGCCGGTCCAGGAACCCCACCCGCCGATCGTCGTCGGGGGCCATGGCGCGGGCACGTTCAAGCGTGTGATCCGCTACGGCGACGCCTGGATGCCGATCGGTGTGCAGCTACGCGGCCCGATCGGGGACAAGATGGCGGAACTGAACAACCTGGCTGCCGAAGCCGGTCGCGGGCCGGTCCCTGTCTCGGTATACGGCGCCGCGCCGAACCCCGAAATCCTCGACGGTTACATCGACGCTGGAGTCGAGACAAGCGTCTTCTGGCTCCCCACGCTCGGCGAGGACGAAGCGCTAAAGACGCTCGACCGTTACGCGCAGGTGATAGAGACGACGGCGAAGGCGGGCGCGTAGGCAGATGTCGACGAGGGACGAAAACGCCGAGGCAGTACACGCCTATGCTGCCGCCTGGCAACGGGGCGACGCGGCCGCGCTCGTCGCACTCTACGCCGACGAGTTCACGCTGCACTACTTCGGGCGCAGTGCACTCGCCGGCGACCATGCCGGCAAGGCGGCCGCGCTGGCCGCTCTCGCCGAAGGTGCAGCAGCTCACCAACCGCCGGTTGATCGAGGTACACGACGTGCTGGCCCGGCGACGATCACGGAGCTATCCTCACGCGCGAGCGCTGGGAGCGCGACGGCCGCACCCTCGACCTGCAACGTGTGCTCGTGTACCACGTGAAGGACGGCAAGCTTTCGGAATGCTGGCTCTTCGATCACGACCAGCCCGCCGTCGATGAGTTCTGGTCGGATGCCTGACGACTACCGATTCCTGGAGACGCGGCACGAAGGCGCCACGCTCGTCTGCACAATCAGCAACCCGCCGCAGAACTTCCTCAACGCCACGATTGCCGCCGAGCTGACCGCACTGGCCGACGCAGTAGCCGAGGACGAAGCCGTGCGCGCGCTCGTCCTGACCGGCGGCGTCGATGGCATCTTCATCACTCACTACGACGTGGGCGAGCTTTCCGGCGCGGCAGGCGTGGCACGAGAGCAGGAGTCATTCGGCGCGGGAGAGCTGCACGGGATGCACCGACTGCTGCTGAAGCTCGGCGATCTCCGCGTGCCGGTAATCGCGGCGATCAACGGCACGGCGATGGGCGGCGGCTGCGAGCTGGCGCTGGCCTGCGACTTCCGCTACATGGCGCGCACTGCCCGTCCGGGCGGCGGGAAGATCGGCCTGCCGGAGGTACGCATCGGCATCCTGCCCGGCGGCGGTGGCACGCAGCGCCTGACCCGGCTCCTGGGCGCGGCGAAGGCGCTGGAGCTGATGCTGCTGGGCGACACCCTGGACGCAGACGCCGCCGAACGCATCGGGCTGGCGCATCGCGCCTGCGACCCCGATCGGCTGATGCCGGACGTGCTAGCGCTCGCCGCCGAGCTGGCCTCCCGTCCGCCGCTCAGCATCGCCTTGATCAAGCGGTGCGTGCGCCAGGGCGCCGAGATGCCGCTCCTTGAAGGCCTCAAGCTTGAGCAAGAGGCCTTCTGGCAGACGATGCGCTCAGACGACGCCGCGAACCTCCTGCGGGAGTATCTGGCGAGCGACCGCCCGCTCGACGAGCAATAGGAGTCCGACCCGGGCGATGAGCAAACGCAGAAACCGCGACGAAGTCCTGGAGCGTTTCTCCAAACGGTACGCCGCCGACAGCACAGCAGCCGGTCTGCTCGTGGAGCGCCGCGTGATCGGGGCAAACGTCGGCGCCAACGGCTACACGACGCTCGCTCAGGCCGATCGGCTCGTCGATTCGCTGGACTTATCGCCGAAGAGCCGCCTCCTCGATTTGGGCTGCGGGCGAGGCTGGCCGGGGCTGCACGTAGCCGCCAGATCGGGATGCCGCGCCGTGCTCATTGACGTGCCGGAGCCGGCGATCCGCACCGCGCAACGACGAAGCGCCGGCGCTTCGAATCGGGTGTCGGTGGCGCGCGCTAGTGCCACGCACCCGCCCTTCGCCGCCGGCTCCTTCGACGCGATCTGCCACGCCGACACGCTCTGATGCATCGACGCCAAGCTCTCCGTGCTGAGAGCCTGCCGGAGAATGCTCCGACCGGCCGGACGCATGGCCTTCTTCACGATCTTCGTCGCTCCCGGACTGAACGGATCCGATTACCGCCGCGCACTGCGCTCCGGTCCGACGTTCGTCAGTAGCCGCCGCAAGGAGCACGGCGAACTCGTCGCCAGCGCCGGATTCAGCCACTTCGAGGAGAGCGATCTCACCGCCGAGTTCCTCGTCACCTCTCGAGGCTGGCAGGCGGAGCGGAGCGCTCACGCCACCGAGATGTTCGCCTCAGAGGGCGAGGCGGAGTTCAACGAACGACAGAGCGATCTCGACGTGCAGTCGAAGGCTATCGAGGCTGGCCTGCTGCGACGCTCGCTGTTCGTCTGCTCCTGACGCCCGGGACACTCCTATAATGGCCTCGTGGATGTCTCACAGCTCGGCGAATTCGGCCTGATCGAGCGCCTGACGCGCATCGTTGGCGCCGAAGACTCGCCCGACCTCATCGTCGGCCCTGGCGACGATGCCGCCGTCTGGCGCTTCGGAAGCGACTACCTGATCGCCACTACGGACGCGATGGTGGAGGGCGTCCACTTCCTGCCCGAGAGCAACCGCTGGGAGGACATCGGCTGGAAGGCGCTGGTTGCCAACGTCAGCGACATCGCGGCGATGGGAGGGACACCCCTCTTCGCCCTCGTCACGCTCGCCCTTCCGCCCCAAACGCCCGCAGAGACGATGGACGCGATCTATCGAGGCCTCGGTGAGGCGGCCCGCGAGTACGGCGCGATCGTCGCCGGTGGCGACGTCGTGCGCGCGCCGCAGGTCAGCGTCACCGTCGCCCTCCTCGGACGCGCCGCGCAGCACGACGGCGAGCCACTTCTGCTGAGGCGAAGCGCCGCCCGGCCGCAAGACGTCATCGCGGTCACGGGCACGCTGGGCGACTCGGCCGCTGGTCTCAGGCTTCTGCGGGAAGGCACGGCGGCAGACGACGCCCGCGTCCGGAGGCACACGCGGCCGCCGGCGCGCGTCGAGGCTGGACGCGCCGCCGTCGAAGCAGGCGTGCGCTGCGGCATCGACGTCTCGGACGGACTCCTGCAAGACGTCGGCCACATCTGCGAGATGTCCAAGGCCGGTGCGCTGCTTCGCGCAGCCGACGTGCCCCTCAGCGACGGCCTCCCCACCGCCTTCCCGGACGACGCTCTCGAGCTGGCATGCACCGGCGGCGAGGACTACGAGCTTTTGCTCGTCGGCCCGGCGGCGACCATCTCCCGCATTCCCGGCCTCACGGTGATCGGCGAGATCGTTGAGGGGGCGCCCGGCGTGTCCCTACTCGACAGCGAAGGCAGCGAGATCACGTTCGCGCGAGCGGGCTGGGACGCCTTCCGCTCGTGAGCGCGATGGAGTCGGGCGGCCCGGACGAAACGCGGCGGCTGGGTGAGGCGCTCGGCCGCGCGGCGGAAACCGGCGACGTGGTCCTCCTTTCGGGCGAGCTGGGCGCGGGCAAGACGGTGTTCGTGCAGGGCATTGCGCGCGGTCTCGGCTTCGAAGGTCCGGTGTCGTCGAAGTCGTTCGTCCTCCTCGGCGAGTACGCAGGGCGGCTCGTGCTCTACCACGCGGACCTCTTCCGCCTGGAGTCGCCGCAAGACGTGGAGGAGCTGGCGCTGGACGAGATCAGCCGTGAGGGCGTTCTTGTCGTCGAGTGGCCCGAGCGCGGCGAAGGCGTCCTGCCGGAGGAGCACCTGTTGCTGCGCTTCGAGGTGACCGGCCCGGAGACGCGGCGGATCGCCGCCGAAGCCAGCGGCGCGCGTGCGCAGGCGCTGTCGAAGGCATTGGCCCAATGACGGAAATATCGATCGACACAGCCTCGGCGCTCGCTTCGGTCGCGCTGTCGAGAAGGGGCGAAGTGATCGCGGAGTCGAAGTGGGAATGCCAGCGCAACCACACCGTCGAACTGCTGCCGGCGATCGAGCAGCTGCTCGCGGACGCTTCCACCTCGATGAGCGACCTGGCGGCGGTCTTCGCCTGCGTCGGCCCCGGCATGTACACCGGCCTGCGCGTCGGCGTCTCGACGGCGCAGGGGCTAGCGCGCGCCTTGGGCCTGCCGCTCGTTGGCGTCGGGCGCCTGGAGCTGGACGCCTACCCGCACGCCTCGTTCGCCGGCAACATCATCGCCGTCCACCGGGCCGGGCGCGGCGACCTGGCCTGGGCGACTTACCGCGACGCCCCGTGGCGCGAGCTGACGGTGCCCCGGCTCACCAGGCCCGACGAGCTCGCAAATAGCGTGAGCGAACGCACGCTCGTCGCCGGCGAAATCGACGACGAGCTGGCAGCCGCCCTCGCCGGCCGTGCCGAGATCGCTGAGCCTGCAACCGTCGGCCGCGCACGCGCACTCGCGGAGCTGGGCCACGCCCGGCTCGGCGCAGGCGCGGAGCACGAGCCGGCCCTGGTGGCGCCGGTCTACCTGCGACCGCCGGCGATCGGCCCGCAGAAGCAGTAGCGGCTGGGCGGCTCGGGGTCTAGAATCGGACGCGACGTGAAGGAACGAACGCTGATCCTCGTGAAGCCCGACGGCGTCCAGCGCGGCCTCGCGGGTGAGATCGTCTCGCGGCTGGAGTCGCGCGGGCTGCGCATCGTCGGTTTGCGCATGATGCAGGTGGACGAAGCGCTGGCGAAGCGCCACTACGGCGAGCACGAAGGCAAGCCGTTTTTCGACGGCCTCATCGACTACATCACGTCGAGCCCGATCATCGCCGCGGTGCTTGAGGGCACAAAAGCGATCGAGGTCGTGCGCAGGACGATGGGCGTAACGGATCCGGCTGAGGCCGGTCCCGGCACGATCCGCGGTGACCTTGGCCTGGAGCTGGGCCGCAACCTGATCCACGGCTCGGACGGGCCCGACTCAGCGGCGCGCGAGATCGCTCTCTTCTTCGACGACTCGCAGACGTTCGACTACGCACGTGACATCGACCGCTGGATCTTCGAAGAGGAGTCTTGACGGAAGAGCGCGGCTCCGCTGCGCGGGGCGGGCGGCTGCCGCCAGATGCCCTGCGAGCGGCCTTTGACGAAGCCACCCTGCAATTCGACCGCACCGACTGACTACATCCGACTGCGGAGGGTTCGGCCGCCCCCGAGTCTCCGCCGCCGGCAGTCGACAAGCCGGACAGCGGCCGCGCGGAGTGACCGCCCGGCGGGGCGCCCTTACTGGATGCGCACGACGGGGACGGCGCTCGCCCAGAGGCTCTCGAGGTCGAAGTAAGAGCGCTCCTCGGGCCCGAAGATGTGCACGATGACGTCGCCGTAGTCCAAGAGCACCCAGCCGCCCTCCGGCGTGCCTTCGCGGCCACGCGGTCGGATCTTCTCGGCCTTGCGCAGCTCCTGGTCGATCGCCTGCAGGATGGCGTCGATCTGGCGGTCGGAGCCAGCGCTGGCGATGACAAAATAGTCGGCGAAGGACGAGACCTTGCTGATGTCCAGCAGCAGGATGTCCTCCGCCTGTTTCTCGGAGAGAATATCGATTATTCGGTGTGCCAGCTGTTCGGCTTGCAGATGCGCTCCTGAGAGTGGTTTGTACCCGATTTTGGGGGCTTGAGTATAACATGGGACTAACCATGCCCAAGAAGCGCGCAGTCGTCGCAATGTCCGGAGGGGTCGACTCCTCCGTAGCCGCCGGTCTCCTCGTCGAGCAGGGGTTCGAGGTGATCGGCATCACCATGCGCCTGTGGACCGAGGAAGACCCAGAGGCCGCCCGCCATCACAAGCGCTGCTGCTCCGTCGAGGACACAGCCGACGCCCGCGCCGCCGCCGATGCCCTGGGCGTCCGCCACTACGTCCTCAACCTTGAGCGCGAGTTCCAGGCGGACGTCATCGACCACTTCGTGGCGGAGTACAGCCGCGGCCGCACGCCCAACCCCTGTCTTTCCTGCAACGACCGCGTGAAGTTCCGGCCGCTGCTGGAGCACGCACTGGCACTGGAAGCCGACTACCTGGCGACGGGCCACTACGTCCGCGTCCGTCATGGCCCGACCTCAGAGCTTCTCCGGGCAACCGATCCGGACAAGGACCAGTCGTACGTCCTGTACACGCTGGGCCAGGCCGAGCTTTCGCGCACGCTCTTCCCTGTCGGCGAGTATCCGAAGGCCGAGATCCGAGACCTCGCGCACAAGTGGGCGCTGCCGAACGCCGACAAGCCGGACTCCGCGGACATCTGCTTCATCCCCAGCGGCGACTATCGGGCGTTCGTCCGCGAACGCGTGCCGGTGGCGGCCGGCGACATCGTCGACATGGCGGGCGGATCCGTCGGCCGGCACGAAGGGATCGTCGACTTCACCGTCGGCCAACGTCGCGGACTGCCGGCGCGCGGAGGCGAAGAGCCGCTCTTCGTCGTCGACGTGGACGCCGACGAGAACCGCGTCGTCGTCGGCCCGCATCGCGAGCTGATGGCGACGGCGCTGCTCGCCGACGAGCTAACCTGGGTCAGCGGCGATCCACCGTCCCCCGGCGCCGCGGTGCAGGCGCGCATCCGCTACCGGGGAGTGCCATCGCCGGCAACAGTCGAGATCGAGGACCGGGTTGCCACGGTGCGGTTCGAGGAGCCCCAGCGCGCGGTGACGCCGGGGCAGGCAGTCGTGTTCTACGACGGCGATTGCGTTCTCGGCGGCGGCACAATCGTCAAGCGCGTCTAGGCAATTGCGGGCCGTTTCGCAAACCGTTTGGTATAATCACGGCTGTCCGCCCAATGCCGCCCCAAGATAGCGATCGGAAAGAGGAGGCCTGACCCGTGGAGCTAGGCTATATAGACACCCCCGAAGAATGGCGGGACCTGTTCATCATGATGTTCATGGTGGCCGGCACTCTCCTCTTCCTGCTCGGCATCATCTTCGCGCTGGTCAGCGGTTTTCTCGGCGTCAACATCCTGAGCCGCGTGCGCGGCATCCTCAGGAACAATGTCCAGCCGGCGACGGAGAACGTGAAGGAAACGACCGAAAACATAAAAGGCACCGTCGCCTTCGTGTCCGACAACGCTGTCAAGCCGGTGGTCAAGGCGTACGGAGTCGCGGCGGGAGCGAAGCGCTTCGTCGGCGTCGCGTCAAAGATTGCCGGCCGCGGCAAGAAGAAGGAGCAGTAGCATGCGATTCATCCTCGGACTGCTCATCGGCATCGGCATCGGGTTCGCAGCATCCGTGCTGCTGGCGCCGGCCAAAGACGAGACGGCAGACGGGCGATCGGCCGAGAGCGGTGCGAACGGCGCCGGCGGTTCCGCCTTCGAAAGGCTGCGCAAGCAGTTCGACGAGGCTATGGGTGAGGCGAAGAAGGCCCAGCGCGAGGCGGAAGAGAAGATGACCGAGCGCTACCGCCAGATCGTCGGCGGCTCCGACAAGTAGCCGGGCCCTGCGCGGCAAGGTTCGCTCCACCGCGAATCGGCGACCGCTGGTTCTGATCTACTCAGGGAGCTTCGCGAGCAAGCCCGCCGCGATGTAGCGAGAGCGCTTCTTCAAAACCCCTGAAGGCGGCGCGCTTAAGCAGCGGCTGATCGAAGTGTCGCGATCCGGTACGGTAGAGTAAAGTCGTCCCCGGAGGGGTGCCGGAGTGGTTGAACGGGACGGTCTCGAAAACCGTTGTACGTCTTTTGGCGTACCGTGGGTTCGAATCCCACCCCCTCCGCCAGTCAAGCGTCCGAGGCCCGAGGCCGGGTCGTCGCTGAGCCTCGGCGCAGATAGCCCGAGACCTTCCGCGGAGGGGTGCCAGAGTGGTTGATTGGGCACGCCTGGAAAGCGTGTGTACCTCACGGTACCGTGGGTTCGAATCCCACCCCCTCCGCCACGACCCTCTTCGGCCCGACTACGATCGCCGTAGGGTTCGCCCGGACGGCGCCCAGCGGGCGAATCCCACGCCCTCCGCCACGACCCTCACCGGCCCGACTCCGATCCTCCGTAGGGTTCGCCCGGACGGGCGCCCAGCGGGCGAATCACACCCCCCTCCGCTACGACCCTCATCGGCCCGAATCCGATCGTCCGTAGGGTTCGCCCGGACGGGCACCAAGCCAGCGAATCCCACCCCCTCCGCCACGACCCTCTTCGGCCCGACTCCGATCAGCCGTAGGGTTCGCCCGGACGGGCGCCCAGCGGGCGATTCCCGCGCTCTCCGCCACGACCCTCACCGGCCCGACTCCGATCCTCCGTAGGGTTCGCCCGGACGGGCGCCCAGTCAGTCGCAGAGCTTCGTCAGAGCAGCCGCTCCTGACCCGGCGACAGCCCGTCTTCCGGTTCCGGCACCTGCTGCGGCGCGTGCTCGATGACGCCAAGCATCTCGCCGATCTGGTGTGCGTTGCGTACCGAATAGTCGTTGTGGCAGTTGTTCATAAGGACGTGCACTTCAGCGGCATCTTCGGCGAGGGCCTGGATGCGCGGCGCCCACTCCCGCAGTTCCTCTTCGCTGTACAGGTAATCGAAGCGCTCGGCCGCGGTCTGTGAGCGTGCCGCCCAGGTGTCGTTGTTCCGGCCGTGCATCCGCAGCAGGGCGACCGACGGGTGCGTGACGGCCGTCACCGCCGGAACGCTATTCTTGAAGCCCTGCGGCTCGTCGACGCAGACGTAGGGAATGCCGTTGTCGGACAGGAAGCGCAGCGAGCGCTCCTGGTCCTCCGGCTCGGCCATCCAGGCGGCGTTGCGGAACTCGACGGCCATCCGGTACTGGCCCACCCGCTCCTTCGCCTCCAGGATCGCCTCGCGGTTGTCGCCCCGGGGCCCGAACCAGGGCGGGTACTGGAAGAGCACGGCGCCCAGCTTGCCCGCGCTATCCAACGGCAGGAGCGTTTCGTTGAAGCGCCGCCACATCTCAGCGCCCGTCTCCGGCGGCAGGTCCTTCAGGTAGACGTTGCGCTTCTCCCGCAGATCAGCCGCTAGCGCCTCCTTCAGGTCCTTCGGGAACGCCTGCACGGCAGCGCCGTGGCCGGTGAAGAGCGCGTAGGCCTTGACGTCGAACGTGAACCCGTCCGGCGTGCGCTCGACCCAGAGCTCAGCGTTGCGGGCGGCCGGAATCGCGTAGTAGGTCGAGTCGACTTCGACGATCGGGAAGCGATCGGCGTAGTAGCGGAGGCGCTCCTCCGGCGACTTGGCGGCCGCGCGCTCTCTTGCTATGGCACCTGCCATGACGGCTCCGTCTCGGTGATCGCCGGCGTGTCCGTGATGTTGGTCTGGTTCCCCCCGTCGGCGTCCATCACGTAGATCTCGAAGTTGCCGTCGCGGTCGCTCACGAAGGCGAGCTGATCGCCGTGCGGCGACCACGTCGGGTCGTAGTTGTTCCCCTCGGTCGTCAGCTGCGTCTCGTTGCTCACGGTCTGCGTCGCCGGATCGAAGTCGCCGATCCAAACCTGCGAGCCGCCCGGCGCCGACCGGTACCAGGCGATCTTCATGGCGTCAGGCGAGACGGCAAGCCCTAGCATGTGGACGTTCGGGGCGTCAGCGATCAGGATCAATTTGGGCGACGGCGCACCCTCCGTGCAGGTCGCGTTGCAGGGAAGGAGAGGCACGAAGCCGCCGTTGCTCCTCCCCTCAGCCCCCGGCGTGCTGCCGACGATGCCCATCTGGTCGTCGTAGTGGAAGCAGGACGGATCCCGGTAGTTGTCACCGCCGGGGACCGGAGCGAGCCCGTTACCGTCCCACCAGACCGCACCAAGCCGGAAGGTGTCCGACTCCGTATTCAGCTCGCTGAAGACTGCCTTATCAAAGCAGCCGGCTGCCTCAAGAATGTAGAAGGGCGATCCCGACCCGAAGTTGGTGATGTTCATAGCGACTTCTGGCGGGCACGGCCCTCCGTTCGCGGAATCCAGCAGCTCCTTCGGGATATAGAAGAGGTCGGAGCCGGGGTTGGCTGAGTAGTCCTGGATGAAGCCGAGCGAGCCGCGGAAGGCGTGGCGCACGTTCCCCTCGCAGAGCAGCTTGACGTCTTCGAAGAGGGCGCCGAACGCCGGCGCGTCGTGCATCAGCAGCGACTGCTGGTCGGCCACGTAGGCGATCGTCGTCGCCTGATCCTCATCGAAGAAGAAGGCGACGCCGCTCTCCAGGAAGTCGGTTGCCAGCTTGTTCGCCTTCGACCCGCGCTCGTGCACGATGACGACGCGGAAGTAGTCCCAGTAAGTCCCGCCGCCCGGCCGGTTCCCCATGATCCGAATGACGATGCGCTGCACAGGCGGGTCGTGGTTGTCCTTGGCGGTTCTGATCTTGATCGCGCGCTTGCCGTTGGTAGATGGCTTGATGCTCTTGATGCCGGCCTTGCTCTTGTAGTCGGCCGGGGCGATGAGCATCCCATCGTTCCCGAAGACGGTCACCGTGCTCTTGTCGTAGCGAGCGCCGGTGATGTCCTTCTGGCAGTCCGTCTTCGCCTGCCCGCTCAGCTTGCTGCAGTCCGGGTCGATGGCGTCGCTGATCACGACGTGCGTCTTGCCGTGTTGAATGAAGTAGAAGCGCGGATCGTCGCTACCCAGGCCGGCCGCGCGTCCGGGGCCGCCGAAGAAGCCGTCCAGATCCGCACCCTGTTCGACCGCGGCGGCCGTGTGGTCTATGTAGAAGGCACATGTCCTGCCACCGCTGAACTTCTTGCCGTCGCGCTGGCGGCCTTCAATAGCGAGGTCCAGGATGAGCGGCCCAATAAGCCGGGCCGGTGGGTCTTCCGTCGTCGTCACTCTAACTATCAATTCCAGCCGGACGCGACCGTCCGTTACGGCGTCGGACTTTGGTATCGCGCGGCCATTCTTGTCCAGCTTCCTGATCTTGACGCCGGTGTTGGAGACGGTGACGCCGGCCGCCTTCTTCCCGTCCTCCGTCGTCGGTTGCGGGATCGTGGCTTTGATCTGGCGCACCCTGAAGCCGTCCTTGAAGCTGGCCGTCGTCTGCTCGATGTCGAAGAGGATGTCGTTTGCGCCATGCGGCACCACGCTCGCCTGGCAGAGGAACTGGCGGCCGGCGTGGTGCGCGCCGCCGACAACAGGGCTGGCCGGCTGCGCCTCATCCTCCGGCTCCGCCGGCGGGAAGACCTGGCCGCCGGTGATCAGGTAGTCTTCCGTCTCGCCGGGCAGCAGGTTGTCGGTCGCCGGGTTGTAGTCCTGGTCCGTGAGCATCACGCGCATCCAGAACTCGTCCACCTGGTCGCCGCCGGGGAAGTCCACCGTGAGGACCGTGAAGTCCGGCTCGCCGCTGACGTCGAGCGCGAAGTTCTGGAGCGCCCACTCGTCGTTGCAGCCGTCGCTGTCCTCCCAGTCGCCGTCCCGGTTCCAGTCGCCGAAGATGTTGACGGTCAGCTCGTCACGATCGGCCTCCGGTATGCCGCTGAGGCTGATCGCGACGAGCGCAGAGCTGGTGTCGCATTCGTTCATCTCCAGCCAGAGCAGGCCGTCGTCCGCGCTGTCGTTGATCCGCGGCGTCTCCTCGGCCGACTCGAACTCGCCGAGCCGGAAGAGGAACGGCGACTCGTGAGAGGGGCCTGTTGCCACCGAAGTGGGGAAGCTCCCGATTGCGGCGCCGCTGCTGTAGAACGTGAGCTCGCCGTCCGGCGCGTCGCCGTAGTCGCGCCAGTCCTCACCGATCTCGAAGGCGCCGGCAAGGAGAGTGAGAGAAACGCCGGCACCGATCTCAGGACAGGCGCCCGTCGTAGCCCCGTTCCCGCCCAGCTCCGCGATCAACTCGATGGCGTCACGCGCGTCTGCCACCCCATCGCAGTTGACGTCGCCAAAGACGCGGTCGACGCCGTCGGCCTCGACCGGTGTGCCGACGAACGGACAGAATTCGGCCGGCTCGCCCGGCAGGCCGCCGATGTCCAGCAGCGCCTGCAACGGGTCTGCGACCGTCACGTCGCCACTGCAGTCCAGGTCGGCCTAGGTCGCGTTTGTCGTGGCGAACGACGTGGATGGGCCGCCAGGGTGGCTGGGCGAGCCGATCGCCATCAGCGCCACGAGGGCGGCGGTGATGAGCGCCAGAGTCAGAAGGCGGGCGATCATGAGGTCCTCCGTGAATGCCGGGGCGAAGTCGCCTCATTGTAGACCTGACCCGGCAAGATCACAACGCGCGGCTCTTGACGCACGGCCTGTTCCCGCCGACTCTTGGCGCATGACCAAGCGCGCGATCGACCCGCTGGACTCGCTGCGGCTGCTCAACGGCGGGCCGGTGGTGCTCGTCACTACCCGCTGGCGCGACCAGACGGACGTCATGCCGGCGATCTGGACGACGCCGCTGTCGCGCAACCCGCCGCTCGTGGGAGTCGTCGTCAGCCCGGCGCGCCACACGCACGACATGGTGCGCTTCTCAGAGGAATTCGCGCTCAACTTCCCGGCGCGCGACCTGGCCGACCACACGCAGTACTTCGGCATGGTGTCCGGCGCCGACGTCAACAAGATAGAGCTGGGCAAGCTGGCGACGTTCGGCGCGTCCAAGGTGGAAGCGCCGCTGATCGGCAACTGCGTCGCCTGGATGGAGTGCTCGCTGGAGGACGCACTGCGCACCGGTGACCACACGCTCTTCGTCGGCCGCGTGCTCGTCGTCCATGCGGACGAGGAGGCGTTCGAGGAAACCTGGTCGCTGGGAGAGCCCGCATACCGGCCGCTCCACTACCTGGGCCTCGACCGCTACTCGACGCTGGGCGACACCATCACGGCCGAGCTGCGAACGACCGATGAAGGCGCGATCGAACTGGGCGAGTCGGCAGAAGACCAAGAGCAGCGCGAGGAGGCCGAGGCGCTGGAGCGTGAGCGGCGCGAGCGCGAGGGCGAAGACGAGCAGGAGCAATCGAGCTGATGCGACGGACGCTCGCGCTCGGGACGGTCGCCGCGGCGCTGGCGGCGATGGCTCTCATCCGAGGCGCGCCGGCGGCGGCCGCAATCGACCTCACGGGCGAGTGGACGTTCGAGATCAGCGGCAACTTCGGGATCCTCGGTGAGCGAACGTTCGTCTGCGCGACACCGCTCGTCCAGACCGGCGACGCCGTCAGCGGCGACTTCGACTGTGGCCTGGCCAGCGGCAGCGCGGCCGCGACGCTGACGGCGCAGGGTGCGGCGATCGACGCCGTCGTCGAGATCGGCATCCCGGGCTTCCCGAAGGTCAACGCCGACGCCGCCGGCAGCGTCGCTCCCGACGGCAACTCGATGGAGGGCACGTGGGCCGACCGCGACTCCGCGGCCGAAGGGACGTTCTTAGCCGTGCGGAACGTGCCGAAGTACCTGAAAGGCGACGTCAACTGCGACGGCGCCGTCAACTCGGTCGACGCGCTGACTGAGCTCCTTCACGTCGCTGGCGCCGAGGTGTCGCAGTGGCCGAACTGCCCCGGCGTCGCGGACCAGTTCGCGTCCCTCTTCGGCGATATGAACTGCGACGATCAGGTCGGCTCTGTGGACGGCCTCAGTATCCTCCGCTTCGCCGGCGGGCTGCAGCAGTCGCCGAGCGGCGGCTGCGCGGCCGTCGGAGCGATGATTAGCGCCGCGCCTTAGCACCCGGGCGACCGGAGCCGCAATGCCCTACACAAGCACTGACAGATCCGACGCTAGCCAGCGAACCTTGACGCGCACGTCATAGTTTCCCATAATCGCCAGTGGCCCCCGGGAGAACCGGCCGATCTGAGAGGAGAATCAAGATGGACTTTCGCCTGACGCCCGAAGAGGAAACCTTTCGCCAGGAAGTCCACGACTTCATCGACAAGGAGTGTCCGGAGTCGTTGCGGAGCGGAGGCGGCAACCTGTTCTCCAATGCCGGCGACTACATGGCGTGGCGCAAGAAGCTCGCGGGCAAGGGCTGGATCGCACCGGCCTGGCCGAAGGAGTACGGCGGCGCTGCCATGACCGTCATGCAGCAGTTCGTCTACAACATGGAGACGGCGCGCCTGCGGGCGCCCTCAGCGATCTACATCGGCGGCCTCGGCGTCGCCGTGCTGGGCCCGACGATCCTCGTCTACGGCAACGACGAGCAGAAGCAGGAGTATATCTCCGGCATCCTCTCCGGCGAGGACATGTGGTGCCAGGGCTTCTCCGAGCCGGAATCTGGCTCCGATCTGGCTTCTCTGCAGACGAAGGCCGTGCGCGACGGCGACGACTACGTGATCAACGGCCAGAAGATCTGGACGACGGTCGCGCACATGTCGAAGTACATGCTGATGCTGGCCCGCACGGATTCCGACGTCCCCAAGCACAAGGGCATCTCTTACTTCGTCGTCCCCATGAACTCCCCCGGCGTTACCGTGCGGCCGCTCATAAACATGGCCGGCGGGCACGAGTTCAACGAGGTCTTCTTCGAGGACGTCCGCATCCCCGCCAAGAACCTCCTGGGTGAGGAGAACCGCGGCTGGTACATGGCCGTGACCACGCTCGACATCGAGCGCTCGAACATCGGCTCGGCCGTGGGCCAGAACCAGTCAGTGGAAGACCTGATCACCTTCGCCAAGAAGCACAAGGAGAACGGCCAGAGCGCGCTTTCGGCGAACCCCAGTATCCGCACCGAGCTCGCCGAGCGCCTGATCGAGACTGAGTGCTCGATGATGCTCTCCCACCGCCTGATCACGATGCAGAACCGCGGCCTGATCCCGAACTACGAGGCGAGCGCGACGAAGCTCTACTCGATGGAGCTGAACCAGCGCATCGCCGACACCGGCATCAAGCTGCTGGGCATGTACGGCCAGCTGACCGGCGGTAGCAAGTGGGCGCCGCTGAAGGGCCGCATGCACTACCAGTACCTGCGCTCGGTCGCCAACACGATCGAAGGCGGCACCAGCGAGATCCAGCGCAACATCGTCGCCACCCGCGGCCTCGACCTGCCGCGAGAGTAAGCTATCCGCCGCCAGACACCCGCGCGAAGGAGCACACCACATGGACTTCAGAGACAACCCTGAAGAGGCGGCCTTCCGGCAGGAGGTGCGCGCGTTTGTAAGCGCCGAGTACAAGAAGGACGGCGACGGCGGCACCGTGAGCGCCGCACAGGCGGCCTCGGCCGGCGGACCCAATGCCTTGAAGCGCTACAACGCCTGGATCAAGAAGCTGGCGAAGAAGGGCTGGGTGGCCCCCGCCTGGCCGACCGAGTACGGCGGCGCCGGCCTCAGCATCATGCAGCAGTTCGTGTTCAACGAAGAGCTGGCGCTGGCCCGCGCCCCGCGGCCCGGCGGCATCGGCATCACGATGGCCGGCCCGACGATCATCGTCTACGGCACGGACGAGCAGAAGAAGGAGCACCTGTCAGGGATGCTGGAGGGCAAGGTCTGGTGCCAGGGCTTCTCGGAGCCGGAATCAGGCTCAGATCTGGCGTCGCTGCAGACGAAGGCGGTGAAGGACGGCGACGACTACGTCATCAACGGCCAGAAGATCTGGACCACGGGCGCGCAGTACTCGGAGCGCATGATCCTCCTCGCGCGCACCGACCCCGACGCCCCGAAGCACAAGGGCATCTCCTACTTCTTGCTGGACATGAAGGCGCCCGGCGTCAGCGTGAGGCCGCTCGTCAACATGGCCGGCACCTCCGGCTTCAACGAAGTCTTCTTCGACAACGTGCGCGTGCCCCGCAAGGACCTGCTGGGCGAGGAGAACCGCGGCTGGTACGTCGGCACTACGACGCTGGACTTCGAGCGTTCGTCCATCGGCACGTCGATCGCGCAGGGCCAGTCCGTCGAGGACCTCGTGCTGTGGGTGAAAGCGAACCGCAGGGGCGAGTTGCACCCGACGACGAAGATGGAGTTGGCCGAGCGCTCGATCGAGGCGGAGGCGGCGCGCCTGATGTCGTACCGCGTGATCTCGCTGCAGAACCGCGGCCAGGTGCCGAACCACGAGGCCTCTGCAGTCAAGATCTACGCCGCGGAGCTAAACCAGCGGATCGCCAACACCGCCTCGAACATCATGGGGCTGCCCGGCCAGCTGACTCGCGGCGAGGAGGGCTCCGCCAACGCCCGCTACGCGCCGAACAAGGGCCGCTTCGGGCGTGTCTACCTCGCGTCCGTTGCCTCGACGATCGCCGGCGGCACTAGCGAGATCAACCGCGGCATCATCGCGACCCGCGGCCTCGGCCTCCCACGCGGCTAGGCGCGGGCCGGTTGCCGGACCATCGGCGAACTACCGACCGGACCGGCACCACCCCCCCCTGGCCCGTTGCCCGCCGTTTACACTCCGTGATACCGTAGTCCGCGCCCCAGGCAAGCCCCGTGTCTGCCAACTACCCCCGTAGGAGAAGCTCAGTGGTCGCAACGAAGGATATCTACGAAATCGGCGAGATCCCGCCCATCGGCGAGGTGCCGGACCGGATGTACGCACAGGTGATCCGGCCGGAGCGCTTCGGGGAGCCAAGGGGCGCGTTCAAGATCGAGCAGGTCGAGACTCCGAAGGATCTGAGGCCGAACGAGGCGCTCGTCCTGAGCATGGCCGCCGGGATCAACTACAACAACGTCTGGGCGGCGCGCGGCATCCCTGTCAACGTGGTCAAGGCGCGCGAAAAGGAAGGGGACACCACCGGCTTCCACATCGGCGGCAGCGACTCCGCAGGCATCGTCTACGCCGTCGGCGAGAACGTCACGAACATCAAGGTGGGCGATCGCGTGGTCATCCACTGCGGCATGTGGGACGAGGACTCGCCCTACGTGAAAGCCGGGAACGACCCGATGTTCGATCCCTCGTTCAGGATCTGGGGCTACGAATCGAACTGGGGGAGCTTCGCGCAGTTCACGAAGGTGCAGGCGCACCAGTGCCTGCCCAAGGCCGAGCACCTGACGTGGGAGGAGGCCGCGGCGCCGACGCTGGTGGGCGCCACCGCCTATCGCATGCTCATGGGCTGGCCGCCGAACACCGTGAAGGAAGGCGACGTCGTGCTCATCTGGGGCGGCTCAGGTGGCCTCGGTTCGATGGCGATCCAGATCGTCCGCGAGATGGGTGGCGTACCCGTCGCCGTCGTCTCCAGCGACGAGAAGTTCCAATACTGCGTGGACCTCGGCGCCAAAGGCTGCATCAACCGCAAGGAGTTCGACCACTGGGGCATCATGCCGCACTGGACCGACGATGAAGCGTACGGCAAATGGGCGAAAGGCGCGCGGGCGTTCGGCGCGAAGCTCTGGGAGATCGTCGGCGAGCGCAAGAGCCCGGCGATCGTCTTCGACCACCCCGGTGAGGACACGGTCCCGACGTCGATCTTCGCCTGCGACACGGGCGGTATGGTGGTGATCTGCGCCGGCACGACCGGCTTCAACGCCGTCGTCGACCTGCGTTACCTCTGGATGCGGCAGAAACGGTTCCAGGGCTCGCACTTCGCCAACGACGAGCAGGCCGGCGCCTTCAATCAGTTGGTGCTGGACAAGAGGATCAACCCCAGCCTCTGTCAGACGTTCTCGTTCGAAGGGATCCCGCTGACCCACCAGATGATGTTCGAGGGCAAGCAACCGCCGGGCGTGATGGCGGCGCTGGTCAGCGCCCCGAAGACCGGCCTCCTCGACCTGCCGTAGCTTCTACGCTAGATCGACGGCGGAGAGCCGCGTGTAGAGCGGGCCGCCCGGGCGCAGTTCGCTGCGCATGAGCACGACCTCGCGCACGGGAATCGGCGGATCGGGCACCGTCACGGCGCCGATCGCCTCCGAGAGCGGCCTCGCGACGTGCTTGGCGATCTCCTGCGGCACGCGAGCGAGCGTGAGGTGGGCCGCAAACGGCCTCTCGTCCGCGGGGAAGCCCAGCGGCACGATCCTGCCGCTCACGCGCTTCTGGAGCGCCTTGAGCACGTCGACGTCGCCCCGGACGTCCACCCAGAGCACGCGCGGGTTCTGCCGCCCGCCGAATTTGCCGAGGGCACCGAGCGTCAGCTCGTGCGGCGCGACGCCTTCCGCGGCCGCGCGCAGGGCATCCTCGATCTCCGGCCGTCGCTCAGCCGGCGCCTCGCCGAGGAACTTGAGCGTGATGTGGATGTTCTCCGGCTTCACCCAGCGCAGGCGCTCCAGCCCCATCGCCCGCAGCTCACCGGCGACGTCAGCGAGACGCTTGCGCACGATCGCCGGCAGCTCGACGGCGATGAACAGCCGCAGGACGTCCGGCTGCTCGCTCAAGAGGGCGACTCGCCTGACAGGCGACCGAGGAGCGCCTCGGCGTTGCCCTGCAAGGCGCGGTCAAGGCGCTCGCCGGCAACCGCCGCTCGCAACTCATCGAGCGCCCGTTCCTGGCTGATCAGCGGGTAGTCGCTGCCGAAGAGCAGCCGGTCCGCGGGAACGGCGGCCAGCGCTGCCCCGGCCTCGCTACCCTTGTAGAGAAACGGCTGGGCAGCGGTGTCGACGTAAGCGGCCGGTGGGTCAGCGCCGCGATAAGCGTCGCCGCCCAGGTGCGCGCCGACGAGCGCGAGGTCAGCATGGCGGCGGGCGAACTCCCGAAACGCCGCCGGCGAGCAGCCCCGCTTGCCCGGGTACTCATGGCCGCCATCTTCCGTGACGTGCAGGAGGAGAATCAGGCCGTGCTCTCCGGCGGCAGCGGCCAGGCGCTCGCCCTCGGCGCCGCCGAGCTGCCAGCCCTGGTTGTCCGGGCGTAGCTCGCCCAGGCCGCGGGCGCCCGCCTGAGCGCAGCGGGCGATCTCCGCTTCGGCGGCGGCGCTCGCCATGTTGATGGTCGTGAAGGCGATGATGCAGCCGTCACTCCTCGCCGCGCACTCGAGCAGGTAGTCGTTGTGGCGGGCGATGTCGTCTGCGTCGCTCCAGGCGAAGCCTCGGGCGACGCAGACGTCGACGCCGGCGGCGTCCATGGCGGCGAGCAGATCGTCGGCTGTCGTGATCTTGGCCTGCGGGTCGGCGTACATCTCGGCGAACGTGGGATCGCGGCGGGCATAGTCGTCCCGCCGGTCGCGTACGTCGGGGCCGAAGATATGCGTGTGGAAGTCGATGATCACGCGTTACTCGTAGCGGATGATAGCACGCAGCGGAGCGAGATCTGCGGACGCAATCCGGGGAACGTTGCGAGTGGCTGCACGCCACGTATAATCGTGCGAGAAGGAGGGACGGCCAGCGTGGCACAAGCCCCATCGGCATCCACAGAAGAGCTCCAGGAGGTCGCCCGCAGAGTCCGCCGCCACATCGTGCGCATGACGCACGCGGCGAAGTCAGGGCATCCCGGCGGTTCCCTCTCCAGCGTGGAGATCCTGACGACGCTCTACTTCCGCGTGATGCGCCACGACCCCAAGAACCCATCCTGGCCGGACCGCGACCGCTTCGTGATGAGCAAGGGCCACGCCACGCCGCTGCTCTACGGAACGCTCGCCGAGGCCGGCTACATCGACCCGGATGACCTGCTGACGTTCCGCCAGCTTGGCACGAAGCTGCAAGGCCATACGATCATGGGCAAGCCCCCAGGAGTGGAGATGACGGCGGGCGCACTGGGCATGGGTTTGTCGTTTGGGCTGGGCGTCGCACTGGCGGCGCGGCTGGACGGGCGCGACTACCATACGTACTGCCTGCTTTCCGACGGCGACAGCCAGGAGGGCCAAACGTGGGAAGCGGCGATGGCGGCAGGCCACCACAACGCCACCAACTTGACGGCGATCATCGACCGCAACCACATCCAGAACGACGGCTATTCCGACTACCAGCGCTACGACGACGACGGCAACTCTCCCGACCGCCCCGGCGGCTGGGTGATGGAGGACAACCACACGGCAAACATCATGAACCTGGAGCCGTTCGCGGATAAGTGGCGCGCCTTCGGCTGGGAGACGCAGCTCGTCAAGGGCCACGACATCGAGGCGATCTCCGCCGCGCTTCAGGCCGCCCGAGAGGACGACGAACGGCCGACGGCGATCATCTGCGAAACGACGAAGGGCAGGGGCGTCAGCTTCATGGAGAACAACCCTGACTTCCACGGCAAAGCGCCGAGCGATGAGCAGCTGGCGCAGGCCCTTCAGGAGCTGGGGTTCGAGGAGTAACGCATGGTGCAGGCAGCAGCCGACAAGGCGACGCGCGAAGTCCTGGGCCCGACGCTGGCGAAACTAGCTCGCGAGGGCCTCGACGTCGTCTGCGTGGATGCCGACCTGGGCTACTCGACGTCGGCCGTCAAGTTCGGGCGCGAGTTCCCCGATCGCTTCTTCCCGATGGGCGTCGCCGAGCAGAACATGATCGGCGTAGCGGCCGGCCTGGCCTCGTGCGGGAAGATCGCGTTCTGCTCCAGCTTCGCCGTATTCGCGCCCGGCCACTGCTTCGACCAGCTGCGGATGGCGGTCGCGCAGCCGCGCACCAACGTCAAGCTCTTCGCCAGCCACGCCGGCGTCGTGACGGGCGAAGACGGCGCCTCGGCCGAGGCGCTGGAGGACCTGACGCTGATGCTCTCGATGCCAACGTTCAACGTCCTCTTCCCGGCGGACGCGGTGGAGTGCGAGCAGATGATCGAAGCCGCCGCGCGCACGGACGGCCCGTTCTACATCCGCTCGATGCGCCCAAAGACGCGGATCCTCTTCGACGATGCGCATCGCTTCGAGCTGGGCAAGTGGCCGCTGATGCGAGACGGCAAGAACGTAACGCTGATCGCCTGCGGTGAGCTCGTGAAATCCGCCCTGGACGCGGCGGAGACGCTCGCCGGCCAGGGCGTGGAGGCGCGTGTCCTTAACGCCTCATCGCTGCGCCCGTTCGACCGCGAGGCGCTACTGGCGGCGGCCCGCGACACGGGTGCGATCGTCACCGCGGAAGACCACTTCATCCAGGGCGGCCTCGGTGGGCTCGTCTCGCAGGCACTCGCCGCCGAGCAGCCGACGCCGGTCGAATTCATCGGCATGGAAGGATACGGCACGAGCGGCACGTGGAAGCAGTTGCTGGAGCACTTCGACCTGACGCCGGAAGCGATAGCCCGGGCCGCCGGCAATGCCATCTCTCGGAAGTCCCGCTAGCCCCGGCGGTCACACACACGCCGAAGCCCACTCAGCCGTTGCCCTGACTTCGCGGCGGATCGCCGCCGCATCCCTCTTCGTCACCGTCTGCCTGCTGGCGCTCAAGCTCGTCGTCGGCATCATCAGCGACAGCGTCGCCGTGCTCTCCGACGCCGTGGACAGCGGGACCGATCTGGCGGGCGGCGCGGCGGCGCTCGTTAGCCTGCGTATCGCCGCGCAGCCCGCGGACGAGGACCACCCTTACGGACACGGTAAGATCGAGGCGGTATCGGCGTCGGTGGCGGCGACTGTGGTCGGCCTCGGCGGCGGGCTGATCACGTTCCAGGCCACGCGAAGGCTGATCGAGGGTTCGCCGGAGATCGATGTCGGCATCGGGCTCGTGGCGATGGTCATCGCGGCGGTGGCGAACATCCTAATGGCCGCGCTGATGCGGCGTGAGGCGCGCCGCTCCGGCTCGATGGCGCTGTCGGCGGAATTTACGCACCTGCAGACGAACGTCGTGCAGGCCGGCGCAATCATCCTCGGCCTGGCGCTCGTCGGCATCACCAACGAGCGCCTGTTCGACCCGATCACAGCGCTGCTCCTTGCCGCATACATGGCGTGGACGGCGGTGGGGCTGGTGCGGACGGCGCTGGAGGACATCATGGACCGGTCGCTTCCCGAAGCGGAGCTGGCCGCGATCGAGGAAGTGCTCCGGGCTCACAACAGCGAGGTGCTGGGGTTCCACCGTCTGCGCACGCGGCGCTCCGGCGCGACCCGCCACATCGACATGCACCTGATCTTCGAGACCGGCCGTACGGTGGTTGACGTCCACGACGCTTCCGACCACATCGAGGCCGACATCCAGGGACGCCTGCCCGGCGCTGAGGTGGTGATCCACCCTGAGCCCGATGAGGGGCAGGAACGCACGCCGCTAGCGTGAATGTTCGGGCAAGATTGCCCGCACCAACGGGAACGGCGCACTAATGCGCAACCAAGGACAGTAACTGCCAAGCCAGGGCGTCGTCTTAGATGTTGTGTGACGCGGCCTGCGCGGCACATAGCTACCGAACAGGCGAACCGCACCGAAAGGGCGGGGCGCAAAGCTACGGGCCTAAGTCCGCCGAGAGCGGATACGGTCGCCTGGCCGCCGGTGTGACAGGCGAAGAAAGTGGAGGCCCAAGTGGCTGTTTCGGCAGACCAGACGAAGAGTATGGAGATCCGATGGGATGAGTCGTATGTCAAACAGAACGACGCTGGCGGCTTCGGAGCGCGATCTCATGCGCGAAGAAGCCAGCATCAGCCGCTTAGCCTGGGCCGGCGGAGTGGCGGTGACGATCGTAGCGGTCGGGGCGCTACTCGCGCTGTCGGTGAAGGTAGGCGCACAGTGGTGGCACTTCGCCGTCTACTCGGCAGCGGCCGGCGTCCCCTTCGCATACGCCCTCTTCTGCAGCGTGGTAATCCGGCGGATGCAACTCTCGGCCTACGAGCGCTTCCGGGCGAGGCTGGCAATGCAGTTGACTGATCTCCAGGACCTCGTCTACCGGGACGAGCTAACAGGTCTCTTCAACCGCCGGCAGTTCTACGAAGTCCTCAAGATAGAGGTCGAGAAGGCGCGCCTTTCCCGGCAACCGCTGGCGATCCTGATGATGGACGTCGACGGGCTGAAGGCGATCAACGACGAGTACGGCCACGGCATCGGCGACGAGGTCCTGGCCAACCTCGGCAAAGCGATAGGCCGGCACACGCGCACGCACGACGTGGCGGCCCGCCTGGGCGGCGACGAGTTCGGAGTCGTGATGCCGGAGACTGACAAGCGGGGCGCCTTTGCCCTGGCGCGGCGCCTCTGGGAAGACCTGGAGCGGACGCCGATGTACCAGAACGGCGACAAGTCGGTCGTGGTTACCGTCTCCGTCGGCCTGGCCGGCTATCCGTGGGGCGGCGATGAAGTCGAAGAGCTGATCCAGTGGGCGGACGCGGACATGTACGCCAACAAAGTCTCGCGCAGGCTCGCCAAGAGCGGCGACGCAATAACGCAACCAGTTACGTCTCAGAGCATCGACTCGGCGCCTGAGGACGGATACGAGAACCTTTAGGGGGCTCCGATATGCGGGAAGCTAGAAGCCGAACTTCAGGGGCGCGCGCCACGATTGCGACCGTAGTCGGGCTGACGCTTTTCGGCCTGATACTGGCAGCGGCCACCATCATGGTCAGTGGGCTTGCCGCCACAATCGTTGGCTGTGCCGCCCTTGCCGCAATGCTCGCGCTGACGCTGCGCTCTCTGCGCCTCGAAAGGGCGCGGGTGGAGGGCAGGGTCGACGGTGTGCACCAGAAGTACAGCTCGATCGTCGGCGCCCTGACGTCTGCGATGGGGCTGCGAGACGACATGTCGGCCGGCCACGCGAGGCAGGTAAGCGACCTGACGTTCGTCCTCGCCCAGCAGATGGGAGTGCGCCGCGAGGAGACGCAGCTCATCCAGCGCGCCGCCGTTCTCGCGGACATCGGCAAGATGGAGATCGCTGAGGAGATCCTGGTCAAGGAAGGTGAGCTGAGCGAGCAGGAGTGGTCAGAAATGCGCCGCCACCCGCAGCTCGGATCGACGATCCTGACCGAGATCCTCAACTTCGGCGACGCCGCCGGGGTCGTGCTCGCACACCACGAGCGGTTCGACGGCCAGGGCTACCCGAACGCCCTCAAGGGCGAGGAGATTCCGTTGGGCGCGCGGATCTACGCCGTGGCCGACGCCTACATCGCGATGACCAACGATCGTCCGCATCGCAAGAAGATGTTGCACGAGATGGCTCTGCGCGAGATACTCAGAAACTCGCTCACGCAGTTCGACCCCGACGTCGTGCGTGCCTTTGTGCGCGCCGAGGAGATGGGGCTGTTCGGCGAACGCCAGGGTTCCGCCGGCTTCGTCGAAATCGCTGATCCGCGAACGGTCGCAGTCGCGGGGGAACGTCCGTGACCGATCAGCTAACCTCCAGCGACATCGAGGAGACCGTCGCAACCGCGCCCGCCAGAAGCGACATGACTGTGGATCTCGTGATAGACAGCTACCGCGTGACCGGCGAGCTGCTCAGCAACAGCGGGCCTCCGCGGCTGGTCGACATCCTGAACATCTCCGACGAGTCGTTCGTCACACTTCGCGATGGTTGCTGGATGATCCGTTAGTTGAAGGTGACGAGCCACGCCGTTTCAAGACCGTTCAGGTTCACCGCGAGGCGATCCTGTTCGCCGTCCCGCGCCCCAACGTCGACATCCCCCGGATCCGTACGACATGGTTGAGAAAGTGCCCGTGCCGGCCACGATAACCCTGCCCGGGTTCGAGGCCACCGGTAACGTCTATCTGCTCCCTGAGATCGACCCGACCGGCGGCCACCTGCTCAGCGGCCGCCACTTCATCCCGATGACCGTCGTCTCGATCCGCGCCGTCGCGCGTACGGAGGCGACGTGGTTTGAGCCTGTCGTCGTCGTCAACGTCTCGCGCGTGCGCCTGTTTGCACCGCGATCCGGCTAAACATCTTCCGGCAACCCCTCGCCAGCGGGCAACCAGCGCTCGATGCCGCCGAACCGTTGGCGGCGGAACTCCTCGCCGTAAGCAAATCCGGCACGCTTGCCGACTGACCCCGCCCAGGCCTTGATCTGCGGCTCGATGAGCGGCCGGTAATCGCCCCGCTCGGCGTCCCGAACGAGCGGCACGTCGAGACCGGAAGCAGCGACAGCAACCTGCGCCTCCATCACCGTCATCTCCATCTGGCAAACGTGCTCGCAGAGAGCGTCGATCTTGCGGTCGATCTGGTCGCTGATGTCGACGGTCTTGTTCACGTCCCGCGGCGACTTGGCGAAGAAGTAGCGCTCGCCCACGTAGTGCGGATCGAGGCCGTCTCCGGCATGCTCCGGATGATAGCGCGGGAAGTGCGAGAAGCTGGCCGCTTCCGTGGCGGCGAGGGCGATGCTGCGGTGGTCACCGTGCTCCTCGTACGGAGCGAACGGGTCCCACGTGAACAGCACATCGGGGCGCAGCCGGCGAATCGCCCGCATGCAGCGCTCGCGCAGATCGTTGAGCGGCGTCTCGCTGAGGCGGCCGTCTTCATAGCCGAGGAACTCGACACCGGGATCGACGCCCAGGGCGCGGGCGCCCCTGCGGGCTTCCTCGCGGCGGGTCTCCGCTGTGAAACGCTCGTCCCAGGCGGGGTCCAGGGTGCCACGCTCGTTGTTGGTCGCGATGACCTCGCGGATCTCGTAGCCCAGCGCCGCCATCTTCGCGATCGTGCCGCCGGCCATGAACTCCATATCGTCGGCGTGGGCGACGATGACGAGCACCTTCTTCGTCACGCTACGCTCCACCGACCTCCGTGAGCAGGCCTTTCGCGGCGTCCCGCATCATCGCCTCGGCCTCCGGGGCGCAGAACGTGACGCCGGCCTCGTAGCCGCCATCCTCGTAGCCGGGTTCCGGCACGATGTAGCCAACGTAGTCGTTCGCGTAGCAGGCCATGATCACGTCCGTGAACGGCGCGGCCTCGCGAGTCGCCGTCGCCGTCTCGGCGAACAGCTCAGCCGGCACGGCCAGCAACGCCAGCCCATCGCCGAGCTGCATCGCCTGCAGCTCCATCCGCGCGGGCTCGTCTGAGTGACGTGACCAGGCCGCCGCCCAGCGCTCAACCTTGAAGCGCGTGAAAGACGCGGTCGCGTCACGCCTCTCCGGCGAGCCGGGCGGGGCCGCACCGGCCGCCGCCGCCAGATTCTCGATCAGCGCGGCGTAAGCGTCGTCCGAATCGAACTCGCGCTGAGGCAGCGTTATCTCCCGTCTGACGGTGTGCAGGGAGGGCGCCACAACGCGGCCCGGCGCAGAGACCTCCAGGAATTCGTCCCAGCGGATGTTGTGCGAGCGCTGACCGGGCCCGAGCGCGCGCATCTCCGCGGCGAGCCGCAGCGCCTGCCCGCCGATGATCTGACCGGCGCGCTCGACGGCGGCGAAGTCTTGCGTGATCCAAACGGGGTTGACGTCGCCGCAAGCGCCGTTGAGGTAGACGCAAGGAGCGCCTGTCTCCCGCTGGATGAGCCGGCAGGCAACGCCGGGGAACTCGCCGGAGATCATGAGGTTCGTGCCGTTGAGGACCGTCGCGTGGCAGGCGAAGTTGAGCACAGTGGCGACGGGGCCGTCCTCGCCCTCTATGAGGACGACGTGGAGCGCCGCATCCTTCGGCCACTCAGGATCGCGGCGGTTGAGGCTGATCGTGTCGACAGTCGCGCTGGCGTGCTTGATCGACGCCGGGCGACGCGACTTCCAGGCTTCCTCGATCGCCTCGCAGACGCGGACAACGACTGCTTCGGCCAGCGTCTCGTCGAGCCGCGACATGAGGCCGCCGCGCAGTCCGGCGGGACCGGCATGATTGTGCGTGGCGGCTACGAGCACTCCGTCGGGGTTAACGCCCGTCGCCGCCGCCGCTCGGGCGCGCACCTCGGAGGCGATCCACGCGTGCACGCCGAGAAGGTCGCAGCTGACGATGACGGCGTTCTGAGCGCCCTGTTCAAGGACGAGGACGCGCGCCTCCAGCTCATCGTGCACGCCCTGCGACGAGTCATCGCGCGCGCCGTAGCCGTCGAGCTGGACGCCGACGGTCGGTGTGATGACGGCAGTGGCGGCGCCGGCCAGCAGATCGAGCATAACGTTCCCTATCTTACGGGATGGTTGCGCTACCGGCGGAAGTGGGCCGCAAGGCTCCGTCCGTTGTCGCTTACGTTGCGGCGATGCTACAATTGTTGGGCCAGCAAATGTATTTGCACTAATGCCGTGATTACTTCACTCGGCGCCCCCCCTCTCCCCCCGTTTACGGGGTCTATGGATGCCTAGCGACGCCTGGAGAGACAAGTGCGGCGTCTTCGGCGTATACGCACCGGGCGAAGACGTAGCCCGCCTCACCTTTTACGGCATCTACGCCCTCCAGCACCGCGGCCAGGAGAGCGCCGGAATAGCCTCCGGTGACGGCGAGTCGCTCCATGTGCGGACGGGCATGGGCTTGGTCTCGCAGGTCTTCGAGGAGCACGACCTGGGTCACCTGCCCGGGCACGTGGCGATCGGCCACACACGCTACTCCACGACCGGATCGAGCCGCAGTGAGAACGCCCAGCCGGTCCGTGTCGAAGGCCCGAACGGCGAGCTGGCGCTGGGACACAACGGAAACCTGATTAACGCCGACGTCCTTCGGGACGACCTCGAGGAAGACGGTAAGGACTTCACTACGTCGACCGACACCGAAGTCGCAGCGCAGCTGCTCGTGACCGCTCCCGGCAGTACTTGGCTCGAACGTGCCGCCAACACGATGAAGGTGATGACGGGCGCCTACTGCTTCGTAGCCACCACGAAGGACACTCTCATCGCCATGCGTGACCCTTACGGCGTGCGGCCGCTCAGCATCGGCAAGCTCAACGGCAAGGGCTGGGTCATCGCCTCCGAGACTTGCGCCCTCGACCACCTGGGCGCGACGTTCGTGCGTGAGGTCGAGCCCGGTGAGGTGGTCGTCATCGACGGGGACGGCCTGCACGCGGAGCAAGGGGTGGAGAAGCGCCGGGACGCCCTCTGTGTTTTCGAGTACATCTACTTCGCCCGCCCCGACAGCATCATGCGCGGCAAGCTGCTGCAGCCAACTCGCGCCAACATGGGCCGCGAGCTGGCCCGCGAGGCGCCGATCGACGCGGACATCGTCATCGGCGTGCCGGACTCCGCCACGGCGGCGGCGATCGGCTACGCGAACGAATCCGGCATCCCGTACGCGGAGGGACTCGTCAAGAACCGCTACGTGGGCCGCACCTTCATCAAGCCGGACCAACGGCTGCGCGAGCAGGGCGTCCGCCTGAAGTTCAACCCGCTGCGCCAGGTCATCGAAGGCAAGCGCCTCATCGTCGTCGACGACTCGATCGTCCGCGGCACGACGACGCCGAAGGTCGTCGAGATGCTGCGCAACGCCGGCGCTGCGAGCGTGCACATGCGCATCTGCGCCCCGCCGATCGTGCACCCCTGCCACTTCGGCATCGACATGGCGACGCAGTGGGAGTTGATCGCCTCGCACCAGGAGATCGAAGACATCCGCCGGCACATCGGCGCCGACTCGCTCTCCTACCTCTCGCTCGACGGCCTGATGCGCGCCGTTGAGCAGCCGCGCGAGTCGTTCTGTACGGCCTGCTTCAGCGGCGAGTACCCGATGCCGGTGCAGCTGCAGATGGACAAGCTCGTCTTCGAGCGGCCCGGACGCGGCAAAGGCAGGAACCAGCCCGTCACGGCGGCCGCCAAGGGCGAAGCCGAGACCGGCTAGCCACGGCCGGCACGCCAACGACGCTAGCACCGCCCGCGCTGTCCCGCTATCATTGGGTTCGCCCGTTCCAGAAGGAGTCCCGCAACGTCGTGCTAGGCCCAACGGTTTGACCAGCCAGAAGCCAGAACTCCCCGACGCCTACGCGGCTGCCGGCGTTGACGTCGACGCGGCTGAGGCTCTCGTCGATCGCTTCGCCGGACTCGCGAGGTCGGCGCGGCGGCCGGAAGTGCTCGCCGACATCGGCCCGTTCGCCGGGCTCTTCAAGCTCGGAAGCTACAAGGAGCCGGTGCTCGTCGCTAGCACGGACAGCGTCGGGACGAAGGTCAAGATCGCGGCCGTCCTCGGTCGCTACGCCGGCGTCGGCCATGACCTCGTCAACCACTGCGTCAACGACGTCCTGACGACCGGCGCCGAGCCGCTCTTCTTCCTCGACTACATCGGCAACTGTGGCCTCTCCGACGACGCCAAAGCAGAGCTCGTCGCGGGCTGCGTGGCGGCCTGCCGGGAGGCCGGCTGCGCGCTCCTCGGCGGCGAGACGGCCGATATGCCCGGCACGTACGAAGACGGCGACTTCGACCTCGTAGGCTTCGTCGTCGGCGTCGTTGAGGGAGGCGCCGTGATCGACGGCTCCCTCATCAGCGAAGGCGACGTCCTGATCGCGCTGCCGTCGAACGGCCTGCACACCAACGGCTACTCGCTCGTGCGGCGGCTGTTCAACGTCGGCATGGGCGGCGATCAGGCGGCCGAACGCGCCGTACTCGAACGCAACTACCCGGGGCTGGAGGGCACGCTCGGCGATGCGCTGCTCGTGCCCCACCGCCCGTATCTCGCAGACCTGCGCCCCGTCCTGCCTGCGTTGCGTGGGATCGCGCACGTCACCGGCGGCGGCATTCCCGGCAACCTGCCGCGCATCCTGCCGGACGGCCTCGGCGCCCAACTCGATCGCGAGTCCTGGCGCACGCCGGCGCTTCTTCGCCTGATCCAGGAAACGGGCGACCTCAGCGAAGCCGAGATGCTGCGCGCGTTCAACGCAGGGGTCGGCGTGATCGTCGCCGTCGCGCCGGAAGACGCCGCCGCGGTCTCACAACAGTTGCCTGAGTCGTGGGTGATCGGCGAAGTGACGCCCGGCGACGGAGTGAATTGGAGGTAGCCATGGCCCGCTTCCGTGTCTTCTACATCGAGCGCCAGCCGAAGGACAGCGGCGAGCAGATAGACCTGCGCGCCGCGGCCGCTCGCCCAGGACACTACTTCAAAGAGACCGACTGGGAGGAGCAGGTGAATGCCGCCAGCGCCTCCGCGGCGCTCGATTCCTTCTTCCGCGAGCACGCCGGCACCGCCGAAGGGGTGATGATCATCGAGGAGGACGGCCGTGGCCATGCCATCGAGGGCCTCGAATACGATCCGGACCGCACCTACGTCTGGGTCGAGGAAGGCAAGCTGATGGAGTACCAGGGCATGGCGGAGGCGACGGTAGGAACCGTCAGCTGCCCCCTCTGCGACGGCTCAGGCGAAGTCGACGAGGAGATCGCCAACGAGTTCACCGACGTCTGGCACAAGAACGAGTACGTCGAGGAGGAGTCTTGAGCCCAGTCGCGATTCTCGCGCCGTACGACAAGAGCGGGCTCAAGAACTTCGCGCTTCAGCTCGCCGAGCTAGAGTTCGACATCTACTCCACAGGCGGCACGCACAAGCACCTGTCGGAGACCGGGCTGGCGGTGCAGCCTGTATCGTCGCTGACATCGTTCCCGGAGCTGCTTGACGGGCGTGTCAAGACGCTCCACCCGGCGGTACACGCAGGCATCCTCGCGCGGCGAGACCTGCCGGCGCACATGCAGCAGCTCTCCGAGCACAAGATCGCCCCCATCGACCTCGTCTGCGTGAACCTCTACCCGTTCCGCGAGACGATCGCGAAGCCGGACGTGACGATGGAGGACGCGCTCGAGAACATCGATATCGGCGGACCGACGATGCTGCGAGCCGCGGCCAAGAACCACCCCTACGTGCTCGTCCTCGTCGATCCGGACGACTACGACGAGGCGCTCGACCACCTGGCGATGGAGCTGGTGCCGGCGGATTATCGCAGGCGCCTGGCGGCGAAGGCGTTCCAGCACGTCGCCGCCTACGACACGATGATCGCCGGCTATCTCAAGAGACAGAGGTCAGGAAACGGCAGAGAGGAAGATCCCGCTCAGCCTGAGGCTCTCGAAGGGTTCCCGGCCGAACTGACGATCGGTCTCGAGAAGATCGCGGACACACGGTACGGCGAGAACCCGCACCAGCGCGGCGCCGTCTATCGCGACCCCAGCCCGTCCGCTGCGGACGGTGCGGTCGGTGCCGAGCAGCTGCACGGGCTGGCGATGTCCTACCTCAACTACTTCGACGCCGACGCGGCCTGGCGCTGCGCCATCGACTTCGACGAACCGGTCGTCGTCATCGTCAAGCACGGAACGCCGTGCGGCGTGGCGTCGCACGACGACGTTGCCGTCGCCTACCAGCGCGCCTACGACTCGGACCCGATCTCGCCGTTCGGCGGCATCATCGCCGTCAACCGGCCGGTGACGTGGGAGATGACGGAGGCGATGCGTGGCAAGCGCTACGACATCATCATCGCGCCCGGATACGAGGACCGCGCGCTAGAGCGGCTGCGCAAGCGCCAGGACCTGCGCATCCTCCTGACGCCGTCCACCGACCGCGCCTACCCCGAGGTCGAGTTCCGGCAGCTGCTGGGCGGGATGCTGGCGCAGGAACCGGACACCGCACGCGGCGCTGACCTGGAGCTCCGCGTCGTCACGAAGCGCGCGCCGACCGCTGCGGAGGCCAGCGAGCTGCGCTTCGCCTGGAACTGCGTAAAGCACGTCAAGTCGAACGGCGTGGTCATCGCGAAGGAGCTCGCGACGATCGGCATCGGCGGCGGCCAGCCGAACCGCCTCTGGCCGACGCGACAGGCGATCGAGCGTGCCGGAGAGAAGATCGAGGGCGCGGTCGTTGCTTCGGACGCGTTCTTCCCGTTCGCGAAGGGCGATGCCGTTGAAGACGCCTGCCGCGCCGGCATCACAGCGATCATCCAGCCCGGCGGCGGCGCTCGCGATGAGGAGGCGATCGAGATCTGCAATGAGTACGGCGTCGCGATGGTGTTCACCGGCACCCGCGGATTCCGTCACTAGACCTCGCCGGCTGGCGTTGCCCGACGGTGAGCGGCGTCCGTATAATGCCTTGCATTAGTCAATCTCTCGGAGCACGCTTTGGAACACCCTACTCAGCGCACCCAGGACATCCTCGTGCCGGTTGACGGCAACGAGTCCGCCTTCGACGCTCTCGCGCTCGCCTGCGCTGTCTCCCGGCGAAACAAGGGGACGGTATACGCCGTGTACATCATCGAAGTCGCCCGCACGATGGCCCTCGACGCCGAGCTCGACGCCGACGCCCGCGGCGCGGAGGCCATCCTCCAGCAGGCCGAGGAGATCGCGAGCAAGACCGACTGCAAGATCGAAGGCGAGATACTGCAGGCGCGCGACGCCGGCCATGCCATCGTCGATGAGTCGATCGAGCGCGGCGTCAGCGCGATCTTTCTCGGCGTCAACTACAAGATGCCACTCGGCGAGTTCGAGTTGGACGAAACCGCGACCTACGTCATGGACCACGCGCCCTGCCAGGTGATCGTCGTCCGCGAGGCGTCGCGAGGCGTCGGCGAATGAGGGTCGTGATCATGGGCTGCGGCCGTGTCGGGTCGAGCCTCGCCGCTTGCCTTTCCGCGGAGGGCCACGACGTCACCGTGCTCGATGTACGGGCCGATGCGTTCCGGCGCCTGCCCTCCAACTTCAAGGGCCGGAAGCACATCGGTAACGGCATCGACCAGGACGTGCTGGCACGCATAGGCGTCGGCGAGGCCGAGGCGTTCATCGCTGTCACGCAGGGCGACAACCGCAACGTCCTCGCGACGCAGGTGGCAAAGCACATCTTCGGTGTGCCGCGGACGCTCTGCCGCATCTATGACCCGATCCGCGAGGAGATGTACCGCGAACTCGGCCTGGAGACGATCAGCCCGACGGTAATGGGCGCGAATGTGCTCCACGATCTGCTCAGCGAAAGCGCACCGGTGGCGGAGGAGGCTTAGGTGTACGTCATCATCGTCGGCGGCGGCAAAGTCGGCTACTACCTGGCGAAGGAGCTGCTGGCGGAGCCCCAGCACGAGGTGCTGATCATCGAGCAGGACGGCGCCAAGTGCGAGCGCATCGCCGAAGAGTTGGGCGATATCGTCCTGCGCGGCGACGGCTGCGAGGCGGCGACGATGGAGATCGCCGGCTTCGGCCGCGCCGACATGGTGATCGCGGTCACCGGCGACGACGAGGACAACCTGGTCTCCTGCCAGGTGGCGAAGGTCAAGTTCAGCGTCCCGCGCACGGTCGCCCGCATCAATAACCCGAAGAACCAGGAGATCTTCCAGCGGCTTGGCATCGACACGACTGTCAGCGCCACCGTCGCCATCCTGGCGCAGATCGAGCAGGAGCTACCGACGCACCAGATGATCCCGTTCCTGACCCTCGGCGGCGGGCTGGAGCTCGTCGCCGTCAAGATTCCGGCCGAGGCCCAGGTCGTTGGCTCGGCGATCAAGGAGCTGCTACTGCCGCACGAGTCGCTCATCATCCTCATTATCAGCTCAGACGGAGCGCCGCGGATGCCGACGCCGGAGACGACTATCGCAATAGAAGACGAGATCGTCGCCGTCACGCGCCGCGAGAACGAGGAGACGCTGCGGGCCGTCCTCACAAGCTCTGCCTGACGGTACAATCGCCGCATGACGAGGACGCTGGCCTACTTCGGGCCGCCCGGCACGAACAGCGAAGAAGCGGCGCTCATCTACGCCGAAAGCGCCGGCGGCGGCTTTGGCCTCGTGCCGCTGGTGAGCATTACCGCCGTCGCCGAGGCTGTCGCCGGCGGTGAAGCGGAAGAGGGTGTCGTCCCGATCGAGAACAGCATCGAGGGCGCCGTCAACGAGACGCTCGACCTGCTGATCCACGCTGAGAGGCCGCTTTACATACGCAGCGAGACCGTGCTGCCGATCGAGCACCTGCTTCTGGCGAAGCCCGGCACGCGCAGCGAGGACGTCACCGTGATCAAGTCGTTCCCTGTCGCGATCGCCCAGTGCCGCGGCTTCATCGCGCGCCAGTACCCGGACGCCGCGATCGAGGCGGCGCTTTCGACCGCGGCCGCTGTGGAGAGCGTGATGTCCCGCGACGGCGCAGCCGCGATCGCCAGCCGACGCGCCGCCGGAGCACTACGGCGCGGAGGTGATAGCCAGCGGCATCCAGGACCGTAGCCCCAACCACACCCGCTTTGTCACCGTCGCAGGCGAAGACCACGCCCCGACAGGCGCCGACAAGACGTCACTCGCCTTCACCTTCGCCAACGAAGACCGCCCCGGGCAGCTCGTCGCCGCTCTGCAGGAGCTCGCCTCGCGCTCCATCAACCTCTCGAAAATCGAGTCGCGGCCCAGCAAGGAGAAGCTGGGCACGTACATCTTCCTTGTCACCGTCCACGGCCATCGGCTCGACGCGCCGCTGGCTGAGGCGCTGGCGACGATCGCGAAGAACTGCTCCGTGTTTCGCGTCCTCGGCTCTTATCCCCGCTTTCGGGCGGAAGGCAACTCAGCCTGAGGCTCGCGGCCGATGCCAGAGATACCGGACCTTGAAGCCTACGCTACGTACTTCAACAAGCGCCTGCCCGGCCTGACCGTCGTCGAGGCGGAGGCGCCGATCGCCTGGATCGTGCGCGCCGGTCGCGAGGAGTTCCTGGAGCGGTTGAAGGGCCAGACGTTCAAGCCGGTCTACCGCCACGCCAAGCTCTTCCTGTTCCCGTTCGAGAGCGGCGACTCTCTGGTCGTCCACGCGATGCTGGCCGGCCGTTACCAGTACGTGGAGCCGAAGCACAAGCGCCGCTCCAAGACGGCCTGGATCCTGCACCTGGACAACGGCATGGACCTGCGCTACTTCGACGATCGCATGATGGGCCGCGCCTTCCTCGTCCGCGAGGAGGAGTTCGCCGAGCACGTGCCGCGCTGGGCGGAGATGGGCCCGGACGTCATGAGCCCGGACCTGGATGAGGACGGCTTCGTGGCCGTGATGATGAAGGGCCGCGGCATGATCAAGAACATCATCACGAAGGAGCGCATGATTGCCGGCCTCGGCAACGCCTACTCCGACGAGGTGCCGTGGGAGGCCGGCCTGCACCCGTTCCGCAAGCGCACGGACATCCCTGAGGAGGACCTGCGCAAGCTGTTCCACGCGATCCGCGACACGATGGCCTGGGCGACGCCGATCGTGACCGGGCTGACGGAGGAGAAGGGGCTACCGGTAAAGATGTACCGCGATCACCTCCGCGTGCACACCAAGCGCGACGAGGACTGCCCGCGCTGCGGCCACCGGATCACGTCGATCAAGTCGGGCGGGCGCGAGACGAACTTCTGCCGCGGCTGCCAGAAGTAGCGCCAGCCTGGGGTGCCTAGGCTTGCTCGAGGCCCAACCTGTTACCCTCGAAGTCGGCGAACCGTGCGTACCTCCCGTAGGGGCGGTCTTCGATGTCGCTCACGTCGATGCCGCGTTTCTTGAGTGCGGTGGCAGCTTTCTCGATGTCTTCAACAATGATCTGCAGGAACCAGTGCGGGTCGCTCGCGGCATCATCGCTCCGCCCGCTATGGAGCACGATCTCGGCCCCGGTGTCGCCCTTCAGTGCCACGAGGCGACCCCGGTCAGTTGCGACTTGGAACCCCAGCGTTTCGCTGTAGAACCGCTTCATCGTTGGCAGATCCCGGACGTAGATGATGACTTCCCCCACGTTCGCTCCCGCGAGCGGGCCTGGCGCCTCGTCAAGATCCGCCATTCAAATCCTCCTCGAAGAATCGAACCTGGTCACCCTAGGCGAAGCCGAAGTCCGGCTCTTCTTCGAGCGCGGGAATGAACTTGCGCCAGCCCTCGTTGCTTTCGAGGTAGTGGTAGAACGTGCGGAAGTAGCTGTAGGTGGGGCGATACGGTTCGCGCCGCAGGTACATGCGCGCCTCGTCGGGCGTGTGGCCGGCCTTGCTGTGGTTGCAGCGCTTGCAGGCGGCGACTACGTTGTCCCACTCGTGCGTCCCGCCACGATGCCGGGGCAGCACGTGATCCAGCGTCAGGTCCTTCGAGCGCTTGCCGCAGTACTGGCAGGTGAACTGATCGCGCAGGAAGATGTCGCGCCGGGTCAGGCGACCCTGTGGCCGCGGACGGCGGATGAGATAGGCGAGGCGGATGACGGAGGGGATCTCGTAGATTTCGGTGGCGCTGTGCAGGTAGCCTCGGCCGTTCTCGATGATCTCGGCTTTATCGCGGCCGAGCAGAACGAGAGCGCGCCGGACGTTGCAGACGTTCAGCGGCTCGAAGTTCTGATTGAGCACCAATACCGGTAGACGAGGCCCCATGCGGATTCTCCAATGGATTTCAATACTATCAGACGGATTTGAGAGGCGGCAATAACCGCCCGTTAAGCGCGAGGTCAGGCCCCGCCGAGGAAAGCGTCGATGCGGTCTTCGAACTCCTGCGGCAGCAGGTTAAGCAGGAACGAGAAGTCGTCGACGAAGTACGGGGCCAGCTCCGACCCTTCAACCGCCCCGTCGAGGCCGAGGCTGGAGTATGCCGCGAACACCAGCAGCAGCACCTGCACGACGAGCAGCCCCTTGAGCAGCCCGAAGGCCGCGCCGCCGAGCTTGTCCCATAACCCCAGCATGAGGAGCGACGCGCCCGTCTTCAGCATGTAGGCGGCGATCTGGCCGAAGATGTAGACGGCGCCGAACAGCACGAGGAACGACGCAGCTTCCGCCGCGTTCTCGTTGTCGATGAAGACGAGCACGTCGTTGGCCAGGCTTTCGTATAGCGCTCCGGCGATCACGATGCCGGCTATGACGGCGATCAACGTGACGATCTCCCGGATCAACCCGGCGGAGTAGGCCGCCCCCGTGAAGCCGATAAGCGCGAGGATAATCGCGAGGTCGAGCCAGTTCATGCGCCGCCTGCTTCCCTTCGGAGCGCCGGCACCGCGGCGCCCTTGCTCTTCAGCCGGAAGCCGCTGCGGTGCACCCAGACGAAGAGCGCCAGAATGAGGCCGGCGATGAGGAACCCACCCAGCACGTCGCTTGGCCAATGGTGGCCAACGTACACTCGCTCCAGCCCGGTCACGACAACCACCCAAACGCATCCGGCCTGGAGAGCGATCCGCGGCGCGGCTTGTCGCACGTGGGCGCCGGCTAGATAGAACAGCAGGCCGAAGACGAGCATGGCGCTGAACGAGTGGCCGCTGGGGAACGAAAAGCTCGTCGGTGCACCGGACACGCTGAGGAGATCGGCTGAAGGGCGCGGGCGTTCGATCGTTTCCTTGAGCAGCGGAACAACTACGCTCACGGCCCGCGTGGCGAGCATGAGGACCGCTGCGTCCCATCGGCGGACCAGCACGAAGGCGAGCGCCGCCACGACCGACACCACGAACACAAGCGGCCACTGCGCGAGGTCCTCCGTCACGTCCAGCGGGGTGGCGAACAGGTCGCTCTCGATCGACTGGAGCTGACGCGCAGCCCAGAGGTCGCCCGCGAAGGTGTCGTTGGATGCGGCGAAGAGGGCCATCACCGTGAAGGCGGCGAGCACGATGGTGAAGGCTATCAGCGGGAGACGGTCAGTCACACGGGCCACGCCGATGTAAACGCCGCGTCCAGCCGCAAGTTACGCCGCGGTGCGCCGGGTGAGCCAGTATTCGAGGCTGTCCGCGAGCGCTAACCACGAGGCCTCGATGATATCGGTCGAGGAGCCGACCGTCGTCCAGATGTCTTTGCCGTCCGTGGACTCGATCAGCACTCGCACGGAAGCACCGGTGCCGGCGGCCGAGTCGATGATGCGCACCTTGTAGTCCACCAGGTGAATCGAGTGGATGTCCGGGTACGTCTCGGCCAGCGCTTTGCGGACGGCGCCGTCGAGCGCGTTGACGGGGCCGTTGCCCTCGTCCGCCGTGATCAGCACGCGCTCACCGACGCGCAGCTTGACCATCGCCTCGGATATCATCTCGCGGCCGTCGCCCTCCGGGTCGTGGTGGCGGCGCTCCACGATCATGAAGTCGACCAGCTCGAAGAAGGCACGGTAGTCGGGGCGGCCGCGGCGCACAAGCAGTTCGAACGAGGCTTCCGCGCCCTCGTAGACGAAGCCCCGTGACTCCATCACCTTGACGCGCTCCAGGATCTCGCGCACGTCGGCCTGGTTCAGATCGAGGTGCAGGCCTTGCTCTTCCAGCTTGGCGATGATGTTGCGCCGCCCGGCCAGCTCGGAGACGAGGATGCGCGTGTCGTTGCCGACTTCCGCCGGGTCGATGTGCTGGTAAGACCACGGCTGCTTGACGACGGCAGCAGCGTGCAGCCCGGCCTTGTGCGCAAAGGCGGCCGAACCAACGTAAGGCTGTCTGGCGTTGGGGGGCATGTTGGCCAGCTCGCTGATGTAGTGCGAGACCTCGGTCAGCTTCTGCATCTGTGCATCGCTGACGACGTCGAATCCCATCTTGAGCTTGAGGTTCGCGATGATGCTAAACATGTTGGCGTTGCCGCTCATGTCCCCGTAGCCGTTTGCCGCGCCCTGGACGTGCGTCGCGCCTGCTTCCACCGCCACGAGGGTGTTGGCGACGGCCACGTCGGTGCCGTTGTGAGCGTGGATTCCCACCCGGCACGGCAGCTCGGAGACGACGAGCTTCACGATCTCGGCGACCTGCGAAGGCACCGTGCCGCCGTTCGTGTCGCAGAGTGCCACGCAGTCAGCGCCGGCTTCCGCAGCCGTCTTCAAGCACTGCAGCGCGTACGCCTTGTCCGAAGCAAAGCCGTCGAAAAAGTGCTCGGCGTCGAAGAAGGCGGTCAGCCCCTTGCTCTTGAGGAAGCGGAACGAGTCCGCCAGCATCGCCAGGTTCTCTTCGGGCGTCGTCTCCAGGACGTCCGTGACGTGCTTGTCGCTCGCCTTGCCGACGAGCGTTGCGACCGGCGTCCGCGCCTCGACCACTGCGCGCAGGTTAGGGTCGTTCTCCGCCTCCGCGCCGGCCCTACACGTCGACCCGAAGGCGGCGAGCTGTGCGTTGTGCAGGTTCAGGCCGCCGGCTTTCGCGAAGAACTCGGCGTCTTTGGGGTTCGAGCCGGGCCAGCCGCCCTCGACGTAGTGCACGCCGATCTCATCGAGCCGGGCCGCGATCTTCAGCTTGTCCGCGACGGAGAGCGAAATGCCCTCCATCTGCGTGCCGTCCCGCAGAGTCGTGTCGTACAGCTCGATCGTCTTCTTGGCCGGAGTCATAGCCTATTCAGTGTATCGGAACGGTTGAAGCGGAAAAAGGTAACCGCACGCAGCGCCGCGCTGTATACTCGTGGCTCCATGACTCACGAATCCGGCACGAGTGACAGCGACGGCCTGAAGACGCCGCGCACGACGCTGGGCCGCAAGCCCGACCGCGGATCGCACGACTGGGACACGATCGGCGCGATTCTGGACGAGGGGATGATCTGCCACATAGCCTTCGAGTCCGAAGGCCAGCCGTACGCCATCCCGACCATCTACGGCCGCGACGGCCGCACGCTGTATATCCACGGATCCACGGGGAGCCGGCTGCTGCGGTCGCTCGCCGGAGGTGTTCCGATGTGCCTGACGGTGACGCTGGTCGACGGCATCATCCTCGCCCGCTCCGTATTCCACCATTCGATGAACTACCGTTCCGTCGTCGTGCTCGGCACCGCGCGCCGGATCGATGAGGAAGCGGAGAAGCGGCACGCGCTCGAAGTAATCACGAGCCACCTCGTGCCCGGCCGCTGGGGGGACGCCCGCATCCCGAACGACCTCGAGCTCAAGGTTAGCTTCGTGCTGCGCCTGGAGATCGAAGAGGCCTCGGCGAAGGTGCGGCCGGGAGGCGTCGACGACGACCCGGAGGACCTGGACCTGCCGGTCTGGGCCGGGCGTCTGCCGCTGTCGCTCGTCGCCGGCGAGCCCGAGACGGACCCGGACGTGGCGCCCGAGCACGCCGTACCGCGGTACATCCGCGACTACAAGCGGCCTTAGACGTCTTATCGCGGCGCTAACATCCACTGCTATAATTCCGTCCACTAACACGACATGACAGACGAACCAATCACCGCGACGCTGCTCATCTCCTGCCGCGACCAGAAGGGCCTGGTAGCGGCCGTCTCCGACTTCCTCTTCCGCAACAGCGGCAACATCATCCACGCCGACCAGCACACCGACCTGGAGGAGGGCGTCTTCCTGCAGCGGGTTGAGTGGGAGCTGGACGGCTTCGACATCGCGCGGGAGGAGATCGAGGCGACGTTCAAGCCGATCGCCCTGCGCTTCGGGATGCAGTGGACGCTACACTTCAGCGATTACCAGCCGCGCGTCGCCCTCTTCGTCTCGAACCTGCCGCACTGCCTCTACGATCTGCTGGGCCGCTGGCGCCTGGGCGAATTCCGCGGCACCGTGCCGCTGGTGATCAGCAACCACGACGGCCACCGCGAAATCGCCGAGAGCCACGGCGCCAACTTCCACTGCCTGCCCGTGTTCGGCGACAACAAAGCGCAGCAGGAGAGCCTGGCCCTGAAGCTACTCCAGGAGTGGGATGTCGACTCGATCGTACTGGCGCGCTACATGCAGATCCTGAGCGCGGACTTCGTCGGACGCTACCCCAACCGCATCATCAACATCCACCACTCGTTCCTGCCGGCCTTCGCGGGCGCCCGACCGTACCACCAGGCGCACGAGCGCGGCGTCAAGATCATCGGCGCGACGGCTCACTACGTGACGCCGGAGCTGGACCAGGGCCCGATCATCGATCAGGGCGTGGCCGGCGTGAGCCACCGCGACTCCGTGAACGACCTCGTGCGCAAGGGCCGCGAACTGGAGAAGACCGTCCTCGCCCGCGCAGTGGGCCTCCACCTGCGCAACCGCATCCTCGTCTACGGCAACAAGACCGTAGTCTTCGACTAAGGGTGGTTACTAGTGACGGAGATGCCCAATGATCTGCAGGGCGCGAAAGAACGACTCACCGTAATTCTTCGTATCTAGGCGTGCGCGTTCCTGGAGTTCTGCCACTCGCCGTGTGTACTCTTGGTTAATCTGAAGCTCGAGTGCATCTCCGCCGTTTGCCAACTCATCGACTAGTTGCTGCAGTCCGGACGTCACTCGTCCCACAGGCACATACGGCGACCATAGCATGTAGATTCGTTGGTACTCGGGAAACGCTCGCCGGCCGTATTCGGTAAGTCTCTGAAACTTCTTCCGCACTCGGGAAACGGTCGCCTCGGTTCCCGACCCGTAAAGCATGCCACGGATGTGCGTCACCACTTCGCAGAGGTAGACCGTCGTGGTCTCCAAGTCGATGGCGAGCACATCCGTCTCGCCCATCTGACTAGGCTCCCTGGATAGGCGCTGGTTATAAGTGACGATCTCGCAGTCTCTAATCAAGCGCAGGTACGACCCTACGAGAGATTCACCGATCTCTTCAGGCATATGCGCGCTCTAGATCAGCCCGGCGACCAGGTCGCCGACTGCCGCCGTGCCCATGCCCATCTTGCCGGCGGAGAGCGACTTGATCTTACCGCTGCCCAGCGCCTCGATGATCGCCTTCTCGACGGCGGCACCGGCCTCTTCTTCGCCCAACTGCTCCAGCATCATCTGCGCGGCGGCGATCGCGGCCAGCGGGCAGATCACGTCCTGCCCCGTGTACTTGGGGGCGCTGCCGCCGATCGGCTCGAACATTGAGACGCCTTCGGGGTTCAGGTTGCCGCCGGCGGCGATGCCCATCCCACCCTGGAGCATCGCACCGAGGTCCGTGATGATGTCGCCGAACATGTTCTCGACGACGATCACATCGAACCACTCCGGGTTCTTCACGAACCACATGCACGTCGCGTCCACGTGCGCGTACTCGCGGCGGATGTCAGGGTAGTCGGCCTCGCCAACCTCGTTGAAGGCGCGCCACCAGGTATCGTGCACGAACGTGAGCACGTTCGTCTTCGCCACCAGGTGCAGCTGCTTGTCCTTGTTGCGCTTGCGGGTCAGGTCGAAGGCGAAGCGGATCGCGCGCTCGGCGCCGAACCGGCTCGTCATATGCACCTGCGTCGACGTCTCCTGCGGCGTCCCTTTGTACTGAAAGCCGCCCATCCCGCTGTACAGCCCCTCAGTGTTCTCGCGCACCACCACAAAGTCGATGTCCTCCGGGCCTTTGTCTTTTAGCGGCGTTTCGACGTTCGGATAGAGCTTGACCGGGCGCAGGTTGATGTACTGGTCCAGCTCGAAGCGCAAACGCAGGAGGAGCCCCTTCTCGAGGATCCCCGGCTCAACGTCCGGATGGCCGATCGCGCCGAGGAAGATGGCGTCGAATCCGTGCAGCTCTTCGAGCGCGGAGTCCGGCAGGATCTCGCCGCTGCTCAGGTAGCGGTCGCCGCCAAGGTCGTAATGCTCGAGGTCGTAGCGGAACCCCGCCTTCGCGGCAGCCGCTTCGAGCGCCTTGAGCCCCTCGCGGACGACCTCCGGGCCGGTGCCGTCTCCGGGCAGGACGGCGATCTTGTAGCTCCTGTCAACCATGCCTTCTCCCATCAAGCGCTAGTGAGTCAGTGAAACGGAGTCTAGCATGGGCTCTGCCTCGAAAGCAGTCGTGTGCGGCCTGCGCCGGTCAGTCTTCGTCGCGGCGGCTGCGGATCGGGCGCAGCTCGCGCCGGGCGAGTTCGCTGAAGACGGCGCGGAAGGCGATCAGGCCGGAGGCCGAGAACGTCAGCACAAGCGGCCAGGAGCGAATGCGGCGCATGTTCTCGACGCCGAGGTTGGCAAAGACCGTCCAGGTCCCGGCGATGAGGCCGGGCACAAACCAGATGGTAACGAACGCCGCTGCCGGTATGCGCGCCCACGTCCGCTTGAAGCCGAGCCCGCGATCGACGACCACCAGCCAGAGGACGCTGACGCCGGCCAGCGAGCCCAGCGTGCGCTCGGTGCTGTTAGCCTGCGTCGCCCTCCACATCGTGAAGAAGCCGTTCAGGAGAGCGACCAGCGTGTTGCGGCCGCGCGGCTCTGCCACGCGCTCGGCGTCCTCCTCGCTGAAGTCGTATATCTCCTCCTCGACGCGCCGGCCGAGGTTTCGCAGGCGGCTCCAGAGGTCACGAGGCGCGCCGTCCCGCGAGGCCACTAGGCACTCCTCCGGGCCGCTGCGCTCTCGTCCTCGCTGCACATCGGGTTGTAGCAGGCGGCGACGTGCGCGCCGGAGCCGACGGACAGCAAACCCGGCGCCCGCTCCAAGCGGCACTCCGACGTCGCCTTGTGGCAGCGCGGCAGGAACGCGCGCTCGTCCGGCAGGTCGATCAGCGAGGGCGGCGCGCCATTGATCGCCGCCAACCGGCCGCTGGACTCCCGGTCCGGACGCGGCCGGCTCATCAGCAACGACGCCGTGTAGGGGTGCCTGGGCGAGCGGAAGAGCGTCGCGGCGTCGGCGGACTCTACGATATGCCCGGCGTACATCACGGCGACGCTGTCCGCCATCTGGGCGACGACCCCCAGATCGTGCGAGATGAGGATGATCGAGGTGCCGTGACGCCGCTGTAGACTCGCCATGTCCTCGAGGATCGCCGCCTGCACGGTGACGTCCAGAGCGGACGTCGGCTCGTCGAGGATCAGCACTGCCGGGTTGAGCGCCGTAGCGATCGCGATCATCACGCGCTGCGCCATGCCGCCCGACAGCTTGAACGGGTGGAGGCGAACGATCTTCTCAGGGTCTGGCAGTCCGATCTGCCCGAGCACCTCGATACTCATCGCCCTGGCCTCGCGGCGCGACACCGGCTGGTGCGTGCGGATGATCTCTTCGACCTGATCGCCAATGGAGAGGACGGGGTTGAGGCCTGTGCTCGGGTCCTCGAAGACGATGGCGATCTCGCGGCCACGGACCGTCCGCAGCTCGCTGCCGGAGAGGCTGAGCAGGTCGCGGTCACCGAAGTAGATGCGGCCGCCGGTGACCCGCCCCGGATACGGCAAGAGGCCCATGATGGACAGCGCTAGGGACGACTTGCCGGAGCCGCTCTCGCCGGTGATGGCCAGCGTGCTGCCGCGCGGCAAAGCGAAGGAGACGTGGTCCACGGCCTTAACGACGCCATCGGTCGTGTCGAATTCGGCTTCGAGGTCCTCTACGCGGAGGATGGTGTCCTGCAAGGGGCGCCTTTCAGTTGGTCCGGCAGCCTCTCAGGCGGGGAGCTAGCGGCCGCCGGCGTTATGCGGGGCGAGTCGCATTATAACGGTTCAGCGTCAGGTGATGTCCTGGCGGATCGTGCCGATCACGCGGCCCTGCACTTCGACGTTGCCGGCGTCCGTGTAGATCGGCTCCATCGTGCTGTTCGCCGGCTGCAGGCGCACGCGGTCGCCCTCCCGGAAGATCTTCTTCAGCGTCATCTCTTGCTCTTTCTTGAGCCACGCCGCAACCGTGTCCCCGTCACGAACGGCGCCGGCCTGCTCGAGAATCACGACGTCACCGTCGTCAACGAGAGCGTCGATCATCGACGTGCCCTTCACGCGCAGCGCGAAGACGTTCTCTCGGTCGCCGACCATCTCCGGCGTGACCTCGACCGAGTCCTCATGGTCGGGTCCCCAGGTGTCGGCGGAGGGCACAGGCATCGGCTGGCCGGCCGCGATCGAGCCGACAACGGGGACGGAGACGACGCGGGGCGCGCGCCGGCCGCCCTGGAGCACTTCAATCCCGCGCGACACTTCGCGGTCACGCCTGATGTGGCCCTGGCGCTCGAGGATGCGGAGGTTGTAGTCGACGACGGAGGTGGAGCTGATGGCGCAGGCCTCCTGGATCTGGCGGATGCTGGGCGGGTAGTCGTGCTCATCGATGAAGTCACCAATGTAGTCCAGGATTCGCTGCTGTTTCGCTGACAGGTCCTTCATTTCGTGTTCCTTCCGGGGCGGCTCGTTAAAGATAAACGAACCTTTGTTCGCCAGAACAAAAGTCTAGAGACCATACGTTCGGTTGTCAACAGGAATACGACACCGGTACAATCCGCGACGATGCCCAACCGAACGCGCAGATCAATCTAATGGGATCTGGACTAGAGGACGTACGTATACCTATGACTGAAGAACAAGAGGGCCCGAAGGTCGGGCTCGTAATCTCCGCACATCCAGACGACTCCGAGTTCGGTGCCGCCGGCACCGTCTACACGTGGGTGCAGAAGGGCTGGGAGTTCTACTACGCCATCTGCACCGACGGCTCCAAGGGCAGCGAGGACCCGGACATGACCGCGGACGTCCTCGTCCCGATGCGCAAGAAGGAGCAGCAGGCCGCCGCCGATGTACTGGGCGTGAAGGAAGTCTTCTTCCTGGACAACGTCGACGGTACCCTCGCCTACACCCCCGACTTCATGCGCGACGTCGTGCGCCTGATCCGGCGCCTCAAGCCCTACGCCGTCTTCAGCCACGACCCCAACCACATCGTGCGCGACATGTTCATCAACCACCCGGACCACCGGGCTGCCGGCTCGGTCGTCCTGGACGCCGTCTACCCGATTGCGCGCAACCGGCCCAGCTTCCCGGAGCTGCTGGGCGAGGGCCTTGAGCCGTACAGCGCGAAAGAGGTCTACCTCTGGACGGCCAGCGACACCAACTTCAACGTCGACATCACCGACGCGCTCGACAAGAAGTTCGAAGCCCTCGCCTGCCACAAGAGCCAGATCGACGACATTGACAGCCTCAAAGACCGCTTGCTCCAGTTCTGGAGCGACACAGACGGGACGTACAAAGAGCGATTCCGTCGCATCTCCCTCGCGTTCTGATGCGCCTCTGCCGCTACAAGCACGGCGGCACCGTTGGCTGCGGATTTCTGGAGGATGACGCCGTTCAGCCGTTCGAAGGCGACCTCTTTGGCCAACGCCAACCGGCCGGCGACTCTATACCGCTGGCGGACGTCCAGCTTCTCGCGCCGCTGGTGCCGGGCACAATCCTGGCGGCGGCGGTGAACTACCAGTCGCACCTGCCCAGCGGCCGCGCCGTACTCAAGGACGACAACGCTCCCGACGTCCCGCAGCTCTTCCTCAAGCCCGCGTCTTCCGTCATCGGACCGGGCGACGCGATCGTTCTCCCGCAAGGCGCAAGGCGAGTGGACGCCGAAGGCGAACTGGTCGCCGTGATCGGCCGCACCTGCCGCAAGGTCGCACCCCAGGAGGCCCTAGACTACGTGCTTGGCTACACCTGCGGCAACGACGTCAGCGCCCGCCACTGGCAGCGCGACGATCTGCAGTGGTGGCGCGCCAAGGGCTCCGACACGTTCACGCCACTCGGCCCGGCGGTCGCCACGGGCCTCGATCCGGGTGACCTCATGCTCCGCACGCGCGTCAACGGGGAGGAGCGGCAGGCCTCCAGCACTGACCAGCTCATCCACAGCGTGGCCCGGATGATCGCCTTCGCGTCGGAGGTGATTACGCTTGCGCCCGGTGACCTGCTCTTTACCGGCACACCGGGCGAGCCACCGAAGCTGGCGCCCGGAGACACGGTGGAGATCGAAATCGACGGCATCGGCGTGCTCTCGAACCTCGTCCGCAGCGACGCCTAGCTGCGGGCGAGGCAGGCAAAAGTCGGGGGAAGGCTGAACCCGGCAGGAGCGGGCGGGGACGTACGACACTGCCGCCGGCGCGGAAGGCGCTTCGATGGCGTTACTTGCTTGCGGCGGGTGCCGCAGCCGAGCGGTGCAGTAGCCTCTGCGCCTCTTCGGTGACGCCGACTTCTACGGCGTCACAGTACGTCGCGTAGATCGTGCGATCGATGAGACGCAGGCCATCGTCGTTCAGCTGGCCCCTCTGCTCGCTACGGAGCTTGAGCAGCCGGCTGAGCCGCTGAAGAAAGTGGCTCTGCATAGGCGAAAGAGAGCCTTCACTCCCCTTCGTCACGGAAAGCATCTCCCAACCCTCCTGTCTTCCGAGGCCGGAACCTAGTTGTCCGGCATTGGTACCTGCCTCGAATCAAGCGTAAGCGCAGCGCCTTCGCAGTGGCAAGGCTGTGGGAGTGCTATAAACGTTAACAATTCGTATATCAGGCCGTCCGTCAGACGCCCTCGCTACAGCTATGACGCTGCGCCCCACCGGCGCGTCTCTTGCAGTGCCGGCCTCAAACGGGTGGCTTCGTGGGGGAATCGAAGAGGCGCCGGCCGAAACCAGCGCCTCGTTTGATTCGCGTTCGGGTCGACTGCTACAGTCGCAGCTTGCCGTGCGATGGCTGGCGCCGTCGCTGGCGGGTCTCCCCGTTCATCTCTGCTTCGAGCTCACCGGCGGCCATGGCGCCCACCTCGTGGACGTAGCCGCAGGCCAAGCACGTGCTATACGCGCCGTACCAGTCTTCTTCGAAGAGCATCGACCCCTGGCAGCGGGGGCATGCTCGTGGCGGTGCTGCTGTCTGCATCTTGCTTCCCTCCCGTGTTGGTCCCAATAAAAAAAGAGCCGATGCCGCCACTAGGCGGATTGGCCCCTTCTCTCGCCTCCGAGGTTAGCTGACGGGTTCGGGTCGAAAGGGTGACCCTACTCGTCCGCGCGGTGCGGATCGAGATTCACCCCGGGATAGTTCCCCCAGTCCGCCTACGGCGGATTCGGCGCGTCACAAACTTTGTGACTTCTGTAACTATGCTTACAGAGCACCGCAAATCTGTCAAGCGAAGGTAGCCACCGCCTCGGGGTTATCAACGTCTTCGTTCAGACGTCCGCTGCGCCGCCCTTGCCGTACGCCGATCCTTGACAACATATATAGCCGGTGCTACTTTCTAGCCACCCAATCGCCCCATATCTAAGCGCCTATTCAGAATGCGATCTGTCGCCGTGTCTACGCCCCGCGGGTTCGTACCCGGATAGAGGGCGCCTGTGCAGCAATACATCATCCGCCGTATCCTGCTTAACTTCTTCGTACTCTTCCTCGTGACGACAATGGTATTCGGCGCGCTGCGAGTCGATTCCAGCACGGTCGTCGGCCGGCGCGCCGGGAGCTGCCTCGGCGGCGGGACTGGCCCAGGGCGCCTCGAGGTCTGCCGCAACGACGCCAAAGCGGAGCTGGGCCTCATCGACTCGATCCCCAAGCAGTACATCACGTTCATCTGGGACACCGTGCGGCTGGACCTCGGGACGTCGAGCACCGGCAACAAGGACCCCATCATCGACGAGATCTACGCGCGGGCCGGGCCCTCAATCGAGCTGGGCCTCATGCAGATCGTGTTCGCGCTGGCGATTGCGCTGCCGATCGGCGTGATCTCGGCGGTCAAACAGGACGGGCCGGTGGACTATTTCCTGCGCTTCTTCTCGATCCTGGCGCTGGGCATACCGGTGTTCGTCTTAGCCGTGCTCGTCATCCTGTTAACGTCGAGATATGCGCAAGACACGTTCTTAGCCGACTGGCTTGGCCCGCATGTCAACTACGTCACCTGGACGGAGGACCCGGTCCAGCACTTCAAGATCATGTTTGCGCCCGCGGTCTTAGCCGGGCTTGGTACCGGCGCCATCATCATGCGCTTTCTGCGCTCTCAGATGCTGGAGGTCCTGCGCCAGGACTACGTCCGTACCGCCTAGGCGAAGGGTCTGAGAGAGCGCGTCGTCGTTATCCGGCACGCCCTGAAAAACGCCTTCATTCCGGTACTGACGATCGTCGGCATTCTTCTCGGAAACATCGTCAGCGGCAACGTCATCCTGGAGTTCATCTACGGCATACCGGGCATCGGCAACTACGTCGTGCTCAACATTTCGCAGAACCCGAACTTCCCGGCCGTGCAGGGCGTCGTGATTGTCGTCGCCATGGTTCTCGTCTTCGTCAACTTGCTGATCGACGTCGCCTACGGCTGGCTCGATCCGCGGATCAGGTACAGCTAGCACGATGGCAGGCATGGACGAAGCTCAGGCGATCCCGGCGGGGGAGTCGGCCGCACATGCCGAGCCCTCGCGGGCGGGCGGGCTGCTGCGCGGCCTCTGGAAGTTCGTCCGGACGAAGCCCCTCGGCGCCTTCGGCTTTCTGCTAATCATCTTCCTCTTCGCCATGACGCTGGGCACGCCGAAGGCGGAGTTCGGCGCACCGGCGCTACCGGACCGCCCCTTCGGCTTTGAGCTTGGTGCGCCCTGGATGCAGCGCTACAGCGCCGAGGACCTCTTCACCACTGATTCCGGCCGCGTCGCTGCTTATGAGCCCCCCAGCGCCGAGCACTGGATGGGCACCGACCAGTCAGGCCGCGACACCTGGTCGCGCATCGTCAACGGCGCTCGGCGCTCCCTGTTCGTCGGTATCTGGGCGCTTGTCGTCGCCACCATAATCGGCTCCACGATCGGCATCGTCTCCGGCTACTTTGGATCGTGGATGGATATGATTTCGCAACGCTTTATGGATGCGCTGCAATCGTTCCCGGCGCTGGTCGCCTTGATACTCATCGTGACGATTAATCCAACGATCCCGTATATCAACGACGAAGGAGACCAGGCGACCTTACTTATGGCGGCGTGCGCCCTCGGCCTGGTAGGAATACCGGGCGTCCAGCGCATTACACGCGGCGTCGTGCTATCCGTTCGCGAGCAGCAATACGTGGAGGCGGCGCGAGTTATCGGCGCCTCAGATGTGCGCATCATGTGGGGTTACATCCTGCCGAACATCTTCTCTTCGATCATCGTCGTCTTCTCGACGGGAATCGGCGTCGTCATCCTGGCGGAGGCGGCGCTGACGTTCATCGTCCCGGACAAGCTGCCAACGGGGGTGTCCTGGGGCTTCATGCTCAACGACTCTTACGCGTCGCTGGGGGACGCTCCGTGGCCCGGACTTTTCTCCGCTGCCGCCATCTCCTTCGCTGTGCTAGGCTTCAACCTTGCGGGCGACGCGCTGCGAGACGTACTCGATCCGCGGCTGCGACAACGGTAAATCTCGCTCAAGCGACGAATCGTAACTGAATTGGGGGGCTCCTACTGCCGAAAGGAGACAGGTACGGCTATGTCGGAATCTAGCTACTGGGACAAGTTCGGGCGCAAGCGAGTCAGCAGACGGCGGCTAATGTCGGGCGCTGCGGTCGTCGGGGGCGGCCTCGCCGCGGCCACTGTCGTTGGCTGCTCTTCCGACGAGCCGAGCAACGGTAGCTCAGGCGGAACGGGCGCCGGCGGCCCTACCGGCGATACGGAGAAGTTCCTCGCCTTTCAGAACGGCACCGAAGCCAGCCCGATCCCCTTCGTCGACGCCCGCCGCGAGTTCACCCCCGCGCCTGCCAACTCCCGCGGCGGAACCCTCACTTACATCGGCTTCGACCCCGTCGTCCTGGACCGCTACGACCCGCACCAGACCCAGTTCGGACCGATGTACTCCAACCAATCCGCGGTCTTCAGCAAGCTCTATCGCTACGCCAGCCACGGCGTACCAACCTGGGAGAACATCCTCCCGGACCTGGCAGAGAGCGCTCCGGAGATGATCGGCGATCCAGACGCACCGACTGAATACGTGATCAAGATCCGCCAGGGAGTGCGCTTCCACAACACCGAGCAGATCCGCGGCAACTTCCCCGACCTTGCAGGCCGCGAGCTGACCGTCGACGACGTCATCTTCAGCTACGACCGGCAGCGCAACGAGGAGAGCGCGCAACGGCCCTACTACTACCGATCGAGCCAGTACGAGACGATCGACACAATAGAGAAGATCGACGACTACACGATGCGCATCAAGACCAACGGCCCGGTCGCGCCGTTCTACCACTTCCTGGCCGACACCAACGCGATGATCATCCCGAAGGAGATCGTTGACATGGAGCCCCAGCCCGGGAGGGAAGAGCTCCCCAGGGACTCCGTCGACGCCGTCGCGGGTCGCGATCCCAGACCCGGCGAACGCATGATCGGCACCGGCCCGTTCATGTGGGACAAGCTTCTCTTCGGCATCGAGTACAGGGCGGTGCGCAACCCCGACTGGTTCGGCTGGGGTGAGCCAGAACTGAACAGGCCGTACCTGGGTGCCTACCTGGCGACCGGCCAGGGCCTGAACGACACCACAGTAGAGTCGCTCTTCCGCCGCAAGGAGATAGACACGGCCGGTTTCATCGACAACCCGTCCTGGATCGTCAGCATGAAGGAAGACGAGCCGGAAATCGAATTCTTGCGCGCCGCCACGTCCGGCTGGCTGAACACGCGCTTCAAGCTGTTCTGCAAGCCGTTCGATGACTGGCGCGTGCGCCGCGCCCTGCACCTGGCGGCGGACCGCTCGCAGATCGTGCAGATCATCGGCTCCGGCGCCTGGAACGTCGCCGGGCCCGTCACCAAGGCGATCAGCTACTGGGCGCTGGACGAAGCCGAGCTGATGTCCCTGCCCGGCTACCGCACTGACAGGGCCGGCCGCGATGCCGACCTGGCGGAGGCGCGCCAGCTGTATCAGGCCGCCGGCAGCCCGGAGATCCCGCAGATCTGGTTCGCCGACGTCCCGGACTACATCCGTCGCTACGCCCCCTCATACATCGAGACCACGCTCAAGAAGAACCTCGGCGTCGAGCATGACATCGACTTCCAGACGGTGCCCTACCAGCGCATCGCAGAGGGCTACCTCAACGAAGAGTGTGACATCGGTGCCTTCAGCTGGGGCTTCGACAACGGCTGGATCGACCTCGACGATTGGTTCTACCCCTACTTCATCACCGGTGGGCCAAAGAATTCGTTCAAGGTGTCCGATCCGGCACTCGACTCGCTCCTGATCGCCCAGCGTGCAGAGTTCGACGCCGACAAGCGCCTCGATCTCGGCTACCAGATCCAGCGCTACCTCCTGGGCGTGACGAACCCTGAGGCGCCGGCGGCCAACGCCCGCATCGACTACACCTCACCCGGCGGCGGGACGATCGCCTGGCCGTACGTCAAGAACCGCACCGGCTGGCCGTGGTTTGGCAACAACTACTGGACCGCGGACGTCTGGTTCGACCAGTCGGACCCGTCGTACGAGGGCCGCACCACCTAACGCGAGCCGTAGCAACGAACGCCATGAGGGCGCCGCTTTCGGGCGGCGCCCTCAATCGTTGTCGGGTAGGCGGCGCTAGAACAAGGCGGTCGTGCTGCCGCCGTCGACCTGGATCGTCGTGCCGTTAATGTAGCGCGCGCGATCCGACGCCAGAAACGCGACGAGGCCCGCCACGTCCGAGGCCTCGCCCAGGAAGCCCATCGGCACGCGGCCCTCTTCCAGCGCGACGGCGTCGGCCAGCGTCTGCTGCTGTCGCGCCGCCCGCTCCTCGATCAGCGCCATCAGCCGCTCCGTGGCGATGTTGCCTGGGCAGACGTTGTTCACCGTGATGCCTTCGGACGCCAGCTCTCGCGAAAGCGTCTTCGCAAGGCCGACTACGCCCAGCCGGGTGGCGTTGGAGAGGATCAGGCCATCGATCGGCTGCTTGACCGCGACCGACGTCACGTTAATGATGCGGCCGCTGCCGGAGCTGACGAGGTGCGGCAGCGCCTCGCGGACCGTGCGCACAACCGAGAGCAGGTTTTGATCGATGGCGTGCTGCCAGTAGCGCTCGTCCAGGTCCTGGAAGGTGCCGGTGGGCGGGCCGCCGGCGTTGTTGACCACGATGTCCAGCCGGCCCAGCTTCACAGCGGCCGCCGCGACGGTGCGCTTGATGTCATCATGTGACGCCATGTCGCAGACGGCGTGCTCGACGTGATTACCGGTCTCGATGCGTATCTCTTCCGCCGCGGCCGCCAGGTTCTCCTCGCTGCGCGAGCAGATCATCACGTTCGCACCCTCGCGCCCGAGTTCGGTGGCTATCGCCTTGCCGATCCCCTTGCTCGCACCGCCGACGAGGGCGGCTCTTCCGTCCAGTCCCAGGTCCATTGTTGGTCTCCTCCCGCTTCGCTGGCACCATCGTAGCGCTTCATTGACGGTGGCCGGAAGCCGGGGCTATACTGCGGCCACAATCGAATAGATGGACGGAGGTCTCCACGACGTCCCCCCAGCGGGCCACTCGCTGATTGGGGCGCAGGAGTCAAAAGCGAAGCCGGTTAGAGGCCGGCACTGTCCCGCAACTGTAGCCCCGGTTCTCCGGCACAGCGGAGAGACCAGGGAAGCCAGGTCGCCTGCCTAAGTCCGAGTACCAGCCTTCGAGGAAAGGCATGGGCCTCGCGCTCAGGCGACGAACCCCTGCTCACTCGGGCAGGGGTCTTTTTCTTGACCGCAGCCTTGCCTTCCGCCAATTGACGGGAGAAACCACGCCATGCGTATAGTCTTCGTTCTCGCCGGCCTCGTCGCCGTGCTCGTATTCGCCGCCGCCTGCGGCGATGACGACGCCGGTGGCGGCGCCACGCCGACCGCATCCCAGCTGTTCTTCGATTGCGCCGCGACGTTCCCCGGCTCGGCGCCCGATGCCTCCGCGTTCCCAGCGGAGGTCACCGACGGCAGCGACCGCACGCTGACGATCGCAGCCGCGCCGGGGGCGATCGCCTCGCTCTCTGCCGGCCACACCGAGATCCTCTACGCCATCGGCGCCGCCGACGAGATGGCGGCCGTGGACAACACGTCGGACTGCCCCGCCGCCGCAACGGCGCTGGAGCAGGTCGACGCCTTCAGCCCCAGCGTCGAGGCGATCGTGGCGCTGGAAGCGGACCTGGTCGTCCTCTTCTTCGATCCCGGCGACCTCGTGCAGAGCCTCGAAGACCTGGGCGTCCAGGTCCTGATGATGCCTTCGCCGTCCACGGTCACCGGCGTCTACGAGCAGATCGAAATCCTCGGCGACGCCACCGGACACGCGACCGCGGCCGATGCGCTGGTCGCCTCGATGACCAGCGCCGTAGCCGAGATCACGGCCGTCGTCGCGGGCGAGCCGGGTCCGACGTTCTTCCACGAGGTCGACAACACTTACTACACGGCCGGGCCCGGCAGCTTCATCGCCGACCTCTACGACCAGCTCGGCGCGGAGAACATCGCCGCGTCCACCGGGCAGGCGTTCCCACAGTTGAGCGCCGAGGCGATCATCGCCGCCGATCCGCAAGTTATCGTCCTCGCCGACGAGAGCGCCGGCGAGTCGGCCGATACGGTCGCGGGGAGGCCCGGCTGGGACGCGATCGCCGCCGTGCAGGACGATCGCGTACACGTCGTGAGCCCCGATATCGTCAGCCGACCGGGACCGCGGCTCGTCGAGGCGCTCCAGACGCTCGCCGCCTTCCTCTACCCGGAGGCACTTGAGTGAGACTGACTCGCCGCCGCGACCCACTGGAGCTGACGGCGGCCACACCGGAGGCGCTCCTTGCCGGGTTACGCTCGGCGCTCTGGCCGCGTTTGCTGTTGTCCTGCCTGGCGCTGGCCGTGGCGTTTGTGGCGGGACTCGCGCTCGGCCCGACGACGATCGCGCCGGAGGATACGGTCCGCGTGCTGCTCTCGCACCTTCCGGGCGTCGGCATCTCCGAGGACGTTTCGCTGGCGACGCGGAACATCGTCTGGGAGGTGCGGCTGCCGCGCGTCATCCTCGCCGGCACGGTGGGCGCGACGCTGGCGCTCACCGGCGCGGCCTACCAGGGAGTCTTCCGCAACCCGCTTGCCGACCCCTACCTTATCGGCGTCGCGACGGGTGCCGCTCTGGGCGCGACGATCGTCGTCGTCTCGGACGTTTCGTACGCCTGGGGTGGGCTCAGCCTGCTGCCGCTCGCCGCCTTCGCCGGGGCGATGACGTCGGTGGTTGTCGTTTACGGTGTGGCGCGCGTCGGCAACACAGCGCCGACGACAACGCTGATCCTGGCCGGAGTCGCGATCGCCTCGCTCTCGACGGCGATCACGTCGTACCTGATGCTGCGCGACACGACGAACGCGACGGCGATCCTCTCCATCGTCCTCGGCGGCTTCAACACCGCTTCTTGGACGAAGGTCCTCTGGGTGCTGCCTTACGCGGTGCCGGCGGCCGCCGTCATCCTCGCTCACGGCCGCATCCTCAACGTCCTCTCGCTCGATGAGGAGCAGGCGCGCTTCCTCGGCGTCGACGTCGAGCGCACGAAGCTGCTGCTCCTGGCTGTGGCGTCGCTGGCCGCCGCCGCGGCGGTCTCCGTGGGCGGCACGATCGGCTTCGTCGGGCTCATCGTGCCGCACGCGATCCGGCTCGTCTGGGGTCCGGACAACCGCTACCTGCTGCCGCTCTGCACCGTCCTCGGCGCGGCCTTCCTCATCGGCGCCGACCTCATCGCCCGCACCGCCGAGAGCCCGTCCGAGATCCCGGTTGGGATCATCACGGCGCTCTTCGGCGTTCCGTTCTTCCTCTACCTGCTGAGGCGAGCGCGGCTGGGAGCGTACGTCTAGTGGCCAGCGCACCCGCGCGGAGCGAACTCGCCGCGGAGGCCGCGGGCGTCACGATGGCGTACAACTCCGGCGGCCACGAGATCGTCGCCCTGGGCGCGCTGGACCTGGAGTTGCGCCGCGGCGAGCTCCTGGGGCTCGTCGGACCCAACGGCTCCGGCAAGACGACCATCATCCGCGCCCTCACCGGGGTCATCCAACCGTCCGCGGGTTATGTCCGCCTGTCCGGCCGCGACGTCTCGGGGATCGGGCAGGCGGAGATCGCGCGCCTGGCAGCGGTCGTTCCTCAAGACCCGCTGCTGCCACCGACGTTCGAGAGCCTCGACTGCGTGCTGATGGGACGGACGCCGCACCTGAGCCTGCTCCAGCAGGAGAGCTCGCACGACCTGGAGATCGCGCGCCGGGCGATGCTGGCGACAGAGACCTGGGCCTTCGCGGACCGGCCCGTCGGCGAGCTTTCCGGCGGCGAACGCCAGCGGGTCATCGTGGCGCGGGCGCTGGCGCAGGAGACGCCCGTCCTGCTCCTCGATGAACCGACCGCGCACCTGGACATCGGCCACCAGGGGTCGGTGCTGGACCTGATGCGGGGCTTCGCGCGGCGGGACGGTAAGGCGGTGCTCGCCGTCGTGCACGACCTGACGCTGGCCGCGCACTACTGCGACCGCCTGATCGTGCTCAGTGCGGGCCGCGTCTGCGCCGAAGGCACGCCGGCAGACGTGCTGCGGCCGGAGCTCCTGCGTGACGTCTACGGCGTGCCAGTCGCGGTCGTCCCCCACCCGGAGACGGGGCGGCCGGTTGTGGCCCCTTCCGACGGCGGCTAGACTCTGGGCAAGACGATGCCCACGAGGAAGCCGCGCAAGAGCATGCTCTACACCCGCACCGGCGACGCGGGGACGACGGCGCTGTTCGGCGGCAAGCGCGTGGCCAAAGACGATCCGCGCGTCGAAGCCTACGGCGCGGTGGACGAGCTGAACTCGGCGATCGGTGTCGCGGTCTCGGTGATGCGGCGTCGCAGGCTCATCGTTTCGCTTCAGGAGATTCAGAACGAGCTGTTCAACATCGGCTCGGAGCTGGCCAGCGCCGGCGCCAAGCGGGCGAAGCTGGCCGCGCTCTTCACAGACGCCGAGCAGAAACTCGCCGCGCTCGAGGCGCTGACAGACGAGTACGACGGCAAGGTCCCCGCGCTGCGCACGTTCATCCTGCCGGGCGGTTCGCAGACGGGGGCGCTGCTACACCTCTGCCGCACGGTCTGCCGCCGTGCCGAGCGCGCGCTCGTGACGCTGCAGCGCAAGGAGAAGGTCAGCCCGGAGATCGGCGCCTACCTCAACCGGCTGTCGGACCTGCTCTTCGTCCTCGCGCGCTACGAGAACCGCGCCGCGAAGAAGCCCGAGATAGCGTGGCGCAAGGCGTAGAGGGGACGGAGCCGTGGCGCTAAACCCGGCACCAGGCACCGCCGGCGCATGATCCCCTTCGCCGATTCTGTCCGGACGCAGCGTACCCCCTACGTCAACGTCTCCCTGATCCTGATCAGCGTCGCCGTCTTCGTCTACGAGCTGACGCTGTCGACGGCCGACCTCAACCGCTTCTTCTTCGACTACGGCGTCGTTCCGGCCGACATAGACGCCTGGCTGAGCGACCGCTCGGGCATCGAAGAGCCGCTGACGATCGCCTCGGCTGCGTTCATTCACGGCGGCTGGCTGCACCTGGGCTTCAACATGCTCTTCCTCTGGGTCTTCGGCGACAACATCGAAGATGCGCTGGGCCATCTGCCGTACCTCGCCTTCTACCTGCTATCCGCCGCCGGCGCCGCCGCCCTCCAGGTGGCGACCGACACGGGCTCTGTGATCCCGATGATCGGCGCCAGTGGTGCCATCGCCGGCGTGCTGGGGGCTTATCTCGTGCTCTACCCGCGGGCGACGGTTGCCGTGATCTTGCCGTTCTTCTTCTTCATCCCGTTGCCGGTGCCGGCGTTCGTGCTGCTCATCTTCTGGTTCGCGCTGCAGCTCTTCACAGGCATCGCCAGCATCGGAATGTCGGAGGTGTCCGAGGGCGTCGCCGTCTGGGCGCACGTCGGCGGCTTTGCGACCGGCCTCGTCCTGATCCTGCTGCTGCGTCCCTTTATACGGACGCGGCCTTACCGGCGATCGCGCCGGCGCAGCGAGCTGTACTGAGCGCTCAGAGGTTTCCTTAGCGCGCACTAGAATTCGTTTGACGGCGTACGGGCGATATGGCTAAATGGCAGTGCTCCGGCCACGGTCGGAGCGCCGCAAACCCAGAAGGAGCAGCCCATGTCAGACGCTTCAACCACCGACATTCCGGCCGATCTAGTAGCGGTCGCAGAAGAGAAGAACATCCCGCTAGCCCTGATCCGACGGGCCCTCGCCCTCGGCTTTCCGCCAGACGGCATCCGCCAGCAGATGAGCATGCCGGGTGTCACCGCAGAGGCCGCCGAAGCGCTCATCTCAGAGCAAGAGAGAATCCGCAGCGGCGGCGAGATCACGATCCCGGAAGAAGTCCTCGCCGTCTCGCGCGAGAAGGACTGGCCAGACGACCTGATCAAGCGCGCGCTGACTCTCGGCGCACCGGCGGCGATGCTCATCCAGCAGATGAACGCCGGCATCACTGGGGAGCAGGCCGCGAGCTTCATCGCCCAGCAAGAAGCACTGCGCGGCGGCGAGGGTGGAGCGCCTCAGCTGGACCTCTCCTGGATGAAGGTGCCGACGGAGTGGGGCATCCGCGTTTCCCCCGGCAAGAAGGGGCTTACGGCCGGCATGATCAACGTCGGCACGTACGGCGACATCCCTGACTACTGGCCCTACCACACGGAGATGCCCCGCGGGGCGTACCCGATCCCTGGTGTGCCCACGATGGGTTACTCGATCTACGAGAAGGCGGAGCTCTGGTCCGAAAACGCCGCCGACCTGTACGAAGAGGCGATCCAGCGCCGCTGGCGTCCCTCCTCCGACATTCCGTGGGAGTCGATGGAGGATCTGCCGGACGCGGTTGAGAAGGCGGTCTGCCAGCTCTGCACCCACATCAGCGAGCGGGCGCTCGTCGCCGGCGACATCGTCGGCAAGTGGCTGCCAGAGATGTCCTACGGCTACCACGAGGTCAAGCTCTACCTGTCAGCCGCGGAGTTCGACGTGGCGCGCTGGTTCGAAGTCTTCCGCAAGCGCGCGCTCTCGAACGGCGGCGGCATCGGCGTCCAGTCGCCCGGATACTTCCACCGCACGATGATCGACGGGCGCGCCTGGACGGAGACCTCCGCGGCGCTGCACATCCTGGCCTCCAGCCAGCTGATGATGCTCTTCCAGATCGGCTACTACACGGCGCACAACGACGCTGAGCGCACGATCTTCGGTTACTGCATCCAGGACGTCGCCCGCCAGCGGGCGTACGGGGCGGGGCACCTCAAGTACTTCCTGAGCCGGCACACCGAACGCCGCCAGGAGATCAGCCACGTCCTCAACAAGTACGAGGTGATGCTGGAGTACGAGTGGGACGCCGATACGCCACTGCGCGAGGCGCTCATGATCCTCCTCGGTGGCGGCGCCTCAGCGGAGCAGATCGCCGACGGCGCAAGCAAGCTGGCCTACTTCCGCAAGCGCTGGGCCAACGACTACGTGGACCAGCTCGCAGCGGGCGGCCTGATCGAACGCCGCGACCAGGTGCACCGCAGCATCAAGCAGTACCTCACCGAGCCGGAAGAGGCGGCCGCAGCCGCGGCCTGACCGCCGGGACTAGAACAAGGAGTCGCCCCATGGCACAGGAAGTTAAGAGCAAGGCCACTTTCCCCTCCGTCGAATGGTTCAACACCCTCAAGGAGATCATCAACGACGACGAGGCCTACCGCCGCCACGGCACCTGCGACGCCAGCGTCGGGATCAAGGTGCCGGAAGCCGGCAAGTACTTCGTGCTCACGTTCGAGGCGTTCGAGATTGAGGGCGTCAAGGAAACCGACGAGAGCGCGGCCGAGAACACGGATTTCTGGATCGAGCAGTCCTACGACAAGTGGCAGGAAATGATCAAGAACATCGCCGACAACGGGCAGGCGGATCTCAGGCACACGCTCAACACGCTGGACATCGAAGAACCGGACGGCCTAGCCCGCTCAAACGACGGCTACCGGCGCGACCTCTTCTACCGCTTCAACCAGTCGTTCCAGCACTTCTTCGACGCTACCGCCCAGATCGACACGAAGTTCGCCTAGTTCGCGACTCGCCTGACCCTCAGGAGCGGACTCTGCGCTAGCGGAACTCGATCCGCGGCAGGATGCGCTCCTCGATCTCGGCGGCGATGGAGCGGGCCGAGACGCCACGCGACATCAGGCGCTCCAGCAGCGGGCGCCTCGGTCGCACGAACTGTAGCCGCGGCTTCTCGGTCACTTGGGCCAGCTCGCCCGCCTTCTTGACGGCGGCGTCGAAGTCGCCCAGCTCGTCGATCAGGCCGATCTCCTTGGCCTTCGCGCCGGTAAACATCTCGCCCGTGGCGTACTCACGTACCTTGTCCGCGTCCATGCCGCGGGCTTCGGCAACCGCGTCCACGAACCAGCCGTAGTACTCCTCCGTCAGCTCTCTCACCTTCGCCTGTTCCTCCGGCGTCGGCGCGTGCCACGGCTGGAACATACCCTTGAGCTTCCCTTCGTGCGTCATCTCGACGCGGACGCCGATCTTCGCCAGCAACTCCTCGACCACGGGGCGCACGAAGATCACGCCGATCGAGCCGACGAGCGAAGTGGGCATCGCCATCACGTGCCGCGTGCCGCAGGCGATGAGGTAGCCGCCAGAGAGGCCCGCACCGAGGATCGACGCGACCGTCGGCTTCTTCTTCGAGAGCTTCCTCAGCTGGCGGAAGATGGCGTCAGAGACAGGCGCCGAACCGCCCGGCGAGTCGATCTGGACGACTACCGCCTTCACGCGTGGATCATTCGATAGGCCCCGGATGGTGCGCACCATGTCCAGGCCGCGCACCTGCTGGCCGATCCCGCCGGCGATCTCGAGTACGGCAATGCGCGGCCCCGTCCAGGGCAGGGCAAGCGCTCGTGATTGTGTCATAGCGACTCCTTCAGGGCGTGTGGCGGGCAGAAGTGAGTATATCGCGTGGGCGGGCTGAGGCGGTGGCTACGGAAGAGCGTCCAACTCCGCCAGCGTGTCGTCGAGGGAGGGGATCTCCCACTGCTGGAAGCCCAGGTGGGCGTAGCGCACGATCCCGTCCTTATCGACGATGAACAGGCCGGGGCGCTGGCCCAGGGAGATCATCGCGCTCTTCACGTCGTACATGCGGTAGACTTCGCGCTCCGGGTCCGGCAGGGCCGTGAACCGCAAGCTCTCGCGCTCGAAGAAGGTACGCGCGGCGTCTAGCGTGTCGGGAGCGATGGCGACGACAGCAACACCGCGCTCGGTGAACTCAGAGTACCTGTCCCGCAACTGCGAGAGATGCCGGCGACAGAACGGTCAGTGGAAGCCCCGCAGGAAGAGGAGCACGACCGGCTTGCCCCGGTACGAGGAGAGCGCCACCTGGCTGCCATCGATCGCCTCAAGCGTGAAGTCCGGCGCCTCCGAACCAACGGCCACTGTATCGCTGTCTACTGGCATTGCGTCCGCATCGTAGCGTCGCCCCGGACGGCCGTCGAACGGAGCCGGCGTGCTATCATCTTTCCGCTTCTATCATGCGTATCATTGTCTACTCCGGACGCGGCGGCAGCGGCGTCAGCACCCTCTCGGCGGCGACTGCTGTCGCCTCCGCTGACGCCAGCAAGCCGACTCTAGCGTTCAGCCTGGGCTCCGGGCTCGGGCACGCGCTGGGCATCGACGTCGGCACGACGGTCATGAAGGCGCGCGCCAACCTGGACGTCGTGGAGGGCACCGCGGCCGAGGAGGACGAGTTCCGCGAGTGGCTGGCCGACCTTCTCGACTTCAGGAGCATGGAACCGGACTTGGCTCACGACTTCGCCGCGCTTCCCGGTGTCAACCACATCGGCCGCCTACTTGCGCTTGAGGCGCTGATCGCCTCAGAGCGCTACGAAGTGGTCGTGCTGGACGCGGCGCCGCTGGAGATGTTCCTCGACCTGCCCGCGGCGCTTGAGTCGGCCGCCCGCTGGCTGGCACGCGTCTTCTCCGAGCGCCAGCAGAGCGTGTTCGAGCCACTCGTGCGCGCCTTCGCCGCCGATTACGCCAACACGGGCGAAGGCGTCTTCGAGACGGGACGCGCGCTGCTGACGCGCCTCGCCGGCCTGCGCAACCTCATGATCGACCACGAGACGACGTCCGTCCGCCTGGTCGTTGCGCCCGAAGGCAGGGCGCCAGCGGCGCTGCAAGAGGCCTCGGGTGTGCTCAGCCTCTTCGGATATCTGAAGGACGCCGTCGCCGTCACGCGACTGCTCCCGGACGCGGTCACGGACAAGTTCTTCGCGGCGTCGCGAGAACGCGAGGCCGAGCTGCTGGAGGGCGTTCGGGGGTCCACCGCCGCGCCCGTCCTCACCTGCGAGCTGCGGCCGGAGCCTCCGCACGGCGAGTCAGCGCTGCTTGATCTTGCCCACGAGATCTACGGCGACCTGGACCCGACCGGCTTTCTCTCAGGCGGCGAGCCGCACGAGTTTTCGCGCGTAGGCGGCAACTTCGTCCTGGAGGTCGTCGTGCCGTTCGCCAGTCGCGAAGAGCTGAAGCTCGAGCAAGCGGACGACGGCATCATCATCCACCTCAACGGCCGCCGGCGTCTGTTCGCCCTCCCGGACGAAGTCGGCTTGCGTGAGGCGAGCACCTGGTCGCACGACGGGCGCGTGCTGCGCGTAACGATAGAGTGATCGCGACAGGCGCTGGGCGGCAGCGTGGCGACAGGCGCTGGGCGGCAGCGTGGCGACAGGCGCTGGGCGGCAGCGTGGCGACAGGCGCTGGGCGGCAGCGTGGCGACAGGCGGCTAAGCCGGCACGTTCAGGCGGCCCTCGTCCATGATGAGGCGCAGCGCTGAAACGATCTGGGCGACGTTGAGGTCCCGGTAGACCGGGAAGCTGAGGATCGCGCCCTCGTGCACGGTGTAGGTGTTACGGCGGCCAACGCGCCTCTTGCCGATGAAGCCGTTCTCTTCCAGCTCACACACGATCTGGTAGACGGCGCGCTCCGTGAGGTCGGTGCCGCGGGCGATCTCGCGCAGCGTGGCGTCGGAGTTCTGGAACAGGTGCGTGAGCACGAGCCCGTAGTTGCTGAGGAAGTTCCATTTCTTGGGCACTGTAGCTATCCTTGAGTAACCCTTCTCAATTTGACCGAGTTATTGTAACGAACAGGGTTGACACCCTTTTCCCAGCGTCATTAAAGTGAAATCTGCACTATTCCTTAGAAATCTCTTCGGCGCAGTGAACCCGAAGGCGCAATGCATGAAGCACAAAACTACTTTACGCTATACCGATATGAAATTCAGGTGTCATTATGCACCTGACTCATAGCACTGTCCAGTAGCCCGCACACACTATTTCTCACCATGATCGAACCCGCGCAACGAACTCCAGCGCTCCGCACGGCCCGTGCCAACGGGCAGGACGGATTCGTCGAGACCTACAAGCAGTACTACCCTCGCCTCTTCGCCTACATCTACGCCCGCGTCGGCAACACTCACCAGTCGGAGGACATCGTCTCCGACGTCTTCGAGCGCGTCTACCTGAAGCTCGATTCCCTGCGCGACCCCGACGCCCTGGCGACCTGGCTCTTCACCATCGCCCGCAACGCCATCGTCAGCCACGTCCGCAAGCACAGCCGCGAGACCATCGTCGACCACGACACGCTGACGGAGCTTTCGCCCGCCACGGCCTCCGTCGCATCTGAGGTGATGCACCGCGAGGACCTGGCCGGCATCGCCCGCGCCGTGCGCACCTTCTCGCAGCGCGAGCAGGGCATCATCTCGCTCAAGTTCGACGCCGAGCTGGTGAACGCCCAGATCGGGCAGATCATGGGCCTCAGCGAGCAGAACGTCCGCGTGATCATCTTCCGCACGATCCGCAAGCTGCGAAAGATCGTGGCCGCTCAGCGAACGGCCTGAGACGCTTGAACACTGACCCCCGACTGATCCGCGGGTTCCAGCTGGTCGCGGGGCTCATCGCGCTTCTCATCCTCGTGCAGGCAACGCTGGCCGGGCAGTTCACATACAACGAGCCGTCGCTCAAGGACGTGCACGAGATCATGGGCAACGTCCTCTTCATGCTGGCGATCGTCCAGCTCGCGCTCGCCTGGCTCACACGAGACGTCTGGCGCTACCGGATGGTGATCTGGTCGGCCGTCATTCTCCTGCTCATCGTCGCGCAGATCGGCCTCGGCTACGGGGGCCGGGATAGCGGCGACTCGGCGGCGGTTCACATCCCCGTCGGCGTCTTCCTCTTCGCGCTCTCCAGCATCGTCGCCATGCTCTCGGCGATGGACGAGCGGGCGAAGGACGTCCTCCGCGGCACGGGCTAGCGGTGGCCGATGACGCCGTCTGAGCGCAGCGCCTCGATCTCGTCCCACGTGTAGCCGTCCTCCAGCAACACTTCCTCGCTGTGCTGCCCGAACTCCGGCGCCTCGTGGCGAATCCGCCCCGGCGTCTCGCTCAGGTGGACCCCCGGCGCCACGATCGGGAGGGGCCCGTGCTGCGCGTGCTCCAGCGTGGTGAGCATGCCGTTGGCGATTACCTGCGGGTCGCTGCGCAGGTCACCGTACTCCTGTACGACCTCCACCAACAGGTCGTACTGGCGCAGATGCTCGACCCAGTAGGCCGCTGGCTGCGTCGCGAAGATCTCGTCCAGCCGGGCGATCAGGCCCAGTAGCTCGCCGGCGTTCATCCGGATCCACTCGACGCCCATTTCGGCCGGCTCCAGCACCTCGCCGGCGGCGTCTTCGATCGCCTGGCGCAGTCCCGGCCAGTAGCGGCGGATCTCCGTCATGCCCAGCATGATCCAACGCCCGTCGCCGGCCTTGTAGTGGTTCCAGAGCGGGCTTGTCATCTTGCGTGAGATGCGCGGGATGGGCGAGCCGGCGTACGTGTTCGACATCAGGTAGCTCGTGATGTTAAACGCCTGCGAGGCGATCACCGACTGCAGCAGCGAGACGTTTACCATCTGGCCCTGCCCGGTGCGTTCGCGGTGGAACAGCGCCACCATCACTCCGTACGACAGCAGGAAGGCGCTCATCTGGTCCGCAAACCCCGGGAACGATCGCGTTGGTGGCGCATCCGGCTCGCCGGACACGCTCATGGCGCCGCCGCGCGCCTGCGCCAGCGGATCGAGCGCCGGCCGCTCAGCGTCGGGCCCCTCGAGGCCAAAGCCGGACGCCTGGCAGTACACCAGGCCGGCGTTCAACTCGCGCAGCGTCTCGTAACCGATGCCCAGCTTGTCGCCGACGCCGGGGCGAAAGTTCTGGACCACAATGTCGGCGCTCTTCACGAGGCGATAGAAGACATCGCGGCCGGCCTCGGCCTTCAGGTCGAGAACGAGGCTGCGCTTGTTGCGGTTGTGCGTCTCAAAGTAGGCGTTGGGTCCCCCGAGGCTGAGATCGTAGCGGATGAGCGAGCGTCCGGGATCGGGCGAGTCCGGGCCTTCGATCTTGATCACGTCCGCGCCCCAGTCCGCGAGCATCGCCGTCGCCATCGGGCCCTGCTGCCAGATCGTGAGGTCGAGGACACGGATCCCCGCGAGCGGCCCCTCTGTCTTGTCTACAGTCACTTGTCTCCTGTCTCTTTCAGCCGTTCCAGGATCGCAGGCAGCGCCGTGCCGGAACCGGCGCGAACGACGACTTGTGAGACGTTATAGAGCGGCGTCTCTTCCGGGTTGACCTCGATCAGCACTCCGCCGTCCCGCAGGACGTCTACCGGGAACTGTGCCGCTGGATAGACGACTGCACTCGTGCCGATGAGGAGCATACAATCGCAGCGCGACGACTGCGCGATGCACTCCTCCAGGACATCGCGCGGTATCGGCTCGCCGAACATCACGGTGTCGCCCTTTACGATGCCGCCGCAGTCCGGGCAGGCCGGCGGCAGGTCATCGATTGGGAACTCGTCGGACGGCCAGCGGCTGGAGCAGGCGCTGCAGCGCAGCTTCGTGCGGTTGCCGTGGATCTCGATGATGTTGGCGCTGCCGGCGATCTGGTGCATGTTGTCGATGTTCTGGGTGATGATCGCCTGCAAGAACCCGCGGTCTTCCATCTCCTTGAGCGCGAAGTGGCCCTCGTTGGGCACGGCCTCTGCCAGCGCCTCAACCAGCTCGCTCATCGCCGGGGACGGTTTCATTCGCTGCTCCCACCAGCCTTTCGGGTCCTCGCGGAAGCGGTCGTAGTCGCGCAGGTCTGGCTCGCCGTGCTTCGTCCAGATGCCGTCCTTGCCGCGGAACGTCGGGATCCCGCTCTCGACGGACATTCCGGCGCCGACGAGCGCGACGACGTGCCGCGACGCGGCGACCACGGCCGCCGCTTGTTCAACCGCGCCTTGCATGTCGTCGTTCATGGCCCGGCCATTATATGAGACGCTTGACGCCGCCGGCCGATCGGCGAGACTCTGACCCCGTGACTATCCCCACCGTGCTCTCCATCGCCGGCTCCGACCCCAGCGGCGGCGCCGGCATCCAGGCCGACCTCAAGACGGCGTCGGCGCTCGGCGCTTACGGCATGGCCGTTATCACAGCGCTGACCGCCCAGAACTCGCAGACGGTCGCCGGCGTTCACGACGCACCGGCCGACTTCGTCGCGCTCCAGATCGACACGATCTTCGCGGACATCACGCCCGACGCCGTCAAGACCGGGATGCTCGTCAGCGCTTCGATCATCGAGGCCGTGGCAGCGAAGGCGGTTCAGCACTCGTTCCGCAACCTGGTCGTCGATACCGTGATGGTGGCGAAGAGTGGCGACCGCCTCCTGCGCGAGGACGCCGTCGCGGCGATGCGAGAGAGGCTCTTGCCGCTGGCGCACGTGCTCACACCCAACATCCCGGAAGCCGAGGCCCTGATCGAAGGCAAGCTGCGGGACGACGACGACATCCGGGAGGCCGCTCGGGAACTGGCCGCCATGGGCGCGCGCAACGTCGTGATCAAGGGCGGCCACCGCGAGGGCAAGACCGCCACGGACGTCCTCTTCGACGGCGAGGCGTTCCACGAGTTCAGCGGGCCGCGCATCGCGACGACGAGCACTCACGGCACCGGCTGCACCTTCGCCTCAGCGATCGCGACGTTCCTGGCCCGCGGCGAATCAGTCCCGGACGCAGTTGGACACGCAAAGGAGTACCTGACGGAGGCGCTGCGCCGGGCATATCCGCTGGGAAGCGGTCATGGGCCGGTGCACCACTTCTGGAAGCAGTGGCAGAACGAGTAATCGAAGGAAGGCGCACATGCCGGCGAAGAGGCAAACGCCCGAGTACCTGAAGACGCACAAACTGCGGGGAAAGGAGCTCCGATTCGCGCTTAAGGACGAAGCGCGAGGGCTAATCGAGAAGGCTCGGAAGGCCCGCTCGGGCCGCACGGCGAAAACGCTGGTGAAGGAAGGCCGCCTGCGCTTGATACTCGTAGCGCTGCGCAGCGGCAGCGGGATGAAGAAGCACAGCGTCGATGGGCCCGCCTCGGTTCACGTGCTGCTGGGCGCCGTCGATTTCCACCGCGGTGGGCACAAGACGAGCGCGGGACCCGGCTCGGTCGTCGTTTACGATGCCGGCGTCGAGCATGACGTCCACGCGCGCAGGGACTCGGCCTTTCTGATCACGATGTCGTACAGGGGTAAGTGACCGTTTCAGCGAAGCGCCCCGGTACTCGCTGATGATCTGCGCGCGGTGCAGCACGGCGAACGCTAGGAGATGCCGAAGAAGCCGGTGACGTCGCCGGTCGCGAGCGTGCCGCTGAGGTACAGATTCGCGGCCGCGAACGCGACTGCGGCTACCGTGTATAGGCCTACGAGGACTCTTGTCATTGTGTCCCTCCCTGGACACTCTCAACGTAAGCGGCTCACCGATAAGCGGTCAACAAGCTCGACCGCCGGGCCGGTTAACAGACGGTAAAGACCTGCCCCGCCAGAATCGGGTTATAGTTTCGTTTGAACGCTTAGCCCGCCGCTCGCAGAGGAGGAATCGCGTGACTATCGACGTCTGGATGCAGCACCCTACCCTTCGCTTCATGCAGCACGAGATGTTCGATTCGCTGCGGCGCTGGACGAAGATGGAGACGCCCGACCAGGAGATTCCGGTCGAGTTCACGATCGCGGCGATCGACGGCGCCGGCGTCGACGTCGGTCTCATCAGCTCCTGGCACGGTCCGGGCGGCTTCCTCATCAGCAACGACGAGGTCGACGGCTTCGTGCGACAGGCGCCCGATCGCCTCATCGGCGTCGGTTCCGTGAACATCGCGCGACCGGTGGAGGCCGTGCGGGAGGTGCGGCGCTGCGTGCAGGAGCTGGGATTCAAGGCGATCCGCATCATCCCCTGGCTCTGGAACCTGCCCCCGAACGACCGCCGCTACTATCCGGTCTACGCCGAGTGCTCCGAGCTGGGCGTGCCGTTCTGCCTGCAGACGGGCCACACTGGGCCGCTTCAGCCATCGGAGCCGGGACGGCCGATCCCTTACCTCGACGACGTGGCGCTGGAGTTCCCGGACCTGACGATCGTCGCCGGGCACATCGGCTTCCCCTGGACGAACGAGATGATCTCGCTGGCGACGAAGTACCCCAACGTCTACATCGACACTTCGGCGTACACCGCGCAGCGCTACCCGCCGGAGCTCGTGGCGTACCTGCGCGGCCGCGGGCGCAAGAAGGTGATGTTCGGCACAAACTACCCGATGATCACGCCGGCGAAATGCCTGGAACACCTCGACGACCTGGGCCTCGACGACGAGGCGAAGGAGATGTTCCTCTCCGCCAACGCGACGCGCGTCTTCGGCCTCAGCGGCTGAGGCGCATCGCCACACCCACGCGTGGTAGACTCCGCACAGCGTCTTACGGACAGAGGAGGCCATCGATGAGCACGACAACACTGCTGATGCGCCCCGGCGTCCGAGCGGACTAGCCAAGGCAACCTCCGCCCGGTATCGGGTGCGCTCCCGCCCGACTGTCGTTTCGTATCGCGCCAGCCCACGCCGTTTCGGATGTGGTGTTGACGCGCCACCGCAAGGAGCATCCTTTGTCTTCGCAACCTTCACCTCAGCCGGCGGACTCTGTTCCGGAGGCCATCAAGCAAGTTGCCGATCTCATGTCGACGTTCACAGCACCGTGGGCCCTCTGCGGCGGCTGGGCCGTTGATGCCTGGCTCGGCCGCGAGACCCGCGAACACGGCGACGCCGATGTCGCCGTGTTCATCCAGGATCAGCGGGCGCTCTTCGATCACCTCGCCGGCTGGCAGCTGGTCGCGCATCGTCCCAACGCTTCCGGCAACACAAACGATCCATGGGACGGCCGGCGCCTCGATCTGCCTACTCACATCCACGGCCGCCTTGACGCAGGCGAAGCACCACCAGACGGCGTCCTTACGCCGCAGCAGGGCTTCTGGTTGGACGTCCAGTTCGCCGATCGCTCCGGCGCTGACTGGATTCTGTCGCACGAGCCCCGCATCAGCTTCCCCCTGCAAGACGGGGTACAGCAGTCCACGTGGGTCTGCCCACCGTCGTGCCCGACGTCCTGCTTTTCTTCAAGGCGTTAGAGCTGCGCCGCCGCGATAGGGTCGACTTCTCGGCTCTGCTCCCGCTTCTGAGCGAGGGCCAGCGCGACTGGCTGCGCGAGGCGCTCGCGCGCGTCGGCCGCCCGTGGTTGCCTCAGCTCGCAGCGATCCGTTGACGGCTCAGCGCGGCGGTGCTAGTCTGGCGGTGAAAACAGCGGGAGCTCGGGGCGCCGGGCTGAGAGGGTCGCACGAACCGCGACTGACCGCATGACCTGATCTGGGTAATGCCAGCGGAGGGAACAAGAAGAGCGCTCCGGCGCCGCTGGGATCACCCGGTGGCGCTTTTGTTCCCCGGACGGGCCCGAAGGGGCCCTCAGGGCGAGGAAGGGGTACTCGAATGAGCGACAACGGACGGCAGCCCGTGACGCAGCTCGCGCAGGCTCGCGCCGGAATCACCACTCCGGAGATGACGCGCGTAGCCGAGAAGGAAGGTCTGCCGGTGGAGGTCGTACGGGACGAGGTCGCGCGGGGCCGCATGATCATCCCGGCCAACGTCCACCACCTGGCGAAGAGCCTCGACCCGATGGGAATCGGCAAGATGTGCGAGGTCAAGATCAACGCCAACTTCGGCAACTCCGCCGTCACCTCCAACATCGACGACGAGCTGGAGAAGCTGCGCCGCGCCGTCCACTTCGGTGCCGACACCGTCATGGACCTCTCCACCGGCGGCGACATCGACACGATCCGCCAGGCGATCATCGACAACTCCACCGTGCCCGTCGGCACCGTGCCCGTCTACCAGGCGGTGCAGCAGGTGAAGGCGATCGAGGATCTGACGCCGGACGACTTCGTCAGCATGATCGAGCACCAGGCGAAGCAGGGCACCGACTACCAGACGATCCACGCCGGCATCCTCCTCGAGTACGTCCCGCTGGCCGAGGGCCGCATCACCGGCATCGTCTCCCGCGGCGGCTCGATCCTGGCGCAGTGGATGACCTACCACGGCGCCCAGAACCCGATGTACGAGCGCTTCGACGACATCTGCGACATCTTCGCCGAACACGACGTGGCGTTCTCGCTCGGCGACAGCCTGCGACCCGGCTGCATCTCCGACGCCTGCGACGAAGCTCAGTACGCCGAGCTGCGGACGCTGGGCGAGCTAACGCGGCGGGCGAAGGAGAAGGGCTGCCAGGTGATGGTCGAAGGTCCCGGCCACGTGCCGATGGACCGCATCCAGGAGAACGTCGAGAAGCAGCAAGAGTGGTGCGACGAAGCGCCGTTCTACACGCTCGGGCCGCTGGTCATCGATATCGCACCGGGGTACGACCACATCACGTCGGCGATCGGCGCGGCGATGATCGGCTGGCACGGCGCCTCGCTCCTCTGTTACGTGACGCCGAAGGAGCACCTCGGCCTGCCGACCGCCGACGATGTCCGCGACGGCGTCATCGCTTACAAGATCGCCGCCCACGCCGCCGACGTCGCCAGGGGCCACCCGAAGGCCCGCGAGCGCGACGACGAGCTCTCCCGCGCCCGCTACTCCTTCGACTGGAACCGCCAGTTCGAACTCTCGCTCGACCCGGAGCGCGCCCGCGAGATGCACGACGAGACGCTGGGCCACGACGCCTTCAAGAACGCCGAGTTCTGCTCCATGTGCGGCCCCAAGTTCTGCTCGATGCACATCTCTCGTCACCTGGGCGAGGAGAAGCCGGCGCACTCAGCGGCGGAGGACGAGCTGATCGAGCTGACGGACAAGCCGTCATGACGGCCGCGAACGATCCGCTGATCATCGCCGGTAAGCAGTTCCGCTCGCGGCTCATCGTCGGTACCGGCAAGTACCGCACGATGGACGAGATGCGAGACGCCATCGACGCCTCGGGCGCCGAGATCGTCACCGTCGCCATCCGCCGCCTGCCGCTGGACGACGACGGCCGCACGAAGCCGGACGAGACGAACCTGATGGACCACCTCGACTGGGAGCGCTACACGATCCTGCCGAACACCGCTGGCTGCAAGACCGCCGAAGAGGCGCTCTTCACGTCGCGCCTCGCCCGCGAGCTGACCGGCTCAAGCTGGCTCAAGCTGGAGGTCATCCCGGACCCGAAGTACCTTCTGCCGGACCCAGTTGCCACGCTGGAGGCCGCTGAGCAGCTGATCGCCGACGGCTTCGTCGTCCTGCCGTACATCCACGCTGACCCGGTGCTGGCGCAGCGGCTGGAGGAGGCCGGCTGCGCCACCGTGATGCCGCTGGGCTCGCCGATCGGCTCCGGCCGCGGCATCTTCACGCTGGAGGAGATCCAGATCATCATCGAAAGCGCCGGGGTGCCGGTCGTCGTCGACGCCGGTCTCGGCGCGCCGTCTGAGGCGTCTCTGGCGCTCGAAGTCGGCGCGCAGGCTGTGCTCGTGAACACGGCGATCGCCCAGGCGACCGACCCCGTGGGCATGGCGCAGGCGTTCAAGCTCGGCGTCGAGGCGGGGCGCACGGCGTATCTCGCCGGCCGCATCCCGCGCCGGGAGATCGCGCAACCCTCGAGCCCCGTCGGCGAAGTAGCCCGCCCGGTCTGATGGACGCATCCGCCCTTCCGAGGCCGTGCCTCATGCTGGTCACCGACCGCGCGCTCGCGGGCGGCGAAAGGCGTCTCGTCGAAGCGGTGGCCGCTGCCGTCGAGGGCGGCGTGAACGCCGTGCAGCTCCGCGAGAAGGACCTGACAGCGGCGGCCCTGGCGAGACTCGCGGCGGCACTGCAGCGGGCGATCGGCGGCCGAGCGCTCCTCATCGTCAACGGAAACGCAGAGGTGGCCCGCGAAGTCGGCGCCGACGGGCTGCACCTGCCGGCGGAGGCGCCGTTCGCGCGCCCGGACGGCCTGGCGCTCGTCGGGCGCTCCGTGCACTCCGTCGAAGACGCCGTGGGGGCCGAGCGAGAAGGCGCCGACTACGTGATCGCCGGGCCGGTATACGAGACCGCGAGCCATCCGGGCGTCCCGGGGGCCCTGGCGCTCGTCTCCGGCGTTGTAGAGGGCGTGAGCGTCCCCGTCGTCGCAATCGGCGGTATTCGGCCGGTACGCGTACGGGACGTGCTCTCAGCAGGCGCGAGCGGTGTCGCGGTGATCTCGGCGATCCTCGGTGCGGAATCACCCGGCGGCGCGGCCTCGGCGCTGCGCGAGGCGCTCGAAGCGGTGCCCTCGCGGGCCCGTCGGACAGCGGTGGGGCGATAGCCGTGGCCCAGCAGGCGCGTCAGGGTATCACGCTCAACGGTCGGCCCCGCGATCTCGCCGGTACTCTGACGATCGTCGAGCTGATCGATACGCTCAGCGTCAGAGCGAACCAGGTCGCCGTCGCCGTCAACGGAGAAGTCGTGACGCGGCGCGAGTGGCCCCAGACACACGTGCGCGACGGCGACGTCGTCGAGGTCGTGCACGCGGTGGGTGGAGGCTAGACCGTGAGAGTCGTGATCGCGGGCGGCGGCGTCATCGGCTGCTCGATCGCCTGGCATGTGCAGAAGGCCGGCGGCGAGGCGATACTCCTCGAACGCGGCGAGATCGCCGGCGAGGCGACGGGCGCTTCCGCCGGCATGCTCATCGCGCAGATAGAGGGCACGGAGAGCCGCGCCTTCGACACGCTGCGCCGCGCCAGCCTGGAGATGTTCCCCTCGGTGATCCAGGCGCTCGAAGAGGCCTCCGGTATCGACGTCGAATACAAAGTGCCGGGCATGATCCGCACGGCGCGGTCGACGAAGGCGGCGCGCGCGCTGCACAAGGCGTCAACGAAAAGCCCGGACATGGAGTGGGTCGAGCCGCACGCGCTGCGCGAACTGGAGCCGTCGCTGACGACCGATATCGAGGGCGCTACGTTCTCAGAGGGCGACGCCGACCTGAACCCGGGGCGGCTGGCCAACGCCTTCGCCGTCGCCGCTGAACGCGCCGGCGCCGAGATCCACCAGCGGACGATGTTCACCGGTGTGAGGAAGGACGGCCAGCGCATCAATTCGGTCGCCACCAACACCGGCGGCGTCAGCGACGTCGACGCGATCGTTCTCGCCGCCGGACCGTGGACGGAGGCGCTGACCGTGCGCCTGGGCGCGAAGCTGCCGAGCCCGCCGATGCGCGGCCAGATGATCGCCTTTCGCTCGAAATCGCTGCGGCACGCGATCTGGGACGAGGACGGATACCTTGTACCGAAGCCGCGAGGCTACGTTTGGGCCGGCGCCACCGTCGAGGACGTGGGGTTCCGCAAGAAGACTACGGAGCGCGGGCTGACCAGCCTGCGGCGGATGGCCGGCGATCTCGTGCCCCGGCTCCGGCAGGCGAAGGTAGCGAGCAGCTGGGCGGGCCTGCGACCGGGCTCGCCGGACGGCATGCCGGTGATCGGACGTTTTCCGGGCAAGAAGAACGTCTTCCTGGCGACGGGCCACTTCCGCAACGGAATTCTGCTGGCCCCGGTCACCGGCGCGCTCGTCGCTGAGCTGGTGCTGAACGGCCGCACCGACCGCCGGCTGTCGCCGTTCTCCCCGCAGCGCTTCTGCCGCTAGCGGAAGGCCGCTGCCAGCCGTTGGGCCGCCGCCCGCGAATCGTCCGCGGCCATCACAGCCGAGATCGCCGCCGCCATGTCAGCGCCTGCAGCAACGACCTTCGCGACGTTGGTCTCATCGATGCCGCCGATCGCGCAGACCGGCACCCGCACCGCCGCCCTGACCTCGCGCAGCGTGTCCAGCGTTGCCGGTCGCGTGTCGTCCTTGGACGTCGTGCCGAAGAGGTTGCCCACGGAGACGTAGTCCGCGCCGTCCATCTCCGCCGCGCGCGCTTCCTCAGCGTCGTTCGTCGAGGCGCCGACGATCCAGTCGCCGGGGACGAGGCGCCGCACCACGGCCACGGGCAGGTCTCGCTGGCCGACGTGGACACCGTCGGCCTCCGCCGCCAGCGCCAGATCGACGTGATCGTTGACGATCAGAGGCACACCGGACCGGCGGCAGACCGCCGCCAGCGCACGGACGTCGGCGAGCTGCAGCCCCTTCTCGCGCGTCTTGTCGCGCCATTGGACGAGCGCCGCGCCCCCGGCGATCGCTTCGCCCGCGATGTGGGACACGTCCCGCTCGCCCGCCACAGCAGGGTCGATGATCACGTAAAGGCCGCGCAAGCTGTGTGCCATTCGGGCTAGTGCATCTCCTGGCCGCCGGAGACGTTAATCGCCTGGTCCGTCATGTAGTCGGCGTCGTCGGAGGCCAGGAACGTGATCACGTTGGCAACGTCGCGCGGGTAGCCGATGCGGTTGAGAGCGATCGGCGGCCCGTTCTTCAGCGCCCACTGCTCGAGCGTAACGCCTTGCGCGTCGAGGATCGGGTCGAGTGTGCCGCGGAGGAGCGGCGTGTCGATCGTCCCCGGACAGACGACGTTGACCGTGATCCCGGTGACGCCCACCTCCTTCGCCATCGCCTTCGACATCAGGATCACGCCGGCCTTCGTCGCGCAGTACGGGCCGAGAAGCGCGAACCCGGTCTTGCCCGCCTGCGAGGCGACGCTGATGATGCGCCCGCCGTCGCCTTGCTTCAGCATCTGCTGACCGGCCGCGCGCATGCAAAGGAAGACGCCACGCAGGTTGACCGCCACCGTGCGGTCGAACCCCTCGTCGGTCATCTGCGCCAGCGGTGCGGGCGGATTGCCGATGCCGGCGTTGTTGACACAGATGTCGACGCGCCCGAAGCGCTCGACCGTCTTCGCGAAGAACGTCTGGACCTGATCCGTCACGCTGACGTCCGCCTCAAACGTCTCGACCTCGGCGCCGGCGTCGGTGACCTGCGACGCCGTCTCTGCGAGACCGGCCGGGTTGAGGTCGACGAGCATCAGCTTCGCGCCTTCCGCAGCGAAGCGTACCGCCACGCCCTGGCCGATGCCGCTACCGCCGCCCGCGATAATCGCTACGCGGTCCTTGAGTAGCATGTCCGATCCTTTCCTGGCTGAAGTGTGCACACACGATACAGCATCGGGCCGGCGAGCTACCCGGGTTCAGATGAGCTTGCGCCTGCGCGCTTCCCGCAACGCCACCACCACGATCGCGAGTCCGATCAGGGCCGCGACGCCGATGACGGCACGCCCACCCCAGGAATCGAGCAGATCGCGGGCGAACTGAAGCTCGAGGACGTTGGTCAGGAAGTCGCTGGCGTAGAATCCGGCGGCGCCCATCGCGATACCGCGACCAATCTTCCCCAGCAGGATCGCCGGGAAGAAGATGCGGATCGGGACGCGGGCGGCGCCGGCGGCGATCCCCGCGACGTCGAACATCGGCGAGGGCGTGAACGCCATGACGAACATCGTCGGGAACGACGCCTTCCGGATCCAGCGGCGGATCAGCTCGTACAGCCGGCGGCCCTCCATCAGCTTGCCGCCGTTGACGCCAGCCCAGTAACCCGTGAACTCACCGAGCGACTCCGCCGAACCGGCCGTGACGCCGACGGCGATCGGCACGGGGATCCCCCAGAGCGAGTCCATGATCGCTCCGGCGGCGATCGTCAGGCCGCTGCCGGGGATCGGCAGGATCACCGACGACGCCCTCAGGCCGGAGATCACCCACAGCATCGGGTAGCCCCAGCCGCCGGTGATGTCGTCCTCGCCCAGGCCGAGCGCGATAAAGGCGGCGGCGACGCTGACGGCGAAGACGGCGATCGCGGCGAGCGAGGCGTACTCCAGCCGAACGCTGACGCGCCACAGACGGACGTACTGAATCTGCTTCTGCAGCTCTGCGCCGGGATCAGGCGGTGGTTCTGTCTGAACTGGCTGCGTCAAATGCGGGGGTCTTTCGCTGCTGGCTTCAGACGATTGTACGTGATGCGGTACGCAGGGTCGCCTGCCCTCGCAGCGGCCGTACTGACCGCTCGGTCACTTATTGACTTCGGCCCGCGGCAGGTGCCATCATTTGGCCCACCAGAAGACCGGGAGGAATGAGATGAAGTTCGGCCTTTTCTACGAACACCAGATACCCAGGCCCCGCGATCAGGAGCAGTGGGACCCTGACGCCGAACACAAGATGATGAAGAACGCGCTCAACCAGATCGAGCTTGCGGACCAACTCGGCTTCGACTACGTCTTTGAGGTTGAGCACCACTTCCTGGAGGAGTACTCGCATTCGTCGGCGCCCGAGGTGTTCCTCGCCGCCGCCAGCCAGCGCACGAAGAACATCCGCCTCGGACACGGCATCACCCTCATGCCGCCTCGCTACAGCCACCCCGCCCGCGTCGCCGAGCGGATCGCCACGCTCGACCTCGTCTCCGACGGCCGCGTCGACTTTCGGGACCGGCGAGTCGGCCTCCGAGATGGAGATGGGCGGCTTCCGCATGCGCCGCGAAGAGAAGAGGCAGATGTGGGAAGAGGCAACCCGCGAAGTCGTCAAGATGATGACGGAGACGCCGTACAACGGCACCGAGGGCGAGCACTTCGGAATGCCGCGGCGCAACGTCGTGCCCAAGCCGCTGCAGAACCCGCACCCGCCGCTGTGGGTCGCCTCCTCACGGCGCGAGACGACGATGGTCGCCGCGCGCCTCGGCATGGGCTCGCTCGGCTTCGCGTTCGAGACGCCGGACGAGGCGAAAGAGCGGTCGGACGAGTACTTCCGCCTGGTGCGGGAGGAGTGTTACCCGATCGGCAAGGCGATCAACCCGGCGCTGGCCGCCGTCACGATCCTCTCCTGCTTCGAGGAAGACGAAGAGGCGATCGCCAAGGGGATGGAGGGCGCGCAGTTCTTCGCTTACTCGCTGGCCTACTATTACAACCCGTTCACAGGCGGCAACCACAGGCGGCCAGAAGAACATCTACAAGGACTTCATCGAAGCGCCGGAGGATGAGCGCTGGGGCCCCTTCGGCGATGCGTTCCGCGGCTTCGGCGGCTTCGGCGGTGGCACGGCCCAACAGGAGCCGGAAGACGAGGTCACGCGCGCGCTCTGGCGAGCGGCCCAGCGCGGCGGCTGCGTCGGCACGCCGGAGTTCGTGAAGGACACCCTGCGCAAGTACGAAGAGTCCCACCTTGACCTCATGATCTTCGTCGCCCAGTGCGGTGCGCGCAGTCACGAAGACGTGATGGACTCGATCTACCGCACCGGCACGAAGGTGATCCCGGAGTTCAAGGAACGCCACGCAGAGCACCAGAAGTGGCGCGCGAATCAGCTGGCCGGCGTCGAGCACGAAGTCAACTCGACGATCTAACTGATGCCTGAATATCTAGTGGCAGCGTGAGCGATGCCGAGTAAAGTCGACCGTATCCAGGACGAGGCGCTGCAAGGATCGCTCGCCGACGCGCAGGCAGCGCTCAAGGCAGGCGACTACAAGCGGGTCGTCGAGCTCTCGTCGGCGGCCTACGTGGAACTGCTACAGCGCCACCCCGAGATGCTACAGGGCCCGCAGCAGTTCATGAACGTGATGTTCTTCCCCCATCTCGGCGCGCACCTCCAGGTCAACACTGACGGCAGGCCGGAGATCGTCTGGGACCGGGAGAAGTTCAGCTTTTCGGAGGCCGTGACCTACTTCGAGTTCACCATCGACAGGCTCTTGAAGGCGGGCCTCTGAGCGATCTCCGCTAGGCGGAGACGATCTCGCTGATCTGGATCTCGGCCTGGGCGTCCGTGAAGTTCGGGACGTCGCCCATGATCTCGCCGGCGTGGGCTCCGAACGCCTGCGCGAACTCCGGCACAGAGTTGAAGTACAGGTGGCCGATCGCCGCGTAGGGTGCGGACGAGCCGGGCGCTCCGCCTGCCACGCCCTTGTCCACCTCGAAGCGAACGAGTGCATCGCCGATGCGGTCCGAGACCAGCTTCATGTGGCTGTTGACGTAGTAGTCCATGTCGAACTTTTCGCTTGGGGGATAGAGAGCTGAAACACGAATCATTGGGGCACCTCCAGGCTGCCTATATTGCCATCTTTTCGACGTAGCGTCTAAACGCCGCGTGCGCCTTGCCCTTCAGTACCCGGCCGTGACCGAAGCAGGCCGTGTCGAACTCCAGCTCGGCCAGCTTCCGCATGCTCTCCTTCACCGCGTCCATGTCCTCCGTGAAGATCAGGAGTGGCTTGCCGATGCGGCCGAACAGGTTCGCGGCAGCGTCTCCCGCGAAGAGGACGCCGCCGTGCGCCTCGATGAAGAACGACACGTGGCCGGCCGTGTGCCCCGGAGTGTGGATCACGCGCACGCCGCCGGCGATCGGCAGATCGTTGCCGTCGTTGATCTCGTGGTCCGCCGCCACCGGCTCCGGCTTGTTCGGCGGCAGCCGCAGGATCATGCGGCCGAACAGGCGACCGGCGATGCTGCCGCGGTTGGCATCCGGTCGCGGCTTTTCGCCGGCGACGATCGGGGCGTCGAGCGGGTGGACGTAGGCCTCGGCGCCGCTCGCCTCCTTGATCGCGGCCAGGCTGCCGACGTGGTCCGCGTGGTGGTGCGTCACGAGCACCCGGCGGACGTCTTCGGGCTTGCGGTCGATGCCGGCAACGGCCTTCCAAATGCGGCGCTCGTTGCCGCGCAGGCCGGCGTCGATCAGCGTCAGGCCGTCTTCCTCTGCCAGCATAAAGGCGTTCACGTAGCCCAACGGCAGCGCGTAGACGTGCGGGAAGATCTCCTCCATGGCGTCGCGCAACGTATCGCGCCGAATGCTGCGCTGTCAACGGCGGCCGCCGTCAACATACCGGTGACATTTGCCCATTGCGGCGGCGTCCCCCCGTGGGCCATCCTGCGGGTCGTGCGATACGACGTCCCGAACGCAACCGGAGCGCCCCCCGAGGGCGCCGCTCGCGACGCGACGCTCGCAGACCAGGCGCCGGACCTGAAGGCGGTTCTCAAGCGCCACTTCGGTTTCGACTCCTTCCGGCCGCTTCAGGAGCAGATCATCAGCGACTGCCTGGCGGGCCGTGATGTGCTGGCGCTGATGCCGACCGGCGGCGGCAAATCGCTCTGCTACCAGCTTCCCGCGCTCGTGCGGCCCGGCCTCACGGTCGTCGTCTCGCCCTTGATCGCGCTGATGAAGGACCAGGTCGATTTCCTGCGCGGGCGTGGCATTGCCGCCGCTGTCATCAACTCGACTCTTGCGCCGGACGAACTGCAGGACGTCATGCAAGGCCTCGACCGGGGCGGCTTCAGCCTGCTCTACGTCGCTCCCGAAAGGCTGATGCAGCCGGGCTTCCTCACGCGCCTCGAACGCTGGAACGTCGCCACCTTCGCGATCGACGAGGCGCACTGTATCAGCGAGTGGGGCCACGACTTCCGCCCCGAGTACCGTGAGCTGCGCGAGCTGCGCCTGCGTTTCCCGGAGACTACGCTCATGGCGCTTACCGCGACGGCGACGGACAGCGTGCGCGCCGACATCGTCACCCAGCTCAGCCTGCGCGATGCGGGCGTCTACGTCGCCAGCTTCAACCGCCCGAACCTGAGGTACCAGATCGAGCCGAAGGACGAACCCTACGCCCGCCTCCTCTCCTTCCTCCGCGAGCGGGACGGCCAGGCCGGCATCGTCTACTGCAGCACCCGCCGCTCAACCGAGACGCTGGCCAGCCGCCTGAGCGCCGACGGTGTTCCGGCGCTGCCGTACCACGCCGGCCTTGAGTCGGACGTGCGCGCGAACCACCAGGAGCGCTTCCTGCGAGACGAGGTCCGCGTCATCTGCGCGACGGTCGCCTTCGGCATGGGCGTCGACAAGCCGAACATCCGCTTCGTCGTACACCACGACCTGCCCAAGAATATCGAGAGCTACTACCAGGAGACGGGCCGCGCCGGCCGCGACGGCGATCCGGCCGACTGCCTGCTGCTCTTCGGACGCGGCGACCAGACCCGCCAGGAGCGCTTCATCGAGGAGAAGACCGACGCCCGTGAGCGGAAGATCGCCCGCGAGCAGCTCGAGGGCCTTGTCGCCTTCGCGGAGTCCGAGGCCTGCCGCCGCAAGGAGCTGCTGGCCTACTTCGGGGAGGCGTTCCCTGGCGACAACTGCGGCCTCTGCGACAACTGCACGACCGAGGCGGCCCCCAGGGAGGACTTCACGCTGGAGGCGCGCCGCTTCCTCGCCTGCCTCCTGCAGGTGCAGCGCGCTAGCGGGTTCAGCGTTGGCGCCGGCCACATCGCCGACGTCCTCACGCACAGCGAGTCGGAGAAGGTGCTGCGCTGGGGCCACGACTGCCTCACGGCCTACGGCGGCGGCCGCTCTCGCAGCCGCAAGGAGTGGACGGAGATCGCCCGACGACTGATCGGCGCCGGCTACCTCGAGCGCACGCACGATCAGCGGCCCGTGCTCAACGTGACGCCCGCCGGACGTCAGCTCATCGCTGGCGAAGGCAGCGCGATGCTCGCTCCGCTGCGGGAGGCGCCAAAGCCGGACAACAACGAGTGCGACGCGGGGCTCTTCGACCGCCTTAAAGCGCTCCGCAAGCGCATCGCCGACGAGCGCGAAGCACCGGCGTTCGTCGTCTTCGGCGATGCGGCGCTGCGCCAGATGGCCCGCGAGTATCCGGAGACGCCCGAGGCCTTCGCCCGCATCAGCGGCGTCGGCCCGGCCAAGCTCGCGGAGTATGGGGCGCAGTTCACCGCCGAGATCACCGCGCACCTGGCCGGCGGCGAGCGGCGCAAGTTCGATGGCCCGCCGCCTGCCCCTCCCAGGAAGGCGCTTGGCGGCTCGGAGTGGGAGTCCCTGCGCCGCTTCCGCGAGGGGGAATCGCCGGAAGAGATCGCCCGCGAACGCGAACTGAAGGCGAGCACCGTGATCGGCCACCTCGGTCGCGCGGCTGAGCTGGGCGAGGACCTGGACCTGCAACGCCTGGTCGCCGATGAGGACGAGCCGGCGCTCGCCGCCGCCTTCGCGAAGCTGGGCTGGGCGAACCTGAGCGGTGTCCACGAGCTGCTCGGCGGCCGCTACGAGTTCGGCGTCCTGCGCATCTACCGCTCGCTTCGGTCGCGCGCCGCCGCATGCTAGTCTGACGGCGTGCTCCACATCTTCTACGGCTCGGAGTCTCTCGCCCTCAAGGACGCGCTCGGGGCGCTGAAAGACGGCCTCGATAGTGATGGCTCGCTGGCCACGAACACGACGCACCTCGACGCCGCCCGCTCGTCGCCGCAAGAAGTGATCGCCGCCTGCGACACCGTGCCGTTCCTGGGAGAGCACCGGCTCGTCATCGTCGACGGGCTGCTCTCGCAGGCGACCCGCCGCGGCCGCCGCGACGACGATGACGACGAGCCACCGCCCGACGCCGGCCGCTGGGACCCGCTCGTCGATTACGTCCCAAACATGCCCCCGAGCACCGAGCTTGTGCTGACGGACAGTGGGATGACAGCGAAGAACGCGCTCCTCAAGAAGCTCGGCCCGCTGGGAGAAGTAAAGCAGTTCGCGACGCCATCGGAGCGCGACCTCCCCGGCTGGGTCAGCGCTCACGCTAAGAAGATCGGCCTCAAGATCGACGCGCCGGCGGTGCGGCTCCTCGCCGGGCTGATCGGCCAGGACACGTGGATGCTGGCCTCGGAGCTCGACAAGCTCAGCGCTTTCGCCAACGGCGAGACTGTGCGCGAAGCCGACGTCCGGGAGCTGGTGAGCCGGGCGAACGACCAGAAGGGCTACTTTCTCGCTGACGCCGTCGTCGACGGGCAGGGCGCGAAGGCGGCGCGGCTGCTGCAGGAGCTGATCGACGACGGCGCGGCGCTGCCGGTGCTGCTGTCGACCGTCACCGGCCGCTACCGCCGCATCGCCGTCGCCAAGGAGATGATGGAGCGGGGAGCGCCCGGAGCGGCGATCGCGCGACGTGTCGGCGTCAAGCAGAACTTCGCGCTCGACCGTTTGCTGGAACAGGCGTCACGCAACAGCTGGCCGACGATCCGCTGGGCGTACGGCCGCATCATCCAGTCGGAGCTGGACTACAAGCGCGGGCTGATGGACGCCCGCGTCGCGCTGGAGCTCGTCGTGCAGGAGCTGGCGTCACGAAGGGGCGCCCGAGCCGCTTAAGACGCAGCCTACCGCGCCCCTACGGCGTGCGTCCGGGCGCAAGGTTGGGCGGCGTGCAAGTCGCTTCCGTTTCGATCTGGAGCGCTTCGTCCGTCGTGAAGAGGATGCGAATGCGCTCACCGTCCTGCGGCACGTAGTCCGCGGTCACGAATTCGTGCGGCCCGGCAACCTCAAGCCCACCCGGGCACAAGGTCGGTTCCTTCTTCCTCAGGATGAAGACGCTCCCCGCCGCGCCGATTCCCGGAACGCTATCGCCGTTTCGGTAGGTCGTATCACTGCCCGGTATCCTTAGGGCCGTGTCGGTCAGCTCGCCACCAGCGTCTGCCAAGAAGCGAGCCAGCGATGCGTTCCCGCGTTCCTCGTTGGCCGCTCGCGGCTCGATGTGTATTATTCCGTCGCCCGGCGTTGTCAGGCCGGAGTCGAAGGAGAGAAAGACCTCCTGTCGCTCGTCTCCGATGTAGACCGAGTACTGGGCGTGCCAGTGGTCGCCGGCGACCGGTCCATTGTCCCCGTCCAGGGCCACCCTCGCCGCGAGGACACCGGCGCCTCCGAGCGCGAGCACAAGGAGAGCGCCGCCGATGATCCGGGCGCCGAGCGGCACGCGCGGCCGCGCCCAGCCACCGCTTCGGACGCCCGCAGCGCGCACTGCATCTTCGCGCCGCGAAACGCCCAGCTTCGAGAGGATCTGCGAGACGTGGTATTTTGCCCCATCGAGGCTGATCCCCAACCGCTCGGCGATCTGTTCGTTCGTGAGCTCGAGGCCCAGGAGGTCGAGGGCCTCGCGCTCACGGCTCGTTAGTTCCGTGAGGTCTCTGTGGTTTCGTCGTGCGCTCATGCGCTCATTGTTCGTGAGGCAGAAGACGATGTCACTACCCGACAACCTGGGCAAAGCTGGCACCGCGTCCCCGACGCAGACCGCAGAGCAGGGGCGCCCGAGCGGACGCCCCTGCGGTGGTTGGCTAGCGGATACAGCGCGGTCTACGGGTTCGCCCAAGCCTCTTCCGTCTTGCCCTCCGGCATGTGCGCGATCGCCCGGTTGAGCGCGTTGAGCAGCGCCTTGGCGGAGGCCACCACGATGTCAGTGTCGGCCGAGCGGCCGACGAACGTCCGCCCGTCGGCCTCGATGCGCACGGTCACTTCGCCCTGCGCGTCGATGCCCTCCGTCACGCTGTTCACGCTGTACTCGACGAGCTCGTTCGGCACGCCGATGAGCGCGTTGAGCGCCTGGTAGGCGGCGTCCACGGGGCCGGTGCCGCCCGACGTCGTCTCCTTCGCCTGGTCGTCCGGGCCGCTGATCTTCACCGTCGCCGACGGCTCGCCCTGGGTCCCGCACGACACCTGCAGGAGGTCGAGCGTGTAGATGTCTTCGACTGTACGGCGCTCGCCGGAGACGAGTGCGTCCAGGTCGCGGTCGTCGATCTCGCCCTTCTTGTCGGCCAGATCCTTGAAGACAACGAAGACCTTGTCCAGCTCAGCGCTCGTGATTTCGTAGCCCAGCTCGTCCAAGCGCGCCTTTAGGCCGGCGCGGCCGGAGTTCTTGTTGAGAACGAGGGTCGTCCCCTTGGGCAGGCCGATCTCCTGCGGGTCGATGATCTCATACGTCTCGGGCATCTTCGTCACGCCGTGCTGGTGGATGCCCGACTGGTGGCGGAAGGCGTTGATGCCGACGATCGACTTGTTCGGCTGCACGCTCATGCCGGTGAGCTGCGAGACGAGCCTGCTGGCCCGATGGATCTGCCGCGAGTCGACGTTCGTCGTCAGGTGGAAGAAGTCGGGCCGGGTCTTGATCGCCATCACGACCTCTTCGAGCGAGGCGTTGCCGGCCCGCTCACCGATGCCGTTGACGCACACCTCGATCTGCCGCGCGCCGACCTGCACCGCCGCCAGGCTGTTGGCCACGGCGAGACCCAGGTCGTTGTGGCAGTGCACTGAGAGTCGCACCTTGCCGATGTCCGGCACGTGCTCCTGCATGTCACGAAGCGACTGCGCGAACTCGCCTGGGATCGCGTAGCCGACGGTGTCCGGGATGTTGATCGTCGTGGCGCCGGCGTCGATCACCTCGGTCAGCATTTGGTAGACGTACTCCGGCACGGAACGTGTGGCGTCCATCGGCGAAAATTCCACGTCCTCACAGTAGCCCTTCGCTCGCGCTACCATCTCGCGCGCCATCTCCAGCACGCGCTCCTTGTCCTTCTCCAGCTGATGCATGATGTGGATGTCAGACGTGGAGAGGAAGACGTGGATGCGCGGCCGGGCGGCGTGCTGCACCGCCTCCCAGCAGGCGTCGACGTCGTTGGGGACGGCCCGCGCGAGGCCGGCGATGACCGGCTCGCGGATCTCCCTGGCGATCGCCGTCACCGATTCGAGGTCGCCGGGCGAAGACGCCGGGAACCCGGCCTCGATGATGTCGACATTCAGGCGGTCAAGGGCGCGGGCGATCTCCAGCTTCTCCTCGACGTTCAGCGCGACGCCGGGCGACTGTTCGCCGTCGCGCAGCGTAGTGTCGAAGATCAGTACCTTGTTTTCGTTTGTCATCTGTCTCAACCTCCGTTAGTGCTGGCCCTTCGCGGGCCTCTTTGGGCGAGCGCCGCTCGCCACTACATCGTTGGGCCAGGCCCTCCCTGTCCGCCTAGGGGCGGATGGAGGGCCGCCTAAGGTTGAGGCTGTCTAACGCGAGCGCGCGCCGCAGAGACACAGCGCCCGACGGGTCTGTCGGACGCCGCGCCTCTTCCGTCATCGCTATCCGGTCGATCGCTCGCATCATCCCTGTCGCTTGTCTCCGGTCAGTCCTTCTTCAGCCACGGCATCATGGCGCGCAGATCCGCGCCCACCGTCTCAATCATGTGCTCGGCGTTCTGGCGGCGAAGCGCGTTGAAGCTGGGCCGGCCGGCCTGGTTCTCTAGGATCCACTCGCGGGCGAAGGCGCCGTTGCGGATGTTCTGCAGCACCTGCTTCATGTTCTGGCGCACGTGCTCGTCGATCACCTTCGGGCCGCGAGTGTAGTCGCCGTACTCGGCCGTGTCGGAGATCGTGTAGCGCATGTAGGCCATACCGCCTTCGTGGATGAAGTCGACGAGCAGCTTCAGCTCGTGCAGGCACTCGAAGTAGGCGATCTCCGGCTGGTAGCCGGCCTGCACCAGCGTCTCGAACGCCGTTTTGATCAGCTGCGTGACGCCGCCGCAGAGCACCGTTTGCTCGCCGAAGAGGTCGGTCTCTGTCTCCTCTTCGAACGTCGTCTCGATGATGCCGGCCTTGGCCGAGCCGACGCCTTTACCGTAGGCGAGCGCCAGCTGCAGCGCGTTCTCCGTGGCGTTCTGGTGGACGGCGACAAGCGCCGGTACGCCGATACCCTTCACGAACTGCTCGCGCATGCCGTGGCCCGGCGCCTTCGGTGCGATCATCGTCACGTCGATGTCTTTGGGCGCCACGATCTGGTTGTAGTGGATGTTGAAGCCGTGGGCGAACATCAGCATGTTGCCGGCCTTCATACCCGCCTCGATGCTCTCGTAGTAGATCTGCTTCTGCACCTGGTCCGGGGCCAGCACCATCAGGATGTCCGCGTCGCGGGCCACCTCTTCAACCGTCCCCACCTTGAGTCCGGCCATCTGAGCCTGCTGCCAGGAGTTCGATCCCGGGTAGAGGCCGACCATCACGTTCTGATGGTTGTCGCGCAGGTTTAGAGCGTGGGCATGCCCCTGAGAGCCAAAGCCAACGATGCCGATCGTCTTGCCCTGGAGCAGCTCCAGGTTCGCGTCGTTTTCGTAGTAGATCTTCGCCATGGGTCGGTTACTCCTTCGGCTACCAGGTATGTACGCCGGGATAGCGGTCGTACTGTTCTTCGGCGGGCAACTCCGGGTGTGACACGTCGTCGCCGCGGATCATCGCGACTCGGCCTGTGCGCACCAGTTCGATTATCTCGTAATCCTTGAGCAGCGTGACGAGCGAGTCGATCTTCCCCTCTTCCCCGGTCACCTCCAGGATCAGCGAGTCGGGGCTGACGTCCAGCACGTTCGCCTTGAACATCTCGGCGATGTCGATGAGCTGGCCGCGCGTCTCCTTACTCAGCCTCAGCTTGATGATCGCCATCTCCCGCGCCACGATGACCTCGTGCGAGACGTCGCGGATGTCCACGATGTCGACCAGCTTGTCCAGCTGGCGCACGACCTGCTCGGCGTTGGCGTCCGAGTCGACGACGAACGTCATCCGGGAGAGGCCGGGCTTCTCCGAGTGGCCGACGGCCAGGCTCTCGATGTTGAAGCCGCGCTGCCGCCACTTGGAGGCGATGCGGTTGAGCACACCGGGCCGGTCCTCGACCAGCGCGATGATCGTGTGCGGCCGAATCTTGCGGATCTCTTCCGTCGCGTCCGTCATGCCTTCACCTCTTGCTTGCCGGCAGGCGCCGGATCCGTCGCCGGCATATCGATGGTCTCGTCCAGCGAGGCGCCGGGTGGGACCATGGGATAGATGTTCTCGTCGTAAGTGACCCTGAAGTCGACAACGACGGGACCGTCGTGCTCCATCGCGGCCTGGATGACCGGGGCCACCTCTTCCTTTCGCTCCGCGCGCAGCCCCTTAATGCCGAACGCCTCGGCCAGTTTGACGAAGTCCGGGTTCTTGAGCGGCGTTGAGACGATGTTGTTGCCGTAGAACAGCTCCTGCCACTGCCGCACCATGCCCAGCGTCCCGTTGTTGATGATTGCGAACTTGATCGGCCAGTTGTACTCGTCGATCGTTGCCAGCTCCTGCAGCGTCATCATGAAGCCGCCGTCGCCACAGATCGACCAGACGGTCTCGTTCGGCGCGGCGACCTGCGCGCCCATCGCCGCCGGCACCTCGAAGCCCATTGTGCCCAGGCCGCCTGAGGTCACGAAGCTGTTCGGCTTGTCGTACCAGAAGTACTGCGCCGCCCACATCTGGTGCTGACCGACGCCGGTGCAGACGATGCAATCGCCCTTCGTCTCACGGTAGATGCTGTCAATGACGTACTGCGGCAGCACCGCGTCTGTCTCGCGGATGGTGATCGAGGGGTGGTTGCGGCGCATATCGTCGATCCAATCGAACCACGCCGTTCGCTCCTGCGGCTTCACGTGCTTGTTCAGCTCGGTCAGGCCGGCCTTCAGGTCGCAGTGGATCGCCGCCGCCGGCCGGACGTTCTTGCCGATCTCCGCCGGGTCGATGTCGATGTGCACGATCTTCGCCTTCGGCGCGAAGTCCTTCAGGCGGCCGGTCACCCGGTCGTCGAAGCGAACGCCGAGGCCGATCAAGAGGTCCGCCTCATTTATCGCGAGGTTGTTCCAGTACATGCCGTGCATCCCGGGCATCCCCAGGTACAGCGGGTGCGTCCCGGGGAAGCCGCTGATGCCCAGCAGCGTCGTGATCACCGGGATGTTCGCCGTCTCCGCCAGCTTCAGCAGTTCGTCGTAGGCCTTCGAGATGATGATGCCGTGCCCGGCGAGGATGACGGGGCGCTGGGACTGCGCGATGAGGTCGGCGGCCTTCTGGATCTCGTTCGGATCGGGCACGACGCCGTTCTGGCGATAGCCGCGCAGCTGGACCCTGTCGCTCCAGTAGAACTCGCCCTTCTGCTGCAGCGTGTCCCGTGGGATGTCGACGAGCACCGGGCCAGGACGGCCGGTTGTCGCGATGTGGAACGCTTGCTGCATGGCGCGCGGGATGTCATCGACGTCCAGCACGAGCTCGTTGTGCTTCGTGATCGGGATCGTGATGCCCTGGATGTCGGCCTCCTGGAAGCCGTCGCGGCCGATTAGCGCCCGGATCACCTGGCCGGTGACGCAGACCAGCGGCACCGAGTCCATAAAGGCGTTGGCGATGCCGGTGACCAGGTTCGTGGCGCCGGGGCCGGACGTGCCGTAGCAGACGCCGGCCGTGCCCTTGATGCGAGCGTAGGCGTCCGCGGCGTGCGCGGCGGCCTGCTCGTGCTTGACCATGTAATGCTTGATGCGCGGGTAGTACTCCGGCAGCACGTCGTAGAGTGGCAGGTTGGCGCCGCCGGGCAGCCCGAAGATCGTGTCGACGCCGACGCGGAGGAACGACTCCATCACCATCTGTGCGCCGGTGTATTCTTTCTTGTCTCCCTTGTCCATGACTTGGTTTCCTTCCAATCGATTTCCCTATTCGGGGTTATAGACGCCTCAAAGTGGCATTTCGTAGCATCTTCCTGCGCCAGGCCGCCGCTAGCTGCAGACGGCTCCGCGCGAGGCGGACGATACGAGACGGGCGTACTTGGCCAGGGCCCCGGTCGTGTATCTCGGTTCCGGGGCTGTCCACTGGCTAAGACGCCGCTGCAACTCCTCGTCGCTCACTTCGAGCTGAATCTGCCGGTCAGGAATGTCAAAGCTGATCGTGTCGCCTTCCTGGATTAGCGCGATCGGGCCGCCGACTGCCGCCTCCGGCGAAATGTGTCCGGCCGTGAAGCCGCGGGTCGCGCCGGAGAAGCGGCCGTCAGTGATCAGGGCCACGTCTTCGTCCATCCCCTGGCCGGAGAGCGCGGCCGTGACGGCGAGCATCTCGCGCATGCCGGGGCCGCCCTTCGGGCCTTCGTAGCGGATGACGACGACGTCGCCGGACTTGATCTCGCGCCGGCGGACGGCCTCGAAGGCGTCCTCTTCGCGGTCGAAGACGCGGGCCGGGCCGGAGTGCTTCGTCTTCTTGACTCCGCTCGTCTTCATCACTGAGCCTTCGGGGGCCAGGTTGCCCTTGAGCACGACCATCGTCCCAACCGGCTCGAGCGCCCTGTCCAGCGGGACGACGACGTCTCCGTTGGCGGAAGGCGCTGAGTCAAACACGAGGTCTTTCAGGTTCTCCGCCATCGTCTTGCCGGTGACGGTCATGCACTCGCCGTGCAGGAGACCGGCGTCCAGCAGCTCCTTCATCACGCGCGGTGTGCCGCCGGCGGTGTGCAGATCGGCCTGCACGAAGCGGCCGCCCGGCCGCATGTCGGCGATGTGCGGGATCCGTCGGGCGATCGTGTCGATGTCGTCCAGCGTTACCTCGATGCCGACCTCATGGGCGATCGCGGGCAGGTGCAGCGCGGCGTTCGTTGAGCCGCCGATCGCGACGACGACCGCGATGGCGTTCGCGAACGCGTCGGCGGTAAGGATGTCGCGCGGACGGATGTCCTTCTCCAACAGCGACATCACACTGCTGCCGGCCCAGCGACAAAGCTCCGTGCGTGCCTGGTCTGTGGCGGGCATAGAGGCGCTGAACGGGAGCGCGATACCCAGGGCCTCGCTCGCGCAGGCCATTGTGTTCGCGGTGTACATGCCGCCGCAGGCGCCATCGCCCGGACAGGCAACCGACTCCAGCTCTTTCTGCTCGACCTCCGTCATGCGGCCGGCTTCGACCGCGCCGACACTCTCGAAGACGTCCTGGATTGTGACGTCGCGGCCTTGCCACTTGCCGGGCAAGATCGAGCCGCCGTAGAGGAAGACCGAAGGTACGTTCAGGCGTCCCATCGCCATGATCATCCCGGGCAGGCTCTTGTCGCAGCCTGCCACACCGACCAGCGCGTCGTAGCCGTGCGCGAAGATCATCAGCTCGACCGAGTCGGCGATCACTTCTCGGCTGACGAGTGACGCCTTCATCCCTTCGTAGCCCATCGAGATGCCGTCGGTCACGGCGATCGTCGTAAACTCTCGCGGTGTGCCGCCGCCGGCCGAAACGCCTTGCTTCGCCCAGTCGGCCATGCGGTCCAGCGCCGAGTTGCAGGGCGTGGCCTCGTTCCAGCAGCTGGCGACGCCGATGATCGGCTTCGCCAGGTCTTCGTCGGTCAGGCCCATGGCGCGCATGTAGCTGCGTGCCGGAGCGCGTGCGTATCCGCCCCGGTAGACGATGTCGCTCGGGCGCGTCTTCGGTTGTGTCGTTGGCGTGTCGTTCGTCACCATCGCTACTTCCTTGCACTAAAAAACCCGTCCCCTTGAAGGGACGGGACTCTGAGGTCTCGCGGTACCACCCTTATTCCCCGATCAGATCGGGGCTCTCGGAACGCTATAACGGGCGCACCCGACGGGGCCTACTGGACCGGTTCGACCCTGTGGCTCAAGGGCGACTTCGCGGCGTCTCTGCTACCGGGCTCTCAGCTAACCCCGGCTCTCTTGAACCGACTACCGCTACTGGCTCCCTATCGAAGCCGCTACTACACCTGCCCCGCTAAGAGCAGGCGAAAGGTGATGGCATTGTATGTGCTGATAAGTCGGCCCGTCAAGGCGACAGCTACGGACCGACGCCGACGGGAAGTTGCAGGAGATCGTCCACTCGCACACCGTTGTCGCCGAACCAGCCCTGGTTGACCTCAACGGCGTAGCGGTACGGCCGCGGCGCGTTCGTTAGCTCCTCGGACAACAGCTCCATGTCCTGGATGTCGATGACCACGCCGCCTGAGGTAACAAACGCGATCGACAGCGGGATCAGGGTGTCCCGCATCCAGAAGCCGCTCGACGTGTCGGCCGGCCAGGCGAAGAGCATGCCGGCGTCCTCCGGCATCGACTGGCGGTTCATCAGGCCCTGCGAGCGTTCGGCGGATTCGTCCGCTACCTCGACGAGCAGCGTGACGTCTTGGCCGGCGCGCGTGAAGTGGAGCGTCTCCGTGTACGGCCCGGACCCCCCGCCGGAGTCGTCACCGCAGCCGGCCGTCAGCGCGAGTGCGACGAGCAAGCCGCACGCCAGCGCGCCGGCGAACCGCACGCGCTACCGCCCCGCGGCCGCCATGAAGCGCAGGCCGGACTGTACGCGGCCCAGCCGGCGCTTCTCCGCGACGCCCGCGAGGAAGTCCATCGCCAACCGCAGCGGCCCGATCATGCGCACAAAGTCGAGGTACGTGAGCTCGCCGCGGATGAGGTGGCAGAAGAAGCGCCAGAACAGGTCGCTGCGGCGCATCATCGCCAGGTACGGCGGCGGCGCGAGGGTGAAGATCTCCTGCAGCCGCCGGGACACCGTCAGCTCCGTCTGCAGCTCGCGGTCCACGGCGGCCTCGTAGCCGCTCATGTCGGCCGCCTCGCCGGAGAGGACGCGCAGCGCTTCGTCGGCGGCGAGCCTGCCGCTGGCGAACGCCATGTGGATTCCCTCGCCCGAAAGCGGGTCGACGAGCCCGGCGGCATCGCCCACGACGGCGACGCCGCCGCGCGCGATCGGCGATCCGGGAAGGCGCACCGGCAGGTGATGGCCGCGCAGGTTCTCGACCGACGACTCCGCGAAGCCGTAGCGGCGGGCCAGCTCGAAGAGCTTCGGGCGCAGAGTGAAGCCGGCGTACTTCCAGGCGCCAACGCCGACGTTCAGGTGGTCCCCCTTCGGGAAGACCCAACCGTAGCCACCGGCCATGCCACCCAGGTCCAGCCCGACGACATCTCGCCAGTCCTCCGGGATGTCCTGCGTGTAGGGGACGTTGCCCTCCAGCGCCACCGCCTCCTCATACTCCGTTCGCAGGCCCATCGTGCGCCCAACAAGGCCGTTCGCGCCGTCCGCGCCGATGAGGACACGCGCGGTGTAAGAGTCGCTCGCCGTGCGGACAGTCCGGTTGAACGCCGACGCCTCGGCGAAACCCGCGTCGATCTCGCGCAGGGCGACGCCGTCGTGGAACTCCGCGCCGGCCTCAGCCGCACGCTCTGCCAGGTGGGCGTCGAGCCGGCAGCGTTGGGTCATGTACGTCAGCGGCTGCTCGAAGCGACGGTCAAACGGCTCGCCCAATCGAAGCGTGAAGCGCACGCCGTGGACCGTGCGCTCGACCACAGGCGAAAGGTCGATCTCCTGCAGGGCGGCCGCCCGCAGCGTGACGCCGCCGCCGCAGGGCTTGTCCCGCGGGAAGCGCTGCTTGTCCAGCAGAAGCACGCGGGCGCCTCGTTCGGCGAGCAAGCGCGCCGCGGTAGTGCCGGCCGGCCCGGCCCCGGCAACGATGACATCGTAAGCGTTCACGCGGCTAGTCTACGACCGGCAGGCCGGCCAGCGCCATCGCCTCGATCACGGCCTCCGCCATGACGGCGTGTCCGGTGTCGTTGGGGTGAATGAGATCGAAGGCGATGTACTCCGACTGCTTGCCGAGGAACAGCTCGTACCAGTCGACAACGGTGACGCCTGCCTCCGCCGCGACTTCGCGGATGATGTCGTTCAGGCCCTCCGGAAACGGCGACCCCGCCTGCCCTTCGAGAGCCAGCACGCCCAGCTCGTCGATCGTGGAAGCGTCGCCCGAGAACGGGCTGTAGATCGTCATCAGTAGGAGCGGCGTCTCCGGTGCGGCCGCCGTCAGCCGGCCGCTCGTGAGCGTGAGGTTGGCGCGATAGTCGACGAGCGCGCTCTCGAAGGCGCTCACGCAGAACTCCCGCTGGAGGGCCTCGATGACGCTCGGACAATCGCCGGGGAACACGAGGCCGAAGTAGATGTCGAGCAGATCGTTGCCACCGATCTCGAGCGTGATCAGCTCGACGTCGTTGCCCGGTTCGCCGTCGGCTGCTCGCGACTCGATCTGGCGCAGCCCCTCGTCGAGTGGACCGCCGAACAGCAGCTCGCCGCTGTCATCGCCGGACACGCCGAGGTTCAGCAGCTCCCAGCCCGGCAGCGCCGCGCCCACCAGCCCGACCCACCCGCGCGACGTCTCGTCCGACGCGCCGATGCCGGCGGAGAGCGAGTCGCCGAGCGCCAGGTAGAGCGGCCGCGGTCCCGCCGCCTCCGGTGTCGGTGTCTCGGTTGGGACGGAGCCTGTCGGGAGCTCTGTCGCCGTCGAGCTGGCCACGGCATCCCCGGCACCACCGTCGCTGTCGCCGCCGCAGGCGATGAGCAACAACGCTGCGCCGGCGGCGATGAGGCCTGCGATCAGTCGCGGCATGAGGCGTCTCAGGCGTTGACGACGGCGACCACCGTGCCGATGAAGAAGAGCGCCTGCAAGAGCAGCGTCGCGCTGAGTACCAGGTAGGTCGCCGCGCGCTCTTTCCACTCGAATATCAGCCCCGCTAAGAGGTTTACGCCGAGGATCGCGCTGGCGGTTGCCGGTATCGTCAGAATATCCGAGCGTTCGTGCAACGTCGTGATGTCGCCGATCGGTGGGAATTCGATTGTGATTTCGTTGTTCAGGTCCGGGTACACAGCAAGCACGTAACCCCAGAGCGCGGCGTTCAGGCCGATCGCCGCCAGCGCCAGGTACTGTGCTGCCCGGTCGGCCCAGATCGGGTGGGCGGCGATCGGCTCGCGGTGGATCGTCGCCGCCAGCGTCCCATCATCGTTGCCGGCACCGCGGAGACGCTCGATCTCGGCGGCAAAGCGCTCGGGGTCTTGCGGGCTCAGCCCGTAGGCGACCGCCGCCGTGCGCACGTAGACGAGCTTGCGCGCAGATCGATGCGTGGAGAAGAAGGCGACCGGGCCGACGCCCTCCACCTCGCCGCTGCCGATGTGGTAGCCCCACCAGCCGACGCCCTTGATCCGCGGCCGCATCTCCTCCGTTGCAGGCGTCACCGCAGTGATCGACGACATCGGCAGGAAGTGGGTGACCGGACCCCAGCGGACCGAGAGTCCGTGATGATCGATGACGTAGCGAATGGTCGAGCAGGCCCACGCCCAGAACCCGAACGCGGCGGCGAGCGCCGCCAGCACGCCAGCGCCAAGGTACGCCAGGAAACCCGGCCACGAAGCCGGCCAGCTGAGCGCCCGCACCAGAAGCGCGACGGCAAGCACGAGTGCGACCGCGAAGAGGAAGGTGCCGATGGCCGTTCCCGCAGCGCGGGACGGCCGCTCGATCGTTAGGCCTTGACCTTTGAGTAGCAAGGGGTGCACCAGTCTGCGTATTTGGCGTTCTTGCCGGTGATGATCCCGAAGTAGAGCTTGACGAGATCGGCGGTTACGGGGCCCATCCCGCCGTTGCCGATGGCCCGCCGGTCCAGCTCGACGACGGGCGTCACGTGGGCGGCGGTGCCGGTCATGAAGCACTCCTCCGCCGTGTAAAGCTCTGTGCGGTCGATGTCGCGCTCGACGACTTCCAGACCCAGCTCTTCTCGCGCCAGCGTCATCACCGTGTCGCGGGTGATGCCAACGAGGATGTCGGACGAAGGCGGCGGCGTGAAGATGCGGCCGTCGATGACGACGAAGATGTTCTCGCCAGAACCTTCCGAGATGTGGCCGCGCTCGTCCAGCATGATCGCCTCGTCGAAGCCGTTTAGCTGGGCCTCAGTCTTGGCGAGCGCTGAGTTGGCGTAGATGCCGGTGATCTTGGCGCGCGCCGGGATGCCGGTGTCGGCCACGCGCCGCCAGCTCGAGGTCTGGCAGCGGGCGCCCTTTTCGATGTCGAGGTACGGCCCGAACGGCGCGATGAAGATCAGGAAGTCGTCCTCCAGGTCGTGCAGCCGCACGCCCAGCACCTCGCCGCTCTTGTAGGCCAGCGGCCGCAGGTAGACGTCCTCGCGGTAGCCGGACATCTCCGCGATCTGGGTGACCAGCGAGGCCAGCTCCTCCGTCTGATAGGGGAATTCGATCTGCATGATCTTGCAGCTTTTGCGGAGGCGGTCGAAGTGCTCCTTCATGCGAAAGACGTAGAGCTGCTCTTCGTCTTCGTTCCAGTTGCCGCGGATCCCCTCGAATACGCCGGTGCCGTAGTTGAACGCGTGCGTCATGATCCCGATCTTCGCCTCGGACAGAGGGACGATCTCTTTCTTGAAATACGCGTACGGCGTCGCCATATGAGGGGACCACCTTCCTGCGGAGATAGGCCCACATTATACGGACGCGTGCGAATTCAGGGCAAATGCAGGATCAGGCGCCGACCCGCTAGGCGGGCGCGACGGAACGACGGCGGGCTGCACGGTCCAGCGCCTGCAGCATCAGCAGGCCCTTGCGGGTGTCGCTGGCGACCTTGGCCGGGTCGCAGTGCTTAACGCGGTAGCGGAACAGCCAGTAGCGCCACTCCGAAAGATCGGCAAGAGAGAAGCGATCCGAGGCGCCGCCGGAGCCTGCCTTGAACTCGGCCAGCAGCTCCGCGCTGGGCCTGCCGTAGATGCGCTGGAAGGCTTCGTCGTCGCCGTGACCGTTCTTCTCCCAAACACGGGTCGCGGCGAGCTCTTTGCGCACCTCTTCCTTAACGGCGACCTTGAGCGCGGCCTCAACCCGCACACCGTAGACGAAGTTCAGGTGCGGCTTGTACTTCGCGCCCAGCATCTCCTCGAAGTCAGCCTCGTCCGTCTCCACGGGCAGCCGCTCGTGGAAGAGCAGAGCTTCCGCCTCGTCCTCCGGGATGAGGCCGGCCAGTTCGTCGCAAAGCCGCTCCGCCAGCAGGAGCCAGTCGAACGCCTCGCCGCCGACGAGGTAGCGGTATTCTCGGCCGTCCTTCGTCTCACCGCTGAGGGGCCAGTTGCGGACGGCGTGGAGCAGGGCGTGAAACCAGTGCTGATCGCCGCTCTCGACCGACTCCCGCATCACGCCGACGAGACGCTGCGCCTCCGCGTGGATGTCTTCGGTGGTGTCGGTCTGTGGACTCATGCGGTCCCTAGATGGCGGCGGACCCGCCGTGGCACTTCTTGTACTTCTTTCCGCTGCCGCAGGGGCAGGGGGAATTGCGGCCGATCTTTTTGTTGGCGGGGGCGGCAATCGCTGTGGCAGTGCCGCCACCGCCGCCGCCAGCCGCGGCTGCGACCTGCGTCGTCGCCGCCCCGGCCGCGCCTTCGTCGGCCGGGCCGCTCTCGCTTACCTGCTTGGGCGGCTGTGGCCGCACGGCGGGCGTCGTCAGAGTGACGTGATAGATCTGGCGTACCATGTTCTGGCGGATGTGCTCTGTCAGCTGATCGTACATATCGTGGGCCTCGAGCTTGAACTCGACCAGCGGGTCGCGCTGGCCGTAGCCGCGCAGTCCGATCCCCTGCCTCAGCTCGTCGAGCGCCGTCAGGTGGTAGACCCAGAGCCGGTCGATAACGCGCAGCAGGAGCAGCCGCTCCAGCGTTCGCATGCGCTCCTCGCCCAGCTCTTCTTCCTTCTTCGCGTAGGCTTCGCGCGCGGCGACGAGCGCCTCGTCCAGGGCCTCTTCAGCGGCCTGCTCCTGGATGTGACGCGCGGTGAACTTCGTGGGCAGAGGCATGATCGCCTTCATCTCGCCGATGAGGCTATCGACGTCCCACGCCTCGACGTCGACATCGGCCGCGAAGGCGTCAAAGATGCGCTCTATCTCAGACCCGATCATCTCGTCGATGTTGTCGCTGAGGTCCACGCCCGCGAGGATCTTGCGGCGCTCGGTGTAGATGAGGTCGCGATGGCGGTTCATCACGTCGTCGTACTGGACCACGTGCTTGCGAATGTCGAAGTTGTGACCCTCGACCTTCGTCTGCGCCTGCTCGATCGCCTTGGAGACCATGTTGCTCTCCAGCGGCGTGTCCTCGTCCATGCCCATCTTGCCGAGCAGGTTCGGCACCCATTCCGGGGAGAAGCGCTTCATCAGGTCGTCACCAAAGGAGACGAAGAAGCGAGAGCTGCCCGGGTCGCCCTGCCGCCCGGCGCGGCCGCGGAGCTGGTTGTCGATGCGCCGCGACTCGTGCCGCTCGGTGCCAATGATGTGCAATCCACCGGCGGCGATCACGCGGTCGTGCTCGTCCTGCCAGTCCTGGCGCGCCTGATCGCGGATCTGCTCGGCGACGTCCGCGTCGGCCGTCAGCAGGTCGATGCCCTGCTTGCGGGCGATCTGCTCCGCCATGCGTTCGGGGTTTCCGCCGAGGACGATATCGGTGCCACGGCCCGCCATGTTGGTGGCGATGGTGACGGCGCCGGTCACGCCGGCCATGGCGACGATGTGCGCTTCTCGCTCGTGCTGCTTGGCGTTGAGGACGGCCGGCTCCTTGAGCGGGCAGATCTGGTGGTACTCGGCGCAGTCTTCCAGGCTGCAGGTCGACGTGCGCTTGAGCAGGTCGGACAGCAGCTCTGAGGTCTCGATGGCGACGGTGCCGACGAGCATCGGCCGGCCATCGCCGTGGGCGTCCTCAATCTCTTCGACAACGGACCTGAACTTGCCGCCCAGACCTTTGAAGATCATGTCTTGCTGGTCGGCTCGCACCATCGGCATATGGGTGGGGACGACGAGCACGTCGAGACCGTAGATCTGGTGAAACTCGTCTCGCTCCGTCCAGGCCGTCCCGGTCATGCCGGCGAGCTTGTCGTACATGCGGAAGTAGTTCTGCAACGTGATCGTGGCGTAGGTGACGCTTTCGCGCTGGATCTTGACGCCCTCTTTCGCCTCCACCGCCTGGTGCAGGCCATCGGACCAGCGGCGACCGGTCATCAGGCGCCCCGTGAACTCGTCGACAATCACGACCTCGCCGTCTTTCACGACGTACTGGTGTTCGCGCTGGTAGAGGTACTCAGCCTTGAGCGCGGCGTCGAGGAAGCGGGTGAGGCGGAAGTTCGCGGGGTCATAGAGGTTATCGATGCCGAGCGCCTTCTCGACCTTCTCGACGCCCTCTTCGGTGAGGCTAACGCTCTTGTGCTTGAGGTCAATGATCGCGTCCTGGTCCGGTGAGAGGTGGGGCACGATGCGACCGAACGTGCGGTAGGTCTCCTCGGTTTCCTCCGCGGGGCCGCTGATGATCAGCGGTGTCCGCGCCTCGTCGATGAGGATGCTGTCCACCTCGTCGACGATGGCGTAGCTCTGCGGTATCTCCTGCCGCTGAACGGTGCGCTCAAAGTCCGTCGCCATGTTGTCGCGCAGGAAGTCGAAGCCGAACTCGTTGTTCGTGCCGTAGGTGATGTCGGCGGCGTAGACGTCGCGGCGATCCACCGGCGTCAGGTGGCGCAGGCTCTCGTTGTCCAGGTTGGCCGTCCGGTCGTAAAGGTAGCCCGAGTCGTGCTGAAGGATGCCAACGGTGAGACCAAGGGCATCGTAGACGGCGCCCATCCACTGGGCGTCGCGCTTGGCCAGGTAGTCGTTGACGGTGATCAGGTGCACGCCCTCGCCGGCCAGCGCGTTGAGGTAGATCGGAAGCGTGGCGACGAGCGTCTTGCCCTCACCCGTCTTCATCTCGCTGATCTTGCCCTGGTGGAGTACAGCGCCGCCCAGGATCTGCATGTCGAAGTGGCGCATCCCAAGCCGCCTCTGCGACACCTCGCGCACGACAGCGAACGCCTCGGGAAGGATGTCGTCCATCGTCTCGCCGCCGTCCATCCGCTCGCGGAACTCATCGGTCATCGCGCGCAGCTGGTCGTCGGTCAGCGGCTTGATCTCGTCTTCGAGGGCGTTGACCTCTTCGACGATCGGCCGGAGCTTCTTCAGCTCCTTTTGGTTGTAGTCTCCGAAAACCTTGTTCAGGATGCTCATTCGGGGTCTCTATGCTCCTTCCGACCGCCGCGCTCAACTGCTGCCGCAGCGTCCGCGCGATGGGCGTACGGATCAATGATACCGCAGGGCGACGTGACAGGTGACACCTGCGCGGGGACTAAAGCAGCGGGAGGGAAGGCGACGTGTGCGACGAGCGCGGCTTTAGTGGCTGGCACCGTTGAAGAGCGCGCCGACGGACTGGCCGGTGTGGATCCGGCGGATCGCCTCGCCCAGCAGCGGCGCGACCGAAAGCACCGTCATGTTCGGCAGCAGCTTCTCCGGCGGGATCGGGATCGTGTCCGTGAAGACGATCTCCTCGATCGGCGACTTCTCGATCTGCGTCACGGCGTCGCCGGAGAGGATCGGGTGCGTGGCGGCCGCGTAGACAGCGGTTGCCCCCTCCTCAACAACGACGTTCGCCGCGGCGACGAGCGTGCCGGCGGTGAGGACCTCGTCGTCGACGATGAGCACGACGCGGTCCTTGACGTCGCCGATGACCGTCGTCGCCTCCACCTTCTCGTTGTTCCCAAGCCGGCGCTTCTCGACGATCGCCAGCGGGGCGTCCAGGCGGTCGGCCGTGCGGCGGGCGCCCTTCGCACCGCCGGCGTCGGTGGCGACGACAGTCAGGTTCGGGATCTTCTTGTCGGCGATGTAGTTGACGAGCAGCGAGAGCGCGGTCAGCTCGTCAACGGGGATATTGAAGAAGCCCTGGATCTGGCCGGCGTGCAGGTCAATCGTGAGGACGCGGTCGGCGCCTGCCGTCTCAAGGAAGTTGGCGATGAGGCGGGCTGTGATAGGGACGCGCGGCTGGTCCTTCTTATCGCTGCGCGCGTAAGGGTAGTACGGGAGAACGGCCGTGATGCGGCCGGCGGAGGCACGGCGCGCCGCGTCGATCATGATGAAGAGCTCCATGAGCCGCGTGTTAACGGGTGAGCACATCGGCTGCAGAATGAAGACGTCGCGGGCGCGGACGTTCTCGTTGAAGCGCACGAAGATGTTCTCGTTCGAGAATTCGAAGACGTCGGCGTCACCGACGTCCGTCTCCAGGTACGAGCAGATATCGTGCGCCAGCGCCGGATGGGCGTTTCCGGTGAAGACTTTGAGATCCTGGAAGACAGGTGAATCAGCCACAGCGAACCGGCCTCAAAAATACAATATCGGCCACTCGCTAGCAACCGCCCGCAGCCACCCGATTGACCGAGTCCACAAAGGCATGTACTGTGTGGCTTCCACTCTCGCGGTGCCTCCCGCATTCGGTTGCCGAAAGCGGATATCCCGGCCTCCGCCGCCTCCGCTATCGTGCGAGTGGAGGTAATCAACATGACCATCACCAGCGACGCCACGACTCCCCCGCAGACCGTAGACGACGCCGGCCCCGCGTTCATTATCGCCGTGCGCACTACAGGCATCTTCTGCCGGCCCGGCTGCCCGGCCCGCGCGCCCAAGCCGGAGAACATCGTCCTCTACTGGACGACCGACGAAGCCGAGGCCGCCGGCTTCCGCGCCTGCAAGCGCTGCCGCCCGCTGGATCCTTCGCCGGCCCCGCGCGCCGGCTACCTGGCCGAAGCCTGCGCCTTCCTCGACAGCGATCCGCAAGCCGAACCTTCCCTGGCGGCCGTCGCCGATCGCCTCGGTCTTCGCAGCGAGTACCTGCGTCGGCTCTTCCGGCGGGAGCTCGGCGTTTCGCCACGGCAGTACCTGTCTCTGGCACGGTCGGGCCGGCTCAAGGACGGCTTGCGCGAGGGCGCCACCGTGACCCGCGCTCTGTACGACGCCGGATATCCCAGCGGCTCCCGGCTGTACGAGAAGTCCGACGAGGTGCTGGGCATGACGCCGGCCACCTACGGCCGGGGCGGCGCGGGGATGACCGTGCGCTACGAGATGGCGGACTGTGCGCTGGGCAAGCTGCTCGTCGGCGCTACCGAGCGCGGCGTCTGCATCGTCAAGCTCGGCGACGAGGAGGCGCAGCTCGAAGGCAAGCTCCTGGCCGAGTTCCCGCAGGCGACCCTGGAGCGCCGGGACGAAGGCTTGCGCGGCTGGGTCAGGGAGATCGTCCGCTACCTTGACGGGGCGACGACGAAGCTCGACCTGCCGCTGGACGTCCGGGCGACGGCGTTCCAGATGCGCGTCTGGCGCGCGCTCCTCGGCATTGCCCGCGGCGAGACGAAGTCGTACTCGCAGGTGGCGCGCGAGATCGGCTCACCCCGCGCGGCCCGTGCTGTCGCCCGTGCCTGCGCCACGAACCCGGTGGGGATCGTCATCCCCTGCCATCGCGTCGTGCGCAACGATGGCAGCCTCGGCGGATACGGTGGTGGCATCGAGCGCAAGGAGGCCCTGCTGGCGATGGAGAGCCGGCCGGAGCCGGCCGGCGGCGAGCGGCCGCCTCGTTGAGCAGCCCCGGCCTTCCAGCGCCCCACGGGCCCGTGGGGCGCGCAATTCCGACATGGTTCGCGCTGGGCGGCATCTGGGGTGGCTCGTTCATGTTCATCAAGGTCATCGTCGACGAGACGGGGCCTTTGGAGGTCGTCGCAGGCCGGACGTTCTTCGGCGCACTGGCCGTCGGCGCCTACGTCCTTTTTACCCGGCACCGCGTGACCGTGACGCCGGTCCTAGTGGCGCGCGTCACCGTTCTGGCGATGCTGGCGAACATCCTGCCGTTCACGCTGATCTCGTGGGGAGAACAGCACATCGAGAGCGGAACGGCGTCCGTCCTCAACGCGATGGTGCCGATCTTCACGGCCGTTGTCGCCGCCATCGCCCTCGATGAGGAGCACTTCACGCCCGCCCGCCTCGGCGGCCTGCTGCTGGGGTTCGTCGGCGTGGCGGTGCTCACCGGCACCGAATCGCTCGACGTGACGGACTCGAACGTCGCCGGCCAGCTCGCGGTGGTCGGCGCAGCGCTCTTCTACGGCGCCAGCGCGGTCTACATGCGCAGGCTCCTCCGTGAGGAGGACGCCCTCAGCCTGACGACGATTCAGCTGGTCGTCGCGGTCATCATCTCCGCGATCGCGCTTGTCGCGGTTTCAGGAAAGCCCAACTACTCGCTGAGCCTTGAGGCCTGGGGCTCGCTGCTTGCCCTCGGCGCGCTGGGCACCGGCCTCGGCTACATCGCCTTCGTCTGGCTGATCGAGAACATCGGCAGCGTGCGGGCGTCGCTCGTCACGTACATCGTGCCCGTGCTGGCTCTGTTCCTGGGCTGGCTGGTGCTCGACGAAGGCGTCGGCGTGAACACGATCGCCGGCTTCCTGCTGATCATCGCCGGCGTGACCACGGTAATGCGCGGCGACTCCCCATCCAGGCTACGCCCGCATGAACCTGTACCACCGGCCGCGGTGGGCGAATAGGCACCGTATCTGCGCAGGCAGCAAGAAAACAGTTGGTGCAGTATTGACTTTTGACTGGGCGCTCACTAGAATGGCTAACTGGATGGTTGTCGAAACCCCCCAGATTCTATTCCCTGTATCTTTTTGCCTTTGACCTCAGGCCCTGTCGCCCGCTCAGTCTTTCGTTTCTAGCCTCTCGGAGGGAGAGTTCTGCATGGTTGCCGCACGTGATGTCGTATCCGAGAAGTTCAGCGTCCCGAAGCTGACAAAGTCCTACTCACGCATTCCTGACGTTCACCCCCTACCCAACCTCGTCGAGATCCAGCTCGACTCCTACGAGACGTTCAAAACGGAGGCTCTGCGCGAGCTCTTCGATGAAATCTCGCCGATCCAGGACTTCACAGGCAACCGGCTGGAACTGCGCTTCACCGACTACTCCTTCGGCGAGCCGAAGTACACGCAGGAAGAGTGCCGGGAGCGCGACGCCACCTTCTCGGCGCCCCTGCGGGTGAACGTCGAGCTCGTCGTCAAGGAGACGGGCGAGATCAAGGAGCAGGAGATCTTCATGGGTGACTTCCCGCTGATGGCGGAGCGGGGCACCTTCATCATCAACGGCGCTGAGCGCGTCGTTGTGTCGCAACTCGTGCGCTCGCCCGGCGTCTACCTGACGCTGGAGCGCGACGCCACCAGCGGACGCTCCCTCTGCTACGCCAAGCTCATTCCGAACCGCGGCGCCTGGCTGGAGTTCGAGACGTCAAACAAGGACGTCGTCTCCGTCAAAGTCGACCGCAAGCGCAAGATCCCGATAACGACGCTCCTGCGGGCGATCGACGAGCCGGAGCTGCTTCCGAAGCACCCCAGCACGAAGGAGATCCGGGCGATCGAAAAGCAGATCGAGTCCGCGAAGAACGAGCGCGAGGCCGATAAGCTGCGCGCGAAGATACTGCTGCTGCTCGGTACAGACGAGCGCATGCTCGCCCTCTTCGATGGGATCGACACGGGCGAGGACCACCAGTTCATCCAGTCGACACTAGACCGTGATACCGGCGCCGAGAATAAGGAAGAGGCGCTGCTGGAGTTCTACCGGCGCCTGCGACCCGGCGACCCCCCAACGATCGACAACGCTAAGGGGCTCATCACCTCGCTCTTCTTCAACGCGCGCCGCTACGACTTGGGCAAGGTCGGCCGCTACAAGGTCAACAAGCGACTGCGCAGGAGCGAGACGACGGAGCGGGTGCTTTCGCCGGCGGACCTCCTCTCCATCGTGCGCGAGATCGTGCGCCTGAATAACAACGAGGGCAGGCCCGACGACATCGACCACCTCGGCAACCGCCGCGTCCGGACCGTCGGCGAGCTTATCCAGAACCAGTTCCGCATCGGCCTCCTGCGCATGGAGCGCGTCATCCGCGAGCGGATGACGATCACCGACCCGGCGGAGACAGCGCCCAGCCAGCTGATCAACATCCGGCCTGTCGTCGCCTCGATCAAGGAGTTCTTCGGCGGTTCGCAGCTCTCGCAGTTCATGGACCAGACGAACCCGCTCGCCGAACTGACGCACAAGCGGCGATTGTCGGCGCTGGGCCCCGGCGGCCTCTCGCGCGACCGCGCCGGGTTCGACGTGCGTGACGTCCACTTCAGCCACTACGGGCGCATCTGCCCTATCGAGACTCCAGAGGGCCCGAACATCGGCCTTATCGCCAACCTGGCCACCTACGGCCGCGTGAACCAGTACGGCTTCATCGAGACGCCTTACCGCAAGGTTTACCGTGAACTCTCGCCGAAGTCGCCGAAGCTTATTGGCCGCAACGTGGGCGAGGATATTAGCGACGCCAAAGGCAAGGTGATAGCGAAGAAGGGCACGGCGATCGACGCCAGGCTGGCGAAGACGCTGGTGGCCCGGAAGGAACCGGTGCCGATTACACCGTTCGTCTCCAACGAGGTCGAGTACCTCTCCGCCGACGAAGAAGAGCCGTTTGTCATCGCCCAGGCCAACTCGCCGCTCGATGGCGACGGACACTTCCTGACCGACCGCGTCGAAGCGCGGACCGACACGTTCACGACGGCCAGTCCTGACCACGTCGACTACATGGACCTCTCACCGAAGCAGATCGTCTCCGTGGCGGCCTCGTTGATCCCGTTCCTGGAACACGACGATGCCAACCGCGCGCTGATGGGCGCGAACATGCAGAGGCAGGCCGTGCCAACCGTACGGCCGGAGATACCGCTCGTTGGTACCGGCATGGAGAAGCAGACGGCGATCGACTCCGGGCAGGTGCTCACAGCAGAGGCCGCCGGGGAAGTCGAAAGCGTCACCGGCGAATCGATCACCGTGAAGTACGCCAGGGGACCGCAGACTTACCAGCTGAAGAAGTTCCTGCGCTCTAACCAGGGCACGTGCATCAACCATCGCGGCCTCGTCAAGCGCGGCGACAAGGTGAAGGCCGGCCAGACCCTGGCCGATAGCTCTTCGACGGACGGGGGCGAGCTGGCGCTGGGCCAGACGCTGCTCTGCGCCTTCATGAGCTGGGACGGCTACAACTTCGAAGACGCCATCATCATCTCGGAGAAGGTCGCGCAGGACGACAAGTTCACCTCGATTCACGTCGAAAAGCACGAGGTCGAGGCGCGCGACACCAAGCTCGGACCGGAAGAGATCACACGAGACATCCCCAACGTCGGCGAGGAGAGCCTCCTCGACCTCGACGAGTACGGCATCGTCCGCGTCGGCGCGGAGGTGCAGTCCGGCGACATCCTCGTCGGCAAGATCACGCCCAAGGGCGAGACCGAGCTGACGGCGGAGGAGAAGCTGCTTCGCGCGATCTTCGGCGAGAAGGCGCGCGAGGTGAAAGACACCTCGCTGCGCGTCCCGCACGGCGAACGCGGCAAGGTGATCGAAACGCGCTTCTTCGCCCGCCCGGACGACGACGGCAACCGGGCGGACCACGGCGAGCAGGGACACATCTGCCGCTGGCCGCACTATGCCCAGATCACCGACGAGCTGGCACCCGGCGTGCAGGCGATGGTGCGTATCTCCATCGCTCAACGACGCAAGATCGCCGAAGGCGACAAGATGGCCGGGCGCCACGGCAACAAGGGCGTAATCGCCCGCATCCTGCCGGTCGAGGACATGCCCCACCTGCCTGACGGCACTCCCGTGGACATCATCCTCAACCCGATCGGCGTACCGAGCCGCATGAACATCGGGCAGGTGCTGGAAACGCACCTGGGCTGGGCTGCCCGCCGCATGGGCTTCCGTGCCATATCGCCCGTGTTCGACGGCGGCAACCCGGTAACGATCGAAGACTCGCTCTGCCGCCTCTGGATCTGCGAGCAGGCCGGCGCCCTTCTCTCCGGCGAGAACGGATCGAGCAACGGCCACGCCCCGAACGAAGTCGGGGAGAACGTTGACGCTGAGAAGGTCCACAAGTGGCTCAAGGATCAGAAGCAGGACCCGGACCTCGTCTTCAACGACGAGGTGGCGGGCGAAGCGCGCCGCATCGGCCTCGAGCTCTGGCTCGAGCAGCAGGGCTCGCGCAGCGCCCGCGGCAAGACCTTCGCGCAGCTTGACGCCATGGCGGAGAAGCTGCTTCTGCAGAAAGGCCTGACGCCGCCGACTTACGGCAAGCACTACCTGATCGACGGGCGGAGCGGCGACGGGTTCGATCAGCCCATAACCATCGGCTACATCTACATGCTCAAGCTGGTGCACCTCGTGGAGGACAAGATCCACGCCCGCTCAACCGGCCCTTACTCGCTCATCACCCAGCAGCCGCTGGGCGGCAAGGCACAGTTCGGCGGCCAGCGCTTCGGAGAGATGGAGGTCTGGGCGCTGGAAGCCTACGGCGCGGCGAACATCCTCCAGGAGCTCCTGACCGTCAAGTCCGACGACGTCGTCGGCCGCGTGAAGACTTACGAGGCGATCGTCAAGGGCGAGGACATCCAGGAGCCGGGCGTGCCGGAGTCGTTCAAGGTGCTCGTCAAAGAGTTGCAGAGCCTTGGCCTGTCGGTGGAAGTACTAAACGAAGAAGAGAGAGTGACGTTGATGGACACCTCGACGGCGGAGCTGCCGGACCTCGGCGGCATCGACCTCAGTGGATTCGAAAAAGGGGAGGACCTAGTTGGCTCTGGAAGTTAACGACTTTAACGCGATCCGAATATCCCTCGCTTCCCCGGAGCAGGTCCGCTCCTGGTCTTACGGGGAGGTCACCAAGCCGGAGACGATAAACTACCGCACGCTCAAGCCGGAGAAGGACGGTCTTTTCTGCGAGAAGATCTTTGGCCCAACCAAGGACTTCGAGTGCTACTGCGGCAAGTACAAGCGCGTGCGCTACAAGGGCATCGTCTGCGATAAGTGCGGTGTCGAAGTGACGCGGGCCAAGGTGCGCCGCGAGCGGATGGGCCACATCGAACTGGCGTCGCCCGTCGCGCACATCTGGTTCGTGAAGGGCACCCCCAGCCGCATCGGCCTTTTGCTGGACATATCGCCGCGCGCGCTGGAGCGCGTCCTCTACTTCGCGCAGTTCATCGTCACAGTAGTCGATGAGGATGTGCGCAAGGCCGCGCTGGAGCAGCTACAGAAGGAGATGGACGACGCCGTCGCCGCGAGCGAGGCCTCGAACTCCGAGCGCATCGCCGAGATCGAGGCGGCCACCAAAGAAGCGATCGACGCCGTGGAGAGCGAGCGCAAGGTCCGCCTGAAGGCCGCCAACGAGTCCGTCAAGGAAGAGATCAAGGCGCTCAACGAGAAGCAGGAAGAGGCGCTCAAGCGCATCGAGGAGATCGGCGAGAAGAAGGTGCCGCGCAAGACGGGCCTCGACGACGATTTCATCCTCGCCAAGCGCGGTGAACTTCTGCCGAAGAAGGCCGTCGGCAAGATCAAGAAGGAAGTCGAGAAGCGGACGAAGGCGCTCGAGGCCAGCCGTCCGAAGCGCAAGGAAAAGGCCGAGGCCGCGCTGGCAGCTGACATCGAGAAGGCGCGCGAGGCCGCGCTGGCCGAGATGGAGCCGCTGCGCCGCCAGGTCAACGAAGAACGTGACGCCGTGCGCGCCGAGTTCCTTGAGCGCATGGACATGATCGAGGAACTCAAGGACCCGATCCGCGACGACGAATGCACGATCCTGCCGGAGGCGAACCTGCGAGACATCCAGGACGCCCACGCCGGCCTGGTCAAAGCCGGGATAGGCGCCGAGGCCGTGGTCGAGATCCTCGAACGGGTGGAACTCGACCCCCTGGCGCTTCAGCTCCGTGCCGAGATCCAGGAGTACAGTGGCCAGCGCCGCAAGAAGGCGACGAAGCGGCTACGCGTCGTCGAAGCGCTGCGCAAGAGCGGCAACAAGCCCCCGTGGATGGTCCTGTGCGTGCTGCCCGTGCTGCCGCCGGACCTGCGCCCGATGGTGCAGCTGGACGGCGGCCGCTTCGCCACGAGCGACCTCAACGACCTCTACCGCCGCGTCATCAACCGCAACAACCGCCTGAAGAGGCTGCTGGAGCTGGGCGCGCCTGAGATCATCATCCGCAACGAGAAGCGCATGCTCCAGGAAGCAGTGGACAGCCTGATCGACAACGGCCGCCGCGGCCGCGCTGTCTCGACCGCCGGCAACCACAAGCTGAAGAGCCTCTCAGACATGCTCAAGGGTAAGCAGGGGCGCTTCCGCCAGAACCTGCTGGGCAAGCGCGTTGACTACTCAGGCCGCTCCGTCATCGTCGTTGGCCCGCAATTGAAGCTGCACCAGTGCGGCATCCCCAAGAAGATGGCTCTGGAGTTGTTCAAGCCGTTCGTCATGCACGGCCTCGTCGCCCGCGGGCTGGCTCACAACATCAAGTCGGCCAAGCGCTTCGTGGAACGCGCCCGCCCGGAGGTCTGGGACATCCTGGACGAGGTGATCAAGAGGCGCCCGGTGCTGCTCAACCGCGCACCGACGCTGCACCGCCTCGGCATTCAGGCGTTCGAGCCCGTCCTCATCGACGGCAGCGCGATCCAGATTCACCCGCTCGTCTGCACGGCGTTTAACGCCGACTTCGACGGCGACCAGATGGCTGTTCACGTCCCGCTTTCACGCGCATCGGTCGCGGAGGCGCGTCAGATCATGCTCTCCAGCCAGAACCTGCTCTACCCCTCTAACGGTGAACCGGTGGTCGCGCCGACGCTGGACATTGTCCTCGGCTGCTACTACATGACCGAGGAGAAGCCGGGCAAGCGGGGCGCCTTCAAGGATGGCTCGCCACCGAGCGGGATCTACAGCTCGTTCGACGAGGCGCGAATGGCCTACGCGACGGACCACCTTGACCTGCGTGCGCCCATCCGCGCGCGTGACCCAAAGACGGAAGGCAAGCTGATCCCGACGACCGTCGGCCGCATCATCTTCAACGAGGTGGTGCCGGAGGGCATCGCCTTCCGCAACCAGATCATGGACCGCAAGGCGATCAAGGAGTTGGTCGCCGAGTGCACCACGACGCATGACAACGAGGTCGTCGCCGAAATGGTCGACCGCATGAAGGACGTGGGCTTCGAGTTCGCCACAAAATCGGGCATCTCGATCGCGATGAACGATCTGCGTCTGCCCGAAGAGAAGGCGCAGCTGCTTGCCGACGCCGACGCCAATGTTGCCGAGATCGACGAACAGTTCAACCTGGGCTTGATCACCGAGGAAGAGCGCTACGATCAGGCGATCGCCATCTGGCGCAAGACGACCGAGGACGTGCAGCACGTCATTCAGGACCGGCTTGAGGAGTACGGCGGGGTCTACATCATGGCCGTCTCCGGCGCCAAGGGAAACATCAGCCAGATCTCCCAGATGGCCGGAATGCGCGGCCTCATGAGCGACCCGTCCGGCCGCATCATTGACCTGCCGATCCGCTCTTCCTTCCGCGAGGGCCTGACCGTGCTTGAGTACTTCATTTCGACGCACGGCGCGCGCAAGGGGCTGGCCGATACGGCCCTGCGCACGGCCGACAGCGGCTACCTGACGCGCCGCCTGATCGACGTCGCTCAGGACGTAATCATCACCGAAGACGAGTGCGGCACGACCGCCGGCATCTGGGTCGGCGAGCCGCTGGAGAAGGGCCTCTTCGAGTCACTGAGCGAGCGCCTCGTCGGCCGCCACGCGGCGATGGACGTAGCCGACCCGAAGAGCGGCGAGATCTTCGTCGAGAGAAACGGCGAGATCACCGTGGAAGTCGCGGAGAAGGTCATCGCCGCCGGCCTCGACAAGGTCTATGTCCGCTCGGCTCTGACCTGTCAGACTAAGCGCGGCCTCTGCGCTCTCTGCTACGGCCGGGACCTTTCCAAGGGCCGTCAGGTTAGCGACGGAGCGGCCGTCGGCATCATCGCTGCGCAGAGCATCGGTGAGCCCGGCACCCAGCTGACGATGCGCACGTTCCACACCGGCGGTGTTGCGGGAATGGACATTACGTCCGGCCTGCCACGCGTCGAGGAGCTGTTCGAAGCGCGCGTGCCCAAGGGCTCCGCAATCATCGCTGAGATCGACGGCAAGGCAGAGCTCGTCCGCGATGGCGAGCGCCGCATGCTGCTCATCACGAACAGCGAGATGTACCGCGACGAATACACGGTGCCGAAGGGCGCCAAGGTTGTCGTCAAGACCGGCGACAAGGTGGAGCAGGGCGATGTCCTGGCCGCGCCAAGGGCCACACGGAAGAAGGCCGCCCCAAAGACCCCGGCCAAGAAGACGGCGAAGGCAGCCAAGGAAGAGAAGGCCGTCGCCCAAGCAGAAGAGAGCCTGCTCGCTCGCACTTCAGGGCAGGTGGCCGTCGAACGCGGCGGGCGAATCGCGATCATCTTCGAGGAAGAGGAGTCGCGCGACTACGTCATCCCGGCCGCCTCCCGTCTGCGCGTGCACGACGGGGACGCGGTGCATGCCGGCCAGGCGCTCACGGAAGGACCTCTGAACCCGCAGGACATCCTTGGCATCCAGGGCCCGGAGGCCGTGCAGATGTACCTCGTCGAAGAGGTGCAGAAGGTCTACCGCTCGCAGGGTGTGACGATCAACGACAAGCACATCGAGGTCATCGTCCGACAGATGCTGCGCCGCGTCACGATCGATTCGCCCGGCGACACAGCGTTGCTGCCCGGTGAGCTGGTCGATCGCTTCCGCTACGAGATGACCAACGCCAAGGTGCTGGCCGAAGGCGGCGAGCCCGCCACCGCACAGCCTGCGCTGCTCGGCGTCACGAAGGCGTCGCTCAACACCGAGAGCTTCCTGGCCGCCGCCTCCTTCCAGGAGACGACGCGCGTTCTCACTGAAGCCGCGATCAACGGCCAGGTGGACCGCCTCTTGGGCCTCAAGGAGAACGTCATCATCGGTAAGCTCATCCCGGCGCAGTCAGAAATCCACGTCGAGCTGCCGCCGGTCACCATACTCGAACTGCCAGAGGCTCTCAGGCCCCTGATCGAGGAGGCAGAGCAAGGTGCCGAGGAGGCGAAAGACGGCGCCGACGGCGTCGCCGACGGGCTCAAGGCGCTCCGCGGAGAAGGTGATGCGGCCAAAGATACCAAGGCCGAAGTGCCAGTCGCCGCAACCGCGGAGGACGCGAAGGAGTAGCGAACCAAGCTCCGGCAACCAACCGAGAAGCCCGGCCTCCACAGCCGGGCTTCTCAGCGCCTACGGTCCGCCGCGCGCAGGCCTATAATGTCCGCAGGGCCAGACCCGCATGCCAGGATCAGAGAAGGACCCTCAGGCCGCCACGGTGGGCGACGACGCCCTTAGCACGGCCCTCGCCCAGTTCGACGACGCCGCCGAACACTTGCGACTGGAAGACGACATGCGGCGCATTCTACGCGTCAGCAAGCGCGAGCTTACAGTCAACTTCCCGGTGAACATGGACGACGGGGCGATCCGCGTCTTCAGCGGTTACCGGGTGCAGCACAACATCACGCGCGGCCCGGCCAAGGGTGGCCTCCGCTACAACCCGCAGGTCTCGCTGGATGAGGTGCGCGCGCTGGCGATGTGGATGACCTGGAAATCGGCCGTTGTCAGCATCCCATTCGGCGGTGCCAAGGGCGGCGTCATGGTGGACCCGCGCGCGCTCTCGGCCGCCGAGCTGGAAGACCTGACGCGCCGCTACGCCACGGAGATCAGCATCATCATCGGGCCGTCGGAGGATATTCCGGCGCCGGACATGGGCACCAACCAACAGATCATGGCCTGGATCATGGACACGATCAGCATGCACAAGGGCTACACCGTCCCCGGCGCCGTCACCGGCAAGCCCGTTGCCGTCGGCGGCACGCTGGGACGGCTGGAGGCGACAGGCCGGGGCATCCTCTACGTCATCGAGGAGCTGTGCAGCCAGAGGAGCTTCCAGCTTGAGGGCGCCACCGTGGCCATCCAGGGGTTCGGCAACGTCGGCAGCGTCGCCGCTCATCTATTGCAGCGGGCCGGCGCGAAGGTCGTCGCCGTCAGCGACCGCTCCGGCGGCGTCCACGACGGCAACGGCCTCGACGTCGACTCGATCCTCCACTGCCGCGCCGATGCGAAGCCGCTGGCCGAGTGCAGTGGCGTCGACAAGATCTCGAACGCGGAGGTCCTGGCTCTGCCGGTCGACTTCCTCATCCCGGCGGCGCTGGAAGGACAGATCACGGCTCAGAACGCCGGCGATCTGCGAGCGCGGTTCATCGTCGAAGGCGCCAACGGCCCGACGACACCGGCCGCGGACCGTATCCTGAACGATCAGGGCGTGATCATCGTGCCGGACATCCTGGCCAACGCCGGCGGCGTGATCGTCTCGTATTTCGAGTGGGTGCAGGACCTGCAGTTCTACTTCTGGGAAGAGGCCGAAGTGAACGACCGCTTGCAGAGCGTTCTGACGCGAGCTTATCGCGAGGTCTCAGCGGCGGCCGAGCAAGACGGGCTGACGATGCGCGAAGCAGCGATGGCGCTGGGCGTCAGCCGCGTCGCCGAAGCGACCGCGATCCGCGGTATCTACCCTTAGCCGGCGAGCCGTCCGGCGCGGCCTCGTAACTATGCCGCCGGTCAGGCGTTTCCAAATGCAAAAGACGTACGGCGCTCGTAGCGGGCGGTGCTAGAATCGAATGAATGCCGTATCCCCGCTGCGGCGGGCAAACACGCGTTCGCGATCGGAGAGGCGTTGGCATTGACCCAAGACGGGGCGAGCGGGTGCGCTCTGGCCCTCTCCTTGACTGTCAGCCGATGACAGACGAGGCTGGCGGACCCACGATCGTCCACGAAGAAGCGGAGGAGTTGGAGCCCTCCCGGGTTCTGGAAGCCACGGGGCGGTTCCACTGGCGCCTGGAGTACACACTGCTTGTGGGCGTCGCCTTCATGCTCACGCTTCTTTGCGATCGGCTTCTTCTACTTCAGCACCGACGTCTCGAACCTGCGCAGCTACGGCTACTTTGGCGTCTTCGTCATCAACCTCGTCGGCGCTTCTTCCATCTTGCTGCCATCGCCCGCGGCGGCCAGCGTTCTCGGCGGCGGCGCGCTGCTCGATGACGTCTTCGGTATCCCGGCCTGGATCTGCGTCGGCCTCGTCGCCGGGCTGGGCGAGGCGATCGGCGAGTTCTCCGGCTACGCCGCAGGCTACGGCGGCCGCGTAATCATCGAACAGCGGCCATCGTACGCTCGCATCCGGCGCTGGATGGAGCGACGGGGAGTGCTGACGCTCTTCGTCATGTCCACGATCCCGAACCCGCTCTTCGATTTCGTGGGCATCGCCGCCGGCGCCGTGCAGATGCCAATGCGGAGCTTCTTCTTCGCTGTCCTCGGCGGGAAGATCATCAAGGACATGTGGCTGGCCGGGATGGCCAGCGCCGGCGTCACGATCTTCAGCAGCCTGGCCTGATCCGGCACCCACCGGAGACGCTGCGCTATAGTGGCGGCGTATGCCTGAGGTCTGTGGAGGAGTCATCGTCGCCGCCGGCGCCGGGATTCGGATGGGCGGCGCCGACAAGCTGTTCTCGCTCGTCGCCGGCAGGCCGCTGCTGGCGCACGCCGTCGCCGCCTTCGAGAGCTGCGAGGAGATCGACCGCTACGTCCTCGTCACCTCGGAGGCGAACCTTGGTCGCGGCCAGGCGCTCGTCGCCGAAGAGGGCTTTGCGAAGGTCGCCACCGTCTGCACCGGGGGCCCCCGACGGCAGGACTCCGTGAAGTGCGGGCTCGCGGCTCTGGGCTCGTGCGATCTGGTAGCGGTGCACGATGGCGGCCGCCCGCTCGTTCGGCCGGGCTTGATCTCCCGCGGGCTGGAAGCAGCGCGAGAGAGCGCTGCCGCCGTGCCGGTGGTGCCGCTGGCCGACACGATCAAGGAGATCGACGAGACCGGCACGATCACGCGCACGCTGGACCGCTCGCGCCTTGTCGCCGTGCAGACGCCACAGGTCTTTCGCTACGACCTTCTCGTTCGCGCGCACGACGAGGTCAGCGACGACGTAACGGACGACGCGGCGATGGTTGAGGCGCTCGGCCACGCCGTGGCAACGTTCGCAGGCAGTAGCCGCAACGTCAAGATCACCACCGCAGAGGACCTGATGCTGGCGGAACCGTACCTGCACTAGCGCCATGCGAATCGGCATCGGCTACGACATCCACCGCTTCGGCCCCGGCCGTTCGCTCGTCCTCGGCGGCGTCGCGCTGCCGGGGGAGAAGGGCCTGGCGGGCCACTCCGACGCCGACGTTGTCCTGCACGCCGTGATCGACGCCTTGCTGGGAGCGTCCGCCCTCGGCGACATCGGCACGCACTTCCCGGCGGACGACCCCGAATGGAAGGATGCAGACAGCGCCGACCTGCTGGCGAAGACGCTGGCGCTCCTGCGGGACGCCGGATACGCCGTCGAAAACGTCGACGTCACGATCATCGCGGAGAGGCCGCGACTCGCTCCGCACATATCGGCGATGCGCAAGCGCATGGCGGAGTTGGCCGGCGTCTCCGAAACCGCGGTCAGCGTGAAGGCGAAGACGAACGATGGCGTCGGTGACATCGGCCGGGGTGAGGCGATCGCGGCAGTCGCCGTCGCGCTGCTTCGGGAGGCCCGAAATCCTTGACTGCCTGCTACGGGGACACCTATACTGTAGAAGCCTCCTTGTGGGGCGATTTTTTTGGCGTTCGGCGGAAACGCTGGCCGAAGTGGCGCAATGGTAGCGCAAGCGATTTGTAATCGCTAGGTTGTGGGTTCGATTCCCACCTTCGGCTCCAGGACAATGGGACACGGAACGGGACCAGGGAACGCGGGTTCCATGACCCATGACCCAGGTTCCAGGTTCCAGGTTCCGTCGAGAAACCGGCGGGGTGGCAGAGCGGTCAAATGCACCGGGCTGTAAACTCGGCGCCCTGACGGGCTACGCAGGTTCGAATCCTGCCCCCGCCACCAGAATTGAGGGAGAACGGCGGGCCCACGTAGCTCAGTTGGTAGAGCACGTTCTTGGTAAGAACGGGGTCACCGGTTCGAGTCCGGTCGTGGGCTCCAGCGCCCGATAACCACATAAAGCGCAGGCAGCCGAGCGGAAGACGCCGGTTTCCTGTATCACACCGCCGCGCTATCATAGTTGGGTCGGCCAACAGCTGACCGGACGGCGCGAGCCGATTTAATAGGAGGAAAGCCCCAGGATGGCCAAGCAAAAGTTCGTACGAACGAAGCCGCACCTCAACGTCGGAACGATCGGTCACATAGACCACGGCAAGACAACGCTGACCGCTGCCATCACCAAGGTTCTGGCGTTGAAGCAGCAGGCCGAGTATCGTGACTTCTTCAGCATTGACAAGGCGCCGGAAGAGCGCGACCGCGGTATTACCATCGCCATCGCGCACGTCGAGTATGAGACGGACAAACGGCACTACGCGCACATCGACTGCCCCGGCCACGCCGACTACATCAAGAACATGATCACCGGCGCCGCCCAGATGGACGGCGCAGTCCTCGTCGTCGCCGCCAACGATGGCCCCATGCCCCAGACGCGGGAGCACGTCCTTCTGGCCCGCCAGGTGGAAGTGCCCGCCATGGTCGTCTTCCTCAACAAGGTGGACATGATGGAGGACCCGGAGTTGCTGGACCTCGTCGAGCTGGAGATCCGCGAGCTGCTGACCAAATACGACTTCCCAGGCGATGACACGCCGATCGTGCGCGGCAGCGCCCTCAAGGCTCTCGAAAGCGATTCCACCGACGTGGACGCCGAGGAGTACAAGCCGATCCTTCAGCTAATGGACGCGATCGACTCATTCATCCCGGAGCCGGACCGACCGCGCGACAAGCCGTTCCTCATGCCGGTCGAAGACGTGTTTGGCATCAAGGGCCGTGGCACCGTCGTCACCGGCCGTGTCGAGCGTGGCATCGTCAAGTCCGGCGAAGAGATCGAGGTCGTCGGCTTCGGTGAAACCCGCAAGACCGTCTGCACCGGCGTCGAGATGTTCCAGAAGACGCTGGACCAGGGCGAGGCCGGCGACAACGTCGGCTGTCTGCTGCGCGGCATGGAACGCGACGACGTCGAACGCGGACAGGTTTTGGCCCATCCCGGCTCAATCACGCCGCACACCGACTTCGAGGCGGAGGTCTACTGCCTGAGCAAGGAAGAGGGCGGCCGGCACACGCCGTTCTTCAACGGCTACCGCCCGCAGTTCTACATCCGCACGACCGACGTTACCGGCAGCATCAAGCTCCCCGACGGCGTGGAGATGGTGATGCCCGGCGACAACATCAAGATGACGGTGGACCTGATCACTCCGGTCGCGCTGGAAGAGGGTGTGCACTTCGCCATTCGCGAAGGCGGCCGCACCGTGGGCGCCGGGGTTCTGACGAAGATCCTGAAGTAAGCTGGAGATAGATGGCCAAGAAGGATAACCGCATGCCGATTGATCTGGCCTGCCCAGATTGCCGCGTGCGTCCGTACACGACAACCAAGAACCGGCAGAACGACCCGGACCGCCTAGAGTTGCGCAAATATTGCCCGCGCTGCCGCGGCCACCGCATGTTCAAGGAGGCCCGCTAGGTGAGTAACCGCGCGATCCGGCGCCAGAAGACGCGGGAGCCGAAGTCCAAGCGGGGTGGCGCTCAGCGCGCCCTGCCCAGCACGGGCCAGAGCCCGCCCACTTCGGGCAGTGGTGGCGGCGGGCTACTCTCTTGGCGCCCTCGTTTCCTCATGGATATCATCACGGAGCTACGCAAGGTAGTCTGGCCGGAGCGCGGCGACGTCGTCTACCTGACGATCGTCGTCGTCATCGTCACGATCCTCACCGGCGCCGTCCTCGGCGCGATCGACATCGGCTTCGGCTGGTTCATCGACCAGACGTTGCTGAACTAGTGGGTGGCGGTAATGGCTAAGAAGCGAAAGAGCGCAACGCAAATCGTCGTCGAGGATGAGGCATCCCCGGAGCCGAAGACGCCTCGCCTGGAGACCACCGAAGAGGAGATGTTCCGGCCCGGTCACTCCTGGTACGTCATCCACACGTACTCTGGCTACGAGGACAAGGTCAAGACGAACCTCGACCAGCGGGTCAAGTCCATGGACGCGGAGGACCTCGTCTACCACGTCATCGTTCCTTCCGTCGAAGAGATCGAGATCCGTGACGGCCAGCGCCGGACCGTGCCGCGTAAGATCTTCCCCGGCTACGTCCTGATCCATATGATCACGTTGCAGCAAGAAGATCCCGCCGCCAGCGAGGCCGACAAGGCGCTCTCCAGCAAGGCCTGGACCGTCGTGCGTAATTCGCCCGGAGTCACCGGCTTCGTCGGTTCAGGCACCGCGCCCACACCGCTCGAAAGGGCGGAGGTGCAGTCGATCATCCGCCAGATGAAGGCCGAAGAGCCGATCATCAAGGTCGGCTTCGGCGTCGGTCAGAGCGTGCGCGTCGTCGATGGACCGTTCTCCGACTTCGTCGGCACCGTGGAAGACATCAACCCAGAAAAGGGCAAGGTGAAAGTCTCCGTCTCGATCTTTGGGAGGGAGACGCCCGTCGAGCTTGACTTCCTGCAGGTGGAGCGCCTGTAGGAAAGCTCGCCGCGCCGGGATACGCTACTATCTCATGACCGGAAGAGTGTACCGCTATGGCTAAGAAGATCCGCGCCGTCGTCAAGCTCCAGTTGCCGGCAGGCCAGGCAACCCCTGCGCCACCGGTGGGCCCGGCGTTGGGCCAGCACGGCGCCAACATCATGGGCTTCGTCAAGGAGTACAACGAGCGCACGTCCAGCCAGGGGGGCGCCATCATTCCGGTCGAGATCAACATCTATGAGGACCGCTCGTTCACTTTCGTCCTCAAGACGCCGCCCGCTTCCGACCTGATCCGCAAGACGATCGGCATCGAAAAGGGCAGCCCCGCACAGAAGCGCGAGAAGGTCGGCATGATCACGCGAGACCAGATTCGGCAGATCGCCGAGACGAAGATGAAGGACCTTAACGCCAACGATGTAGAGGCCGCCATGCGCATGGTCGAAGGCACCTGCCGTAGCATGGGCGTCGATTACCCGAGGAACGCAGATGCCTAAGCACGGAAAGAACTACGTCGACGCCGCCGCGAAGATCGACGATTCCAAAGAGTACAACGCGAAGGAAGCGATCGCTCTCCTCAAGCAGATCGCCTCCGCCAAGTTCGACGAGACCGTCGAACTGCACATCCGCACCGGCCTCGACTCTCGCCACGCCGACCAGCAGCTGCGCGGAACGATCCTCCTGCCGCACGGCCTCGGCAAGAGCCAGCGCGTGCTCGTCTTCGCCGAAGGTGAAGCCGCTCGCCTGGCCGAGGAAGCGGACGCAGACGAAGTGGGCGGCGACGTGCTGATCAAGAAGGTGGAAGAGGGCTACGTCGACTTCGAGATCGCGCTCGCCACGAAGGACATGATGGGGAAGGTCGGTAAGCTGGGGCGCGTCCTCGGCCCGCGCGGGCTGATGCCGAACCCGCGCACGAACACCGTCGTCAACGGCGAAGACCTGCCGCGGGCGATCAAGGACGCCAAGCAGGGACGCGTCGAGTTCCGGACTGACCGCACGAACCTCGTCCACGTGCCGATCGGCAAGATCAGCTTCTCGGAGGAGGCGCTCGTCGACAACCTGGCCTCGCTGATGGACGCCATCCGCCGCGAGAAGCCTTCCGGCTCTAAGGGCCACTACATCCGCACGATGACGCTAACGACCACGATGGGCCCGCCCGTCCGCATGGACCCCGCTGGCGGTGGCTCGGGCGCCGCGGCCGAGAACTAAGCTTGAACCACGCCGCGGAGCGCCGTACAATTCTCTGCGTGCCAACCGAATAGCACACGTCTCACCGCAGACAGCAGGTCCCGCAAGGGTTAAGTCTCCGCCAGGAGAGCCCGCCGAGGAGAGATCAAACGGGGTCAGGCCAGAAGCCTGACGCACCCGGGCGATGTCCCTTGCTGCGGCAGGGGGCTTTTTCTTTAGCTCACGAAAGATCAGGGGCGCAGCGAACAACCGGACGTTGCGCCCGGCGGAATGGAGAGTCTATTGCCAACGCAGCACAAGATCGATCAGGTGGCTGACATCAAGGACCGCATCGAGCGCTCCACGATCGTCATCGGCACCGACTACCGCGGCCTGACCGTGGGGGAGATGCAGATCCTGCGGAGCAAGCTGCGCGAGGGCGGCCTAGAGCTGCGGGTGATCAAGAACTCGCTCCTCAAGCTCGCCGCCGAAGCAGCCGGTGCGCCTGAGGTGTACGAGCTCGCCGACGGCCCCACAGCGCTCGCCATCTCCTACGACGACATCGTAGGGGCAGCGAAGGCGATCACGGACTACGCTCGCGAGGCGCCCGCCGCGTTCAAAGTCGGCGGCGGCTACCTCGAAGGCACCCTGTTGGACGCCGACGCCCTGAAGGAGCTGACAAAGATCCCGCCGCGGCCGGTAATGATCGCCCAGTTCATGGGCACGATCGAGAGCCCGCTGGTGAGCTTCGTCGCCCTTATCGACAGCCAGCCAAGAGAGTTCACGCAACTCCTGCAGGCGCTCCTGCAGGAACTCCCCGGCCTCCTCGAGGCCCGGGCCCGACAGATGGAAAGCGAAGCAGCATAACGGAACGCCCGCCCGCGGGGCCGGCCCAAACTCAAGGAGGAACGAACATCATGGCAAAGGCAGCCAACAAGATCGACCAGGTCCTGGACATCATCAAGGAGATGACGATCCTGGAGCTGCGCGACCTCAATGAAAAGATCACGGACGAGTTTGGCATCACAGCCGCAGCACCGGTCGCGGTTGCCGCCGCCCCGGGCGCCGCCGCCGCCGGCGATGGCGCTGCCGCCGCTCCCGCGGAGGAGAAGAGCGAGTTCAACGTCGTCCTCAAGGACATCGGCGCCAACAAGATCAACGTCATCAAGGCCGTCCGTGAGGTCACCTCACTTGGCCTCAAGGAGGCGAAGGACCTGGTCGAGAGCGCACCGGCGGCGGTCAAGGAAGCTATCGGCAAGGCCGACGCCGAGGCAGCGCAGAAGAAGCTCCAGGAGGCCGGCGCCACCGTCGATCTCGAGTAAGGGTAAGATAGCCGGGCCGGGTTCAGGGCGAATCCCGTCGCCCCGGTCCGGCGTTTGGTACCTAGGATGCGATGCTATGCGTGCGAACGGCAAGATACTTCGCCGTGCTCGCGGTGCGGTAAAGACTACTGCCCCGACCACGGCTCAGACCTCTGTGCGGTCTGCCTCGACCCCGTCGCCACCGCGCCCTCCTCCACCACCTTTCGCGTCGCCCTCTTCGCACTGCTAGGCGCCAGCGTCCTGGCGCTCTGGCTGCTCGTTCGCCCGCCGGGCCTGCCGGGCGACAACGGCGGCGTCGTCCAGCAGCCGGACATCACGCCAGACTTCACACCGGGACTGACGCCTGATACCGGCGAGTCGCCGACGCCAACCGTCACCGCCTCGCCCGAGCCCACCGTGACGCTGATCCCGGACGATCAGACGCCGGAGCCCACCCCCGAGCCGACCGCGACGCCGACGCCCGCGCCGACGCCAACGGCTGCGCCGATCGAGCACGTCGTCGTCAGCGGGGACACATGGAACGGCGTCGCGGCGCAGTACGCCGTCGACCCGCAGACCCTGGCTTCGAGCAACGGCTACAGCCTGGCGGACATTCTGCCGCTGGGCGCTACGCTGATCATCCCCCAGTAGCCTGCGGCCATGTGCGACACGCTGTGCGCCGTCAGGCCCGCCGGCACCCTCTTCGCGAAGAACTCTGACCGGCCATCGTCTGAAGTTCAGCTGATCGAAGCGCTGACGTCTCGCTCCGGCGGCGGCACGCTGCGCACCGAATACGCCGAGCTGCGGAATGAGGGAGCCTGCGCTCTGACCGGCTCGCGGCCGCACTGGCTCTGGGGGCTGGAGCACGGCGTCAACGAGCACCGCGTGGCAATCGGCAACGAGAAGGTCTGGACGGCGCTAGACCCAGCGAAAGAGCAGGAGGCGCTCATCGGGATGGACCTCGTGCGCCTGGGCCTTGAACGGGGCGCCACCGCGGACGGGGCGCTTGACGTGATGACGTCGCTGCTGGCGGAGCACGGCCAGGGCGGCGTCTGCGACCGGACGGCAGGTGAGTCCTACTTCTCCTCCTTCATCATCGCCGACCCGCACGCCGCCTGGGTGCTGGAAACGAGCGGACGCAGCTGGGTCGCCGCTCCCGTCGCTGAGACCGCCGCCATCTCCAACCGGCTCACCATTCGTGACGAGTGGACCCGCTCGTCGCCTGACATCGTCGCCGGGACGGACTGGGACAGCTTCCGCCACCCGAACGCACCGACCGCCCACGCCGACGTGCGGCTCGCGGCCAGCCGCGCGTGCCTCACCGCCACGCCGGCGGCCGACCTGACGCCGGCGGGCTTCGCGGCGCACCTCCGGGACCACGGCGCCGGCCCCTGGCGCAAGCCGGGCGAGCCGGACGCAGCCCCGTCGCCGCTGCCGGGCGAGTTCCTCCCCGACGGCTCCAGCGTGAGCGTCTGCATGCACATCCGCCGCTTCCAGAACACAACGGGATCGATCATCGCCGACCTGCCGGCCGATCCCGAAGCACCGCTGCGGGCCTGGGTCGCTCCCGGCAACCCCTGTGTCAGCGTCTTCGTGCCGGTCTTTCCGCCGGACGCCGTACCTGCGGCGCTCGCCGACCCCGCCGTCTGGCGCGCCTTCGCGGCACTCCGCGATCGCGTCGAGGCCGACTCCACCGCCCTCGCGCCCATCCGAGCCGCCTTCGCCTCTCTCGAGGCCGAGCTGTGGTGCGAGGCCGACGAGGTCGCGCCCAATCCTGAGCGCCGCGCTGCCTTTGTCGAGATCGCCTGGCGGCGGGTGTCCGAAGCGCTGGCCTGCGTCGCGTAGCCCGCGCCCGGGTGCCACAAGCGCCTTCCGGCTCGGTCGCCACCCGCCTAAGCTCCCACCGTGACGCAGACCGCTGAGCACCGCCCCCTCATCCGCGACCTGCCCGTCGACGAGCGCCCCCGCGAGCGTCTGCGCATGCGCGGCCCGGAGTCGCTCACCAACGCCGAGCTGATCGCCATCCTCCTGCGCACCGGTACCAACGGCGAGAACGCCGTCGCCGTCGGCCAGCGCATCCTCTCGAAGTTCGAAGGGTTGCGGGGGCTTGGCGCCGCCGGGTTCGGCGAGCTTTGCGCCCAGCGGGCAATAGGCGAAGCGAAGGCCGCCCAGCTCATCGCCGCCATCGAGCTAGGCAAGCGCACCATCCACGCCCAGCCGCCGGAGCGCCGCATCATCCGCTCTCCTGAGGACGTGTACGCGCTCCTCTTCGCGGAGATGGCACTCCTGGACCGGGAGCAGCTACGCGTCGTCCTCCTGAGCACGCGCAACGAAGTGCTCGCCGTGCGGGAGGTCTATCGCGGCAACGTCTCCAGCGCTCTCGTCCGCGTGGCGGAAGTCTTCAGCGACGCCGTCCGTGACGGCTGCCCGAGCATCATCGTTGTTCACAACCACCCTTCCGGCGACCCGACGCCGAGCGCCGAGGACGCCGCGCTGACGAAGCAGCTCGTGGATGCGGGAGAGCTCCTCGGCGTCGAAGTCCTCGACCACATCATCATCGCCCGCGACGGGCACAAGAGCCTGCGCGACCTGAAGCTGGGCTTCAAGCTCACTTGACGCGCCGGGCGTAAGCGGCCAATCTTACGCCATGTCGCGCTACAAGCTCCTCGCCGTCGATCTTGACGGCACGCTGCTCAACTCGGCGATGAAGCTCTCCGAAGGCAACGTCGAGGCCGTGACGATGGCCCGCGACGCCGGCGTCGCCGTCGTGCTGGCCACCTCGCGGTGGTTCGGGCTCGCCAAGCGCACATCCGAACGCCTGGGGCTGACAGCGCCGATCATCTGCTCCAACGGCGCGGAGGTTCGTCAGCAAGACGGCGCGACGATCCTCCACCTGCCGCTGGACCCCGACGCGGCCCGAGAGGTCGTGACCTGGGGCGACGACCACGGCTGGGAGATGTTTACAACGCTTGGCGACGCAACCTACATGAACATGCGCCCCGGCATCATTCCCGAGCGCCTCCCCGGCGGCCTGCGCGTCGCCGAACGGCAGTCCGACCACCTCGACGACGGGACGCCGGTCACGGTCCAGATCTGGCAGGAGGAGGCGGTGCGAGAAGTCGGCCAACGCTTCGCGCCGAAGTACGCCGAGCGCGTGCGGTTCTCGTTCAACGCGCCGGTCGGCCTGCCGCACTACGTCGTGCTCGCCAACCCGGAAGCGGAGAAGGCGAACGCGCTGCGCCGCGTCTGCGAGGAGCTGGGCGTGGACCCGGAAGAGACGATGGCGATGGGCGACTCCGAGTCGGACATTGAAATGCTGCGTGCCGCGGGGCTGGGCATCGCCGTGCGCAACTCGCCCGACGAAGTGAAGCGAAACGCCCTGCACGTGGCGCCATCGAACGACGAAGACGGCGTCGCCTGGGCGATCCACAAGTTCATCGTCTGAGCCGATAGTGCGCCCGCGGGCACAAAGATCAGACCCCGAAGTAGACGACCAGGAACGCGCCTGCGCCGAGCCGGTAGGCCACGAACGGCAGGAAGCTCCTTGACTGCACGAGCCGCAGGAGCACGCCGATGCTCAACCAGCCGACGATCGCCGCGACGATGGCGCCTATGATGATGATGTCCAGGTTCCCGGACAGCCGGTCGTCCCGGATCGCCTCGCCCAGCGTCAGGACCGCGGCACCGAGTATCGCCGGCGTCGAGAGCACGAAAGAGAAACGGGCCGCCTCCTCGCGCGTGAAGCCGAGCAGCAGGGCGGCCGCGATCGTAACGCCCGACCGCGACATGCCCGGAACCAGCGAGACCGCCTGCGCCGAGCCGATCAGCAGGGCGTCGCGAAGGCCCGTATCAGCCAGCGACCGCTCTCGCCGGCCAGCGCGCTCCGCGAAGGCCAGCGTCAACCCGAACGCGATCAGCATCGCCCCAACGATTATCGGCGAGCGAACCTCATCTTCGATCCAGCTGTTAAGCGCCAGGCCAACGACGCCGACCGGCACCGAGCCGACGACGACGAACAGCAGCATGCGGTCGTCGTAGACGCCAACGGACGCATCACGGCTGCCGCCGGTCAGACGCAGGAGAGCGCTGCACAGCATCTGGGTCCACTCGCGCCAGAAAAAGACGAGGACGGCGACCGTCGTGCCGAGGTGCAAGGAGACGTCGAAGGTGAGGTCGTCGGCGAACTGCCAGCCGAACAGCTCGCGCACGGCGATGAGGTGGCCGGACGAGGAGATGGGGAGGAACTCGGTAAGCCCCTAGACGATGCCCAGGACGATCGCGCGCAGAACGTCTTCCATGCCGCCTCTGTAGCATAGCCCCAGTACCGTTTGAGAGCCATTTCGAGCGCTGTGCGGTGCTCTGGTGAACCGGGGGCCGCGATTTGCCCGGGCTGCGAGCCCGCTGCTATACTCCCGCCAAACGGCCCAGAGAAGGGGGACAACCAGTGGTAGGAGAGATGGGCTTCCCGAAGTGCCAGAAGTGTGACGTGGGGGGACCTCGTTCCGCTTTCCGACTTCGGCAGCCAGGGGGCAGCGATCCACTACAAGGCCTGGGCCTGCACGAACCCGGACTGCGGCTACAACATCAAAATCCGCAACGGCGATCTCTACGTAGACGAGCCGATAACCGACGGCGCGATGCACCAGCCGCGCGTTCGCACCTGACGCCATCCCAAGGCCGTGAACGAGGCCCCTGTCCTGGGGGGCCTTTCGCCTAATCCGCTATGCTGTATAGATGCATTGGCGCATCTATAACGTGTCATCGACGTTGCAGTTGATGGTTGTTACGAACCCCGCGGGTTCTCCGTCTTCACTACGGAAGGAACCCCCAGAGCGTTAGTAGAGCAGTGGCCGGCATGCGGATTCAGTACCTCAGTCTGACTGCGAGCCCCCTCGCGGTGGCCGTCGCGCTTGGCGTGGCGGTGCTGCTGCATCTCTCTTCCGGCAGCCCAGCCTCAGCCGGCCACCAGTGCGCGAACACCGGCAGCCTCTTCGGCCCCTTCGACATCGAGACCTACGAAGCCGCCGACTACCGCGACGTCTACGCCCGCACCTTCGAGCTGGCGGCGTTCAACCAACTCTTCCCGGAGCACGAGACCTTCGCCACCGCCGACGTTGAGACAGGCGACCGCGCCGCCGGGTCCGAGCAGCTGCTGGATCCCTACATCCCGCCCGTGATCCTGAAGTCGATGGGCTTTCTGGAGAGCGGCTGGGCGCAGGCAGCCTACGTTCCGCTCGTCGACTACGGCGAGGTCGGTCCGGTGCTGAACTCACACGACTGCGGCTACGGCATCATGCAGATCACCTCCGGAATGCAGAACATCTCCGGCGTGCCCAACCTGGACCAGGCGATGATCGGCACGCACTACGCGTTCAACACGGCTCGTGGCGCCGCCATCCTCGCCGGCAAGTGGAACCAGGCGCCGGAGGTGCGGCCCATCGTCGGTGAGCGCGACCCGACGCTGATCGAGGACTGGTACTACGCCATCTGGGGATACAACGGCTGGGCGTTCTCCAACCATCCGCTCAACCCCGCCTACCCGCCCACGCGCGTTCAGTACAGCTGCGGCGCCAGCGACGACGGTTTTGGCCACGACCGCACGCAGTATCCCTACCAGGAGCTCGTCCTGGGCTGCGCTCAGCGGCCGCCGGTGCGCGCCGAAGAGCAGCTCTGGCAGCCTCAGGAGGTGCATCCGCCCGACCTGACCGATCCGATCTTTGCCGACCCGCTCAAGCTCGAGAACTGGAACGCCTGTGGCTTCAGCCTGGACTGCGCCGCGATGGACATCCCGAGGCCCAACACCAACCACGAGGACCCGACCGCACTCACAGTGACCCGCGAAGAGGTCATCGGCGAGCCGGTGATGGGGCTCGCGACCGCCGGCGCCGGCGTGACGCTGCCCCCGGACGTGATCTCGTCCGGGCCCGAGTTCGACGTCTTGAACGAAGGCAGCGGCGTGCTCGGCTTCCAGGTCCTCTCCGACTCGCCGTGGCTCAAGGTGGCGAAGCCGGCAGGCGTCGCTCTCGGCGACGACCTCGGCGGTATCGGCGGGACGGTACGGTTAACCGTCGACACGACCGGCCTGGAGCCGGGCGAGTACCTCGGCCGGGCGACGGTGGACTCCCTCTACCCGGCCGGCTCGCCGCAAACGTACGTCGTCTCCCTCGTCGTCGACGAAAGCGCGCCGACGCCATCTGGCACTCCGACCGCGACTCCCCCGGCGCCTACTCCGACAGCAACGCCAACGCCCGTACCGACGCCCACGCCCACACCAACCCCGACACCTTCGCCAACCCCGATACCGCTGGACGCGATCTGGGCGGACGACAACTGCTCGGGCTCCGTCGATCCCATCGACGCGCTGGTGACGATGCGCCACGACGCGGGGCTGCAGACGTACACTGCCGCCTGTCCCGGTATGAGCTGGACGGTGAGGATCGTGGGCGGGTCGCCGCGCACCTGGGGCGACGTCGACTGCAGCGGCGAGGTGAACCCGATCGACGCGCTCAAGGTCCTGGGTTTCGACGCCGGAATGACGCCCTCCCAGGAAGCCGGCTGTCCGGGCATGGGGACGACGATCCTGATCGCCACCGGCTAGCCGGCCTTTCTTGCTTCACGTCGTCGCGGGCCGCTAACATCAACGAGCCGGCGATCGCCCGTAGACGGCGCACTGACGGCACTTACCATGGCCCGAGAGCAACCCATACGACGACAGCCCATCGCCCCCTCATCCGGACCGCTGGACTTGCTGCGCCAGTTCGCGGAGTTCTGGCGGCGCCGCGACCTGCTCTGGCACATGGTCGTCCGCCACCTCCGCGGTCAGTACAAGCAGTCTGTGCTGGGCTACGCCTGGGCGTTCGTCAACCCGCTGAGCTTGATGATCATCCTCAGCTTCGTCTTCTCGACGATCATCCGCGTGCCCGTCGGTGAGGACGTGCCTTATCCGCTTTTCGTATTCGTTGGGCTCCTGCCCTGGCTCTTCTTCTCCAGCGCGATCGCCTCCGGTACGGATTCAGTTACGAACGCCTCATCGCTGGTCTCCAAGGTCTACTTCCCGCGCGAAGTGTTGCCGACCGCCGCGGTCCTCACGAAGCTCGTCGACCTCTTCTTCGGGCTGATCATCCTGGTGGCGCTGCTCGCCTACTACGAGCGCCTGCCGGAGGCGACGGTCTACTGGTTCCCGCTTCTGTTCGGCATCCACCTGCTCTTCACGCTCGGCCTGACGTACCCGCTGGCCGCGCTCAATCTCTACTTTCACGACGTGCGCTTCCTCGTTGGCGTCGTCCTCACGCTCTGGTTCTACCTGACGCCGATCATCTATCCGGTCGACATCGTGCCCTCGAAGTACGAGTTCATCTTCGACATCAACCCGAACGCGGTCTTCATCAACGCCTACCGTCGCGTGATCCTCTACGGGGAGGACCCGGAGCCGGGACGGGTGCTGATCGGCCTCGCGGTCGCCCTTATCACTTTCGTCATCGGATACTACCTGTTCAAGAAGATGGAGAAGGGCTTTGCAGACAGCATCTGACGCACCGGAGATCGAGTTCCGGAACGTCACCAAGCGCTTCTACTTGAAGGAAGGCCGCACCCTGCGCGAGTTCGCCCAGGCGCTCCTGACGCGCCGGCCCTGGGGCGACGAGTTCAGCGCGCTTGAAGATGTGAGCTTCAAGGTCGATCGCGGCGAGACGCTGGGCATCATCGGCCGCAACGGCAGCGGTAAGAGCACAGCGCTCAAGCTGATCGCCGGCGTCACCGCCCCCTCCTCCGGCGAAGTCTACGTCGCCGGCCGCGTATCGCCGCTGATTGAGCTGGGCGCCGGCTTCCACCCGGACCTCACCGGTCGCGAGAACGTCCACCTCAACGGCTCGATCCTCGGCATGAGCGACCGCGAGATCAACGACCAGTTCGACGCCATCGTGGAGTTCGCCGAGCTGCAGGAGTTTATCGACACGCCCGTTAAGCGCTACTCCTCGGGCATGTACATGCGGCTGGGCTTCGCGGTTGCCGTGTACAGCAACCCGGAGGTGCTCCTGATCGACGAGGTGCTCTCAGTCGGCGATGCGTTTTTCCAGGAGAAGTGCCTCGCCCGGATGCACGAGTTCCAGCGGCAGGGGACGACGATCGTCATCGTCTCCCACAGCCCGGAGACGATCACTGCCTTCTGCGACCGCGCGATGTGGCTTGAGAAGGGCCGGATCGTGGCGGACGGGCCGACGAAGCAGATCCAGGCCGAGTACATCGCCACCGTCCCGCACCACGCCGAAGTGGCTCACGGCGGCTGACCGGCGTTGCGGCGTCCGGCCGCTGGCTACAGCTTGAGGCTAAACGGGTCGTCCAGGTCGAAGTTCGGATTGTAGTACGGATCGCCGTAGCCCGCCCAGCGTTCCCGGAACAGCCGCTCGTCCTTCTCCCGCCGGCGCTGGCCGCGGCTGACGCCCTCGTGATGGGTCAGCCGGGCGTGTGGCGTGTAGATCACCTCGTAGCCCTTCTCCCGCAACCTGAGACAGAAGTCGACGTCGTTCCACGCCACGCGAAGCCCTTCGTCAAAGCTACCGGCTTCCTCGAAGGCGGCCTTCTTCACGAGCATGCAGGCAGCCGTTACCGCCGAGACGTTGCGTACGCACTCGCCCAGGCCGAAGTACCCGCCGTGGTCCAGGTGCCGGGCCAGGCCACCGCCGGAGCCGACGAGAACTCCCTCGTGTTGCACGCGGCCGTCCGGGAAGAACAGGCGCGCGCCGACAGCGCCGACGTCCGGCCGCTGGCCATACTCCAGAAGCGCCTCGATCCAGTCCGCTGAGACGACTTCCGTGTCGTTGTTGAGGAGGATCACGTACTCTGAGTCGGCCGCGCGGACGCCCAGGTTCACTTGCGCCGAGAAGTTGAACGGGCGCGGGTAGTCGATCACTCGGCCGTCGAACGCCTTGAGGAATCGGAGCGTCTCGTCCTCCCGGCTCTCGTTGTCGACGATGATCAGCTCGTAGTTGGCATAGGTCGACTGCTTGCGGATGCTATCGACGCAGCGGCGGAGCAAAGCCGCCCGGTCGCGGGTGGGGATCACGATCGTCACCTTCGGAGAGCCATAGATGGCGTACTTCACGCGGTAGTGGCCGGGCGACAGTCCGTCCAGCACTTCGCCGCTCAGGCCGCGCCGGTCGATCGCTTCGGCGAGCGCCTTCTTCGCTGCCACGTAGGCGTACTCTTTGGCCCGGTGAGACGTCGCCGCCGATCCCGGCACCTTGCGCCAGGAGTAAAGCTGCCGCGCGAGGTGGGCGATGCGCTGCGTCTTCTCGGTCACTCTGAGCGTCAGGTCGAAATCCTGGCTGCCTTCGAACCCGACGCGGAAGCCACCGACTTCATCGAGGGCCGACTTGCGGTAGACGCTGAAGTGCGTGACGTAGTTCATGCAGTTCAGCAGGTCGGGCGCCCAGCCAGGCTTGAAGAAGGGGTCCAGCCGCGCGCCGTCGAGCTCCATCTTGTCTTCGTCGCTGTAGATGTAGTCGAGGTCCGGCTGTTCGTTGAGCAGCTTGACGACCTCAAACAGGGCGTCCGGCGTCAGGACGTCGTCGTGGTCGAGCAGTCCGACGAACTCGCCGGTCACCAGCGCCAGGGCGGCGTTCGAGGCGACTGAGATGCCGCCGTTCCTCTCGGCGAACGACACCTTGATCCGCGGCTCTTTGCCGGCGTAGCCCTCCAGCAGTTCCCGCACGCCGGGCTTCGTCGAGCCATCGTCGGCGAGGCAGAGCTCCCAGTTGTCGTAGAGCTGCCCGCGCACAGACTCGATCGCGTCTCGCAGCCAGTCCACCTCCGGGTTGTAGACCGGCGTGGCGATGCTGACCAGCGGGCGGTAGCCAAGCGCCTTCGCCTCGGCACGCAGGCGGTCGGCGCGTGCCGACGTCACGCTGTGCCTGCTCAACCAAAGCTGGTACTGCGCGTTCAGCTCGGCGGGCGCCCGCGCCTGACGCCGCAGGTTGCGCACGACGGCCTGCCATTCGCGCACCGTCACGGCCTTTCGCAGGAGCGCCATCGGCCCGTTGTGCCTGACCAGCCGCAGCGCTCGCCACGCCGCGACGAACGGCAGACGCTGCGGGCTGCCCCTGGGCGCTACCCTGCGCGTGGCCGCCCGCGCGGGACCGAGCGCCCGCCAGCCGATCGAGCCCTCGATCTCGCGGATGTGCCGTAGCGCGCCGTCCAGATCGGCCTGCCTGGCCCGCAGCTCTTGCTGCAGCTCCGCTACCTCCTTCACCGCTCCACCGCGCGCCCGTTCGGCAGCCCGACGCCTGTCCTGCTCCCTCTTGCCGAAGGGCGTCTCGGACAGCGGTCTGCCCATGTGCCCCATCAGCCTCTCGCGATTCGTTTCCACAGTCTCTGCCCAGTCGGGGGCGTCCGGCGTAGTGCTCGCCACCAACGCCTGGATCTCCGCCTCGCCGGCGACTCTCGGCTCGACCCACGCGCCGCCGGGGTCAAGGCCGGAGAGCGCCCCGAGCAGCACGGCGACGTCACGCACGCGTGTGCCCTGCCAGCGCTCGGGCGGCGTACGCTCCGTGATTTGGACCGCAAGCCAGAAGACGCCGCGTTCGACGATCTCTTGCGAGCCGTAGCCGGGCAACGACCACTCCTGGTCGATCGCGGCCAAGTCACCCGCGGCGCCCACGACGAAGTTGTGCGGCGTGAGGTCGATGGAGCCGCTCGCCTCGCGGGCGCGCACCAGGTCGCTCCACCGGCCGAGCCAGTGCGCCAGCGCCTCGTCATCGCCTTCGGAGAGCAACTCGACGAAGTCGCGCCCCTCGATAAAGCGCTGATCCGAAACGTCCTGCGTGAGGCCGCCGCTCGAGACGCTCTCGGCCGAATCGAGCAGGCGAGAGCGCTGTACCGTCAGCGATTGGCTGGACCGCCTCAGCCGCGTCTGCGTGGCGAAGACGGCCCTCCGCTGCGTGTTGAAGAAGCAGGCAACGTCGCGTTCGTCCCAGAGCTGCGGGGGCGCACCCTCGGTGGCGATGACGAGGAACGAGTTGCTGAAGTGGGCCCCGATGCCATCCCGCACGAAAGAGCGCCAGAGACTGCGCTCATCGGCGAACCGGGGCCGCGGGCCGGGCCAGTCCGGGCTCGGGAACCAGGGGATGAGCCAGGCGAGCTGTTGCATCTCTGGCGCCGCCAGCAGCTCCTCGCTGAACACGGCGCGCGTGAGCTTGTAGTCCGGAAAGGCACCGTAGAAGCTCGGCTGGAGGCCGGAAGCGGCGAAGAGCGACGCCAGCTCGCTGCGGCTAAAGGTCCGCGCGGGTCCCTGATGCGGGTATCCTTCGGCCCCCTCGAAGACGCGGTCCACATGATCCTCCGGCGCGCCGGCCAGGTACTTCACACCGAGCCGGTTTTCGATCGCGCAGACGATCTGTCCGCCCGGTCGCAGCAACGAGCGCAACTGCGTCAGGAATTCGACGTACGGCTTGTCCTGGCCGCTGCCGCCGCCGGCGTACTCCAACACGCCGACGACGATGATGACGTCGTAAGCCGACCCGGCCGGGATATCGCCGATCGTGCCGATGTAAACATCGACGTTCGGCAGGTCGCGCGTGCGCTCGCGGGCAACGCGTGCCCGCGCCCTCACCGGCTCGATGGCGTCCACGGCCCCGCAAGTCTCGCCGAGGTAGCGGGTGATCGGACCGCAGCCGGCACCGACTTCCAGCACGGTCTGATCGCGCGTGAGATCGAGGGAGCGCAGGACGTTAGCGCGACTGCGCGAGAGGCTGTACTGCTCCGGCCAGCTGGCCCACGAGCTCTCCAGCTCATCGCTGAGCGAGCCCAGGTCATCGGCGCCGCGGAGGATCTCAAGCAAGCGTTCCTCGCTACCGTCGAGGTAGTCGCCGCCGCGCTCCGACAGCAGCCAGCAACCGTCAACCTTCTGGCGAGCGGACTGACGCAGCGGGGTTTCGGTTCCGGGGCGCGCTTCTGTCATCCTGTGTGCGCGTAGCATACGTCGTACGGCGATGCCGGTGCAGCCCGAGGCCCGACACGCTCAACCGTTTTGACCATTGTTGCGTTTTGGGGCGGCCTTAGAGAACCGGCGGTGGTATTCTTTACCACGCATGGGCAACGCACCCAGCGTCTCCGTAGTAGTCCTCAACTGGAACGGCCTTGCCGATACTCGTGAGTGCCTGCACAGCCTGCAGGCGGCCCGCTATCCTGCCATGCGCGTCATCGTCGTCGACAACGGCTCGCGGGACGACGAAGCGACGACGCTGGAACGCGAACTCGGCGGCTTCATCGAGGTCCTGCGCCTGCCAGAGAACCGCGGGTTTGCCGCCGGCGCCAACGCCGGCATCCGGCGCGCCCTCGAAGCCGGCACCGACTACGTTCTCCTCCTCAACAACGACACCGTTGTCGCGCCGGAGTTCTTGCAGGCGCTGGTGGACGCCGCCGGCGAAGTCCCGAACCTTGCCGCCGTCTGTCCGCGCACCCATTTCTACGACCGGCCCCGCACGATCTACTCCACCGGCGGCGAGGTCAGCCTCTGGCGCGGCGTGGCGACCCAGGTCGGCCGCGGCCAGGAGGACCGTGGCCAGTTCGAGCGATTGAAGCGTCGCGGCTACGCCGACGGCGTCTGCATGCTGATCCCGGCCGAAGCGCTCGCCACCGTCGGCCTCCTGGACGAGCAGTACTTCGCCTACTGGGAGGAGACCGACTGGTGCGTCCGCGCCGCGGAACGTGGCCTCCACTGCTACTACGCGCCGCAGTCGCTCATCTGGCACAAGGCGGAGCGATCGCAGTCACCGGACGCCCGCTTCGACTACCTCTACCGCCGCAACGCCTTGCTCTTCGTGCGAAAGCGCGGCACGCCGTTGCAGGTCGTCACGGCGTTCCTGATGCACGCGTTCGTCTACGCGCCCCTCTACTTCCTACGAAACCCGACCCGCCTCGCGCGCGCCCTACCCGCGCTGCGCGCCCTCGTCTGGCATACCCGCAATCAGCCGAAGGAGCGGCCCTCAACCTGAACGATGGCGACGACGGCGACGACGAAGACCAAGCAGCCGGCCGCATCCGCCCCGGGAGGCGAGAACGGTGGCCTCAAGGGCCTGGTGCTCAGCGGCGGAAAAGGTAGCCGCCTGCGGCCGTTCACCTACACCAACGCCAAGCAGCTCGTGCCGATCGCCAACAAGCCGGTGCTCTTTTACACAATCGAGCAACTCGTCGAGTGCGACATCACTGACATCGGTGTCATCACTGGCGACACGGCGGAGCAGGTGCGCGCGGCCGTCGGCGACGGCTCACAGTTCGGTGCCAGTGTCACGTACATCCAGCAGGACGCGCCGCTCGGGATTGCGCACGCCGTGGCCATCGCGCACGACTTCCTGGGCGACTCGCCGTTCGTGCTCTACCTCGGCGACAACTTCGTGCTTGGCGGCATCAAGCCGTACGTCGAGAAGTACCGTGCCAACGGGGGCTCGACGCAGATCCTGCTGCACCCGGTGGACAACCCGCAGGCGTTCGGCATCGCCGAGCTGACCGACGGCGCGGTCACACGCATCGTGGAGAAGCCGCGGGAACCCACCTCGAACCTCGCCGTCATCGGCGTCTACATCTTCGAGCCGGCGGTCCACGAGGTCATCGCCGACCTGCAGCCGTCCGGGCGCGGCGAGCTGGAGATCACCGACGCGATCCAGGGGCTGATCGACCGCGGCGCTGGCGTGCGCGCGGAGGTGATGGATCGCTACTGGATCGACACCGGCAAGATGGACGACATACTGAACGCTAACCGCATGGTCCTGTCGGCGATCGAGGCCCGTAATGAGGGCGAAGTCGACGAGAAGACGCGCGTCTACGATCCGGTCGTGATCGAGGCCGGGGCGCGCGTCGAGAACAGCGTCCTCCGGGGCCCGCTCATTATCGGTGCGGAGACGGCGATTATCGACTCTTACATCGGCCCCAACACCTCGATCGACGCTCGCTGCGTGATCAAGGGCTGCCGGATCGAAGACAGCGTCGTGATGGAGGAGAGCCGCATCGAGGAGATACACTGGCCGGTAGTGAAGAGCATGGTCGGTCGTCATGTTGAGTTGCTTGGCAGTCACGGCGCCGGCGGCGGCTACAGCCTGACGCTCGGCGACCACAGCCGCATCGAGATGCCCGATGGCTAGCACCTACCTGATCACGGGCGGCTGCGGCTTCATCGGCAGCAACTTCATCCTCCGGCTGCTGTGCGAGCGCCCCGAGGCAAAAGTCATCAACCTCGACAGGCTGACGTACGCCGGCAACCAGGACAACCTGCGCGATATCGCCGCTGATCCGCGATATCGCTTCGTCGAGGGCGACATCACCAACGCCGCGTTGGTGGGCGAGCTGATGGAGGGCGCGGACTGCGTCGTCAACTTCGCAGCCGAGACGCACGTTGACCGCTCGCTCATGGAGCCGGGCGCTTTCATCCAAACGGACGTTTACGGCACCTATGTGCTGCTTGAGGCGGCGCGTCAGACGCGCGTAGAGCGATTTCTACACATGTCTACCGATGAAGTCTATGGCGACGTGCCTGAAGGCCAAACATCGCGCGAGACGGACGCCCTGAACCCGCGTAGCCCGTACTCGGCGAGCAAAGCCGGCGCCGAGATGCAGTGCCGCGCCTATATCGAGACCTACGGCCTGCCCGTAATCGTCGCGCGGCCCGCCAACAACGTCGGGCCGCGGCAGCACGTCGAGAAGCTGGTCCCGCTGTTCACGACGAACGCGCTTCAGGACCAGCCGCTGCCGATCTACGGCGACGGCCGGCAGCAGCGCGACTGGCTCTTCGTCGAGGACAACTGCGAGGCGCTCGACCTGATCCTCCACGAAGGCCAGCCCGGCGAGGCCTACAACGTCGGCGCTGAGAACCACCGCTACAACGTCGACGTCGCCCACCTGATCCTCGACCTGACCGAGAAGCCGCGCTCGCTGCTCACCCACGTCGAGGACCGCGCCGGCCACGACCGCCGCTATGCCGTGAACTCGGACAAGCTGCGCGCGCTCGGCTGGGCACCCCGCCACGACGCCACCGCGGGCATCCAGAAGGCCGTCGAGTGGTACGTGCAGAACCGCTGGTGGTGGGAAAAGGTGCGCGACGAGGACTTCCAGGAGTATTACGACACGCAGTACGGAAAGCGCCTGGCCGAGGCGAAGCCGGAAGCCACCGATTGACCGATGATCGATAACATCAGCGAAGAGCCCGCGAAGAAAGTCCTGACTTACGACCACGGCGGCGACGAGAACGGCTTCTTGATCGAGCTGTTCAAGGCCGGCGACAAGACGGAAGTCTACCTGACGGCGGCCAGTCCGGGCGCGTTCAAGGGCTACCACCTGCACCGCGTCCGCGCCGCCCGTTACATGTGCGTCAAAGGCACGATGCTGATCACCCTCTATAGCCGCTCCGGCGACAGGTGGGTGCCCGAGGAGCACATCCTCGATGCGAGCGAACCGAAGCGACTTTTCATCCCCAAAGACGTCGCCACCGGCCTTGAGAACACCGGCGACGAGGAAGCGTGGCTCATCAACTATCCGCATCCACCGTACGACCCGAGCCTGAAGGACGAGCAGGTGGAGTACACGCTCGAAGAACTCGAGCAGGGCGTAGTCAAGTAGCGGCCCGCTCCTGTACCGTCAGTAGACGACATGCGCATTCTCGTAACCGGTGGCAAGGGGCAGTTGGGAGTCGCTCTCCAGAGCGCTCTCTCCCAGCACGAGGTCCGCGCGCCCGGCCACGCCGAGCTTGACGTCACGTCGGCCGCCGTGATCCGCGAGACGATCGAGTCCTTCCGCCCGGAGGTCGTCATCCACGCCGCGGCCTGGACGGACGCCGCCGCCGCCGAGCGCGACCCCGCGGCATGCGAGGCCGTCAACGGCGGGGGTACCGGCAACGTCGCCAGGGCCTGCGCGGCCGCCGGCGTCCCCATCGCCTACGTCAGCTCGAACGAAGTGTTCGACGGCGAGAAGGGCGCACCCTACGCTGAAGACGACGCCACGCAGGCGATCAACGAGTACGGGCGCAGCAAGCTCGCCGGCGAGGACGCCGCGCGGGAAGCCGGCGGAGACTTCTACATCGTGCGCACGTCCTGGCTCTACGGACCCGGACGTGTGAGCTTCCCGGAGAAGATCATCGAGCGCGCGCGGGCGGACGGCGCGCTGCGCGGCGTTACCGACGAGATCGCCTCGCCAACTTGGACGGCCGATCTCGCCGCGGCGCTGGTGGCGCTGGTCTCAAGCGGACGCTTCGGCGTCTACCACCTCGCCGCTGAGGGTAGCTGCTCGCGCAAGGAGTGGGCAGAGGAGGTTCTTCGCCTCGCCGGGATCGACGTGCCGGTCGAGGCCGTGCGGCAGGCGGACTTCGGCCTGACGTTCCGCAAGCCGCTGGACTCAACGCTCGCCAACCACCGCGCGGCGGCGCTGGGCATCACGCTCCGTCCCTGGCGCGAAGCACTCGCCGACCACATGCGCACGCCGCAGGTAGCGGAGCTACTCACAGCACGGGCGGGACGCTGATGCGAGACCCGGACACCAGGCGCGCGCAGGACCAAACCGGGGGCGGCCAGAACGGACAGAGGCCGGCCGGAGAGCCCTTGCCGGAGGAGCGGTATCCCGGCATCGAGCGTGTGGAGACCGGCGCGACTTCGCCGCTCAAGCGCGCGCTCGACGTCACGGTCGGCGGGCTGATGATCGGCCTCCTCTGGCCGGTCTTCGCGCTGGCGGCGGCGCTGATCAAGATCGAATCGCCCGGTCCAGTGCTGATCAAGCAGGAGCGCGTCGGCCTGAACAGCGCCGGCTTCCGCTTCCTCAAGTTCCGCACGATGCACCACAACCGCCGCGGCAGCGACCTCGCCGAGCGTCTGCCGACCGGCGACCTGATGAGCCGCCTGCTGAGCCCGAAGGGCCGCCCGCGCCACGCCACCGCCATCGGCTGGACGCTGCGCAAGACCACGGTCGACGAGCTGCCGCAGCTGGTGAACGTCGTCAAGGGCGACATGAGCCTGGTCGGCCCGCGCCCGGACCTGCAGGAGATTGTCGAGGCCTGGCCGCCGCACTTCCGCCAGCGACACCAGGTGAAGCCAGGCATGACGGGCCTGGCGCAGGTCAACGGCCGCTCAGATCTTACCCACTACGAAAAGGTGCGCTACGATCTCCGTTACGTGAGCCACCATCCGTTCTCCGCCGACCTTATGATCCTCCTCCGCACCCTGCGTCTGGTGATGACCAAAGAGGGCGCGCGTTAGTCACTCGTATGCGCATTCTCTTCATCACCGCCAACTTCCCGTATCCGCCGGATAGCGGTGGGGCGCTAAAGACGCTCAGCGTCTTCGAGTACCTGAGCCGCCGCCACAGCGTCGCCGGAATCTCGATCATCCGGGCGCCGCTCACCCAGGCGCAGGAGATGTGGACCGCGGAAAACGGCGTGCAGACGGTCCTGGTGGACCGCGGCCGCAGCCCCGGCAACCTCATCCGGAGCTATCTCGGTCGCCGGCCGCTCAGCGTTGAACGCAACCGCTCGGGCCAGATGAGGGCGCTCGTGGACGAGAAGCTGGCCGCCGGCCTGCCGGACGCCGTCTTCGTCGACGGCTGGCTCGTAGCGCAGTATCTGCCGGAGTGGTTCTCCGGGTTCAAGATGCTGCACCAGCACAACGCCGAGTTCAACCTCTGGCAGCGCGAATCGGACAAGCGCGGCGGCGGCCCGCTGCGCTGGCTGGCCGGACGCGAGGCCTCACGAGTGCGGAGATACGAGGCGAAGATCATGTCCCGCTTCGACGCCGTGTTCGCGGTCTCGGTGGAGGACGCCCGGGCGCTCGTGTCGATCGGCGCCGACAGGGAGCGCGTACACCTGCTGCCGAACATCCCGGACCCGGCGCTGCTCGACCTCCCCTCGCTCTCCTTCGACGGGGAAGAGCCAGAGATCATGTACTTCGGCACGCTGAGCTGGCAGCCGAACATCGACGGCCTCGAGCGGCTGATCACACGCATCCTGCCACTCGTCCGCGAGCAGCTCCCCGGCGTGGAGCTCAGCGTCGCCGGCCGTGACGCGCCCCGCCACTTGATCGACCTGGCCGAGCGTACGCCGGCAGTCCGGTACGTCGGGCCGCTGGACGACGCGGAGCCGCTCTACCAGCGCGCCCGCGTCTTCGCCGAGGTGACGCAGACCGGCGGCGGCACGCGGCTAAAAGTCCTGAACGCCCTTGCGCGCGGCTTGCCGACGGTGGCCAGCGTGGCGGCTGCGCAGGGCCTCGATATCGTCACCGGTGACCACGTCCTCGTCGCGCGCGATGACGACGCGCTGGCGAGGGCGATCGTCCTCCTGCTGACGAACGAGGAACGCTGGCGCATCGTCGGCGAGAACGGCCGGGCGCTCGTGCGCGGCAAGTACGTGGCGGAGGTCGCGTTCGGGGAGCTGGACCGCCTGCTCGCCCGGGACGAGCCTCCTCCCGACGCGCCTCGCGATCAAGGCGGCGGGCGACGTGGTGGCCAGCGCCGCGGCCGGCGCGGTGGCCGCGGCCGCCGACGGTCGTGACCGCCGAGACGGTCGAGCTTCTCGGCGTTCGCTTTCAGCGCCTGACGCTTCGCGATGCGGCAGCCGAAATCGCGAGGCTCGCTGGCCGGAGTACCCGGACCTACGTTGTCAAGCCCTACTCCGAGTTCATGCCACGCGCCTATCGAGACGAGACCGTCCGCGAAGCCCTGAACGGCGCCGAGCTGTGCCTTGCGGACGGCGCCGGCATCCTCTGGGCGGCCAGCTACCTTTCGTTACCCGGCGGCGGGCTGCGCGCGCTGCTGCAGCTCCCGCTGTCGCTGGCCTCGCTCGTGTTTCGCCTGTCAGCACTGCGCGTTCCGTTGCCCGAGGCGATGGCGGGCGTCGACCTGACGTGGGAGATGCTGGAGTCGCTCGCCGGCTCCGGCCGCAGCGTCTTCCTCCTCGGCGGCACGGCGGAAGAATCGGCCGCCGCGACGCAAGCAGTCCGCGAGCGCGTTCCTTCGCTCACGATAGCCGGCGCGCGCGACGGCTACTTCCGTCGGGCGGACGCCGAAGCTGTGATCGAGGCGATCAACGCCGCCTCAGCGGACGTGCTGCTCGTCGCCATGGGCTTTCCGCGCCAGGAGAAGTGGATCGCCAGGAACCTGCCCCGCCTGAACGTGCGGGTCGCCGTCGCCGAGGGTGGTTCGCTCTCGTTCATCGCCGGTGCGACCCGCCGGGCGCCCCGCTGGATGCGCCGTTCCGGACTAGAGTGGCTCTTCCGTCTGCTGCGTCAGCCCGCCCGTCTGCGGCGGCAGCTGGCGCTACCTGTCTTTGTCTGGCTCGTCCTCAGGCAGCGTCTCCGCGGCGTCTGAGGCGCCGGCCCCGGAGCCACGGCCGAGGGCACGCTTGATCGCCGACGTGTAGTAGCCGATGTCTCCGGGCCGCCAGATGAGCGCCTCCAGGACGCCCCGTCCCGATTCCAACCGGTACCAGTAGGCTGTTGCAGCGAGCGCCGTCACGTAGGCGATTGACGAGGCGATCGCCGCGCCCTCGACCTCCCAGAGCGGGATCAGTACGAGGGCGGCGGCGATCGTCACGCCCATCGCGATAAACGTCGCGAAAGTCGTGAAGATGATCTTGCCGCGGCTGAAGAGGTAGCTCCCCAGCACCCGCGTGGCGCTGGCGGCGACGATCCCCGGCATCAGCAGCACCAACGGCAGGAACGCCTCCGGGTAGAACTCGCCGCCGAAGAGCACCTCGATCGCCAAGGGCGAGACGGCGATCAGAGCGCCCGCCGCCAGCAAGCTCACCAGCAGCGTGTTGCGGCTGATGATCGGCGTCACCTCGCTGGCGTCCTCCTTCTCCATCGCCGTCAGCCGCGGCAGCAGCACCATCGATATCGCCGACGAGATCCACCACACACTCTCCGCCAGGCCGACGGCGACGGCGTAGTGACCGACGCCCGCCGTCGAGACGAAGGCGGCGACGAGGAACTGGTCGAAGCGGTAGTTGAAGAGCGCCGCCATGTTCGCGGCCTGGCCTTGTGCGCCGTACTTGATCTGCTCACCGAGCACCGCGAACGGCGGCCGGACCACCCGCCCGAAGTCAAGGTTGCCCGGGACGATCAACGCCAGCGTGACAACGTCCGCTACGAGGAACGAGACCGACCAGACGGCGATCGCGCTGCCGATGGTGAGATCGTCTGCGATCCACAGCGCACCGGCGCCAATCGCCGCGATGCTGCCCTGGATCACGGCGACGATGCTGAGCGCCAGGAAGCGGCTGGAGCCGTGCAGAAACGACGTGAAGATCGTGTAGCCGATGATCGCCGGCAGCGCGGCGCCGTAGAGCCAGTAGGTCTCGTCCTCGACGAAGAGGTCCGCACCGCTGGCGAGCCCCCAGGCGCCGATCACCAGCCAGCCGACGATCGACATCACTCCGAAAGCGGCGATGCTGCCGGAGAGCAGTGTGCGGAAGGAGTAGGTCCCCTTGTTGAGGAAGTAGACGTTGCCGAGACCGATGCCAAGGTTGCCGACTCCACCGGCGACCAGCACGGCGACGAAGAAGAGCGAGTAGGTGCCGAGACCTTCATCGCCGAGGCTGCGCGCGAGGATGACGCGCAGGACGAACGCGAGGCCGTATATCGCTACCTGTGAAAGGAAGACGAGATTGACGTTGAAGAGGAAGCCGCGGCCTGAAATCGTTGACTGCATCTGCGGTCCGGCCCGCCCCGCCAGGGCGAGGCGTTGCCGTCAGTGTAACCGCCGCCCTCGGGGCCAGCAATCAACCTCGACAGCCCATTGGCCGTCTGGTAACCTGACGGTGCCGCCGGTGCGACCGGCGGTTTCGCTTGTGAAGGCGCGCGCCCACGCTGCGAGAACGCTGATCGGGGTGTAGCTCAGTCAGGTTAGAGCGCACGGTTCGGGACCGTGAGGTCGGCGGTTCGAATCCGCCCACCCCGACCATCCTCATCCGATCCCAGTTCCCGCTCGCCCCCGTCGCGGAGATTCGCTTCCGCCTCGGCCGTTGCGCCGTCATCACGCAGCAGTTATCCCCATTCCGCCTACCGCTTACCCCTTCGTTTTACCTACGGAAGTGCAGTAACAATGGTGAGCGCGTGCCGTCTTAAACTTACCGGACAGGGGAACCCAGAGAAGCGAACGAACGTTATACCGAAATAGGCGCGATAAGTTATTGCAGTTGTGGCCTTGGCTCCTCTAAAATGTAGCGTCCAGGGAAGCCAACCCAGCGACTAGATTGCAGGGTTGATATGGTCTTTCAAGCAGAAGATAGGACAAGGGCGAAGAGGCAGCACGCCAACGCCGCCATCCAGATGGCCCTTCAGGGTCAGTGGGAGCAGGCCGTGGACCTCAACCGGTCGATCCTCGAATCGTTCCCGGCTGACGTTGATGCCTGCAACCGGCTGGGCAAGGCGCTAACAGAGCTCGGCCGCTACGCCGACGCGCGCGACTCCTACATGAAGGCCATCGAAATCGATCCGCTCAACCTGATCGCCAGCAAGAACCTCGGCCGCCTGGCGACGCTGGGCAAGACGGCGCCAAAGAGAAAGAAGAATGCCGTCAACCAGAAGCTATCTCCGGAGATGTTTATCGAGGAGTCCGGCAAGACGATCACAACGGAACTCTTGCAGCCCGACCTCGACGTCGCCAACCACCTCACGGCAGGCGACGTCGTCAATCTGGCGCAGGACAAGAAGGGCAATCTCTCTGCCGAGACGATGGCCGGCGAGCGCTTCGGCGACATCGAGACCCGGCTCGCGCAGCGGCTCGTCAAGCTCATGGACAGCGGCAATCAGTACTTCGCTGCCATCTCCAGCCTGCGCGAGGACGGCGTCAAGCTGTTCATCCGGGAGACCCTCCAGGACGTCTCGCAGGTCGGTAAGCTCTCGTTCCCAGCAACCGTCACGGAGTCAGTCCGCCCGTACACCAAGGCCCGCCTCGTCCGCAGCGACGGCGACGACCCTCCGCCGGACGACGCCGACGACTCGGCTGCCGGCGGCGACGACAGCGACGAAGACGACGGCAAGATCGCGGCCCGCGCGCGAGGCAAGCTTCCCGGCGCCGACGGCGACGACGAGGACGACGAGGACGACGAGGACGACGATTAGCCTAAACCACCGCAAGCAAAGGCCGGGCGTTTCGCCCGGCCTTTTTCTTTCCCTGCGCAGCGCCGCTATCATCGCGGCGTGAGCAGCGATCGTCTCCTCCCGGAAGAGTGGCAGCGCGGGCCACGCTATGGCGGCGCGTACACGTTCGCCCGCTGTCCCGCCAGCCGCGACCTAACTCGCGCAGACGTCGCCGTCGTCGGCGTGCCGATGGATATGGCGGTGCTCTACCGGGCCGGCGCCCGTTTCGGCCCGCGCGGCATACGTGACGCCTCCGGCCAGATGCGGCCGCACGGCTGGAATCTTAACGAACTCGAAGCGCCGTCCGACAAGCTCTGTGTGATCGATTACGGCGATCTCGACGTCTTTCCCGACTACATCGAGCAGACGATGGACCACCTCACAGGCGAGTTCAAGCGCATCGTCGAGGCCGGCGTGATGCCGGTCGTCCTCGGCGGGGACCACGCGACTTCCCTGCCCGTCCCGCGCGCGCTCGCCGAGCGCCACGGCAAGATGTCGCTCGTGCACTTCGACGCGCACCCCGATTTCTGGCCCGGGCCGGCCGGCCGCCCATACCATCACGGCACACCCTTCCGCATCGCTGTCGAAGAGGGCCTGATCGACCCCGGCGCCTCCGTGCAGATCGGGATCCGCGGCTCGCTCTCCGCCAACCTCATCGAGGAGGCGCGCGCCGCCGGCTTCCACCTGCTAACCGCCTCCGAGTTCGCTGCCCGCGGCGTCGCCGGCACGCTCGAGGACATCGGCCGCATCGCGCGGACGCCGGTCTACGTCTCGCTAGACATCGACTGCGTCGACCCGGCTTATGCGCCCGGCACCGGGACGCCCGAGGTGGCGGGCCTCACGAACCGCGAGATCGTCGACCTCGTACACGGGCTGCCGGCGGCTTCCGTAGTCGGCTTCGACGTCGTCGAGGTGGCGCCGGCCTACGACCAGGCGGAGATCACGGCGCTCCTGGCGGCGAACCTCGTGTACGAGTTCCTGCTCGTGCTCGCGGCGGCCCGTTAGAGCTTGTCTGGCGTCAGCCGCAGCCGATAACATCGGCTCATGGATAACGGCCCAGCGCCCCTCATCGCCATACCGCGCTGGAAGGCGCCGACCTGGGAACGCACAGGCTACTACATGGACTCCATCGAAGGCGCCGCCGGGCGCTTCCGTCTGGTCGAGGAGAAGAAGCTGCCGAAGGACGCCAACGGCCTGCTGCTGATGGGCGGCGTCGACGTCAACCCGAAGCGTTACGAGCAGGCGCGCGACCCGAACACTCGGCCGTCAGAGGACGACCGCGACGCGCATGAGCTGGGGCTGCTGAGCGACGCACTCGCCCGCGACCTGCCGGTGCTGGCGGTCTGCCGCGGCTTTCAGCTCCTGAACGTGGCGCTGGGCGGCTCGCTGCAGCAGCATATCGCCGACGACTCTCACCGCGCGCGCAACGACACCTCGGCCTGGCACGAGGTCATCGTCTCGGACAAGGCGAGCCGGTTGGCCGGCGCCTACGAGGGAGAGGACAGGCTGCGCGTCAACTCGCGCCACCACCAGGGCGTGACCGCGCCGGTGCTGGCCGGCGCCCTGCGCTGCGTCGCATCCTCACACGACGCCTACGTCGAGGCGGCGGAAAGCGCGGCCCATCGCTGGGCCGTCGGCGTGCAGTGGCACCCGGAGCGGCCCGAGATGCGCCCCGACGCCGGCGCTCTCTTCCGGGCGTTCGTCGAGGCCTGCGCACGATGACGGCAGCCCGAGTCCTCGCCGTCGCCCTCGCCGCCGCGCTCTTCACCATAGCCTGCTCCGACGACGACTCCGCCCCCGGCGACTCACCCACCGCCACGCCGGACGCTACGGCCAGTCCCGACGCTACCGCCTCGCCGGACGCCACGGTTGCGCCCACCGACGAGCCGGAAGCGGAGGTCAATCTGACGACGCTGCCGATCGGAGACGCGGTCTCGAGTGCGCCCCAGGCCGGCGCCGTCTGGGCCTGCCAGACGACGTTCGGCGGCGGCGGCGCTTCGGCCACCGGCGACTGGGTGAAGGACGACGGCACTTACGACCTGACGGGGAAGCCGCTGGTCGATGGCGAGGTCGACTGGGAGAGCGAGATCACGGTCGCGACCGAAGGAGACTCGCGGCTGATCACCGGCAACGGCCTACCGAACCACGCGACCGGGAGCTACCCCGTCTCCCCTGATGACGACGCCTACGCCTTCGACCGCAACCCGAACTCGATCGCAGCGCAGAACCTGGGAGTGACGCTGCCGCTGGACCCGGAGATCGCCGCCGAGGCCTCCTGCGTGCCGATGGGCACGATCGGCATCTTGCTCACCGGCAGCGCGTTCTTCAACGCGCTCGACGCCGCCGGCCGCGACGCTGTCGCCTTCGAGATCCAGGACGGCTGCGGAGGTCACCCGGAGATGGGCGGCACCTACCACTACCACAGCCTCACGAGCTGCCTCGAGGACGCGCGCTCAGACGGGCACTCGCAGCTTCTCGGCTATGCGCTCGACGGGTTCGGCCTCTACGGGCACCACGGCGAGGGCGGCGCGACCGTCACCAACGCCGACCTCGACGAGTGCCACGGCCACTCCCACGCGATCGACGGCGGTCCGGACACGTACCACTACCACGCGACGTGGGAGTACCCGTACACGGTGGGCTGCTACCGTGGAACGCCGTAGCGAGGCGGGCAGGGAAGAGCACGATTTCGCCGGCCAGGCTGCGGCTCGGATCATGGCGTTGGGTCACCTTCGGTAGATACGAACGCTAGCTTGGACTAACAATCGAAGCGCGCGGAGCTGACGCCGGGACAGCTTTGCGTAGGAATCACCTCAATCCCCGCTAACAAAATCTGCTAACTCAGCGTATCGATTTGCGTGTAATCAGTACCTGAATACTGTAAAATAGATACGTGCCGGAACAGTCGCCTCTTTGTCGCTCTGCGCCACTCTGGCCCGCGCCCCCCACAAGCGCCCTTCGCCAGGAGCCTTCATGACCATCGAACCGCCCGTATTCCCCCTTGGCAACAGCCGCCCGATCAGGATCGAAGAGGAGATGCGCACCTCCTACCTCGACTACGCGATGTCCGTCATCGTCGCCCGTGCGCTCCCGGACATCCGGGACGGCCTGAAGCCCGTGCAGCGGCGAATCCTCTACGCCATGTCGGACATGGGCATCACCTCGGGCTCGGCCTACAAGAAGAGCGCCCGTATCGTCGGTGAGGTACTCGGCAAGTACCACCCACACGGCGATAGCCCCGTATACGAGGCGATGGTCCGGCTCGCTCAGCCGTTTTCGCTGCGCTATCCGCTCGTCGACGGCCAGGGCAACTTCGGCTCGATGGACAACGACCCGCCGGCCGCCATGCGCTACACGGAGGCGCGGCTCTCCGCCGTCGCGATGGAGCTCCTCGTCGACCTCGACAAGAACACAGTCGACCTCTTCGAGAACTTCGATGGCTCGCTCAAGGAGCCGCTGCCGCTACCGGCGCGCCTGCCCAACCTACTCGCCAACGGCGCGTCCGGCATCGCCGTCGGGATGGCGACGAACATCCCGCCCCACAACCTGACCGAACTCTGCGACGCCATCATCCGCCTGATCGACGATCCAGAGACGACCGGCGCCGACCTGGCGGACATCGTCACAGGGCCGGACTTCCCCACCGGCGCCGTCGCCTTTCGCTACGAGACGCTCAAGGTCCCGGGCGTTGACGGTGAGGCGCCGACGACGGTGAAGCGGGACGCCATCCGCACCGCCTACGCCGACGGCAAGGGCCGCGTCGTCCAGCGCGCGCGCGTTCACGTCGAAGAGACGCCGAAGGGCAACCGCAACCAGATCATCGTCACGGAGTTGCCGTATCAGACGAACAAGGCGGCGCTGGTCGAGAAGATCGCGAACCTCGTGCGCGCCAAGAAGATCGACGGCATCGCCGACCTGCGCGATGAGTCCGACCGCCACGGCATGCGCGTCGTCATCGAGCTGAAGCGCGAAGCGCAGCCGAAGCAGCTCCTCAACGCGCTCTACAAGCACACGCAGATGCAATCCGCCTTCGCCGTCAACATGCTCGCCCTCGTCGACGGCCAGCCGCGTACGGTCAGCCTCAAGAAGATCCTCGAGTCCTACATCGATCACCGCCGCGATGTCATCCGCCGCCGCTCCGAGTTCGAGCTGGAGAAGGCGCGCGACCGGGCGCACATCCTGGAGGGCCTGCTCAAGGCGATCGACATGCTCGACGAGGTGATCAAGACGATCCGCGGCGCCGCTTCCGCCGACGACGCCAAGACGAAGCTGATGGCGAAGCCGTTCGAGCTGACGGGCCGCCAGGCGCAGGCCGTGCTGGACATGCAGCTGCGCCGGCTCGCACGCCTGGAGCGCGACAAGATCAAGGAGGAGTACGGCGAGCTCATCAAGACGATCAACTACCTCGAAGACCTCCTGGCCAACCCGCGCAAGATCGACTTCCTGATCCGCGATGACGCCGAAGAGTTGAAGGATAAGTTCGGCGACGAACGGCGCACGCTGATCATGGACCAGGAGCCGGAGGAGTTCTCCGAGGAGGACATGGTGGCGCACCAGGAGGTCGTCGTTACGATCTCCTCGCGCGGCTACGTCAAGCGCATCCCCCTCAGCACCTACCGCTCGCAGCGCCGAGGCGGCGTCGGCATCATCGGCGCGCGCACGAAACAAGACGACGATATCCGCCATCTCGTCGTCGCCGACACGCACGACCGCCTGATCTTCTTCACCGACCGCGGCCGCTGCTTCCAGGTCAAAACGTGGGAGGTAGACGAGGGCAAGCGTGAGGCCCGCGGCGTCTCCGTGATGCAGCTGCTAATGCTCGACCAGACCGAGCGGATTACGACCGTCGTCCGCGCGACCGCCGACGTCGAGAACGACGTCATGGTGATGGGCACGAAGCTGGGCGAGGCGAAGAAGACGCCGATGAAGAACTTCGCCAACGTGCGGCGCGACGGCCTGATCGCGATGGACCTCGAACCCGCCGACGAACTCGTGAGCGCACACATCTGCAGCGACGACGATGACGCGATCATGGTCACCGGAGACGGCCAGGCGATACGCTTCGCCGTCAGATCTCTGCGCTCGGCCTCGCGGCTGTCGGGCGGCGTGCGCGGCATCAAGCTGGCGAAGGGCGACTCCGTCGTCGGAATGGAGATCGCTCTCAAGGGGCTCGACCTACTCGTCGCCAGCGCTCAGGGGCACGGCAAGCGCACCCCGGTGGAAGAGTACCCACGCCACAACCGCGGCGGGCAGGGCGTCATCACGTTCAAGACGCACGCCAAGAGCGGCCCCCTGGTCCACGCCCGCGCCGTAGACCCGGAGCACGAGCTGATGATGATCTCCGAGAGCGGGATCATGCTCCGAACGCAGGTGAAGCACATCTCACAGCAGGGCCGCCCGACGCAGGGAGTGAAGCTGATGGACGTGGGCGACGACGACCGCGTCGCCGCGATCGCCATCGTCGACATGCGCCGCGACTACTCTGAGGCCGGCGACGACCTGCCGACAGGCGCTCAGGAGGACGAGAACGGCAAGAAGCTGGCGAAGGCCAAGGCCACCACGAAAGCGAAGGCAAAGCCCGCCGCGAAGGCGCAGAAAAGCGCAGCGAAGCCGAAAGCGTCCGGCAACAGCGCGAAGCCGAAGCCCGGAGCCAGCGGCAAGAAGCGCAAGTAGCGCGATGAGCGTCGCCGACCGCCTGCGCGAGATGGGCCTCGAGCTACCGCCGCAGCGCTCAGCGGGCCAGTACGTCGGCGCGGTCACCGTCGGCGACCTCGTATTCGTTTCCGGCGCCGGGCCGGCGAAAGCGGACGGCAGCGGCTTCGTGCAGGGCAAGGTCGGCGCGGAGGTCACCACAGAGGAGGCCGCCGAGGCCGCGAAGCTCTGCGCGCTCGGCAACCTTTCGGCGCTTCAGCAAGAGATCGACGACCTGGAGCGCGTGGCGCGCATCGTCAAGCTGCTGGGGTTCGTCAACAGCGCGCCGGCTTCAGCGAGCAGCCAAAGGTCATAGACGGCGCTTCCGCCCTGCTGATATCGTTGTTCGGAGACCGCGGCCGGCACGCCCGCAGCGCCGTCGGAGTAGCCGAACTCCCGTTCAACATCGCCGTTGAGATGGAGATAGTGGTGCAGGTGGCCTGACGGCCGCTGCGCAGATGCCTCATGGCCAGGCAGGACGTCGAGATGTCAGACTTCGAGCAGCACATCCAGGAGCGCATGAACCGTGCCTACAAGCGCGTCTTCGGCTCCCCGGGCCGTCCCGGCTTCGGGCGACCTTACATGGAGCCGCCGGTGGACATCTACCACACCGATAAGGAAGTCGTCGTGCTTATGGAGATCGCCGGCATCCCCGAAGCGGAGATCGAGATCGAGGTCGAGGGTCATTCGATGATCGTCCGCGGCCGCCGCAAGCCCACCGGCGGGCGGCCCAACCGTGTCTACTCCCAGATGGAGATCACGCACGGTCGCTTCCAGCGCGAACTTCACCTGCCCTCCGAGGTCAACGCTGAGGCGGCGAAGGCCGTCTACAGTGACGGCATACTGGAGATCACGCTGCCCGTGACCGAACCGCACAGCGGCCACCATCTGAGAATCGTCGTCCGTTGACCAACCGCTGATGACCGACAAACCGAAACCCACGAAGAAGCCGGCTCCAAAGCCGGACCCCGGCTCCGAGGAGCTCGTCCTCCCGGACGTGCTGCCCGTGATCCCCAGCGGCACGAACGTCGTCTACCCGCAGCAGCTCATGCCCGTTATGGCCATAGAGGAGCGCGTCAAACTGGCGATCGATGAGGCTGCCTCCTCCGAGGGCAAGCTCGTCGCGATCTTCAGCGAGCGCGACGGCGAGGAAGAAGAGGCGAAGGGGGAGCTACGCCTGCGCGAAGTCGGTACAGTCGCCGGCATCGTCCGCATGGCGAAGGCGCCCGACGGATCCGTGCATGCAATCCTCCAGGGGCGGGCGCGCGTCCGCCTCGTCTCCGTCGAGGGCGACGGTTCGCCGGTCCGGGCCCGCGTCGAGCGGCTCCAGGACGAAGGCGGCGCCGACCTGAACGCCGAGGCCGTCATGCGCGAGGCTTCCGAGACGTTCGTCCGCGCCGCCGGCCTCTCCGAAGCAATGCCGGCGGAGATGGCGGCGGCGGTCGGTGACATCAGCGATCCCGCGGCGCTGGCCGACTTCATCGCCGCCAACCTGCCGCTGAAGCCAGAGGACCGCTACGCGGTGCTGACGGAGCTGAACGTTGGGCGGCGCCTCACGCTGGTCAACTCGCTCCTCAACCACGAGCTCGAAGTCCTCGAGGTCCGCACCAAGATCCAATCGGACGTCAAGGGCGAGATCGACAAGCGCCAGCGCGAGTTCATCCTGCGCGAGCAGCTGAGGGTGATCCAGAAGGAGCTGGGCGAAGAGGCTACGCCGGAGCTGGCCGAACTGAGGGAGCGCCTGCAGAACGCGGACCTCCCCGAGGTAGCGCGCAAAGAGGCCGACCGCGAGATGGAGCGGCTGGACCAGATCCCCGCCATCTCGCCCGAATACCAGGTCGTCCGCACGTACCTCGAATGGCTCGCGGACTTGCCGTGGAACGTCACGACCGAAGACCAGCTGGACATCGAACGCGCGGCGCGCATCCTGGACGAGGATCACTACGGCCTTGAGAAGGTGAAGACGCGCATCCTCGACTTCCTCGCTGTGCTCAACCTGAGGGGTGGCGAGACCCGCGGCCCCATCCTCTGCTTCGTCGGCCCGCCCGGCACCGGAAAGACCTCACTCGGCCAGTCGATCGCCCGTGCGCTCGACCGCAACTTCATCCGCGTATCGCTCGGCGGTATGCGCGACGAGGCCGAGATCCGTGGCCGCCGCCGCACGTACGTGGGCGCCATGCCCGGCCGCATCATCCAGGAGATACGTCGCGCCGGTTCTGCCAACCCGCTGATGATGCTGGACGAAGTCGACAAGATGGGCATGGACTTCCGGGGCGACCCGGCCGCGGCGCTGCTGGAAGTGCTGGATCCCGCGCAGAACTTCACTTTCACAGACCACTACCTCGACACCGCCTTCGACCTCTCGCGCGTCTTCTTTATCGCCACCGCCAACCTGACAGACACGATCCCTTCGGCGCTGCTCGACCGCATGGAGGTGATCGAGCTGCCCGGCTACACGGAGCACGAGAAGCTGGAGATCGGCAAGCGCTACCTGCTCCCGCGCCAGTTGGAGCAGAACGGCATCTCCAAGAGCGCGCTGCGCATGAGCGAAGGCGCGATTCGCGAGATCATCCGCTCCTACACCCGTGAGGCCGGCGTCCGCAACCTGGAACGCGAGCTGGGCAGCGTTTGCCGCCGCGTCGCGCGCCTGGTGGTGGAGGGCGAGAAGACACGGGTCTCGGTCACACAAGACAATGTCTCCAAGTTCCTGGGCCCGGCGCGCTTCCGCTGGGAGCTGGCGATCCGGCGAGACGAGGTCGGCGTTGCTGCCGGCCTGGCGGCGACGGGCGGTGGCGGCGAGGTCCTGTTCGTCGAGGCGACGACCGTTCCAGGCAAGGGCCGCCTCACGCTCACGGGCAAGCTGGGCGATGTCATGCAGGAGTCCGCGCAGGCGGCGCTGACCTACGCCCGCTCGCGCGCCGACGCGCTGGGCATCGCACCGGCGTTCTTCGACCGCAACGACATCCACATTCACGTCCCGGCCGGCGCCGTGCCCAAGGACGGCCCTTCAGCCGGCGTTACGATGGCGACCGCGCTCATCTCCGCGATGACGCGGCGTCCCGTTAACAAGGACGTCGCGATGACGGGCGAGATCACGCTGCGAGGCAAGGTGCTCCCCGTTGGCGCTGTGCGAGACAAGATCCTGGCCGCTCACCGCGCCGGCAGCAAGCGCATCATCATCCCCCGCGACAACGAGAACGACCTGCTCGAAGTTCGCGATGAGGTCCGCCGCGACCTCGAGTTCGTGCTGGTGGACAGCGTTGACGACGTGCTGGCCGCCGCCCTTCACGAGGAAGCGTCCGACGACGGCGGCAGGGTCGAGCAGCTCGTCGCGGGCAACTGATCGGCGCTCCTGACAGAGCGCTGTCACTCTCTAGCGCGATACTGCCTACGTAATGCCGATGAGGAGGAGCACGTGAACTGGAGCCAATTCGCGAAAGCCGCCCCTGATCTGGCGAAGGCGGGCGAAGAGCGCTTCGAGCGCTGGAGTCTGATCCTGCTCGGCTCAGTGCGCAAGGACGGCACGCCGCGCATCAGCCCGGTGGAGCCGCTGATCGTCGGCGGCGAGCTGCTGCTCGGCATGATGTGGCAGTCGAAGAAGGCGCTTGACCTGCTGCGCGAGCCGCGTTGCCTGGTGCACAGCATCATCACCGACCGCAAGGGCAACGAGGGTGAATTCAAGCTGCGTGGCCGCGCCCGCGATATCGCTGATCCCGGCACCTCTTCGCCGTCGAGATCGAGCACGCGGCGCTCATCGCCTTCGAGGGTGAGCAGAAGTCCGTGCAGACCTGGCCCTGACCACCGCAGCAGGCTAGCCGGCCTTCTCCGCCGGCTCGGACGCGGCCTCCGGCTCGACCTCGGCCGTGATCTCGACGCGGCTGCCGGTCATCTCTGCGATCGCCTCCGCGGCGTCGATGGCGCGGTCCCAACCCTCTTCGATGAGGTCGCCTGAGGAGCCGGCGACCACCTGCGCGATCGGCAGCCGCTTGCCGCTCTCCTTGACGAGCATAATGTCCCAGGCGCGGAAGTCGAGCGGGTGCGGGCCGGGTGCGCCGATGCCCTGCTCGAAGTCCTCGACGGCGATGTGGTCGATCTTCCAGAACGGCACCAGCTCCATCGTGCCGATGCCGAGGCCGAGGACGCCCTGCTGAAAGCGCACGGACTCCTTCGCTCTCTCGACGACGACGGCCGCGCCGATCACCGAGTACACGAGGCCCATCGCCGCAAACGGCGCCAGCAGAAGGCCCGGGAGCAGGATGAGGGCCAGCGTCGTCGCCGAGAGGTCGCCGGCGAAGAGGACAACCACCGCAAAGATCGCCGCGCTGATCAGAAGTCCCGCCAGCGGGAAAACGACGGCCCCGCGCTCAGGGCGCAGATCGATCCGCCCCTCGCGCACGACGAGCACGCGCCGGTCGAGGGGGATACGCCTGGTCTCGCTCATGCTGAGTCGATTGTATCGCCCGGCCGCGTTTGACGGCCCCTGTGGCCGGCCCTAGAATTCGAGCCGAGACACCATGCGTAAAGACATCGTCGACATCCTCGCCTGCCCGATGGACAAGAGCCCGTTGGAGCTGACCATCGATGAGGCCAACGGCGACGAGGTGATCCAGGGCTCGCTCACCTGCAGCGAATGCGGCGAGAAGTACCCGATCGAGGACCGCATCCCGAACCTCCTCCCGCCGGAGATGCGCGCCGGCTCGTCCGGTGAGCAGAGCGCCTGAGCATGGAGCCCGCGCAGCGCACCGGCTTCATCATCATGCTCGTCTCTGCGTTCCAGTTCGTTATCTTCTTCTGGGCGATTACGCGCCGCAGCTACCTGGCGCTCGCCTTGCCCGTCCTCAGCGCGCTCGCCGCCGTCTCCGCGCTGGCCTTCTGGATCGGCTGGACGATGTTCACCGGCGAGGACGAAGAGCTCGAAGATATGAGCGAGCCGCCCACGCCCGAAGAAGACTAGCCCGTCCCGCTCTCCCATCCCGCCTCAGCGATCCGGCGCACGCCCGCATCGCCCGCTTCTTCCGCCAGCACCGCGATCGTGCGCTCGAGGACGGGGTGGACGACGTCCGCAGCGATCTCTGCGAGCGGGACGAGAACGAACGGGCGCTCGGCCAGGCGCGTGTGCGGCACCGTGAGATCGTCCGTCTCGAAGATCTCGTTGCCGTAGAGGAGCAGGTCGAGGTCGATCGGGCGTGGCGCCCAGCGCTCCCTCGGTGGTCGGCGGCCGATCTGGCGTTCGACGGACTGCAGGAAGCGAAACAGCGGCAGCGGCTCCAGCTCCGTCTCGATCCGGCAGGCGGCGTTAAGGTACGCCGGCCCGGCGCTGCCGTCCGCCGTCACCGCATCCGTCTCGTACAGCGACGAGACCGCCACGACGCGCGCGGCGTCGCCGAGGGCAGCCAGCGCCGAGCGCAGGTTGGCCTCGCGGTCGCCGAGGTTTGCGCCGAGGCCGATGCAGACGTCAGCCGGTGCGCTTCGCGAGGATCGCGTAAGTGAACCGTCCCTTCGCAATCAGGTCGCCGGAGTCCTTGCGCCGCACCTCCGCCTCAGCGAACGCCACCGCCCGTCCGATACGAAGCGTGCGCGCCTCGCAGGCCAGCTCGTCGCCCACGCGCGCGCCGGAGAGGAAGCTGACGTTCATGTCGACCGTGGCGTGCGGCGTCTCGGCCATCGCCTCCAGGCCCCGGACCGTGACGATCGCGTGGCCGGTCCCCTCGTCCATCAGCGTCATGAGGACGCCACCGTGGACGACGCCGTTCGGGTTCATGTGCTTCTCTTCGAGCGTCAACGACATCACGCTCACGCCCTCATCGAACGAATCGATCCGCCCGCCGAGCAGCTGCATGATCCCGCTGGTGGGCGCTTCCGATGGATCCCTCACTTCTCCTCCTTCCAGCCGCGCGCGACCGCGTCGGCCATTCGCGCGACACGCGACATCTCCTTGACGTCGTGCGCGCGCACGATATCGGCGCCACCAGCGATCGCGAGCGCGACTGTCGCCGCCGTACCCTCGAGCCGCTCTTCAACGGGCAGACCGCCGAGCACCGCACCGATCGTCGACTTGCGCGACGTGCCGACGAGCAGCGGACGCCCGAGGACCCGCAGCTCACTCAAGCGGCGGAGCATCTCCAGCGCCTGCTCGTTCGTCCAGCCGAAGTTGAAGCCGGGGTCGAGTATCAGACGCTCCTCGGGCAGCCCAGCGTCGCGGGCGATGCGCAGGCTCTCCAGCCAGCCCTCGATCACGTTGCCGATCGTGTCCTTGAACTCGCGGCCGCGCTGGTAGTGCATCGCCACCGCCGTCACACCGGCTTTCGCGACGACGCCCGCAAGCGCCGGTTCACGACGGAAGCCGTGGACGTCGTTCACCAGTGCGGCACCGGCATCGATCGCCGCCCTTGCGACGTCCGCCCTGTACGTGTCGATGCTCACCGGAGCGTCCAGCTCTCGCCCGAGCCGCTCGACGACGGGGATCGTGCGGCGTAGCTCTTCCTCCGGGCCGACCTCCTCAGCACCCGGCCGCGTCGACTCGCCACCGACGTCGATCACGTCCGCGCCGTCCTCGCACATGCGGACCGCCTGACACACCGCGGCGTCAACGTCCGCGCCGACGCCGTCGCCGGAGAACGAGTCCGGCGTGACGTTGAGGACGCCCATGAGGTACGTGCGCTCACCCCAGGCGAACTCGCGCCCGCCAATGGTGATCGGGGCTGGCTGGTGCTGCGACGCGGCCTGCATCTCAGACCTAGCCTATAATGCAAGCCACCGTGACACGCAACCGAGGCGCCCCGTGACCGCGTACGCGAACCCTGATCTCCTAGCCGAAACGGACTGGCTCGCCGAGCACATCGACGATCCGGACCTGCTCGTCGTCGACTGCGACGAATTCCCCGCCTTCATGCGCCTGCACATCGATGGCGCGGTCGGCCTGCGCACGCACCACTACTTCAAGGCGACGGGCGATTCGGCGTCCGGTCCGGGCATCGGCACGCACATCATGGACCCGGAGCGATTCGCCGAGACGATGTCCCGGCACGGCATCGGGGACGAGACGCAGGTCGTCGCCTACGACAACATGGGCGGGCTCTACGCGGCGCGCCTGTGGTGGGCGCTCGACTACCACGGCCATACGGCCTGCCGCGTGCTCAATGGGGGCTTCCGCAAGTGGTACGAAGAAGGCCGCTCCGTCTCGATGGAGATGCGACACATCAAACGCGCGCAGTTCACGGTCCGCGGCCTGCGGGACGATTCCTGCGCGCGGCTGGACGACGTGCGAGCCGCGATCGACGACGACGACGCGGTGATCTGGGACGTCCGCGCGCAGGGCGAGCACACGGGCGAGGACACGCGCGGGAACAAGCACGGCGGCCACATCCCTGGCGCGGCACACCTGGAGTGGCTGGACGTGACAGTCTCGCCGCCGGTCCGCTCCGGCCTGCTACGGCCAGCGGACGAGATCAGCCGCAGACTGGCGGACGTCGGGATCGTGCCGGAGAAGCGGGTGATCACGCACTGCCAGGCGGGCATCCGCGCCGCACAGGCGGTGTTCGTCCTGCGCCTGATGGGCTACCGGCGCGCGCTCAACTACGACGCCTCTTGGGCCGAGTGGGGCAACCGCGACGACACGCCGATCGTGAAGTAGGCAAATGACAACGAAAGCCGTGATGGCCTGGAGCGGCGGCAAGGACAGCGCCTACGCCCTCTGGCGGCTCCAGCAGGACAAGCGCTACGAGGTCACCGGCCTCCTGACGACGCTGACCGAGGGCTTCGACCGGATCAGCATGCACGGCGTGCGGCGCGAGCTGCTGGCGGCGCAAGCGGAGGCGCTCGGTCTGCCGGTGCGCGAGGTGTGGATCCCGCCGGGCGCGAGCAACACGACCTACGAGGAGCGCATGGGCGCGGCAGTGTCGCAGATGCTGACCGACGGCGTGGAAGCGGTGGCGTTCGGCGACCTCTTCCTGGAGGACGTGCGCGCCTACCGCGAGAAGATGCTGGCGCCGACGGGCCTGGCGGCGGTGTTTCCGCTCTGGGAAGCGCCCACGGCGGCGCTGGCGCGGCGCATCATCGCCGATGGCTTCCGGGCAACGCTCGCCTGCGTTGATCCGCGCACGGTGCCGGCTGAGTTCGCCGGCCGCGAGTACGACGAGGCGCTGCTGGAGGAGATGCCCCGGGAGGCCGACCCCTGCGCCGAGCGGGGCGAGTTCCACACGTTCGTCTACGACGCGCCCAATTTCGCGGCGCCGATCGCGTTCACACGAGGCGAGGTTGTAGAGCGCGAAGGGTTCGTCTTCGCCGACCTGCTGCCAGCGTAGGCGCTCAGGGCGGGAGCAGGGCTCCTCGATTGTCCACAATGTCACTCGCGGGCTCGGTTACAGGACGTGCCTGGCGAGGTAAGATTCCGGCCGAGCGGGGGCGCTGAACGAGCGAAGGGAGTCAGCGATGCTCTGGTCGAACAACCTCAACCGGCTCACGGGATACACGATGGTTCTCACCGCCGCCTGCCTGGTGCTCGGCATCGCCACCGGGATCATCGTATCTGACCAGGACCCGACGATCCGCTCGGAGGTCGAGCAGACTCTGATCGCCATCGAGGACAACAATGCGCTGGCGATCATAAGCACCACCTTCTTCATCCTTCTCAACATTGCCGGCCTCTTCCTCGCGGGACTCTTCTATCTCCTCTTCCGCGATCGTAGCCCGCTGCTTTCGATCATCCTCCTCATCGGCTTCGTCACCAGTAGCGCGACTGGATTCCTAGTCGAGGGGTTCAATATCGGCCTGATCGGGATCGCACACAGCTACGTCAACGGCGGCGCCGGATTGGCCGCGGGCGATCCCGCGCTACTTGACATCGCCAATTTCGTGGCGCACCTGAGCGGCGCCACGGACCTCATGAGCTTCACCACGCTGGGCGTCGCGCTGCTTGCGCTGGGGGTGATCATCTGGGAGGCACCGGCCGGACGCGTTAACCCGCCGCGCCTTTTCGGTCTGGTAGCAATCCTGGCTGCGCTCAGCGCGTTCCTCGCCTGGATCGTCATCGCGACCGATATCGGGGTCGTCCTCTTCGCGGTGCAGGGAATCGCCTCGCTCGTCTTTCTCCTGGGCGGCGGCGGGTGGCTGATCATGAACCCGGGCGGCGGCGGCGATCCGCCGGCGACTGACGCTCCCTAGAGCGGCGGGGGGCGGCTGTGCCAGTCTGTGGTGCTCTCGTAGGCGTGCGCCGCGCGCAGGACGGTCGCCTCGTCGAACCAGCGGCCGGCCAGCTGCAGGCCGATCGGCAGCCCGTCGCCGGTGAAGCCGCAAGGCACCGATATCGCCGGCGTGCCCAGCAGGTTGAACGGGTTCGTGTGGCGGATCAGGCTAAACGTCGTCGATAGGTCACTTTTGTCGATCGGCCGCGCCGCGACCATCGTCGTCGCCGTCGCCACGAGGTCGATCCTGCTGAACACGTCCTGGCGCCAGGTCTCGACGAGCATCTCGCGGAAGCGCAACGCCTGGATATACTCCGCCGCCGGGTAGGCCGCGCCGAGCTCCAGCCGGTAGCGCACGTCCTCGCCGATGTCATCGGGGCGCTCCCGCACGGCGGCCTGGTGGAACGCGAACGCCTCCGGCAACATGATCGCCGCGATCGCGCCCGGCATCTCATCGGTATGGGGCGGTGTGAACTCGGTGATCTCGGCGCCGAGGTTCTGGAGCTGGCGCACAGCCTCCCGGAACGCCGCTTCGACGTCCGCGTCGACGCCCTCGCCGAAGTAGCGGTCGGGGACGCCGAGGCGGAGGCCCCGCACCCCGTCAGCCAGCGTCGCCCCGTAGTCCGGAACGTCGGCTCGGCTCGATGCTGGATCGCCCGCGTCGTGGCCGGCGATCGCCTGCATAACGAGGGCAGCGTCCTCGACCGTGCGCGTCAGCGGTCCGGCGTGGTCGAGCGACCAGCTCAGCGGCAGCAGCCCACGGCGGCTGACGCGGCCGAACGTCGGCTTGATGCCGGTGACGCCGCAGAGAGCGGCCGGGATGCGGATACTGCCGCCCGTGTCGGTGCCCATACCGGCGAAGAAGAGGCCGGCCGCCACGCCCGCGCCGGCGCCGGAGCTGGAGCCGCCGGTGATGTGGCCCGTGTTCCAGGGGTTCCGCGCCGGGCCCGTGTGGGGGTTGATGCCCGTCGCGCCCAGCGCAATCTCGTGCAGGTTCAGCGTGCCGAGGATGATCGCGCCGGCCTCCCGCAACCGCCCCGTTGCCGCTGAGTCCTCCTCCGCGACGACGTCGCCGTAGATCAGCGCCGCCGCGGTCATCGGCGTACCGGCGACGGCGAAGATGTCCTTGAGCGCCACCGGCACCCCGTGCAGCGGCCCCCGATATCGTCCGCTCGCGATCTCGTCAGCAGCCCCGAGAGCGGCGGTACGCGCTTCATCGGCGAGCACGGTGATGAAGGCGTTGAGCCGCCCGTCCAGCGCCTCCACTCGACCGAGGCAGGCGTCGACGAGATCGACAGGGGAGAGTTCGCGCCGCTGGATCAGGGGCGCGGCCTCGGCGATCGAGAGCCAATGCAGGTCAGCTGCCACGGAGCCCCCGGACGCTGGCCGGCGGCGCGCGGAACGGCGCCGGCCCACGGTAGCCCATCTCGAATGCGGCGAGCGCGGCCGCAGCGGCGCGCGCTGCCTGGAGACCCTGTGCGAGGCGGTCGAGCCGCTCGTCGGACGGACTGAGGCCAGCGCGAATGAGAAGCGAGCGGGCGTCGTCGCGTGTGATCTGCTGATCCATGGTGCTCAAACTAGCAGCAATATGTTGACGCGCAAAGCGTGTGCGTGCGAAAGAATAGGCATAAGCATAAGCACTTTACGTGTTACCGCTTGACACTGGTACCTGGCACGCTATAACTTGCGGTGAGAACTACGGACATATGTTTTTCACTTCCGGAAACGCACCGAAGTATATTGGCGTAGGCGGCCTCCGCCAAAGGAGTCTCTTATGAGCGCGAACATCCAGGAGCAGTTTCAGAAGATGGCCCTCGGGGAGAAAATCATTCTCGTCGCAGGGTCGCTTCTTTTCATCGATAGCTTTCTCCGCTGGTACAGCGTCTCCTTCGAGGCGTTCGGATTCAGCGACAGCGTTAGCCGCAGCGCCTGGCAATCGCCCGGAGCGCTCTGGTCGGTACTGGCCGTGCTCATCGCGGTCTCGATGGTCGGGCTGATCGCTGCTGTACGCTTCGCGAACGTCAAGCTTCCCGACCTGCCGCAAGGCCTGACGTTGGCGCGGCTGCACCTCGGGCTGGGCATCGCGGCGGTTCTCTTCATCGTGATCAAGTTCGTCAACGAGTCCAGCTTCCTGAGCTACGGCTTCTACATCGGCGTCATCCTGGTCATCGCGCTGGCCGTCGGTGGATTCCTCATGTACCAGGAAGAGCAGAAGGGCGGAGGCGCACCAGCAGACGCCGGCCCCCCCGCATAGCGTCCGCAGCAAGCGGAGCACAGACCGGCAATCGAAAACCCCTGCCACTTCGCGATCATGCGGGTGGCAGGTTGTTCTTAGCGAAGCACACTAATGACGAGCGATCTCATCCTCTCCCGCCTCCGCCGCTTGATCATGCTGGACACGACCGTGTTCCCGGAAGTGCGCGACGACCGTAACTTCACGTTAGTCGCGGCTGGTCTCGCCGCGGGTGCGGTGGTCATGGGGGGGGCTCGGCGCGTTCCTCTACGGCGAATCGGTGTTGTCGTTTACGCCTGGGAACTGGTTCGTGGAAACGGCCGTCATGGGCAGCATATTCACGATCATTCTGCTGGCGGCGGCGATCGCGCTCACCTACCTCGTGCTGGCGGAGGTGTTCAAGGTGCGGATCACGATGGACGGCCTCGCGCGAGTGCTGGCGCTAAGCTACAGCGCTTACGCCCTGAGCTTTTTCGTCTTCCTGCCGGAGATCGGCTTCACCTTCGGCGTCCTGTCGTTCGCAGCGATGTTCTACTACGCCGTGAGCGGAGTGCGGGCGGCTGCCCCGGAGGCGAGCGCCGGCGCCGCGGTGCTATCCGTCGGCGCCGGATTCGTGCTCTGGGTCACCGTCATGGCTCTGATATCCGAACCGGGCGACAACTTCTTCAACGGCCCCTTCGTCTACAGCATCGCCGACTAAGCGGACGCGTCGGCGGCGGTCGGCACTTCGCTGATCTCGCCCTCCGTAATGCGGAACGCGCGCACGACGGGATTATCCTGGTCCGCCAGCGACACGAGCACGTAGTGCGGGTCCGGCCAGTTGGCCGCCAGGCGCACGTCGGTGGGCGACGGATAGGCCTCGCTGCGGGTGTGCGAGTGGTAGACGGCCAGGAAGTCCCAGCCGTTGTCGTCGCAGTCACGCAGGAAGCGCAGCAGCTCGCGATCGTCCACCCGGTAGCGGAACTCGCTGTCCTCCGAGTTCGTCGCGCGGACGACCTTCACGGGCTTGCCGTCAACGCCGGCCAGCATCCCGCAGGATTCCTTCGGGAACTGCTCGCGCGCGTGGGCGATCATCTGCTCGCGGTCGTCGTCGCTGAGCGGCAGCATCAGCCGGCGACCGGGCCCACGAAGTCAGCGTCGATGTAGACGCCGGACTCCTCATCGAAGCCAAACACGCCGCTCACTCGCACCAGCAGGCCAACGAGGCCGGCGAGCGAGTTCCCGTCCGCATGCTCCCGGATGATGACTGCGAAGTTCCCGTCGCCGACAATCTGGTAACGGCTGTGCTCCTCGCTGAAGCCGAGCATACCGACCGTGGTCACAGGCTTGCCCTCGAACGCGCCGGGGCTGGTGGTCAGGTCGTGAACGGAGACCTGCTGCACTGAAGCGGCCGACTCACCGCCGTGCTTCAATACGAACGTCGCTGAGAGCACGAGCAGGGCGAGCACCGCAATCGCGGCGTACATCAGCGTGCGGCCCATCAGCGACGCCCCGTTACCACCAGATCGTGCCCTGTGTCTCCTCGGGCGTTTCCTCGTAGTCGCGGCTCCAGAGCTCCGTCGAGAGATACTTCCAGCCGCCGTCAGCGAGGAGCGCGACGACGTTGCCGCTCTCCAGCCGCTCGGCCGCGCGAATCGCTACCTTGAGCACGGCGCCGGAAGAGATGCCGGCGAAGATCGCTTCCTTCTGCATCAGCTCTTTCGTCATTCTGAACGAGGACACTGAATCGACTACGATGCGGCCGTCCAGCACGGACTCATCGAGCACCGGCGGGATGAAGCCTTCTTCCAGCGCGCGCAGCCCCTGCACCAGGTCGCCCGGGTGCGGAACGGCGGCGACGACCTTGACGTCGCTGAGGTTGTCTTTGAGGTAGCGTCCGACGCCGGTGAGCGAGCCGCCCGTGCCCAGGCCGGCAACGAAGACGCTGACGTCGGGCAAGTCGCGCAGGATCTCGGGGCCCGTCGTCTCGTAGTGGGCGCGCGGGTTGTTCTCGTTGCCGTACTGGTAGGGCATGAAGTAGCGACCCGGCTCGTCCTGGACCATCTGCTGCGCCTTGAACACGGCGTCGTTGGTGCTGGTCGCGTTCTCCGCGTAGACGACCTCGGCGCCGAAGGCGTGGAGTAGCGCCTCGCGCTCGGGCGTGACGTTGTCCGGCAGGACGCAGAGGAGCGGATAGCCCTTGGCGCGGCAGACCATCGCCAGGCTGATGCCGGTGTTGCCGCTGGTGGGCTCAAGCACCGTCTGGCCCGGCTGCAGCTCGCCGGCCTCCTCGGCCGCGCGGATCATGAAGAGCGCGATGCGGTCCTTGACGCTACCGGTCGGGTTGTAGCCCTCCAGCTTGGCGTAGATGCCCACGGCCGGCTTCGGGCTGAGGTGGTTCAGGCGCACCAATGGCGTGTTGCCGATGGCGTCAAGGATCGAGTCGAAGGCCATGATGGCTCCCTATTCGCCTACGATCCGCCGGCGAGGGCGGGCAGGATCGAGACGACATCGCCGTCTTTGAGCGCCGTGTCGAGCTGCTTCAGGAAGCGGATGTCTTCGTCGTTGAGGTAGATGTTGACGAAGCGGTGGATCTCGCCGTCTGTCATCACCATGTCGTGGAAGCCCGGGAAGCGCCCTTCGAGGTCGGCCAGCAACGCCCGCACGTCGTCACCGTTGGCCTGGATAGCGCGCTCGCCACCCAGGTGCTTCTGCATGTTCGCGGTCACGCGCACATCAATCGCCATTAGCTCTGCGCTCCGATCACGTGCTCGCCCGGGAACGGCGAGCCACAGAAGCCCTCGTAGTCGATGAGCTCCGTCACCGTTGGGTTGTCCCCGCAGAGCGGGCACGTTGGGTCCTGGCGCAGCTTGACGACGCGGAACTCCATGCCCAGCGCGTCGACGATGAGCAGGCGGCTGACGAGCGATTCGCCGATGCCGAGGATCTGCTTGATCGCCTCGATCGCCTGAATCGAGCCCATGACGCCGGTGAGGGCGCCAAGCACGCCGGCCTCTGCGCAGCTGGGCACAGCGCCGGGCGGCGGCGGCGCCGGGAAGAGGCAGCGGTAGCAGCCATGGCCGGGCACGAAGACCGTGGCCTGGCCGTCGAAGAGGAGGATGCTGCCGTCAACCAGCGTCTTGCCGGCGAAGTAGACGGCGTCGTTGACGAGGTAACGGGTTGTGAAGTTGTCGGCGCCGTTCACGATGATGTCGTACTGGGGGATGATCTCCATCGCGTTGTCGGAGGTGAGCGGCGTCTCGTGGAGGACGACGTTGACGTCCGGGTTGTAGGCGTTGAGCGTCTCCTTCGCCGAAACCGTCTTCCGCTTGCCCACGTCGGCGTTCTGGTGCAGCACCTGCCGCTGCAGGTTCGAGAGGTCGACCGTGTCGAACTCGACGATGCCGATCGTGCCGACGCCGGCGAGAGCGAGATAGAGCGCTGCCGGGCCGCCGAGTCCACCGGCGCCGACGATCAGGACTTTCGCCTCCATCAGCTTGCGCTGGCCGGACGGGCCCACCTGCGGCATGATGATGTGCCGCGAGTAGCGGTCGACTTGCTCCGGCGTCAGGGCGCCGGTCTGTCCGCCGGCGATAGCCGGGATCACGGCCATCTCGTCGCCGTCCTTGACGGGCGTCTCCTTACCCTGGAGCGAGTGAATCTCCTGGTTGTTGACGTAGATGTTGATGTGACCGGGGATCTGTTCGTCCGCGTCGTAGATCATGTCGCGCAGCGCCGGGTATTGGGTTCCCAGCGTGTCCAGCACCTCGCCGACCGTCGCGCCGGCGGTCTTCACGAGCGTCTGATTGCCGGCCAGCTTTCTGAACGGCGTTGGTATGTACACCGTCACCGGCATCTCATTCCTCCCCATCAAATCAACATTCCGAACCGCCATCTCAGGCCTCCATCTGCAAGTATCGCTCACCGGTATCGCACAGCACCGTGACGACGCGCTTGCCTTCGCCCAGCCGCTTCGCGACCTGTATCGCCGCAACGACGTTGGCGCCGGCCGAGATACCGAGGAGGAGCCCCTCTTCAGCGCAGAGGCGCCGTGACATCTCGATCGCGTCTTTGTCGCTGATGGCGATGATCTCGTCGTAGATTTCGCGGTTCAGGATGCCAGGTATGAAGCTGGCGCCAATGCCCTGGATCGCGTGGACGCCGGCGCGGCCGCCCTGCAGCACCGGCGAGCGCTCCGGCTCAACAGCAGTGATGTGCAGGTCAGGCAACGTCTGGCGCAGCACCTCGCCGATGCCCGTGATCGTGCCGCCGGTGCCGACGCCGGCGACGAAGGCGTCGATGCGGCCCTCCGTCGCTTCCAGCACTTCCTTCGCGGTCGTCTGGCGGTGGATCTCCGGGTTCGCCGGGTTCTCGAACTGCTGGGCCATGAAGTGCTCCGGATTGCCCACCAGATCCTGAGCGGCGTAGACGGCGCCGGTCATCCCCTCGATCGCCGGCGTCAGGACGACCTGCGCGCCGTAGCGGGCGAGGAGATCGCGCCGGGCGAGGCTCATGTCCTCTGGCATCGTCACGATCAGCTTGTATCCCTTGACGGCAGCGACCATCGCCAGCCCGATACCGGTGTTGCCGCTCGTCGGCTCGACGATCGTGTCGCCGGGCTTAAGCTTGCCGTCGCGCTCGGCTGCTTCGATCATCGCCAGGGCGATGCGGTCCTTGACACTCCCGGCGGGGTTCAACGACTCCATCTTGCCGACGACTTCGGCTGAGCCGGCGGGCACGACCCGGTTGAGCCGCACCATGGGCGTGTCGCCTATGAGGTCGAGAACGGTATCAGCGATCTTCTTGGCCATCACAACTCCTAGATGATATAGCGAGCGCCGCCCGGCTGCGCAGCCCTGTCGCGCTCGGCGAGATCGGCGATCGTAGTATTAGCGAGCACGCCGACGATAGCGTCACGCACGGCGGCCCACATCTCGGACTGCGCGCAGCCGCCGTCCTTGGCGCAGCTACCGGCGTCGTCGAGGCAATCGACGGCCATGATCGGCCCTTCCAGCGCCTCGATCACGTCGCATACTTGCACCTGCGCCGGCGGCCGGGCCAGCGAGTGGCCGCCCTGCGGACCGCGCACGCTGCGCACGAAGCCGGCGCGGCGCAGCGTCGCCAGAAGCTGCTCCAGGTAGGACTCGGGGATGGCCTGGCGGGCCGCCACTTCCGCGCTCTGCGTCGGCTTGCCATCGCCGTAGCGGTGGGCAAGCTCAATCAGGGCGCGCAGTCCGTAGTCACCCTTGGTTGAAATCTTCATCGTCTAAAGTCGAGTATCTCCATCAAGAATCTTAACATACCCCCGTGGGGTATAGCGACCGCTCATATCAGAAAGAGCACCAACGGCACGATGAAGATCGCCGCCATGAAGGCGCCGAACGCCCGCCGGCCGTGCGTGATGTGGTTGGCGACGTTTATGATCGCGGCCGAGTACGGCTTGTAGAGGAACAGGAGCACGACGAGCGAGATCACCGCGCCCACCGCCATCTGCGTGAAGACGATCGTGAACGCCCGCGGCGAATCCAACAGCAGCGCGGCGACCATCGTGTCGACCCAGGTCGTGATGTTGGCGCCCATGACATACGGGATGATCGCGTTGCGGCGGATGTAACCCTTGAGCGAAAGGGGGATCAGCAGCGTCAACGAGATCGAGACGGAGAGCGTGATCGCCGTGATCGCCATGCCCAGACCCAGCATCGGCAGCGGGCGGTGGAACCACTCCCGGGCGCGCGCGAAGCGGCCGCTGGGCTCACCCGACTCCAGGTTCGGGAGCGCCCGGTCGAAGACCGCGAACGCCAGAAGCAGGACACCGATGCCCAGGCCGAACAGCATCAGGTCCGGCACAGCGCCAGCGACGCGATCGACGAGCGGCTCGTAGGCCACCTCGACGAACGAGGTAACGGCGCCGGGCGTGCCGATGCTGATCCCGTCGAACCAGCCGCTCTCCAGCGCCAGGATGCCCAGGGGGAGGGCCGGCAGCCAGAGCGTGAACGCCGTCAGCAGGGCGACGACGCCGATGTAAAGCCCATCGGCCGAGCGCTTGTGCGTCACCCACAGGACGAAGCCGACAAAGAGCACGATGAACGAGGCGCCCAGCCGCGAGCCGTTGATCATTGCAAATGCCTCGAGGTCAGACGTGGTGTCGGAGGCGAAGAGGCTGAGCGAGATCGCCGCGACAGGCGAGCCGCTCATCACGGCGTAGGAGCCCAACCAGCCGAACCCCAGCAGGTTGAGCACGCCATCGGCCGAGAAGCGCGAGAGAACGGGTGAGAGACCCGTCGCGCCGGCCGTCAGCAGCTCCAGGGCGAAGATGAAGAGGAAGAGGCCCGCCATGCTGTAGGCGACGCGCAGGGGCACGCCGGCGATCGACCGCCAGCGTGGGTGCAGCACAGCCACGGGCAGCGATTGGGCGGGCAACGCCGCCTCGCCCGGCTCAGATTGCATGCTTGGGCGTCGTCCTCTCCTGCATCGCCTCGATCAGCACCTTGGCGACTTCGGGGCGGGAGAACTCGGGCGGCGGCGCGATGCCGCCCGCCAGCATCTCACGGACCTGCGTACCGGAAAGGAACACGCGGTCCTCGGCCTCGTGCGGGCAGGTCTTGGCGCTGCCCATGCCCTTGCACTTCTTGCAGAAGAACGAGTGCTCGAACATCAGCGGCGTGATGCCGAGTGCGGCGGGGTTGATCTCGTCGAAGATGCGCTGGGCGTCGAATGTGCCGTAGTACTTGCCGACGCCGGCGTGGTCGCGCCCGACGATGAAGTGCGTGCAGCCGAAGTTCTTGCGCACGAGCGCGTGGAAGACCGCCTCGCGCGGCCCGGCGTAGCGCATCGCCGCCGGGTTGACGGACAGCACAACGCTGCCCTGCGGGTAGTAGCTCTCGATCAGGACTTCGTAGCAGCGCATACGCACGTCGGCGGGGATGTCGTCCGCCTTCGTGTCGCCGACGAGCGGGTGCAGGAGGAGGCCATCGACGATCTCCATCGCGGCCTTCTGGATGTATTCGTGCGCGCGGTGGACGGGGTTACGCGTCTGAAAGCCAACGACCGTCTTCCAGCCGCGCTCGGCGAATTCGGCGCGGGTCTGGGCCGGCGTCAGGCGGTACTGCGGGAAGTCGTCGTAGTGTGGCCTGTCGATAACGCGCAGCGGGCCGCCCAGCAGCGTGTCGCCCTGCGCATAGACGGCAGCGACGCCGGGATGGGCCTCGTCGTCGGTGCGGTAGACGCCGTTGGCCTCCGCCTTCTTGTCGTAGCCGAACTTCTCCCGCACTTCGAGGACGCCGAGGGTACGGCCGGCGTCGTCCGCCAGCGCGACTTCACCGCCCTCCTTGACCGCCGCCGCCTCATCAGCGGAGACGGCAAGCTTAATCGGCATCGGCCACGGCAGGCCGTCGGCCAGGTGCATGCCGCTAACGACGGCCTTATAGTCCGCCTCCGTCATGAAGCCGTCGAGCGGGCTGTAGCCGCCAGTTGTTAGCAGCTCGAGGTCCGAGAGGCTGCGAGAGTCGAGAGTAACGGCGGGCAGGCCCGCGGCGCGCTCGCGCAGGGATACGGCATCGTCGCCGGTAGCCAGCAGGTCTATCAGCCGCCCTCCGTGGGCGGGGATCGTTTCTCCCGTCGTCATCGCTTCTCCATTCTGGTGCTTGCCCGTCTGGTGCTTGCCCGTCTGGTGTGTGTCCGAAAGAGCAGGGCCACGGTTATGCGCCGTGGCCCTGTGGTGTCCGTTTCCGGTTCAGGCAGCCTATTCGTGCAGGCCGCACTCCTTGAACTCGGGGTTCTCCCACCACCAGCGGCCAGCGCGGATATCCTCGCCGTCCTTGATGGCGCGCGTGCAAGGCGCGCAGCCGATGCTGGGGTAGTGCTGATCGTGCAGCTTGTTGTAGGGCACCTTGTTCGCCTTGATGTAAGCCCAGACGTCGTCGACGGACCATTCGATGATCGGGTTCACCTTGACGATGCCGTTGCCTTCGTCCCACTCAATCGCCCGCGTGTCCGTGCGGGTCACGGCCTGATCGCGGCGGAGGCCAGTCATCCACGCCTCCACGCCTGCCAGGGCGCGCTTCAGCGGCTGCACCTTGCGGATGGAGCAGCACTCCTTGCGCAGTTCCACGCTCTCGCGGAAGGAGTAGAAGCCCTTCTCGTTCGTCAGCGCCTCGACCTTCTCGCGCTCGGGGAACATGACCTCGATCGGAACGTTCTCGTGGCGGAGTCGCGTGGCGTCCATCACCAGGTACGTCTCGTCGTTGAGGCGGCCGGTGTCCAACGTGAAAACGCGGATCTGCGGCGCCGTCTTGGCGATGATGTCCATGAGCGCCACGTCCTCGGCGCCGAAGCTGTTGGCGAACTTGATGTCGCCGCCGAACGTCTCGCCGGCCCAGCGCACGATCTCCTCTGCGGACTTGCCGCCGAGCTGGCTGTTGAGGCCGTCGATGTCGGCCTCGCTGTACTTCGTCGCTTCTTTCACTCTCGTTCCTCCCTGGCTTGATCTTCTATCTTGTCTCGTGTTCCGCTTCCCGTCTCCTGTCTCCGCTACACCGAGCACTCGCCCTCGCCGCGGATCACTTCGAACAGCTCTTCCTTGCCCCAGTCCATGTAGACGTCGATGTCCTGGTGCACGGGGCCGACTTCCTTGAACTCGTCGAAGACCGGGTCGAACGTCTTGGCGCCGAGGCGGTCGATGAAGGTCACGAACTCCTCGCCCTCGTCCCGCTCGGCGACGTAGTGGTCGATCATCTTCTTGATCGCCTGCGGGGTGCGCTTGGACGGGACGCGCGCGACGCGGGTGGCGAACTTGCCGCCGCCGACGTAGTTGCCGCCGCCAAGGAAGATGTCGAAGCAGGGGATCGTGGCGCCGTTGGCAGTGAACGACGAGCCCTGCAGGCCAATCGCCGCCAGGTGGTGCTGGCCGCAACCGTTAGGGCAGCCGCTGGCCTTGATGTTGATCGCCTGCACCAGCGGGTCGTCCTGGTAGCCCCAGCTGTTCAGCGCCGCCTCGCGGATCGCGGTGCTGACGCCCGTCGAGGAGGTGATGCCCATCTTGCAGGAGTCAGTGCCGGGGCAGCCGACGACGTCCGCCAGCAGGCCGGCGTCCGGGTCACCGAATCCGATCTTCTTGAGCTCGGCGTGAAGCGCAGGCAGGCCTGCTTCATGAACCCAGCGCAGCACCAGGTTCTGGTTCTGCTGTGTGCGGGCATTGCCGCCGGAGAAGCGTCGCATGATGTCGCCAACGGCGCGGAATTGCTCCGGCGAGAGGTTGCCAAGCGGGATCGTCAACGCAACGGCGACGTAGCCCGGCTGCGGCTGCTGGACGACGTTCGTCTCCACCCAGCGGTTGAAGTCTGGGCCGGGCTGCACGCTGTTGGGCGCCGGACCCGGCGTCGGGCCTTCGGGCGCGAGCTGCATCAGCGCCGGCATGTCCAGCGGCTCCCAGGCCCAGGGCTGCGCCAGCTCCTCGTCGACCTGGCGACGGAACTCTTCGATGCCAAGCTTCTTAACGAGGAACTTCACACGGGCCTTGTTCATGTTCTTGCGCAGGAAGTTGGGCAGGCCGCCTTCCTTGTCGAACACCTTGAGCGCCGCCTCAGCGACGCGGATGTACTGGCCGTCGTCGGCGCGGGCGAACTCCCAGAGCGTCTCTGCCGCGCGCACCATCGTCGAGGTGCCGCCGCCGACGACGATCTTGAAGCCGCGCACTTCCTCGCCGTTCTCCTCCCGGACGGCGGCGACGAAGCCCATGTCGTGGAAGGGGCTGCCGGCGCAGTCAATCGGGCCGCAGGAGAAGGAGGTCTTCCACTTGCGGGGCATGTTCTGGCAGATCGGGTTGCGGATCAGGCTGCGAGCGTAGGCGGCCAGATACGGCGTGACGTCGAACAGCTGGTGATCTGTGACGCCGGCGTAGGGGCAGCCCGTCACGTTGCGCACGGTGTGTCCGCACGCCTCACGCGTCGAGAGGCCCACCTCGGCGAGGATGCGCATGACGGTGCTGGCCTGTTCCAGCGGCACGAAGTGGAACTGGATGTTCTCGCGCGTGGTGATGTGGCCGCGGCGCATGCCGGAGTGCTTCTCCGCCACTTCGGCCAGGGCGTCCATCTGCTCGGCGTTGACGCCGCCATAGGGCAGCTTGATGCGCATCATCTGCTGGTTTTCCTGGCGCTGGCCGTAGGTGCCCATGCGCAGGCGATAGGGGACGAAGTCGGACTCCAGGTCGGGGCTCTTCTGGTAGACCTTCGTCTCCGTGTCGAAGTTGTCGAATTCTTCCTCGAGAGTGACGAAGACGTGCCCGGCTTTTAGCTCTCTGGGCACCTTGGGATGCGCTTTGAACGTATCTGGCTCTTGAACTGTCATCGTCGTCTCCCTCCGGTCTGCAGCCGCACACTCCGCGGCTAAAGTCTAGTATTTCAGTCCGGTTAGTCAGAATTGTATCTGCGTAAGCACGTGGCTGTCAATCAGCAAGGGGCACTGCCTGCGGCCTCGGAAGAGTCATCGCCGCCGATCTGATTCTTCAGGTACTCGCCGAGGTCGTGCAGGAAGTCGACCGGGTCGTCGATGGCGTCCTCGGCGCCTTCACGCAGCTCGACGGCGACGCTGAGGAGCGGCAGCAGGGCGTCCGAGAAGTCGGGAAAGCGCTCGGCGATGAGTTCCGGAGTTTCCCCGGCGCTCAGTAGCGCAAGGGACTCTTCCAAAACCAGGGCCAGTGCCGGATCGTCCAATCTGAGCTCCCTCCCGCCTGCCGCAGTGACGGGGCTGTTCGCCAGCGCCCACAATAAGCACACAGTCCGCAAGAGGTCAATACATAAACCGGAACCCAGAGACAGGAACGCCATACCTTGAAGGATTACCGGCGTCTTTTGCGGGGCTATTTCAGCCCGTGCGCGCGGCCTGGGAGCCGCCGGCCACAGCCGGCACGATGCTAACTTCGTCGCCGCCGGTCAGAGGCGTGGAGAGGCCTTCCTGGAATCGCACGTCCTCGCCGTTGACGTAGACGTTGACGAAGCGGCGCAGGTCGCCGGTCTCGTCGCACAGACGCTCCTTCATGCCCGGGTAGCGCGCCTCCAGCCCGTCGATGCACTCGGCCAGCGTCGAGCCTTCTCCCGCCACAACGGACTCCTCGCCGGTCAGCTTGCGCAGCGGCGTCGGTATGCGGACAGTAATCGTCAGGCTGGCGCTTCCCGTCCCGCCGCCGGTCTCCTGCTCAGGCTCTCGCTGCATCGCCATCCTTCGCTATCCTTCCACAACGTCTTCGTAGACCGGGTCGACGCGCACGTTCTGCTCCCGGACCCAGTCGAGGCTGCGCTCGATCTCGTCCTGGTCCCCTTCTAACTCCAGAATCACCCATCCGCGCTCGTCCGTGACGTCCGCGCGGCGGATGTTGGTGACCACGTCGAACTCTTTGGCCAGCTTCCAGATGATCGGCTCCTTGATGAGCTGATCAAGGAAGGTGAACTTGGTGCGTACCGTCGCCATCTCTACACCGCCTTCGTCAGGGGCAGCACGCCCTCTCGCTCTTCGAGCGCCCGCTCGAACGACTCGATGTTCGCCTCCACGGTGAGCGCAGGCTTCAGCACCGGCGCCACCGCCTCCTGCGTCTTCAGGCCAGCGCCCGTGATGAAGGCGACGACGACTTCGTCCGGCCCAACGCGCCCTTCCCGGACGAGCTGCCGGAGGCCGGAGATCACGACGCCGCCGGCAGTCTCCGCGAAGATGCCTTCAGTCTCGGAGAGGAGCTGGATGCCCTTGATGATCTCTTCGTCGCTAACCGCCGTCGCTGAGCCGTTGGTGTCTCTCATCGTCTTTAAAGCGTAGTACCCATCGGCCGGATTGCCAATGGCCAGCGATTTGGCGATCGTGTCCGGCTTCTGCGGCCTGATGTTCCACGAGTCGCGATCGTACGCCTCAGCGATCGGCGAGCAGCCGAGCGCCTGGGCGCCGCTCATGCGTGTGGGCTGCCAGTCGATCAGCCCGAGCCAGGCCAGCTCCTTGATGCCTTTGTATATCTTGGTGAAGAGCGAGCCGCTGGCCATCGGCGCGATGCAGTGGTCGGGTGCACGCCAGCCAAGCTGCTCGCAGACCTCGTGGCCCAGCGTCTTGCTGCCTTCGGCGTAGTACGGCCGGATGTTGATGTTGACGAACGCCCAGGGGTACTTGTCGCCCAGCTCACTGCAGAGGCGGTTGACGTCGTCGTAGCTGCCGTCTACGGCGACGAGCGTCGGCCCGTAGACCGCGGAGCCGATGATCTTGCTCCGCTCCAGGTCCGCGGGGATGAAGACGCAGGCGTCCAGGCCGGCGCGGGCGGCGTGGGCGGCGACGCTGTTCGCCAGGTTGCCGGTCGAGGCGCAGGCGAGCGTGCGGAACTCGAAGTCGCGGGCGACGCTGCTGGCGACGGAGACGACGCGGTCCTTGAACGACCACGTGGGGTTCACACAGTCGTTCTTGATGTAGAGACGGCTCAGGCCCAGCTCGCGGCCCAGGCTCGGAGCGCGCAAGAGCGGCGTGTAGCCGGTACCGATGTCGACGGCGTCCTCGGCGTCGACGGGAAGGAGGTCGGCGTAGCGCCACATCGTCGGCGGGCCGGCCTCAATTCGTTCGCGGGTGACGTGGCCCATGAGCGCCGCGTAGTCGTAGACGACCTCCAGCGGGCCGAAGCAGAACTCGCAGACGTTCGAGGGCTCCAGTGGGTATTCACGGCCGCATTCACGGCATCTGAGTTTTCTTGCGACTGACACGATGGTTCCTCCGGGACGAGATTAAGCAGGCGTTAAAGCAGGCCCGAGGGCCTCCCAATCCGCCTGAGGCGGACGGAGGCCCGGGTCATCGCCATCTCTGTCCCGGTATGTCGTTGAGTCGCCGTCATAAGAAAAACCCCTCAGCAGAGCGTAAGGGGCCGGAAAGCTCCTTATCGTTCTCCCTTTCGGGAGTCGGCATTGGCACCGTGTCTCGTAGGACCGGTTGCCGGGTTTCACAGGGCCGCGCCCTCCACCGCTCTGGATAAGGCCTATTGATTTGTATCGAGAATGCTAACACCCGCGCGGAGGAGGCGTCAACGAGCCGCGGCCCGTCAGGCGCTACTCCGTCACGCTCACCGTAGCGCCGAGCAGGGGGCAACCAGCCGCCTGCGTCACACCGAGACCCGCGTCGAACCGCAGCAGCTTCAGCGAAACGATCGGGTTCACGAAGCCGGAGCAGTCGACATCGCCCCAGGGGTGCGGCGAGGCGTTCGCCACCTCGACGACCTGACCGAAGGCCGGGCAATCGCCGATGTTGGTGCTGAGGCCGGCATCGAAGCGCAGCGTAAGCAGCGAGTCGATTGGGTCGGCGGAGTCGGAGCAGTTGTTGTCACCCCAGACCACGCTCTCACCCGCTGGCGTGGCGGTCGGGGTAGGAGTGGGCTCTGACGCTAGCGCCACGGACTCTCCGGCGTCGTGGCCGAACTGGAGAGGTGCCTGCAACAGGAGCGATCCGAATCCGGCGACCGTGAACGTCTCCTCAGTAGGCGTGCCCGCGCCGATGATGCCGAAGGACGCGAGTGAGAAGATGCTCCCATCGTCGACGTCGATCTCGGTAGCCCCCGCCAGGACAGCGGTCGTCAGTGCGGTCTCCGTAACGATGGGAGTCGTGCCCGGCGTGGCGGTCGGAGACGCCGTGTCGAGCGGCTGCCAGTCGGGCAGGAACTCGGCCGCGGGATCGGTCGTCAGGTTCACCGCACCGGTCCCGTCCGCGCCCATGGAGTACACCTCGAAGTCTCCATCACGGTCGGTAATGAACGCTAGCCCGTCGCCCTCGGGTGACCACGCCGCCTCGAAGTCGAGGCCGCCGTTCGCAGTCAACTGCAACGGGTTGGCGCCGTCCGCATCCATGGTGAATATTTCGGAGTCGCCATCGCGGTCGCTGTCGAAGGCGATCTTGGAACAGTCCGGGGACCAGTTAGGCTCTGCGTCGTTGCCCGCATCGTTGGTGACGTTGACTGGATTCGTCCCGTCAGGGTTCGCGGTGAATATCTCGCTGTTGCCGGTTCTGGTGCTCTGATAGGCGACCGGGCCGTTCGCACACCAGTTAGGGAAGGCGTCGACAGCCGGGTTGTTCGAGATATTCAGCTGGCTGCTGCCGTCGGCGTTCATCGTGTAGACCTCGAAGTTGCCGTCGCGGTCTGTATGAAACGCCAGCATAGTGCCGTCCGAGGATCACACCGGCGCGAAGTCGTCACCGGTGTTCGTGGTCACCTGCGTGACGCCGCTACCGTCCGCGTTCATCACGAATATCTCGTTGTCGCCGTCCCTGTTGCTGTGGAAGGCGATTTTTAAGCCGTTCGGCGACCATGCGGGGTCCTGGTCTTCTGCGGGATCGTTGGTGAGGTTCGTCTGAGCGCTGCCGTCGGCGCTCATCGTGTATATCTCGGCGTTCCCATCCCTATCCGTCTGAAATGCGATCATGCCGTTGAACCCCGGGAAGGCCGTCTCCGCCGGGCGGCTCCCGGAAACGAAACCTGTCGCTGCGACCAGCACAGCTACGGTAAGAGACAGAATGATCAATGAGGGACGCATGCTTCACTCCAGTGCAATCGTCAGGCTGGCTAGCAACACTCTAGGTCGCCGCCCAAGCGACAGTCAACTTGTTACGGCAGCTACTCCCCAGGAGGAAAACGGGGGGCAACCCAACACCCGCACGGAGGAAGCGTCAACGAGAAGCCTGCTGGGTCACTCGCACCTGCGCGACGGATCAGCAGTCGACAGCCCTACCAGGAAGCCGACCGGATCACGTCGATCACGACGTTAGGGGAGGCCGCCGCCTGCCTCGTTGGGCGCGGCACCGGGCTCCCCGCGGCCGCCGTCGCCGTCACTGTGAGCGCTGGCGTGGAGGGCGCGCCCCCTACCGGCGTCCTCAGCGGGCGAACCTGCGTCGCCGATGGGCTCGGTAACGGCGTCGGGGTAACGCCGGCGAGGCAGAACGGCGTCACCGAAGGAACCGGAGCCGGCGGCCGGCCCAGCGGCGTGGCGTCGGCCGTGGCGCGGGGTCGCACGGAGGCGCCGCTCGTAGCACGAGCTCTCGCCCACCACAAGCGCCCGATCAGGCGCTACTCAGCCACGTTCACCTGCGCACCGAGCAGCGGACAGCCGGCCGCCTGCGTGACGCCGAGACCGGCATCGTCGCGCAGGATCTTGAGCGAGTCCACTGGCGAGATCTCGCCCGAGCAGTCGACGTCGCCCCAGGGGTGCGGCGAGGCGTCCGCTACCTCTACGACCTGGCCGAAGTCGGGACAATCGCCCGTGTTGGTGGGAAGGCCGGCGTCAAAACGCAACGTGAGCAGCGAGTCGATGGGGTCAGCGGAGCCGGAGCAGTTGCCGTCGCCCCAGACACGGTCCTCGCCAGGTGCGGCCGTTGGAGTCGGACTGGCGGCCGGGGACGCTCCGCAGTGGACATCGCCACAGTGCAACACCGTCAGGTCGTCATCGTTGCATTCACAGTAGCTGACCACCGGATTGCCGTCGCCGTCCAGCACGAGCGGCGGCTCTTCGCCGACATCTCCTACCGTGACGGGCGAGGTGATGACGTTTCCGGCGCTACAGTTCGGGTTGCCGCAAAACAGGATCTTCAGGTCGCCGATAGCCTCGTCGTAGTAGCCGACAACCGGGTTACCAGCGCTGTCCAGCACCAGCGACGGATCCCGGGGATCGCCCGCCGTGTCGGGAGTGCTGATCACGTTACCCGAGCTGCAGGTGGCGTCGCCGCAGTGGAGGAGCTTCAGGTCGTCGCTGTCGTTATGGCGGTAGCTCACCACCGGGTTGCCGGCGGCGTCCAGTACTAGCGACGTATCCCTGCCGACATCTCCCGCCGTGTCGGGCGAAGTGATGACGTTGCCGGAACTACAGGTAGCATCGCCGCAGTGCAGCAACTTCAAGTCGCGGTCACCGATCCCGTGATAGCTGATCACGGGGTTGCCGCTACCGTCTAGTGCCAGCGAGCTGCTCGAACCGACGTTGCCTGCCGTGTCGGGCGAGGTGATGACGTTGCCAGCGTTGCAGTTCGGGTCGCCGCAGTGCAGAACCTTCAGGTCACCGTTGGTCTGGTCCCGGTAGCTGATCACCGGGTTGCCGCCGCCGTCCAAGGCCAGCGACGTATCGGATCCGACGCTGTCCGCCGTGTCGGGGGAGGTGATGACGTTGCCGGAGCTGCAGGTGGCGTCGCCGCAGTGCAGCACCTTCAGATCGCGGTCGACAGCCAAGAAGTAGCTCACCACAGGGTTGCCGTTACCGTCCAGCACCAGCGATGATTCCGTACCCGTGGAGCCGGCCGGGTCGGGTGAAGTGAAGACGTTGCCAGTGGCCACGCCCAACGGGGCGTTCCACAGCAGCAGCGCCAGAAGCAGAACGGCGGCCGCCGGCGCGACGACAAGGGCAAGGGGTGGCTAAGCATCGACGACCTCCTCCGACTGAGTAGTCGACGCCGGAGATGTTAGCACAGCGTCCGTACCGGTAGCACGAGAGGAGACGGCGCGAGGAGTAGCGGCGTCCGCCTAGGCGCGAGTGGCCTGGCGAGTGCGGTGCTCTGGCGAGCGGGCGAACTGCTGGACAAGTTCGGCCATCACGGTCTGCAGGCTGATGCCTTCGAGCGTCGGGTGCTTGAACGCGGCCTTGAGGTTCACCGTGTAGTGGTGACGGCGGCCCTCGCGGCGGACGCTGAGCATGTCAGCGCGGCGCAGGTCGCCGATGAGGCCCCAGACGGTGCGCTGGGTCAGCGACATCTCGTCGGCGATATCGCGGATCGTGCAGTCGGGGTTGACGGCGATGTAGAACAGAACCGCTCCGTGGCTGGACACGACGTACCAGTGGTTGGCTATCGAGTTACTGTGAGTTCTCATAGCTCACCTGCCTTCATCTGGGCTCTACACACCGAAACTTTCCGGCTTCCGGCGTCTAGATATCCTTCAACAGGGAAAACAGTGGGGGCAGGCCGTCGTTACAGCGCCCTAGCGGAGCAAGATCGCCGCCAGCCGGCTCTCGTCGAGCGGCGCCGCCGCCACTTCTTCGCCGTCGACGGCGACTACCGGGATCCGCGCCCAGTGGAGCTTCTCAGCTCCGGCGTCGGCATCCAGATCAACGTAGGTGAGCTCGAAGCCGGCCCGGCTCTGGAGCCGCTTGAGCATGGCGTCGGCCTCCCGGCAGAGGCCGCAGCCGGCCCTCGTGTAGAGGGTGACTCTCACTCGGCCTCTGGTTCCTCCACGGCAGGCTCAGCGGGCGGCGTGGCTTCCGCCGGAGCGACGTTGCGCCGGCGCTCGCCCGCGGTGCGCTCTTCTTCGGGGGGCGTGCGCAGCAGGTAGGCGACGGCGCCGAGCCCGAGCGGCATGGCGAAGAGGGCGATGACCTGCGCCGTGGTCAGGCCTACGAGAATCTCGTCGTCCAGGCGCAGGAAGCTCACCCAGAAGCGGAGCAGCCCGTACATGAACACCCAGGCGAAGAAGGTGACGCCGGCTCGCGGTAGACGGGTGTAGATGACGGCGAGCGCCAGGAAGATGAAGAGGTCGCCGATCAGCTCGTACGCCACGGCCGGGTGCTGTGGATCCAGGCGCAAGGGGAAGGCCGGGCTGTTTGCGTTCGTGTAGACGACGCCCCAGGGTAGTCCCGTACCGTCGGCGAAGTGCTCACCGTTGATGATGTCGCCGATGCGGCCGATCGCCATCCCCATGATGCCGCCGATGGCTGCGATATCGAGGGCCCGTGTGATGTTGGGCACCTTGGCGATGTAGCCGTAGCCGAGGCCGGCGATTGTCCCGCCGATCAGCGCGCCGTAGATCGAGATGCCGCCGGCGTTGAGGGAGAAGATTTCGCCGATGTCGTTCTCGAAGTTGCTCCAGTTTTCGATGACGTAAAGAGCGCGCGCGCCGATGATGCCCCCGATGACGAGCGCCAGCGCCGCGTTGTAGATCATGTCTTCTTGATAGCCCATCCGCCGCGCCAGCCACGCCGCGATGGCCACGCCCACGATGACGCCGAGCGCCGTGAAGACGCCGTGCCAGGTGACCTCGATCCCGGCGACATCGATCAGCGTCGGGTCGATTCCGATTTCGATCTTCAGGAGCGCGTTAACCATCGTCTTCTGTTTCCTCCGCTAGCTCGGCTCCTGCCTGCACGGCCAGCCGGCGCATCTCAGATGTGTAGTCTGCCTGTCCAGCGGCCTGCCCCGCCAGGGACGCACCGCCGCGCGTTATCTTAGCCCAGAGCCGCCTTCGCGGCACCCAGAACGTGATCATCAGACCGAGCACGATCGCCGCCGCGCCGACCCAGACGAGGTAATCGGAACGGTCGCGTCGGACGTCGATGCCGGAGAACTCACGCTGGCCCTCGAACGTGTACTCGTATTCGTCGACGAGAAGCGCGCCGCCGGCCGGCAGCGTCACTGCCTGCGACGTCAGCCCAACGATCGTCAGCTCCGGTTCGCCACTGCTGCCGGGGGCATCGACGTTCGTGCCCTCGGATATCGTGTCGGTGCCGTAGACGACGTTGCTCATCTGCAGCCGCAGCGGGCCACCGCTCTCGACGGAGTCCGGCAAGGGCAGGTCCAGCACGAAGCCGGCCGGGATCCGCTCCAAATTGAGGTACGAGAATACGAGCCCGCCGGACTCCACGCTCTCTCCGGGCGCGAGTCGCAGCGTCTCCGGACTGTCTCCGAGGTCGAAGATGCGCAGTTCGTCTACGTCGCCCGCGTCTTCGGGCAGGAGCAAGGTCAACGCGGTCCCGTCCTCCAGGCGGACGAGGCCGGCGTGGTACGGCTCGTCGTTGACCTCCAGCGTGTCGGGCAGCACGACTGTCCGGTCGACCAGCGTGGCCCCGTTGGCGTCGTCGATGCGCAGGCGCGCGGCGGGGCTGCGCATCGCCAGCGCCAGCGTCTCGCGGTAGATGACGTTGCCGGTCGCCGTATCACGCACTGCAAGCTCCGCGCCGAAGCCGAAGTAGGCGACCTGGTAGAAGCGGTAGCCCTCGTAGCTGCAAGGCGTATTCACCGTCGATGAGCAGCGCAGCACCTCATCGCCGCCCCGGTAGATCGCCAGGTCGGCCCGGTAGTCCAGCGGTTGTCCGTCCGGAGCGAACTCGGCGTAGGAATCGACCAGTTGCACCTGCATCTGGTCCGCGTGCCTGACCGGGAAGACCGGCAGGGTCGTGCCCTCGGCAAGGAAGAGGCCGGAGGAGAAGGCGTCGACGCGGCTGACGACCGCGGCGAGGATGAAGACGATCACGGCGGCGTGCGTTAGCAGCGTGCCCAGCTGCGCGATCTGGAAGCGATCGGCGAAGAGGAGGGTGGCGCCGCCTTCCTGCCAGCGCTCCACCTTGTAGCGCGAGCGGCGAAGGCCGGCCTCCAGCCGCTCGGCGTCTAGCACGCCATCGATCTGCAGACGGTGGGGCGCCAGCTCGAAGTAGCGATCGGGCACGCGTTTGCGCGGCCGGGCGATCGCCGACCAGATGCCGGGAAAGCGGCTGACGACGTACGCCCCCGTCGAGACGACGGTGACGGCCAGCAGCACGGTGAACCAGCTGGTGTGGAAGACGTCGAAGAGCCCGACGGCGTCCATCGGGTCTGTCAGGAAGCCGAAGGTGCCCTCTTTCTCGGCGAGCCAGTCGGCCTCTAGCACGGCGTCGCCGCGTACGTTGGCCGGCATCTGCGCGATGAGCACGCCGGCGAGGCTGATCAGCGTTAGCACGACGAGAAGCAGGATGGCGAAGCGCACGTTGGTGAAGAGCCACCAGACTGCGCGCAGCGGGTTGATCACGCCCAGCGAGCGCGTCCAACCACGCGCCGGGCGGCTTCCGGTCTCAGACGCCGCCCTACCAGCCGCCATCACCCTCGCCTGGTCCAAGGATCGCCGCGATACGTTGCTCGAGGTCGGACTGGTCGATCGCGCCCTGAATGTTCGTGCCGCGCTCTTCCGCCTCGAACGGCCCGATGAAGACGCTCTCGATCACGCCGTCGCGGCCGATGAAGACCGTCCCCGGCAGACCGAGCAAGCGGTAGTCGTCGCCCACCTCACCGTCGCGATCGATGAGCACGGGGAAGTCGACCCCGAAGTCGTCGGCGAACGGCCGGATGATCGACTCGCTCTCCTGGAGGTTGAGCCCGATGACAACGAGATCCTCGTCACGGTGGGCTTCGTAGGCCGCGATGAACTGCGGCATCTCCTTGCGGCAGGGCGCGCACCAGGTCGCCCAGAAGTTGAGCACGACGGGCCGGCCGCGGAAATCGCTGAGGCGGGCCTCGGCGCCGTCCAGCGTCTCGAGGAGGAAGTCCGGGGCCAACGCCCCTTCGTCCGCCTCAATGCTCGCGCCGGCCGGTACGAGCGCCGCGGGCAGATCGACCGGGCCGTAGCGCTCGCCCGTGCTGCTGTCGCCACCGCCGCCGCGGGCCTCCAGCCACCAGATGACGCCGGCGATGGCGACAATGACGGCCAGCGGGTATAGCCAGCGGCGCACGGCGCTACGGCGTGTTCGCGCAGGGCGCAGCAAGTCCGCTGCATTGTCAGTCATGGCCAGTAAAGGATACGCCGCCGAGACGCTGCGGGCATCACTGCCCGAAAAAGGCGTCCGTGTAGAGCGCGCGCACTACGTCCGGCGGCGCACCGTCACCCAGGAACGAGGACCCGATGCGCAGCTCGAAGTGCAGGTGGTTCTCGAAGCCCGGGTTCGTGACCGACTCGGGCGTGCCGGAGTCGCCGATGAACCCGATGAGCTCGCCCCGCTCCACGTTCGCGCCCACGAGCAGGTCCTCCGAGACCTCCTCCAGGTGGCAGTAGCGCGTGACGAGGCCGTCGCCGTGCTCAATCCAGACCTGTCGCCCGCGGAAGCGATCGAGCGTGGCGGTGTCGCTGGAGCCCTGGGCAGTCACTTTCGCCAGCAGCTCGTCCAACTCCATCTGCGTGAGGGGCTTGTAGACGTGGTCGGCACGGATCACGCGGCCCGCCTTCGACGCCAGCGCCTGCGTCCCCATTTCGACGTCGACGCAGGCGAAGTCGGTGAAGAAGTCGACGCCCTCGTGGACGCCGTTGCGGTATTCGCGCGGCGCGTTCGGCATCTGGTTGTCGTCGATCGGGATGCAGGCGCCTTCAACGGGGATCAGCCAGCCCGTGCCTGCCGCGTTATCGAACTCGACTGAGGGGTCGAGCGTCGGCGCTGCCGTGGCGCCAAGAACCGACCCGACGATGCGCAGCACCTGCCCCACGGAGAGCACGGAGTCCAGCGTCAGTCCGTTGGTCGAGGCCAGCGTCTCGACGGAGATACCGAAGCTGTCGGCGATGGCGCCGAGCGTGTCGCCGCTCTCCACCGTGTATTGGACGTCGCCGGGCGTGGCCGTCGGCGGTACGGTCGGACGGACCGTGGGCGTCGAAGAGGGACCGGCGGAGGGCGTCGGCGTCGGCGTCGACTCATCCGCGCCGGAGCCGCCACCGCAGGCGGCCGAGACGAAAACGGCGGCCGCGAAGACCGCCGTGCCGGCGAGGCCGAGGACCGTTCGCCTACTTCTTGACGGGATAGCCCTCTTCCTCCAACGCCGCCTCGATGCCGGCCAGCAGCGTCTCGCCGGGATCGTACTCGACGACGACCCGCTTGCCGTCCGGGTCGCCGGAGACGAACTGCACGCCGGCCAGCTTCTCCAGGGAGGTCCGTATGGTCTGGATACAGTGATCGCAGGAGATGTCCGGGGCCTCCAGGGTCACGCGTTCCATGGTCAACCTCCCCGGCGGATGAACTTCCGCCTCGTCGCCAGGCGCAGCGCCTCGGCGTGTGCCTGATCTTCTACCATATCGTCCAACGCTGCCAGTCGCACGTCGCCGTTATGCTTCCTCAGCGCGTGGGCGATGAGGTGGTCGGCGAAGAGCGGGTTCTTGGGCAGGAGCGAGCCGTGCAGGTACGTGCCGTAGAGGTTGCGGTAGACCGCGCCCTCGCCGCCGTCGTCGCCGTTGTTGCCGTGGCCCGTCACGACGCCGCCGAGAGGACGCACCCGCGGACCCAGGTGCGTCCGGCCGCCGTGGTTTTCGAAGCCGACGAGCGTCTCGCCCGCCCACTCGACGACGACGTTGCCGATGAAGCGCCTGGCGTCCACGCCCGGGTGCTCCGTCCAGAGGTCGAGCAGGCCCGCGCCCGGGAGCTCGGCACCATCCGCCGAGCGATAGTACGAGCCCATCAGCTGGTAACCGCCGCAGACCGCCAGCATCGCCCCGCCGCCCTCGACGTACTCTCGGAGCGCCTCGCTTTTGACCTCGCGCAGGTCGTCCGCGACGCGCCGCTGCTCAGCGTCCTGCGCGCCGCCGACGAAGACGAGGTCGTACGCTCCCGGATCGAAGGCGTCGCCGATCGATAGCTCGTCGAGCGCGAACTCGATCTCACGGTCCCGGCAGCGGCGCTGGAGGCACATGATGTTGCCGCGGTCACCGTAGATGTTCATCAGCTTCGGATAGAGGTGGGCCAGACGCACTCTCATCGCCCGTCGCCCTCCCAGAACGCGCCTCGCCCGGCCCAGCGTCCGAGAATGTTGCGCACGTCCAGCATCGCCGTGTAGGTGGGGATCACGTGGAGTGTGCCGCCTTCCGGCGTCGCCTCGATCGCCCGCCGCAGCGCCAGGGCGGCGCCGTGTTCCACATCGGGGCGCTCACCAAGACCAGCGTACTTCAGCCGCAGCGCCATGTCCCACGCGCGACGCCCCGATACGACGAGCGAAGCGACGTGGCCGGACAGAAGCTCGAAGTCGACGTCCCAGATCCAGGAGATGTCCCGCCCGTCGGCGATGTCGTCGTTGAGGAAGACGGCCAGGTGCTTCGGGGCGCCGTCGGCCGTGATCGTGCGAATCACCTGGTTGACGCCGGCGGGGTTCTTGGCGAGGATCACCTGCACAGTGCGGCCGTCAACGACGAGCCGCTCCTGGCGTCCGAAGGCAGCGGTGGCGCCGGCTAGCCCCCGCTCGACCGCTCCAGACTCGATCCCCAGCGCGACAGCGAGGGCGGCGGCGGCGGCGGCGTTGTAGGCGTTGTAGAGGCCGGCGAGAGGCAGCCGCGCGCTGACCTCGCCGGCGGGCGTCGCCAGCGTCAGGTCCATCCCGTCGTCCACCGTCGTCAGCGATGACAGTGCTACGTCCGGCGCCGGTCGCGAGCGCTTGCAGCCCGGGCAACGCCAGTGGCCGAGGTGCCCGTAGAAGACGGCTGTGTACTCGAGTTCGGCGCCGCAAGCGTAGCACCAGCGTGCGTCGGCGGCGTGCTCCAGCGGCCCGCCGGCCTGCGCCTCGTCCTCGACGCCGTAGAGGACGACCCGGCCCAGAGCGACGTCGGAGAGCGAGGCAACGGCCGGATCGTCGGCGTTGAGCGCCAGCGTCACCTCGGCCGGGAACGAGCCGACGGCCTTCCGCCAGAGCGTGGCAACGGTCTCGACTTCGCCGTAGCGGTCGAGTTGATCGCGGAAGAGGTTCGTGAAGAGGACGGCGCGGGGCTCGACGGCGCGGGCGACGAGGGGCATCGTCGCCTCGTCCACCTCGAAGATGCCGATCCGCCTGGCGCGGGCGCGGAACCTGCCGTCCCAGCTCGCCGAGTCGGCGAGGGCGGCGGCGATGCCGCGCATCATGTTCGAGCCCTCGCGGTTCGCCACCGGCCGCAGGCCGGCCTCGCGGCAGATGCCCCGCACCAGGCGCGCCGTCGTCGTCTTGCCGTTGGTGCCGGTAACGAGCGCGCTGCCCTTTCCCAGGTGCCCGGCCAGCGTCTTCACGAGGTTGGGGTCGAGGCGCTCGGCGACGAGGCCGGGGAGCGCGGTGCCACCACCGCGACGCAGACCACGGCTGAGCGCGGCGGCGGCGCGGGCGGCGATTATGGCGGCAGTCAGTCTCACGTCTGAGATTCTAAACGCTTGCCATCGCTGTCGGTCACGGGGACAATGCGTGAGATGTCTATCGAGTACCGCCATATCAAGGACTCCGAGTTCGACGCGCTGGCGTCTCTGGAGACCGTTGCCTTCTACGGCCGCCCGGACCAGGAAGGCGGCAACTACCTGCGCAAGCTGACGAAGCCGGAGTGGACGCTCGCCGCCTTCGACGACGGCAAGCCGATCGCCGCCGTGCGCTCGATCCCCTCGGCGCGGCTGATGCACGGCGCGCAAACGCCTTTCGCCCTCGTCTCACCGGTGACGTGCCAGGCGGCCTACCGCCGCCAAGGTCACGTCGCGAAGCTACTGCGGCAGTCGCTGGAGCTGATGAAGGAGCGCGGGCAGCCGATCTCGGGCCTCTACACGCCGCACGACGCGCTCTACAGGCGCTACGGCTGGGAGCGCGCCGAGGAGAAGCGCCGCCTCAGCTTCGATCCCGGCGATCTGGAGTTTCGCACTAGCTCACCTCGTACACTCAGCCGGGCTGCCACAACCAGTCGTCGTTCACGACTTGCGCAAGGTCGCGGTGGTTGAGCAGATGCTCGAAGGCATGGTGCGGGGCGCGGTGGGCGATCACAAGCGACGTCGAAGTACCGTGTTGCCCGGATGCATCCTCCAGAAACGATCTCACTCTGCGGACCACGTCGGCATAGCTTTCGCCGCCGGCAAACGGCTTGGTGACGTGGTTTCCCCGCGCTCTGTGCACTTCGTCTGCGGCGCGTCCGTTCATCTCGCCGAAGTTGCACTCACGCAGGCGCGCATCAGCGACTATCGGGACGCCGCCATCACCGAAGGCGATCTCTGCCGTTCTGCGAGCGCGCAGCAGGTCGGAGCAGTAGACGACCGCGATCCGATCGCCGGCGCGGCGCTCACCGAGCTGAGCCGCCTGGAGTTCGCCGACCGATGAGAGGTCCGGGTCGCTGTGCCCGGAGGCCACGGCGATCTCGTTGTCGGTCGACGTTGAGTGCGTCTCGTAGATGAGGCGCATCGTTAGCCTAGACTCCAGCGTACCGGGCGGGCTCGGCGTCGAACGACTGCTTGCAGTTGAGGTTGCAGAAGTAGTGCGTCTGCCCCTCGTACTCTGAGGAGCCGGCGGCGGCGGCCGAATCGATCTCCATACCGCAGACGGGGTCCTTGACGAGCTCTGACGCGATGTCCTCCGAAGCGCTTGCCTCAGACGTTTCCCCGCCCGCCCGCTCGCGCAGCAGCGAGGGCACGGTCGGCATCAGGATCACCATCGTCAGCGCGAAGACCCAGCCCGCGCCGCCGACGCGCGCCACCCATCCGTAGTCGGCGGCGACCGCCACGCCGAAGAAGACGGCCGCCGCGAGGGACGCACCCGCCGTGTAGACGACCGCCGATACCGTGTTGAGCTTGTCTGCGGTTACCTTCATCCGGTGGCCTCCATCGCCTGCTCCGCACGGGCATCCCGCTCGGCGGGCGCGGACGGTGGCCCGCGCCTGACCGGCGGCGTGTAGCCGCGCATGCGGAGCGTGTTCATCGTCACCGAAAAGCTGCTCGACGCCATGAGAAGCGCGGCCAGCTCCGGGCTCACGATCTGCGTGATCCACGGGTAGAGGACGCCCGCCGCCAGCGGCAGCATCGCCGCGTTGTAGCCGAACGCCCAGCCGAGGTTCTGGCGCACGAGCCGCATCGTCTGCCGCGACACCTGCACCGCCGCCACCGCGTCGAGGATATCGTCGCGGACCAGGATCACGTTGCCCGTCTCTCGCGCGACGTCCGCGCCGCTGCCGATCGCGATGCCGACGTCGGCCTGCGCCAGTGCCGGCGCGTCGTTGACGCCGTCGCCCACCATCGCCACGACCTCGCCGGACTCCTGCAGCTTCTTGACCTCGGCAGCCTTGTCGCCCGGCAGCACCTCGGCGAGGACGCGGTCGATCCCGAGTACGCCGCCGATCGCGTCCGCGGTGCGCTTGTTGTCGCCGGTGATCATCGCCACTTCGAGGCCCAGCGCCTTCAGCTCCCGCACGGCGCGCTCAGACGTCTCCTTCAGCGTGTCCGCAACGGCGACGATGCCGGCGGCTGTGCCGTCTCTGGCGACGAACATCACCGTCTTGCCCTCGGCCTCCAGGCGCTCGGCCTCGCTCAGGAGCGACGCGATATCGACGCCCCGGTCGGCCATCAAACGGCGGTTGCCCAGGAGCACCGGCGCGCCGTCGACAGTGGCCGCGACGCCTTGGCCGGGGATCGAGTCGAAGGCCCCGGGCTCTGGAACGGAGAGGCCGCGCTCGCCGGCGCCGCGAACGATCGCCTCGCCCAGGGGGTGTTCCGAGTCGCGCTCGACGGACGCCGCGAGGGAGAGCACGGCATCGGAGGTGACATCGGTGACCGACGGCTCGCCCTTCGTGAGCGTGCCGGTCTTGTCGAGGATGACGGTGCGCACGCGGGCAGTCGCCTCCACGGCGGCGGCGCCTTTGAAGAGGATGCCGAACTCCGCGCCCTTGCCCGTGCCGGCCATCATCGCCGCCGGCGTCGCCAGGCCAACGGCGCAGGGGCAGGAGATGACGAGCACCGTCACGGAGACGAGCAGCGCGAAGCCGAAGACCTCCAGCTCGCTCAGCTCGTAGGGCGTGAGGACGAGGCGGGTCCCTTCATCGAAGAAGAGGTCGTAGCCGGCGAAGAACCAGAAGAGGAAGACGGCCAGCGCCAGTGCGTGAACGGCGAGGATGAAGTTGCCGGCGACGCGATCGGCCAGCGCTTGGATCGGCGCCTTCGTCGTCTGCGCCTCCTCGACGAGGCGGATGATCTGGGCGATCGCGGTGTCGGCGCCGACGCGGATCGCCTCGAAGCGGAAGGCGCCCGTCTTGTTGATCGCGCCGGCGATCACCTCGTCGCCCTCGCGCTTCTCGACCGGGATGCTCTCGCCGGTGACGACGGACTCGTCCACCGCCGAGTAGCCAGAGACGACAACGCCGTCGACCGGGATCGCATCGCCCGGCCGCACGACCACGACATCGCCGAGCTCGACCTCGTCCGCCGGGATCTCAAGCTCCTCGCGGTCGCGGACGACGGTGGCCCGCCGCGGGCGCAGCTTCATCAGCTTGCGAATCGCCTCCGACGTGCGGCCGCGGGTAATCGCCTCCAGATAGCGGCCGAGCACGATGAAGGCGACCAGCAGCGCTGCCGCCTCGTAGAACGTGGCGCGCTCGCCGCCGAAGCCGGCGTCCGGAAAGAAGGTGTTGACGACGGCGATGCCGTAAGCCGCGCCGATGCCGGTGGCGTAGAGCAGGTTCATGTCCGTGACGCCGCGACGCAGGCCGTTCCAGGAGTGGACGAAGAACTGGCGGCCCGGCCCCAGAACCAGCGGCGTCGTCAGGGCAAAGAGCAGGTACTTGTCGCCGAGCCACTGCGGCATGAAGTTGTCGAGCGGGTCGAACTTGGCGAACGTGAAGAGCATCACGGCGAGACCGAGCGGCCAGGCGACGAGCATGGCGCGGGCTTGCCTGCGGATCTCCTCCTGGCGCAGCTTTCGCTCACGGTCGACACCTTCTTCGCCATCGCCGCGGTCCTCCACCTCGTAGCCAAGTGAGCGGATCGTCTTCTTGATCTCGGCGGCGGAGACGGCGGAGTCGAGGAAGTCGACCGTGACCGTGTCTGTCGCAAAGTTGAACGTAATGTCGCGCACGCCGGACAGGCTGCGCTCGGCGGGACCGATGACGTGCTCGCAGTGGCCGGCTGTCATGCCGAGCACCAGCAGGGTGATCTTCGCGGCCGGCACCTCGTAGCCGATCTCCTCGATGCTCTGCGCCATCGCCAGCACGTCACAGGCGGACGGGTCGTAGACAACTCCCGCCTTGCCGGCGCTGAGGTTGACGGTCGCGGCATCGACTCCGGGCATGCTGCTGAGAGTCCTCTCCACGCGGCGCACGCAGGCGGCGCAGGTCATCCCGGCGACGGGAATCGAGATCTCGTTGCGATCAGTCTTCGCTTCAGCCATCGTCCTCTACTTCTCCGCGCGGATGAAGAGCGCCAACGGGCTCTTCACGTCCACCACCTCAACGTCCTCGAAGCCAGCCTCGCTGATGATCGACCGCAGCTGCTCTGCGTAGTCGTCCGGCAGGCGGTGGCCCATGAGGTGGGAGAGGAAGCCAACGACGCCCTTGCCGGGCTTGAGGTCGACAGCGACAAGCCTTCCACCGGGCTTCAGCACGCGCCGCACCTCCGCCAGACCGCGTAGCTTCAGGTCGTCCGGCAGGTGGTGGATCATGAAGCTGCTGAGCGCTGCATCGAACTCACCGTCGGCGAACGGCAGGTCCTCGATTGCCGCCACCCGGAAGTCGACATCGCGGCCCTTCTGCGTCGCCTTGCGCGCCGCGATCTTGATCATGTCGGGCGAGGCGTCGATGCCGGCGGCGCGGCCTTCGGCGCCCACCCTGCGGGCGGCCCGCAGCGTCAGGTCGCCGGTACCGCAGCCGACGTCCAAGACCGACTCACCGGCCTTCAGGCGTGCGGTCTTCACGGTCGACTTGCGAACTCCGGGCATCGAGCCGAAGGTGGCGAGCCAGGTGCAGGCGTCATACAGGGGCGCCCACCAGGTGATGGTCGCGCCGTCTGTCTTCGGGGCGTGATCGTGGGGGTGAGTGGTCAAGGTGGTCCTCCTAGCGGTTCGCCAGCTCGTAAAGGTCGAGCAGCTCGTCGATCACCTGGTCATCGCGGCCGTCCTTGATGCCCTCGACGACGCACGTGTGGAGGTGGCCGTCCAGCATCATCTGCTCCATCTTCTCGATGGCGCGGCGGATGGCGAACGTCTGCTTGAGGACGTCGACGCAGTATTTGTCCTCCTCGACCATGCGTCGCACGCCCTGCAGGTGCCCCTCGATGAAGGCGAGCCGCTTGAGAACGTCCTGCTGCTTCTCTGGCTGCATATACTTGCTCCTGTGGTTACCCATACCCCCCCGGTGGGGGTCTGCACCTGCATAATAGCACCTCCGAACGCCCGCGGGAGTGTCGGCGATCACAGGCGGGGCAGAATCTCACGAGTCTGGCACAATGGGCGATATCCATGTCAGTCTTCCGTCCGCGCATAGTCTTCCCGTTGGCCGCCGCCACCTTCGTCGGCACGTGGAACATCACGTTTCTCGCGCCGATACTGCCGGACGTCGCCGATGGGGCCGGCGTGTCGGTGACCGCGGCCGGCCAGCTGCTGACCGTATCGGCGGTATTCACAGTAGCGGCGCTGATCGCGCTCGGGCCGCTGTCTGAACGCTACGGGCGCAAGGCGATGCTGACCGTCGGTCTCACGATTATGGCGGCAGCGTCGCTGGGTGTGGCCACAACGTCCAGCTATCCGCTGCTCATGGCGCTGCGCATCCTCGCCGGCGTCGCCGACGCGCTGGTGATGCCGGTCGCCATCGCCGCCGTTGCCGACTATTTCGAGGAGAAGGACCGCCAGGTCGCGATCAACCTCATGATCATCCCCGCCGGCGTCTCGGCGGTCATCGGGCTGCCACTCGTCGTCGTTATCGCCGCGCTTGCCGGCTGGCAGGCGTCATTCCTGATGCTCGGCATCGCGCTCGCCGCCGCCGCCCTGCTGGCTCAGCTTCTGCCGCCGGTGGCCCGGCGAAAGCGCCTGTTGCCGCTGCGGGAGCACTATCGAGCCAGCTACGGCGAGGTGCTGAACAGCCGCGCCGCGCTGCTCGTCCTGCTGGCATCGGTTCTGAGCGCCTCCGTCTGGTACGGGATGATCACCTACGCCGGCGCCTTCTTCGAAGACGAGCTGAACGCCGGACCGACGATGCTCTCGCTCGTCTTCGGGGGTCTTGGCGTCGCCTACATCATCGGCGGCGGCTTCGGTGCGTTCGCGGCCCGGCGAACAAGCCCGCGTTCGATCGCGATCACGTCGACGGTGATGGCGGCGGCGCTGATCATCCCGGCCATTACGTCAGCGTCGGTTGCGCCGATCTCGATCGCCCTGGCGCTCCTCTTCGCGGCCTCGCGCGGGCCGGCGATCGCGGCGCTGGCCAACATGATGCTGGAGCTGGCGCCCGGCGCAAGCGGCACGGCGATCTCGACTTATGCGGTCGTCGCCGCCACCGGACTCCTCGTGGGCGCGGCCAGCGGCGGCGGCGCCATCGCCGCCCTCGGCTACACAGGCATGGCGCTTGTGTTCACCACGCTCGCCGTGGCGAGCACCGCGGTCCTCCTGTCTCCGATCGAGCAGACGGCGCACGCTGAGGGGACGGCCTAAGGCGCAACGACGCCCAGCGCTTCGTTCACGCCCGTCACGGAGAGCCCCGGCGTTGGGCCGCCCGAAGGCACGTAGATCAGGCCACCGGCTACGGCCGCGCCTATCCCGTGCCGGGACGTCGGCAGCAAAGGCGCGGCGGACCAAGCGCCAGCCGCCGGGTCGTAGGCTTCGTTCTCGTCGAACGTGCCGCCGAGGCCCTCGCCGCCCATCACGTAGACGACGCCATCGAGCGCCGCGACGGCGTGCCCGCTACGCGCCGTCGGCAGGGGGGCCAGCGCCGTCCACTCATCGGTCGACGGGTTGTAGACCTCGTTCGCATCCAGGTTGAGCCCGTAGTCGACCTCGATCCGGCCGCCGATGGCGTAGATCAGGCCGTCGACAACAGCGACGCCGAGGTGGTCCCGGATCGTCGGCAAAGGAGCGGCTGCAGACCACTCGCCGCTCGCCGGTTCCCAGATGTCTACTTCGGCGATGTTCACCGGCGCGTCGACGGGGCCGGGTGTGGCGCCGCCGATGAGGTAGATCTTGCCCGCGACCTCGGCTACGGCGTGCCCGCCCCGTATTCGCGGCATCTGCGCTACTTCTGTCCACTGATCGGCGCCTGGGTCGTACTCGTAGACTGTGCTCGTCGGCGCGCGGAAGGAGACCCGGTAGCCGCCGAAGACGTAGAGCTTGCCCTCGTGTCCGATGGCCGCGGCGTGGTGACGAGGCTCCGGCAGCGGCGCCGCCTGCGACCACGAATCCGTCGCCGGGTCGTAGACCTCAACGGTGGTCACCGTCGCGCCGCTGGCCTCGAAGCCGCCGATGACGTAGATGAGGCCGCCCAGCTCGGCGACGGCGACCTCAGCGCGCGGCGTCGGCACCGCCGCCAGTGACGTCCAGCCAAGGCTGCCCGGCTCCGTCACTGTCGCCGTCGCCGTCGTCGTGGGCGACGCCGTAGCGGTCGGCGACGGGTCGCTCGACGGAGTCGGACTGGTCGTGGCGTCGTCATCGCCGGAGCACGCGCTAAACACGAGCGCGCAGAGAGCCAGGACCGGGAAAACCGCCCTCCGGATCATCATGCCTGGTGATACGAAAGCGGCGGCGATGCGGGTCACCTTCGCATTGTACGGCGTCTGGTGCGCTCTAACGTTGCCTTAATGAGGACTTCATACGCTCCTTGAAGCCAACTGCGACTACTGGAGGGGATTGTGCCCGTATCAAGACTGCTCATGTCGATCGCCGGCGTCGCCGTGGTCGCGGTTATCGCGCTCGCTGCCGGATGGTGGCTCTTCGTCCGCAGCGACGCCAAGCTGGCCACCGAGCCGCCCGCAATCCCGCAGGACCTGGTCAACGCCACCGCCACGCCCGACGGCGACGACGCTGACGCGAGCGGGCTCACCTTCCGGATCGTCGCTGACCGCTCCGAGGCGGCGTACTTCGTCGGTGAGAAGCTGGCATCGTTGCCGGTGCCGTCGACCGCGAAGGGCACGACGAGCGATATCGAGGGTGCGTTCCTCCTGACAGCGGACGGCGACGCGCTGGGCGGGGAGACGACGTCGCAGTTCACCGTCGGCCTGACGACGCTCGTGAGCGACGAGTCGCGCCGCGACAGCCGCGTGCAGGAAGCGCTGGAGACGGGCGCCTTCCCAACGACAACGTTCACGGTCTCCAACGTCAGCGGGTACGACCCGACGATCCCCGACGGACAGCAGCAGGACCTCTTGCTCACCGGCACGCTGGACCTGCACGGCGTTCAGCACGAAGTGACGTGGGAGGTTGAAGCGCTGCGCGAGGCCAACGTGATTACGGCGCTGGCGACGGTGACGATCGCCTTCGCCGACTACGACATCACGCCGCCGAGCATCGGCGGCTTCGTCTCGGTTGAAGACGAGGCGACGCTGCAGCTGCAGATCGTAGCGGAGGCGGTCTAACCACTACTTCTGCGGATCCAGCAAGACCTTGACGCAGCTCTCCTTGCGGTTGGCGAAGATGTCGTAGCCGTGCGCCGCTTCCGACATCGGCAGCCGGTGCGTGATGATCTGCGACGGGTCGGCCTTGCCCTCGTTGATCATCCCCATCAGCTCGCCCATGTAGCGCTTGACCGGGCACATGCCGATCTTGAACGTGATGTCCCGCAGGAACGACATGAACATCGGGAACGGGAACTCCGGCTCCGTGTACATGCCGACGGCGCTGATCGTGCCGGCCGGGCGCACGTATTTCCAGCAGTCCTTGAGGGAGGTCTCGATGCCGACTGCCTCGAGCACGACGTCGGCGCCGCGGCCGTCAGTGGCGTCGCGGATGATCGCCTTAGCGTCCTCCTTCGACATGTCGATGGGCGTGGCGCCGATCTTCTTCGCCATCTCCAGGCGCTCCGGCATCTGGTCGATCGCAAACACCTGCTTCGGCTCGAACGTCAACGCGCCCATCTGCGCGAAGAGGCCGACCGGCCCGGAGCCAACGACGGCAACGGTATCGCCGGGCTTGATTTCGCCCCGGTCGGCAGCGAAGTAGCCGGTGGCGAAGATGTCGCCGACGAAGATCGCCTTCTCGTCGCTAAGGCCGTCCGGCACTCTCTCCAGCGTGTAGTGGCCGTTGGGCACACGCAGAAACTCTGCCTGCGCGCCGGCCAGCGTCATGAAACCGAACGTCTGCTGCTGCGTGCAAACGCTGGGCCAGCCACTCTTGCAGTAGTAGCAATCGCCGCAAGACGAGACGAACGAACCGACAACGCGGTCGCCCGGCTTGAGGTTGCTGACGCCGTCGCCCGTCTCAACGACCTCGCCGATGTACTCGTGACCGATGATCCAGCCGCTGCCGGGCAGAGGCATGCGACCGTCGTAGACGTGCAGGTCAGAGCCGCAGATGGCCGAAGACGTGACCTTGATGATGACGTCGTTGGCGTCCTGGATCGATGGGTCGTCAACGTTCTCGATCCTGACGTCGAGGGGGCCGTGGAATGTAACGGCGCGCATGGGACGTTCCTCCTGCTATCGCTGCGAGCGCTGTTGAGGATACGCGCAGACGGTGGTGGCCGACAAGGTAGGGGGAGCAGGCCGGGCAACGGCCCCGCGTCAGCCGATGCGCTCGACGAAGACCTTCATCACGCCGCCGCAGATCTTGTCCTCGCCGTCGATCGGGTTCGTGAGGTCGACGTCGACCAGGCGCGGCCGGCCGTCCTTGTGCGCTTCCATAGCCTCGAGGATCACCTCCGACTCGCCGCAGCCGCCGCCGATGGTCCCGCAGAACGTGCCGTCGGCGCGCACGAGCAGACGCGCGCCCGGCCGCCGCGGCGTCGAGCCACGCGTCTCGGCGACCGTGGCCACGACGACGGGCTCGCCGGCGCCGAGAGAGCGCTGGATCTCGCGGAACACTTCGTCCATACGCTTATATTATGCAGCGAGAAGCCGAAGGGGGCGAAACCATGACCCAGGAAGAGACGCCGACCCGGGCGCCGACGAACGTCGTGGCGGACTTCGCCGAGATCGCCGAGGAGTTCACGAAGCGCGTCAGCCGCATCGTCTGGTGCACCGTCGCTACGGTAGACACCAAGGACCGCCCGCGCGCGGCTCCTGCATCCGATCTGGGAAACGGCGGGCGCGCCCGTCGGTCACATCGCCACCCGCCACTCGCTCAAGGAGAAGCACCTCGCGCGCAACGCCAACGTCTCGCTCACGTACTGGGACCAGGTGCACGAGCAGGTTTACGTCGAAGCGACGGCGCGCTGGGCCGACGACGCCGCAGAGAAGCGCCGCATCTGGGACCTCTTCAAGGACACGCCACCGCCCTACGGCTACGACCCGACGATGATCTGGCAGGACGGCGTCGAAAGCGCAGACTTCGGCGTGCTCACGCTGACGCCCCGCAGGGTCGAGCTGTACGGCCTCACGGACTTGATCGCAGGCAGGCCACCGACGGTCTGGCGCTTACCGGTCCAGCGCGCGGGCTAGGCGGGGTCTTCGCGGTCCCAGAAGACCAGCATGTAGACGACGCCAGCGAGCGCCGCACCGATGCCCGGCCCGGCGACGTAGATCGCCAGCCAGTCGAGGCCGTCGCCGGTCCAGTCGCCGGAGACGAGCGCCGGACCGAACGAGCGCGCCGGGTTCATCGAGGCGCCGGTCAGCGGCACGCCGACGAAGTGGTCGATGAGAATCGCGAAGCCGATGGCGATCGGCGCTGCGTTGCCGAGGCCGCCGCGCGGGTCCATCGCCGTCGCGAAGACGGTGAAGACGAGGACGAAGGTGAGGACCGCCTCGACGACGACAGCGGCGCTGACGCCGTCCACCAGCACCGAAGCGCCGCCGTGCGCGCCCAGGCTCCCTTCGACCTCCCCGACGAGCACGACCTGCAGAAGCAGCGCGCCCAGCACCGCCCCGATCAGCTGCGCACCGACGTAGACGACGCCCGGGCCTATCTTCATCCGCCCGGTGATCGCCGCCGCGACGGTGACGGCTGGATTGACGTGGCCGCCGGATATCCCCGCCGTCATCGCAACCATCGTCGCGACGGCGAGACCGTGCGCGAACGCGATGATGATCAGCGCGCTGAAGGTCAGCCCGTCCGGGGTGGTCACCACTACCGCTCCCGCGCCGATGAAGACGAAAAGGAGCACGGCGATTCCTTCGGCAAGGGCGGACTTCCACAACCGCGGGCCGAGGTCCTTGCTGGAGAGGCCGAGAGGTTCAGCGGAACGCTCGAAATTGCTCATCATAGCCTCCGGTTACTGGCTCTTGGTAAGCGTCCGCGTATGGAGGAAAGGCTAAGATGTCAAGGCGCTTAAGCTATTCTTACTTCGCGAGGCTGACCGTGCCTGCGTGCGCCGCCGCGAACGCCGCGAACCCGATCGCCAGGCTGAGCACGACGTACAGCCCGGAGCGCAGCGGGTCATCGTCCCGGATGTACTGCCAGCTCTCGTAGATGAACGTCGAGAACGTCGTCATCGCACCCAGAAAGCCCACCGTCAGCAGCGTCCGCACGTCAGGCGAGAAAGCGTCTCGCTCCTCGACGAAGCCGAGCACGATGCCGAGCAGCGCGCAGCCGAGCACGTTGACACCCATGGTGCCCCACGGAAAGCCGATCCCAAGCTCGCCGTAGAGGCGCACCGCGAGCAGGTAGCGGACGACGGCGCCCAGCGCCCCGCCCGCGGCCACCGCCAGCAGCGTCACCGGCCGCGGCCTTCGCTGAGCGGCCGGCCATCGCCGCCGCGCCGCATGAGGATTATCTCGGCCATCACGCTGACGGCGATCTCCTCCGGCGACTCGGCTCCGATATCGAGGCCGATCGGCGTGTGCACCTGCGCCACGGCGTCCGGGTCCGCGCCCTCTTCCAGCAGGTGCTGCAGCACGGCCCTCGCCCGCCTTCGCGAGCCGATCATCCCGACGTAAGCAGCGCCGCGCCCGATGACGCCGCGCAGGCTCGCCTCGTCGTGCTTGTGACCCCGGGTCACGGCGACGACGTACGTCGTGCTGTCGAGCGGGTAGTCGGCCAGCACTTCCTCGAAGCGACCGCGGATCACCTGCTCGGCCTCCGGGAAGCGCTCCGGGTCGGCGTACTCCGGCCGGTCGTCGATCACGGTGACGCGGAAACCGCAGAGGCTCGCGATCTCGGACAGCGCCTTGCCGACGTGGCCACCGCCGGCGATGACCAGCGCGCACGGCTGCTCGTGTACCTCCACCATCAACTGGAACGTCTCCGTGGCCGCCTCACGGCGCGTCTGCTCCTCGCCCGCCGCCGTCACGTAGCGCGTGTGTACGCGGTGGCGCTCGAACGCCTCCGCCGCACCGGCCCGGACCGCCTCGTCGAGCGCCGCGACGCCGAGCGCGCCGAGCACCGAGCCGTCCTGCCTCACGAGCAGCTTCGCGCCGACGCGCTCCTGCTCTCCTTCCGGCGCAGCCATCACGGTGGCGACGAGGACCGGATCGCCGCCTTCCAGCGCGCGGACCACCTCTTCGGCGACGCGCGCTTCGGGCGAGTCCGTCACGCCGGGCCTTCCGTCCGGGCATCCGTGAACGCGAGGAACTCGACCCGGTTGCCGCCCGGGTCTCGGGCGAAGAAGCGCGCCCGCCCCGCGATTGGCAGCGCTTCCTCGAGAGCGAGGCCGGCTGAGGCGAGCCGCGAGCGCAGGCCGCCGAGGTCGTCCGTGATGAGAGCCGGGTGGGCGTCGCTCAGGGCGGGCCGGCCGGCCGGGTCTGACTCGAAGCGGAGGTGCAGCTCCTGCCCGCCGATGCGGTACCACGTGCCCGTGCGTCCGGCGCCTGAGAGCGACTCCGGCCGAGGCAACTCCTTCAGCCCCAGCAACTCGCCGTAGAACCGCCGGGCCTCATCGGCGCGGTCGGCCGGGACGATCACCTGCACGTGCTGAAGGCTAACGATCGCCATCTGAACTCCTAGACGTTGAAGAGGACGTTGATCACGTCGCCCTCCTGGACGACGTACGTCCGCCCTTCCTGCCGCAGCTGCCCGGCCTTGCGCGCCTCCTTGTGCGAGCCGAGCTCCAGCAGCGTGTCCCAGGCGATCACCTCCGCCCGGATGAAGCCGCGCTCGATGTCCGTGTGGATGCGGCCGGCCGCCTGCAGCGCCGTGGCGCCTGAGGGAACCGTCCAGGCGCGTGTGTCCTTCTCGCCGGCGGTGAAGAAGGTGACGAGGCCCAGCATCTTCTGGATCGCCTGCAGAACGTGATCCGTGGCGCCCTCACCAGCGCCCATCTCGTCGCGGAACTCCATCGCTTCGTCGGCAGGCAGCTCGGCCAGCTCGCCCTCAAGGCGCGCGCAGATCGCAGCGGCCGACGTGCCCGTCCGGCTGTATCGCTCGCGGAACTTCGCCTCGATGGCGTCTCGCTCGGCAACCTCACTCTCACCGATGTTAACGAGGACCAGCATCGGCTTGAGCGTCAGCAGCCCGAAGTTGGCGAGCGCCTTGATGTCGCCTTCGTCGGCCATCACGTCACGCAGCGGCTTTTCGGCGTCGAGGTGCGCCTTCACGCGCCTGAGCAGGTCCGTCTCCCGCTGCGCCGCCTCGCGTTCTTCCTTCCGGGCGGTGCGCGCCGTCGTGTCCAGCTTCTCGAGCCGGCGGTCCACGATGCCGAGGTCGTTCAGCAGCATCTCGCCGTCGAACGCGGCGATGTCGCGGTCGGCGTCGATCGTGCCCGCCGGGTGTGGCACGTCGTCGCGCTCGAACGCCCGGGCGACGTGGACGAGGGCGTCGGCGCGACCGAGGGCCTCGGCGGCTGAGCCGGAGGGCGCGGCTCCACGCTCGAACAGCGCGGGCAGGTCGTGGAGGATGACCTCAACGGGCGTGATCTTCTTCGCCTCAACAAGCTCGCCGAGCTTCTGCAGGCGCTCGTCCGGAATCTTGACCGCGCCAATCGCCTCGCCACGGCCGGCCGCCGAGGCGCTGCCATGGCCGGCCGTGAGCGCCTTGAAGACGGCGGTCTTTCCGGCGAACGGGGGTCCGACGATCGCGAGGTCCATTACGACTCGCAGCGTAAGAGCGATGCCTTGGGAGGGTCAAGGAAGGCGGGTTGACAGTGCGGGACGCGCGGTTACCATAGTGACCAATCAGTCACCAGGCCTGACAGCGGCCGTTGAAGGGAGCGCGCATCGATGGTGACCGCGGAATTCAATCCGTTCACGCCGGCCGCACTGGCGGACCCCTACCCGATGTACCGGGAGCTGCTGGCGCACAACCCCGTTTCCTGGAACTCGACGTTGCAGACGTGGGTCTTCACGCGCTACGACGACGTCGACACCATTCTCACGCACGAGTCGACGTCCGCAGACCGCCGCAGCGGCACGAACTCTTTCGCCGAGATGCAGCGCAAGTACATCGCAGACAACCCACAGGACCTCTTCGTCCGCGCCCCAACGATGCTGACCAGCGATCCGCCGGAGCACACGCGCCTGCGACGCCTCGTCAGCAAGGCGTTCACTCCACGCGCCGTCGAAAACCTGCGCCCGCGCATCCAGGACATCCTCGACGAGCTGCTGGCCGAAGTAGCGGACAAGGGAGAGATGGACCTGGTGCAGACCGTCGCCTACCCGCTGCCGGTAATCGTCATCGCCGAGATGCTGGGCGTACCGGCCGAGGACCGCGACAAGTTCAAGAAGTGGTCCGATGAGATCGTGGCGACTCTGGGTGGGCCGTTCACGCCACAGGACGTGCTGCAGGCGGCCGCCAAGGCGCGCAACGAACTCGTCGAGTACCTCTCTGGCGTGATCGCCGACCGGCGTGCGAACCCCCGCGACGATCTGATCAGCGGCCCCATCGCCGCCGAGGACGAAGGCACCGTCCTCAGCACCCAGGAGATCTACTCGACGACGATCCTGCTCCTCGTCGCCGGCAACGAGACGACGACCCACCTGATCGACAACAGCATGCTCGCCCTGCTCAAGAACCCGGAGCAGCTCCAGCTGCTGCGGGACGACCCGTCGCTGATCCAGCCCGCCGTCGAGGAGCTGTTGCGCTTCATCGGCCCTGTTCAGGCCACCGGCCGCACGATCAAGGAGGACCTCGAGATCGGCGGTCAGGCGATGAAGGCCGGCGACTCCTCGTTCGTCCTGCTGGGCGCCGCCAACCACGATCCCGCGAAGTGGGGCGACGACGCTCACAAGCTGGACGTGACGCGAAACGCCTCCGACCACGTCGGCCTCGGCGACGGCATTCACTTCTGCCTGGGCGCTCCGCTGGCCCGCGCCGAGGCGCAGATCGCCATCGGCACGCTGCTGCAGCGCTTCCCGGACCTCAAGCTGGCGATCGACGAGCCGGAGTGGGGCGGGACGTTCATCATCCGCGGCGTGAAGAGCCTGCCACTAACCTTCTAGCCCGGCAGGACGCTCACCGTTCGTGGTGAGGATTCGAACCGGGAACGGGCCACCACGATCCGCACCCTCCAGCCGGAAATAGAAAAAGGGGAGGGTTTGGGACCATAACTTTAGACGGCGGCCACCACCCTCCGTTACACGGCTCCCGCCCCTTCACCTCGTCTCAACCGAACGTCTGGCACGAGAGTTAACAGCCGTGCGAAGATATCTCTGAAGATGATTGACGCCGGCACATTGGACGAACGCAGGCCCCTTCTCAGGGGCGACTTCCATCTCGGCGCCGCGCTGGCGGCGATCGTCGGTTGCGCCGTGCTCGTTTTGCTCGCCGATTCGCCGCGGGCCTACGTCGGGGGCGCCATCTTCGCCGCCAGCTTGATCGCCCTCTACACCGTCAGTGGCACCTACCACACCATCACGTGGGGTCGCCGCGCACGCGCCGTCCTCAAGCGCCTCGACCACGCGATGATCTTCGTGCTCATCGCCGGCACCTACACGCCGTTTTGCCTGCTGGCCGACACCGACACCTAGGGCCTCAGCCTGCTGGTCGTCGTCTGGTCGATCGCCGGCGTCGGTGTCGTGCTCAAGGTCTTGTGGCCGAGCGCTCCTCGCTGGCTCGGCGTCGAGTAGTGCACGACGCTGCCGGCGATGATGAGCAGGTGGAATACCTCGTGGTAGCCGAAGACGCGCGGGAACGGGTCCGGCCGGCGTAGGGCGTAGATGACGCCGCCCGCCGAGTAGAGCAGGCCGCCGCCAGCACACAAGAATCGCAGAGCGGCTCGGCCCGGCAAACGTCCTTACCGTGCGCCACGATGAGCGCGTGATACTCGCCGAAGAGCGCGGCTTCCGGCGCTAGTGAGCCCTCGAACAAGCGCCGCCAGCTCTCGTACGTGTCTCCTTCGGACCGCATGCCGAGACGGCCGAACGTCCGCCTGGCGTAAGCGTCGACGACGAAGAACGGTCGTCGCGCCGCATAGAGGAGGATCGCGTCCCCCGTCTCGGCACCGATCCCGTGCGTGGCGAGGAGCGCCGTCCGCAGGTCTTCGCCCGGCGCCGCCAGCAGGCGGTCGAGGTCACCGGCGAAGCGGTCGAACAGCAGGTCGAGCAGCGCTCGCAGCTTGCGCGCCTTGCTGCGATAGAAGCCGCTGGGCCGGATCAGCTCCGCCAGATCGAGGACCGGTAGCGCCATCATCGCGGCGGGCGAGAGAACGCCGGCGCGTTTCAGGTTCGCCAGAGCCTTCTCGGCGTTCGTCCAGGCAGTCCGCTGCGTGGGGATCGCGCCGACTATCACCTCGAACGGGCCATCGCCGGGCCACCAGCGCTGCGGCCCGTAACGCGCGGAAAGGCGCTCGTAGACGTCGCGGACGCGCTGTTCTCGTTCACTCATCGGTCGGGGCCTGCGCGTCTTCGACCCACTTCGGGACGCGGCCGTCAGCGATGGCGTCGTGGTGCGGCAGGTACGGCTTGACGTCCAGCACCGGCGTGCCGTCGATGGCGTCGAGGCCGCGCACCTTGAGTACGTTGCCCTCGAGGGCCAGCAGCGGCACGGGCGACACGAGGACCGGGTTCGGCCTGATCTGGCTGCGCGTCGCCAGCACACCCATCAGGGGGTACGCCTCGTCGTCGCGCGGGTGGAGCTGCGGCTTCGACCCGCGCACGTCGTCCGGGACCCTGTGCGGCCAGAAGACGATGATCACGTGGGAGTAGTCGCTGAGGCCGAGGAGCATCGCCGCCAGCTCCGGCCGAATGATGACCCGCGACTCGACGTTCGCCCAGCCGTCGGGAATCGGCTCCTTCACGCCGTTGCGCACGTAGCCGATCGGCGTCAGATTGACGTCCGGCAAGTCGGGGAACTCTTCGGGCTGACGGCGCAAGGCTCGGCGCAGGCGATTCAGCATGGGACGCCATTATAGCGCCGGGCTGCAGAACCCGGGCAGGCGGTGGTGCTGTGGTAGAATTTCGCCACGCGCAGATACGGCGCTATGACGGAGGTTGCCCCATGGAACTCGGACGCGTGCTCACGGCGATGGTCACGCCCTTCGATGGCGAAGGGGCGGTGGACTATGGCCAGGCCAAGCGTCTCGCGCTCTCCCTCCTCGACGTCGGCTCCGACGGTCTCGTCGTCGCCGGCACCACCGGCGAAGCGCCAACGCTCTCGCGAGACGAGAAGCTGGCGCTCTTCCGCGAGGTGAAGGCGGCCGTCGGCGACCGCGGCGCCGTGATCGCCGGCACGGGCACGAACAACACGGCTGCCAGCATCGCGCTGTCGCAGGAGGCTGAGTCGATCGGCGTCGATGGGCTGCTGCTGACGACGCCGTACTACAGCAGGCCGCCGCAGGAAGGCCTATACCGGCACTTCCAGGCGATCGCTGCGGAGACGTCGCTGCCCTGCATCCTCTACAACATCCCCGGCCGCACCGCCGTCAACGTAACGGCGGAGACGCAGCTGCGCCTGGCCGAGATCCCGAACATCGCCGGCGTCAAAGAGGCGTCCGGCGATCTCGATCAGATCGCCACGATCATCGAGGGCGCGCACGATTATCGGGTCTGGAGCGGCGACGACCAGCTGACACTGCCCATCGTTGCGATCGGCGGCTACGGCGTCATCGGCGTCTCGACTCATCTCGTTGGCCTGCAGATGCGGGCGATGATCCTGGCGCACCTTGACGGCCGCAGCGCCGAGGCGTCAGCGATCCACCGGCGCTTGCTGCCGCTAATGAAGACGCTGATGACGGCCGCGCCGAACCCGATCCCGCTCAAGTACGCGCTCAACCACGCCGGCTTCCAGGTCGGCGGGCTGCGGCTGCCGCTGATCGAAGCCGACGCCGACGCCGCCGGAAGCGTCGTCGCGGAGCTGGGCCGGCACCAGATCGATCTCGCCGTCGCTGTCTGAGCGGCGCGAAAGGAGCCCCCGCATATGGAGTGCAGGTCCCTCGGCGCATCGGGCCTCCAGGTCTCGGCCGTTGGGCTGGGCTGCAACAACTTCGGCATGCGCATCGACAAGGAGCAGTCGGCCGAGGTTGTGGGGCGGGCACTGGCGCTGGGGATCAACTTCTTCGACACCGCCGACGTCTACGGCGGCACTCTGTCGGAGCAGTTCCTGGGCGAGGCGCTGGGCGACCGCCGGCAGGACGTCGTCGTCGCCACCAAGTTCAGCAGCGCGACCGGCGAGGGCCCGGGCAACCGCGGCGGCTCGCGGCGCCACATCATACGGGCGGTCGAGGCCAGCCTGCGCCGCCTGAACACTGACTTCATCGACCTCTACCAGTACCACTTCCCGGACCCGAACACGCCCATCGAAGAGTCGCTGCGGGCGATGGACGACCTGGTGCGCTCCGGCAAGGTGCGCTACATCGGCTCCTCGAACATGTCCGCCTGGCAGGCGGTTGAGGCGCACTGGGTGGCGAAGAGCGAGCACCTGAGTCCGTTCATCACCGCGCAGAACCAGTACAGCCTGATCGAGCGCCGCATCGAGCGGGAGATGGCACCGGCCTGCCGCCAGTACGGCATCGGCATTCTGCCTTACTTGCCGCTGGCCAGCGGCCTCCTCACAGGAAAGTACAGCCGCGGCGAAGCGCCGGCCGAAGGCACCCGCATCGCGGCCTGGGGCGAACGCGGCGGGCGGCTGCTGACTGATCGCAACTTCGACATCGTCGAGGCGCTACAGAAGTTCGCCGCCGAACGAGACAAGACCCTGCTGGCAGTCGCGATCGGCTGGCTCTGCAGCCAGGACGTCGTCTCCAGCGTCATCGCCGGCGCGACGAAGCCTGAGCAGGTGGAGCAGAACGCGGCCGCGGCCGATCTCCGCCTCACGCCTGAGGAGCTGGCCGAGATCGACACCATCACATCGGGAAAGGAGAGTGTGTAGTGGCCCAATTCCAGATGCGCATAGACAGAGTGTGGGCGCCGGCGTTGCTCGTCGGCGGTGCCACGCGCAGCAACCCCTACGTCGACGTGACGGCAGAGGCGGTGACGTTCCACTTTGGGTACATCTTCAACCACACCACGGACCGCGATGGCATCCGTGAGGCGAAGGCCCGTAGTTGGTCCTGGTGGATGGGCATCGACTGGCGCGCGCGCCTGGGGCGTTCTGCCGATGGACCACATCGCCGTCTCAGTCGAGGACCCGGAGGGCTTCATCGAAGCGCTGAAGCCGGCGATTGCGGCGGTCAAGAAGAAGCCGGCCCGCCGCAGTTCGCAAAGGAACGGCGGCACGACCAGGCGCCGCACCAGGCGCAAGGCCGAATAGTGCGGGGCCGCTTTTGCCCAGCGCTCCGCCGATCGCTATCATCGACGCTCAGAAGGAAACGCCCGTTCAGAAGGAGCACCCTGTGAAGATCAAGGTCGAAAGCGGAGACATCACACAGCACGACGCCAAGGCGATCATCGTCAACCTGTTCCAGGACGTGACCAGCCCTGGCGGCGCGACAGGCGCCGTCGATGCGGCGCTGGACGGCGGCATCAGCGCCCTCATCAGCGACGGCGAGATCAAGGGCCGGGCCGGCGAGGCGCCGCTCATCCACACGCTCGGGCGAATGCCGTCGCCGCGCATCATCGTCGCTGGGCTGGGCAGCCGCGAGTCGTTCGATCTGAACGTGATCCGCAACCTGATGGGCACCGCGCTAAGGCGGGCCCGCATGGCCGGCGCTAAGACGGTCGCCACGATCGTTCACGGCGCCGGCATCGCCGGGCTGGAGACGGCGGACTGCGCACAGGCGATCGCTGAGGGCGCGCTGATGGGAGAGTACCGCTTCCGCAAGTACAAGAGCGACAGGGACGTCTCGTTCAGCGAGATGGAAACGCTGACGATCGTCGAGGCCGACCGCCGCAAGCTGGGCGCCATCGAGCGGGGAGTAGAGCGCGGCCGGACGATGGCCGGCGCCGCCAACCACACGCGCGACATGGCAAACGAGCCCGGCAACGAGCTACCGCCGACGGAGCTGGCGAAACGGGCGACGAAGCTCTGCGCAGAGGCCGGCGTTGACTGCGAGGTCCTGGACGACGCGCAGCTCAAGAAGATGGGCATGGGGGCGCTGCTCGGAGTCGGCGTGGGGTCGGCGCGGCGGCCGCGCTTCGTGATCATGCGCTACCGGGGCGACAAGCGATCGAAGAAGACGCTGGGACTCCTGGGCAAGGGCATCACGTTCGACTCAGGCGGCATCTCGATCAAGCCGGCGGCCGGCATGGAAGCGATGAAGGGCGACATGTCGGGCGGCGCAGCGATCATCGCCACGATGTGGGCGCTGGGCAAGCTGAAGCCGCGCGTTAACGTCACAGGTATCGTCCCGACGGCGGAGAACATGCCCTCTGGCAGCGCCACGCGGCCCGGCGACATCTTGCGGGCGATGAACGGCAAGACGATCGAGGTCATCAACACCGACGCCGAGGGACGCCTGATCCTGGCCGACGCCATCTGCTACGCCCGCCAGGAGGGGCTGTCGCCGATCATCGACGTGGCGACGCTGACCGGCGCGATGATGATCGCTCTCGGCAACCGGGCGACCGGCTTCTTCGCCACGGACGACGCACTGGCGGAGCAGATCGCGGATGCGGGCGACCGCTCCGGCGAACTGATGTGGCGCTTCCCCCTGATCGATGAGTACCGCGAGGGGCTGAAGAGCACGATCGCCGACATCAAGAACACGGGGGCGCGCGGGGGCGGGGCGATCAGCGCCGCGAAGTTCCTGCACTTCTTCGCGGAGGACACGCCGTGGGCCCACATCGACATGGCCGGCACCGACGAGTCCGACAAGGACAAAGGCCTCTGGGTGAAGGGCTCGACGGGCATCCCCACGCGCACGCTGATCAACCTCGTGCTCGCCCGCGCGCCGCGGCGCTAGACTGAGCGCTAGCGGCGGCGGAAGATCGTGCGGAAGACCATCCACACGCCGAACGCCGTGAGGCCGGTCGTGATGATGCGGGTCCAGTCGAGGACCGGCACGAGGCGAGTCTCGTCGTCATCAACCTCGAGGACGCCCACCGGCTGAACGCTGACCCTGCCGCCACCGCCACCGCCACCACCGCCGCCGCTCAGCGGCGATTCGCCGCCTTCGTGGCCGTTCATGGGCGGGGCCGTGCCGCCGCCGGCACCGGCGCCGAAAGCGTAAGAGACCGCGGCGATCGGGATCAGCGTCTTCGCGCCGACCTTGCGCTCTTTGCCGTACACCAGCTCGACACGCGCGGTCGCACCGATGCGCTCAAGCAGCTCCTTGAGGGTGTTCTGGCCTGTCCACGTTGTCTCTTGCATCGTTTCCTCCTTCGATCCCTGTGCACAGGCCGGTCAGGGGCGCGGGCCGGTCACGGCGCTAGGCGGGGCTCGCGACGACGAGCAGCCAGTTGCGGGGCGATTCCGTAATGCCAAGCTCTTCGAACGCTAGACGCGCGCCCTCTGTGAGCGCATGCGCGCCGGCCTCCAGCGGGACGCCGGGCAGCACGCCCTCGATCCAGAGACTGTACTCGCTGATCGCCTCGAAGCCGCTGAGCGGCATCTGCACCTTCACGACTTCCTTGTCGCGCACCTTGAAGCCGTTCGCCTTCAGCAGCGCGACGTACTCGTCCTCGGTCAGCCGGTGGCGCGCCTCGACGCGCGTCTTGTCCGGCGACAGTCCGTACTCTTTCTTGAGCACACGCAGCGCCTTCATCATCCACTTGCGGTAGAGCTGCTCCGCCTCCGGCGGCTTGGCACCCAGGTAGAAGGATGTGTTGAAGGAGAAAGTGCCGTCCCGCCGCAGCGTTTGCAGGATCTCGTGCAGGACGTGTTCCTTCTCCGGCACGAGGTGGATGGCGTTGCAGAAGAAGACGGCGTCGACCGGCTTCTTCACAAGCTGTGTGAGCATCTCTGCGCCGCCCTCGATAAAGCGAACGACGGCGCCCCGGAACTCCTCCAGGTTGCGCTGAGCGACTTCGATCGCGGTCTCCGACGGCTCCACAGCGATCACTTCTGCGCCGTCATTCGCCACTTCCTGGGCGATGAGCCTCGTGACCGCACCGGTGCCCGCGCCGAGATCGACGACGCGCTGGCCCTTCGCGAGCTGTGTGAGCGCGACGAGGCGCCGGTTGACCTCGTGGTAGAAGGGATGCTGGGCGAATCTGTCCAGCGTAAAGGTGGTCTGTCCTGCGTCTGCGTTAGAAGTCATGCTAGGCCTCGATCAGTTTCTGAACCCTGTCGAGTATACGCCACGCGACTTCATATTTGGTCATCAGGGGCCAATCTTCCTGCCGGCCGGCGGCGTCGATCACCAGCACGCGGTTCGTGTCTACGCGGAAGCCCGCGTCGGCGGCGGTGATATCGTTGGCCACGATCAGGTCCAGGCCTTTCGATTCGATCTTCGCCTTGGCGTTCGCCAGCAGGTCCTGGCTCTCCGCCGCGAATCCGACCTTTACCAGCCCCGGCGGCCGTCCCACTTCGGCGAGGATGTCCGGCGTCGGCGCCAAGTTCAGCGAGAGCGACTCACGCCCCTGCCGCTTGATCTTCTCGCCGACCGGCTCGGCGGGCTGATAGTCGGCGACGGCTGCGGCCATGATCAGCGCGTTCGCCCCTTCGCTGGCGGCGACGACAGCGTCGCGCATCTGGGTGGCGCTGCGCACGCGGCGGACCTCGACGGCGTAGGGGTCGGGCAGAGCGGCCTCACCGGAGACGAGCACGACGTCGGCGCCGCGGTCGCGCGCGGCCTCGGCGATGGCGAAGCCCATCTTGCCGGACGATTCGTTGCCGACGAAGCGCACGGGGTCGATCGCCTCGCGGGTTCCGCCGGCGGAGACCACGATCTTTTTGCCTGTTAGGTCGCCGCCCCGGCCGAGCGCGCTTCTCACAGCACCCAAAAGAACCGGCACCTCGGACATCCGCCCGGTCCCCATCTGGCCGGACGCCAGCCGCCCTTCCTCCGGCCCGACGAAGCTGACGCCGCGCGAGCGCAGAGTGGCGATGTTCTCCTGGGTGGCGACGTGCTCCCACATCTGCGGGTCCATCGCTGGGGCGACGAGGAGCGGTGCGCGCGTCGCCAGCGCAGTCAGGCTCACGAGGTCGTCGGCGAGGCCGTGTGCCATGCGGGCGAGGGTCGTCGCCGTCGCCGGCGCGATCACCATGAGGTCGGCTCGCCGGGCGAGAACGACGTGCAGCTCGGCAATCTCCGAACCCTCGTCCCACATGTCGTGGTAGGCGCGGCGTCCGGTCACGCTCTGGAAGGTGATGGGCGCCACGAAGCGCCTCGCCGATTCGGTCATCGCCACGTCGACGGTGGCACCTGCCTGGGTCAGCTTGCTGGCGAGGTCCGGCGCCTTGTAGGCGGCGATGCTCCCCGTGACGCCGAGGACGATCTGCTTATCCGTCAGGTTGTACATGTGAGGTTACGCCTTGTTCATCTCATGAATGAGACGCAGGCCTGTGAGCGTCAGTTGCGTATCGACCTTATCGATGATGTTGGTCTCCCGGGCGATGATCTCGGCCCAGCCGCCGGTGCCGATGACTTGAGCCGTGCCGCCCAGCTCTTCCTTCATGCGCAACACGAGGCCCTCAACGAGGCCTACGTACCCGAAAAGGATACCAGACTGGATAGCACCCACCGTGTTGCGGCCGATCGCCGCCTCCGGCCTGTGCAGCTCCACGCGGGAGAGCTTGGCGGCGCGCCGGAATAGCGCCTCAGAAGCGATGCCGAGCCCGGGCGCGATGGCGCCGCCGAGGTAGTCGCCGTCGGCGTTGATCGCGTCGAAGACCGTCGCCGTGCCGAGGTCAACGACGATCAGGGGCGGGCCGTACAGCTTGATCGCACCGACGGCGTCGGCGACGCGGTCCGCCCCGACCTCGCGGGGCGTGTCGTAGACGATGCGCAGCCCCGTACGCACGCCGGTTGTCACGTGCAGCGGGGCGATGTTGAAGCAGCGCTGCACGACCGTCTCGAACACGGGCTCAAGGTCCGGCACGACGCAGCCAATAATCGCCTCGTCGACGGTGTCCGGGGCGATCGACTGGTGTTGGAGGAGGCTGAGTATGATGACGGCGTACTCGTCCGGCAGGCGCTCGACGTCGGTGGCGATTCGCCAGGTAGCGACCAGATTGTCGCCGTCGAAGATGCCGAGCGTGATGTTGGTGTTTCCGACGTCCATCGTGAGTAGCATGGGAGTTCCTTTGAAGAAGAGTGCGGCCATTATAGCGCGGTAAAAAATGGGCCCGCGGCCGATCCGTCTTTAAGGCGTTCGAAAAGGGCGGCATAGTCCGTGCGCTGATTAACATAAAGTCATTGACGCCCTTGGTGCCGCCCTGCTATCTTCCCGCCATCCGCTCCGCTGAACACCAGTTTTCACTTCACACGGAGGCGCTCCTGATGGCAGACCCAACGGCTCAACGTGTCTGGGACACTGCCCTCGGCCAGCTCCAGATTCATGTCACCAAGCCGAACTATGACACCTGGCTCAAGGACACTCTGGGGCTCCGGCACGAGGACGACAACTTCATCGTGGGAGTCCCGACCGAGTTCGTGAAGGAGTGGCTGGGGACCCGCATGAAGGGGATCGTTTCCCAGACCGTTGGCGGCATCCTGGGACGGCCGACTGAGGTCTCGTTCGAGATCATCGGAACCAACGGCGGCGGGAACGGTCGGGCGCACGGCAACGGCAAAGGTAACGGCCGACCGGCCTCCAGGGCGGCAGAGATGCCGCTGTCCGAGGCCTCTCCCGTGCACTCCTTGATCTCGAGCCCATTGCTCAAGCAGCGGCTGAACCCTCGCTACACCTTCCGCACTTTCGTTGTCGCGGACTCCAACCGCATCGCGGCGGCGGCGGCCCTGGCGGCGGCCGAAAAGCCCGGGGAGGACTACAACCCTCTCTTCATCTACAGCAGCCCCGGCCTGGGCAAGACTCACCTCCTGCAGGCGATCGCCCTGCGCGCTGGACAGCTGAACATCAACGCGCTCTACGTCACCTCGGAGCAGTTCGTCAACGACTTCATCACGTCGATCGCGCAGAGCCGGACCGACGAGTTCCGCCGGCGCTATCGCTCCGTGCAGCTCTTGCTGCTGGACGACGTGCAGTTCCTGGGCTCGAAGGGCAAGTCGCAGGAGGAGTTCTTCTACACTTTCAACGACCTGCACTCCAACGGCTGCCAGATCGTCCTCGCCGGCGACCGGCCGCCCCCCGCCATCCCCGGCATGGAAGCGCGGCTCTCGTCACGCTTCCAGTGGGGACTGACCGCCGACATCGCCCCGCCCGACGAAGAGACGCGCCTGGCGATCCTCCAAGCGAAGGCCGGTGATCAGCGGGTCGACGTGCCGGTCGAGGTCCTCCGCTATCTCGCCGACCGCGTCCGGGACAACATCCGCGCGCTGGAGGGCTGCCTCAACCGCGTCGTCGCCTACGCCCGCCTGACCCGCAGCTCGATCAACCTCGACGTCGCGTCGAAGGCGCTGACCGCTCTCACCCCCACCGCCGCCGCCCCCGCCAACCCCCAGGCGATCCTGGAGGCCGTCTCTGAGTACTACAGCGTTCCGCTGGCGGCGATCACCGGCAAGAGCCGCGCCAAGCAGATCGCCGAAGCGCGCCACATCGGCATGTACCTCCTGCGGGAAGACGCAGAGCTCGCCCTCAAGCAGATCGGCCTGCTCCTCGGCCACCGCGACCACTCGACCGTTATTCACGGCGTCCAGAAGATCACGCGCGCCCTGATCGCCGATCCCCGCCTGAGCGCTCAGCTCACGGAGATCCGGGGGAGCGTTTCCCACCTGTAACCCCACAACCTGCCAACGAACGCACAGATGACCGGGGTTGGACCGCCACCAGCCCCGGTTTTTTCTCGCCCGCACGCCGTTACGGTAAGTAGCGCCAGCAGTAGTCCACCGCCATCCACTCCTCGAGCGCTCCCAGCGAACAGGCTTTCCCCAGCACCGGAGCGTTGGCCGCCAACACATCCACACCCCTATGACTACGACGACTACAGAGTATTTATATATCTCGAATCTATAATGGGTAAGTGATAGACCGAGTAGAGCTCACATTGAAGGGTGGAGATGGCGGAAACGGGATCGTCAGTTTCCGCCGGGAGAAGTTCGTCCCGCGCGGCGGGCCGAACGGTGGCGATGGAGGAGACGGTGGTGACGTCATCATCAGAGCCAGCCTTTCCGTGCGGACGCTGAAAGAGCTTGGCCGCCGCCGGATCTACGAGGCGGATCGTGGCCGGCATGGCCAGGGATCCGACAAGGCGGGGCGCGCGGGCAAGGAGCTGGAGCTCAATGTCCCCGTCGGAACGCAGATCACAATGATCGCAGAGAACGGCGCGGAAGAGCCGTTCGGCGACCTGACGAGCGATGGCCGCAGCGTCGTCGCCGCGCGCGGAGGGATGGGCGGCTGGGGCAACGCTCGCTTCGCCACCTCTGTCCACCGCGCGCCGCGCATCGCCCAGCGCGGCCAGAAGGGCCAGGAGCGCCGCGCGCGACTCGACCTCAAGCTGCTCGCTGACGTCGGCCTCGTCGGCCTGCCGAACGCTGGCAAGTCGACGCTGCTGGCCGCGATGTCAGCCGCCCGTCCGCGCGTCGGCGCCTACCCTTTCACCACGCTGGAGGCTAGCCTCGGCGTCGTCGACGTTGGCTGGCAGCGGTTCGTGGCGGCGGACATACCGGGGCTGATCGAAGGCGCGCACGAAGGCGCCGGCCTGGGCCTCGACTTCCTTCGCCACATCGAGCGCACGCGCCTGCTCGTCCACCTGATCGACGGTGGCAACCCGGACCCCTGGGCGGACATGCAGGCGATCAACCGCGAGCTGAGCGAGTACGGGCGGGACCTCCAGGAGCGGCGACAGATCGTGGCGATCAACAAGATCGATATCGAGGAGGTGGCGCAGCGCCGGGCCGAACTGGAGGCGCTCTTCGCCAGAGGTGAGATCGAGCCGATGTTCATCTCGGCGGCTGGCGGCGATGGCGTCGAGGCGCTGACCAACGAGCTGGCGAGCCGCCTCAAAGAGATGGACGAGGCGGAGGCGGCAGAGGCGGAGCGCGCTGCAGAAGAAGAAGCGCCGGCGCCGGTGATCGCGCCCGCCGGCCGGCCGGGCAGCGTCATCATCCACCGCGAAGGCAGCGCCTTTCGCATCGAGGGTGACCGCGCCGTTGCGTTCGCCGAGATGATGCCGCTGGAGCTAGACGAGGGCCGCGCCGAACTCTGGCGGCGCTTCGGTCGCTGGGGCGTTAGCGGTGCTCTGAAGCGGGCCGGCGCGAAGCCGGGAAACCGGATCCTGCTGGGCGACGTCGAGCTGGAGATGGAGGGATGAGAGTCGGCGTGCTTGGCGGCAGCTTCGATCCGGTGCACTTCGGGCACCTGGGGCTGGCGGGCGCGGCGTACGAACAGGCCGGCCTGGAGCGCGTGATCTTCGTCCCGGCGGGGTACCAGTGGCGGAAGGCCGACCGTAAGATGGCGTCGGCCTGGGATCGCTGCGAGATGGTGCGCCTGGCGATCGCCGGTCAGCCGCAGTTCGGGCTCGCCACGCTGGAGGTCGAGCGCGAAGGACCGTCGTACTCGGACGTGACGCTGGAGGCGCTTCAGGAGGAGAGAGCGGGCGCGGAGCTCGTCTTCATCCTGGGACAGGATGCACTGGCCGATCTCCCGAACTGGCACGCCCCTGAGCGTGTGCTGGAGCTAGCGACGCTGGCGGTGGCCCGCCGCGACGGAAACGGCGGGCCAGCGGCCTCTGAGGTGCTCCCCGGTGACCTTAGCGGGCGCGTCATCTGGCTCGACATGCCCACCGTCGCCGTCAGCGCCACCGATGTGCGCGAGCGCGTGCGGGCCGGCCGCCCGATCGAGGGCCTTGTGCCGGACGCCGTCCTCGACTACATCGCGGCCGAGAAGCTCTACCGCGACTAGAGCACGAACGTCAGGCGCACCTGCGCGCCTTGCTCGCCCGCCCAGGCGGCCATCGCTGCCAGTTCCCGCAGCCTTTCCGGCAGCTCCGGCAGGGCGGAGGTCATCTCTTGCAGCTCTTTGTCTGAGTCGATCGCCAAGGCGACGGCGCGGGCGCATTCGGCGAGGCCGGCGGCGTCCTGCCACAGCCGCTCCAGCAGCTCCTCCTCTGCGGCGTTTTCGGCGGCCGCGTCCCCGAAGTTGAGCAGCGGGCCCATGGGGATGCGCAGGCGCCGCTTGATGATGCTCGAGGCTTTGGCCAGCGGGTGGTCCGCCCCGTAGCGCTCGGAGTGGGCCATCGAGATGAAGTAGACGATATCGCTGGAGTCGCCGAGGAACTCAACGGGCGGATCGCCGCCGGTCGTCTCGAAGATGAGGACGGTGGGGGAGTCGTCAGGCATCAGAGCGCCTGCGGGCCATCGCGAACGCCGGGCGCTGAACGAACGATACATCGTAGTGAGGGTCCTGCGTCAGGCGGCGCGCATAGGCTTGAACGTCTTGCGCCCACTCCGGCCCCGCGAACTGTGACCAATCGACCGCGGACTGGCCGGTTACCGCGTGCTCCAGGAGAAACCAGCTCGACATGAGAAGCAGCCCACCGGGCCGCAGGAGATCGGCGAGGCGCTCGTAATACGGCGGTTGCGCGCCGAACCAGCCATCGTCGTGGATGAGGTCGTACGGCCCCGCGAGTTCGCGAAGCAGATCTACACCTTCGCCGTGCAGGGCCGTGATGCGGTCCGTGAGGCCGAAGGCCGCGGCCCGGCCTTCGATCTCCGCGATATGCTCAGAGAACCGGTCGATCGTCTCGACGTGGCCGTTAGCGCCAATGGCGTCGGCCAACCAGAGGGCGCTGTACCCCAGCCCCCCGCCGATCTCCAGTACGCGTCGCGAGCCGGTCGCGCGGGCGATGGTGACGAAGACGCGCATCTTGAGGGCGTCTGAGGGGTAGGCGCCGCACTCCTGCTCGCCGCCGGCCAGCGAAGCGGCGTGGGTGACACGGTGGGTCTCGGAGGCGTCTCTGACCCCCGAAAAGGCATCGGGCCCGTAGAGGTCAAGCAGGGCGTCGTTGAAGAGCTGTTGCTCGTTGTCGTCCGGCACGGGTCCAGTATACGGACGGGCGGGCGCTAGACGTCGAGCGTGGCTCTGTCGTAGTGCGCCTGGATGAAGCGCTTGCGGGGGGCGACTTCCTCGCCCATGAGGTCGCTGAATGTGCGGTCGGCCTCCATGGCGTCAGGAATGGTGACCTGGAGGACGGTGCGGACCTCCGGGTCCATCGTCGTGTCCCAGAGCTGCTCCGGGTTCATCTCGCCCAGGCCCTTGTAGCGCTGCAGGGTTATGCCCTTGCCGTCCTTGAACTTGTTCACGTACGTGTCCTTGTCCTGGTCGGAGAAGAACCAGCGCACGTCCTTGCCCTTCTGCACCCGGAACAGCGGTGGCTGCGCGATGTAGAGGTGGCCGCCTTCGATCAACTCCGGCATGTAGCGGAAGAAGAACGTCAGCAGCAGCGTGCGGATGTGCGCGCCATCGACGTCGGCGTCAGTCATGATGATCACGCGGTGGTAGCGCAGCTTTTCGGCGTTGAACTCCTCGCCGAAGCCGGCGCCCAGCGCGGTGATCACGGCCCTGATGTCCTCGTGGGCCAGCATCTTGTCCGGGCGCGCCTTCTCGACGTTGAGGATCTTGCCCCGCAGCGGCAGGATCGCCTGGAAGCGCCGGTCGCGGCCTTCCTTGGCGGTGCCGCCGGCGGAGGGGCCCTCCACCAGGTGTAGCTCGCGCACCTCAGGGTTGCGCTCGGAGCAGTCGGCCAGCTTGCCGGGCAGGACGCTGTCGTCCAGGAAGCCCTTCTTGATCACGAGGTCACGCGCCTTGCGCGCGGCTTCGCGGGCGCGGGCCGCCGTCAGGCACTTCTCGATGATCTTGCGGGCGTCCGCCGGGCGCTCCTCGAGCCAGCCGGAGAGCGCCTCGCCGAGCGCGGACTCAACGGCGCCCTTCATCTCGGCGTTGCCGAGGCGGGTCTTCGTCTGGCCTTCGAACTGAGGCTCGGCGAGCTTGACGCTGACGACGGCGACGAGGCCCTCGCGGGTGTCCTCGCCGGAGAGGTTGGCGTCGGCGTCCTTGAGGATCTTCGCCTTGCGCGCGTAGTCGTTCAGGACGCGCGTCAGGGCGGAGCGGAAGCCGGTCAGGTGCGTACCGCCGTCGATCGTGTGGATGCAGTTGGCGAAGGAGAACGTCGACTCGTTGAAGCTGTCGTTGTACTGGATCGCCACCTCGACCATCGCGCCTTCTGTGCCGCGCTCCATGTAGAACGGGTCGTGGTAGGTGCGGCGGCCCTTGTTGATCCGCGCTACGAAGGAGCGGATGCCGCCCTCAAAGTAGTAGGTGGCGTGGCGGTCCACCCGCTCATCAGCGAACGAGATCCAGATGCCCTTCGTGAGGAAGGCCATCTCGCGGAAGCGCTGTATCAGCGTGTTGAAGTCGAAGCGAGTCTCGTCGAAGATCTCGCTGTCCGGCAGGAACCACGTGGTGGTGCCCGTCTCCTTGAAGCCGTTGGAGGACGTCTTGAGCTTGCCCTTGGCCTTGCCGCGCTCGTAAGTCTGGTGGTAGAGCTTGCCGTCACGCCGCACCTCCACCGTCATCTCTGACGAGAGCGCGTTTACGACCGCAGCGCCGACCCCGTGCAGGCCGCCCGAGACCTTGTAGGCCTGACTGTCGAACTTGCCGCCGGCGTGCAGGTAGGTCATCACCGTTTCGAGAGCGGACTTGCCGGTCCTCTTGTGCTTGTCGACGGGGATGCCGCGGCCGTTGTCGGTGACTGTTACGCCGCCATCCTTGCCGATGACTATGGAAATGCGGTCGCAGAAGCCGGCCATCGCTTCGTCGATGGAGTTATCGACTATTTCGTAGACGAGATGGTGGAGGCCGCGCTCATCGGTCGAGCCGATGTACATGCTGGGTCGCCGCCGGACTGCCTCCAGGCCTTCGAGTACCTGAATGTCGGCAGCGGTATACTTCTGCTTAGGAGCCGGCATACGGGGAAATCAGTCCTTTTTCGCAGGGCGAAATTGTGCAGGTGGTGGTACGAATATTTTATCATGTTTCGGCCTATTTTGATACCTGAATCGCTGTTCTGCGCCATACCTGAATCACGCTTGCGCAGCCACCGGTTTGGCTAGATTCGCCCCTGCCCGCAAGAGCCGCTACGGTTGAGCGGATGATTTACGGCTTTGGCGCACTGCAGTTTGACGCCGGTGCTAACGTAGGATTCGGGCGGAAACCTGCGCAAGGAGGTAGCCCGCAGTGCTGATTGTGAGTGATAGGGCGCTGGTCGTGATGGTCAATGCGCTCGAGGCCGGCGAGTTGCCCGAAGAGCAAGTCCTGCGGCTGGCCGTGGGTGAAGACGGCGAGTTCGGCCTCGTTATCGGTGAGGCCCGTGAGGGCGATGAGATCATCTCCCGAGACGAAAAGCCGGTGCTCCACATAGATAGCGGCACATCACCATCGCTCCACGGCGCCACTCTCGATGTGGCGGAGGGCATGAGCCCGGTGCGGCTCGCGCTCAAGATGCCCGAGCCCGGCCTCTAGCTCGGGCGCAAGAGCCTTCGTGTCGACGCCACCCGTTCCGGTGTCCAGGCGTAGCGACGGCTGGGCGCGGGAAGGAAGCCCGGCGGCACTCACGTTTCACCGCCCACGTTCTCCGCTCCCAACCGGTCGTAGAACGCACGGGCGCGCTCGTTCTTCTCAAGGACCAGGAGATGGAGGCCGCTCCCCGGGTGCTCGGCGACGCACCATTCGGCCAATCTGCCCATGAGGCTCTTCCCGATACCTCGCCCCTGCCAGTCGCCCCGCACGTGGAGGTTGTCGAGGAACGTGCCCCAGTGGGCATCCTCGTCGCCGTAGGCGCAGGCGAAGCCCGTCAGCCGGCCACCTTCCTCCGCCACGATCACGAGCTGATTGGGTGGCGGCGCGGACAGGCGCTCCTGCCAGACGGCGTTGCGGTCTTCGAGCATCGCCGGTCGGTACTCCTCGCTCAGGACGTCGGCGAAGGTGGCGCGCCAGCTCTCCGCGCGCAGGCCAGCGATCGCCGGCGCGTCTTCGCGGACGGCCTCTCGGTGGCGCACCAGCGTGCCCGCCTAGATGAGGTGGCGGGCGATCAGCTCTTCGGCGATCTGGATCGCGTTCAGCGCCGCACCCTTGCGGAGGTTGTCGCTGACGAGCCAGAAGGCGATGCCCAGCGGGTGCGAGGCGTCCTGGCGTATGCGGCCGACGAACGTCTCGTCGCGGCCGGCCACGGCCCACGGCGTCGGGTACATGTTGACCGAGGGCTCGTCCTGGACGTAGACGCCGGGCGTCGCTTTGATCGTCTCGTGGAACCCCTCAGGCGTGATCGTCTTAGCGAACTCAGCGTGCACCGCTTCTGAGTGACCCGTGAAGACGGGCGCGCGGACACAAGTGGCGGAGACGGCAAGCTCTGGCTCGTGCATGATCTTGCGCGTCTCGTTGATGATCTTCCACTCTTCCTTCGTGTAGCCGCTGCCGAGGAAGACGTCAACCTGCGGCAGGAGGTTGAAGGCGATCTGGTGCGGGTAGATGTGCGGCCGCGTGTCGTCGCCGGCCAGCACCTGGCGCGTCTGCTCGGTGAGCTCGTCGACGGCCGCGGCGCCGGTCCCCGACACCGACTGATAGGTGTCGACGATCACGCGCACGAGCCCGTACTTCAGGTGCACGCGCCATAGCACCTGGCAGAGCGGCGTCGTCGGGCAGTTCGGGATCGAGATGATGCCGCGGTGGTCCTTGAGGTCGTCGGCGTTGACCTCCGGCACGACCAGCGGCACGTCGTTTTCCATACGCCAGGCCGCGCTGTCGTCGATGCAGATGGCGCCGGCCTTGACCGCCAGCGGGATCAGCGTCTTCGAAACTTCAGCCGTCGCCGAGAAGAAGGCCAAATCGACCGCCTCGAACGACTTGCGCGTCGCCTCTTCGACCTCGATCTCCCAGTCGCCGTACGTGATCTTCTTGCCGGCGGAACGGTGCGAGGCGAGCAGGCGCAGCCCCTTGATGGGAAAGCGGCGCTGCGCGGCGATCTTGAGGAACTCGCGGCCGACGAGACCGGTTGCGCCAACGACGGCTACGTTCAGTGGTGCAGGCATGGTGGAGTCATGGTAGCGAATCGAGAGTTCGTCGGGCAATGGCCCCGCTTCAGAACCAGCGCCAGAGCCAGCTGCGCTCGAAGCCGATCTTGGCCCAGTGCCAGAAGCGGCTGGGGCCGCGCATGGCGACGTCCGGGGCCGGCTCGCTAAAGAAGTGGCCGGTGATGTAAGCGCCCCGCCCGCCCCCCGTCTCCAGGAAGCAGGCGCCCTGCCCGCCGAAATCCCAGATCGGGTCGCCGCCGGCGATCTCGGCGGCGATGTTGCGCGAGACGACCTCGGCCTCGCCGTGAGCGAAGACGCCCGCCTTCGGCAGCTGCGTGCCGTTCGCCAGCGGGATGGTCGTCGAGTCGCCGATGGCGTAGACGTCAGGCGCCGCGGTCGCCAGCGTCTCGCGGTCGACGGAGAGCCAGTCGCCACCGTTGGCCAGAAGGGAGCCCTTGAGCACGTTGGGCAGCAAGTGCACCGGCGTAGCGACGAGCATGTCGAAGCCGGCGTCAGAGCCGTCGCTGAAGTTGAGCTGGCCCGTCGCGTGGTCCGCGGACCGAAGCGAGACGCCGCCGGTGAAGCCGATATCACGCTCGGCGAGCAGGCCGAGCACTTGCTCGCCGATCTCCGTACCCGCCGCCTTCAGCGGGATCTGCTCCGGCGAATAGAAGTGGAGCTCGACATCGCCGCGGATCTTCTGGCTGCGGAAGTAGCGCTCCAGGAGCATCGCACCCTCGTAGGGCGCGGCCGGACAGCGGTACGGCAGAGACGGCACGCAAACGGCGATGCGGCCGCCGCGGACCTTCGGCAGCTCCTCGCGCAGGCCCTCGGAGCCTTCGGCGTGGTAGAACGTCCACGCGCGGTTCAGGCCGGGCACCTCTTCGGAGGAGTAGTCGACGCCGAGGCTGACGATAAGGTAGTCGTACGACAAATCCTCGCCGTCCTCAACCTGCACACGCTTGTTCTCGAAGTCGAAGCCTCTGACCTCGGCCGCCTTGAATTCGATGCCCTTCCGCTCCAGCCTGCGCAGGTCTCGCGACAGGCGCTCTAGGCTGCGCTGGCCCAGCATCACCCACGGGAAAGAGGGCGCGAACGTGTAGATCGGCGAACGATCAACGAGAACGACGCGGTGCTCTTCGTTGAGCATCCGGCGCAGGCGGCTGGCGGCGACGAGGCCGCCGACGCCTGCGCCCAGGACGAGGACGGTCTTACCCGGCATCGGCTTGCCGGCGGGCGCCCCCGGACTCGAAGCCGAACAGGCCCTCAAGGCCGACGACGAGCGACTTCAGGCTCATCACCTCGCGCACTGCGAGCAGGACTCCGGGCATGAACGACGCCCGGTCCGAGGTGTCGTGCCGGATGCGGAGCGTCTCGCCCGGGCCGCCGAAGATCACCTCCTGGTGGGCGACGAGTCCCGGCAGGCGAACGCTGTGGATGGCGACGCCGTCGTCGTCGCCGCCGCGCGTTCCTGCGATCGTCTCACGCTTCGTCTCCGGCACGCTCATCGGCTTGCCGTGCGCTTCGACGATCGCTCGGGCGGTCGTCAGCGACGTGCCGGACGGGGCGTCGACTTTGCCGTCGTGGTGCTGCTCGACGATCTCGGCGTTGTCGTAGAAGCGTGCCGCCATGCGAGCCATCTGCTGCATAAGGATTGCTCCGATTGCGAAGTTCGAGGCGATGACGGCGCCCAGCTGTCGCTTCGCGCACTCCTCGCCCAGGTGCGAGACGAAGCTCTTGCTGAGCCCGCTGGTGCCGGAGACGAGGCGCACGTTTTCTTCCAGCGCCGCGTCTGCCAGCTTGGGCGTCCACTCGGCGCTCGTGAAGTCGACGATCACGTCGGGGCGCGTGCGCGTGATAAGCGCGGCCGGGTTGCGCTCGAACGGGACCAGCACCTCACCGGGCAGCGAGATGTACTCCTCAGTGGAAAGCAAGTCGACGACGCCGACCGGCTCCATGTCGTCTTCGGCGGAGACGGCGTGCAGGACCTCGCGGCCCATCTTGCCGCTTCCGCTGACCAGAACTTTGATCGTCATCTAACACCGCTGGACAGGGAGTGATCCGCCAGCGGCGGCGACACCCTGCCGAAGCGGGTACAGTCTACCAGCGTTTCATCGGTGCCGGGGGTGGCGGAGGGGGAGGGGTGCCCGGCTCGCGCCGGAATCCGCCGCTTTCGCCGCCGCCGGGGCCACCGCTGCTCGGGCCGCTGCCGCCACCGCCGCGATAGGGGCCACCGCCGCCACCGCCGCGCCGGGGGCCACCGCCACCACCACCACCGCCGCCGCCACCACCGCGCCGGGGGCCGCCGCCACCACCACCACCACCGTCGCGTCCGCGTGGCCGGCCGTTGCCGCCGTCACGTCCGCCGCCGCCGCGACCGCCGCCGCCACCACGGCCTCCGCGGTCACCGCCACCACGGCCTCCGCGATCGCCGCCACCACCACCGCCGCGTCGGCCGCCGCCGCCGCCGAAGCCGCCGCCACTGCCACGCGACGCTTCCTGCGCGGCCCGTGACGCCTCCTGCGCCTGGTCGAGCGTCATTTCTTCGGCGACAGCGCGCCGGGAGAGGTTAACGCGGCCCATCGAATCGACCTCGATGACCATGACCTCCACTTCATCGCCGATGTTGAGCACGTCGTCCACGCGCCGGGGCGGGTTGGCGTCGATGTCCTCCAGGCGCACGAGGCCGTCCTTGCCCGGTGTTATCTCGACGAAGGCGCCGAAGCCGGTCGTGCGCGTGACGGTGCCGGTGTAGACTTCGCCCAGCTCCACGTCCTTGGTCAGGCCTTCGATGATGCTGATCGCCTGTTGGGCCTGCTCTTCGCTTGGCGAGCCGATGAAGACAGTGCCGTCGTCCTCGATGTCGACGCTGCACTTCGTCTCTTCGATGATCGAGCGGATGACGCGGCCGCCGGGTCCGATGACGATGCCGATCTTGTCCTGCGGGACGGTGATGCGGTACATCCGAGGCGCGAACGGCGAAAGGTCTTTGCGCGGCTCCGGAATCGCCTCTTTGATCTTCCCGAGGATGAAGAGGCGTGCCTCGCGGGCGCTGGCCAGTGCCTCCGCCAGGATCTCGCTTGTGATGCCCTTGGTCTTGATGTCCATCTGGAGGGCCGTGACGCCCTCCTCGGTGCCGGCGACCTTGAAGTCCATGTCGCCGTAGTGGTCTTCCATGCCGGCGATGTCAGTGAGCACCTGGAACTTGTCGTCGCCCTTGATCAGGCCCATAGCGATTCCGGCGACCGGCGTCTTGATCGGGACGCCGGCGTCCATCAGGGCCAAAGTGCTGCCACAGGTGCTCGCCATCGAGGAGCTACCGTTGCTGGAGAGCACCTCGGAGACGAGGCGGATCGTGTAGGGGAAGACGTCCTCGCTCGGGATCACCGGCATTAGCGCCCGCTCTGCGAGCGCGCCGTGGCCGACGTCGCGCCGGCTGGGGCCGCGCATGAAGCGCGCCTCTCCGACGGAGTAAGGCGGGAAGTTGTAGTGGTGGAGGTAGCGCTTCGAGTCTTCCGGCTCGATGCCGTCGATCCGCTGCTGCTCGCCCATCGAGCCCAGCGTCAGGACAGTCAGCGCCTGCGTCTCGCCGCGGGTGAAGAGGCCGGAGCCGTGTGTCCGGGGCAGCAGTCCGACTTCTATGCTGACCTCTCGGATCTCGTCGGGCTTGCGGCCGTCGGGGCGCTTGCCGTCGTCGAGGATGCTGTTGCGGATGACGCTCTTCGTGTGGGCTTCCACCGCGGCCTTGATATCGGCCTCCTCGAACTTCTCGCCCAGCGCTTCGATCGTCTCGTTGCGGACGGCGTCCATCAGGCCGGCGCGCTCGTCCTTGGCGGCGGCGAAGATGTCCCAGTCGCGGGTTGCCGCGAACTCGTTGACCGCCGTCTGTACGTCCTCAGGTAGCTCCGCGACCTCGAAGGCCCGCTTCTCTTTGCCGATCTTGGCCACTATCTCCTCCTGGAGGGCGATGACCTCGGCGTTGGTCTCCTGGGCCAGCTTCATCGCCTCCAGCAACGTTTCTTCGGAGACTTCGCTGGCGCCGGCCTCCACCATGACGATCGCGTCCTTGGTGCTGGCGACGACGATGTCGAGGGTGCTTTCGTCGCGCTGCTCGTACGTCGGGTTGACGACGTACTGACCGTCGATCTGGCCGATGCGCGTACCTGAGATAGGGCCTCCGAACGGAATGTCGGAGATGCTGAGAGCGGCGGATGCGCCGACGATCGCCATGAAGTCGGGGTCGTTCTCCTGGTCGGCGGAGAGCGTGGTAATCACGACCTGCACATCGTTGCGCATGCCCTTCGGGAAGAGCGGCCGCAGCGGCCGGTCGGTGAGGCGCATCGTGAGGGTGCCTTCGCTGCTGGGCCGGCCTTCGCGGCGGAAGAAGCCGCCGGGTATCTTGCCGGCGGCGTACATTCGCTCCTCGAAGTCGATAGTCAGCGGGAAGAAGTCCGTGCCCTCGCGGGGCTTGTTGTTCATCACTGCGGTGACGAGGATCATCGTGTCACCGTAGCGAACGGTGACGGCGCCGTTGGCGAGGCCGGCGAGCTTGCCTGTCTCGATCTGAAGTGGCTTGCCGCCGATCTCGCGCTCGAATTGTTCTGCCATCTGAAACCTGACCTCCTGGGTCTGTCTTGGCGGGTGCTACGGTGCGTCTGACCTCAGGACGTTGTTTTGCGTGTCCCTGATGGTCACGTCAGCGTTGCCGGCGGCTCTTTGCCGCTACTTCAGCCCGCTATGATGAGTGGCTCGGGAAAAGAGAAAGGCCCGCGCTTACTTGCGCAGGCCCAGTTTGGCGATCAGTGCCTTGTAGCTCGCCGGGCTTCGACGGTTCAGGTATCGAAGCAGCCGCCGTCGCCGGCCGACAAGCTTGAGTAGCCCACGCTGAGAATGGAAATCTTTCCGATGCGCCCGCAGGTGATCGGTAAGTTGCCTGATCCGCTCGCTGAGGAGCGCGACCTGTATCTCAGTGGAACCCGAGTCCGTTGGATGGGACCGGTGCTCTGCGGCGATCTCCGCCGTCTTATCCTTCGTGAGCATCTACGAGGGTGTCGCTTCCCTTCTTCTTTTCCGTCGCAGCGAGTATAGCATACTGGTTTCCTCAAGCGGAACGGTGCATCATGGACGCCGCCGATGCCCCGGACCGCCGTTGTCACAGATAGCTCCGCCTGCCTGCCACCGCGCCTGCTGGAGGGCCTCGGCATCGTCACCGTGCCGCTGGGGCTCCTCATCGGCGACGAGGTGCACCCGGACGGCGCGCTCGGCCCGGCGGAGCTTTTCCGGCTGGCCGATGAAGCGCAGCGTCCGGTGCGTACGACCTCGCCCGCGCCGGCGCAGTTCCTCGACGCTTACCGGCAGGCGCGCGACGGCGGCGCCGACACCGTGCTTTGCCTGACCCTGGCCGCGGGCTACAGCGGGACGTACGAATCCGCCGTCACGGCGCGCGGCCTCGCGGTGGCGGAGCTGCCGGGCCTCGACGTGCGAATCGTCGACTCCGGCGGGCTGGCGATGACTCATGGCTTCGCGGTTCTCGCGGCGGCGCGCAGCCTGGTCGCCGGCGCATCGGCCAGCGAGGCGGCGGCAGAGGCGATCCGCGTGTCGGGGCGGGCGCGGCTGATCGGCCTGCTGGGCACGATGCGCTACTTGGCGCGCGGCGGCCGCGTGCCGTGGATCGTGCACTGGGCCGCACAGCTCCTGCGCATCCGGCCACTGCTGGCGTTTGCGGAGGGGCGCACGCGCTCGATCGGGCGCGTGCGGACGGAGGAGAAGGGCCTCGTGCGGCTGCTGGATTACGTAAAGGCGCAGACGTCGGGTGGCGCGATTCATGCGGCGGTCATGCACACCGAAGCGGCGGCTGCTGCCGGGCGTTTGAGTGAGGCGCTCTGCCGCGAGCTGGCGCCGGCGGAGCTGCTGCAGACCGACTTCACCTCCGTGATGGCCGTCCACACCGGGCCGGGCTTCGTCGGGCTCGCGTTCTACGAAGATGACTGACGCGAAGCGCGACGCCCGCCGGCTGGAGGCCGCACTCGGCCGTCTACCAAAGGCCGTGCGGCCGCTCCGGCTCGTCATCCTCATCGGCCTGCCGGGCAGCGGCAAGTCGCACTTCGCCCGCCGCCTCGCCGGGCGCTATCCGGCGGCGATTCTGGAGAGCGACGCGCTACGCAGCGTCCTCTACAGATCGCCTCAGCACGACGACAAGGAGAACGAACGCCTCTTCCCCGCGATCCACGTCCTGGCGCGTCGGCTGCTCGACCGCGGCGTACCGGTCGTGCTCGACGCGACGAACCTCAGGGAGGCGCACCGCAGGCCGCTGTATCGTCTCGCCGACGAGGCCGGCGCGCGGCTGGTCATCGTCCGCTTGCGGGCGCCGATCGCTGTCATGCGCCAGCGGCTGGCGGAGCGGGACGCCGGCCGCGACCCGAAGGACCGGTCGACGGCTGGCCTCCGTGTGCTGGCGCGGATGCGGCGGGACTACCAGCGGCCGCGGCGGGCCTACTTCGTTGTGGATACCGCGAAGGATTCGCGTCACGTTCTGGACAAGATAGTGGCGCGCCTGCAAAGCTAAGGGCGATGCGACGGTTCTCGCGAAACCTCCCCTGGATCGTGGCCCTCGCTCTGGTTCTCGTGGCCGCTGCCTGCAGTAGCGACGGCAATGGCGGCGCCGGGCTCGACCTCAGCGACTACCCGTATCCCGTCCAGCACTTCAACGAGATCGAGGCCCGCGATCACTTCGCCACCGGGCAGACCTACGACGACTACAACAGCAACCCGCCGACGTCCGGCCCGCACGCCGATTCGTTCGCACCCACGGGCGTGTCCGACCTGGCTGTGGCCAAAGAGGTGGCCGTCCACAACATGGAGCACGCCGGCGCCGTCGTCTGGTACAACTGCCACGCCGAACCGGCGCTGGACACCGACGGCTGCGCCACCCTGCGCAACCAGCTGAGCCAGACCGTCCTCCAGGAGGTGGCGGCCGGCAACGCCGTGCTGTTGACGCCGTACGCCGAAATGGACTCGCGCATCGCCCTTACCGCTTGGGGCTACCTTGACACGTTCGAGGCGTTCGACGAGGCCCGCGCGCGTGCCTTCATCGATAAGTTCGAGTGCAACTTCGACCCGGAGAGCTTCTGCTAGTGGCGGCGCCCTATCTCGTCGTCCGCGCCAGCGTCGAGCCCTCCGTGATGGAGGAGTTCGAGCGCTGGTACTGCCGCGAGCACTTGCCGCACGTCATGGCGATTCCGGGCGTCGTCAAGGCGTACCGAACCACGTGCAATCGCCGCGGCGTCAACTGGACGACGCTGTACGAGATGTCGAGCGACACTTCCGTTCAAGAGGCGATCGGCAGTCCGCAGGCGGACAGAGCGCGCCGCGATTGGGAAGCGTGGGCGCAGCACGTCAGCGACGTCACCGTGGAGATCTACGCGGCGCTTGGGCCGCTGTCGGTCTTCCACCACTCGAACTAGGCCGCGTCGCCGAGCAGCAGGCGCCGCGCCGACTGCCACGGGAGCCGCCGTATCTGCTCGACGAGCCACGGATAACCCCACCGGCGCAGCGCCAACGCGACGCCGAGCCCCGCGAGCGCCACGATCCCACCAGCGACGGCGTCGATTAAGAAGTGGTTCGCCGTCGTCGTGATCGAGATCACCTGCAGCGCCGGCAAGGCGACGCCGATCGCAAGGGCGGGCCGGGCCAGGCGCGTGCGGCGAAAGGCGCCGAATACGGCCAGCCCCAGCAGGAGGTCCCAGCCGAAGTGGAGGCTGGGCATCGCGGCGTAGGGGTTCACGAAGGCCCGCGTGGACTGCGTATCGTAAGCGTAGCCGAGGTAGGCCTCCATTGTGTCGAAGAAGCTGAGGACGTACGCCGGCGCCGCCGCGTCGAACTGGGCGGCCAGCTCAGGCAGCTCCCGCGGCGGCGCCACCGGATAGAGCCAGTAGATGACCAGCGCGATCGCGCCCGAAGCGAGGAACGAGTCGCGGACGAACGTGTACTGGCGGCGCCGGTAGTAGTAGAGCCACATTCCGAAGGCGATGATCAGCGGGAAGTGCAGGTAGAAGTAGCTGACGTTCATCAGCTGCGCCCAGAACTTGCGGCCGGCGATCCAGTCGTTAAGGTTGTCCTCCCAGAAGAAGCCGAGCGAGCGCTGCAGGTCGATCAAGTCTCGGGCGTGCCAGTAGGCGGCCTCGGGCCGGTCGACGACGGCGCCGCGCACCCAGAAGTAGAGCAGGAAGGCGATCGCGATGATCGCACCCTCGAGCAGATCGCGGCGGCTGAGCGCCGGCAAAAGGGAGCGCCAGTGGAAGCCGCCTTTGGCGCCGCCCTGATCGTGCATAGACGAGACCGGCTAGGCCCCGGCGGTCCGCGACCGCGGTCGAAGGAGCCGCCGCAATCGCGATCCTTCCTTGCTCAGCAGCAGCGCCCTGCCGAGGCCGATCGGCAGCAGCTCCCGCAGGCCGATTCTCAAGGTGAGGGTCGCGTATCGGGCGACAACGGGTGCGGCGCGAACGTAGAGGCGGTGGTGCAAGGGGTTCTCCGGGGCGTGAATGGCAGGGGATAAGTTATCACATCGGCGTCGGGCGGGCGGGCCGCTACAGTCCGTCGCGGGCTTCCCCTATAATGTTCTCTATGCGACCGACGTCTCTTCCGGCTGCGGGCAGCCGGTCCCACGGCTCCGCAGGGCGTGGCATCTGCGCGTCCTGCGCCTGTATCGGGCCCCCGGTCCGCCTCGTGCGGACGATGGGGCCTGACCGGTATGCTCGATAGATCAGCGAAGGGAGAGACGAGCCATGGGGCTCTTACGCCAGATTAGACGCGATATCAATGCGGCCCGCCAACGCGACCCGGCCGCCGTCAACGACCTTGAGGTCGTACTCACGTACCCCGGCTTTCACGCTCGCCAGATCCACCGCCTCGCTCATGAGCTGCACCTGAGAGGCGCCCACGTGCCCGCGCGGCTGCTCGCGCACGTCGGCCGGTTCCTCACCGGGATCGAGATCCACCCCGGCGCGCTGATCGGCGAGTCGTTCTTCATCGACCACGGCATGGGCGTCGTCGTTGGCGAGACGACAATCATCGGCGACAACGTACACCTCTTCCAGGGCGTAACTCTGGGCGGGACGAGCACGCGCCGGGCTAAGCGCCACCCGACGCTGGGCGACAACGTCGTCGTCGGCGCCGGCGCCAAGGTGATCGGCGACGTCACCATCGGTGAGAACGCCAAGATCGGCGCCGGTTCCGTCGTCGTCACCAACGTGCCGCCGAACGCCACTGTAGTCGGCGTCCCGGGTCACGTCGTCGCCTTCGCCGATCCCGGAGACGACACCGTGCTGCGGCTGCCTGACCCGGAGTGGGACATCATCCAGGAGCTGGAGGGCCGGATCGCCGAGCTGGAAGCGCGGTTGAAGGCGCTGGAGAAGCCGAAGCCGGCACGCCGGCGGACGGCGACGAAAGCCAGGCCCAAGCCGGCGGCTTCTGAATGACGCTGCGCCTCTACAACACGATGTCTCGGCGCGTCGAAGAGGTGAAGCAGCCTGACGACGCCCTCAAGATCTACGTCTGCGGGATCACGCCTTACGACCACTCGCACATCGGCCACGCCATGAGCTACATCATCTTCGACGTGCTGCGGCGTTACCTGGAGTACCGCGGCTTCAAGGTGAAGCACGTCCAGAACTACACCGACATCGATGACCGCATCATCGCCCGCGCCGCCGAGCGCGGCATCTCCTACGACCAGCTCGCCGCCGAGTACATTGAGGAGTACGAGGACGAGATGCGCGAGCTGAACATCACGCCTGCGGACATCTACCCGCGCGCCACGCAGGAGATCCCGCAGATCGTCGAGATGGTGCAGGGGCTGATCGAAAAGAAGCGCGCCTACGCCGTGGAGAGCGGCGACGTCTACTTCGACGTGCGCAGCGACGCTGGCTACGGCAAGCTCTCCGGCCGCGACGTCGACTCGATGCGGGCCGGCGCGCGCGTCGAAGTAGACGAGGAGAAGCGCGACCCTGCCGACTTCGCGCTCTGGAAGGCGGCCAAGCCGGACGAGCCTTCGTGGGAGAGCCCGTGGGGGAACGGCCGGCCGGGCTGGCACATCGAGTGCTCCGCCATGTCCTACCGTTACCTCGGCGCCACGCTGGACATGCACGGCGGTGGCCAGGACCTGATCTTCCCGCACCACGAGAACGAGATCGCCCAGGCGGAGGGCTTCACCGGCGTCAAGCCGTTCGTCCGCCACTGGATGCACAACGGCTGGCTGACGCTGGACGAAGAGAAGATGAGCAAGTCGCTGGGCAACATCATCACGATCCGCGAGGGGCTGGAGCGCTACGGCAGCGACGGCATCCGCATCTTCGTGATGACCGCGCACTACCGGGCGCCGCTGGGCTACTCAGAGGAGGCGCTGGAGTCCGGCAAGCGCGCCGCGGAGCGGCTGCAGCTGGCGGCCTCCGTGCCGGGCGAGGGCCCGGCCGCCGATATCCCCGGCGATCAGTTCCGCGAGCGCTTCATCGCCTCGATGGACGACGACTTGAACACGGCCGGGGCACTTGCCCGCCTCTTCGACCTGGCGCGCGAGATCAACCGCGCGCGTGACGAGGGCCGCGGCGTCGGCGAGGCTCAGGCGGTGCTGCGAGAGCTGGCCGGCGTGCTGGGACTGACGCTGCGGGAGCGTGAGACTGCGGCGGGCGCGGACGCCTTCATCGACCTGCTCGTTGAGCTACGGGGCGACCTGCGCGACGAGAAGCAGTTCGCGCTCTCCGACAAGGTGCGCGACCGCCTGCTGGAGCTCGGGATCACGCTCGAGGACGTGCAGGGCGGCACGCGCTGGCGCCGTCGCGACTAGCTGGGTTCGAGCGTGCCGCGCATGTCCGACGGATGGATGCGGCAGTAGAACTCGAAGCTCTCGTCCGGGAACGTGAAATCGACGGTGCCGCTCCCGTCACTCGATAGCAGCAGGTCGACTTCGAGCTCGTCCACCGTGAAGGTGTGCGTCGCCAGGCCCTCGTTCGAAAAATCCCACCGTAACGCTCGATCCAACCTCGGCGCTGATCGACGCCTCGCTGAAGGCGAAGTCGACCGCTTGTAGCGCGATCACGCCGTCGTCCGGGGCGTCCGTCGGGGCGTCTGTGGGTGTGTCGGTAGCGGGAGGTGCTGTGTCGGTGGGTCCGCCGCCGTCATCGTCGCCACAGGCGGCGGCCAGCGCGAGCGCAAGCGTGGCCAGTACGAGGATACTCCGGAGCATTCGCTGCCTCCTAGCAAAGTAAGGGTCTTGCAGGCGATACGATTACACCGGCGCGCTGGTTCTTGCCGGCCGCCTTGCCCGCGCCAGCACGCGCCTTTATACTGCCTGAGGTTTCAGAGCCGAAAGGAGAAGGGGCCGTCAGACGGCCCCGGTTCTATGTCAGTCACAGTCGTTATCGGTGGCCAGTGGGGGGACGAAGGCAAAGGCCGGATCATCGACTTCCTCGCGGAGAAGGCGCACATCGTCGCGCGCTACTCGGCGGGCAATAACGCCGGCCACACGATCATCAACGACCTCGGCGAGTTCAAGCTCCACCTCGTGCCTGCCGGCATCTTCTACCCCGATAAGATCTGCCTCATCGGCAACGGCTGCGTAGTCGACCCGATCGAGCTGCTGAAGGAGATCGAGCACCTCGAAGAGCGCGGCGTGAAGGTCAAGGGCCGCCTCTTCCTGAGCGACCGCGCGCACGTACTCATGCCCTGGCACCGGTTGATCGACGTCAAGGACGAGGAGCTGCGCGGCGATGGCGCCATCGGCACGACCGGCCGCGGCGTCGGCCCGGCGTTCGTCGATAAGGTCGGCCGCGCGGGGGTTCGCGTCGCCGACATCGCCGACCGCGAAGCGCTGGCGAACCTGTTCGGCTTTCTCGTGCCCTACAAGAACGCCGTGCTCGAGAAGCTGTACGAGACCGACGGCGTGAACGCGGAGGCCGTGCTCGACGAGTACGTGGGCTACGGCCAGCGGCTCGCCCCCTATATCGCCGATACGAACGTCCTCATGCACAAGGCGCTGGCGGCCGACGAGCCCGTCCTGCTCGAAGGCGCGCAGGGCGCACTCCTCGATCTTGACCTCGGCACGTACGAGTACGTGACGTCGTCGGTGCCGTCCTCGCTGGCGGCCGGCGCGGCCGTCGGCATGGGCATCGGCCCGACGCACATCGACAGCGTGCTGGGCGTCTACAAGACCTACTGCACGCGCGTCGGCAACGGCCCCTTCCCGACGGAGCTCCTCGACGAGACGGGCGATATGCTGCGCGAAGGCGGTCCGCGCCCGGAGTACGGCTCCACCACGGGCCGGCCGCGGCGCTGCGGCTGGTTCGACGCCGTGGCGGCGCGCTTCACGGCGCAGGCCAACGGCATCGGCGGTGCGGCGCTGACGCGGCTCGACGTGCTCGACCAGTTCGACACGATCAAGGTCTGCACCGCCTACCGCATCGGCTCGCGCACCGTCGACTCGATGCCGGCGAGCGGGCTCGACCTGGCGAACGCTGAGCCCGTCTACGAAGAGCTGCCCGGCTGGCGCTCCGAGACGGCGGGCGTACGACGCTTCGAGGACCTGCCGGAAGCGGCGCAGGGCTACGTACAGTTCATCCAGGAGAAGCTGGGTGTGCCGCTCTGCCTGATCTCCGTCGGGCCCGAGCGTGAGCAGGCGATCAGCATGCGGCAGATTGGCTAACCGATGGTCGACGCAATCAGCACGTGGCTGCACGTTTTCGCAATCACGCTCTGGATCGGCCCGCAGGTGTTCCTCTTCGCGGCCGCCGTGCCGGCCGTGCGCACGATCGAAGACGCCGGCCTGCGGGCGCGCGTGATGCGGACGCTGACAGCGCGCTTCGGCTGGCTCGGCTGGTCGGCGATGGCGGTGATCATCGTCACGGGCATCACGAACCTGTTCGTCGCCGCCGGTGACCTGCCCGGCCAAAACGCCGGCGACCTTCTCAGCTCCGACTTCCGCTTCACGCGGATCTTCTGGGAGAAGATGGCGCTGGTCGCCGTGGCGTTGGTGCTGACGGCGGTGCACACGTTCTCGGTCGGGCCGCGCCAGCTGCGATTGATGGAGGACGCCAGCGCGGACGAAGCGGCGGTGCGGCGCGTGCGGCGCCTATCGATGGCGACAAGCGGCTCTGCGCTGCTGGCGAGCATCGTGGCGCTCTACCTGGGCGCCGTCCTCTCGAACCACAGCTATTCGTTCGTTATCGAGTAGCGCCATGGCGGCGCCGCGCATCGAGATCACGTACTGCACGAAGTGCCGCTTCCTGCTGCGCGCGTCGTGGATGGCGCAAGAGCTGCTGACCACGTTCGGCGAGGACCTTGGTGAGGTCGCGATCGTGCCGGGCAGTGGCGGCATCTTCGAGGTGACGCTCGGCGGCGAGGTCATCGCCACGAACCGGGAGACGAAGCAGATGCCGGACCCGGCCGACGTCAAGCGAGCGGTCCGGGACCGCATCGCCCCGGACCGCAAGATCGGTCACGATTAGCGGCTAGAAGCGGCCCGGCGGCGACTCGAAGCCCTGGAACGGCTCGTCCCGCTTTTCCCAGCGACGGTTCTCCAGCAGGCGCGCGACTTCGTAGGCGATGTCGAAATCGTCCAGCTTCGGCATCTTCGGCGCGTCATCGGCAGGATCGCCGGGGTCGTCCGCGCGACGCAGATGCCGGGGGTTTTCGACCGCCTCGGCGGCCTCCGCGGTCTCGAAGGCCGGCGCGTGCGCGAAGACGGTGCCCCGCGCCGTCGGCTCATCCTCATCGCCAAGAGTGCTGCCGCTGAGCGTCTCGATCGTGGGCGACGCGGCTTCGGCATGCGGCTGCACGCGCGCCTCGGCGAGGCCTTCCAGCGCGGCGCTCGTCGCGTCGAGCACGAGCGGCTCTGCCGCCGCCGAAGGCATCGTGAGCGCGCTCTCGATGCCGGACTCCATGTCGGCGAGGGCGATCGAGCGGGCTGCGGCCAGCGCGGCCAGGCGGTGCTCTTCCAGGCGGCGCTCGGCTTCGCGGCGGCGCGACGCCTCAGCCTCCGCCTTGGCGCGGGCGGCGTCTGCGGCCGCGCGCGCCTCGCGCAGCTGCTCCTGCGCCTGTCTTGCGATTCGGGCAGCCTCTTCCATTTCGGCGCGCCGGGCTGCCTCCGCACGGCGTTCGGCCTCGGCCTCCACTTCGGCGCGCCGGGCCGCCTCCGCACGGCGTTCGGCCTCGGCCGCCACCTCGGCGCACTGGGCCGCCTCCGCACGGCGTTCCGCCTCCGTCTCCACCTCGGCGTTGCGCTCGGGTGCTTCGGCGGCAGCGGTTGCGCCGCTGATCACGGGCTCGTCGCGGCGCTCGTACTCCCGCACGGTCTCGACGGCCTCAAGCTCGATAGTGCTGTGGCCGGGGTAGGCCCTGGCGTGCTGTGACTTCGTCGCCGGTGCGGAATCGGGCAGAACGCTGACCCCGTCCAGCTCCTCGCGAACGGTCGCGAACGAGGCCCAGAGGATGATCAGGTGGGAGACGTCGAGGCCGCGCTTGGCCTCGCGAAGCGTGCGAACGACCAGGCGCTCTCAAGGTCGACGAAGGAGACGGCGTAGACAACGTTCGACGTGAGGTTGGCCCGAATGAGGACGAGCGCTTCGCGATGGCCGTCGGCTGGTAGTACGGGCTCGTCGCGAAGCGCCCAGAAAGCGTGGGTGCCGCGGCGCGTCTCCGGGGAGAGCTGCTCGATCTCCGCAGCCGCGGTCGCCGCGTCCGGGAAGGATCGAAGCTGGAACGAACTAACCCCGCCGATGTCCGGCGCCAGGATAACAAGCGGCGGACTGTCCGCGGTGGGGAGCGGCTGCGCGGTGTCAGCGCCCGCACTCAGGGTATCTTCTGCGGACGGCGCGCTCTCGTCCTGGGCCGTCTCCGGCTTGTTGAGCAGCGAGGTTAACCACGCCATTGGGGGCTCCTTGTTGTGCCTTCGCCGCGGGCGAAGAGAGGGCGGTTCACTGCTCGCGGCGCTGGCTGCTGATTCAGTTCACGAGCCGGACGGGTCGCCCGGTGCGTGTACCAAGACAGACGCTGGAGGGCGTCCGGCGATACGGTCGGAGGGCGCTCCGGGCGCCAATTAACGCAATCCGTGCGGTTCGCTAACCGCGGCGTGACCTTCGGGCCTCGTGGCTATACGCTAAAGACTGACAGAGGATCATGCAGCAGGAGGTTAGTTAAATGGCCGCTCTCAGCCCCGGTATCCGCGCTCTCTTCGAAGGAAAGAACTTCGGCCACCTGGCCACGCTAATGCCCGACGGCTCGCCGCAGGTGAGCGTTGTCTGGGTCGACGTCGAGGGCGACAACGTCCTCGTGAACACGGCCGAGGGGCGCATCAAGCCCCGCAATGTGCGACGCGATCCCCGCGTTGCGATCTCGATCTTCGACCAGGACGTGCCGTACAAGTCGGCGGCGATCCAGGGCGAGGTCATCGAGGTGCGGACAGACGGCGCTCTCGAGAACATCCACAAGCTAGCCAAGAAGTACATGGGCCTCGACGAGTATCCGAACCTGCAGCCGGGCGAGCAGCGGCTGCTCTTCGTGATCCGGCCGGACCAGGTCTTCGGCATGATGTCCGACGAGTAGTGACACAGACGCCGGCCGGCGATCGGCTCTCCAGCTCCGAGGCGCCCGCCGCCGCGGCCGATGAGATCGTCTCCGCGCGGCTCATCGCCTGGCTGGACGAGGTGCTGGCCGGCCGTGCCCCCAACACCGGCCGCTTCTGCGGCGACTGCTATCACCCGCGCCGCGACGAGGGCGAGGACTGCCGGCACTGCGGCGCGTCCGCCGCCGCGGCCGGCACGGTCGAGAGCGTGCCGCTCGAACTGATCGAGGGGCACCGGCGCCGCCGCGGCCGCGAGGGCGCTGTTGTGCGGACGATCGCCTGGACCGGGCTAACGATCGGCGTTGCGCTGGCGCTCGTTCCGCTGGCGTTCGCGGGTGTGACGTGGTGGTCAGTCACGGCCTTCTTCGGCCTGATGATCTTCTTCTACATCTTCTCCGCGAACCTGGCGAACAGCGTCGGCGACGCCTGGGGCTACCGCTGGGGTCTGGCGATCTTCCGGCGCTACTGGGAGCAGCACCTAGCCACCCGCTCCGACGGGCCCGCAGGAGACGCCTGACGTCACTCCGCCGTGCTGCGCGCCCCGAAATAGAAGCCGATGACGTTGCCCAGCGCCGTTGCCCAGCCCCCCACGACCATCTTCGTCAGGTCCGACGATGGCTCCTGCACGAGCAAGACGGTGGCGATCGCCCCGGCGACCAGCACCACCGCGACCGACATCACGGCACGCACTGTGGGGTGCCAAAACTACATCCGTATCTGGATGGGTTAAGCAGCCAGCCACTCGTACTCGTGGTGAAGGCCGCCCAGCACCGGCCGAGCAACGATTCGCCCGGACTGCAGCGGACTAGCCCGAGGAGGTGGCCCTGTGGGAGTCTCGAGACCAAGTGTGCGATGAGGTCGGCCATCGTTGTAGTGGGTGACATACTCCCGCAGAACGGCGCGAAGATGCCTCTCGTTGATAATGATCATGTGATCCAGGCACTCTCTGCGGAGTGTGCCTATTACTCTTTCGGCGACGGCGTTCGCCCTGGGAGCCCGGATCGGGGTGAGTATCGCTTCGATGCCCAGCCGAGCTGCCCTTGACTTGAAGCTCCCACCATAGCAGCAGTCGCGATCCCGCATGAGGAACTTCGGCTGCCGACCCCAGGGTGTGGCCTCAATCAGTTGTTGCCAGACCCACTCTGCCCTGGGATGGGCGGTCACGTTCAAATGTACTAGCTGGCGCCGGTCATGAGAGATGAAGAGCGATACGTACAGAGTCTTCAGGGTCAGCGTATGCACTGTGAAGAAGTCGGTTGCCCAGATATGACGTGAGTGGTTCCTGAGAAAGGTCCGCCTGGACTGCGAAGGCGGACGCCGCGTTGCCCGCTGACGGTAGCGGCGGACAGTCTGAGCACTGACCTCATAGCCTAGCTTGCGTAGCTTGCCCAGGATGCGGACGCTGCCCCAGCGGGGATTCTCGCCTGCCAGACGTCGGATTAGCTCGCGGACCTCTTTCTGGATTCGTGGTCGGCCAGGAGATGCCGATCGCCTGCTCTTCCACGTCCAATACCGTTGCCAGGCAGTGCGTTGCCAGCGGATGACCGTCTCAGGCTGAACGAACACGACCGCCGACTGCCAGCGCGACCACAGCTGGGAGAGGAATGACCAGAAGAGGCGGTCAGATGGGGCAAGCCTGGGTCGACGCGACTGGCGGGAGAGGACAGCGAGTTGCTGGCGGAGAGCCAGGTTCTCAAGGACGAGATGCCGTCGCGAGCTCAGGGCTGCGCGCAGGGCGGAGCCGAGGAGCGACAAGTAGGTGATCAATGCGGGGCCTCCATTAGGGTGTAGTGCCCCAACGCGGGCCCCAACTAGCTCACGGAGTCAACCGCTCCAGATACGGATGACATTTTGGCACCCCACAGAGCAGTGGCGCTTGCCCCAGCTTGCCGCGCGCCGGGCCTTCTGACGTGCTTCGTCCGGACCACGATCGTACAATGCGTCCGCGATCTGATCGATTTCCATCTCCTGGTGCACCCTCATGAAATGTGCGCGAGCGCAGATGCCTTTGCGCTCGACGTCTCGAGGTCTGCCGGGCGCTCGAGTCTCAATCGCTGACATGATCCGATTCATGTCAGCCGAAGTGAACGTCTCGCCGGTCACGTAAGTTTCTACGTGCTTTCCAAGCCATACTTCTGCCCTCGCTACGTTAGAGCCGCGCGTCGCCAGCCTTCTCCAGCGGCTCCGCCTTCATTGTCATCGAGTCACAGCCTGTCCCCTAAACGAAGCCGCTTGTGAGCGGCCAGAGCGCGCTCCGCGGCCGTGCTGACCGCATAGCGACGAACCATCCCGGGGTCAGTCCAGCCCATGAGCTTCATCAGGTCTGACTCCCCACCGCCGGCCGCGAGCCAAGCGTGGGCGGCCGAGTGGCGGAGCTGGTGCGGCCAGATGCGCCCCAGGCCCGCTTCCTCGCCGCGCCGACGGATAACCAGGCGCAGCCCTTGATCTGTAAGAGGCCCGCGCCTGCCCAGCCAGAGTGCGTCAGAGTATGCATCCGAGTGCTGGGCGCGTAGCCTCAGGTAACGATCGAGCGCGCGAGCAGTCTTCGATCCCAGTGAGACGAGCCGCCACCGCCGGCCCTTCCCCAAGACGCGCACGACCTCACCATCGAGGTCTACATCGTTCGTTTCCTCGTCACCGGGGTTCCACCTGAGCCCTAGCACTTCGCCGATGCGACAGCCAGTATCGATCATCAGGCGCAGGATCGCCAGGTCACGCCGATCCTCGAAGGATTGCCCCTTCTGGCAGGTGGCGAGCAGCTTGCGCAGGTCGTCTTCCTGCAGCACTGCGGGCGCGTGATCATCGATCTTTGGCGGCGTCATTTTCGCCATCGGCGAGTCTTTGATCTCGCCGTCTTCGACCAGGAACTTGAAGAACTGCTGGAGCGACCGATAGCGGTTGGCGGCGGTCGCGGGCGTGTGGCGGTCGAGCAGGTCACCGATGAAGGATTCGACGTGCTCGCGGCGGACGGCCGACACGTCCTGCGGCATCCCCTGGGTCTGAATGTAGGCGGCGAAACGCTCTACCGCTTCCTCGTAGGTCTGAACCGTCTTGGGCGCCCGGTTCTTGGCGCGCAGGTAGCGGCGGAAGGGCGGTATGTTGACGCGGATACCGCCTTCGGGTTTACTTGTTGTGGATGGAGTTTGACGCATGGTGGTCTCCTGCACGGCGATTCCAGCACTCGCATTATCTATGGTGAGAGCGCTGCGCGTCAAGCGAAAGCCGGGTTATCTGTGCTAATCAGATACGAAATATGCTGCGGGATGGTGTAATGGTAGCACGGCTGATTCTGGATCAGTTAGTCTAGGTTCGAATCCTAGCCCCGCAGCCAAATGTGGCGCATTCGTCTAGCGGCCTAGGACGCCGCCCTCTCAAGGCGGAGATCACGGGTTCGAATCCCGTATGCGCCACCAACTTGTCATATAGAAAAAGCCCCCTTAGCCGGCGGGAATTGTGCTAAGGGGGCTTATCAGTTGTGGCCATCTTGTGGCCATCTTCGTCCCTAACATTCCGGAAACGCATGATTCGAACGTCTCCGCGACCTGACGCCGGCGGCCTTTGAGTCCGCCAACAGTCGGACCAGGAGCACTGGGAGGCGAGGCTGTGTTGCCTTGTGATACGAACCCGAGGGGGGGGTAGCTCAGTGGTAGAGCATCTGCTTCCCAAGAATCCAAGCGTGACCACTAGAGCGCCGTATCTGTGGAGGCGAGCACTAAAGCGGGGTGTTATCGGCTGGGGAGTCGTTAGCTCGACGGCAAAACCGATGGCTCGCCAGTCTCACAGTCGCCCGGCAGCGCCTGCGCCCCACAGATTCGGCTCTCAGCGCGTCATCATCAACGAACGCTTAGTCCGCCCCGCCAAGCTAAGCTTGCTAGTCGCTTGTCGCCGCCGCTTCGCCCGGCGCACCGGCTGGCGGTCCTCTGAGATGCGAATCATCTCCGCGGCCCTGGCACTCTGAGTTCTGACAGAACCAGCTTCGCGGTATCAGACGGTGGACAGATACTGCCAGAAGTTCGAAACGGCGGCGTTGCCATCACCAGTTGCTGCGGCAACTCCGTGCTTGGTGCCATTCCTCACGTCACCGGCGGCGAATATTCCGGGTACGCTCGTTTCCAGCAATAGCGGATCCCGGTCGAGGGTCCAGCCGGGTGGCCGCTTGCCGCTTTTGGCCAGATCCAATCCCGTAAGGATGTGCCCTCTATCCGTGGGCGTGACCAGATCGCCAAGAAAGTCGCTTTGCGGCTTCTGGCCGATGAAAACAAAAACGGCACTGGTTGACAGAGACGCGGAATCGCCGCTCTGGTTGTCCTTCACAGTCACCGCCTCGACCCGCTGGTCGCCAGTGATCTCCGATAGTTCAGAGTTGAACATGAGGTTAATCTTTTCGTTGGCCCTGATCGCGACGTCGAGATACTTCGACCACGTCGGCTCCGACCCCCTGATCAGTACCTTCACGTTGCGAGCGTACTTGCTCAGGAATAGCATCCCCTGAGCGGCGGCGTTGGCGGCTCCGAGGACAACGACGACGTCGTCCTTGTAGTTTGAGGCCTCCGTGTGAGCAGCCCCGTAGTACACGCCCGCTCCGTTCCAGCGGTCGATATCCGGCAGGTCAAGGGTTCGAAACCAGGCGCCTGTAGCTATCAGCACTATCTTCGCCGAAACCTCGGACTCATCGCTCAACGTCACAACCTTCGTACTGCCTTCGACTCGCAACCCTTCCACTGACTGCGTGGTCAGCACTTCGGCTCCGAATCGCTTGGCCTGAGTGACAGCCCGTCGGGTTAAATCGCTGCCGGAGATCCCGCTCGGAAAGCCAAGGAAGTTCTCGATCATCGGGCTGTTACCCGCCTGACCGCCTGGTGCGTGACGCTCGACAAGAAGCACGTTCAACCCGTCGGCGCTCGCGTACACAGCTGCCGAGAGTCCGGCGGGGCCGCTTCCGACGATGATGACGTCGTAGAAGGGACTCTCTGCTCTGATCCTCAGCCCGGCCTTCTCGGCGACCTCTTGTGGTGTTGGCTGGACCAGGACTTCTCCGTCGGGGAACAGCAACAGCGGGATCTCCACCGCGTCCCCGGCAAGCGTGGCCACCAATCGCTGTGCTTCCTCATCGCGTTCGACGTCCAACCAGAGGTAGGGAATTGAGCTTCTCGCCAAGAAGTCTTTGATCTCATGGGACGCTGACGACCACATGGCGCCAACGACGCGAATCCCTTCGAAAGGCAACCTGACATTACGTCGCCAATCCTCGAGAAGGCCGTCCAGGGCCGGGTACAGGTGCTCGTCGGGCGGGTCCCACGGCTTCATCAGGTAGTAGTCGAGGTCAACGTCGTTGATTGCGCTAATCGCCGCATCAGTGTCTGCATACGCGGTAAGAAGTACCTTACGAGCATCCGGGAATACCCCGTTCGCCAGCTCAAGAAACTCTACGCCCGTCATCTGTGGCATCCGCTGATCCACCACGAAAAGAGCGATCGCTTCGTTACGCCGCTTCAACTCGTTGACGAGATCTAGAGCAGCAGCACCTGACTCTGCTTTGACGATACGATAATCTCGCCCGTACTTCTGCCGCAGATCCCGCTCCACGGAAGCGAGAACCGCGAGGTCGTCGTCAACAGCGACGATCGTTGTCCTTGCCACGTCCCCTCCATGCCCTCGCTCGGCGGTGCTTGGCCGCCAACACGAGCTTTAGTGCCTATGGCGATTTCAAAGGCAGTCTAACCCAGAATCGAGTATCACCGGGCTTTGACTGAAAGCCGATCTCACCCTGACAACGCTTTTTGACGATGCGCCTGGCGACATCGAGTCCCATTCCAGTGCCCTCACCTACATCCTTAGTCGTGAAGAACGGGTCGAATATCCGCGACTGCACGTGGACCGGGATACCCTTGCCGTCGTCGGCCACTTGAACTACCAGTGCGTCGCCATCCCGAAATGTACGAAGAGTAACGGCGCCGTCCGCACCGGCGGCATCTATCGCGTTGTCGATGAGGTTCGTCCAGACCTGGTTCAACTCCCCGGCCGGTACCCAGATGTGCGGCAGGTTACGGTCATACCTGCGAACTAACTGTGGCCCTTGCTTGAGCTTATGGTTGAGAATACGAAGCGTGCTCTCGAATCCCATCGTGCACGTCGATCTCTTGCTCTGGAGCTCGATCCATGTACGAATACTGTTTCACGGCAGCGACCAATTCGGAGATGCTGTGAGTGCTCATTTCCACAGTCCCGATCAAGTCTTTCACCGAACGGGAACAACACAGCCACGCAACGGCATCGGCCACCGATTCATCAGGGAGGTTTGATGCTAGTGCGTCCAGGGCGGCCTCGTCCATCCCGGCCGCAACAAGCCCCGGCGCGACCTTCCATCCATCGTCAACGCCGTGGTCCGCGAGCCAACGCGAAATCGCATCCTCCACATCCGCCAGGTCTAGCGCACTCTTCGCGCTGGATGCAGGTTCATCCTCCTGGTGCTCACGGAGCCGATCCCACTGCTGCCTGGTGAGCCCGTACTGACTCACCCGGATCGCATGCGATTCTAGATCGGCCAGGTGATCTGACATCTGAGCCGCTGCCCGCTGAGCTGCGGCAGCCGGATTGTTGAGTTCGTGGGCGAGCCCGGCCGACAGCTTACCAAGTGCGGATAGCTTCTCGCTCTGGCGAAGCTCCTCCTCCACGCGGATACGCTCGCTGATGTCAACGAAGGCGACGACGCAGCCTGCAAGTTCGCCGTCCAGCATGATCGGATGCGACCAGTACTCTGCCGGGAAGCTCGTGCCGTCTAAGCGCCAGACGATCTCGTCCGAGATGTGGATGCCCTCTTGCTCGCGAAACGCCTGGTAGATATGGCAATCCTCGACGGGGTATGGCTCGCCCGACGGACGGGTGTGGTGGATCAGCTCGTGCATGTTCCCGCCAAGCAGATCTTCGTCGTTTTGGCATCCCAGCATGCTCAAGCAAGAGGGATTGGCAAACGTGCAATTCCCATCCATGTCAACGCCGTAGATCCCCTGGCCCGTCGCGTTGAGGAGCGCATGCACCATCTCAGCGCTCATATGGTGGGCAGATGAAGCGTTCAAACCATGCTCGTCGTGATGACTGGTCATAGAAGTTCACTATACGATCTATGGCACCCAATGGCGCCGACTAGGCTGAGGGAGCGCGGTGCGTCTCTTCTTCTTGAACTCTGGCCATAATGCGAGCGAAATCGGTTATATTCAGTCCTCATACTGCTACCATGCAAGCGAAGGAGGAGTTCATGGATTTCAGCTCGAAGGACACAGCGATCGTCGTCACCGATCCGCAGAATGACTTTCTAAGCCCGCAGGGAGTCACCTGGGGGCTTGTTGGCGAGAGCGTCGAGGCGAACGGGACAGTCGGTCATATAGAGGACCTGTTTAAGGCGGCCAAGGAGCGCGGATACGACGTCTTCATCTCACCGCACTATTACTATACTACCCGACGGACAAGGGCTGGAAGTTTGGCGGAACCGTCGAGAAAATGATGCACGAGATCGGCATGTTTGACCGCAAGGGGCAGCTGACGACGGAAGGATTCGAGGGCTCAGGAGCGGACTGGCTGGAAGCCTACAAGCCGTACCTGAATGACGGCAAGACCATCGTGGTGAGTCCTCACAAAGTTTACGGGCCGGAGACGAACGACCTGGCACTTCAGCTCAGGAAGCGCGGCAAGTCCAAGGTCGTCCTTGCAGGAATGTCGGCGAATCTGTGTGTTGAGGCTCACCTGAGAGGGCTGCTGGAGCAAGGCTTTGAAGTTGCCGTCGTTAAGGACGCAACAGCTGCCGCCATTCACCCCGAGCTGGGCAACGGCCACGAATCGGCCATGATCAATTTCGGATTCCTCGCGGAGGCCGTCCTCGCAACCGACGAGGCCGTTTCATCAATGTAGATTTGATGGGACAGATCACGGGGCCGATCCGACTGCGGGAGCACTAGAAGAGAGAGACCCGCGAATCGAGCGGCTCGAGCAACGCTATAGCGAAGGTCAGAAACACAAAGAGGCGGAGGCGTCGTGAAGGGCGAACCCGGAACAGGTGCATCCATGACCGCCAGAGTTTGTGTGTGGGGGGGGGTGGCATTGCCGATGACCAAGGCGAAGACGCGGAAGACCTACACCGACTTTGAGCGGGTGGCCGTTATGTCCCTCGCCCTCCCTAACGAGACGTACTCGATCGCTCGTTAGGACTCGTGATCCGGGAGTCGCGGGGTCGCATCCCTCGGGGTCCAGCCATCCTCTGGCTGGCCTCCCCGGCCCCATCGCCTAGCAATCGCCCACGGTCCTATCTTCATAGGGTCGTGAGTTTCGAAGGAGGCTCCGATGGCAGAGTTCCAGAAATCGTTAGTAGTCAACTGCACGCCTGAGCAGGCGTTCGCAATCGTCTCCGACGTGGCTCGTCACCCCGAGTGGGCAACGACGAAGCTCGAAGTCGAGAAGACGTCCGAGGGCGAAATCGCTGTCGGCACCACTTTTCGCACCACTGGCTACCAGTTCGGGAAGCACGAAGGTGAAGTGCGCATCGTCGAATTGATCCCGAACGAGAAGGTGGTTTACGAATCGAACGACGATGTGGCGCACAACCGCCACTCCTTCCTCCTGGCACCAGCAGACGGCGGGACGATGGTCACGAAATCGCTGCAGGTCCTCGAATCTAAGAGTCTCTTCTTCAAGATCCTTACGCCGATGCTCGGGATCATCGCACCTCGCGGTCTAAATGCCGACCTAAGGAAGATCAGGGCACAACTCGAGACCTAAGGCGCCAGCGCCAGACCGATTACGCCAGCGACTATCAACGCAGCACCCGTAATGCGGCTCGCGCCGACCCTTCGCTTAATAAGAGGGTCGCGGGTTCGATCCCCGTCTCCCCGCTGCCCCTCTACGCCTGAGCGAGCAGGTGATCGAGCGCCTCCGCCGCCTGACGCTGCTGGCCCTTAAGGAGGTGGGCGTAGGTGTCCATCGTGAACACAGCCGATGCGTGCCCGAGGCGGCGAGAGACGGCGAACACCTCGACGCCGTGCCGGAGCCACTGGCTCGCCGCCGTATGGCGCAGCGTGTGCCAGTTCACGGTCTCCGGGTGGGTGATGCCAGACCCGTCCACGATCGGCCGATATCTACGATAGAACAGACGGGGGAGCCACGGTGTCCCGATTAGCGACGGGAACACCAGGTCGTTGTCCTGCCAGACTTCGCCGAGCTGCAGGCGGTGCTCAGTCTGCGCAAGCCGATGGCTGGCCAGTAGATAACAAGTTGCCTCTGACAGCTCAACAGTCCGACGGCTGCGATCCGTCTTCGGTGGCAGGAACGCGACCTTGCCGCCCACGTAACAGAGCGTCTGACGAACATCCACGGTCGCCGCCTCAAGATCAACGTCCTTCCACGACAGGCCCAATAGCTCGCCCTGCCGGAGTCCGTTTGCGACGGTAAAGCGAAGAGGGGCGACACTGTTCTCCGCATGAGGATGGCTGGCCACAACCAGTGTGAGGCCGCTTGCCTTCTCCGACATTAAGTCCGCTCAAGCATTTATCGAGTCTTCTGCCAGCGCTGGCGAGAGCGACGTGGCGCGCTCGTCCTTGTCTTGGGCTGTGCCGCTCAAGATTTGCCGCGATGAGACCGGCGCCATCAAGCTCAGTCCGCCCCCGCAAATGCTAGAGGGCCTGGCTCCGGCGCCACGAGCCGTGACCGGCCACGTTCCTCTCGTTTCTGCCGGCCACGAAGACCTACCGCCGCCCAATGATCTACCGGGCGACAACGTGACTGCAGTAAGGGACGTGCTCAACGCGCGCCGGTGGCCGGATTTTCCTGGCCGGGACTTCGACGGCTTCGATTCTCCGCCTGGCCGCTTCTAGACTCGCCAAGGTCCGTTGTGGACTCTGAACTAGCCCTCCCGCTGCTGCATCGCGCCGGGAGGACTAGTCATGTATACGAGTACTCTACTCAGGCGTCTCAATCCGCAACATTGGACACAAGGGCCAGTAATTGCCTCACGCCGTCCCTATAATGCGACGCATTATAGGTCGCTCAGCCCGGGGAGTTCTCCGCATGATTGCTCGGTCAAGCGCGGCGGCGCGTAAGGCCATAAGCCTTGTCGCCTTCCGCCTCGTCGCCGCACTCCTGTTCGCCGCGATACCCGTGGCCCTCGTTTCCGTGGTATCGGCCGGGACGCCGCAGTTGAAGATCGCCGCGCTCGAATGCGACGCCAGCCCAGAAGTCATTACGATTTCAAACGAGGGCACCGAAACCCAGGACATTTCCGGCTGGTCGCTGACGAGCGATCCCGCTGCGAGCGAGACGTTTGATTTGGCGGCTGTCGGTGACTTGCCGCCCAAGGCCTCCGTGTTCATCCAGAGCGGCTCTGGCGCCAGCGGCGCCTTCGTTTGGTCCAGCAGCGAGATCTTTCGTGACGGTGACGCCACTGACTACGCCCGAATCCTGAACCAGCACGGCCAGGTCGTGGACGAACTGGCGTGCGCCGCCCCGCCGACGCCGACCAGCGTGGATCTTCCAAACGGCGGCGGTCCGCCTGTAAATGGAGGCGAATTCATTCCGGTCATGGCATTCTTGCTCGCCGCGGGGGCTTTCTTCGCTGTGGTAGCTATCTCGCTCGCCGCATTCTTCGCAATCCCGAGCGGTTCGGGCCCCGGCGGCGCCTTGGTTTGGTCGACTGGCGAGAGGGGCGACCTTCGGAACGCCAGCGGTCCGCCCGTAGGGGCAGGCAAGTCAGCTTCAGTCATGTCCTTCGTGCTCAACGCGGGAGCCCTCTTCGTTGTGGGCATCTTCCTACTTACGGCTTTGTTCGCCTCTCGGCAGCGACGATAGAAATTACATAGCGGACGTGCGGCCTGTCGGCCCCTCAGAGTAGCCTCTGCGCTTATCCGCTCGACCGCCTGTAGGCGCTCCAATCCAAGCCGCTTCGTCCTTTGTTTTACCCCGCTCTGGGCGTGCACCTCCGGCTCGGTCTTGACCAAACCGTAACAAGGACTCCGTCTCCGCCGTCCAATCCATAGCGACACCGATTTTAGGAGTTTATGTGACTGGACAGGACGAGAGCGAAGCCGGCGGACGCGATGCTGGGAAACGGCGCTGGAGTTGGTCCGACCGTCTCTCAGCAAAGCGAAAGGGCCGCCGGGGCATCGACGAGGACCGGTGGACCTGGTTCGAGAATGAGACTACCTACGAAGAAGCGTCTAATGCGACCTCGGAGGCTGCTTCAGCAACCGCTTCCAAAGCGTCTCCGTCTGACTCTACCGCCTGGGCCACCGCACCTCCCTGGAGGCGTCCAGCGATGATCGCAGGTGCAGTCACCGTGTTCGGCGTCGCCCTCGCCCTGATCGCCGTCCTGGCCATCACTGCCGCCGGAGATAGGGGGGAAGCCCAGGTTGGCGTACTGCCCACGGGCTCCCCCACGGCCCCGCCGATCGCCAGGACTCCCGCCGAGAAGCCTGATGCGACCGAACTTCCGGCCGCGCCGCAGACGCCGGCGCGAACCGAAACGCCCGGGCTGACCACGTCTCCGACAGTGCCACCCCGACCTCCAATCGAGCTTGCGGTGTGGGACTCCGAGCGACAGCGCTGGCAAACCAACGACCTGACATTCGGCCCCTCCACCTCCTCAGAGGGCTACAGCGTCCCATTCCTCCTCCGGATCGACGACGCCGCGCAGGGGGCCGTTTACAGCATCATCATCCAGTACGATTGCCGCGCGGCACGATCTCCGGGTTTCGACTACTTAACAAACTATGACCGGGACCTGAGTGCCGATGCCGCCGCAACCCACGGCGGGCCCGGCGGATCCGTTCCCGACGCTGCCATCGCGATCCCTAACGATCCGTCTCTCGGCGCCCACAACGACGATGGCGATGGGCAGCTCCTCGTCTGGGGCGCAACGTTCGATGGCCCCCCGCATGGCCCCTCTCCCACCACAGGCTGCGTCGACAATAAGCGCATGGTCGTTGAGATTCAGCCTCTCCTTAAAACCGTCTTCCTCTTGTGGGCGGGTCGCACCGGTCCGGCTCTGGAGACATCACCTTTCGGCCTGCAGGTCAACATCCAAGGCTTCTCCGCTGACTCCGAGAGGATAAATCTCTTGCCCGAGTAATGGCTCTCATTGGGGGCAGGTCAGCACTACATACACACAGTGTGACTTTTAATCCGGGAGTCGTGGGTTCGAATCCCACCGGGCCCTCCAAACACGCTTCCATATGTAGTGCCGGCCGTCGCGAGGCATCCGGAATCCTGAGTCCCGGATTCTCAATCCGGGAGTCGTACTCCTTGAGGACAGCCCTACGTACTCCGGGGTTCTGATGTGGCGCATCTAGTTTCAGCTTCCGCCTGAGTGACGTGATGTCCTTGATTTCTGCTAAAGCGTTCGTCGAAGAGGTTGACAAAACGCAGATATCTTCCTATTCTTTTCTGCATGAGGCGCAAGAAGGGTACCCTGCTCCCTCTAGAAGTGTCGATTATGCAGTGCGGAATCGACCTCGCAGTTCGCGGCGCTCCGCACTTTCACGGGTTCATGATCGCCAAGAAGATCAAGGACCGCGAGGACGCGAAGCTGCTGACGGCCCACGGCACGCTCTACAAGGCGCTGGATCGTATGCAGAAATCCGGCTTCCTGGAGAGTCAATGGGAAGACCCGCTGGTGGCGGCGCAACAGCGTCGTCCACGGCGGCGGCTCTACCACGTGACTGCCGCGGGTGAGGCCGCACTTGTCCGTGCACACGAGGCGGCGCCGCAAGCTACATCCGCGCAACCGAATCCGGGGTTGGCGACGCCGTGATCAAGCTGTTGTCGCTCGCCATCGCGCCGACGCGGGCCTGGACAGCGCTCTATACGCGCGGCCTGCTCGCCGACGTGCGCGGCGAGCGGCGCGAGGAGATCGACTGCGACTTGTGGGAGCACCAACGCCTGGCGGACCTCGAGCGGGAACCCGCGACGAGCACGGCAGCGGCGATAATGCTGCGGCTCATCATGGGCATCCCCGCTGACATGACGTGGCGATTGGAGGCGGGTTCGAACGCCCGCTCCGGAAGGGGTACTACAATGAACGACTCATGGACCATGCGCGGGCTGCTGGCCCTAGCGCTTGCTATCGCGGCTTTCCCGGCTGTGATCGGAGTTCTGGTGGCCATCGGCGCTAACGGAGAGATAGACGGCACTACTGAACGATTGATCAAAGGCGCCATCCAACTGACCATCGGCACCGCAATTCTCACTGGTCTGGTGCTGAGCGCGCGAAGGCCCGGTCTGGGGATCGGCCTGGTGGCGGCAGGGACGATAGCCATCTCGGTAATGTGGTACTGGGCAGCCATGATCACGCTACCGGTTGGCCTTGGCCTGGTGGCTATCGCCTACTTCCGGGCTGGACGGCCGAACTGGCGGCGAGGCGACAGCGACCTGCCGAACGCGCCTGCCTGAGAGGATGGCGCTGATGCTCGCCCTCGCCCTCGCTCTAACCCGCTCGTGGACAGCTTTCTACACCCGCGGGCTACCCCCGGACCTCCGCAGCCAACGGCGCGAGGAGATCGATTCGGACCTCTGGGAGCAGCGGCGGCAGGCGGGCTCGCAGGACGAGACGCTACACGACACCACTTCGAGATCGTGGGTTAGCCGATCACCCAATCAAGAGCGGCGTGTGGGGTGCCAAAACTACATCCGTATCTGGATGGGTTAAGCAGCCAGCCACTCGTACTCGTGGTGAAGGCCGCCCAGCACCGGCCGAGCAACGATTCGCCCGGACTGCAGCGGACTAGCCCGAGGAGGTGGCCCTGTGGGAGTCTCGAGACCAAGTGTGCGATGAGGTCGGCCATCGTTGTAGTGGGTGACATACTCCCGCAGAACGGCGCGAAGATGCCTCTCGTTGATAATGATCATGTGATCCAGGCACTCTCTGCGGAGTGTGCCTATTACTCTTTCGGCGACGGCGTTCGCCCTGGGAGCCCGGATCGGGGTGAGTATCGCTTCGATGCCCAGCCGAGCTGCCCTTGACTTGAAGCTCCCACCATAGCAGCAGTCGCGATCCCGCATGAGGAACTTCGGCTGCCGACCCCAGGGTGTGGCCTCAATCAGTTGTTGCCAGACCCACTCTGCCCTGGGATGGGCGGTCACGTTCAAATGTACTAGCTGGCGCCGGTCATGAGAGATGAAGAGCGATACGTACAGAGTCTTCAGGGTCAGCGTATGCACTGTGAAGAAGTCGGTTGCCCAGATATGACGTGAGTGGTTCCTGAGAAAGGTCCGCCTGGACTGCGAAGGCGGACGCCGCGTTGCCCGCTGACGGTAGCGGCGGACAGTCTGAGCACTGACCTCATAGCCTAGCTTGCGTAGCTTGCCCAGGATGCGGACGCTGCCCCAGCGGGGATTCTCGCCTGCCAGACGTCGGATTAGCTCGCGGACCTCTTTCTGGATTCGTGGTCGGCCAGGAGATGCCGATCGCCTGCTCTTCCACGTCCAATACCGTTGCCAGGCAGTGCGTTGCCAGCGGATGACGGTCTCAGGCTGAACGAACACGACCGCCGACTGCCAGCGCGACCACAGCTGGGAGAGGAATGACCAGAAGAGGCGGTCAGATGGGGCAAGCCTGGGTCGACGCGACTGGCGGGAGAGGACAGCGAGTTGCTGGCGGAGAGCCAGGTTCTCAAGGACGAGATGCCGTCGCGAGCTCAGGGCTGCGCGCAGGGCGGAGCCGAGGAGCGACAAGTAGGTGATCAATGCGGGGCCTCCATTAGGGTGTAGTGCCCCAACGCGGGCCCCAACTAGCTCACGGAGTCAACCGCTCCAGATACGGATGACATTTTGGCACCCCACAAGACGTCTCTACTCTCGCCGGTGCACAGACACCGCATACGCCCCACCTGAGACCCACGGCGCACAGTCCCAGGTGGCCCAGCGCTCGGCCAGGACCACGTCCGCGGCCACGGCCATCTCGTCGTAGTCGCTCAGGCTGAGGCGGCCAGGCTGGAGCTGGAAACCGGCGATCAGCACGCCGCCGGGGGAGAGGTGGCGAGCCATGTTCGCGAGCACGGCGCCCTCTGTGCCCGGCTCAAGGAAGATCATCACATTGCCGGCCAGTACGATGGCGTCGAACGGGCGGCCGAGATCGATCGTCGACAGGTCGGCGAGCTGCCAGTGGATGTCCGGCCCTTTACGCCGCGCCGTGACGAGCATCTCCGCGTCGATATCGACACCGACGACCTCGACGTCGCACCGCGCCAGCTCGCGCCCGACGCGACCGGTGCCGCAGCCGGCGTCAAGCGCGGATGTGGGAGCGAAGCGCATAACGAACGTGGCCTCACCATGCACGTCCTCGCCAGCGGCGGCACGACGATCGTACGTAGCGTCGTAGGCGTCGCCGGTTATGGCGCGCTCGCGGAGCCAACGGTTCGCCTGGTCGGTCATCATGTCGATGATACGATGCTCACCGCCCATCGTCCCGGAGCCCTTGCCGCGAGGGGGAACGCTGACGCACTCGATGCCAGATCGCGGTTGACTTCTCAGCCCAGTTGAGTGAGTCATGTAGTCGATGGTTAGCGAGTCACTCCAGTCACTTTCGTCCCTCTACATCACGTCCTGCGCTATTGAGGGCAAATCGCCGGATACAGTCCGGTCCTACGCCGAGACGCTCAGGCTCTTCATGCGGGCGGTGGAGCGCCTGGGCCTACCTGACGATCCGGGTCTGTTCCGGCCGGCTAACGTTTACGAGTTCCTGGGCCACGTCGGGAGCACGGGAGTCTCCGCAATCACGCAATGGCGACGGCAGCGAGAGACACGTGCCTTCTTCTCCTGGCTCCTCCGCCACGACTACATCTCGTCCAACCCGTTCATGAAGGTCAAGAACATCAAGGTCCCGCAGAAGGTCGTGCAGCCGTTTACGGCAGACGATATCCAGCAACTCCTCAGGCACTGTGACGCCGGCACGCGGAAGGGGGCTCGTAACCAAGCCCTGATCCTGGTACTCCTCGACACAGGCCTCCGGGCCAGCGAGCTCGCTAATCTTGAGCTGGCGGACGTAGACTTTGCTGCCCAACGGATGCTGATCAAGCACGCCAAGGGGAACAAGCAGCGGGTGGTCCGCTTCGGCGAGCGCGCGCGTCAGGCACTGGAGCACTACATCCGCTCTTTCCGAGGAGACGCACCAGGCTACTTGTTGCTGACTGCCCGCGGCGGCCGTCACCTGAACCGCAGCGCCATGCGGACGATCTTCCAGAGGCTGGGTGAAGAGTGCGGCATCGCCAAGGTGCACCCTCACCGCTTCCGTCACACGTTCGCCACCTGGGCGATTGAACAGCAGGCCCGGGAGATCGACGTCCAGCGCCTCCTCGGGCACTCAACGTCGGCGATGCTGCGCCGGTACACGGCCTCGTACGATGCGGAGAAGGCGGCTCAGGCCCACGCTTCGTTCAGTCCCGGTGATCGGCTCAAAACGCTCCCGGCAGCGTGACTTCAGTTCTCCCCGGACCCCCCCGATTTCCCTGAAGTGTCCCTGAAGCTCCCCTGAAGTTTCCGTATCTGGCGCCTTATCAATTGACCTGTTTTCGCGCGGGGTCGTTTTCACCCTGTTCTTACCCCGGTTTCACCCCGGATTTCGCATCTACCGCCTTAACAATTAGGCCTGCACCGTGTGACTTTTAATCCGGGAGTCGTGGGTTCGAATCCCACCGGGCCCTCCACGTGGCTTCCCTATCTATGCAGGTCGACCAAAGTGGCCGTTTTCTTGAGTCCCGGATTTCCACTCCGGGAGTATTGGTCTTTGGCCCTAAGGCTCCCTAACGGATCGTCGCGTCAACCGTTCCAGATACGGATGACAATTTGGCACCCCACAGCATCCAGCGCTCGGTGGTTTACATCATGAATACGAGTGGGAGGCTGCCTGAGCGAGCCGGATGTATATTGAGCCCCCACAGGATGTAGAGCTTCGTCTCAAGTAGCTGGCTTGTAGCGACCGCCTGTCCTGGCGAATCAACCATGGCCGAATTGTACGCCTGGGCCGATCATCAAGCACCGGAGGAGACGATCTGGGCCGTTGTCGTAGAATAGCTGGGCCATGGAGCCGCAGATCCAGTACACCCAGACTGAGGACGATGCCAACATTGCCTGCTGGACGCAGGGCGACGGTAAGGCGCTGGTGTCGATGCCGGCCGGTCTAGCTGGTCATTCCTCCGTGGAGGCTCGCAAATGAAGATCGAGTCAATCCTAGCCACCAAGAGTTTGAACGTAATTACGGTTCGTCCCGATCAGTCGCTCAAAGATGCTATCGACCTACTAGTGGAGCATGACATCGGTGCGCTCATCGTCGTGGACGAACTCGGACAACCAGTCGGGATCATTTCTGAGCGCGATATCATTCGCGAGGCGGCCCGAACTGAGCCGTTTCTCGATCAGAATGTGGCTCGGGCGATGACCAAGGACTTAATTGTCGCTTCGCCCCAAGATGATCTAGGGGCGGTCCTACAAACCATGATTGCCGGGCATTTCCGCCACCTGCCGATCATCGACCAGGAACGGCTGATCGGAGTCATTTCCATCAGGGATGTGCTGAAGGTGCAACTCGACGAGTATCAAGGAGAGGTTGATACGCTGACTGAGATCATTGAAGGTCAGGACTGACTTCCCGAGACCGAGTAATCGAACACTCATGGAACTCGTCGGTACTGATGCGATTTCGTTACGAGTCGCCATTATTGGTTCCGGGCCGGCCGCGTTTTATGCTGCAGATCACTTGCTGAAGCAAGACGGCCTCAAAGTCGAAATAGACATGTTCGAGCGCTTTCCGACACCGTACGGGTTAGTGCGAACGGGAGTCGCTCCTGATCATCATAAGATCAAATCTGTGACGAAGAAATTCGCTGAAGTCGCCTCCGATCCACATTTCCGCTTCTACGGATTCGTCGAATTTGGCAAAGACATAGAACTGTCGGATCTCAGGGAGCATTACCATCAGATCCTGTACGCAACTGGGGCACAGACTGATAAGCGCATAGGCATCCCCGGCGAGGATCTGAAAGGGAGCCACGCGGCGAACGAGTTTATCGGCTGGTACAACGGTCACCCCGACTATCGGGACTGTCAGTTCGATCTTTCGCAGGAGCGAGCCGCGATCGTCGGGATGGGCAACGTTGCTGTGGACGTTGCTCGAATCTTGCTCCTTACTCCAGACGAATTGGCCGTTACTGATATTGCCAGCCACGCTCTAGCAGCCCTAAGTCAGAGTCGTGTCAAGGAAGTGTATCTGCTCGGACGTCGCGGCCCTGCCCAGGCAACATTCACGAATCCTGAGATCAAAGAGCTAGGCAACTTGGCCGATGCAGATGTCTTCGTGCTCCCTGAAGAGGCCCAGCTCGACGATTTGAGTCGCGCCGCGCTTGAAGCTCGCGATGATCGGGGCGCCCGACGGAGAGTCGAGATACTGCAGGGGTACGCGTCACGGAAACCGGCGGGAAGGACACGCCAACTGTTCATCCGATTCTTGGTTTCGCCCGTTGAATTGCTTGGCAACGCTGTGGGACAGGTTGTTTCTATGCGCTTAGTGCGGAATGCCCTCTACCAGACCGAGGCGGGCACGCTGAGCCACAAGGCCACTGATCGTGCTGAAGAGCTGTCGACTGGCCTAGTCTTCCGCTCTGTCGGCTACCGAGGAACCCCGCTGCCGCGGGTGCCCTTCAATGAACTCTGGGGTGTCATCCTGAACGAAGAGGGCCGTGTCATCGATCCGGAAACCCAGCAACCGGTGGTAGGCGAGTACTGTTCGGGCTGGATCAAGAGGGGCCCAACCGGGGTCATTGGCACCAACAAGCCGGATTCAGTCGAGACGGTGAACTGCATGCTCGAAGACCTGGCTCACGGCTCGATCCTTCGCCCGTCAGAACCTGAAGTAAGCAAAACGGAACATCTGGTGCGTGAGCGCCAACCCAGCTATTTCTCCTTCGCCGACTGGCTCCGTCTCGATGCAATAGAAGTGAAAAATGGGCGTGCCCAAGACCGTCCACGTGAAAAATTCACACGCGTCGAAGACATGCTAGCTGCGCTCGGGCGTTAGTTCTCCGGGCGTCGCATTAGTTTCGGCGAGACTCCGAAGGTCACCTGATCGGTTCTTCCGATGGACTCCGTATCTTAGGTTCGGTGCTCCTGGTGACTCGATGTGCCGCGACTCATCAGCTAAACGAAGAACCAACTCTCGAAGATCCCACTGGGCAGGTTCGGAGGCGCGATCGGGGAGGGCATGTTCGGGTAGACATCCTCAAGCATCGTTGCAGTCAGTGCGTGTGACCTGCCCCCATGAACGCTACCACTCGCTATGTTAGTGCAACCGCAACCGCGGCCGTAGCCTCCAGGCGCGGCGCGATCGTTTCCGGGGCCGGTGGCCGGTAGCCGAGTGAGCTGTGTGGGCGCACAGCGTTGTAGTGCCGTCGCCACTGCTCACAGAGCACCCGCGGGATGTGATGTTGAGGAACGATAGGGACTTAAGCGATTCGCTGACCATCGACTGACATCACTCACTCAACCGTGTCGAGAAGTCAACCGCACGGCAACCTCCTTGGGAGTGCAACATCGGGACGGGACTGTGGCGATCGCTTGACTCTCAGGATCTCATCCGCGGTCGCAACCAGCGTCCGCTAGGCGAGTCGTGAGACCCTCGCGAGCGGCCGAGATGCCCGCGTTCACCGGTCAGTGAACGCGGAGGAGGCGGATGAAGTTCGTCTGGCCGGCGGGACCGTCTCGGCCTAGCCCAACAAAGACGACATCCTCTCCTGCTGCGACCAGCTGTCGTTTCCCAAGCTGGCCTCGAATCAGATCGACGACACCCTCCGCGCTCCCGAGTTCCTCCACAGACACGGGAATGACGCCGCGAAAAAGCGAAAGGCTCCTTGCCACTGCGTCTCGCTCGCTTAGCGCGAAGATGGGGACCCCGGGTCGCAGCGAGGAGAGGATGCGTGCGGATCTTCCGGATCGGGTGGGCGTCACTATCGCTGCTGCGGCAATTTCCTTCGCGAGTTCAACTGCGGCGTGGCAGATAGAGTGACCGCGCGACTTCTTTCCTGTGGTATGGAGAGCACCAGGCGTCACCAATGATTCCGCCTCCCGCACGATCAGATCCATTACGCGCACTGACTCCTCGGGGTAGCGACCGGTCGCTGTCTCAGCGCTGAGCATCACAGCGTCCGTCCCGTCCAGAACAGCGTTCGCGACGTCCGAAGCCTCCGCCCGGGTTGGCCGGGCGTTCTTTGTCATCGACTCCAGCATCTGCGTAGCCGTGATGACTGGCTTACCGAGGGTATTGGCCCGATGGATGATGCGCTTTTGAGCGGCCGGCACCTTCTCAGGGCCAATCTCGACCCCAAGGTCGCCGCGCGCGACCATGACGCCGTCGAACGCCCGCAGCACTCGATCAAGGTTTCGCAGTGCCTGCGGCTTCTCGATCTTCGCCAGCAACGCCACGCTTCGGCCGACATCCCGCATGACCCGTTTCACTGGTTCTGCGTCTTTCGCCGACCTTGTGAAGCTCAGTGCAACGGAGTCGATACCGCGCTCGAGCCCGAACCGCAGATCGCGACGGTCCTTTGCCGTGAACGCCGGTGTTCGGATCGGGACCCCGGGGAGGTTCATCCCTTTCCTCGACTTCAAGGTGCCTCCCCGTACCACCTCCGAGGCGACCTCGCCGCATGACACCTTGTCCACGATTAACTCAATAGATCCGTCGTCGAGCAGGATTCGGTCGCCTGGAGTGACTTCCTCAGCGAGATGATCGTAAGTTGTTGAGATACGCGTCGCCGTGCCCTCGATCGGCTTCGACGTCAGGCGGACCTGGGCACCCATACGCAGCCGCACCGACCCGCCCCGAAGGTCCCCAACGCGCATCTTCGGGCCCTGCAGGTCCTGAAGGATCGCGACATCCTTGCCAGCCGCGGCAGCCGACCCTCGAACGGCATCGATCAAGCGACCGTGTGTCTCGTGGTTCCCATACGAGAAGTTGAGCCTCACGGCGTCGACGCCCGCGTCGATCAGCGTCCGGATCACTGTCGGACTTTCGCTCGCGGGACCTAAGGTAGCGACGATCTTGGTGCGTCGGATCTGAGTCATGGGCTTGCCCCATCAGTGTATCTGTGATTTCCCTGAAGATCTGACTTGTCCGCAGCAGTCGCCGATCCGGCGCCGCCCGGCACAGCGGCTACCGAGGGTTCTGTCAGAACTCAGGGCTCAGGGGTAAGCTCGTCTCAGTCTAGATGAGGAGCTAACTATGGATTGCCCGCATTGCCGATCAACAGCAACCAGCAGACGGAATCACCGCACCAGCCTGGGCTACCGTAGGTTCTCGTGCAGGTCCTGTCGCCGCCGCTTCAACGAGCGTCACCGGCACGCCCTTCAATGATCTCCAGTTCCCCACCGACATCGTCCTGCTGGCGGTCCTCTGGAGGCTGCGCTACAAGCCTGGGTTCCGCGATGTCGCCGAACTGCTCCTTCAGCGAGGGTATGAGGTCACGCACGAGACTGTACGGGCCTGGGAGTTCCGGTTTGCTCCTCTACTGAGCGAACAACTGCGTACCCGGCGCCGCGGCAAGATAGGCCGCTCATGGTACCTCGGAGACCTACGTGAAGGTAGGCGGTCACTGGCGCTACCTGTACCGCCCGATCGATCGGGACGGCAATCTCCTGGACTCGATGCTGAGCGAGCAGCGGGACAGGTCAGCTGCCCGCCTCTTTCTGCGTCGGCTGGCCGACATCGCTATGCACAAGCCGTTACCCCTCACCACTGACCAGCATCCTGCCTACAGGAAGGCCATCCGGTGGATACTCGGACGGAAGGTCTTGCACCGGCAGAGCCGGTACCTGAACAACCGTATTGAACAGGACCATCGAGCCATCAAACAGCGTTACTATCCCATGCTAGGGTTCGGGAGTATGGAGTCGGCAAAGCGTTTCTGCTCGGCGTTCGATGAGCTACGTCAGTACTTGCGCATCCGCCTGCCCTCTGGTGAGCAAGTGTCGCTGTCGGAGAGACGTCGAGTCTTCCTGGAACGGTGGCAGGCGTTGACGACGGAGATGGCAGCGGCGTGAATCAGTCGGGATCAGGAACTGAGAATCATCTCTGCGGCATTGGCGCCCCGAGTTCTGACAGAACCCTATGCTCACAGCCTGGCACCATCCTTCTCGTTAGTCGATGCCCAAGTCTGCTTTCGCTTCGTCAGTCATCTTGTCGGGGCTCCAGGGTGGGTCGAATGTGAACTCGACATCGACGTCCTTAACGCCGGGGATGATGCCGATGTTCTCCTGAATCTGCTCTGTGATCATCGGCCCGATAGGACAAGCGGGGGTCGTGAGCGTCATCAGGACGTGCACGTTGCTCTCGTCCTTGATTGCGATATCGTACACCAGGCCGAGGTCGTAGATGTTGTAATGCAGTTCCGGGTCGTAGACTTCGCGGAGCCCTTCGACGATTATGTCCTCGGTGACCATTACTGCCCCCTTTCGCTATCTCAATTGCGTACATTGTAGCGAACTGGCCAGGGCTCTTCCGCGCTCGACATCTGCGATGAGACGTATAGTTGGTGAAACGGCCATGTCTTATATTTCGACGCGGAGCGAATAGCCACGGTCGAACGGAGGACGCTCGAATGGCGGAGTTCGTAAAGGTCGCTAGCGTCAGCGACATCCCGGAAGGCGAGATGGAGATCGTCGAGGTGGACGCTGAGGAAGTCGCCGTCGCCAAGTTCTACGCCTTCCAGAACGCGTGCACCCACCGCGAAGGACCGCTGGGCCAAGGGATCCTCGAAGGCGAGGTCGTCGAGTGCCCGCTTCACGCCGGCCAGTTCAATGTCCGGACCGGCGAGGCTCTCCAGGAGCCGCCTGAGGAGCCCGTAAAACCTATCAGGTCGAAGTCGACGGCGACGACATCCTGCGTGGTCGTCCTCTCGGCAAAGATCGAATTCGGACACCGCAGCGATGGAAGAACCATCCGAATCTGAGTCAGGCTCGTCGCGGGAAGGAGCCATGGAAGAGTCCATCGGGGCCCGGCCGTCGGTTGTCATAGTTGGTGCCGGATTCGGTGGCCTGAGGTTAGCTCGCGGCTTGAGCCGCGGGCCCGTGGACGTGACCATCATTGATCGCCACAACTACCACACTTTCGTCCCGCTCCTGTATCAGGTAGCCACGGCCGGGCTAGAGCCGGAAGCGATCGCCCAGCCTATACGCCGTATCCTCCGTGGCGTTCCCAACCTACGCTTTCGCCTGAACGCGGTCACGGGTGTGGACCTTGCGCGCCGTGTCGTCACCACCGACTCCGGCGCGATAAGGTACGACTACCTAGTGCTGGCGGCGGGCAGCGCCACCAGCTACTTCGGCCTAGACACAGTTGTGCAGGTGACCTCCGCCCTGCGCGACCTAGACGACGCCGAGAGGTTGCGCGACCAGATCCTCGGCGCCTTCGAGACGGCATCAGCTGAGGAGGACCCTGACCGTCGCCGACAGTTGATGACGCTCATCGTGGTGGGCGGCGGGCCCACCGGCGTGGAACTGGCCGGCGCCCTGGCCGAGCTGCGGCGACACGTCCTGCCACACGATTACCCGGATTTGGATCTTTCATGCGCACGCATCCTACTTCTGGAGGCCACCGACCGCATTCTGCCTGGCATGCCCCCCGGTCTACAGGCCAAGGCGCTGGCCAAACTGAGCGAGCTAGGGGTAGAGATATGTCTGCGAGCGCCAGTGGCGGACGCTGATGCAGACGGCGTCACCCTAAGTAATGGCGAGATGATCCCGGCCGGCGCTGTGATGTGGGTGGCAGGCATGCGGGCGCCGCCCCTGGCCGAAGCCGTGCTCACAGCCAAGGACTCAGTCGGCCGCCTCATTGTCTCTAAGACGCTGCATCTGCCCGGGCATCCGGAGGTCTACGCGATTGGGGACATGGCCCATGTTGGCGACCTGGAGACCCGGCCACATCCTATGCTGGCTCCGGTAGCTATTCAGCAGGGCGCCCTGGTGGCGGAAAACATCTTGCGCAACCTGGCCGGCAAGCCGCCACAGCGGTTCGTCTACAAGGACCGCGGCACCATGGTCACCATCGGCCGCAACGCCGCCGTGGCCCACGTCTTCGGCCTGAGGCTGAGTGGCTTCATCGCCTGGCTGATATGGCTAACGGTGCACTTGGTGTGGCTCATCGGATTCCGCAACCGGACGCTGGTGCTAGTAAACTGGGCCTGGAACTACCTGACTTACGATCGTGCGGTGCGTCTCATTAGAGGAACCGCGAGCCGCCAACGCATCTCGAACCACAAAGGGGAGGCAACATGAGGACGGGCGCGGCCCTGGCCCAGCGTCCCGATTGGCGGGAGGCTCTGAGCGACCTAATCGGCCAGATACCTTTCGGCTCGGGAGAGGACGAGGTGCACTTGGCGTTGCTGTTCGCCAGTTCGGAGTACCGTGACGACTTCCCGGATCTGGTGGCCCGGGCGCACCAGCTCACAGGCGCCCGCCTCCTGGTGGGCTGTTCCGGCCAGGGGGTCATCGGCGCCGGCAGGGAGGTAGAGGGAGAGCCGGCACTGGCGTTACTGGCCTTCTCTCTGCCCGAGGCAGAGCTGACGGCCGTCCACTTCACTCAGGAAGACCTGGAGAGCTGCCGCACGCCCCAGGATTGGCACCGGCTTACCGGGGTCGCGCCGGAAGGCACTAGCGCCTGGCTCCTCTTCGCCGACCCGTTCACGATGGATGCGGAGGCGCTGGTGCGCGGCCTTTCCGAAGGCTACCCCGGGACGCCCCTCGTGGGCGGGCTCGCTTCGGGCGACTCACGACTGCGCGGCACTCACCTGTTCCTGAATGGGGAAGTCTATGACAGCGGCGTCGTGGCCCTCGCCCTGGGCGGCCCCTATACTGTCCACACCATCGTCTCTCAGGGTGCCGCTCCCATCGGCGAGACCTGGACCATCACTGGCGCTCAGGGTCACATCATCGAGACCATCGCCCAGCGGCCGGCGTATCAGGTGCTGGTGGACACCCTGCGCGCCCTGCCGCCGGAGATGCAGCGGCGGGCGCAGAGAAACCTCCTGGTGGGACTGGCTATGGATGAGTACCGGAGCGAGTTCCGCCGGGGTGACTTCCTCATCCGCAACGTGACGGGCATCGACCGCGAGAGGAACACCCTGGCCGTGGGAGCACTGCCGAGGGTAGGCCAGACGCTCCAGTTCCAGCTCCGGGACCCGGACGCGGCGGACGAAGACCTGCGCGAGATACTGGAGCGAGCGCGGAAGGAACTCGGCGCTCGACAGCCGGTCGGGGCGCTGCTCTGCTCCTGCAACGGTCGGGGCGTCGGACTGTTCGGGACGCCTGACCATGACGCGCGAACCCTAGTGGACCTGCTCGGCCCCATCCCCGTGACCGGCTTCTTCTGCAACGGCGAGATCGGCCCGGTGGGCCAGCAGAACTTCCTGCACGGCTTCACCGCCAGCATCGCTCTGGTGATCCCCGAGGAGCCCAGATAGGACGAGGTGCCGCAGGTCAAGCAGAGCTAGCGGACCTCGTTCTCCATACGCCTAGCTAGGCCCCCTCCTGGCGGGATGACCAAGCGCGACCAGAAACATCGTACTCTTCCCTTCGGCGTGGGGTGAGAAGAAGTCGGTCACGTCATCATCGTAGAACGTTAGACCAGTGGCCCCCAGCCCGAGGGCGTAGCTCGCGAGGTACAGCCTGCCGCCGTTGATGGCCGCCTCAAGCTGCGCTAACCGGTACCCTCGGTTCCCGAAACGTTCCAGGATCGGTGCCAAGTCCGTCAGGAAGTATACGTTCGCGCTGGCGTCGGCAGGGAGCGCTTGTTCTAAGCCTAAGTCTCCGGCCTCGTCCCGAAACTCCCCTTCTCCGAGCAACTCCAGAGCGCTCTCGTTCGGGTGATAGACGTATGAACCGCAGGGCAGGCCCCCCACGGCGTTAACGATCATGTAAGCGTCGTTCAGAAGCCGGCCTCCCGGTCGCGCAAAGCCGGCCGCGATTCCACCGATGCTACTCAGTGCAGTGGAGAGCTGCTCCAGACTGATCGGCTGACGGGCGAAGCGGCGGCTGGAACCGCGTCGCAAGATGACCTCCTCGACGGAATCGCGCGGCGCTTCCTTGTCTACCAGTGGCTGCAGTGGGAACAGCCGATCCACGGGCGGAGCAAGCGGAGCCACAGAGGCAGAGACTCGCCAGTCCGTTACCCGCGCCTCCTCAGCCAGGGACGAAGCCTGGTGCATCGCCCGAATGGCCGGGTAGTCTACTTCCGACCGCGAAAGAGGCCTAGTCTCCAACGCCAGCGGCTCCACCTCCGGGGCCTGACCGATGGCGCTGCCGTGTCCCAACGGGACTAGCGCGAGGGCTACTTCCCGCCGCGGTTCCAGCCCGAGTAGCCGGTTCACCCAAGCATCTACGAAGCCGCACACCACCCGGGCCGGCACCTGGTGGGCCGCTGCTATGGCCAACAGGTTGGCCAAGATCGTGCCGCTGTCCCAGAAGCAATGCCGGTAGGTGCGGGCTTGATACTTCCACGAATTGCGCCAGAACGTGCTGGCGTATATGAGGGTAACTGGCGCCGACGACACCGCCGACTCACCGGCCGTGGCTCGCACCAACTCGCCCCGGAAGTCATCCGGACGCAACTGATGCAAGGAGAAATCGTTCACGCCGAAGTGATAGACTCCCGCCTCCAGGTCCGGCAGATCCCCGCACACCAGATATACGTCTATGTGGTAAAGCGCTCCCGTGCAAGACGCAGCCCGGAACAGCGTGTCGCCCTGCGAGTAGCGGATACGCTTGGTGATCCCCGCCGAGTAATGCAGAAGCCTCGCTAGCAACTTCAGGTCCGGGAGACGTTCGCCTTCTGGCCCGACGGCACTGGCCGCTAGCGCCTCTCGTGCGGAGACGCCGGAGGGTTCGAGCTCCCGCGGAAGGACAGTAGACTCCAGGCCCGGGTAGATTTTGAAGGGGAGAGGCTGGTTCTGAAGGTCGAGGACGTGCCGGCTGGAGTGAACGCTCTGGAAAGAGTGCTTCGTGTCTTCGTGATAATCGCTAGCCGCTTGTACGTTCCGGTTATTTTCCACGATCTCTCTCTAGTCGCCGGAGGCGTTGCTGCTGGGCGAACCGCAACGTGTCTCCTCCTTCCGCCCCAACTCGAGGGCCTTGACCGCCGGCTGACGACCGGTCATCATCAACTCCGCCTCGCTGGACTTAGACAGACGAGAGTAACCATACCAGCCTAGTTCCTAGCCCGTGCTGCCAACTGGAACGGAGGTGATCCATGGCCCGTGACGCCGTTATCCGCCGCGTCAACCCGTACCTGCTCCACGGCGAGCAGTACTACGAGGTCTTCTACACGTACACCAACGAGCCCGACACGCTCCGCCAGTCCCGAATCGCCCACAATTACATCTACCTCAACCCACGAGAGGGCGACCCCGTCCTTATCGAGGCTCTCCTCAACGTCATCACCGAGATCAAGAAAAAGGAATGAATCGACTTCCTTCGAACCAGACCCAAAGATGGCCCCCCTCGTCTCCCCCGTTATGGGCTTCCCCTCCCGGCGGCAGCGGGGAAAAGTAGACCGGCCCTCAAATTTCACTGTCATGCCTGATCGCCCAGAAGACCGCCAGCACACAGGCTTCGCCGCCCCTGCCATCAACTCGATCAGCGCCGTCACACTAGCAACCCACGACATGGGTCGTGCGGTTCGGTTTTACCGCTCCCTCGGTTTCTCTCTCCGCTATGGGAACGAGGACTCGGATTTCACCAGCTTTCCCGTCGGCTCCTCGTACCTGAACCTCGTCGGACAACCTAAGGATCGGCAGTGGTCCTGGTGGGGGCGTATTGTCTTCTACGTTTCAGACGTCGATGCCCTTTACGAAAGTGCCGTGGCCAATGGCCTTGACCCCGACTCTACCCCCCGTGACGCTGAGTGGGGCGAACGTTACTTCCACCTCACCGATCCCGACGGCCATCAACTCAGCTTCGCGAAGCGACTGGCCTCACCTCCCTAGGAGAGGAGAGGCGAACCCACAGGTGGCGTTTGTGTTCGACCGATATGATGATGACTGGGAGCGTGTGGTCTCGGTGCTGATACGGGGAGGCTTGGAGTGAACAAGACAAGGACTAATTTGAGAGTTGGTAGGCCGTGATGAACGCTCAACAGACAGAGGCTGAGAAGGATCAAGAGCGCCCAGTGGGAGTCGAGAGTGCCGACTGGGTCGAAACGAAAGAATGGGTCGACGCCCTGCGCGACGTAACGCGTAGCCGCGGCCCCGAACGCGCTTCGAGGCTACTCCAGACGCTGCAGATTTCGGCGCAGCGTCTCGGTGTCACTCTGCCGGTCACGTCTCGCACCCCATACGTAAACACGATACCGGCCGAGATGCAGCCGCGCTATCCCGGGACCGTCGAATTAGAGCGCCGAATCAAGAGCATCGTCCGCTGGAACGCGCTGGCGATGGTCAGCGAGGCGAACGAGAAGAGCCCTGGCATCGGTGGCCACATCTCAACCTATGCCTCCGCCGCAACACTCTACGAGGTGGGCTTCAACCACTTCTTCCGCGGCCCGGACGACCCCAGCGGCGGCGATCTCGTCTACTTCCAGGGGCACGCCTCACCAGGTATGTACGCGCGCGCCTACCTCGAGGGCAGGCTCTCGCCCAAGGAGCTGCACAACTTCCGCCGAGAGTTCTCGGAAGGCGGCGGCCTTGCCTCCTACCCGCACCCCTGGCTCATGCAGGACTTATGGCAGCTGCCGACGGTGTCGATGGGCCTCTCCCCGATCATGGCGATCTACCAGGCCCGCTTCCTCCGCTATATGCAGGCCCGCGGCCTTTCCAAGTCGAACGATCAGCACGTCTGGTGCTTCCTCGGCGATGGCGAGACCGACGAGCCGGAGTCGCTGGGTGCGATCTCCCTCGCGGCGCGGGAGAGGCTGGACAACCTCATCTTCGTCGTGAACTGCAACCTGCAGCGGCTGGACGGCCCCGTGCGCGGCAACGGCCAGATCATTCAGGAGCTGGAGGCGGTCTTCCGCGGCGTCGGCTGGAACGTCATCAAGGTCATCTGGGGCAGCGACTGGGACCCCTTGCTCGCCAAGGACCACGACGGCCTCCTGGTCGACCGCATGGGCGCGGTCGTCGACGGCGAGTACCAGAAGTACTCGGTGGCCGGTGGCGCATACATACGCGAGCACTTCTGGGGTGTCGACCCGCGCCTGGAGCGCATGGTGGCCCGTTTCAGTGACGATGAGTTGTGGCGATTGCGCCTCGGTGGCCACGACACATACAAGGTCTACGCCGCCTACCGCGCCGCCGTAGAAAACAAGGGCACGCCGACCGTAATTCTCGCCCGCACAATCAAAGGCTACGGCCTGGGCGAGGCCGGCGAAGGCCGCAATATCACACACCAGCAGAAGCAGCTGAATACGCAGGAACTCCTCTCCTTCCGCGACCGTTTCGACATCCCTCTGTCTGACGAAGAGGTGGCGGGTGCTCCACTCTACCGGCCTGGCAAGGACAGCGCCGAGATTCGCTACCTGAACGAGCGTCGCCGCGCCCTCGGCGGTCCGCTCCCCCAGCGCCGCGTCCGCAACGCGACCGTCTTACCGCCGTCATCAGAAGTCTTTGCTGAGTTCCTCGGCGGCTCCGGCGAACGCGAAGCCTCGACAACGATGGTTCTCGTCCGCTTGCTCGCAGCGCTGATGCGTGACAAGCAGGTGGGTAAACGGATCGTTCCCATCGTGCCCGACGAGGCGCGGACGTTCGGGATGGACACGTTCTTCCGCTCGTTCGGCATCTATTCTTCTCTTGGGCAGACCTACGAGCCCGTCGATGCGACAAACCTGCTCTACTACAGGGAAGCGAAAGACGGCCAGGTCCTCGAGGAGGGGATCACGGAAGCGGGTTCGATGTCTTCGTTCATCGCCGCTGGCACGTCCGCCATGACGTCGGGCGTGACGACGATCCCGTTCTTCATCTTCTATTCGATGTTCGGCATGCAGCGCATAGGTGATCTTGTCTGGGCCGCCGCTGATGCGCGGACGCGCGGCTTCCTCGTGGGAGGAACCGCCGGGCGCACCACCCTGAACGGCGAAGGCCTCCAGCACCAGGACGGCCATAGCCATCTGCTCGCCTCCGTCGTGCCAACGATGCGCTCGTACGATCCCGCCTTCGCCTACGAAATCGCCGTGATCTTGGAGGAAGGCATCCGTGAGATGTTCGTCGACGGGTCCGAGCGCATGTACTACCTCACGGTTGGCAACGAGAACTACGTCCACCCACCGATGCCCGAGGACGACGGCATTCGCGAGGGCATTATGCGCGGTATGTACCGCTTCCGTTCGCTCGGAAAGGAAGGCCGGCCCCGGGTCAACCTCCTGGGCTCCGGCGCGATCCTGAAGGAGGCCCTGACAGCGCAGGAATTGCTTTCGGAACAATTCCGCGTCGCCTCAGATGTCTGGTCGGTCACGTCCTGGACGGAGCTCCGGCGAGATGCGATCGAAGTCGATCGCTGGAACGTGCTGCACCCGGATGTTCCCGAGCGCCGGCCGTATCTCGTCGAGCAGCTTGGCGATCAGCCAAGTCTCGTCGTGGCGGCTAGCGACTACATGAAGGCGCTCCCGGACGGTCTCGCGAAGTGGGTCGATGCTCGCTTCATCTCCCTCGGCACCGACGGCTTCGGCCGCTCCGACACTCGCGAGGCCCTCCGCGACCACTTCGAGGTCGACGCGCGGCACATCGCCTTCGCGGCTTTGTCCGCACTCGCACGCGACGAGCAAGTCCCCGCCAGCGTCGCCACCGAAGCAGGGCAGAGACTGGAACTTGACGTTGAGCGACCGAATCCGGCAACGGTATAAGACCTCATGAAAGGACAAACGGAAGCACGTAATGACTGAATTCAGGCTCCCCGAGCTTGGGGAGGACATCGAGGAAGCGGATGTCCTCAAGGTTCTCGTCTCTGAGGGAGATGCCGTCGAGGCGGCCCAGCTGCTGATCGAGATCGAAACCGAGAAGGCAACCCTGGAAGTACCCGCCGAGATCGCCGGCACCATCACGAAGATACACGTCAGTGAGGGAGACACAATCAAGGTCGGCCAGCTCATCATGACGATCGAGCCCGCCGACGCAGTTCCGCCCACCGAGGCCGAACCCGAGGAAGCGACGGAGACGCCAGCCGCGGAACCGACGCCAGCCGAAAAAGAGGCTGAGGTCTCGGCGCGGGCTGAAGAAGAGCAGCCGGCTACCGAGGCTCGCGACGAGGCACCACCTCCCACTGAAGAGCCGGCGCCCACCGCAGAGCAAGAGCTGCGCCGGACTGAACCACCCGCTCCGGCCGTGACCCCCGCGCCCGGCGACCGCCCCACCTTCGCTTCGCCTTCGGTTCGGAAGTTCGCGCGAGAGATAGGAGTCGACCTCGGCACCGTCGCGGGGAGCGGCCCGGGCGGACGGATCACCGAGGACGACGTGAAGCTGGCCTCACGCGAACGCAGGGCTCCGACGCGTGCCTCCGCCCCGTCTGAGGGCCCCGGTGTGAGCGCGCAATTCCGGCCCCTCCCGGACTTCGCGCAATGGGGTCCCGTCACGCGTGAACCGTTGAGCCGACTCCGACGAACGGTCTCGCGGAACATGGCGCAATCGTGGACCGAGATTCCTCACGTCCATCTGCAGTACCACGCGGACATCACCACCATGGAAGAACTGCGCCAGCAGTACAAGGAGCGAGCCCGTGGGGCCGGCGGCAACCTCACCATCTCCGTGATGATGGTGAAGGTTGTGGCAGCGGCGCTGCGCGCCCACCCCCGAGTAAACTCCTCTTACGATCCGGAGACGCAGGAACTGATCCTGAAGGATTACGTCCACATCGGCGTCGCAGTTGATACCGATCGCGGGCTGGTAGTGCCCAAGATCGACAACGTCGACGAGAAAAACATCATTGAGATTTCAGTAGAGCTCAACGAGATCGCGGAGCGTTCTCGCAAGAATAAGCTGACGCTCGAGGAAATGCGTGGCAGCACGTTTACCGTGACCAATCTGGGTAGCCTGGGGACAGGCTACTTCGATCCGATCATCAACTGGCCGGAGGTCGCTGTCCTCGGACTCGGCAGGGCCGAGCCAAAAGCCGTCTGGGACGACGAGCGAACTGAGTTCACGCCGCGATTGATCATACCGTTGTCCTTCGGCCATGACCACCGCGTGCTGGACGGCGCAGACGGCGCTCGCTTCATGTCCTGGATCATAGAGGCGATCCGCAATCCGATGCTGATGGCGTTGGAGGGCTAGCGTGGCTGACGACAGCGCCGGGACGGTGCGCCCGCCGCGTGTCGCCGTGCTTGGCGCGGGGCCCGGTGGTTACCCAGCGGCGTTCTTCGCCTCCGAACGCGGATTTGATGTGACCTTGATCGACGATCGTCCGAATCCGGGCGGCGTCTGTCTCTACGATGGCTGCATCCCCTCCAAGGCACTCCTGCACGCGGCAGAACTCCTTCACGACGCAGCCGAGGCCGGGGCCATGGGACTGACCTTCGGCGAACCAGACATCGACCTCGATCGTCTGCGTGAGTGGAAAGACCGCGAGGTCGTAGGTAAGATGACGAGCGGCCTCGCCCAGATCGCCAAGGCCCGCAAGGTCAAGCGCGTCCACGGCCGGAGCCGGTTCATCGACTCCCACACCCTCCACGTCGCCCTCGATGGAGAGGTCACCAGCATCCAGTTCGATTACGCGATCGTCGCCACCGGCTCGCTCCCCCTCATCCCCGAGCCGCTCCAGATGGCCTCTAACCGCGTGTGGGACTCCACCATCGCCCTTCGGCTGCCAGAGGTGCCGGCGCGGCTGCTCGTTATCGGCGGCGGGTACATCGGCCTCGAGATGGCGACCGTATATGCCGCGCTCGGGTCGGGCGTCACCGTCGTCGAGATGACCGGCTCGCTCCTGCCAGGGGCCGACGCCGACCTCACGAGGGTCCTCGACGCCTCTATCAGGGAGCGCATTGAAGATGTCCTGCTCGACACTCGTGTCGTCGAACTGCGGGAGGAAAAAGACGGCGTGGAAGCGCAGCTATCGAGTGCCGACCTCGATGAAGCCCGTATGTACGACCGCGTACTGATCGCGACCGGCCGCCGCCCGAATTCAGCCTCCTTGGGCCTCGAGACAACGCAGGCGACGGTGGACGAGCGCGGCTTCATAGAGATCGACGGCCATCGCCGCACCTCTGAGCCGGCGATCTTCGCGATCGGCGACGTCGTTGGCGAACCGATGCTAGCCCACAAGGCCACCCACGAGGCCCGTGTCGCCGTCGACGCGATAGCTGGCGAGCCGGTCGTATGGGAACCGGCGGCTATACCAGCGGTTGTCTATACCGACCCTGAGGTCGCCTGGTGCGGCCTCACCGAGTCCCAGGCGCGAGTGGGCCAGATCGAGGTCGAAATAGTCCGGTATCCGTGGACCGCCTCTGGACGCGCGGCCACGGTGGGCCGTCCACGGGGCGTCACAAAGCTGGTCGTGGAGCCGGGCACGGAGCGCGTCCTCGGCGTCGGCATCGCCGGCCGCGGCGCCGGAGAGCTCATCGCGGAGGGCGCCCTCGCCGTGGAGATTGGCGCCCGCCTCGATGATCTTCGCCTCACCATCCACCCCCACCCGACCCTCAGCGAGACTCTCATGGAGGCAGCCGAGGTATTCTTCGGGCTCAGTCCGCACTATCTCGGCAGGCGCCATTAGAGGGGCACCGACTGCTGCCCTCTGCCGAAGGGTTGGATGTAAAGGATGTGCGAGCAAGGCTGCGAAGCCGAGCTCAGAGTAGGTGGGCGTTGCAGAAATTGACTGAAGCGACTCAGGCCACCTGTGGGGTGCCAAAATATCATCCGTATCTGGAAGGTTGACGCCGTGAGCTAGTTGGGGGCAGCGTTGGGGCATCGCACCCAGTGGAGGCCCCACATTGATCACCTACCTGTCGCTCTTCTTACAGCCGATAACTCTGCTTGAAGAGCACCGTTCGCGGCGGTGATCTACATCTGGCGCAGGTCGTCTGCCATTCTCTCGAGCACACCTGCGTCCGGGTTATCAGGCGCGGAGCGAGAGCAACCACGTACCACCGCTTCTCGGCACGGGCAGAGATCTCTCTATAACGCCAGATTCAGTTGACTTATCAGCCCAGCTGAGTGAGTGATGTGACCGATGGTTAGCGAGTCACTCCAGTCACTCTCGTCCCTCTACATCACGTCATGTGGTATCGAGGGCAAGTCGCCAGAAACGCTTCGGTCGTACGGCGAGACGCTCAAACTCTTCATGCGAGTGGTGGAGCGCCTGGGCCTACCAGCCGATCCGGGTCTGTTTCGGCCAGCCGACGTCTACGAGTTCCTGGGCCACGTCGGGAGCACGGGAGTCTCCGCAATCACGCAATGGCGACGGCAGCGAGAGACACGTGCCTTCTTCTCCTGGCTCCTCCGCCACGACTACATCTCGTCCAACCCGTTCATGAAGGTCAAGAACATCAAGGTCCCGCAGAAGGTCGTGCAGCCGTTTACGGCAGACGATATCCAGCAACTCCTCAGTTACTGTGACGCCGGCACGCGGAAGGGGGCTCGTAACCAAGCCCTGATCCTGGTACTCCTCGACACAGGCCTCCGGGCCAGCGAGCTCGCTAATCTTGAGCTGGCGGACGTAGACTTTGCTGCCCAACGGATGCTGATCAAGCACGCCAAGGGGAACAAGCAGCGGGTGGTCCGCTTCGGCGAGCGCGCGCGTCAGGCACTGGAGCACTACATCCGCTCTTTCCGAGGAGACGCACCAGGCTACTTGTTGCTGACTGCCCGCGGCGGCCGTCACCTGAACCGCAGCGCCATGCGGACGATCTTCCAGAGGCTGGGTGAAGAGTGCGGCATCGCCAAGGTGCACCCTCACCGCTTCCGTCACACGTTCGCCACCTGGGCGATTGAACAGCAGGCCCGGGAGATCGACGTCCAGCGCCTCCTCGGGCACTCAACGTCGGCGATGCTGCGCCGGTACACGGCCTCGTACGATGCGGAGAAGGCGGCTCAGGCCCACGCTTCGTTCAGTCCCGGTGATCGGCTCAAAACGCTCCCGGCAGCGTGACTTCAGTTCTCCCCGGACCCCCCCGATTTCCCTGAAGTGTCCCTGAAGCTCCCCTGAAGTTTCCGTATCTGGCGCCTTATCAATTGACCTGTTTTCGCGCGGGGTCGTTTTCACCCTGTTCTTACCCCGGTTTCACCCCGGATTTCGCATCTACCGCCTTAACAATTAGGCCTGCACCGTGTGACTTTTAATCCGGGAGTCGTGGGTTCGAATCCCACCGGGCCCTCCACGTGGCTTCCCTATCTATGCCGGTCGCCCGAAGTGGCCGTTTCCCTTGACTCCCGGACTAGGTATCCGGGAGTCAAGTCTTCTCACTGACCGTCCGAGTGCCGGACACCGTTCCCGCTTGACCTCGTCGGAAACTGTCTATAATGGGCGACACTTCATAGAGGATGCATCCCGATCATGACGGAAACTCAGGACTCGACATCGTCGCTGACCGGCAAACAGCGAGCAGCGCGGGGGCAGAAGCGCCCCCAGCGGCGGCTCAAGCCGTCGATCCTGATCGCGATCGCGGGCCTGGCCGTTCTTGTCGGTGCGCTTAGCCTTGTCGGATCCGGCTCGCGGTCGATCGCGGCCGGACTCGGTGGCGATCTGACTGACAGCGCGCCTCAGTCCGGACCGCAGCAAGAGATGTGGGGCGACGTCGACTGCTCCGGCAGCGTCAACCCGATCGATTCACTCAAGCTTCTGAGAAAGGACGCCGGCCTCAGTTCGCTCTCGATCCAGGGACTCTGCCCCGGGCTTGGCTCAACTGTGGCGGTGGACGCGGTCGAGCGTGTCTGGGGCGACGGCGATTGCTCGGGCGCGCTCAACCCGGTCGATTCGCTGAAGACGCTGCGTTTCGACGCCGGCCTCAGCGCCCCGAAGGTCGATCCAGCCTGCCCTGATTTCGGTAGCTTGGTGACGGTTGGCGCGACTGCCGGTCAGATGCTGCTGAACGAAGTGCTATTCGTGCCCGGCGTTGGCGAGGATCCGTACGTGGAACTGAAGGCGACGGGCGATGGGGCGGACCCGTCGGGTCTGCTCCTTGTGAACGAGCGCGACGATGAGTTCGTGATTCCGGGCGTCGGGGAGATCGCTGGCGAAAGTGTGCTGTTGTTTGAAGTCGGATCGACCTTCCTCGACGAGACGACCGGGTCGTTGGAGTTGAGGGACGGCAGCGAGGTGCTGGACCGGGTGGCCTGGGGGGCAGGCGAGGCTGACCCGGTCCGCCTCAGCACCGGTGGCGTGTGGGATGATCCCGAGCCCGGGCTGACGATCGGCCGCGCACCGGACTCGACGGCGATCGGTCCGTCCGGCTGGCACCCGTTTGGTCCCGGCGACGCGACACCCGGTCTGCCCAATCTGCAACCCGCAGTCGATGCTTTGCTGCCGTTCGACGGCGCCATCTTTTCGACAGGGGCCGTAGCGCTGAGCTGGTATCCGGTCGCCGGCGCCGAGAGCTACCAAGTGCAGGTGGCGGACAACGACGCGTTCTCACCGACGCTAATAGATGAGACCGTCGCCACGCCGGGTCTGGACGCCGCACTGGAGGCCGGCGACTACTTCTGGCGCGTACGCGCGAACGGTGCGAGCGGCGACTCTTCCTTCTCTTCACCCCAGCAGTTCAGCCTCAACCCAGCATTCGTCGCTGCCGCGCCTGCGAGCGCCCCGGTAACCGTGGCGGTTTCCCACCTGAAGCAGAGGAAAGACACCGCGATGCTACAACTCGAAGCGGCCTCTAAGACCGGTAACCACGCCTGGGATAGGGCGCACCCCGACCTGGACGTCAACGATCCCGCGGACAACATGAACTGCGTGCTGGCCTCCCTGGCCATGATGAACCACTCCTCCGGCGGCAACCTCAGCCAGGACCGCATCGGCTACGAGATATTCAGGGGCCGGACTATCGGCCCCGAGTATGACCTCAACTGGGGTGATGGCCTGGGGCTCGCAGAAATTGTCGACGCCTTCTCCTTCGCCCTCGGCGTTGCCCCTACAGAGTTCGATGCCTCGACAAAGAGCACCGACCAGGAATGGGCGTTCGTAACCGCCGCCCTCGACGCCGGCGATCCTCTCCTCTCGGTTACGTCCACGCACGCCACCGTCATCACCGGTTACCGGTCGTTCATCGGGAAGAAATTCATTCGGATTCACGACCCATGGCTTGGAGTCTTATGGGCCGACCTCGCGCTTCAGAACTTCACCCACTTGTGGCAGGCCTCAGCCGCGACGAACCCACCCGACGACGAAGCCGGGATCAGTGCCGATTCGGACAACGACGGGATTATCGACTTCGACGAGACCCAGCGCTTCCACACGAACGCCAACGAACAGGACACCGACCAGGACGACGTCCCCGACAAGGAGGAGGTCAGGGAGAGCGTGTTCCATGCGTCTGGCTACCTGATCAACAAGTTTCTTGGCGGGGTCCGTGACTGGGATGGCGATGGCCTGCCCAACGAGCGGGACTGCGACAGCGACAACGATGGGCTGGATGACGGCGATGACCCGGACGATTGGACGATTCCACCCTCGCCATCGGTTCCGACGATGTGCGGCCCGCCCGCTAGCATCACGATCGTTGGCCACACCATCGAACGCCGCGAAGACCACGTGTGCAAGGCAACCTTCGAACTCTGCACGTACATCGTAACCGTGTCGGTGCAATACACGACGTCCGTACCCGCGGCCATTTACTGCTTTCAAGTAGTCGACGGCGGCGCTGCGAGTTGGGGCAACGATACGAACGTCCCGTCCGGACCCGGTGCCCTAACCGTAACCAATGATTTGCACAGCTCCCCGCCTGACGGACCGTTTCCCATACCGATCACCTGCGATCTCAGGGACATCTCGTCCGGCATCCCCTTAGCCCCCATCATCGCCACTGCCAGCGTGCCACTGGACGTTACGGTTCCTCCCTTGCCGGACTAGCATCACGGCTCATTTCCGTATCTGGCGCCTTATTGGGCGCCGGACAGTGGTGACTTTTAATCCGGGAGTCGTGGGTTCGAATCCCACCGGGCCCTCCACGTTGCTCCCCTATCTATGCAGGCCGGCCAAAGTGGCCGCTTTCTTGACTCCCGGATATTCAGTCCGGGAGTCATCAGGGTCGAAGCTGTCGAGGTCGGCGGTTCCCCTTCCCTCTCGGTGATATACTCTCGCCCATGAAACTTGGGCTGATCGCTTCCTTGAGAATCTTGGCGTTCGTCGTTGCCTCCTGTCGCTCGCGCTCTTCGCCGGTGGACAGGCGACAAGATCGGCTGAAGCGACTTTCCCTGGAGGGAACGGGAGGATCGCTTTCTCATTTATCCCGGAAGGGGTCGATAATGGAGACGTCTACACGGTCAACGCAGATGGCAGCGACGAAGCCCCGCTGATTACCGGCAGCACTTGGGACCATTGGCTGACGTGGTCAGTGGACGGCCAGTCGATGGCGTTCGTAAGGACTGTGCCCGAGATCACCGGGTCGGATATCTGGCTCGCCGATGCGGATGCGACGAACCAGCGGCGACTAACCTTTGGACTCGCCGCACGTAGCGCATCGTGGTCTCCCGACGGTACGAAGATCGCGTATGCACCTCGAACAGCTGACGAAGGAGCCGGACTCGCCATCGTCGATTTCGAGACTGGTGCGGTCAGTGAAACTGGTTCCATTCGGCGCGAGTGGGTGCGACCAGATCGGCTGCGGCTTCACGACGTGGTCACCTGATGGTAGTGTCATCGCCTTTCACAGGGGTGGCCTAGGTGATGGAGGGGTTTGGCTGGTGACGCCGAGCGGAACAGTCACCCAACTGACCAGCGGGCCCGACTTCAACCCGACGTGGTCACCGGATGGAACCGAGTTCGCTTTCGTCCGAGATCCTTTCGATGCTCCGAGCTGGATCATGGCCATCAACGTGGAGGACGGGAGCCTTCGAACCATCGCGCCAGCCGGCGACGGGAACACCATTGCGTGGTCTCCGGACGGAGACCGGATCGCGTACACGGTCAATGACCCATTCCCTTCTCAAGGCAGGCAGATCTGGACTTTCAAGGCGGACGGCAGCGGAGATGCCGAGCAGATCACCTCGTCGCCAACCCACAAGGGCATCTCGGACTGGGAACCGCTACCGTTGCCGATCGACAGCCTGGAGATCACGCAAGCGATCCAGGAGCTGCAGACACCGTCGGAACTGGAGGCGGACCTGAAGGCGGACGGCAATCCACCGGTGCCGATCGTGGCGGGCAAGCCGGCGGTGTTGCGAATTTACGCAGCCGAAGTCGATGAACCGACGACGCTGTCGTTCGAGGTCAGCGGTGAGGTGGAAGGCACCGAGATTCTCATAATAGACACCGAGTGCACCCCCGAACAAAGGAGAAGGCAAGAGGACGGCTGCCACTCTGCGGAGTTCTACTTCACGCCACCCTCTGGCGCCTGGTCGATCAACCTCAAGGTCAAAAACGTGGGCGGGGAACTGCTTGAGGAGCACGACTTCGATCTGGTGAGCGTGGAACCCGACGGCATCGTACTCAAGGCAGTCTCTGTGTGTGATGCACGAGGTGCTGGGCTCATCTCTGCCTGGCAATGCGAAGACGCAACCAAGCTCGGGGCATTGGCCTTGCTCCTGCGGCAGGTCGCTCCAACCGACGACGTCAGAGTCCAGCATTCAGGCGAGTTCGTGCGGCGGCTTTCTAGTGACTTCGCGGATCCAGTAGATTGGTGGTTCCAAGTCGGCAGGGACACCAGTGCCCTGTATGGGTCCTCAGACACCCGCAGCGGGCAGCTCTTTGGCGAGGAGATCTACTACTTCGGCCTGACCCGGCCTTCCGCCCCGGGCGTGATCGACGGAGGCAGCACTCAGTCTATAAGAGGGGCGGTCTCCCGATCGGTGATGACAGCTGGAACCAACAACTACACACCCGGGGCAGTGGCCCACCTGGTCGCAACCATGATGGGGCTGAGCAAGACGGGCGTCGCCCCGGAGCCCGGCTGCTGGCAGAGCATCGACTCTTCTCTCACTTGGCCCTACGGCGATAATCAACTGCACTCGGGCGATGGCACCGACGATGTTGAAGTTGGCTTCGACGTCGTGGCACACCAAGCCTTGCCTGGTGACCAGTTCTTCGACCTGATGGGCAACTGCGCTTTGCGCTGGGTCTCTCCGTTCACCACTCTACAAATGCCCTCGCCGACCGGGCCGCTTCGGTTCGGCGCCAGTAGCCCGAATCCAGTGGAAGGGGACTTCTGGTCGGTCTCTGGGACTACTGAGAGCGATGCTGTGACGTTCGATCCGCTGTTTGTCCTGGAAACGGAAGAGTCCGCCACAGCTGGCGCCGGTTCGTTCAGGATCGAGATCCAGGCCGGCGGTGGCGAATCGCTGTTCACGCGGTTCTTTACGCCTGCGCAGGCCGTTCCCTCCTTGCCGCCGGGCGTCGAGTTTGAGGATCGACCACCCTCGTTTGGTGAGCTGATCCCGGTGCAACAGGGCGCGGCTCGGATTGTCGTGATCGACGGCTCGGATCAGGAGATCGGTGCGATTGATTTGGGTGGCGAAGCACCGGTAGTGAGCATCTCACCGATCGGGGGCGTCTCTGGCGTTGCCGGTGCGGAGTCAGCGCTGGAGGTCAACTGGTCGGTAGAGGATGCGGACAGCGACGAGCACACGTACCGGGTCGACTATTCACCAGACGGTGGCGAGACCTGGCAGAGCCAGGGGATGGGTCTAACGGAGTCGGGACTGGGAATGGACCCGGGGATGCTGGCGGGATCGGACGACGCACTCATCCGTGTCCTCGCTTCGGATGGCGTGAATACGGGTATGGTGGTCTCGGAGTCGTTTGGTGTTGCGAAGAAACTACCGACCGCGGAGATAACTGCCCTTGAGAGCAACACTTCACACCGGGTCCACGAACTCGTCTGGCTACAAGGGTTCGCGTTCGACTACGACGACGGCTTTCTGGAGGACGGCGCTGTCATGTGGAGTTCGAGCCGTGACGGAGCACTGGGAACGGGGACCAGCCTACCTGTCTACGATCTGTCCGAGGGAACGCACACGATCACAATGACGGCGGAGGATTCCGACGGTAACCAGGTCTCGGACTCGATAAACGTGACGGTGTTCGATGCACCGCTCGTCGATGGGGAGACGACGCCGATCGGCTTCGAGGCGATTTGGGCGGACAACAACTGCTCCGGCTCCGCCGACCCCATCGATTCGCTGCTTACGCTACGCTTTGACGCTGGTCTCCAGCACGGGCGAATGCCCTGACCTTGGGCAGGTCGTCGACGTTGCGTTCGCCTCGCCGCATCCTTGGGGCGACGTGGACTGCTCAGGCTCCGTGAATCCGGTGGACTCGCTGAAGCTGCTGCGCTTCGACGCGGGGCTTGTCGTGACGCAGCCGGAAGGGTGTCCTGCTATGGGTAGCGCGGTGACGATCGTCGAGAGCTGACCTCAGTCCGCGGATAGCCACCCCGCCATGTCGTAGAATGGTCGCGTCATGGAGCCGCGCATCCAGTACAAAAAGACGAGCAATAGGGTCAACATCGCCTTCGCCAGCATGGGCGCAGGGCCACTCCTGATCCGCGTGCTCGCGGCGACGACCATCCTGGCCTTGGCGATCGTCGCGGCCTCGGGTATCGGCGATCCAGCATCGGCCGGCTCGAATATCCTGGTAACCTCCGTCCTTCATCCTGGAGCCGGCGGCTGCACCGTCTCAGAGTGCACGCTCCACGAGGCCATTACAGACGCCAACGCCAACCCCGGCCAGGACACCATCACGTTCGATCCCGGCGTCTTCCCGGCAGGGAACGCGGCAACGATCTCCACGGCTGTGACGGCACTTCCCGCCAGCGACGATCCCGACGGCCTAGTCATCGACGGGACGGGCGCAGGAGTGATTATCGACGGCATTGATCTGGCGGGCGGCGAAGTCGGGCTGGTCTTCCATTCTGCTGGGGGCGGCGTAGACCTGACGGGCGTCGTCGTGCGCTCGCTCACCGTTCAGAACTTCCCGGGCTTCGGGATTCTCGTCTGTGGCGGCCCGATCGTGGTATTCGAATGCGACGAGGATCTGTCGGGAACCGAGCTCAGCAACGTCAACTTGACAGGTAACGGTGACCACGGCATCGAGATCCGGGGAACGAACGTCTCGAACACGACGTTGGCTGACTGCAGCTCCAGCAACAATGCCGGTGCCGGGATTCGCGTCCGCGCATTCCAGCAGCTGGACTTCACGTCGGTAAGCACCTGCTCATCGGAGGACAACGGTGAGCAGGGGATCCAGCTGAGAGGCGCTACCGGCACCAGTAACACCATGGTCAGTGACGTGACGGTGACAGGCAACAACAACGACGGTATCTGGGTTCGCTCACTTGGCGACATCACGGACACGACGGTCGATGGCAGCACGGCTGTCGATAACAACAGCGGCATCCACCTGGACGCCGGCGGTCAGACGGTAGACGCCACTCTGACGAACAACGTAGCTACGAAAAATAACCGCGGCATACGTCTGGAGGGCGACGCCGGCATCACCAATGTGAGTGTCGAGTCCAACACGCTCACGAGCAACACAACCGGCATCGAGGTCGAGGGAACGGCGGGCGTGCACTTCAACCGTATCGTCGGGAACACTGTCGGTGTGATGCAGAGCGGCGTCGGAGTAGTAGACGCTGAAGACAACTGGTGGGGCTGCAATACAGGGCCGAACACGCCCGGCTGCGACACCATAGTCGGCAACATTGACGGCAATCCGTGGCTCGTCCTTGACCTGACCACTGACCCAGTGTCAATTCCGACGCTCGCGACTTCGACGCTCACCGCTGACGTGACCGGTAACTCTAACGGTGCGGACACTTCAGGCGAAGGCAATATCCCGAATGGCACCTCGGTCATGTTCACGACGGATCTAGGCGACGTAGGGAGCAAGCAGGTCGCCAAGCAGACGACCGATGGCTCGGCGGAGGCCATGCTGACGGCTGATGAGGGTCCGGGGACAGCTAATGTGACGGCGACCCTCGACAACGAGACCCTCGTTGAAACGGTCGAGATAACGACCGCGACCGCGACCCCCACCACCACTCCGAGCCCCGCGCCAGCGGGGCAGCAAGTGACCTGGGCTGACAACAACTGCAAAGACGGTGTGAATCCGGTGGACTCGCTGTTCGTTCTGCGCGGAGACGCCGGCGTGCCGACGAATACGGGCGACTGCCCGGACATGGGCCAGGACATCGAAGTACTCAACGCCTCGCCGCACATCTGGGGCGACGTTGACTGCAACGGCTCGATGACTCCGGTGGACTCGCTCAAGATACTGCGCTACGACGCCGGTCTCGGCGCGTCACAGGACGAAGGGTGTCCTGGAATGGGCACGAGCGTCACGATCGCCGAGGGCTGACCTCAGTCCAGCCCTTCTTCGCTCACGTCCCTGCGGCGTGTTCCCGCCCAGAGTGCGTCCGGCGTGCCGATAGCACCGCACGAGACGCCCTGAGACGCCCCAGAACAGGCGTTCGGTTCAGTGTGTGCCCTGAGAGAGAGGGGGGCACATCTGGCAGGGCGAACGGAGCGTCCGATACCAGTGCTAGTCGGCGGGAATCCCGACCACAATGGTGGGGGAGGGTGCGTCTCCGCTAGAAGTGGACACCGGCACCGTCACTAGAATGACCCCCCACATGACCACTCCGGCGGCGACCGACGCGGCGGCGAGGGCCTGGACGCCGACCGTCGTACTCCCGCGATAGGCGACGATGCCGCCCACAATCGATGCCGCGCCAAGGATGGCCAATATCAGCCAAATCACTGAACCCCAGTCCATGCAGACCTCCCAATCCTAGCTGTGAACGCGCTCCGTTAATTCAGACGAACCGCAGAGGAGAATTGTTCCCGCTTGGAGGAAGGGGGGTGGCCTGGCTGGCCTTCTGAGCGAACTATCGCACAGTCCCTTTTTCACCCTTCTGCCAGGAGGGTATGACCCATAACAGTAGAGACGAGGGGGCCATCATTGGTTCCCGTTCCTGACGCTCGCTTTGACAAGATTCGTGACGCCGCCGACAATGCCCTCCACTAGAAGGAGGCCATCATGCGTCACACAATTCTTATCGCCACACTTTCGTCGGTAGCTGCTTCTGTTCTGACGACCGCAGTCATAAGCGGGTGGTTCTTCGCGGCGGGCACCGCTAGTTCAGCTGACTCGCCCGAAGCCCCGGAGGTGGCAATTCAGGCGGGAGATGTCGAGAGCATCCTCCAGGGGGACATCAACTGCGATGGCGTCGTCGATGCAAAAGACGCGCTCGGTGACTTGCGCTACGTGGGCGGCCTTGAGGTCGAGCAAAACGACCCGTGCCCGAATATCGGAACGCTGGCGGCAATTCCAGGGCCAGCGGGGCCGCAAGGGCAGCAGGGAGAGGAGGGGCCGGAGGGCCTACAGGACCAAAGGGCGAGACGGGTATTGCTGACGTTGAACTTGTCACGTGGACCAGTCCATTAGATAGCAGTTCCAGTAAGCTCAAGAGTCTCCCATGTCCTCAAGGGAAGAAGGCGCTCAGGGGAGGAGCTAATGTCGGCGGACTCGTTGGCGGGAAAGTTGCCCTGAGTGGAAGCGGCCCTGGCAGTACCCAGGGAGGTTGGCAAGCTCAAGCAGCGGAAATAGTCGCGACGGGAAACAATTGGGCCATGACGGTCTCCGTCATCTGTGCCAACGTGGCCGAGTAGGTCGAGTCGTTCTCAGCCCCCCCCCCCCCCCCCCCCCCGCCGCGAGGAGGGCAAGCCCCATAACGGGGGAGACGAGGGGGCCATCATTGATTCTCATTTCTGACAGCAGTTTTGACAGCAACGGGGGCGGTTGACAGCAATTGAGGGCGACCGATAACGTACAGTCTATGATAGGAAATCACGTATCCGAACCAGCGTGGACGCAACAGTCGATCTCGTTATCGAAGTCAAGCTGGTCGAGCAAGTTGGCGTCGTAGACGTCGCGCAGCGCCCGCTCCGCCCTTCGCGCGGCCTCCGCGGCCTCCTCGGATCCGTCGTCCGGGTCGACGAGCGACCTGAGGCCCGACATCGTGTACGAGGCTGTCTTCTCGATGATCGTGCGGGCGTAGTTGAACGTGAGCCTGCGGTCGCGTCGCCGCTGGGACTCCGTCCACTGGCGCTCCTCGTAGAACTCCAGGTTCCCGCGATAGGCGCGCAGGCGTTCGCTGTCGAGTGTCGTCAGCTGTTGCGGCAGCGGAACCTCCGCGCGCGCCGGTGTCGTTGCAATTACCACTTCCTCCTCCTCCTTCCGCCCGGCCACCCCGGGCAACTTCCGCTCGTCTCTGGCTAAGGGGCGAAGCGGAAGAGCATCCAGATCGCGGTGCTCGTGAGCATCAGGTATCCAGCAGTGTGGAGCGTTGCCGTGATCATGTTACGCACAGTGCGCCTCCCTTCTCGCCTGACCGTCTTGCGGGGCCTTATCTGTCCGGTGGAGTGGTATCGGCCGCCGCGCCTTGTTCCCGAGGACGCGGAAGACCGTGCGCCGCGAGACCCCGAAGCGCGTCGCCAGCTCGGCCACCGGGACGCCGTCGCTGCGACGCGCCACGATCTGCTCGTCGCGCGTCTTGTTGAGGAGCGCGCGCAGGCCGCCCGGCTCCTCGTAGCGGCAGCGAGGCAGTGGGCAGGTCAGGCAGGTCGGGCTAACGTCGCAGCCGTCGTCCCGGTAGCGTGTGAACTCCGGCAGGGCGTCGGAGCGCACCCGTGGTTTGGGCGCGCCGTGCATCGGCAGCTGGAGCTGCTTCGGCCTCGTTCCCGTCATTACTGCTGTGCTCCCAATAGGTCCGTCGGACATCGCATTTCCTCCTTGCTTGCTATTACCTGTTGAGGACCGGGGCGCGACCCGGTGCCACGCGCGGCTGCGGCAGCCCGTCGCGTCCTGCTTCTACGGCGAACGCGAGGCTCGCCAGGTAATCGTTGTGTCCGTCGGCGGCGTCAACGTGGAACGTCATCCGCCCGCCCGGGCGATAGGCGACGCGCGCCAGTTCGACTTCGCGGAAGAACGTCGCGTATTCCGGCGAACCGTCGGCGGCGTAGCACTTGAGGCGGCCGCCGTTCACCGCTGCCAGAAGACCGAATCCCAAGCGGGACTTTCCCTCGGCCGAGATGCGCAGTGGCCGGACGACGTCCTCGCCGAGGCGGCGCGCCAGCACCGTCGCGATCGTCTCGCCGACGCCCGTCGCGTCGACGGTCACGCGGCTTACACGCCAGACTTCGCCGAGGAGGTCCGAGAGGCGGGCGAGCAGCGCGTCGTGTGGGGTGCCGGCTTCCGCCATGTGCTCGACGACCTCAAGCTTCGGTTCGAGAACCGTCGCCCCAGCGTCCCCTGCGGGTCCGTGGGACGGCGGGACTAGACGGGCGATCGTGAGCACGGTGCGGTCGTTCTCGCGGCCCGAGCCCATGTCCTGGCCGCCGATGTCGAGCCCCGCAACGTAGACGTCGCCTTCGCGCGGCGTGTGCTGCCGTGCGTGGCGGCCCTGCATCTGCGCGCGCTGCGTCGCCGAGAAGAGGCGGCCGCTGCCCGGCACCGGACGTAGCGCGTACTGGGTGCGGAAAAGCGGGTGGTCCTCGCCCAGGCGCTCGCGCTCTGCCTCGACGTAGCGGCCGTAGGCCGGGTTGTATCGGGCAACGGTCGTCCAGTCTGCCGTGAAGTGGCGGCGGACGCCATCGCGCCGTTCGAGGTCGATGTGCTGGTGGGCCGCGCGTTCCAGCAGCGTCGATTCGTCCCACGGCGTGCCGTAGTAGACGATCGTGGCGCCGGCGGGCGCGGCCATCGGGCGGAAATCGCGGTCGAACTTATCGGGGTCGATATCCTGCGCCTCGTCCACCTCCAGCATCAGATCTGCCGTGTGGCCGACGACGTTCGCGCCGGGCTCGGCGGAGATAAAGACGATGCGGGCGCAGCCCAGGCGGACGGCGCGGCCGCCCTCCCGCGAGGCGAGCTCGTCGAGGCCCGCCTGGCCGATCCGCGACCAGAGGCGGCTGAGGCTCAACTGGCACTGCGGCTGGAACGTGGGCGCGCACTTGACGCCGGCGACGCTGCGACGGGCGTGCTTCAGGAGCAGCATCAGCTCGACCTGCGCCGAGAGCTCGTTCTTGCCGGCCTGGCGTGCCATGACCACGCTGAAGGTGAGGCCGCGGCCGTGGAGCACCGAATCGGCGATCGCACGGGCGGGCTCGGCCTGGTAGGGCCGCAGGGTCGGCAAAGGGGCCGTCACTACGCTGCCCTTATGAATAGCTGCGCGATGACGGTGCCCGCCACCAGGAAGATGAGTCCGTTCACCCGGTTCTTGACGTCCCCCAGATCGCGCTCCAGGTTGCGCCTGCGCTCCTCGACCGCCGCGCGGAAGGCGGCAGTCGAGACGCGGCCGGCAACGTCCACCCGTCCTCCAGACCCATCGGGGTCCCCGTCAGGCGGGGGAGGAGTGCGGAAGCGCTGGAGGGCGCGGTCGAGTGGGCGGCTCATTGCGAACATCTGTGCGGAGCAGGATAGAACGGGCGTTCTGGCCTGTCAATACGCTTATGGTTAAGAACAGTACATTTGTTCGAAAATAGCCCCATCCGCACGCCTTCTGACACCTGTGGCAGGTTCATGTCTAGCGTTCCGCCGGCAGGATCTGGTCGCCGACGCTTTGAGGACAGCCGCCATCCGGTCCGCCAGGTCCTTGCGGGCCTTCGGCGAAAGGCGGTACTGCGTGGCGACCGCGCGCACGAGCAGCGCGATGCCATCGCGCAGGAGGTCGAATTCCTGCGGCCGTTCTTCCAGCGCCGAACGCAGGCGCACCCGTAGGAGCGCGATCTCCTCGTCCAGGCCGTCGACGTCGCGGGCGTCGGCGAGTTGCAGGCGCTCGGCGTCCGTAAGCGCCGTGGCGTAGAAGTCGCGGACGCGGGCGGCGCTCCGTCGCGCCCCCACTAGCGCCGCTTCCGGCTCTGCCGCTGTGTCGTCGTCTTCGCGGCCAGCAGCTCGAGCATCTCCTCGAGTGCCTGCGGTGGTAGGCGGTTGGCGGCCTCGGCGACGGCGACGAGAAGGCAGAGCGCCGCCGTTTCCCACTGTCGCGTATCGATCGCGCGGTGGAGGACTCTTGCTTCGGCCACGTCAGCCTCCCTCCGATCCCGAGGAGCCGTCGGAGATGCTGCGCAGGATCAGCGCGCAGACGCCGCCGCTGCCGGCGCAGGCCAGCAGGCGCACGGCCGTCCAGTGCGACGACGAGAGGAGGGGCGCCGGATCGCTCGCCGCGAAGGCCGACAGCAGGACGAGCGCTTCAACGAGCGCTCCCAGGCTGACGACGGCGAGTACGAGGACCGCCGCACGCCGCGCCGCCGGCTCAGAGCCGGGGCCGGCGAGGCGCGTGACGAAGTACGCCGCGTTGATAGCGGCGAAGACGGCTGTTCCCGCGTCCAGCGCCGCCGCGGCGGCGCGCCAGGAAACTGTCACGATCTCCTCCCATCCGCCGCATCCTCCCCCTCGTGAAACCCCCCGGTTGTGGACGCGGGCAGGGAGTTAGAATAGAACACATGTTCTTAAGAGTCAATAACGTGATGTCAGGCGGCGGTTAGCGTTACGGGCGCTCCGCCTTACCCTTCGGGGCCGAGCTGATGGCCGCCGAGGACGTGCATGTGGAGGTGGTCCACCGTCATCCCGGCGTCTTCGCCCACGTTGAAGGCGATGCGGAAGCCGCTGTCAGCGATGCCTTCCTCCCCCGCCACGCTGGTGGCAGCCATGAACATGCGGGTGAGGAGCGGCCCGTGCTCGCCTCGCACGTCCTTCGCCGTTGCGATGTGCTCTCGCGGGACCACCAGGAAGTGACGGGGCGCGCGCGGGCTGATATCGAGGATTACGACGACGAGATCGTCATCGTACAGCCGGTCGGACGGGATCTCGCCCTCGGTGATCTTGCAGAAGAGGCAGTCAGACACGGCGTCATTGTACGTGGCGGGCGGAACTCGTTGCCAGCCGCGTGCTACTCGGCCGGTGGTTGGACAAGAACGTCGAGCTCGCCGGCGAGCCCGTCAGCAGTGGGCGCTTCAATCACGACGTTCTCTCTCGCCGGCGCGATGACGGTGGCCTCGTCGGAGTTCCACGGCTGCGCAACGATCGCCCAGACGACGAACGCGGTCGCCGCCACGAAGACGGCGAGGAGCACGAGAGATGCTAGCGTGATCCGCGGCTCGCTTGTGTTGAGATGGCGGTAGTCCATCGGGCGGCCTTCCTTCTGAGAGTTGGGGCGCACTCTCTCCGGTGCGGGCCGAGTATAACTCGCGGTCAAGCAGAGGAGGGCGCCGGCCGGAACCCGGTTCGCGGCGAGCCGCACCCTTCCCGAACGCCGAAAAGCGTCGGCTAGCCCCCGCCCCAGCGAACGTAGCGCGCCGCCGATCGTGCGACCGCCGCTCGAGCGTCCTTCCGCACGTCGTTGCCGAACCAGCCGCCGTAGATGCGGTCGAACTCGTAGCCGTCCAGCGAGGCGACGATCGCGTTCACGCTCGCGGCCGGCAGCGGGATGAAGTTCGGGAAGCTGCGCATGAACGTCAGCCAGCGCCTGTCCGCGGCGACGGAGATCGAATCGCCGGTGAAGAGGGCGCCTCGCCCCTCGGCGCCGCCGGCCCAATGGAGCACGGCGCTGCCCTCGAAGTGGCCGCCCGTCTGTACCAGCGTCAGCCCCGGCCAGAGTTCGTGCGCGCCCTCGTACCACGTCACGTCGATGTCGGTGCGGACGAAGTACTCGCGGTCAGCCGACGGCAGGTAGACCGGCGCGCCGAACGCCTCGCTCCACGCACCGACGGCGGCGTAGAAATGCGGGTGCGAGACCGAGATCCCCTGGACGCCGCCCAGTTCGCGCACCGCCGCGACCGTATCGTCATCGAGATAGGAGACGGAGTCCCAGAGGAAGTTGCCGCCCTCCGTCGTCACGAGGACCGCGCGCTGGCCGATGGCGATGCGCGGCACGGTGAAGATGCTCGTCACGCCCGGGTCCGTCGGCACGATCTGGTTCGCGAAGTTGCCCTCGCGCAGCTGCTCTGGCGTCACCCACTCCTGGCCGCCGCGCCCGACGTACTGCCGTTCGTCCTCGCAGATCAGGCAGCTCACGGGCGGCTTGTCGGACGGCGGGTACTGGACGCCGCAGGTGCGGCAGATGAAGGCGTGCACGGCGCGAGTATAGCCGGTCGCGCTAGAGTTCGTTGATGGCCAGCTGGAGCGCAAGGCCGGCGATGAAGAGCATCCCGAAGCGGCGGTTGTGGATGAAGGCGATGGCGACGAACCAGAGCGGCCAGCCAGGGTATCCCGCAGGCGCCTTCTCCGGCTTTGGCCTGCGCTAGAACTGGTAGAGTTGCCAGAGCAGCGGCAGCGCGCCGATCACGAGCGCGAGCGCCCACATCTCCTGCCACACCGCCAGCGCCGCGGCCGAGGCGTACATCCCGCCGCTGAGCACGACCGTCACGGTCCGCGAAAGGCTCTCGCCGAGGACGATCGGCATCGTGCGGATGCCCTTGGAGCTGTCGAAGCCGATCTTGTCGAGGTGCTTGCCGAAGAGCACGGTCGTCACGCCGAGGCCGTACGGCACTGACGCCAGCAGCACCCAGGCTGGCAGGCTCTCCGTCATCACGTAGTACGAGCCGCCGATCATCAGCGGCCCCCAGACGACGAAGACGGCGGCCTCGCCCATCCCGAAGTACTTGAGTGGCAGCGGGCCTCCCGAGTAGAACATGGGCACGAAGGCGCCGCCCAGCGCGAACGCCAGCACCCAGAGGCCGATCGTGATCGTCAGGTAGACGCCGATCGCTGTTGCCGCCGCCAGGACGATCCCCGTCACGAGCATGAACTCGCGCCGGTTGTTCTTCTCGCCAACGAACGGGTGCGGCCCGTAGGTGGCGCGCGGCGAGTCCGGCGTGTCGATGCCGTTGCAGTAGTCCCAGAAGTCGTTGACGAGGTTGCTGCCGGTGTGGGCCAGCGTCAGGCCGACCTGCCAGCAGCACGAGCAGACCGATGCTGAACTCGTCGCCGTAGAGCGCCAGCAGGCCGCCGATGATCGCCGAGATCAGGCTCATCATGGCGACGGAGACACGGCCCGGGATCAGCCAGCGCGCGAGCGGGTCGACCTCAGCCGGGTCGACGCGGGGGGATCGTGTAGAGCGCCTGCAGCCACAGCCTGGGCCCGTTCAGGGGCTTGGTCGCGGTGGTCATTCAGGGCCTCCGTGGGTCATGGGTTCCCTGCGGATCTCTAGGACAGCGGGGCAATTGTAGCGCAGGTTGTGAAACTGGCGCACAGGCGCAGCTACGCCGCGTCGGCCAGCTCGAAGGCGGTGTGCAGCGCCTTGACCGCGGCGGGCACGTCCTTCTCGTCGATTAGGCAGGTGATGCGGATCTCGCTCGTCGTGATCAGCTCGATGTTGATCTTCGCTTCGAACAGCGTGCGGAACATGCGCCCGGCGTAACCCGGCCCCGACGTCATGCCGGCGCCGACGAGGCTCACCTTCGCCAGGTGCGTGTCCGCCATCACCTCGCCCGCCTCGATCTCCGCTGCGATCGGCTTGATGATCGCCATCGCCTGGTCCAGTTGCGGCCGCGAGACCGTGAACGTGAGGTCCGTCAGCCGCTCGACGCTGGCGTTCTGGACGATCGTGTCGACGCTGATGCCGCCTTCGCCCAGCGGTTCGAAGATGTGCGCCGCGATGCCGGGGCGGTCGGGCACGCCGCGCACCGTGATCCGCGCTACGTCCTCATCGTGAGCGATGCCCATCACCTTGTTCGCCTTCTCCATCGTTGCGCCTCCGTGAATCAGTGTACCCGGCTCGTCGTTGAAGCTGGACGACACGTAGACCGGCACGTCGTAGACCGCCGCCAGCTCGATCGCGCGGTTGTGCATCACGCGCGCGCCCCAGGTCGACAGCTCCAACATCTCCTCGTAGCCGACCTCCGATAGCTTGCGCGCCTCCGGGCAGATGCGCGGATCGGCGGTGTAGACGCCGTCGACGTCGGTGTAGATCTCGCAGCGCTCGGCCTTGAGCGCGGCCGCCAGCGCCACCGCCGTCGTGTCGGAGCCGCCGCGGCCCAGCGTCGCGATCTCCATCTCCTCCGTTACGCCCTGGAACCCGGCGACGATCACGACCGCGCCGGTCTCCAGCTCGCGCAGGACGCGGGCCGGGTCGAGGTGGAGGATGCGCGCGCGGCCGTACACCCGGTCCGTGCCGATGCCGGCCTGCGCCCCGGAGAGCGCCAGCGCCGGCTGGCCGGAGTGCTTGAGCGCCATCGCCAGGAGCGTCGAGCTGACGATCTCACCGGTCGAGAGCAGGAGGTCCATCTCCCGCGCTTCCGGCTTGTCGGTAATCTCGCCTGCCAGCGCGATCAGCTCGTCGGTCGTCTGGCCCATCGCCGAAACGACGACGACGAGACGGTCGCCGCCCTTGACGCGCGCGACGATGCGCTCAGCGACGGCCTTGATGCGCTCGGCGCTACCGGCGGACGTGCCACCGTACTTCTGGACGATCAGCGCCATCAGCCCACCACCTCGGCGCCCTTATCGGACGGCCGCGTGATGATCGTCTCGCCGGGTGTGTCGTTGGCGGCGCCCGCCGCGTTCATCGCCGCCCCGATCGCTTCCGCGTTCTCTGTCGCCAGAGCGCAGATCGTGGAGCCGCTGCCAGAGAGGTAGGCGCAGTGGGCGCCGGCTCGGCGGGCGGCCTCGAAGATCGGGAGCATCGCCGGCATCAGTTCCGCGCGCTGCCGCTGGTGCAGCCGGTCCTGCGTCGCCGCGTCCAGCAGGTCGAGCCGCCCGCCCGCCAGCGCCGCGATCAGCAGCGACGAGCGGCTGATGTTGAACACGGCGTCGGCGCGTGAGAGCGAGTCCGGGACGACGCGCCGGGCGTCCTTCGTCGCCATGCGCATCTCGGGGACGAAGAGCACGGCTTGCAGCCCGTCCGGCAGCGCCACGGAGGTGTGGAGGACACGATCGCCTTCTGCCGCCGAGACCTGGAAGCCGCCGAAGAGCGCGGGCGCGGCGTTATCGGCGTGGCCTTCCAGCTCAGTCGCCAGATACAGCAGCTCCTCCCGGTCTAGCTTGCGGCCGGACAGCTCGTTCGCGGCGACGATGCCACCGACGCGGGCGACTGCGCTGGCGCCGAGGCCGCGCGCGACCGGCAGCGTCCCCTCGTACGAAACTTGCCACACGTAGGCGTCGGTGTGCGTGCGCTCGAAGACCCGGCGCGCGCCGATCAGCGCCATCGCCGCCATCGGCTCGTCCTGTGTGGCCTCGCTGGAGCGGCGGACGGTGACGGTACCCCACAGATCGAGCGCCAGGCCCAGGCAATCGAAGCCCGGACCCACGTTGGCACTCGTGGCGGGAACTCGGACGGAAATGGCGTCAGGCATGGCGAAAACTCCGACTGTGACGGAATCACAATCATCGTATCGCCGCGCCGTGTGCCGGTCTAGCGAACGTCAGGGCAAGAGCGCCGGGCGGGACGTCTGGCCCCACGCGTAGCGGTAGAGCGCGTAGTTCTCCAGCACCAGTTCGACGTAGGAGCGAGTCTCGGCGAACGTGATCGTCTCCACGAAGACGTCGTTGTCGCCGCCCGCTGCCGCCAGCCACGTCTCCGCGTTGAACGGGCCGCCGTTGTAGGCGGCGACGGCTGCTCTCACGTTGCCGCCGAAGTCAGCGAGCTGCGTGCCGACGTAGTATGCGCCGAAGCGGATCGAGACGTTCGGCCGGAAGAGGTCGAGGTAAGTGAAGTCCGGCTCCTCCAGCGCCACGGCGATGCCGTCGGCCGTCGTCGGGATCACTTGCGTCAGGCCGAGCGCATCGGCGGACGAGACGGCGCGCGGGAAATAGAGGCTCTCCTGCTGTGCCGCCAGCGTCGAGATCCAGGGCAGGCCGAGGGCGCTCGTCTCTTCGGCGAAGCGGTAGAGGAGCCACGAGTCGCCGGTCACGTCCTCCAGAAGCTCCTGGAACTCAGCGTCCGCGCGCTGCGAGAGCCCTGCCTCGTGCAGCTCGACGGCGCGTCCCCACGCAGCGCTCTCGAAGAGCACGGCGCGGCCTGCCTCAAACTCGGGGCCGATAATGACGGTCAGCCACGACACGATGTGTGCGTCGTCCCCGGGCGGATCGCCGTCCAGGCAGCAGAACGCCGGATCGACCCGCCCGGAAGCGACGAGCCCGTAGTAGCCGATCGGATCGGTGGCGGAAGCGGCGGCGAACTCCTCCCCCGCCCGCGCGTTGTCGAGGCCGCTATGCGCGAGGCCCAGCCAGTAGTGCGCGCGCACCCGCTCGTGGGCGCTGGCCGCCACCTCTGAGAAGCGCGTCCAGTGGGTGATCGCGGCGTCGCTGCGGCCGAGGTTGTAGGCGAGGAGTCCGGCCCGGAACGTGCCCTCGCCGGCGAGCGCGGCGCCCGGCACCTCGCCAACGGCGGCGAACCCGGCGATCGCACCGTCGATGTCGCCCTGCAGTTCGAGGACGGTGGCGCGGTCCCACATCGCCTGCCCGCGTAAGGCGTTGTCGACGCCCGGCGGCACGAGTGCGATCGCGGCGCCGTAATGGACGAGAGCGTCGCCGTAGAGCGAGAAACGCTCCGAGAGGATACCGAGGTAGTAGTGCGGCCAGGCTGCGGCGGTCGTGCCCGGCGCGCTGTCGACGATCTGCTGGAATCCGTTGCGCGCCAGCTCGTTGATCCGCTGGACGAAGTAGACGTACGCGCTGTCGAACGTCGTGATGAAGGGATCGGTCGCCACCTGAGTGGTGTTGAGGGCGTCGAGGGCGCGCGAAGAGGCCGTGTACGTCCGGACGAGCGTTCGATACATGGACTGCGCCTCGGCCTCGTTACCGCGCGCGGCTTCGAGGTTGCCGCGGCGCCAGAGTGCCTCGGCCGCCGTCACATCCAGCGATGCGTTTGTGAGGTCGAGCAGCGTCGCGGACGCGTCGTCGTCGTCGCCCTCAGCCTCGTATAGCGCTGCCATCGTGAACCTGGCGTCGGCTTCCGCGCTGGCCGGCAGATCGCCCAGCAGCGCCCGGCTGAGCAGCTCCAGCGCGGCGTCCGCGTTGCCGTCCGCCGACTCCGACGTCCGCGAGCCCGAGGAGCGCGTATGCCGCGGCCGGCGACTTCGTCTCGACGTAGGCTTCGAACGCCTCGCGCGACTCGTCGAGGTCGCCCTGCGCGAACTCAACCGTGCCGAGTAGCAGGAGCGCGCGCCGGTCGGTCTCGTGCTCCGGTGAGGACGCACGGAGGAGCTCCAGGTTGCGCTCGGCATCGGCGTGTTCGCCTCGGCTAGCCTGGATGCGGGCGATCTCCCAGAGGCCGGCCTGCCGCTCAGTATCGCTCCCGTTCTCGACGGCCGCGGAGTAGATCGCCAGCGCCCCCTCGAAGTCGCCCTCGTAGTACAGGCGCGCTGCCTCCGCGAAGTCGATCGCCGTCCCCGACGCTACCGGCGAGATAACCGGCCCGGACTGCGTGGGTGAGGGGGTTGTAGTCGGCGCCTCGCCACCGCCGCAGCCCCAGACTGCAGCGAGCGCGACCGCCAGCACGCCACCGCGGCTGAGGCGACGGAAGACGTGCGGGGAGAGGGTCATCGGCGAGAGATACGGCGTGCAAGAGCGCCCTGGATGGCGTTCGTGTGGGTCGGAAAGCGCTCGGGCGCACTCGTTGACTCACTTTTCAGGCCGATGCTACGCTAGCGAAAAGTGGCGGGTCAAATCGGTTACGAGATCGCGGTAGAATCGGCGCTGACGCCGAGACGCGGAACTTCAGGCCCGGTGGGCGCGTTGTCAGACGTAGATGAACCGATGGCGGGCTTGCCCGCGCCGCACGTCATCGCACACGATCGTGGGTGCTCACAGGAGCGTCCGCCCCAGTCACGAGGCCTGATGCCCGAGAGAACCGCTTGACCAACGACCCGAACCCGCGAGACACCACCGACACCGGAGCGCACCGGCAGCGAGGCCACTTCAACGTCCCGCTCATCGCCGGGATCTTCGCCTTCGCGATGCTCTCGCTCTATGCGTTCGCGGCGATGGTGACGCAGATCGACGACGAGCTCTTGCCCGGCAACGAGCTCCGCATCCCGGTTGTCCAGGCGCTGCCCGGCGTCGATAGCGGTTCTGACCAGGTCCGGGCGGAGACGATCGACGAGCGCATCAACATCCTCCTGCTCGGCCTCGACCAGCGCCTCGACGACGCCTCCGACGAGCCGTACCGCACGGACAGCGTCGTGATCTTCACGATCGACCCCTTCGCCAAGACGGTCGGCGCCTTCTCGATCCCCCGCGACACGCTCGTCGATATCCCCGACGGCAACGGCGGCGTCTTCACGCGGACCCGTATCAACGTGGCCTACGAGATGGGCGAGTTTACCACCCTGCGCGGCTATCCCGGTGGCGGCGCGCAGCTGGCGATGGACACGATCGATTACAACTTCGGCATACCGATCGACTACTACGTCGTGATGAACTGGGCGAGCTTCATCGACATCATCGACGAGCTCGGTGGCATCGATGTGACGATCGAAAAGTACGCCTACGATCCCGCCTACGCAGACTGCTCGTTCTGCAGCAACGTCTACCCGGTGGAATTTGTGCCGGGCACCGAGCACATGGACGGCCAGCGCGCGCTCGCCTACGCCCGGATCCGCAAGAGCGACGACGACTTCAAGCGCATCGAACGGCAGCAGGATGTGATGCAGGCCGTGGCGCAAAAGGCGCTGAGCCTCGACCTGTTCGACGTCGGCAAGGCCAGGAGCCTCTACGACCAGTACACGCAATCCGTGCGCACCAACATCCCGGCGATCAAAGTCCCCGGCTTGGCGCTGCTGGCGACGCAGGTCGGCCTCGACGACCTGCGGACCGTCTCGGCGGCCGACGCCACCTATCCCTGCACCAACTGCGGGCCGGCGGCCGTCCTCAACTGGGATCCGGTGAAGTTCGAGGAGCTGAAGGCGCAGGTCTTCAGCGACAGTATCCTGGCCGCGGAGTACGCGCGGGTGGAGGTGCTCAACAGCACGGTCGTGCCGGAGCTGGCCGGCGACTTCGCGGACATCCTTCGCGGAAAGGGTGTCAGCGCAGAGCAGATCCTCATCGACGAATTCGCCGACGGCAACCTCTACGACACGACGATCGTGATCGACGTCAACGATGCCGCGGACTACACGACGGAGAAGATGGCGGAGTGGCTGGGGCTGCCCGCCGGGCGCGTGATCAGCGGATCGGACGCGAGGGCGGCCGACTTCCTGGATACGAGCGCTGAGGTCGTCGTCGTGCTGGGTGCGGACGTGCGCCTGCCGCTGGGCAGCTTCGCCGGAACGCAAACCGGCGGCTGACTTGCGCCAGCCGCCGGCCTGAATTCGCCTGGTCGGTGGTTATCCGGCCTGGAACCAGTTCTGCATCTGCATGAGCACGCCCATGTCACCGGTGAAGGTGAACTGGCCGCTCATGAACGCCGTCGCGCCGTCGAGCTCGCGGCGAGTGATCTTGAGCCAGACGTCGGAGGGCGAGTTGATGGCGACGGTGGGGCTGTCGTCGGTGCCCTCGTTCACTTCACACTTGCCGTCGGCTACCTTGACGGTGTAGTTGCCCGGCTCGTCGCCGGTGAAGTTGAACTGGATCGTGGCGTTGGCGCCGGCTGCCTTGTCGGCCTGGAACGCACTCGGCATCCCATCCATGATTTCCTTGATCGAGTTGGGTAGCTGCTCCTGGGTCATTGGGCCTCCTTCTGCTTTCTAACTAAGCAATCGCTTATCCAGGGCGGATTCGCGCAATAGAATAGCATTGCTGTCAAGCGCCGTCCACATACGCCCGTAATGGGCGCTGGCCGAAGTTACTTCTTGGACGTCTTCTTGCTGGCCGGGGCGCGCTTCTTCGGCGCCTTCTCTGGCTCAGCTTCGTCACCCGAGACCTGGCGGACGGCTACCGCGGAGTTGTACTTGATCAGGAGCCGCGACTTGTGACGGGCGGAGTTGTTGTTGTGGAGCACACCCTTTTGCGCCGCCTTGTCCAGCGCGATGACGGCGTCGCGGACGGCGTCACGCGCGGCGTCAAGGTCGCCGCTCAGAATGGCGTCGTTCGCCTTCTTCACGGCCGTCTTCGTGGCGCTCTTGGCAGCGCGATTTCGCAGACGACGTTCCAGGGACTGACGATGGGCCTTTGCCGCAGATCGAGTACCCAATGCTCCTCCTTCTTCCACCGCGCGTGCCAGCGGATCTGGCTGGATTGGCGGTGCCTCCATATTAGCGAGCGGGCGAGCGCTTTGTCCAGCTAATTTCGGCGCGCGAGCAGATGCTCGATCGTTTCGGTCACCGCGGCCTCAACGTCGTCCAGCGGACCGCTGGCTTCGACGACCGTGGCCCGCTCCGGGTGCGCCGCGGCGATCGCAAGAAAGCCCTCCCGCACGCGCTCGTGGAACGCCAGCGTCTCAGAGCCGAGTGTGTCCGGCTGCTTGGCGTCGTCCGCTTCCAGCGCTCGCGCGCGGCGCAGGCCCTCCGCCGCCGGCACGTCGAAGACGAGCGTTAGATCGGGCGCCAGGCCGCCGGTCGCGGCGCGGTTCGCCGCCTCGACGGTTGAGAGGTCGAGGCCACGGCCGTATCCCTGGTAGGCGGTCGTCGAGTCGGCGAAGCGGTCGCAGAGGACGACTCGGCCGGCTTCGAGCGCCGGCGCGATAACGGTCGGCACGTGTTCCGCGCGGGCGGCGCAGAAGAGGAAGAGCTCGGCCTCCGCCGTCATCGTCTTGCCAGCGGCCGCCAGCTCGCGGAAGAAAGTCCAGAGGTGACGGCCGAGCGCCGTCCCTTCCGGCTCGCGCGTGAGCAAAGGGTCTTGGCCCTGCTGGCGCAGGCGAGCCGCCGTGCGCTCGGCGATCGTGGACTTGCCGGAGCCTTCGCCGCCCTCGAAGGTGATGAACGATCCGCGTCGGCCGTCGCCGGCCACGTTCTAGCGGGCCCCGCCGGGAGTGATGCGGACGAAGCGGTTCGGCTCCTTGCCGACGCTGCGCGAAGTGAGGTTGTAGCGCTGGGCGGTCATGTGCTGCAGACGGCGGATGTAGGCGTTCTGCGGGTTCAGGTCCACCTGGCTGTACTTGTTGAGCACATGCCCGATCGCGTCCTCGGCCTCCTTGAGCGCCGTCGTCACCGGGTCGCCCGAGCGTTCGCTGCGCATCGTGAGCAGCACCTGCTCCAGCTGCACGACGGTGTTGCTCTTGACGACGTAGATGGGGATGGAGCGCGCTTCGGCGTCGTGCAGCGTTTGCGGCTTGCGGCGGTAGTACGGACGAAGCGTGATCACGACGTCGGCGTCGTCGAGGTGATCGACGAGCACGCCCGGGAACTGCGTTTCGCGCACCGCCTGCTGGAGCCGCTGGCGCGAGACGCCGAACGGATAGATGCGTCGCTCCGACCCGGGGTCCGAGGGCAGGCGGGCGCCGCCTGCGTCGGCGAGGCCGATGCCCGCCGTCGCGGCGAGGTCGGCGCTTTCGGGGCGGTGGCGTTCGCTGCTGGCCGGCTCCCTGGCGATCTTGACCTCGCCCTCCGGGTTGAGCTCTCTTATCTCGGGCGGCACCCGGTAGCCGCGGAGGACCGAATCGACCGTTTCTGAGACGCTCCTGTGGACGGCGACCTGATTGTAGGACTGGATCTCCACGAGGATGTCGAAGGTGGGCGGCGCGCGGCGCTCGAGGATCGCTTTCTGGGTGCCTCGACGGCGCGCTTCCTCATCGCTAAGGGTGACGGACTCGATGCCACCGACGAGGTCCGACAGAGTCGGGTTCATGATCAGGTTTTCCAGCGTGTTGCCGTGCGCGGTGGCGATCAGCTGCACGCCGCGCTCGGCGATCGTGCGGGCGGCGGCGGCCTCGAGGTCAGTGCCGATCTCATCGATGATGATCACTTCCGGCATGTGGTTCTCCACCGCCTCGATCATCACCGCGTGCTGCAGCTCAGGCGAAGGCACCTGCATGCGGCGCGCGCTGCCGATACCGGGGTGCGGGATGTCGCCGTCGCCGGCAATCTCGTTCGACGTGTCGACGACGATCACGCGCCGGTTCTGGTCGTCGGCGAGGAAGCGGGCTACCTCGCGCAGCATCGTCGTCTTGCCGACGCCCGGGCGGCCAAGCAGCAGGACGCTCTTCTCGTCGCGGACGAGGTCCTCGATGATCCGGATCGTGCCAAAGACGGCGCGGCCGACGCGCAGCGTGAGGCCGATGATGCGGCCCTGCCGGTTGCGGATGCAGGAGATGCGGTGCAGCGTGCGCTCGATGCCAGCACGGTTGTCGCTCGTGAAGATGCCGATGCGGGAGACGACGAAGTCGATGTCGGCCTCCGTCACTTCGGTCTCGCTGAGGGTCGCCTCTTCGTGCGGGTAGCGCGCTTCCGGCGCCCGGCCGAGGTCGAGCACGATCTCAAGCAGCGCGAAGTTGTTGGTCCGCTCGCGCACGGCGTCGGCGACGTGCGGCGGTAGCACTTCGAGGAGCGCGTCGAGGTCGTCGGTGATCTTTAGCATCTGTTAGCTCGCCGGGATCGCTTTCTTGGATCGCTCCGCAGTCAGCTCCTCCGCGGGTTTTGCCAGCCGCTTCGCCATCGCGCTGAACTCGCCGGTCTGCTCAAAGCCCAGCCGGTCAAGCGCCGACACCAGGCCGGGCGCGTGCCGCGGCGCCAGGCAGTGCGCCTCGCGCTCGCCGACGACCTGGAGCGCCGCCGAGACGATATCATCGTAGCCGCTTGCTGAAAGCGCCGCTACGCGGTTCACCTGGCCCAGTACGACGCGGGTCCAGGCGGCGATGGCGGCGTCCTCTTCGGCGACCAGGTCGCTGAAGCGCCCGCCCCACTTCTCCTGGGCGGCCTGCCACTCACGGAACGTCGCGCCTTCGATCGCGCGGACGTTCGCCGGGACCTCGCGACCGTAGAGCTGGAACAGGCCCAGCGCCTCCGACTTTCTCTTGCGGCGCAGCGGCACGTCGCCCTTCGGGGGTGATGGCAGGGCGGGCCGCCTGAACAGCGTTTCCTCCGCGTAGGCGAAGAAGCCGGCGGCGCGAGCGGCCTGCCGCACGGGGCTATCCAGCTCGACGCGAAGGAAGATGCGTTCGGCGCCGTGCTTGCCGATGCCGCTGAGCATCCGCGCGAAGAGCGACTGCCAGACGGAATCGTCGTCGGTCGTGTTGATCAGGGCCTCGACTTCCCACGCTGTGCGTTTGGAGCGCGGCCTGGCGGAGATGAGCCCACGGATCGTCGCGCCGTGGACGCTGACCCACGTGTGCTTGCCGGTCGCGAAGGAGAACCACTGCTCCAGCGCCGTCTCCAGCGCGTGCGGCTTGTCGTTGCCGAGGCCGAGGCGGTCGAGGGGCTTCGCCTCGTTCGGATAGACGCGGCCGTCGAAGGAGACGAGAGCTACGATATCGGTGGGAAGTGGGTGCCGGGCGGAGGTCATTTCGCTGCCGTCATCCTCCCCTGCGAACGGACGATGTTCAGGAAGTACTCGTGGAAGCGGGTGTCCGCCGTCAGTTCCGGGTGGAACGACGTCGCCAGTACAGTACCCTGCCGTACGGCGACGGGCGTCGTCGGCTCGCCGTCGTGCTGCACGGTGGCCAGCACTTCGACTCCTTCGCCGGCGCTGGTGACGACGGGCGCCCGGATGAAGACGGCGTGGAACGGCTCAGCGCCTAGCGCCGGGACGTCCAGGTCCGCCTCGAAGCTGTCCACCTGGCGGCCGTAGGCGTTGCGGTCGACTTCGATATCGATCGCTTCCAGCGTCGGGAACGGCAGGTCGCTGGCGTGGCGGGCGAGGGCGATCATGCCGGCGCAGGTCCCCCACGTCGGGATCCCTGAGTGGGCAAAGACCCGTAGTGGTTCGTGCAGGTGGAAGTCTGCCATCAGCCGGCCGGACGTCGTGCTCTCGCCGCCGGGGATGATCAGCCCGTCGAGCGCGCGCAGCTGCTCGGCGGAGCGCACTTCGCGGGCCTCCGCGCCGATCCGCCGCAATTGTGAGGCGTGTTCGAGGAAGTCGCCCTGCAGGGCGAGGACGCCGATAGTCGTCACGGTTCTATTTTACGGCACGCGCCGCGCGTTGCCCTATCGTTGGCAGGCCGGGGATGCCGCCGGCCGGTTCGGCGCGTATCTGACTTAGCGGCGAATCAGCGTGCGCCGGCTGTCGCCGCTTTGCGCGCTTTCCCACGGCCGCCTCGTGAGAGGATCACCTTGCGCAGGCGCACGTGGTTCGGCGTCACCTCCAGGCACTCGTCCTCCCGCAGGAACTCCAGCGCCTGCTCCAGCGAAAGCTGGCTCGCCGGTACCAGCACTTCGGTGGCATCGGATGTGGAGGAGCGGATGTTCGTCGCCTTCTTCTCCTTCGACGGGTTGACGTCCATGTCGTCCTGCCGCGGGTTCTCGCCGATGATCATCCCTTCGTAGACCTCGACGCCGGGGCCGATGAAAAGCGTGCCGCGGTCCGACAGGTTGAGCAGGGCGTACGTCCTGCTCTGGCCACGCCGGTCGGCGACGAGACTCCCCGTCCCCCGCGTGCGTAGCTCGCCGTGCCAGGGCTCGTAGCCCTCGAAGACGTGGTGGAGGATGCCGGTGCCGCGAGTGTCCGTGAGAAACTCCGTGTGGAAGCCGATGAGGCCGCGCGCGGGCACGATGTAGTCGAGGCGCACCCAGCCGGTGCCGTGGTTGACCATGTGCACCATTCGCCCTTTGCGAAGCGCCAGCATCTGCGAGGCAACGCCCATGAACTGCTCCGGTATGTCCAGCGAAAGCCGCTCCACCGGTTCGTGCACCTTGCCGTCGATCTCCCTCGTCACGACCTGCGGCTTGCCGACGGTCAGCTCGAAGCCTTCTCGGCGCATCGTCTCCACGAGCACCGCCAGCTGCAACTCGCCACGGCCCTGCACCTCCCAGACGTCCGGCCGGTCAAGCGACTCGACGCGGATCGATACGTTGCCGACCAACTCCTGTTCGAGCCGGTTCTTGAGCTGGCGCGCCGTCATCTGCGATCCATCCAGGCCCGCCAGCGGCGAGGTGTTGATGCCGATCGTCATCGAGAGGCTGGGCTCGTCCACGCGGATCACCGGCAGCGGGCGTGGGTCGATGGGGTTGGCCAGCGTCTCGCCGATCGTTACCTCCGGAATGCCGGCGACGGCGATGATCTCGCCGGCGTGGGCCTCCTCCGCAGGAACGCGCTCAAGCGCTTCGGTGATGTACAGCTCCGTGATCTTCGCCTGCTCGATGCTGCCGTCGGTGCGGCACCAGGCGACCGTCTGTCCGCGCTCAATCGAGCCGTTCCAGACGCGGCAGAGCGCCAGACGGCCGACGTACGTCGAGGCGTCCAGGTTGGTGACGAGCGCTTGCAGCGGGTGGCCCTCCTCGTAGGAAGGGGCCGGGATGTGCGAGAGAATCAGCTCGAACAGCGGCTTCAGGTCGTCGGTCAGCGCCGCGGCATCGAAGCCGGAGCGGCCTTCGCGGGCGTTGGCGTAGATGATCGGGAATTCGATCTGGTCGTCGCCGGCGTCGAGGTCGAGGAAGAGCTCGTAGACCTCGTCCAGCACCTGCTTGATGCGCGCGTCCGGGCGGTCGACCTTGTTGACCACGAGGATCACCGGCAGGTTGCGTTCCAGCGTCTTGCGCAGGACGAAGCGCGTCTGCGGCAGCGGCCCTTCGCTGGCGTCGACCAGCAGCAGCACACCGTCGACCATCGTCAGGCCGCGCTCAACCTCGCCGCCGAAGTCGGCGTGTCCGGGCGTGTCGACGATGTTGATCTTGGCGTCGCCGAACTGGACCGCCGTGTTTTTGGCGAGGATCGTGATCCCCTTCTCGCGCTCCAGGTCGCCGGAGTCCATCACGCGCTCGGCCACGGTCTGGTTGGCGCGAAAGGCGCCGGTCTGCCAGAGCATGGCGTCGACCAGCGTCGTCTTGCCGTGGTCCACGTGGGCGACGATGGCAACGTTGCGGATATCGCTACGGATACTCATAGGGGGATACTTCCAGTGTAGCGGCGGCCCGGCCTACGGGCGATCACGTCCCGATTGACAGCCTTGGCGCCGTCTTCCCGCACGACGCTGCGCGGCGGCGAGCCGCACGCGTTGATCAGCCCGGCCGACGGCGAAGTCGCCGACCTGCGCTGCACGCAGTAGCACTGCGCCGGAACTCCGTTGACAGCCCCGTGCGCCGCTGTTACGCTGCGCTGGAATCCATGAAAGGAGCACTCGTCTAGATGCACGTAATCACCGGCATCTTCAACGACCCGCACGGCGCACCGTACGCGCTAAGTGGCGTCGTGCGCGAACGTGGGACGAGTGCGTCTGGCTCGGAGGCTTCCACCTGATCTAGCCTGAGCGGAACGCGATTCTCGACCCACTACCACGCGGCGTAGTGGGTTTTTTCTTGTGCTCAACGCAGCGAACACCACCGACACAGCGGAGGCAAGCCATAAGGGGATTATTCGAACCAGCGAGCCCGGCAGCACCAAGGGAGACAGCGATGGAACAGACAGCGCTCAGTGTGAGCAACCTGAATAAATATTTCGGCGGCGGCTTTGGCTACCGCAAGCTCGTCTCGTGGTGCCTGCCCGTGTCCGCGAGCCGGCCGCCTGTGGCGCACGTGCTGAAGGACGTCTCGTTCGAGGTGCGGCGTGGCGAGGTCTTCGGCCTCATCGGCGCCAACGGCTCCGGCAAGTCGACGCTCGTGCGCGTGCTCAGCACGCTGCTGCTGCCCGATAGCGGCAGCGTCGAGGTCTTCGGCCACGATATCATTACCGCCTCCGGCTCGGTGCGCGCGCTGATCAACCGCGTGTCGGCCGACCCCTCGTTCTTCCGCAACATGTCGGCGTACGAGAACCTGCTCTTCTTCGGGCGCGTGTACGGCCTCACTCCCGGCGAGATCCGGGTGCTCGTGCCGAAGGTGCTACGGCGCCTGGGCTTCCCGGAGGAGTTGGCGAGCGAGCAGATGAGCCACCTCTCGCGCGGCCAGCAGCAGAAGGTGGCCGTGGCGCGGTCGTTCCTGACACCGCCCGTGATGATGCTGCTGGACGAGCCGACGACCGGCCTCGACCCGCGCTCGCGGCGCGACGTCCAGCGCTTCATCCGCGACGTCCAACGCGACCACGACGCGACGATCCTCCTGGCGACGCACGACATGGAGGAAGCGGAGGTGCTCTGCGACCGTATCTCGTTCATCGCCGGCGGACGGATCGTCGCCAGCGGAACGCCGCTCGAGCTGCGCGAGCGAGTGGCGCGCGGCCGCCCCATCGAGGAGATCGATATGGAGGACGTCTTCATGAAGTTGACCGGCCACGACCTGGAAGAGGACGAAACGCCGGCGGAGGTGGCGGCCCATGGCTAGCGTCACGAATCCGATGGCCGCTGCGCGTGCGACCGGGGCGGTGACGCTGGCCTGGGCGTTCGTAGAGCGGCAGACGAACCTCTGGAAGCGCTACTGGGCGTGGGAGCTGGTGTGGTTGGTCTACGGCGTGGTCAACACGCTGGCGATCACGTTCATCGCCAAAGAAGTGGAGGCGGCCGGGATCGCCGGCTCAGGAGCGGCGAACGATCTCATCCTCTTCCTCCTCCTGGGGACGCTCGTCTGGGCCTACCTCTCGGCCGTCCTCGACGACATCAGCCTCGTCATCACCTGGGAGCGCTGGGAGGGAACGATCGAGCATACGCTGATGGCGCCCGTCCCTCGCTGGATTCACCTCGTCGGCATGTCCGTCTTCGGCGTCCTGCACGCGATAGTTCGCACGCTCCTCATCTTCGCGATCGCGCTGCCGTTCTTCGCCGTCGACTTCTCGCAGGCCGATTGGCTGGCGGCGGTCGTTGTCATCGCCGTCGGCAGCGTCAGCATCGCGGGGATGGGCATCCTTGCGGGCGTGCTGCCGCTGCTCTACCCGGAGCGTGGCACGCAGATGTCGTTCATGGTGCAGGCGGCCGTGCTGCTGATCTCCGGCGTCTACTACAGCGTCGAAGTGCTGCCCGGCTGGCTGCAGGTCTTCTCCTACGCTTCGCCCGCCACCTACATTCTCGACGGCATCCGTGGCGCGATCATCGAAGGCGATAGCATTGGCGAGATGGCGGGGACGCTGGCGATCCTCGGCGTCTTCGGCGTTTCCCTCGTGCCGTTTTCGATCCTCGTCTTCGCGGTCGCCGAGCGCTGGGCCAAGCGCACCGGTAAGCTGAAGAGGCAGGGCTGATTGGGGCCAGCACTCCGCCGACCGCGAAGAGGCGGAGCGGTGTAGACTGTGCGCCGGAGGCAGATATGGATTACGAGACGATCAAGCTGGACCGCGACGGCGCGCTCCTCACCGTTCGTCTGAGCCGGCCCGAGAAGCGCAACGCGATCAACCGGCAGATGCATGCGGACCTGCAGGACCTCTGCCACAGGCTGCGCGACGATACGGACACGCGCGTCGTGATCTTCGCCGGTGAGGGAGACATCTTCTCCGCCGGCGCCGATACGAGCGAGTGGGGCGACCCCGGCTCGCCGAACGAGCTTGAGGTGCGCCACGTATCGGGCGTCGGCAGCCGCACGTCGGGCGACATCGAAAACCTGGGCCAGGTGACGATCGCCGCCGTGCGTGGCTGCGCGATCGGCGGCGGCCTCGTCTTCGCGGCCTGCTGCGACCTGCGTGTGGCCGGCGAGGGCACGTGGTTTCTCGATCCCGGAGGTCGAGCTGGGCCTGCGCTGGGCTGGAACGCCCTGCCGAGGCTGGCCCGTGAGATGGGCCACTCCCGTGCGCTGGAGCTGACGATCACCTGCGAACGCTTCGATGCCAAGCGCGCGTACGAGTACGGTCTCGTGACGCACCTTGAGCCCGACGACGCTGTCAAGGCGAAGGCGCGCGCTGGCGGACGCGATCATCGCCAACCCGGCGCTGCCGGTCGCCTTGACGAAGGCGACAATGAGGGCGCTCAAGCGGGGATCAGAGATGGGCGACGCCGCCTACAGCGACCAGGACATGCTGCTCTACACGCGATTGATGTCACAGCGCAAGGCCCGGCTTGAGAAGGAAGGCCGCGGCTAGACCAGATCGCCCAGGCTGGGGCAGCCGGCCGGCGTCAGGACCGGCAGGCCGGCGTCGAAGCGCAGCATCAGGATCGCGTCCACCGGATCGGGGCCATCGCAGTTGACGTCGCCCCAGAGGCGCAGGGTGCCGTTCGCAAACAGCGGCCCACCCATCGGCAGGCAGGTTGCCGTCGACGTCGTCGTCAGCCCGGCGTCGAGCATCAGCACCCGGATCGAGTCTACCGGACCGACCTGCTGGTCGCAGTCTGTATCGCCCCATACGAGCGGCTGAAGCGTGGGCTGCGGCACCGGCAAGGCAGACGCTGATGGCGGCTGGGTGTTTACGGGCGTCGTTGAGGGTGAGGGCGCCGGGGACTGCGCGGGCGTTGGTGGCGTCGATGGGGGTGCGCTCGCAGTCGCCGTCGGTGATGGAGTCGCCGGTGGGGCGCACTGCGGCTGGGCCGGCGCCGGCACGAAGATCGCGAAGTCCGTCACCCAATACCAGCCGTACTGGGCGTTAGCGTCATACGCACGGCCGATGCCGATCGCGGCGTAGTTGCCGAGCATGTTGGAGTTGTGGCCCGACGACTCTTGCCACGCCGCGAACACAAAGGCCGCCGTCGTATAGCCGGCGGCGATGTTCTCGCCCACAGGGGCAACGAATCCGAGCGCGGCGGCGCGCTCGCCCGGGCTGCGCGGTGGGTCCTCGTTGTCGTGGTGATTGCTCGCCCAATAGTTGTCGATCGCCATGTCGTTGGCGAACCAGTCCGCCGCGGCGTGCAGGCGGCAGTCCGTTGCCAGCGGCGCACGACCGTTCGCCGCGCGGTAGTCGTTGATCAGCGTGAGGAACGCCTGCTCCTCGCTGTCGAGAGAGGGGTCGGCGCTGGAGCCGCCGGCGCCGAGGCCGATCATCGCCACCAGTGCGAGCGTCACGACCAGCGTCAGGAGCAATGCGGGCTTAAGGGCCGCCTGAGGCCGGAAGGGGCGGGACGATCCGTACGGGGAGCCCAGTTTCATCGGCACCATCTTCCCTCTGCCCCGTGCGGCGGTCAACCGTTACGTCTAGAAAGGTGGGTTCAGGATCGGGTCGGACTGCGGTATTGGGCAGATCAATGGCCGGCTATTGCTGTAACGGTCACGATGGCCCCTCGTCTAAGTGATCGAACGAGGCCTAGTGTCGGACTGGGCCGTGCGGGAATTCGGCAGCGAGCCCTCCGCGGCGTACGGGCCGCCTATTTGCGTCCAGCGGGAGGCTCCCGGACCGGGGTTTGGATGGCAGAACAGAGGAAAAACAGCAAGGGCCGGGCGGCGTCCCGGGGCCCGGCAGCCGGCGCTGCGGGCAAGGCAGACGCGCCCCAGGCCGGCGCGCTCGAAGTCCCCTTCGTCGCCAAGGTAAAGCTGCCGGAGCGGCGTCAGGCGATCGTGCGCAGAGAGCGGCTCGTGCAGGCGCTTACGGATGCCTCGAAGAACCGCATCGCCGTCGTCAGCGCTCCTGCCGGCTACGGTAAGACCACGCTCCTACAGGACTTCGTGCAAGCAGGTGACATACCCGCCTGCTGGTACGGCCTCGACGAGCGCGACCGCGAGCTGGACACCCTCCTGCGCTACTTCGTGGCGTCCGGCCAGCAGACGTTCCCCGGCTTTGGCTCGGCGCTGGTGAAAGCGCTCGATGAGGGCGGCCCAGCGACGCCTGAGGACGCGTCCGAGCTGATGGTGCGGGCCTGCAGCGAGCCGCAGGAGGAGTTCCTCTTCGTCATCGACGACTTCCACTACATGGACGCGGCATCCGAGCAGACCCGAAAGGCGGTCGAAGGGTGGCTCTACCGGCTACCGCAGGGGTGCCACGCGGTCCTGGGCAGCCGCACTCGCCCGCAGATCGCCGTTCTGCCGATGATGACCGTCCGCCAGGAAGTGACGCCCCTCTACGCTTCCGACTTCGAGTTTAGCTGCGATGAGGTCGTGCAGCTCTTCCGCGAGATCCTCAGCCGCGAGATAACGCTGGACGACGCTCAGCACCTCGCCGACGTCACGGAAGGCTGGGCGGGCGCGCTGATTCTGCTGGCCGATCGCGTTCAGTCCGCCGGTTCCGTCGATCTCGAGCAGCTAAACCACTCCGACGCGTTGTTCCAGTACATCTCGCTCGAGCAGTTTGACCCGCTGTCGGCCGAGATCAGGGAGTTCCTCCTGGGCAGCGCCGTCCTACGCACGATGGACGTGGAGTCCGTCAACGAGCTGCTGGAGCGCTCGGACGCACAGGAGAACCTGACACAGCTGCAGAACCTGAACCTCGCCGTCGTCGAGGAGGAGGACGGCAGCATCCGTTACCGCTACCACAGCCTCTTCCGCGCCTTCCTGGTGAGCCACGTGCGCGGCAGCGCCGGCGAGCAGTTCCGCGAGCTCAACATGCTCGCAGCTCAGCGAATGTAGGGCGACAAGCGCTGGGAGGACGCCGTCTACCACTACATCCAGGCCGCCGCCTGGGAGAACGTCGTCGAGGTCACCGAAGAGGTTGGCTGGCGGATGTTCGAGGAGGGCAAGCTCGACACGCTGTCCGACTGGTTGAACAGCGTCCCGGCGGAGGAGATGACGTCGCAGCCGCAGCTGATGCTCTGGAAGGGCCGTGTGCTGCACTACCTGAACCAGCTCGACGCCGCCCTCTCGCTCGTCTCCAGCGCGATCGCGCTGCTGGAGGAGAAGGAGGACTGGGTGCCGCTGGCGGAGGCGCTCGTGACGCGCGGCATGAGCCTGCGGGTCAAGGGCGACTACTTCGAATCGCGAGACGCCCTCCAGCGTGCGTGTGAGCTGCTGAAGGAGCACGGCGCAGCGGACGAGACCGTTACGGAGGCGCGCAAGGAGCTGGGGATCACCCTCAGCCGCTGCGGAGACCTCAAGGAGGCGGTACAGGAGCTATCGGCGGTCGTCGAGATCTACGAGAGCCAGGGGGACATCTACAACATCGCCTACACCTGCATCGATCTCGGCTCCTCGCTCGGCCTCATGGGGCGCCTTCCCGAGGCAGCGGGCTATCTGGAACGCTCACGTCAGCTCTGCTCGCAGCTGGGCAACGACCACATGCTCGTGCAGTCGCTGATCAATCTCGGGATGGTCTACTACCTCCAGGGCGACTTCGGGCGCGCCCGCGAGATCTACTCGCAGGGCCTCGAACGGGTGCGGCTGATCAAGAACCTGAACGAAGAGGTCTGCCTCTCGGTCAGCCTGGCCGACATCCAGCGCGACCTCGGTGAGCATGAGGCGGCGCTCGCCTCGTACAACGAGGTGCTGGACGACGCCTGGACCGTCGGCGACGCCTACATCTGCGTCTATATCATGGACGCCATCGTCAACACCCACCGGCTCATGGGAGACCTCGTACAGGCTGACTCTTGGGCGGGCCGGGCCAGCGCTGAGGCCGAGAAGACCGAGGGCGACCTGGAGCAGGGTATCTGCCTCGTCACCAAGGGCCTGATTCAGCGCCAGCAGGGCGAACTCAAGGAAGCCGTTGAGTGCCTGGAGAAGGCGGTGCCGTATCTGCGTGAGAAGGACGCCCGGCGGGAACTCGCGGCGGCCTACTTCCACACTGCCGGCGTCTACTTCTCGCTGAAGAAGAAGACGGTGGCTCTGGAGTATCTGGAAAAGGTGGCCGAGCTGGTGAAGAGCCTTGGCTACGACCACTTCCTGCTGGTCGAGGCGGCCCGCAACCCGCTTCTCGTGCAGTACGGGGCGGCGAACAAGGCGGCCGACGGCTACTACGCCCGCATGAAGAAGCTGATGAAGGGCACTGCTCCTGGCGTTGAGAGCGAGTCCGAAGACGGTACCGCTGCTGACGACTCAACGCTGCGGGGCTTCGGCTTCGGCCACGCCCGCGTGGAGTACAACGGCCAGGAGATCACCGACCTTGAGTGGCGCAGCGAGAAGAGCCGCGAGATGTTCTTCTTCTTCCTCTGCAACCGCCGTGGCCTGCGCAAGGAGGAGATCGTGGCCGCTCTCTGGCCCGATATGCCGGAGGAGAAGACGACGAGCGCCTTCCACTCGAACATGTACCGTCTGCGAAAGGCGCTCTACAAAGACATCATCTCCAAGGAGTCCGGCCGCTACCAGCTGGACCCGAACGGCAGCTTTGCCTTCGACGTTGAGCAGTTCCAGGTAGCGCTGGAGGCCGCATCCGGTTCTGAGACCACCGCTGAGGGGCTGAAGCAGATGGAGCGGGCCGAGAGCCTCTACAAGGGGCAGTTCGCGCCCGAATTCTACTCAGAATGGGCCGAAACGCTGCGCTGGCAGTACGAAGAGCAATACATGAGCCTTCTAGGCAGCCTCTCCGCCGCCTATACGGAGGCCGGCGAGTTCAAGAAGAGCGCCGACATCTGCCAGAAGATCGTCGAGATGGACGAGTTCAACGAGGCCGCCTGGTACCGCCTGATGAGCAACTACATACAGGCGGAGCAGACCGAGGCGGCGAAATACTGCTACAACCGCTACGTACAGATCGTATCTGACGACGATGATCTGGCGGACGAGGTGGCAGATTTCGAGACGCTTGTGAAGGAGATAGCGGCCGCCTCGTCCCAAACAGCGTAAGAGAATCTCGCCAGAAGCATGCAAGCGGCCCTTCGCGGGCCGCTTTTTCATATCTGAGTCTGGTATGGCAACTTTCCGGCGAGAAACCGGCGAGAGCGCCTTGCGACACTGTAGCCACAGAAGAGAACGAGATCAGCAGCAAGGAAGAAGCCAGATGAAGAACCGCATACGCAAGGCAATCAAGTGGAGCTACGAGGACCAGGGCCGGAGCGGCCGTCAGGGACAGATTGCCTAGTGTGCTCAGCTTTCTGGCGAGAAACCGGCGAGAGCCGCTTGCGACACTGTAGCCACAGAAGAGAACGAACGTAGCAGCGAAGGAAGAACAAATGCAGAAGCGAACCCGAAACGCGATCAAGTGGAGTCTCGACAACCAGGGCCTCGGTGGCCGCAACGACCGCCGGCAGGCAATCGCCTAGATACGGGTTCAGAGCATCGGTTAAGAAATCGATAAGGTGGAGAGCAAGATGATCAAGCGATTCGGAACGACAGTCGGCTTCAACCGGGCGGTAACCGCGCTGGCGCTGCTTCTGGCAGCGGTGGCCGCTCAGAGCCCGCTGATCTAGAAGACTCTCTCATGGCTATTCGAAGCGAAAACGGACCGGAAGGACTGAGGTCGCGGCCAGCGATTCAGCTGAACGTGGCGATTACGGGCCTGGCGCTGATACTCGCCGCCGTCGCCGCGCTAAGCCCCTTCTTCTAACCGCCCCCGAAGAAGACCCGGCTCCTCCGCCGCCGCGGACGAGCCGACCGCAACCCCAGGGCCCCAGCCCCCTCACTGCCCGATCCCTGGGCGGGACGCCCCTCCGAACGACCTGCAGGCCGGGAATCGAATACTCAGACACGGGGAGCTCATAAAGTTGTGAGCTCCCCGTGTTTGCTTTACGATAACTGCCCAAAGCTCCAGAGTCTTTGACTTATCTATCTAAAACCCTTGACAGCCTCATCAATATTGGGAATATTAATGACGTGCCCCAAATGGGGTAATCCACTGAAGGAAGGGGGGTTGGAATGAAGGCCCGACTCACCTACGTTGCGTTTAGCCTAATGGTTGTTGGCGCTGCTCTCGCGGTTGCGGGCGCACCGTTTCTCCGCCACTAAAGTTTCGCAGCATTTCCGGCGCGCGTCCGTCGTAGACCTTAGAGCTGAATGGCTCTGGACTTGATGGGCGCGCGTTGGCGTTTACGATTCCCTAGTGTTGAGCTCCGCATCGCCGGAATCGTCCCGGCCGCCCTCGCCATCCAGCTGATCGCCATCTACGGCGACCTCGGTTCCGACGACCTCTTTCGCCGCATCCTCTTCATCGCTTCGTACCTGCTCCTGGTCGTCTTTGTCTTCGCTAACGTTCGCCGGCCCAGCGTCGCCCTCTTCGGCGCCGGCGTCCTCCTCAACTTCCTGCCCATCGTCGCCAACGGCGGCCTGATGCCGATAACGCCCGAGACGCTGCAGAAGACCGGCGACGTCCCGGAAGACGCGCGCATCGGCGAATGGGTGCGAGACACGAAGGACGTGCTCCTTGAGCGCGACGAAGTGCACCCCTACTACTTCTCGGGCAGGCTCACTTCTGACCTCAGCCCGTTCCGGGCCTTCAGTCTCGGCGACCTCGTGCTCGTTGGCGGGGCCGTCTTCCTGCTTGGGGACCTCCTGGCGCCGCGTCCCTATCGCGCGTCGGACTGAGCCGAGACGCCGGCCGGCTTATCCCGGCTCGGTCATCTTCTCCGGATCGAGAAGGCTCTCCAGCTCCTCCTCCGACAGCTCCGTTCGTTCGCGGGCGACTTCGCGGATCGTGCGGCCCGTCCTGGCGGCCTCCTTGGCGATGGCGGCCGCCTCGTCGTAGCCGATGGCCGGCGCCAGCGCAGTGCCCAGCATTAGGCCGCGCTCCACCATCTTCGGTCCGTGTTCAGTCGCGGCCAGGCCGTTAACGCAGCGGTCGGCGAAGTTGCGCGCCGAAGACGTCAGCAGCGCGATCGAGTCGAGGAGGCTGTGGGCGGCGACCGGTAGCATCATGTTCAGCTCGAAGTGGCCGCCCTGGGCCGCGATCAGGATCGCGGCGTCGTTGCCGATTACCTGAGCCACTGCCTGCAGGAGCGATTCGGCGATCACGGGGTTCGCCTTGCCCGGCATGATCGAGCTGCCGGGCTGCACCTCCGGCAGCGTCAGCTCGCCGAGGCCCGCCCGTGGCCCGGAGCCGAGCCAGCGGATGTCGTTGGCGATCTTCTGCAGGCTGATGGCGACGGTGCGCAGCGCGCCGCTGGCCTCCAGCACGCCGTCCAGCGTGTTCTGCGCCTGGAAGTGGTTGTCCGTCTCGCGCACAGTCACGCCCAGCTCCTCTGTGAGCACGGCGCAGGCGCGCGAAGCGAACTCCGGGTGCGTGTTCACGCCCGTACCAACGGCGGTGCCGCCCAGCGCCACTTCGGAGAGCTCTTCCGCGGCGCGGCGGGCGCGCCTCAGGCCGCGCTCCACCTGGCCGGCGTAGCCCCGGAACTCCTGGCCGAGGCGGATCGGGGTCGCGTCCTGGAGGTGCGTGCGGCCGGTCTTGATGACGCCCCAGAACTCGCGCGACTTCGCTTCCAGCGCCGCCTGCAACTGCTCCAGCGCCGGGACCAGCTCGCGCTCGATCTCCACGAGCGCCGACACTTGCACCGCCGTCGGGATGACGTCGTTCGAGGACTGGCCCTTGTTCACGTGATCGTTCGGGTGGACGAGCTTCGAGCCCGCTTCGCCGCCGAGTATCTCTGTCGACCGGTTGGCGATCACTTCGTTGGCGTTCATGTTGGTGGAGGTGCCGGAGCCGGTCTGGAAGATGTCGACCACGAAGTGCTCGTCGAGCTTGCCGTCGGCGACCTCGCGCGCCGCCTCCTCAATTGCACGGGAGAGCTTCTCGTCGAGCAGGCCGAGGCTGGTGTTCGTGCGTGCTGCGGCCAGCTTGATCAGGCCGAGTGTGCGGATGAAGGGACGGGTGAAGCGGCGGTCGCTGATCGGGAAGTTGAGGGCCGCGCGTTGGGTGGAGGCGCCATAGTAGGCTGACGCCGGCACCTGCATCGGGCCCATGGAGTCGCTCTCAGTGCGGGTGTCGTCGGCCATGACGGGCTCCTTCCAGAAACGGTTGGCGAGGCAAATGATATAGCGGGCTGCCTGCGGTGTGAAGGGCGGGGTGCGTGTGTGACGCACGTCATATCGGCGATTGTGGCTGCCCCGTAGGATCGGGCGTAGAAGCGGTGGCAGCGACGCCCCGACCCCTCCCTAGGTGGCCCCGGAACCAGTAGTCCGGGGCCCCTTCTCGTTTCGGGCCGGGAAGCGTGGCTGGCTACTCGAACCAGTCGTAGGTCGCGCCGACGACGGAGCCGGTGAAGCCACTGACGTTGGCGTGGTCTGCGAAGCGGATCTCCCAGGTGCCGGTGAAGCTCTCGCCGTCGAAGGCGCTCAGGGGCTGGTTCGGCCGGAAGGCACCGTTGATCGACGGCGTGCCGCCTCCACACTCGTCTTCGACCGGGCTCGCTGCCTCGTCGGCCATCAGCGCGCGGACGTTGGTGCCGCTGCAACCGAATCCCGACGCGGGCACTCCGGGCTGGTCGATGAGGACGACGGTGGTTCCCGTGTTGATGTGCTCGACCTCAACGTAGAGGTCGCCGACCCAGGTGTGGTCGATGTTGAGGCAGATGTCCATGTCCGTAATCACGCCGGCACTCGGGGTCAGCGTGAGGATGACCGGGCTTCCGGGGGCGTTGTCGGTGATCGGGATCGCTGCGTACTCACCCGGACAGCTCGTATCTGGGCTGACTGGCACTGTGGGCCCGGCGGTGGCCGTCGGAGCGGCCGTTGCCGTTGGCGTCCCGGCGGCGCCCAGGTTCACGGGCGCGCCGGCGTTGGGGCAGGTCGGGTCCGCCTTCGAGATGCTCAGGCCGGCATCGTGGCGCAGCGTCTTCAGTGAGTCGATGACTCCGCCGGGGCTGCCGGAGCAGTCCAGGTCGCCCCAGAAGCGCTGCAGGGCGTTGACACCAGCAGCTGCGAGCCGAGCGCGGGGCATTGGCCGCCCTGCACCGAGACCGACGAGAGTCCGGCGTCGTCGCGGAGGATGAAGAGCGAATCAACCGGATTGGGACCGCCGCCAGAGCAGTTGACGTCGCCCCAGGACTCCTCCTGGGCTGGCTCACCGCAGTCCAGGCGAATGTCGAGGTTTAGCTGCGGTGGTGGCACTGGTAGCACGGCAGTCTCGTTGAACGGCGTGCCGGGGTCGCCGGGCTTGTGGCAGCCGGCGAATTCAGCGCGCACGATGTAGTAGCCTGCGATCGTGTCCCAGTGGAAGAAGCCTTCAGAGTCGGTAACGTCCGGGTTCGTCCGGTTGCTCGGCGACATGATGTTGCTGCCGTCGGCCACGACCGTGAACGGGCCGGCCGCGGTGTCGCTGCGACGGAGCGTCACAGTTGCCCCCGCAACAGGCGCGCCCTGTACAGTTCGCACGTTGCCGCTGGGGTCGATGTAGACGCTGAAGCCGAAGTCGATGTTGTCCGCGGCGTCGGGGCAGTTAGTGATGGAGACGTTGACACTCGCCGGGCCGTGATAGGGGCTCAGCGGCGGGATCGTGCCGTTGTACTGGCCGGGCGGGCTCTGCGAGAAAGTCCCCGCCGCCAGGACGTTGCCCTCCGAATCGGTCACTGTCCAACTCCCGAAGCCGCCCTCACAGCCGCCGACCGAGAAGTCCGACGGCCTGCTCCAGTCGAGGACGGGCGCGCCGCCGATGCTGCCGATGCTATCGATCGATGAGCCGGGCGGCGCCGGCGTCGGCTCGTCCATGTCGAGCTGACCGACGTCGATCGGGCCTCCGCTTACGTTCGTGGAGATGTCCGCTGGCAGCAGGTTGTCCCGCCCCGGAGGCGGGTAGGCGATGAGACGGTAGAAGCCGTCGTTAAGGCCGGCGACCGTGAACTCGCCGTCGTCGTTAGTGATGGTGCTTGAACAAGGAGGCACGGCGCACGCCGCCACGGTGGCGTTAGCCAGCGGCAGCAGGTTGTTGCCGGCGATGCCGCTGCCGCCGGTCGGGGGCGGGCCGAAGACCGTTCCCGTGATGCTGCCGCCGCCTGGAGGGGCGCCGCCCCGAACGCTCAATATGTAGCGCCCGGTCACCGTTGAGTTGAGGCTGTTCCTGGAGAGGCCGGACGCGCTGGCGTCCAGAAAGGCACCGTTGACGGCCGATCTCGGGTATTCGAACGCCTGGTCCGAACCGTTGGAGTAGCCCATTCGCGCCGAACTGCCGCCGAGGCCGTTCGTGCCATCGCTGGCGTCGCCTGTCTCCCACTGGATCTTGTCGTAGTTGAAGACCATGTCGAAGTCGCCCGCGCCCACGTCCGAGCGGTCGACGATTATCAGCTGGAAGCTGTTGAGCTTATTCGTGTTGGAGCTGAAGTAGCCGACGTTCACTCAGTTGACGCAGAACGCCGGCCGGCCGGAGAACTGCGTCGCGCCATAGGTGACGACGTTCGAACCCGATCCGGTCGTGTCGACGTCTGCCCAGAAGGTGGCGATGATGACACGGCTCACGCTCAGCAGGCTATCGGCCGTGAACTGCGAGAGAGGGGAGTCGAAGGTGACGTTACCGTTGTTGTTGACGTAGATCTGGTTGTACGTCGTCCCGAAGAAGTTGGGCGAGAAGGCGAGCGGAACCGCGCTGGAAGAGCCGTCGTCGTTGGCGGGAAGGGAAGAGGCGGCGCAGCCGGACAGGTTCTCGACGGCGCCACCCGCTTCGGCCTGCCGCTCGCTCGCCAGCGAGAAGGCGAGCACGAGCAGGAGCACAGCGGCAAGGGCAAGCGGCAGAAGGATCACGCGAGTCAGCATTGGACCTCCCCGAACGGTGCACATTCCAGTCGCACCAAGTGCAGGCGCCGCCTAGCTTACGCGCCCTCAGCCGTAAGCGCCAACGGACAAGCGGGGAGGCGCCCCCATCGCCGGGGACGCCTCCAGGATTACTCCTTAGCCTCGGCCTCAGTTGAGATTGATCGCTACGCTCTTTGTCGCCAGGAACATCTCCATGCCCTCCGCGCCAAGCTCGCGCCCGATGCCCGACTGCTTGTAGCCGCCGAACGGAATGACCGGAACGCCGAGTGCGCTGGCCGCGTGGTAGGAGTTGACCCAGACGGTGCCCACCCGGATGTTCTTTGCGAACTTCAGCGCCTTATCGATGTCCTGCGTCCAGACCGCGGCAGCCAGGCCGTACATCGACTCGTTGGCGATCTTGAGCGCTTCTGCCGTCGTGCTGAACGGGATGATCGTCAGGACAGGGCCGAAGATCTCTTCCTGCGCGATCTTCATCCGGTTGTCCACCTTGTCGAAGATCGTCGGCTCGTAGAAGTAGCCTTTGCCCAGGCCGTCGGGTCACGCGGTTGCCGCCGCGAATGAGCGACGCATTTTCGTCCTGGCCGGCCTTGGCGTACGACTCGACCGTGCTCAGCTGGTCGTCGGAGACGACGGGGCCCATGCGCGTCGACGGGTCCATCGGATCGCCGACCTTCATGCCGCCGACGAAGTTGTTGAACATGGCCACAAACTGCTCGTGCACGCTCTCCTCCACCAGCAACCGCGAGCCTACCTGGCAGACCTGCCCGGCGTTGAGGTAGATGCCGAACAGCGATCCCATGGCGGCGTTCTGCAGGTTGGCGTCGGCGAAGATGATGTTCGGGGACTTGCCGCCGAGCGCGAGCGAGATCTTCTTGACGTTACTCGCAGCCGCGCGCATCACGCTCTGGCCGACCTCCGTCGAGCCGGTGAACGCGATCTTGTCGACGTCCTTCGAGGCGGCGAGGCGGTCGCCGCCGACTCTGCCCGAGCCTGTGATGACGTTGAACACGCCTTTCGGCGCACCGGCCTGCGTGATGATGCCAACGACGCCGGCCGGCTCCTTGAGGATCAGTCCCAGCGCGTCGTCGACGATGTTGGAGATCGCCTGGCCCTTCACGTTCATCGCCAGGCCGGCGTAGTACTCGAACACGTCCGCGGTGAGCGCCACTTCCATGCCGGCCTCGCTGACCGGCTTGCCGACCTCCGAGCCCGGCAGCTTCGAGAGGTCCTGCATCTCGTCGCGGATCATCTGCGCAATTTTGCGCAGGACGTCGGCGCGCTGGCGCGCGGGCGACTTGGCCCACGAGCCGCTGTCGAACGCCGCCCGGGCGGCGGCGATCGCCTTGTCAGTGTCCTCCGTCGTGGCCGAGGGGAACGTCGCGACAACGACGTCAGTGTTGGCGGGATAGCGTCGCTCCAGCGTCTCGCCGGAGCTGGCGGGCTCCCACGCGCCGTTGATCAGGAGCTGGTACTCTTTCCCGGATACGGCGCCCGGGGTCGGGGCTGCTTCTGTAGTCATTAAGGGCTATCTCCTTCCGCGCTGGCAAAGGCTGCGCGCGTCAGACTATACGCCCTCGGTGCAACCCCGCTCTGTAGCCTCGATCACGTTGCCCGCGGCCCTCTCGTCCCCGTCCGCGTCGCCATCCAGGGTTGAAGCCCACTGCTACTCGCGGCCGTAGATGCGGTGGGTCTCTGGGGCCTCGATCGCCGCGCTCGGTTACCTGGCAGGCTCGCTCGCCAGCGGACCCTGCAGCGCCCTCCAGACGGTCTCGGCGAGAACTTCCTGCGCTGCGGCGATGCTGGAGGTCGTGCGCCGGGCGAGCCACTGGCGGCTGAAATGGTGTAGCGGGCCGACGAGAACCGGCTGATAGAGGTCCCACGGAAGTCGGGCAACGCGGCCCGCCTCGATGTGCGGCTCTAGCCACAAGATCGTCCCCTCCACGAACGGCTCGTTCAGCGCGCCGATCGCATCCTCGGCCGACGTGATGAAGTCGGCCTCTCGCAGATAGAGCAGGTAGCGGGCCCAGTCGGCCTTCTCGCTCACCCAGCGCAGGTGGTAGCCGACGACCGCCCGCACGCCGGACTCTGCATCCTCATGCCGCGTCAGCTCGTGCAGGAAGCCCTGCTGGTAGGAGCGCAGGCCTTCCAGGTAGAGAGCGACGGCCAGCTCTTCCTTGCTGCCGAAGTGGTGGTAGATGCTGCCAACGCTCGCGCCGCAGAGCGCCCGGATGTCCTCGATCTTCGCCGCCTCCACACCGCTGGTCGTGAAGCAAACCAGCGCCGCGTCGAGGATTCCCCGCCGCCTCGCTTCTGACGCGACTGACCGTGGAGCTGCTTGCGTAGTCAAGGCGCGCTATCGACTCCGGGCTACCGCCTGGAAGGCTGCCGCATCGGCCTCGATTGCCGCCCGGAGCGCCGTCAGGGAGTGGCCGCGCGCTCGTTTCTTGGTCGCAGTGTGGGCCGGCATGTTGAGCTGGCTCAACTGGGTGGCCATGCCGTGTGCCTCGCTCGATAGGTCGGATGCCGCGACGGCTCGGTCGAGGAAGCCGGCGGCGGCGACGTCGCCGGGCGAGTAGACCTCAGCGAGGATAACGGCGCGGTGGAAGTGCGCCGGTGCGAGCCGTTGACGGCAGATCTCCACGGGGCCCGGGGCATCGTCATGCCGATCACCACTTCGTTCGCGGTGATCTTGTAGGGGCCGGCCGCTCCGAGCCGATAGTCACCGGAGAGGACGAGAAACACGCCCATCGCCACCGCGTGCCCACTGCAGGCGATGACCACCGGCGTGGCGAACGACAGGATGCGTTCGGCGAGTTCGAAGCCGGCCGTCAGCATCGTTGCCGCGGTAGCGCCGCCGGCCCCGAGTGCGCCCAGATCGAAGCCACCTGAGAAGATCCCCTCGTGGCCGGTGAGGACGACTACGGCCCCGTCCGCAGCGGCTCGATCGAGGGCGGCGTCGATCTGGCCGAGCATCTCCAGAGACAGCACGCTGGCTTTGCCGTCGTCCATGGCGATGGTGGCGATGGCGCCTTCGAGCTGGTACGTGGCGAGCTCCTTCATGCTTCCTTCTCCTCCCGGTGTCGATATCAGCCGTTTGGGGCGCGCTTTGAGTCCGGCGGCGGCTAGAATGAGATTCTAGAGCTGCATTCTAGGGAGGGTGTCCGGCCCGGTCAAGCACGGCGCCCAGCTCACGCGTCCAAACGCAAGAGGCGGGAGTCGATGCTCCCGCCTCTTGGATTATCGCGTTTCTTCGCCTACAGCTGCAGTGACTTCGTCTCCAGGAACTCCTCGAGGCCGAACTTGCCCAGCTCGCGGCCGTGGCCGGAGTGCTTGTAGCCACCGAACGGCGCCGTGGCGTTGAAGGCGCCGCCGTTGATCTCCACCTGGCCGGTGCGGATACGGCGCGCCACTCGCTTCGCGCGCTCCACGTCGCCGGACCAGACGCCGCCGGCGAGGCCGTAGATCGTGTCGTTGGCAATGCGGACGGCGTCTTCCTCGTCGTCATAGGGGATGATCGAGAGGACAGGCCCGAAGATCTCTTCCTGCGCGATCGACATGTCGCTCGTCACTTCGGAGAAAACTGTCGGGCGCACGTAGTAGCCGCTGCTCGTGCCCTCCGGCGGCTCAGCGCCGCCAGTGACGAGCTTGGCGCCTTCTTCGACGCCCTTCTTGATGTAGCCACGAACGATTTCGAGCTGCGTCTCAGAGACCAGCGGCCCCAGCCGCGCTTCTTCGCTGAAGGGGTCACCGACGATGAACGTCTCGGCGGCCCGGGCGGCGATCGCCTCTGCTTCCGCCAGGCGGGCGCGCGGCACGAGCATTCGCGTCAGCGCGCTGCAGGTCTGTCCGGAGTTCATGTAGCACTTGGCGATGCCATCGGTGACGGCGCGTTCCAGGTCGGCGTCGTCGAGGATGACGTTCGGGGACTTGCCGCCGAGCTCCAGAGCCACGCGCTTGATGTCCTGCGACGCCAGCTCACCGACGCGCTTGCCCGCGCGGGTGGAGCCGGTGAAGGAGATCATATCCACGTCTTCGTGGGAGACGATCGCCTCGCCAACGACAGAGCCGCGGCCGGTGACGAGGTTGAAGACGCCGGCGGGCAGCCCAGCGGCCTCGATCGCCTCGGCGAGAATGAAGGCGTTGAGTGGCGCCACCGCGCTGGGCTTGAGGACGACGGTGCAGCCGGCTGCCAGCGCCGGCGCCACCTTGGCCGCGATCTGGTGCAGCGGGTAGTTCCACGGTGTGATGCAGCCCACGACGCCGACGGGCTCCCTGACGACGAGCGAGTTGCCGACCTGCTCCTCGAACTCGGTCGAGGCGAGGATCGCCGGCATCGAGCTGAACGTCATCAGCGGCAGGCCTGCCTGGATGAGGCGGGAGAGCTTGAGCGGCATGCCGACCTCGCTCGAAATTGTCGTTGCGATGTCTTCCTGTCGCGTCGCCAGCTGGCCGGCGATCGCCTGCAGGTACTTGGCGCGCTCTTCCTTGGTCGTCTGCGACCACGTCTCGAAGGCTGCAGTCGCCGCGGCGACTGCCTTGTCGACGTCTTCGGTCGTTCCGTCAGGTACGCGGCCGAAGACCTCTTCCGTCGTCGGATTGACGACGTCGATCATCTTCGGGCCGGCCGATTCGACCCACTTCCCGCCGATGAACAGCTTGTCTCGCGTCGTTACGTCTGCTACCTGGGCCATGCGTGTCTCCTTCTGGGCTGTCCCACTACTTGAGGTTGATCCAAACTGCCTTGTATTCAGTGTAAAGGTCGAGCGCTTGGCGACCCAGTTCGCGACCGAAGCCGCTGTCCTTGAAGCCGCCCCACGGTGAGCGCGTGTCGGTCGCGCCATACGTGTTCACCCACACCGTGCCCGCCTTCAGCCGCGCCGCCACGTCGTGCGCACGCGCGATGTCTCGCGTCCAGACCGCCGCCGCCAGGCCGTAGTTCGTGTCGTTGGCGATGCGGACGGCGTCGTCCACGTCCTTGACCGGGATCACCGACGCCACCGGGCCGAAGATCTCTTCGCGGGCGATGCGCATGTTGTTGTCGACGTCGGCGAAGACCGTCGGCTGGACGAAGAAGCCGCGGTCGCCGATGCGTTCGCCGCCCGTTGCCAGCGTCGCGCCCTCGTCCTGGCCGACGCCGATGTAGTCCATCACCTTCTCGAACTGCTCGCCGTTGACGAGCGGCCCCATGTAGGTCTCCGGGTCAAGCGGGTCGCCGACCTTGATCGTGTCGGCGCGCTTCGTCAGCCCCGCCAGGAATTCGTCGTAGATCCGCTGATCGACGAGGATGCGTGAGCCGGCGCTGCAGACCTCGCCCTGGTTGAAGAAGACGCCGCCGCTGGCGCCACGGATCGCGGCGTCGAGATCGGCGTCGGCGAGAATCACGTTCGGCGACTTGCCGCCCAGCTCGAGCGAGACCTTCTTCAGGGTGTCGGCGGACGCTCGCACGATGATACGCCCGACCTCCGGGCTGCCGGTGAAGGCGATCTTGTCGACGTCTTCGTGCTCGACAAGCGCGGCGCCCGTCTTGCCGAAGCCGGTGACGATGTTGACGACGCCCGGCGGGATGCCCGCTTCGAGGCACAGCTCGCCCAGCTTGAGCGCCGACAGCGGCGATTGCTCCGCCGGCTTGAGCACAGTCGTGTTGCCGCAGGCCAGCGCCGGCGCCAGCTTCCAGGCCGCCATCATCACCGGGAAGTTCCAGGGGATGATCTGCCCGACGACGCCGATCGGTTGCCGCACCAGGTAAGTGAACGCCGGCGCGCGCACGGGCACCGTCTCGCCGTGGAGCTTGTCCGCCCAGCCGGCGTAGTACTCGAAGCAGTCGATCGCGGCCGGGATGTCGACGCGGAGGCTGCTCGTGACCGGCTTGCCGGCGTCGAGCGCGTCGATCTCCGCCAGCTCCTCGGCGTTGTCGCGCACGAGCTGTGCCAGCTTCACCAGCATGCGGCCGCGGTCGCCGGGGTGGATCTTCGCCCACGGTCCTTCGAAGGCGGCGCGGGCGGCTTTCACGGCGCGGTCGACGTCTTCGGCGCCGCCCTCGGCGACCTGCGCCAGCGTCTCGCCCGTGCTGGGGTTGACGTCGTCGTAGTACTTGCCGGAAGCGGGCTCGACCCACTCGCCGTTGATCAGGAACTTCGTCGGCCCGCGAACGGCGGTCTTGTCCTGCGTCGTTTGTGTCATTTGGGAATACTTATGGCGGAGCAGCCGCACTTTGTCAAGCGTGCGCTAAGGTAAGATGCTTCCGTGTTCACCTCGTCCAGCAGGCCCATGAAGCGGCTCAGCGTCTCCAGCCTGCCGGCCATGCCCTCGCCCTCTGGGTCGATGCGGATCGTCGTTATCCCGCAGTGGCGGTAGGCGCGGATGCGCTCCTTCACCATGTCATTGGTGCCCAGGAGGTTCGTCTGCGCCACCATCTCGTCCGGCACGAGTTCCGCTGCGCCCTGTCGGTCGCCGCCCAGCCAGCGCTTCTGCGCCTCTCGCGCCACGTCCTCGTAGCCCGCGCGCTGGAACGCCCGGTTTTAGAAGTTCTGCTTGCGCGAACCCATCGCGCCGAGTGTGAACGCGAGCCCCGGCTTTCGCGGCGGGTACAGCGAGTCGACGTCGTCCGAGAACGCCACTACGCCGCCGGCCTGCAGGTCGAGGTCAGCGAGTGTTCGCCCGGCCTTGTCGGCGCCCCTGCGGATGTAGTCGAAGAAGGCGTCGGCGTGCTCCGGCATGAACGAGGTGCCGAGCCAGCCGTCGGCGATCTCGCCGGTCATCTCGAGGCTCTTCGGGCTCAGCGTCGCGAGGTAGATCGGGGCGGGCTCGGTCTGGCCCATCGCCGAGCGCAGCGCCTTGCCCTCGCCGCCCGGCAGCGGCAGCTCGTACACTTTGCCGCTGTACGATACCTTCTCGCCCGACTGCACGATCCGCGCGATCTCGATGATCTCGATGATCTCTCGCATGCGCGTCACGGCCATCTTGAAGGGGATGCCGTGGAGGCCTTCGATCACCTGCGGGCCGCTGGTGCCGAGGCCGAGGAATGAAGCGCCCGCCTGTGAGCGTGGCCATCGTCGCTGCCGTCATGCCGATGAGCGCCGGCATGCGCGTGCCGGCCTGCAGGATGCCGGTCCCGAGCTTGATCTTCGACGTCCGGGAGGCGACATACGCCAGCGGCGAGATGCCGTCCGAGCCCTAGGACTCCGCCGACCAGGCGTATCCGACGCCCAGCCTCTCCGCCTCGACGATGAAGTCGAGCGCGCGTTCCCAGTTCTCCCGTCCGAAGCCGACCTGTATCGACGTGCTCACCTTTGCGGCCATCGTGCGCCCCCTTTCCAGCGTAGTGCGCAGCACAGCATACACCGGCCCAACTCTTACCCCGAGACCGTCGATGCCGGGCGGCGTCACGATCTTTTCGTCTCGCTGTGCTGTCGTCTATGGGATATACTGCCGGTCACTATGAAAGTCTGGCTCGATGACGCTTGCTCGCTCGCCGAGGCGATCCGCCGCGGCGAGGTGCGCTCGGCGGACGCCGTAGAGGCGTCGCTGGGGGCGATCGAGGCGTCGCAGGTCAATGCACTGGTGACGCTGGACGCCGAAGGTGCGCGCAAAGGCGCCGCCGAGATCGACGCACGGATCAAGGGCGGCGAGGACCCGGGTCTCTTCGCGGGCGTGCCGCTGCTTGTAAAGGACGTCGAGGACGCGGCGGGCCTGCCGACCAGCCGCGGCTCGCTCGTCTTCAAGGATGCGATCGCCGAGGCCGACTGCACCTCTGTCGCACGCCTGCGCGGCGCCGGCGCGGTGATCCTCGGCAAGTCCGCGACGTCGGAGTTCGGGTTCGTTGCCTACACGTCGACCAAGGTGCACGGCACTACTCGCAACCCCTGGAACTTGGAACGCACGCCGGCGGGCTCCTCGGGCGGCTCAGCCGCGGCGGTGGCGGGAGGCCTCGTACCGCTGGGCAGCGGCGGCGACGGCGGCGGCTCTATCCGCCTGCCGGCCTCATACACGGGCCTCGTTGGCATGAAGGGCACTTACGGGCGCATTCCGCGCGGGCCCCGCACCGGCTACGGCATGCTGGCGGCGGTCAAGGGCACCGTCGCCCGCAGCGTGCGCGACGCCGCCCGCTGGTACGACGTGACGACGGGCTACGATCCGCGGGACGCTTTCAGCCTGGCGCGCCGGGAGGAAGGATGGGAGGCAAGCCTGGGGTCGTGCGACCTGCGAGGGCTGCGCGTCGCCTTCTCGGCGAACCTCGGCAACGCAGTCGTTCACCCGGAGGTCGAGCGCATCGTGACGAAGGGCGCAGATGCGTTGATCGAGGCCACCGGCATGGGCCGCGTCGACATCGACGTCGACGTGCCGGAGAACGGCCTCGCTTGGGCCCGCGCCGGGCTGCCCTCGCTGATCGCCGATCTCGATGAGTACTGGCCGGAGTGCAAGGAAGACCTGACGGTGGAGATCGCTTTCGCGATGGAGGCGGCGCCGATGTACCGCGCCAAGCACGGCGCGGCCGTCGAGAAGTTCCGCGTGAAGATGAACGAGTCGATGGCCGCTCTATTCGAGGAGACGGACGTTGTGCTCTGCGCAACCAGCCCGATGGAGCCGTTCGCCGCCGAAGGGCCGATGCCTTACCAGGTGGGCGAAGTCTCCGTCAGTCCCTTTAACGCCGGCGCGCTGACGATCCCGGCCAACCTCTCCGGCTACCCCGCGATCTCGATCCCCGCTGGCCTATCCGAGAGCGGATTGCCGATCGGCCTGCAGGCGTACACGCGCCGCCACGACGACGCGCTGCTGCTGGACCTGGCGCTGGCGATGGAGAAGGCCCGGCCGTGGCCGCTCGTCGCACCGGGCGCGCCGGTCTAAGCGCTCTCCCGCCGCGCCGACGTCATCTCCCCCTCAAGCGGATAGCCCGCTTCCTCCCAGTCCGCGATCCCGCCGGCATACCTGCGGACGTTGGTGTATCCGTGCTCCTTCATCATCTTGTAGGCGACCTTGCTGGCAACGCATGTCTCGTCGGCGCAGTAGACCACGATGTCCTCATGTTCCCCGAGCTGCTGTTCGGTGGCGTCGCGGTTGTTTACGTTCACAGATCCGGGGATGTGCTTTGCCCGGAACTCCCATTCGCTAAGGGCCATCACCAGCTTGAAGTCGTCTCCCCGGTCTAGCCTCTCTTTCAGTTCATCCCGACTTATTAGATCCACCTTCAGCCTCCAGTTGGAACAGGTCTCCGGTCAGCTTATGCGATTACCGGGCGTTTCGCCGGGCGGGCGGTTGCCCTCAGGAGGCGGCGGTCGCTTCGATCTCTTCGGGGCGCGGCAGGCCGCTGGCGTGGCTCTCCAGGTACTTGCGGATGCCAAGCGCGACGGCGGCGCCTTCGCCCGCGGCAGAGGCTGCCTGCTTGGTGCTGCCGCAGCGGTTGTCGCCGGCGGCGAAGACGCCGGGCAACGACGTCTGAAGGTTGTCCTCCGCGATGATGAAGCCCCACCTGTCGGTCTTCACCAGGTCCTTGACGAACCCGGTGTTCGGCGAGAGGCCGATGAAGACGAAGACGCCGGAGGGGTGGTGCTCAGTCTCTTCGCCGGTCTTCACGTCCTTGATGACGACGGTCTCCAGGCGGTCTTTGCCCTTGAATTCCGAGGGCGAGGCGTTGGTGATCAGCTCGATCTGGGGGTGGGCCGCTACCTTCTCGGCGATGATGCGGCTGGCGCTCATCTGAGGGTCCTGCGTGACGATTGTCACCTTACTGGCGAACTTCGTGAGGAATACGCTCTCCTCGCCGGCTGAGTTGCCGCCGCCGACGACCATCACGTCCTTTTCGCGGTAGAATGCACCGTCGCAAGTGGCGCAAAAGTGCACGCCGGCGCCGATGAAGTCGTCCTCGCCCGGGATGCCCAGGCGCCGATAGGTCGAGCCCAGCGCCAGCAGCACGGCGAAAGCGCGGTACTCCGTGCCGTCCGCGGTGTGCACGCAGCGGTAGTCGCCGTCGACGTCGACCTTCGTCACCTCCTGCGCGGAGAGGATCTCGACCCCGAATCGTTCCGCCTGACGCCGCAGCCGGTCCGCGAACGCGTCGCCGCTGATCCCCTCCGGGAAGCCCGGGAAGTTATCCAGCCGCTCCGTGACGCCCGCTTGCCCGCCGATGCCGCCGCGCTCGATGACGAGCGTTTCGATGCCTTCGCGCGCGGCGTAGAGGGCCGCGGTCAGGCCGGCCGGGCCGCTGCCGACGACGATCAGGTCGTAGAAGCTATTCTGCGCCGTCGTCTGCAGCCCCAGCTTCTGCGCCAGCTCGGCGTTCGAGGGCTCCACCAGCGTCGAGCCGTTCTCGAAGACGAGCGTTGGGATGATCTGCTTGCCTTCGTTCACCTCTTCGACGATCTTAAGTCCCGCCGGATCTTCGTCGATGTCGATGAAGTCGTAGTGGACGCGCTGCTCGCCGAAGAACTTCTTGGCGCGCTTGCAGTCGCTGCACCAGACGGTGCCGTACATCTTGATGTTGGTGTGGGGCATTGTGCGCCTCCCGTAGTCGCCTGCGTGTGGGGTCTTCGAGCTTATCAGAGGGGTCAGCGCCTCGTCCGCATGCCAGATTACAGTTCGGCGGCCGCGCGGGGACGCTCGCCGCCCGGCTATGACTCAGTGTTGATCTGCTGAATGCTGTCGGGCAGGTGGATCGAGATCAGGTCGGACTGGCCCTCGTCGAGAGTCGACTTGAGCGTGCCGAAGACGGAGCGGCAGCGGTCGATCGCTTCGTCCGCGGAGTAGGCGACGAAGAGGTCGAGGCCGCCTTCAGTCTTGTCCCGGCCGCCAGTGACGTCGACGGTCGCCAGGACCCAGCCGAGGAAGAGATGCTCGTCGAAGTAGGGGTCGGGCTCTTCGTGGGCCCCCCGCAGGTAGACCATGAGCTCCGGCGGCACGCTGGCGGCGAACGTCTCGACGTGGGCCACCGGCAGCACCTCGGCGACGGCGCGCAGCACAGCGGCGGTGACGAAGACGCTCTCTTCGCGGCTGCGGAGCCGGCCACGTTCTTGCACATCCGCTAGAAAGCTCTCGTAGTCCATCCTCTAGAGGAACTGCTCCTTCAGCGTCTCGTACTGGCCGAGGTTCGGGTCTTTCTGCAGTGCGAGCACGCTGGCCAGAGGCGAGCCGGCCTTGAGCGGCAGCACCTGGTCCTCGTACGTCGGCGTCGCGTCGTCGCGGTAGATGATACCGAGCGGGATGCGCTCTTCCCACTCGTAGGCCTTCGAGCGCGCCGCGTCGCGGTCGGTCGGGTCGTAGTCGTCCTCAAGCTTGTAGACGCGTTCCCGGTACCAGTCGTACGTGTTCACGCGGTTGAACGTGACGCACGGCTGGAGGACGTCGATCAGCGAGTAGCCGCGGTGATTGATCCCGCGGCGATGACCGCCGCCATGTGCTTGGGGTCGCCGGCGAAAGTGCGGGCGATGAAAGTCGCACCGGCGGCGATCCCGACGGCGACGGGCAGCAACGACCGTTCGATCGCGCCGTCGGGCGAGGTCGTCGTCACGAAACCCTTGTCGCTGGTGGGGGAATACTGGCCCTTGGTCAGGCCGTAGATCTGGTTGTCCTCGACGATGTGCGTGATGTCCGGATTGCGGCGGCAGGAGTGCAGGAAGTGGTTGCCGCCGATGCCGTAGGCGTCGCCGTCGCCGTTGACGACGATCACGTGCAGGTCCGGGTTCGCCAGCTTGGCGCCCGTGGCAACTGGCAATGGCCGGCCGTGGATCGTCATGTAGCCGTTGACGTGCATGTAGTCCGGCAGTTTGCTGCCGCAGCCGATGCCGGAGACGACGAGCGCCTCGTGCGGGGGGATGTCGAGTTCCGCCAGCGCCAGCTTGAGCGAGCGCAGGATAGCGAAGCCTCCGCAGCCGGCGCACCAGGTGTTCTCCGCCTCTGAGTCGTAGACTTTCAGGTCAACTCTGGTGACCATCGGCCACCTCCATTCCTAAGCCTTCCATGATCTGTCGCGGCGAGAACGGCCTGCCGTCGTACTTCGTCAGCGAGTCGTCCATCGCCACGCCGGTAGTCATGCGGAGCAGCAACGCCAGCTGGCCCGTGTAGTTCTGCTCGACCGACACTTTTCGCTTGCAGCGGTCCAGCGCCTCACGCGCCGCGTCGGCCGGCATCGGCCACAGATCGATGAACTGAAGCACGTTGGCGCTGCCGCCGGCGGCGTTGATCTGCTCGGCGGCGTCGCGGCAGTGGCCTGTCGTTGAGCCCCAGGTGATAAGCGTCAGGTCGGCGTCCTCCGGGCCGTAGAGCAGCGGCGGCTTCATCTCTGCTTGCGCCGTCTCCAGCTTCTGCATTCGCTTCTGCATCATGCGGATGCGGACGTCCGGCTCCTCGTTGATGTGGCCGCTCTCGTCGTGCTCGTCGCTGGGCACCGTGAGCACCGCTGCCTCGCGTCCCGGCATCGCGCGCGGCGAGATGCCGTCGTCGGACATGCGGAAGCGCAGGTAGTCTTGCTAAGCGCGTCGACGTCGTCCGGGCGAAGCGTCGCGCCGCGGTCGATCTCGACCGCGCCCGGATCGATGGCGTGCATATCCAGCGTGCGCAGGTTCGCGGAGAGCGCCTGGTCCGTCGCGACGACGACGGGGCACTGGTACTTGTCCGCGAGGTTGAAGGCGCGCCAACCGGTCTCGAAGCACTGCTCGATCGTGCCGGGTGCCGTGATGATGCGCGGGAACTCGCCCTGCGAGGCGTGGACCATGAACAGCAGGTCGCTCTGCTCGGTGCGCGTGGGCAGACCGGTGGACGGCCCGCCGCGTTGCGCCTCGACGATCACCAGCGGCACCTCGGTCATGCCGGAGAGCCCCATCGCTTCGACCATCAAGCTGAAGCCGCCGCCGGAAGTGGCCGTCATCGCCCGCGCGCCGGTGTAAGAAGCGCCGAGCGCCATGCAGACGGCGGCGATCTCGTCCTCCGCGTGCTTGGTCACCATGCCGAACTCGGCCGGCAGGCCGGAAAGCCACTCGATGATCGAGGTGGCGGGTGTCATCGGATAGGCGGAGATGAAGCGGCAGCCGCCGGCCAGCGCTCCGAAGGCGATCGCCTCGTTGCCGTGCATGAGCAGGCGCTTGGGCGCACCTTCGATCGGCTTGATGCGGTGCGGAAACGAGTCGCCGAAGTGCTCGAGCGTGACGTCGTACGCTTCCTGCGCCACGGCGAGGTTCGAGTCGGCCAGCTCGGCGCTCTTGCGGCCGAAGTTCTCGCGGGTCACATCGGCCATGTAGTCGAGCGGAAACCCGGTGAGGGCAGAGGCCGCCGCGAGGACGGCCGTGTTCAGCATCAATCGGCTGCCGTGCTTTTCTGCGATCTCCATCAGCGGCAGGCGCTCGACGGTGAGGCCACGTGCCGTGAGGTGGCTGACGTCGACGTCCTCCCACTTTTGCGGGAAGACGACGGCCGCTCCTTCGTGCAGATTGTCGAGGTGCAGCGGGATCGACTGGGGCGTCAGAGCCAGCAGTAGCTCAACGGGGTCGCGGTGCGAGTACAGCGGCTGTTCCGCGATGCGTATCTGGTAGAAGTTGTGGCCGCCGCGAATGCGCGAGCGGTAGTCCTAGAGCGCGAAGATGTGCAGGCCGGCGCGGGCCAGCGCCTGCGCGAATCCGGCGCCGCTCGATTCGACTCCCTGCCCGGCGTCGCCGCCGATCATGATGCTGAGGTCGTTGGTCGATTGCGAGGCCATCGCACCTATCATACGACCGCCGGGTCAGGGCGGGCCACGTAATCCAGTTTACGTTCGCCGAATCTAATCGGCCGATAGCAGAGACGGGCGACCGTACGTCAGGGCGCGCGGTAGATGACGGCCGAGATGTTGTCGGGGCCGCCGGCGTCGCGCGCCGTTTGGATCAGGCGGCGGGCGGCTACATCAGGCTCCGCGCTGCCGAGCACGGCCGCGATCTCCTCGTCGTTCACGAGGCCGTGCAGGCCGTCCGATGTCAGGACGAGCGTATCGCCGCGTGAGAGCGTGAGCGGACCGCTGAGGTCCGTCTTTGGCGAGTCGTTGGCACCGATGGCGCGTGTGATGATGTGCCGCATCTCGCTCTGGCGCGCCTCTGTCGGCGTCAGTCGCCCGGCGCGTACCTGGTCCGCGACCCACGAATGGTCCTCCGTCAGCTGGCGCAGGCCGCCGCCATTGTCCGCGATATAGGCGCGGCTGTCGCCGACGTTGGCGATCCACGCCTGCGAGCCTTCGATGAGCGCCGCGACGAGCGTCGTGGCGGGCCGGCGCTCGCCGTCGCCGAGGCCTCCGACCGCCTCGTGGGCGGCCGCGTAGCCGTCCGACAGCGCCGTCGGCGCGTCAGCCACTTCGCGGGCGACCGCTTCCAAGCGTTCGAGAGCGTTCTCGCTGGCGGCGGCGCCGTCCTCGGAGCCGCCGACGCCGTCAGCGACAGCGAGAAGCGTGCGGCCGTCCGGCAGGTGAGTGGCAAGCACGGCGTCCTGGTTCTCCTTGCGCTTGACGCCGACGTCGGTGAGCGCGCAGAACTCCGCGGCGACGGTCGCACCGGCGCCGTTGCCGCGGTCTGAGCGGCGGCCGAGGAACCACTTGATCACGATCGATAATCCTCCGATATCAGGGTATCGGCCCGGCCGGCGCCGTGGACAGGCCGTCTGTCTGACAGTTGCCTGACGATCGCCTGACGCCGTGTCAGGAGCCGGCGGCGAGCCGGTAGCCGAAGCCCTTTACCGTTAAGACGTAGCGGGCAGCACCGGCGTTATCTTCGAGCTTGCGCCGCAGGCGCTTGGCCAGCTGATGGACGTTCTCGTCCGGGACTCCCTCGGCGACTTCCGGCCAGACCTCGCGGGCCAGATCGGCGTGCGCGACAAGGCTGCCTGCGCGCCGGTAGAGCGCGGCGAGGAAGAGGTACTCCTTCGGGCTCAGCTTGATCGCCCGCCCGTCGACGCTCACCTCGTGCGTCGAGAGGTCGACCTGCAGACCTGCAGCCGAAGGCGGCGCCCCCATCACGACCGTCGGTGCGTTGACCTGGAACTCGGCGCGAACGCCGGCCAGCGAGAGAGAGTCGCCATCGCTGAGCACGGCAGGCGCAGTCAGCGGCTCGCCGTTCAGCGACGTGCCGTTCGTGCTGCCGAGGTCCTGGAACACGAATCTGCCGCTGGCGAAGTCGATGCGGGCGTGTGAGCGCGAGACGCGCGGGTCGTTGACCGGGACGTCGGCTTCGGGCGCACGGCCGATCGTCGCCGGCAGATTCTGCAAGCGATGGACGCGGCGCTCTGTCCCCTCGCCGGTGACGACGAGATACGCCTCCGGGACCGTGCCTTCGGGATTGCCTTCTTTGTCGCGCATTGCACCTGAATTATATGAGCCCCGATTGACCGCAGCGGCGTCCGCGTTTGACCTGCCACCGTATAGACTCTATAAGTTTGGTAGCTGAAGGAGGGCAGGGAAGCCAGTTGGCAGACAGAAAAGATCGCGGGCAGAAAGTCCCGAAGAAGATCACCCATTACTCGGTCGGCGCTGCTGCCGGCGGTGGCGGCATGGGCGTGGTCTACCGGGGCAAGGACCGGCGCGATGACAGCCCGGTCGCCATCAAGCTCCTCCATCCTCACCTCGCCGAGGACGAGTCGTTCCGCGAGCGCTTCGAGCGTGAGGCACACGTGGGCGCGCTGCTGCGCTCCCCGTACGTCGTGCGCCTTCTCGATTACGGCATCGCCGAGGGGCGCTACTTCATCGTCATGGAGTTCGTCGAGGGCGAGACCCTGAAGGACGCGATCGCCACCGCGCCGCTCTCTGCCGCCCGGGCCTTGAGGATCGGCGCCCAGACCGCCCGCGCGCTGGAAGAAGCCGAGGCGCGCGGCGTCGTTCACCGCGACATCAAGCCGGACAACATCCTGCTGGGGGCCGGCGACACCGTCAAAGTCGCCGACTTCGGTATCGCCAAGCAGCTCAGCAGCGGCACGTTGACGATGCCCGGCGCGTTCATCGGCACGCTCTTCTACGCCGCGCCTGAGCTCGCTCTTGGCCGCGCCGACAACCGCAGCGACGTCTATTCGCTCGGAGCTACGCTCTTCCACTCGATCACCGGGCACCCGCCGTTCCGCGGCGACGCCATCGAGGTCCTTCGCCACCACGCAGAGACTGAGGTGCCGGTGAACGAGCTGCAGTCGATACCGGAAGAGCTGCGCGGGATCATCGTCAAGTGCCTCAAGAAGGACCCGGAGGAGCGCTTCCAGTCGTGCACGCAGCTCGCCGGCGAGCTTGAGAAGGCGGCCTCGCGCCTGGGACAGGCTACCGCCGACGCACCGACCGTGGTCGCGCCGGAGCCAGAACCTGAGCCGCAGGCCGCAGATCTGACTGCCGCCACGCAAGTGGTGCCGCCGCCTGAGACACCAGCGCCGGAGCCGGTCAAGGCGCCTGCCGTGGAGCCGGCTGCGAAGGCCGCAGAGCCGCCCGCCGGCCGCGGCCGGACGCGTCCCGCGCCACCGCCCCGGCAGCGCGGGACGCCGTCGTGGATCCCGGCTGCCGGCGGCGGACTCATCGTGGCCGCCGCCGCCATCGTGGCGCTAGTCTTCCTGGGCTCTCTCGGCGGAGACGACAACGGCGGTACCCCCGGGGAAACTCAAGCCGCGACCATCGGCCGCGATGGGTTGCGCCAAATGCTGCCCGCCCAGTTCGAGCTCGGCCCGGAGTATTCGGCGTTCCAGCTGAACCCGGACGTTTCCGGCTACGTCAGCAGCGGAGCGATCCTCGGGCCGTCCTGCCCGGCGCCCTCAAGCACGGTCGCGACAGCCGCGACGCCGCTGCCGCCCGTTGAGTCGTACGACAACCAGTACGAGTTCGAGGCCAGCCTCGCGACGGAGAGCGGGACGTTCGCTCTCGTCGAAGGCGTCGACAACTTCCCGGACGAGGACGCCGCGGCGGACGCGCTGAGCGACTTCATCGCCGATCCCGCCCGCCACATCGCGCTGGGCGGCTGCCCCGAGAACAAGGTCCTGGAGAGCGACGGCTTCCACCCGGCTGGCATGGGTCGCGACGCCACCGGCATCGAGCAGCTGATCCACCAGACCGACGGCGATACCGAGCGTGAGTTCACCCTGACAGCCGTCGGCTTCACACATAAGATGGTCCTGGGCCGAGTGCTGATCGCCCACTTCGACAGCCCGGAGCACCAGTCCTCAGCAGCAGAGATCGCCGCCAACATGGACGCGCGCATTCAGCAGATACTGGCGGAGATTACGGCGACACCGCGGACGTCGCCTTCGCCGAGTACGTCGGGAAGCGCCACGCCAAGCGGGTCGCCAACGCCGTCAGGGGGAACAACGACGACGACGGCTCCCACGGCGGCGCCGGGCCAGCCGCCCGTGATCCAGTCGCTTGGATGCTCACCGGCGTCCGTCAGCACGGGCCAGACTGTGAGTTGTTCGCCGTCGATCAGCGGCGCTGTCAACTCGCGCTCGTGGTCCGCCTCTGGCGGGTCCCCAGCGTCAGGAGGCGGAAGCACGTTCTCCACCTCGTACGGGTCGTCGGGATCGAAGACGATATCGTTGCAGGCCTGCAGCGACAACGGCTGTGACAGCGCCTCGCAGGGAATCTTCGTCTCGGTGAGCGCGACGCAGGCGCCTTCTGTACCCGTCGTCAACTCGCTGGGTTGCTCGCCGCCGACCGTTCAGACGGGGCAGACGGTCACCTGCAGTCCATCCGTTAGCGGCTCGCCCAACATTTACGCCTGGACCGCCTCAAGCGGGTCGCCGTCGGATGGTAGCGGCTCCACGTTCTCGACCTCGTTCAGCTCAGCGGGCACGCATTTCATCGGTTTTGCGGCCTGCAACGCAGGCGGTTGCAGCGAAGGGCTGGCGCAGTCGATCACGGTGACAGCGCCGGCGGTTGGGACGTACGTAGTCTCCACCGATCACGCAGCCATCTTTGCGGACGAGACGGTCAACGTGAACGTCTACGTCGACGCGCCGTCGGCGGGCGTCGGCGACTATGAGATCGATATCATCTACGACCCGTTCGTGATCACGCCGCTGTTCTGCACCGATTGGTATGGCGGACCTGCAATATCGCCTTCGACGTTGACACCGTGAGCTTCTTTGGCACCGCTAACGAAGGCGGTAGTCTCGTTGTCGCCACGATCACCTTCGGAGTTGTCGATTGCTGCTACAGCGATCTCTTCGTGTCGGTGTTCGAACTGTTTGACATCAATGGAACCGAAGTGACCGACGATGTCATCGAAGTCCACGGCAGCGTGATCGTCGAGCTGCTCCTCTTCTGAGCCGAGCCTCGCCCGGCTGTGGTCAGATGACGTCTTTGCGTCTTTGGAGGACGACGATGATCACGAACAGCGCTCCGATGATGATCCCCATCGCTGCCCACGCCACGTAGACGTCGCCGCCGAAGACGTCGGCGTAGCGGTCATCGATCGAGTCGAGGGCGACCTGTCTTTCGGCGTCCGTCGAATACGATTGCAGGCCTGGCAGGTCGCAGTTCGCCAGTGACGGTCCGTCACAGTCGCCGGACTTCACGTGGGAGGCCGCCGTCAGCGCCTGGAAAGACCACTTCGTGCTGGTGACGCCGCCAAAGACGTCACCGCCCAGGCCCAGCTGGCCCAGCGGGACCAGCGCGCCCGAGAAGACGATCTGGATCACGATCACGGCGATCACCAGCACCATCGCCTGCTCCTCCCGTGGGACGATCACCGAGATTAAGAGCCTCCACATCACGCCGGACATGGCCGCCAGCGTGAGCGTGAAGTAGAACTGGGCCAGCTCTGTCGTGCCGACCTGCCCGAAGTCGACGGCGATCAGCTTTACGGCAAAGAGGGCGGCGGCGTGATAGAAGGCGAACAGGAATCCCACCCAGACCTTGGATAACAGGTATGGCAGCACCTTCAGCGTCACTGCGCGCTCGCGCTTATAGATCGGCGCCTCCTTGACGATCTCGCGCACGGAGTTAAGCGCCCCGACAAGGAAGGGGATCAGCGCCGCCATGAAGAGCATCGACATCGCCGGGGCCGCCTCGCCGACCAGCGGGTCGAAGATGTTGCGCGGCCAGGCGAGGAAGTCGATCAGTCCGAGCATCGGTGCGATCGCCAGCAGCAGCGCCACGTTCACGCGGTCTCGCTTCACGATGTCCAGATAGCGCGCGGAGAGAATGCGGAACTGGCTTAGCTGCGAGGTCCGTCGCGGCGCCGGCTGAACCGGCGCCGGTGCCTCACGTTCGTCGGGCGCGACGTCTGCCGCTCCTGTCGCCGCGTCGCTGAAGTTGGGATAGTGTTTGCGCAGCCGCTGGCGGACATAGCGGTCGTACTCCTGCGACTCGGCGTACCTCTGCCCCCAGGCATCGGGCGAAAGCTCGCCGTCCAGGCGCTCGTAGATGCCGTCGAAGTCGTCCACCTCGAAGTACTTGAGCGCCTCGTCGGGCGGCCCGTACCAGGCCCAGGTGTCCGCCCTTCGCCAGGAAGACGACCTGATCGCAGAGCATCACGTTCTTGGTTGCGTGCGTCACGAGCACGACGGTGTGCCCCTGATCGGCCAGCGCGCGGAGGAGGTGCATCATCTGGCTCTCGGTGCCGGGGTCGAGGCCCGATGTCGCCTCGTCGAGGAAGAAGAGGCTGGGCTTCATCAACAGCTCTGCCCCGATTGAGACGCGCTTGCGCTGGCCGCCGCTGAGACGGGCGATCGGGAGGTCGCGGCGTTCGCTCAGGTTTAGCGTCGCCATCACCGTCTCGATGCGCTCTTCTCGCTCGGACTTCGTCGTGTCGGGCGGCAGGCGCAGCTGCGCGCTATAGCTGAGCGCCCGGGCGACGGGCAGCTCCTTGTGGATGATGTCGTCCTGCGGGACGTAGCCGAGGTCAGTGCGGTAGGCGTCGAAGTTGTCGTAGAGGTCGACGCCGTTGACGAGCACTTGGCCCGCCCTGGCGGGGCGGAAGCCGTTAAGCGCATCGAGCAGCGTGGACTTGCCGGCGCCGCTCACCCCCACCAGCGCTACGAACTCTCGGCCTTCCAGCGAGAGTGAGATGTCCTGCAGCAGATTGAGCGTTTTGGCGACGTACTGGTTGAGGTGAACGCCGTCCAGGCGCAGATCGCGCGATTCATCGACCTGCTGGATGCCCTCCATCTCCATCGTGAAGCGGACGGGCCCGATGCGCACGGTGTCCCCGCGGGCGAGAGGGAGCGGCAGATGAGGAGCCAATCGCTCGCCGTTCGCGAACGTGCCGTTGCCGGAGCCAAGGTCTTCGATCGTGTAGCCGTCCCCGGAACGGGCGATCCGCGCGTGGTGGCGGGATACGGCCGGATGAGCGAGGCGAACATCGTTCGTGAGGTCGCGACCGATGCTCAGCTCTGCCTGCTCCCGGAGCGGCAGCGTCTGGACGATCGTTCCGCCCGGTGCCGCGGCTTCAGCGGATGCTGAATACGCCAACGTTACGGTGTCGGAGATGGCGATGACGTCTCCGTCGTTCAGCCGGTGCGATTGCACCTTCTTGCCGTCGAGCGTCAGGCCGTTGAGGCTGCCCGCGTCGCTGATCTCCCAGCCTCCCGCCACGCGGCAGAGATCGGCGTGGTGACGGGAGACGACGCTGTCATCGATCACGACGTCGCAGTCGCTGCTGCGTCCGAGAGTCAGCAGCTCACCCTTGAGCGCGACCTCCGTGGTGCCGGAAGGCGTCGAGACGACGAGCCGCTCGGCCGGCCGCGCGATCACCGTCGGCCCGGCAGTGGGAGTGGCGATCGTCGCGCCGGCCTCGGCTGGCGTTTCGGACGCGGCGGCGACGCGTTCCGGTGAGATGCGTAGCGTTAGCCGGAACGGCCCGATCGTCGACGATTCGCCGTCGCTCAGCGTGTGCGGGACGCGCGGCTCAAGCTCTTCGGCCGCGATGCGAGTGCCGTTGGCGCTGCCGAGGTCGATGATGCTGCAGCCGGCGTCGTCCCGCTCGATCCGAGCGTGGCGCCGCGAGACGTGATCGTCGTCCAGGACGACTGCGTTCTCACTGTCGCGCCCGATGGTCACCGTCTCGTCCGTCAGGCGCACTTCGTGCTCCAGCCCGCCGGGAGCGCGGATCTCCAGGACGCCCCACGCTTCTATCTGCGCATCCTCCTGTATCAGACTGCCGTCAACGTTGGCGGGGCCGTCCGCCAATGTCAAGAGAACCGGCGCGCCCAGGAGCCGAGTTCGCGGAGGCGGCGCTCAAGGTACGCCCGCTCAGTGGCGTTTTCGGCGAGCGCGATGGCGCGGTGGTAGGCCCCGGCGGCTTCGCTGCCCCGGCCGGCGCGGCGAAGCAGATCGGCGCGGGCGGAGTGGTAGAGGTGGTAGGCATCGAGCGCGCGGCTGAGCTCGTCGTCGTCGAGGAGGGCGAGGCCGTCTTCGGGCGTGCGCGCCATGGCGACGGCGACGGCGCGGTTGAGAGCGACGACGGGCGTCGGCTGCATGCGGTACAGCACCTCGTAGAGCGCGGCGATCTGCGCCCAGTCGGTCGCCTCGGCCGACGCTGCCCCGCAGTGGAGCGCCGCTATCGCTGCCTGGATCTGGTACGGCCCGACGCGCCGCCCGCGCAGAGCGCGCTGCACGAGCTGCGATCCCTCGGCGATCTGTTTTGCGTCCCAGAGGCGACGGTCCTGGTCCTCCAGCGTCACGAGCTCGCCGTCCTCGCCCATGCGAGCAGGGCGGCGCGAGTCGTGGAGCAGCATCAGCGCCAGCAGGCCCAAGGCCTCCGGTTCGTCCGGCATCAACTCGCAGAGCACGCGGCCCAGCCGGATCGCCTCCGCACACAGCTCGCGGCGGATCAGCTCTTCGCCTGCGGCCGCGCTGTAGCCTTCGTTGAAGACGAGGTAGAGCACAGCGAGCACGGCCTCGACGCGCTCCGGCAGACGGTGCGCGGGTGGCACTTCGTAGGGGATTCCGGCGTCGCGGATCTTGCGCTTCACACGCACCAGTCGCTGTGCCATCGTCGCCTCCGGGACGAGGAATGCCCGCGCGATCTCCGGCGTGGTCAGGCCGCCTAGCGTGCGCAACGTCAGCGCCACCTGCGCGTCCAGCGCCAGCGCTGTGTGGCAGCATGTGAAGATGAGGCGCAACCGGTCGTCTCGTACGTCGGTCATCGGTCTCTCCGTCTCGCCGGCGAGGGCCGCGAGCGCGGCGTCGGCCTCGATCTCGGCGCGCTTGCGGGCCAGCGTCTGATCGCGCCGCAGCCGGTCGATCGCCTTGCGGCGGGCGGTCGTGGTGATCCAGGCACCCGGGTTGGCCGGGATGCCCTCCCGCGGCCAGCGTTCGAGGGCGACGGCGAAGGCGTCCTGCATCGCCTCCTCCGCTAGGTCGAAGTCGCCGAATACGCGGATCAGCGTGGCGACGATGCGGCCGGACTCCTCGCGAAAGATGCGCTCACCGGCAGCCCGCGGACTCTCAGCGTCTGCCACTCACGCTCCGGAGGCGATCTTCGCGATCTGCTCGGCGTTCGGGTGAAAGAGCGCGATCGGGCGCACGTCGACCCAGGAGCGCTTCTCCACCGGAATGCGCCCGGCGATCTCGATCGCCTCGTCTTCGCTGCAGTCGACGATGTAGTAGCCGCCGGCCACCTCTTTCGATTCAGCGAAGGGGCCTTCGGTCTTCAGCGCCTTGCCGTTGCGGACGCGCACGGTGCCCTGCTCGGCCGGCATCAGTCCTGCGCCGGAGACGTAGAGGCCCGCCTCCCGCAGTTCGTTCTCCAGTTCGGCGTGCCTGGGTTGAAGCAGTGGCCCCTCGAACGGGAGGCTCGGGTCGTAGCTAATCAGAAGCAAGTAAAGCATTTCGGTGTCCCTCTAGAGTCCAGCGGCGATCGGGCTGCGGATGTCGATTCCCATCGGTCGTTCCCTTTCTCTCGGCAGCCTTCGCTACATTGCGCGGCGCTGGCGGTCAGCGGCGACCTCGTACGGCCAGCCCGGCACGTCGACGACGGGACGCACCTCGACGCTGCTCGGGTCGGTCGTCTCCACGAGCTTGGCGGCGTACTCCGCGGCCTCATCGGCGCTCGCGCAGTCGAGGACGTAGAAGCCGGCGAGCATCTCCTTCGACTTGGCGAACGGCCCGTCGGTGCGCAGGGGCTTGCCGCCGGCGCTGCGAACGGTTGTCGCGACGTCGGCGCCGGCGAGTGCCTCGGAGTAGACGTAGGCGTTGTGCCCTCGCGCCTCTTCGGACAGCGCGAGGTGGGCGGCGATCGCTGCTTCGCCGTCCATCGTCGAGGCTTCGGGGTTCCAGTGCAGCATCAGCATGTACAACATCTCGTGAGTCCTTTCGTCGCTCGGGGCGAGGCCCGTTACCTCGCCTACTCTAACGACGAAGGGAGGAATCGCAAATCGACATTTCGGCGGACGCGCAACGGAGGCGCTAGACGTCGCGTTCGGTCTGGCCGATGGCGGCCTGGGCGGCGGCCAGGCGGGCGACGGCGACGCGTGGCGGCGAGCAGGAGACGTAGTCGAGGCCGACACGGTGGCAGAAGTCGACGCTCAAGGGGTCGCCGCCGTGCTCTCCACAGAGGCCCAGTTCCAGCGATGCGTTGCGCTTGCGGCCTTCCTGGACCGCGATCTCGATCAGGCGGCCCACGCCGCTCTCGTCGATCGTGGCGAACGGGTTGCGGGGGAGGATCTCGTTCTCGACGTAGTAGCGCAGGAACTTCTCCTCGGCGTCGTCGCGGCTGAAGCCGAACGTCATCTGGGTCAGGTCGTTGGAGCCGAAGGAGAAGAAGTCGACGTGCGGAGCGATGGCGGCGGCGGCGAGCGCCGCGCGCGGCACCTCGATCATCGTGCCGAAGTGGATTCGCGCCGGGCGCCCCAGGTCGTCGCCGAGGCCCTTCGCCAGCTCCGTCAGGCCAGTCTTCAGCAGCTTCACTTCGGCCTCGCCCATCACCAGCGGCACCATGATCTCGGGCCGTGGGTCCTTGCCGGCGTCGATCAACTGCTTCGTCGCCCGGAAGATGGCGCGCACCTGCATCTCGTAGACATCGGGGTTCGTAACGCCCAGCCGTGAGCCGCGGTGGCCCAGCATCGGGTTCGTCTCGGCCAGCGAGCGGGCGGCCTCGAGTAGCCCTTCTTTTTCGCGGACCTCGGATTCAGGTTTGTTGGTCGCGCGGGCCGTCGCCAGCTCTTCGATCAGAGATTCGATCGACGGCAGGAACTCGTGCAGTGGCGCGTCGAGCAGGCGGATGACGACGGGCAGGCCGTCCATCGCTTCCAGGATGCCGCGGAAGTCTGACGTCTGGTACTCTTCCAGGCTCTTGAGGGCCTTCTCGTAAGCGCCGTTGGCCGGCGCGCCCTCCGCGCTCTGGTGTCGGGTGCTCATCAGCATCTCGCGGATATGTACCAGGCGCTCCCCTTGGAAGAACATGTGCTCCGTGCGGCAGAGGCCGATCCCCTGAGCGCCGAAGGAGCGCGCTCGCTCAGCGTCGCCGGGCGTGTCGGCGTTGGCGCGGATCTCCAGGCGTCGCGCATCGTCCGCCCAGCCGAGGAGCTGACGCAGGTCGTCGTTCGAGGAGATGTCGGCGGGGACGGTGTCGATGGTGCCGCTGAAGACCTCGCCCGTAAAGCCGTCGATGCTGATCGCGTCGCCCGTTTTGAGGATCGTGCCGTCGACGGAGACCTCCCCGCGCTGGGTATCCACGTGAATCGCCGAGAGGCCGACCACGGCCGGCTTGCCGAGGCCGCGCGTGACGACGGCGGCGTGGCTGGTGATGCCACCGCGGCCGGTGAGCACCGCGCCGGCCTTGAGGATCGCCGGCATGTCGTCGGCGCTCGTCTCCGGGCGGACGAGGATCGCGCGTTGGCCGTGCTGCTCGGCGTCGTCTCCATCGATGGCGACGATGCCGGTGGCGGCGCCCGGCGAGGCGTTGAGCCCCGTGCCCAGCAGTCGTCCGGCCTTGACCGCCGACTCCTTCGACGAATCGTCGAAGCGCGGCAGGAGGAGCTGCGATAGTTCGTCCGCGGGCACGCGCAGCAGCGCTTCCTCACGGCTGATCAGACCTTCGCCGGCCATGTCGACGGCCGTCTTGACGGCGGCCATCGCGGTGCGCTTGCCGGAACGCGTCTGGAGGATGAACAGGCGCCCGTTTTCGATCGTGAACTCGATGTCCTGGACGTCGCGGAAGTGGGTCTCGAGGTTCGTCGCGTGCTCGACGAGGGCGGCGTAGGCGTCCGGCATCTCGGACTTGAGGTTGGAGATCGGCTTCGGCGTGCGAACGCCGGCGACGACGTCCTCGCCCTGGGCGTTCGGCAGGTACTCGCCGAAGAGCGCGCGCTCGCCGGTCGACGGGTTGCGTGTGAAGCAGACGCCGGTGCCGCTGGTCGGCCCCGTGTTGCCGAAGACCATCGCCATGATGCTGATGGCGGTGCCCAGGCCGTGCGGGATGTGCTGGTGGTTGCGGTAGGCGATCGCGCGCGGGTTCGTCCAGCTCTCGAAAACCGCGCGGATGGCGATTCGCAGCTGCTCCTGCGTGTCGGTCGGGAACGGCTCGGTGCCTGTGGAGCCGATCTCCTTGAAGCGGCGGATCACTTCTTCGAGGTCCGACTCGCTGAGGTCGGCGTCGGAGGCCGCGCCGGCCTGCTCGCGCGCGTCGTCGAGCACCTTCTCGAAGGAGGCGGCGTCTGCGTGCAGGGCGACCTTGGCGAAGAGCTGGATGAAGCGGCGGTATGAGTCGAGGGCGAAGCGGCGGTCGTTTGCGGCTTTCGCCAGGCCCTCCACCGTCTCGTCGTTAAGCCCGAGGTTGAGGATCGTGTCCATCATGCCCGGCATCGAGAACTTCGAACCGGAGCGCACGGAGACGAGGAGCGGGTCGTCCGCATCGCCGAAGCGCCGGCCGACAGCCTCCTCGACTTCCTTCAGCGCTTCCAGCACCTCCTGCCAGAGGCTCTCCGGCAGCTTCTGGTCCAGGCGACTGAACTCGCGGAAGCCGTCGGTCGATACGACGAAGCCTGGGGGAATAGGCAGGCCCAGACGGGCCATCTCGCAGAGGTTCGCTCCCTTGCCACCAAGGAGATCGCGCATCCCGGCGTTGCCGTCGCGGAATCGATAAACGAACCCTGTCGTCGTCGTCATCGGCTTGTACTCTCGAACTTAACGGTTCCGGTGTCAAGCAGCTTTCGCCGGATTCACGTTCGATTGTACGGCGATTCGTCGACCGTGAACCCCGCACTTGGGGGCGAGATCGCGGTCTGCGGCGCTGTGCCGCCGGGCGCACCCGAGCGACAGTCGTCTCCGAGATTGCTTGATCGTCGCGCTGCGTCATGGCCGCTTCACGGGCGCTTCATCCGCGAGCCGTAGGCTGAGGGCATCGAAAGACGAAACTCTGCAGGAAGGAGGAAGACGAATGGCACTTGGAACGAGACTCTACCTGATCATCGGGCTGGTCGCGGTTCTCGCCATCGCCGCGGTCGCCGTGACGGCCAGCTCGCAGCTGACGTCGGCACAAAACGGCGGTGATGACGACAACGATGTGCCGATCACCGGCGCGGCGCTCCAGCAGGCGAGTGACGCGGCGCTGGCGCACACCGGCGGCGGAGACGTCAGCGACACGGAGGTCGGCGACGAGGACAGCTTCTACGAAGTGGAAGTCACGCTTGCCGACGGCAGTGAGATCGATATCCAACTCGACGAGAGCTTCAACGTCGTCGGCGAGGAAGCCGATAATGACTCCGGCGGCGACAAAGACGGCGACGGCGATAACGATTAACGCCTGAGCGAGATTGTCTCCCTCGCGGCGAGGGCCCGGCAGACGCCGGGCCCTCGTTCTTGTTCGGGTTGCCGGCCGCGTTAGCCCGTGGCGGCGATCCAGTCGACTATCACCTGCGCCAGCTCTTCGCCTTTGTCCTCCTGCAGGAAGTGGCCGCCGCCGGCGATCGTTGTGTGCGGTTGCCCCTTTGTGCCGGGGATCATCGCCTGCAGGAGCCGCTCGCCGCCCTTTGTGATCGGGTCGGAGTCGCTGAACGTCGTCAGGAACGGCTTCTCCCACTTCTGCAGGACCTCCCAGGCCTTGCGGTTGGCGGGCGCGGCCGGGTCGTCCGGCTTCGTCGGCACGAGCGAAGGGAAGATGCGCGCGCCGGCCTTGTGCGCATCGTCCCGGAAGGGCGCGTTGTAGGCGGCGGCGACCCCGTCCGGAAGCGCCGTCGCCGTGCCGCCCTGGACAACGCGCCCGACGTCGAACGCGGGCGACTCCTGCGAGAACTGCTGCCAGCGCAGGAACGTCTCGCCGGGTGTCTGGTCGCCCGTGGGCAGGCCGCCGTTGCCGATGATGACGCGGGTGAAGCGGTCAGGGTCTTCCGCGACGATCCGCAGGCCGATCAGCGATCCCCAGTCCTGGCCGAAGAACGTAACGTTGGTCAGGCCAAGCTGCTCGATGAGCGACTTCACCCAGCCGACGTGGCGCTGGAACGTGTAGTCGTCCTTCTGGGCCGGCTTGTCGGAACGGCCGAAGCCGATGAGGTCGGGCGCGATCGCACGGTGGCCGGCTTTGGCGAGAACCGGCACCATCTTGCGGTACAGGTAGGCCCAGGACGGCTCGCCGTGCAGCATCAGCACGGGCGCGGCGTCTGACGGGCCTTCGTCGATGTAGTGCATCCTCAGCTGGCCACCATCGCCGTCCGGGACGTCGAGGTAGTTCGGCTCGAACGTCCAGCCGGGCAGGCCGGCGAATCGCTCCTCGGGTGTTCTCAGGGCTTCCATCTGCCTCCTCCTTGTCGCGGTCATTCTCCGGTGAAGTTCGGCTTGCGCTTTTCGAGAAATGCCTGCATCCCTTCGGCCTGATCCTTCGTCCCCATCGTCCGTAGGACGGCGCGTCGCTCTTCAGCGAGTGCCTCTTCGAGCGACTCCTCGCCGGCGCCGACGACAGACCTGAGTGCACCGGCGACGGCGATCGACGGGCCCGCCGCCAGCTCTTTCGCGAGGTCCAGCGCGCGTTGCTGCAGTTCGGCGTTCGGCCAGACCTCGTGCACGAGGCCGATCCGGAGCGCCTCTGGCCCGGAAATCTTCTTCGCGCGCAGGATCATGTCGAGCGTGTGGTCGCGGCCGATGCGGCGTGTGAGGCGCGCCGTCCCGCCCCAGGCCGGCACCGTACCCAGGTCGAGCTCGGGCAGGCCGATCTGTGCGCCTTCGGCGGCGGCGACGCGGAAGTGGCAGGCCAGCGGCAGCTCCAGCCCGCCGCCGAGGCAGCAGCCACACATGACGGCGACCGAGGGCGTTTTCCATGCCCTCGATCGCGGCGAGGACGCGCAGCCGCTGGTCCAGGACGGCGTCGATGCCGCCCATCCTGCGGATGCCCTCGGGGAGCTACTTCAGGTCCATGCCGACGGAGAAGTGCTCCTCGCCGGCGCCGCGGAGCAGGACCGCGCGGACGGACGTGTCGGCGGCCAGCGCAGCGACCTGTTTTTCCAGCTCGTCCATAAGCTCCAGGCCGAGCCGGTTGCGGGGCGGGTCGTTGATCGCGAGGATCGCCACGCCGCCATCGCGATCGAGTAGCAGCGGTGCGGGGGCAGCCGCCGATTCTGTCACAGGCCAGCTTCCGTCATCGCGATCAGCCACTGCATTTCGAGGCCGGCGGCGCGGTGCTTGCCGATGTTCTCGGTGACGAACGGGTCCTGGGCGATCTTCGCGAACGCCGCGCGCGAGGGGTATTCGACGAGGCCGACGACGTGGAACCCCTCGCCGCCCTCACCAATCAGCTGCGAGTCGACGCGGCCGGCCCAGACGAAGCGCCCGCCCTTGGACTCGACGAACTTGCGCATCTCCGCGACGTAGCGCCCGTAGGCCTCCTGTCCGGTGTCACCTTCGTGCGAGGCGTCGGCTTTCGGCTTGAAGCGCAGCAGGTTGAGCATAACGACGGGCGTGTCCTGCGGGCCGTTCATCAGCTCCTGGAACTGCTCGGGAGTTGGGTAGATCGTCATGGGGCGCCTCCTCTGAGGTCGTTCGGCTGCTAGCCGCTCGCTGCGTGCTCGCCACAGTATAGACATGGCACTCGCAGTGTCAACATCTTGACAACTGCCTGCCGCAGACGATAGAAAGACGGAGCGCCCGAAACGCCGGAGGAGGCCAATATGAGCGACAGCGAACCAGGATTCGAGGGCAAGATCGGCCGTACGCTGGCTGACTCCGAGCCGTGGTGGCCGGCGCCTGCCCGACCGCCGGCCGCGGCACCCAACATCGTGATGATCGTCCTCGACGATACCGGCTTCGCGCACTTCGGCTGCTACGGATCGACGATCGAGACGCCGAACATCGATCGTCTCGCCGCGAACGGCGTCCGTTACTCCAACTTCCACACGACGGCGCTCTGCTCGCCCTCGCGTGCCTGCCTGCTGACGGGGCGCAATCACCACGCGGTGGGCATGCGCGGCGTGTCCAACTTCAATACCGGATTCCCGCACATGCGCGGCGGCATCACGCCGCGCGCGGCCACAGTGGCTGAGCTGCTGCGCACGGCCGGGTACGCGACGTACTCCACCGGTAAGTGGCACCTGGCGCCGATGATCGAGTGTAGCGCCGCCGGCCCGCACGACCACTGGCCGCTGCAGAAGGGCTTCGACCGCTTCTACGGCTTTCTGCAGGGTGAGACGGACCAGTTCTACCCGGAGCTGACGGCCGACAACCACCACATCCTGCCGCCGGGCGGCCCCGACGACGGATACCACGTTTCCGAGGACCTCGTCGATCAGTCGATCGGCATGATCCGCGATCTCAAGTCGGTGCGTCCCGACCGGCCGTTCTTCCTCCACCTGGCGTTCGGCGCCACGCACGCACCGCACCAATCGCCGCGGGAGTACCGCGAGAAGTACCGCGGCCACTTCGACGACGGCTGGGACAAGACCCGCGAGGCTTGGTTCGCCAGCCAGAAGAAGCTTGGCCTCGCGCCGGAAGCGACGATGCTGGCTCCGCGCAACCCCGGCGTGCTGGCCTGGGACGAGATGCCGGCGAACGAGCAGATATTCGCCGTGCGGCTGCAGGAGGCGTTCGCAGGCTTCCTCGAGCACACGGATGCGCAGATCGGGCGCCTCGTCGCCTACCTGGAGTCGCAGGGACTCCTTGAGGACACGCTCCTTATGGTGCTCTCCGACAACGGCGCTAGCCAGGAGGGTGGCCCGCAGGGTGTGATGAACGAATGGAGCTTCTTCAACCTGGTGAGCGAGGACATCGACGATATCGTCACCAACCGGCTGGACGACATCGGCGGCCCGCACTCCCTCAGCAACATCCCGTGGGGCTGGTCGCAGGTGGGGAACACACCGCTGCGCTGGTACAAGCAGAACACGTACGGCGGCGGCGTCCGCGACCCGCTTATCATCCACTGGCCGAAGCGGATCAAGCAGACCGGCGGCGTGCGCGATCAGTTCTGCCACGTGACCGATCTGACGCCGACGGTGCTCGATGTCACGGGCGTTGAGCTGCCGGCGGAGCTGAACGGCCACGAGCAGATCCCGCTCCACGGCGAGAGCATCGCCTACACGTGGGACGCTTCGGGCGAGCCGACGAGGCGGCACATCCAGTACTTCGAGCAGTTCGGGCACCGCGGCCTCTGGAAGGACGGCTGGAAGGCGGTGACGTACCACACGAAGGGAACGGACTTCGAGACGGAGGAGTGGTCGCTCTACAATCTGGCGGAGGACTTCTCCGAGTGCCACGATCTGGCGAAGGAGCACCCCGAGAAGCTGAAGGAGCTGGTCGACGCCTGGTGGGCGGAGGCCGAGGCCAACGGCGTGCTGCCCCTGGATGACCGCAACATCGAGCTGTTTGGCGGCGCGCCGCGGCCCGGAACGCCCCACTCCGTCGACGAGTACGTCTACACGCCGCCGATCTCGCACATCCCGGCCGACGCCTGTCCGGCGCTGGGCGGACGTTCCTGGTCGATCGCTTGCGAGGTCGAGGTACCGGAGTCCGGCTGCGAGGGCGTGCTTTACGCGCGCGGCGGTCACAACGTCGGGCACACGTTCTTCGTCAAGGACGGCAAGCTCCAGTTCGACTACAACGCCTTGGGCCGGCACCACCGCGCCGTCTCCAGCGCCGCGCTCGCGCCCGGTGCGCACCGGCTCGAGGCGCGCTTTGACCGCGGTGTGCCCAGCGGCACGCTGACGATCGCGATCGACGGCACGGACGTTGGCTCAGCCGAGGTCTCGCCGGTCGTGCGGATGCTGGGCTCGACGGGGATGGACCTCGGGCAGAACGCACTCTCGCCGGTCGTCGATGACTACGAGCCGCCGTTTGCCTTCACGGGCCGGTTGGAGAAGGTGACGTTCCGCCTGCGCAGCCGGCGCCGGTCAGCGGACGTCGCGGCGACGGCGCGCACCGAACTGGCTACGGAGTAGCGAGCAGCGCTGCCAGGCCTCGGCGCATCGCTCCGGCGACGTCATCGAGCAAGAGGCTCTGGGCGCGCCGCAGCAGGTCGAACGACTCGAACGAGGCGACGACGTCGGCGGCGGCCAGCGTCTCGCTGCGAGCGGCCGGGGACAGGGCGTCCAGCTCCCGGGCGAACTGGCGGGCGAGCTGTGCCCGCAGGAGCGTCGCGTTGCGGGCAAGCTCTTCGGCGATGATCGGCTGGAAGGGTGCGCGCAGGCGGGCGATGCGGGCGACCGGCGCGATCGTCTCGAAGAGCTGCGTCCGCTGCCGGACGATGCCGTCGATGCGCGCCGCCAGCGGGCCTTCGCCCAGGCCTTCGATCTCGAACAGGTGACTGACGCGCGCGTTCTGCCGGTCGATCGCCACGCGGCAGAGCTCGTCCATGTCGTCGAAGTAGCGGAAGAGGGAGCGCCGCGAGACGCCAGAGCGGTCGGCGACGTCCTGCGCGCCGGGGCTGATGATGCCTTCCTGGTAGAAGTCGAGCAGCGCATCGGCGACGGCGTCACGGTTGCGTTCGCGTCCGGCGCGGCGGCCGTCCACGGCTGTGGCTTCAGTCATGGTGCAAGAGTCGGTTGTGGCACTGCGGGTGTCAAGAGTCGCGGCGGGGCAGTTTAGTGATTGACAATATAGAACACTCGTTCTATTCTGTACCTCCCATGAGGTCGTCCCGGTGAGCATCGCCTGCGTTTACATCCCTCGCTTCATGGTCGAGGCCGAGCGCCAACGCCGCAAGGAGATCGGCAGCCGCCTCGTCCTGATCGGCGACGCCCGCGTGCTCGACTGCTCCCTCGGCGCCGAGACCGTTGGCATCCGCACCGGCATGCGCATGAGCGAGGCGATCGCGCTCTCGCACAGCGCAGTCGTGTTGCCGCCGGACGGCGCACACTACGGCCGCCGCTTCGAGGAGGTGTTCGGCCTGCTGGGTGAGCTGAGCCCGGAGGTGGAGCCGGGCGATCCCGGCCTGGCGTACCTTTCGCTCGCCGGTCTTGCCGTGGAAGCGCAACCGTTCGCGGATGGCCTGATCGCTTCGTTGCACAGGAGGCTCGGGTTCATGGCCGGCGTTGGCGTCGCCGGCGGCAAGTTCGCCGCCCGCGTCGCCGCTGCTACTGTGCGGCCGGGCATCGCGAAGGTCGTGCCCGCGGGCGAGGAGCGCGCGCTACTGGCGCCGCTGCCCTGCACCTACCTGCCCGTCGACGAGGCGATGCTCTGGCGGCTCAAGCTGCTGGGTCTGGAGGCGATCGGCGACATCGCCGCGCTGCTGCTGGGCGCTTTTCAGCAGCAGTTCGGCCCGCAGGGAAAGCGCTGCTGGGAGCTGGCCCAGGGCACCGACGACGAACCGCTCGTCCCGCGCGCGACGGAGAGCAGCGTAGTCCGCCGGCTGGAGATGCCGGCGCCTGCCGTTGCCCTGGAGGCGATCCTCGCCGGGCTCGAGCGTCTGACGCATGCAGCCTACGGCGACGATTCGCGGCAGGGACGCTGGGTGCGCAAGGCGGTGGCCCGCGCGGCCCTGGACGGCGGCGGCGCCTGGGAGCTGCCGGTCGCCTTCCGGGAGGCGCTGGCCGACCCGAAAGCGGCGTGGTTCGTGATCAAGACGGCGGTCACGCGCCGTCCACCGGAACGCCCGGTGGAGGAGCTGGAGATCGAGCTGGTGGGGCTCAGCGGTGAGTCCGGCAAGCAGGCAGCGCTCTTCGAAAGCAAGGGCAAGCTGCGGCGGCAGGTGGAGGAGGCCGCGCGCCACCTGGGCGCCAACGGAAAGCCAGCGATCGGACGCATAGTGGAGGTGGAGCCGTGGTCACGGATACCAGAACGGCGCGCGGCGCTGGAAGACCTGAACTAACAGCGGGCCGGTTACGCCCGCTCAACAGCCCGCAGCCGCTGGAAGTCGATGCGGACGCGAACGGCGTGCCCGTGGGCGTTCATCTCGCCGCCTATCGCTGCGCCGTTGAGTCGGTCCTTGAGACGTGGCGCATCGACGATGAGTGGTGGCGTGACCAGCCTGTGAGCCGGGTCTACTGGCGCTTGTTCCTGGAGAACGGTTGCGCCCTCGACGTCTATCGCGATGTCGTCCGCGGTCGCTGGTACAAGCAGGCGTATACCGGGTGAGCTACACGGAGCTGCACTGCCACTCCAACTTCTCTTTCCTTGACGGCGCCTCACGCATCGAGGAGCTGGTGCTGCGCGCGGGCGAGCTGGGGCAGACGGCGCTGGCGCTGACGGACCACGACGGTCTGCACGGCGCGATGGAGTTCGCCCAGTGCGCCCGGGCCTGGGGTATCCGCCCGATCAGCGGCGCCGAGATCACGCTTTCGAACCCGGACGGGCCGGTTGATCACCACCTGACGCTCCTCTGCGAGGACGGGCGCGGCTATGCCAACCTCTGCCGCCTGCTTACGCACGCCCACCTGGACCACGAACGGGGCGAGCCGCGCGTCGAGCTGGACTCGCTCGTGCAACACACGGAGGGGCTGATCGCTCTCTCCGGCTGCCGCCACGGCGAGGTGCCGTCGCTGGTGGCAGAGGGGCGCCACAGGGAGGCCGAGGCGGCGGCGCGCCGCTACGCACGCTGGTATGGCGAAGAGAACTTCTTCCTTGAGCTGCAGAACAACCTCGTCTACGGCGATGCGCGGCGCAACCGCGCCCTCGGTGAACTTGCGGAGCACCTCGGTCTCGGCGTTGTCGCGACGGGCAACGTGCACTACCACCGGCAGGAGCGGCACCGGCTCCAGGACGTGCTCGTGGCGATCAAGAGCCGCAAGAGCCTCGACGCCTCGCACCGCCAGCGCCGCGAGAATTCGCAGTACCACCTGCGTTCGGCCGCCGAGATGGGCGATCTCTTCCGCGACCAGCCGGAGGCGCTCGCCAACACGGAGCGCATCGCCGAGCGCTGCCAGTTCGACCTCACGCGCGACCTTGACTACCGCTTCCCGGATCGTCCGGTGCCGGAGGGCGAGACGCCGGAGTCGTACCTGCGGCAAGTCTGCCAGCGCGAGGCGGTGCTGCGCTATCCGAAGTTCACCGCCGAGGTCGAGGAACGACTCGAGGAGGAGCTGCGCCTCATCGAGAAGCACGGCCTTTCCGGCTTCTTCCTCATCCACCGCGAGATCCTGAAGCTGGCCGAGGAGGTCGCCCACGAACTCAAAGGCCGGCCCTATCACGGCCCGCCCGGGCGCGGCCGCGGATCGTCCGTCGGTTCGGTGATCTGCTACTTGATCGGCCTCTCGCACATCGACCCGATCGCCAACAACCTCTTCCTCGGCCGCTTCCTGAACAAGGAGATGGCTTCTGTGCCGGACATCGATCTCGATTTCCCGCGCGATATCCGGGAGCGGCTGATGCTGCGCGTTTACGAATACTTCGGCAGAGACCACGTCGGGCTCGTCGCCACGTTCCCGACTTATCGCATACGCAGCGCGGTGCGTGAAGTGGGCAAAGCGCTCGGCCTGCCCGCCGCCGAGCTTGATCGCCTCGCGAAAGTGAGCGAAGGCGGCTCGGCGAAGGATGTTCGTGCGGAGATGGAGCGGCTGGCCCACTACCGCGACAAGCTGGGCGCTAACGGCGCGCGCGGCTGGCACCACCTGGCCGACCTGGTGGAGCAGATCGCCGGGTTCCCGCGCCACATCAGCCAGCACGTCGGCGGCATGGTCATCTCCTCGCGGCCGCTGATCGACCTCGTGCCGCAGGAGCAGTCGGCGATGGGAGGCCGCGTGCTCATGCAGTGGGACAAGGACTCGGTGGACGACGCGCGCATGATCAAGATCGACTTCCTCGCGCTGGGGATGCTCTCCGCCGTCGACGAGTGCCTCGACCGCATCGAGGAGACGCGCGGCAAGCGGATCGACCTCTCGCGGATCGACTTCGGCGACGAGCGCGTCTACGACACGATCTGCGCGGCCGATACGATGGGTGTCTTCCAGATCGAATCGCGCGCCCAGATGCAGACTCTGCCGCGCGTGCGGCCGCGCTGCCTGGACGACCTGACCGTCGAGGTGGCGATCATCCGGCCCGGCCCGATCATCGGCGGCGCGGTCAACCCGTACATCGCGCGGCGCATGGGACGCGAGCCGGTGACGTACGATCATCCGTCGCTGGAGCCGGTGCTGGGCGAGACGCTGGGCGTCATCATCTACCAGGAGCAGGTGCTGCAGGTGGCGATGGCGCTCTCCGGGTTCACAGCCGGACAGGTCGAGAGCCTGCGCCGGGCGATGAGCCGCAAGCGCTCGCAAGAGGCGCTGGAGAAGCTGAAGGGTGAGTTCGTCGCGGGCGCCCTGGCGAACGGCGTCACGTTGGAGGTGGCGGAGGCGGTCTTCCAGAAGATCATCGGCTTCGCGGCGTTTGGCTTCCCGAAGTCGCACGCGGCCGCCTTCGGCCTGCTTGCCTACCAGAGTTCGTGGCTGCGGGTGTACTACCCGGCGGAGTTCCTCTGCGCGCTGTTCAACGCCCAGCCCATGGGCTTCTACGGCCCGCACGTGCTGCTCAACGATGGCAAGCGCCACAGCGTCGACGCCCTGCCGCCGGACGTCAACGAAAGCAGAGCCGATTGCAGCATCGAGGGCGACGCTGTACGCATCGGTCTGCGCTACACGCGCGGGTTGAGCAGAGAGGCCGCGCAACCTGTCGAGGCCGAGCGCGAGCGCAACGGGGAGTTTCGCTCGCTGTTCAACTTCCTCGAGCGCACGCAGCTCAAGCGCGAGGCCGTGGAGAACCTGATCGCCTGCGGGGCCTTCGACTCCTTCGGCCTCGAGCGACGGGAGCTGCTCTGGCAGCTCGGTCTGCTCTACCGCTCCGAGGACCGGGGCCGCTCGGAGCGGCAGCTGGCGCTGGCGTTGCCGGTGGAGCAGGACATGGTGCCGCTGCGCCCGATGACCGACTGGGACCGCATGACCGCCGACTACACGATCCTCGGCATGTCGCCCAACCACCACCCGATGGCGTTCCTGAGGCCCGGCCTGAACGAGGCGATCGCGCCCACTCACGTGCTCGGGGGCTTGGCGGACGGGAAGCCGGTGCAGGTGGCGGGAATGGTCGTCTGCCGGCAGCGTCCGGGAAGCGCCAAAGGCTTCGTCTTCCTCCTGCTCGAGGACGAATTCGGGCTCGCCAACATCATCGTGCGCCCGAACCTCTACGAGGCCGAGCGCTCGCTGGTGCGCGCCGAGCCGTTCGTCACCGTCCACGGCACGCTGGAGCGCCGCGACGACACGATCAACGTCGCCGCCCGCCGCATCACGGCGCTCGCCACGCCGCAGGCGATTGCGCCGGAAGCGCACAACTTCGGCTGAAGCTAACCTTCCGGCGGCGGTGGCTTGGTGCGCTCTCCGGCGACGGCGCCCGGCTCCGAGATGGTGCCGGGCGACCAGCGCGGGAACACCGTGTAGCGCAGGACCAACCCCATGATGATGACCGTGCCGCCGATCGCCGTGGCCAAGGACGGACTCTCGCCGATGAAGATGACGACCCAGATCGGGTTCAGCACCGGCTCCACCAGGGCGATCAGGCTGGCCTCCGCGCTGGCCACCGTGCGGATGCCTCGCGCGAATAGCGTGTAGGGGATCGCGAACTGGACGGCCGCCATCAGCGCCAGCAGCGCGGCGTCGCGGCCGCTAACGTCCCAGACGCCCGGTACGGCGGCGAAGATCAAGGCGACGGCGCCGCAGTGCACGAACGTCAGGAGCACGGAGTCGGCATACTTCATGCGCCGCAGCCACATCATGTAGAGCCCGAAGAAGAGGCCGCTGCCCAGCCCCATCACCATGCCCGTCAGGTCGCCGGAGCCGGCGTTGCCTCCGAAGAGGATCGCCACGCCAGCGAGGCACACGCCGAGCGCCGCCAGGTCGATCCCGCGCAGCCGCTCGCGCAGGAGCAGCGGCGCCAGCGCGATGACGTAGAACGGCGCCGTGTACTGCAGGAAGATGGCGTTCGCCGCCGAGGTCTCCTTAGTCGAGGAGACGAAGAGCCAGAGCAGCGCCGCGAAGAGGCCGACTCCAACGGCGACGTCGAAAGGCCGCGGCGTGTTCCTTAGCCTGACAAGCGGGACCAGGAAAACGGCGGCGAAGAAGCAGCGGTAGAACGTGATGCTCGTCGCGTCGGCGTCGATCTCCTTGATGAAAACGCCGTTGGTGCTCCAGAGGACGGCGGCCAGGAGGATCGTGAGCCGGCCCGTTGCAAGAGGGCCCGGAGAGAGCGTGGGGAGCCTGGCAACCATGCCCCACAGAATACGAGCCGCCGCTCCGGCGCGCGATCAGGATCGCGGAGGCGCCGTCAGTCGTTGCCGGGAGTCGCCAGGCCCAGCGCGTGCGGTCGCGTGAAGATCATCGGCGGGATCGGCGGCGTCGGCATCGTGACCTCGACGCGGGTCACCTCGAACCCGGCGTCGCGAATCGCGTCGACGGTCTGCCGGTTGGGGTGGCAGCCCGCGCCGCACCAACCCCAGAGCGGTGCGATCAGCGTCTGGGCCAGCCCGCCGATCGGGTTCTCGTAGCGGACGTGCTCAAAGAAGCGGTATTCGCCCGCGGGCTTGAGCACCCGGCGCACCTCAGCCAGCGCCTCAGCCTGGTCATCGACCGAACACATGACGAGCGTGCCGACGACTGTATCGAAGCTGGCGTCGTCGAACGGCAGCCTGGCCGCTGAGGCTTGCTTGAGCTCGATCCGCGCCGGCGACTCCTTAGCCCGGGCCTCTGCCTTCCGCATCATGTACGGGTCCGGCTCCGCCGCCGCCACCTCGAGGTCGTCCGGGTAGTACGCGAAGTTGGCTCCCGTGCCGGCGCCGATCTCGAGGACGCGTCCGCTGGCGCCGCCGGCAATCTCCGTGCGCACGTCCTTCAAGAACCCGCGCTCGGCCGGCGCCATCATACGATCGTAGACTGCCGCGAACCACTTGTGGCCTTTCATCAGCCCTTCCTCCCGCGAAACGACCGTCAGCTAAACGGGCTTGAGGACGACCACCGGGATCTCGCGCTCGGCGGTCTTCTTGTACTCGTCGTAACCGGCGTACTGGTCCACGGCCTTCTGCCAGAGGCGTTCGCGTTCCTCGCCCGTCGCCTCCTCCGCGACCATCTCGCTCTCCTCGCGCCTGATGCGGACGGTGGCCTGAGGGTTCGCCTTGAGGTTGAGCAACCATTGCGGGTGCACCTTGTGACCGGCGTTGGAGGCGATGAAGACAATGTTCTCGCCGTCCTCGATCGTTTGCAGGGGCGTGGTGCGCCGCCGCCCCGACTTGCGGCCGGTCGTCGTCAGCAGCGCGATCGGCGCGCTTCCCATCTTGCCGCCGAGCACGCCGCCGGAAATGCGGTACCAGAAGACGTGCGATCGCGAGAAGATCTTCATGACGGTGGGGTTCATTGGCATCGGGTGGCCTCCTTCTTAAGCGGCCTTAGTATAGCCCCACCGCCGGAGACTGGTTGCTCCCTGACCCTGTGCTTGCCCTCACCTTGACGGCCGCTTCACCGGGGCCTACGTTTTCTCTGAAATGAGCCACGTATGTCCTTGCTAGGTAGGGTCCTCTTCAGCATGAAGCACCCATTTGCCACCGCTAGCTATGTAGCGACGCGCGACCGAACTCACCTGGAGCGGGCACGCTTGATGGATCTGCGCGTCGAGGGCATTCCGGAGATCGACGACCTTGTCGAGTACCTTCAGATCCCCTGGTCGGAGGCGGTGGCAAAGCTCTCGCAGGGCGAGGAACTGGTGGCGAGGAGCTTCGCGGAGGCCAGCCCGAAGACCGCCGAGGAGATGCGTGAGTGGAACCGCAAGTGCCCGGACTTTCTCTTCGATCTCGTCATCTGGAACATCGACCCGAAGTACCGGAGCCTGCTGGCGATGTTGAACGATGAGAGCGGCGGCGTTTGCCTGTCCTTCGGCGGCGGCATCGGGACCGAAGCGCTCTGGCTGGCCCGCCAGGCCAACGAGACCTGGTACAGCGACGTCCCCGACTCGCCGGTCTGGCACTTCGCGCAATGGCGCGCCGACCACCGCGGTCTGCCTATCCGTTCCACAGCGGAGATCCCGGAGGCGGAGACGTTCGATTGCGTCGTCGCTTTCAACGTCTTCAGCAGCATCAAAGAGCCGGAGCTGACGCCGACCGTCGAGCGGATCGTCGGGGCGATGCGGCCCGGCGGTCGCCTCTACTGCTCGCTCGACTTCGTGTCGCGGGACGACCATCCGTACCTCCAGGACCACGACCAGCTATGGCGCTCGCTCGTCGAACGGCTTCCACTGCGGGAGATAGAGGAACTGAGGGTGCCGAGCTCCGATCCCCGGCAGTACGTCGCCGTTTACGTGAAGCTGGCTACAGCGTCCCGCTAAGCGCCGCGCCTCAGTGCTAGGATGATCCTGCTATGGGAAATCCGTATGAGCACGCTCTCACACGCGGGGCCCAGGCGGGGGCGGGCGCGGAGTGACTGAGCGCCACATCATCTCTCTCGATCTCGGCACCAGCGGCCTCAAGGCTGCGCTGGTCAGTGAGGCCGGTGAGATAGTCGCTTCAGCTTATCGGCCCATCGACACGGTCCTCGTCGAGCCCGGCGGCGCGGAGCAGGACGCGGAGGCGATTTGGGCCGCGACCTTGGACGCGATGAGGCAGGTCGTGCAGGAAGCCGGCCGCCCCGCCGCGGAGATCATCGCCGTGGCGATAGCGAGCCAGTTCTCGTCCATCGTGCCGGTGGACAGCTCAGGCGCACCGACGATGGACCTCATCCTCTGGATGGACCGCCGTGGCGGCGCCTGCTCCCGCGAGATCTACAACCGGCACCCGGGGGCGCTGGCCTCCTGGATCGACGTCCACGGCGCTCTGCCTCTGCCTTCCGGCAACGACTCACTTTCGCACATGCTCTGGGTCAGGGAGGCGCGCCCGGAGGTCTACGAGCGCACGGCCAAGTTCGTGGAGCCGATGGACTACCTTGCGGCGCGCCTGTCGGGCGAGATCACGGCCAACGCCTGCACGGCCTTCATGATGGTGCTCACCGACAACCGGCAGCTCGACGCCGTGTGCTACGACGAAACGCTGATCGAGATGTCGGGGATAGACCGCGAGAAGCTGCCCGACCTCGTGCCCGTGCTGTCCGCGGTCGGCACCGTGCTGCCGGACGTCGCGGCGGAGATCGGCCTCTCGCCGGAGACGGTGGTGCTCTCCGGGCTGAACGACACGCAGGCGGTGGCCGTCGGCACAGGCACGTTCCAGGCGGGCGTCGGCGGCGTCAACATCGGCACCACCAGCCAGGTGCTCGCTCACCGCGCGGACAAGGCTTCGGACCTGGAGCACGCCATCGTCGCCAGCCCCAGCCCCATCAACGGCAGCTACGTCGCCATCGCGGAGAACGGGATCGGGGCGAAAGCGCTGGACCACTTCCTGACCAACGTCACGTTCGCGAACGACGCCCTCGCCGACCACACGACCGGGGACATGTTCGGCCGCGTCGACGAGCTCGTGCGGGACGTGCCTCCGGGCAGCGGCAGCGTGCTCTTCCTGCCGTGGCTGACCGGCTCGCACGCGCCCTCGTCAAACGAGAACGCCCGAGGCGGCTTCCTCAACCTCTCGCTCAGGACGACGCGCGCGCACATGGTGCGTTCGATCCTTGAGGGCGTGGCCTACAACCTGCGCTGGCTGCTGCCTTCCGTGGAGCAGTTCGCCGGCCAGGAGTTCGAGCAGGTGCACCTCTCCGGCGGCGGTGCGCTCTCCGACGAGTGGTCGCAGATCCTCGCCGACGTGATGGGCCGGCCACTCCTCCAGCTGGAGGACCCGCGCCACTGCATCACACGGACAACGGCGTTCCTGGGTTTCGAGCGCATGGGCCTGCTGGAGATGGCAGACTTCGCGAAGATCAACCGCGTCCGCAACACCTACGAACCACATCCGGAACGAAGCGCGGTCTACGACGGACTGTTCGACCAGTTCCTCGCCGCCTTCGATCGCAACAGGCCGATATTCGAATCGCTCAATGCACGATGAAAAGCATGGAGGTGCCTCATGGCTAAAGGACCCTACCCCTACGCAGAGCGCTACGGCGTCAACCGCCGCATCCCGGAAAAGGCCCGGCCGCGCGAAGAGATCCTGGAGGAGCTGAAGGAGATCGCGCTGGAGGAGGACAAGTTCTGGCAGACCGGCAAGTGCTCCGGGACGATGTACTGCGGCGACATGGACCACTACGGCTTCATGAAGGAAGCCTTCGGGATGTACTCGCACGTCAACGCGCTGCAGCGGGACATGTGCCCCAGCGAGACACGGTTCGAGGGCGAGATCATCGCCATGACGCTCGACATGCTGCACGCGGACGCGGCGTCCGGCGATTCCCCCTGCGGGACCGTGACCTCAGGCGGCAGCGACAGCATCTTGCACGCGCTCCTCGCCTACCGCGAGAAGTTCCGCGAAGAGCGCAACATCACGCAGCCCGAGATTATCCTTCCGGAGACGGGCCACGCCGCGTTCCGCAAGGGCGCGCACCTGTTCGGCATCAAGGTCGTGGAGGCGCCGATCGATCTGGAGACGACGCTCGTCGATGTCGACTTCGTGCGCGATCACATCACGCCGAACACGATCGCGCTGATCGGCTCGGCCTGCAACTACGGCTACGGCACGATCGACCCGATCGAGGAGCTTTCGGAGCTGGCGCTCGAGCACAAGATCGGCCTGCACGTCGATGGCTGCCTGGGCGGCTTCATCCTGCCGTGGGGCCAGGAGCTTGGATACGACATTCCGCTGTTCGACTTCCGCGTGCCCGGCGTGACGAGCGTCTCGGCAGACACGCACAAGTACGGCTACGGGCCCAAGGGCGCGTCCGTCGTCGCCTTCCGCGACAAGTCGCTGCGCGAGGGGCTGTACTTCATGCTGCAGGACTGGTCGGGTGGCAAGTACATATCGCCCGGCATCGCCGGCAGCCGCTCGGGCGGCCTGCTGGCGGCGACGTGGGCATCGATGGTCAGCCTGGGCCGCGAGGGCTATCTCGGATACGCGAAGCGCATCTTTGAGACGTCGTTCGCGATGCAGGACGCTGTGCGGCGCCACTCTGAGCTGCGGATCATGGGCGAGCCGACGTTCTGCTTCTCGTTCACCTCCAGCGAGTTCGACATCTACCACGTGAACGACTTCATGCGGGAGCGCGGCTGGCGGTTGAACGGCCAGCAGCACCCGAACGCCATCCACATGTGCGTCACGAGGCCGCAAACGCAGGAGGGCGTGGCCGAGGAGTTCGCAAGGGACCTCGCCGAGGCCGTCGCGTATGCGAAGGATCCGAAAACGGAGCAGCCCGCCACGGCGGCGATCTACGGCGGGCTGCCGAAGGGCGTGCCGGCGATCCGTGAAGCAGTCAAGTCGCGAATGGTGCAGATGCTCGACACCTTCCAGAGCGTTCCGCCCGAATAGCGCGACAGGCGGGTGGAGGAAGAGCCCCAGCCCCTGCCCGAGGCGACGGACGAAACCGATTCCGTCGCCGGTGCGTCATGGATGCGGCGGCCGTTCGTTTCTCTCCGGCATCCACAGTTCCGGCTGTTCTGCTGAGCAACTTCGTCTTCTCAATCGGCCTGATGGTGCAGTTCACCGCCCGCGGCTGGCTCACCGTTCAGTTGACGGACTCGGCGCTGGCCCTCGGCGGTCGAGGGCGTCTTCGGCCTGACGGTCGGGCTGGCTTCGATTCCGGTCGGCGTACTCGCTGACCGGCGCAACCGGCGCAACCTCTTGATCGCCGGCGATTCGCTGGCGCTCGTCGCCGTTGTGATCGTTGGCGTGCTGGTGGCGACGGACGCCGTCGAGATCTGGCACGTGCTGGTCGCCTCCGCCTTCGGCGGCGCGCTGTTCGCGCTGCGGATACCCACCGGCCAGGCGATGACGGCGCGGCTCGTACCCCCGGCGCACGTGATGAACGCGATCTCGCTCAGTCAGACCGCGCAGAGCCTGCCCAGCGTGGCCGGTCCCGCCGCTGGCGGCGTCCTGATCGCGCTCGTGGGAGTCGCCGGTGCCTACTTCATCACGACGGGCGCCTTCGTGCTCAGGCTAGTCATGATGCTCGGCGTAGCCGTTTCGTTCGGCAGCATCGATCGCGTCGCTGTGAAAAGCGTGCGCGAGGAATTTCGCGAGGCGGTCGACTACGTCCGCGCACACCGCGATCTGATCTCGCTCACCGCCGCCATGCTGATCCCGTTTGTCCTCGGCCAGTCGTACGTCCTTCTGCTTGCGTTGTTCGTCGATCAGGAGCTCGGGCTCGGCCCGGAAGCGTTCGGAGCGCTGAGCGCTTGTCTCGGCCTCGGCGCTGTTGTCGGCGGAATGGCGATCGCGACGTTCGGCGAGGAGCGCCAGATCGGCTTCATCATGTTCCTCGGTATCCTGGCGACGGGCGTCGCGGCCATCGTCTACGGGCTCTCGCACTCCGTCTTACTGACGGCCGGGGTTCTCTTCGTGGCGGGCGTGGGGGAGAGCGCACTTTTCGCCGCTTACGACACGTTGCTGTTGATCCGCCTGCCGGACGAGATGCGAGGCCGCGTCGTGGGCCTGGTGTTCACACTCGTGGCGCTTTTCCCCATCGGCGCGGCGGTTGCCGGGGCGATCGCCGACGAGGTCGGCCTGCGGACGGTCGCCATCGCCGAGGGTGTGATCATCATCTCGATGTCCGCGGTCGCCTGGCGGGTCGTGCTGAAGAGGGCGTCGGCGTAACGGTTCGGGGCCGGCGGCTGTACAAGGGCTGGAATCTACGGATAATAGTGCTGTCGCCGCGAATCGTGCCCCAGGAGGTTGCCATGAAGATGAACGTCCAACCGATCCCGACGCTGTCCGAGCGAATCAACGAGATCCGGACTCTGACGGCGTCGATCGTCAACCAGGAGATTCTCCCCCACGAAGGCGAACTGTGGAACTGGCGGAGCGACGAGAGCCTGCATGAGAACGGCCGGGCGCACGCACGCGAGTTGCGGGAGGGGATCAAGGAGAAGGTGAGGCAGGCCGGCCTCTGGGCGCCGCATCTGCCTGAGGAGTACGGCGGCTCGGGCCTCAACTTCCTCGAGCACGCCTATATGAACGAGGTGCTGGCCTATGCCATCGGCGCCGCATCGCTGTTTGGCGTCGTTGCTCCGAACTCCGGTAACCAGACGATCCTCCTCAAGTACGGATCTGAGGAGCAGAAAAAGAAGTGGCTCATCCCCCTCATCGAGGGCAGGATGGAGTCCGGCTTCTCGATGACCGAGCCGGACCAGCCAGGCTCCGATCCGCGCTCGATCAAGACGACGGCGCGGCGCGACGGAGACGACTGGGTGATCAACGGCCACAAGTGGTTCACGTCGAACGGCAAGCGCGCGGACTTCTTCATCGTCATGTGCCGCACGGAGGACCCGGACGGCCCGGCCGACCTGAACGGCAAGATGACGCAGATCATCGTGCCGAAGGAGGCGCCCGGCGTGAACATGATTCGCGCCGTCCCCGTCTGGGGTAAGGACAGCGACCACTGCGAGATCCTCTACGACGACGTGCGCGTGCCGGTCACGAACCAGCTCGGGCAGACTGGCACCGGCCACCGGGCAGCGCAGGACCGCCTGGGTGCCGGCCGCGTCTTCCACTGCATGAACTCAGTCGGGCAGATGTGGCGGGCGTTCGACCTGATGGTGGAGCGAACGATGACGCGCGAGGTGCACGGCGGCCTGCTGGAGACGAAGCAGTTCATGCAGGGCTTCATCGCCGACTCGTACATCGACATCCAGGCGGCGCGCCTGATGACGATCCACTGCGCCGAGAAGATGGAGAACATGGGCGATCCGCGGACCGACATCTCGGCGATCAAGGTCTTCGTGCCGGCCGCCTACCACCGCGTCGTCGACCGCGCGATCCAGGTCTGGGGCGCGGCCGGGATCTCCGGCGACTTGCCGCTCTCCGCGATGTACGAGGGGGCCCGCACGCTGCGCCTGGCCGACGGTCCGGACGAGGTGCACAAGATCCTCATCGCCAAGAACATCCTCAAGCGCTACCACTCCGGCCAGAACTGGGACTTCGGCAACTAGGCCCGCCAATCGCACCCAGCGGCGGCGAGCCGTCAGGGAGCGTCCGGGGCGCCGGCCAGCAACTCCGCCGGTAGGTCGACGATCTTCGCGCGCAGGTACTCGCCCAGGCTCTTGGCCTGCGGATCGGGCCGCGTAGAAGAAGAGACGCCTTCGCCGAGCAGGCCGGCGACGACGAAGTTGAGCGCCCGCAGGTTGGGCAGCTCGTAGCGCCGGACCTCGAGGTCCGGCGTCTCCCGCACCAGCTCTTTGAAGCGCTCGGACGCCAGGAAGTCCGCCAGCCAGGCGTAGCCGGCGTCATCTCGCGCCCAGACCCCGACGTTGGCGTTGCCGCCCTTGTCCCCGGAGCGTGCGCCGAAGATGGCGCCCAGCGGCGCGCCCGTCGTCGGGCCCGCCGGCACTGCGACGGACGGTGCGGGCGCGGGATCCACCGTCACGCTTTCGTCCGGTTTCACGGGCGGGACGGGAACGCGCGAGCCGTCGTGGCCGACGACGACTTCGTCGATGGCGCCGACGGGCACGAGCGCGGGCCAGTAGACGCCGAACGCGTTCTCCGCCGAGAGCCCGGACGCCATGTGGAATCCCGGATAGCTGGCGAGCGCCAGCTCGACGGCCTTCCCCGAGAAGGCTCGGCCCACCTTCGCGGCGTCCTTGTCCTTTACGGTCACGCGCAGGAGAGCGCCGGCCTCTTCGTTGGAGTCCGGGTCGGGCTTGTCGGAGCGGGTGAGCCTGACGTCGACTTCATCGAACTGCTCCTTGCCGCCCAGCTCCGCGAACAGCGTCTCCTCCGCGAGCTTCGCCTTCTCCTCGATGTCGAGGCCTGTGAGGACGAACGTCATCGTGTTTCGGAAGCCGCCGAGGTAGTTGATGCAGACCTTCGTCGTGTCCGGCGCCGGCTCGCCGCGCACACCGCTGACGCGCACGCGGTCAGGCCCCTCCTGGTCGAGCTGGATCGTGTCGAAGCGTGCCACTACGTCCGGGTTCATGTAGCGCTCGCTCCCGATTTCGTACAGCAGCTGCGCGGTGACTGTGCCGGTGGAGACGAGGGCGCCCGTCCCCTCGTGCTTCGTGACGACGAACGAGCCGTCGCCGTGCATCTCGGCGATCGGGAAGCCGGGATGCGCCAGCCCCGGCACCTCCCGGAAGAAGGAGTAGTTGCCGCCGGTGGCCTGCGCGCCGCACTCCAGGATGTGGCCCGCGACGACGGACGATGCCAGCTGGTCCCACTCCGTCCGGCCCCAGCCGAAGTTCCAGGCAGCCGGCCCGACCACGACTGACGCGTCGGTGACGCGAGGGCAGATGACGACGTCGGCGCCGGAGTTGAGCGCTTCGACGATGCCCCACGCGCCCAGGTAGGCGTTGGCGGCAATCGGCTGGACGCCCGACTCGGCGAGCGGCAGTCCGCTGTCCAGGTGGGCGAGCTGTTCGCCGCCGGCCTGCAGGTCGGGGAGCTTCGCCAGGATGTCGTCGCCTTCGATATGCGCGATGTTCGCCTGCAGGCCGAGGCCGTCTGCCAGGGCGCGCATGCGCACGGCGAGCGCCGCGGGGTTGAGCCCGCCGGCGTTGGTGACGACCTTGATCCCCCGGTCGAGGCAGGTCCCCAGCACCTCCTCCATCTGCGTCAGGAACGTCCGCGCGTAGCCGCCCTCGGCGTCCTTCTACTTCATCTTCCAGAGGATGAGCAGCGTCAACTCCGCCAGGTAGTCGCCCGTGAGGAAGTCGATCGGCCCGCCGTCGACCATTTCGCGGGCGGCCGAAAGGCGGTCGCCGTAGAAGCCGGAGCAGTTGGCGATGCGCAACACAGGCTTCGCTTCGCCGGCCATCACTTGCCCTCGGCCCAGCGCGGCGGACGCTTCTCGGCGAACGCCGTCAGGCCCTCGCGCGCTTCTTCGGACGCGAAGTACTCGGCCGTCCACTCGGCTGTCTGCGCGAAGGCGTCGTCCAGCGTCATGCCGGGGACCTCGCGCACGAGCCGCTTGCAGCCCGCAAGCGATCCCGGGGCGCCCTTGAGGACGCTCGCCGCGTAGTCATCGACGGTTTCGTCGAGCTGCTCCCGGCGCACGGCGGCGTTCAGTAGCCCCAAGCGCGCGGCTTCCTTGGCGTCGAACGTGTCGCCGGTGAGGAAGAGCTCCATCGCCTTCGCCGGGCCCAGCTTTGGGAGGACGACGACGGAGATGATCGCCGGGATGAGGCCGAGGCGCACCTCGCTGAACGCGAACGTCGCGTCCTCGACCGCGACGGCTATGTCGCAGGCCGCGACCAGGCCGATGCCCCCGGCGCGCGTCGGCCCGCCGACGCGCGCGATCACCGGCTTCGGTGAGCGCCAGATCGTCTTCAGGATCGCGACGAGGCCGCCCGGTCCCGTCGGTCCGCCGCCGCCGCGCATCTCCTTCAAGTCGGCGCCCGAGCAGAAGACGGGGCCGGTGTGGGTGAGCACGATCAGCCGCGCCGCGTCGTCTGAGAGCGCCGTGTCGAGGCTCGCTTCGAGGCCGCCCATCAGGGCGCGGGAGAGGGCGTTGCGGTTCGCCGGCGAGTCGAGCGTGATCGTCGCCACGCCGCCGGCCACTTCGAGCTGTACGAGCTCTTCGCTCACGACTGTGACTCCCGTGCGAACTGGCCCGCCCTGCGGCCAGGCCCCGGCGGGCCCGCGAAGGCTTGCGCGATGCCGATCCACTCCTCGGCTGCTTCCCCGCGCACTTCGAGGTTCATATCGGCCACGTGGCGGCGCTGCGTGACCACCCGGCAGAAGTCCGTCGCTGTGCCACGAACAACCTCCGCGGCTTCCGGATCGCCGAGCACCCAGTTCTCGCCCGACGGCGACGTCAGCTCGACGCGTATCGGCGTCGGGGGCGCCTGCTTGCCGCGGACCGAGTAGCTGTACGGCCGCGCCCGCACGCCGATGAACGCCACGTGGTGCAGGCGGTCGCTGTCCGGCCGGTCCGCGCCGACGGCGTCGACGATGTCCAGCCCGTGCGCCCACGTTTCCATCAGGCGCGCCGTGATGAACGACGCTGGGCTCATGTCGGGGCCGTACCAGGGCACGCGTCCGTTCGGGTCTACCTTGCGCGCGGCCGCGCGCAAGCTGCTGCTCGCCGACCGCCACCAGTCGAAAAGTTCGCTGGCTGTGCCTTTCCGGCCGCGCTCCAGCGTGACGGCTTCGAAGTCGCCGGCGTCCTTCATCAGCTCCTGCACTTCCGCCGCGAAAGCCTCGCGGTCTTGCATCGCCCGCATCGCCGCCTCGTCGAAGTAGGCGAGGTGCGACACCTGGTCTCGCACCGACCAACCCTCAGCGGGGGTCTGCACTTCCCAGTCGCTTTCGGCGAGGCTGTCGAGCACGTGAGCCAGCGCTGCCTGCTCGGCCGCCAGGTCGCCGATGATCGCTTTCACTGCATCGCTCATGATTCGTCCTTCCCTGTGTCCTGTGATCTCTTCGGTCACCGGATGCTCCACCTGGAGCCGCGTGTTCATCTCGAGGAAGTAGAAGTCGCCGCCCTTGTCGAGCATAAACTCGACGGTCCCCACGCTGTCGTAGCCGACGGCCCGCGCCGCGCCGATCGCCGCCTCCCCCAGGCGCTGCCGAAGCTCGGCGTCGACGGCGGGAGACGGCGCCTCTTCGATGATCTTCTGGTGCCGGCGCTGGATCGAGCACTCCCGCTCGAAGCAGTGGACGGTGTTGCCGTGGCTGTCGCCGAAGACCTGCACCTCGACGTGGCGAGCGCCCTCAAGGTATCGCTCCAGGAAGACCGTGTCGTCTCCGCGAGCTGGGACTCCTCGCTCACGATGCGCATGCCCTTGCCGCCGCCGCCGCCCGCTGCCTTGACCAGCAGCGGGTAGCCCGTCTCCGCGGCGCGCTTGCGGACGGCCTTGGTCACGCTCCTGGTAACCTCGACGGCCGGCAGGGTGGGGACGCCGGCCTCGGTCATGAGCTTCTTGGCGGCGAGCTTGTCGCCCATCGTGGCGAGCGCCTCTGCGTCGGCCCCGCCCAGGTCAGGCCAGCGCCGGCCAACGCGCGGGCGAAAACGGCGTTCTCGGCCAGGAAGCCGTAGCCGGGGTGCACGCCGTCGGCGCCCGCTCGCTCGGCCGCCGCCAGCACGTTTTCGATGTCGAGGTAGGTCTCCTGGCTCGTCATCCCCCGCAGCGATACGGCCCGGTCGGCTTCGCGCACGAACGGCGCGTCGGCGTCTGGCTCGGCGTAGACGGCGACCGTGCCGATGCCCATCTCGCGCGCCGTGCGCATGATGCGGCGGGCGATCCCGCCTCGTCCGGCGATCAGCAGCCTCGAGATTCGTGGCACCGGCTACATCCTGTAGACGCCGTAGCCCTGGGCGCCCCTGACTTCGTTGCTGTGACAGGCGGACAGCGTGATCCCCAGCACCGTCCGTGTGTCACGCGGGTCGATGATGCCGTCGTCGGTGACGCGCCCGGTGGCGTGCAACGCGAGCGAAGCCTTCTCCGTGAACTCCTCGACGCCGGCGGTGATCATTGCGTCCGCAGCTTCATTGAACTCTTTCCCTGCCCTGGCAGCCGCCGCGCGCCGGACGATCGACATGACGCTGGCTAGCTGCTTCGGCCCCATCACGGAGATCTTGGCTGTGGGCCACGTAAACACGAAACGGGTGTCGTAGGCGCGGCCGCTCATCCCGAAGTTCCCGGCCCCGTAGCTGGCGACTGGGCCGCCTTCGCCGATTCGTCCAAGAAGAGCACGCCGTTGTTGCCCACGATGCCTACCGGGAACCCGTGAACCGAGGCCCAGCCCGTGACGAGCGTGGGGCCGTAGAGGGGCTTGAACTCTTCGAATCGTGAGCCGTCCACGACCCGCCCGATCACCTCGCGTATGTCCATCGGCGTGCGCAGATCGACCGGAAGCAGGCCGAGGAGGTCGTCGCGGTCGTAGAGCGGCTCGTCCGGCGGCATCGTCGGTCCGGGGCCCAGCCTTCGCCAGTTGAGGTGCCTGACCACGTCACGGGCCATCCGCAGAGCGTCGGCTTCGTCCTCGGCGAGGTAGTCGGCCAGGCCGGACTTCGTGGCGTGCATGTCCGCGCCGCCCAGCTCTTCGTCGTCCGAGTCCTCGCTCGTTGCCATCTTCACCAGCGGCGGGCCGCCCAGGAACACCTTTGACGGCCCGCGGATAAAGATGTCGTAGTCGGACATGCCGGGCTGGTAGGCGCCGCCGGCCGTCGAGTTCCCGAAGACGACCGACATCGTGGGGATGCGCATGGCCGAAAGCTCCGTGATGTCGTGGAGGAGGCGGCCACTATCCGCGAAGTGGCTCAGCTGGCGGCGCATCTCGTCCTCGGGCAAGCCGCCACCGCCGCGCGGACGCAGATCGGCGCCGGCGGACTCCACGAACTGGATGTACGGCAGGTGATTGAGCCGGGAGATCTCCAGCGCGCGGTCGATCTTCTTGCCGACGATCGGCGCGATCGCTCCGCTGATTACCGTCGGATCGTTGGCGGCGATGATGCTCTCGACGCTGGAGACGACGCCGATGCCCGTCACGAACCCGCCGTCGACGGCGAAGTCTGTGCCCCAGCCGGCCAGCGGGCTGAGCTCCAGGAACGGCGAGTCGCGGTCGAGTAGCAGCTCGATGCGCTCGCGGACCATCATCTTGCCGCGCTTGCGCAGCCGCTCGACCCTGCGTTCGCCGCCGCCGGCGCGGGCCAGTTCGAGCTGCCCGTCGACGGCCTGCAGTAGAGCGCTCATCGCCTCGCGATTGGCGAGGAAGCTCTCAGCGTTCGGGTCGATGCGCGTCTGCCAGCGTTCCAAGTGAGTCTTACCTCGTTCGAAGGGGGCGGCGTCGATGCGAAGCGTATTGTAGGCGCGGCCTTCCCAGGGACGCAATTTGCCACGCCGTTCGCCGAGCGAAGCCACGGCTGGTCCGGACAGACGAATGCACTCTGGGCGAGAGGCCTGGAGTCTTCTCGGCGGCTGTTTTTACGCCTGCGGGGCCGCGGGCGAGAGCGTGCCGTTGGGGCTCATCGTGTAGGGGATCGACCCCTCGGACACGTCGGGAGACGGTCCGCTGCCCATCTGGATCACCGCGCCATCAGGCAGGTCCCAGCTTTCCCTGGCGGCTCGCCGGAGCGCCCCGCGGCTTTCCAGCCCCATCGCGGCGTAGGTCGGATCGAGGACCTCACGGACGACGGCCCTGGGGGAGTCGATGCCCGTCGAGAGTACGGCCTCCACGAACGCCTCGGCGTTTGGCAGCTTGATCATCGGCATGCGATAGCGCTCATAGACGTCCCACATCGCCTGAAGGGCCTTGTCCGGCCAGAACCTGAGATACACCTTCGTGATCTGCCTGAAGACGCCTTCGTGATACCCCTCGTCCGTCGCCAGCGTCTGGCAAACGCCGGCGATCGCGGGGAAGACGGGCTTGTCGGCGCCGTCTTTCGGCGAGCCATATTCTTCCCAAAGGCGCCGCTGCATGTCCCGGTAGTTCTTCTTCGTCTGCCTCTCCTGTGCGATCGCGTAGGCGGCGCCTCGTTCCGGTGTCGGCTCGTGACCCGTCTGCCTCTCAAACGTCCAGATGTCTTGACCGCACTCGTAGGTGTACTCGTCCAGCTCACGCTGAGAGTACAATCCGGAATCGACGAGGCTATACCATAGGGCGTGGCCGTGGCGTGTCTCATCGAAGACCCACTGGGTGTAGATCTGTCGGGTGCTGCGGCTGTCGCCGGCCGCCTGAAGAGTGGATAGCGCGTAGTCCTCGACGAACGACTCGACGCCGTAGTCCCCGAGCAGGATCTCCCGCGACTCCGGGCTCACCGCCTGGCTGTACTCCTGCATCTCCGATCGCTGCGGCAGATGCTTGGCGATCCATTTTGGACCTTTCGAGAAATACTGCTCATAGATTTCGGCAACGGCTTTCTGAATCGCTATCTGCCGGCCTTGTTGGGTCCAGGGATTCTTTGTCGTGTAAACCATTGGCCCTCTTCCTATCGTACCCTGCTCTTACGGTATACGATCGGCGGCCAACGTGCATTGCGGTTGCCCGCCGGGCAGGCGCGGATGCTGCCTGACGGTAGAATGGGGCCGCGATGGAGCCGCAGACGGAAGCAACTCACCTGCCGGGCGCTCTGATCGGGGGCCGGCAGTGGCCTCGAATGGCACACCTTCCTCGCGTTTGACGGCTGGCAGTCGCGGCTCGTGGGCAGAGTCGAGGCCGTCGACCGCGAAGCGATCAGCTTGACGAGGATCGATCTTGATGCCGGCAGCGGTGACGACCTCGAAGTGCGCGTCTCGTGGGGTGACGTCGACTGCATCGCCGTCTGCGGGCCCGATCGCGACCCGGACCTGTTCGAGCTTCTGAACGACGAAACCCACAGTTGACACGGGATTCAGCGCGATGTGTATCCTACCGACACTCGCCCCGGCGCAGCGCCGGTCCTGAATCTCGATCTGTAAGGAGGGCCCATGGCCACGCGGTTTTCGTTCCCGCCGTACGCCAACGGCTGGTTTCAGATCGCCTACTCGGACGAACTGAGTCCGGGCGAGGCCAGGCCGCTCCACAACTTCGGCCGTGACTTCGTGCTCTTTCGCACCGAAACGGGAGTCGCGCACGTCCTCGACGCCCACTGCCCGCACCTGGGGGCGCACCTGGGTCACGGCGGCAAGGTGGAGGGCGAGGTCATCCGCTGTCCCTTCCACGCCTACACGTTCGACGGGAACGGATCGTGCATCGGGTGCCGTACGCGAGGAAGATCCCGCCGACCGCGAAGCTGGCCAGCCAAACGCTGCGCGAGGTCAACGGACTGATCATGCTCTGGTATCACGCCGGAGGCGCTCCGCGGCCACTATCCGCGAAGTGGCTCAGCTGGCGGCGCATCTCGTCCTCGGGCAAGCCGCCACCGCCGCGCGGACGCAGATCGGCGCCGGCGGACTCCACGAACTGGATGTACGGCAGGTGATTGAGCCGGGAGATCTCCAGCGCGCGGTCGATCTTCTTGCCGACGATCGGCGCGATCGCTCCGCTGATTACCGTCGGATCGTTGGCGGCGATGATGCTCTCGACGCTGGAGACGACGCCGATGCCCGTCACGAACCCGCCGTCGACGGCGAAGTCTGTGCCCCAGCCGGCCAGCGGGCTGAGCTCCAGGAACGGCGAGTCGCGGTCGAGTAGCAGCTCGATGCGCTCGCGGACCATCATCTTGCCGCGCTTGCGCAGCCGCTCGACCCTGCGTTCGCCGCCGCCGGCGCGGGCCAGTTCGAGCTGCCCGTCGACGGCCTGCAGTAGAGCGCTCATCGCCTCGCGATTGGCGAGGAAGCTCTCAGCGTTCGGGTCGATGCGCGTCTGCCAGCGTTCCAAGTGAGTCTTACCTCGTTCGAAGGGGGCGGCGTCGATGCGAAGCGTATTGTAGGCGCGGCCTTCCCAGGGACGCAATTTGCCACGCCGTTCGCCGAGCGAAGCCACGGCTGGTCCGGACAGACGAATGCACTCTGGGCGAGAGGCCTGGAGTCTTCTCGGCGGCTGTTTTTACGCCTGCGGGGCCGCGGGCGAGAGCGTGCCGTTGGGGCTCATCGTGTAGGGGATCGACCCCTCGGACACGTCGGGAGACGGTCCGCTGCCCATCTGGATCACCGCGCCATCAGGCAGGTCCCAGCTTTCCCTGGCGGCTCGCCGGAGCGCCCCGCGGCTTTCCAGCCCCATCGCGGCGTAGGTCGGATCGAGGACCTCACGGACGACGGCCCTGGGGGAGTCGATGCCCGTCGAGAGTACGGCCTCCACGAACGCCTCGGCGTTTGGCAGCTTGATCATCGGCATGCGATAGCGCTCATAGACGTCCCACATCGCCTGAAGGGCCTTGTCCGGCCAGAACCTGAGATACACCTTCGTGATCTGCCTGAAGACGCCTTCGTGATACCCCTCGTCCGTCGCCAGCGTCTGGCAAACGCCGGCGATCGCGGGGAAGACGGGCTTGTCGGCGCCGTCTTTCGGCGAGCCATATTCTTCCCAAAGGCGCCGCTGCATGTCCCGGTAGTTCTTCTTCGTCTGCCTCTCCTGTGCGATCGCGTAGGCGGCGGTTCGATCCGGTGTCGGCTCGTGGCCCGTCTGCCTCTCAAACGTCCAGATGTCTTGACCGCACTCGTAGGTGTACTCGTCCAGCTCACGCTGAGAGTACAATCCGGAATCGACGAGGCTATACCATAGGGCGTGGCCGTGGCGTGTCTCATCGAAGACCCACTGGGTGTAGATCTGTCGGGTGCTGCGGCTGTCGCCGGCCGCCTGAAGAGTGGATAGCGCGTAGTCCTCGACGAACGACTCGACGCCGTAGTCCCCGAGCAGGATCTCCCGCGACTCCGGGCTCACCGCCTGGCTGTACTCCTGCATCTCCGATCGCTGCGGCAGATGCTTGGCGATCCATTTTGGACCTTTCGAGAAATACTGCTCATAGATTTCGGCAACGGCTTTCTGAATCGCTATCTGCCGGCCTTGTTGGGTCCAGGGATTCTTTGTCGTGTAAACCATTGGCCCTCTTCCTATCGTACCCTGCTCTTACGGTATACGATCGGCGGCCAACGTGCATTGCGGTTGCCCGCCGGGCAGGCGCGGATGCTGCCTGACGGTAGAATGGGGCCGCGATGGAGCCGCAGACGGAAGCAACTCACCTGCCGGGCGCTCTGATCGGGGGCCGGCAGTGGCCTCGAATGGCACACCTTCCTCGCGTTTGACGGCTGGCAGTCGCGGCTCGTGGGCAGAGTCGAGGCCGTCGACCGCGAAGCGATCAGCTTGACGAGGATCGATCTTGATGCCGGCAGCGGTGACGACCTCGAAGTGCGCGTCTCGTGGGGTGACGTCGACTGCATCGCCGTCTGCGGGCCCGATCGCGACCCGGACCTGTTCGAGCTTCTGAACGACGAAACCCACAGTTGACACGGGATTCAGCGCGATGTGTATCCTACCGACACTCGCCCCGGCGCAGCGCCGGTCCTGAATCTCGATCTGTAAGGAGGGCCCATGGCCACGCGGTTTTCGTTCCCGCCGTACGCCAACGGCTGGTTTCAGATCGCCTACTCGGACGAACTGAGTCCGGGCAGCAGACGGAACGCGGCGACGATATGTTCACGGCGATGGCGGCGCGCCACAGCCGGCACGCCATCGACCTGGGGGCCGACGAGTTCTTGGGCTAGCCCGGCGCCGCAGCGTGCTTCGCGTCCACCGGGTGCGACAACTTCGAGGCGAAATAGAAGAGCATTAACGCGGCCGCCAGCGCGGACGCCAGCATCACGAGCACCAGGTCGTAGGAGCCGGTGCTGTCGAAGATCAGGCCGGCCAGCGTCGGGCTGGCGATGATGCCAAGCGTCTCCACCAGGCCGAGCGTTCCCAGGATCGTCCCGAAGTGCTTGAGGCCGAACGAACGCGTCAGTAGCAGCGGCTCCAGCAACGGTCCGCCGCCGCTGCCGACGATCCAGAGCGCGAGGAAGATCGCTATTCCGGGCGCCGTCGAGTTGATCAGCAGCACGACCAACGCCGTCGTCAGGAACGACAGCAGTCCCATCGCCGCGATCTCGACGCGCTCGAAGCGATCGACGAAGAAGCCGAAGGCCAGACGGGCGACGATACCGCCGGCGGCGGCGATCGTGACGAGCATCGCCGCCACGCCGCGGTCCACGCCGACGGATTCGTAGAACGGCACCTGATGCACCAGCCAGCCGAAGACGCCGAAGAAGAAGAGCGTCATCGCCGCCGCCAGGAGCCAGAAGAGCGGCGTCCTCAACGCCTCGCGTGCCGTTAGACCCCGCTGGGGCCCCGCCCGCATGCGCTCCGCCGCCTCTTCGTCTGACTCACCGTCGATGAACGCGCCTACCTCCGACGGTTCGTTCCTCAGCACGAAGACCGAGAGCGGGATGAAGAGCACCAGCACGGCCACCGCGGAGAAGATGAACGAGCCGTCCCACCCGAACTCGTCGATCACGAACGCCATGATCAGCACGACGAAGCCGCCGAGCGAGAACCCCGTGCCCAGAATGCCGATCGCCAGACCCCGCTTCTTGTCGAACCAGCGCGAGATGAGCGCCTGGAACGGGATGAAGAACATCAGCTGCCGGAAGATGGCGTTGATCGAGAGATAGAGAAACCACTGCCAGAGCGAACTCGTCGTGGCCAGAAGCACGTACGTGAGCGCCGTCATGATCGCGCCGATCAAGATCGCGGACCGCGCGCCGCGGGCGTCCACCCAGCGTCCGATTAGCGGTCCGGAGAGCCCGCTGATAGCGAGCGATACCGAGAAGCCCGCCGATACCTCGGCGCGGGACCAGCCGAACTCCTCCTCCATCGGGTCGATGTAGAGCCCGAACGCCCAGAACGAAACGCCGCTGCCCAGCGCCATCGCCGCCACCGATCCCGCGAGGATTACCCAGCCATAGTAGTGACCCCCGGGCGCCGGCGACTGAGGATCGTTGCTAAGTCTCACGCGATTCGAGAGCCCTTACGCTCGGCTGCTCACTTCGCCCGTCGATGAACTCCGTGAAGCCAGAGCTGGCGTGCGGGCCGAAGCAGAGCTGCTCCAGCGCGCCGATTCCCTCCTGGCCGTCCATGCGAGCGCGGACGAGCTGCTGGATGTGCAGGTTCTCCGGGGCGAGCGGGTTGAGCCCGTTTGTCTCCCACGACTCGCCCGCGATCGCCAGCTCGCCCTTCCAGCGCCCGTGTCCCCATTCCGGGTGCATGTAGCCGATGCCCCTCATCTGGAAGCGCAGGATCGGCTCGAGCTCGATCACGTGGCTATCACCGGAGCGGTCGACGAGCGTTAGTTCGGCTGACTGCGCCCTTCGCGTGCCCGCTTCGTAGGTGATCCGGTGCGATACGGAGGCAGTTCTCTCGGTGGCCGGGTCTTCGACCCCCGGGATCTCGGCCCCAGACGCGTACGCGGGCAGAATCGCGCCGCCCTCGTGCCAGGCGATTCCCTCGGCGTCCTCGTAGACGCCGAAGTGCGTGCAGCGGTCCTGCCACTGGATGGGAGCCCAGAGGAAGAAGAACTGAGGGAGACGCGTTGCCGGGGCGCCGCCGGTCTCCGGCTGCTCACCGACCGGCCGGATGCCCCAGGAGCGGTCCTTGGTGCCGTAGACGCGCGCCGAGTCGACGGCCACTGTGTTTCCCCCGTATCGGATCTCGCCCTGCCAGCGACCGAACTGGGCGAAGCGCGTGACGTCGAAGACGGTGCGCGTGCCCTGCGCGATCGTCTGCCGGTCCTCTTCCACGCAGGCGGTCAGGGCCGTGAATATGAGGTCGCACTCGATCCCCGTTTCGTTCTTCTCTATGCTCAGGCGCGTCGTGCGCATCGGCTCCAGGACTTCGAGCCGGAACGGCCCGACGCTGCCGTCACCGGGTTCCTGCGGTGCCCGCCGCGAGCCGTGGAACGAGTGCTGATCACCGTCGCGGACGATGCTGAAGCCGCAGTCGATGATGCCGCGGTTGGGGTAGCGTCCCAGGGCCACGCCGAAGTAGAACTCGCCGTCCGCGGCGTAGCCGTTACACCAGTAGCGGTCGTACGTATTGCGATCGCTCGACGCCGTGTGTGCCACTGGCTGCGGCGTCTGGTGTATTGGATAGTCGTCGAACCGGGTGAGCATCTTGCCTCTCCTCTGGACCGCGAGCCACGCCCGCGCGGGATGTCTCTCGGCGAGTGTACTGGATCGCGCGGAGGTGATGGGGGGAGGCGGCAGCGGAGCAACTAGCGAAGGAAATCACTGGCGGCTGCGGTGAGCTGCCAGGGGCCTTCGCCGCAGGCGGTCACTTCGACGCGTTCGATGCGGAGCGTGGTGCTGCTGGGCATCTGAACGACGATCACTAAGGGGGCGGCGGTCTCGGCGAAGCGTTCATGAGTCTCATGACAGTGGACCGTCCCGTCAGGCGTCACGTCCGTGAAGTCGCGGTTCACTCGCCCCGAACCGGCCGGTTCGAAGTAGTAGAGGCCTGCGGGCAACCCGCTTGCGGCCACGGAAGTCCCCACCGAGAAGACCCCTCTCGAAGGATCGACGTTGTCGTGCACGAGCGCCAGGTGCGGGTCCTCCGGGTAAGTGTGAGCTACGTCCGGGGCGAACCAGACGCCCTGCGCCGTCCCCGGTTCGTCCTGCTCAACCTCGCCGCAGGCCGGAGACGCCGTTCTCGCTACCGTGCCGTCGTGGTTGCCGAGCCTGGCGCGCAACGCCTCCCGGACGTCGGCAGTGAAGTAGTCGAGTGGACAGGCGATATGACGGGCGCGGTCGGTCCAGCGGTCTTGCCGCGCGTACGGCAGCGGATCGGTCCGCAGGTCGTAGAGGCCCAGGTCAAGAGCGTTCTGCCGCTCGTGGCCGCCGGTCGTCCCGATGAGCTCGCCGGCCGACAGCTCCACGTCGAGAGTTTTGATGCAGTACTCATAGTGGAAGCCGCCTGTGCTTGGCTCGTGGCACTGGTCAAAAGGAGGGGAGAACTCTCCCAGCAGCTTGTCGGTGAGTGAAGTGACGTGAATGAAGAAGGCCCGCACCTCGGCGCACGGCGCGAAGTGGACGTCGTAGTCAATGTGGCCGTCGGAAAAGTGCCTCGTCGAGCGGATTTCGGTCACCCGGACGTTTCCCGGCGAAACAACCGGAACCTCAACGGTGCCGAGGTGCCACTGGGAGCGATCGACTCGATTGATGTGGAAGTAGATGTGATCCGTCGGGAACACGTGGCCCGACGGGGCGAGGTTGCCCAACGGCACAAGACCCATGAAGTCCGACATCGCAACGGGTGAGACGGAGAAGAACTCGAACCCCGACCCGCAGGCCGGCAGCCCACCGGGCGCCTCCGCAGGCGGGGGTGGGGGCGGCTGTTCGGCGGCGGCGGTCACTGAGGGTGCAGCTGTAGCCGGCTCCGAGCGGGACGGCTCGCGGCCGGCGTCGACTCCGCCGCTGCAGCCGGAGAGGAACGCCAGGCCCAGTCCGGCGACGGCGAGGAGAAGCGTTCTTCCCGGACCAACCGGTGCGCGGAGTGTTTTCGCCATGTCGATTACTAGGATGGTGAAAGGCCGGATTCGCTACATCTGACAGGCGAAGCGCTCGCCACGGGCCCACCGTCTGCTTTGATCAAGCGCTATGGGATTGCTTGGCGTTACCCCCGGGGACATGCGCTTGACGAGCCGTTTGCGTGTCACAGACTGTGGGAGCATCCCAGGGAGGCTCCGCATGCACTCATCTTTCGCCCCTCGCTTCGTCCTGACCGCCTTCGCGGCGCTTGCACTCGTCGTCCTCGTGCAGGGCAGTCCGCCCGTCGTCAACGCTGGCGAGCCCACCGCCAGCTTCGATCCGGATCCGCTGCAGATCCTCGAAGGCGGTGCCGCTAACCTGGTCGTCGCGATTCAGAAGGACCTGACGGCGGACGAGGCTGCCGACAAGGAGATCAACGTCGACCTGATACTCCCCGGGCTCCTCGGCGACACCGTGATCGATTCGAAGGCGGTGCCTGTGCCAGGCGCCGACCCCCAGGAGGACGATACGGTCAATGTTGCCGCGACGTTCGTCATGCGCTGCACCGATGATATCGTTGAAGGTGATGTCGGCTCCACCGGCGCCGCCTCGGCCGTGCTCGAGGTAGAATTCCCCGACACCACGCCGGACACCGCAGCCAGCGGCTCCGGCACCGTCGAGTGCGTTGGCGTGGCTATCGTCGTCTTCGACCCGAACCCGCTGGAAATAGAAGAGGGCGCCGAGGAGAAGGTCGCAGTCAAGTTCACCAAGCACCTCAGCGCCGCTGAGGCCACCAATAATGAGATCACGGTCCGCCTCATGCACCAGGGCACGGACACGCTCCTGGGCGAGAAGAAGGTAAAGGTCCCAGGCCAGGCGAAGATAGGAAAGAAGTTCACCTGGACTACCAGCTTCCAGCTACAGTGCAAGCACAACGAGATACGCGGCCTCAACGGCACGGGGCTGCCGTCCGCCCCGCTTTCGGTCGAGTTCACGGAAGGCGGCGAGGACGCCGGCGACGGCCTCGCCCGCTGCATCGGCCGTACTTCCCAGACCGTTCCTTCCGGTGGCTCCCATCCCAGCGACGTCTTCGTGGATGAGGAGACGGCTCTCACCTACGCACTCAACGCATTCGATGGCGCGATCGGCGTATTCGATGGCACCACGCAGATCGGTACGATCAACCTGCCGTGCGTGGAGGTTACAGGCGCCTCGAGCGTTGAGCCGAGCGGATTCGACTGCAGGTACCAGGACAGCGACTGCGATTGCGACGAGCACGACGACCATGATGATCGCGTCGGGGCCGAGGGTGTCACTCCAGGCGGTAGCCGGGTGATAGTCGCCGTCGACGCTGAGAACGACGCTCTCCTGGTCGTCGTCCTTCCCAACGATGCCCTCGTGGCCGGGCCGCCCCAGATTACGGAGATCCCGGTCGGCGATGCCCCCACCGGATTGGCGCTCGACCCGGTCACGCATCTCTACTACGTCGCCAACTCAGGAGACGGCACCGTATCCGTTGTTGACGTGCACGCCGCTCTGGTCGTCGACACAATCGCCGTCGGCGGCGTTCCGCGTAACGCTGCCGCCGACCCCACTGCCGGTATCGTCTACGTCACGGACTTCACCGGTGACGCTGTCCACGTCATCGACACCTCCACCAACATCGTGACAGACACCATCAGCGTCGGCGACGGCGCAGAAGGCATCGTCGTTGACCCGCAGACCCGTGACGTCTACGTCACCAACTTCGTCGGCGACAGCCTGACGGTAATCTCCGGCGCCGCCGGTCCGGCGGTGGCAGGTGCTGTGCCGATTACGGTGCAGACCGTGCCCATCGGCGACGGCGCCATCGATGTCGACGTCAACCCGCTCACCAACCGCATCTTCGTCGTCAACGTCCACGACAGAACCGTCGCCATCGTCGATCGGACCACTCTCGAGGTCACTGCCACCCTCCCCACCGGCATCACCCCGGACGCTGTCACCGTCAACCAGAGCAACGGCTTGGTCTACGTCGCCAACCACGATGTCAACTCCCTCACGATCTTCAGCGACACGTCGCCCTACGACGATCGCCTCTGGGCCGACATGGACTGTGACGACGCCGTCGGCGCCGGTGACGTGCTCGTCATATTGAGCACGATTGGTAGTGTGCCCACCGCAGGAATCTCGGGCTGCCCGGGCGTCGGCCAGCCGGTCAACGTCTTCGGCTACCCGGAGCAGATCTGGGCCGACGTCAACTGCGAGGGCACGATTGACGCCTTCGACGCTCTTGCCACCATTCGCTTCGGCGCCGGGCTACCGGACGGCGACGGCCTCGCCTGCCCATCGCCCGGCACTCTTGCTTTGATCAACTGACGCGAGCCGCCTTCCGAGCCCCGGCCGGCCCGCGACTTGAACGCGTCGCTTCATCCCGCCTTCACGCCGCCGGTCTACACTTGAAGCGCGGCCAACCGCCGCCGCTGCGTGTATGCCATGAGAGTCCTAGTCGTAGAAGATGAGCCGCAGATCGCTGACTTCGTCGCCCGCGGTCTGTCCGAGAACGGCTACAGCGTCGATATCGCCTACGACGGCGAGGAGGCGATACAGTGGCCGTCCGTCGCCGACTTCGATGTCATCATCCTGGACGTGATGCTCCCGTCGGTCGACGGCATCAGCGTCTGCTCAACGCTGCGAGAGAGTGGCGTGCGCACGCCGATCCTGATGCTGACCGCCCGAGACGCCATCGAGGACCGCGTAGCCGGCCTCGACAGCGGCGCGGACGACTACCTCGTGAAGCCGTTCGCGTTTGCGGAGCTGCTGGCGCGGGTGCGCGCGCTGATCCGGCGCGAGCCCGTGCTGCGGGGCAACGTTTTGCGGGTGCAGGACCTGACGATGGACACAGCGACGAGGTGCGTGTCGCGGGCGGGCGAGGGCGTCGAGCTGACGGCCAAGGAGTTCGCGCTCCTCGAGTACCTGATGCGCCACCCGAACCAGGTGCTCTCCCGCACGGTGATCGCGGAGCACGTCTGGAATTACGATTTCGACAACGCCACGAACGTGATCGATGTGCACGTCAAGAACCTGCGCAAGAAGATCGACGGCCCCGGCGGGCCGAAGCTGATCCACACGGTCCGCGGCGCCGGCTACCGCATCAGTGCGCGCGAGGACGACTAGCGTGGCTCTTCTGCGCTCGCTGCGGCTACGGCTGACGCTCTGGTACGTGCTGCTGCTGGCGATCACACTGGCCGTCTTCAGCGCGGGCGTCTACCTGGCGCTTCGCGAAAACCTCAGATCGAGCCTCGATGATTCACTCGACGCTCGCGCCGGCATCGTCTCGGGGCTGGTGGCGGGCGCCGATGGGCTGGACTCCGACCTGGAGTTCCGGGTAGACACCGTCGAAAGCGAAGAGTTCGCACGCGTCTTCGACCGATCTGGCGCCGTCGTGTTCGTGAGCACCGGCGGATCAGCCTTGGCTGTCGATGCCGCCGCCCTGGAGCGCGTGCTTGCCGGCGCCGATGACCGTCGCAGCGTTAGTGGTGACGATGACCGGCTGCGGGTCCTGATGACGCCGCTCCGCGCCGACGGCGCGATCGTCGGTGCCGTTGAGGTTGGCCTGATCGACGAAGCGGGCGACACCCTGAGCTCGCTGCTCGTGATCATCGCAATCGCCTATCCCATCGTGCTCGGCGTGACGAGCGCCGGCGGCCTCTTCCTCGCCGGGCGCGCGCTCTCACCGATCGATCGCGTAACCCGCGTCGCGCGCAAGATCACCGCCGAGGACCTTAGCCAGCGCCTGGACCTGGACATTCCCGACGATGAAGTCGGTCGCCTGGCGCGAACGTTCGACGAAATGATCGGGCGCCTGGACGGGGCCTTCAGACGCCAGCGCCAGTTCACGGCCGACGCCTCTCACGAGCTACGCACGCCGCTGACGGCGATCAAGGGCCAGACCGAGGTGGCCCTGCAGCGCGACCGCGACCCGGAGGCCTATCGGGAGGTGCTGCAAGGCGTGAACAGCGAGGTGGACCGCATGATCCGGCTCATCGGTAGCCTTCTGATGCTGGCCCGCGCCGACGCCGCGCGTATCGCCATCAACCCGGAGGGGCTGAGCGCCCGGAGGCTGGTCACCGACGCCGTCGAGCAAGTGAGCCCGGTGGCGGCCGAGAAGGGACTCGCGCTGACGGTCAAGCCCGGCGACGACGTTGACCTGGTCGCCGATCAGGACCTCGTTCTCCAGCTGCTGCTAAACCTGCTCGACAACGCCGTCAAATACACTCCCTCCGCCGGCTCGCTCGACGTCTCCTGGCGGGCCGCGAACGGCCTGGCGGAGGTGATCATCGCCAACAGCGGTCCCGGTATCCCGGCCGAGCATCTGCCGCACATCTTCGACCGCTTCTATCGCGTCGACGCCGCCCGCAATCGCGCGGCGGGCGGCTCAGGCCTCGGCCTCGCGATCTGCCGCTGGATCGCCGAGGCGCACGGCGGCTCGATCGAAGCGACAAGCGAGCCTGGGGCCGGCACCACGTTCACGGTGCGCCTGCCGGCAAAACGTTAGCCGGCACCCGCGGCTTGCTACGATTGCACCGGCGCGGGCGCCGGAGCTACGTTGTTCCGCCACAGAGGTGACTATATCGCCGCCGCGGCAGTGCTAGGATAGGCGCGGAACGCAGCAGTAGATCCGCAGATATCGGACCGAGGAGGTTGTCGAAATGCCAGCCGAATTCCAGCGCATCTTCCACGTCAATGTTTGTGTGCGTGACCTCGATCGCTCTCTCAAGTGGTACCAGGAAGTGCTCGGCATGAAGATTGTGGAGGGCCCGTTCGCCGGGGAGGGTCCGGAGCAGCGCGGCATCGGCCTCGGCGCCGAAGCGGCCGGCGTCGACAGCGAGACCGAGGTGAAGATCCGGGGCGCGTTCCTCCGCTGGGGCGACGACGAGCGCGAGGCGATGATCGATCTTCTGGAGTTCGTCAATCCTCCCCCTACCGGGCGGCCGTATGAGACGCTCCATAACGTCGGCATTGCGAGGATCGCCCTCGGCGTCAAGGACATCGACGAGGCCTACCGGGATCTCATGAGCAAGGGCGTTGAGTTCATCACGCCGCCGGTATCCGTCTCGAACGTCGAGGGGGCCAACGATCTGCTGGCCGGCATCAGCTACTGCTGCTTCTACGACCCGGACAGAACGATCCTTGAGCTTTATGGGGAGACCAAAGCAAAGTAGCTTAGCCACCTCCCGCCAGAGTGGGTGAGAAAGGAGCCAAACGAGCGTATGTACAAGATAGTCGCCTACTGGTCCCGGCCGAAGGAATCCGACATTGAGGCGTTCGAGAAGGAGTACTGGGACGTACACGTCCCGCTGGCGACCAAGTCGCCGGAAGTGAAGGACCTGTTTCTCACACGCATCGACCGCGGACTCGAAGATAGTCCGGCGCCGTTCTACCGCGTTGCCGAGATGATCTGGGACGACGCTCAGGCGTTCGAGCGTTGCGCGGTCTCCCCGGAGTGGACGACTCTGCGGGAAGACGCTGAGAGGCTGGTCGAGATGTTCGGCGTCGATCTGGTCGCCGGCATGGGAACCGCAGAGAACTACCCTCTCTAGTTAGATCAAGGGGGTGACTGAACTCGCCTCTAGTGGCCACGAGGGGTTGCTTAGAGTCGGGCTTCGGGGCGCCCCGGCTCTCGTCTCGCCCGTTGTCAACCGGCACTGGTGCTTCGCCCGCGCCCAGAAGAGTCTCGCTCGCTTCACGGCAAATTCATCAACGAGAGCTACTCTGGCCTTGAGGTTGAATATGAGAGCTTTGGAACAACGCAACGACGCGACCCCGGCAGCGGAGACCGATCAGGCGGTTCTGAGCGTGCACGGCATTTCGAAAACGTTCGGCTCCGTCGCTGCTGTCCGGGAGCTTTCGTTCGAGGCCTACTCCGGCGAGATCATCGGGCTGCTCGGGCCGAACGGAGCGGGCAAGACCACGGCGATGAGGGTGCTCTCGACGCTGCTTCGGCCGACCCAGGGGAGCTTCAGTCTCGACGGCATCCCGCATACGCGGTCGGTTGAGATCCGGCAGCGGTTGGGTGTCCTGCCCGAGAGTTCCGGGTTCCCGAAACACTGGAGGGGAGTCGAATACATCCGGTACTACGCGCGCCTGTACAGATACAGCTCCAGCGAGGCGAACAAGGTCGCGGCGAGGCTGCTTTCGGAAGTCGAACGATTCGGGCGCGCGAAGGATCGGATCGGGACGTACAGCCGGGGCATGCGACAGCGGTTGGGCGTCGCGCGGGCGCTGGTCAACATTCCGCGCGTGATCTTCCTCGACGAGCCGACGTTGGGCCTCGATCCTGCCGGCCAACGGCAGATGCTGGCGCTGATCAAGGACGTGGCGGGCCGGCGAGGCTCGACGGTGCTCCTGGGCACGCACTTCCTGGACGAGGTCGAGGAGTCCTGCTCGCGGATCATCATTCTCAACCACGGCCGGGTGATCGCCGAGGGGCTGATCGCAGACATCAAACGGAAGGCCGCGCCCACATCGCTGCGGGTGCGCGTGGCGCCGGACAGGCGCGAGACAGCGCTGACGGCGATCGAGCAGGCGCCGGGCGTAACGGCGGCACACTCCGTTGACGGCAAGGCGGATGTGTTCACGGCCACGTTCGACGCGGCCTGGCTCGGGGAGCACGGAGATGCGGGGATGAACTCAGCGATCCGGGCGCTGACGGACGCGAACGTGCCGGTGCTCTCTTTCGAACTCGAGGGCGGGCGGCTTAGCGACGCGTTCCTGGCGCTGACGAAGGAGGACTCCGAATGAGTGCGGTGCCGGGAAGCGGGAGGCTGGCGAGCGGATGGTCAGTCGTCCTGGGCCAGGAGCTGAAAGACTTGTGGCTGGCGGCGCGTGGGCAGGCGCTGGTGCTCACGTTCGCGCTTCTGCTAAGCGCGCTGACCTACCTGGCGGCGATGAACCGGGAGCTAAACCTGCTGGATCAGCGTGACACGGTGAACCTTGTGCTGCAGCTCACGCTGGGACTGGGCGTGGTGCTGGCGCTGCTGTTCAGCGCGGACTCGCTCAGCGGAGAGCGGGAACGAGAGACGCTGGAGACGCTACTGCTGACACCGCTGACGCCACGCGAAGTCGCGATCGGCAAGCTGCTGGCGTCGCTCACCGTGTGGCCGGTGATCATGATCGTCGCGGTTCCCTACGTCTTCGCGCTGCGGGTGGGAAGTGCGCTGTCGATCGAGTCGATCGCCGCCGCGTCGGCGGTGGGATCGATACTGACGGTAGCGTTCGCCTCGTTCGGGATGGCGCTGAGCACGGTCTCGGACTCGAACCGCCTCAGCCTGGGCGTGAGCCTGTTTGCGTTCGTCGTGCTGATGGCGCCGACGCAGCTTCCGCTGAGCGGCTGGCTTGGCGATCTCATGGTCAGCGTGAACCCGGTCAGCGCCGGATCGCTTTCTCGACAGGATCGTCGTCAACGGCCATTCGTGGGGCGATGAAGCGACCTACCTGATCGCGCCGGTGGCAGCGATGATCCTGGGCGTGGTCGTGATGCTGCTGGCTGCGAGCCGGCTGCGCCTCGAAGGAGGGCTGGGCAGATGAAGCGGCTGTTGGGCTTCGCGACAGCGGCGACGCTGGTAGGCGTACTGGTGGCGGCCTTCGGTGCCGGCCCGGGCGGCCAGCTCACCGCCCACGCACAGAGTTCGGACCTGGTCCTGACGCTCGATATCGGTAAGGCGACCGCGACTACAGGCGATACTCTGACGTTCACCTCGGAGATCACGAACAACGGGGCGGCGGCGACGCCGGCGCTGATCGCGAACCTGACGTTCGCAAGCATCGACCTGGACACGTACGTCGATCCGGAGGACTGGTCGCCGCAGCGGACGATCGCGATCGCGCCGATCGGTCCCGGCCAGTCGGCAACGCAATCGTGGACGGTGACTCCGGTACTGCCCGGCGAGATCGCGATCTACGTGGCCGTGCTCCCGGGCGAGCCCGAGCTGGTGTCGAACGGGTCGATCGCGGCGAGTCCGGGCTTGCGCCTGAGCGTCGACGAGCATCGCTCGTTGAACCCGGGCGGCGTGCTGCCGGTCGTCGTTGCCGTGCCTGCGTTTGTGGCGGCGGCGTTCGTCGGCCTCGTGGCTGCGCGGCGCCGAATATAGCCTGACGCCCCTCGAGGAGTTCGCGGATCCAGGGTCAGTGCGCGTTTGAGGTACGCCGTGATAGGCTGAGTCACGAGCATGACCGACATGGGAATTGAAGACGGTGTTGGATCGATTCCGACGCTTCCGTCTACCAGCATTCGGACCAGCACACCTCCCGGCGGTCGGGTTGAAGGTGTGAGCCAGTGAGCGAGTCCGTGCCTGAGAAATGTGACGTTGTGGTCATCGGTGGTGGCCCCGCCGGATCGACCGCGGCGGCCCTTCTGGCGATCGCCGGCCGCGACGTGGTCTTGCTGGAGAAAGCGACGTTTCCGCGCTACCACGTAGGCGAGTCGCTGCTGGGGATAGCGCCCACCATCCTCGATCGCATCGGTGTGAGGGAAGAGGTCGAGAGTCAGCGCTTCGTGCGCAAGTACGGAGGCAGCTTCATCTGGGGCAAGAACCGCGAACAACCCTGGCACTGGCGCTTCACCGAAGTCCCCGACAACCCCACGTACTCCTACCATGTGCGCCGTGCCGAGTTCGATCAGGTGCTGCTTTCAAACGCAGTTCGCCTGGGGACCAACGTCTATCAAGACCACCGCGTCACCTGTCTGATCCACGAAGACGGCCGGGTCGCGGGAGTCGCCTACACCAGGCCAGACGGGAGCGAAGGCGAGATCAGGTCCGCTTACACCGTGATCGCCAGCGGTCAGGACAGTCTGGCACTGGAGCCGTCTCATAGCTTCGAGTACAACGAGGACTTCAAGAACATCGCGGTCTTCTCTTACTACTCCCCGGCGCTCGCCGTGCCCAACTGGGACCCCGAAGAGCCCAGGGGGAATCAGATCGTCGTCGCCTTTGAGGAGGGCTGGTTCTGGGTGATTCCGCAGAGCGAGGAGTACAGCAGCGTCGGCGCCGTCGTCTCTCACCGGAGCTTCAGCCAGCTGCAGAAGATGGGTGCCGAGGCCTTTCTGGATGCCATGATCGCGAAGTGCCCGCACGTCGCCGCGCTGGTCTCCGGGGCCCGGCGGACCGAACAGGTGCGGGTTATCCGCGACTACTCATTCACGTTCAAGGACTACTCCGGCCCCGGGTACTTCCGGACCGGCGACGCCGCCGTCTTCGTCGATCCGCTCTGGTCGTACGGCGTCTCCAACGCCATGCGGACCTCCGTGCTGGCGGCCTGTAGCATCAACAGCCTTCTCGGTGCGGTGCCCGATGCTCGCGAAGAGGTTCTGCAAAGCGCCTTCCAGGAGACCCTTGAGTCGTTCTACGATCACATGATCCGTCTGCTTCTCTACTTCTACAACGCCCACCGCGATATGAGCTCCTACTTCTGGAAGACTCACAACCTGAGCTACGCAATCCGGGAGAGTTCGCAGAAGGAGACGTTCATCAAGGTCCTGTCCGGCGGGAGCTATCTGATTCACGACAAGCTGCACCAGGGATCGAGTGAGGTCGACCCTCTCGGCGAATCCGCTCGTGAGGTCTTCGACCGCTTCACGGCCGAAGGAGACACAGTCCCGCTGAAGGACGCCGAGTGGACAGAAGCTGCCATCGCCGAAGTATTCGATAGTCTCGCGGGCCAGGGTTCGCCGGCCATGCCGGCGGCCGACGCGCGACTGGCTGCCAACTACCCGGTCAAAAGCTACCTCTACGTCGATCCCGAAAAGCTCGTCGCACAGGCCCTGGTTAGCGTCTACCATCAGAACAGGTTGACCACGCTCTCTTCCGTTGCCCTAGATGTCGTTCGCGCGGCTGACGGCCAGACAGAGGTCGCGCCATTGATAGATGATGTTGCCAAGAAGTTGAGCGTGCCCGCGAGTTCCGTGCGGGACGAGATGAAATTGCTCCTCGATGGCGGCATCCTTCGAGTCGAGCGGTGAGTCAACGACGATCAAAGCGCGAACGTATGAGCCCGGGCTGCAACCTGAGCGCCTCGAACCTCCAGCGGGTACGTTGACCGGTGCCCGTTCGCAGAATCTGTTTGATACGCCGAAAGATCATTGTCGTCGCTGGCCTGGCTGGGCAAGGCCGTCCAGAAAGCCTTCAATTGGAAAGGAGCGTGGACGATGTGGGACCTCTTGATCACGCTGGGTAACCTGATGTTCCTCCCGTCGCTTATCCCCACCATCATCAACAAGCATGCGTATGTGCCCCGCCTGACATCCGCGATCGGCTTCGTCGCCACTGGCGTTATCGTCGCTGGGCTCATCGGCGAAGGGCTTGTCGCCAGCCCGATCGTACTGTCGATCATCGGCTTTATGTGGCTTCTGACCCTGGTGCTGCGCGGAGAAAAGCTGCCGGACGCTGAGCCAGGCGTCGTCGCTGAAGCGCCCGCGCAGCAGAGTGCGGACTAGCCTGCCGGATCCCCTGCCCGATGCTGGTCGTTCCCGTAGCTCCCCGCCTTGACCCAGGAGTTGAGCCGCTACATGATAGCTTCTGGTCGGCGATATCCGACCGGTCGGTTGAGCAAAGGAGTGTTGCTGCCGACCCAGAGGTGGGCATGGCACCCGAAAGTCCGGTTTGATTCATGACTCAGAAGCTAATCCTGTTCGATCTCGACAACACGGTTCTCTGGAGCGGTGACGCCACCGCACGAGCGTTCAAGCAGGCGTTCGCGGAGCTCTTCGGAGTCGAAGACGCTTTCGCCGGCGTCGACCTGCAGTACGCCGGCCGCACTGATACGATCATCTTCCGCGAGGCCGTCGAGCAGCATGGCGTGCCGGGTGAGGTGGAGGACCTGACTCGTCAGTTTCGGGACAAGTACCACGAGGTCCTTCCGGGCTGCCTCGCCACGGCGGAGGCGAAGCGCACGCCGGGGATCGAGGAGCTGCTCACGCACCTGGCCGACGAAGGCGCGAAGCTAGGCCTGGTCACCGGCAACTCCAGGCAGGCCTCGATGCTGAAGCTCGCGCACTGCGGCGTCGACTCCGGCCGGTTCGCCGACGGCGCCTTCGGTGATGACGATGAGGACAGAAGCGTCCTCGTGAGCCTCGCGATGAAGCGGCTCGCTGCGGACATCGCGCCGGAATCCGTCGTGATGGTCGGTGATACGCCCTCCGACGTCAAAGCCGCCAAGGACAACGGCGCCAAGTCGGTCGCGGTGGCCACCGGAAAGTGGTCGGTAGATCAGCTGCAGGAGGCCGGCGCCGACGTCGCCTTCGTGGACTTCTCCGATTGGCGTGACGCCTCGAAGAGCTTCCTGGACTAGCTACTCTTCGGCGGTCACGGTTCCGCGTTGCCCATCGATCGTGACGGTCTGGCCGTCCGTCAGCGAACTCAGCGCGTGCTCCACGCCGATGACTGCCGGGACGCCGAACTCTCGCGCCATGATGGCACCGTGAGAGAGGGCGCCGCCGATCTCGGTGACCACGCCGCTGATCACGGGAAAAGCGCTGGTCCAGCCGGGATCGATCGCGCTCACCACGAGGATGTCGCCCTGCCTCAGGGAATCCACGTCGTTGAGGCCGTGAAGGATCCGCGCCGGACCCGACGCCACTCCTGAGCTTGCCGGGGTGCCCTTGAGTACCAGCACGCCGTCCACAGCCTCCAGATCAGTCGCCGCCTCGGTTAGTAGCTCCTCCGATCTCCCGCGAACGAACATCGGTGGGAGCGCCTTGTGCGATGGATGAGCGGCCTTGCGCGACTCAGCTTTACCCTTGAAGTGCTCGGCCCGGCTGCTATCGCCGACAGCCTCCAGGAGCTCTGGTTCCGTCAGGAAGAAAACGTCCTCCCGGTCGGCCAGGGCGCCTTGAGCGACCAGCCGATCACCGAAGGCCAGGAACATACGGCGGTATCGCCAAATGCTTACGTCGGCGACGATGCGCTGGTTCTCGCGACAGGCGACGTAGGCGAGGCTATACTTCTGGACCACGCGGAAGGCACGCTTCTTGAACCAGCCCCAGCGCTGCGAGGAGAGAGCCTTCTCGACCTTGGCGGTGGTCTCCTCCCTGCGCTTGATCTGCGCCTTGAGCTCGGACGTCGGTGAGCGGTCGTCGGGCAGTCGGACCGTCGCCTTCAAGATCCCGAGCACCTGCTTCGGGTCGTCTTCCCAGGGTGGAGGGAGAATGTCGAGCGCCTCTCTCCGGTAGCCGTACTGGTCCAGGAACTCACTCAGCGCCTGCAGAGTGGGCTTCGCTTCCGGCATCGCCTTCAGTCGGTCCATGAGGTGCTCGGCGTCGTATCGCTGGAACGCCTCAAGCACGGCAGGCTCCCTGGCCGCGGCGCGTGAGACTTCCCACATTGCCCCTGCCACCTGGACGCTGATATTGTCCGGGACGCCCGACTGCAGGCTGGCGAAGACCTCCTCGCGGCCTTCTCCGTACCAGTTCTTCAAGAGCATCGTCAGAATCGCATCGATCGTGAGCTTGTAATGGAAGATCCAGCCCACGTATCCAAGCTCGTGGCGGGCGATCAGGCGCCGGAGCACATCACGGTACCGTAGCAAATTCTTCACCGACGCGGTCAGGTCGATCGTGTCAAGATCGGATCGAAACTTTTCAAGAATGTCGGCGCTCTCGCGCACGAAGAAGCTGTAGTTCCTGAACAGGCTCTGGTTCGGGCGCAACAGGAGAACCCGCAGCTCACCCCAGACCCTCTTCCACAACCGGAACGGCATCGAGGCGATCTCTTCCCGCTCCCAGGGCGGGAAGTGGTTCAGCGTCTCCTGCGTTCGCAGAAAGCGTGGTTCGTACTGGATGCGGAGCCTCAGGTAGTCCGTATTCGTGTACGCGCGGCCGCGGTAGTAGCGGAAGAGCGGCACGTTCTCCAGGTCCTTGAACCCCCGCGCGCGGTCGATGATCGTTTCCATCGCCTCGGGCCACCAGATGACAAACGAATAACCCGCCGGCGTGAACCTGCCCCGCAGGAAGTTGTCACCGTAGTAGCGGCTCCAGATCGCGTCGGATCGAGCCGGCTTCGGGTTGTACCGGAAGTGATCGCGGCAGGGCTCGATGGAGTCTTCTTCGTCCGCCAGGCCGCGGATAGCCCGCGCCTGCAAGGTGTAGAAGCGCCCATCCCGGTAGGCCCACTCCATGTCGATCGGATGCTGGAAGCTTTCTTCGACGGCGAGCGCGATGCGGCAGAGCTCCGCCAGGCGCTCCCGGTCGAGCGTTTCCGACGGCGCCTCGGGCTCGGCCGAACTGCCGACGGCCGGTGTAGCCTGCTCGCTAACGTCGAGGTTCGCCTTGTTCACAACGAACCGATCGGGATCACGCCGGCCGAGCGCGAGAGTCTCCGCAAGCCCGGTAACCGCTTCGACCACGATCTTGCTCTCGTCGCCGCCTGGCATCTCCGCTGTGAACACGATACCGGCGACTTCAGCGTCGATCATCTCCTGGACGACGACCCCGAACTGGACCGGTGTGTGAGGGATATTCAGCGCAGTCCTGGTCACAATCGCCTCAGGCGTCCAGTACGATGCCCAGACCTCCTTGACCGCGTCCAGAACCTTGTCCTCTCCCGAGACGCTGAGGACGGTGTGATACTGACCGGGCAGACTCACAGCCGGCGAAGAGCGAACGGCGACCTGTTTAGAGGTATCCGAGCCGAGGAGCTTCGTGTAAGACTCGACGATCTCTGCTCGCAGGTCGTCCGGCATCGTTGACCCCATAAGGTGCTTCGTCAGCTCGGCACTCAGTTCGCGCGCGTCCTGGATGTCGGCCGACTCGATGCGATCTTTTCTCTCGCTGATCAGCTCCTCGAGCCCCGTGCGACCGATGAACTGCTCGTAAGCTGCACAGCTGATGCAGAACGCCCGCGGCACGTCGAACGAGCCTTGTGCCAACCTGCTCAGCCCGAAGGCTTTGCCGCCGATGGCGGCCGCATCCGCTCCCTCGGCGTCCGCCAGCGGAGCTACGAGGGTGGTGAGGTTGCCGTCGGCGGTGGATGTCATCTTCTACTGGGCTACGTATCCGCCATCGATGGGGAGCACCGTACCAGTCACGAACGACGACTCGTCGGACACGAGGAAGAGGATCCCTTGGGCGATCTCTTCTGGCTGGGCGATCCGCCCGAGCGGTACGGTCTGGCTGATCTCCGCGCGCACCTCATCCGAGATCCCCTTGCCGCCGTGCCATCTCATCGGCGTGTCGACGCTGGCGGGCGCCACCGCGTTCGCGCGGATGCCGAAGTCTGCCAGCTCAACGGCCAGCTCCTTCGTGAGCCCGATGATGCCATGCTTGGCCGCACCGTAGTTGTGTACGTAGGGGATGCCAACCAGCCCCGAGATGGAGGCGATGTTGACGATCGCTCCACTCTTCTGCCGCTTCATGTGGCGTACGACGTGCTTGGAGCAGAGAAAGCAGCCCTTCAGGTGACTGTCAATGATGCGGTCCCACTCTGATTCGGGCAGCTCATCGATGGGGGTCTTGTTGTGCGGGTAGCGGTGAGCCCCCGCATTGTTGAACAAGATGTCGATCCGGCCGAAGGCGTCGATGACCTTCGCCACCCCCGCCTCGACTTCCGATTCGATGGCCACGTTGGCGATCGCGTAGATCGCCGTGCCGCCCGCAGCCTCAACTTCCTTCACTGCTTGGCGTGCGTTCTCTTCGGCGATCTCGAAGATCGCCACCTTGGCACCTTCTTTGGCGAAGAGGATTGCCGTGGCCTTACCGATTCCCGATCCGCCGCCCGTGATGACCGCTACGCGATCCTTAAGTCTCATCGTCTCACTGTGTCCTTCAAAGCCGGGCCGAGCGAAGGCTGTGCGGTCCCCGCACGCGGCCCGAAATCACGCTGGCCCGCCCATATGCGCCCCGTTTAAATCTGTGGTCGTGTCTGTCCGAAAGATAGTCCAGTGTCACTAAGGCGTCAAATTTCTACCGGCCGGCCGGATGAGGACTTATAATCGTCCGCGCGGGACAGGCAAGGTCGCAGAGCAGGCGGCCGAATGGAGCAATCGCTGACGTGCCTGTCCGCTAGGCCCTGGGAGGAATCGATGTGGTCGAACGGTAAACGCTGCGCGGTTGTACTGACCTGGAACTTCGACGCTGAGGCGATGTGGTTCGGAGCTCTCGAAATGGACTCGCCCGGTCCGAGGGAACGCGGTGCCTACGGCGCTCGCGCTGGATTCGAGCGAGTAATGGCGGTACTCGACCGCCACAAGGTGCCCGGCACGTTCTTCATACCGGCCTGGGTCGCGCTGAACCACAAGCCCCAGGTCGAACAGGCTATGGAGCGCGGCCAAGAGATCGCGTATGAGGGCTTCAACTGCGAGTCCGTGATCGGGATGTCCGTCGACGAAGAGCGGGACCTCATCCGGCGGTCACTCACGGCGCTTGAGGAAGTGACTGGATCGAGGCCGCGCGGCGCACGCGTGGTGCCCTGGGATCACAACCCGCACACGGCCAAGCTGCTGCTGGAAGAGGGGTTCGTTTACGACAGCAGCCTGATGGGTGACGACAATCCGTATCTTATCGAGGTCGAAGGCATGCCGGAGCCCCTCATCCAGCTGCCGGTGAGCTGGGAGCTCGACGACTTTCCGTTCAGCGCTTACTTCTTCGGCGGAGCGAACGTTCTCACCCCTCCGGACGACATCCTCTCGCTGTGGCAGACGGAGTTCGATAGGGCTTACGACGAAGGCGGCATGTTCCTGATCACGCTCCACCCGCAGCTCATGGGGCGCCGCTCACGGATCGGCGTGCTCGAACGGCTTCTCGAGCACATGCAGAGCCGGGACGATGTCTGGTTCGCTACTGCGCTGGAGGCCGCCCAGGGCTGCCAGAACCCGCTGCGCGTGCCCTGGCCCAGCGCCGATCGCTAAGGCTCATCGCCGCTGGCTCCCGCCGGATCGCTCTCGGCCCCCTCCCCGGATGGCGGGACCGATAAGAGCGGTGACCAGAGGACCATGAGCACGATCGCCGGTCCGATCATGACGAGACCGCTGGCGAGGAACATCGTCGTCAGCGAGAACTCGTCGGCCAGCAGCCCGAAGATCGGCGCCACCGGCATGATCACCATCGACCGAATCAGGTTGGTCAGCGAGAGGACGGTTGCCCGCTGCTCCGAGGGCACGCGACGGTTCAGATAGTCCGTGATCGCGGGCTGCGAGAGCTGCACGACGAAGAAGAGGACGGGGAAGGCGGCGACTGCGTAGATGGAATCCCAGAAGCCGAGCAGCAGGAACGAGCAGATCACGGCTACGGGCATGGCGAAAAAGACACGCTTCTCCCCGAAGGAAATCAGGATCTGGTGTGCCGCGATCGCTCCGACGATGCCGGCGATACGCGTCGGAGTTTGCCAGAACCCGCTGTCACCGACGTCGACGTTGTGGTCGAGCAGGAACGGTTGGAGGAAGAACCAGGGCCCCACGAAGCCGACGGTCATCAGCCCGTAAAACAGAACCCCGTAGCGAACGTGGCGACTGCGCCGCAGAATGTGAGCGCTCTCTCGAACGATCTGACCGTAGGAGATAGCGCCCAGCGAACGCCCAGATCGCTTCGGCTCGACAAACGTCAGCGCTGACACAGCGGCGAGCGCGGCGATGCCGCCACTGACGAGGATCGGCACCGGTAGACTCGTCGCTTCGGCGAGTGGTGCCCCCAGCAGAGTGCCGCCGAGTATCGCCGCCGTGGCGAGCCCCCAGGCGCGGCCGTAGATCTTCGTGTACTCGCCCTCGCGTCCGATCGCCTTGAGCGAGTCAAAGATGAACGCCGATTCCGTACCGTAGAGAAAAGAGTAGGAGACGCCCCAGATCAAGTAGGAGAAAAGCAGAAGCGGAAACGACTCGGCGAGGCCAAACAGCGTCACGGCCACCGCCAGCGAGCCGGCCGACATGATTAGCATCGGCTTTCGGCCCCAGCGGTCGGCGAGTGCCGCGGCCGGTATCTGCAGCAGTATCACCGCGAGCCAGAAGGGGACGTCCACCAGGGTCACCTTGGTCAGCGAGAAGCCGCGCTCCTCGGTGAGGTAGATGACCCAGATCGGGTACCAGAGTTGAAGGTCCAGCAGGAAGTGGTACAGGTAATACTTCCAGATGTTGGACTGCAAGTTGCTCTGGGCAGATGGCTGCAACGAGTGATCTCCTGGCACTAGCGCGGGACGCCAGGCCAGCTTACCGCGTGTCGCGGCCAGGCGATGAATAGTGCGCTTGCGGACGCAGGGCGGCCGATGCTGAATGCGGCGTCAGCGGGCGGCCCTATATCTGCGACCAGCCGCCGTCAGCCACGATCTCGGTGGCGACGACGTACGACGAGTCTGAGGAGGCCAGGAACAGGGCGATCTTGGCGATCTCCTGCGAGGTGCCGAACTTTCCCGACGGCACCTGGGACTCGCGGTCCTTGAGGAACGCTTCGATGTCTACGACACCCATCTTCCGGAGAAGAGGCGTCACGATGTTCCCCGGACTAATCGTGTTCACGCGGATGCCCCGAACCAACAGTTCGCCGGAGAGAGTTCTCGCCAGCGAGCGAAGGGCCGCCTTGGTTGCGCTGTAGGCTGAGGTTTCCTTGAGGCCCATCTGGTTCGCGGCCGAACTGATGAAGATGATCGATGCGCCCTCGTTGAGGTGGGGACTTGCCTTCTGCACCGTGAAGTAGGCGCCCTTGAAGTTGATCTTGGAGATCTCGTCGAACGTCGCTTCGTCCGTGTCCTCGAGTGTGGCCGCAACTGCGATACCGGCGTTGACGACGACGACGTCGACGTTGCCGAAGCGCGCGGTCGTCTCTTCGTACAGCCGGTCGAGATCGCTCATCACGCCGACGTCGGCCTGAACCGCCAGCGCGTTCGGGCCGAGCTTCGTTATCGCCTCGTCCAGCGTGCTCTGTTCGCGCCCACAGATGACGACCTTCGCTCCCTCCGCGACGAACTCCTCGGCGATCGACAGGCCGATGCCGCTGCTTCCGCCGGTGATGACGGCGACCTTGTCCTCTAGCTTCATGACACCCTCCATCAATCGGGAAACGTCCCGACTCTTGCGCTTACCTTCCGACGTAGCGTGGCTTGCGTTTCTCAGCGAAGGCGAGCGGACCCTCCCGCGCGTCCTCCGAGTCCCGGATGACGCGAACGGCCGCGTCCTCCACAGCGTACGCCTCAGCCAGGGGAAGACCGATCGTCTTCAGCACTGTCTCCTTGATCGTCCGCACCGCCAGCGGCCCGTTCTCGGCGATCGTACGGGCGGTTGCTTCAGCCGTCTCGATCAATTCATCGGCCGGGACAATGCGGTTGATCAGGCCGATGCGCTGGGCGTCCTGCGCACTTATGGACTCACCCGTCAGGAGGATCTCCATCGCGTTGCAGAACGGGATCTGCCGGGACAGCCTCACCAGCGATCCGCCCGCGGGGATTATCCCGCGCTTGACCTCGGTCAGTCCGAACGTGGCGTGAGGCGCGGCGAACCGAATGTCAGTCGCCTGGATCAGCTCGGTCCCGCCCGCCAGGCAGAAGCCGTTGATGGCGGCGATGACAGGCTTGTGCAGCGGGTATCCCCGAAGCAGAGCCGTTCTCGTAATGTCGGGGTTCGCGAGGACCTTGTTGTCCCATTCGTCCTCCGGCTTTCGCGATCGGTAGATCAGGGGAATCAATCGCTTGAGGTCGGCGCCGGAGCTAAACGACCGGTCGCCCGCGCCGGTGAGGATCGCCACCCGCAGGGAGTCGTCGGCCGCGAAGTCTTGCCAGGCGTCGGACAGCCGTATCAGCGTCTCCGGATCCCACGCGTTGTGGACCTCCGGTCTGTTGAGGGTGATGAAGAGCAACTCGCCCTTTTTCTCGTACAAGACGCTGGCCATCGTGTTCGCCTCCTAGCGGGTCCGCACGCCCGCCGCAGGACAGATAGGCTGCCGCGGCGGCGCAGAGCTTCCCCAGCTTACTGGCGATCCCCAGGGTGTAGCAAGCGCGCGCGCTTGCTACACCCCAGGTCGGCGACAACGTGTCACCGGCGGCGCTCGTCATACAATGACGCCACTACATGACCGCCGCCGTATTTCTCCTTGTCGTCACCGCGGCATTCTTCCACGCCACCTGGAACCTACTGCTCAAGCGAAGCGATGACAAGCTGGCGTTCCTCTGGCTGCTTGTTGCCGTCCCAGTCCCGGTCTTCCTAGTGCCGCCCATCGTGATCTTTGCCCTCGACGGGATCAGTCTTAGCGCGATCGGCTTCGGGGCCGGCAGCGCCTTTCTGCACTCGGCCTACTCGCTCGCCCTCGCGCGGGGCTACCACCACGGTGACCTGTCGATCGTGTATCCGATGTCGAGAGGCCTGAGCGTCGCGCTGATACCGATCGGCGCTGTGCTGATTCTGGACGAGCGGCCTTCGCTGGAAGCGGTTTTCGCGATCGGCCTCGTGGTGGTTGGCGTTTACGCCGTCACCGTTCAGGGAAGGACCGCGCGAGACCTGCTGGAGCCTCTCTTGTACCTGCGCTGGCCAGACGCCGGGTTCGCCGTTCTCACCGGCGTCCTGATCACCGGGTACTCGCTCTGGGACAAAAGCGCCCTCGATCACTTGTCACCGATCACGCTCAGTCTCTTTGGGCAGCTCGGTCCGCTCATCGCCTTTGCGCCGATCGTGCTCAAGGACGGCGCCGCGCCCGTCCGAACGGAATGGCGAAGGCGTCGCTGGAGTGTGTTCGCGGGCGGCGCCCTGGCGGCGGCTGCTTATCTGCTGGTGCTCATCGCCCTGACCACGGGCCGCATCAGCTACGTCGCTCCCGCGCGAGAGATCGGGGTCGTATTCGGAGTGCCGCTGGGTCTGGTGATCCTCAAGGAGGGCTACGGGCCAATCCGCATCGCGAGCTCCGCCCTTATTGTCGTAGGGGCGAGCGCGCTTGCCGTGGCCCCCTGATCAGGAGGGCGCCTGCTGCGCGGGGCCGGATCGCCGGGCCATGAAAGTCGATTCGAACTCCAGGACCGTCTCGTCGTTCTGGTTCTTGATGTCGTACTTCAGCACGGCGATCCCTCGCTCCGGCTTGCTTGTCTCGCGCTTGCTGACGACGGACAGATCGAGGTGGACGGTGTCGCCGATGAAGACGGGCTGCGGGAGCTTCATGTTGTTCGCACCGAGCCAGGCAACGAGCCACTCTTTGTTCACGTAGCCGGTCCCATATGCCAGGCCGATCGACAGGCCGAACGTCAACGGCCCGTGCGCAACTCGCTTCTTGAACTCCGAGGCCTTTGCGTACTCCTCGCTCATGTGAAGCTCGAACCAGTCGCCGGTGAGGCTGGCCCAGTTGACGACGTGGGTCTCGGTGATAGTGAGCTCCTGGCTGCGCACCGTCTGCCCGATCTCGATGTCCTCCCAGCTGCGCCAAGTCACGACTGATCCCAGCTCAGGCAGGCCGAAACTTGACCAGGGTGAATTCGTCGGTGACGTCGTCGAACTCGGCAACCACCTTCATCCCGCACTTCACGTCCTCCGGCTCGCAGCCAACGACGTTCGTCATCAGCTGCACGCCCTCGTCGAGTTGCACAACGGCGACCACGTACGGCAGGGAATCCCGGAACGGCGAGGGCGGGTGCTGGTAGATGACGCTGAACGTATAGACCTCGCCCTGGCCGCTGGCGTCCATCCATTGCAGATCGGAGCCGTGGCAGTTCGGGCAGAACAGCTTGGGATAGAGGACGTTCGCCTGACAGCTCGCGCAGTGCTGAAAAACCAGGCGATGCTCTTTGGCGGCGGCCCAGAACGGTGCGCTCCAGGGAGTTGTCTCAGGGAGGGGCCTTTCGTAGACGCTCATGGGACCTCCGTTCCGAACACGCTGACGTGCGCGTCCATATAGGTGCCGCCGGTCGCCGTCTCAACGCAGAAGCGGGCGCCTTCAACCTGGCGCTTCCCGGCCTTGCCCATCAGCTGCCGGGCCGCCTCAACCAGCACGGCGATGCCACCGCCGGTACCGGTGTGGCCCTGGGAGAGCATGCCGCCGTTCGTAGTCATCGGCAACGATCCGCCGGGCCAGGTGTGACCGTCTAAGACGAACTGCCCCGCTTCGCCGCGCTTGCAGAAGCCCATCTCCTCCAGGGCGATGAGGTTGAACACGGGGTAGGAGTCGTAGATCTCGGCGATGTCCATGTCCCTGGGGCCCAGGCCGGCAACCCCGAACGCTTCTTCTGCCGCGCGGGCATAGCCGAAGCGGCTCATGTTCGTCTCCTGCGAGATCGCGTAGTGAGTCACTACTGATCCGGAGCCCAGGAGGTACACCGGCACCGTGTCAAGCGACTTCGCCCTTTCGGCGCTGGTGACAATGAACGCCGATCCGCCGTCGGCCAGCCGGTTGCACTCGAAGGCGTGCAGCGGGCTGGCCACAAGCTTGGAACGGAGTACGTCCTCAAGCGCCAGGGGCTTCTGGTACATGGCGTTGGGGTTAAGCTCGGCCCACTTTCGCAGCGCCACGCAGACAGAGGCCAGCTGCTCTTCCGTGGTGCCAGTTTCGAACGCATAGCGCTGGGTGATCAGAGCTGACACCGCGTTCATGTTCAGCCCGTACGGGGCCTCCCACTCCGGGGAGATGCCGAACGTGGCCAGCTTGTCGTACATGTCCTGGTTGGGCATCGAGCCCCACTTCTCGGCGTGAACGCAGAGGACCGAGCGGGCCGCCCCGGTAGCGATCAGCCCCGCGGCCGTCGCCATCAGCGCGGCGCTGCTGGCACCGCCCGCCACGACCTGCAGGTTCATCTTCGTCTTGCCGGTCAGCCCCAGCTCTTCGACGAGCTGAGAGAAGATCATGTTGGTGTTGTACCAGGGGTCGTAGAATGTGCCTGCGGGTATGACGGCGTCTATCTCGTCGTAGGGCAGCCCGGAATCCTCGATCGCGTCGTGCGCTGATTGCAGCGCGCTCTGCAGGCACGGGCGGTCCGGATATACGCCGGAAGGCACCTCGCCGATGCCGACGATCGCCGCTTCTCCTCGATGACTCTTATTCATGGGGCGGTCGCCTCCTCGGCAGCACGCGTTTGGGCATCTTCTGGACTACGGCCGCTACGTAGGGCTGATCTTGACAGCGCCAATGCTCGACTGGTGTACTGAGATCGCCCGAACGGTCGGTCAACAGCTAACTTACAGGAATCGTTGCTTGCCCGGCAAGCAAGAAATCCCGTCGGACTATGCACTGGAAGTAGGCCATGGAATTTAATCTGAGCGACGAGCACAAACTACTGCAGCGGTCAGTGAGGGAGTTCGCCCGGAAAGAGGTCGCGCCTCACGCGCAGGAGATCGAACGGAAGGGCGAATTCCCGATAGATCTGTTCCACGCTGTCACGGAGTTGGGTTGGCTGGGCGCCTCGATACCGGTCGAGTATGGGGGTGGCGGGCTCGATCTGCTGGCCGACTTCATTATCGCGGAGGAGCTTGCGACGGCCCTTCCGGGCTTCGCCATGGACTGCATGGTCCACTCCGGGGTCATCGGCTACAAGGTGATCTACCGGGGGGGTTCGGAAGAGCAGCGAAAGCAGTACCTGCCGCGCTTCGCACGCGGAGAGGTCATCGGCGCTATCGTCATGACTGAACCGGATGCCGGCTCCGACGTCCGCGGCATCAAGACCACGGCGGCGTCTGACGGCGACGACTATGTCCTCAACGGCAGAAAGACGCTCATCACGAACTTCGGCGCACCTCATCCCAGCGTCGGCATCGTCCTGGCGGCGATGCGCAACGGCGATGCGGACCGGAAGTACTCGGCCTTCCTCGTCGAGAAAGACACGCCCGGCATTTCGGTGTCTGACCCGATCGAGATGGCCGGCATGAAGTCCTCCTACCAGAACGAAGTTACCTTCGACGACGTCCGCATTCCCAGGGGAGCGTTGCTCGGCAATGAGGGCGATGGGCTGAGGCTGGCGCTCGCCTCGCTCGACGTCGACAGGATCCTCTGTTGCGCCCTGTCCACCGGCATCGCCAGGGGTGCGTACGAAAGAGCGGAAGCCTACTCCCGGCAGCGGGAGGCCTTCGGCGAGCCGATCGGCAACTTCCAGGCAGTGCAGATGATGCTCGCCGAGATGGCGACGAAGATCAGCGCCTCCAAGCTGCTCGGCTACTACGCGACATCGCTGGAAGTCGGCGGGCACCGCTGCACTTCGGAGGCCGCGATGGCGAAGCTGTTCGCAACGACGATGGCCCAGTACGTCACCGAGCACGCCATGCACATTCACGGCGGCTGGGGCTACACGGTTGAGGTTGGCGTCGAGCGGTTCTACCGCGACAACATGGCGGTCGTCCTCGGTGGCGGCGCGGCCGAGATACTACAGATGGCGATTGGCAAGGCGGTGGTGGCCGGAAACCTGGGGTCGCTGGACATCGCTTCCAATCCGGCCTGATCACGAGCTAGCGACCCGACGCCCAACGGAGAGGAACGCTGCATGGACTACAGTAAGTACGAACTCATAACCGTCGAGAAGAACGACGAGGGCATCGCGACGGTGACGTTGAACCGCCCCGAAAAGCGCAACGCCATCAATCCGGAGATGCACCAGGAGCTCGAGACACTGTTCTCGGAGATAGGCAAGGACCGCGAAGTGCGGTCCATCGTGCTCACCGGAGCCGGGGTGGGGTTCTCGGCCGGTGGAGACGCCAAGGTGCTCAAGGAGGGGACCTGGCGCGACAGAGCGCAGGAGTTGCCCCTGGCGGAGGTCCGACGGCTGCTCCTCTATATGCTGGAGGTGGAACAGCCGATCGTTGCGGCGGTGAACGGCGATGCAGCGGGCCTGGGTGCCACGCTCGCCTTGTTCTGCGACATCATCGTCGCGTCCGAAGAGGCACGCATAGGCGACGCCCACGTTCATATGGGCTTGGTGGCCGGCGACGGCGGCGTGGTCATCTGGCCCTGGCTTGTGGGCATGGCACGCGCCAAGGAGTTTCTCCTTCTCGGTCGCTGGATCACGGGCAAGCAGGCCGCTGAGATGGGTATGGTGAACTACGCCGTACCTGCCGCTGAGGCTCTCCCAAAGGCGATGGAACTCGCGCGGGAGCTGGCGTCCGGTTCGCCGCTGGCCATCCGCTGGACGAAGTTCTGCCTGAACAAGCTGCTGAGAGACCACGTCAACCTCGCCATCGACACGTCCGCCATCCTCGAGGCGATCACGCTGGACAGTGAAGACCTCAAAGAAGCGGCCAGTTCGTTCCTCGAGAAGCGCAAGCCTCAGTTCAAGGGCAAGTGAGCGCCTCCCCCTCGGCCGCTCGGGTGCCTGTGTCACGGCGCAGCCGGCCGCTCTGGAGATGAGCGACGGATGAAGTTGGGGTTCTGCCTTCCTCAATTGGGCAGCTCGCTTGATCGGGAGACGGTCAAGGATGTGGCTCAGCGCGCCGAGGAGCTAGGCTACGACTCCCTCTGGGTGCAAGACCGGCTTCTGCGCCCGCTGGCACCGAAGACCCCGTACCCCGCTTCAGCGGATGGGCAGCTACCGGAACGCTGTGTGAGCGTGCTGGAGCCCCTGCAGACGCTGGCCTTCGTGGGAGCGCTCACGACCCGAATCAGGCTGGGCACGAGCGTCCTGGTCGCGCCGTTCCGCAACCCGGTTGAGCTGGCCAGGCAGGTGGCAACGCTCGATCTACTTTCGGACGGTCGCATCTCGCTGGGGCTCGGGATCGGCTGGAGCGAGGACGAATACGAAGCCGCCGCCGTGCCCTTCACGGAAAAAGGCGCACGCATGGACGAATACGTGAGCGTCCTCAAGGCCGTCTGGGGGAGCGATCCGGTACAGTTCCGCGGGCGCTACTACCAGATCGCACCCTCGGAGATCGGCCCTAAACCGGTGCAACAGCCCCATCCGCCTCTACTCCTGGGTGCCTTCAGGCCAGCCGGGATGAAGCGAGCGGCGACCCACGCCGACGGATGGCATCCCTTCTCCGCCACGCCTGTGGAGACGCTCGAAGAGCAGATAGCGACAGTCAAACGGCTGGCGGACGAGGCGGGCCGGGGAAGCGCTTCGATGCAGTTTCCACTTCGTGTGTATCTGCGAATCACGTCGGAGCCCCTCGACGAAAGGCGGCTGCCGCTGACCGGCACGCTCCATCAGATCAAGGAAGACGTGCCGCGGCTGGAGGAGGCGGGAGTGACGGAGCTGGTGATGGAGACGAACTTCCTTCGAGACGTGAACGAAAAAGCCGACTTCTTACGATATCTCGAACTGCTGAGGGGACTCGTCTGAGGCCTTGCGGTACGCGACGACAACGCTGACGTTGACATTATCGCCCCCCCGGTGGTTACATGCTGCTTGTAGATCGAACGGTCGGTAGACATCAGACGACCTCGATCAGCCATCCGAAAATCAACTTCTGAACACTTTGACCTATCTGCGAAGGAGGAAGGCCCGTTGATCACCGAGAAGGAAGACGTCTCCCTACAGTACACAGAGGAGCACGCCAACCCAAATGAGCACCCCGACAACGCCTGGCAGGAGAGCATATACATTAGCTTTACTGATGACGAAATGGGGATGGGCGGCGTCTGGCGCATCGGTCTAGAGCACAACCAGCAGAGGGCGAACGTCTGCGCGACGCTCTGGCGAGAAGACGCCGACTCATACAACTACTTCTACCGCCACCACAAGATGCCCACGGGCGAACTGAACAACCTGGACGTCGGCGTGCTTCACTACGAGGTTATCGAACCGCTCAAGAAGGTCCGCGCCACCCTCAACGACAAAGAGAACGACCTCTCAGTGGAACTGAACTTCGAGGCCAAGACGCCGGTTTTCGACTTCGCGAGCGACGACCCGAATCCCCTCAAGGGTTGGACCACCAATCACTACCAGCAGTTCGGCCGCTACGAGGCGAAGGTCAAGTGGCGCGACGAGTCCTTCGAGCTGAGCGGGATCGCCTTCAGGGATCATTCTTGGGGAATCCGGCAGTGGGAGCGCGGCTGGGACTGGCTTATCACCGGCGGCATCTTCCTGCCCAACGAGAACATCCTCTACGTCTGGAAGGACAGCCGAAACGAAACGCAGGGCGATGGCGGGCTCGTGCTCAGTCACATGGACCCCAACGAGGACACGCGCGTTAAGTTTGCTCTTGCGGACTACCGTCCGGTGTTCGACCCGTCTCCGATCCCGACCATGCTCTCTTACACCCTGGACACGCCGGCCGGCGTCCAGAAGTGCTGGGGCCGCGCCGTTGCACCGACGCTGGTGATGCCTATCGGTAAGGCGCACTTCACGACGGCCCTCTACCGATGGGACGTCGATGGCCAGCTTGCCTACGGCATCGTCGACAACTTCGCGGGGACTGAGTTCTCGCACCAGTCGAGCGGACACGGGCCGGCACACCCTAGATAGGGAAGATTAGGCGGCAAATGTCAGAAGTTCATGGGTAGGGCACTCGGAGACATCCGACTGGACGGTGAGTTGCGTATCCCGAGCTAAGGCAGAACTGCGATCGGAGGCCTCGGAAAGGTCGCTTGACACAGGTCTTCGACCGTAGCTAGAATCTAGAATCTCGACCGAAGATATACTCGCCGACCGACCATTCGGTCGCGCGATGAAAGTGAGGTTCGAGTAACGGGAAATCTAGTACCGCCGATTGTTACACTCGTCCGGCGGTGATGGAGGGGAAGCGCCACAAGAGCGTTTCATCAACACGAGTGTTATTGGAAGTCTAGGTTCAGTAAGGGAGTTAAATCAGGATGAGCAAAAAGATTTCGCGGAGGCAACTACTACAGTCCGGCGCAGGCCTTGGTCTTGTCGCCACCGTGGGTGGAATGGGAATGGTCGTGGCCTGCGGCGACGACGACGGCGGGGCGACAACGGCGCCTACGGCTTCGCCACCGCCCGGAGAGACCAGTGCACCAACGGATGCACCAACACCGGATACCACCAAAGAAACCGTAACGATGAACATGATCGGCTGGGGCGGCGCTCAATCGCCGAACTGGGTCGATCCCCTGAACGCGTCCTTGAACATCGAGATCAACTACAAGGGCGTTTCCAGCATGGTCGAGCTCAACGAGCTGACCGCCGGCGCTCCGTCCGGCACATATGACCTTGCCGCATTCTACAACCACGAGGGCACGCCGACGCTCGTCGACTCCGGCTCTCTCGTGCCCATAGATCCCGCGGTCTTCGATCTCAGCGTGCTGGACGAATGGTCCCAACCATCCGCCGATCGCACACGGGGCCCCGAGCTCTACAACGGGGACATCATGTACGCCCGCATTCACACCGAGTACCAGGGGCTCCTGCACAACGCCGGCACAGTTCCTGCGGATGAGTGGGCGGACAAAGGCTACGACCTCATGTACGAAGACAAGTACAAGGGCAGAGTCGTGGTCTGGAACGACCCTGTGCAGACCATACCGGTATTCGGCTTCCTTGAGGGGTTGAACCCCTTCGAAGTCAGCGACGCCGAATGGGAGAACATGAAGGCCAGGATGATGGCGCTTGCCGATCAGGCGTTCATGGTCGCGTCCTACGGTGAAGGCGTTAAGGCGATTGCCGACGGAACCGCCGACATTGTCGGTTCCATGAACGGCGGCGCCGGAATGCCACGTCTCAAGGCGCAGGGAATCCCCGCCGGCGCGTTCTTCGACAAGAGAGGCGTGCTCACGCCTTCCGAAGGATTCTCGCTGATGGCGGGCTCCAACAACCCCGAACGCGCGGTAGAGTTGGCGCAAGCGTTGCTGGCACCGCAGACGATGGCCAACATCACCATGAAGGATGCCTGGTCAACGCCGCCGGCTTCCCCCGCTGCCTGGCCGCTCGTTCACGGGGCATGGCACGACGCATGGCCGTACCTCCTCGACGAGACCTCCCAGGTTGTGGCCCCCAAGATTGGGGACCCGGATTGGACCCTGGTCGACTGGATCACCCCCATCAGCCCGACCCGGGACCTCTGGGTCCAGGCCTGGGGCGAGTTCCAGACGGCGATCGGATAAGGCCCAAGCCAGCCTTAGACGACAGCTCACTTCTGAGTAAAGAGCAGACGCGGGGCGAGGTTTGGAACCTCGCCCCGCACTGTGTTACGGAATGTGTAGGATAGACGATGCCCGATAGTTCGCTTACGGCAGCCTAGCGATGCCTTCGTTCTTGCGACGACTCAGCATACCGCTCTGGGTGTTGGTTGTACCCCTGTTCGTGTGGTCCGTCGCCTTCTTCATCGTCCCGATCTTCTTCCTCGTCCGCGAGAGTTTCTTCACCTTTGTCATATCGGGAGAGGGGAGCGTACACGGCGTTACCTCCGATCTGACTCTCGACGCCTGGAAAGACCACGTCTTCACCCGCGCGTTCTATGACATCTGGTTCTTCACAATAAAGCTCGCGGCGATCCAGACGGTGATCGTTCTTCTGGTCGTGTTTCCGTTCGCCTATGCGGTCGCTTTCCATGGCGGAAGTCGTCGCACGCAGTTCGCGATCATGGCCCTCACCATGATGCCGTTCTTCGTCAGCTATCTGTTGCAGGTTTACTCCTGGCAACCGGTCCTCGCGCAGCGAGGGATCCTTCATGACGTCTCTTCCAATCTGCACGACTTCACGGGCGGCATAACTCCCACCATACCGGCCTTTTCCCGAACGGCGCAGGCGGTGCATATAGCCCTGCTTGCTTACCTGTGGCCTATCGCCGCACTCCTGATGTATGTCTTAGGACTCAATACGATAGATCGCAGGCTGCTGGAGGCGTCCTCTAACCTCGGGGCCTCTGCCATTGGGGTCTTCTTTGACGTCGTGGTGCGCTTGAGCAAGCCGGGAATCGTGATGGCCGGGATGCTGACCTTTGTCTTGAGCTTTTCGGACCTGCTTGCGGCGCGGCTGCTCGGGTCCGTCAGGACGATAGCTACCGTAGTCGCCGATCAGCAGAACCAGGCTGGGAACACGCCCGCCGCGGCGGCGGTTTCGGTGGCCATGCTGTTAACCGTGCTGGTCGTGATTCTGGTCTCGTTCCGCATCATGGGCAGGGTTAGCCTCACCGGCACCGCACAGGGTGCTGCCACGACTAATCTCGAGAGCACCGGCCCAGTAGCCTGGTTCTGGCGTGCATTCATCGCTGCCGGGCTCTTCTTCGTGACGATTCCGGTGATGTCGCTAATCCTGTACGGCTTCCACGACGGTGGGATCCCGGTCTGGCCCATCGCAGAGTTTTCGACCAAGTGGTATGACCGCCTGTTCAACGACCAAGGCATGCTCGATTCAATTCGGAACAGCGTCAAGGTTTCGCTGGCCGTGGGAGTTATCGGCACGCTCCTGGGCGGGATGGCGGCCTACTACTTCGCCCGTTTCAGGCCGAGATGGGTTATCCCTTACACCATGATCGTCGTGGCGCCGGCCGTGGCGCCGCCGCTCGTGCTCAGCCTGGGCCTCCTGGTGTACTTCGTGGAGCTGGGCCTCTGGGGAGGCCTGAACTCAGTGGTGATCGCGCATGTCGGTCTTGTTGGAGTGTTCTGCTTGTTCATCCTCAACAACCGGCTGTCGCAGATGGACCCACATTTGGAGGAGGCCGCCACCAATCTCGGCGCCAGCAGAGTAAGATCGATTTTCGACACGACGTTCCAGTTAGCCGTACCCGCCATCATCGCCAGCTTCGTCGTGGCCGCCGGTATCTCATTCGGCGAATCCGTCGTCACGTTCTTCCTCACTGCCGTCGTGTACACTTGGCCGGCGTTTAGCCTCAACACGCAGATCATGAACAGCTCGCCAGAGATCTACGCCGCCGGCGCTCTGGTCTACGGCGCGCTCATAGGCACGTTCGCCCTAGCGGCGATTCTTTCACTGCTTCCCGGCTATAAGCTGCTTGCGCTCGCGAGTCGCCTGTTCAGGCGATCGCCCATTGGCTAGAATGAACACACTTTCCGGTAGGGGGACGTTGATAACATGATTCGCTTGGATAAGCTGCGCAAGGAGTTCCAGGGCGTGCTCGCCGTCGATGATGTAGATCTTGAGATCGGCGACGCGGAATTTACCTGCATCATCGGGCCCAGTGGCTCCGGTAAGTCGACGACGCTGCGTCTGGTGGCCGGCCTTGAGAAGCCGACGTCGGGCGCTATCTATTTCGACGAGCGCGACGTAACCAGGGTTCCTCCACACAAGCGGAACGTTCCCATGGTCTGGCAGCTGTTCGTCCTCTTCCCCCACATGAACGTGCGCCAGAATATCGAGTACGGGCTGACGAAACGAGGGGTCGGGCGTAAAGAGCGACAGGAACGAGTCAACAAGATTTCAGCTACCCTCGGAATCGAGCGCTTTCTCGATCGCTGGACGAGCGAGCTGAGTGGTGGCGAACAACAGCGCGTCGGTCTGGCTCGAGCGCTGGTTCTGGAGCCGCCCGTCTTGCTCCTGGACGAGCCGCTGGGCTCGCTTGACGCGAATCTTGCGCTCGTCGTCCAGAGCGAACTGAAGGACCTGCAGCAGCGCTCCGGCATCACGTTCGTCTACGTCACCCACAATCAGGCAGAAGCCCTGGCGATGGCAGACCGCATCGTCGTGATGAATGAGGGCAAGGTCGTGCAGATAGGCTCTGGCACCGACCTGACGGACGACCCCAGCGGCCGCTTTGTCGCCAGCTTCGTCGGTCAGAACAACGTCGTTGACGGGACCGCCGTGGGCAGCAACGGTAACTACGTCCAGGTACGTTGCCCGCTCGGCACTGTGTGGGGCCAGATTCGTTCCACAGACAAGCAGTTGGAGGACAGCGTCGCCTACGCGATCTCAGCGGATCGCATGAGGCTCCATGCGGCCGGGTCGGACGCAGCCACAAGCGCTCCATCCGACGACCCCGGGTCGCCGAACATCACGGCTGGCGTCATCCAGGGTGAGGAGTATCGCGGCGTCTACACTCAGCTGGCTGTCGAGGTCGACGGTGCCTTGATTCGAGCCTGGGTCCCGTCTAACAAGCGGCCGGGACTAGGCGAGATGGTGGCGCTTTCGTGGTCCAGCGACGATGCCATGGTCATACCGCCGGCCTGATCGCCGAACCTAACCCCTTCGGTCTGTGAGCGTGCTTTACTTGCCCCGCTGCGCCACTGAGTTTCCCAATGGGTAAGCTGGACGGAAAGGTTGCTCTGGTTACCGGGGCGGCCACGGGCATAGGCGAGGTGACGTCACGCCTGTTCGCAGCGGAAGGCGCCAGCGTCGTTATTTCGGCCCGGAACGAAGAGAAGGGCTCCGCGGTCGCCGAAGATATCTGCCGAAGCGGCGGCACCGCCACGTTCGTCAAGGCCGACGTACGCTACGCGGAAGAGGTGAAGGCGATGGTGCGAGCGACTGTCGACGCCTACGGCGGTCTCCACGTTCTCTTTAACAACGCCGGCGTCGGAGGCGAAACCGCCCCGACGACCGAGTGCACGGAGGAGAACTGGGATCTGGTCGTCGACACCAGCCTGAAGGGGACTTTCCTGGGGATGAAGTACGGCATCCCGGCGATGCTGAAGAGCGGCGGCGGGGCGATCATCAACAACTCCTCCGACTCCGGCCTGGTCGGGTTCCCGGGACTTCCCGCTTATAGCGCGGCGAAGGGGGCAATCATCGTCCTCACGATGACCACGGCCCTTGAGGTCGCGCGACAGGGAATCCGCGTCAACTCGATCTGTGCCGGCACTGTCCTGACGCCGATGGTGCAAAATTTCATGGAGTCGAACGAAGGGATGAAAGAGTACCTCGAAGCAAGGACGCCGATGGGACGGCTGGGTACACCGGATGAGTTCGCTCGATTCGCGCTCTTCCTGGCCTCTGACGACTCAGCATGGTGCACGGGCGCTCCCTACGTCCTGGACGGAGGGATGGTTGCAGTCTAGAAGACGGGCGGCGGTGCCACTGGGTGCTTTCCGCGGCCCGAAAAGAGATCTTGCCAGAGAGTCGATTTTCACTGACTCCAGTGATACTAGGGAGGGTTGCCCATGGGTAAGCTAGATGGAAGAGTTGCTCTCGTCACCGGCGCGGCGATCGGCCTCGGCGAAGTGACGGCGCGCCTGTTCGCTGCGGAAGGGGCCAAGGTGGTTGTGTCCGACTGGGATGTGGAGCGGGGGCCGACGATCGCTGAAGCCATCTCCAGCGACGGAGGCACCGCGACTTTCATCAAGGCGGACGTCAGCAAGGCGGACGAGGTCGAAGCGGTGGTCAAGGCGACTGTCGACGCCTACGGTGGGCTGCACGTGCTCTTCAACAACGCCGGCATCGTTGGTGACACCGCCTCGACCGTTGACTGTACCGAGGAGAACTGGGACGCCGTCGTCGATATCAGCCTGAAGGGGACGTTTCTGGGGATGAAGTACGGCATTCCGGCGATGCTGGAGAGCGGCGGCGGATCGATCATCAACAACGCTTCTACCTCCGGCCTGGTCGGGTTTCCGGAGCTGCCCGCCTACAGCGCCGCGAAGGCTGGCATCGTGATCCTCACGAAGACCACGGCGCTCGAGGTCGCGAAGCAAGGAATCCGCGTCAACGTGATCTGCGCCGGGACGATCATGACGCCGATGGTGCAGCAGTTCATGGACTCGAAGGAAGGTTTGAAGGAGTTCCTCGAATCGAAGGTGCCGATGGGACGGTTCGGCACGTCCGATGAGTTTGCGCAGTTCGCGCTATTCCTCGCCTCCGATGACTCAGCGTGGTGCACCGGTGCGTCCCACGTCATGGACGGAGGCATCCTGGCGATTTAGAGGAGCGTCCGCGCGCGAGCGGATCGCCTATGCGGGCTGGCGGGAGAAGCCCGTCAGCCGGTCGACTCGTTCGACTTCGAGGGAGTCGAGGTCGAAGACTGGCCCCAGGTTGGCCTTCCACCGCGCGATGTGATCGGTCTCAAAGTGGGCGCTGTACGCTTCTTCGTCGGCGTATATCTCGTAGAAGAAGATCTCACTGGAATCCTTCTGAGAGCGATGGCTCACGTAGACGAGGACGCCGGGCTCGCTGGCCTCCACGGCATCGGCCATCTCCTGGAGCGCTGCTTCCGCCTCGGCCGTCTTACCCGGTTGCACTCTTAGTCGCGCAAGCTCGACGATCATCGAAGACTCCTTCCGGGCGCAAAGCCGCCGCACCCTGATCTGGGCCATCCTGAACACACCGTATCATGTGATACAGTCTAGTCTCCGAGTGGAGGTAAATCTCGTGTCAATCTGTGTCAGCGTCAAGGTCCCTGATGGATTGGTACTCGGCACCGATAGCCTGACGCGGCTCACCCGCCGCCTTCCCGATCGACAGCTGAAGACCGCCAGGGACTACTCGCGTAGCCGGCGACTTTTTCGGGTCGGCGATTCGCTGGGCATCGCCACTTACGGCGGTGACTTCGTTGCGCCCTCGATCGAGACGCTGGTCACCCAGTTCTGCCGGGACGCCGATCAGCGGCGCGTCGGCGGCTTCACGAACCAGCTGTTTGACTTCATGAAGTCTCGATACGACCAGGCCTATCCGGCCAGCGACGGAACAGAGCGGCCGGCGGTGGGCTTCTTCGTTGGCGGATACTCCGAGGGCGCCCGCTACGTCGAGGAGTGGGAGTTCAGCCTTCCTGATTGTGGCAAGGCCAAGTCGGTCCGCAACGTGTCCAAGTTCGGGCTAACGTGGCGAGGCGCAGTGTCCAGACTTCCCCGTCTCCTGGGAGGCTTCGATCCGCAGATCCCGGAAGAGCTCAGCCGGCTCGGTGTGTCGAAGGAGATCGTCGCGGAGGTCTTCAACGGAAAGCGGGAATTGCCCATCGCCTACGAGGGCATGTCGATCCAGGACGCGCTCGACCTGACCGCCTACCTCCTGAACACGGAGATCGGCGCCGCAGCCTTCGAACCGGGTGTGGCACCGTCCTGCGGCGGGCCGCTGCAGATGGCGGTGATTCAACCGAACATCGGCTGGACGTGGATCAATGAGTTCGGCCTGGCCATCGGAACGGAATAGCGGAAGCAGTGGCCGGCTGCCGACAGTTGTGATCAGCCAGGCCGTACGGAGGTAGTAGTGGATTTCGGGATTCATCTGTTGCAGGCTGGGAGCCTGGCGAACGGAGAAGCGAACCTGGCGTTCGCCCGCAGGGCGGAAGAACTCGGCTTTCACTCTCTCTTCACAGCGGAGCACGTCGTTCTGCCCCGCCAGTTCACCAGCCGTTACCCCGGCAACGCTTCGGGCGAGTTCCCCTTTCCGCCCGACCTGCCGTTCCTCGAGGCCATTTCGCTGCTGCACTTCGTGGCCGGGGCGACACAGCGGATCGGGCTCGGCACTTCGGTTCTGGCGCTGCCGATGCGCAATCCCGGACTCACCGCCAAGAGCCTTGCGACGCTCGACGTCCTCTCCGGTGGGCGCTTGATTCTCGGCGCCGGTTCGGGTTGGCTGCGCGAAGAGTTCGAGGCGCTCAATATGCCGTTCGACAACAGGGGAAGCCGGTTGGACGAGAGCCTCGAGATTATCCTCCGTTGCTGGACCGAGGATGATCCCAGCTTCCAGGGTGAGTTCTACTCGATGGGAGACGTTGGGTTCCAGCCGAAGCCTCTGCAGAAGCCCACGCCACCGATATGGATCGGCGGTTGGAGCGATCGCGCGCTGCGGAGGACCGCCAAGTACGCAACCTGCTGGCATGCGGCGGGTACCGCTGAGGTGTTGGCGGCTGGGCTGGCCAGGGTCAAGGCGTACGCGAAAGAGCTCGGGCGAGACCCCGACGGCATCTCGCTGAGCGTGCTCGCCGACGACTCCATGACGCGCGGCGAGCCGGCCCAGGTGATCGACCAGCTGCGCGAGTACCAGGCGGTCGGGGCGACTCACGTACTGATGACGTTTAGCGGACGCACGATCGAGCGGACGCTAGAGCGCATGGAGGCGTTCGCGAGCGAGGTTGCCCCAGGAGTCTAGGCAGAATGCCGAACGCCCCGCCCTGTCGATCTGGAGGGGCGAGGCGCTCTGCTACGGTTGCTCTGTGGGTACCGTTCTGTCAGTTCAGTGCCGGTACGGTGTCGACGCCGGCAGTCTAGAGGGCTGCTCCGGTCGAACCGTCGCCGCCCTGCATCGGGAACGGGTATGAGTTGTGGGCGAAGTGGTGCCCGGCGAAGTTATCGGTAATCCCGTAGACCGTCTCCCCGTCGACATCCCACTTGTAGAGAGCCGTCGTGAAGTGCGCCTTGCCGAACGGCATCACGAGCGTCGGCGCAACGGCGCGGCCCCAGACCCTGAAGTCGTGGTCGGGAGTGTTCAGGACATATGACTGCGCCGTGACGATCGGCGGCGGGTCAAACACGGCGCGGAAGTCTGAGATGTGGTACTTCACGCGGGTGTCCTTCTCGGGGTCGAAGTGCGATAGGACTACGCCTTCGCCGTTCATTCGTCCCTGGCGGTGCCCCATCATGACGTAGAGGAGGTCCTTCTCGCGGAGCACGCCACCCGTGATGACGAACTTCCAGCCGCGCTCCCATTCCCGGACGCCCCAGGAGTGGTCGCGGAAGCAGGTGCCGGAGATAGTGAACTTCTCGCTGCCCCACTTCACCTTGCACTCGAAATCGCCGAACTGCTGGTAGTGCTCTCGGAAGGCTCCGATGAGCTGTTCGGGAGTGTCCTTCTTGAAGTCGAAAGCGGGTGTCCTTGCGTTCCACTCCAGCTCGGCCTCGATGCCCGCCTCGTCGTCCTTCAGGACGGCGTGGACCTTCTTCCAGGGATCAACGACAGAGATAGTCGTTGGGCCGGCCTGCATGTTGCTCCAGTCAGCCTTGGGCAGCTTGTGATGGCGATAGAAGTAGTTGTAAGAGGTCGCGTTTTCCCGCCAGAGTGTCGCGCAAACGTTTGCCTTGCCCTGGTTGTGCTCGAGGCCAGTGCGCCACACGCCGCCGATACCCTTTTCGTGGTCTACGAAGCTGATATATACGCTCTCCTGGTAGGCGTTATCCGGCTCTTCGTTGGGGTTTTCGTCGTCCTTCGTGAAGTGGATTGCACGGTCATCACTTCCCGTGTACGCCATCTGGTACCTCCTGCTGATCTGGGTGGGCTGAATGTGAGCGTTGTTCCTGCGGCGCGAGGGCGCAGTACGCCGCCAATCATAAGGAACGACGATGGGCCAGTCAACACGCAACCGACCGGTCGGCAGAGGCAGCGGCGCACAGCCGCGCGATGCCTGCGTCGTCGCGAAAGAGCTCTGGGCCGCGGTCTAGCCTCCGATTCCTTCCAACGCGACACCAAGCTTTACTGCGCTCGCTGCGATCTGGCTCCAGGTTTCGTCTTCGACGAAGACCCCGTTCTCGCGGCGCTCCGCTTCGACCCGCGCCTCGGGCTCGCCGGGGATGACGATCTCGTCGAACCCCTGCGCGGGTGCCGAGGACTTCACGTAGGCCACGAAATCGCTGATCTGAGCGCGAAACGCCTCAATCGGAACGAAGCTGCTGATGTTGTACACGGTCATCAGTACGGCGTTCCCGATTCGTGTCGCATCCGGCCGGCTGGGACCGGCTCCGCTGAGCCCGCCCGAGAGGATGTCGATGACCATGCTCAACGCGAAGCCCTTGTGTCCCACGATGTCACCGAACGGCAGCATCGCGCCGCGGGGCGGTCCGTAGAAATCGTTCGGGTCGGTACTCGGGTTGCCCTGCGAATCGATGATCCAGCCTTCGGGGATCTGCTCTCCACGGCTCTGCATCACGCGGAGCTTTCCCTCCGCCACGACACTTGAGGTGATGTCCATGACGATCGGCGTGGACGTTGCTGAGTCGTCAGGTCCCAGCGGGACGCCGACGCAGATCGGGTTCGTCGCCAGCCGAGGCTCACGTCCGCCCCAGGGGGCGACGTTCCGGCCGGCGCCGTGGTTGTTCGCCACGATAACCGCGATCATCTCGTTCTGCGTCGCCATGACGGCGTAGTCACTCAGGCGTCCGATGTGGTTGCAGTCGTGGACGGCGACGGAACTGACATCGGTGCTTTTCGCCTTATCGATGGCGATCTCCATGGCCCTGGAGGCGATGACCTGCCCGAAACCCCAGTTGCCATCGACGACGGCCATCGACGCGCTTTCGCGGACGATCTCGACCGGCGCGCCGGGGACGAGCATCCCGCTCTCGATCGACTTCACGTACTGCGGGATCCGGATGACACCGTGCGAGTCGTGGCCCGCGAGATTGGCGTTCGCCAACAGGTTCGCGACGGTCTCCGCTTCCCCGGCGGAGGCGCCGGCCGCCTCGAAGATACTCGTCCCGATCAAGGCCAGTCGTTCAACTTTGATAGTCGGCATTCAAATCCTCCGAACGCGAAACGTGAAGCGCACCGATAACGTAATGCGTCCGCAACTTCCGCGCCATGCTGAGACATCGGTGAAGGAGCGCTGAACCTTGACAGCGATGGATACCGCTGTATACGGTTGGCCCGTTCTGGCCCCGACAGAGGCGCCGTGACAGAGAGTAAGCCCAGAGTTCGCTAGGAGTTATGCCATGGGAGTCCTCGACAACAAGGTGGCCGTCATCACCGGCGCCGCTTCCGGAATGGGCAAGGCAGCCGCGGTCCTCTTCGCCCGCGAAGGCGCGAAGGTCGTCGTCGCCGACGTCAGCGGCGAAGAGGAGGCGGCGGCTGCGGAAATCCGTGAAGCCGGCAGGGAAGCGATCGCGGCACACGTCGACGTATCGATCGAAAGCGACATCCAATCGATGATCGATGCTGCGACGTCCAACTTCGGTCGCCTCGATGTGCTGTACAACAACGCGGGCATCCTCGGCGAGGCAACGATCGCAGACACGACGGCCGAACACTTCGATCACGTGATAGCGGTCGACTTGAAGGGCGTGTTCCTGGGCGTCAAGCATGGCATCCCCGCGATGCTCGAGACGGGCGGCGGCTCGATCATCAACACGGCCTCCATCGCCGGCTTCCTGGGCATCCCCGGGACGGTGGCCTATTGCGCCGCCAAGGCCGGCGTCCTGCAAGTGACGCGGACAGCGGCGCTGGAGTATGCGACCCAGAACATTCGCGTGAACGCGATCTGCCCGGGGGCGGTCTGGACGGCGATGAACGAGCGATTGTACGGGAAAACGGCGGAGGCCAAGAAGGCAGCCGCCGTCGCCGTGCCGATTGGCCGCGTGGCGGAGCCCGAAGAGGTGGCATCGGTCGCGCTCTTCCTCGCGAGCGACGCCTCCATCTACGTCACGGGCGTGGCACTGCCGGTGGATGGTGGCTGGACGGCGGGCGTGATGCTCCCGGTCTACGACGAGTAGAGACGCAGGCATGCTACCGGGAATCAAGCAGTTCGACCTCAGCGGCAGGGCCGCCGTCGTGACCGGCGGCTCGAAGGGGCTGGGCGAGGCGATGGCGGCCGGGCTCGCCTCGGCGGGGGCGGACGTGCTGATCACCAGCCGCCACGGCGACGAGGCCCAGGCCACGGCCGAGAAGATCGCCGCGGACTACGGAGGGCGCGCGATCGCGATCGCCGCGGATGTCACGAAGCCCGAAGACGCCGACCGCGTCGTCGACGCTGCGCTGTCCGAGTTCGGCAAGCTCGACATTCTGATCAACAACGCCGGCATCAACATCCGGGGAGCGATCGACGAGCTGACTTACGAGCAGTTCAGGGAGGTCCAAGAGGTCAACGTCAACGGGATGTGGCTCTGCTCCCGCGCGGTGATCCCGCACCTGAAGAAGGTTAAGTCCGGCCGCATCATCAACATGTCCAGCTCACTCGGTCTGGTGGGGCTGGCCAATCGCACACCGTACGCCACGAGCAAGGGCGCCGTGATCCAGATGACGCGGGCGCTCGGGCTGGAGCTGGCGTCGTCCGACGTAAGGGTGAACGCGATCTGCCCCGGCCCGTTCCTCACGCTCATGAACGTGCCGATCGCCGACACGGAGGAAGGCAAGAAGTTCATCGTGGGCGCCACCGCACTCGAGCGCTGGGGGAATCTGGAGGAGATCCAGGGCGCGGCGATCTTCCTGGCGAGCGACGCCGCGAGCTACATGGTCGGGAGTCTGGTCACCGTCGACGGTGGCTGGACCGCGCGCTGAGCGTCACCTCTACTTCGCCTGCAACGGCCCTGGCAGCGTCTACGGAACGGTTTGCCCGGTTACCAGGCAGCCCAGCCGTCATCGATCATAATGACCGATCCGGTGACGTAGCTCGACTCATCGGAGGCCAGATAGAGCGCACAGTTGACGACGTCTTCGGGCTGGCCGGGCTTGTGCGTCAGCGGCTTCAGCGTCAGCGCGGCCCACACCTCTGGGTCGTCCCATCCCGCTGCCTGCGCCGCTCCGGGTGTATCGATGATGCCGGGCGCGATGGCGTTCACGCGGATGCCGTCGCCGCGCACTTCGACCGCCAGGTTCTTGGTGAAGCCGATGACGCCCGCCTTCGCGGCGCCGTGCGCTACGTTGCCGAGCCCCGGCATGCCCACCACGCCCCCGATGGACGCCACGTTGATGATTGATCCGCCGCCTCGCTCGGCGAGAACCGGGACCACCTGCTTGCAGAGCAAGAAGATGACGTCCATCTCATTTCGGAGCGTGAACTGCCACTCTTCCATCGTCAGCTCGGAGAAGGGCGCGAACTTGGCCCTGGCGGCGTTGTTGTAGACGATGTCCAGTCCGCCGTAGGACTCGAGCGCGAACGCGACTAGCTGCTCGACCTCGGGTTCTTTCACCAGGTCGCATTGGTGAAAGACCGATTCGTGGCCCTCTTTCCGGACCAGCTCCACCGTCTCTTCGCCACGCCGGCCGCTGATGTCGGTGCCGACGACCTTTGCGCCTTCTCGCGCGAAGAACTGAGCGGCGACTCGTCCCTGGGCTCCGCCAGTGCCTGTGATCAGGGCGACTTTCCCTTCCAAGCGTCCGGGCATGCTGCCTCCTCGTTACTTGGTGCTGGATGCTGGCGCGGAGACGGCGGGGCGCTTACCGTCGGCGCCGGCGCCCTTCGCAGAGAGAGTGTCGAGCGCTGCCAGGCCGGCGCTGCCCGGCTCGCTGGACAACCCACGCAGAACGATCGACGCGATGAACCGTGCCAGGTCTTCCGGGGACAGTGAACCTTCTGGTTGGTACCAGCGGTGCAGCCAGTTGATCATGCCGATGACACAGAGGGCTCCCAGCCGAGGGTCGATCGGCCGGAACTCCCCGCTGTCAACTCCGTCCTGAATCGTCCTCGTCAGAAACTCGAGGTGTCGGTCTCGTTTCGCCACGATCGTCTTGCGGCTTCTCGTCGATAGGCGATCCAGCTCAGCCATCGCGACCGCCATTTCAAGGCCGCGCCGGTGAGTCAGCTGACAGTGTCCGGTGAAGTAGCCGATCAGCTTGTCAGTGGCGGAAATCGGACTGCCGTCTACCTCTTCCAGCAGCTCCAGACCCTCGTTGAGGAACCTCTCCTGGATCTCGTAGAGGACGCGCTCCTTGCTGCCGATGTGATAGTAAAGCGTTGCCTTGCTTACTCCCATGGCGTCCGCCAGGTCCTGAACGGAAGCGCCCGCGAATCCCTTCCTGTGGAAGAGCTTGGCTGCCTCGTCGAGGATCTGTTCCTTCCTCGATCCGCTTGAGTTCCTTGTTGCGGGCTTACGTCCTGCCATCTGTATCCTCGGTTCCTTGGTTCAGGCTAGTCGGTCTGACCGGGCACGCTGATGGTCTCTTCGTCGCAGATTAAGCCCAGGTTCGACGCCATAAGGCGCCGGACGCCCGAAGGGTTCCCAGGGTCACTGCCCGGCAGGCTCGTCAGGTGCTTCATCGCAGCCTTGAACGATTCGGCGTCATCGAAGTATAACTCGGCGATGCGATAATAACTCTCGTCGAACCCTTCGCCGGCGATCACTCTTCCGATCTGGTACTTCCTGAGACCCGGCATCTGCTTCGCCGCCGCCTCGACGTGGCGCCGATACTCCGCCTCGAACTCCTCCGCTGACACTCCCTCACCCCGCTGCCAGAGGGCGACGTACTTGATCACTCTCGACCTCCGTGTCTCATCGCGAGTTCGTCCGGCATGCGCCCATCATACTGCGCACCACAAGTCGCCCCGCTCAATCGCTTCCGCTTCTGGTCGTCGCTTCGCCTTCGTTCGCTTCCTGGAGCCGGCGCCGGATGATCGCTTTCTGGATCTTCCCCGTTGCTGTTTTCGGCAACTCGTCCATGACCAGCACCTGCTTCGGCACCTTGAACCCCGCCAGCCTCTCCTTTGCGTACCGGATCAGATCTTGCTCGTCCACCTGGCACTGCGGGCGTGCTGTTACGACTGCGGTTACGGCCTCTCCCCAGCGCGGGTCTGGCATTCCGACGACCGCGACGTCCTCGACGTCTTTGTGATCCAGCAGTACCGTCTCCACCTCTCTCGACGAGACGTTTTCGCCGCCGCTCTTCACGATGTCCTTGCTGCGATCGACGAAGAAGACGAAGCCGTCGTCGTCCATGTACGCGAGGTCGCCGCTGTGGAGCCAGCCGTTCCGGAACGTCTCGGCGTTCTTCTCGTCGAGTCCCAGATATCCGTCCATCGTGCAGGGCGCCCGGTATGTGATCTCGCCGACCGTGCCGCGAGGGACCTCGCGGTCCGCGTCGTTAACGATCTTGAGGTCGACGGAAAGGATCGGGCGGCCTATCGATCCGAACTTCTCGAACTGGTCCTCGGGAGCGAAGACTGTGGTCACGGGGCCCATCTCCGTAAGACCGAACGTCAGGCCGAATTGGCAGCCGAACTTATCCATCGCCTCTTTCAGCGCGTTGCTGGTGATCGGCGCCAGGTGATAGGTGCACAGCCTGAGCGACGACAGGTCGTACTTCTCGAAGTCCGGGACATCCATGAGCGCCTGGTAGAAGATAGGCAGTCCCCAGAATGTGGTCACCTTGTGCTTGCCGATCGTCTCCAGCACCTGCTGCGGATCGAACCCCTCGAGCAGGACCATCGTCGCCCCGACGTAGATCAGCGGCGAAAGGAAGACGTCGAGGCCGCCGGAGTGATGGACCGGCAGGACGAGACAGCCAACGTCGCTGCGCCTGAACGGGAAGTCGATCACGACGTTGTTGCAGTTGGCCATGATCGCTTTGTGGCTGAGGATGATCCCTTTCGGTCTCGCCTCCGTGCCGGACGTGTACAGGATCTGCGAGGCATCGTCGTCGTTTATCAGGACCTCGGGCTCGCCGTCGGAGCCCTCGGCCATGATCTCAGCGTAGCCGCGCACACCTTCGCTGCCGGCGTCGAGGCAAACGAACGTCTCAACGGTGGTCAGCTTGTCTCTCATCTCCAGCAGTCGGTTCAACGACGTTTCGTCCGCGATGATCGCGTTGGAACCCGAGCTGTTGATGATGAACTGCATGTCGTCGTCCGTGAGGTCGGGGTTGACGGGCACTATCGTCAAGCCGGCCTTCAACAGCCCGTAATAGATGATGACGAACCGCTCGTTGTTTGCGGAGACGACGACGACCCTGTCGCGCGGCTTCAACCCGAGGGCACCCATGGCATTCGCCCAGCGGTTGGCCGACTGGTCAAGCTCGCGGTAGGTCAGGTGCTTATCGCGGAAGATGATGGCGGTCTTGTTCGGATACCGCGCCGCCGACCGGCGAAGGGTGTCCCCGACGACGTTCCTTCGGAGCAGGTTCTCTTCCAGGGGGTTCATCGGCTCATGCGCAGACTCGCCGGAAGGTGCCGTCAAGCCGCGACAGGCGCGTCTTTGATGTGTGGCAAGACGTGCTCGGCCATCAGCTCCATCGAACGCATCACCTTCTTATGCGGCAATAGGCCGAAGCTGAACCAACAGATGAGCGAGTTCAGGCTCATCTCACGTTCGAGCCGCTGGATGCGCTCCTTGATCTCTTCCGGCTCCCCGAACAGCAGCATGCGCTCGACGGCCGTCTCGTAGGTGAGTCCCTCCAACCGCGGGAAATGCTTCTCGTAGAACTCGTAGGACTGGGAGAAGACGCCGGTCTTGCCACCGGGACTACCCTCCGAAATCAAACTGCCAAGGTAATTCTTAAAGCCGCCCTCAGCGTCAGCCCTGATGCTCGTTCCGTCCTGCGACAGGTAGAGCATGCGCAGCACTGGCAGCTCCAGGTCCGGACCATCCGGGAATACCTCTCGCCTCTTCTCTCGATAGTTCGCGTGCGCGCTCGCGATTGCGCTCTCGGTATCCGTGAGGCCGACCATGATTGGAAGGCCCTTCTCTGCCATCGCCGTCGCTGTGTCAGGGCTTACCGCCGCTGCGTAGATCGGCGGGCCCGGCTTCTGAACTGGCTTCGGAAGCACGTCGACGTTGTCGATCTTGTTGAACTTGCCGTCGTAGGAGAACCGCCCTTCGCTCCATGCCAGCTGAAGAATGTCCATCGTCTCCTGGAAGCGCTCCTTGCTCTCCTCCATGGACACGCCGAAGCCATCGAACTCGACTCGCTGGTAGCCTCTGCCCACGCCGAAGTCGAGACGTCCGCCACTGAGCACATCCACCATCGCTGCTTCTTCCGCCAGGCGTAGCGGCTGATAGAAGGGAAGCACGGCGACGGCGAGACCGATACGGATCTGCTCCGTCCTGGCGGCGAGGTAGGAGGCGAACGTCAGGATGGACGGGCAGATTCCGTAGTTCGTGAAGTGGTGTTCGCCCAGCCAGACAGAGTCAAACCCCAGCTCCTCGGCATACTCTACTTGCTCGATCGCTTCTCGGTAGAGCTGGCTTTGCTCCCGCTCCGGAGACCCTGGAATAAGCTGGAATATCCCAACCTTCACGGGCTACGCTCCTCTGCTATACTCGACCAACCGGACGGTTCAAATATATGTTGGCCGGCATAAGGCGTCAAGGCAGCGACGGTAGCCGCGACGACCAGGCAAATTCTGACTGCGACGAAGGTAATTCGCGATCGATTGGCGTAGCTCGCCTGGCGTCAATCTCGTCACGCCCGAGGAGGCCGTGGGCACGATTGCTCCCGGCAGCCGGGTGTCTGTCGCCCCGTACATTTCTACTCCCTACACCCTCTGCTCCGCGCTTTCGGAGCAGCCCGACTTGCTCGCCGCCCTGCTAATAGACCACCCGGTTTCCCTTTTCCCGTGGTTCGAACGCGACGACGATATCCGGCCCCAGATCACGACCTTCTTCGCCACGCCCGCCGATAGAGAGCCGGTCAACAGCGGGCACCTGGGGTACGTGCCTGTCGGGAGGTGGCGAGAAAACGAGGTGCCGGAGGGCCTGGCGCAGGAGCCGGACGCCTACCTAGTGTCAACCTCGCCGCCAGATCAGAACGGGTACTGCAGCTTCGGCCCCGGGGTCTGGTTCTCGCCGTCGCTCTGTCGCGGGGCGCGCTCCGTGATCGCTGAGGTGCGCGAAGACTACATCCGCACCGGTGGGACCAACTTCGTTCACGTCTCCCAGATCGACTACTTCGTCGAGGCGCGCCGGCAGGCGAAACGAGTGCAGCTGCCGTCGCGGCGAGAGGATGAGCAGCAGCTGACGGAGGTGATCTCCGCGCTCGTCGCTTCTGAGCTCGTGAACGATCGGGACACGCTGCAGATCGGCGTCGGCACCGTCTCGGCGGCGCTGGCGCTGTACCTCGACAGCAAGAGCGACCTCGGCATTCACACTGAGATCATTACGGGGGGCATCGCTGACCTCGTGGCTAAAGGCGTGGTCACGGGCAAGTACAAGACGCTGCACCCGCGCAAGGTGACGGGCAGCGCACTGATCGCGATGCGACGCGAAGAGATGGAGCTGATCGACGGCAATCCGACGTTCGAGCTGTACGAGTTCGGATACGCGAACGACATTCGCCTGTCCATGCGCCAGGACAACCTGGTCGCCATTAACAACGCGCTCACCGTTGATCTGACCGGGCAGGTGGCGTCGGAGACTATCGGCACCAGGATCTGGAGCGGAGTGGGCGGCCAGACGGCGTTCGCCATCGCCGCCCAATACTCACGCGGCGGCCGCTCAATCAGCGTGCTGCCTTCCAGCCACATGGTCGATGGGCAGTTGAAGTCGCGCATCGTCCCGATGTTGCCCGAGGGCACGGTCGTCACTGTGCCGCGGACGTTTGTCGACTACGTTGCCACCGAGCACGGAATCGCTACCCTGCGTGGCAAGACCGTGAGGGAGAGGGTCGGCGAGCTGATCGCCGTTGCTCATCCGGACCTGCGGGCCGAGCTGCTCCAGCAGGCCGGGGCGCTTTACGCGCTCTGACGCCAGGGGCGAAGTTAGCCTCTCACGAGCAGCAGGAGGACCACCACGCCGGCCGAGGTGAGGCCGAAACCGACGAAGAAGGCCGACACCGGCGCGTCCAGCGGCAATCCGGCGCGATGCGTGTGAAGGACCGTCCCGATTGCGGCCAGGGTGCCGGTCACCAGCATGGCGATGCCCGCGTCTACGCTCCAGAGCAAGGCGCCGACGAAGAAGAGGGCGGAGCCACCCAGCGCGGGAAACCAGGCGCTCTTCGTCGCCAGGCCGGCGGCCAGCGTAGCGAGGGCGACGACGGCCACGCCGATCGCCAGAACTTCGGTCCGGTTGTATGACTGATCGACTGCGATGTAGAGGGCGAGCGCGACGCCCGTCCCGCGTCCCGCCAACGAGAGGCCGAGGCCCAGCCCCTCGGGTACGGCGAGCGCCACCCGGGATAGCGGGTTAGCGGCGCTGCTGGCTCCGCCGCTCACGGTATCGTCTCCAGCGTGGCAAAGGAGAACTCGATGCCGAGTCTCCGGCAGTAGATGACGACGCTGTTATACAGCGAGACGTCCGTGCCCGGCGGGATGTCGTAGTTGATGTTACCGTCGGTCGCCCGGAGACGATCGACCTCCAGGCCATCGCGCGCGCCGCTGCCGTCGGGCTCGGTGCTCAGCACGACGAACAGATCGGGGCCTCCCGAGACGGAGAAATCCTCGAACCGCAGCACGAGCGATCCGTCGGCGATCTCGATCACCTTCGCAGTACCGCTCCCGGAATAGAGGGTGGTGTCCATGAACTCCCCCGTTGCCAGGATGGAACCTGTGGTGGGAGTGGGCGATGCGGCGGGCTCGGTCACGTCTCCGGCGACCTCGCCATTATCGGTAGCCAGCGCGGCAGCGAGCGGGTCCGCTTCGTCCAGAAACGTCCGCGCGAAGGAGCTTCCCAGCAGGTAGTTGCCGCTGACGGCGAACACTACGGCCAGGCCAACGACTGCAGGGGCGCAGATGAACCAGGGGAGCTTTAGGAGCACTCGTGTCATCGATGACTTGCCTTTCGTCTGCGCTCGATACTATCACCGGGTGGTTACGACGGTATTACGCAGATAACAAGTCGAAGGATGGCGACGATTGGGCAAACGACGATTGTCCAGTCGCGCCTGCCTGGAACTGCGAGATCGCGATCGTTCCTGGCACTGGCGCGGGCTCGCCGATCGGGTCGGCTGCGTCGCTGGACCTCGGCGCTGTTTCCGTCCGGCGCGGCGACGGCTCTTGTCCTCGGCTTGACGGCCCCGAAGGTATGGTAGAGTTTCCAAACAGCAGTCAGTCAGGCGCACAGGCCCAATGCGCGTGCGCTCAAAACAGGAGGTTGCGATGCCCACACTTGAAGAGCGCGTCCAGGTAATCGAGGACCGGGAAGAGATCCGACGGCTAAAGGGTATGTACGCTCGTTATACGGACGCCAAGTACGACCTTGACGGGATCGTCTCTCTGTTCACCGAGGATGCAGTGTTCGACTGCACCGACTTCGGCGCCTACAAAGGCCACGCGGCGATCCGCGAGTACTACGGCGTGATGCAGAAGAACCTGACCTTCACCGTCCACTACCACGCGGACGAGATCATCGACATCGCCCCCTCTGGCACCGAGGCGACCGGCACCTGCTACTTCCTCGACTTCGAGACGGTGCAGGGCCGGCCTCTGTTGATCGCCGGCACGTACGAGGATCAATATCGCAAGGTCGATGGAAAGTGGAAAGTTGCCCACATGACCGTGAACTTCCTCTTCCGGATCGACTGGAACTCGAACTGGGTGAAGGAGCGGCTGGTGAGCGGCGCTACCTTCCTCGACGGTTCCGATTCTATCCCGCGCTACGAGGGCGCCTAAGGCTCTCAGTTCGTTGCGCGGAACGAAACCCATCAGTCACTGACTCTCTCGATGCGCATGTGCTCGACAGGCCGCGGGCACGCGCGTTCAGCATAAGGAGGTTGAGATGCCTACACTTGAGGAACGTGTCCAGGTTATCGAGGACAGGGAAGAAATCCGACGGCTGAAGAGCCGATACGCCCGCTATACCGACGACAAGTACGACCTGGATGGCATCGTCTCGCTGTTCACGGAAGATGCGGTGTTCGACTGCACCGACTTCGGGGTCTACAAGGGCCATGATGAGATCCGCGGCTTCTTCGCCGCGATCAAGGAAAATCTCACGTTTACTGTGCACTTCCACATGGACGAGATCATCGACATCGACCCGAACGGTGAAGAAGCGACCGGCACCGTCTATTTCCTCGATCCGGAGACGGTGCAAGGCGAGGCTATCCTGGTCGCCGGCACGTACGATGAGCACTACCGCAAAGTCGATGGCCGCTGGTTGGCGGCCCACGTCGTAGTGAACTTCTTGTTCCGCACACCCTGGAACTCGGGCTGGGTGAAGGAGAAGATGGTAAGCGGCGATCCCTTCTATGCGGGGCTGAAGGCCTGAGCGATCTGCACCGGCGTTCCTGAGGGAAAGCTGCCGAGGGCGGCGAATCTGCGGACTTGACGTTCCGTCGGTGACCTGCCGGGTCTAGAGGGGCGGAAGAGTGAGGGCCGCGGCGAGTTCGAGCAGGTACGTCTCGTACTCGGCCAGCGTCGCGCCGTCCAGGAAGCCGGCGTCGCTCCCGCGGGACGCGTCGAACAGCGCCGAGAACACGTACATGTTCTCGCTGTCAAACGTGGCGAATGCAGCGAGCCGATACACCTCTTCGCCCGAGATTGCGCCCGACGAGCCGAACGAGATGCCACAGAACGAGCCGACGGCGTTGGGCTGTGGATCGCGGGATTCGAAGACGTACGACTGGCCGTAGGTGTAGAGTCGCTGGTCCTCCGTCAACTCGTAGGACTCGTTCGCCCAGGCGATCATCCTCGCGATGCCCGCGTCAGGATCGAAGTCCGGGTCGAGCGGTATGCGGCGGAGTTCGACTTCGCCGACGGCCGCACCGTCCCTGACAACGCTGACGAACGGACCGCCACCTTCTTCGGCTCGCACGAGCCAGTTGTCAGTCTCGAGCAGGCCCTGGGCGAACACATCGTCCCAGGTCAAGTCACCCAGAGTCGCACTCTTGTTGGCGCCGCACTCGCCTGAGTCGAGAGAGCCTGCCATCTGGTCAGTTGGCTCTGGCGCCGTCCCGCCGTCGCCGCCACAGGCGACGATAGTCAGCGCAGCTGCCAGTGCGAGGCCGGTTAGTACGATGGGAATCTTCAATCGACGCTCCAGTGCCACAATATATCAGACCTCGTGAGCTCTTGGTAGGTATTCGCAATAGCCATAGACCCTAATCCTCTCGGAACGCCGGCGTGCTAGCTCTTGGCTTTGCCGCCGACGGTCGTCACGGGCAGATCATCACCTTAATCGACCCGCTGGACTTGTCCGCCGCTGTAGCGAACGCCTCTGCGGCTTGATCCAGTGGGAAGCGGTGCGTGACTATCGCCCGCGCGCGATCCGCCTCCGCCCGGACGATCGCCAGTGCCGCGTCGTAGTCTGTCGGCTGCCCCGGGCGGCGGCAATAAGCGTTGCCACCGATAACCTTGGCCTGCCCTTGCATGACGCTCTGCACGTTAACTTCGACCGGCTGAGTGAAAAGCCCCAAAATCAGAACGCGCCCGCGAGCTCCGATCAGCTCCAGCGCCTGGGTCGGTGTCTGCGCCGCGCCGCCGACGGTCTCGATAACCGCATCGATCCCTTTTTGCCCAAGTCCGTTGACCTCGTCAGCCTTCACTACATGCGAGGCGCCTACGGCCAGCGCGGCCTCCGCCTGGTGGGGATGGCGGTAGGTGGCGATGACCTCGGCGGCGCCGGCCGCTCGCGCAGCGAGGATCGACGCCAGGCCGATAGTACCACTGCCGAGCACGACGACCCGCTCTCCCTCGGAGACGTCAACCAGGTGAACGCCGTGAACTGCTGCCGCCAGCGGCTCCATCAGCGCTCCCAGCTCGAACTCCAGCTCGTCCGGCAGGCGGTACAAAGTGTACGAGGGGACCGCTACGAATTCCGTCAGCGCCCCCGAACAGATGTCGACGTTAGTGCCACTGAGGCTCACCAGCGCACCGATAGCCACTCGCTCGGCGCATTCCAGGTAGTGGCCGGCGAGGCAGTGCGGGCAGGTTCCGCAGAACTTGTACGGCTCTACCGCCACCCGATCGCCCACCTCAAATCCGTCAACGCCGGCGCCCAGCTCCGCGATCTCACCAGCAAACTCGTGCCCCGGCGAAATGTCCGGGCTCGGCGGTAGACGGCCGTGGTAGAAATGCAGATCGGATCCGCAGATGCCGCAGGCGCGCACCCGCACAAGCACTTCGCCGGGGCCGGGCGCGGGCTTCTCCGCCTCGCCCAGCTTGATCTTCTCCCGGTCGGTCATGAAGACTGCTCTCATCTTGCTCATATCGGCGCCCATTCTAGCATCCGCCGGTCTCAGTTCGTTTTCTTCGGCACCGTTCGCCGGGCGCCGGCCGTCGCACCAGACACACGGATTCCTGCCGGCCCGCTGTCCCGCGCGACCACGTCGCGGTCCGGAAGACTACCGCCCGGTCGGTTTTTGAGTATAATTCGGGGCGCCAAGTAACGACCCATCTCAAGCCAAAGAAGGATGACCCCATGACAACGGAGACTGACAGGCCCCAACTCGGCATCGGCATCATCGGCGCCGGCAGCATCGGCTCTCTACACGCGAACATCGTCACGAACCTCGTCCGTCAGGCGAATCTGATCGGTGTCGCGGACGTGGACGAAAGCCTCGCGGAAGCTTGCGCCACCCGGTTCGGGACGCGCAAGTACGCAACAGCTGAGGAGTTGCTCGCGGACCCGGAGGTGGCGGCGGTCATCATCTCGACGCCACCACGGACGCACTGCGGCCTGATCAAGCTCGCCGCCGCGGCGGGTAAGGACGTGTTCTGCGAAAAGCCGCTCGGTTGGGAGGTCGAAGAGGTCGATGAGGCTCTGGCGGAGGTCAAGCGGACCGGAATCAAGCTTCAGGTCGGATTCAACAAGCGCTTTGACGCCAGCGTCGGCAAAGTCAGGCAGATCGTAGCGTCCGGCGACCTCGGTCGCGTGCTCTCCCTGCATGTCATGGGGCGCGACCCGATCGACATGAGGCCGCAGGGACGAGAGGACGGCGACATCTTCCTCGACACGATGATCCACGATCTGGACATCTCCCGCTTCATTACAGGTAGCGAGGCCACCAGCGTCTACACGCTGGGGGGGACGGTGGCGCCTGACCCCCGGGACAAGCCCGACAGCGTGGTCACGGTGATTGGCTTCGCGAACGGGGCGGTGGCGATCATCGACGACAGCCGCGTCTCGAGCCATGGCTACGACCAGCGGCTCGAGGCCTACGGGACGAAGGGCGTGGCGTCCACCGGCAACGAACAGCGAGACCGCGTCTGGTTGGCGGCCGGCTCCGAAGTGACGGCCGCCGGACCGCGTGGAGGCCCCGGAGAACAGGGGCGGCTCGACCCGCCGGAGCCGTTCTTCGCCAGGCGATACCTCGACTCGTACGTCGCAGAAATCCGGTCCTTTGCAGACTCCATCCTGGGGAAGACAGACCCCGTCGTCACCGGCGAAGACGGCCGCGCCGCCGTGGTGATGGCCGTGGCCGCCTTCCGTTCATTCCGGGAAGGCGTCCCCGTCTCGCTGTAGCGCGGCGAGCTGAGCGAACGTCTCCCCGGCTGAATAATCGGTCGGTGGGATGAGCTGTCACCAGCCAAGCACACGAGACCTATGCAGGCTGTAGGGAGGTTCCGCGATGACAACGGAGACTGACGGGCCGCGAGTCGGCATCGGCATCATCGGCGCCGGCGGCATCGGCGCGCTGCACGCAAACGTCCTGACAACGCTGGTCCGGCAGGCGGACCTGATCGCTGTTGCGGATGTGGACGAAGCACTGGCAGCGTCGTGCGCCGCCCAGTTCGGAGCGCGGGCTTACCCCCGCGTCGAGGATCTGCTCGCAGATGCCGAAGTGGCAGCCGTGATCATCGCGACGCCTCCGAAGACGCACTGCGACGTGATCAAGCTCGCCGCCGCGGCGGGCAAACACGTCTTCTGCGAAAAGCCGCTGGGCTGGGACCTCGACGATGTCGATCAGGCTCTGGCGGAGGTCAAGCGGGCCGGAATCAAGCTTCAGGTCGGATTCAACAGGCGGTTTGATGTCAACGTTCGCAGAGTCAGGGAGATCGTCACAAGCGGCGATCTCGGCCAGTTGCTCACCCTGCATATCATCGGCGCGATCCGATAGATGTGAGGCAGCCTGGACGCGACGACGGCGACATCTTCCTCGACACGATGATCCACGACCTCGACCTTGCCCGCTTCGTAATGGGCAGCGAGCCGACGAGCGTCTATACGCTGGGCGGCGTGATGGCCGACGAGCCGTTGGACGACCCCGACACGGCGATCACGACCCTGCTCTTCGAGGGCGGCGCCGCTGCGATCATCGACGACAGTCGCGTGTCGCTGCACGGCTCCGATCAGCGGCTCGAGGCGTACGGAACGCAAGGTGTGGCGTCAAACTGGAACGAACAGGGTGACCGGCTGTTGCTCGCTGAGGGTGCCGAGGTGAGGTCCGCCGGACCGAGCGGTCTGCCCGGAGATCGGGCGCGACTTGAACCGCCGGAGCCATACTTCGCGAAGCGATACCTCGACTCATACGTTGCCGAACTCCGGTCGTTCGCAGACTGCGTTCTGAACGATAGCGAACCCGAAGTCACCGGCGAAGATGGCAGGGCGGCCGTCGCGCTGGCCTGGGCAAGCGATCGTTCGTACCGGGAGGGCAAGCCCGTCTCGGTGTCGGGGCTATGAGCGACCATACTCCCGGCCAACCGAGCGGTTGGTAGGGTAACTCATCAGTCCGCCCGTTTCGCTTGACACCGCCCGCCCGTTCTGGCGTAGCATCTAGGCGACCTTCGAGAAAATCTCATCTCGAAGCTGCGACGATTGGAGCTAAAGCAATGACCCCACCGCAACGGCTCAACTTCGGTATCTTCATGGCGCCGTTTCACAAGGCCGGCGACAACCCGACGCTGGGATTCCAGCGCAATCTCGAGCTGCTCGAGTGGCTCGACACGCTCGGCTACGACGAGGCGTGGATCGGGGAGCACCACTCCCTGGGTTGGGAGACGATCGCCAGCCCTGAGATCTTCATCGCCGCCGCCGCTCAGCGCACGCAGCGTATTCGCCTCGGTACGGGCGTCGTCAGCCTGCCCTACCACCACCCGTTTCACGTCGCGGACCGCATCGTCATGCTGGACCACCTCACTCGTGGCCGTGTGATGCTCGGCGTTGGCCCCGGCGCCCTGGCGCCCGACGCCCACATGCTCGGCATACCGCCGACGTCTCAACGCGAGCGCATGAACGAGGCGCTGGGCATCATCATCCGCCTGATGACCGAAGAAGAGCCCATCACGTACAAGAGCGACTGGTTCGAGCTCAACGATGCGCAGCTCCAGCTGAAGCCGTACCAACGGCCGACCATGCCGATCGCGGTCGCTTCAACCATGACCCCGTCCGGAGTGACCTCCGCCGGCAAAAACGGCGCCGGGGTTCTATCGATGGCGTCCTACGCCCCGGAAGGGATCATGGCGATGAAGGAGCAGTGGAAGACCTGGCAAAGCGCGGCGAAAGAGGCCGGGCAAGAGCCGCCCGACCGTAGCGGCTGGCGTGTCGTCATGCCGTTCCACATCGCGCCGACCACGGAAGAGGCGATCGATGACGTCGCGGATGGCATTCTGGCGTGGAACCAGTACCTGTGTGAGGCCCTCGGATCTCCCATGAACCCGTCGTCGACATCGGGCCACGAGGTGGCGGAGAGACTGCGGGGGTATGGAGCGATGATCGGCACCGCGGAAGAGGCGATCGCGAGCATTCAGAACATCCAGGAGACGTCAGGCGGCTTCGGCTGCCTGCTCGGGCTGGCGCACGAGTGGGCGAGCCGCGAGAAGACGCTCCGCAGCTACGAATTGATGGCCCGGCACGTTATGCCGCAGGTGCAGGACACCGTCGCCTGGATCGATCGGTCGCTTCAGTACAACGAGGATCACCAGGCCGAGCTTATGGGCGGCGCCAAGGCAGCGATCGACAAGGCAATGGCGGACAGCCCGGACAAGAAGTAGGCCGCCGGACGGCGTGAGCTAGAATCCGCGCTTCGAATCGAAGACGTTGAACATCGGGTCGCCCGACAGGTAGTGGCGCATGTTGTCGCAGAAGAGATCGACCACGCGTTCCATTACGCGCGGCGAACCGCCGCTGATGTGCGGCGTCACGATCACGTTCTCCAGCCGCCAGAGCTCGCTTTCCGGCGCCAGCGGTTCTTCCGCAAAGACGTCCAGCGCTGCCCCGGCGATGCGTTTCTCTCTCAGCGCCTCGATCAAAGCCTCTTCGTCGATGACAGGTCCGCGGGCAGAGTTCACGAGAAATGCGGTCGGCTTCATCACGGCGAGTTCCGGCGCACCGATTAGCCCCCGCGTCTCCTCTGTCAGCGGCAGGCAGAGCACGACGTAATCGCTCTCGGCCATCAGACGGTGAAGCTCGCTGGGCGGCAGCAGCTCATCGATGCTCGGGCCGCCCGAACCGCGCCACGCGACCGGCACCCGAATTCCGATCACGCGCATGCCGAGCGCTTTGGCGACCAGCCCGATCCTCGACCCAATGTGGCCGGCGCCGACGATGCCAACGGTCCTGCCGGCAAGCTCATCCGCCGGATACGGGCTCCACGAGGCCTCGGCCTTGGCGCGCATCGCATCAGGAAGGCGCTTGGCCAGGGCGATCATCATGCCAATGACATACTCGCTTACGGGCGCCGCGTGTACGCCGCTGGCCGTAGTGATGAGCAGCTTGGAGCGCAGGAGCGGGCTTCCGCTCAGCCGGTCGATGCCGGCGCTGGAGAGCTGGAGCCAGCGCAGCCCCGCCGCCCGCTTTAGTAGGTCGGCCGGCACGACCGGATTGCAGAGCAGCACATGCGTCCGCGCGAGGACCGATCGCAGCGCAGTAGCCGCCTCTTCCGGGCTCTCGCCGTCGTCCCTTGCCGAGCCGCCGTAGCCCGCCCACAGGGCGCCGCCTCCGCGAAACGCGGTCTGCTGGGCGCGGCTGAGCAGCGTGACTTCGAGACGGCTGCTCACCGCCCGAACGCGCTCTAGATGCGCGTCGGCCAGGGGCAGTGAGAGGGTTACCTGTACGGTGTCGGTCATCGGTTAGTCTGGCCCATTATATCGGGCGGCTCGCGGCGCGATCGAGATTGAGGTCGAAGCCCGGGTGGGCTCCTCGGAGCTATTGCGCCGGGGCGCCGTCCAGTGGACAATAGCACACTGCACAGACCGCATCGTCCCATCACGATCCGAAGGGCAGGAACCATGAAACCCAACGGCTACGTCTGGCCCGAGAACAACACCGGGCTTGAGTTTTACGATCTTTCGATTCCCTGGGGCCACGGCGTTGCCAACTGGCCCTACTTTGAGGACGTCAAGATCGAGCGCATTCATTACCACGCGAAGTCGCGCGTCCTGTCGCAGCGGATCACGACGGTCATGCACTCCACCACTCACGTCGACGCCCCCGGTCACGTCATCGAAGGGATGCCGCTGCTGGACGAAGTGCCGTTGCACTCCTTCTTCGGCACGGGAGTCGTGGTCTCGATCCCGAAGAAGAAGTGGGAGGTGGTCACGGCGGAAGACCTCGAGGCAGCCCGGCCCGAGATCCGGCCCGGAGACATCGTCATCGTCAACACCGGCTGGCACCACAACTACGGCGACAACTCGATGTACTACGCCTATTCGCCAGGCTTCTACAAGGAGGCCGGCGACTGGTTCGTGGAGCGCGGCGTCAAGGCCGTCGGCACCGACACCCAGGCTCTCGATCACCCGCTCGCCACTGCCATCGCCGGCCACGGGCCGGGGGCGCCCGACGGTCTGCTGCCGTGGGCTTGCGAAGAGTATCGCGAGGAGTTCGGCCGCCATCCGCTCGAAGACTTCCCGCTCTGGGAGCCCTGCCATCGGGCGATCATGTCGAAGGGGATCATCGGCTTCGAAAACGTGGGAGGTGAGATCGACCAGGTCACCGGCCATCGCGTGACGTTCGCCATATTCCCGTGGCGCTGGGTCGGCGGCGATGGCTGCATCGTGCGCCTGGTCGCGATGCTCGATCCAAAGGGTGAGTTCCGGATTGAGCAGGGGAGCGCCCAATGAACCTCAGACACCGTGGCGTCCCGGCCACCCCCCGGTAGCCGGAGCGCTCGCACAATGATCCATCGAGCGAACGACGTGCCGCCGATCTTCCCAGCGATTCCCTGCCCACGGCCCTCCTCATGAGCGATTCACTGCCGACCCCGTCGCGGATCTTCGACCTGGCCGGCAAGAGCGCCGTCATCACCGGTGCCACCGGTGCGTTCGGCAGCGAGGCCGCTCGGGCGCTCGCGGGTGCCGGCGCTGCCGTGACGATCGCCGGCGGGGCCGGTGAGAAGCTCGACATCCTTGCCGGCGAGATCCGCTCCGGTGGCGGCTCGGTCGCCTCCGTCAACCGGCGGCCGACCGATGGCGATGAAGTCGATAGCATCCTCGAGGCCGCCGTCTCTCATGGCAACGGCCTCGACATCGTCGTGGCGGCGTCGGGCACGAATCGCGTTGCACCGATCGTTGACCAATCGCTCGACGACTGGGACGAGGTCATGGATGCCAACGTCCGGCAGACCTGGCTGCTCTGCCGCGCGGCGGGACGGATCCTGATCGAGCAGGGTCGAGGCGGAAAGGTCATCCTGATGTCCTCGGCGCGCGGGCGGCAGGGCCTCTCCAACTACTCCGCATACTGCCCCTCGAAAGCCGCGGTTGACCTCCTGACTCGCACCCTCGCCTGCGAATGGGGGCCGCACGGCATCCAGGTCAACGCGATCGCGCCGACTGTCTTCCGCTCCGACCTCACGGGCTGGATGTTCGCGGACGATGCGAAGGCAACGCAGGTGCGCGAGCAGATCCTAAGCCGCATCCCACTCGGCCGGCTCGGCGAACCGACCGACTTCCACGGCCTGGTTCAGCTCCTGGCGTCCGCCGCGTCCGACTTCATGACCGGGAGCATCGTCTACCTCGACGGTGGCTACACGGCTGGCTAGCGGTCACGCAGCGAGCGGATCGACGCCACCCCCTGCGAAAAGCCGCCGCGACGGCCTCGAACGCCGAGGCGATCGTCGCAGAGATGGCCGATGGGCCGTCCATGCTAGACTTTGAACGTTGTCAGTCGTGACAACCGCAGGCCACGGCGCCGGCAGCCCTGCAGGCCGACCGGGCGATCTGCAGATACGTCGACGAGGGGATAGAAAGGGCGAACTTGACGCGGCAAGTGATGAACGACAGCGAGGACCTCCTCTCCCCCGAGGCGGTGGCTGACCCCTATTCCTACTTCGGCGACCTGCGATCAAACGACGCGATCCACTGGAACGATACCTGGAACGGCTGGATCGTAACCCGGTTCCGCGATGTCGTCGCCGTTCTTCTGGATCACGGCCGTTTCTCCTCGGACAGGATGGCGTATCTGGACCTTCACGCCTCCGACGAGAAGAAGGACGCGCTGAAGGCTCTCTACTCGATCATCTCTCTGGGGCTACCGTTCATCGATCCGCCCGACCACACGCGTCTGCGTTTGCTCCACCAACGAGCTTCCTTCACCCCCGGCCAGCTCACCTCGTGGCGGCCGAGAGTCCAGGCGATCGTGGATGATCTGCTGGGACGGATCGAGACGGGGAAGGCCGTTGACTTCATCGACGCGCTCAGCTTCCCGCTGCCCGTGCTCGTAACCGGCGAGATCCTCGGGTTCCCGCCGGAAGACCGGGACAAGGTGAGGCATTGGACTCAGGAGGTCGCCCTCTCGACGTTCATGGCTCGCATGGACGTCTCGGAGAAGCGCGCCCGCGCTGAGGCGGCCGCCAAGGAGTTCTCTGACTACGCGAGATCTCTGATCCGCGCCAGGCGAAAGGAGCCCAGGGACGATCTTCTAACATCGTTCGTGCAGGCGAGCCACGACGGGGCGTTCCTGAGCGAGGACGAGATCGTCTCCAACACCGTCCTCTTGATGATCGCCGGGCACGAGACGACCAGCAATCTCCTGGCAAACGGCCTGCTTGCGTTTATCAGGAACCCGGACCAGATCGACCTCGTACGCGAGGGCCCCGAACTGATAGGCCCGGCGGTAGAGGAGTGCCTGCGCTTCGACCCGCCCGTCAAGGCGACTACGAGATGGGCCAAGGTTGATCTTGAGATGGAAGGCCGTCAGATAAAGTCGGGGCAGAAGATCTTCCTCGCCCTGGCGGCCGCCAACCGCGACCCCGAACAGTTTCCCGAGCCGGAGCGATTTGACGTCACGCGGGGGATGTCGCCTCAGCAGCACACATCGTTCGTCGTGGGCGTCCACTACTGCCTGGGCGCACCACTCGCGCGGCTGGAGGCCGAGATAACGTACACCTCGCTGTTCAAGCGCTTCAGGCACATCGATCTGGCGCCCATGCCCCTCGAATACAAACCGTCCGCGATCGCCCGCTCTCTAACGGCTCTGCCGGTTGTGATGTCGTAGGACGGCGTTGTGGGGCGACTCAAGGTCTCGGTGGACAAGACGCGGTGTGTCGCCAGTCAGACGTGCATCATGATCGCCCCGAAGGCCTTCGTCCTGGACGAGGATGGGCAATCGTCCGTCGCAGCTCCTGAGGAGGAACTGGAGGAGACCGTGCGAGATGCGGCCGCGATGTGCCCGACAGGCGCGATACTCATCGAGGAGAGCGAGGATGGCGGCGAAGCGCCCGAGTAGCCAGCTCCAGCATCGAAGGTGGGTCGCGAGCAGAGAATCTCGACCAAACGTTCGGGTGTTCCACTCCGCTCGCGACCCAGGGATGCACTCCCCACTTACTATTCGATTTCACGCCGGGAATGGATCACGCGGGCAGGCCTCAGAGCTTGTCAGATACTGCCATCGTAGGCTGGCCGCGCGGATACGTCAGGTACGAAAGAGTCGCTCGTCTGGTAGGGGACGGCTGCCGGGCTTAGGCCGAGGTGCCACCGGCGCCGGCCGCCCCACGCACTGCCTTCAGATCGGCGGCCGCCGTCTGGGTCAGCGCGACCGCGTCGGCGCACATCTCTACGAACTTGAACCCCTGCTCAAGGCGCTTGCGGGCCGTGGCGACGTTGCCTCCGTGAATCCCGGGCACGACTCCGTGCCGGTCGCAAGCGTCCAGCACAGCCTGGAGCGCATCGACGAACGACTGGTCGTCGTGGTCGAATCCCGGCGCGGTCCCCAGCGAGACGCCCAGGTCCGAGGGGCCGACGTAGGCCACGTCCACGCCGGGCACGCTGAGGATCTCGTCCAGGTTGTCGATCGCCTCTCGTGTCTCGATCATCGGGATGCAGAGCACCGTGTCGTTCGCCCGCGCTGAGTAGTCGGGCCCGGCGTATAACCGGGCGCGCAGCGGGCCCTGGCTGCGATACCCCTCGGGCGCGTAGCGGCAGGCCCCGACCGCCGCCTCCGCCTCCGCCTTCGAGTTGACCATCGGGATGATCACGCCGTAGGCGCCCGCATCCAGCGTCTTCATGATGATCCCGGGCTCGTTCCATGGCACCCTGACGATCGGCACTACATCGGTCGTCGAAAGCGCCTGCAGCATCGTGACGGACGTTTGGTAGCCGATGATCCCGTGCTGCGTGTCCACGCAGACCCAGTCGAAGCCGCCGTTGGCGAAGATCTCCGCCGAGAAGCTGGAAGGCACCGCCAGCCAGCCACCGAGGGCTGATTGGCCCTCTTCCCAGAGTTGTTTCAGACGGTTTTCTCGCATAGCAGTTTGACCTGGCGACGCAGACAGCCGCCATTATACATGCGGCGTCTCCAGATCAGAGAGCGGCGGCGTGCGGTAGCCTCCGCTGCCGAAGGATCCGTCCGCAGTAAGGGAGTCCAGACATGACGCGCGAGGGAGTCGTCGCGTGATTTCTGGCTGACGCCCGGGCGAACCGCCACGCCGGCTGTAGTTATTGCCGCGCCGGTCGTTTTCGCCCAGAACTCGAACCGGCGACGACAGGCGAGCCCGGCTCTGAAGGAGGTTACCAGTGGCGATACGACTAGGCGACAAAGCCCCCGATTTCACACAGGATTCAACGGAAGGAAGGATCGCGTTCTATGATTGGATCGGCGACAGCTGGGCGGTCCTGTTCTCCCACCCCGCCGACTTCACGCCGGTCTGCACCACCGAACTGGGACAGGTCGCGCATCTCAAGCCGGAGTTCGATAAGCGTAACGTGAAGGTGATCGGCCTCAGCGTCGATGCCCTCGAGTCCCACAAGGGCTGGGCGAGCGATATCGAAGAGATGCAGGGTGCGGCACTGAACTTCCCGCTCCTGGCCGACGCCGACCGCAGCGTTTCGCAACTCTACGGCATGATTCACCCGAACGCTGCGGCAACGGCGACCGTACGCTCGGTCTTCATCATCGATCCGAAGAAGACCGTGCGTTTGATGCTGACTTATCCGGCATCGACCCGGCGCGACTTCGGCGAGCTTCTGCGCGTCATTGATTCGCTGCAGCTGACGGAGTACGAGAAGGTGGCGACCCCCGCGAACTGGAAGGCTGGTGAGGACGTTGTGATCCTGCCGGCCATCACCAACGAGGAGGCCGACAAGCTCTTCCCCAAGGGCTACAAAGAGCTGAAGCCGTACTTGCGAATGACGCCGCAACCCAACAAGTAGCCCGCCGGCGCTCGACCGCCACGTCGATCACTGTCCGGACTGCCGGGACTAATACGAGACGCTGGAGGAGTTCTGGGAGGACACCGGCGCGTCTACAGATCGCTGGCGTGGCTGGGGGTCCGAATCCCTGAACGACTTCGCTTCGCGACCCGAGCGCCCCTCGCATTCGGCCGGCCGCTCAAGGCCGACGTTTCCGCGGAAGCTCCTCGGTCGAGGGCCTGGCGGCGCGCCTGATCCCCGATCTCATACTCGTCGACTTCGCGACGTCGGCGCCTTACGCTGCCGAGCTCTGCGCCCGCATACGCCAGGCGAGTCCAGCGTCGCGGCTCGTTGTCTTCACGGCGTTCGCCGACGCCGAGACGCGCGTGCGCTACCAGGAAGCGGGAGTCACGGCCTGCCTGCTGAAGGACATCGGCTTCGGGCGCCTGGTTGAGGAGCTGCGCACGCTCCTCGGCCAAGACGCTGCCACGAACTAGCGATTCGCATAGCCTGCCAGTTCCGCCGTCACTGCTTGACGTCCACCGCAGCGTCACCCAGGCTGGGCCCAAATGAATTACGGCTTACCCGCAAAAACGCGGCTGTTCCGGCGCCTCTCGCCGCTTCTCGCGCTTGCCTGTTTGCTGGTTGCCGTGCTTGCTCTTGCGGGCTGCGGCGCAGCAGCGCCCGACGTGGCGGGACTCACCGACACGGAGCGCTCGCCGGACACCCCACTCGTGATCGCACCAGGAGAGCCGATCGTCGTCGGCGTTTCGTCGGCCCTGACCGGCCCCAACGGCGTACGCGGCTCCGAGTACCGGGACGGCGTCATCGTCGCCGTAGAACGCTGGAAGGCCGCCAACAGCGAGACGATCGCCGGCCACGAGATTCAGGTCGTCGCCGAAGACGATGGCTGCACCGAGGCCGACAACGCGGTCGTCGCCGCCGAGAGGTTGATCCAGAGGTCCGGCCTGGTCGGCGTAATCGGGCCCCAGTGCAGCTCCGGCGTGGCGGCGGCTATGCCTTCATATGCCGCTGCGGGGGTCGTCACAATATCGGGTTCAGCCACCACGACGCGGCTAACCACCGGCCAGGAGGAAGGCGGATACTTCTTCCGCACAGCCTACCGGAACGACCTCGAGGGTACGCTGATCGGCCTTGCGGGGGGGGGGGGGGGGGGGCTCTTCCTGGCTCAGACGGCCTACCTGATAGACGACGGCGACACGTACGGAGTCGATCTGTCGAGCAACGCCGCCCTGGCGTTGAGAGCGAACGGCGTTGACGTAACGACGGTGAGCGTGGTGCCGGGAAGCGTAGACTACGGCGATCTCGTCAGCGAGATCGTGGGCTCGGGCGCGGACTTCGTCGGATTCGCCGGCTTCAACCCGGAAGCGGCCCTCCTCTACCGCCAGCTCCGCGCCGGCGGATACGCCGGCGTCTTTGGTGCCGGCGACGGTGCCGCCTCTGAGTCCGATTTCGTCGCGCCGGTGGGCGAGGCCGCGGAGGGTGCGCTGTTCGCCGGCTGCCGGATACCCCTCCCGGCAGATGTTGCCAGCGAGCTTGAGAGTCTGTCGGGAAGAGCGCCCTCAGCAAGCTTCACTGCCCACTTCGCGGACGCCACAACGGCGCTCCTGGATGCGGTCCAGGCTGTCGCCGAAGAAGGCGCCGATGGATCGCTGACGATCGACCCTGCCGAACTGCGCGAAGCGGTGCGGTCGGTGGAGATCGATGGGCTCACCGGAGCGCTAACGTTCAACGCTCAGGGCGACCGGATCCCCGCGCCGGGCGTCGACCTGGACGACTTCCACAACGCCATCATCGAAAACTTCGACCCTGAAGCGTTCGTCAGCCTTGGCCTCGTCCCCTGCCAGGTGCAGGACGGAAAGCTGGTCAACCTCTTCGGACCCGAGGCCGGGACCCTGAGGCAGTGAGCGAGCAGCAGGCCGGCGCCGGCGGCACGTCATTCACCGCGACGATAGCGCTCTGGGCCTCGCGCCACCGGCGCCTCGTGGTGCTCGGCTGGCTTGTCGCCGTCATCGCCGCTCTCGTCTCCTGCTCGGTCCTGACCGTCGATGACTCCGTCGAGGGCAACGCGCCCGGCGAATCCGGACGCGCCTTCACCCTGGTGGAGGAGCGCTTCGGGACCGAGGAGGGCCGCCCGGACGAAATCATCGTCTTCAGCCACCCGACTCTGACCGTTGACGACGCGGCCTACGAGGCGCTCGTCACCGGCCTGCTCAGAGACTTCCGCGCGCTGCGCGTCGAAGACACGCGGTCAGCGGCAGGCAGCGACGTGCTCGACAGCAAGCGCCTCGTCGCGTCCACGATCAGCCACTACGACATCGGCCTTTAGCGCGAGGTATCGCCCTTCGTATCGACGTTGGCCACGGGCGGCGACGTCACGTTCGCTATCGCCGCGCTCGAGGGCACCGAAGACGACCTGCTGGACGACGTCGAGATCCTGCTCGAGGAGGCGCGCGTCGCGGCGGAGGCGAACCCTGAGTTCGATATCCTCGTCGGCGGCGAGTCTTCCGCGAACAGCCAGCTGCAGGAGCTGATCGACGAGGACTTCGCGCGGGCGAGCACGCTGAACTTGCCGATCACCTTCGCGATCCTGGTGCTGGCCTTCGGGACGTTGATCGCGGCCGCCGTGCCTCTGATCCTGGCCTTCGTCGCTGTCATCGTGGCGATGGGCACGCTCGCTCTTATCAGCCAGGTCTATCCGCTCGCCGACGTCTATAGCCAGATCGTGCTCTTGATTGGACTGGCGACCGGCATCGACTACTCGATGTTCGTGATCAACCGCTGGCGGCTTGAACGCGCCGCCGGACGCACTACTGACGAGGCCTTACGGATCGCCTTCGGCACGTCCGGCAAGGCGATCTTCTTCGCCGGCACGACGACCGTCTTCGCCGTCGCCGGCATGTTCCTCGTTGGCGACGCGATCTTCAGCAGTCTCGGCCTCGCCTCGATCGTCATCGTCCTCTTCGCCGTATCGAGCGGACTGACCCTGCTTCCGGCGGTGCTCGGGTTCATGGGAGACAATCTCAACCGGCTGAAGCTACCCTTCCTTTCGCGATCGCAGGCCAGCGGAGTCGGCTGGTGGAGCCGCATCGTCGATCTTGTGCTCGCCCGGCCGTTGATCCCGGCCGCCGTGACGGTCGTCGTGCTGATTGCGATCGCGGCGCCGACGGTGACGCTTAACCTCGGCTTCAACGGCGCGAGCTCGATCTCCGACGACGCGGAGGCCAAGGCGGCGCTACTCGCCCTTGAAGATGAGTTCACGCTGGGGCTGATCGATCCTGCCGTGGTCGTCGTCGATGCCGGCGAGAAGCAGAACGTCTTCGCCACTTCGATCCAGCAGTCCGCAGGCGCGCTACTGTCGCTGGTGGAGCAGGAGACGCTGTCAGGCGCCGACCCCGATGCCTTCTACGGCCCCATCGCCCGCGAACCTGAGTTCAACGATGCGGGCGACACGATGCAGATATTCATCCCGATCAACGGCGACTCCTCCGACGACCGCGCGATCGACGCCGTCAACCACCTGCGGAACGACCTGGTCCCGCAGGCCTTCGCCGACAGCGGTGCGGAAGACGCACTCGTCACGGGGGCGGCCGCGGTCAACATCGACTTCCGCGATAAGATCGAGGCTCGCACCCCTATTGTCTTCGCCTTCGTGCTGGGGCTGGCGTTCATCATCCTGCTGCTGACTTTCCGTTCGATCGTCATCGCCGCCACGGCGATAATCCTCAACCTTTTCTCCGTCTTTGTGGCCTACGGTCTGCTCGTGCTCGTCTTCCAGGAGGGTTACCTGGGCGGTGAGAGCGTCTTCGGCTTCGAGGCGACAGGCGTGATCGAGTCGTGGCTGCCGCTGTTCCTGTTCTCGCTCCTCTTCGGCCTCTCAATCGACTACGAGATGTTTGTGATGGGGCGCATCAAGGAGAAGTACGAACAGGGCCTGTCCACGGACGACGCGATTGCTGAGGGCGTCAAGGGTACGGCCGGCGTCATCAGGAACGCCGCGGCGATCATGGTAGCAGTCGCCCTTATCTTCGCCTTCATGCGCAACATTGGCCTGCAGCAGTTCGGCTTCGGCCTGGCCGTCGCCATCCTCGTCGACGCCACGGTCATCCGCACGTTCCTCCTGCCGACGACGATGAAGCTGCTCGGCCGCTGGAACTGGTAGTTGCCCTCGTGGCTCAACTGGCTCCCCGAGCTCTCGATGTCAGAAGAAGTGGGGCCGCCACCGGCAGGCGCTACGCTTCCTGCCTCCGATCGGTAGTACGGCGCAATCCCGCCGGCGCCATGGCGGCGCTCAGGTGAGCCTCCGCGACACGTTGGGTCTCTCAGTCCGCACCCGGTGAGCCCTGGTCTCTTCCCGGGCTTCGAGTTCACACGGACGGCGCGGCAGCGGCACGCCGGCGGCGAACGAAGACGACCGCGGCCTGCGTCAGGGAGAGGCTCGCAAACCAGATCGTGCCAAGCATGAATACCGGGTCACCAATGCTTACGGCGTAAGCAAAAAGGACAATCTCCCCGACACCGAGGAACACGAGCGCGGCGATGCTGACGCCCTCGACGGCGGGTGCGCGAATCGCCCTCCACAGCTGCAGCGGTGGCCACACCATCACGGAGAGCTGCGCCGCCAAGCCTACCCAGATCATGGGTTCCCCGAGATAGCCGCCGCTATCCGCGCCCTTCGCCGGCGGACCAGGATCAAGGCGAGCTGGGCCAGGGTGATGGAGGCGAACCAGCCCGACCCGAAGGCGAAGACGGGATCACTGATGGACACGGCGTACATGAAGAGTACGAGGTTACCGAATCCCAGGAAGGTCACGGCGGTGACGCTGACACCCTCGACGCTGGGTGCCCGTATTAGTCGCCACAGCTGCAGGGGAGCCCAGACCGAGAGCAGGACCTGCGCTACGAGCCCAGCGTAAATCATAGGCTAGGTTGTGATATTGCCTGCGCCCGGGTCCGGTGTCGCGGATTCATTGCACGCTCCGTGTGTCTGGCGAGAGGCCGTTTGCGGGCGCTCGTATCGCTCCCGTCATCGCTGCACCCTCTTTGGTGACCCTAGGTCGGTGCGTGGACGTTGTCAATCGGGCGAGGGAGGGCAGGATCACTGCTTCCATCTGAGCGCGCCTCTAGGGAGTGACTGTGACCTGTCCCCGATGGCCGTCGACGGTTATCGTCTGGCCGTCCTGCAATGAACTGAGGGCGCCCTCGACGCCGATCACCGCCGGCAGGCCGAACTCACGGGCCATGATCGCCCCGTGAGACAGCGCGCCGCCGATCTCGGTAACGACGGCGCTGATGATCGGAAAGGCGGCGGTCCAGCCGGGGTCGATGGCGCTCGCCACCAGGATGTCACCCTCCGCCAGGGTGTCGACGCCGCTCAGGTCCCGCAGGATGCGAACGGGGCCGGTAATGATACCGGGGCTGGCGGCGGTTCCCTCAAGCACCAGCGCTCCCCCGGCATCGCGGAGGGCGGCCGCCGGGGCAGGAGGCAGCTCCTCTTTGTTGCCGCGCAGGAACATCGGGGGCAGCACCTGGTATCTCGGGAAGAGGGCCTTTCTTGAGTTGACCTTCTCTTTGACGTACTCGGCGTCGACGGCTCCCAGGCATTCCAGCACCTCGGGCTCGGTGAGGAAGAAGACGTCCTCCCGCTCTGCGAGCAGATCCCGGAGCACCAGGTGATCGCCGAACGCCAGGAGCAAGTTGCGGTACCTCGAGATGAGGCTGTCGGCGACGAATCGCTGATTCTCGCGACAGGCGGCGTACAAGAGGTTGTATTTCAGCACCTCGCGGAAGATGCGAGTCTTGAACCAGCCCCAGCGCTGGGAGGAGAGCGCCTTTGCCACTTTCGCCGTCGTCTGCTCCCGCCGCCCGATCTGGGCCGTGAGGTCCGAGGCCGGCGAGCGCTCGTCGGGGAGTCCCACCATCGCCTTCAAGACGCTGAGGACCTGCCTTGGGTCCTCAGCCCAGGAGGGGGCCCGGTAGACTTCCTGGCTCTCCCGCCGGTCGCCGTACTTGCGCAGAAAAGAGTCCAACGCCTCCCGGAACGGGTGCGCCGAGGGGAGCCGCTGAACCTCGTCCCACAGGCTCGTCGTGCCAGAGCTTCGGAACGCCTCCGCCAGGGCGGGCTCTTTGGTGACGACGCGCGAGAGCGTCCACATGTCGCTGGCGATCTGAACGCTGACGTTATCAGGCACGCCTGACACGAGGTTCGAGAACACCTCCTGGTGACTCTCGCCGTACCAGCTCTCGAGCATCCGCGACAGCAGGACGTCAAGCGAGGCCTTGTAGTGGAAGATCCAGCCGACGTATCCCAGTTCGTGGCGGGCTACGAGTTTCCGCAGGATCCTCCGGTACTTGCGGACGTCCTCAAGCGACCCGGCGAGGTCGATGACATCGAGTTTCGATTTGACCTGCCTGAGGATTTCGGCGCTCTTCCGCTGGAAGTAACTGTGATTTCTGAAGACGGTCTGGTTGGGATGAAGCAGCAGCCGCACCTCTCCCAGGAGCCTGCTCCAGAACTTAAAGGGCAGTGCTGCGATCTCGTCCCGCTGTGAGGGTGGGAAGTGGTTGAGCAGCTCCTGGGTGCGCAGGAAGCGTGGCTCGTAGCGGGCGCGGGCCTTCAGGTAGTCGGTGTTCATGTAGGCGCGGGCGCGATGGTACTTGAACATCTGCATCTCGGTCACATCCCGATAGCCGAGTCCCACGTCCACGGCGTTTTCCAGCGCCTCGCACCACCAGATCACGTACGCATAGCCGCCGGGCGTGAAGGTGCTGCGCAAGAAGTTGTCCCCCCAGTAGCGCGTCCAGACGGTGTCCGGAGGCGCCGGTTGCGGACGATAAGCGATCCCCTCCCGGCTCGGCTCGATCACGTCATCGGCTTCGAGGCCCCTGATCGGGCGGGCCTGCAGCGCATAGAAAGTGCCCTCGCGATAGGCCCACTCCATATCCACCGGCCGGCCAAACGAGTCCTCGACAGCGATGCCGAGGCCGCAGAGGGCAGCCACCTGGTCCTCGCGGAGGGTGGTGACGCCCGCCCCTTCGGCATCCTTGCCGGCCCGTCCGGCGGCCACCGTCTCGATCAGCCGCAGACCCGCCTTCTCAACCACGAAGCGATCGGGTTGGCGCTGGCCCAGGGCTAGTGACTCGCCGAGGCCGGTCACCGCCTCGATCACGACCCTGTTGGTGTCGCCGCTGGGCTGCTCCGCGGTGAACAAGATTCCGGCAACCTCGGGCTGGATCATCTCCTGGATCACAACCCCAAGGCGCACCGGGAGGTGGGCGATACCCAGCGCTCCCCGGGCGACGATCGCGCCGGGGGTCCAGTATGAGGCCCAGACCTCCTTGACCGCGCTGAGAAGAGCATCCTCTCCGAGGACGTTGAGGACGGTGTGGTACTGACCGGGCAAGCTCACGGCAGGAGAGGAACGGACGGCGACGGGGGTAGCAGTCTGCCCCCGCAGGAGACCCCGGTGGCACTCTACGATCGCCTCCGTCAGGTCAGCCGGAATCTCTGCTTCGAGCAGGCGTTCGGACAGCTCACTGCTGATCTGACGCGCCTCCTTCGGACTGGCTCCGTCCAGCCGGCTCTCCATGCCGAGGATCAGGTCGTGCAGACCCGTCTGGTCCATGAAGAGCTGGTATAGTTCGCTCCCGATGCAAGTAGCAGCGGGGACTGTGAACCCGCCGGCGGCCAGCTTGCCCAGCCCTTGCGCCTTACCACCGACGGCGCTGACGTCGGCCTGGGCGGCCTCAGAGAGAGGGAAAATCAATGCCATCAGCCGTCGCCGTGGCGCAGCCCCATGGTTATCCCGCCGGCTCTCGCTTCATCGTCCAGATGTGCGGGCCACCGCCCGGCAGGTCGATCTCTTTGACGACATCGAAGCCGTGCCTCTGGTAGAAGGCCACGTTCTTCTCGCTCTGAGTCTCAAGATAGGCAGGCAGGCCGTCGCGATCCGCCTGGGTGAGGGCCGGCTGGAGCAGGGCGCTGCCGAGGCCCTGACTCTGTCGGGGCGGGTCCACGCCCAGGGTCGCCAAGAACCAGTGCGGTCCGGGTACGTCGCGCGCGTGCAAGCGGTCCATGTATTCGCTGGCCTTCGTGAACAGGCGGTGCTTCGCCAGACCGAACCTCAGGGGCACAAGGATCATGCCCGCCAGCATCGTTCCCGCCTGGCTCGGGGGGAACTTCCCTGGGGGGAGCCAGACCGCGACGCCCTCAATCTTGTCCCCGCTGGCGTACACTTCACCGTGTCTGTTGCAGTAGCGGGCCCAGACTCCCATGAACCAGGGCAGAACCCGCGCGCGCCTGGACTCGTCCGGCAGGATCCAGCACCAGAAGGGGTCGTCATGGAACGCCCTCGCGAGCACGCGGCCCGCGTCCTTCGTCTGACTCCTGGGGAGCCGGACAGGGAGCGCTGCGACAGTCATGGCCGAAGAAGCTCCGTCACTCGATGCGCGGCTTCATGTGGGGGTGGCCCTCCTAGCAGGGGAAGCATAGCGCCGCTGGGGGAGGGCAGTCAAAGAGATGGGGGCGGGCGGTTCGGCGTCGTCCGCTCCGACGATCGGCGGGCGCAGTTGAAAATAGCCCCGCTCTGGCGGACAATCCCTACCTGATGAACCCCCCTCACGGCACGCCCTGGCTCACGAAGCGTATGTGGCGGCGCGCGACAGCGGTCGTCGATGCCGAGGCTCACTTTCGCTGCGAAGCGGCTATCACGGGACGCGCCTGCGGACGTGAGGATGGCCGGGAGAAGCACCATCTGGCCTTCGAGGGACGCTAGAGCCGATGGACTTCCGCCCGACGCCAGACGAAGTGCGCCTGCGCCGTGACGTCTGCGAATTCCTGGCGGGAGAGCTGGGTGCCAGCCACTCCTCGGATCCCGCGCCGATGCCGCCGGGGTATATGCCCGCCCGCGAGTTCGAGTTGAAGCTGGGAGCGAGGGGCTGGCTCGCCCGGAGCTGGCCTACCGAATACGGGGGAGGTGGGCGCCCCGTCGCGGAGCAGTTCCTGATCGAAGAGGAGATAGCGCTCCACGGGGGCCCGGCGAGCGACGCGGCGTCCAGATGCAGCGTCGCTCCGCTGATTCTGGAAGCTGGCAACGAGTCGCAGAAGAAACGCTATCTCCCTCCCATCGCACGAGGCGAGGTGGCGATCTGCCTCGGCTACACGGAGCCGGAGTCCGGCTCGGACTTCGCCTCAATGAAGACGGTGGCGGTGCGGGACGGCGACGACTACGTGATTAACGGCCGAAAGATCTACACCAGCGGCGCTGAATCCTCTGAGTACTGCTGGCTGGCAGTCCGCACCGACGCCGGATCTCCCAAGCACGCCGGCATCTCCGTGCTGATGTTGCCCATGGACGCTCCCGGCGTGGAGGTGCGCCCGCTGGCCAATCTGCTGGGGATGAGCGGATTCAACGAAGTGACGTTCGACAACGTTCGCGTGCCGGTCAGCGAGCTGTTCGGGCGGGAAAACGACGGCTGGGCCGTCCTCACCTCTGCCCTCGGCGTAGAACGCATCACCGCCTACCGGGCGGCCATCCACTGGCGCGCCCTTGTGGCGCTGAATCGCTGGGCGAAAGAACGGGCAGGCGCCGCGCAGAGGCGTCAGCTCGCGCAGCTACGGATCGAGTACGAGATTGCGCGGCTGCTTCTTCAGAGCGCCGTCCAGATGCATTCGGACGGCGTAGACTACCGTGCTCGGGCGGCCGCGGTGAAGCTGGCCAACACCGAATTCTCGCAGCACCTCTACCAAACGGGCGTAGCCCTCCTCGGGGCCTATGGGGCGCTGTGTGGCGGCGATCGCCGCGCTCCCTGGGAAGGTGCGATCGCCCATGCGTATCTCTCCGTGGTTCAGGACACCATCGGTGGCGGGACTTCAGAGGTCCAGCGCGAGATTGTTGCGCGGCGCGGTCTCGGTCTGCCGCGCGGCTAGACGCGACTTGCCGCCCTCTTCCCGCCGCTGGTAGAGTGGACACTCGCCATGCGCCGGACCGCTCGGCGCTGCTCTCGCAACTGGAGGATTCATGCTACTTCACGACTCGCTCGACTACTTCGCACGGGAGAGGCCGGACAGTCTCTGCCTCGAGTTCGGCGAACGCCGCCTCACTTACGGCGAAGCCAGCGCGCACGCTAACCGCTTTGCCCGAGCGCTCGGTGCGGCGGGCCTCGGCGGCGGCGACCGATTCGCCGTTCTCGCCAAGAACTGCCTCGAGTACCCGCTCGTCTACTACGCCGGATCGAAGTCGGGCGCGGTGCCAGTGCCCCTCAACTATCGCCTCGCCCCGCCTGAGCTCGCCTACATCGTCAACGACGCCGGCGCCAGGCTCCTGATCGCGCGGGGCGAGCTCGTCGAACAGATCGAGTCCGTGCGCGGCGAGCTGAGCAGCGTCGAGACCTGGGTCTCGCTCGATGGCCCGCGCCCCGAAGGCTGGATCGACTACAAGGAGTGGGTCGCGGCACAGCCGGCGAGCGCGCCGGAAGAGCGCAGCGACAACGACGCCGAGCTGTACCAGATGTACACGAGCGGCACGACAGGGCGGCCCAAGGGCGCCGTGCTTCAGCAGTCAGCGGTTATCGCCAACATGCTCCAGCAGATGGCCGCCGTGCCGACTCACCTGGACGATCACTCGCTCATCGTCGTGCCGCTCTATCACGCGGCGGGTGCGCTGACGGCGCTCGGATCGATCAGCTCCGGCACGTCGATGGTCATCCACGAGGACTTCTCTCCCCTCGATGTCGTGAGCGCGCTTTCGGACGGCGGCGTCACCCGCACGACGCTGGTGCCGGCGATGATCCAGGCGTGCCTCGTCATGGTTCCCGACGTTGGCGAGCGCGATTACAAGCGGCTGCACACGATCATCTACGGCGCTTCGCCGATCGCGGCCGACGTGCTGCGCAAAGCGATCGAGCTGTTCCGCTGCGACTTCACCCAGGGCTACGGCATGACGGAGACAACCGCGACCCTGACGTTCCTCTCCCCCAACGACCACAAGCTGGCGCTGAAGGACCGGCCCGAGCTTCTCCTCTCGGCAGGTCGTCCTCTGCCGGGCACTGATCTCCGAATCGTCGATGACGACGACCAGCCCGTGCCGCTGGGCGCCGTCGGCGAGATCGTCGCGCGCGGCGACCAGATCATGAGCGGCTACTGGAACCTGCCGGACGCCTCGGCCGAGGCTCTTCGCGGCGGCTGGATGCACACGGGGGATGCCGGAATTCTGGACGAGGAGGGCTATCTCTTCATCCAGGACCGCGTGAAGGACATGATCGTGTCGGGCGGCGAGAACGTCTACCCGCGCGAGGTTGAGAACGCCCTCTTCGAGCATCCAGCGGTGGCCGACGTCGCGGTCATCGGCATACCGGACGAGAAGTGGGGCGAGGCGGTGCACGCGATCGTTATGCTCCGCGAGGGCGAGGACGCCAGCGCCGAAGACCTCGTCGAGTTCTGCAAGGACCGGCTCGCGGGCTTCAAGCGACCCCGCTCCGTGGACTTCGTCGCGGCGCTCCCGCGCAACGCCAGCGGCAAGGTGCTGAAGAAGGACCTCAGCGAGAAGTACTGGCAGGGGCACGATCGGCGCGTTTCCTGAAGGCGCTCCCAGGCACATCCCGATGAGCAACTCCCTCGGCATCATCGAAGGTGCCGTGCTTCTGTAGGTAGGGCCTTACTGTAACGATAGGATCGTCCGACAGGCCGAAGCGGAAGGGTGGCAGGCGCCGCGGCCCGGACAAGGGAGTTCTGTGCATGATGCCTTCCCAGAGCGAACCGCCGTTCCTCTCCTCGCAGCAGATGCGGGAGGTGGACCGCGCGATGATCGAGGACTACGAGATCTCGCTCCTGCAGATGATGGAGAACGCCGGCCGCTGCCTGGCGGATCTGGCGCGAAGCCGGTTCTTCGACGGAGACCCGCGAGGTCAGCGCGTGCTCATACTCGCGGGGACCGGCGGGAACGGTGGTGGAGGCCTGGTGTGCGCGCGCCGGCTGCATAACTGGGGCGCGACCGTCCGTGTCCTGATGACGGCCGAGGCACAAAAGCTCGGCGAGGTCCCGCGTCATCAGCACTCGACACTCGAGCGGATGGGCGTCGGGGCGGCCGCCGCTGGTGAGGAGACCGAGCTGCCGGACAGCGACCTGATCGTCGATGCGCTCATCGGCTACAGCCTCAAGGGTGCTCCGTCCGGCGTCGCGGCGTCGCTGATCAGCGACGCCAACTCCCAGGCGGCCCCGGTGCTGTCGCTTGACGTGCCGAGCGGCGTCGACGCGACGACCGGCACTGTCCACGAGCCGTCCGTCCGCGCAACGGCGACGATGACGCTGGCGTTGCCCAAGGAGGGCCTGCGGATGGCAGAAGCGCGGGGGGTGGTGGGCGAGCTCTACCTGGCAGACATCAGCGTCCCGCCGTCACTCTACGCCGGCCCCAATCTCGGCCTCGACGTCGGGCCCCTCTTTCACGAGGCAGACGTGATTCGGATTTGGTAACCTGCTCTCCGTCGGTAGACGTCCCGGATGAGGACGCGGCCCAGGAGGCTGCCACTGACATCTCGCGCAGGGGCAAGAAGCTACGCCCTCGCCGACGCAGATACTCAGAACCGTGCGCCGAACAAGGCCCGCAAGATGCGACACTGACGCCCGAGGCTGCAGGTGCAGCGACGAAGGAGGATCAAAATGCCACTGCTCACTGAGAGCAACATCGCGTCCATCGAGATGCCCGAGAACCTCGCCGTCTCGATGATGGTGGCGATGCAGCGCATGGCGTGCGAGCAAAAAGGCTGCAACGACCCGATCGTCCACTACGCTTTCGGAGGCTCACCATTTCCGGTGCCGGCTCCCATCCAGGAGCGCCTCAAAGCCTCAGCCGAACTGGGGCACTACGGCCCGGCTGAAGGGATGGAGCCGCTGCGAAAAGAGATCGCCGGCTACTGGAAGCGGAACTTCAGCCTGGATGTGGACCCTGCGCGCATAGTCGTCACGCCGGGTTCCAAGTGGGCGATCTACCTGGCACTGACCATGCTCAGTGGTCCGGTGATCCTCTCCTCTCCTTCCTGGGTGGGTTACCTCCCCATCGCGCAGCTGCTGAAGAAGGAGGTCATCAGAGTCCCGACGCGCGCCGAAGGAGGCTACCGCTTGACGGGAGAAGGCCTCAGAGCCGCGGTGGCCGGATCGCCCGCAGCCCAGAAGATTCTGATCCTCAACAGCCCGAACAACCCCACCGGCGCCCTCTACTCACGGCCCGAGCTTGTGGCGATCGCCGACGTCTGCCGCGATGAGGGCATCGTCGTCATCTCTGACGAGATCTACTCCTTGATCACGTTCGATGCGTCTCGTTTCGTCAGCATGGCGTCGGTCTATCCGGAGCGGACGTTCGTCACCAACGCGCTGTCGAAGCACGCCGGCTCGGGTGGATATCGTCTCGGCTTCACGATCTTGCCCGAGGAGTGCTCTGAAGAGCAGCTCATGAACTTTCGAAAAGTCGGAGCCGCTACGTACACGAACGCCCCGGGGCCGATCCAGAACGCCGCGATAGCTGCCTCCGATGGTGGATCCGAAATCGAAGCTTAGATCGACGACCAGCGCAATATGCACCGCATCATGACGAAGGAGCTGCACAGCCGCTTCGTCGAACTCCCCGGCGTCACCGCCGCTGAACCTGAAGGCTCGTTCTATTTCTTCGCTGACTTTGAAGGGAACCGCGAGCGCCTCAGCTCCGCTGGTATGAACACATCGAGAGAAGTCGCGCAGGCTCTGCTCGCTCACCCTCACCACATTGCGACCGTCTCGGGAGAAGCGTTGATCATGCCGCCGGAGAGTCTCACCTTCCGGATCGCGGCCGTCGACTACGACGGCCCGGCGGCTATGGCCGAGTATCAGTCGAGCCCACCTTCTTCGCCTGAGGCGGAGAAAGCGTTTGTCGAAAAGCACGCCGGGCCGATGCTCGCCGGAGTCGAAAAGCTGAGGGCGTGGATCGAGGCGCTATAGCGACGGAGGAGCACGATTGCGGCGAGCGGCGCAGAGCTAGCCCGCCGGGTTGTCCGCCATCCCCTCGATCCCCGCAACGTCATCGCCTCCTACAAACGGCACGGCAGCACGAGATCAGCAACCGGCGAACTCCTGTAGCCGTCGGCGAGAAGAAGCGCGCGGGGAACTCTGGACTCAGAATCGAGCACGCGCTTCAGCGCGAAGACACGACGCCGGAGGCGCGGCGCTTCCCGCCCGCGGTCCGTATCATTGACGGGCCGCAATTGTCCGGCTATCTTAAGTCCGCCCCAGATCACCCGATGTCGTCGATCGATCGGCGGCGCCAGCCCGAGGAGGACCGCGATGGCGGAGAGCGTTTACAAGATTGTCGAACTGGTGGGCACGAGCAGCGACTCGTGGGAAAAGGCGGCCTCAGCAGCCGTCCAAAAGGCGTCGGGTTCCCTGCGGGATCTCCGTATCGCTGAGGTCGTCGAGCTGGACATGCAACTCGATGACGGAAAAGTGCTGGCCTACCGCGCCAGAGTGAAAGTCTCGTTCAAGTACGAAGGCGGCGAGTAGCCCCGACCGCACAGCGCCTCAAGTATCGTCTGTCCTGTCAGTCACGCGTCGGAGGATCGCGAAAGGGGCGCCTGAGTGGGGAACGCCGATCGGCTACCAGAGCGAAGGGATGACTGGAGAGCCGTGCAACACGGCCACCCTCCTGGGTTGCGTAGACCTCAGTCAGCGTGAGGTTCGTGGGTGCGGATCCCACGTACACGCCCAGGCACTCAGGATGCCTTTCTGAGAGGAGCAGCGTCATGAAGGAAGTCCTCGCAACCACAGATTCCGGACACGTGAGGACTCTCACGCTGAACCGGCCGGAGAAGAAAAACGCCCTCTCGAGCGAACTGACGCGGGCGATCCTGGCGGCCTCGTAGGATGACCCCTTCGCCCTCGGCTCCCGATCTGCCCCGCCGCGTGTTTTCGCCGATCGCCCGGAACTATGACACGCCGGCCTCCGTCCTCAGTCTCTTTCGCTACCGCGCGTGGCATCGCTTTCTTCTCTCGAGGCTCAAGTTGAGGCCGGGCGCGCGTGTCCTGGACATGGCGACTGGAACCGGTGCGATCGCTCTCGATCTTCGCAGGCGCGGCGCCGAGGTGGTGGCCTCCGACGTTACCCGGGCGATGCTGTCGCGGGCCCACGAGCGAGCTGATGGGGCCGGCGTTGGTCTCGATCTGGTCGAGTGCGCCGCCGAGGCGCCGCCGTTCAAGGATGGGTCGTTCGACGCGATCACGTTCGCCTATCTCCTCCGCTACGTCCACGACGTACCAGGCACAGTGAAGGCGCTGGGACGGTTGCTGAGCCCCGGCGGGAGGATGGCGTCGCTGGACTTTGCGGTGCCACACGGCATCTGGTATCCACTCTGGCGGTTCTACACTGCGGTCGTTCTGCCGGCGGGAGGACGTCTCTTCTCCCGTGACTGGCAACGCGTCGGCGCCTTCCTCGGCCCGAACATTCGCGAATTCTATCAGCGTTGGCCGGAGGACAGGCTTCTGTCCGCCTGGAGGGACGCCGGGTTCACTAACGTTGGGTCTCGCCGACTGACGGTCGGCGGCGCCCTGGTCATCTGGGGTACGAAGCAATGAAGCCCGGCCTCTCCCCGCGGACGGAGGCGCCGCCAGCAGTGCGCCCGGCGTTCTATGCGCTCTCACCGGGCGGTTGGCGAGACTACGCGACGCTGCTCCACCCGCCGTACACACTCTGGCATCTGAGTTACATCATCTGGGGAGCGGCGCTCGCGGGCGCGCATCACTATGATCGTCTGGCGGCGACTCTCGTTGCCTTCTTCCTTGCTGTTGGAGTGGCCGCTCACGCTCTCGATGAGCTGCAGGGTCGGCCGCTGGGCACCCGGGTCTCACCAACGGTTCTCGTGGTCCTGGCCGGTCTCGGCCTGGGGGGAGCGGCGCTGATCGGCGTCTTAGGCGCGGTGGAGGTCTCGCCGTGGCTGGCAGCGTTCGTTGCCTTCGGACTGTTCATCGCGCTCGCCTACAACCTGGAGTGGTTTGGAGGGTGGTTCCACTCCGACGTTTGGTTCGCCCTCTCCTGGGGCTCGTTGCCGCTGGTCACAGCCTACTTCGTAACCGCCGAGCGGTTGGGCGTCGCCGCCGCGCTCGGAGCAGCTATGGCGTTCACGCTCAGCCTGGCGCAACGCTCGCTCAGCACCCGCGTTCGTGGCCTGAGGCGGAGGGCGCGCAGCATCGAAGGCACTGTGTATCACAACGACGGGGCCGTGGAAGAGATCGACCGTCGCTGGGCAACCGCTACAGATGAGAGGGCGCTCCTGCTTATCTCACTTTCGATATTCGTGGGTGGCCTGGCGATGCTGATCGCGTCGTGAGAGCGTCGGGGCATTCGTAGCGGCGATTCCTGCCGTGTGGCTCCCTCGGAGAGAGCCGGCTGTACGGGCCGCACGAGGTTTGTGGTACAAGGGACGAACACTCGCCGACCCGAAGTCTGATGGAGGCCCCCGTGGAACCCGAAGACCAGGACAGGCTCAGCGACGTTCTCAAAGAGTGGTACGCCACAGGAGATCGCATTGACGTCCCGGGCACCGCCTCGACCCGCATCTGGCGCCAGGGCACAGGCGCCACCGTGGTGTGCCTTCACGGCGTTCCGACCTCTGCCTACCTCTACCGCAAGGTCCTCCCGGAGCTGGCGAGCCGCGGGCTGGAGGGCGTGGCGCTGGACTTTCCCGGGCTGGGGTTCGCTGACCGCCCGACAGACTTCGACTACACGTGGACGGGCTTGTCGGGATGGCTGGAGAAGGCTTTGGATGCGGCCAAGATCGATTCGTTCCACCTGGTCGTGCACGACCTCGGCGGGCCCATCGGATTTGACCTCGTGCGGCGGATCCCGCAGCGCATCTTGTCCCTGACAGTGCAAAACACGCTCGCCTACCCGTCGAAGTTCTCCAAGCCGCTGTTGATGCGGCCGTTCGCAGCACCCGGGCTGGGGCGCCTGTGGGTGCTCCAGATGAACTCGCCCATGATCTTCCCCTTCTTCCGCTGGAAGGGAGTCTTGTCCGGCCCCAGCTACGCGGAGATTCGGGCGTACGGCGAGTTGCTCGTGTTGGGCGACGGCGGTCGCGCATTTCGGAAGATCATGCGCAGCTTCGAGACGACTCGCGAGTTCGAGAACCGCATCCTCCCACCCCTGCGCGACCGCGAATTTCCCGCGCAGATCATCTGGGGCAAGCACGAGACTGAGCTAACCATCGACACCAAAGGATCCGACGTCAGACGCGCGCTCAATCTCGAGACGGAGATCCACCAGGTGGAGGGGAAGCACTTCTTGCAGGAGAACTGTCCCGCGGAGATCGCCGAGAGGATCGCCCTCCTGGTGAAGACTGGGAAAGATATTAGAGCGGGCGATCCCCTGGGTGCCGCTGCTCAGCGAGAGCCTTGCCGATCCCCGCAGCGGTCCACGTACGATTTCGCCAGAAGGAGATGAAATGAGCGACCAAATGAAGGGTAAGACCGCCATCGTCACAGGCGGCAACAGCGGCATCGGCCCGAGACCGCCGTGGCACTGGCCAGGCTCGGCGCGAACGTGGTCATCACCGCTCGCAGCCAGACGAAGGGCGAGGCCGCGCTGACCGACATCAAGAAGCGCTCGGAGAACGAGAACGTCGAGCTCTCGCTGGCCGACTACGCCTCGCTGAAATCGATCCGCGCTTTCGCGGAAGAGTTCAAGGCGAGCCACGACCGCTTGGACGTCCTTGTCAACAACGCCGGCGGCATCAACACCAGCCGCTCGGAGATGGCGGACGGCTTCGAGACCACGTTCGGCGTAAACCACCTCGGCTACTTTCTCGTCACCAACCTCCTACTCGACACGCTCAAGGCGAGCGCGCCCGCTCGCGTTGTCAGCGTCAGTTCCCGGGCGCACATGCGAGCCACGGGGATGGATTCCGACGATCTCAACGCCGAGCAGAGCTACAGCGGGATGGGCGTCTACGGGCGGTCAAAGCTGGCAAACGTCCTCTTCGCCTACGAGCTGGCGAGGCGTCTCGAAGGCTCCGGCGTCACCGCGAACTGCCTCCACCCCGGTGTCGTGCGCTCCGGATTCGGGCAGAATAACGGTGGCTTGATTTCGCTCGTCTTCAAGTCCGCCTATACGATCATGACACCGTTTACCAAGTCCAACGCGCAGGGCGCGGAGACGTCCATATACCTCGCTTCCTCTCCTGAGGTCGAGGGCGTCACAGGCAAGTACTTCGCGGACAGCAAAGAAACACAGTCCAACGAAGCCTCGCGCGACGAAGCGGCTGCCGGGCGGCTGTGGGAGCTGAGCGAGAAGATGACGGGACTTACTGCGGCGCCCGCCGAGTAGGCCTCTCGGAACCAACCGCCGCGTGAGCGGCACAGCGTCGACGCCCGCATTGCGAGAGTGGATGACAAGCGAGAGGCCGCCCGTCTACTATGGGATCGCCGCGCGATTAGGATCGTGGCCCAACCGCGAGACGCAGAACGGAACCCCCATACTTGACGCTAATTAGCACGGTCGGCCTGACAAAGCACTACGCAAAAGTCATCGCCCTCGACGCGCTGGACCTTGAACTGGAGTCCGGCATCATCGGTCTCGTCGGCGCCAACGGTGCCGGAAAGAGCACACTCATCAAGCTCCTCCTCGGTCTGCTGGAACCCACCAGCGGCTCCGGCGCAGTGATGGGCCTCGACGTCTTTCGCCAGGGGCCCGAGCTCCGGCAGTTCGTCGGCTACATGCCGGAGCACGATTGCCTGCCCACAGACGTCTCCGCCACCGAGTTCGTCGCTCACATGGCGCAGATCAGCGGCCTCCCGCGTGCCGCTGCCCGCGATCGCACCGCTGAGACTCTGCGCCACGTCGGCCTGTTCGAGGAGCGGTACCGCGAGATGCGCGGGTATTCCACCGGCATGAAGCAGCGCGTGAAGCTCGCGCAGGCGCTGGTCCACGACCCCCGGCTGATACTCCTCGACGAGCCGACCAACGGGCTCGACCCCGAAGGCCGCGACGAGATGCTGAGCCTCATCCGCCGGATCGGGACAGAGTTCGGCATCGCCATCATCCTCTCGTCTCATCTCCTCAGCGAGATCGAGCGTGTCTGCGACCACCTGGTCGAGGTAAAAGACGGGCGCCTCGTCCGGTCTGTGCCTATGACCGTGCTCACCGCTCCCACCCGCGTGCTGACCGTCGAGGTCGACGGTGACGGCGACCGGCTCGCCGAGCGCCTGCGTGAACGGGGCGTTGCGGTGAGCACGAGTGGCCGCTTTCTCCTGGTGCAGGAGGAAGACGACGCCCAGCTCGACCTGATCCGGGACAGCGTGGTCGATCTCGGGCTCGGGTTAGTGCGGCTGGAGCAGGGCCGGCGGCGGCTCGAGGAGCTTTTCCAGTCGCAACCCTCTCTCGAAGAAGAGGAAGATTCTCGTGTCTGACTCGATGGCCGGCACCATCTACGATGTCGGCTACCAGCGGTACCAAGGCGTCCGCCTCGGGCGGCGGCACGCTATCTGGGCGCTCTACGTTCACAGCCTCCGCAGCGTGTTTGGCATCGGCCGCTCGCTGTCGAACAAAGTCGGCCCCTTTGGCCTCGCCGTGATCGCGTTCATCCCGGCCCTCATCCAGGTTGCCGTCGCCGCGATCGCTCCCGCGGAGGTTGAGATCTCCCGGCCGGAGGAGTACTACGAGCTGATCGAGATCGTGCTCGCGATCTTCTGCGCCGTCGTCGCGCCCGAACTCGTCGGCCGTGACCAGCGCACGCGCACGCTTTCCCTCTACTTCTCAAGGGCCCTGAGGCGACAGGACTACGCTCTCGCGAAGTTCGCCGCCCTGACGACCGGCATGCTAGCGATCACCGCGATACCCCAGTTCTTGATGTTCGCCGGCAACGGCCTCGCTGCGGACAACTTCTTCGACTACCTGCAGGACGAGTGGACGGACCTGCCATCGATCCTCGGCAGCGCCCTCATGCTGTCCAGCCTGATCGCCGGCATCGGCCTCGTCATCGCAGCGCAGATGCCCAACCGCGCGTACTCCACCGTCGGTATCATCGCGGCTTTCGTCCTGACCACCATCATCGCCGGAAGCGTCTTCCAGCTGGCCGATAAGGACGTGGGGCGGTTCGCGCTGCTGCTCAGTCCGTTTCACGTCGTCAGGGGCGTTAGCCTCTGGTTCTTCAGCGCCTTCCCCGGCAACAATGACGAACTCATCGAGGCCGATCTGCCCGCCTTCACGTTCGCAGTCGACGCTGCCCTGGCGACGATCGCCATGCTCCTGCTTCTGTGGCGCCGCTACCGGAAGATCTCGCCATGACGACGGCCGCCGTGGATCAGCCGCCTGACGTGCCTTCGACTGGGGCAACCATCGAAGCCGTCAACGTCTCCCGCTGGTACGGCAACGTCGTCGCCGTCAACGACGTTTCGTTCTCGCTTGGGCCCGGCATCACGGGACTGCTCGGTCCCAACGGTGCCGGCAAGAGCACCATCCTGCACATGGCCGCCGGCTTCCTCCGCCCCTCCAAGGGCACCGTTCGGGTCGCCTCCGGCCCGGCCTGGAGGAACCACGAGATGTTCCGCAACGTCGGCCTCGTGCTGGAGAAGGAGGCTGTCTATCCGTTCCTGACCGGCTACGAGTTCGTGCTCCTGAGCGCGAAGCTCAGCGGCCTCAGCGACCCGGAAGGGGCCGCGCGCCGCGCCATCCGCGCCGTCGACATGGAAGCGGCCGAGGACCGGCGGGCCGGCGGCTACTCGAAGGGCATGAAGCAGCGCCTCAAGGTCGCCGCGGCAATTGTCCACGATCCGCAGATTCTCCTTCTCGACGAGCCGTTCAACGGCACTGATCCCGGGCAGCGGCTGCAGATGATGGGCACGCTGCGCAGCATGGCCGAGGCCGGTCGCACCATCCTCTTCTCCTCCCACATCCTGGACGAGGTCGAGCAGCTCGCCCAGAACGTCCTCGTGATCGTCGCCGGCCGGCTCGTCGCTTCCGGCGACTTCCACGCGATCCGACGCCTGATGACCGACCGTCCTTACACCTTCACCGTTCACTCCAGCGACAATCGCCGGTACGCCGTCGCGCTGGTCGGCGACGAGTCCGTTTTCGGCGTCGAGCTGGACGATGAGCAGCTGACTGTCCGCGCGTCCCAGTTCGCTGACTTCACCCGCGCGGCGCCCAGAATAGCGAAGGCGGCGGGCATCACCCTCCGCGAGCTGCAACCCACCGACGAGTCGCTAGAGAGCGTCTTCTCTTACCTGGTGAAGCGATGAACGCCACCGTCTTCAGGCTCACGCTGCGGCAGTTCGCCGGGCAGCGCCGCTCGCTCCTCATGTTCGGCCTCGCGCTCGTCCCCATCGCCCTCGCCGTCATCTACCGGCTCGGCGAGCACGCCGACCAGCACGCAGAGACGGCGAACTTCCTCGCCGCCGTCGTCGTCACCGCCATCCTCCCGCTCGCCTGCCTGATCCTCGGCACGTCAGCACTGGGCTCTGAGATCGAAGATGGGACCGCCGTGTACATCCTCGCGAAGCCCGTGCCCCGCCGCGATACGATCGCCGCCAAGTTCGCGGCGTCCGTCCTTATCGCCGCCGCTTTCGTCGTCCCGACCACCGCGGTCTCCGGTCTCATCGGCCTCCAGGGCGTATCAGGAGAAGGGATCGTTGCCGGCTTCACCATCGCTACCCTGGTTGGCGTCTTCGCCTACACTGCGGTCTTCATTCTGCTCAGCGTTGCCTCCAGCCGCGCTCTTCTCATCGGCACCGCCTACGTCTTCATCTGGGAGGGCCTCATAACGGAGCTCCTGGACGGCACGCGCTACGTCAGCATCCGCCAGTACTGCCTCGGCATCGCCGATACCATCGCGACGGTCCGCAAGCAGGACTTCGAAGCTAACCTTGGCGGCGTCGAAGGTTTCGTGCTGGCAGCCGTCGTTGTCGCGGCCGCCCTTTTCCTCGCCGTCCGCCGGCTCGAACGGTTCGAGCTCACAGACACCGACTAGCCGGGCTTCGGCAGGAGAAGAAAAGCCCCGTGGGCTGCGAAGCCGCGATGAGGTGGCCACAAGCGGCGTCGATTAAACTGAACGTGCGGAAGCATATTTCCGTGCTCCTCGCCTCCGGTGGGCGGGGGCCGGACGCTGGAACTTGGAGTGACGCTGTGGACGGACCATTGACTGGAGTGCGCGTGCTTGAGGTGGCTAACTGGCTGGCCGCCCCGGTGGGATGCGCTCTCCTCGCAGACTTCGGTGCGGAGGTCGTGAAGGTGGAGCCGCCCACGGGCGACCCCTACCGGGGCTTTCAAGTCGGGGCGATGGGATACGGCACCAGCTTCAACTTCGGCTTCGAGATGGGCAACCGCGGCAAGAGGGGAATCACGCTCGACCTTCGGCATGAGGCATCCCGCGGCGTCCTCTATCGCCTTGCCGAAACGGCGGACGTGTTCGTCACCAACCTCTTGCCCCGCCGGCGCGAACGCTACGGCGTGACGTATGAGGAGATGATCAAACACCGTGCCGATCTCGTCTATGTCAGCGTCACGGGATACGGCTCCTGGGGTCCCGATCAGGAGCGCCCCGGCTATGACTACGCCGCTTTCTGGGCTCGGTCCGGGATCATGGCGATGATGGGGGAGCCCGACAGCCCCCCGCCAGCTCAACGGCCCGGCATGGGGGATCACGCCACCAGCCTGGCGGTAGCCGGCTCGGTGGCCATGGCACTCCTCGCCCGCCAGCGCACGCATGGGGGCCAGCAGGTAGACATCTCCCTTCACAACGCCGGCCTCTGGATACTGGGGTTCGACGTCCAGGCTGCCCTCCTCGGAGCAGCGGCGCCGAAGTCTTCGCGGCTGGCCGCCGCTAACCCCATCTTCAACAGCTACCGAACCAGGGATGACCGCTGGCTCATGCTGGTGATGGTGGTCTCGGACGTTTACTGGCCCCAGGTCTGTCGCGCCGTTGGACACGAGGAGCTGGAGAAGGACGAGCGATTCGCCGACTTCAACGCGCGTGCGAAAAACCGGCGGGAGCTCGTAGCGCTGTTTGACCGGATGTTCGCTCAGCGGACGCTCGCGGAGTGGGCCGACGCCCTGGACGATGCCGGCTGCATCTGGGGGCCGGCGATGACGATGGAGGAGGTGGCCGCGGATCCCCAATCGAGGGCGCGTGGGGCGTTCAAGAAGGTGGAGCACCCGGAGCTGGGCGAGATTGAGCTTTTGGATACGCCGGTCAAGTTCATGGGGACGGAGGTCGGGGCGCGCGGCCCCGCGCCCCAGCTGGGACAGCACACCGAGGAAGTGCTCCTCGAGGCGGGGTATAGCTGGGACGAAATCGGGAAACTGCGCGACGACGGCGCGATATGACAGCGATCCCCGAGCTACTCTCGACTGGCCGGGACGGTGCGGTTGCGATCGCCGCAGAGAAGCGTCCGCCGCTAACGTACGCGCGCTTGCGCGACCACGTTGAACAGACCGTCGCCGCGCTGAACCGCCTGGGGATCGGTCGCAACGATCGCGTGGCGATCGTGCTGCCGAACGGCCCGGAGATGGCCGTCGCCTTCGTCTCGATCGCCGCTGGCGCGACGACCGCGCCTCTCAATCCGGCGTATCGGAGGGAGGAGTTCGACTTCTACCTATCAGATCTAGGCGCCAGGGCATTGCTCGTTGAGCAGGGCAGCCATTCACCCGCCATCGAAGCGGCAGGCGCGCTGAACATTCCGGTGCTCGAACTGATCACGGATGGCGGTTCGCCGGCCGGGCTGTTCGAAATCCGGCCGGGCCGGGGCGTGGTCGCCGGAGATCTCGTCTCTCACGGCGGACTGGCAAGCGCCGATGATCTGGCGCTGGTGCTGCACACGTCGGGCACCACATCCCGGCCGAAGATCGTGCCCCTAACGCACCGGAACATCAGCGCCTCCGCCAGCAACATTCGGGAGACGCTAGCGCTTGAGGCGGAGGATCGGTGTCTGAACGTGATGCCGCTCTTTCACATCCACGGCCTCGTGGCGGCGATCTTATCGACGTTGTGCGCTGGAGCGAGCGTGTATTGCGCACCGGGCTTCAACGCGCTGAAGTTCTTCTCCTGGTTAGCAGAGGCGAAGCCAACCTGGTATACCGCCGTGCCTACGATGCACCAGGCGATCTTGACCCGTGTGGGGCGCAATCAAGGGACGATCGATGCGACGCGCCTCCGCTTCATCCGCTCCTCCTCAGCTTCATTGCCGCCGCAGGTCATGCAGCAGCTCGAGGACACTTTTAAGGCCCCGGTCGTGGAGGCCTACGCGATGACAGAAGCCGCCCACCAGATGACCTCCAATCCATTGCCCCCCGGCGAGCGCAAACCCGGCACCGTGGGCCCCGCTGCCGGGCCCGAGGTTTCGATCATGGACGAGCAGGGCTCGTTGCTGCCATCCGGCGCCGAGGGTGAAGTCGTCATTCGCGGGCTCAACGTGACTCAGGGCTACGAGAGCAACTCCTCGGCCAACGCTGAGAGCCGCACGAACGGCTGGTTCCGGACGGGCGACCAGGGCGTGCTGGACGAGGATGGCTACCTGACCGTGACGGGCCGCCTCAAGGAGATCATCAATCGAGGCGGTGAGAAGGTCTCCCCGCGGGAGGTTGACGAGGTACTGATGGACCACCCGGCGGTGGGGCAGGTGGTGACGTTTGCCACGCCGCATGACCTGCTCGGCGAGGAGGTCGCGGCCGCCATCGTCTTGCTGGAGGGGGCCGAAGCTACCGAACGCGACATTCGGGCCTTCGCCTCGACGCGGCTTGCCGACTTCAAGGTCCCCCGCAAAGTGCTGTTCCTTGACGAGATTCCGAAGGGGCCGACCGGCAAGACCCAGCGAATCGGCCTCGCCGAGAAGCTGGGGCTCGCCTGATGCGCATCTGCGTCTACGGTGCGGGCGCGATTGGCGGCTACCTGGGCGGGCAGCTGGCGCTGGCAGGCGAAGATGTGACGCTCATTGCCCGCGGGCCGCACCTCGAAGCGATGAAGGACCGGGGCGTCAGGTTGCTGATCGGCGGCGAGGAGCAAATCGCTCATCCACACTGCACCGATGATCCTTCCACAGTCGGGCACCAGGACTACGTCGTCCTCACGGTCAAGGCCCCTTCCCTGCCTGACGTCGTGAACAGCATCGGACCCCTGCTGGGCCCGGAGACAGCGGTCGTAACGGCGGTCAACGGCATACCTTTCTGGTACTTCTACCGGCTTGAAGGGCCGTGGTGTGACTACAGGCTCGAAAGCATTGATCCGGGAGGCAAGCAGTGGGAGAAGATCGGTCCGCAGAGGGTGATCGGCTGCGTCGTCTATCCGGCTACCGAGGTGATAGAACCGGGCGTTATCCGGCACATCGAAGGCGACCGGTTCAGCCTGGGAGAGCCAGGTGGAGAGAAGACGGAGCGCGTCACGCGACTGAGTGCCGCTATGCGCAAGGCGGGATTAAAGGCACCGGTCCGCTCCAGTATCAGAGACGAAATCTGGGTCAAGTTCTGGGGCAACCTCTCCTTCAATCCGATCAGCGCGCTGACCCAGGCGACCCTCGATGTGATTGCGACGGATCCGGGTACGCGGGCGGTGGCGCGGGCGATGATGCTGGAAGCGCAGGCCATCGGTGAGAAGCTTGGCGTGCGATTCAAAGTCGACGTCGAGCAGCGAATCGACGGGGCGGCCGCAGTCGGTGCCCACAGGACTTCGATGCTGCAGGATCTCGAACGCGGAAGGCCGATGGAGATCGACGCCCTGTTGACGGTGGTCCAGGAGATGGGACGCCTCGTCGACATCCGGACGCCCACTATCGATGTTGTGCTCCCGCTCGTCCAACAGAGGGCGCGCATCGCGGGTCGTCGCTGATACCCGGAGCTTCGCCAGTCGCGCTCTCGACTCCAGGATTCGAGCGAGCGCGGTTGTGCCGGGGTTACTTCTGAGCCGGACGCGCCTTTGCCGCCTTGACCTTCTTCGCGGTCTTCTGCTTCTTGTCTTTGTTCTTCGGACTCTTGTCACCCATCGCGCAGTCCTTTCGCAGGGCCCCATCCTGGGGTCCTCGCATCTCAGCGTCAACGATAGCATGTTGTCACGGCCAGCGGTCACGCATCGCGTCAAAGTGAGGTCGTGCGCGTGACACCAACGCCCGTCAGCATAGCGAGGCTCGCGATCCGATCCTGATCAGCGACGATTTCGGATCCCGTGTTTCCGTCTTGATGGGATAAGCTCTTGACCTGTCGCCGCCGTGTGCGAAGAGAGGCCCTTCCCGCCGGCACGGTATCCGCCACCACGATCTCTCCGCCGTGGCGTCAGTGTTTCTGGCTCTCCCACCAGGCGCCGGCCCGCACGCCCTAGCCGTACTTCTTGGTCGCCGCCTCGATCGCGGGACCGGCCTTCTCAAGATCTTCCGGCACCATGGCCGGCAGCGCCTCGAAGTCCGCATCGAAAGCGAGGAACCACGGCTCAGCGATCGCGGGAATCTGCGACTCGTCCTCCATGTCGATGACAAAGATGGCGGTGCGCTGACCCGCCTCCGCGACGAAGTAAACTGCTTCGGGTTGAATGTCCTCCAGGATCGACTGAATCGTCGAACCTAGCTTGCCCTCTCTGGTGAGATCGTTGGCCGCCTCGACGTCCAGTCGCGCCTTGCACAAGAACCGCATTCGATCGCCTCCCTCTCGTTCCCGTATCTCTCGTTGGTGAGCCCTGTCAGTCTATGAACCGGCCAGCGCGACGTCAACGACGGCTGGAGCGCTCGGGCGGCCGGGCGGCGTGGCGGATTCCGTGACCCGCGGAGAATTCGGGAGTTTCCAGGCGGGCCCGCATCCGATGGGATAAGCGTGGGTGAACCTTGACCGGTGTTTGGAGGCTCGGATAGGTTGAGCTCAACCCCCGGACGATCCCGGTCCGAGTTTTCTATGTTGTCCGACGGAGCAAGCGACCCGAGAGTACACCTTGCGCTGCTTATCGTCGGCGTCATCTCGGGCGCCTCGTTCCTGATGATGAAGGTGCTGTTGGACGATATTTCGCCGATCGAGGTCGTTGCGGGACGACTTTTCTTTGGGGCGCTGGCGATCGGGCTGTTCATGCTATGGCGGCGTCTGCCGTTAAGGGTAACCCCGATGCTGCTGCTGCGCGTTTCGGTCGTGGCGGTGGTGGCCAACGTGGTGGGTTACGGTCTGGTCGCCTGGGGAGAAGACCAGAGCGACTCGGGGATCACGGGCGTGCTGATCTCGACGATGCCGATCTTCACGGCGATACTGGCGGCGATCTTCCTGGCGGGGGAGAAGATCACGCCGCTACGGTCGGCGGGGATCGCGCTGGGGTTCGCCGGTGTGCTGGCGCTGACAGGCGATGACATCGTAAAGGTGACGGATTCGGACGTGCTGGGCCAGCTGGCCGTGGTAGGTGCGGCGTTTTGCCTCGGGTTCGGCGCTGTGTATACGAGAAGCCTGCTGGGGTCGAGTGATCCGATCACCCTTGCTGGGCTCCAGGTCGGTCTGGGGTTCGTTTTTACGGTACCGTTGGTGTTCCTGATCGAAGGTTCGCCGGGCTACGGGATGAGTGCGCAGTCGGTGCTGTCTATGCTGGCGCTCGGGATGCTTGGGACGGGCTTATCGTACGTCCTGTTTTACTGGCTCATCGATAACATTGGCAGCGTGCGGTCGTCGCTGGTCACTTACGTGGTGCCTGTCGTGGCGCTGGTCCTCGGCTGGCTGATACTCGGCGAGAGCATCGGCCTCAACGTGATCCTCGGTGCGGCTCTGATCATCAGCGGCGTCGCCGGCGTGATGCGTGGTCAGGCGCCATCGTCGTCGCGGACGGCGCCGGGCGCCAGAGTGGTGACGCCGCCGTGGCCTGGGTAGGGCGGGCACCCGAGCGGAGGCGGACAGCGGGATTCACTCTTGACCTGCTTCACGCGCTACCAGAAGACCTACCTGGAGACCAAGTCCGTTCAGATCAAACTGATGTAGCTTCGCGATCGAGGGCGGCTGACCGGGACTAGTTCAGTCGCTCGATCACGGTGGCGGTGGCAAGCCCGCCGCCGCAGCACATCGTCTCGAGTCCGTAGCGGCCGTCGGTCCGCTCCAGGTGGTGGAGCAGCGTTGTCATCAACAGGGTGCCGGTGGAGCCGAGCGCGTGGCCAAGCGCGATGGCGCCTCCGTTCGGGTTGACCTTCTCCATGTTCGGTTCCAGCGTCTTCGCCCAGGCCAGCACCACGGAGGCAAACGCCTCGTTGATCTCAACGCTGTCCATCTGGTGCAAGGAGAGGCCCGCCCGCTCCAGCACCTTGGGTGTGGCGGTGATCGGGCCGGTAAGCATCAGGTGCGGGTCAGAGCCGACCGATGCATGGGCGACGATGCGGGCGCGGGACTTCAGTCCGAGCTCCTGGGCCTTCTTCTCTGACGCCAGGATCACGCAGGGCGCCTGGTCAGAGATCTGGCTCGAGTTGCCGGCGTGGTGGATTCCGTCCGCCCGGAACGCCGGCTCCAGGGTGGACAACGTCTCCGGCGTCGTCTCCGGCCGGATTGTCTCATCCTCGGAGAACTGCACTTCCTGCCCGTCCTTCTCCACGACGAGCGGGATGATCTCGTCCTCGAACAGGCCCGTCGCCTGAGCGTGGCCGGCTCGCTGGTGGGAGCGGGCGCCGAATTCGTCGGCCTTATCTCGGGTGATCCCGTACTCGACGGCGATGTTGTCGCCAGCGATTCCCTGCTGAGTCAGGCCGAACTCCTTCACGAGGTCCTTGGTGAAGGGCTTGCCGCCGGTGTTCAGCCAGTTCTGACCCATCGGGACGCGGGTCATGTTCTCGACACCCATCGCGACGACCAGGTCCGCCGTGCCGGCGCGCACCATGTCCGTCGCCATCTGCAGGGCCTGCTGGCTGGAGCCGCACTGGAAGTCGAGGGTGACGGACGGTACTTCGATGGGCAAGTCGGCGGCGAGGCTGACGGTCCGGGCGATGTTGAACGACTGCTCGCCGGACTGGGTGATACATCCGCCGACTACGAAGTCGACCTCGTCCAGCGGCACACCGGAGCGATCGAGCTCCTGGCGTATGACGGGGGCGGCGACCTTCAGGGGGTGAGTATAGGACAGCGTACCGCTGCGGCGTCCGGTAGCTGAGCGGCCAGCGCCGACGATAAGGACTTCGTTAGACATGCTGATCACTTACCTTTCGCGAGATCAGAAGGCTAGGCTGACGCCGGCGCCGGCTCGCGCGTCGGGTCAGGCAGACGGAAAAGATCGAGCATTCGCTCGGCTGCGGCGGGGTCACCGACCACTTCGGCCTTGCCTTCGTCTCGGGCCTCCACCACGCTCTTTCCGAGCAGCATCAGCTCCGTCAGGGTGGAGCAGCTGACCGACAGCGTGGCAGCGCAGTTCGCGGGTGGCTCGTCAAGAACCTCGATCGCGCCCGGCCTTACGTCGAACCCGATCAGCTCGTCGTCCACGACCAGCGTGTACGCCTCCTTCGACTTAGCAGTGTGCGCTGCTATGAATGGCGCCCGCGCCCTCAGGCCCTCTTTCACCAGCCCTGCCTCGTCGTGCTCCGGCAGGAAAGTCATGCCCCACTTCCCTAGCTCCACCAGCACCGGAGCGAGTCCGCGCCCGACTTCGGTCAGCTCGTAGACGGTGCTGGCGGCCGGTGGCGGCATCTCTCGCTTCGAGATGAGACCGGCCGACTGCATCTCATGCAGTCTATTGGCCAGCATGTTCGTCGCGATGCCGGGCATCCCAGACTTGAGATCGGAGTAGCGCATCGGCCCGAACATGAGGTCGCGGACGATCAGCAGCGTCCACCGCTCACCGACGCGTTCCAGGCCGAGGGACATTGGGCAGTACTGCTCGTATTCTCTGCTCATGGCAAGAGTGTACCACAGACTTGCTAAGTGCTGCCAGTCGCTTGACCTTTGCAATTCATACTCGGTAGAATACCCAGCATGATCACTTGCAAAATGCAAGCGCAGAAGGAGTTCCGGACATGCCAGCACTAGCTTCCATCCCTCACTCAGCGGAGCAGATCAGGACGAGCCCGACGCGGTGGCTCGTCCTGGCGGTGATGTCCCTGGGGATCTTCCTGATCCTCGTGGACAACACGATCGTCAACACCGCCCTCCCCGCCATCTCGCGCGACCTGGGGGCCTCGACCTCGACGCTTCAGTGGGTCATCGACTCATACACCCTCATCCTCGCCGGACTCCTGTTGCTTGGCGGCACGGTAGGTGACCGCTTCGGGCGACGGCAGTGGATGGCCATAGGCATGTCGGTCTTCGGCGTCGCTGCCGTCGGAGCGGCGTTTTCGACCAGCGCCGAATCGCTCATCGCGTTCCGTGCGCTGCAGGGCGTAGGCGCCGCGCTCGTCATGCCGGCCACGCTCTCCATCCTTACCGATGTATTCGCACGCGAGGAGCGCGCCAAGGCGATCGGCATCTGGACCGGCGTCGGCGGCCTGGGCATTGGCATGGGGCCGGCGATTGGCGGCTACCTCGTCGACGAGTTCAGTTGGTCGGCCGTGTTCCTGATGCACGTGCCCGTGGTGCTGCTAGCGCTAGCCGGCCTATTCTTCCTCGTGCCTAACTCCCGCGATGAACGCAAACGAAAGCTCGACTTGCCCGGCGGCCTGCTTGCCACTGGCGGTCTGTTGGCGCTTGGCTACGCAATCATCCAGGGCGCAGAGGCTGGATGGGGGTCAGCCGAGATCGTCGGTTCGTTCACGTCCGCTGTGGCTCTCCTGGCAGCGTTCGTACTCGTGGAGCTGCGCTCCGCCGAGCCGATGCTTCCGCTGCAGTTCTTCCGCCGGAAGGATTTCACCGGCGGTGTTCTGATCATTGGGTTGATTTTCTTCGCGATGTTTGTGACCTTCTTCTTCCTAACGCAGTACTTCCAGCTCGTCCAGGGCAGGAGCGCTTTTGAAGCGGGCCTGCTCATCGTAATTCCCGCGACGGGAATGATGGTCGGGGCGCCAATTGCCGGCCTGCTCGTGAAGCGGATCGGGCCGCGCATGCTCCTGTTGGGCGCAATCTCCTCGATGGTGGCTGGCATGGCGCTCTTCCTCCGACTAGAGGTCGACACAGGAACGCTTCAGATCGCGATCTCGTTGTTCACCTTCGGGGTAGGCTCCGGAATGGCGATGGCGCCGCTGACCGACACGGTCATGGTGGCCGTGCCGGTCAACGATGCTGGGGTCGGTTCAGCCGCAAACGACGTCAGCCGCGAACTGGGTGCGGCGCTCGGCATCGCCATCGTTGGCAGCCTCGCGAACACCATCTATCGCGGAAACGTGGAGGAGGCGCTGGACGGCACCGTGTCGCCGGCCGTCGTAGAGTCCGCGAAGGAAGGCGTTGGCATCGCACTGCTAGAGAGTGAGAGTCTGCCGGCCGACGTTGCGGCGCAGGTGGTCGCCAGCGCCAACCTGGCGTTCGTCGACGCGATCACCTTCGGCTTCGCGGTCAGTATCGGGGTGCTCGTAGCGGCGGCGGTCGCTGCCGTGACGCTGTTGCCGAACAAGATGCGTGAGACGCAAGTCGAGGTGGACGACTCCGATGATCCGGAGGGGCCATCTTCGGTCGCTCCAACCCCGGAGGCAGTTCCGGTGCTGGTCCAAATGAGCTCCTCGTCGGTGAGGTCGGCATCGCCAGTCAGCCAGTCGTTGTTCCACTAGAGAAACCAGTTCGTCAGAGATGCGAAACCATCCAGGAAAAGGGAGAAAGCAATGGTAGTCAGAACATAGCTAAAGATGATCAGAGAGTCCATAGCAAAGCAATACCAACACAAATTTATTTTAGGAGAGCATGAAAATGACAAGAGTCACAAGTGAAATTCGGATCGACGCATCAAGAGATAAGGTGTGGGACGTTATAGCCGACCTGGGGTCAGTAAGTGTATGGAATCCCGCACTTGCCGATTCGCACTACACATCAGAGGCCAAAGAGGGTGTGGGGGCCGCGCGACACTGCGATTTCCCTGATGGAGGGTATGTTAAGGAGCGTGCTATAGAGTGGAGACCCGGTGAGGCTTTCACCCTAGATATTTATGAAGGCACTGTGCCCTTTGCCTCTGCTACTGGGGGCTTGTCGCTGGCAGACGACGGGGACGGGACTATCGTGAAATTCACGCTCGATTACGACCTGAAGTCGGACGTATCGGTGGACCCGAAAGAGGTGGAACGGCAGAACCGCGAAGATCTGTTCCCTCTGATACTCGCTAGCTTGAAGCAATATGTAGAGACAGGCGAACCGATGCCTATGCCTGAAGCTGAAGGAGACACAAATTGACCACCCGACAACCCATATCAGCTGATTTCCCATTCGAGTCGCGCTACATCGAGGTGCACGGCTCCAAGATCCACTACGTGGAGGAAGGGTCGGGGGATCCGGTGCTCTTCCTGCACGGCCAGCCGATGTCAACCTATCTGTGGCGAAACGTCATCCCGCACGTGTCTCTCGTAGCGCGGGCGATCGCAATGGACAACATTGGCTTCGGCAAATCCGACAAGCCCGACATCGAATACCGGTTTGTCGACCACGTGAAGTACGTCGAAGGATTCATCGAGGCGCTGGGACTAAAGAACGTGACATTGGTCATCCACGACTGGGGTTCGGCGCTGGGATTCCACTACGCAATGCGCAACGAGTCCAATGTGAAGGGCATCGCCTTTATGGAGGCTCTCCTGATGCCTATCCCTAGCCTCGACGCGATGCCGCCGGGCATGAAGGAGATCTTCACCGCTTTCCGTACACCTGAGGTTGGATGGGACATGATCGTGAACCAGAACATGTTCATCGAGCAACTCGTGCCGCAGATGATTGTGCGCAAGCTCACTGACGCCGAGATGGACGCCGTCCGCGCGCCGTTCACGGACCCGTCGACCCGCCTGCCCCTTTGGCGGTGGCCGAACGAGATCCCCATCGCCGGCGAGCCGGCAGACGTCCACGAGATCATAAGCGCCTACGCTGCCAAGCTTCGGGAGTCGGATCTGCCTAAGCTGTTTTTCCACGCCGACCCCGGCGCTATCATCCCGCCTCCTATGGTGAAGACGATCAAGCAAAGCTACAAGAATCTCAAGACGGTGGACATAGGCCAGGGGATACATTTCATCCAAGAGGACAACCCACATCTGATCGGTGAGGAGATCGCCGCCTGGTACAAGACGCTGTGAGGTTCCTGGCCCGACGGGCAAACAGGCGAATCCGTCGCGCGCTGAAGAGCCGGCCGCAGCGGCCTGATCAGGGCCGGCGGTCGTAGAGGAGGGCCTCCTCGGCGAGAGCGCCGAGCTAACTAACCCAGGACCCGATTTCAGCAGAAAAGAGGAGCAACGTTGCAACCCTGATAGCCACCGGAACACCAGCCGAAGATCAAGACGAGGCCAGAGGCCGATACCTCCAAGCCGTCCTACCCCTCTTGATGGGTGCCGGCGGCAAGCCCGTCAAGAGACTCCGCGTCACCGACACCATCGTCGGCAATTCAGGCGCAGCGATAGCGTTGGTGATGGACTTCGAGAGCGCAGAAACCATCATCGACGCATTCGCCAGCGACGAATACCAGGCGCTGGTAGCTGACAGGGACAAGGCCTCCTCCAGCATGGAGATCCTTGTCACCGAAGATCTCAGCTGACGGCGACCACCCGAAGGATGGGCGATTGGATAGCCCGTCATTGAGAAGGAGAGAGGCGAAGGAAGGATGGGCCCGTCACTATGAACGACTCCATTGAGAAGACAGCGCTGGTCACCGGAGCAAACTCGGGCCTGTGTTTCGAGGCATCTGCGCAGCTTGCCGAGGCTGGTTGGCGCAAGGTGATCCTGGCCTGCAGGACCGAAGCGAAAGCCGAGGCCGCCCGGCGGCGGCTGATTGAACGAACCGGCAAGGATTCCTTTGAGACGCTGGCGGTCGACACCTCGGAGGTCGCTTCCGCCAATGCCGCTGGCGACGAGCTGCGCGACCGGGGAGAGAAGATCGACTTCCTGTTGCTCAACGCCGGAGCAACGGGAGCGCAATCGCAGTTCAACTCCGATGGCGTTGAGAACACCTGGGCCTCCACCCTTGTCGGTCATCACTTACTGACCATGCGAGCCCTGAGCGACGGACTCCTGGCCCCGACAGCCCGCATCGTCATCGCGGGGTCTGAGGGTGCTCGGGGGAACCTGCCCAACATGAAGGTGCACGACATTGGAAAGGTCGCCGACGAGAACTTTGGCGGCGACCGTGTGGCGGCCATCGAGGGACTGGCGCGAGGTCAGGGGCCGTACAAGTACGTATCATTCAACGAATACGTGACGGCCAAGCTGGTAGTGGCCTGGTGGGCGGCGGCGCTCTCCCGCAAGTTGCCCACAGGCATGACTGCCAATGCGGTTTCGCCCGGCTCAGCACCGGCCAGTGGCTTCGCCCGCAACACGCCTCTCATGATGCGGATCTTCATGATGCCTCTGATGAAGATCGTCGGCCCACTCATCGGCATGGCAGGGCCTATCGAATCCGCAGCTCGGCGCTATCTCGACGCCGCTGATCTCGGCGAGCAGGAAACCGGACACTTCTATGCCACCGCCGATCGGAAGAAGCTGGTTGGCCCGGTCGGGATCCAGACCTGGCCCGAGTACTTCGTTGACGAGGCCGGCCAGGAAGCTGGTTTCGAGGCCGTCGTGAAGATGACCGGAGTGACGTTCCCGGACTCCGCTAGTTCCAGCTAGAGTGCCTCGCCGGGGTGGCCTGAGCTGCAGAAGCGGCGACGATCTGGTGAGGCACGCTCACGACTCCTTCGATACCAGCTCAATCAGCTCGACCCTGTTGCCGAACGGATCACGACAGAACAGACGCCGGCGGCCCCGTAGTTCGATCGCCGGTTCGATTTCTACGCCTGCCGCTTCGAGGCGCTCTCGGAAGGGGTCGACACCGTCCACGCGAAAGGCAGGGTGCCTCGTGCTCAGCGTTGCGTCGTCATCGGTGACGACCAGCCGAACGTGTAGCTCAGCGGCGCCAAAGCGGTACCAGATCCCGCGCCATCCACGCACGGCCAGGGCAGCCGGCGGCCGGATCTCCTCCAACCCGAGCAACTCCCCATAGAAGCGCCGGGCCTCACGGGCGCCGGAAGGCGGGACGTTGACCTGAACGTGGTGAAGCCCAAGGACCTTGATAGCTCGCCTCCCGTAACCGTGGCCGATCGGCAGCCGACCTTATGCGTCGGCTCCGAACGTGCGTTGCCAGATGCCGAAGCCGATGGATGCTCGCGGCACGCCGGCGGCCGCAATCGTCAGTTCGATCGCCTCAAGCACGTCATGCTTTGTCGCCCCGTGGCGCACTGCCTTCTCCATGTGCGCTCTAATATGCCCTTCCTCCGAGCCCAGCGATACGAGGACGCCGACGTATATCAGCTCCTTCGTCTTGCCGTCCAGGCGCCTGTCCTTGAGATAGGTGTTCTGCAGCATGTTGTCGTAGGCGGCGAGCACTTCAGGGTCTTCCTTCGCCAGGACCTCGTGGAGCGGGATCGTGTATCCACGATTGCTCCGGATCTCTTCCAGCAGCTTTTCAGAATCTTCCGACACCGCTATCAGCCCTCCAATTGAGTATTACTCGCCAAATCGGTACTCATCGCCGACACGCTCCACCCAGCGGCTTCCGGCCGTGATCTGGCCGATCGGGTCGAGTTCAGTCCGGAGGACGGCGAGTTCCTCCTCCGTCGGCGGATCAAGTGTCCTCACCCGGCTTGCCACTTTCGGTTCAAACGACATCTGGCTCAGAACGTCTTCGGCAGTCACGAACGGAGACACGGCCGCGAGCCGCAGCTCTCGCCCCTCGTAGTCGAACAGCGCCCACGGGGTGACCACGCAGGCCGGACCCGTGTCGGCGGGCAGGCCTGCCTGCTGGCGACTGAACTCGCCGCCATCCAGGAATCCCGGGGAAGAGATGAAATCGACCTGATCGACGAACTTCCGCTTCTGTTGATCGGTCAGCAGGATCGTCTGCCAGCAGGCCGCAGCGATCGTGTCCGCCCCGCCCGGGCCGGCGAAGCGCCGGTGCTCCGCATCGTAATCACCGATGGCGGTGGAGTTGATGTTTCCGTGGCGGTCGACCTGCAAAGCGTTGAGGATGCCAACGTCCATGTAGCCGAGAGCGGCGTGGAACCCGATGCTGTTCATCGTTCCCCACTGCAGCGCTCGATAACCAGCGCGCGAGCTCATCATGGACATCATCGGATCAAAGGGCAGCTTCGGTTCCGGCGAAAGCGCGCCGTCTTCGGTGGCGTAGAGAGCGGACGGCGCGTACAGCTGCTTGCCGAGCAGGATCGCCGCCAGCGGAGAGCCACCCCCGGCCACCCAGTAGCTCGTGCCGCCCTCGATCAGGCGCGCCACCACGCAGATCTGATGTTCGCGTTCGTTAAAGCTCGCCGCTGGCGTGCCGATCGGTACCCTCATGACCCCGTAACCCTGCGTTATTGTCGCCCTTCGCTTGAGGTCCGCCAGGCGTTCCGGCCCGACGAGCCTGTCGAGCAGCTCGGCATCATCGGCCACGCCGAACACCCAGTCGCGCAGATAGGTCTCCTCGTCACCCGCGGCTACTGCGGCGAAGACCTCCTGGACGTGAGCGGTGTCAGACGCGTACAGGCCGGGCATTTCACCGGGATACGCGCCCAGCGGGGTGTGGACTACGGCGTCGACTGCGTAGTACGGAATCGTCGTCAGGCCCGGGTTGCGCCTGATCTCGTCGGTGTCGATCAGCTCCTCCGTGGAGACGATCACACGTTTCGAGGCGAGGGCAGATTCGAGTGGGGAGATGGCGGTCCCGAAGATCCGGGTGTTGCCCAGGGCATCAGCCTGGTGGGCGTGAATCAGCGCCACGTCCGGGTGCAGCGCCGGCACGATGACTACCGGGTCTCCGCTATAGGGGTCGGTGATGAGCTTCGCGGCGGAATGGGTGAAGCCGTTCGTGCCGCCGAAGGACGAGACCGAGATGAAAGAGATGCCCATCGCCGCTGCCATCAGCCGGTTCGTCAGCACAACGTTCGAATACTCGTACAGCTTCAGCTCGCCCGAGCTGACCTGGTGATTGATCGTGGGGCCGGTGACGAAATACCCGACGTCGGCGCGAGACGCGCAGCCGGCGGCGGCCAGGAGCGATACGTCCACGTATGTGAACTTGCCGCCGATCCAGAGGTCCTTTCGTCGTTGCCGGATCACCTCGCGAACGAGCGCGGCCGGGCCGCTGTGGAGATACTCGCACTCGTAGACGAGGTAGTCGCCGTCTGTGACGAACTTGCCGACGGCGTCGCTGGCCGTCATCAGTTTCGGCGCCTGTTCGCGAGGCTTGTTCTTGCGCACCCAGTCTCTGAACTCACGGGGCAGCAGGAAAGGGTACTCAGCGGTCCCTTCAGCCAGGACGCGCAGGTTAGGCTTCATGGACGAGAGTGAGGAGATTCGTGAGGCCTATCATCGGCAGGCGCGGTATCGGCCGCGTCTTGGCACATAGTCAACCTATTTACAAATCTAGAAAGCGAGGGTTAGTATAGCAGACGTTTTCGTGACCGCTCGCCTCGCAGGTCGGCAACGGCGTGCTGGCGGCCGCAACCTATTGAGCAGTGCATGCAGGTCGCGCTTCAGACCGCGCGAGGAAGGAACAGGCAGATGAAGGAGCAGGTTCGGGCTTCCGTAGTTCAGTTCGCCACCGAGTGGCTGAATCTTGAGAAGAACATTGAGCGCATGTGCGCCTTCGTCGCAGCGGAGGCGGCTGAGGGCTCAGAGCTGATCGTCTTTCCCGAACTGGCGGACATCGGCTACATCACGCCGGTCGCCCCGGGCGGGGATCTGGACTGCGAGATGAGCTACCAGGAGTTCTGCGAGCGCTACGTTCGTGCCGCGTCCCCCATCCCGGGCCCGGCGACGGACGCGCTCTCCGAGATGACCAGGCGGCACGGTGTCTACGTCGTCGTCGGTCTGGCCCAGCGAGACGCAACGATTCCCGGCACTCTCTACAACTCCGGTGCGCTCATCGGCCCCTCGGGCGTCATCGGCGTGCACCACAAAGTGCACCTGCCGTTCAACGAGAAGCTCTTCTTCTACCCAGGCAACACCGCCGAGGTCTGGAAGACGGAGCTCGGCAATATCGGTATCGCCGTCTGCTACGACGGGCGATTCCCGGAGTTCCCGCGCGTGCTTGCCGTCAAGGGCGCCGAGATCATCTGCAACATCTGGGCGATATCTTCGGGTGTGAGCGACGTCTCTCCCGGCGACGACACCTTGAAGCACCGAGCTTACACGCGGGCACAGGAGAACGGGCTCTACTACATCAACTGCAACCGCGCCGGCGTCCAGGGAAAGACGAAGTTCGCCGGCCGCAGCGCCGTCGGAGCCCCGAACGGCAACCTGATCGGCTGCTCCGAGACGGCCGAGGAGGATGTCGTACGCGTGACGCTCTCAGAGTCCGACCTGATCGGGTATCGGAGCTATCTGAACGTCTACCGCGACCGAAGGCCGGATATGTACGGCGTTCTCTGCCGACCGCTTTCGCAAGCGTACGTCCCACCCGTCGATCGGAACCTGGAGCAGGAGTATCCTGCGCCGGCTTCGGTAGCGGAATAGCGGTCTATCGGCGGTGTCGCGCGGCGCTAGCCCGTGTCATCGCTCGAACGCTCGGCCGGATCCTTCCCCCGTCGTCTGAAGATGAAGCCGTCTACCCACGCCAGACTGAATAAGATCAAGGCCAGCCCCAGGAATATCTGAAGGGCCGGCTCTTCGTCTCGAAACGCCCAGCCGAGGAGGACGGCGATCGCCGGCGATAGGTAGTGGGTGAGGGCCGCGCGTACTATCCCGGCTCTCTTGATGAGCCAGATGTAGAGCGGGATCGCCACGCCGGCGACGCCGACACCGATTCCGACCAGGGCCAACCAGACGTCCGCGGAATACGACACGTCGCTCGGCGTATGTGAGATGGACGCAACCGGCACCAGCAGACCGACCATTATGAACGTCGTGAGGGCGGAGACCTGCATCATGTCATGGTCGGCGAAGCGAGTTCGGATCAGCACCATCGCGTAGGCGAAGCTCAAGGCAGCGGCCACTACGGCGAGGTCTCCCACGAGCGTGTCGAAGCCGAGGTCGCCCAGATCAACGCCGGCGATGATCGCGATGCCGACGAAGCCGAGCAGGAGGCCGGGAACAGTCCGGGACTCGAACTTTTCGCTCGCAATGAGCAGAGCGCCGAGCATCGCCGCGAAGAGTGGCGTCGTTGCCGCCAACACGCCGGCCGTACCGCTGTCGATTCGCTCCTGCCCCCAGGCGATCAGGAGAAAGGGCAGGACCGAGTTCGTCAGCGCCAGCAGAACGAGCGGCAAGAAATCGCGCCGCGCGGGGATGATCGGGGTGCGGAGAACGATCACCAGTCCCGCGAAAAAGACCGCTCCGATCACTCTCTGGATAGTCACGAGCATCACGGGGTCCATCTCGTCGAGGGCGATGTCGGCGAGCAGATAGGCTGAGCCGACGATCAGGCTCATGCCGATCAGGCCGGTATAGGTCATCGGGGTCTCGCCGGCTCGAGCGCCGCCGAGTTCAGTGAAGCGATCCGCTGTCTACGCTCGGGCCGTTGGCGCGATCGCATCAGCGGGTGAGGATGGTGACGGCGGAGTTCCCACCCGCGCCCAGCACGTGCGCCAAGCCTACCTTAGCGTCCGGCACCTGGCGTGAACCCGCTCTGCCTCGAAGCTGGCTGGTGATTTCGTGGATCTGCCGGAGATGAGACGCCCCAACGGGTTCGCCACAGCTGAGAATCCCGCCGGAGGTGTTTACCGGAGTCGAGCCGCCGGCGTCCGTGGCTCCCTCGTCGATGAGCCGAAGGCCCTCGCCCGCCGGCGCCAGGCCGATCTGCTCGCTGAACATGATCTCGGAGAGCGAATCCGTATCCTGCATCTCGGCGACGTCCAGGTCCTTCGGTCCGAGTCCGGCCCGTTCGTACGCATTGCCCGCGGCGACCTCCGTCACGGCCGGGTTGTCTTCCCTCGTGCTCCAACTGAACGCCGGCGCGCGGAACCAGGGGTGCATCGACGTGCGATGTTCGGACGCAGCGATCCGCACCGGCTCACGCACTCCGTTCTTCTTCGCGAACCGCGGGCTGCAAACGACAGCGGCGGCCGCTCCCTGGCTTGGGGAAGCCACCATGTAAAGCGTGAGCGGGTCGCAGACCATCTTCGACGTGAGGACCTCCTCGACGCTGAAGGGCTTTCGGTACATGGCGTTGGGATTCTCGGCGCCGAATCGGTGGTTCTTGACGGAGACTTTCGCCAGGTGCAGCGGGGTCAGGCCGCAGTCTTCCATGTATCGCCGCGCCATCAGCGCCCAGTACATCGGGTTCTGGCTCAGCCCCATGTCCACCTGCCATGGCTCATAGATCTGGCTCGGGTCCATAAACCCCTTTGGCATCTTCTCGATGCCGAAGGCCAGCACGCAGTCGTATAGACCTGAGACGATGGACATGAAGGCCTGACGGATCGCCACGGCGCCGCTGGCACAGGCCGCCTCCACGTCCGCGACCGGTATTCCGGTCATCCCCAGGTTGTTCAGGATTCGGGGGCCGGACGTCGCGGGCGCGTACATGCTGGCGCAATACGCCGCTTCGACGTGCTTGTACTCGATTCCAGCGTCAGCCAGCGCCTGAGAGACTGCCTCAAGGCCGATATCCTCCGCGGGCTTATCCTCGAACGATCCGAAAGGATGAATGCCCACGCCGGCTATCAGCGCTTCCGTCATGAGCGCGCCTCCGCGACCAGCGGGCGGAACCAGTAGGCGAGTACGTCCCGCCCCTCCGCATCCTGGCAAAGCGGCTCGACGGTCAGCTCGACGGGCATCCCGACCTCTACGCCGTCGAGCTCTGCTCCCTTCAGGGGAGCCAGCACGCGCACTTCCTCCGGGAGCTCGACGACCGCGATCACGAACGGCTCAAACGGGTCGGCGCCCTTGTAGTCGCCGGGCGGGCGATGGCGGGCGATGGTGTAGCTCCAGACGACTCCGCGGGCGCTGAGTCGCGACTCCTGCAGAATGTGACTGCCGCAGTTCTCGCAGCTCTTGCGAGCGCCGAGAAACGCATACCCGCAGTCGCCGCACCGTGAACCGCGCAACCGAATCTCCTCCAGCGGCAGGTCAAGGTCGTGGAACAGGCCGTCCTTGACGGCGACGTGGGACCGGCTCGTCCTGGTGTCTGCCATGCTATTCGGCGAAGACGTTCGCGCGAATCGTCTCGATCGACGTTAGCGGCGCGGCCTGTGCGAACTCGCGGGCGTCCAGCGCCTCCATCTTCGCGCGGGCCTCGGCCTCTTCGAGCGCGGCCGGCAGGGCAACCTCGCGTTCGATCAGGGCGGCCCTGAACCGCGGGATCGGATCGACGTCGCGCCAGGCGTTGGCGTCCTCTTTGTTGTCGTAGTACCCGGGTGAGCGCGTGCTGTGCATTCCGTAACGGACCGTCTTGCACTCGATCAGCGTCGGTCCTCCGTCGGAGCGCGCCCGGTTGACCGCCCGGGCGACTGCGTTCCTCACTTCGATGACGTCGTTCCCGTCGACGATCTCAGCTGGCATGTCGAAGCCCTTGGCTCTATCGGCGATGTCCGGCGTCGCCTGTGACTTCGAGATCGGCGTCGCGAGCGCATAGCCGTTGTTTTCGCAGACCATGACCAGGGGGATGTTCCAGATCTTGGCCATGTTCATCGTCTCGAAGAACTCGCCTTCACACGCCGCGCCGTCGCCGAAGAAGGTCATTACGACCTGCCCGGTGTTGCGCAACTTGCAGCCAAGGGCCACTCCGCCGGCGATCGGGATCTGACTCGCCACGATGGCCGATGTCAGCAGCGTGCCGTGCTCCGGGTCCGAAAGGTGCATGGTGCCGCCCTTGCCGGCGCAGCAACCGGGCTCGCGGAGCATAATCTCCGCCATCAGCTCCTTGATGTCGCCGCCGTTCGCCAGAAACGCGCCATGTCCCCGATAGGTCGCGAGCATCAGGTCTTTGGGGTCGAGCGCGGAGCAGGCGCCGACCGTGATCGCCTCCTGGCCGATGCTGACGTGCGTGGACCCGGGGACGAGCCCGATGCTGGCGGCGCTGACGACGTGCTCCTCAACCGCCCGGATCAGGCACATCTTGAAGTAGAGCTCGACCTCGCCTTCGGGGGATAGGCTGTCGCCGTTAGCTTCGTCGGGCATCGGTAAACTCCCGGACCATTACCAGTTCTTCTCGACCAGCGTGCGAATCGACTCTATGAGCTTGGCTTCGTCCGGCAGGATCTTGGACACCGACAGCCCGGCCGGCAGCGGAATATCCTCGCCGCATACCCGCAGTACGGGCCCGTCGAGCGAATCGAACGCCTGCTCCTGGATTCGCGCGACGATCTCGGAGCCGGGACCGGCGGTGCCGTGGGCGTCATGCGTGACGACGGCCCGCCCCGTCTTTCCGACTGACTCGCAGATGGTGTCCATGTCCAGCGGGCTGAGCGTTCGCGGGTCCACTATCTCCACCGAAACGCCTTCTTCTTCGAGCTGCTCGGCAGCCGCCACCGCGATCGGCACCATTGACGAGAGCGCGACGACGGTCGCGTCTGTGCCAGGGCGGACTACCCTGGCGGACCCGAACGGGATCTCGTAGTACTCAGTCGGGACCTCTTCCTCTTCGGCGTAGAGCCCGGAGTTCTCGATGAAGTAGACCAGGTTGTCGTCTCGAAGAGCCGTGCGCATCAGACCGAGTGCGTCGGTCGCGCCGGACGGTATGGCGACCTTGATCCCGGGGATGTGCATGAACCAGGCCTCCAGGCTCTGCGAGTGCTGCGACCCGAGTCCGAGGCGAGACGTGACCGTGGAGCGAATGAGCATCGGCACCTTGAGCTTGCCCGCGGTGAAGTAGTGCAGCTTCGCGGCCTGGTTCACGATCTGGTCCATCGCGACAGTCGAGAAGTCCATGAACGAGATCTCGACCACCGCTCTCATGCCAGAGATCGCGAGGCCCGTGCCGAAGCCGACCGTCGCCGATTCGCACAGTGGGCCCTCTCGTATCCTGTCTGGCCCAAATCGCTCGTAGAGCCCGCGATAGACGCCAAACGTGCCGCCGTACTTGCCGATGTCCTGGCCCAGGAGGATGATGTCCGGGTTCTCCTCCATCGCCTCAGCGAGAGCCTCGGTGACGGCTTCCCGCATCGCCAGGGTTCGCGTGGGGTCTGCGACTGTGTCGCTCAAACTAGGGGTCTCCTCCGTCCGGTGGGTGTGATCATACATTAGATCGATTAATTCAACCAACGGCGCCGGGCGGCCTTCGTGCTTCCCTTGACAAGGCTGACTGCCGGCGCTTATAAACGGAGCCGACGCAGCTTTGATGAAGGAGCGCAACGTGGCCGACTACGGTGCCCCACTTACCGCAACCCGGAAATCAGCCCTTTACGGCCCACCGCCCTGGCACTTCGCCGGTCGTGCGCTCTCGATCTACTTTGAGACCGACCCCGACAATATCGACAAGCTGCTACCGCCGCCGCTCAAGAGCCCGCGGGACGGACCGAGGGCCGGGATCGGCCGCTTTTCGATCAACGAATTCGTCTGCGACTGGGGATTTGGCGACGAGATAACCTGGAAGAGCCCCCGCCGCGGCCTCTGCCGCGAAGGCCTGATCGCTCTGCCCGCGGTCTACGAGGACAACATGGGTGAGCTGGACGCGGTTCTCTGGTGCGACAACGACGCGGAGATCGCCGCCTGCCGTGAGGTGTACGGCTGGGCCCACAAGATGGCCGAAGTCCACATGTCGTGGCCGTTCCACAGCCAGTTCGGACCGGGCGCGCATATCGGCGGTGTCGTCACCCGCTACCAGAGCAGGGTGGCCCGCGCCGAAGTGACTCTCGAAAAGGAGATCAGCGCCGACGACCTGCCGGAATGGGGCTCGTTCCTTGGCTTCCGCTACATCCCCAGCGCTTCCCCCGACCGGCCTTCGATCAAGGAGCTTATCGTCGAGGAGCTGGGGGAAAAGGTTCTCACCGACGTCTGGGAGTGCTCCGCCGAACTTGAGCTGATCGGCGAAGACAACGAGGAGATCGCTGAGCTCAATCCGTTCAAGATCACGGCCGCCTACTACCTCAAGAACGAGTGGCTGAAGATGCCTGCCAAAGTCATTCCACTTCCGGAGGATTGACCGCTTGCAAACATCGGTCCGCGCCGCGGCCGTTCAAATGGACATCGGGAGCCTGGACGCGCCCGGCAACCTCCAGCGTGTACTGACCTGGGCCGAGCGCGCCGTGAGCGAGAAGGCTGAGCTGATCGTCTTTCCCGAGCTGGCGAACAGCGGTTACGTGCCACTGTTCTCGCGCGAGTTCGCCCGGAACCTCTACGACATCTCCGAGGGTATCGACGGCGAGTTCGTAACCAGCTTGCGGAAGTTCGCCGCGGACAAGAAGGTGTACATCGTGTGCGGCCTCTGCGAGCGGGACCCCGCTATCCCGGGCCGGATGTTCAACTCGGCGGTGCTGGTGACGCCCGATGGTGTCGCCGGAGTTCAGCGGAAGCTACACCTGCCGCTGGAAGAGCAGCACTACTTCACGCCGGGCTCGGCGATCGAGGGGTACCAGACACCGATCGGCAACATCGGAATGCCCGTCTGCTACGACGCCGGCCTTTTTCCGGAGGTCTGCCGGGTGCTTGCTCTGCGCGGGGCGGAGGTCGTTTGCGCGCCGTTCAACGCGCTCACCAAGCCCAGCCTCGGCGCCTACAGCAGCGATAGATTCAAGCACTACTGTGTGACGCGCGCCGTCGAAAACCGAATGTTCGTGATCGGCGCGAACCGCGTCGGCACGCTGGATGACATGCACTTCTTCGGCGGCAGCATAATCGCGTCGCCGGCCGGCGAGATCCTGGCTGAGGCGCCGCAGCACGAGGAGGCCCTGATCGCGGCCGAACTCTCGGGAGATCTGCTTCTCGACCAGCGGCTGGCGCTACCTGTTCTGAGGGATCGACGTCCGCATCTCTACACAGCGCTGACTGAGGAGGCGAAATGAAGTCCGAAGGTGACTTGAACACAGGCGGGTTCCTGCGAACAGTCCTCGTGGATATACCGAGCGAGCACGACGCCGCCTTTAACGAGTGGTACGACAACGTGCACCTGCCGGAGATCTGCAAATGCCCCGGCTATCTCGGCGCGCGGCGGTTCGTTGCCATCGATGGCGAGCCTCGCTACATCACGCTATACGAGATAACGACTCCCGACGCGATCGACACACCGGAGATCGCCCGTGTCAGGGGCTGGGCAGAGTTCACGGAGCAGATCCAGAACTTCCAGGCCGGTCTGTACCGGGAAATCAGTCGCTACCCCAGGCCTTAGATGAAGCGAGTCGCAGTTGACATCGGCGGGACATTCACGGACCTCGTATGGTTCGATGAGGAGACCAAGGAGCTGGGCCGGACGAAGGCGCTTTCGACTCCCAGCAGTCCTGAGGAGGGCCTCCTGGCGGCGCTCTCAAAGGCTGGCATCGAGGCCGCCGACATCGACCTCTTCCTCCATGCAACGACCTTGATCACGAACCTCATCATCACCCGTTCCGGCGGCACCGTCGGCTTCCTGACGACGAAGGGCTTCCGGGATGTGCTCGAGATCCAGACGGGGCTGCGGCCCAACCCCTACGACCTCCAGTGGGAGAAGACACCGCCGCTTGTGCCGCGGCACCTGCGGCGTGAGATCGACGAGCGCATCGACGCCGACGGCAACGTACTCAAGCCACCGGACGACGCGGAGATCGAGGAGGTTCTCTCCGGGCTTGTCGCCGACGGGGTAGAGGCGCTGGCGATCTGCCTGATGAACTCGTACAAGAACCCTCAGCACGAACAGCGTGTCGCGGAGATCGCGCGGAAGCGTTGGCCGGATCTTCATCTCTCAGTGTCGTACGAGATTGACCCGAGAATCCGCGAGTACCCCCGCATGAGCACGACGGTGGTCAACGCCTACGCCATGCCCGGTTTCACGCGCTACGGATCAACCCTTGATGCGAATATCCCTGTGCGTCACGGGATCAAATTCATGCAGTCCAGCGGCGGCGTCGTCGGTGCCAAGCAGGCAGCGAAGGCGCCCGTCAACCTCGTCTACTCGGGCCCAGTCGGAGGCGTGCTCGGGGGGAAGCTCCTCGGCTCGACGATCGGGAACGAGGACCTCATCACGGTCGATATGGGCGGCACGAGCTTCGATGTCTGCGTGATCCAGAATGGCGAAGCGGACGAAAAAGACGAGCTGTTCGTCCAATGGGGCATTCCGGTGCGCACCCACACCGTCGATATCCATTCGATAGGCGCCGGCGGCGGAAGCATCGCCGAAGTCGACCCCGGCGGAGCGCTCAAGGTCGGGCCGAAGAGCGCGGGATCGAGTCCCGGGCCGGCCTGCTACGGTCGCGGCGGTGAACTGCCGACGGTGACCGACGCCAACCTCCTCCTCGGGCTGATTAGGCCGGACCGCTTCGCGATGGGCGAGATACCGCTTGACCGGGCCGCGGCGGAGAAGGCGATGAGTCCGATAGCGGATCAGCTCGGGCTGAGCATCGAAGACGCGGCCAAGGGGGTCTATCGAATCGTCAACTCCAACATGGCCCAGGCGATCCGCGAGATCACTGTCTTCAAGGGTGTGGACCCGAGGGCGTTTACGATGGTCGCCTTCGGTGGCGGCGGCGCTCAGCATGCCGTCGAGGTAGCCCGCGAAATGGACATCTCAAGCGTCATCGTTCCCGTCTTCCCGTCAGTCTTCTCGGCCCTCGGGCTGTTAAGCGCCGACCTCCACAACACGGCCAGCCGGACTATCCTCGCGGAGGTGTCCGCGGTCGATGGCAAGCAGTTGGAGAAGTACTTCCAGGAGCTGGAGGAATCGGCGAAGGCTCCTCTCATCGGCGAGGACGTCGTCGAGGAGGTGACAGCTCGCCGTGTCGCCTACATGCGCTACCTGGGCCAGTCGCACGAACTTCCCATCGAGCTGACGAACTCCCTGGACGGCGATGCGCTGTACAAGGAGTTTGAGGACGCTCACCTGGCTCGCTACGGAACTCAGCTCGGCGACCCGGCCGAGATCGTTGACCTCAAGGTCGTGGCGATCGGCCGGATAACGGAGCGAGAGATGAGCGTTCACGTGTCCGGATCGAAGAGCCCGCCCGTGAAGGCCACGGCGGAGACCGCATTCGGCGAGGCGAAGGTCTTCGATCGCGGTGACCTCGGCGTTGGCGCTACGCTCAAGGGCCCGGCTTTGATCGAGGAGCCGGACACCACCACGTATATGCCGGCGGACACGGAGGCGAGTGTCGACGAGTATGGCAACATCACCATCGAAATCCACTAAAGCCGAGGCGTCGGCCGAATTCGACGCGGTTACGACCGAGATCATTCGCAACTACATGCTCTCGGCGGTGCGCGAGATGATCAGCGTCACAACGCGGGCGGCGTATTCCACGTGCTTCAGCGAGGCGGTGGACTTCTCCTGTGCTTTGTTCGACGAGCGCGGGCGGCTCTTCGCGCAGGCTGGCGGCATACCGGTTCACTTCGGCTCCCTCTTCGACGCCGTCGATACGATCCTCGAACAGGAAGGCGAGCTTGAAGAGGGCGACGTCATCCTTCACAACGATCCCTACAGCGGCGCCTGTCACCAGGCAGACGTCGTCGTCGCCACGCCGATGTTCTCGAAGGGTGAGTTCATCGGCCTCAGCGTCAACCGCGGGCACTGGATGGACGTCGGCGGCATGGCTGCGGGCGGCTGGTCCGGCTCGGCCAGGCACGTCGCCCAGGAGGGGCTGATCATCCCGGTCTGTCACCTGTACCGCAAGGGCGAGGTCAACCGAGAGGTCCGGGAGTTCGTCCTCAAGAACGTGCGCATGCCGCGGCTCATCTGGGGCGACATACAGGCGCAGATCGCATCGGCTCGGGCGGCAGCGGACCGGATGAGCGACCTGGTCGACCGCTACGGGCTGGCCGAGGTGCGCGAAGCGATCCAGCACAGCCTCGACTACGCGAAGAAGCGCTTCCGGGAGCGCATGGACTCGCTCCCCAACGGCGTGTTCAAGGCGGAAGACGTGATGGACGACGACGGCTTCGGCGGCGGCCCTTTCCACATCAGGATCACGATAGACAAGACTCCGGACAAGATCCTCGTCGACTTCGAGGGCACGGACGAGCAGGCGCAGGGTCCGGCCAACTGCACCTTCGCCCTGACCAAGGCGGGAGTCCTCACGGCTCTCAAAGCGTTGGTCGACCCGGAGATGCCGCTCAACTCCGGCATCCTCGACCTGATCGAAGTGAGTGCGCCGCCCGGCACCATCGTGAACCCAACCTATCCGGCCCCGGTCTTCTTCGGAACCGCCGATCCCGTGGCCCGCGTCTGCGATACGACGCTCAAGGTCTGGGCGCAGGTGATCCCCGATCGCCTCGTCGCCGGCAGCTATAGCAGCGGCCACAACTCCACTGGCTGGTCGATGGCCGAAGACGGCACTGAGTCGCTTTGGTACATATTCGGCCCGGGCGGCTGTGGGGCGCGTAAGGACAAAGATGGCCTGACGGCGGAGTGGCACACGGTGGTCTCGTGCGGAAACGAATCGATGGAGATCTGGGAAGCTCGGTTTCCGATCCGCTTCCTCAAGCGAGAACTGCGGCAGGACTCAGGCGGGCCCGGACGGACGAGAGGTGGCCTGGGCGACGTCAGGATCATGGAGGTGACGAGCGATACGTTCTTCACCGCCTGCGCCGATCGCTGGGACTCACAGTCGTGGAGCATCGAGGATGGACTGCCCGGCGTGAGCAACGAGTTTCGCGTGCAGAGGGGTGGCCGGGAATACACGTTCCCGGAGCTGTTCGGCGTCACCTCACCCTCCAAGTTCTCGAATCTCCCCCTCATCGCCGGTGACAGGATCGTGATCAGGGCCGGCGGCGGCGGGGGGTTCGGTCCGCCCCAGGACCGAGACGAGCAACAGGTGGCGTCGGACGTCAAGAACGGCTACGTTTCCGCCCAGGTGGCGCAGGACGTCTACCGCGTGGCGCTGGAACCAGACGAGACCGTTGACCGGAAGACCACCGATCGCTTGCGCAGCGCCAGTTAGCAGTCGCCAGCGTCGGCCTGGGCCCGGAGCACTTCAGTAGTAGCGCTATACTGATTATCAGGCGAGAAGGAGAGAGGACCATCCACCATGGCGACTACTAACACTTCAGCCGCCGCCGATCTGGCCAAAGGGGTCGACCCGGTCACGGCCGAAATCATGCGCAACTACTTCCTGTCGGCCGTCCGGGAGATGACGAACGTGACGATCCGGTCCGCTTACTCGACGTGCTTCGCCGAGGGGATCGACTTCTCCTGCGCGCTCTTCGATGACCGCGGTCGCCTGTTCGCGCAGGCGGCCGGACTTCCGCTGCACATCGGCTCACTCTTCGACGCGATCCAGACGATCCTCGATCAGGCGGGCGAGCTTCAGGAGGGCGACGTCATCCTCCACAACGACCCATACACCGGCGCCTGCCACCAGGCCGACGTCGTCATCGCGACGCCGATGTTCGCGGGCGGCGAGCTGCTCGGACTCAGCGTGAACCGAGGGCACTGGACCGACGTCGGCGGAATGACTGCGGGCGGTTGGTCCGGCTCGGCGCGCCACGTCGTGCAGGAAGGGCTCATTATCCCCGTCTGCCATCTGTATCGTGGCGGGAAGCTGCAGCGTGAGGTTCAGGAGTTCATCCTCAAGAACGTGCGCATGCCGCGCCTCATCTGGGGGGACATACAGGCGCAGATCTCCTCGGCACACGCGGCGTCTGACCGGATGGCAGAGCTGGCTGAACGCCATGGTGTCGCCGAGGTACGAGCCGCTATCCAGTACAGCCTTGACTACGCGCACAGAAGGTTCAGCGAGCGTATGGCAACTCTTCCCAACGGGCGGTTCGAGTCATCGGACGTCATGGACGACGACGGCTTCGGCGGCGGCCCGTTTCTGATCAAGGTGACCCTCGGCAAGACGCCGGACAAGATCACAGTCGATTTCGAAGGTTCGAGCGAGCAGGCGCAGGGGCCCGCGAACTGCACGTTCGCGCTGACGAAGGCGGGAGTGCTAACGGCCGTGAAGGCGGTGATCGATCCCGAGATGCCGCTGAACTCCGGAATCCTCGACCTGATCGACGTGCGAGCTCCTCTGGGCACGCTCGTCAACCCGACGTACCCGGCACCGGTGTTCTTCGGCACGGGAGATCCCTCGGCGAGGGTCTGCGAGACGGTGCTGCGGGCGTTGGCAGGGGCGGTGCCCGACCGCATCGTGGCTGGCAGCTACAGCGGCGGCCTCAACTGCACCGGCTGGTCGCTCACCAAGGAAGGCGAGGAGTATCTCTGGTACTCGTTCGGCCCGGGGGGCTGCGGCGCGCGCCGTTCGCGCGACGGTCTCACCGCCGAATGGCACCCGATGGGCTGCTGCGGAAACGAGTCGATCGAGGTCTGGGAGGCCCGCTACCCGGTGCGCTTCTCGAAGCGCGAGCTCCGAACCGACTCCGCCGGACCGGGCAGGACACGAGGCGGACTCGGCGATGTCCGCGCGATGGAATGCCTCGAGGAGACGTACGTAACGGCCTGCGCCGATCGAGTCGTTTCGAAGCCCTGGGGTGTTGAAGGCGGGCTCGAAGGTACGGGCAACGACTTCGCCGTCGTCCGCGGCGGGCAAGAGCACAGCTTTCCGGAGCTGTTTGGTGTCGCTTCGAACGCGAAGTTCTCGAACATCTTGCTCGACGTCGGCGACGCATTCGTGATCAAAGGCGGCGGCGGAGGCGGATACGGCGCTCCGGCTGAGCGCGACGCGGAACTCGTTGCAGCGGACGTGAAGAACGGCTACGTCTCCGCGGACGCGGCGCGGGACGCCTATCGAGTGGCCGTGCGACCGGACGGATCGGTCGACGCGAAGAAGACCGCTGAGCTGCGGTCTGCCGGCAAGAGCTAGCGGCGCCGAGCGGCTAGCCCTGGAGGCGTGGCAACACCTCGCGGGCGAAGAGCTCCATGCCCGCGGTGTCCGGAAAGTCTGCGAACCATACAGCGAGATCGGTCGCTCCCTCTCGCAGGTAAGGGGTCAGCACCTCGATCACGTCCTCAGGTGTGCCTATGGCATCCACGGAGTAGACGAGAGGGGCGCCTTCGAACGCTGAGAGGTCCTGGCGCTGCAACCGGCCGTGGTGGAAGTCCATCTGGCGTTGGGCCGACTCCCGATCGGCCGCGATGGCAACGTCGACCGGCAACGATACCCGCACATCGGCGAAGTCCCGGGCGTTGGATTCGCAGTGAGCCCTCAGCGCGTCCACCCGGGTCTTGAAATCGGGTAGCTCGCCCGAGAAGTTGGCCCCATCGGCGTATCGGGCGACAAGCGGAATGGTGCGCTTGATACCGCCGCCGCCGATCCAGAGCGGGATCGTTCCGCGCACGGGCTTGGGGTCACACCGCGCCCCCTTGATCGTGAAGTACCGGCCCTCGAATGACGCCACTTCCTCCCGCCACATCAGCTGCAAGATTCTGATGTACTCCTCGAGTCGATCGAGCCGGCCCGCGGCCCCCTCGAAGGCCAGTCCGTAAGCCTCGGTCTCACTTCGATACCATCCGGCGCCCAGGCCGACCTCCAGTCTGCCGGCGCTCAGAGAATCGACGCTGGCCGCCATCTTGGCGAGGAGGGCCGGCGCCCTAAAGCCGAAGTAGGTCACCATCTGGCCGATGCGCACCTTCGAAGTCGCCCCCGCCACCGCGGCGACCGAGGTCCAGCACTCCAGTACCGGCGCCGCGATCGGCGCCGGGGAGTGCATGTGGTCTGTGAGCAAGACTGAATCGTAGCCCACCTCTTCGGCGACCATCGCGACTCGCAGAAGGGCCTCCCCGACTTGCTCCGTCGCGTAGTCGAGGAACTCAAGGCGTCCGCCCTGCGGTAGGAATACTGCTGCCGATACCAAGTGGCCTATCCCCCGGTCATGGTCTGAATGCGCATCTGCGAACGACTCACTCGATGGTACCGTCGGGCGCAATCGCTTCCAGTCGCGACTTCAGGTCCTGCAGGAACGCGCCCGCCTGGTGGCCGTCGAGAACTCGGTGGTCGAACGACAGGCAGACCGCGACCACGGACCGCGCGGCGATCGCATCATCACTCACTACGCGTGGCTGCTTCGTCACTGCCTCCAGCGTTACGATCGCCGACTGCCCGAGGTTGATGATCGGCTTCGATAGGATCGATCCGAAGGCACCCGTGTTGTCCAGCGTGAACGTGCCCCCCTGAACGTCCTCCAGCCGCAGCTTGTTAGCGCGCGCCCTCTCGCCGAGATCGGCGATCGCCTGCGCAAGAGCCGAGACGCTAAGGCTGTCAGCGTCGGGCACCACCGGGACGACGAGGCCGCGCTCGGTACCGACGGCGATGCCAAGGTTGATCGCCCCTCGCAAGATGATCTTGTCCTCGTCCCACGAGGCGTTGAGGTACGGATGCTCGGCGAGCGCCTCAGAGACCGCCTTCGCCATGAACGGGAGGTACGTCAGGCTGACTCCGTGCTGCTTCTGAAACGCTTCGCGCTGCGCCTTGCGGAGGTGGACGAGATCAGTGACGTCCGCCTCGATCACCAGCCAGGCCAGGGGCGCGCTGAACGCGGACTCACTCATCCGCCGCGCGATCGTGCGGCGGATGCCCGTGAGCGGGACGACTTCGTCTCCTTCCGCGACCGCGGCGGCCGGGGCCGCCTTTCCCCCGGCGGAGTCTGCGGCGGCGCGCACGTCGTCTTCGAGGATTCTGCCGCCGGAACCGCTGCCCGCAACGTCCTCGAGATCGACGTTGAGTTCCGCGGCCAGGCGGCGGATCCTGGGCGTCGCGCGCGTCCGCCCGCTGCCCGGCTTCGTCGCATCCGGTCGACGCGTCTCGGCCTTGGCCGCGCCGGCGGATCGCGTGGCGGCGGCTGCGGGCGCCGCTGCCGCTCCTTCAGTTTTGGGAGGCCCGATCTCTACCGGAACTTCTCCGGGCGCTGCGTCGATGATGGCCAGCTCGCCGCCGACTTCCACGGTGGAACCTTCCGCCGCGATAATCTCCTTCAGAGTGCCGTTGACCGGGGACGGCAGCTCCACCATCACCTTGTCGGTATCGATCTCGACGATAGGTTCGTACTTCTCCAGCTTGTCGCCGGGCTTCTTGAGCCAGCGCTCGATCGTACCTTCAGTCACGGTCTCGCCAACCTCCGGCATCGTAAGAGTGAACGCCATAGATAACCTCCGATCCGCATTATAGGGACTCGTCGAGCGATACGGGTCTGGCGCGCCCCAATTCCCATACGCCGCGCGAATTGACAGCCTGTCGGAGCGCTGGCTATGCTAGCGCTGACGAACGTCGCGCAGATTCCGGAAACGCGGCTCAGTGATCCTCCAACCAACCAGCACGCTGTGGCCGCTGCACCCGATCGCTTCGGGGGTCTTCGCAGAAGGGGCGATGAGATGGATGCGCAAGAAACTCACGGCCCGCCGGGCTCTTCTGAGCATGATCCCGACGCGATCACAGTAGAAGAGGCGTGGAAGGGTGAGAAGGTGCTGCGGGTCCACTCGACGGACTCTCGCATTCCCCTCGCTCCCTCCTACGGCCCGGAAGATCTGAAGGCTGCCGATGAGAACGCTCCCGGAGAGAAGCCGGGAGAGTACCCGTTTACTCGCGGACTAACGCCAGACGGCTATCGGCAGAAGGTGTGGCATTTCGACCTCTACGCCGGCTTTGGGAACGTCGAAGACGCGCGCGAGCGCTACAAGCAGCTCCTGGAGGGCGGCGCGTCGGGGGTGAACATCGCCCTTGATCTGCCCACGCAGCTGGGGCTGGACTCGGACCACGGCGACGCACTCGGCGAAGTCGGGCGGGTCGGCGTGGCAATCGACGCCTTCGACGACGTTCGAGACCTATTCGATGAGATTCCGCTTGCCGAGGCCGGTGTGGTGTTCACCGTCGGCAACTGCATCGGGCCGATGGCGGCCGCCTGGTTCGTCCTGCTCGCTGAGCACCAGCGGGTTGATCCCAACGACTTCGTCCTCCATCTGCAGAACGATCCGCTGAAGGAGTTCACAGGCCGCGGTACTTTCATCTTCCCGATCGAGCCATCGATTCGTCTTTCCTGTGACGTTATCGAGTACGCCGTCCGCAACCGGCTCGACAACTGGAAGCCGATAGGCATCTGCGGTAGTCAGTACCGGTGGTCGGGCGGGGACGCTGTTCAGGAGATCGCATTCGGCATCGCCTCGGCCCGCATCTACATCGATGAGTTGCTGCGAAGAGGACTGGACATCGACGAGTTCGGTCCCCTGCTCGAACTGCATCTCGCGTCGGACATGGACCTGCTGGAAGAAGTGGCGAAGTTCCGCGCCGCGCGACGAGTCTGGGCGCGAATGATGAAGGAAGATTACGGCGCCAAGCTGCCGGAGAGCCAGCAGCTACGCGTCAGTCTGTACACCGCCGGATATCGTCTGACGGCACAAGAGCCCCTGAACAACAGCGTTCGCATCACACTCATGGCTCTCGCCGCAGCGCTCGGAGGTGTTCAGCACATTGGCACCCTCTCCATCGATGAGGCGCTGGCGACTCCCTCGCAGGAGGCCTCACGGCTGGCGGTGGCAACGCAGAACATCCTCGCCTACGAAACGAGCATCGGCTCGGTTGCCGATCCTCTGGGTGGCAGCTGGCTGGTAGAGCACCTGACCGACGAACTCGAAGGGCGAATCAAGAGTTCGATGGATGATGTCGAGCAGATCGGCGGCGTGATCGCGGCTCTCAAGAGCGGCTACCTCCGCGGCCGAATCGACGACTCAGCTTACGCTTATCAGAAAGAGATCGAAGAGGGGACCAGGACGGTCGTTGGTGTCAACCGCTTCAAGCAGCAGAGCAACGGATCGAGTTCGATCAAGCCGTTCAAAATAAAGGGTAAGTCGGCGGAAAGGCAGATCGAACGACTGCTCCGCTGCCGGCAGGGGCGCTCGCAGGCCGATGTTGACGAGGCGCTCGAACTCATGGTGGCGGCTGCCGAGGGGACCGACAACATGGTCGAGCCGTTGATCAACGCCTTCAGGCAGGGGGCGACGATAGGAGAAGTATGCGACGGCCTGCGGGGTGTGTTCGGCAGCTGGAGGGACGAAGGGGTCGCGTTCTAGATCCGAATGAAAGGTATGGGGATATGAGGTTCAGGGACAGCGTGAAGATACGGGAGGTGGGCCCACGAGAGGCTCTCCAGGCCGAGGCCGGCATCGTCGAGACCGATGTGAAGGTGCGCCTGATACAGGGGCTAATCGAGGCCGGCTGCAAGACGATCAACGCCGTCTCGCTCGTCAGTCCTAAGGCGATGCCTCACATGGCCGATGCCGAAGCGGTGCTTGAGCAGCTGGGACCGGTGGAAGGCGTCATCATCTCCGCCCTCGCGCCGAACACGAGGGCGATCAATCGAGCGCTGGCGTTGGCGGAGGCCGGCCTGATCGACGAGGTGCACCTGCTTCACGCGACCTCCGAAGAGGTACTCAAGGCGAACGGCCTCGATCGCACGGTGGACGAGCGAATCGAAGAGGTCATCGCACAGGCTGAAGAAGTGAAGAAGCAGGACCTCCGGACGATGGTCTTCATCAGCGCCTCTTTCGGCTGTTCCATGAAGGGGGCGATCGATCCCGCCGTGGTCTTCGCGTCCGTACGACGGCTGCACGAAGCGGCCGAGGTGGATGAGATCGTTATCTCGGATTCGACCGGGCAGGCCGACCCGCGTCAGGTGTCCGAGATGTTCGCAGCGGTCTCGGAGATCGTCGGCGACTTCCCGATCAGCGTTCACTTTCACGACTCGCGGGGAGCTGGGATCGCCAATGCACTGGCCGTGTTGGACTCGCCGATAGAGAACCTCACGATCGACTCCTCGTTTGGGGGCCTTGGCGGCGACGTGCCGTTCATCCCGGAGGCGTGGGGCAACGTCGCGACGGAGGACCTCGTGGAGATGCTGGAAGGCATGGGAACGCGGACCGGGATCTCCGTTGACGAGGTGCTCAAGGTCAGCAGGTATTACAACGAGGCCACCGGTCGCGCGTTGCAGTCGCGTCTGCCGAACGTCGGCCCGGTCAAGTGGAAAAGCGCACACGTCGCGTGACCTCACCCGGCACCGGGGCGGGCGATGGCGTTGCCGGTCCGCTGGACGGCTACCGTGTAATCGACTTCTCCCAGGCCGCCGCCGGTCCGTTCTGTACGCAACACCTCGCTGACTTTGGTGCGGACGTCGTCAAGGTCGAGCCGCCGCAAGGAGACATGATCCGGGGCTGGCACGATAAGGGCTCGACGGGCGTTGGCACCTACTTCATGGGCCTGAACAGAAACAAGCGCAGCATCATCCTCGACCTGAAGACTGAGCGCGCCGTCGACGTCGCCTTGAAGCTTTGCGAGGGCGCGGACATCGTCGTCGAGAACTACCGCCCCGGGACCATGGAGCGGCTTGGGCTCGACTATGACGTGATCAGGCGCTCCAATCCAAACGTGATCTACGTATCGATCACGGCGTTCGGGGAGGAAGGCCCGCTCCGGGATCGGCCCGGCATGGACATCATCCTCCAGGCGTTCGCCGGGATCATGGGGATCACCGGCGTAGCGGGTGGCGAGCCGGTGAAGGTGGGGTCTCCGGTGGCGGATCTCAGCACTGGATACGCCGCCGCCATGGGCGCGCTGGCTGCCGTCGTTGAGCGCGAGCGTACAGGCGAGGGTCAGCACGTGAAGCTCTCCATGCTCAACGTCGTCGTCAGCATGCTCTCGAACCACACGACGGGCCACCTGATGCACGGCACGAAGGTCGATCGGCTGGGCAGCTCGCACCCCCAACTCGTTCCCTACCAGGCGTTTGAGACGGAGGATGGCGAGTATCTCATCATCGGAATCTTGAATGAGACTTTCTGGAGGAAACTGTGCAAGGCACTCGATCGCTGGGACCTGCACGAGAGCCCGCAGTTCACGTCGAACCGGGAGCGAGTAGCGCACCGCTCCGAGCTGGCCGACGAGCTCTCGGCCATTCTGCGGACGCGTTCAGCCGCTGACTGGGAAGCGCTCTTCGAGGAGGAAGATGTTCCCCACACGAGAGTGAACTCCTTCGAGAGCCTCTTCTCGCATCCGCAGGTTGCGATCGAAGGCACAGTCGCGCACGTGGACCATCCAAAGCTCGGGAAAGTGCCTGTGATCGACCAACCGGTCAGGCTTCGCGGCAAGCGGGCGAAGCATCGATACGCACCACCGCTGCTTGGCGAACATACGGAGGAGATCCTCCGCGAGCTTGGACTGACGGACGCCGAGGCGGAGGACGTCACGGCCCAGGCGTCAGAAGCCTAGGCCCGCGAAACTCCTGCTTACTCCAGGCCGAGCAGCCGCGTCGTGGCACCGCTCAGGAAATCGCCCATCTCGTCTTCTGTGAACGTCGGCGCGTCCTCGCCCGGGTTCTGGAAGACGTCCAGGAAGTCGCCGATGCCGCCCGGCAGACCGATCCGGTCAGTGCCGAAGAGCACCCGGCCCGGGATCAGGTCGAGGAACTCCCGCAGCGGCTCCAGGATGTAGCGCCGGTGCGGCAGAAGACGGCCCCAGCCCGACAGGTCCACCCAGACGTTGCGGCGCGCGCGAGCTACCCCAAGGGCGTCCCTCCACCAGTCGTATCCCGCGTGCGCCATCACGATCGTCAGCTCCGGAAAGTCGGCGGCTACGTCGTCGATGTAGACGGGCTGGCTGTACTTGCTCCTGAAGGAGAGCGCGGGCGCCGGCCCGATGTGGTGCATGACCGGGATGCCCTCTTCGAGGCAACGGCGGTAGATCGGGTACAGGCTCTCGTCGTTCGGGTAGAAGCCGGCGGGCGCGTAGAGCTTCAGCATCCGCGCGCCCAACTCCCTGATTGACCGGGTGAGAATCGCTTCGGCGTCCGGCCGGCGCGGATCAACGCACGTACAGAACAGAAGCCTGTCCTTGTGGCTCTGGATTAGCGCCGCATACTCATCGTGAAGTCTCTCGACGGAGATCTCCTCTTTGCCCAGCAGTCCGTAGTCCAGGCAGACGATCACTGACCGGTCTATGCCCAGCGCATCCATCTCTTGGATTAGCTTGCGACCGTCCGGGTCCCAGAGGTCGGGGAGGACGTCGCGTTCAACGTCTTCTGCGGTCGAGGCGAGACGGGCGGCCAGCGTCTTCTTGTAGTCGGACCAGAAGGCTTCCGGCGCCCAGGCGCGATTGGCGAAAACATGAGCGTGGGCATCAATGATCACGGCGGACCTCCTCCGATCGTCTTGACAGGCTGGGTTAGAGCAATTATCAATAGACTACGCATCTGAGGCAACGTGCGGGCGGAATCTTTGGAAGATACTGAAATCGCGATAATCGGCGCCGGCGCCGCGGGCGTGTCAGCTGCGATATACGCTCAGCGCGGGGGTGCACAAACCATCGTTTTCGAGAAAAGCAGTCCAGGCGGCCAGATCGCCACAGCCGAACACGTTGAGAACTACGCCGGGACATCGGGCCCGATTGCCGGTCACGAGCTTGCCACGAACATGCTCGAGCAGTTGCTGGACGCCGGCGCAGATCTGAGGATGGGAGTCGAAGTCGAAGCGCTGAGCGCCGTCAACGGGCACTGGGAACTCGCGACTCCGGACGGTGCCGTCCGCGCACGAGCAGTCATCATCTGCGTGGGGTCGACCCGGCAGTCGCTGGGCATCCCCGGTGAGGAGCAGTTCTTCGGCCACGGCGTGTCCGACTGCGCCACCTGCGACGGCCCCCTGCTCAAGGGTCTGCCCGTGGCAGTGGTAGGAAGCGGCGACAGCGCCTGCGACGAGGCGCTCACTCTGAGCACCTTTGCCAGCGATGTCCACCTCCTGATTCGCGGAGAAGGTCTGGGGGCGGCAGCCGTGCTGCAGGAACGCGTGAACGAGACGCCGAACATTCACGTACACACCAGAAGCGTCGTCAAGGAGATCCGTGGCGACACCGTCGTGCAGGAGATCGCCATCGCGGACGCGGGTTCGGGCAAGGATGAGACGATCCCGGTCAGTGGAGTCTTCATCTTCATCGGTCTCACGCCGAACATCGGGCCTATCCGCGACGTCGTCACGACCGACGAGCGTGGGCACATCACCGTCGACCACGACCTCAGCGCGGGGCAGCCGGGCCTCTACGCTGCGGGAGATATCCGCCGTTATTCGTCCCGGCAGCTCGTATCGGCCGCGGGCGATGGCGCCACAGCGGCGCTGAACGCGCTGGCCTACCTCCGCAACGGCCAGGCGAACGAAAGGCAATCACTGTCATGATCGAGCCGACAATATGAGCACTCCAGCCGCCCGGTCTATCGAAGTAGCCGATCACGACGCGTGGCAGGAGCTAGCGTATGAGTCCGGCTGGACCGACGGTCTGCCGGTATCCCCTCCCACCGCCGAAGCCGTAAGGGAGATAGTAGAGTACCTCGGGCGTGGCCGGGACGAAGATATCGGTGTCATCCCGCCGGCGCTGGGGATCGCGACGGTCGAGCAGATCGCGATCAACTGTGTGATGGCGGGCTGCCGCCCGGAGTACGTTCCGGTCGTGATAGAGGGCGTCAAGTGCATGCTGGAGGAGCGCTTCAACCTGAACGGAGTGCAGTGCACCACCAATCCCTGCGCACCGCTTCTCATCGTCAGCGGGCCCGCGGTCACGGACCTTGGGTTCAACTACAGGGAGAACGTCTTCGCCGGCGGGTCTCGCGTCAACGCGACGATCGGCCGGGCGATCCGGCTCATCCTCTGGAACCTCGGCAGAGGCTTTCCCGGCGAGACCGACATGGCGACGCTCGGCCACCCCGGCAAGTTCTCGTTCTGCGTCGCCGAGAACGTCGAGGACTCGCCGTGGGAACCGTTCCACACCGACTACGGCGTCGATGCGGCGTCAAGTGCGGTCACGACGTTCGCCTGCGACCCTCCTCACGCGCTGTACATCCCCGGCGACGACAAACGCATCATGAAGATTCTGGCGCAGTCGATACCTGCTCTGGGATTGATCGCATTTCACTCGGCCGGCCAGTACATGGTCATCATCGCACCGAAGCCGGCCCGGACCCTGGCCGACGCTGGTTGGAAGCGCAGCGACGTGAAGGAGTACCTGTTCGAGAACGCGCGCTGGAACCTCGGTCAACTGCGAGAGATGGAGATCCTGGACGAGACCGATCATGTGAAAACGCACTGGGGGGGCGTCGACGGCGCTCCATCAGTGAGAGACCGCAGCGACAATGAAATGCTCCCGATAGTCGATAGCCCGGACGATATCCACGTGCTGGTAACCGGCGGCTCGGGACAATGGTGGTGCGCCGTCCTTCCCGGATGGGGCACTTACGGAGGCTTTGCGGTGACGAGGCCGCTAGAGGCCCAGGTAAGCAAAGGAGGCTGAAGTGCAGGTCTTAGTACCCGAACCACAGTTCAAGTCAACGGAAACGCAGCTGGCCTCGAGGCCCGGCAGCTTGAACAGTAAGGTAGTCGGCTTCCTCGATGGCTGGGGACACACCCTGGAAGATGGCACGATTGAGATGTACCCGCTGATGTCGCAGATCCGCAGCGGCCTCGAGGAGAAGTTTGAGCTTGGCGGAGTCGTCTGGCAGAAGAAGCCACACATTGGAAAGCCGGTGCCGAAAGAGATGCTCCAGGAGTTCGTCGCCAAGGTTGATGTGGTGGTGAACGGAGAATGTATATGAGGTTCCTGTACCGCGGCCACCGTGCGTGATGCCGTAGCGATGGAACTAACCGGGAAGCCGACGATAACGTTGAGTCACGACGTGTTCGAGCGGGCCGCCAAGGCCCAGGCCAAGGCCCTGGGGATCGCCAACCTCCCGCTCATCATCGAACCCTCGCCGAAACAAGGGAACCTGACGAGCAACCCCGAAGAGCTGCGTGAGCGCGCGACCCAGGAAGCTATCGACGCGCTGACCGAAGCTCCCTCGGACCCTTGAGCCAGGGCCCGGCCGGCGCCCGACAGAAGTGAATAAGCTCGACGGGGACTTGCCGCCGCGCCCGATGGCGCTGGCGGACGTCAACGTCCTCGACCTCACTCAGATCATCGCCGGTCCCTACGCCACGATGCTCCTGGCTGACCTCGGCGCCAGCGTGATCAAGGTTGAGGACCCCACGACGGCCGAATCGCGACGCCAGCCGGCGATACTCAGTGACGGCGCGCCGGTCCCTTTCAACGCCTGGTGGCTCTACCTCAACCGCAACAAGCGATCGATCACCCTCAACCTGCGGCAACCACGCGGCGTCGAGCTCTTTCATCAGCTCGTCCGTGAAACCGACGTCGTCGTCGAGGGCTTCCGCGCGGGCGTCGCGGAAGCCCTCGGGATCGGCTACGAGCGCCTGAAGAGCACGAAAGCAGACCTCGTTTACGCTTCGGTCTCGGCGTACGGCAGGACGGGCCCCGATGGCGATCTCCCGGGATACGACCTCGTCGCTCAGGCGCGCTCCGGCTTCATGAGCGTCACCGGCGAAGCGGACGGGCCGGCGCTGCGGGCCGGCATTTCGGTCTCGGACTACCTCGCGGGGTTACACGTTGCCGTCGGCGTGATCGCGGCGCTCAGGCATCGCGATCGCACGGGAGTAGGTCAGGCGGTGGACATCTCGCTACTGGACTGCCTGTTCGGCGCCCTGGATGGCTACCCCGAGCTCCTCATGAACACCGGTGTTGCCGTCAAACGCAGCGGCGTTCAGCATCCGGCGGGCCTTCCTGCCTACCAGACGTTCCAAGCCGTGGACGGCCCGATAGTCGTCGCCGCGCCGCCGGGACCGAACTGGGTCAAGCTGGCCAACGCGATCGGGCATCCCGAGCTGGTTGCGACGGCTGAACAGCTGACCGCCGAATGGCAGCTGGCGAACCGGGACAGAATCCGCGCCGCTGTGGCTTCGTGGGTGGCCGACAGGACGCGTCAGGCGGCCGTCACACAGCTGCGAAGCGCGGGAGTGGCGGTGGACTACGTGCAGGAGGTCGCCGAAGCCGTAGAGGACCCTCAGCTAAAGGCGCGCGACATGATCGTCGAGACGGAGTTCCCACCGATTGGGAAGGTCAAGACCGTCGGCAGCGCCCTCAAGCTGTCCCGCACTCCGACCGGCGTGCGCGCGGGACCGCCGTCTGCTGGCGAGCACAACTTCGAGGTCTTCTCTGGCCTCGGTTTGCGCGACGAGGAGATCGTCGAGCTGATGAACGACGGCGTGATCTGAGGTGCTGCTACGCGGGCAATCCCAGCCCGCGCGTCGCAATGATGTTGCGCTGAACCTCGTTCGTGCCGGCGAAGATCGGCGGCGCCGTCGCCGTCAGAAGGTTGGTCCCGATCCTGCGCACGGCCTGCGAATCCGTGGCCCGCGACGCGATGGCTGCCAGTCCGGCGAGCTTGACGGCTGCCTGGCTCACCCGAAGCAGGTGTTCGGTGCTTACGATCTTGCAGAGTGACGCCTCTTTGTTGGGCGTCAGGCCGGCTGCCTGCATCCAGCCGACCCTGTAATTGAGCCAGCGCGCCACAACGTTCTCCACGTAAAGGCCGGCGATCGCCTGACGCTGGCCCCCAGACGAGGCGCTGGTTAGTTCGTCCAGCGTCCTGCGCGCCGCCGCGACGGACCTGATGAACGACCGCTCGTGGTCGAGCACGGTCATTGCTACGTACCAGCCGGCGTTCTCTTCGCCGACGAGATTCTCCACCGGGATGTGGCAGTCGGTGAAGACGACCTCATTGAAGTCGTGTCGCCCCGCCATGTTCACGATGGGGCGGACCTCGATGCCTGGACTGTCCATCTCCGCGAGGAGAAATGAGATGCCTTTGTGCTTCGGGGCTGCCGGATCAGTGCGGGCGAGCAGGAAGATCCAGTCGGCCCGATGAGCGCTGCTCGTCCACGTCTTTCGTCCGTTCACGACGTAGATGTCGCCCGATCGCTCTGCAAGGGTTGTCAGCGAGGCCAGGTCAGATCCCGCTTCGGGCTCACTGTATCCTTGGCACCAGGTCACCCGGCTGGCGGCGATCGCGGGGAGGTGTGTGTTCTTCTGAGTCTCAGTGCCGTAGGTCAGCAGCGCCGGCCCCAGAAGGCTGACGCCGAAGTTCCTGCTGCCCGGCGGCGCCCGTCCGTAGGCCAGCTCTTCGCCGAAGATCATCTGCTCGATGTATCCGACGTCGAGCCCGCCGTACTTCTTCGGCCAGGACGGCGCCAGCCAATGGCGAGCGGCCAGCGCTTCACCGAACGCTCGCTGGTAGTCCCAGTCGTCGGTGTAGTTCATGGAATCGACCGGTGCCTCGTGCGCGGGGTCGAGCTCGGCGGAAAGAAACTCGCGCACGTCCTGGCGGAGTTGCTCCTGTTCCGCTGTGAACCGGAAGTCCATGTCTGGATGCCTACAATCTGATCGGGGGCACCGGATTAACGGTGCCCCCGATCGTTTGCGACTTTGAAGCTTGGTCGACTAGCTCTTGGTGACGCCTCGGAAGTCGACTCCTGGGTGGTAGTAGACGAACTCGTAGCCCTGTACTTCCGTCGACGTGGCCATCGCCCCCATCGGCAAGAAGACCGGCGACCAGACGGCATCTTCAGCGATGATGTCCTGCGCCTGCGTCAGCAGCTGCACGATCTCCGGATCGTCGTAGCCGATAACAGTCGCGGCCTGGTCGAGGACAGTGTCCATCTCTGTGTTCGAGTACTGCACCCAGTTGCTGGCGGAATCCGTGCCCCACTGGAAGCCGGCGTAGTACTCGAGGTCCACGACCCACGTTTCGAAGCGGTGGATCATGAACGGGATCTCGTGGTTGATTCGCGCCTCGCCGATCGCCGCCAGCGGCAGCGCCTCGATCTGAAGGTCGATGTTGATCTCGCGCAGCGCGTCCTGATACCAGACCACTGCATCGGCCTGGAGGGGGTCGCTGGCGTTGATCGTGATCGTGATGCTCGTGCCGTCCGCGTAGGCGGACTGGTCGAGGAAGGCCTGGGCTGCGGCGATGTCCTCCGTGTAGAGGTCATACTGCTTGAACCAGGGATCAACCGGGCGCGAGAAGCTGCTGTTGGTGACCCCGAACCCGTTGAGGGTATTCTCGATCACCGTGTCGTACGGCCAGGCCTTAACGAGGGCCTTGCGGAAGTTCACGTCGTCGAACGGTGCGACGTCCTGATCGACCGCCAGGAAGTACGGGTCCGCAAGGTCGACGCTGTTCAGGTTGAGGTTGGGATCGGCAGCGATCTCCTCCCACTTGTCGGGAGCGATGTCCCAGGCCACGTCCACGTCACCCGACTGCAGAAGCAGGAAGCGGGTGTTCGGGTCCGGAACGATCCGGTACGTGATCTCGTCGATGCTCGCATCGCCCTTCCAGTAACCTTCGCGGACCTTCAGGACCACTTCCTCACCGGGCGTGAGGGATTCGAGCGTGTACGGTCCGGAGCCGGCGGTGTTCTGAGAGAGCCACTCGACTGGGCAGGCCTCGTTGCTGGTCTGCTCGTCGATGAACTTAGAGTCGTAGATCAGTCCGTGGTGAGCGGCCATGACCGGAATCGCGGACCTCGCGACACCCTTCGGCAGTGTGAGCACCAGGGTCGTGTCGTCCTGGATATCGCCGGTGAAGTCGCCGAGGTGGAACTGATCGAACGAGCCCTCTCCGTATCCTGGGCAGTCGCGGTTCAGCTCCAGTGACCACAGCACGTCTCCGGCCGTCAAAGGATTACCGCTCTCGAAGGTGATCCCGTCCTGGAAGTTCATGACGAACGTGCCACCGTCGTCCTGGACCTCCCAGCTCGTCATCACGTTCGGAATCGGTGCGCCGTTCTCGTCGAAGGCGAGAATCGTGTCGTAGGTGTTGAACGCAACGTCAAAGCCGAGACCCCACGACTGTCCCCACCAGAACCCAGCACCCTCAGCTGAGACAGCCACGGTTAGCGTCTGGGGCTCGGTGTCGGTAGGCGCTGGCGTTGCAGTGGCGCTGCTTCCGCCGTCATCGTCGCCGCAGGCCGCGGCCAACGCCAGTATTGCAGCAATGAATAGTGCGCCGACCAGCCAGGTCAGCTTCCCGAGTCGCATATGTTGCCTCCTTCAGAGAAACGTGTTCTCGATGTAACGTGGGATAGCACATCGCATCCCCCAATGTCAACGAAGCCCTTCTGCTTCAACTGTAGAACGGCGTTGGGCCTCCTCAGGATCTCAGGCAGGCGCGCTCAGGTACGAGCCGTATCTGGCTTCAGCCAGGATGCTGACCCCTGAAGAGGTCACATTAGGGCCGCCTGCAGTCATGGATGTCAGCCGGTCAGCTACCTGCGGGCTTCGTATCAGGCTTCCGGAGCGCGCTCATCCGATCTTCAGGGATCGGTGCGAGCCAGCAGGCGACCTGTGCCCCGAAGACCTCTGTCAGAGGTGGTGGCTCCTCGCATCGTTCCTCCGCAAAGGGGCAGCGCCGAACGAGCCGGCACCCGAGCGGCGGGCTCTGGTTCGGCGATTGGGGAAGGAGCTTGAGCCGGGGCACGGCGGCGACCTGCGGCCGAGGGGCCAGTATGGCGTCCAGCAGCGCCCGGCTGTATGGATGCTGCGGTCTCAGGAGGACGTTCTCAGCGGGACCGGACTCAACGATCTTGCCGCTGAGCATTACGGAGATCGTGTCCGTGACCTGGCGCATGGTGGCCAGGTCGTGCGAGATGAAGAGATACGCGGTGCCAAGCTTGTTCTGGATGTCCATTAGGAGGTGCAGGATTTTAGCGCCAACGGAGACGTCCAGGGCGGAGGTGGGTTCGTCCAGCACGACGAGGCTGGGATGGGACGCCAGGGCCCGGGCGATCGCCACGCGCTGCCTCTGGCCGCCACTGAGTTGGTGCGGATAGGCACGGGTCATGTCCGGCGATAGCTCCACCAGATCGAGCAGCTCTGCCACGCGGTCTTTGATCTCCCGCCGAGGAGTCGTCCCGAATGATCGCAGCGGGTCCGCAATTATCGTTTCGACTCGCAGCAGCGGGTTCAGGCTCGTCTGAGGGTCCTGAAACACGATCTGCAGGTTCGGTCTGACAGCACGCCACGTCGAGCGCTTTGCGTTGACCAGCGAGTTGCCCTGAAAAAGGATGGTGCCGCCAGAGGGCCGAAGCAGCCCGAGCAGGCAACGACCGAGAGTCGACTTGCCGGATCCACTCTCGCCGACCAGGCCGAGCGAAGAACCCTCCGAGATCATCAAGTCAACGCCGTCAACCGCCGGCTGCTCCTGGCCCGGATACCCGAAGGTCAGGTCGTTAATTCGAAGCAGTGGCTCTGTCATTTTCCCTCGTGAAGCCAACAGCGCGACACATGGTCGTCGCCTACGGCGAAGTCGGGCGGCAATGTGGAGCAGCGGGATTCGGCGAATGAGCAGCGATCGACGAAGCGACATCCCGGCGGGTAGTCCGTTATCGAGGGCACCTGTCCAGGGATGCCGATGAGCTCAGCCTTCGCCGCGACGGTCGGTACGCTGGCGAGGAGGCCCTGGGTATACGGGTGGCTTGGTTGGGTGAGCACTTCGGCCGTTGGGCCACGCTCCACGATGTGCCCGGCGTGCATGACGACGAGGAAGTCGGTGACCTTCGCCACTACGCCCACGTCGTGTGTCACGACAAGGGCTGACGCCTCCGATTCGGCGATCACCTGCATCATGTAGTCGAGGACCTCGGACGCCGTAGTCACGTCAAGCCCTGTCGTCGGCTCGTCGGCGATGAGCAGCTTGGGCCGGCAGGCCAGCGCCATCGCCAGCACGGCGCGCTGCGCCATACCTCCGCTGAGCTGATGGGGGTAGGCGCCGAGTACCGCTTTCGGCTGAGCGAATCCGAAGTTGGTCAGTATCTCGGCCGCCTCTTCGTGTGCATCCCGGCGACTGAATCCTCGGTGAAGTCGCAGAAGCCGCTCTATCTGCGTGCCCACGTGCATGATCGGGTTCAGGCAGTCGGTCGGCTGTTGGGACACCATCGCCATTCCAGGCCCGCGCAGAGCCTCGAGCGCCCGGCGGTTCTCTCGCCCCGAGATGTCGTTCCCTTCGAACCTGATGCGCCCCGACCTGACAGCAAGCTCCGGAGACAGGAGCCCCAGCAAGGCGAGCGACATCATCGTCTTTCCGGATCCACTCTCACCCAGCACGCCGATGACGGTGCGGCGCGGAACGGTGAGCTGTATGCGCTCGATGATCGCCGGCGTCTCGCTGTTGACGAGGCCGACGGCGAGGTCCTCGACGGTCAGGAGCTGATCAGTAGTTCGCGCAGACTCTAGTGTTTCGACCATGTATCGCCCCGATTACATCCTTACGAGCACACGCCGGCGTGGGTCGACGATGTCCTGCAGTTCATCCGACACCCAGTTGAAGGCGAAGACGGCAAGCGCTATGGCGAGGCCGGGGAAGAAGCTGACCCACCACTCGCCGGTCAGCATGAACGGTGCGCCCTCCGAGACCATCACACCCCACTCCGCTGTCGGAGGCGTGACGCCGACACCCAGGAAGCTCAACGCCGCGACGTCGAGGATCGCCCAGGCAAGCGTGACGGCAGATTGCGCCATGACCGGTCCCATCGAGTTCGGGTACAGGTGATAGAAGAGGACCTTCGCCGACGAATTGCCGCTGGCGCGGGCAGCGTCCACATAGGGAAGAGACTTTCGCGCCAGGACCTCGGCTCTCATGAGACGGGCGAAGATCGGGATGTTGATGACACCGATGACGATGATCATCGTCTGCGTGCCGGGGCTGAGCACCAGCGCAACGAGGCCGAGCGCCATGATGAACATCGGGAACGACTGAACGACGTCGATGAGCCTCATCAGCACCGTGTCGGACCAGCCACCGACGTAGGCGGATACTGCTCCCACGAAAGTGCCGCTGGACAACGCCATCGCCGTGGCAGTGAGCGCGATGAACATGTCCTGACGGGCGCCATGGAAGACCCGGCTCAGGATGTCCCGGCCGAAGTTGTCGGTGCCCATCAGGTGCGTCCAGGAAGGGCTGGCCAGCCGATCCGATGAGGTGGAAGCGGGATCGAACGGCGCGAGGAGCGGGGCGATCAGCGTGAAAAGCACCACTATGCTGAGAACGATGCCGATCCTGTGGCGGAGGGCGTTCAGGATCGTCCGCAGGGGCAGCTGTTTCAGAAACGTGGGTGCCCTTGCCAGCGGTGGGTCCGGAGCGGCCGTTCCTTGGGACAACTTCTAACCTATCGGCTCAGTTAACTTCATACTGAGCTCGAATGCGCGGGTCGATGACGCCGTACAAGAGGTCGACGGCGACGTTGATAGATAAGATTGAGACAGCCACAAGCAGGAGCGCCCCCTGAATCACGGCGTGATCGCTGGTGGCGACGGCATCGACGGCATAGAGGCCCAGGCCGGGCCACGAAAACACCTTCTCGACCAGGGCGTCGCCGGTCACCAGATATCCGAAGAGGAATCCGACCAGGGTGATCACCGAAAGTAGTGAGTTCGGCATTGCGTCGCGCAGGATGACCGTGCGTGAGGGGACGCCAAGGGCCTGCGCGGTCAGGATGTAGCGCTGCTGTAGCGTCTCGATCATCGCCGCCCTTGCTACGCGCGTTATCGGCGAAAGAAGGAACAACGACAGGGCCAGGACAGGTAAGAACAGCTGCTTGGCAGCCGTCCAGAACAGGGGAAAGTCCAGCGCTAAGAGCGAGTCGATAGTGTAGAGTCCGGTGATCTTGTCAGGCGAGTCAACGCCGACGGGAAGCCGCCCAATGGGCGCCGGTGCGATCGATATCAACGAGAAGAACAGATAGATGAAGATCAGCGAACTCCAGAAGACGGGGACCGACAACGTGGCGCTCGTGAACATGCGGATCATGCCGTCGACCCGCCGGTCTCTATTCAGCGCCGATAAGACCCCCAGAACGTTGCCCGCGAGGCCGGCAAGAAACATCGAGTAGAGGGCGATCTCCAGTGACGCTGGCACACGGTCCTGGAGGTCTTCGACCACCGACTGACCGGTGTTGTAGGACTCGCCCCAGTCGCCCTGGAAGAGGTTGGTGACGTACGTCGAGTAGCGTGCCGGTAGCGGGTCGTTGAGTCCCAGCTGCTCGCGAATCCGTTCGCGGTCCTCCACAGTGATGTTCGGGTATCTCGAGGAGACCGGGTCGCCGGGCAGAAGGTAGACGAACGCGAACGAGATGAACGAGATGCCGACGAGAACCACGGCTGCGGTCAGTAGGCGTCGTCGAAGGTACCTTCCCATGGCTCAGTACAATACGCACTCGCACAAACGCGACGTGGTTCGTAAGACGAATGTACGTAGGCGAACAGAGGTTGTCAACGAAGGTCCGTGGCCGCCGCTCAGAGGCTCGCCTGTTTCGCCCAGCCAACGTCGAACGGAGTCGTGAAGTAGCGCTCTGCTACGCGAATCCGCTTGAACTTCCACTGGCCGTCAACGCGAACCAGGTCATCTTCGTATCGCAGTGCGTTCCAGATCGCCCGCTCGCCGTGCTCGTCGCGCCGTGTCGCCGCCATGAAGAGGAACCACGTCCCGCGGGCGCTGTCCCCGTCAACATCGATGGTGTGGTTGAGCCCGTAGTGAAGGGCGAACGGAAACATCTTGGAGGCCTCAGCAAAGAAGTCGCGAATGGCCTCCTTGCCGTTGTACTCGCCCATTCGGTCACCACCATCCCAGACGCCTTCGTCCACGAAGAGACCGGCTATCCCGTCCGGATCGTAGCTGTTGTCACAGTAGGCGCAGTAGCGAGCCTTGAGCGTCCGAATTGCTTCGATATCCTCCAGATTCCTCAGCCGTTGCTCAACGTTCTCGAGAGTCATTGTCTCCTCCGATCTGCTTGATAGAACCCTTATTCCGGTTTCCGCTTGTGCTAAACTACCCTCGAGTTTGGGGGTCTGGCAACATGCGGCCATCGATCCCCCTCGTCACCTGGCGGCCAGACAAAGCGCCTCCGGCGTTCTGGCGACCGGGCAGGTCAAGGAGGACGTCATGGCGCGCTCGGAGAAAACTCGAAAGCAGCAGGCCAACGGGAGCCGCAACGGGGACGACGTCGAAGGGCTTCTGTCCGCTGATCAGCGCTGGGAAGAGACCACCCTGCAGGCGGAACTGTCCGCCAAGCCCGAGACGAAGGATGAGTTTCGCACGCTGGGCGGCGATTATCTAGTCAAGCGTCAATACACCCCGGCGGACGTGGCCGATCACGTCTACGAGCGCGACAGCGGCTGGGCGGGGCAGTATCCGTTTACGCGCGGCCGCTACGCTGCCGGCTATCGCAACTTCGAGTGGCCACACGACTTCTACACCGGCTTTGGAGACAGCAGCGACGCGAACGAGAGATACCGGGAGCTTGTCTCCCATGGGGCGAACTGGCTCACTCTCGCGATGGACCTTCCCACACAGCTCGGGTACGACCCCGACCACCCGATGGCCTTCGGCGAGGTGGGGCGGGCGGGTGTCGCGGTGAGCTCACTCAAGGACGCCGAACAACTTTTCGACGGCATCCCCCTGGACCAGGTGGGACTGAGCACCGTCGGCAACTGCATCGGCCCTTATGCCCTGGCGCTCTTCCAGTCGGCCGGCGAGGCCAAAGGCTTCGATCCGAAGAATATGCGCGTGCGGCTGCAGAACGATCCGCTGAAGGAGTACACCGGCAGGGGCACCTACATCTTCGGGATCCCGATCGCCGTGGAGCTGGCTACTGACGTCGTCGAGTACATCATCAAGGAGCAGCCGCAGTGGGTGCCTCAGTACGTGTGCAGCACACAGGTACGCTGGGGTGGGGTGACGCCGGCCGAGGAGATCGCGTTCGGTATCTCTAACTTCGTGACGTACGTAGACGCCGGGCTCCGGCGCGGCCTTGAGCTCGAGCAGATCGTGCCCACGATGGACCTTCACATGTCCACCGACGGCGACCTTTTCGAAGAGGCAGCCAAGTTCCGCGCTGCCCGGAAGGTATACGCCAAGTTCATGAAGAGGCGCTACGCGTGCGACGATCCCAAAGTCCTCGGCCTGCGCATCACGACGTACACGAACGGCACGCTCATGACGGCGCTTCAGCCTCTGAACAACACTGTCCGTGCGAGCCTCCAGGTGCTGGCCGCTATCCTTGGCGGCGTGGAGCACATCTGGGCACCGGCTTACGATGAGGCGCTCGGGCTGCCAACGTATGAGTCGACTCGCGTCGCTCAGCTCACGAAGCAGATCATCCACCACGAGAGCGGAGTCGCTAACACCGTCGATCCTCTCGGCGGCTCATACTTCGTCGAGGACCTGACGGCGCGGCTGGAGAAGGACGCCGAGCGCCTGCTGGACCAGGTCGAGTCCATGGGAGGCGCCGTGAAGGCGATAGACGCCGGCCTCTACGATGAGCGCATGGTCGAAGGCACCGTCACCCGGCAGCGAGAGGTCGACGCCGGTAATCGCGTGGTCGTTGGCGTCAACAAGTTCGTGGAGGAGGAAGAGCCCGTAGTACCGGTCTTCCAGGTCGCCGAAGACACGGCGCAGCGTCAGGTCGAACGGGTCCAGAAGCTCCGCGACGAGCGCGACGCCGCCACGGCGAGCAAGGGCCTGGCGAACCTGCGCGACGCCTGCCAGCGCAAGGCAGAGACGGCAGGGCACAACATCGTGCCGGCTATGCTGGATGCAGTCCGGAGCTACTGCACGGCGGGCGAGATCTTCGAAGTGATGCGAGAGGCCTTCGGCCAGCATCAGCCCTCGCGCGCAGCCTGATCACGGAAAGGACCTCCCGGTGGCCGTTAGATCCCGACCGATCCGAGTCCTGGTGGCGAAGCCCGGCCTTGATGGGCACGAGATGGGCGCGAAGCTAGTGGCCCGCGTGCTCCGTGAGGCCGGCATGGAGGTCGTCTACACAGGGCCGCGGCAAACGGCGGAGATGGTCGCGGCAGCGGCGCTGGAGGAAGACGTCGACGTCATCGGCCTGAGCTTTCTGTCGGGCTCCCACAAAGAGCACTGCCGGCAAGTCCTCAAGCATCTCGCGGAGTTGGGGATGGACGACGTCATCGTCGTGGCGGGCGGGATCATACCGCAGCAGGATGTCCCGACGTTGACGGAGATCGGGGTACACAAGGTCTTTGGCCCCGACACAACGATCACCGATATCATCGAATACGTTGAGGGGGCCGTCGATCGGTCTGATTGACCGCACGGCCGTCTAGATCAGCGACGTGAGGTCAGCGGCGCGCTCGTGGCCATCGATGGTCCGGATTGCGCTCGCCGCTTTTTCGATCCGCTCCAGAGGATAGCCCTCGTCCTCGGCGACGCCCCGGACCAGCTCCAGAGTCTCATCGAAGCCGTAGATCAGATCGTCCGGGCCCGGCTCGAACCGCCCGCTGAGTTGCTCGCCGGATCGCATCGTCAGCACCACCTCGGCGCAGAGGTGCTCCAGGCGGTCGTCTGACACGACCGTTGAGTTGCGGCAGATCCTCATCACGTTCGGGTCGTCGATCAGCTGCAGGCCGTCGAGGGTAATGCGCCTCTCGACCAGCGCCAGCGCGACGCAGAACGGCGAGCTGATGATGACGCTCACCGGAGTTGGGAACGGCCCGACGCTGGCGTGCCCGGGGTAGCTTGCGTTGAACGGGTTCATCCTGATCTCGACGCGCTCCACGTCCTCGTGGTTCAGGGAGTGCTCTTTCAGAAGGCCAAATGTCGCCTTGACCGTGCCGTGGGCCGCCATCCCGATCGGGTAGGGCTTGAACGTCACGTCGAGGATCCGCCACTCGCGGCCAAGGTCGTTCCCAACATCGCTCGCGCCGTCCGCGCTGCCGTGAAACGCGTTCAAGTATCCGCGTTCCCCCTCGAATCCGTTGATAGCAGACGGAAAGTCGCCTCGCGCCAGGAGCGCGGAGAGCAAGCCGGACTGTGCCGCCATGCCCATGTGAAGGATCCACTCCATCGATCCGTCCAGCCAGCACTGAGTGACGCCCATGCTCATGCTCGTGCACATGCCGATCGCGCGCCGGACCTGGTCCTCGCTCAGCTTGAGGAGCCGTGATGCGGCCGCTGCGGCCCCGAAGATGGCGATCGTTGAGCTCGGCCGGAAGCCGCGCTCGGTGATCCGCTCTCCGTATCGTTCCGTGACAGCGGCCGCCACCTCGTAGCCCGCGACGAGCGCAGTCAGCAGTTCGCGTCCGTTGCACTCGGAGAGCTCGGCCGCCGCCAGTGCCGCGGGCGTGACGATCGAACCCATGTGCACGGCGACGTAAGTGTCGTCCTGCGCCCGGCGGTGGCCCAGCATTCCGTTGAAGAGCGCGGCACCGATCGGCGATACGCGGTCGCGATGGCCGAGCAACGTGGCGCTCGCGTTTTCGCCTGCCGGATACTGCTCAAGCACCGCCCGGCGAGCGGCCAGGATCGTCTCCTCCTGGTAGCTGGGGACGGCGACGCCGAGGTTGAACAGCAGGGCGGCCTTCGACTTCGCCACGACGGGCTCGGGCAGGTCATCGTAATCCAACGCTGCCGTGAAGGCCGCAAACCTCTCGGCGATCGAGCCGGCCATGGCCTGCAAGCGTCCCTAGATCAACTCGCGGCCGGCGCCTTAGCACCGACTGCCAGATCGACGAGACCGGTGACGTCTGAAAGCGTCTCAAGTTGACGGATCTCGGTGAGAAGCCTCGTCTGCGCTTCATCATCGATCGTTCGGGCAGCCCACGATGCGCAGTCCCGGAACTTCTCGACAAACGCCTCGAACGGCATCGGGTTATCGGGATGACCGAACGGGAAGTCGACCCTCTTCTTGAACGAGCGGCCGTCGGTCATGCGGATCTCGACGATCGCTTCGGTTACTTGCTTCCAATAGCCGGCCATGATCTCGTCTTCGGCCCGAGGGTGAACGCGGTGTGTCATCTCCAGAAGCTCAGGATCAGCGATTGCAGCGTCTGTGAAGTCGCCGATACCAACCTTGCGCCCAATCACGGCGCGCGCCACCGTGTACGGCACGCTGAACTGAGCGTCGACGATCGTCCGCGGGGACTGTTTCACTTCCAGCGGATCGCAGAGCACAGGAGGCGCAACGATGACCTCTTCGACCGCCGCGGCCTGTAGATCGTTGCTCTCCACGAGGTCCAGCGTGGCGGTGACATAAGTGTGCGTGTAGCGACACGACGGCCACGGCTTGAAGCTCAAACGCTCCATCTCCCAGATCTCGCCCAGTCCGTTGGTCAGCGGCGCGGGGTCGTAGTTGCCACCGTGGTAGACGTTGAACAGGCCGTTCTCCCCCTCGAGCGTGTTGAACGAGCCGGTGAACCCACGCTCGGCCAGCAGCGCGGACTGGACGCCTCCCTGCGCGGCGAGGCCGGCCTGGAGTCGTTTGGTCAGGGCGGCGTCATCGACGCACTGCAGGTTGCCGGAGGCGCTGGCGTAGGCGATTCCGACGGCGTTCGAGATCCCTCGTTCGTCCAGTCCCATCACCTTGGCCGCAGCCATCGCGCTCGCCAGCGTCCCGTAGACCGCGGTCAGGTGCCATCCGTTCAAGCCACCGATCGTTGCCTTGCTCATGCGGCACATGAACTCGACACCGCCAGCGACCGCTGTCATGAGTGCCTTTCCCGAGACGCCGCCCGAGTGCTCGGCGGCGGCCAGCGCGGCCGGCACGATGGACACACCGGCGTGAAGGGGGGCTGCCAGGTCGTACGTGTCGTCGTAGTCAAGCGCGTGGCCCATCGTGCCGTTGGCCCAGGCGGCCATCGGCGCGGGAACGCGATTGCCATAGACGAGCACCGTGGACTCCGGCTTGCCGCCCCAGTCCTGGACGAGGCCTACGACGTCGCCGCAGCCCGGCTGACCGCTGCCGCCCAGGATCGTCGATATCGTGTCAAGAACGTCGACGCGCGTTACCTCGATCGCTCCCGGCGAGAGGTCGTCGTAGCTTAGCCCATGAACGAAGCGCGTGAAGGTTTCAGCGGCATCCACGGCGCGCCTCCTTTACTACAAAGCAGTCTTATTTCGCGGTAAGTATGTGAGCAGATGTCTCACTTTGGCAAGGAACGGCTCGCGAAAACTGGCGAATGCGCCGGGCGGGAGTCAGCCGCGGCTAGCGGTCGAAGACATGGACGACGATGCCCGCGCTGGCGCCACCGCCCGCGTTATGGCAGAGACCGACCTTTGGCGGCCCTTCCACCTGTCGGGAACCGGCCTCGCCCAGGAGCTGCCAGTAGATCTCGGCGACCTGGGCCACGCCGGTGGCGCCGAGCGGGTGGCCACGGCTCAGGAGCCCGCCGTCGGTATTCACGGGGACGCTGCCGTTGATCGCGGTCTCGCCGTTCAGGGTAAGGTGTGCCGCCTCCCCCTCGTCGCAGAGGCCCAGCGCTTCCATGCGCACGATCTCGCCGGCGGTGAATGCGTCGTGCAGTTGGGTGACTCCCACGTCCTTGGGCCCGACGCCTGCACGCTCGTACGCCTCGCCTGCGATCCGTCGGGCGACCTCGTCTGTCAGGTCCGCATCCGTTTCGAGGCTCTGCGAATCTTCGTAGCGAGGCGTTCCCATGCCCCACCCGGCGACTCGGATCCACTTCTGCGAGTAGCGTGCGGCGACATCCCTGGCGCAGACGACAATGGCGGCCGCGCCATCGCTCGTCGGACAGCACTGGTAGAGGGTGATCGGCTCGGCGATCATGCGTGAGTTGAGGACGTCTTCGAGCGAAAGTTCCTTCTGGTGATGGGCGAACTTGTTCTGAGCGGCGTTCCGGTGCGATTTGACCGAGACTTGCGCGAACGCCTCGACGGGAACGTCGTGCCTCTCGATGTAGGCTTGCGCCTTCAGCGCGTAGCGAGGCGGCATCAGTCCCAGGCCCAGCTTGTCTTTGTACGAGCCTTCCGTGCCTGCCTTCACGAGGCCGCGTTCCATGCGCTCGAACCCAACGACGAGCGCCACGTCGGCGACGCCGAACTCAATCGCCTGGCAGGCCTGGCGCAGCGCGGTCGAGCTGCTGGCGCAGGCCATGTCCGTCGTGATCATCGGGATGCCGGTCATCCCAAGCTCAGATACGGCTTCGAAGGCGCCCCCGCTGCTGGGTTCCACACGGCCGCAGGTGACGAGCTGAACGTCCTTGAACGAGACGTTCGCCATGTCCAGCGCCATCGTCGCTGCTTCCCTCACTAGCTCCGGGGCCGTCTTGTCGGGCCAACGACCGAACGGATGGAGTCCGACACCCAGTACAACAACATCCCTGCTCACGTCGTCACCTCCGCTGCCATGTCCGTCGAGAATCGGTAGGCGGCAATCTCTTCCCCCGCCTCGTCGTTTCCTACGATGTCCAGAACAAGGGTCACACGGTCGCCGGGCGATACGTCCGCGCCGCTCGTATGAGCGGCGCTAACCGCCTCGCTGACGGGGCCGGAATCGATCTGGATGAGGGCTACCCAGTAGGGTGCCGGAATCACGGAGTCCGGGCTCGTCTGGTGGACCCGCGTCAGCGCCTTTATCGTGCCGGTCTTCTCGAGAACGACGTCGGCAAGATCGTCGGCCCCGCAGCGCGGACATCGGTATCGCAGCGGATGGGAGATCGTCCCGCATTCGCCGCACTTCTGCGCCGCAAGCGACCAGCCGTCCGGAAAGGACGGGCCGATACGAAGGAGCTTCTCGTCGATCGGCTTAGGCAACAGCTGTTCGCCTTATCGAGTGCATGGGATTGGATCGTACCTCCGGGAGCCGAGTACTACAACGATCGCGGTCCAGCTCCGCCTCCAGTATCTCACGACTTCGAGTCCACCCGGCTCCGCGGTGCCGCGGTTCAGGCTCTCAGCGCTCGTGTTCCGTCGCGGTCGACGGATCCGTTCGGCGCCAGCGCAACCCCGTAGACCTCCCGGGCAAACTGCGCCGACACGTAGCCGTCTCTGACATCGCGTGCCACCAGCTCCGGATCGCGCTCCTGTGCCGGGCCGTAGCCGCCACCACCGCCGGATCTCATGATGAATCGGTCGCCAAGAGCCAGCGTCACGTTCGCGAACTTCGAAGGCGACGGGAGGCCAAAGCACTCACTGAAGCTTCTTTCAGCGCCGTCACGCTCGAGAGCCAGCTCGTTGCAGGCTGCCGGCAGGCCGCCATGGATGCCCCAGGGACTGGACTCCCAGCGGTCCAGGTACGAGCTGACCAGCGTCTCCGCAAGACACTCCATGACACGCACATCGCCCACTCCACCACGGGTTCTTCCCGCACCGCCTGAGTCGGTGCGCAGCTCCCGCTTGTGGAAACGCACCGGGTAGCGGGACTCCCACACCTCGATCGATTCGTTGCCGCAGCAAGCCATTGAGTGCCACTCAACCGCACAGCCGTCGCGTGTGTGGCGCGCGCCGGTGCCCCCGGGGCCGAAGATGTACCAGAGGAACTCCTTGCCGTTGCTGGTCGTGCCCCAGCCGGTTGAGTTGAGGCCGCTGCTGTAGCTCCCGGCCAGCGCGCGTTCCGGAACGGCATCCACCCAGCAGCGGAGGATGGTCTCGCAGATGCGCGCCGTGGAATCAGCGGACGCGCAGCAGACCGGCGCCGGGTACGTGGGATTCACTATCGTTCCGGCGGGCGCGTTGATCTCGACGATTCCCCGGATGCCGGAGTTCAGGGGCATCTCGGGGTCGATGAGGGCCTTAAGCGCCGTAATGACCGCCGACTTCGTAGCGCCGAGGGTACAGTTCGCCGCCCCCTGCGCCTGCTTGTCCGTGCCCGAAAAGTCGACCTTGATCTTGTCGGTCGTCTTTTCGATCGTCGCCTTGATGCGGTAGGGGCCGCGGCCAAACCCGTCGTCATCCATTACGTCCTCCGCCGTGAAGATGCCGTTGGGCAAGACGTCCATGCGCTCGAGAAAGCGGTGCCGGGCATAGTCCAGGCTGTACTGAATAGCCTCCCGCACTACCTTCAGGCCGTACCGTTCAACGATCTCGCGCATTCGGGTGGCAGCAGTCTGAGCTGATGAAACCTGTGCTTGAATGTCACCCCATACGAGGCTGGACATCCGAATGTTCTTGAGGATGAACTCCTGCACCTCGCGGTCCAGTTTCCCGCGTCTGTACAACCTGCACACAGGGATGATGAGCCCTTCCTGGGCTACGTGGCGGGCCAGGCCGTAGCCTCCAGCGAACATTGCCCCTATGTCCGCCCAGTGGCCGCGGTTCACGCTCACGCCGATCAGTTCGCCTTCCCAGAAGACGGGCATGGCGAGCACGACGTCCGACTGGTGGTTGGCGCCCTCAAACGGATCGTTGTGAAGCAGGATATCTCCTTCTTCCAGCTCACCCGCCTTTTCCAGCATGACCTCAAGCTCGTCCTCCAGGGCCCCGATGTGCACGGGCAAACCGGCCTCCTGCGCAAAAAGACGGCCTCGTTCGTCGAAGATCGCGCAGGTGAAGTCGACCCCCTCGCTGAAGCAAGTGGAGTACGCCGACCGGATGGTTACGTTGGTCATTTCGCGTACCGCCGAGAGGAAATAGTTGCGGATAATCTCGGCGGTGACCTGGTCTATCGTTCGGCCGTTCTGAGCATCTGAGCTGGACATCGTTTGTGCCACTCCGATCCGCCGGGAGCAGAAATGCAGGGGTCGGCTGGCATACTATGTGACGCCAGTAAGAAACGCAACGAGCGGGTCTCTGGCTCATTCGACCCAGGCAGACGGCAGAGGAGGCGCGAGATGCCGAGCGCTGAAGACGAGATCAGGCCACCGTCAAGAGACAGGCTACGGCAGATCGGCGCGCTCTACGGAATGAGCCTCACGAACGGAGACGTGGACTTCTTCGCGAACCTGGCGGAGCGGACGCTCGAATCCTATCGGCGGGTCGCGTCTCTGCCGGAGCCCAAGCCTGAGGTGAGGCACGCGCGTGACGGCGGCTATCGCCCGTCCGCGGAGCAGAACCCGCTCAACGCCTGGTACTGGCGCTGCTCGATCAAAGGCGAGCGCGAGGGGAAGCTCAGTGGCAAGACTGTCGCTCTGAAGGACAACATCTGCCTTGCCGGCATCCCGATGATGAGCGGGTCATCGGTTCTCGAAGGGTTCGTTCCCGACGTGGACGCTACGATCGTTCAACGCGTTCTGGACGCCGGCGGGGAGGTCGTCGGCAAGGCGGTGTGCGAGAACTTCTGCCTTTCCGGCACATCCAACACCGCGGATACGGGCTTTGTGCTCAATCCTCGTAGTCCTGCTCACTCTGCGGGCGGCTCATCCAGCGGCAGCGCCGCGCTTGTCGCCGCCGGGGCCTGCGACCTGTCGATCGGCGGCGATCAGGGTGGCTCCGTTCGCATCCCCAGCGCGTTGTGTGGCGTGTACGGATTGAAACCCACCTACGGGCTGGTGCCGTACACGGGGATACTGCCTTTGGAGAACACCCTGGACCATGCGGGGCCGATCGGGCGTTCCGTGCATGACGTCGCCCTGCTGCTTGAGGTCATCGCCGGATCCGACCCGCTTGACCCGCGACAGAGGGATGCCATCCAACCCACCGAGTACACGGAGACGCTGGCTGGGGGCGTGGTCGACCTCAGGCTGGGCGTCCTGCAGGAGGGGTTCGGATGGCCCGAGGCGTCCGACGATGTGGACACGGCCGTGAGGGAGGCGGCGTTCAAGTTCGAGAAAGCGGGCGCCACGGTGCGAGAGATCTCCGTCCCCCTCCACCGCGATGGGATACACATATACAACCCGATCTTCAGTGAAGGCGGTCTCGCGGGCATGGTACGCGGGAACGGTTTCGGAACCGGCTGGAAGGGCTACTATCCCACGGCCATGATCGAGTTCCTTGGCAAGGCGCGGAAGCGGAAGGCGGACGAGTTCCCGGACTCGGTCAAGCTACTCATCCTGATGGGCGAGTACATGCTTGATGAGTACCACGGGCGTTTCTACGCCCGGGCCCAGAACCAGGTCCGGCTGCTTGAGGACGCCTACGAAGCGGCCTTCCGCGACGTAGACCTGCTGGTGATGCCGACATGCGCCCCGTTTGGGACGGCCCTGCCGCTGATCGCCGACGCGTCCCGAGAAGAGATGTTCGCGTCGGGTGTTGGGCATCACGTGAACAGCTGCCCGTTCAATCTCACGGGCCACCCGGCGATCAGCGTTCCCTGCGCTGAGGTGCTTGGCCTTCCGGTTGGGATGATGCTTGTCGGGAGGCGCTGGGAGGACGCGACTGTTCTGAGAGCCGCGCACGCTTTCGAGGAGGACCACGGATAGTGACCTGCGGGCAAGGAAGGGCCTGACCTGGGGGTCGTCGTCGCCCGCTTGCTGGCTCTAGTATGCTGTCGGTCTCCCGGTCGCAGGCTATGCCCTGACACTAAGCAGACTGTCTCCACCTCCTGACAGCGCATTGTCCGAATAGGGCGTCGGAGGGCTACGCTGCGGCACCATGTTCTGGCCATGGCTTTGGGCGCCGAGGATAGCTGTAGGATGTTGCCATGCCGAACGAGCCCGTGGGTGTGCTGGTGATCGGCGCGGGTGCATCGGGTGCGGCCTTCGCCTGGAGCATCGCTGACACAGGCACGAGCGTCCTCTGCCTTGACCAAGGCCCGTGGATGAGGCAGCAGGACTACCCGAGCAACGGTCTGGACTGGGAAGCACGCTCGATGGGGGAGTTCTCACCCAGCCCGAACGTGCGTGGTCTGCCCGCCGACTACCCTGTCAACGAGCAGCAATCCGAGATTTCACCGCTGATGTTCAACGCCGTGGGCGGCAGCACCATCCTCTGGGCTGCGCATTTCCCACGGCTGACGCCCCGCGACTTTCGGACGAAGAGCGAGGACGGAGTCGGGGAGGACTGGCCGATCGACTACCAGACCCTTGAACCCTACTTCGCGCTGAACGACCGGATGATGGGCGTCTCCGGTCTGGCGGGCGACCCGGCGTACCCATATCACGAACCGCCGTTGCCGCCGATCCCCCTCGGCAAGACCGGAAACACGCTGGCGGCCGGCTTCGAGAAGCTCGGCTGGCACTGGTGGCCTTCTGATAGCGCCATCTTGTCGCAGGAGTATGAAGGACGTGACCCATGCATAAACCTTGGCCCCTGCTTAAGCGGCTGCGCGCAGGGTGCCAAGGCCAGTACCGACATCACCTATTGGCCAGTAGCTCAGCGAAAGGGCGTGCAGGTGCGTACCGGGTGCCGCGTGCGGGAGATCACGGTGCGGGCGGACGGGATGGCTGACGGTGTCCTCTACTACGACGCCGATGGAGAGCTACAGGAGCAAAAGGCTGAAATCGTCGTGCTGGCGTGCAATGGCATCGGCACGCCCCGGTTGCTGCTCAACTCGAAAAGCGAACAGCACCCCGATGGGCTGGCCAACAGCAGCGGCCTCGTGGGAAAGAACCTGATGTTTCATCCGTACGCGGCGATCAGCGGCGTCTTCGAGGAGCCGCTGTACGGCCGGCGCGGACCCGTTGGCTGCTCGTTCTGGAGCCACGAATTCTATCGGACCGATCGCTCGAGAGGGTTCGTACGGGGGTACTCGTTTGAGGCAGTGCGGGGTCTCGGCCCGGCACAGTCCGCGTTGTCCGGAATGATTCAAGGATTGGTTCCATGGGGCGAGGACCACCACCCGGCTTTCGGCCGCCTCTACAACCACACAGCGTCGCTGCTCGCTATTACAGAGGATCTGCCGGAGGAAACCAACACCGTCACCCTCGACCCAGAGCTGGCTGACGCCAACGGGATACCAGCGCCGAAGGTCACCTATCGGTTAAGCGAGAACAGCCGGAACATGCTGGCGCACGCGGTGGAACGGGCGAAGGAAGCACTGACCGCTGCGGGCGCAGTTGAGACCGTTGCGCAGCCGCTGTTTCGGGAGGCGGGATGGCACCTAATGGGAACAGCCCGGATGGGCCGGGACCCGAAGACCTCAGTAGTAAACGAGCGGGGACAGGCGCACGACGCGAAGAACCTCTTCATCGTGGATGGCAGTGTCTTCGTGACGGCAGGTGGCGTGAATCCTACCTCGACGATCCAGGCGATCGCGCTCTACGTTGCAGATGGCATCAAGAAGAACATCGAAACACTCTTTGACGACGCATGACCGAAACGTCAGCCGCCGTGGACGACCACGACTTCTCAGGTCCGACGTCCGGGGTGAAACCGGGGTGCGAGGTTAGTCCGGACAACTCTCGTCATCGAAGTCGGCGAAGATCGTACTCGTGCCCAGACTCCAAGCTTCAAGTATCTCGTCGTACTCCTTCGAGCAGGCGAGGCTATGAAGTGCCTCGCTCAAACTGAAGTTCAAGGCGCTTGAATCGTAGCGGACGCCGATACCGTAAGGCTGCGGCTCGATCTGCTCCTCAAGGAGCTCGAGTCTGCCGCTTGACTCTCTGGCGGAGACGAACGCAGCGGGAAAGTCGCTGATGCTGGCGTCGGAGCCGGCTGTAGCGAGATCCGTCACTGCCTCGGGGTTCGTGTCGAACCTTAGTATGTCGATGCGGCCTTTCCCGGCCAGCGAGCAAGCGAGATCCTGAGCTGCGAGCTGGCTGACCTGGATCGTGACTCTCTGAACGGCGACGGCCAGGCCGCAGAGGTCGGCCAGCCCGCGGGCTTCCGTGGGGTTACCGTCGCGAACGAGGATGGCGGTACCTACGTTGGCATAAGGTATGAAATCGATACTCCGCGAACGCTCGCTGGTGATGGTCATTCCGGAAAGGATGATATCGAACTCGTGGGCGTTGACGGCTTCGATCAAACGGTCGAAATCGGTCCGAACGAACTCCAAGTCGACGCAGATGGTTCGAGCGAGCGCTTTGGCAAGATCCACGTCGAGGCCGTTCGGGGCAGCGGTTTCGGCGTCGACGAAAATGATCGGCTCGAAGTCGAGTTCAGAGCCGATGTGGAGGATGCCGTCCTGCAACTCGGGGACGCCAGATGGATCTGAGCAGGGGAGGTTGCTCGGGCGACTGCCCTCGTTGCCGTCGCAGGCGGCGAAGACGAAAGCGGCTGCGATCGTGGCAAGAGCTGCGGCTGTTGCTGTGCGGATCAGTCGGGTGAGCATAGGGTCTCCTAGTAGAAGGCCGCCCATGTTGCCAGGAGAGTGGTGAACGTGACGACCGGCCAGTACAATCGCTCGAGCGTGATGATTACCCAACAATAGCGTACATGATGATGTAGAAGAACTCAAGGTAGATGAGCGTGGGGGGGGGGGGGGGGGGGGGGGGGGGGGGGGGGGGGGGGAGGGGGGGGGGGGGGGGGGGGGGGGGGCTGTTGTGGCCAAGGATGAGCACGAACAACATGGCGCTGAGGAACGAAAGCGAGGTGATTCCTGTAGAGATTGGGAAGTCTTCGGGATGAGTGCGAGTGCGGACGACGACGAGAAAGAGGGAAAACACCAGGATCGAAACAACAACGACGGGAAGCATGCGGGACACGAACGGGTTGATGGAGACGCGAGCGAAGCGCACCGTGAACGACAGCTGAGGTTCCTCGGCTCGGATCGAGGAATCCGGGCGCCCGAAGCCCGGCGCGTCGTGAGGGTTCGCGCTGTAGGCGAAGAAACTCCGTTCGGCGCTCCAGCCGGGGAGTTCGAAGTTCTCCCCCAGTCCCGGCCTCGCGATCGGCACGCTGAGCGGATATGACGGTATGTCGGGAATGAAGATGGTGGGCGGCCCGATGTCTCGTGGTTTGATCGGGAGGCGAACTTCGCCGCGATCGAAGGGGAATGTGGAGACGTCAGAGGGGCGCGCAGCGTGGCGCTAAAGGACCAGCCGATGATGCGCTCCCGGCCGTTACGAATGTCGAAGCGCTCCTCCAGCCGGGTGTCCGCGATGTCGGGGGAGAGGACGAAGCCCGGGACGGTCTCATCGTCGGCCTCAGCCAGAAAGCGCTGCCAGGCGATTCCAGAGAACACGAGATCGCCGTTGTCCAGCTCGTTCACGGAGTCGAGGGAGACGCCAACCGCGACCTCCCTGAGGTCACCCGACTGCTTGTCGACCCTCACCCTTTCGCGGTAGTCGTCGACGATCTCCGCGAGATCCTGGCCTTCGCCGCCAAGACCGGCCTCAACCTCGGGCGTCGTGCGGACAAGCGCCCAGACGTAGGCGACGCCCAGTACGCAGAGGACGGAGAAGAGGATGGCGACGTTCCATGAGAACCAGCCGTCTTCACGGAAAACGCGAAGGGCGAGCGCGAAGATTGCGAACAGGCTGAGGAGGGTTGCGGCGCCGACGGCCATGAGGAGGTGGTGGGCCGTGGAGTCGCGGGCGAGGGCCTCGCTCTTGATGACGACCGAGCCGAGGATCCATTGAGTAGACGGGACAGGCTCGTGGAACAACCAGGCGTCCCGTCCCGTGATCTCGTCGCGGTAGTCAACGTATCCGCTCTCGTCCCGGCGATTTTGGATAAATTCGAGGGCGTCAGTCTCCCGTTCGTTAGCAACGTTGCAGCCATCTCCGGCGAAGAGCGTCTTTTGCTGGCCCCGGACTGCGATCACAGCGGGGTCGCTAAAGTAGTCTCTGTTTGGGTGGGCCACGTACGTTCCGCAGGGATCCTGAGCGGCAACGAGGCCGTAGCCTCGAGCGCCGAGGCTTAGCCAGCTCACGCTCTGGCTGACCTGGTCCAGGGTGAAGTTGACGAAGACGGCGCCCGCTGGACGGGCTTCGCCGACGATGATTGTCGGATTATCGAAAGGGACGACATACTCGGCGACCATCCGCTGGCTGGTGGTGCCGAAATAAGCCGCGTTCCACATGCGGCCTTCGTTGAACGGAATCTGATACCAGTTTCCCCGAGGGCTCACACGCCGGGCAGGAACAGATCGGGGTCCGCGTAGTCATACGGGACCGGCGTAAAGGTGACCTCGCCGCCAGGGCGTGTGAAGTAGGGGCAGTAGAGTTCGGCCGGTGAGAAAGGTTCGTTGGAGGGAGGGTCCAGCGAACTGTATTCTTCCAGGCGCGCGTCGTTCATCGCCAGGATGTGCGGTTCAAGCTCCTCCGAGCGCTCGAAGCAAGCGCCAACGCCCCAGAAGCCGGGGTTATCAGTGAGGAATTGCTTCAGTCTGGACTCGATTGACTGTTCGTTGATAATTGGCAGCCCTGCGTCGTCTCTAACGACGCTTCCGTCAGCGTCATATTGGATGGCGTGGGCCGAAACGTCGATGCGGCCCTCGGTGAGATCGAAGTCAGCGGTGTGTTCCGCAACCGAAACGATCTCCCGGAGCTGCTCGTCCATTGCTGCGGCCGCGGCGCGGGCGTCCGCCTGGCCGTCTTCGATCGCGGAGTCCCGCCGGTCGGCCCAGTGGCCGAACAGCGCGGCCATGAGGAGAATCGCCGTGATCGTCGATCCGACGAAGAGGAGCGAGAGGAAGATCTTAGAGAATGGCAGGTGGATTCCCGAGTGCAAGAGACCGAGACGGGTGAGGTGTCCTAGCCAGCGGTCATGATGGTGCGACTCTTCGCGGGGGCTGTCGTCCCGTGGATGGGGAGAGCTCATTGGCTGGTATGATCCTCGGTCGGTCTGATGGCGGTCATCCGCAAGAACACGTAATCACTCCGCGGTTCAGCCGATAAGGCCTTCCCGTTGGGCGCGTGCGCTGGCCTCGGCCCTGTTGGAGGCGTCCATCTTCTGGAGGATGTGGGTGATGTGTGTCTGTACCGTGCGGTGACTGATGCCGAGGATCGAAGCGATCTCTTTGTCTGAGCGTCCTTCCGCCGCAAGATAGAGGACGGTGAGCTCGCGAAAGCTGAGGCCGTATGCGGTGCTGCTGGAGACGGTCTGTTCGACCCTGGCCTCGAGCGCGTCGCGGAGGCGTTCGAGGTCGTCCTGAGCGCGGCGGCGGGCGGTGACGTCGCGGACGATGGCAAGCACCTCGTTTCCGCCGATAGGAGCAATTCGAGCTTCAAAGCTCTTAAGGCCCTTTTCGGTGGCGAGGTCGTATTCGAGCTCCTGAAGCTCGTCTGTGCGGAGGGCGAGGTTGATCTTTCGTTCGACCTCTCCGGCGATCTCCGCCGGCAGCACGTCGGCCGCTCGCTTACCCAGGAATTCGCCCGGCGGTACCAGCGGATCGAGGTCACTGGCCGGTAGGAAGTCCAGAAAAGTAGCGTCTGCGGTAATTCGGAAGACCATGTCAAGGGGTGCCGGTGAGGAGGGCGCCAACCGTGGACTGGCTCTCTTCAAGTGCCGCCTCAGCATGCCTCAGCCGGGTAATGTCTCGGATGTAGAGGGCAACCCGGGCGACCGATCCGCTATCGTCGAGAACCGGATAGATCCTTGTGATGAACCACCCGTCGGAGGTTCTTTCCTCGATTCTCTCGGGTTCGGCCGAGGCCTCTACGCAGCGGACGGCGGCCTTTCGGCTGCGGGCCGTCTCGGGGGGCATCAGATCGTAGATGGAACGGCCCAGGAGATCGCCGGCGTCGCCCGGTAGTCGCTCGACGGCAGTCGAATTCAGGGCCACGATCGTGCCGTCGAGCTCCATCAAGATGGCGGAGCCGATGGGGACGTTGAGCAGCGCCCGGGAAGTCTCAAGGGGCGTTCGCAGGGCCTGCTCTGTGCGCTTACGCTCATTGATGTCGACGACCATCGCAAGCCCGTACGGCGGGCCTGAGTCGTCGTTGCTAACGAACGTGATTAGCAGTGATACCCAAACGGTCGCGCCGCTCTTCGTCAGCAGTCTTTTGTCTGCGTGCCGGTAGGATCCATCGGCCTGCAACGCCTGTTGCGCCATACCGGCGGTGCTTTCCACGTCTTCCGCGTGCGTGACTTCGTCGAGCGAACGACCGAGCAACTCAGCCTTCCGGTAGCCGAGCAGCTCGCAGAATGCAGGGTTGACGTCGGAGAACCGGAGGTCCGCTCCAATGACGACGATTCCGAGTGGGCCGTCCTCGAACACCGTGCGGAAGCGCTCGGACACGGACTCCAGGTCGCGAACACCGGGTTCGCGGACCGATTCGACATCGTCTCGCACGAACTCTCACCCCCAAAACGCCTGCCGGCGCGCCCCTGCGCCGTACACCGGTCGGTATGGGGACTGTACAGGAAGATAACCGCCCGTCAAGTAGCGCTGGGCCGGGGGGCAGGCGAAGGAGACGGGTTGGTGCCGGTGGGATACGTGGACGTCTCCTCGCCGCCGCCCGTTCAGGGGTGATCGGCTCCAGACTGGGAGCCTGGAACTACGCCTTCGTACCCACTATTGGCACGTGTAGGACCCGTAGCCCTGGGGGCCGTTCTGGAAACCTTCCTGGCATCCACCGATGCTGCCGCCGAAAGCCACCAGGCCGATGACGCCGATGATGAAAATGACGAGGCTAATCCAGATACCCTGCCAGCCGTAGTATCAGGCCCAGTACACGATCCATAGCCCGAGGAGGCTGGCTAGAAGGAAGCCAAGGATGTACCGACCCGCACCGGCCTTATCGCCAGCGAAGTCGGCCGGCTCTTTCGGATCAGACGGAGCTTCCGGCCGCGCCTTCGCTGCCTGCTCGATCGCTTCCATGCGTTCGTTCAGTGTTCTTTCGTCAGTTCGTTCTGAAGACATCTGTCTCCTTCCTTGATGTGATGACCGAGGGGGGCTGCTGGTGAGTGGGATTAGTGGCCGTTTCTTCGTACAACTGCCCTCCCTTCGTGTGGTCTCTCTCCGGGGGCGATGTGGCCGAGTGGGGCGCCTCGCCGCCATCATCGGGCGAAGGTCGCGTCCGACACATCCGTCGGAGCACGTATCGCGCAGGCGTTCGGCTGGAATTCCGCGCAGGATCTTCGCAGCGCTCGGGGTGGCGTGAGGCTGGATCAAGCACCAGGCAGGGTCAGGCAATCCCGCGGAGTGAGCAGGACCTACTTGTCTCGCAAGGAACCAGCAAGCGTATAACGTCGCAACGGACTACTCCTGCCAGCGAACCTCGGACACCCTCACCGGCTCCTCGAACCCGTTCGCCACGAAGTCGCCGCTATCAGCGAACAGGAACCCTTTGCCAGAGCAGAGGCCGCGCACCGTGTCCGACACGAGGATCTCGCCGCCTTCTGCCTTCGCCGCAATGCGCGACGCCAGGATCACCGTCGCGCCGAACAGGTCGCCGTCTTCCTCGATCGGCTCGCCGGCGTTCAGCCCCACACGCACCGACAGCGGCTCACCCTCGCGCTCGGCGAAGGCCCGCTGCAGCCCGATCGCGCACTCGACGGCCTCAGTCACAGACGCGAATGACGCCATGAAGCCGTCCCCCATGGTCTTGACCTCTTGACCGCCGTGTTCCGCCAGGTCCTCACGGACTATCTGCTCGTGTTCCCGCAGGACCTCCCGGCCACGTTCGTCGCCAAGGCGGGACATCATCTCCGTGTGTCCGACGAGATCGATGAAGAGCACCGTACGGAATGCGCCGGGTTCGGTTGACTCGGGCTTTTCAGTGGTGCCCATAAACTCTGCGACGAGAGGCGCTACACGCTCGTAGTTCAAGTCATCAATGGTTAGGAAGCGCGCGTCCGGAATGCCCGCCGCCAGCTTCTGCCCGGCGCGGACCGGAGTGAAGCGATGGTTGTTATTGTGCAGCACCAGCGTCTGGGCCTTTACCTCAGGCAGGAGCCCTGAAACGTCGTACCTCCTGTTCGCCACACCGTACGCGCGGTACGCCTCCGGTTCGATACAGGCTCGGATATGCTCGCCCGTGAGATTGATGAATTGAGGGTCGTCGATCCCTGCCAGAACCCGCACCATCGTCTCCGTAAACAGGGTCCAGTCCTTGTCGACAAGGGCCTCATGGGCCTCCATCGAAGGCGTGTCGATGAAGTCCGACGAGTTCGTCCAGCCATCGATGAGGATGAGGTGCGATACGCGGTCCGGGAACCTGGCGGCGTAGGTCACCGTCACGGGAACGGAGTCTAAGATCGCTAAGAGGGCGAACGACCGGAGGCCAGTGCTCTCGATAACGGCCTCGAGGTCGCGCATCATCGATTCCATGGGAAAGTCGAGCGCATCCCGATTCGGAGAGTCCTGTGCCGCGAATGTCGTACCAGATGACGCGAAAGGTCTAGATGAACTGCTGGAAAAAGTGAGAGCCTGTCGACCAATCCCCTCTGGACATGGGAGATCCCAGGCTGTGGCACGCGGATCAGGGGCGGCCCTTCGCCCGTGCTGGCGAACGCAATGTTCGCCCCGTCCTCGGTCTGGGCGTATTGGACGCGCGGCTCCATGCCGGGCATTCTGCACCCTTGGCCCGCGTGGGAACGCCCTGCGCCGGAGTGGAAATCCGGGAGTCATCTCACACCGAACCGTCGCCAGATTCGTATGACCGGAGGCGGGCAGGCGTTATCATATTGCACATGCACGTGCGCGCAGTGAGACATGGCCGACGAGACAACTAAGCGCCGTCTGCGCCGCATTCCTAGCTCGCGGCCGGGCGACCGCACATTGCTGGTGCGGACGCGAAAGAACCGCCTAACCTCGCTCCGGCGAGACGCCGTTGGCGCGATCGGTGCCGCGGTCGCCCTCTTTCGGGACGTCTTTACGCAGACCCTTGTCGTGCCGATCATCGCTTTCCTGGTGATCCTCGTCGTTATCACCCCCGTCCCCATATTCCTCATCGAGCGATCTTCCGAGAACGCTGAGGTGACCTCTTACAGCGTCGGTCTATGGTGGGCCGTCGCTGCGTTCACGACGGTCGGCCACAGCGATGTCGGCCTTGTCACGACCCCCGGGAGGATCCTGGGATCGATCTTCACGATCATCAGCGTCGCTCTCTTCTTCGGAAGCGTAATCGCTGCCTTCAGCTCGTACTTCCTGTTGACCTGGCGTCGGCCCAAGAGGCAGGTTGTTGACACGATCACCTATTACATGCAGCGGATCGAGGACCTCAGCGCCGACGAGATCGTTGAGCTGGAAGAGATCACGGCCGGCGTTCTGCACGCCGCGCATGAGACGGCGAAGGAGCGCGAAGGCGGCGATTCGGAAAACGCCGACTAGCTCACGCGACTGATCACGCGAGGGAGCGCTTGAACGCCGCAAGCCCTCGGCAGTCAAGTGGCGAAGACTCCCGGAGTAAGAGTCCCAGAGTCGAGAATGCGAGATCTCTCAGCCGACCGGCATTAGAGTAAGAAGGGAACGTGGAGGGCCCGGCGGGATTCGAACCCACGACTCCCGGATTAAAAGTCACGTCGTCTGGGGCCCGATCGCTGAGGCTCCAGGTTCGAAAATCCGGGTGAAACCGGGGTGAGAACAGGCTTGAAGACGACCCCGCGCCGAAACACGTCAGCTGATAAGGCGCCAGATACGGAAGCTTCAGACTAATCGGGGGATCCGGTAGGGACGTGAGGGATCCGAGCGAGTCGTTATCCGTCGAAGCGACCGCACCCGTTTCTGCTCCCGCACCGCGGCGGGGCGCGGGCCGACAGCCGCGAAGTAGAGAGTACGACTCAGCTCCTGCGCAAGGATGTTGCGGCACTCGCGCGAAGAGCCGCTGCCGCTGGTCGCGAGAGATCGCCGATATAACTTGGCCCGATCAGTGGTTATGCGGATTCCACGCGCTCCGGAATGAGGCACTCTCGATCGAGAGAAGAGCAATCAGGGACGACGCACCCATCTGAATCCTGACGAGCTAGGAGGTAGCAGGTGAGCTTTCCAGCAGACTACAAAGCACCTGAAGAAGAGCAAGAGCGAAATTGGCGGGGGCCGGTACGCCATCGGCTTCCTGCTGGCAGCCCTCCCGGGTCTGGGCATCATGTACTGGCAGCGGAAGAATGGATGGCGTGGCGTCTGGATATGCGCCGCCCTCTTCGTACTCACTCTGGGCGCCCTGATCTACACTGGCTACTTCGATCAGCAGCAGACCAGCTTCCAGCAGCAGGGCGGATTCCAATTCGATCCGAACAGCGCAGAATTTCAGGACATCCTTAATAGCTTTAACGGTGGCGATCTTGAGAACGACCAGTACGACTACGCGGAGGCTGACGTTGCCGAAGCCGAAGCCCTCTACGGCCCTATCAGCCCACTAGAGCAGGTTTACATCGACGTGTGGCTATCAACTCCCGGCAACTTCTACGTTGAAGCTCGCTGCCTATGGGCCGCAGAGATGGAATATCACGGCTCGGAGGACGCCTACCAAGCTGCCATCCTGGCTGACCCATTCGTTGCGCCCGCTCCCGGGAGCGTGGCGTGCTACCAATTCGAGTAGATGACCGCTGGCCTATCGTGGTCACCCTGACGGGCGCGTCGCGAGGCGATTTGCCGGGATTGAACGAAGTCGCTCAAATCTCGATGTTCATCAGCAGGATATGCTGCTGTGTGCCCTGGCTATCGGGGTTCTCAGGATCCCCCGACGCCATATAGCCGTTGGGGCCATACTTGTATATCGAGAGTTTCATGGCGTTCACGTTGTCGATGAAATAGATCCCGTAGACTGCCTCGATCGGGATATTGTAGGTTTCAGCGACCTTCTCCGGCGTAATGACGCCGGAGCCCTTCACCCTATCGTAGGACTCCTTGTCCTTGAAGAACAGGTCGAACGTTGTGATGAACGGCTCGGCGTTCTTTGTGCGAAAGACTTCCGTGAATTCAACTAGCTTTGGCATATCCGCCTCCCTCTAGTTTGGGTAGTTCACCAGGCGCGCCGGGAAAGGCTCACAGGGGTCGTCCAGCGGGAGCAGGTGCCAGATGTTGAACTTGTAGACACCACCGGTGTGCACCACACGGTTCTGCAGCGGGAAGGCAACGCTTCCGGCGGTCGTTCGGCGGCCGGGATATGGTGACATGAAAATCCTGATCCGCAGCGTGTGTGCAAGTCGCTCCGCAAGGTCCTTGTCCTTGCAGATGAGCTTCGTGAGGAGACCCACCTCGTGCGGCACAACGTCGCGCATGGGCTCAGACGGACCAAGCACGCCATCACGTCCGAACACGCTGTAGTGAACCTCGAACTCCTCTTCCTGCGCAACGGACCTGAGGTGCTCTTTTGCGCTGTCCATGATCCAGTCAATGTTCTGGATGCAGATCTCGTCTCGAATCCCACAGATACTGATGTACTCGTAGCCGGCGAACTCTACGCCCTCGAGCTTGACGGTGTACGGATCCTCCACCCAGGTGGCGCCGCTGCAGCGGACCGTCCGGTCATCGACCGCCTCGTACACGGCTTCGCTGACATCGAGGGTCCCTCCGGGGTTGCGCTCCTCGGCTGGGTTTTCGCGCTCGTAAAGCGCGTGTCCAGCGATTGATTTCACGGAGCAACGGAGCGCGGGGTTCGTCGGCTTAACCGTGAAGCCCGCGCCGTCAATCGTCGCCAGCACAAAGTCGAAAGGCGTGGCTGGGTCGCAGGCCATCGAGCTGCACTCGATCACCTTCGCCGCATGTGCAGCCGTAGCCCAGTCAACACCCCGGATCAGCGGATACGCCATGTGAACGCCGACGTCGAGCGCGCGGCCGGTGATGACGCCGTCGATGTCAGGGAACTGCTCCAGCGCTTTGATTATCGGCTCGGCCCCCATCTGCGCCTGAATGCGCTCGGCGCGGTCGACATCTTCGATGCTCAGCAGAGGCGGCAGGCGAGGGGTCTCGAAGAGGCGCTTGACCTGCGCACCATCACGTATCTTCCCGCGCAAGTATTCCTTGTCGACCTCGCCACTGATTACGGCAATCTTGAGGCTAGTCTTGTTGTCGCGAGCGATCTGGTTGATCAGGTCTAGATAAGGCTGCAGGTGAATGTCCGCGCCTGCGGTCCCGCCCATGGAGAATACGAACGGGATGCCACGGCGCTTCGCGGCCAGGATGATCGGCTCAATATCGGGGCGGCTGGGCGGCAGAACCTCACCGGACCCCAAGTAGTAAGGCCCGGCGTCCATTCCCGTCCCCTGGCCGGACACCACATCCACCTCTCCGGATTCGATCGCGTTGACGGCGTGCTGGATGGCCTCTTCGCTGCGGGCGCCGATCCGGCCGTCAACCAGGTACGACAGGATACTTAGCTGGCTCATGGTCTTCCTCCTCGCGCGACGACGCCTGCGACCTCGTTCGGTTGGCCGCTATCAGGTGGCCTGCCCTACTCGCCTTCTCGCTCCCCGTCATGGCCAAGCGATGCTGAGACCCTGTCCCCCGCAGTATGGGGGCGAGCTGCGCTGCTCGCTCGTGGGTCATCTTCGCCGTCCACCCGCTCGCTGAGATCGCCGCAACGGTGTGCCCCGGATCGTCCCTGATGGGCGCCGCCACGCAGCGATGGCTGGCGTCATGACTCATCTCCTTCAAGATAATGCATGCCGCCTACAGTTTCTGCAAGCGCCTTGACAGTCCGTGCCACGCTGCCATTATGATGTTTTGACTCTGCACGCCTACGAGCGACGAAGGAGGTCCCTGGTGGACAATATCTTCAAGCGAGAGAAGTTCTCCCGGCGTACGTTCATGATGTCCGTTGGCCTGGGTGCCACTGGTGTCGCCGCTGCCGCGCTGGTCGGTTGCGGTGATGACGACGGTGGCACAGGCGCCGCGGGAGGCATCGCCCGGATCCCCTATCCCGAACCTGGTAGTGGATTCGACCCGATCCTCACCGAGGACTCTCAGACGCACATCCTGCGCAACATGACAAACAGCTTCCTGCTACGCTCAGCCGTCGGCCCCGACTTTGCACCTGGCAATACACAGGTCGTCGCGGACCTGGCCACGGATATGCCGGAGATCACTGACGGCGGCACCACCTACATTTTCAAACTTCGCTCAGGGGTCAAGTTCCATAACGTCGCGCCGATGAACGGCCGCGAACTGACGGCCGACGACGTCGTCTACACTTACGACCGAGCTCGGGTTGAGCCTTCGGTTTACGCTGATGCTCTCGAGTCGATCGTGTCCGTCGATGCAGTCGATTCTCTGACGGTGCGATTCACGCTTGCGAATCCTTATGCTCCGGCTCTCGGCACGTTCTTCGGCCTGCAGGGCCAGACGTACCAGATCCTGGCTCCAGAGCTAGAGACGGTGACTGGCGGGCTCGAGCGCGCTGAGTCGCTGATCGGTACCGGACCATTCATGATCGATACGATCCAGCCGGGAACACAGTACATACTCAAGAAGAACCCGGACTACTTCCGTTCCGGGCGCCCGCTGCTTGACGAGGTGCGGCTGGATACCGGCTCTGATCCGTCCCGTGTGGCGGCTCTCTTCCTGTCCGGCGATCTCGACATCAGGACCAACATCTCGCTCGACGAAGTCGAGACCCTGCAGAGCCAGATATCCGATCTTGTGACGGATAAGTACTTCGGCCTTGGCGGCCAGATGATACAGATGCGCAGTGACCGGGCGCCGCTGAACAACGCGGACGCACGTCGCGGCATCAAGATGGCACTCGATATCGAATCGTGGGCGACCGAACTCCACGGCGGTACCGGTCAGCGCGACACTCCGGTGAGCCTCGTGATGTCGGACTTCGCGCTTGACGACTTCGGAGAGGGCGAGCAATACCACAAGTTCGACCCGCAGAAGTCGCGACAATTGTTGGACGCCGCCGGCGTTGCCGAAGGCACGGAGCTGACGCTCGAGATCTCTCCCGATCGTTACGGCGCGCTGCACCTGAGCGAAGCCGAACTGATGGCCGCTAACCTCCGGGATGTCGGGATCACGGTAAACCTTGCGCCGCTCGACTCAACGAGCTTCATCCAGAAAGTCATCATCGACAAGAACCCCGACGACATGATGATGAGCCGTCGTACAGCCTGGGCCGGCGACCCTGACGACGTCTTGCACCGCTTCTTCTACACAGATTCGACCGTCAATACCGGACACTGGTCTAATGCGGAGCTTGACCGGCTTCTCGATCTCCAGCGCACACAGCTTGACGAGACGGAACGCAATAAGACGATTGACGATATCCAGCGCATCCTTCTCGACGAGTGCTATGTAACACACACCGTTGCCGCCTCACGGTACGACGTCTGGCAGGCGAAGGTGAGCGGCTTCCGCTCTCACGTTCGCACGGACAACGCTCTCCTAGCCCTAGAGGACACTTCTGTAGCCTCATAGAGCCCGCCGTCAGGTCGAGTCAGCTGTGCAAGCCTATATCGCCAGGAGATTGCTGCTCTCGATTCCGACGATCGTCCTAATTTCCTTCATATCGTTCGGAGCGCTCGCCTTGATCCCGGGCTCGGTCGTGGCCGTCATGGCCGGTGATCTCGGGTATGCCGGAGACCAGCAGGAACTCGAGGCACTGCTTGGCCTGGACAAGCCCTTCTACGAGCAGTACATCGACTGGATGGGCGGAGTATTGCAGGGAGATTTCGGAACTTCCCTGTGGACCGGGCGTACAGCGATGGAGGACTTCCAGATACGTCTTCCAGTAACGCTTGAGTTGACGGTCATGGCGCTGACGGTCGCCGCCCTCGTTGGCATCCCCGTTGGCGCACTCTCGGCGATACGCCAGGATACGAGCGTCGACTACCTGGGGCGAGGGCTGGCGCTGGTTCTCGTCGCCGTGCCCAACTTCTGGATCGCCGTTCTCGTCGTGCTGCTGCCCGCCTACTACTGGGGTTGGACCCCGGTGACTACCTATGTGCCGATTGAGGAAGACCCCCTCGAGAATATCCGCATCCTGGCGCTTCCGGCAGCGATCCTCGGCATTCAGCTATCCGGTGCGGTCATGCGCGTCACCAGAACGGCAGTGTTGGACGTTGTCCGTCAGGACCACGTGCGCACTGCTCAGGCGAAGGGGCTCTCGTCCTTCGTTGTTTCGTCTCGCCACGTTCTCCGCAACTCCCTCGTCCCAATCATCACGATAGTCGGCCTTCAGGTACCGACTCTTCTCGGAGGCTCGATCGTAATCGAGCAGATATTCGGTATTCCGGGCGTCGGGCAGATGACGATCAACGCACTGGAGAAGCGTGACTTTCCGATCATCGCCGCGATCAATCTTGTCTTCGCCACATCAGTCATCCTCGTTAATCTCGCGGTCGATCTGACGTACGCCGTCCTGGACCCGCGTATCCGCCTGCAGTGATGGAAGCCGTCTCAACGGGTGACCAACTCGCCCCACCGCTGATCGACGCTCATCGTCGGCCGAAAGGGATAGGGTACTTCCTACGACGGCTACGCCGTTCTCCACTCTCGGCCGCCTGCCTCGTCATGCTCGCAGTCGCGATCACGGCTGCCGTAATCGGGCCTTGGGTGGCACCCTTCCACTACAACGAAGTGGACCTGCCTTCTCGGCTCGAGGGGCCAAGCTGGTCACACGTGTTTGGAACTGACGAACTGGGCCGAGACCTCTTCAGCCGCGTGCTCTATGGCGCACGAATATCGTTGTCGGTCGCGCTGGGTGCCGTCGCCCTGAGCATCGTTACGGCGATCGTCATCGGCACTCTCTCTGGAGCAGCTGGTTCGTGGGTGGACTCGCTGATTCAGCGGTTCGTGGACGGATGGATGTCCTTCCCAACGATCTTGATGGCGCTGACCGTGCTTGCTCTCTTTGGATCAAGCCTGACGAACGTCACGATCACCGTTGGATTGATGCTGGGCGTCGGCCAATCGCGCGTCATCAGATCCGCCGTGCTGGGCCTGAAGAACACGGAGTGGGCGTTCTCGGCGCGGGCGATAGGAGCACCGTTCTACCGAATCGTCGGGATGCACATCTTCCCAAACGTCATCCCCCTGGCGATCACACTGGCAACTCTAACGATTGGCCAGGCAATCCTCATTGAAGCGTCGCTGTCGTTCCTCGGCTTCGGCGTACCACCCCCACAACCCACTTGGGGGGGGATGCTAAGTGGAAGCGGCCTAGTCTACATGCTAAGCAACCCGTGGATCGCCGTGTGGCCGGGCGTTGCCCTCGGAGTAGTAGTCTTCTCCGCGAATATAGTTGGAGACTTCGTGAGAGATGTCCTGGACCCGCGGCTGCAGTGACGTCAGTAGATGAATGTGAGGAAAAACATGGCCCGTCTGCCCTTTCCTGAGACAGGCACCGAGCAGAACGACTGGATACAGCGCCTCAAGGAGCAGCGGAACGGACGCTTTGGCAACGTCTTTCGCCAGATCGCCCATAGCCCAGAAGGAGCGTTCACGGTAAGCCAAATCGGGGTCTTTCTGCGCAAGGGGATCGCCCTGCCGGCGCCGCTCCGGGAACTCGCGATCCTCGCCATCGCCCGGGTCACTGAGTGCGACTACGAGTGGTCCCACCACGTCGCCATCGCCCGTCGGATCGGAGTTGCGGACGACAAGATCAACGCCGTCGTGGCAGGCAAGATGGACGCCCTCGACGAAACGGAAACGGCCGTGGTCGAGTACGCGACAGTCGTTGGGAAGACCGCCCGGGTTGACGCTTCAGTCATCGAGCGGCTGCGCGAGAAGCTTTCCGACCGCGAGGTTGCCGAACTGGCCATCACCGTCGGTTACTACTCGATGATCGCGCGGATCCTGCTGCCGTTTGAAGTCCCACTGGATGACTTCGTTGAACAGCTTTCGGCCAGAGAAACGGTCAGTTAGAGGAGCGCGACAGTGACGAACGAAAGTATACGAATCGGCTCTGGATCTGGAGCGCGATCAGACCGCTTGGATGCCGCGGTCGATCTGGTTGATCGAGGTGACGTGCACTACATGTGCTTCGATGCGATGTCCGAGGCAGGTGCAGCGGCTCAGTATCTGAAGAAGATGGAGGATCCGAACCTCGGTTATGACCTCAACTTGAGGGAGCGTTTTCAGCTCGTCCTCGGCCCCGCCCTCGAGCGCAACGTCAAACTCCTCGGCAACTTCGGCGCCGCCAACCCCCTCGGAGGGGCGCGCGTCGTCGCCGATGTCGCCCGCCAGCTGACCGGCCGTCGCGTGCGAGTCGCTTCCGTCGAAGGGGACGACGTCATCGAGTATGTCCTCGCCAACCGCGACCTGACGATCATGGGCCAGCACGACCAGACGATCGACAGCCTGGAAGGGACGATCATTGCCGCGAACGCCTACATCGGGGCCGAACCGATGGCGGAGGCGCTCGCGATGGACGCCGACGTAGTAGTCGCCGGGCGTGTATCGGACGCATCGCTCTACCTGGCGCCCATGCTCCATGAGTTCGGCTGGTCTCTGGACGACTGGGATCGACTTGGCCGTGGAATTACCGTTGGTCACCTGCTCGAATGCGGCTCGGTATCCACCGGCGGCATGTGGGCGGAACCCGGATACCGCGAGGTGCCGCGAATGGCGCAGATGGGCATGCCGCTGGCCGTGGTGCAAAGCGACGGGACAGCCGACGTCTCGAAGACGCCTGATTCCGGTGGCGTCGTGAACCGGTTTACGCTCTCGGCTCACCTGATGCATGAGATCAACGACCCGAAACGATACCTGAACCCGGACGTCGTAGCCGACTTCACGAAGGTACACATCGAGGACGCCGGCGAAGATCATGCGAGCGTCTTCTGGAATTCGGCTGAGGGTCCAGCGGGTACACGCCGCCCCGACACTCTCAAGGTGCTCGTCGGCATCGATGAGGGCTACCTCGTCGACGTCTGGCTCCTCTGCAGCGGCTACAAGGCCGTGGAGAAGGCGAGGATGTGCGAAGAGATTATCCGCGAGCGCCTCGAGCACAATGACAAGGTCACGCCCCTCGACGACCGGTTCGACTACATCGGCCTCACGTCAGGCCTCGGTGATAGCGCACCGATGCCGGAGACGCTGCCGGGCGAAGTCATGCTTCGCTACGCCGCCCGCGTCCGGACGCACGCGGAAGCGTTGACCATCGCCCGCCTCTCTGAGTACCTGATCATAATCGGCCCGCTCGGTATGGGTGAACGCCGCCAGAACATCCGCAAGTCGATCGGCATCTACCCGACGCTTGTGCCGAGGGAAGTCTGCCGGCTAAACGTCGAGATGGTGGAGGTTAACTAGCCATGTCTTCTGTGAAACTGAGGGCGATAGCGGTGGCGCGCGGCGGCGACAAGGGTGGAGACCTGCACATGCCGCTCCTCGTCTTTGACCGGGATCACTATGACGCCGTGAGGGAGCAGGTCACGGCGGACCGGGTCCATCAGCTGTTCCTTGCCGATGTGCCGGGTGGCGTCGAACGGTTCGAGGTGCCCAACGTCTGCGGACTGAACTTCATCCTTCACGGGGCGCTGGAGGGCGGCCGGACACGGATGCTCAAGTTCGATTATCGCTTCTCGCTCTCAGAGCGGCTGCTTGACCTGGATGTGGAGATTCCGGACTAACGCTCCTTCAGCAGTCTTCTCCTGCGTGCCGAGCGCATGGTTCCGCGGAAGGCTCCACTGCCTCGGCTCCGCAGCAGCCGGTCGTTAGAACACGCCGCCTCTCGCGTTCGCTGACTCTAGGACTGAGTATCAATGGGTCAAGGAAACGGCCACTTTCGGCCGACCTGCATTTAGATAGGGAAGCAACGTGGAGGGCCCGGTGGGATTCGAACCTGGCTGAGGTCGTCGCCGGAGGAGTGGTACATCATGGCCAAGGAGGCCAGCACGCAGCTCATGTTGTCGGCTGGATCGTTCATGTCGAGGTCCGGGTGCGCCTTGTCCCAGGCGTGGTTATCGGTCTCTGAAGCCCAACGCGCCTCCTACGAGGCGGAAGCCCGCGCGGATGGCTTCGCAGACTTCGAGATCATTGAACGGACGCCCGCGGGCGAGGTTGTTGCCGCTGCCCAGCGGTCGGTCTACTTTCCTGTCTACTACGTTGAGCCGTACTCGGGTAACGAAGCTGCCCTAGGATTCGATCTAGGCTCGAGCCAGACTCGACTCCAAGCCCTGAATAGCGCCACCGATACAGGTGATGCCACCACAACAGCTCAGATCACACTCGTTCAAGAGACTTCCACGCAGTCGGGATTCCTCTTCTTCGTGCCAATCTTTGCGGCGGGGCTGCCCTTCGAGACTCTAGAGGAGCGCCAGGAAAACCTCGCTGGATTCGCTCTTGCAGTATTTCGCGTTGGAGACATGCTCGAGGCCGATCTGGCGCGTCTCGACACTACCGGGATCGACATTCAACTGATCGCTTCAACGAACCCCGCCGACCCCGGCGTGCTCTACAGCCAGACGTCTGGCGAGCAGCCGGCCACCCCCGGACTGGGCCACGGACTTGGCCGTTGCGGACAGGACTTGGACACTAGCAATTTCATCGCATTCCGATCTGACGGGCTTCAGCAGCTGGTTGCCATGGGCCGTGTTAGTAGTGGGGTTGCTGGCAACCGGGCTTCTTTCCAGATTCCTTTTGGCCATCCGGGGACACGCCGATGACGTCGAGAAGCGCGTCGCCGAGAGGACCGCTCAGCTCGATGATGCTAACCGGGAACTAACACACTCTAATCAAGAGCTCGAAGACTTTACATACGTCGTCAGCCACGACCTCAAGGAACCGCTGCGAGGCATAGAGGCGTTCAGCGCATTTCTGGCCGAGGACTACTCCGAACAGCTGGACGGCGAAGGTAGACGATACATTAGCGTCGTCCGGGAGAGCGCTGTGCGAATGAAGTCCCTTATCGAAGACTTGCTTGATTTGTCGCGTATTGGCCGGGTCGGCGCTAATTACTCCACTGTGGCCGTAGAACCGCTAATCGGAGAGGTCACAGATGATCTTCAGTTCTCGATCGAAGAGAAGCACGTGAACCTCCGCATCGCGCCGGATCTTCCAGACATCGTCTGCGATCGGGCACGCAGGAGGGACTCAGGGAGGACTGGCGCCATTTTCTAAGAGACGTCCTCCTGAATTCGAAGAGCGCGTTAGGGAGAATGGGCAGGCTCTCACCTGCCCTTGTAGTCGGGCTCCCGGCGCTCTGCGAACGCGGCCATCGCCTCCTGGTAGTCCTGGGTGCGCGTAAGCGTGTATTGCATGCCATCGATCTGCCGGCGGAGGACATCGAAGTCCAGGTTGAACGACTGGTCCATGGCGGCCTTCGTCGAAGCGATCATCATTGTCGGCCCTGACGCTAGCTCATGTGCGAGACTCATCGTCTCGTCCATCAGTTTGTCGTGCGGGACAACGACGTCAATGAGCCCCATGCGTTCGGCTTCGGGCGCCGGGAAGAAGCGGTCGGTGAACGCCATGAGCTTAGCTCGTCCGGGGCCGATAACGTGCGGCAGCATGTAGCAGATTATCGGCGTTGGCATCAGAGCCATGCGGCGGAATCCAACCCGGTAACGGGACTGATCTGAGGCGATGCGGATATCGCAGGCAAGTGCGACCTCGACGCCGGTCACGACGGCCGCTCCATTAATTGCTGCGATCGTCGGCTTCCGCATCGAATAGAGCGCCCAGAACTGCTCCTGGAACAGATCGCGTACGTCCCGCCAGTCCGCGGGGCTCATCTCGCCAACGGTGGATGTGACCTTCCCAACGTCCGCGCCGGAGAGGAAGACGTCTCCGGTGCCGGTGATTACGACGCAGCGCACGTCATTGTCGGAGCCGAGCTCCTTCAGACGATCCGAGAACTCCTGGAACATTTCGGCGGTCATCGCATTCTTGCGTTCCGGACGATTGACGCGAATGACTGCAACGGAACCGTCACGGGTGACCTCGATTTGGGTGTTCGCCTGCGTTTCAGTCATATCCAGCTCCTGCTCATTGATCCTTACGACAATGCAACTTTCGCGAATGATTGCAGGCGCTCCATTCGGCCGCCTGACATCAGTGTGAGAGTGATCTGGTCAACGCCGATAGCAGCAATTGCCTGAAGACGATCCCTGCACTCTCTTTCGTCGCCAACGATAGCGACGTACTCCGCGAGTTCGTCCCGGATCACGTCCTGGCTCGCAGAGCCGGCGGCGAGGTGGGTCGAGGAGTCGTGGCCCTCATCGCCGCGCGTATCGCCTCCGTAGCGAGCATCGTGCCGCTCTTCTCAGGAAGCGCTCCAAGCTCTGTAACTCCAACGCCCGCGATAGCGATGCGCTCCTCAGGGGGACTCACGCCCACGATTCTAGGCCAGCCTGTCGCTTATCCTCAAGTAGATCAGGCCCTGGCATCGTTGACTCGATTACGAGACGCACGGTACGATCGCTCGCAAGACAATGAAGGCGGTCGACGACTAGCTCCTCAGGCTTGACTCCTCCGCGGCGGATGCATGGTCTCTCATCGGGCGGCGGTGCTCAGACTGTGATACTGTGTTCCATCCCGTGCGCTATCGCTGTCCGCGTTGCGGTTTTGCCAACCTCGATGACGTTGATCTTCCCAAGGCGGGAGTCATAAAGGCTCTCACCCTGGTGCATCGCACAGGCCCGAGTTCAATGGTGCCGGCGCCGTACTACGTGGCGATCGTTGATCTTGACTCGGGGCCGACAGTCGAGGCGATCAGCGGCTCCCAGGTCGACTCAGAGCAGATCGAGGCAGGCGCCAGGGTTGAGCTTGTACTGGAGTCGATAGGAACCGACGAGGAAGGCGAAGAGGTCGGCGCGTACCGCTTTGCGCCGGCCAGAAACGGGTGGTCGTAGGCATGAGTCGAGACGTAGTGGTCATGGGAGTTGGACTTCACCCATTCGGGCGATGGCCCGAAAAGACAGCGCAGGAGCTCGTCCGAGAGGCCGCAACCAACGCACTCGATATGGCGGGTGTTCCGTTTAGGGACGTGGAGCTCGTTACCTGTGGACGCGTTCAACCGTCGAGCGGCGGCGCGTTCGAGGCCGTGTCTGAGCTGGGCATGACAGGGGTCCCTATCATCAGTACCGATATGGCCTGCGCTAGCAGTTCGACGGCCTTCCGGCAGGCCTGCCAGGCTATCGAGTCCGGCGTCTACGATATCGCACTCGTCGTTGGATTCGAGAGGATGGAGCGCGGCCTGGTACAGGCGAACACGGAGGGGACCTACAAGGACAAGCTAGGTATGGGTCTCATGCCGCCTCGATACGCCCTCAAAGCGAACGCCTACATGGATAAGTACGGGGCGACATCCGAGGCTTTCGCTGAGGTGTCGGTCAAGTCTCACAAGAACGCTCAGCATAACCCCAATGCGCATCACCAGAAGCCCCTTTCTCTGGAGGAGGTTATGAACTCGCGCATGATCTCCGATCCGATCACGCTCTACCACTGCTGTCCAACGAGCGACGGGGCCTCCGCCGCTGTGGTCTGTGCCAAGGACGTAGCACCTCGCTACTCGAGCAAGTGGATTCGCGTGAGCGGCTGGTCGATGGGCACGCCAAAGTACGAAGATTCCGAGAGCCTCGAAACAGACGCCGACCTAACCGACGCGGTGGCGAAACGCATAGCCGGAGAAGCATACGAGCGAGCTGGCATCGGACCCGAAGATGTCGGCGTAACGCAGCTTCACGATGCCTTCACCTCCGGCGAGATTGTGCGGATCGAGGCGCTGGGGCTGTGCGGAGAGGGTGAGGCCGCCGATAAGACGATGCGCGGTGAGACCGGCATCGAAGGCACCATTCCAGTTAATACGGATGGCGGGCTCCTCAGCCGCGGTCACCCGCTCGGCGCGACGGGCGTAGCGCAGATCGCCGAGATCTACTCTCAGTTGCTGGGCGAGGCCGGTGCTCGGCAGGTCGAAGGGCCACCGAAAGTCGGGCTCTGCCACAACGCCGCCGGCGGTGCCAACGCAGGAATCGTCGTCCACCTGTTCGAGCGCTAGAGCTCAGGCCAGGCTTGCGTCCACGGGCGGATCTTCTCGAAGGCGTGGCACAGCTGCAATACAAGGTCATCGCGGTGTCTCGCCCCCACCACCTGCAGACCGACGGGCAGTCCGCCGACAAGGCCCGCCGGCACGCTCGCAGCAGGATGCCCCGACATGTTGCACTGATAGGTGAACGGCGTAACCTCAAGCGGGTCTTCGACCTTCACCCCGGCGATCTCCGACGGAAGCCTACCGCGGACATCGAACGCAGTCGTTGCCGTTGCTGGAGTAAGCAGCAGATCGTAATCGCGAAAGAGCGCTGCAAGTCGGCTATTAAGCTCCGAACGGACTCTCTGCGCTTCGCCGTAGCGTTCAGCGGTGACCTCTTTGCCAAACTCCACTCCAGCAAGAAAAGCTCGCCCAAAACTCTCCCGGTGCGGCTCGATGAACTCGTTGAGCTCCGCGTAGCGCTCGAACGCGCCTATCGCCAGCCAGGCGGCACTTGTCGCGTCAGAGAGAGGCACGTCGACCTCCTCAACATCCTGCCCAAGGCCCTCGATGGCGCTGACCGCTGATCTCACGGCATCCAAGACCTCGTCATCGCAGCGGTTCCTACCAAACGCAGGTGCCCAGCCTATGCGAAGCTTCGGTAGCGGCTCGTCCAAGCACGCCAGGAAGCCGGCCGGAGGCGCTGGCAGCGAGTCAGGGTCCAGCGGATGATAGCCGCATACGGCGTCGAGGTAGAGAGCGTAGTCCTCGACAGGGCCGCACAGCGCGCCTATCGATTCTAGATCGCTCCACTGCAGCATCGTCGAGGGCCCGCGCGGGATCCGGCCGAAGCTCGGTTTCATTCCGAAGCAGCCGGTGTACGAGGCGGGGATCCGGATCGATCCGCCTCTGTCCGTTCCCGCTGCGAGCGACACGATCCCGGAGACTACTGCGGCCGCTGAACCTCCGCTCGATCCGCCGGGCGTTAGCTCCGGATCCCACGGACTCCGTGTTACATCGAACAGTAGGTTCCTGGTGAACCCGGCGGACGCAAACTCCGGGGTGTTTGTCTTGCCGAGGACGATCGCTCCAGCCGCCCGCAGCCTCTCAACGTGAACTGAGTCCTGGCGCGCCAGATTGTCCTCGAACGGAACACTGCCGTAGGTCGTCGGCAATCCGGCAACGTCCTCCACATCCTTGACGCCGATCGGTACTCCGGCGAGGATGCCCGGATCGTCGCCGCTCTCAAGCCGAGCATGCAGGGCCTGGGCTTCAGCCATCGCCTCTTCACGACGAACAGCGACAAAAGCTTTCAGGCTCGGGTTCAGCCTGTCGAGGCTGGTGAGCGTACTATCGATAACTTCTAGCGGAGATATCTCGCGTCGGCGAACCAGACGGGCGATTTCCAGCGCGCTGCGGCTTTGAGTCATCTCGTTCGGCTATTCATGGTGAGACTACCCTCGGCACCGAGAGTCTGAGGGGGGTGCCTGGCGACTTGAGAACGATTCCGACCAGCAAGCCAGCGGGCAGAGATCCCGAGTATGTGACCTGCCACATCGCTGGCGCCCGGCATCTCTAGGAACTCTCGCAGTTCCTCCTCGGTGTTGGCCGCCTCAAGGGCACGAATCGCGGGGTTGAGTTGCTCCAGTTGCTCCATTATCCCTGACGTGTCTGCGTGCTCCATGGGATCAAGGACTTCCTGTCGAAGGCTGGCCAGGAACTTCTCAGCATCCATCTGATGCGCAATCTAAACGCGTGCGACGGTAAACTCAACAGGCAAGACGGCGGGAAGTCGTGGTACTGAACGCCGCTGCGTTGCCGTCAAACGCCTCTTGGCGCCTACGGTGACTCGGCTTCCGGGCCAATTTCAGATACGAATTTGTTGAGGGCCCGGTGGGATTCGAACCCACGACTCCCGGATTAAAAGTTGTCTGTGCAGCGTCTCAGGCTGTCTCCAGAGGTTTCTCCCGTATCTAGAAGCGTCTCAGCTTGACTCCCCTTGCACCCCGAAGTCCGCCCACGTTGCTGTCAGCGTTGCTGTCGAACTCGATCCCGATGAATTAGGCCTTCGCCTCTTTTCCCTGGGTCACTGGCCTCGCGAGTGCGGGGCCTTTACGCTTAACGGTCAGGTCCAACTCGAGGCTCTCGAACGGAAATCTGACCACGGGGAAGTTGTAGGCTTTCTCCCCGTTCTGAGGAACGATGATGGCGTAGAACTTGTCCTTCGGATCGCGGGCCTTCCCCTCGTTGAAGACATGGTACGCGGTGAGCAGCATGCGATTCTCAACGATGCAGAAGGCACTTCCGGCGAGGCCGGCACGATCGTCGGCTTGGCGTTGCCTTCTTCTTCGACAGTGGCCCGTTCTTCCGTGTGCAGTCGAAGGATTGCGGCAACCGCTTCACGAGCGTTGCGGATCACAGCCGTCCGCAGGCCCGCAATGGATGCGGCTACGGCGCTTCGTAGATCGCCGTCGTCGGATGGTACTGGAACCAGCCAAACCAGTAGGCGACCCTGCTCTCCAGGCGCGGCAGCGATTGCGAAGGGTTGCTCTCGAGCACGAGTGCGTCTTCCCGCAGCAGCCAGCGCCTGCCCGACGCATCTATTACGCTCAGAACACCGTCTTCGCTCGCCGGACCGGAGAACGAGAGGCCGTTTCGTTCGTATGCGCGTGCACCTCGGATGCTCTCGAGGTACAGCCGCATGCCGTCAGTTGCGATCACGACGATGTCGGTGCCGCCGACGGCATCATTGGTGACGGGGTGTTCGTTGAGCCTCGCCAGCGGATACGCTTTCGGTAGCCCGTCGATATTTAGCCCCAGCACGAGCGACTTCGCCGGCAGCAGTTCGCTTCGCTCATGGACCGGAAAGATAGGCCCTGTATCTGCGCGGTAGTCATAGTAGATCGATCTCTCGTTGGACTCCGGGAGATACGCATCCGCGGGGTAGACGCCGGTGTCGTTGTCCAGCACCGTCGTCTCTGGGTGAAGCTCGAGCCAGTCGCTCCACGTCGTCAGGGTTACGGGCAATACTTCGAGCTCGATCCCGCTGCCTACCAGCGGGCCGACGGCCGGTGTGCCCCGGAACTGCACCCAGAGCGTCTCCGAGCCGCGATCGTACATCAGCTTGTTGCTGCGGTACAGCAGCCCCGACGTGCCGAAGGAGAGGACCTCCCCTTCTACCTCTGTGGAATACACGATTCCACTCCCGCAGAGTGTTCAGTAGGCGAGGGCGAAGTGAACGCCTCCCACCTCGTCGTTGGCCATCTCGTGGGCGTTTAGGATCCGCAGTGGGTAGGCGCGGCTTTCTCCGTTGAAGGACACGCCGAACACGCGGTCGTTCGCTTGCAGGTAGTCCGCGTGTCTAGCCTTAAGCGTCGGCGGGTTCTGCAGGTCCGGTATCCCGTCTCGCAGCACACCGCCCCAGACGATCTCTTCGATCCTGATGTTCGAGGCCAGATCATCCCGGGCGAAGAACTCGTTGATGCGCGGGTCGACGAGCTGGCCGAACAACTCACCCTTCCAGCGGGCGAACCCCGGCGGCAGCTCGACTTCCGGTTGCGTTCCCAGCCACTCAACCCACCAGGTCCAGTCGAACTGATGCGGATCCAGGTCATCGTACGTCGCGCCGGTCAACGCGGCCAGCGAGCTGTAGGTCGCCTCTTCGGTTGCGGTCGAGAGAAGCCACGAGAAGCGCAGGATCTCGATGAGAACCGGGATGTACCGCTCGTCGCCCGTTTCGCCCATCGCGCGCACGGCCGTCGGATCGGAGCCGTTATCGACGACGCCACCGAGCTCCCGGAACGACGTGCGCAGCGCCCTGGCCATCAGCACCTCAGGATCATCTGGCAGGGTCGTTGGTGTCGATGCCAGCGATGGCTCGTCCGACGGCGTCTGCGTCGGGCCCTCGCCGTCTTCACCGCAGGCGGCCAGGGAGACTGACAACGCGCCAAGAACGGTGAGAACCAAGCCTATCCGCATGAGCTACGTAGATGGTACGTTCGGAAGCACCGTCGGCGATTGCAGACACGGGCAGCTCGTCGGTAAGCCCAGGTCAGGCGTCTACACCGCCGTCCTCACGGCACTCATACCCGGTGACCCTCTGACCGTTAGCGAAGGATGGGCCTAAGGCACCCCGCAATCGGGGTGAGCGGGCGGGAAGCAATCGTCGGGCTCAAGGAAGGAGGGTATTACGTCGATAGCGAATAGGATGGTGGCGAGGGGGCGGGGAACGGGTTCGAACGAGAGCCCGAATAGGCTGCGTTCGATGATCACTGGATTCCCGAAGACAGGGTTGCCTGATTCGTCGAAGTAGGCGAACGCCCGCGGCGAAACGGTGGCAACACCGTCGAGCGAGCTTAGTTCAAAGACGGCGGGGGGGCATTGAGGCCGTTGAAAACTAGGACGCCCTGGTTCTTGGTGGAGCAACCTATGGACCTGGGCAGGTCGGATGCGGTGTAGTCCATGGAGACGTTGAACGTGACTATACACTCGATCAGATCGGGATCAAGGTCAGCGATCTCGGTACACCCCTGCGGGGTGCCAAAATGTCATCCGTATCTGTAAAGGTTGACGCCGTGCGCTAGTTGGGGGCAGCGTTGGGGCGTTACACCTTAATGGAGGCCCCCGCCTTGATCACCTACTTGTCGCTCCTCAGCTCCGCCCTGCGCGCAGCCCTGAGCTCGCGACGGCATCTCGTCCTTGAGAACCTGGCTCTCCGCCAGCAACTCGCTGTCCTCTCCCGCCAGTCGCGTCGACCCAGGCTTGCCCCATCTGACCGCCTCTTCTGGTCATTCCTCTCCCAGCTGTGGTCGCGCTGGCAGTCGGCGGTCGTGTTCGTTCAGCCTGAGACGGTCGTCCGCTGGTAGCGCACTGCCTGGCAAGAGTTCGCCGAGATCCTCGCCGACGCAAGAGTCCAGACTCGGGTCCAGCCGGTCGCGGTCAGGGTCGTCAAGGTACAGCTCGACGAGGTGCCACATATTCCGGCGTGTACACTTGGTAGGCATCCAGGTCGGCCTGACACCTTCGATCCAGTATCGGCGTCCGGTGCGAGGAACCTGCCAGATGAGACGGCGTATCGAGTTAGAAAGTGCCACCGTCTACGCGGATGACGGAGCCGGTTGTAAAGCTAGAAGCGCTGCTGGCCAAGAACAAGGCAGAGCCCACGATCTCCGAAGGTTCGCCGAACCGCCGTAGCGCTGATGTCGCTTCGATCCGGCGCTGATACTCGACCATATCCCAAGACTTCGCCACATCTGTTAGAAACGGCCCCGGCTGGATGGCGTTTACCCTCACCGTAGGTCCGAGGGCATTAGCAAAGCCGACAGTCATAGCCTCCAGGCCGGCCTTTGCGGCTGCATATGGAATGATATCGCCTGTCGGTTTTCGGGCACCGGTGCTGCTGATGTTGATGATCGACCCGCCGCCAGCCCGTACCATTCGCGTTCCGATGAGCGCCGTAAGCCGGAACGGCCCCTTCAGATTTACGCCCAAGACCTTGTCCCACAGGTCTTCGGTAACGGCGTCGACGCTGGGATACATCGGCGACATCCCTGCGTTGTTCACGAGTACGTCGACTGTGTCGAATTGTCGATACACGGCGTCAACGAAGCGGTCGATATCGGCCCACTTGCCTACGTGACAGGCTAACCCAGCAACCCGCTGGCCGGTGGCCCGGGCAATCTCTTTGGCGGCGGCGTCACAGGAGTGCTGCTTACGGCCCACGACGATGATGTCAGCGCCATATCCAGCGAGCGCGCCGGCGATGGCCAGTCCGAGGCCTCTGGTAGAACCTGTGACGAGAGCGACGCGGCCCGAAAGGTCGAACAAGTTCGCCTGGTCTCCCTCACGCTGAGTGCCGCTTGGTGACGAGTTCATCATTCGCTTTCCCCTGTCCTGCTAGGCCGTTTTACTTAGGCTCGATGCAGCGCCTTACTCATCGCCCTAAGCGGTGGTCACCACAGTGGTCACGGCCTGATCGCCAAGGCTTCTTGGTGCCGCTTGTGGCCACGCCGCCTAAGTTCCGGGATGAGCTTTTCGAGGAAGGTTGTCTTGCCGATCCCTGATTTACCGGTGAGGCTGAAGACGGCAACCATCGCAGTTCTCGTAGAGAGAAGATGCTCCGGCTGCCTACGTGTTTATACAGGATGCCCAAGGTTCCTCCCGCCGGCACCGCAGGTACTGGGGGTGATCCGGCTCCGCTGCGGTAAGGTCGCCTAGATCTGGAATTCTCGCTTTGTCTACTTGACGGACGTCTTAGCCTGCAGCGCCTCCGGAACAGGCGACGGTTGAGTCTTGAAGTACGGCATGACCTGCTCGGCGAATAACCGCATGGAGTCCATCACCTTCTTGTGCTCCAGACCGCCGATGCGCATCCAGCAAGATATCGCCTTCTGGCCAACGTCAGTCCGTAGTTCTTCAATGCGCTCTATAGCCTGCTCTGGAGTGCCGAGGAGGATGATTCCTGCCTCCATCAGCGCGTCGATTGAGATTTCGCCCATCTGCTCGGCTACTTCCGCGTAGCGCTCGTAGCCTTTCGGGGCGTTTGCGCCCTGGGGGACTAGTTCGACTACACGCTTGAAGTACCAGTCGAGACTGGATTCGGTGTTTGCCTTTGCCTCTTCGACGGTCGGCGCGATGTGCATCTGTAGGTTCATGGGGAAGTCCAGCTTTTCGGGGTCGCAGCCAGCGTTAACTAGAGCGCGCATGGCATCTATGATCTTGTCCTTGAGCTCATCCATCGACATCAGCGTCGGCGTGACCATGATCTGCAGGCCCTTCTTGGCCACGAGCTCGAACGTTTCCGGACTGATCGCTGCGACCCAGATCGGCGGGTGGGGCTGCTGGATGACCTTTGGCCGCACGGAGACGTTCTCCACTTGGTAATGCTTACCCTTGTAGGAGAATGGATCCTGTGTCCAGGCGCCAATGACAATGTCCAGTGCTTCAGCAAACATCTCTCGGCTGATGTCCTGTTGGGCTCCCATCATCTTGAACTCTTGAGGCTGGTATCCGCGGCCGACGCCGAAGTCCAGGCGACCGCCGCTGATCACGTCCACCATCGCGTAGTCTTCTGCGATGCGGACGGGATTGTCGAAGGGAAGAATCGAAACAGCCATGCCGATCCGCATTCGCTTGGTGCGCTCAGCGACCGCAGCCGCCGCTACCTGTGGCGACGGCATACTTCCGTAGTCGTCTCCATGGTGTTCCGCCAGCCAGACGAAGTCGAAGCCTAGGTGCTCCGCGTACTCGATCTGGTCAAGCATTTCATCGTACGCTCTCTTGTAGTCCTGGTCGGGGCACTCAAGGACGTAAAATACGCCGAATCTCATCTCTTAGGACCTCCTTGGGGATCGTAATTAGCCGCGGACTCTTTTGTCGTTTCTCTGGGCGAGGGGCACCTCCTTTTAGCTTAGAATAGTCAGCTGTTGAGCTGCTGTACGACTTTAGGGATCACATTTGTTGCGAAGTACTCAATCCGTTCCGACCCACTTGATACGGGCTCGCCAGGAAGCTGTGCCCAGATGTGGATGTCCTTGATCTCCGGTCGTCCGCGAATCAGGTCTACAAGCTGATCGACGGCCTGGTCGGCGTTGATTAGTTGGTAGGCGCCTGCCTCCGCGATCTGCTCAGCACTCTCGAATTGCGGTACCTGATCTGGTGGGCCAAACGCGCCCCAGCTGATGTACTCGTTCAGCTGGTAAACGGCGTGCTGTCCAATGCGGCTCCAGGTGGCCTGTGGATCCTTGGCAACGATGATCCACTGGCCGGCGAAGATACGCCCACTGGACGGGTCCCGACCCTCTTGCTTCAGAGCATCGATGTACATGTCGTGATGGGCGTTCTGGGTGCTGAGGAAACCGTCCCCGATCCGCGCCGCCCGGGCGATCGCCGCCTCCGCCATCCCGCCAACAAGGAGCAGGGGGGGATTATCTGAGACGTCGGGAGTGATCCGGACGTCCGGAACGTTAAATCGCTTCCCCTGAAAGTTGACCGGTTCGCCACGCCATGCGCGCCGGATGATCTCCACGCCTTCTTCCATCAGGCTCGGGCGGTTCTTCAGCGAGCGATGGAATGCCTTGTACTCGAGATCCCGATATCCGAGCCCGACGCCGAGAGCGAAGCGGCCCCCCGACAGGATCGAGAGTGTCGCAGAGTCTTCAGCGAGGCGGATCGGATCGTGCAGCGGCAGGAGCATGAGGTTGGTGCCGATGAACATCGACTTCGTTCGCTCGGCGATGGCTCCTGCCAGCACCAACGGTGATGGAGTGTATCCGTCGTCGCAGAAGTGGTGCTCGGTCAGCCAGACAGAGTCGAAGCCGATGGTCTCGGCCCATTCGATTTGCTCAAGTATCTCGTGATAGAGGTTCGGGAACGGCTGACGCCACTGTGCCGGATTCCGGAAGTCGTACCAGAGACCAAACCTTGGCGCTTCCATTTTTACCTCCGTCCACGCCGATTGCTGGCGTTCTTAGACTCGCTTAGAGAGTTCGTGAGCTGGTGAGGTTGAAGAAATCAGTTGTGAAAAGATCAGATCCAGTTGCGCCGCCTTGAACTCCTCAAAAGTGGTCAAGTCACGAAGCGCCCAACCTTTCAGAATCCAGGCGTGAGACAAGATGAGGATGATCTCGGCAAATATTTCGATGTGGACGGGACAAAACTCGCCCGCATCGATGCCTTCTCGGAGCAACTCTGCGAACACGTTGCGCTGGCGCAGTTCGTATTCCTTGATTTGCTCCTGGTGCTCCGGAAGCATGGAGGCCGTCTCACGGTAGAGCAGCTGAATCTCGCTCTGCCTCCGATGGCAGGCGTCGAAGAAGTGGTCAACCGTCTCGCGCAGCGTCTCAGTGATTGTCTCCCGAGGGGCCGGTGCTTGGAGACTGCCGAATAAGTCTTCCATGATGTCCTCCGCGATCAGGAAGAGGACATCCTCCTTGCGTCTTACGTAGAAGTAAAGTTGCCCCATCGACCACCTGGCGGCGGAGGCCATGTCACGGATGGTCGTCCTATGGAATCCTTTCTGGACCATCACTTTTACGACGCTGGCCACTAAGTGCACGCGGCGTTCTTCTAGCCGCTCTACATTGCCGGTTCTCTCGATCATTCTGGATATGGCCTCGTTAGCGATTGACAGGTGAGCTATCGAATGTTACAAGGTCGGTCAGCGCTTCGAGCGATCGCTCGATTTCGGTCATCCTAACTCAACGGCTAAACAGATTGCAAGGGTTTGTACACAGCCTGTGACAAGTTCGTCGGTGCGACTTGACTACTACCGGCGTCACCCTCAGAAAGTATCCGGATGAGCACATGCCCGACATCATTTCCCTGAGAGACAGAACTGCGATCGTTGGGGTCGGTCGTACGAAGGCTGACCGCAACCCGGACAGCGACTCGCTCCTCCACCTAGGCCGCGCTCTCAAGGCCGCTGTCGAGGACGCAGGTCTCGCCCGCGATGACATCGACGGGATCCTCGTCAACCATGTTCCCGATGAGGGTGCCATGGACAAGCTGCCCGAAATGCTCGGGCTCAAGAGCATCACCTGGGCGTTTCAATCCTGGAACCATGGGCGGCAGCAACCATCACTTATAGCCGTCGCTGCTATGGCAGTATCGTCCGGGCTGGCGAAGCGCGTTGCTTGCCTCTCGAACGGGCAGTTTTTCGCGGCGCAACGCGCGCATGCTGGGATTCAGACGGGTATGAACCCAGTAGCGTCCGAGATGTTCCGCGAGGGCGGCGGACCGCACCTTGAGTCGCCGGCCTACGGGCTCGTCTCGATCGGCGGCGGAGCGGCGATGGCGATGCGGAGGTATCTCTCGAACTACGGAGGAGCCGGAGAGAAGCTTGGGGCGGTGGCCGTCGCGCAGCGGGCGTGGGCCCAGTACAATCCCGATGCTTTTTTCTGCGGCCGCCCCATTACGATCGACGACTATCGGCAGTCGCCGTACGTAGTCGAACCCTTGCGCGTGCTGGACCACTGCGTCCCGGGCAACTCGGCGTTTTGTTTGATCGTAACCACGTCTGAACAAGCTCGCGATTGTCCGAAGCCGCCCGTCTACATCAGCGGCGTTCAGGGTAGCGTTTCCGGCCGCGAACGCTTCGTTTTCGGGCGGACCGGTTTGGGCGTTGGCCAGCAGACGGAGGCGCCATATAAAGCGCCCGAAATGCCTGTGTACCGAATGGCGGATGTGGGCTCAAACGATATTCAGATCTTAGGATGCCTGGACGCATTCTCCCCGCTGGTGCCCTTCACACTGGAGGAGTTCGGATTCTGCGGTGAGGGTGAGGCGCTTGATTGGATCCAGGGCGGCCGCACCGCACCCGGCGGTGAGTTTCCGATCAATACTTGTGGCGGCGGACTGTCCGACGTGGAGTCGTTCGGCTGGGGTCACTCGGTTGACCTAGTTAGGCAGCTGCGCGGTGAGGCGGGCGACGCACAGGTCCCGGGCGTCCGCGTTTGCCAGTATGCGTCCCTCGATGGGTCGTCAATGATTCTTACGAGGAGATGAGCTGACGGAGGTCTATGTGTCGTACGCGAAACCACTGCCAGTGATCACCACCACCAACGCCCCGTACTGGAATGCCGCCAAGAACCATGAACTGAAGCTTCCTAGGTGCCGGGAATGCGCCGCCTGGGTCTATCCGATCGCCCGAATGTGCCAGGCATGTTGGTCTGAAGACCTCGAGTGGGCGCAGATGTCCGGCTTTGGCCGCGTCTCATCGTGGGTCGTCTACCATCGGGCGTTTCACCCTGCCTGGCTGGACGAAGTCCCGTACGCGGTTGTGCAGGTCGATCTCGATGAAGGCATCCGCCTGATCTCCAACCTGGTAGACGTCCCACCGGAGGAGATTGTTGAAGGACTGCCAGTGATGGTGGCTTTCGACGACGTGACGCCGGACGTTACGCTTGTCAAGTTCTGCCGAGACGATCGGTCCCGACGGCGAGACAACCGCTCGTAGATCCGATCGCCGTCGGACACGTTTCGGAGCCGCGGGTAGGGGCTCGTTGCTTGCCAGATAATCTGTGGGTGCGCCGGGGACGAATGCAAGCTCTTGACAACGGTTGGAAGATAGAATCTAATTTGTGCGATAAAAGGGAGCGCTCGCTCTAATCGTTGAGGAGGTGTCGAATGGCGCTGCGTAAGTATTGGCTCGTTCTACTAACATTGGCTCTCGGCATTGGCGTATTCGCGGTAAGCGCGTGTAATGACGATGACGGTGGAGAGCCCACTGATGCACCCGCCGCAAGTACACCCGCCGCAAGTGATGTTGTGACGGACGGAGATCCGATCCTGATCGGGTCGATCCAGTCAGAGAGCGGCAATTTCGTAATTTACGGAGAAGGCGCTCTGATAGGCGTAGACCTCGCGGTAGCAGACCTTAATGAGGCGGGTGGCATTGTCGTGGACGGTGTGCGCCATATGTTCGAGGTTGTCAAGAGGGATGATCGCAGTGAGACTTCTGTCGCTGCTGCGGCTGCCCTAGAATTGACCGAAGACATCGGGGTCACCGTCCTGGCAGCGTCAGTAATCAACAGCCTTACTGGCGCGATCCTTCCGGTGGCACAAGACTGTGCTGCCATTATGTTCGCACCGGGAACCATACTTGACCCCGAACTCACTGCAGAGAACGTGGCATTTCCTGATGGACGATCACGTTGTATGTTCAAGACGCTTACGTCTGGGGAAGACCTCTACGGGGGCTACGGACCGATCATCAAGGAGTTCGACCCGGACATCCAGAAGGTAGTTATGCTGTGGCCGGACGCTGAGGCGACTACGATCAACGAACCGTCATTCCGCAACGGGGTTGAAGCACAGGGAATGGACTTGGTGGTCATCAAGTATCCTTCAGGGACGACTGACTTCAGTTCTATCCTACTCAGGGTCAAAGACGAGGATCCTGATATTCTGTTTGTCTCATTCTTGCAGGCTGACGCTCTAGTCAGCGTACGTCAGGCGATCGAACTTGAAGCGGCCCCAGCCTTCATGGGCGTGAACCTGAACCCAAGCATAGCTACCGAGGATGCTATAGGAGAGCCAATCGAGCAGCCGTTTCTCCTCCTGGGCTCCGTTCGCCTTCCGTTCGATCCGAGTACACCAGCCTCTGAAGCCTTCTATGCGAAGTACATAGCGTCAGGCGGGACGATTAACGAATTGGCTGGCTTCTCTCTGTTCTACTACGATCACATTCTGATGGTGGCGGAAGCTATGCAAGTTGCTGGCACCGTGACTGACCTCGACGCAATCGCGGAGGCATTGGAGGACCTCGAATATGACGGAGTGCTGGGCCGCATTACGTACGGTGAGTTGCACATTCCGTTGCAGGGGTATGACTTCTGCTCGATCATTCTGGGCAGCGACATCACATGCGAAGCGGCCGAGAATATAGCGCGAAGTTAGCCCCCAGGTCACTGAACGGTTATGAATGGTTTCTTCATGGCCGTGAGATCTAGGAAGTCCCTAAACGACTTAAGCTCACTCCACGTAAAATACGTCGGCCGATGATTGATGACTGAATTTATTCAGCTATTGTTCAACGGATCCGTGAATGGCGCGTTGTTCGCCTTGATAGCGTTGGGAATCACGCTGATCTATGGGCTATCAGGACTGGTCAACTTTGCGCACGGACAAACCTTAGTGCTTGGTGCCTACGTAACGTTCTCGTTATCGGAGGCAGGCGTAGGATACGCTCCAGCGCTTATCGGAGCGTCTCTCCTTTGCGGAGCAGTAGGGGTCGCCATGGAGCAAGGACTATTCAAATGGACCTACGCGCGTCCGATCGTAGGGTTCATCGTGTCACTTGGCCTAATTGCGGTAATCGAACTAGTGGTGGTGGAGGTATGGGGAACGGACACGAAAGTTCTTTTGCCGCCGCTGCGAGACACGATTAAGGTCGGCGGTCTCGTCTTTCCGAGTCAGAGGGTGTTGATCCTGGGTATATCGTTAATAAGTATCGCTGCGCTATTCGTTTTTCTGCAGGCGACCAAAACTGGGCGAGCGATAAGAGCCGCTGCCGAGGATCGCGAGACGGCGCAATTACTTGGCATCGAAGTGTCGAAGCTAACGACACTCATTTTCTTCTTGGGAAGCGCTCTGGCCGGACTCGCCGGCGGTCTCATCGCCACTCTCGGAACTCTGACACCATTTCTTGGACTCGAACTTGTCTTCATCGGATTCGCCGTTACGCTAATCGGTGGTCTAGGGAGTGTCGCTGGGGCGGCAGTCATCGGCATGATGCTGGGGATCCTGCAGTCGTTCATGGGCGGATATGTGGAGGCGGGATGGAGCGATAGCTATCCATTTCTGGTCATGATTCTCATTATCATGATCCGGCCCAGGGGCCTCTTTCGCGGTACAGAAGGAGCGAGCATCCACTAGATGTTTGCAAGCGCGCGTCTGCGCCTTCCGCACCTTCCGTCTGTTCTTCTCACCTTTCTGGCGGTGATGTTGATCGTGGCGTTCTTCGCGGGCATAGGTGCCTTCGCCACCGAAAGAACTAAGTCGCTAGCGACGACCATGGCCATATTTGTGATCGCCTGCAATGGCTTGGCGTTCTTGTACGGACGTAGCGGGTTGCTCTCAATGGCACACGCAGGCGCCTGGGGCCTTGGCGCATACGCTGCTGGCATCGCGTCGGAGGACTACAACGTTCCGATGCTCCCGGTTCTCGGCATATCGTTGATGCTAGGTGCCGCTTTCGGATTGCTCTCTGCCCTGCCTTCGCTCCGCGCACGGGGGCACTACTTGCTTATCGTTACGTTCATTATTACGGTGCTCTTCACGATTACGGTGAAGAATCTCGGCGACTTCACGGGAGCCCACAATGGCTTTTTGGTTCTAGAGCGTCCGAGTCTCCTGGGTTGGCGACTGGATTCAACAAACGAGTTCTTGGGTCTTTATTCGTCGCTCATGGGCGTATCAATAATCGCCTTCTGGCTGCTCAACCGAACTCGATTCGGCCGGCTTCTTGTTGTGATTAAGGAGAACGAAGATTTGGCGAGGTCCTTGGGTATCGCGACAATGCGGATGAAGTTTATCGCTTTCGCAATCAGTGGTGCCTTCGCTGGCTTGAGCGGGGCCCTCCTGACCTTTCACCTTCGTTTTCTCGCTCCGGATTTCTTCGGCCTAGATGCCGCCATCCAATTGACCCTCATTGTATTGATAGGTGGCGCGATGAATGTTACAGGGCCGTTCTTTGGTGCCATGCTGGTCGTCTTTTTGCCCGAGCTCCTGAGTTTCTCTCCGAACACAAACACGGGAGTAAACGGTGTCCTACTTATCGCGATTATGTTGGCCATGCCATTCGGGATGACGGGCGTCGTAGGTCAGATCCGATCCGAAGGACGAAGGCTGTGGGAGCGCCTTCGCGGTACAGGAAGCTCGACTCTTTCTGGAGAACCAACACATTAAGAAGCTACTTGACGTCAGGAGTCATGACCTGTGGGGGCATTAAGCGGGATCAGAGTGATCGACTTGAGCTTCTACGCTCAGGGGCCCTTCGCTGGCGTCATGCTGGCCGAGATGGGTGCCGACGTGATCAAGGTGGAACACCCTGCGACGGGAGACCCAGTCCGTGGGATAATAGAGCGCTGGGGAGTCCCGCGGACCAAAGATGTTAACGGGCGTAGCGTCCACCTGGACGCCGATCAGTTCAACCGAGGCAAGCGCGGCATTACTCTGAACCTACAGTCGGAAGAGGGTGCAGAGGTGTTCGCGCGTCTGCTCGCCACCGCGGACGTTTTTCTGACCAACCTGCGAGAGGAGTCGCTTCTGAAGATGGGTTTAGATTATGAGCGCTTGTCGGCTGCTAACCCGCGGCTTGTCTACGTGCTGACCACAGGCTTTGGCACGCGGGGGTCGGACGCGGGCAAGCGCTGCTTTGACCCCATCGGCATGGCTCGCACGGGATTCATGTTCGTCGGCCACGTCGAAGGCGATCCCGACGAGCCCCGGTACCCTGTTGGCTCGCTTTGTGACCTTTTCACAGCGCAGATGACTGCCTACGCAACTGTCAACGCCCTCTTTGTCCGAGAGCGCACGGGAAAGGGACAGAAGGCGGAGACGTCGCAGTTAGGAACGATGATGTGGGCCCAATACGACAGCGTCTACACCGCGCTCGTTAGCAAGGCTGAGTTCCGCAGCGTCCCTTGGCAACAGCAGCCGAACCCGCTCTACTCGTCCTACCTTTGCGCAGACCAGCGCTGGCTGATGATCGCGGCGTTTCAGCCGGATGCGGCCTGGCGCCCGCTCTGCGAGGCGATCGGCCGGTCGGACCTCCTGGATGACCTACGCTTCAGCAACATTAGCGGTCGTAAAGAGCACGCCGCCGAGTTGCGCGCGATCATCGCGCAAGCGATGCAGGAGAAGACGGCCCTGGAATGGGAGAATATTCTCTCGGAGAGGGGAATCGTGGCCAGCCGTATTAACCGGGTAACGGATATGGTGCACGACCCGCAGTTCTGGGCCGAGGAATACCTCATCGAGGTCGACCACCCGGTCCTGGGCCGCGTCGGCCAGCCGGGCTACCCCATCCGCTTCAGCGACACGCCGATGGCCATGCAGCGTGTGGCGCCCGAGATCGGCGAGCACACAGAGGAGATCCTCCGAGAGATTGGCTACTCGGCCCAGGAGATCGACGAACTGCGCGCAGCCGGCGTCGCGTAGATCGAACGGCCGTGATAGAACCAGGTGACGTATGGCTCTGAACGACGCCTGCATCGTCGGTATCGGGGAATCGGACTTCTACAAGCGCGCCGCCAGTCCGGACAGCGAGCTTGCCTTGGCGCTCCAGGCGATCGTGGCAGCTGCGCAGGATGCTGGCATAGATCCGCAGGAGATCGATGGACTCGTCTCCTACGCGCACGAGCGCAATACCGCAACCGCGATCATCGATGGCCTCGGCCTCCGCAACTTCCGCTTCTCTGCGCAACCGCTGGAGACCTCTGGTGGTGGCACGACCGAATCGGTTTCGCTTGCAGCGATGGCCGTTGCTTCTGGTCGGGCGAGATACGTGGCTGTGTACCGCTCCATTCGCCAGACCGGGCAGGCGCGTCTCGGTCGCCCCGGTGGTCTCTTTCACGCTGCCGGCGAGAGCCCGCTGGGCCGGCGGGTGCACCACTCGTCCGCGTTTGATGAGATGATGTCGGGTGCCTTCGCGGCCCCTTATGGCATCTCCGTGCCAGTCCAGCACTATGCGCTGGAGGCGCAGCGCCATATGCACGAGTACGGTACGACAAGCAGCCAGCTCGGCGTGATCGCCGTCAACTCGCGCCGCCATGGGAGCCGCAACCCAAAGGCGCTGCGCCCCGACGCTATCTCACTGGAGGACCACCAAGCTTCACGCGTGGTCGCCTCACCGCTTCGCCTACTCGACTGCTGCATGGAGAGTGACAACGCTGGTGCCTTGATCGTGACGACGGCCGATGTCGCGCGCGATCTGCGCAGCAAACCGGTCAGGCTGCTCGCTTCCGCCTACCGGACAGTGCTGGCGATCACGACTGTGCACGGCTATGCTGGCTATCCTTCAGCAAATCTCTCCGCGATGGCCGCCGACCTTTGGGCGCGTTCCGGTCTCAAGCCATCCGACATCGACGTAGCGCAACTCTACGACGCCTTCACAATTCAGGTGCTCATGGCCTACGAGGACCTTGGCTTCTGCAAGAAGGGCGAAGGCGGGCCGTTCGTCGAAGGCGGCGCGGGCGCCTGGCCCGGCGGCCAGATCCCGACGAACACCAGCGGTGGCATGCTTGCCGAGGCTTACGTCGTCGGCATGAACCTGTTGATCGAGGCCGTGCGCCAGATCCGTGGCACTTCTACCTGTCAGGTGCCGGACGCGCGAACCTCGCTCGTTGCGGGTGGCCACATGGGCGCAATTATCCTGGGATCGATTTAGCCAGTCGCTTAGGGTATTACAACAGCGCGACCTGGGATCTGGTTTTTCTCCATCAGCTCATGCACCTTGCTGATTTCGGCGAGCGCATAGCGGCCTGAGACGATTGGTTTTACCTTCCCCATTCCGGCTAGTTCCATCAGCTCTTCGAGGTCAATCTTGCGCGTGCTCGTCACGCCGAAAAGGGTCGCGCCCTTCATGAAGATGCGAGCAGGGTTGAAGGAGATTGTGTCCGGTGCTGTCGCGCCTACGAAGAGAAAGCGACCAAGGCGGGCCAGGCTCTTCCAGGAAGGCTCGAACGCGGCGTGGCCGATGTTCTCGATGACGACGTCGGCGCCGCGGCCTCCGGTCACCTCATGAACCTGCCCGGCGAAGTCGAGGTCATCGCTGATGATGAGGTGATCGGGTTCCAGCCCGCGCACGAACTCCTCCTTCTTTGAGCTCGTCTGGGCGATGACAGTCGCGCCGAACAGCCTGGCGAGCTGTATGGAGTGGCTTCCCAGCCCGCCGCCAGCGCCGGTGATGAGCACGGTGTCGGTTGGACCCAATTGCGCCTGCCTCATCGCGTGCCAGCCGACGCCCATCGCGCAGGACACCACGCTTCCGTCCTCATATGAAACGGAGTCGGGGATGATGACAAGGCTCTCATGAGGAATCGTTACGTACTCCGCAAAGCCGCCCTCATTGATGCGCCAGTTGTCGCACAGGGTTTCGGCGCCGCGCAGGCACGTCTGGCACAGGCGACAGGACGCCACCTGTTTGCAGGCCACACGGTCGCCCTCCTTGAACAGGGTCACCGCTGGACCGACCTCGATGACGTCGCCGGCGATTTCGTGGCCCAGGATTAGTGGCAGCGAGTGAGCGCGCCGCTGCGTGCCATTGCGGACGACGACGTCGTGGCGGCAGACGCCGCAGGCGCGGACCCTGATCAGCACTTCATCGGGGGCCGGTCGCGGGACCTCTACGTCCTCGATACTGAGGACTTCAGGGCCTCCGAGTTCACGTAGCATGACGGCTCTCATTGTCGAAGTTACTGTGGCCATCGCGGTCTCTCCTTCGCTCTTTTCGGGCGGCCCGTGTGCGCGCCCTGAGGGGCTCAGGTCCGCCCGCGATTCAATTGACAGGCTCGTCTGCGGCCCGTAGTATAACCTAGTCGTGCGAGCGCTCGCTCTAGTCTCGCCCCTTTCTACATGCTTCCATGATGACGCGTTCTCTTCCTTCATACAGAAAGCTTCCCGAGATGCCGACGGGCGAACGTTGCACTTGGGGGCTTTTCGGCAAGGAGGATGAGCTGGGAACGCTTAACTTCTTGAGCGTCGATTCCATCGTCAAGGCGGCCGGGCTAGTCAAGAAAGGCCGGGTCTTCAACCTCGACTTGCCGCTGGATCAGCCCTCTCCTTCGCTGACCGACATGCGGGAACCTTACGAGCACCACGTTGAGTCAGATCGAGTCGCACGGGACGATCACCTCGACAACTTTCACCTTCAGTGCTCAAGCCAGTGGGACGGACTAGCGCACGTCCGTTACAGGGAGTTCGGCTTCTACCAGGGCCTCAACGATCAGCAGCTGGACGGCGGGCACCTGGGCATAGACGTGCTTGCCCGGCGAGGGATCATCGGCCGAGGTCTGCTGATCGATGTCGCGGCCCACCTTGAGAGCAGTCCCGACTATTCCCCGGCCGACGAGTACCCGATCACACCAGAGCTCTTGAATGGCGTGTTGGCGGCACAAGGCGTGGCTGTGCAAGAAGGGGATATCATCCTTCTTCGCACCGGCTGGGTGGGCTGGTACCTTTCTCTCAGCCAGCCTGAGCGTGATCGCTTGCGGGGTAGCCTTGGTGGCCGGGGGACAACGCTCAGGTCGCCGGGCCTTCACGGAGCTGTGGAGACGGCTGAGTGGCTCTGGGACAGGCGTGTCGCCGCCGTCGGCGCAGACAACCCCGCCGTCGAGGTGCTCCCGGTGCAGGGCAAGGATTTTCTTCACCGTCGCCTAATTCCACTGTTAGGCATGCCCATTGGCGAGCTTTGGGATTTGGAAGAGCTTGGCCGGGACTGCCGGGAGGATCAAGTATATGAGTGCTTCTTCGTGTCATCGCCTCTCAACCTCCCCGCGGGAGTGGGCTCGCCGGCAAATGCATACGCAATCAAGTAGGGCGTCAAGGTGAGGGGTTGATATGACGCAAACAAGGGATGCGACGCCGCAGCCGATCGAACAGGGCGATGCGGCCGGGCGGCGGCCGCTCGAAGGCATCCGAGTTTTCGACCTGACGGTCGCCATGGTGGGACCCTGGGCCTCCCTGCAGCTCGGACTCTTGGGCGCGGAAGTGATCCACATTGAGCAGCCCAACGTCGATCCGGCGACGCTGGGCGCAGGCGTTCCACCCCTGGTGAACGGCACCTCGATCGGCTACATAGCGTGGAACCTAAACAAGCGCGGTCTGTTCCTCGACCTCAAAAGCGACTTCGACCGGGAGATCGCCTACAGACTCCTCAAGAACTGCGATGTCTTGATCCAGAACATGCGGCCCGGTGTCATGGCGAGACTTGGCATGGACTATGAGAAGGTTCGTGACGTGAACCCTCGCCTGATCTACTGCTCTATCAGCGGTTGGGGCGAAGATGGGCCGATGCTCAAGCTACTGGGAGCGGACCCACAGGCGCAGGCGTTTACAGGATTCATTTCGCTCAACGGCCGCGAAGGCGGTGATCCGGAGTTCTCGCGATACTATGCTCCGCTCGATGGCCTGACCGGTACAAAGGCAGCTGAGGCTGTGCTGATGGCACTGGCACACCGTGAAGAGACGGGCGAGGGCGAGCTCATTGAACTCAACATGCTCCAGGCGTCAATGGACCTGCAGACAACGCGGTTCTCCGAATACTTCGCCACGGGCAAAGTCCCGCCGCGGCTTGGCAGCGTTGCCAGCGTGACCGCGCCTAACGAAGCCTTCCGTTGCGCGGATGGCCGGCATCTTGCAGTGTCTGTCACCAACGACAAGCACTGGCGCGCCTTTTGCAGCGCTGTCCAACGCGGCGACCTTGTTGATGAGGAGCGCTTCCAGACGAATCCCCGACGTGTCGAGAACCGGGTCGAGTTGAGCGAGCTACTGGCTGATCATTTCGCTTCACTGCCTGCACAGTGGTGGACCCTGCGGCTGCGAAAGGCCAAAGTCCCTTGCGGGCGGTTGATGGACTTTAATGAGCTCTGGTATCACCAGCAGGTCGTCGCCAACGGCTACATCCAGGATCTCGACTCGGAGGTCTGGGGCGACGGGCTACGTTTCTCCGGGCCTCCCTGGAAGCTGGACGGCACGAACCTGCCACTTTCCCCTACGCCGCTTCCTGGCGAGCATACGGCCGAGATCCTCGACGAGCTGCTGAACGAAGAGAGCGAATCGTGAGCGCGATCCTTTCGCACTTGAAGGTCGCTGAACTATCGCACGCGTACGCGGGAAACCTCACCGGCATGTTCTTCGCGAACGCCGGTGCGGACGTCCTTAAGATCGAGCCCCCAGAGGGTGATCCCGTTCGCACTTGGGGGCCACCGATGATTGGCGACGACTCCGCAGTCTTCGTAACTCTGAACGCTGGTAAGCGAAGCGTGGTGGCTGACGTAACGACCAGCGAGGGCAAGGCGCAGCTGGGGCGCATCGCCGCGTCGGTCGATGTGCTGATCGAAGACAGCGCGGAGACAGCGTATATTCCGCCGCTGGACTATGCCACTCTCTTACGCGCAAACCCCAATCTCATCATCTGCTCGATCAGTGGCTACGGGCCGGAGGGGCCATGGCGGCACTTGCCTTCTTCCGAGCTCGTGGCCCAGATGTCCTCTGAGATGATTGGCGGATTGGGTAAACACGACGAGGCACCGGTGCGTTTCGGAAGCGACATCGCCAGTTACTTTACGGCGATCGCCGCTACGCAGGGCAGTCTCGCGGCATGGCTGGGTTTGAAGCGAGGCCGTTCTGAGGGAAGCCGTCGCGTGCACGTCTCGCTCTTTGGCTCGATGCTCTTCTTGCGCTCGACGATGTGGGCCGCACTATCCAATCCGGACGATTGGTGGGGGCTGCATTTGGACAGCTACCTCAAGCCTCCGGATCACGGATACCAAACGAAAGACGGCCGCTTATACTTCGTGATCGCGAGAATCAACGACGATGATTGGGGCGCGATGATGCGAGAGCTAGACCTAGACGAGATCCTGGCGGACCCGGAAACCAATGATAAAATGAAGACAGAAGGCGCCGCCTTCGGTCGCTACGCTCACGACTACAAGCACTACTGGGAACGGGCCTTCGCCGAAATGACTTCCGCCGAAGCCATCGAACTACTCAGCAAATATGGCGCATACGCGTATCCGATCAACGACGAGGAGGCTGTCGTCAATTCAGAGCAGGTCGTCCACCTGGAGGCGATCGGCAAGGTCATCGCGCCCGGGGGAGCAGAGATGCCCGCAGTCAAGGCGCCTGCCCGATTCCAAAGCTCCGCAGACGACGTCGCCCGTGTGTCGCCGTCACTGGGGCAGCATACCGCGGAAATCCTGAAAAGCTAGAGACCTGCCCCATCGCCTTCTTGTTGGCAGTGAGATTGGAGCTAGCGGCCTGTGCCTAAGATCGCACTCGGCTTTCACTACGATGGCATGCTCGGCACATCGGGCTATCCCGGCCCGGCAGAGTTCGCACGCCATATCGAAGAGCTTGGATTGGACGCCTTCTGGTGCGGCGAGTCTCCCTGCGACAGAGGTTTCGCACTGGACCAATTTGCCGTGCTCTGCTACGCGAGCGCTGCGACCAGCCGCATCAGGATAGGCAGTAGCATCCTGCTGATGCCGCTACACCACCCCGGCTGGGTCGCGAAGCGCTTTGGGACGCTGGACCGACTCAGCGGCGGTCGACTCGTCCTCGGCATCGGGACCGGTGGCGAGTATCCTAAGCAGTTCGACCTTTTCGAAGTTGACCAGACGACACGCGGACGCCGTACGGATGATGGCCTGCGGGCACTGAGAGTGCTGTGGCGCGAGGAGGAGGCGTCCTACGACGGCGAGTTCTACCATTTCGAAGGCATCAGGATGGTCCCGCGTCCTCTGCAGCAGCCACACCCTCCGGTTTGGATCGGCGGTCGTGCCGGAGGCGTCACTTTCGATGCCGACGGAGAAAGGTGCTTCAAGAGTAAGACGGCGGCGATGAAGCGCGCCGGCCGCTTGGGCGACGGTTGGATCCCGTACTACATGACCGTGGATGGATACCGGTCTAGTGTGGAGAGCGTGAAGCAGCACGCTGCCGACGCCGGCCGGGATCCTGACTCCCTCTCCTGGGCCTACGTGACAAACATCTTCATTCGCGCCTCCTACGATGAGGCGTTGCGAGATGCTCAAGACATGCGGCGCTACGGCAGAGATCTCTCCTCCAAGGTTGCTGACTATGACTTGATCGGTTCCACCCGAGACATCGTCGACCGCCTTGGGGCCTATGCGGAGGCAGGAATGCAGCATGTTGTGCTGCACGTACAGTCGCGGCCGGGTGAATTAATGAATGACATCGAGAGGATTTCGCGCGATATCGCGCCACATTTTTAATGAGGAACTCATAGACGTATGCCCGGGCTCAGACTCTCCGGCAAGACGGCGATCATAACCGGTGCAAGTCGCAACATCGGCGCGGCGACTGCGCTCGCTTTCGCTCAGGAAGGCTGCAACCTCGCACTGAACGCGAACGAGTCTCGGGAGGAGCTGGACGCGGTCGCGGAACGATGCCGTTCTTTCGGCGTCGAAGCGATCAGCGCGCCAGCCGATATCGGCGATGGCGAGGAGGCGACACGTATGGCGAATGAGGTGCTGGAGCACTTCGGCAAGGTGGACATCCTGGCCTCAATCGCAGCCGTGCGCCCGCACAAGTCCGTCGCCACTGTAAGCGTTGAGGAGTATCGGCGCGTCATGTCCGTCAATCTCGACGCGACGTTTTATCTTGCGCACACCATCGTACCCAGGATGATCGAACTCGGGACAGGATCGATCGTGACAGTCGCTCAGGACATCATTCATCCTTGGTCCGCGGGCGGACCACCGTTCCTGAGCGCTGCTTCAAAGTTCGGCCTTCTTGGGCTGGTGCGCGGCCTTGCTGTTGAGCTGGGGTGTCACGGAATCCGCGTAAACGCCGTGGGACCCGGGCCGATCGACACGGAGCGTCGCCATCCTGAGTGGTACCCGGAGATGCCAGACGGCAGCCTCTCCCAGGAAGGCTTCCTCAAGCAGATCCCGATGCGGCGCCTCGGACGGTCGGAAGAAGTGGCATCGGCGATTCTCTTTTTGGCGAGCGACGAAGCATCTTATATTACCGGCGCCTGGCTTCCCTGCTCGGGCGGCTACTACATGTAGGAGCTGAATGCGCAATGGCGGAGAGAGAAGTCCAGTTCTTCAGCGAGGCGACACGGGTTGCCGGCTGCCTGACGATGCCACGTGGGAAGAGGTCCGCGCTGCCAGGGGTCGTCCTCTGCCACGGCTTCGCCGGCACGATGAACCTACTCCTGCCAGAGATAGCCCGACGTCTGGCCGATGGCGGCTTCGCCGTGTTGCGCTTCGACTATCGGCACTTCGGCGCCAGCGATGGCCGGCCCCGCAACTTGCTTCTGCCGATACACCAGGTCGCAGACGCACGTAACGCACTTACCTTCCTACAGGAGCAGCGTGAGGTCGATGAGAACCGCGTGACGCTCTGGGGCACAAGCTTTGGCGGTGGCGTGGCGATCTACGCGGGCGCGCAGGACGAACGAGCGAGGGCCGTCATCGCGAACGTGCCCGTGACTAATGGCCGTCGCTGGCTTCGCTCCATCAATCGTGCCGATGATTGGAACCGGATTCAGTCGGCGCTCCGCGAGGATCGAGTCCGCCGCGTGCTTGAAGGTAAGATGCGGGCCGTTCCGCAGACAGAGTTCCGGCCAGAGGACCGCAGTCCGGAGGCGGAGCGCTTCCGCAGCGAACAGGGTGAGGCTCTACCCCGCGACACTTCCCGCATATTCTGGCGTTCCGTCGAAGCAGTGATCGATTTCGCCGCTGACGAGATCGCCGGACATATCGCTCCGCGGCCGCTGCTGATCATTGGCGCACCCCGAGACACGATCACGCCGATTGAGGAGGCAGAGAGTGCGTATCGCGCGGCGGACTCCCCGAAGAAGCTCTTCTATCTTCCGGGCGACACCAGCCACTATGACGTCTATAGCGGCGCAACGATGGATGCAGTTATTGAAGAGTCACTCGCGTGGCTCAGCGAGCACGTGTGAGGAGCGCTGAGATGCCAAGGAAGAAGGTGTACTACAGACCATTGCCCCGGATCAGCGAGCTATCGCGGCCCTTCTGGGAGGCATCTCGTGAGCACAGGCTCGTGGTCCAGTGGTGTGGTGCCTGCGAAGGTTCGTTGTATCCAGCCTCGCCGACCTGCCACCGCTGCTGGTCAGCGGAGCTGGAATGGCGAGCGGTCTCGGGTCGCGGGGTCGTCTTGGCTTCCGCTGTGTACCATCGGGCGTTTCATCCGGCATTCAAAGAAGCCGTGCCTTACAATGTCGTTCTGGTGGAGCTTGAGGAGGGCCCGCGGATTGTCTCGAATCTAGTACCGGAGCAAACGGTGGAGATACCGCGCAACCTGCCGGTCGTCGCCTGTTTCGAAGATGTGACGCCGCAGATCACGCTTGTGAAGTTTCGACGTGCCGGGGAAGAGTAGGGTGAAAAAACCACCGTTCTCAAGCATTGTCGGTGTTGGCTCTGTCGTCGAACGCAGCGGCTTAGCGCCGCGCACGCTTGCGTTCCAGGCGTTAAGCGAAGCAGCGGAAGATGCCGGGCTAACCCGTAGGGACATCGATGGTCTGCTGATCAATTTCGGTAGCTTCGATGTCGACTGTGACCAGCTTCCGCAGCTCCTTGGTCTCGATTGTCGATACGTGGGGCAGACCTGGCCGCACGGGCGGCTCTGCCCCACTGTCATCTCATGGGCCGCGGGGGCTGTAAATTTCGAACTCGCCAACTACGTGGCCTGTCTCTTCGCCGTCAATAACGCAACTGTCCGCTCCTTGGGTGGCGACGAATACTCAGAAGCGTTTCGTGAAGGTGGTGGCCCGCATCTCGAGGCGCCAGAGTACGGAGTTGTCGGTCCAATCGCCGCGGCGGCCCTCGCCTTCGATGCGTACATGGGAATCTACGGTGGCGACCGAGAGGATCTGGGCTGGGTGGCAATGACCCAGCGCTATCACGCATCACTCAACCAGCGCCTCGCGCCCCGAGAGCTGGTTACGCTCGATGACTATCGCGTGTCGCCGCCCGTCGTCTCGCCGCTGCGTGTGCTCGACTGTGCAGCCGTGATGGACGCCGCATTCTGCGTGATCGTGGCCCGCCCTGAGGCAGGCGACGCCGCGAAGCGGGTCGCCATCCGTGGTATGCAGGGAATGGCGGCAGGACGGGAAGAATTCGTCTTTGGCCGGCGGGGGCTCGGCATAGCGACGCAGGCTCTAGTGCGCGAGCCGCCGCCCCGCCACAGCCTTGTCTTCAGGCAGGCTGGCATTACTCACGACGACGTCGACTTTGTCCAGATCTTCGACGCCTTCTCGCCCTTGGTGCCGTTCGCGCTTGAGGAGTTCGACTTCTGCAAGCCAGGTGAAGGGTTATCCTTCATAAAGGACGGCCGAATTCACCTGGGTGGCAAGCTGCCTGTGAACACCAGCGGCGGCAGCCTCGCCGAGGGCTCGTCTGGTGGTTGGGGCCACGTCGTCGAGGCTGTAAGGCAGTTGCGAGGCGGCGAGGGCGCACGGCAGGTGAAAGATGCCCGAGTGGGATTGATCATCGGCACCGGCGCGTCGGCGGTGGTACTAACGCGCGAGTAGAGGAATGAATGGTGTTGACGTTGTTCGAGGGGCGTGTTAACGTCTGGCGGTCGAGCGCTCGCTCTAAATAAGCGGTGTGATGCAAAGCCATGCTTGAGTGCGTTGAACTGTCGAAGTCCTTCGGGGGCGTGCACGCTGTAAGCGATCTAACAATGTCCGTTCCTGTCGAGGACATTCACGGACTTGTCGGCGCTAACGGCTCCGGTAAGACAACTGCATTCAACTTGATCACGGGGTTCCTTTCTCCGACCAAAGGACGAATCTTCTGGGAGGGGCGCGACATTACCGGCCGCCCGCCAGACGCGATCGCGAACCTTGGCCTCGTGCGTACGTTCCAGCACGCAAACGTGTTCCCGGGCCTGACCGTACGCGACAGCCTCTTCCTCATTCAGCTCCACCACCGAAAGACAATTCCAACAGTCGATGAGATGATCAGCGAGTGCGGCCTGGAGGAGTCGTCATCGATCATCGCCCGCGACCTTTCCTTCGGCGCTCAGAGGCGGCTTGGCGTTGCTCTTGCGTTGATGTGTGAGCCTCGAATGCTGCTCTTGGATGAGCCTGCGGCCGGCCTGAACAACCTCGAAACACAGGAGATGTCTACCCTCTTACTCAGTCTGTCCAAGCGCAACGTTGGCATACTGTTGATTGACCACGATATGAGCTTCGTAATGCCGCTGTGTGTTGACATTTCTGTGATGGATCAGGGGAGCCTTCTCGCCAGCGGCACCCCGGAAGAGATTGCCAATGACGAGCGAGTCATCGAAAAATTCCTCGGCTCCTCTGCTTGAGGCCACAGGCGTCCGGGCGGGCTACGGCAGCTTTCGTGTGCTAGACGGTGTTGGGTTTCACGTCGCTCCCGGTGAGGCGATTACGATCTTGGGACCGAATGGTGCCGGGAAGACTACACTCTTCAAGGCGATCATCGGCTTGATCCCGCTTTGGGACGGTCAGATCACCTATGATGGTCGCGATCTCAGGGGTGTTTCCACCAGCTCCCGTGTGCGCGATGGTATCGCCCTTGTCCCAGAGGGGCGTCGCATTCTCACTGCGTTGACTGTCAAAGAGAATCTTCTGCTTGGGGCGCATGCGCGTCGCGATTCTGCGCAGATCGGCTCGGACATCGAAGCGCTGCTCACGGAGTTTCCAATTTTGGCCGAACGTTACAACACTCGCGCAGGCGCCATGAGCGGTGGTGAACAGCAGATGCTCGCGCTTGCCCGGGGCTTGATCTCTCGGCCGAAGGTTCTTCTGCTGGATGAACCGACGCTGGGACTCTCACCGTTGATGAGGCAGAAGGTCGTGGAAAGTCTGAACGACATTCACAATAACCGCGGCATCACGATCTTGCTCGTCGAGCAAGACGCCAAGGTGGCGCTGTCGATTACGTCCCGCTACTACGTGATGCGCAACGGCCGGATGGTCGCTGAAGGGCACTCTCAGAACGAAAACGCCTGGGATCGCATCCGCGATGCGTACTTGGGCACCAGCACGGAAACACCCGCTAACTGAAGGCGGGAGTGCTGGACTCGACCGAGTTGACAATTCGCGAAGCCTTGTGATACCAATCGGGCAAGCGCTTAGAGCAAGCGCTCTCCTTTCGCCACCATAAGGCTCCACTCTGGTAAGTTGCAGGAGGAACGCCCAATGCCCTACCTTTCCGTCGAGAAAGAGCGGTCCATCTACTACGAGCACCGCAACGCCGGCGCTTCCGGTCCCACTATGGTGTTCATTCACGGCTGGGGCATGAGCGTCCGCGTGTGGGATGGTCCTATGGAGGCGCTGGCTCGTGCCGGATTCGAGGTCGTCGCTTTCGATCATCGCTGCTGCGGTATGTCCGACAAGGATTTCGATGACGTGACGATCGGCGCCATCGCCTCAGATGTCGAGCGCCTCGTGTCCAAGCTGAACTTGGAGTCCGTTGTCCTCAATGGCTGGTCACTTGGCGGGGCAGTTGCCGTCGATGCTGCCGTTAAGATAAATGACCGTCTCGCTGGCCTCGTCCTCACCGGTGGGGCGACGCCGAAGTACGTTCAGGGCGACGGCTGGCCGCACGGCGGGACAAAAGAAGACCTCGAAGGCCTGCTAACCGCCGCCATGCACACGCGCGCGGTCTTCATGGACGGCGTCTCCCGGTCGGTTTGTCACGGCGACACGCCGGAGCCGGTGATTCAGTGGTTGTTCGATATTTTCATGCAGACGAGCTCCCGCGCCGATAGCACCCTTCGCGACCTGGGTGAAGTCGACCAGCGGGGCATCTTGCCTCAGATCCAGGAGCCAGTCCTCCTGATGCACGGCCGGAACGATGTGTTCGTTCCCTGGGCTGTGTGCGAGGAGCAGGCCAAGGCGTTTCCCAACGCTAAGACCGTCGAGTTTCCCGACGCCGGACACGGTACGTTTGTCGAAGACTCCGAGAGGTACGTAGCTGAACTGACGTCATTCCTGGGGACGATCAAGGGAGAGAGCTAACCGGAGGCAATCCACAAGTAGTGCGGTTAGCGCGTCTTCCGCTTGCCGCTGATTGTCGCCGGTACTCTAAGGGACTTGACCGCGCAAGACAGAGAGGATGAGGCGAAGAAATGACCAAATCCGAAGACTCCCCCGCTGCGACTCGCAAGACTGAGGCGGATTGGATCGCCTCGCTCAACGACGGGCGCGTAGTCTACTACGAGGGCGAGCGCATCAAAGACGTCACTTTAGATCCGAAGCACCGCGTCGCAATCGATCACTCCGCGCTGGATTGGCGAATGGCACACGATCCTGAACCGGCTGTTCGCGAGCTGACCAACACCTCGCTCAACGGCAACGTCGTTTCGCGCTATTTTGAGCCCCCAACCTCTGCCGCTTCTCTGGATCGTAGACGCCAGCTAATCGTGGATCAAACCACACGTGGTCTCGGCTACCTCGTCTTCGTACGGGAAGTGGGTACGGATGCTCTAAACGGTCTGAGACTTGCGACACGAGCAGTCGATGCTGCACATAAGACTGATTACTACGACCGCGTGATTTCCTTTCGCGATGACTGCGCAAAGAACGACCTAGCGATGGGCATGGCGATGACCGATCCTAAGGGCGATCGCGCCCTCCCACCTTCTGCGCAGGCAGCCGACGGTTCGTATCTTCGCATCGTGGAGCGAGGGGCCAGTGGCGTCGTGATTCGTGGCGCTAAGGTCAATATCACCGCCTGCCCGTACGTTAACGAGTTGTTTGTGCTGCCGACTCGCTCGATGGTGCCGGGCGATGAGGATTACGCGATTGCGTGCGCTGTGCCTGCCTCGGCATCGGGCGTCGTGATCGTGTCGAAGCCCTTGCCGGCGGAGGACGATGAATTCGACTACCCCATAAGCTCGCGAGCGCGCCATACGGAAGGCACCGTCTTCTTTGATAACGTCTTCGTTCCCAATGAGCGCATCTTCTTGAACGGCGAGACCGAGTTCGCTGGCGCTGTTGCGGAGGGGTTCGCTACCTGGCATCGTTTCACTGGCCTCTCCTACAAGTCGCCGATGGCCGATATGCTGGTGGGGGCTGCCGCATTGATGGCGGACTACAACGGGCTGTCAGGTGATAAGGTGATCCGCGAGAAAATCACGGACCTTGTCATCTACGCGGAGACCATCAAGGCCTTAAACACAGCTGCTGCCTTGAACGGCCGCGCCGGTGACGACGGCTTCTTCTATCCCGACCCCGTAGCCTCAAACTTGGGCAAGTACTACTTCGCCACGAACTACCACAACTGCATCCGCATCCTCCAGGACATCGCAGGAGGGCTTACGGTCACCGGCCCAAGTCACCGTGATCTCCAGAATCCCGAGTTGCGTCAATACGTCGACGAGTTTCTGGGAGGACGTGAAGGAGTGAGTGGCGTTGATCGCCTCAAGGCGTTCAAGCTGGTTAGGGACCTGACCGCTACCGAGTACGCGGGAACCTGGCTCGTTGCGACGCTTCATGGCGAGGGTTCCCCGGCTGCACAACGCCTGGCGATCAATCGGGCCTACGACGTCGACGGCATGCGTGACTGGATGGCCGGCGTGCTCAAGAGCATCGAGGTGTAATCGGCAGAGCTAGCGATGGTCGAGTACCAGCTGACTCTGACAAGCTTCCTGCGCCGCGTGCGTGACTTCCGCGAGCGCCGGGGAATCGTCTCTCGCTACACAGGCGCTTTCCGGACTTATACATACGGTGACTTCTACACGCGTGTCACCAGGCTGGCCGGATATCTCAAATCGATTGGAGTTGACCGCGGCGATCGCGTCGCAACGTTCGCCTGGAATCACCACCGGCACTTGGAGCTGTATTTCGCGGTTCCCGCGATCGGCGCCGTGTTACACACGATCAACATCCGCCTGGCTCCAGGCGACATCTCCTACATCCTCGGTCACGCCGAGGACAAGGCCTTGTTCGTCGACGACGTGCTACTGCCGGCGATAGACCACGTCCTCCCTGACCTGAAGCAGCTCAAGCATGTCGTCGTGATGTCCGACGAGCCATCTGAGGGCGCCTATAACGTCTATGAGCGAGAGGTCGCACAGGCACCACCGTTCGCGGAGTACCCCGCCCTAGACGAAGAGGAAACAGCCGCGCTCTGTTACACGTCGGGCACAACAGGCCGCCCGAAAGGAGTCGCCTACTCCCACCGCCAGCTCTTCCTGCATAACTTCGCCGCCTGCCTCGCGGACGGCCACGCGATCTCCGAGCGTGACACAATTCTGCACGTCGTACCCATGTTCCATGCCAACGCCTGGGGGATTCCGTACGCTGCTGCGATGTGCGGCGCGCGGCAGGTCTTCCCCGGTGTCCAGCCCACGCCAGAAGCGATCGCCCGCATCATCGAGCGAGAGCGTGTGACCTACGTGGGAATGGTGCCTACCGTCGCCCAGGACCTGCTCGGCCACCTCGAGAGCAACGGCGGCGACGTGAGCTCGCTGAGGGCGCTGGTGCTCGGAGGCTCGCCGCCTTCGGCGGAACTGGTGCGGCGCTTCGAGGAAGACCTCGGTGTGCCCGTCTTCCAGGGTTGGGGAATGACAGAGATGTCTCCGATGGGCACGTTCGGCCGTCTGCGCCTGGAGATGGATGCCTGGCCCGCCGCAGACCGCCATGCACAGAAGACGAAGCAGGGGACGCTTCTCCCCGGCCTTGAGTGGAAGCTAATCGACGAGCAGGGCGAAGAGATCTCTCCAGACAGCGACCGCAGCGGCGAACTTGTTGTCAGAGGGCCCTGGGTAGCCAGCACGTATTACCGAGATGCGAGCCCTGATTCCTTCTGGTACGGCTGGCTCAGGACGGGCGACATCGCAACAATAGATGAATATGGCTATCTCGAGATCAGGGACCGCAAAAAAGATCTGATTAAGAGTGGTGGCGAATGGATCAGCTCCGTGGATCTGGAGCAGGCGCTGATGACGCATCCAGCGGTGGTGCAAGCTGCCGTAGTTGCCATCCCCGATGAGAAATGGGGTGAAAGACCACTGGCCTGGATCGTTGCCCGCGACGCGCATGACGTCAGCGTGGAGGCTCTTCGCAGCTTCCTAGAGTCGCTCGTTGCCAAATGGTGGATCCCGGACCGTATCGAATTCGTCGACGCCCTACCGAGGACGGGGGTAGGCAAGACCGATAAAATGGCTCTCAGGAAACAGGCGGCGGCCTTGCTTGGTGGTGACCAAGAGCCTAGTGACGGGGAGTCTGTCGGACGCGCCTAGGCCGGCGATAGGGACGACTCGAGCGTCAATGTGATCCTTATCGCCGCCAACTGCGGCATCCCTGTTACTTCGTCGTACTCGCTCTCGTTAGGCGGTTTACGTTCGGGGCGCTCGCGTCCTCAGTGAGCAGCTTACCCAAGGCGTGTTAAGGCTTACAACGCCGCAGCGGGTGCAATCGTCCACGAGGACAGTTGCTGATGATCCCGCAAAGAGCCGGACAATGACGGCAAGCCGAGGCCACCGTCTTCATGATTATCCACCCGCCTCCGTGCTCAAAAACTCCTCGAGCGCCAGGCTCAGGTCGCGCGGCTTGTCACCCTGAACCGTGTGGCCGGCGCCTGTGATGCGAATCCATCTAGCATCCGGCAGCGATTCCGCGAGCTTCTCCGCGTCGGAATCGGAGAAGACGTCGCTCTCGCCGCCGCGCACCACGAGGGTAGGGCAATTGATCGAGGGGATGATCTCCCAGAGGCTGGACTGCTCTTCGATGAAGCGCTCTATCTCGAGGCTTCTGATGTGCCGCTGATCGTACTTCCAGGTCCACCTGCCGCTCGGTAACTGCCGCAGGTTGTGAACGAGGCTTCTCCGCAGCAGCTGCGGGTCCCGGCGCGGATTGAACCGCATCGCTCGATCAACGAAGTCTTCCACGGAATCATGCTCGGAAGGTAGTGACATAAAGTCGGTGATTCGCTTAGCGCCAGTCAGCTGGGCGGCGGGACCGACGTCCACCAGTACCAGGTGGGACAAGCGAAGTGCGTGTCGGGAAGCGTAGTGGATCGCGTTGAGGCCGCCCAGGGACATCCCAACAAGAGCAAAGCGATCGAGCCCCATGGCTTCGGTGAAGCGCTCTGTGTCGGCGGCGTGCGTCGCGATCGAATAGTCCAGGTCGGGCGCCCAGTCCGTGTCGCCATGACCCCTCTGATCCAGCGCCATGCAGCGGAACTTCGAGGCTAGAGCGGCGCAGACTAGGTCCCAGGTGTGGGCCGTCAGCCCGCCGCCGTGCAGGAAGATGATCGGAGGCGCCTCGGCGTCGCCCCACTCGAGGTAGTGGAATTGCAGCCCACGGAGATCCACAAAGTTATCTGCTGGCAACACGAGGTCGTCGACGTGCATTTTCGCTGCGTCCAGTGCCATTTTCAAGCCAGCAAGTTGATCATTCATTTTTCGCTCCGTTTCCTCCGCGACTACGACAAGCGAGTCGCGTCTAACATAGTGCTCCTAATCTGGCGGTGCAGCTGGCAGATCGTTCCTCGTTTGGCCAGGTCATGAATCTCGTCAGCCCCGTAGGCCGTCGCAAGTAGTATGTCCTCAGTATCTTGCCCAACAGCGGGCGCCGCGCCGTGGAAGACGCAAGGCGTAAGTGACAGCCGCAAAGGAGGCGCGATGGTGCGAACGCGCCCCCAGCGCGGGTGATCGTATTTCAGCAGTTTATCGTCCCAGACTCCGGAATCCAGCTGCTCGCTCAGGCCTCTCTGCGAGGCGATCTCGCAAGGCACTCCGTGCTCGCGCAGGACGTCTACGAGGCGTGAGCTAGACTGACGCAAGAAGCGCTCCCCAATCAGTCCAGAGAACTCGACGTCATCCGGCGGCGGGTCTGCAATCTCTTACGCGTCCGCGACAGCTTGCTTCGCGCCTTCAGCCATCAAGCACACCCAGCCGTCTGCGGTCTGATAGAGGCAGGCGAGGGGGCCGTACCCGAGCTGCCGGGAATCGATCGATCTCGGCCAGATGCAGGACCCGGCGGCGTCAACGATAGTGTCGGACGTAGCGAGCAGCGTGGCGCCGAGCTGCGGATGCTCTTGGTCTGGCGGAGGTGCGGCGTGTCTTCGTACCGCATCCAATTCAGGACGCTACGGACGAGGAGATGAAGGCCAAGGCTGAAGCGGCGCTGGACGAAATCATTGCGGCTCTGCTGGACAATGGATCTTGACAGGCGGGGCTGACTGTACTGTAATCGGAACGCGAGCGCTCGCTCTATCGGCAGCGCGCCAGGAGGATAGTAGTGCCGTATCTCCCCGTTGGGTCTCCTCTGCCTGAACCGACAACCGATGACGCAGAGTTCTGGGAGGCATGCAAGCGCCGGGAGTTCAGGTTCCAGCGCTGCGCGGCCTGCCGCGCCTGGCGGTTTCCGCCGATGCCGCTCTGCCGCGAATGCACGTCCCCGGAGTTCAATTGGGAGCTTGTGCCCGGGCGCGGGCGCGTTTTTACCTACACCGTCGTTCATCACATCGTCGAGCCGGCGTTGGCTGGCCGCGGCCCCTATAACGTGGTTGTCGTCGAGTTGGACGGCGTTGAAGGCGTGCGGATGATCAGCAACCTCGTCGACGTCGAAGAGGACGAACTCGAGATCGGAATGCCGGTCGAGCTTGTCTGGGAGTCCGTCGAGGACATGGTCTTGCCGCGGTTTCGCCGGGCGGACTAGCGTATCAGCGGACAAGCTAGCTACTCCTAAAGGTGACTGAGGATGGCGGCTCTGTCAGATCTCAGGGCTCGGGGGTAAGCTCGTCTCAGTCTAGATGAGGAGCTTACCCATGGATTGCCCGCATTGCCGATCAACAGCAACCAGCAGGCGGAAGCACGGCACCACCCTGGGCTACCGCAGGTTCTCGTGTAAGTCCTGTCGCCGCCGCTTCAGCGAGCGCACTGGCACGCCCTTCAATGATCTCCAGTTCCCCACCGACATCGTCCTGTTGGCGGTCCTCTGGCGGCTGCGCTACAAGCTTGGGTTCCGCGACGTCGCCGAGCTGCTCGTTCAGCGAGGCTATGAGGTCACGCACGAGACTGTACGGGCCTGGGAGTTCCGGTTTGCCCCTCTACTAGGCGAACGGTTGCGTACCCGGCGCCGTGGCACGGCAGGCCGCTCATGGTCCCTCGATGAGACCTACGTGAAGGTAGGCGGTCACTGGCGTTATCTGTACTGCGCGATCGACCGGGACGGCAATCTCCTGGACTCGATGCTGAGCGAGCAGCGGGACAGGTCAGCTGCTCGCCTCTTTCTGCGTCGGCTGGCCGACATCGCTATGCACAAGCCGTTGCGTCTCACCACTGACCAGCATCCCGCCTACAGGAAGGCAATCCGGTGGATACTCGGACGGAAGGTCTTGCATCGGCAGAGCCGGTACCTGAACAACCGTATCGAGCAGGACCATCGAGCCATCAAACAGCGCTACTATCCCATGCTTGGGTTCGGGTGTATGGAGTCGGCAAAGCGCTTCTGCTCGGCGTTCGATGAGCTGCGTCCGTACCTGCGCATTCGCCCGCGTCCTGGTGAGCCAGTATCGCTGTCGGAGAGGCGTAGAGTCTTCCTAGCGCGGTGGCAGGCGTTGACGACGGAGATGGCAGCGGCGTGATCAGTTGGGATTACAGGAGCTGAGGATCATTTCCGCGCAATTGGCGCCCTGAGTTCTGACAGAACCTTGGTTTCGAGCCCCCTTCCGGGTGCCGGCGTCACAGTAGCTGAGGAGCCGCTGTATATCGTCCGCGGTAAACGGCTGGACGATCTTCTGCGGGACCTTGATGTTCTTGACCTTCATGAATGGGTTGGACGAGATGTAGTCGTGGCGTAAGAGCCAGGAGAAGAAGGCACGTGTTTCTCGCTGGCGTCTCCACTGGGTGATGGCAGTGACTCCGGTACTCCCGATGTGGCCGAGGAACTCGTAGACGTCAGCGGGCCGGAAGAGGTCCGGGTCGTCAGGTAGGCCCAAGCGCTCGATTGTCCGCATGAAGAGCTTGAGCGTCTCGGTGTAGGACCGGACTGTGTCTGGCGACTTGCCCTCAATACCGCAGGACGTGATGTAGAGGGACGTCAGTGACTGGAGTGACTCGCTTACCATCGGTTACATCACTCACTCAACTGGGGCGCAAAGTCAACTTAATCTGGGGTAGAGGCGCGCCTTCAGCAGGATGTGGAGGAGTTTTGAGCCCCCACAGCGCCGCAGGAAGCTAAGCGCTTTGCTTTGTCGTTACGTCTGGTAGTCCCGAATCGAACAACTTGTTTCGTCCCGGCGTAGTATGGGCGCTGGAGGATGACGTATGGCGCTGACCCGCAGAGAAGAAGAGGCGCTGGCCCGCTGGCGCCCGGCGAAGAATAACCTGGTGAACCGGACGATGGCGTTCATCTGCATCAACCTTTCGAAGTTCATCATGACGAAGATGAACTCGTTGGAGATCCAAGGGGCCGAGAAGTTTGAGGCGCTGAGAGAACGGGGAGGCCGCAGTCTACTGACGTTCAGCAATCACACGGCGCTGTTCGACGATCCGCTGCTTCCCTCTAACTTCCCACTGGGAAACCACGACGAGATCCGGTGGGTGGCGACCGACGCTCTGAACTTCTTCAGCACGCGGCCGACGGCGTTCGTGTTCAGCTCTGGGAAGGGCGTGCCGGTGGCGAGGGGCGCCGGGTTCGATCAACCGGGGTTCGACTTTCTGCGCGACCGGCTTAAAGAGGGCGACTGGGTGCACATCTTCCCAGAGGGGGGGCGGACGAGGCGGGAGGACGGCCTTCTTAACGAAGAGTTCAAGCCGGGTGTTGGCCGTCTGATCGCGGAGACGAATCCCATCGGTCTTCCGTTTTATCACTACGGCATGCGGGAGGTACTCCCCATCGGTGCAAGGGTGCCACGCTGGGGCAAGGACGTGCGACTGGTGTTTGGTGATGCGATCGACTTCAACGAGGAGTTCGTGGGTCAGATCGCTGGGACTGATGCGGTTACGCAGAGTGGCCCTGGTCTTTGGGATGCGCTCACCGGCTACACGTATGAGGTCTTGAGCGATCTCGAGCGGGCGGTCCGGCCCAACTGCTCAATCAACGGATAGGAGACGGAGATGGCGGGCGAATGGGGGCACGCACGTCGGGCCGAACAACGGCCTCATCTCTAACGCTTGACGGCGAAACAGAAGAACTCGCCACACTCACCGTCGCCGGCAGCGCCTTCCCACTCAGATTCACGTCTCAGCCCGCCAGGCGCCTATACGAGAGTCCTGGAGTGATTCAGAAGATAATGGGCGCATCAGCCTCGGACGAACGTTGGTGTCGGATCGCTAAGGCTGTCGCGCACCCGATTGGATTAAGTTTCGGGCCGACAGTGACGCAGACGAGGACGACGCGGCGCGTGTCTGGTACGCTCGCGCTTGATGTGCGGTCGTTTCACGCTCACATACCGCAAGGCTGAACTCCTTGCCGCGGAGCTCGGTATCCCCGTTGAGTCGCTGACCGACTACCGACCTCGGCACAACATCGCGCCAGCCGATCCTCACTGGATCGTTCGGACGAGGTATGAGGATCGAGAGGTGCTTCCGGCCAGATGGGGACTGATCAACTTCTGGATTAAAGACCGCAAGCAGGCGTTCAAGAACATCAACGCCCGTGCCGAAACCGTGCGTCGGCTCCCATCATTTCGGGCGGCGTTCGCAGAACGGCGATGCGTCGTGCCGGCTGACGGCTTCTTCGAATGGACAGGCCCTAAGGAGAACCGGCAACCGATTTGGTTCCATCGGAACGACGGCGGTTTGATCTTGTTCGCCGGCCTCTACGACTCGTGGCGCCCGTCTCCGACTGAGAATGAACGGACGTTTACGATTGTCACGACCACTCCGAACGAGCTCCTCCGACCAATCCATAATCGGATGCCGGTCATACTCGAAGAGGCCGCCGTCGATGACTGGCTATACGCTCGCCAATCTCCAGACTCGCTGATGGAGTTGCTTAGACCCGTTCGAGACGATCTACTCGTCGCGACTCCGGTGTCGGCGCGAGTCAACTCTGTGAAGAATGACGATCCGGCGTGCCTGGCACCGCGTGACACTACGGGTTCTTAGTGTTATCCCTGGCCGCTGCAGAGAACGGCAGGCCGTTTGATACGAGGCCGAGCTCACCACGTGGTATAAGCTGTTTTTGCTTGAGCGGCGCACCGGTGCCCGTGCGACCCCGTCGGGACTTGGGTGGCAGTTCTCCGCGATGCACAGGACCGACCGAAACGACTAGAGACAGGAGACGAGATGTTCTGGATAATTCTAACGATCCTGATCGCGATCGCTGTCGTGGCGTGTGTCCTCATTGGCGGTTTCGTCCAGCGGCTGTCCGACAGGGACAAGGTGCAGGCCAAGGCGTCGCAGCCCGGCAGTGCCGAAGAAGACGACTATCTCAGCGCGAAGCGAAAGGGTGATCGTGATCGCCTCGAGGACCTCGCGAACGACAAGAACCTAATCGCCAAGGTCATCGGCTTCGGCGGCCCGATAGCGCTCGCCATCCTGTGGGCGATCGTGACGTTCGCCATCAGCTTCCATCAGGTTCCGGCGGGTCACGTCGGCGTGGTGTACGAGTTCGGTGGCATCGTGGGGCAGACCGGTGACGGTCCGCAGTGGGTCGCTCCCTGGCGGGACGTGACGAACGCGACCGTTCAGGTACGGAGCTTCGCGTTCACCAACAATCCCAGCGACGTGGCTAAAGACGTGACAGTGCTCGGCAGCGGCCTGGACTCGTTCTCGATCGAGACGCAGGACGTGTTCATCAACGCGAGGCTCGACATTCAAGTGAGTCCGCGGGACGTTCAGATCCTGTACCGCACGGTGGGTAGAGACTACGTGAACCAGCTCATCCCGCAGCGTGTGTCGCAGGCGTTTAAGGACGTGACGGTTCAGTACCGGACGGTCGACATCGCGCCAGCGAGGGACGAGATCAAGGCGGAGGTCGAGGAGCGTCTGGACGCCGAGCTCGACCAGTTCAGCATCGACGTGGTAGCTCTGCTCATCGAGAACATCAGCTTCAGCGAAGCGTTCCAGCAGTCGATCGACAGCAAGCAGATCGCGACGCAGGAAGCCGCCCGCGCTGAAGAGCTGATCAAGAAGGCCGAGAACGAGGCTCTGGCAGTGATCGCGGAATCCGCGGGCGTGGCGGGCGCTCTGGTTGTTGAGGCTGAAGGAAAGGCCGAAGCCAACCGGCTCATCACGGAATCCATTAACCCGCTCCTCGTCCAGTGGGAGGCGGTTCAGAAGCTGTCTGACAACATTCAGATAGCCCTCATCCCGTCGGGCGAGGGCATCATAATCGACCCGGCCACGTTGCTGAGCCCGCAGAGTGAGCCATGAGCCGAGTCAGGGTTCGTGTCCGGGGAGATGAGGTCAGGGGGCGCATCAGTCCTCGCATCTACGGTTAATTCATCGAGCACATGGGCCGCTGCATCTACGGCGGTGTCTACGAGCCGGACTCGTCGCTGGCCGACGAGAGAGGGTTCCGCCGTTTCTGGCCGGCATCGTGGCGCTAACCGGTGTCGGCGTCATGCTTAGGCGACACACCATTACTGCGCGGGTTTAGTGCTATTCCCCGGGCGATGACAGGTACGGACTGCGCTGAATCTGCGCATCTCACCACCTGTAGGGGGGCAAAACGTCATCCGTATCTGCAACAGGTCACGCAGCCAGCCACTCGTACTCGTGGTGCAGGCCGCCCAGTACCGGCCAGGCCACGATCTGCCCGACCAGCAGCGGACTAGCCCGAGGAGGCGGACCTGGGGAGTCTCGAGATCCAGAGTGCGATGAGGTCGCCCGTTGTTGTAGTAGGCCTCGTACTCCCGCAGCACTGCGCGGAGGTGCCTCTCGTTGATGATGATCAGGTGATCCAGGCACTCTCTGCGGAGTGTGCCTATCACGCGTTCGGCGATGGCGTTCGCCTTGGGGGCCCGGACCGGGGTGAGTATGGCCTCGATGCCCAGCCGAGCTGCTCTTGAATTGAAGCTCCCACCATAGCAACAGTCGCGATCCCTTATAAGGAACTTCGGTTGCTGGCCCCAGGGTGTGGCCTCAATCAGCTGTCGCCAGACCCACTCTGCCGAGGGGTGGGGAGTCACGTTCAGATGGATTAGCTGGCGCTGGCCATGGGATATGAAAAGGAACACGTACAGAGTCTTCAGGGTCAGCGTCTGAACCGTGAAGAAGTCAGCCGCCCAGATATGGGGCGCGTGGTTCTTGAGAAAGGTTCGCCACGACTGAGAAGGCGGGCCGTGCCATCTTGATCGGCGGTAGCGCCGCACGGTTCGAGAGCTGATGTCATAGCCCAGCTTGCGGAGCTCGCCCAGGACGCGGACGCTGCCCCAACGGGGATTCTCGCGAGCCAGTCTTCGGATGAGCTCGCGGACCTCCTTCGGGACACGTGATCGGCCGGGAGTCGCAGAACGCCTGCTCTTCCAGGTCCAGTACCGTTGCCAGGCAGTGCGTTGCCAGCGGATGACGGTCTCAGGCTGAACAAACACGACCGCCGACTGCCAGCGCGACCACGGCTGAGAGAGAAATGACCAGAAGAGGCGGTCAGAGGGGTCAAGCCTGGGTCGACGCGATTGGCGGGGAAAGGACGGCGAGTTGCTGGCGGAGGGCAAGATTCTCAAGGACGAGATGTTGTCGGGAACTCAGAGCTGCGCGCAGGGCGGAGCAGACGAGCGACAGATAGGTGACCAAGGCGGGGCCTCCACTAGGGTGCAATGGCCCAACGCTGCTCCCAACTAGCTCACGACGTCAACCCTCCAGATACGGATGACATTTTGGCACCCCATAGCTACTCGCGAAGCTTGATCTCTCGCGCGCGGTCCGCCAGCGCCGAGAGACTCAAGCCGTGATAGAGATGGTCTGACACATGGAACTTCTCAATCAGAAAGCGCCAGGTCTTCTCCTCAAGCTTGTAGCCGAGCTCACGCTCCAGCTGAACTCGCACGTTCGCGATTATCATTCTACGATCGTCTTTTTCTCAGGCTCACTCGGCGAAGTGAAGTTGCGCCCGCAGGAGGCGGGACGGCCCTTAGCCCACGTCGCGCAGACGGCCCGTCTTCACGTCGAATACGAACCCGCTGACCGAGATGTCGTCCGGTATCAGCGGCGACGAGCGGATCGTCTGCACATCCTCCCGCACGCTTTCGTCCAGATCCGAGAAGGGCAGGAAGTCTATCCCCGAGGCGTCGGCGTTCAGGTCGTTGCGCAGCATATCCCGCAGCTGCTCATTCTTGAACGTCAGCATGCCGCAGTCCGTGTGGTGGATCACGACGATCTCGCGCGTCCCGAGCAGTTTGTACGAGATGATGAGCGACCGTAGAGCGTCGTCGCTGGCGCGGCCGCCAGCGTTCCGGATGACATGCGCGTCGCCCTCCTCCAGGCCGAGGAACTTCTCAGGGTGAAGGCGGGCGTCCATGCACACCAGGACGGAGACTTGGCGTCCGGGGGGCATCGGCAGGTCGCCCTTTGTAAAGGCGGCGGCATACCGCTCGTTAGCGGCTAGCAGTTCGGGCAGGACTGGCATCTCGGCGTTCCTCTCTACGGCGGGCAGGCCGGTGACGGAGCGTCTCCGTATGGCCTGCCTGCTGCTGGGCTACTTGTTGGGTTGAGGCGTCATGCGCAGGTACGGCTTCAGCTCCTTGTAGCCCTTCGGGAATAGCTTGTCGGCCTCTTCGTTGGAGATGGAGGGCAGGATGACAACCTCGTCACCATCCTTCCAGTTCGCGGGGGTCGCCACCCTCTCGTACTCCGTGAGCTGCAACGAGTCGATGACGCGCAAGATTTCGCCGAAGTCACGCCCGGTCGGTGCCGGATAAGTCAGCATCAGACGCACCGTCTTCTTCGGATCGATGATGAACACCGAGCGTACGGTCGCCGTCGCTTCGGCGTTCGGGTGAATCATGTCGTAGAGCTCCGCCACCGTGCGGTCTGCGTCCGCTATGAGGGGGAAGTTGAGCGCCGCACCCTGAGTCTCTTCGATGTCGCTCGCCCACGCCTTGTGCGACTCGACGGGGTCCACGCTGAGCGCGATCACCTTAACGTTACGCTTGTCGAACTCCGCTTTGAGATGCGCGACCTGTCCCAATTCGGTCGTGCAGACCGGGGTGAAGTCAGCGGGATGGGAGAATAGGACGGCCCAGCTATCGCCGATCCAGTCGTGGAAGTTGATCTTGCCTTCGGTTGACTCCTGGGTGAAGTCAGGGGCCTTGTCGCCTAGTCGTATTGCCACTAGTTACCTCCTTGCAACGGGGCGTCTCTATGAACCAATTCGAATCTCGGGCGGACACGAACTGGCGCCGCAATATTACTACAGAAGTCAAGTCCGCCTCTGGTGGAGCCGCCGGGGCCCCGGCGCTAGAGGCAATCGCCACGCCGGCGACTACGATTCTTCCAAGTCCTTCCTCCAGCTCTTGAGGGAGTCCTGAACGCGCGTGGTCTATCGGACGCCAACACCGCTTGAGCAACGTGTTTCCGGCCGCTCGGCCAGGAGCGAGGCTCCGGACTGGAAATCTGAGCGTCACGAATTCAGGCTTCCGGCACGTGTTGACTTGCGTTATGGGAACGCTATAGTTGTGCGCATCGGACAGGCCTAAACGCACCCCGCCAGGGGCAAGGAGGAGCAATGGAAGGCTATTGTCTCAAGTGCCGGACCAAGCGCGAAATTCAGAACTCGGTATCGGTCACATTCAAGAACGGCCGCCCCGCGACACAGGGCACATGCCCTGTCTGTGGCACCAAGATCACCCGCATCGGTAAGTCTTCCTAAGCCACACAGCAACGGACCCTCGTCGTTAATCGCCGACTTGCGCCACGAATGCATAAGTCTACGCTGCCCCAACTAGGTCACGACGTCAACCCTTCCAGATACGGATGACATTTTGGCACCCCACAGCTGATCCTGCGACAGCTCCGCGCCCGCAGCCCGCTCGCGGTTCAGTGATGCATCTCCGGTGGGGTGCTGGAACTTCCGCCTCCTGAGGCGAACTTCTTGTGCCGCAGGAACTCGATCTCATCGGCTCCTTCTTCACCCTCCTGCGACGATTCGATCTGCACCGTCGAGAAGTAAAACCCGTACTTCTCCTTCAGCAGCTCCGTAATCCAGTCGAGCAGATGATCCGGATCCGCCTTGCCACTCTGCAGCACGTGCGCCGAGAAGACCTTGCGGCCGGAGGCGATGCTCCAGGCGTGCATGTGATGCGCCCCGACGACGCCCGGAAGCTCGTCGATGTCTCGCTTGACGGCGAGCAGGTCCGTGCCTCGCGGCGCCGCCTCCAGGAAGATGTCGATCGACTCCTTGATGATGCCGAATGACGCCCACAGCAGGAAGAGTCCGAAACCAATGCCAAGGATCGGGTCGATCTCCGGGAATTCGGTGAAGTCGATGACCAGCGCCGCGACGATGATGATGAGGCTGCCGACGAACGTCTGCACGACGTGCCAGTAAGCGCCGTTCAGGTTCAGGTTTCGCTTCTGCCCCTCGTAAAAAAGCGTCAGCGAGATGACCTCAGTGACAAGGCCGCCGCCGGCGATCAGAACATCGGCGTCGTCGAGAGGTCTTTGGGATTGTCGAGCCTCATCACGCCCATGACCATCACGAACACGGCCATCCCCAGGAGGAAGAAGCCGTTGGCGAGGGCGCCGAGGATTTCGGCGCGGATGAAGCTGAACGTTCGCTCCGGCGTCGGCGGGCGGGCGGCGTACAGCCCCGCGACGATGGCGATGCCGACCCCCGCTACGGCGGAGAACGTGTGGAAAGCGTCCGATAGAACCGCCACCGAGCCGATGATCAACGCCGCCGTTAGCTCCACCTCGAAGTAGACGCCGGTCAGGATCGCGGAGATGACAAGCGCGCGCCGATACTGGCCGTCATCGCCCGCTGCCGGCGATCCCATCTTCGACATGTCGTGACCCATGTGGCAGATCTCCACTGAGGCCTAATGACACTACGCCGCAGCTCCTGAACGCATCAGCCTGCGCCAGACACTACGGCGCGAAGGAGGCCACCGTCAACAATCGCTGAGGAAGAGGGTGTATCCCTAGGTCGCCCGCACTGCATCATCGTTGAGCCTAAGCTAGGCGCGGACGTTCGCAGAGTTCGCCAATGACCACATGAGCACTTTCAGCGCCGCCGCGCGCGCCAAGTGGGACGGCTCGATGAGTGCAGATCCGAAGATCCCGTTTCTTAGCACGGACCAGATGCGTGAGGTTGACCGCGCAATGATCGAGGACTAGCACATCCTTCTCATCCAGATGATGGAGAATGCTGGTCGCAACCTCGCGCATCTGGCCCGCAAGCGCTTCCTTGACGGCGATGCGAGAGGCCGCAGGGTTCTCGTTCTCGCCGGCTCTGGCGGCAACGGCGGCGGCGGCTCGGTGTACGCGAGGCGCCTGCACAACTGGGGAGCTACTGTCCACGTCTTGGCGACGGCGGCTGCGGAACGTTTCGCCAAAGTGCCTCGTTACCAGATGACTGTGCTCCAGAACATGGAGGTTGAGGTGGACGTCGCCGGTGAAGAAACGGAGCTTGAGAATGCGGACGTCATCGTCGACGCGGTCATCGGCTACAGCCTCAGAGGTGCGCCGACCGGCCCCGCAGCGAGTCTGATCCGCGCCGCGAATACGCACGCCGCGCCTGTCCTCGCCTTGGACGTGCCCAGCAGAATAGACACCGCTACCGGCACCGTGTACGATCCGTCGATCAAAGCAACGGCGACCATGACACTCGCCCTGCCGAAGCATGGCCTTGACACACCGGAGGCCAGGACACGCGTAGGAGAGCTCTACCTCGCCGATATTGGCGTTACGCCAGAACTCTACGCGCAACCAAATCTCGGATTCGAGGTTGGTTCCATCTTGGAACCGAGGACATAGTACGAGTCTGGTGACTCGCATCGATGAGCAACCGAAAGAGTAACGGAGGGAACGGAATGGTCACACACTACCCCGAACCGGTAACGCCGACGTACGAGATTCGCGACGATCTCGTCGGGCAGAAGGCTCTCGTCACCGGCGCCAACTCTGGCATTGGGAGGGCGGTAGCGATCGCCCTGGCGCAGGCTGGCGCGGACGTCGTTGTGAACTTCGCACGAAGGCCCGATGCCGCGGAGGAGGTCGTCAGCGAGATTGAGGCGTTGGGGCGAAGGGCGATCGCCCACCAGGCGGACGTGAGCCAGGAAGACCAAGTCGAGGGGATGTTTAAGCGGATGATCGACGAGTTCGGAACCGTGGACATCCTGGTTAACAACGCCGGCCTGCAGAGGGATGCCCCATTCGACGAGATGACGCTCGACGACTGGCGCTCCGTGCTCGACGTTAATCTGACGGGTCAGTTCCTCTGCGCCCGCGAAGCTGTGCGAGAGTTCAAGCGCCGCGGCGTCGTCCCTGAAGTGTCTGCTGCCGCGGGCAAGATCATCTCCATGAGTTCGGTACACGAGGTGATCCCCTGGGCAGGTCACGTTAACTACGCTGCGTCCAAGGGCGGTGTGATGATGATGACCAAGAGCATCGCCCAGGAGGTGGCTCCCTATCGCATCCGCGTCAATAGCATCGCTCCCGGCGCTATCCAGACGCCGATCAACACGGAGGCATGGAGCACTCCTGAGGCTCTGAACGCTCTACTCAGGCTCATACCTTACAACCGGATCGGCCTGCCGGAAGATGTCGGCAGGGCGGCGGTCTGGCTGGCGTCGGATGATTCCGACTACGTTCACGGGATCACTCTGTTCGTCGACGGTGGGATGACGCTCTACCCAGGGTTCGAGACGGGAGGGTAGTGATGAGTGAACCTCGCGGATACAGGCCCATAGAGGACTATGAGATCATAGGCGATCTTCACACGGTAGCACTGGTCAGCATGGACGGGTCGATCGATTGGCGCTGTCTCCCTCATTTCGACTCGCCGAGCGTGTTTGCAGCGATCCTGGATTCCAGGAAGGGCGGATACTTCAGGATCGCCCCAGTCGATCCTCCGACCGTAAAGCAGATGTACGTCCCGGAGACCAACGTCCTGGTCACCCGATTCCTCAGCCCGGACGGTGTTGGCGAATGCGTCGACTTCATGCCGATAGCAGGCCAGGAACGGGATGAGATGAGCCACGACATCGTCCGCCAAGTGAAGGCAGGATCGCTATCTTGGCGTGGAGCTTCGCTCTGGCGGCCAGCGATTGGCCACAGTGAGGGCAGAACTTTGCAGCAGTTGTCACTGCTCACCCTCCTTCGGTACTCCAAGAAGCCTGCTGCGGCAATGCACCGACCTTACCGAGTGGGTATCGTAGCATGCCTCTCAGGCACCGTGTCCGGAACCCGGGTGGGCCTTTCCGATGGTACCGGCAGACGGCGAAGCGCCGTGTCCGTACGCTGGTGATCGGCCGCGCTGTCGTATCATGTCGGCGCGATCGCTGACCCCGACGAGCGCGGCGATGTGACAGCAACACTGGAGGTGAGTGATGGACGCTTCTGATAACAAGGCGGCAGGCTTGTCCGGCACAGCTGGAGGGTCTGAGCAGGCACGTTCGGGACAGCGGCCCGGCGAGCCCAGCGAAGACTATATTCAGTGGCTGGAATCCCGTTCCATGCGCTATCAGGCTGTACAACTGAGCGCTCTGATAGCGGGCAGCTCCCGACAGTGGCGCAATGCCTACGGCCATCCCCGGTCCAGGGATTTCGTTACGGATGCGCCCGTCTGGTTCACGAGCTATGCGGCGGCGACGATCGGTCACAAGAACCAGAGTGTCGTGCAGACTCTGGGAGACCCGGATCTGCTGTCGACGTTTCAGGACATAGGTATAAGGGGCATACACACTGGCCCCATACGACGGGCCGGTGGAGTCACTGGGCGCGAGTATACGCCGACGATTGACGGGATGTTCGATCGGATCGAGTTGATCGTCGATCCTCTCTTCGGCACGGATGATGAGTACGTCCAGATGACACAAAGTGCGAAACAACATGACATCGTGATCATCGGTGACCTCGTGCCGGCTCACACCGGGAAGGGGGCGGATTTCCGCCTCGCGGAGATGGCCTTCCAGAACTATGAAGGCATGTACACTATGATCGAGATTCCGGAGGAGGATTGGGGGCTGCTGGGCTCCGTGCGGGAAGGTGCGGACAGCATTAACTTGAGCCAGGATACCGTCCAGCTGCTAGAGGACAATGGTCACATTCCGGGACCGCTGGAGTTGATAGTGTTTCACGACCCGGGGGTCAAGGACAGCAACTGGAGTGCCACGGACATCGTTACGGGTGTGGACGGTCGGCGACGACGCTGGGTCTATCTCCACGTCTTCAAGGAAGGGCAGCCGTCGCTAAACTGGCTGGACCCCACCATGGGTGCGCAGCGGGTCATCATGGCTGACATCGTTCACGCCCTGCATGCACTGGGAGCGTCAGGACTCCGGCTTGACGCCAGCCCGCTCCTGGCCGTCGAGGGTAGAGATGGCCTCGACAAGTCCTGGGTGGAAGGGCATCCACTGGCCGAAGGAGGAGCCAACCTGATCGCGATGATGATTCGGAAGCTGGGCGGATACTCGTTTCAGGAGCTGAACCAGCCGCTGGGGGAACTGAAGAAATTCACGACCTGGGGTGCAGATCTCAGTTACGACTTCTTTACGCGACCGCCTTATCTCTATGCGATGGCGGTCGGAGATGCCGGCCCTCTGCGCCTGATGCTGCAACTGATACAGCACGAGGGAATGGACCTCGGCAATCTCGTTCACGCTCTGCAGAACCATGACGAGCTCATGTTCGACCTCACGCATCTGCGCCAACATGGAGATGAGACTTTCTCGCTGAACGGAGAGGAAACGCCGGGCAAGGTGATCTACGAGCTCATGTTCGACCAGACGAAAGACAAGATCACGGCCAATAACGCGTCGAACATTCAGGAATTCTCGAACCTAGGCTTCTGCGCCACACTTGCGGCATTCTCCGCGGCTGTACTCGGCGTTCCAGACCCCTACGACATGACGTCTTCGGAGAAGTCAGAAGTGCGCAAACTGCACCTAGCGGCGGCCACCTTTAACGCCATGCTGCCCGGCGTCTTTGCGATTTCGGGATGGGATCTCGTGGGTGCTCTTCTCCTGCAGCCCGAAAGCCTCGGCTCGTTGCTAGATGATCGCGATTACCGCTGGATGAACCGTGGGGCCTTTGACCTTATGGCGGCCGATCCAGGAGCCACGGCCTCAAGCACTGGGCTGCCCCGCGCCTCGGCCCTCTACGGCGACCTCCCCGCGCAACTCCGTGATCCCGCGTCCTTCGCGTCGGTACTGAAGCGGATGCTCCGCGCCCGCAAGGACAGCGGCATCGCCCTGTCGAAGCTCGTTTCCGTGCCGGATGCGGACAGCGAGGGGCTCGTGGTCGTGCTTCTCGAACGTCCCACCGGGTGGATCGTTTCCGCGGTCAATTTCGGCCGGGAGCCGGTCGGTGACGTCATTTGCCTACCCGAACTCTCCGGCAAGACGGCGCGCCGGATCTTCTCGACCGACACGGAAGAGGCAGCGAGCGCTCAGATTGCAGACGGGGGCAACTTTTCTCTGGATCTCGGACCCATTCACGGCGAGGTGTTCGTCATAGAGTAGCCGGACATCTGCGGGCCGGCTGGAGGCTTGCTCATGGGGGCAAGTCAACTTCTACAGGTCCGGCACCAGCAGGATCTGGCCCGGGCCGATGGAAGACAAACAGTCTATGCGATTGGCCTTAGCGATGACGCCGCATGAAGTCTGATGGGTCTTGGCCACCGACGCCAGTGTGTCCCCGGCTTGAACATGGTAGCGGACGAACTCAGGTATATCCGCCTGTTCGTTGACATACGCCTGCAACTGCCCGATGTCCGCGCCTCCCAGAACTAGCTCCTGGAATGCGCGGCTAGATGAGCAGCCAGAAGTCATCGGCAAGTGAGGGGATTCTAGATAAGTCGCAATTTGATTTGCCCGAGAATTCGACTGGCCGGCGTAGCTGATAACTCTCTCGGGCGCCGGTCGGGTTGAGCACCACAGTTTTTGCTACCCGTTTGCTAACCGATGCTCCACAACCGAGCTACTCCCGCTCACTTTCGTACCTATCTACAGATGAACATCAGTGCTCCGGACTGAGTATCCGGGACTCAAGAAATCGGCCAGATTGGCCGACCTGCAGTAAATAAAGAAGCAATCTGGAGGGCCCGGTGGGATTCGAACCCACGACTCCCGGATTAAAAGTCCGGAGCTCTACCGCTGAGCTACGGGCCCCCGACCTCAAGATCGTATCTGCTTTCGCTCACCGGCATCAACTCGGCGATTCGCCTTCTCCAATTGCCGAAAGGGTCCGGCCCTCGAAGGACGCCGATTCCTCCCACCACGTCCTCCGGGGGATTCCGGTGTACTCCTCGAGTCAATCTAGCCGGCCCGCAGCGTCCTCGAACGCTAGTCCGTACGCCTCGGTCTCGTCTCGACACCATCCAGCGCCCAGATCGACCTCCAGCCTGCCGGCGCTCAGCGAATTTACGGTGGCCGCCATCTTGAGCGCTTCGGGCAGCGTTGCAGCGAACCGGCCGGCCGTAGATTTTACCGTGCGTTAAGCGCTGTTAACTCCCCGTTAAGAGACCGTGGGAGCGTCGCCTCCTACGCTGGACTCATGGCACGACGCCCGCGCCCCACCCGGCCGTCGGTGCTGATGGTTTTAGTGCTGCCGGCGCTGGTAGCCCTGGCCGCCGTCGCCTGCGATGACAGCGGTAAGGGCGGCGAGATCGACATCGACGGCTCCTCCACCGTGTACCCGATCACTGCGGCCGTAGCCGAGGACTTCGACGCCGTTGCGGGCGACGTCCTCGTCAACGTCGGCTTCTCCGGCACCGGCGGCGGCTTCGAGGTCTTCTGCGCCGGCGAAACGCACGTCAGCAACGCCTCGCGCCCCGTCAAGCAGAGCGAACTCGACGCCTGCGCCGAGAACGGCATCGACGATGTCCTCGAAATCCAGGTCGGGATCGACGCGCTGACCGTGATGGTCCACCCCGACAACGACTTCGCCGACTGCCTGACGATCGAGCAGCTGCACGAGGCGTTCCGCACCGACGGCGCGGACAACTGGAGTGAGCTCGACGACAGCTTCCCGGACCGATCGATCGCGCTGTACTACCCGGGCACGGACTCCGGCACGTTCGACTACTTCGTCGAGGCGATCATCGAGGACGTAGACGAGGCCGCCTACCACCGCGGCGACGGCACGGCGTCTGAGGACGACAACGTCCTGGCGCAGGGCATCGGCGGGGACCGCGACTCCATCGGCTACTTCGGCTTCGCCTACTTCCAGGACGCCGGCCAGTCGCTCAAGGCGGCGTCAGTTGACGCCGGCGAAGGCTGCGTCGCCCCATCGTTCGATGCTGCGCTGGACGGCAGCTACCCGCTCAGCCGGCCGCTGTTCATCTACACCCGTGAGTCGTTCCTTGCCGAACATCCCGACAACCCGGTGCTCCGCTTCGTCGAGTTCTACCTGGACAACTCGACCGCCCTGGTGGCGGAAGTCGGCTACGTCTCGCTGCCGGCCGACACCCTTCAAGCTCAGCAAGACAAGATCGAGCCGTATCTGCCATGACCGTTACGGACCCCGGCAAGATGAACGAGGCTCTGAAGAAGCGCCAGTTCGGCAAGCCCGGAGAGTCCGTCATCCTCTTCGTGCTTGCGCTCTGCGCGGCTGTCTCGCTTGTCACGACGGCCCTCATCATCGGCGTACTCGTGCGGGAGTCCGCAACCTTCTTCGAGTCGGTGTCGTTCAAGGAGTTCTTCCTGGAGACGCAGTGGCAGCCGCTCTTCGAGCCGGTCTCGTTCGGCATCTGGGAGCTGGTGGCCGGGACGCTGATGGTCGTATTCTGGGCGCTCGTCTTCGCCGTGCCGCTGGGCCTGGCGACGGCCGTCTACCTCAGCGAGTACGCCCATCCGAACACGCGCAAGGTGCTCAAGCCGATACTCGAGGCGCTGGCCGGTGTGCCGACGGTCGTCTACGCCTACTTCGCGCTCACGTTCGTGACGCAGGACGTGCTGCGGCCGACGTTCGGCGCCGACGAGGTCAACATCTTCAACGCCCTCTCCGCCAGCATCATGCTCGCCGTGATGATCCTGCCGACGATCGCTTCGATCTCCGAAGACGCGATGGCGAGCGTCCCGCGAGACCTGCGCGAGGCGGCTTACGGGCTGGGCGCGACGCGGCTCGAAGTGACGATCCGCGTCGTCTTCCCGGCGGCGTTGTCCGGGATCATCGCCGCCATTCTCCTCGCCATCGCGCGTGTCGTAGGTGAGACGATGATCGTCGCGATCGCCGCCGGCTCGACGCCGCAGCTGACCGTCAACCCGCTGGACGGCGTGCAGACGATGACCGGCTTCATGTTACAAGTGGGCCTCGGTGATGCTGCCCGCGGCACCGTCGACTATCAGGCGCTGTTCGCCGTCGGCGTGATGCTCTTCCTGATCACCCTCTTATTCAACGTCGCCGCCTACTTCTTCGTCCGCCGCTACCGCGAGGAGTACGAATAGTGGCGAGCGAGTCGATCCGCCTGCGGGCAAGCGGCGCCGTCGCGCGCCGTCAGCTCGTGTCGCGGGTATCGCGCTACTTCTTCCTGGCGGCGACGGTCCTCGGCGTCAGCATCCTCGTCTTCCTCGGTTACGACACGATCGTTTCCGGCGCCTCGCGCCTCAGCCTCGACTTCCTGACGAACTATCCCTCGCGCTTCGCGGAGAAGGCCGGTCTGCGGCCGGCGGTGTACGGCACCTTCTGGCTGATGCTGATCACGGTCTTCTCCTCCATACCGGTCGCCATCGGCACCGCGATCTGGATCGAGGAGTTCGCGCCCCGCAACCGGGTCCTCACGATCGTCAAGATCAACCTGGCGAACCTGGCGGGCGTGCCCAGCATCATCTATGGCATCCTCGGCCTCACCATCTTCGTCCGCTTCTACGGCATGGACCGCAGCCTGCTGGCCGGCGGCTTCACGCTGGCGCTGATGATCATCCCGATGACCGTGATCACGTCGCAGGAGGCGATCCGGCAGGTGCCGCCCAGCCTGCGCGACGGAGCGCTGGCGCTGGGCGCGACGCGCTGGCAGGCCGTGCGCCACAACGTCTTGCCGAACGCGATGCCGGGCATCATAACCGGCACGATCCTAGCGATCTCGCGCGCCGTCGGTGAGACCGCCGCGCTGATCATGATCGGCGGCTTCACGTTCATCCGCTTCGATCCCGGTCCCAACCTGGCCGACTTCGCGGACCCGGCCGGCTTCTGGGCCGGCCTGCAAGAGTCCTTCACTATCATTCCGATCCAGATCTACGCCTGGACGATCGATTCGCGGCGCGAGTTCCAGGCTAACGCCTCCGCCGGGATCATCGTCCTCATGACCGGCGTCATGGCGCTCAACCTGCTGGCGGCGCTCATCCGGGAGCGCTTCCGGCGCAACTAGAGTGGAAAGGCAAGGCCGACGATGCGAGAATTGATGGCAGAGTTCCGGAAGAGCGTGACGCTGCCGAGACCGGAGCGCCCGAGGAGAGCCTTGACACCTGATGCTACCGCAGCCGAAAGCGTGCAGCCGAGAGACCCGATCCGGCAGCCGCCGGGGGAGACTGTCTTTCGCCTGCAGGACGTCGGTCTCTGGTACGGCACCAAGCACGCGATCTCCGACATCAGCCTGGACATCCCGGTCAACCGGGTGACGGCGCTGATTGGGCCGTCAGGCTGCGGCAAGAGCTCCCTGCTGCGCTGCCTCAACCGCATGAACGACCTGATTCCGACGGCGCGCGTTGAGGGCAGAGTCGAATACCACGGCGCCGACATCTACGACCATAGCGTCGACCCGGTCGAGGTGCGGCGGCGCATCGGCATGGTGTTCCAGAAGCCGAACCCGTTCCCGAAGTCGATCCAGGACAACGTCGTCTTCGGAGCGAAGGTCAACGGCATCGAGGGCGACAGCGGCGAGATCGCCGAGCACGCCCTGAGGCAGGCGGCACTCTGGGACGAGGTAAAGAACGACCTCAAGATGTCCGGTCTGGACCTCTCCGGCGGGCAGCAACAGCGGCTCTGCATCGCGCGTGCGCTGGCGGTGCAGCCGGACGTTATTCTGATGGATGAGCCGTGCTCCGCGCTTGACCCGATCGCCACGCTGAAGATCGAGGACCTGATCCGCGAGCTGGTCAAGGAGTACACGATCATCATCGTCACTCACAACATGCAGCAGGCCGCGCGCGTGTCGGACTACACGGCGTTCTTGCTGGCTCAGGAGCACGGCCTCAACGGCACGCTGATCGAGTACGGCCCGACGAACGAGATCTTCACGCAGCCCCGCGAACAGCGGACGGAAGACTACATCACGGGAAGGTTCGGCTAGCCGATGACTCGCGCCCTGTTCGAGAAGCAGCTAGCCGAAGTGCAGGAGGACATGCTGGTCATGGCCGGCATGGTGCAGGACGCGATCGCGCAGGGCGTCGAAGCTCTAAAGACGAGGGACGTGGAGCTTGCCCGTCGCGTGATCGCCAACGACATGGAGATCAACAACAAGCGCTACGAGGCTGAAGAGAAGTGCATCGAGCTGATCTCGCTGCAGGCGCCGCTGGCGAGCGACCTGCGCACGATCATCGCGGTACTGCACATAACGGTCGACCTAGAGCGCATGGGCGATCACGCAGAGGGCATCGCCAGGATCGTCCTCATGCTGGCGGACGAGGCGCCACTCAAGCCTTACATCGACATCCCGCGCATGGCGCAGATAGCCAGCGAAATGATGGACGGTGCGCTGGAGGCGTACAAGCAGCACGACACGGCGCTGGCCCGCCGCATCATCGACCGCGACGACGAGGTGGACGATCTGTACGATCAGCTCTACCGCGAGCTACTGATGTTCATGATCGAAGAGCGCGGGGCGATTCAGCGGGCCACGTATCTGATCTGGGTCGCTCACAATCTGGAGCGCATCGCCGATCGCGTCACGAATATCTGTGAGCGCGTCGTCTACCTGGTCGAAGGCAAGATCCAGGACCTGAACGTCTCGAATTACTAGGCGAGTTCAGGCGGCGAAGCCGTGGAGCGCCGTGTCGCCGGCAGCTTCGACGGCAACGCGCAGGCTCTGCAGCCTGCGCAGGCCCCGCATGAGGGTCGAGATCACTGCGTCTACGGGCATCTCCATCAGGACGGACACCTGCTCCCGCGTGAGCAGAGCATCGAACGTCAGCGAGAGGACTTCGCGCTCGCCGGAATCGTGCGCGGCGTTGCGCACGCCGCAGAGCTCGCGGGCGTTGGCGAACAGCGAGAGCACGAAGGCGTCGTCGTCGGTGTTTGGCTCGCGCAGCGCGGTCTCGAACGCTGAGACAACCTTCTCGACGCTTGTCGAGTAGTCGTCGGACATCGCGCGGACGTAGGCGAAGAGGCCGGGGAAGTAGCGCGAGAACCGCCGCCGGTGAGCGGCAGGAATCTCCGTCGTGCCGCTGTTGATTGCTGTGATCCGTCCCATTTCCAGCACCTCCACTTTCGTTGCTTAGACCAACCTAGCAGAGGGGGCGCGCTACCGGGCGCGTTTGCGGTGGAGGCGCGGTGCAGGTCTGGGTGAGGGCGCGTGAAGGCGCTAGTCTTCTTCGATCAGCGTTGACAGCGGATCGTCGTCGCGGATGCGGCCGCGGCGCTCCAGCATGTATCCGAAGCCACGGACGCAGAGGATGTACGGGCTATCGTTGTTGGAGTCCTTCAGCTTGCGGCGCAGGTTCGCGATGTGCACCTTCACCAGGTTCTGCGCGTCTCGCTCGCTGTAGTCGTGCTGGTGCACTGCGGAGAGCAGCGCACGCGGGTCGATGACCCGGCCGGTCTGCTGGGCGAGGAGGGCGAGGAGCCGGAACTCAGTCGGCGTCAGCTGCACCGGCACATCGGCTACGGTCACCTGGTAGGTCTCAAAGTCAATCACGAGGTCGCGGACGACGGTGCGATTGGCCGTCGGGTGGCCGGGCTGAACGCGGCGCAACAGCGCGCGAACGCGGGCGGCGAAGACGGCCGGGTCGACGCGGGCGATCACGGCGTCGTCGGCGCCGGCGTCGAGGGCGGCGATGAGGTCGCTCTCGCGCGGCATCACGACCATGATCGGCGCTTCGTGCAGCTCTCGCGTTGCGCGCGAGGCGCGGACGGCGACGTCCGGCTCTTCCTGTGCGATCACGACGAGGCCGGGAACGGACGCCTGAGCCGATTCGAACAGCTCGGTCAGCTCCGCACACGGCTCGACCGCGAAGCCGAGCGATTCGAGTGCGTCACTTAGCTGGCCGGACCAGACGTTCGGGTCCCCCAGAACTGTCGCTGTCCTGGTGGCGATAGATTCAGCTGTGGTCGCGATAGATTGACTCATTTGCATCTCTCAGTAGGGTATAACCGCTTCTGTAAAGAATTGACGGCCCGTACCGGAGGATGTTACAGCGACGCGTGTGACAGTTGCGTTGCAGCCAGCTCGTGCAGGCGGTGCTCGGAGCCCGTGGCGTTCTCCTCGAACCAGCGCGTGATCGAGGTGTCCTTCGTGAAGAAAAGCACCTGCATGCGGTCACTCAGGTCGAGCAGGAAGCGCATCATGCGCGGCAGGCGCCGCGAGTCGAGGTCAACGAACGGATCATCCAGCACGAGCGGCACCGGTTCGCCGATCGCGCTCATGTGCTGCGCCAGGCCCACGCGCATGAGTACGTAGACCATCGTGCGAGTGCCGTAGCTAACCGGCGGGTCGGTGATCACCTGGCCCGTCTCTGGCACGAGCAGCGAGACGCGCAGCGATGACGGGTCGACGCGTGCGCGGCTGTACCGGCCTTCGGTCACACGCTCGATACCCTCGCTGAGGAACGTGTTCACGGCGGGGGCGAAGTCGCGGTAGACCTGCACCATCGCCTGCTCGATCTGGGACTTGGCCAGCACTACGGCGGCCCGCGCCTTCTCCAGCCGCTTGACCTCGCGCCGCCAGCGCGCTGCCTCTTCCTCCAGCTCGGAGGCCGGGCGGTGCCGCTCCAGCACGTGGTTAACCTTCTCCTCAAGGCTGCGCTCCTCCAGCTGTGTCTCCTGCAGCTCGTCGCGCAGGCTGTCGCGCTCTTTCGCGAGCTGCTCTAGCGAGCGTTCGGTCTCGAGGTCGGCGAGGTCGGGCCGCTTCGCGAGGAGCTCGCCGGAGGCGCGTTCGCATTCCGCGAGCCTGGTCGTTGTCTCTTCGGTCGTGCGGCCGGCGAGTGCTGCTTCACGGCGGCGGCCGGCCTCGGCAGCTGCGGCGAGGGCGGTCTGGTAGCGCGCGTGGTCTCGTGCGGCGGCCTCGAAAGCGCGCAAACCTTCGTCGGTGCTGGGCGCCGTAACGTCGGCTACGGCGATGAGGTTGCGCAGCTGTCCTTCGATCGTCTCCAGCGCTGCTTCCTGACCCGCGACTTCGCTCTTCAGGCGGCCCGCGAGCTCCGCCCGCGGGCGCAGCGAGAGGTAGCGTCGGTGGCGGTCGAGCAGCACGCGTGCCTCCTCGGCCGAGACCACGGGCGCGACCTCGGCAGTGTGAGGCTCGGGCCTGCGCAGGACGCGTCGAACGAGCCGTGCGATCCCCCGCCCGATCGCCCTCAGCGCGTCGCCGAGAACCGCGATCACGCCGTGCGCCTCCGGCGCGAAGGCGGCAGCTTCCAGCGTGCGCACGTGTTCGTCCGTGAGCGCGCCGGCGCCTTCACGCAGGGCTTCGTACTCCAGCCTGTCGTCGTCGGAGATAGCGGCCGTCGCCTCATCGCGATCTCGCTGCAGCCGTTCGAGAGCGCTCAGCAGCCCCGACCAGCGGCCTTTAAGCGCCAGCACCTCGTCGCGCAGCGAGGCGGGGAACGACGCGTATGCTGACAGCGCCTCGACCTCGGACTCCGCGCGTGTGGCTTCGTCCGTCGCGGCCGCGACGGCGTCCAGCCGCGTTCGCAGCGCCGCGATCTGAGTCCGTAGCGCCAGCGCCTCCGTGCGGGCGCGCTTCTCCTTCAGCTCTCGCACGCGCGTACGGCGCTCTTCCAGCTTGCGCGCCGTCTGGGAGGCCTGGGCGCGTGCGTCCGCGCCGGCCTCCAGCTCCTCCAGCGCTCGTTCCAGATGCTGCCTGGCCCGCGGCAGCTCCGCAGTACGCGCGGAATCGGAGCCGATCCGCGAGGCGACGACGCCCAGGCTCTTAAGCGCGCGCGCGGCTGAGACGTCGCGGCCGGCAGAGTCCACAAGGGCGGCTACGGCGTCGCCGATCTGGCTTGGCGAGGCCCCCTGCGTGACGTCGAAGATCTCGCCCTGGGAGATGAAGGCGCAGCTCTGGAAGACGCCGCGCGACATCCCGAACTGCCGGCGGGCGAAGGGCACGTTCCCGTGCCGGCCGCGGCCGAATTCGGGCGCGAGATCGAGGCCCGTCGCGCTGTCGATCAGCTGCGTCGCCACGTCGTTCGCGAAGTCGCGGCGCGCCTCGTAGCGGTTGCCGTTGGCCAGCTCGTATTCAAGGGCGCCGCGATAGACGCCGCCGCTCCAGGGCCGGAAGCGCTCGTAGCGCTCGTTTTCCGCCTTCAGCGCCCGCTCGTTCTCGAAGAAGCCGTAGAGCAAGGCGCAGATAGCGGCCTGTAGCGTCGACTTCCCCGCCTCGTTCTCGCCGACGAAAAGGTTGAGCCCGGGTGACAACTCCGCGCCGAAGCCACGCAGGCAGCCGAACGCGGGCAGCTCAAGCCGCCGTAGCCTCAACGGACCTGCACCTCTTTGCGGTCGAACGCCTGCAGGCCGTAGAGGAGCGCGGCCTCGGCGATCTCGCGCTCGTCGCCTTCGCTGGCCTCGATGCGCTCACGCATAACCCTGGCGAACGCACCCTTCGTGGTCGATTCCTCCGCGATCTCGTCGAGGCGGTAGGCGGGCTGCGTGCGGTCCGCGATGTCGAGGTATGCGAAGCGCTCGGCGCAGGCGTCGTACAGCGACTGCAGCGAGAGGTTGACGTCGGGGCTCAGGTCGCCGCTGAGGACGACGCGCGCGATGAGGGAGGCGTCGCCGAAAGCGGCGATCGCCGTCCGCACCTCGTCGCTCGACTCCATGCCGCTGACGTCGGTGGCGAGCGTTTGGTATCGCACCCGGCCGAACGGCAGCAGCGAGCAGCTGAAGGCGCCGTCATCGACGTTCAGCCGCGCGACGCAGTGCTCACCCTCTTCGGCGAAGTCCAACGGCTCGGGCGAGCCGGGATAGGCGAAGCGCGGCGCCTCGCGCGGGTAGAGGCGCGCTCCGTGGTAGTGGCCCAGCAGCGCGAAGCCGGCGCCCGTCGCCTCGATGTCTTGCAGGCGGAACGGCGCGTGCGCGGGCTTGCCCTCCGGCACCGACCGCGTGTCCGAGCCGTGGAAGAGGAGGACGTGGCTGCCGCCGGGCGGCGTTCGGAAGCCGTCGAGCAGGTTAGCGCGCACGTCCGGCGCGTTGTGCGCGGCGCCCCAGACCGTGACGCCGCCGGCCAGCTCCACCGGCGCGAACGATCGCTCGCGGAAGATCGTGACGTTGGCCGGCCAGGTGAGGCGGTGGTAGAGCGAGTCCGGTACGTACGGATCGTGGTTGCCGGGCGCCAGCAGAGCAGGCACGTCGCCAAGGCGCTCCAGCTGCTGGCGGATGAAGTTGCCCGTGTCGGTCGTGACGCGCTCGTGCTCGTAGAGGTCGCCGCCGATGGTTACGGCGTCGGCGCGCGTCTCCAGCGCCAGGTCGACGAAGCGCCGGAGGCCGTCGCGAAGCTCCTCGCGGCGGGCAGAGGCGATGGCGGGGCTCATGCCGGCGCCGCTGTAGGCGCGGTCCAGATGGACGTCGGCCGTGTGGAGAATCGTCGTCATATGATAAAGCGCTTTGGCGTTTCGTTAATTGTAAGGCGTGGAGTGACGCCGTCAACGCTGAACTGGCGCAGCGGTGGATCTCGGAACGGCCGTAGCGGCGTGCTTACGCCCGGGAAACAGTGGGAGCATCGCCGAGAGCGGCCTCGCGCCGGGGTGACGAGGCTGCAATGAGCGCTACGGGCGGGGAGGGGCCAAAGAGCGCGTAGTCTGATTTTCGGAGGAAGGAGGCTCGCCCTACGGATCCACAGGCTCGGAGACGGGGGCGGTCGTCTCCGGCGCGTAGAACGCGTAGTTGTCTCTGCCTGCGTCCTTCACGCGGTACATCGCTATGTCGGCATTCTTGACGAGCAGATCGGCGTCATCGCCGTGGTCGGGGGAGACGGCGATGCCGATGCTGGCGGTGACGCGGAACTCGTGTCCGCCCAGGCTCCAGGTCTTCCTGAAGGTCTCCCTGACCCTCGACGCAACGTCGATTACGTCATCCATATTCGTGACGTCCGTCAGAAGGATCGTGAACTCGTCTCCTCCGGCGCGCGCCACCGTGTCGCCGTCGCGAACGAGCGTGGTTAGCCGGTCTGCGACGTGCCTTAGAAGCTGGTCGCCGATCGCGTGGCCAACGGTGTCGTTGACGGCCTTAAACCGGTCGAGGTCAAGGAAGAGCACGACGACCATGTCGCCTGACCGGCGCGCGTTCGCCAGCGCGACGTTGAGGCGATCCGTCAGCAGCGTGCGGTTAGGCAGATCCGTCAGCGGGTCATGGTACGCCATGTGCCGGATCGTCTCCTCCGCCTGCTTGCGTGCTGTCACGTCATGAGCGGTACCCTGCGAGCCGATCTGACTGCCATCGCTTTCCACGATCGGCTTCGCGTTGAACACGAGATGAACCTCGTGGCCGGACTTCGAGAGGTGAGTCGTCTCGTAGCCGGTTACGGGGCCTGAAGCCACCAGCTGCTTGAACTTCTCTGAATCGCGTCTGGCGACTTCGGGAGACATGAAATCAGTGAACGGCCTTCCAAGCATCTCCTCGATGCAGTAGCCGTGCGTAGTCTGCCAGGCCTGGTTCAGGAAAGTGAACCGGCCTTCTGCGTCGCATCGCCAGATCAGGTCTTGAGACGTCTCTACCAGGTCGCGGTGCAGCGCCTCCGACTCTTTCAGCGCCTCTTTCAGCTCCTGCCGTTTCGACGCGTCCAGAAGCGATTCCGTCATCCTGTTAATGGAGCTGCTCAGCCGGACGAGCTCTTCCGGACCGGATTCTGGCGATCGCGTCTGCAGGTCGCCCTCCGCGACCGCGATCGCGGTGCTTTCGACGCGCGACAGTGGCCTGATGATTGAGCGAGCGATGAGCATCGATGCCGCCAGGCCCAGGATAGCTCCCACGGCGCCGGAGACGATCAAGACCCAGAGTGCAAACGTGCCTGCGTAGTCCGCTTCGGCGCGAAGAACCGACGCTTCGGCGCGCTCCTGCTCCGCCAGATCATTGATCTTGGCTTCAAACGTTCGGAACGACGGCACGATTTCATCGAGCGCGGCCGCCGCTTCTTCAATGGCCCCGGCCTGCCGGAGCGCGATTAACTGGCCGGCGCCCTGGACAAGTGCAGTGGCCTCAACCAGGATCTCGGTCAGAGTAGCCAGGTCCTCCCCGTCCCCCTGAGCATCCTCCAGAGCTACTGCCTGGGACAGGTCATCGATGGCGGTAGTCACCGTCCGATCGATCTGGGACAGCAGGGTGTCGTCGCTGCCGGGGATTAGCACCTCGTCACCGACGATGACGTAGCGCTGGTCCGCTGCTGCAGCGGACTCCGCGTTCGCTCGCGCGTCGAGCAGCAGGTACGTGATCTCCGCGTGCTCCTCCAGCGCCGCCGTCGTCGAGCGGTGCTCGTAGACCCGCCAGGCGGACCCGGCGGCAACGGCAGCAAGGATCACGACCATCAATCCGACGACGGACAGGATCCGCCCTCTGACGGAGGAGGGAGTAGGAATCCTCATCCACGATCGGCGTGGCTGAACATTCGGCAGCGATGATGTCATATCTGAATTGGCCCTCTCGTGCGGACACGCAACTACAGAATGAGATGCCAGAGAAAGACGATCGTTACAGCGGCTCAGAGCACAGCTAGCGACGTCAGGCAGGCCTCAGTCAGGCCTCAGTCAGCCGAAGCGTTCCAGGGGCTAGCGATGGTGGCGGGAGTGCATGGGAGTCGAACCCACCTGTCCGCCAAAGACGGACACACCGGTTTTGAAGACCGGGAGACCCACCGGGGCCTATCCACTCCCGCTGATAGCCTCGTGCCTGTGAGCTTGCGGGGTCAAGTGGCTACGCCGCGCGCGAATACGGGCGACTGGACGCTGCTATCGCCGAAATCCTATGATTCCCACGATGGGTGCCGCCTTTTCGGCCGCCCGAAGAAAGGGAAGCAGCAGTGTCTTTCAGCGCCGAGCCACGAAACGCACACCGTCGATACTCCCGCACCGCCATCGCCGCCACATTTGCGGCGCTAATCGCCGTCGCCGTCTCCGTCGCGGTCCGGCTCCTCGTCGTCAACGGCGGCGACGTCTCGGCGACGGACGGATCCGGTGAGCCTGGGATCGCCGGCCTCGAGGGGCCCGTCGGGTTCGCCGTGTTCAAGGACTTCGTACCGGACAGCGCCTCCAGCGTCACCGTCAGCCTTTCGTGCACCAACGGAGATGTCAGTCCTTCCTTCGCCCTGGCGAGCGAGGCCGCGCCGACTATCTTCATCGTCTCTAACTGGCTCGACGAAACGCTCTGCACAGCGACGGCGTCGCCGATTCCGGGCGGCTACGTCTCGAACGGGACCTGCGCCGAGATCTTGAGGGGCGACGACATTCGCCGGTCCCAGGGGGCTCCCCTGGGCGACTGCACGATCGTCAACTCCCTCACCACCGCGGCGTTCTTCGTCCAGAAGGACTTCACGGACGGCAACCCTGCCTCGGTCGGTGTCTACGCCGACTGCACGACCGGTACGCTCTCGGCGAACCCGCAGTCCGCTTCCGAGAGTACGCTGGCGAACTTCACGCTGACGGGCTTCGACCCCGGTACGACCTACTCAGCGATCGAGATCCCGGTGCCGGCCGGCTACGCTCAGGACGACTCTAACTGCCAGAACGTGGCGGTGGACCACCTCGGCGAGCACGGCTGCGTCATCGTCAACACGCCGGTGACACCAACGCCGACCCCATCGCCCACGCCGCAGCCAACACTCGCTCCGGTGACCGACTCGCCTACTCCGACACCCAGCCCGACACCGACTCCGACACCGACTCCGACGCCCACTCCAACGCCGACGCCCACTCCGACCGTGCCTCCCGTTACGGCTTCACCAGCAACAGCGGCGGCGACGGTTACTCCGGGATCGCTTCCGCCGACGGGTGGTGAATTCGGCGGTTAGGGCGAGGCGCTGCTCTGGGCGCTCGCCCTGGCGGCGGCCGGCAGCCTCCTTGCGGCCACTGCCGCCGTCGCCGTCGGCAGACGCAGCTAGTCCCCAAACGAACGCGATAGCCTCGTACCCGTCGCCTGCTGCGGTCAACTGCAGGCGAGGAGGCGGAGAAGGCGCCAAACTGGACACCACAGTCTGCAAGACTCTATGATTCTGAGAATGACGCAATACGCGTCAGCTCAAAAAGGGGGAAACAGTGTCTGGCAACGCCAGCCAACACAACCTCTTGCCCGGTTCTAGCCTGCGGATCGCTGCGATCCTCGCGCTGGCCCTCGCCGCGGCACTCTTCGCAGCGAATCAGCTTGCAGGCGCCACCGGCGGGACCGTTTCTGCCGAGGACCCCGGAACCGCCTTCGGCGGCTGCAACGTACGGACGGCGAGCTGCATAACCGTTCAGTTCGCGGTGTATAAGGACTTCATTCCGGACAGCGGCGCCAGCGTGACGGTCAGCCTCAACTGCGGAGGCGATACCGTCACTCCACCGAGCGCCCCGGCGAGCGAAGGGTCCCCGGCCATCTTCTCCGTCGAAAGCTCAGGCAACCCGCTGTGTACTGCCACGGAGACGCCGATCCCGGCCGGGTACTCATCCAACGGCACCTGCTCCGCCAACCTTCTCAGCAACACCTTCCGCAGCCCAGCGGGGTTCGCAGGCGACTGCACTATCGTGAACATCGAGAACTCCGCCACGTTCGAGGTCTTGAAGGACTTCATACCTGATAACGGCGCCGGCATCACCGTCACTCTTAATTGCGATACCGGCAACATCAGCCCGCCGAGTGCTACCGCCAGTGAGAGCACACCGGCGGTGTTCCTGGTCACGGCCTTCACCGGCACCCCGCTCTGCACCGCAACGGAGACGCCGATCCCGGTGGGCTACTCCTCGAGTGGGACCTGCTCCGACATTCTCGATCCGATCCCCCCCCTCATCGCGAATCCGGCCGGCTCCTGCACGATCACCAATACGGAGCAAACGCCGACGCCGACGCCCAGCCCATCACCGACTCCGTCGCCAACGCTGGCGGTGGAGACAGCCACGCCGACGCCAACGCCAACACCGACGCCGACATCACCGCCGACATCACCGCCGACACCGCCGACGCCATCACCAGTACCCAGTCCCACACCAACGGCGACGCCGACGGCGACTCCAACGGCATCTCCTCCACCTGTGTCCGTGGCTCCGGAAACGGGGGAACCGAGCGTGACGCCGGGTGCTCTGCCACCGACCGGTAGCACGCCGGCCGGCGCGAACCAGCCTCTGCTCTGGGCGATGCTGCTCGCGCTCGGCGGCCTCGTCTCCGGCGCGACGTTCCTGACGCTGGCGCGCGTTCGGCGCTAGACTTTCGCAGACTCAAAAAGAGAGCCTCCCGCGCTGCGGGGGGCTCTCTGCGCGTCCGTGGGTCTACTCGACGAACGGGATCTCGTCGGCGATCCAGATCGGCGACTGCGAGACGTCGATGAAGCGCTTCTCGTCATCCAAAAGCTCGCGCCCCGCCTGACGACCCTCCGGCGTCGCGCCGCCCGCCTGGAGGTCCTCGGCGCTCTCGAACCAGAGCTCGGCGACGCCGTCGAACGGCTCGGGCCCGGCCCGCGACGATCGCAACGCCGCGGTCAGCGGGTGATCGCTCGTGTGTACCTGCACGTAGCGCTGGATACGCAGCGTCCCGGAGTGCTTCTTGACCAGCGGCGCGTGGTTCTCGCGCCAGTAGCGCTGGAACTCCTCCCGCGAAAACTCAGGCCGGCGCCGCAGGCAGTAGACCAGCTTGATCACGCGTCAGAGTCCTCCGCGAAGCGCCCGAACGAGCGGTTGAAGTGAAGCAGCGGCTCGCTGCTGTCCACGTCCGCCGTCAGCACCTCGCCGATGAGGATCGTGTGGTCGCCGCCGTCCGGCCGCGAGTAAATCCGGCACTCGAGGCGTGCCGCGGCGCCGGCGATGAGCGGAATGCCCGTGGTGGGGCCGGGTTGGAAGGGCGTCCCTTCCCACTTGTCGATCGCCTTGGTTGCGAAGCGCATCGCGATCGGCGATTGGCCCTGCGCCAGGATGCTGACGCCCAACTGCTCGGCCTCCATGAATGCGGCGTAGCAGTCCGCGTCCTTCTGCAGGCAGACGAGCAGCAGCGGCGGGTCCAGCGAGAGCGAGCTGAAAGCGCTGGCCGTGAAGCCAACGGCGTCGCCGCTACCGTCGCGCGTCGTTACGATGGTGACGCCGCTGGCGAAGCGGGCCATCGCCTCGCGGAAGTCGGCGGGTTCGGGTGTTGCATTCATCCGGTAAACTTCAAGCCGTTCGGCAATGTGAAGTCTCGTACCCCTCGCAGGCTTCGTCAACCTCGAAGGAGATCTCATGGGCGCACTTAATGGCAAGGTGGCGGTCGTCACCGGCGCGGGCCGCCTGCGCGGAATCGGCCGCGGCATAGCGCTGCGGCTCGCGCAGGACGGCGCCGACGTCTGTGTCAGCGCCGTGCGACGTGAGCCGGATCGCTTCCCGGAGCACGAGCGCGAGGCCGGTTGGCGCGGCGCCGAGTCCGTGGCTGAGGAGGTGCGAGCGTTGGGCGTCCGCGGTCTGGCGATCGATTGTGACGTGACCGACGCCGCGGCTGTCGCGGGGCTGTTCGCCGAGACGAAGGCGCAGCTGGGCCGCGTCGATATCGTCGTCAACAACGCGGGGCTCGCACTGGTGGCCGGAGCGAAGGACCTCTGGGAGATCGACGATGAGGATTGGCGGCGCGAAGTGGACGTCAATCTGAACGGCGTTTTCTACTGCTGCAAGGCGGCGTCGCCGATCTTGATCGAGCAGGGCGAAGGCGGACGCATCATCAACATCTCGTCGCTCGCCGGGATCAAGCCGCAGCCAAGGTACGGCGCCTACACGCCGGCCAAGCTCGCGGTCGATGGGTTGACGCGGATGCTCGCTCTGGAGCTGGCGCCGCACAAGGTCACCGTCAACGCCGTCCTGCCCGGCAGCACCGACACCGACATGATGGACGGCACGTTCCGCCGCACGGCGGGCCGCGCCGGCATCCCGTTCGAGTCCGTGAAGGGCGGCATCGGCAGGTTCATCCCGCTGGGACGCCAGGCTGTGCCAGAGGAGATCGCCGGTGCCGTCTCTTACTTCGCCTCACCGGACGGGGACTACGTAACGGGTCAGATCATCGCCGTCGACGGCGGCCTGAGTCTGCACTAGATCTTGCCGATCAGGCTCTTCATCAGGGCCTTGGTGCGCTCCAGCGAAGCGGCGGCGTCGCCGTCTGCGGGGAACGCTGCGGCTACGAATTCGGTCGCGCCGGCGGAAGCCATGTCGCGCAACTGCTGCTCGACCTGCGCCTCGTTGCCGACGATGGCGACGTCCTTCGGTCCACCCGCGCCTTCCTTTTCGAGCACGCGCTGGTAGTTCGGCAGCGAGCCGTAGATCGCGAACAGATTGGCGGCGCGGTTCCGCGCTGAGTCCACGTCGTCCGTGACGGCGACCGGCAAGGCGGCGACGATACGCGGCTGCGGACGCCCGGAGGCTCCGGCCGCTTTCGTCAAGCGCGGGGCGATGTGGCTCTCGATCGTCTTCGGCCCGGTCATCCAGAGTATCGTGCCGTCTGTGCGTTCGCCGGCGATCCTCAGCATCACCGGCGCCAGCGCGGCGATCATGACCGGCGGCGGCTCCGGCGTGGGCACCGAGGCCTGTGCGTTCACACGGAACATCTCACCGCTGAAGGAGACCACTCCGTCCGTCAGCAGCGGCTGCAGGACGTTGAGGTACTCACGCATGTGTACGGCCGGCCGGTCGTAGGAGAGCCCCCACATCGCTTGAACAACGGGCGCGTGCGAGAGCCCGAGCCCGAGCGTGAAGCGGCCGTTCGTCGCTGCCTGCACCGTAAGCGCTTGCTGCGCCATGATCGTCGGGTGGCGCACGTACGTCGGGACGACCGAAGTGCCGAACTGGATGCGGCTCGTCCGCCCGCCGGCCATCGCGATGACCGTCAGCACCTCCGCGCCGAAGATCTGGCCGTACCAGATGGTGTCGAAACCGTCGGTCTCGGCGTCGACGGCCGCCTGGACGTGCTTCTCGACCTCGGGCGAGCCGCCGAAGAATGTTGATATCTTCATGGCTCTCCTCCTGCACGCGAGAATATAGGGCTGCCCCGTGGGCGTCAAAGAGAAACCGTGGGGAAATCCGCTTTCGTAACCTGACATCCATTGACAGACGTCTGACGTCGGCTAAGCTACGCTCGAGAGAAGGCCGAATTCTCCGGAAATCTGGAGGAGCGGGGGAACCATCGCCCTCATCAGGGGTTAATCCGCCACCGGCGGAAGGGCAGTGAACCTCTCAGCCCTAACCCGACAGCTAACCCCGTAGGCCACTGAGAGGGCCGCACGTCGCGCCCCGGCCGCACACCGTTGCCCTGCGACGCGAGGTCCGCCAGACAGGAGTGGTGTTTTATGCGTAACCTCCCTCCGCGGACGAGTCCGAATCTTGCTCTGACACTGAGGTGCTGTCCGCACTGCATGGGTGACCTTGAGTTCCGCTCCGACTTCTCGGGTGAGTACTACACGTGCCTCCAGTGCAGTGAGCGGGCCGAGCCGGCAGCCGCGGCCGGGCATCCGGCCGGCAGGGGCGCGCAGGGTCGTGCGCGCATCACCCCGCCCGGTATCGCCCTCAGCTGAACGCCCGCCTCCTACGCGGCTGACCTAAGGCCCGGTTCCTGGTGACAGTTGGCAGGCTGGCGCGGGGACGGCCGTCATGCTACACATGAATCGGCCGCAGCAGGGCGGCCGGTTGGAGGTACCGTGTTCAAGAAGATACTCGTCCCGCTCGACGGCTCTAAGATCGCTGAGGCCGTAATCCCCTTTGCCCGCGAGGTCGCCGAGCGCTCCGCGCCGAGCTCCTCTTCGTGACCGCCCTTCAGGAGGTCGGGATCTGGGACGCGACTCTGACTCTGCAGGTCTTGAAGCGCGAGTCCGAGGTCGCCGCCGAGTATCTGGCGACGGTCGAGAATGACGTCTCAGGCGGGGACCAGAAGGTCACGACTCAGGTGCTCGACGGCGACGCTGCGGAGGCGGTCCTCGCCGCCGTGGACGAGGCCGGCGCCGATCTGATCGCGATCAGCACGCACGGTCGTTCCGGCTTAGCGCGCTGGCTCTTTGGAAGCGTCGCCACGCACATCCTGGAGCGCGCCCCGGTACCGCTGCTGGTCCTGCACCCGAAAGAGGGTGAAGACCGGGGAGCGCCGGGGCCCGTCGTCAAGAAGATCCTCGTGCCGCTGGACGGCTCAGACGTGGCGATGACCATCCTGCCTGTGATCGAGGCGTTCGCGAAGACGATGGGCGCTTCGCTCGTGCTATATCACTCAGTCGCGCCTCTGTCGGCTTATCCCGGGTTCGAGGCGGCCGGCGCCGCCGCCCTCGGCGATGCCGTCGAAGAGATGCAGAAACAGGCACGCGAGATCCTGGCCCGCGCCGCCGAAGGGGTGACCTCGCTCGGCGTCGAAGTGACGACCGTCGTCAGCCTCGGCGCGGCTGTGGACGGCACCTTGCAAGCTGTCGACGAGCTGGATGTAGACCTGATCGCGATCGCTACGAACGGGCGGTCGGGCCTCGGCCGGGTCGTCCTCGGCAGCGTAGCCGACGGCGTCATCCGCCGCAGCGCGGACGTGCCGTGCCTCGTCATCCGGCCGGCGGATTAGTCCAACAGGCTAGACTGTTAACGTGCCTGACTACCCCGACTGGTTCTACTATCCCCCAAGCCAGAGACCACCAGCGTGGGTGGCTGAATTCATCGGTGTCGTCTCCAAGTTCCGCCAGTCCATTGATTCCGCTAGAGTCCGCGGACTTAACAGTGACCGAGTACTCGCCGTCCTCAGCTCCAAGCTGACAGAAAGCGGCTTCATCGTTGAGAGTGGGAAGAAGAAGGCGGACAAGATACGAAGGCCTGTCCTCTTCGGAGACCGCGGTCAAGAGCGGGTCGCTTATGAGGTGGACGGATTTCACGAGGAATTCGGGATCGTTCTAGAGGTTGAGGCGGGGCGAGGGGCGAGGGGGAACGCAGTGTACAGAGACCTTGTGCGATCATCGCTGATCTTTGACGCTCAATACCTTGCCATCGGCGTCATGAGAGAGTACCACCACAAAAACCAAGGTCGCGATACCATCGTCCATAGCTACGATGATGCCAAAGACGCTCTCGATGCTCTGTACGCTAGCGGCCGGTTACAGCTGCCATTTCGCGGCGTGCTTCTCTTCGGCGACTAGCCAACGGGCTAGGGCGCTTCGGCGGCGCCGGGTGCGGGCTCCGCCGGGCCTTCGGTGCGTAGCTCCGGCAGCCATTTCAGCGCCGGCGGCAGATACCAGTTGCGCTCGCCCAGGAGTTCCATCGCTGCCGGCACCAGCACCGAACGCACGATCGTCGCGTCCAGCATCACGGCCACGGCGAGGCCGAAGCCCATCTGCTGGAACATCACCAGCTCGCCCAGGGCGATGCCCATGAACACGCTCGCCATGATCAGCGCCGCGCCCGTGATCAGCCCCGCCGTAGAGCGCAGGCCGAACGCCACCGACTCGCGGTTGTCGTGCGTGTAGTTGAAGCGCTCGCGGATACGGCTGAGCAGGAAGACGTGGTAGTCCATCGAGAGGCCGAAGAGGATCGAGAACGTCCAGAGCGGCACCCAGGCCTCGATGATATCCACCTGTTGGAAGCCGAACAGTTCGTTGCCCACTCCCTTCTGGAAGACGAGCACCAGCAAGCCGTAGCTGGCGCCCACCGAGAGCAGGTTCATCACGATCGCCTTCAGCGGCACGACGATAGAGCGGAAGACGATCATCAGGAGCACGAAGCTCAGGCCGAGCACGAAGGCGATGACGATCGGCGTGAACTCGCCGGTTGTGTCGAAGTACTCGATGTTGCTGGCGGTGGCGCCGGTGACGAGCACCTCCGCCTCGACGCCTTCGAACGCGTTGGGGATCAGCTCGCCCCGGAGATTGCGCACGGCGGCCACGGCTACTTCGCTCCGGGGATCGGCGTTCAGGTTCGCGGAGAGCAGGCCGATCGACTGATCGGGGTTCGTCTCGAACGTCGGCGTGCCGAACAGCGGATCGTCGGCGAGCGCGTCCGAGAGCCGGCCGATGCCGCCCTGAACGTCCGGGCGGGTGATGTCACCGTCGCGGACGACGATCATCGTCGGTGCGATGAGCCCGAAATTGAACTCGTCCTGGATGAGCGTGAACGCCTCGAAGGAGTCCGTGCTTTTCGGTAGCGTGCTGACGCCGGCCGAGCCGGTCCTGATATCCAGGTAGGGTATGGCCAGCGCGATCATGAGACCGCCGGCGACGACCAGGCTGATCACCGGATAGCGCATCACGGTGCGGCTGATGCGGTCCCAGAAGCCGCCCGTCCGTTCGTGGTCGATGCGGTCCAGTGAGCGCCCGACGAACGGCACCCGGAGCGCGTTGACACCGTCGCCAAGCACGCCGAGGATCGCCGGCAGCAGCGTCAGGGTGACGAGAATCGAGACGACGACGACGATGATCGCGCCGGCGCCGAGGCTGCGGAAGATCGTCGAGGGGACGAGCAGCATGCCGAGAAGCGCGAAGACGACCGTCATGCCGCCTCGACCGCCCGGCTGGCGGTCGAGGCGGCAGAGCGAATCGCCGCGTGCTTCTCCAGGCCTTTGGCTCGCTCCTCGCGGTAGCGGGAGACGATAAAGAGCGAGTAGTCGATGCCGACGGCCAGCCCCATCATCGTGATCACGTTCGTCACGAAGAAGGAGAACTCAAACGCTTGCCCGAAGAGCGTCGTCACGCCGATGGCGACGACGATCGAAAAGATGCCGAGGATCAGCGGCACGATCGCCGCCGTCAGCGCGCCGAAGACGAGCAGCAGTACGAGCAGCGCGATCGGAATGCCGATCGCCTCGCCCGTCGTCAGGTCCTTCTCGGCCTGCTCCTGGAAGTCGTGGTTGATGCTGGCGCCGCCGGCAGCGAGCACGCGGAAATCGGCCGCTGCGTCGGACTCCTCCAGCAGGCTCAGTACCTGGCCGATGTTGTCGTCGGCGTCGAGCTCATCGCCGGCCATGACGAACGGCATGATTGTGATGTGGCGGTCCGCCGAAACCAGCGACTCGTCGCCGCTGAGGTAGTAGTTCGTGCCGCCCAGCACGACGTCCGGCGGCAGCGCCGAGAGGCCGGCGAACAGCTCCTGCGTGTGGGTCTGGAAGGAGGCGTCGTCGACGGTCAGCGTTTCCGACTGGACGATGATGATCTCGTCGTCGTGGTCGACGCCGCGCCATTCCTCGAGGATCGCGTCGGCGCGTTGGGACTCCGGATTGTTCGTGAGGCGGATCTCCGTCGTCAGGGCGTCGCCGAGCAGCGTGACGATGAGGAAGACGGAGGTCGCAAAGAGAGCGGCCCAGACTCCAATGACGAGCCAGGGCCGCCGTGCGCTCGCCGCAGCGAGCGACTCAGTCGATAGGCTGAAGGCCATTCAGCGGAGTTCTAGCACCGAGCCTGCGATACGGCGTTGCGTAGCGCCGGAGCGTTCCACAGTGGGGTTGTGCGCCGCTGTTCGGACTCGTGCGTAGTGCGCTCCGGGTCCGGCCTTCGTTCAGTGTGCGGGTGAACCCGGCGAGCCTCATCTTCGCGTTCGCGACAGATGGTCTGGACTAACTCCTCCGATATGAAGCCGAGCATTCCTGTCTCCCTTCCGTTAGTGCGGTCGCCTGTGACGTGCCGCCTGTATCTAGAATAGGCGTGTCGGCCGTGTGAGGCTGTGACTACAGTCACAGGCACGGCGACGGCTCCTCCTCAACCCGATCTTGTCCGCCCTCCGGTAACTACGGGGGCGCCAATGCGATCTATTGAAGTGAAATGCGTACTCTGACGGCGAAACCGCCGGCCGCGCCGATGCTGCGTGCCGCTGTCGTGCTGATCGCCGGCGTCCTCGCCCTTCTGGTCGCGCGTGAAGCGCTGGCCGAAGGCGTGACGGTGTCGGCGGAGGACGTCACGGTGGCCTCCGGCGGTGCGGTGGGGCTTACGCTGTCGGGCCACTCGGAGCAGGCGATCGGCGCCTTTGGCATCGATGTTATCTTCGATGAGACGCTGGTGACGCCGCACTCGTGCCAGACGCCGATCGCGCTCTGCAACACCAGCGCGGCGCCGGGACTCCTGCGCCTGAACAGCGTCAGCCTGCTCGGCTTCAGCGGCGATATCCTCTTCGCGACGATCATCTTCGAGGCGGTCGGCCCGGCCGGCTCCACGGTGCTGATCGACGTCGACGTCACCTCGCTGTCGGACACGATCGGCATCGACATGCTGGACGAGGTGACCGTCACCGACGGCTCGGTGACGATCGACGGCCAGACGCCGCCGACACCTCCCGGCGACGCGAACTGCGACTCGACGCTGTCCGCAGCGGACGGGCTCGCCGTCATCGGTGACCTCGCCGGGACCTACACCGCGGCCTGCCTGGCGCTGGCCGATGTGAACTGCGATGGCAAGGTGAACGCTGCCGACGCGCTGATAATCCTGCGCGCGGTCGGCGGGCTGCCGCTGGATCTGCCGCCGGGCTGCGCCGCCATCGCCTGAGCGGCCACTACCCGCGCTCGTTTGACACGGGCGCGCCGGCTGGCGGACAATCCGCCCGCATACACGGTCAACGGAGGCGAGGCGGAGCGTGAGCGTCGGCGATTCCCTGCGCAAGAACCTGCAGTTCTGGCACTGGTATCCGCGGCTGCTCTGTGAGGGGCTGACGGCAGAGCAGCGAAAAGGCACGACCGGGGCGTCTCTTTAGAGCGACCGTGGCCCTACCTTCCGCCTTCCGCCTCATACTTCCGCTGGCCGTGCTGGCGGCGCTGGCCCTGGCCGGCCCCGCTACCGCGACCTCGCCCTCAGTGCTGGGGCAGCCCGCGTACGCCACCGGCGAAGTGGTTGTGCGCCTGAACGGCGACTCACCGCAGGCCGAGGCCGCCCGCCTGGCCTCGCAGGTCGGCGCCGTCGTCGAGCGTGTGTCCGCCCGGGGCGGCTTCGCGACGCTCTCCCTGCCGCCGGGCCGGGAGGCGCAGGCGATCGAGAGCTTGCGTTCCGATCCCGTGGTTGCGTCGGCGGAGCTGAACGCGCTCAAGCAGCCTTCGCGCGTCCCCGTCGACGAGTTCTTCCCGCTGCAGTGGAACATGAAGATGATCGGGGCGCCCGAGGCCTGGAGCACGTCGTTCGCATCGGGTGTCACGATCGCCGCCCTCGACACTGGCGTCGCCTTCGAGGACTACGAGGAGTTTGGACGCTCACCGGAGCTTTCGCAGGCGAAGTTCGTCTCTCCGTACGACGCGACCGAGGACACGGTCCACGCCAACGACGAGGACGGTCACGGTACTCACGTCACGGGGACGCTGGTGCAGGACTGGGACGCCCTGGGCGTCGCCGGGCTCGCCCCCTAGGCGACGATCATGCCGGTGCGCGTGTGCCGGCCGTTCGGCTGCTCATCGGACGCCATCGCGGCGGGCGTCTACTGGGCCGTCGATAACGGCGCCGACGTGATCAACCTGAGCCTGGGCGGGTCAATCGTGACGGAAATCGAGCGCGAGGCGTTCAAATACGCGGAAGTGAGCGGCGTCGTCGTCGTTGCGGCGGCCGGCAACGGGGGCAGCGACCTCATCGGCGACCCGGAGCTCGACTACCCGGCGAGGATCGAGACCGTCATCTCCGCGGGCGCCCTGGACCGCTCGATGCAACGCGCCGCCTACTCGAGCTACGGCGAGCACGAGGGTGAGGGCGGCCTGCACCTGCTGGCCCCGGGCGGCACGAAGGATGAGGGCGGCAACGGCGACGGCATCCTCCAGAGCACCTACGCGTTCGCCTGCGGTGCAGGGCCGGCGGACGACTACACGCAGTTCGCGCTGTGCAGCTACTTCGGGACGTCGATGGCGACGCCTCACGTCAGCGGCATCGCCGCCATGCTGCTTTCGCAGCACCCTGACCTGAAGCCGGTGCAGGTACGGCAGACGCTTCGCTGCGCTGCCATCGACCTCGGCGAACCGGGCTACGACACGGAGTACGGCGCCGGCATGTCGTTCGCGCCGGCCGCGGTCGCCGACTGGGACCAGGACGGCTTCGTCGACTGCCTCGACTTGCGCCCGTCCGTAACGGCCTCGGCTGGCGAGGCGGAAGTGCGACCAGGCGAGATTGTGAGAGTGCCGGTGGACGTCACAGCCGGGTTCCCCGGAGTAACCGTCTACGAGGTCTACGTTTCGTTCGATTCTGCGGTGAGCGAGGCTGTGGGCTGCACGCCCCGCGAACAGACAATCTGCGTGTTCGAGGACGGGCGTGTCACGGTGTTCGGATCGCCTTCGTCGCCCCTGTCCGGGCACTTCCGGCCGGCCTACGTCGACTTCCGGGCGGCGGACGTCCCCACCGGCTTCAGTATTCTGCAGGTGGAAGTCGCCGCGATTAGCGCGCAAGTGCCGGACATCGGCCTGCAGCTGTTCACAGAGGATGGTTCGGTCGGCATCTCGGATCCCGGCCCGACGCTGGCCGGTGATCTCGATTGCGACTCGAAGGTCGGGCCGGACGACGCCATCGACGTCCTGCGCGCGACGAGCGGCAGCGCTTCGCCGTTCTGCGTCTCGCAGGGCGACGTCAACTGCAGCGGCGCCATCGATGCCGCCGACGGGCTGGCGATCGTCGCCTTCATCGCGGACATCGCACAACCCCAGGTGGCGGACTGCCCAGAGATCGGCTCGCCGCTGCCGCCCGAAGCCCAGTAGCCGGGGTAGGTAGGGCGAACCCGAGGTGCTATTCTTGGGGGCACGATAAACGGAGGTGTCCCTATGTCCCAGTACGCTGACCTGCTCTACGACGTCAACGACCACGTCGCCACCATCACACTCAACCGTCCCGACCGCCTGAACGCAATCTCCGGGCCCATGCTGGAGTCGTTGTCGCGGGCGCTAAGCGACTCCGATACCAACGACGACGTCCGCGTGATCGTGATCACGGGCGCCGGACGCGGCTTCTGCGCGGGGCTCGACCTCAAGGACATCGCTGCCGGCACCGGCATCGGCTCCAACGGCAACCTCGCCGTACAGCGCTTCGACCTCAACGGCAGCCCGCCGATCGTGCTCCACAACACCGATAAGCCGGTCATCTGTGCGCTGAACGGGCCCGCCGCGGGCTACGGCATGGACCTCGCGCTTGGCTGCGACATCCGCATCGCCTCGACCGAATCGAAGCTGGCGGCCGTCTTCACGAAGCGCGGCGTTCTGCCCGAGAGCGGCGGCGCCTGGCTCTTGCCGCGCCTCGTCGGCTGGGCGAAGGCCTCCGAGATCGCCTTCCGGGGCCAGACTCTCAGCGCCGAGGAGTCGCTCGAAGCCGGCCTCGTCAACCACGTCGTCGAGCACGAGAAGCTGGCGGCGTTTACGTCGGAGATGGCGGCCGAGATCGCGACCAACGCGCCGCTCGCCGTGCAGGCCACGAAGCGCATGATGCGCCTGAGCATGGACGAGACGTTCGAGGCCAGCGTGCACCACGTCTTCCTGCAGCTCCTGCCGCTCTTCCAGACGAAGGACTTCCGCGAGGGCTTCCAGGCCTTCCTCGAGAAGCGCGAGCCCGAGTTCACAGGCCAGTAGTCGCTTTTTGACTCCGGACGCTCCGCGCACCGACTGGAACGCCGCCGTCTACGATCGCATCGGAACGCCGATGCGCGGCTGGGCGCAGCAGGTGATCGACGACCTCGAGTTGCGCGGCGATGAGACGGTGCTCGACGCTGGCTGTGGCTCCGGCTCCGTAACGCTGGACCTCCTGCAGAAGCTGCCGGACGGCAAGGTCTACGCCGTCGACAGCTCGCCGGACATGACTGCGAACCTGGAGAAGGAGCTTGCCGAGCGCGGCGTCACCAACGTGGTCGCCATCACCGCCAGCCTCACGGACTTCAAGCTGCCGGAGCAGGTCGATGTCGTCTTCTCCAACGCCGTCTTCCACTGGATCCCGGACGATGATGGCCTCTTCGGCTCGCTGGCGCGGGCGACGAAGCCCGGCGGACGGCTGAGGGCGCAGTGCGGCGGCAAAGGCAACATCGCGCGGCTGACCGAGGCGACGCACGCCGTCGAGAAGCGCGCACCCTACTCCGAGTACGTCTCGGGTGACAGCGAGTTCCGAAAATACCGCTCGGTGGCGGAAGCGCAGGCGGCGTTGGAGCGCAACGGCTGGCGGGACGTGCGCGGCAATCTCTTTGAAGCGCCCGTCACGTTTGAGGACGAAGACGAGGCTGTGCTGTACCTGCGAACGATCATCCTCCAGCACCAGGCGGCGGCGCTGCCCGAGGACCTCTCGGAGCGCTTCCTACGAGACGTCGTCGCCGAGACGATGGAGCGGTCTGGCGCGCCGCTCTGTGCCGACTACGTGCGGCTCAACCTCTGGGCGACGCGCGCCGGCTGAAGCCGATCGTCTTCCGGCGCGACTAGGGGCCGAAGACGTCGCCGGGGTCGCTGCCCTCTTCGTTCTCGAAGTCCTCGTCCGAGTAGTTGCCGTGCTCCCGGCCGTTCCAGACCGTTACCACGAAGTCCTCCCGGAGGGGGTCGCTCGTGAGGACGAAGCGCTCGTCGATCTCGCTGATCAGCGAGCGGATCTCCTCCTCCGTCATGCTGGCGAGAACGCAGATCGTGCCGTACGTAACGGAGGCAGTGTAGTGCAGGTCGACGCGGCCGACTTCTTCGTCGGCCATCTCGATGATGAAGCATTCGGATGTCAGCGTCCGGCTCTCGCGGTCGAACTGAAACTTCATGGAGATAGGAGGAACCGGAAAGGAGACGTGAGACCGCAAGACATTTCTCGCGTCACTCTAGGGCCGTATCTGGCCGCTACCGAAGACGATCCACTTGTACGTCGTGATCTCGCGCAGGCCGACGGGGCCCCGTGCGATCGTCTTCTGCGTGGAGTCGATGATCTCTGCACCCAGCCCGAACTGCGCGCCGTCGGTGAACTGCGTGCTGGCGTTGACGTAGCAGACAGCCGTATCGACCTCGTCGAGGAAGCGCATCGCCGCCGAGTAGTCCTCCGTGACGATGGCGTCGGAGTGGCCGGTGCCGTGCGCGTAGATGTGCTCGAGCCCTTCGTCCAGTGAGTCGACGACGCGCACGGCCGCCGTTAGCGAGAGGAACTCCGTGTCGAAGTCTTCCGGCCCGGCCGCGACGGCGTGCTCCGCTCCCGCCTTCCGCAGGACCGCCAGCGCGCGCTCGTCGCAGCGCATCTCGACGTCCTTCTCGGCGAAGGCGCGCGCCATGTCCGGCAGGAAGCTGGCCGCGACGTCGGCGTGAACGACGAGCGTGTCGAGGGCGTTGCAGATGCTGAACTTGCGCGTCTTGGCGTTGAGCGCGATAGCCACGGCCTTGCCGAGGTCGGCAGCGCGGTCGACGTAGGTGTGACAGACACCGACGCCGCCCGTCAATACCGGCATCGTCGCGTTCTCGGCCACGAAGTTGATCAGCGGCGCGCCACCACGCGGGACGACGAGGTCGATCGTGTCCTTCATCGCCAGCAGCTCGCCGATCAGACCGCGGTCGGTGTTCTCGATCAGCTGGACGGCCTCGCCGGGTCCGCCCGCGGCGGCGATCGCCTCGCGCAGCACCCGGGCGATCAGCTTGTTCGAGTTGATGGTCTCCTTGCCGCCGCGCAGGATGCTGGCGTTTCCGGACTTCAGGCAGAGCGCGGCGATGTCGACGGTCACGTTCGGGCGCGCCTCGTAGATCGCGGCGATGACACCGAGCGGTACGCGGCGCCGGCCAACGCTCATGCCGTTCGGCAGCGTCTTCATGTCGATCATCTCGCCAACGGGGTCGGGCAGCGCGGCGACAGCGCGCGTGTCGGCGGCGATGGTCGCCAAGCGCTCGTGGTTCAGCGTCAGGCGGTCGATGACGGCGGGCGTAAGGCCCGCTTCCTTGCCGCCTTCTACGTCGATCTCGTTGGCGGCGATGATCTCGCCGGCGCGGTCGAGGAGCGAGTCGGCGATCCCTTCGAGGGAGCGGTTCTTGACGTCGGTGGACGTGCGCGCCAGGTCGCGGGAGGCACGACGGGCGGCATCGCCCTTGGTCTGGAGTTCGTTTGCGGTAGTGGTCATCGTTTCACCGTTAGCCACTCACCAGGCGGGCGCGGTTAGCCGTGCCGGCGCTGCCAGCGGGTCTTCTTCAGCATCTTGCGGTGCTTGTGCTTGCTTATCTTCTTGCGCCGCTTCTTGATGACGGAACCCATCAAACCTCCAGAGATTCGCCTGAGACGCGGCACCGCGGTCGCGGGAGTCGGAAGATCTCCTGAGCCCCGTTCGGGGGCCTCGTCTCTTTGTCAGGCCGGCTCGAACTTCAAAAGCGCAATCCCGGCCGCTGTCTTATCGTACAGGGCTTTGACCGGCATTTCCACTCGCACGTCCTCCGGCGCGCAGCCGACGACGTTCGTCGTCAGGCGCGGCCCTTCCTCTAGCTCGACGATCGCAAATACGTACGGAACGTCCGGCTGGAACGCCGGGTGCATCGCGCGCCTGACGACTGTGTAGGTATATACGTGGCCGTGGCCGCTCACGGGCGTCCAGGTCAGCGCTTCGGAAAGACAGCGCGGGCAGTACGGCCGAGGGTAGAACACGTAGGAGGCACAGGCGGCGCACTTCTGGAGGCGCAGCACGCCCTCGGCTAGGCCGTCCCAGAACGGCTGCGAGAGCGTAGACGGCTTCGGGAGCGGCTTTCGCGGCTGATCGCTCATACGCCAAGCACCAGCGACGCCTGTTCGCTCATGATTCCGCCGTTGCCGTTTACAAACGCCAGCTCACAGTTCGCCACCTGGCGCTCGCCGGCCCTGCCCTGCAGCTGTCGTGTCGCCTCCGTCACGTGCGACATCCCGCCGGCCAGGCCCGGTTGCCCGAACGACAGCTGCCCGCCGTGCGGGTTCAGTGGCAGATCGCCCCGGAACGTCAGGTCGTGCTCCTCAACGAACGGCCCGCCGCGGCCCTTCTCACAGAAGCCCGCGTCCTCAAGCGTGACGACGACTGTGATCGTGTAGCAGTCGTACACCGAGACGACGTCGATGTCCGCCGGCGTCACGCCGGCCATCCCGAACGCCAGCGGCGCGGAGAGAGCGATCGGCGACGTCGTGATCGACTCCACCTGCGCCAGCATGCCGCCGCGCGTCGCCTCACCGGCGCCCAGCAGCCAGGCCGGCGTCTGCGCGCTCGCCCCCGCGAGCTCCGCCGAAACGACGACGAACGCCGCTCCGCCTGTGCACGGCCGTACGATCTCGAACAGGTGCAGCGGGTCGACGATCAGCGGCGACGCAAGGACGTCGTCGACGGTGAGCGGGTCGCGGTAGAGTGCATCCGGGTTCGCGCCGGCGTTGGTGCGCTGGTCCACGGCCACTTTGGCGAGCTGACGGCCGGTAGTGCCGAACTCGTACATATGGCGCATCGCGATCTGGGCGTAGCCCGAGTTCACAGCCATCGGCCCGAACGGCGCTTCGAACTCGCGCAGTGGCAGCTGCTGTGCCGAGCGCTTCGGCCGCGGCGCGTAGAACGCACCGACGTCTGAGACCTCGCCGCTAACGCAGAGCACGGCGCGGCAGAGGCCCGACTGGATCGCCGATGCCGCGCGCCAGACCATCCCCGCGGCGGCCGCACCGCCGATGTCCACGGTGTTGGCGTAGCGCGGACGGATGTCGAGGTACTCGCCGAGGTGCGATTGCCACATCGCGACCAGCTCCGTGATCGGCGGCGCGACGAGGAGGCCGTCGATGTCGGCAGTCTCCAGGCCGGCGTCGAGGATCGCCCCGCGCGAAACGTCGGCCCAGATACCGAGCGTGCTCAGCCCCTCGGCCGAAGTGCGCGGCGCCATTTCGGCGATGCCCGTGATGGCGGCGGCGCGCTTCAGGCTCACGTTACAACAGCACCATGTTGTTGCGGTGCAGCACCTCGCTGCCGTACTGGTGGCCCAGCACCTCCTCGATCTTGTCCGAGTGGATGCCGCGGATGCGCTGGATATCTTCCGAGCTGTAGTTCGTGATGCCGCAGGCGATGCGATCACCGCGTTCGTCCACGATCACCACCGTTTCGCCACGCGAGAACTCGCCTTCGACCTTCTTGACGCCGGCCGGCAGCAGGCTTGCTTCCTTCCTGCGCAGCACCTTCGAGGCGCCGTCGTCGACGACGATATCGCCCTTCACGGAGAGCGCCGCCAGCATCCAGCGCTTGCGGCTCTCCATGCGGTCGACGCCGGGCGGGAAGTAGGTGCCCAGCTCCTCACCGTGGGCCAGTCGCGTGAGCGTGTCCGGCTCACGGCCGGAAGCGATGAAGACGTGCGTGCCGCCGCCTGTCGCCAGCCGCGCCGCCTGTATCTTCGTCGCCATGCCGCCGACGCCGCGGCCTGCCTTCGCCTCGCCGGCCAGCGCTTCCACCTGCTCGTCGATCGTCTCGACGCGCGGGATCAGCTCGGCGGCCGGTTGCACGTGCGGGTCGGCGGAGAAGAGGCCGCCGGTGTCCGTCAGGATCGCCAGCAGGTCGGCATCGACGAGGTTGGCGACGAAGGCGGAGAGGTTGTCGTTGTCGCCGATCTTCGCGCCCTCGATCTCGTCGACGGCCACGACGTCGTTCTCGTTGACGATTGGCACGATGCCCAGCTCCAGCATGGCGAGCAGGGTGTTGCGGGCGTTCAGGTAGCCGACGCGGTCGGCGAGGTCGCGCCGCGTGAGCAGAGTCTGCGCGATCGTGATGTCGTGGCGGCCGAAGATCTCCTGGTACGCCTGCATCAGGTCGCTCTGGCCGACGGCGGCCAGCACCTGCCGGAAGGGGATGTCCTTGCGGTCCTTCATGCCCAGGCGGTGGCGACCTGTGGCTATCGCGCCCGAAGTGACCACGATCGGCTCGGCGCCCTGCTTCCGGAGCGCGGCGATCTGGGCCGCGAGACCGGCCATCAGCTCCAGGTCCAGGCTGTCGCCGCCGGCGGTGAGTACGTTCGTGCCAATCTTGGCCACGATGCGCCTGTACTTGAGCGCCGGTGTTGGCTCTTGGTTCATGGTGCTCATGGTCTCGCCCCGAATTGTACCCTCGATAGTGCCGGGGGACACCGCGGCTTTTTGGGCAGCGGACAACGGCCGACGGTGTCGGTCAGGTGCCATGGCGGGGACTGGGCTCAGCCGCGCGTTGTCGCGGGCTTCTTCTCGAGCTCATCGAGCTCTTGATTCCAGCGGGTGAAGAGCTTCAGGCGCTCTTCCAGCTGAGCCTCCATCTCGCGCATCTGCTCCGTCTTCTGCTTGACGATGGTGAACTGGGCCTCGGTGACCTCGGTCGCTTTCTGCAGTTGGGTGCGCTTCTCGGCGATGGCAGACTCCGGCCGGTACTGCGACCGCAGCGCGCGCAGCACCTCCTCGGCGTCAACCATCTCCTTGATGTCGGCCAGGCTGATGCCGAGCAGGTCCTGGAGACGGCGGATGTGCTCGACTCGCTTGACGTCCTCTTCGGAATAGAGGCGGAAGCCGCCGTCCATGCGGCTCGGCGGGCGCAGCAGCCCCTTCTCTTCGTAGAAGCGGAGCGTGCGCTGTGTCACGCCGGTGCGCTGGGCGACTTCACCGATTTGTAGATCGCCCCGTTTCTCTGCCAAATGGTGGCTCCTCGCTGGTACGGCCAAACGGCCTTACTCGCAGCGGAGTATAGGTTCGACCTTACGCCAACGTCAAGGTTATAGTTGCGCGCTGCTAGTCGCCGAAATCTTCGTAGTCGTCGTCTTCGTCGTGGTCGTGACTGCCGCTCGCCTGGGCCGGTATCAGCGCGTCCGAGTGGTTCTCCTTGCGGTGGCCACGCGGTGGCAGGGCGCTGATGCGCTGCTTGAGCGCTGCCAGCTTGCCCGCGTCGTCCAGGACGATGCCGGCCACGCCGGAGTCGCGCAGAAGCTCCAGCGACTTCTCGTCAACGTCGGGCTTCGCGCTCGCCAGCAGCGGCGTACGCGTCAGCGCCGAGAGGCGCCGTACAGCCAGCAGCCGCTCGACTGTCAGCGGCGCAGCGGGGGCGGTAATCACGAGGGCGTCGAGACCGAGGTCTCCCAGCAGGCGCAGGTGGGTGTCCTCCAGATCGCCGTCGAGGGCCATCAGGCGCCCGATCGAATCATCGGCCAGCGGCGCGGCGTCGGCGCCCGGACCGGCCAGCACGACGAAGTCGACGCCGGCCTTGACCAGCGCTTCGAGGGAATCGGCGCCAAAGTCGCCGGCGATGCCGACGCAGGCGTCGACTTTCGCGACGCTTTTCAACTTCGAGCGCGCGACGTCTTCGAGGATCACGAAGTCGGCGCCCTTTGATGCTGCCCCTGCGGCCGCAGCCTGGTCCTGCAGACGCGCGCCGCAGAGGAGGCTGTCCTGAGGAGCCGCTGCAGCGGCGGCGGCGAAGCCAAGCGGCGCCGATTCGGCACGGCTGGCGGACCGTATTTTCTGTGAAAGCTTGCTCATCGATCGCTCCGGGGTACTGGCGTACTTACTCGGCCATCATGCCAGAGCGAGGCGTCGACTCGCCAGTGGACCGCGGGCTAGGATACGCAGAGGAGGTCACCTATGGCAAAGAGACTGGACGGCAAGAACGCGCTCGTCGCCGGCGCCGGATCCGGCATCGGCAAGGCGATCTCCACCGTCTTCGGGCGTGAGGGCGCGCGGGTGATGGCCTCCGACATCAACGAAGAGTCTGCCGCGGCCGTCGCCGCTCAGATCGAAGACGCCGGCGGCGAGGCGCGCTCGCTGCGTACAGACACGACCAGCGAGGCAGACGTGACGGGCGCGATCCAGGCGGTCGCCGACGCCTGGGGCAAGATCGACATCGTCGTCAACAACGCCGGCATCGGCGGGCCTCAGCACACGTGGGAGCAGGTGATCGCCGTCAACGAGAGCGGCGTCTACTACGGCTGCCTGCACGGACTGGCGCAGATGGTGAAGCAGGGCGAAGGCGGCGCCATCGTCAACCTCTCGTCGATGATGGGCGTTACCGGCACCACGACGCCTGCCGGTCCGGGTGGCGTCGGTTATGCCTATCACGCCTCGAAGGCCGCCGTCATCGGCCTCACCCGTCAGTTCGGGCTGGACGGCGCGCCGCACAACGTCCGCGTCAACGCGCTCTGCCCCGGCTGGATCGAAACGCCGCTGCTGGCGCCGCTCAAGATGTCGGAGGAGCTGACGAACTGGATGGTCGACGGCACGCCGATGGGGCGCCTGGGCGCGGCGGAAGAGATCGCCAACGCGGCGCTCTTCCTGGCTGGCGACGACTCCTCGTTCGTGACGGCGACGCACCTCATCATCGACGGCGGCTGGACGGCCCGCTAGATGAGCGACTCCGGATACCCGGTCATCGTCGGCGTCGGGCAGGTTACGAACCGCATCCAGTCCGCCGCGGAGGCCATCGAGCCCGTCGAGCTGATGGCGCAGGCGGCCCGCCTGGCCGACGATGACGCCGGCGGTGGGCTGCTCTCGCGGATCGATTCGCTGCAGGTCGTCAACGTCATCAGCTGGCCTTACCCGGACGCGCCGGGCCTTCTGGCCTCGCTGATCGGTGCGGAGCCGACGGACAGCCTCTACTCCGCCGTCGGTGGCGAGACTCCGCAGCGCCTCGTCAACGCGACCGCCGAGGCGATCGTCGCCGGGCGCACGCGCGTCGCCCTCATAACCGGCGCCGAGGCGATGCAATCGCGACGCCTGGCGCGCAAGGAGGGCGCGCGTCTGCAGTGGGCCCCTCGTGGCGCGCCCGAGCAGATGATCGGCGACACCCGCAACGGCTTCTCAGACGTCGAGGCGCTGCACGGCGCGGTGCTGCCGACGCGTGTCTACCCACTTTTCGAGAACGCCATCCGCGCTGACGCCGGGCGCACGATCGAGGAGCACCAGGCGCATCTGGGCCGCCTCGGCGCGCGCCTGACGGAAGCCGCCGCCGCCAACCCTTACGCTTGGTTCCCGGAGAAGCGAACGCCGGAAGAGATCGCGACCGTGCGACCGGACAACCGCTGGGTCGCCTTTCCGTATCCGAAGCTGATGAACGCGATCATGCAGGTGGACCAGGGCGCAGCTCTCCTCCTGACCGGGAGCGAGACGGCGCGTGAGATGGGTGTACTGGAAGAGAAGTGGATCTACGTGCACGGCTGTGGCGACGCGGCGGACAAGTGGTTCGTCAGCGACAGGCGGGACTACCACAGCTCGCCGGCCATTGGGGCGGCCACCACCCGAGCGCTGGGAATGGCGGGCACGAGCGTCGAAGAGATCGACATGTTCGACCTCTACTCCTGCTTTCCGGCGGCCGTCCAGCTCGCGCTTCATGCGCTCGGCCTGGAGGCGGACGACCCACGGCCGCTCACGCTGACGGGCGGACTCGCATACGCCGGCGGCCCCGGCAACAACTACGTGGGCCACTCGATCGCCACCGCTGTCGAGCGCCTGCGGGAGCAGCCGGACGCGCGCGCCCTCGTGACCGGCCTCGGCTGGTTCGCCACCAAGCACTCGGCCGGCGTTTACAGCGCGCGTCAACCGGCCGGTGAATGGAGACGGACAGACCCAGCGATTGACCAGGCTGCGCTCGAAGCGATGGAGTCGCCGCCACAGGCCGCCGAGCCGGCCGGCAACGCCACGATCGAGACGTACAGCGTCGCCTTCGGCCAGGATGGCGAGCCGGAGCAGAGCATCGTCATCGGCCGCCTGGCCGGCGGCGAGTCCCACGGATCCGGTGGACGATTCATCGCCAACACGCCCCCGGAGCCGGATCTCATGTGGTCGATGACGCGCGAGGAGTTCGTCGGCAAGAAAGGGAGCGTGGCGCACGATCCCGCGACCGGGCGCAACGTCTTCCAGCCGGACTGAGCGGCTTCGGCAGGTTTGACGGCTTTTGTGGCGTTGGGCTATATTCGGAGTCCGACCGGTAGAACTCGAACGGAGCGTTGATCTCAAGTGGCAAATCAAGTCGGCAAGCGCTACCAGTGCGCGAAGTGCAACACAGAGATGATCGTCACGAAGGGTGGCGATGGCGAACTCGCCTGCTGCGGCGAGACGATGCAGCGGAAGCAATAAGCGGAGGTTGAACCGTGGCGAACCAGCTTGGCAAGCGATTCCAGTGCGAGACCTGCAAAAGCGAGGTGCTCTGCATCAAGGCCGGCGACGGCGAGATCCAGTGCTGTGGCAAGGCGATGGAGCTACTGCAGCCTAAGGTGCTCCCCTCGGCCGACTAGCGCCGACTAGCGCCGACAATGGCGGGGAATAGGCAGGGCCGTCCGCACGGGCGGCCCGTTTGCTTGCCTGCCTTCACGCTATAGGCGCCGTGACGGCGTCAACTTGACACCCTCGCGCCGGAAAACCTACCATCGATAGAGATTCGCACATATTAGCGATCCGAGGAGGGATCACCCTTGCCAGAAGTCACCATCACTAATAGCGACAACTTCGACCACGCGCTGAAGAAGTTCAATAAGATGGTCCAGCAGAGCGGCATCCTGGCCGAGGCCCGCCGGCGTGAGCACTACGAACCGCCGAGCGTCGTGCGCAAGAAGAAGGCCGCCGCCAAGCGCCGCAAGACCATGAAGAACGCGCAGCGCGGCTAGACCCCCACTCGGCCCGCTCCTCTCAGTTCAGACCACTTCCTGACTCTCATGTCGCTCAAAGAGCAACTGGCGAACGACCTCACCGATGCCATGCGCCAGGGCGACGACACCCGCAAGTCCGCGATCCGTATGCTCATGACCGCGATCAACACCCAGGAGGTCGCCGGCTCAGAGCGGCGAGAGCTGGCCGACGACGAGGTGCTCAAGGTGGTCGCCAAGCAGGTGAAACAGCGCCGCGAGAGCATCGAGGAGTTCAAGAAGGCCGGCCGCGAAGAGCTCGCCGATAAGGAAGCAGCAGAGATGACCGTCCTGCAGGCCTATATGCCGGAGCAAGCAGGCCGCGACGAGATCGAGGCCGAGGCGCGCAAGGTGATCGACGAGGTCGGCGCCGCCGGGCCGCAGGACAGAGGCAAGGTGATGCAGGCGATCATGCCGCGCCTCGCCGGTCGCGCCGAAGGCCGCGACATCAACGAAGTCGTCACGCAGCTACTGTCGGCTCTCTAGCATCTCCTCCGCCGTTTCAGCGTTCTACTACGTGAGACCTCTGTTATCATGATCGCGCCCCAATTCGCATAAGCAGAAAAGCCGATGAAGGCCAGCAAAGCGCACCCAGCAGTCTCAGCGTTCCAGGCGTTCGTCCTGGCGCTGGCCATCGGCGTGGCGCTTGCCGTCGTCCTCATCCCGGTGCTTCCCGGCGAGACACCGCTGGACGTCGGCGACGTAGCGTTCACCACCTTCGAGGCCAACGGGGCGACGATCGTCCGCGAGGGCGAGGTCGTGACGCAGTCGAGCCTCTCGCGGATCACGGCCGCCGGCCTGCTCGATAACGAGATCGGCTTCGGCGAGGTCTTCTCCGGCCTGCTGCTGGCGACGCTGGCGGGCGCCTTCGCCGGGATCTACCTCTACCTGTTCCAGCCGCCGGAAGTGAACACCAACCGGCGTCTCATCATGTACGGCCTGCTGATCGTGCTCTGGGTCGCCGGCGCCAAGGTCTTCTTCTCGCAGGCGCTACCCGATGACGATCGCCTCTACCTGAGCTACATGCTGCCGATCGCCACAGCGCCGATGCTGATCGCCGCCCTGCTCGACGCTGGCCTGGCGCTCTTCACGGCGGCCCTGCTGGCGGTCGTCGCCACCTTCGCCGGCTTCTACATGCCGGACGCCCGGCAGGCCCTCTCCGTCGGTCCGATGGAGTCGCTGCAGATGGTGACCACGCTCCTGCTGACGAGCGTCCTCGGCGTTTTCGCCGTTCGCAACGCCGAGCGCATGAACAACTACGCCACCGCAGGCGCCGGAGTGGGTCTGATGACGATCGCCTCGTTGTTCACCTTCTGGCTGCTCCTGCCGAACAAGGACGGTGTCGACCTCGTCTGGATCCTCGGCGCCGGCCTCGTCGGCGGCGTCGGATCGGTCGTGATAACGATGGGCGGCGCGTACGTCCTGGGCGCCGTCTTCGGTGTGGCGACGCGCGTTCAGCTGATGGAGCTGGCGCAGCTCAGCCACCCGCTCCTGCGCGAATTGCAGGAGAAGGCGCCCGGTACGTTCCACCACAGCGTCATCGTCGGCAACCTGGCGGAGCGCGCCGCCGACCTCACCGGCGCCGACGCCCTCCTCGTGCGCGTCGGCTGCTACTTCCACGATATCGGCAAGACCGCCAAGCCGGGCTTCTATATCGAGAACCAGATGGGCGGCGAGAACCCGCACGACCGCCTGGACCCCGCCGCCAGCGCCAAGATGGTCTCCGAGCACGTGCGCGCGGGCCTGCGCATCACCGGCAAGCACCGCATCCCCTCCAAGGTGCGCGCCTTCATCCCGGAGCACCACGGCACGCGTCTCGTAACTTACTTCTACCGCAAGGCCGCGATTGAGGACCCCAACGCCGACGCGGAGAAGTTCCGCTACCCCGGCCCGAAGCCGCAGACCAAGGAGACCGCCATCGTCATGCTCGCCGACTCCGTCGAGGCCGTCGTTCGCTCCAGCAAAGACCGTTCGCACGAGCGCATCGACGAGCTGGTGGACGGCGTCATCCGGGAGCGCTTCAACGAGGACCAACTGGACGAATCCGACATGACGATGCGCGACCTCAAGGTGATCGCCGAGTCGTTCAAAGCGACGTTGCGCGGCATCTACCACGAGCGCATCGAGTACCCGGCGCCGACGGCGGGCGAGATGCGGGCCACCGGCGCCGCCGGCGTGGCGTTCATGAAGCCACCCGCCGACCCGATGGAAGTACCCCCGGCCTAAGTCGAGCACGCGCCCTGCCGGCTACCGATGACCCCCGTCCCGGAACCCGTCGCCCGCGTCGCCGAGATCATGTCCACGTTCCGCCAGAGTTGGTTCGTGTGCGGCGGCTGGGCCGTCGACGCCTCGCTCGGCGGCCAGACCCGCGACCACGGTGACGTCGATATCGTCGTCTTTCAGGACGACCGGCGCGCCATCTTCGATCATCTCGCCGGCTGGTAGCTGATCGGCCACGACGATCACGTCGAGGACGACGGTAGCGAGCCCTGGGACGGCCGCTGCCTGGATCTCCCCGCTCACATCCACGCCCGCTCCCACGAGGCGGCCCCGGCGACCCCGGAAACAGGTCGCGGTCCCGGCTTCAACCTCGAAGTGATCCACAACGAGCGCTCCGGCGACGACTGGGTCTTCAGCCGCGAGCCCCGCATCACCATGCCGCTGCGCCGCTGCGCACGGCAGTCCGCCTGGGGAGTGCCGGCGGTGGTGCCGGAAGTCATCCTCTTCTACAAGGCCAACCCGCCGGCCTGGCGCGATCTTCCGCCGCCGCCGCTCCGCCCCCGCGACGACCTCGACTTCCTCGCCCTAACCCCTCACCTCACACGACAAGCGCGCGACTGGTTCCTGGAAGCGATCTCCCTCGTCAACCCCGGCCACCCGTGGCTGCCCCGGCTCTCCCTCTAGACACGCCTTCAGTCGATACGGCCGCCACAAGGGGCCGTTCGGTACCTGCGCAAAGCAGGAGAGTCGGATATGATCAGCAACATGTTCTCGAGGGCAGATTCTTGATCGCCGGCGAGCTGGACGGTCGCATTGCGCCGAACACGCTCTTCTCGCGCAGGCGTTCGCGTCGCCGCTCGGCGGCGCCACAGGGGCAATACCGGCTACCGGACTGGGTCTGGGGTCTCGCAGTCGGCGTCGTCGTGGTGATCGTCGGCGGAGGGATCTTCCTGTTTAGCGGCGTCAGTGGTGGAGGCGGCTCCAGTTGCGAAGACGAGCTGCCGAAGCTGCCCGGCACCGTCGACGTTTCCGCCGAGGGTTTTCAGCAGGAGGACGTCGCGCTGGCGGCGGTGATCACGTACCTGGGCCGCGCTGACCTGGACAACGCCTTCGCCTCGTTCTACGGGGACGTCCACTCCTTCACGCACAACATCGATCCCAGTGTGCGCGCTGCCGACGCAGAGACGGCGATTAGAGTGTGTGAGGCTGTGATCGCGCTGGAAGAGGTACTCGAAGGCGGTTCGCCGAGCGCGATGGTGGCTGCCACGACGGACCTCCGCGAAGAGCTGCGGGACGCCGCAGAGGTCCTCGGCTTCCCGCGCCCCGGCGGCTAGTAGCAGTTCGATCTGTCGGCGGCTCCCCGTCAGGCGAAGTCGCCGGCCAGAATGTCCGAGATGCCGCTCCACGTCTGCCAGACGCCAACTGTTGCGGCTCCGATGAGAGCTCCGTAGCCCAGGAGTCGCCCTGCGGTCGGCCATGGTTTACCCAGGAGGTCTGTGTAATCGATCAGCCAGAACAAGGCGGTAGCAAGACCCGTACCGAACAGCAGAAAGATCGCGGCCAGTTCGTTCTCGCCAAACTCGGTGATTAGCGCCACTGCCATCAGTAAGGCAAAGAGCCCGCCAAAGCCAACGAAGCCTAGATATACGCCCACCGATTCTATGGGCCGCGCTGGGTCTACCCCCGGGAGCCGCTCCTCAAGCGCGCTGACCAGCAGCGGCAGGGGGATCCCGAAGAGGAGAAACAGGGCGACGAACATGGCGACTATGAGCTCGAAGTTGCCCACCAGAAGGAAGTCCCGTTTGGCGGGGTCAAGGACGTCGGGCGCGCCGATCACGAGAATCAGCAGGCCGAACGCGAGAGGCCGGAGGGGGCCGGCCCAGCTCAGCCAGCGCTCGCTGATCACGTATGCCACCGCCCCGACGCCACCGAAGAGAATGCCAACGAAGATGATAAGCTCGATCGTCCCATCGGCGGTGATATCGCCGATCGCGTTGCCGTCTCGGTCGCGGCGCCCGTCACGTTATCGGGCGCGACGATAGCGGCGATACGCATGAGCACACGCCCGCCGATGCCGCCGACGATCAGTCCGAGTGAAGCGCCAAGGATCCCAACGATGCCGATGTGGCGAATAAGCTCCGCAACTTCCACCGAGACGCCGGACGAGCGATGAGCTGGATCGGTGCCTAGCTCGCCGGCCTGGTCGTGCTGGATTCGCGGCTCCATGGCACAGCCATTCTACGACACGGCGGACCGCGAATCTCGATGGAGCTACGGCCGCAGGTCGACGATCAGCGCTGCGTGATCACTGACGGCATCCCGCCTCTCGCCGCCGCCGGCCGGCATCGCCCATTCGTAACGTGCGTCCACCAGACGCGGCAGCAGATGACGATGGATGAACGCCTCGTCGAGGCGGAAGCCGTTGCGGCCGTGGGGGAGTACCAGGTGTAGGCTCGCTCTTCGCCATGGGCGTGGCGGAAGGCGTCGCTCCAGCCGGCGTTCTCAAGGGCCGTCATCCAACTGTCTTCCCGCTCGCCGAAGACCGGAACCTCCTCATCTAGGCCGATTCGTCCGCTGTTGGTGTCGCCGGCCAACAGCGCCGGACCGCCGCGCCAACGCAGGGCCAGCCTGAGGACCGGCGCCAGGAACGGGTACTTGCGGCCCGTTACCCGGTTGGGGACGTGCATTGCGCCCAGCGAGAAGGGCCGCTCCGAGTCGATCCTGACCATGAGCCACCGCCCCGACTCCGGCGTTTCCTGCAGCCGACGAGACGGAGCGGCCAGCGCGACGCCACGAGAAGGCGGTTCGCGGCGGGGTTTCGCTGGTCCGCGGTCGTGCGCTGGTGAACGAGGCCCTGCTCTACCAACAGCTCGCGGAGGCGGCTGCTGGGCGGAGTCGCGCGAAACTCTGAAAGCGCGGCGACGTCAGCGGCCCAGCGCCAGATGCTGGCCGCGATATCCTCGATGCGGCGTCCGCCTCCGGCGCGTATGTTCCAGGAAACGATACGCGGTGCGCCGCCTGCGGTGCGTTCCCCCTGCTCTGCGGGCCGAATGCGTGGCTCCATGGCGGAGCTATCCTACGTCAGGCGTCTGCCGCCGTTGACACCACGCTCTTGACGGCGCAGAGTCGCGACCGAATATAATCTCCGCCAGCCGAACGGTATAGAAGGAGAACGTCCGATGAACGCAATCGAAGCCCTGCGCACGCAGATCAACGCCTCCCACGAGATCGTGGAGGGAACTGTAGCCGACCTGACACAAGAGCTCGCCGACCACCAGCCAGAAGGGACCGCTCACCCGATCGGGGCCTGTTACGCCCACCTGCTGACGACCGAGGACTTCATCGTGGACATGGTCCTGCGCGGACAGCCGCCGCTGATGATGGGCGAGTGGGCCGACAAGTCCGGCATGAGCGCACCGCCCCCCGGCCCCGGTGGTGACCATCACGCCTGGGCGACCAGTGTGAAAGTGGACGTTGGACAGGCGCGCGCGTACGCGAAGGCCGTCTACGGGTCCACGGAGGACTATCTGGGCACGCTGTCTCCGGAGGACCTCGACGAAGAGATCGAAGTCCCCGGCTTCGGCAAGAACTCGCGCGCCTATTACCTCGGCATCGGCGCGCTGATCCACCCGGCGAACCACGTCGGCGAGATCGCCGCGCTCAAGGGCGTGCAGGGCGCGAAGGGTTACCCCTTCTAGGCTCACTCGAGGCAGAGCGAGAGGGGTCAGGCTTCGGTCTGGCCCCTCTTTCGCGCTCGCCAATAATTAGAGTGCGCCGCCAGCGCGCGCACCGCCCGCTCGACGCTGGGGTAGACCGCCAGGCCAGCTCCCGCCAGCCGTTCGCGCATCTCGGAGACCAGCCGCCAGCGCTCCTCCTCGGCGTAGTCCGAGGGGCCAAGGACGACTGCGAACGGCTTCTTCGTCCGCTCGCTGAGGCCGACGAAGCGGTCGGCGATGCGCGCCAGGATCGCGGCGGCGTTCTCCCGGCCGAACGCCCAGGCCTCGTTCATGTTCGCCAGCAGAAGGTCGATCTCCGGGCTCTCGTCGAACCACTCGAGGATGCGGCCGCCGCCGAGTCCGCTGCCGGCCAGGATCGACTGATCGACCGGGTTAGTAATCCAGCCGGCGAGGTCCGGCGCGCGCTCCGCCACCTTCGCCTCGATGTCGGCGGGTAGCGGCGGGACGGCGAGGCCGAGCTCCTCGCAGAGGTCCGCCGTCAGCACCGAGCGGCCGCCTCCCGAACCGACCATCCCCAGTCGTGTGCCTGACCCCGGTTGCATGCGGGAGAAGGCGATCAGCATATCGATCAAGTCCTCCACCGTGGCGACTGACAGGCAGCCGGCCTGCGTCAGCGCCGCTTCCCAGACGGCCGCGGTACCGGCCAGCGCCGCCGTGTGTGAAGCTGCGGCCCGGCCGCCTGCGCCTGTGCGTCCACCCTTGAGCACGACCAGCGGCTTGCTCGCGGCGGCAAGCCGCAGGGCGTCGAGGAAGCGGCGGCCGTCGCGCACACCCTCGACGTAGGCGCCGATCACTTTCGTCTCGGGATCGGCGCCGAAATAGGACGTGAAGTCGCTCTCATCCAGGTCGACGCCGTTCCCGTAGCTGATCGCTTTCGAGAAGCGCAGCCCGCGCGGGCCGCCGTAGTGCGTGATCTCGAACAGCAGATTGCCGCTCTGCGAGAGGAAGCCGACGGTACCGGCCTGGCGGGACATGTCGCTGCGGAACGAGATGCCGTGCGCCGGGTACAACAGGCCCATGCAGTTCGGGCCGATCAGCCGAACGCCCGCAGCGCGCGCCGCTTCGAGCAGATCGCGTTCCAGGGCCGCGTCCTCCTCCCGGCCCGTTTCGCTAAAGCGGCCGGTGAAGAGCTGCAGCGCCTTCACGTTGCGCTCGCCGCATTGCGCGACCAGGTCGAGGATGTGATCGGACGGGATGCAGGAGATGACGTAATCGACGTCGCCGGGCACCGCACCCAGGGAAGCGAACGAAGGCAGGCCGAGGATCTCGCCGCCCTTCGGGTTCACCGGATAGATGTCGCCGCCGAAGCCGAAGTCCTGCAGCGACCTGACGTAGTCGTGGCCCGGCGAGTCCGGGTTGGCCGACGCCCCCACAACGGCCACCGAGCGCGGCCGGAAGATGGCGTCGATGCGGGCGAACGTGTCCTCGGGAGACTGCTGTGTCACGCGCAGAAGACTACGGGATGAGCGTGGCGGAGGACAACCGCTCTGTCAGGCAGACGGCCCGGGAGCCTCGGGCTGCGGCGTGCTCGCCGCAAGCGAGGCGAGCTTGCGGCCGAGCCTTCGTGAGAGCGGTGTCAGGAGCGTGCCGACGAAGACGATCACCGCCCAGGCCAGCGCTATGCTGAGCACCGCCACGAAGAAGTTGCGCAGATCGCCGGCCGTATCGCGGATCAGTTGGCGGGCGATCACGGTGTATATCGCCTCGTCCTCGCCGGGACTGCCGACGGCGTTTACGGCGAGCGTCCAGAGTGCGGCCAGCGGCGCAGTGCTCAGCGCCAGCACCATCGCCGGAGCGCCCAGCCGCCCGAGACCGCGACTGAGAAACGAGACGAGACCCAGTAGCGCGATCACGATCGCCAGCGCAACGAAGAATAACGTGCGGAAGGTCGAGTGACTTTCTGCTGTCAGTGAGCTGGTCGGGCCCAGATTGATCGCCTCCTGCGGCTCACCGTCCGCGTTCGGCCCCGGCTCCAGGATCAGGGCATCGGCGGCCTCTGAGCCCCCGGCGTAAAGGACGGCGGCGAATTCGCCTGCCACGAGCAGAGAGGCCTCCTCCCTGTCCAGGCCGGCGATCTGCGAGCCGCGCACATCAAGGTCGAGCGGGCTCAGCGAGACGAGGCCCGAAGGATCGGCTGCGGCCTGCGCCTGTACCGCCTCGAACTCGTCATCTGTGACGCGGTCGTCCAGGAGGAAGCCGACGAATGCTGCCGACAGCGGCTCAGCGCGGCCGCGCTCTGTGATCTCCGCTAGCGAGAAGAGGACGCCGGCGACGAAGATCGCCACGCAGGCGAAGATGCCGGCGATCCACTTGAGGTCGATCTGCCAGCCGGGCCGCATCTTCCCTTCCATCACCTGTATCAGACGCGATTGCGGGCGGTCTGGTTACTTTGGTCCGCGCGAAACTTCGTCCGGTGCGTGGGATACTGGCTGTGATGACATCTCAACCTCCAGACGCGGATCAGAGCCAGGCGACGGCCCTCGTCGCGGCAGGCTACGATGCGGTCTACGCTGCTGCGGACAGGTCTGCGACGCTGCGCCGCTTATGGCACGAAGGCGTGGAAGGCCTCGATTTTCCGGAGGAGTTCGGGCACATCAGCCTCACGACGCTCGCCGACCTGCAACGCACCGCGAGCGCCTTGCGCCTGAAGCGCGGAGATACGCTTGCCGGCCTCGGCTGTGGCATGGGCGGACCGGCGCTCTGGCTGGCACGGGAGACCGGCGCGAACCTCATCGGCGTCGACCTATCCGCGGTGGCGGTCGAGAAGGCAACGGCCCGCGCCGCCAGGCTCGGACTGGGTGCGCAGGCGGAGTTCCGCGTCGGCTCCTTCGCGGCCACCGGGCTCGACGACCAGTCTGTTGACGGCGCGACCAGCGAAGACGCGCTGCAGTACGCACTCGACAAGAACGAGGCGATGTGCGAGGTCGCTCGCATCCTGCGGCCCGGCGCGCGGTTCGCCTTCACGGCCTTCGAGCTGGAGCTGGCGCGCGCCGCAACGCTGCCGGTCCTGAGCGCCGACGCGGTCGAGGACTACCGCCCGTGTCTCGCCGACGCCGGCTTCGAAGTCGAGGTGTACGAAGAGATCGCAGGCTGGCCCGAGCCGTTGCTCCAGGTGTACTCAAGCGTCATCGCGGCCAAGGACGAGCTGACGAAGGAGATGGGTGAGGCCGCCGTCGGCATCCTGTTGTCAGAGGTGACGGTGACGGTCGAGGCCCGGCCCTACCGTCGCCGCGTGTTTGCCGCTGCCACGCGCCGCTGACTCCGGCCGGACTGGGGGTGCGGCTGTGGTATAATGGGGACAGGTCATGCGCATCGCCGTAATCGTCTTCCCCGGCACCTGGAGCGACCACGATTCCCAGTACTCGCTGCGGCTTGCGGGTCAACAGGCCGATCTCGTCTGGCACCGCGAGACCGATCTTTCCGGCTACGACGCGATCGCCCTCCCCGGCGGCTTCTCCTACGGCGACTACCTCCGCTGCGGCGCCATCGCGCGCTTCTCGCCCGTGATGCCCAGCGTCGTCGCCGAGGCCAACGCGGGGAAGCCCGTGATCGGGATCTGTAACGGCTTCCAGGTGCTCTGCGAGGCCCACCTGCTGCCCGGCGCGCTGATGCGCAACGACTCTCTCCAGTACCGCTGCGAGTGGGTGAACCTGCGGGCGGAGAACACGGAGTCGGCCTGGACCGGGCTCCTGGAGCCGGGTCAGGTCATCCGCGTGCCGATCTCGCACGGCGAGGGGCGATACTTCGCGGACGAGGCCACGCTGGACGAGCTAGAGTCGTCGGGGCGAGTCGCCTTCCGCTATTGCAACGACGCCGGCGAGGCGACGGCAGAAGCGAACCCGAACGGCAGCGAGCGCGCGATCGCCGGCATCGTCAACGAGCGCGGCAACGTTCTGGGGATGATGCCGCACCCGGAGCGGGCCTGTGAGCCGATCCTGGGCGGTGAGGACGGCCTGCTGATCTGGAACTCGCTTGCAGAGTGGGCAAAAGTGCGCGTATAACGACGGTAACCGATCCATCGCCAGTGAGTTTTCTAGAAGGATGCATCGCTATCGCCAGCGGCGGCGCCAGGAACGAGGCTAGATGACAGACGATACAATCGTTTACGACGCCCAACCGCCGAAACCGCCCGCATACGCGGTTTCCTTCGACGTCGAAGGCCCGTCGCCGGTCTCCCGGCTCAGCAGCTTCTTCCGCCTCGTACTGGTCGTGCCGATCCTGCTGTTCCTCGGCATCATCGCGGGCACCACCGGCACTGGAGTCCTCGGTGGCCTACTTCTGGCGCACTGGATCACAGTGCTCATCCGCGGGCGGCCCGTCGGCTGGATCTACCGGACGATCGTCGCCATCCAGCGCTTTGCGTTCCGCGCCTACAGCTACCTCTTCCTGATTGTTGACAAGTACCCACCGTTCGAGGGCGACTGGAGCGTCAGCTACGAGGTGGAGCAGCCGGAGCGCATCCAGCGCAAGCAGCTGGTGATCTGGAAAACGCTGGCTTCGATCCCACACCTCATCGCGCTTGTCGTGCTCTGGTTCGCTGTGGTCGTCTGCGTTGTTATCGCCTGGTTCGCCATCCTCTTTACCGGGCGCTTTCCGCTTGGCCTGCGCGGCTTCATCGTTGGCTGGCTGCACTGGGCCGCCCGCGTCGGCGCCTACTGGATGTCGCTGCGGGACGAGTACCCGCCGTTCAGTACATCCGCCGAAGCCGGGCCGGCCAGCAACACCACTCACGTATGGTCGGGTGTCGGCGGCTTCGTGCTGGCAGGCGCCGTGGCTGGCGGGATCATCGCCGTCGTCATCGCCACCTCGAACCTTGAGGACGCTGAGGTCTCCTACGCCAGCCTCCTTGCCGGCGAGTCTTCGCCAACGCTTGAGGTGTTTGAGATAAGGATCACGCTCCTGGGCGCCGACGACCGCTACGAATTCGAGGACGCCCTCTTCATACCCGAAGAAGGCGGCCGGTTCGTCTCGTTTACGGCGGATCTCTTGAATGTCAGCAAGTACGACGAGGAGATCCGCGACGACGATTTCGAGCTGAAGGACACACTTGGAGACAAGCACGAACCGTTGCTCGTGAGCTACGGTGGGCTCACCGGGCCGCGAGAGCTCTTCGGCAATAATCGCGGCATCATCATCGTAATCTTCGAGATACCGCGCCAGGAGGAGCCGGCCGTCTTCGAGTTCGAGCCGGAGCCGCTTCAGCGCGCGAGGTTCAACTTCACCAGGTGATCTACGCAGCAAGCAGTAAAGCCAGACAAGAGGAGGGACAGAGATCATGACTGCAGAACCCACGGCAGTGGCGCTGGCGCCCGGCGGACCGACTCAGTTTGACGTCGAGTATCCGGACGAGCTCTCGCGGCTGCTGATATTCGTAAAATTCCTACTGGCGATCCCGCATCTGCTCATCCTGTACGCGCTCGGTGCTGTGCAGTCCGTCATCACGATGATCGCCTTCTTTGCGATCCTCTTCACAACAAAGTATCCGGAAGGCCTGTTCAAGATCTCCGTCGGCGTCATGCGCTGGCAATCCAACGTCTACGCGTACATCTTGCTGCTGCGGGACGATTACCCGCCGTTCAGCTGGGACGCAGGCCAGTATCCACTCACTCTCGAGGTGGAGTATCCGGAGACGCTCAATCGCTGGCTGCCGCTGATCAAGTGGCTGCTCATCATCCCGAACATGATCGTGCTCATGATCGTGGCGCTGGTCGCCTACTTCCTGATCTTCATCGCCTGGTTCGCCATCCTGTTCACGGGCAACTTCCCGCGCGGCATGTTCGACTTCGTCGTCGGCGTCATGCGCTGGTCGCTGCGCCTGAACGCCTACACGTACCTGATGCGCGACGAGTACCCGCCGTTCAGCACGAAGTAGGAGGAGACTAGTGTCTGACGCAACTGCAACGGCCGTCGCTGCGCCGGGGCCTCAGTACCCTGCCCGATTCGATGTCGAGTATCCGGAGGAGCTGTCACGGCTGCTGATATTCGTGAAGTGGCTGCTCATCCTGCCCGTCTGGCTTGTCACCAGCCTGATCTCCAGCAGCAATTTCTTTTTCGGGATGATACTCATTATCCTGTTCAGGGGCAGGTATCCGCGATGGCTGTTCGACTTTCAGCTGGCGTTAACGCGCTTCAACAACCGGTCCTGGGTGTACTTCGTACTCCTTCGCGATGAGTACCCCGCTCTGGAAGACGCGCAGGCAGTCACGCTGGATATCGACTACCCGGAGAAACTGAATAACTTCCTGCCGCTGGTAAAGTGGCTCCTCGCGATACCGCACTTCATCATCCTCATAGTTCTCAACGTGGTCGCGTTGGTCGTCGTGTTCATCGCCTGGTTCGCCATCCTCTTCACCGGCAATTTCCCGAAAGGCCTCTTCGACTTCGTCGTCGGCGTTCAGCGCTGGAACCTCCGCGTGAGCGCCTACGCCCTCTACCTGATGACAGACGAGTACCCACCGTTCAGCCTGAAGTAGCCGATAGCCCGGGCGACACCACGCCGCCCACCCGGCCGGCACTACCAGTGCGCAAAGCCTGGTACGAGTCGCTGTGGGCGACGATCCTCACCGGCTACGTCTTCGCGCCCGTCGGCATCTTCCTGATGTGGCGCTACCAGCCGTGGCCGCTCTGGCTCAAGGGCGGGCTGACGGTCTTCGGCCTCACCATGTGGGCCGTCGGCTCCTACGTGTCTTCCAACTACATCATGCCGCGCGTATTCTGAGATCATGGCCATCGAACAGTCCGCTCTCGATACGATCGCCCTCAGCCGCGAAGAGTACCAGCTCATCGTCGAGAAGCTGGGCCGCGAGCCCAACGAGGTAGAACTGGGCCTCTTTGGCGCGCTCTGGAGCGAGCACTGCGGCTACAAGAACTCGAAGCCGCTCCTGCGCCTGCTGCCGGCGGAGGGCGCCTACGTCCTGACGAAGCGCGGCGCGGAGAACGCCGGCGCCATCGATATCGGCGACGGCATGTGCGTCGTGATGAAGATCGAGTCGCACAACCACCCGTCCGCGATTGAGCCCTACGAGGGCGCGGCGACGGGCGTCGGCGGCATCGTCCGCGACATCTTCGCGATGGGCGCACGGCCGATCGCGATCCTCGACTCGCTGCGCTTCGGGCCTCTCACGGAGGCGCGGAACCGCTACCTCTTCGAGGGCGTCGTCGCCGGCATCAGTGGATACGGCAACTGCCTCGGAATACCCACCGTCGGCGGCGAGGTCTTCTTCGAGGACTCGTACGCCACCAACCCGCTCGTCAACGCCATGTGCGTCGGATTCGCGCCGGTCGAGAAGCTCGTGACGGCGGCGGCCGAAGGGCCCGGCAACATCCTCCTCCTCGCTGGCTCCGACACCGGCCGCGACGGCATCCACGGCGCCTCCGGCCTCGCCTCGCGCACAGACCCCGGGCAGCGCTTCGAGGAGCTGCGGCCGGCGGTGCAGGTGGGCAACCCGTTCCTCGAGAAGATGCTCCTGGAGGCCTGCCTCGACCTGGCGCACAACCACGTCGACTGGATCACCGGCATCCAGGACTTCGGCGCTGCCGGTCTCACATCGTCCGCAGTGGAGTCTGCAAGCCGCGGTGGCACCGGCATCGCCATCGACGTAGCGAAGGTCCCGCGGCGCGAGGAGGGCATGACACCGTACGAGGTCATGCTCTCCGAGTCCCAGGAACGGATGCTGATCATCGTCCGTAAGGGACACGAGGCCGACGTGGCGGCGCTGTTCGAGCGCTGGGAGGTGCCGACCGCGATCATCGGCCACGTCACCGACGACAAGCTCGTCCACATCTTCGATGGCGAGCAGGAAGTCGGCACGCTGCCCGTTGAGCTGCTTGTCGAAGCGCCCGAGTGCGCGCGCGAGGGCGAACCGGCGCCGGAGCTGTACGAGATGGAGTCGCTCGACCTGAGCGCCCTGCCCGACGTTTCGGACGCAGGCGCCGCGCTCCTGCGGCTGCTCGCCGCGCCGAACATCACGAGCAAGCGCTGGGTGCACCGTCAGTACGACCAGAGCGTCCTCTCGAACACGGTCGTTGAGGCCGGTGCCGACGCTGCTGTCCTCCGCATCAAGCCGCCCGAAGGATCGCCCGCGGAGGGACGGCAGCGGGGCATCGCCGTCGCCACCGACGGCAACGGCCGCTACTGCCACGTCGACCCGTACCGCGGCGCCTCGATCGCCGTCGCCGAGGCGGCCCGCAACGTCGTCTGCGCCGGTGCGCACCCCGTGGCCGTCACCGATTGCCTGAACTTCGGCAACCCCGAGCGCCCGGACGTCTACCACCAGATGCAAGCGGCCGTCCACGGCATCGCCGAGGCCTGCGACGCGCTGGGCACGCCGGTCATCTCCGGCAACGTCTCGCTCTACAACGAGTCCGGCGGCGCACCGATCTACCCGACGCCGGTCATCGGCATGCTCGGCATCCTCGACGACGTGATGCAGCATTGCACGATGGCGCCGTCGCAGGGCGACGAGCTGTTCCTGCTCGGTTCGAGCATCGAGCAGCCGGTGGACTCACTTGGCGCCAGCGAGTACCTGCGGCTGGAGCACGGAACGATCGGTGGCCAGCTGAAGATCGACCTGCAGCTCGAGGTGCGTGTGCAGCGCGCCGCCCTCGCCGCGATCCGGCAGGGCATCGCCGCGGCCGCGCACGACTGCTCCGACGGCGGCCTGGCCGTGACGCTGGCGGAGATGTGCCTGGCCGCCGACGCCGGCCTCGACGCGGCGAACGCCGTCGTCGGCAACCGGCTGGACGCCGCGCTCTTCGGCGAGGCGCAGTCGCGCATCGTGCTCGCGGTCACGCCGGAGAAGCGGGACGATCTCGTCGGCATCGCCACCAGCATGAACGTGCCGCTGGAGTACATCGGCGCCGTGGCGCCGGACGGCCGCTTCCGTCTCGGCCCGCTCGACCTGCCGCTCGCGGACCTCCGCGACGCCTACGAAAACGGCCTCGAGCGCGCGCTGTCCGGCTAGCGCTGGTTGAACTGCGGCTGCCGCTTCTCGCGGAAGGCGGCGATGCCTTCGCGCGCGTCCTTGTGGTGGTCCGAGATCGCTGTCTTGGCGGCGATGTCGTCGAGGGCGTGGGCGAACGTCTGCTCGGCGGCGTTGTAGACGCTGCGCTTGAGCAAGCGCATCGCCACCTGCGGGCCGTCCGCCAGCTCGCGCGCCAGCTCGCGCGCCAGCTCCAGCGCGCGCTCCATCAGCCGCTCTGGCGGCAACGTCTCGTGCACGAGCCCGAGCGCCAGCGCCTCTTCGCCTGAGACGATGTGGTTGCGCATCAGGAAGTCGAGAGTCTTCGGCAGGCCCATCATCTGGAGCAGCAGGAACTGCCCGCCCTCGTCCAGCATCAGGCCGTAGCGCAGGGTGCCGCTGCCCAGCAGCGCTTCCGTCGAGGCGATGCGGAAGTCGCACGAAAGCGCCAGCGAGAGGCCGGTCTGGATCGCGACGCCGTTGACGGCAGCGATCGAAAGCTTGTCGAGGTTGCGCACCGCCAGGTTCAGCGTCTGCGAGAGCACTCTCAGACCCTCGTAAGTGCCGATCGGCGTGTCGTGGCCGCTGCCGAATCAGCGGCTGCGCGCCGGTGCCGCTCAGTGGCCGGCCTGTGATGTCGTCGCCGGCGGAGAAGGCGCGCCCGGAGCCGGTGATGACGACGACGCGGACCGCCTCGTCCATCTGCGCCTGCGAGAGGATCTCGATCAGGTCGCGCTTGAACCCCTGCGTCATGCCGTTTAGCCTCTCCGGCTGGTTGAACGTGACGGTGGCGATCCCGGGGTCCTGGAGCGTGACCTCGAATCCGCGGAACGTGCCCTGCTGCATGATCGGCAGCCTCGCAATGACTGAGCACGACGGATTATACGCGGTAGAATAGGCGGCGATGTCAGGCGCCGAGATGTTCCTCCAGTCGCTGCGCAACCGCATCCGTGCCATGAACACGATCTGGGAGCGCGCGATCAGCGACATGACCCTCGATCAGGTGAACCACCACGAGCGTGAAGGCGTCCTGCCGATCGCTTTCAGCTTCAGCCACTTCATGCGGGCGCAGGACCAGTCGATCAGCGCTCCGTTCCTGCAGGAGCCGCTGCTCTGGGTAAGCGGCGGCTGGGCCGAGAAGATCGGCGTCGGCGTCGACGCGCTGGGCCGTGAGGAGACCGTCGGGGAGATGGAGGCGCAAAGCTTCGCCGACCTCGACGCCTGGAAGGTCTACCAGGCTGCCGTCATCGCCCGCACGGACGGGTGCTGGAGACGATCACGCCGGAGATGCTCTCGGAAGTCATCATCCCGCAGCTACCGCAGAACATGCAGAACATCTTCTGCGGCCTCATCGTCGGGCCGGGCAACCCGATCCGCAAGCTCGAGGTGCTGGAGTGCTTCATCTACCAGCACGGCCTGCGCCACATGGGCGAGATCGAGCACGGCCGCGCCCTCGTCGGCCTCGGCGGCATGACGAGCTAGCAGGCGTCACCAGACGTAGACCGTCTTGTTGACGTCCGGACAGCCGGGGTCGCCGTTGGGCTCGAGCGCGCCGGCGAAGGCGAGGATCAGTAGCAGGGGGTCGTGGCCGTCAAGCAGTCCGTCGCAGTTCGGGTCGCCCCAGGTCTGGCTCCCGTAGGCGTAGGGCAGGACGTCGACTTCCTCTCCGAACGCTGGGCAGTCGTTGCCCGCCTGGTCAGGTAGTTCGCCGTGCGCGCGAAGGGCAGCGAGTACGTCATCCGCGTTCACCAGGCCGTCGCAGCCGAGGTCGCCCCACCGCCGCTGAACGTACGGGTTCGGGTCGCTGATCAGCGAAAGCGAATTCTCTCCGTGGTTGGCGACGTAGATGATGCCCTTCTTGCCGTGCGCCGCCACCGCGTCCGGCGTGTCGCCGACGTTGATCGTGCCGGCGAGCTGGCGCGTCGTGCGGTCGATAACGCTGACCGTATCGTTGAGCGCGTTGGCCGTGTAGAGCCGGTTCGTGTACATGTTGAGGGAGATGTCGTTCGGCCCCGTGCCGAAGCCCAGGTTGATCGTCGTCGGGAGCGAAGAGATCGCCAGTGGGGACGTGTACAGATCGACGACTGTGACGGAGTTGCCGAGGAAGTTCGTGACCCAGAGGGTGCCTGTGTCGTGGTCGATCTCCATGCTATCGGGTCCGGCTCCAACGTTGATCGTGTCGACTTCGGTGTTCGTCGCCGTGTCGATGACGTGTACGACGTCCAGTGTGAAGTTCGAGACGTAGGCGATGCCGTTGGCGCTGTCCACGATAACGCCGTTGGGAACGCCGCCGACCGTGATCGTATTGGTCACGGTGTCAGTGTTGACGTCGACAACGGAGACAGTCCCGTCGTCGGCGTTGGCGACGTAGAGCTGGCCAGTGGACAGATCGGCGCCGATGCCCGTCGGCCCCGCGCCAACAGCGATCGTCGTCACTTCGTGCGAGGCCGCCGTACCGTTGAGGACGGAGGCGTACACCGATACGACTTCCCTCGTCAGGCGGTTGGTGGCGTAGATGTCGAAGCCGATGAGGCTAACCGGGACGAGCACTATCCCCTGGTAAGTGCAAGCGACCTCATCGTCAGTTGGCTCAACGCTCGAGACGCCCGCCAGAACTGCGTCGCAAGGCAGGTTGATCGTTCTGATCAGCGTGGCGCCGTCGAAGACACCGATGGCGCCGTCGAAGGCGTTGAGCGCGTAGGCGTAACCGCTCTCGGAGTCGATCGCGACGCCGCTGGGGCTGAAGCCGCTGGAGGGGACCTGCGAGAAGTCGGTGTCGACGCAGATCGCCTGGCCCGTCCCGTGATTCGACCCGTTGGCGGTGAACTCGATGGAGAGTTCCGCGTCGTCAGTATCGGTGCCGGCGAGCTTGCCGCGGATCTCGTTGAAGGTGCATTCGATTTTGAAAGTCGCGGTCACTGTCTTCTTACTGCCGACCCGCGTCCCACCGCGGAACTTTAGGTCCTTCGTGTCCAGCAGCGTGTCGTCCAGGATGCCGGGCTCGACGAGGCGGACGTGGATCCTCGCCATGAACGCTTCTTCGGCGGTGAGTTCCTTGGTGATCGTCACCTTCACCTTTTTCGTGCTGCCATCGGGCACTTCGAGCGGAACCGGGTCGAACATCACGATCGCCTTGCCGGAGCAGGTCACCTGGCCCGACCCGAGGGCGTTGCTGTTCGTACTCCCGAACTCGATCTCGAACGCGACCGAATTCTCCCCCGTGCCCACGATCTCGTTGTCCACGCACTTGATCGTGAACTTCACCATCACTGAGATCGTGTCACCCGCCATCGTGCCGGGCGGGACTTTCGCGTCCTTGGCCAGGATCTCGGTGTCGGAAACGTTGCCGGGTTGGACGAGCTCCACGTCGATCGCTCCGGCATCGATCTCCTCCTGGGTCACCTCTTTGTCGACTGTGACCGTCAGAACCTCGCTGCGGCCGTCCAGGATGAATAGGGGGTCCGGCGAGAACTCGGCCACGGCGCCCGCCTCTACGTTGGGGACGGTGCCCTGTGTGAGGACGAATACCAGGAACGCGGCTGCCGCCGCGGCAAAGAATCGGGCTGCGGAACTCATGCGGGCCTCCAACTTCGGGACTTCGGGCCGGCCGCCGGCCGCCTGGGGGGCGCTTAGCGAGAGCGGCTGCTTGTAGCACACTCAGTCTATGCGAGCGTAGCTAGCACCACGTCAACTCCAGCCGGCGCCTGAGCGCATCGCTCAGAGGATCTGCTTTTCGCCGCGCCGGAAATCTGGCGAATCGCCCACCCGAGCGCCCATGCTGCCGTCGATTCTGGCGCTCACCGCTCGTAGCTATATCGACAGCTTGTCAAACGAGGATTTATCTGCAAGGAGGCTGCAATGCGCTACATGCTGCTTATCTACGAGGACGAGAAGCTGATCGACATGTCGCCGGAGGCGATGGGACAGTGGGAGGCGTTCACCAACGAGGTGAGCGAGGCCGGCGTCCGCGAGGACGGCCGCGCGCTCCAGCCGATCTCCACCGCGACGACTGTCCGCGTGCGAGACGGCGAGACGGTGACGACGGACGGCCCCTTCGCCGAGACGAAGGAGCAGCTGGGCGGCCTTTACTTGCTCAACTGCAACAACCTCGACGAGGCGATCGCTTACGCGGCCAAGATTCCCTCCGCTCCCAGGGGCTCGGTGGAGGTGCGGCCGGTGATGGAGTTCGAGTAGACTCATAACGCCCGGAATTCAAGAAGGAGGAGCCATGATCAAGGGACTACGCATCTCGAGCATCTTCAGTGAGGACGTGGAGAAGCTGCTACCGTTCTACCGCGACACCGTCGGCCTGACGCCTGGTGACGGCGGTGGCGACGGCTTCTACGTGATGGGCGACGTCAGCGGCCCGGTGCTGGGGCTGGGCACGCATAGCGAGGTGCACGGGCCGGCCAAGGACCCGCCGCGCCATATCGTCGGCTTCGACACGGACGACATCCAGGCCGACTTCCAGCGCCTCAAGGCCGCCGGCGTCGAGTTCATCGAAGAGCCGAACCAGCCCGGTGCCGACGGTCCGCGGATCGCGACGTTCAAGGACCCGGAGGGCAACCTCATCCAGCTGCTTCAGTTCTAGCCCCCACGCAACGACAATCCGGCCGGCCGCCGGCGGCGCTCCACAAGGCGTCGCGCCGGCCGGCTTCGTTACTCTCCGGTGCGCACTACGTTAGTGCCGGCGAGCAGGTCGTGCAGGCCGCGGTTGTCCTGCCGGAAGGCGATCATCAGGAAGCCGATTAACAGCGTGATCGTCGAGACCCAGTAGCCGACGTAGCGCAGGATCGCCTTATCGATCGCGATCGGGTCGCCCTTCTCGTCGACGACCTTGAGCTTCATCAGCATCTTGCCCGGCGTGGCCGCGGTCGCGGTCCAGAAGCCGACGGTGTACGTCGCGCCGATGAGAGTCCCCAGGTACCACGGTGGGTCGATGACGACCGCGACCACGGAACCGATGACGAGCAGGATCACGAGGTCGATGAGCCAGGAGACGAAGCGCACGCCGAAGGCCGCCGTCACAGCGCCACGCATCTGGTGTCAGCAGGCGGCACAATAGTTGGAGCCGGCCGTCAGCGCCTACCCGCAGCTGGGGCAGAAGTTGGCTTCGGCGGTTGTCATCGTCACTGCCTACTCTCGCCGAACGAACAGCGACAATCAAGGACTGAGCGGCTCGCTCTCCGGGGCCGTTTGGCAGAGGCGCTCAGTGCGCACACTCGAAGCCGAAGATCTCGCCCGCCGTTCGTTCAGCTTTGGCTAATAAAGCCTCACCCCCGTAACGCGCGGGCACGGCTCTCCTCTAACAGAGTGGCGGCTGGTCTTTGGGCCGCCGGGAATGTATTCTTAGATCGATGCGACTCCTGATTCTGGCTTTGCCTGTCCTGGCCGCGCTGGCCATCGTCGCCTGCAGCGGCGGCGGCGGCTCGGAGAGCGCGCGCGACGATCCAGCCGCGGGCGATGACCTCTTCGTCTCGAACGGGGTCCAGGTACTCGCGGCCTCGGCCGACCGGTTCGAGCAGGAGGTAACGTCTCTCGAGGGCAGCCTCGAGATGACCCTTGCGGTTGACGATATGGACTTCGGCGTCGATGCGGAATTCGCTTTTGAAGCGCCAGACAATATGCACATGGCGATAACGATGTCCGGCGGTGACGGCGTGGGCGTCGACCTGAGTGATCTCGGCACGACGGAGCTCCTCGTCCGCGACGGCACCTACTACTTCACGATGCCCTTCTTCGGCGGCTGGATATCCCTGTCGTTGGATGACCTGGGGTTGACCGGTACCGACGCGGCCGAGATACAGGATCTGCTCTCGGCCGCGTCAGCGTTCGATTACCAGGCGCTCGTCGATGCCTTCGGCAGCGTGGAGTTCGCCGGCGAGGAGGAAGTGGACGGGCGTAACCTGCTCCACTACAGCGTCTCGGCGGAGCTGGCGGACGCCCTGGCGGCGCTCTCCGGCGCGCTCGACTCCGCGTCCGGCGGCACTGACATGCTCCCGACGGACGGCGTAGCAGGGCCGATCGCGATGGACATCTGGATTGGCGCGGACGACTACCTGCCGTATCTGGTGACGATGGACATCGGCCTCTCGTCTCCGGAAGGCGGTGATCTCTCGATCGACATGACTGTGCGGATCGACGCCTACAACGCCGATGTCACGATCCCGGATGCGCCGACGGACGTGGTCTCGTTCGGCGACATGTTCGGCGACATGTTTGGCGGCGAAGACGGCGGCGACCCCTTCGGCTTCGGCGACCTCTTCGAAACCTCTTAGCGCTCAGCTCGCGTAGGCCGCGCTCTCGCCCGCGTCGCTCCAGAGCGTCGCCGGCCTCATCGCCCGGCTCGATCGTTCGACTAGGCTTAAGCGGCGCGCCGGACGTGCCCGCCGTCGGCTCCAGGTCCGCCAGCCGCTGGACACCCCGAACGCCCGCACCGGTGCGGGAAAGGGCAGTGGCTCGTTGACGCGCCTAGCACGGGCGTTCTAAAATGTGACCCAGTGGAATGTGGCCTGTGAAGAGATTGTCGATTATCTTGGTGAAAAGCCCATTGCCCGCTCATGGCGGGCTGTCCGTAGGATTCAGAAGGAGAAACCCATGAAGGTCGTATTCCTCGAAGAGGTCGAAGGGACCGCGCGCACCGGCGACGTGAAGAACGTTGCCGATGGCTTCGCGCGCAACTTCCTTTTGCCGCGAAAGCTCGCTGCTCCGGCAACGGAGCACTACATCGCCGTCGCCGAACAGAAGGCGACGAAGGAAGCGAAGCGCCAGGACCGTCTGGACGGCGAGGCCACGGAGCGCCTTCTCCCGCTCGTCGAAGGCCAGGAGATGACGATCGAGGTGCTCGTTGGTGAGCAGGGCAAGCTGTTCGGCTCCGTCACCACCCGCGACATCGCCGAGCGTCTGCGTGAGAGCACCGGCGTTGAGCTGGAGCACCGGCAGGTCTCCCTCCCACAGCCGATCCGCGAGATCGGCACGCACGAGGTGCCGGTCAGGCTCACCTGCAACGTGATCGCCAACATCACCGTCAACGTCCATCCGGAAGGCGGCATGCCGGAGCCCGAAGAAGTCGAGGCCGAGGCAGAGGCGCCCGAGGGCGAGACCGCCGAGGGCGATGCGGCGGACGAGAGCGCCCCAGAGGAGTCAGCCGCCGCCGAAAACGAGACCGCCGCGGACGAACCACCGGCCGAGAAAGAGGCCCCGGCCGCAGAGGAAGAAAGCACCAGCGAGACTTCGGACGCACCTGAGGCGACGGAAGACGCAGAGAAGGGAAACGCCAGCCAGGACGGCTCCTAACGCCGGCTCCGGCTCCGCCCCAGGGCGGATGATTCTCACAACCGGGTCCGGCGCCTCCTTACAGCGAAAACAATGGTTGTAGAATCCGGACCCGCCAGGGGCGGCGAAAAACTGCCGCCCCACGACAACGAGGCCGAAGAGGCCGTCGTTGCCTCGCTTCTCGTCGACCCCGAAGCGATCTTCAAAGTCGCGCCGCGGCTCGCCGGCGGCGACTTCTTCCGCGAGAAGAACGGCTGGATCTACGACGCCTGCCGCTCTCTCTGGGACCGCAACGAGGCGATCAACCAGATCACCGTCGCCCATGAGCTGGAGCGAGACGGACGCCTTGCGGACATCGGCGGCCTCGCCTACCTGAGCCGCCTCGTCACCGACCTGCCGACGTCCATCGGCGTCGAGAACTACGCGGGCATCGTCCAGCGTGACGCCATCTATCGCAAGATGATTACGGCGGCGGGGCAGATCGCCCAGATCGCCTACCAGGGCGGCGCCGATGTCGGTGACGCCCTCGGCCAGGCCGAGATCCTGATCGCCGCCGTGCGCCGCGGCGAGTCCTTGCGCGACTTCCAGCACATCCGCGAGCTGCTCTCCGGTTACATGGAGAACCTCGAATCCGGCACCTCGCCTGCGGCCGCCCAGTCGCGGGCCGTGACATCCGGCTACGCAGACCTCGACACGCTGCTGGCTCCGGGGCTCAAGCGCGGTGACCTCGTGATCGTCGCGGCGCGGCCTAGCCTTGGTAAGACATCGCTCGTTCTCAACTTCGCGCGCAACGCCGCGTTCCGGCATAGCGCAACCGTCGGCTTCTTCTCCGTCGAGATGGCGGCCGATCAGCTCGTGCAGCGAACGGTGGCCATGGAGGCGGGCGTCGATTCGACGCGCCTCGTCCTCGGCACCTACTCGGAGCGCGAGGCGGGCAAGATCATGCAAGCGCTCGGCGTGCTCGGCGACCTGCCGATCTACTTCGACGACGCGGCTACGCTGACGGTGGCGGAGATGCGCGCCAAGGCGCGGCGTCTACAGTTGGAGCGCGGACTCGACATGATCGTCGTTGACTACCTGCAGCTGATGAGCTCCGGGGCGCGCAACGAAAACCGTGTGCAGGAGGTGAGCTACATCTCGCGCTCCCTCAAGCAGCTGGCGCGTGACCTCGACGTACCCGTGATCGCCTGTTCGCAGCTCTCCCGCGCGTCCGAGCACCGCGCCAACAACATTCCGATGCTCAGCGACCTCCGCGAGTCCGGCAGCATCGAGCAAGACGCCGACGTCGTCATGTTTATCTACCGCGAGGACAAGTACGTGAGCCGGGAGCAATGGGACCGGGACAACTCCGGCGAGGAGCGCCGTCGCGAGTACCCCGCGGGGATCACGCAACTCATCGTCGCCAAGCACCGCAACGGCCCCACCGGCACGATCCACCTCCGCTTCCGCGACAAGATCGCCCGCTTCGAGGACCTGCTGATGCGCGAGCCGGAGGCGTCGGAGGAGACGGATTGGGAGGGCCAGGAATGAGCGGGCCAGCGGCGTTTACCGGCTTTCCGGACTCGGGCCTCGCGACGGCCGTGCCCAACCTCTTCTTCTCGCGCGTCATGCCGGAGATCAGCGACCCGGCGGAGCTGGTCGTCTCGGCCTACTTCTTTTTCGCCGCCCAGCTCCACAAGCGCCGGCCGCACTACGTCAGCCGCGAAGAGCTGGCCGCCGACCGCGCGCTCGTCCGGGCGCTGGCGAATGTCGCCGGCGGGAAGGACCACGAGGCCTCCGACGGGCCCGTAGGGCTGGCCCGCGGACTCGATCTGTCGGTCAAGCGAGGCACGCTGATCCGGGCTCTCGGCCCGACGGGTCCGTCGGACGGCGAGACTGCCCACGGATCCGCAGGAGAAGTCTTCGCGATCAACAGCCCTTCGAACTACCGGGCGCTGGAATCGCTGCCAGAGATTCGCCTGCAAGAACCGCTCCCGGCGGCGCCGGGCGAAGCTGCCCCGGGCATCTTCGCGCTCTACGAGGAGAACATCGGCAGCATCACGCCGTTGATCGCCGACGAGCTGAAGGACGCCGAGCAACGATACCCGGCCGAATGGTTACGAGAAGCCGTGCGCGAGGCGGTTGAGCTGAACAAGCGGAGTTGGCGCTACGTGGCGAGCATCCTGCGGCGCTGGGAGACGGAAGGGCCGAGCTATGAAAAGTCTGAGCGAGATCCTCAAATCGAGTGGCTTGAGCGGCGTTTCAGAGAGGGCAAGCGACGCCCCTCCAGCAGCCGCTCCTGACGCACCCGAAGATGAGAACGCTTGCGAGCACTGCGGCGGAGCTGGCTACGTGCGACTCCGCGTTCACCTCGGTCATCCCGACTTCGGCAAGGCGCTGCCCTGCGTTTGCACCGAAAACGAGCGGGACGACGAGAAGACGGCGCGGCTGCTGCGCTACAGCGGCCTCGGCTCGCTCGCCCGGCTCACGTTCGAAGAGCTGAGCCCGCGCGGCCGCAGCCCCACTCCGGCTCACCAGGAAGCGTTCGCCAGGGCAGTCGAGGCGGCGCACGCCTTCGTCGCCGCTCCCTCTGGCTGGCTCGTGCTCACAGGGCCGAGCGGCTGTGGCAAGACGCACCTCTCGGCGTCGATCGCCGGGCGCTGCATCGAGAAGGGGCAGGCCGCGCTCTTCATGGTCGTGCCGGATCTGCTGGACCACCTGCGGGCGGCCTACCAGCCCGGGAGCGAGGTCGGCTACGACGAGCTGTTCGAGATGGTGCGCAACGCGCCCGTGCTGGTGCTGGACGATCTTGGCGTGCAGAGCGCCACGCCCTGGGCGGAGGAGAAGCTCTTCCAGCTGATCAACCACCGCTACAGCGCCCGGCTGCCCACCATCATCACGACGAACCTCGACCCGATCGCCTTCGACGCCCGCATCCAGACGCGCCTCACGGACGTCGACCTGTCGCAGGTGCACTACCTGGAATCGGGCGCGGAGTCAGGCTTCGCCGGCCTCGACTCGCTGCACCTGCCGCTCCTGCGCGGCATGACCTTCAAGACGTTCGACTCGCGCTTGCTGGCAGGCGACTCCGAGGAGCTAAAAGAGGTGCAGAACGCTTACAGGCAGGCGATGAAGTTCGCGGAGGAGCCGGGGGACTGGGTCGTCGTCGCGGGCGCTACCGGGCGCGGCAAGACCCGGCTCGCCGCCGCCGTCGGGAACTTCTGCCGCGAGGCCGGACGCCAGGTAATGTTCGTCGTCGTGCCGGACCTCCTGGACCGCTTGCGGGCCGCCTACAACCCGGCGAATCCTCGCGCCTTCGACGAGATGTTCGACCAGGTGCGCAACGTCCCGCTGCTGATCCTCGACGACCTCGGATCTCAAAGCGGTACCGCCTGGGCCGACGAGAAGCTCTTCCAGCTGCTCAACCACCGCTACAACGCCTGCCTGCCCACGGTCATCACCACCAACCTCACAGTGCTCGACCTCGACGGGCGGCTCGCCTCGCGCCTGACGGACCCGCAGGTGAGCACGATCCTCCTCATGGGCCGCTTCGACTTCTGGGGCAAGCAGGCGCCAGAGCGGCCAACGCGCGGCCGTCCCCGCAGCCGCTGAGCGGCTAGCGGCGACCGAAGAGGCGTTTGTGCTCGAGCCAGTTGCTGAGCGCCCAGCCCGTCGTCTCGTAGGCCAGGTCTTTCCAGGGGATCTCCTCCGGCTTGAACCAGCGCACCTCCAGCGCCTCGCGGCCGGGCTGCGGGCGGCCGGTCGCCACCGTGCCGCGGAAGACGATCGAGACGATGCCGGGGCCCGGCGACGGGCCGGGCTTTGTGTAGATGCCGATCAGGTCGAGCACGCGAACGTGCAGGTTGACCTCCTCGTGGGCCTCGCGCGCCGCCGCTTCCTCCACCGTCTCGTCGATCTCCATGAAGCCGCCCGGGAACGTCCACGTGCCGAGGCGCGGCTCAATCGCCCGGCGCAGCAGCAGGATGCGTCCGCGCCGCTCCGGAATAACGCCGACGACGAGCACCGGGTTGACGTACAGGATGTGGCCGCGGTCGCAGATCAGGCGCGGCCGGTCCTCGGTCTCGATCAGGCGGACTGCGAGCGTCGCGCCGCAGCGGGAGCAGTAGCGCAGATTCTCGCCGCCGACGTGCTTCAGTTCTTCCGCCACGCTTCCGATTCTACCGGTTCGCTGTTGCAGCGCGTTGGTCGGCTTGGCTTCCCTGATGGTTCGAGAGCTTCAGCATGAGAGACTTGCTCGCTGGGACTGCTAGAATCTCTACCATGGCAGTTGGATTCAAACCTGTCTCAGGAGATGGACCTTCATCGCTTTACGGTGACTGGCACAGCGCTACCGTCGACAGGCTGTACGAGCTCAAGGCGTTGCCCTGGTCGACGAGGAGGATGGATCCATCCCAATTAGAATTCGGGCAGAAGGGTTATCACTTCGCAACATCGCGAGCGTGCGCGATGGAGTTCGCCCGGGAGCAGGACTGCATTCTCCTTACGGTCGAAGGCGTTCCTGCCGTGGAGAAGAGCGAATTGGTCGTATGCAACCAACTTACGGTCATGAGTGCGCGACGGTGCTTCTGCCACCCAGCCCAACTTACGGACGCGCAGGCAATAGCTCTAGCAGTATCCATCGCCGAGCTTGTTGCTCATCGCTCTGGCTGTGATGGTGTTCGGGAGGCCCTCGTTGCGGCCATGCGCTTCGGGATGGACGCAACGCCAGTGAATGCTGCACTGGCGTTAGCCGGTGCATCTTCGGCGGCGAGTCTGTCGGAAGAATCCGAGACGATGGACGCCAAATGCGCTGCAAGCGCCGCTGCCGCTGCGGCTCTCGCCGCCGTGGCATCTGCTGCGCCGGACTATCAAGGAACATACCTTGGATCTGAATTTGTCCAAGGATCTGAGACGTCTGCGAGGCGAGCCGGGCTCTCGGTGGTGCCAGTGGCGCGCACGGTGGGCAACAGAGTCAAGGACGCGACTCGGCAATGCAGCATGGCGACTAATGTAATAGTGCAGCTGCGAGAAGGAATGGGTTCTGAGTTGGCGCGCGCTAAAGGCATAAGAGCCGGTGACTTGATTTGGGGAGCAATACGTCGAGTGGGCCGATATCCTCTACGATGGCGCATCAGTCGAGGACTTCAGGGCGATGAGGCGCACCAGCCTCGCTCTCGCTGACATTCTTTCGGGATAGGCGAGGAAGCACTTGCGCGGCCTTATGGCGAGCCAGCGGATGCGGGACGCGAGGCGGTCGCTATTTGTCGTCTTCGTCGATGGAGATCGCTTGCTCGGGACAGTTCGTCACCGAGAGGCGCGCCTTCTCCTCGAGCGCGGCCGGCACTTTGCCGTCGCCGACCTCGTGGGCGTAACCGGAATCATCGAGCTCGAATAGCTCGCCGGCGACGACGAAGCAACGGTTGTGACCTTCACACTTTTCGGTATCGACCTTGATTCTCATCTTTAGAACACCACCGCGCACTTGCGCGGCCCGCGCACTTGGCCGCCGGCCCAGGTGACCGCTCCGGGGTCCTCCAGGCGAAACTCCGGGATGCGCTTCAGCCACTCCTCGATCGACACTTGCATCTCCATCCGCGCGAGATTAGAGCCCGCGCAGCGGTGGATGCCGACGCCGAAAGCGATGTGTGGATTGACCTTGCGGTCAAGGATCACCTCGTCCGGGTTCTCGAACTTCTGCGGGTCGCGGTTGCCGGCTGGGAAGTTCATCAGGACCCTGTCGTTTTCCTTCATCGGGCAGCCGTCGTACTGCGCGTCCCTCGTTACCTCGCGCGCCATCGTCACCGGCGCGTAGGCCCGCAGCAGCTCTTCGACCGCCGGCGTGATCAGCTCGGGCTCGTCGATCAGGCGCTGGCAGTGGTCGGGGTTCTGCGCCAGGTGCCACATCGCCGAGCCGATTGAGCTCCAGGTCGTGTCGATGCCGGCGACGAGGAGCAGAAAGCAGGTGCCGAGAACGTGCGGCTCCGGGATCGGGTAGGGCGCGCCCTCGACCTCCGCCGCAAGCATGTAGCTGATCAGGTCGTCGCCGGGGTTCGCCTTGCGCTGCTGGATCTCCTCGTTGAGGAACGAGAAGATCTGCATCGCCGAGCCGCTGCGTATGTCAACGTTCGTCAGGCCGAACTCCAGGAAGCCGCGCACCCACTCCGTGAATTCGCCCGCGCGGTCCTGCGTGATACCGAGCATGCTGGCGATGACGCGCGGCGGGATCTGCTGCGCGTAGTCGGCGGCGGCGTCGGCGCGGCCCTTGTCGATGAAGCCGTCGATCAGAGAGCGGCAGAGCTCTCGCGTCTCCTCTTCATAGCTTGAGACGGCCTTGATCGAGAACTTGGGCAGGAGGAGCGCTCTTGACCAGGTGTGGACCGGTGGGTCGGAGGAGATGGGCGGCGCGCCGGCCGAGGCCTGCTCCTCCAGCTCCACGTCAAGCTCAGCGGGTACTCCGGCGTCCGCCACGAGGGGGTTGCGGGAGGAGAAGACGTCGACGTCTGCGGCGATCTTGCGCAGGTCCGCGTAGGTCGTCGGCATCCAGGAGCCGCCCCAGCGTTTGGTGTGCGCCACCGGGCACTTCTCGCGGAGCTCGTCCCAAGTAGGGAAGGGATCCTTGATGTAGCCGGGGTCGAAGATGTCGTAGTCAGTCGACCAGTCCTTCACGGGCTCGATCGGCGGCTTGGCTGGTTCGGTAGTCATGTTCAGACTCCTCTCCCGAGATGGGATGCCCAATTATCTCGCCAGAACCTCTGGCGGGTCAAGAGTTCAGGCGCGCTTATTCTAGCAGATGCTCAAATATCTTGCTAGCCTCCCTCATACCTGGGCTTCAGGCGGCGACAGATCACCCTCGATCCACTCCTCGCCGCCCTCGAACACTTCCTTCTTCCAGATCGGCACCGTCTCCTTAAAGCGGTCGACAAGCGCGTGGCACGCCTCGAACGCCTCAGCGCGGTGCGCGGCAGAGACGGCCACAAGCAGCGACGTCTCGCCGATCTCCAGGCGGCCGGTGCGGTGCTGGATCGCGATCTCCGCCACGCCGAAGCGCTGCTGTATCTCGGCGGCGATCTGGCGCATCACTTTCGTCGCCATCTCCGGGTAGGCTTCGTACTCAAGGTGCAGCACCTTGCGGTCGCGGCTGTGATCGCGGACGACCCCGTAGAAGAGCGCGATGGCCCCGGCATAGTCCCGCCGCACGTGCTCGGCGACGCGTTCCGGGTCGAGCGGGTCCGCAGTCACCTCGAAGAGGCCGCCGCCGCCGCTAACCGGCGGGATCAGCGCCACTTCATCACCATCGCGAACCGGCTGAGAGGTCTCCACGAACTCCGAGTTGACGGCGAACCGGACGATCGCATCGAAGCCGCTGAGCGTGGGATAGCGCGCCACCAGAACGTCGAACACGCCGGCGGCCGTCAGGCCCTCGCCCAGCTCCACTTCCGTCTCGCGCGTTCCGGCGAGTTCCGCCAGCCGCGCGAACAGCCGCACCGTCGCTTTGCCCATAGCGCATTCAGTCTAGTCCGCCCCTTCGTGCTCTACTGTGATCCAAGTCTCATATTGTGTGTCGCTTCTCCCCCGTTCCAACTTCCCGCCGTCCCTGCTAGGATGGCGCTATCTTCGCCCAGGAGGCGCCCCATGAACCTTCCCCCCGATGGCAAGTCCCGCGACCAGGTCAACTCCGAACTCGACGACGCCCTGAGCGGAGACGCGGACTGGATGGGCGGCCGCATCTGGAGCCTCGTCTACTACGCCGGTGACGACGTGGCGGAAGTCCTCCGCGACGCCTACAGCAAGGCGATCTTCACGAACTGCCTTGGCCCCGACGCCTTCAAGAGCCTCAAGAAGTTCGAATCCGAGGTCGTCGCCATGACGGCGGGTCTGCTCGGCGAGCCCGAGGCGATCGGCAACATGACCTCCGGCGGCACGGAGAGCATTCTCATGGCCGTGAAGACGGCTCGCGACCGGGCCCGCGAAGAGAAGGGGATCACGGAGCCGGAGATGGTGATCCCGCTCAGCGCCCACCCGGCGTTCGATAAGTCGGCGCAATACCTCGGCGTCAAGGCGATCCACGCCCCGCTGGACGACGGCCTGCGCGTAGACGTCTCGGCGATGCAGGAGGCGATCACCCCAAACACCGTGCTCATGGTCGGCTCGGCGCCCAACTTCCCGTTCGGCACGATCGACTCGATCCCGGAGATCGCCGCTGCGGCCTCTGAGCGCGATATCCCCTGCCACGTCGACGCCTGCGTCGGCGGCTTCCTGCTCCCGTTCTGGGAGCGGCTTGGCAACGAGGTCCGGCCGTGGGACTTCCGCGTGCCGGGTGTAAGCTCGATCTCTGCGGACTGCCACAAGTACGGCTACGCGGCCCGCGGGGCCTCGACGATCATGTACCGCGATCCGGCCTACGGCCGCTACCAGTTCTTCGCGGTGACGGACTGGCCCGGCGGCCTCTACGGTTCGCCGACGATGACCGGCAGCCGTCCGGGCGGTGCGATCGCCGCCGCCTGGGCCTGCATGAACTACCTGGGAGAGGCCGGCTACAAGCGGCTCGCGGCGAAGATCGTCGCTGCCACGAAGGGGCTCCAGGAGGGGGTGCGGGCCACGCCCGGCCTCAAGATCCTCGGCGAGCCCGACATCAGCCTCTTCGCCGTCGGCTCCGATGAGTTCGACATCTACGTCCTCTCCGAGGCGCTGGGCGCGCGCGGCTGGTATCCGGACCGCCAGCAGCTGCCGCCCAGCCTCCACTTCATGGTGACGCCCGCCCACGCCGCCATCGTCGACGAGTTCCTGGCGACGCTGCGTGAGGCCGTCGACGACGTGCGCGAGAAGGGCGGAGAGTCCACCGGCGCGGGCGTTTACGGCTCCGTCGTGCGCCTGCCGGACCGTGGCATGGTGCGCAACGTGATCATGGACTTCATCGACGGCCTCACCCGCGAGCGGGAAGAGGCGAAGTGACCTCGGCGCTCGTCCGTCAGCGGTCGCTTGCCTCCCGGCTCTGGTCACACGCGCTCGACGCCGTCTTTCCGCCGCGCTGTGTCTCCTGCCGCGCCTTCGGCCGCTTCGTCTGCGACGGCTGCTCGTCGCGGATGGTGGCGGCTGAGCACCCGCGGTGCGGCGTCTGCTGGCAGCCCAGCAGGGACAGCCGCTGCGAACAGTGCCGCGGCGAGCAACCCGCGTTCACCGCCGTCCGTTCCGTCTATGCCTACGGCGGGCCGGCGCGAGACCTGATCCACGCGCTCAAGTACAACGGTCTCTCTGCCGTCGCCCCGCAGATGGGCGAGGCGATGGCGGCCCTCCTGCTGGCGTGGAAGCCGTGCGTCTCGGCGATCGTGCCGGTGCTGATGGCCGGCTCTCGTCAGCGCCGGCGAGGCTACAACCAGTCGGCGCTTCTGGCGAGCGAGATCGGCCGCTGCACCGGCATCACGGTCGCCGGGCGGGCGCTGTCGCGCCGGGCGGGAGCGTCGCAAGTCGAGCAGCCGGACGAGGCGGCGCGGCGCGCCAACGTGAAGGGTGCCTTCGCGTCCGGACGCGAGCCGGTCAGCGGCAGCGTCGTCCTCGTCGATGACACGATGACGACCGGCGCGACGCTCGACGCCTGCGCGCGCGACCTCAGGAGTGCGGGCGCGGACCGGGTGTACAGTCTCACGTTCGCGAGAGAGAGCTGATTGGCCCTGCCAAACGGCCGGTTGAGACGGGATTCACAGGCGGCATACAATCGACCGCAGAAGAGATAGAAGGAAGGAGCCCGGATGGACGTCATCTTCCGCGGACAGCACCTGCAGATCAGCGATCGCTTCCGCGAGTACGCGAGCGAACACCTGGCCCGCATCGCGCGGCACCTGCCGATGGCCGAGCACGCCATCGTCGACGTGCGTCGCGAGGCGAAGAGCGGCGAGGGCCGCTTCGTCGTGCAGGTGACGATCGATGCCAGCGGCAACTACCTGCGGGCGGAAGAACGCAACCACGAGATGGAAGCCGCCGTCGACGCCGTCGTCGACGTGCTCGACCGGCAGGCCAAGCGCTTCAAGGAGCGCAAGCTCCTGCGCAGCCAGCGCCGCGTCGGCAAGGAAGAGCGTCTGCCCGGCGCCGGACCGTCCGAGCCGGAGGAAGAGCCGCTGCCGCCCGATACGGAGATCGTCGCCGGTCGCGTCGTGCGCATCAAGCACTTCGCGATGAAGCCGATGACAGAAGCCGAAGCGATCGAGCAGATGGAGATGCTGGACCACATGTTCTTCCTCTTTCGCGACGCCGACCGCGACCAGCTGGCGCTGGTCTACCGGCGCTCCTACGGGGACTACGGCCTGATCCTGGAAGAGAACCTGGAACCGGCATGATTGTCACCGTCACGATGAACCCGGCCGTCGACCAGACCCTGGTGCTGCAGAAGTTCGTGGCCGGCGACACCCTGCGCGTCAAGTCCAGCCGCTTCGATCCCGGCGGCAAGGGCATCAACGTCTCGCGCGTCGTCCGGGAACTCGGCGGCGAGAGCATCGCGATGGGATTCGCGCCGGGCGGACTCGGCCGCTACGTCGTGCAGGAGATCGAGAAGGCCGGCATCGAGACGGACTTCGTGCACACGGAGGGCGAGACGCGAACGAACATCGCGATCCTCGATGAGGCTCGCCACGGCACGACGATCCTCAGTGCGCCGGGACCGGACACTGAGGAAGGCGCCCTCGATGAGCTGCGCGCGCGCCTTCGCTCGCGCCTGGAGCCCGGGGATTGGCTGGTGCTGGCGGGGAGTATCCCGCCGCCGCTCTCCGGCCACTGCTACAACGAGATCATCCAGGAGGCCAGCGACGCCGGCGTCCACACCGTCCTCGACGCCGATCAGGATCCGCTGGCCGAGGGCACCGCCGCGCACCCGGAGATCGTCAAGGGTAACCGGCGCGAGTTCGAGCGGCTGGTCGGGCGGACGCTGGACGACGAGGAGTCCACGCTCGCCGCCGCTTGGGATGTGCACGAAAGCGGCGTCCCCACGGTCCTCGCCACGCGTGGCCGGCACGGCGCGATCGCGGTCTCGCGCGGCAGCGTCTGGCGGGGCATCGCGCCCCGCGTGCGCGCCGTCAGCGCAGTCGGTTCCGGTGACGCCTTCGTCGCCGGCGTCGTCCTTGCGCTCAGCCGCGGCAGTCCGATGGAGGACGCGCTGCGCCTGGGAATCGCCGCCGGCACGGCCGCCGTTCTCACACCCGGCACCGAGCTCTGCCACCGCCGCGAGGTCGACATCCTCTATCCACGTGTCCGCGTCGAGACGATACCTGGCGCGGTCAGCAGCCGGCGCTGATCCGATGCCGGAGTCGCCGGCGCTCGTGGTCTTCTACGGCGGGAGGGGTACGTCGCCTGTCGAGCGGACGGTAGACGACGCGCGTTTCGCCGCTGCCGTCGACGCCGCCGAAGCCGCACTCGAAGGCTGCGCGGAACGAGCGATCATCGTCACCGACGAGCCGGAGTTGGCCGCTACCTTGCCCGGAATCGAGACCGACTTCTCGCCTGAGCCGTTCCACTTCGGCCGCCGTCTTGCGAACGTCGTCAGGCGCCATCGGCTCGCATCCGTCATCTACATCGGCGCGGGCAGCGTGCCGCTCTTCTCCGCCGCCGACTTCCGCGAAGTCGCCTCCGGGCTTGCGCGCGGTGTCGTCACGAACAACAGCTTCTCGTCCGACCTTGTCGCCTTCGCCGCGACCGAGGCGGCGCTCGCCGCCGCCGAGCGCGTCGGGCGCGACAACGCGCTCGCCCGCGCTTTCAACGAGGCCGGCCTGTCGGTGCAGGAGCTGTCCCGCACCGTTGCCACCCAGATGGACGTCGACTCGCCGAGCGACCTGCTCGTCCTCGCGCTGACGGGTGAAGGCGGCCCGCGACTGCGTGAGCATATCGCTCGCCTGGCGCTGGACACGACCGCGTACGAGCGCACGCTGCCGCTGCTCACGGACCGGGCGTCGCAGATCGTCGTCGCCGGTCGCGTCGGCAGCCACTCCTGGGCCTACCTGGAACGCCAGACGGCCTGCCGCGTGCGCCTCTTCGCTGAGGAGCGCGGCATGGAGGCCGACGGCCGCGCGGAGACGGTCACCGCTCGCTCGCTGCTGGGTTTCTACGTCGAGTTGGCCGGCCTCGATCGCTTCTTCGACACGCTGGCTGAACTCGGCGACGCCGCGTTTATCGACACGCGCGTACTCCTTGCGCACAAGCGGGTCGCCGCCAGCCGCGAGGACCGCTTCCTCTCCGACCTGGGCGAGGCGGCCGCGATCTCGGAGCCGTTCCTCCGCGACTTCACGCGCGCGGCGGCCGCTGCCACGATTCCGGTGCTCTTGGGCGGCCACTCGCTGATGTCGGGCGGGCTGATGGCGCTCAACGAACACGCCTGGGCGCTCAGCGAACGCCAGCCGCCAAGCGATTGACGGCGTGGCGCGGCGGGACATAAACTTGTGCTGTCTCCGCCGCAGGAGGGGGCAGAGGAGAGAACCTCAGTTCACAATCACAACTAAAGCCGCCCCAAACTCAGTGCCTTTCCCTATGGGGAGGCGCTGCTTTGCGTTTAAGCGAGGTGCCCCATGACCGATGGATCTGTAGACAGCGCGCTGAGCAACAGCGATCCGGCCGTGTCCGCCATCATCCAGCAGGAGAAGGACCGGCAGCGCCTCGGCCTCGAGCTGATCGCGTCCGAGAACTACACGAGCGCCGCCGTCCTCGAGGCGATGGGCTCGATCCTCACGAACAAGTACGCCGAGGGCTATCCCGGCAAGCGCTATTACGGCGGCTGCCAGGTCGTCGATGAGGCAGAGACGCTGGCGATCGCCCGCGCCAAGGAGCTGTTCGGCTGCGAGCACGCCAACGTCCAGTCCAACAGCGGCGCCGAGGCCAACCTCGCCACCTACTTCGCGCTGATCGAGCCCGGCGACACGGCGATGGGCATGAACCTGGCGCAGGGCGGCCACCTGACGCACGGCCGCGAGATTAACTTCTCCGGCCAGCTCTACAACTTCGTCCCTTACAGCGTCGAGCGCGAGTCCGAGCGCATCGATTACGACGAGATGGCGACGCTGGCCCGGGAGCACAAGCCGAAAATGATCGTTGTCGGCGCGACCGCTTACCCGCGGATCATCGACTTCGCGCGTGCTCGCGAGATCGCCGATGACGTTGGCGCCTACCTGGTTACCGACATGGCGCACATCGCCGGCCTCGTCGCCGGAGGCGTGCACCCCTCGCCGGTGCCGCACTCGCACGTCGTGACATCGACCTCGCACAAGACGCTGCGCGGCCCGCGAAGCGGCTTCATCCTCAGCACCGAGGAGCTCGCGAAGCCCATCGACAAGACTGTGTTTCCGGGTGTGCAGGGCGGGCCGCACATGCACACGATCGCCGCCAAAGCCGTCTGCTTCGGCGAGGCGTTGCTGCCCGACTTCAAGCACTACGCCCAGCAGATCGTCGACAACGCGAAGGTGCTGGCGGAAGCGCTGCAGGGCCACGGCTTCCGGCTCGTCTCCGGCGGCACGGACAACCACCTGATGCTGGTGGACGTCGGCGTCAAGGGCATCAGCGGCCGCAAGGCGGAGCAGGTCTGCGACAAGGCGGCGATCACCGTCAACCGCAACACGATCCCCTACGACGAGCGGCCGCCCCTGCAGGGCAGCGGCATACGCATCGGCACGCCCGCCCTCACCACCCGTGGCATGGGCCCCGACGAGATGCGCGCGGTGGCCGGCTTCTTCGCCCGGGCGATCGAGGTGCGCGATGACGACGCCGCGCTGGCCAAGCTGCGCGCCGAGGTCGAAGAGTTCGCCGGCGCCTTCGCCGTGCCCGGAATCACCGATCGCGAAGGCGTGGCGGCCTGAGGCCGCAGCGCCGCCGGCGGCCCGTTGTTCGTCCCATAGCGCGGTGTTATAATTCGCTGGTGCCCGTGGGAATGGCCCGTTGTGGCCGAGGCTCACGGGGCTTTGCTTTGCGTTGAGAGGAACCATTGAGAGAATACGAACTGGTACTTGTCGTTAGCCCCGAAGGCGGAGAAGAAGGCTTCCCCGCCACCGTCGATCGCGTTCACGGCCTGATCAAGGAACGCGGCGGCGAGATCAAGAACGTCGATCGTTGGGGACGCCGGCGCCTCGCTTACCCGCTCGATCGGTTCACCGAGGGCTACTACAGCATCTCGCAGTTCACGCTCGGCCCCCAGGACGTGCGCGAGATCGAAGGTAGCCTCGATCTGGCTGATGACGTCCTGCGTCACCTCGTCGTGCGAATGGAAGAGCCGATCGTCATCAGGCCCGAACTCGACCCGGACGCGCCCGTCCAGCTGCCTGCCGACAAGCCGGCAGAGGGCGCCAAAGAGGCACCAGCAGAGGGAGCCGCAAAAGCTCCCGCCGCGGACTCCGCCCCACCGGCGGCGGCTGACGCAGCAGCAGCACCGGTCGCAGAGCCCGCAGAGGCAGCGGCTGAAGAGCGCAGAGGCAGCGGCTGAAGAGCCCGCAGAGGCAGCGGCTGAAGAGCCCGCAGAGGCAGCGGCTGAAGAGCCCGCGGAGGCACCGGCCAAGGAGCCCGCGGAGGCACCGGCCAGGGAGCCGGCGGAGAAGCCGGCAGAGGCGGCGAGCGAGAACTAGCATGGCCGGCCTGAACAAAGTCATGGTCATCGGCAATCTCGGCGCCGACCCAGAGATGCGCTACACCGCGGACGGCGCCGCCGTCACCAACTTCCGCGTGGCCGCCAGCCGCAGCTTCACCGGCTCCGACGGCGAGCGCAAGGAAGAGACCGAGTGGTTCCGAATCGTTGCCTTCGCCAAGCTGGCCGAGCTCTGCAACCAGTACCTGCAGAAGGGCCGCCGCGTCTACGTCGAGGGCCGGCTGCAGACGCGTGCCTGGGAAGGCCAGGACGGACAGAAGCGCTACACAACCGAAGTGGTGGCGCAGGACGTACAATTTCTTGATAGCAGGCCCGGTGGCGCGCCGCGACCAGAAGACCAGGACGCCCCGGTGGACCTGGAACCGGAAGACGTTCCCTTCGAATAGGACAAGCCATGACAGACAGCAGAACAACAGCCACAAGCGCCGGCGCACCCGCCAGAGGGGGCGGTGACCGGCCACGTCCGCGCCCGGCCGGAGGCGGCCGGTCCCGGGACGATGACGATCGGTCGCGAGGACGCAGCGGCGGCCGCCGCCGGCGCGTCTGCATCATGTGCGCCGATCACATCAGGTACGTGGACTACAAGAACGTCTCGTTTCTGCGCCGCTTCGTCTCCGATCGCGCCCGGATCGAGACTCGGCGCCGCACGAGCGCCTGCGCCAAGCACCAGCGAGCGCTGTCTAACGCGATCAAGCGGGCCCGCCACCTCGCGCTTTTGCCCTACACACCGGACCACATCAGAGTCTCACAGGGCCGTTAACGGCTGGCTAGCATCGAAACGGCCAGCGGCGCCCGGCTGTTGTTCCAGTAGGTAGACCTATGCCGAAACGCCGCACGAAGATCCCGACCCCCACCTGGGAGCACGAGCAGACAGGCATCACGCGCAAGCTCGAGGCGAACCGCTGGCAGCTCTGGGCCACAGCCGGAATCGTCTTCCTGGTCGTCGCCTCGCTGGGTGTAATCGGCTGGGCCTTCCTCTCCGATTACATCGATGACCAACAGCGGCCTGGGTCGCTGGGCCTGCGTGTGGGCGAGCGGGAGATAACCGTCAGAGACTACACCGAGCGGGCCAACCTCTTTCGCGAAGAGTCAGGCGTCAGGAACGCCGGATCGGTTCTCCCCGCGCTGAGTGCAGATCTGATCCAGGAAGCTCTTCTCCTGCAGTTCGCTGGCGAGCGGTCGGTGACCGCTTCTGATGAGGACGTCCGCGCCGAAATCGCCTCCAGGCTCGGTATCGAAGCCGATGACGCCAACTTCGACGCCCGTTTCGCGGAGGAGCTGGCCCGCACCGGCCTCAGCGAGGAGGAGTTCACGGACGCCTCCCGAGCCGCCGTTCTGCTGGGCGGTCTGACGGACCTCTTTGCGGCGGAGGTGGTCGACTCGTTGCCATCGGTGAACTATCGCCAGATTCGGCTTGCGGACCAGCAGACGGCCGACGGCCTGATCGAGCAGCTGAACATTGGCGCCGACTTCGCGACGCTGGCCGCCGATAATTCTCTCGATACCGCTACAAAGGATGAGGGCGGCGAGGTCGGCTGGGTCCCGGAAGGCGTCCTCGGCGATTCGTTGGAGAACATCCTGTTCGCGCTCGAAGCGAACGAGATCACGACCTTTTCCTCCGGTAATGCCGTGTTTATATTCGAGGTGCTGGACAAGTCGGACAGCCAGGAAGTGTCAGACGAGAGCCGGGACAGCCTCGGAAGAGCAGCCTATCTTGACTGGCTGATCGAGAAGCAAGAATCCGTCGAGGTCGTGAACGAACTGGACACCCAGATCGGCAACCCGGATAAGATCGCGTACGTCGTCAAACACGCTAACCTGACAGTCCAGTAGGCTGCACCTCGGGCCTGCCGGACATAACTAGTCATTGGAGGGGCTGCCGTGGCAGAACGCCAGAGCGTCGGCATCGTGCTGCTGGGCCTCGGCGTCGTCGGTAGCGGCGTCGCGCGGGCTCTGACCGAGAGCGCCGATACTTACGCCGACCGCATCGGCGCCCGGATTGAGCTGCGCAAGGTGCTCGTGCGCGACGCCACGCGCGAGCGCGACTTCGCCCCGGACGCCTCCTTGATCACGACCGACCCTGCCGAGGCGCTGGGCACCGAAAGTGACATCGTCGTCGAGGTCATGGGCGGCGAAGACCCGGCCCGCGAATATATCCAGGAGAGCCTGAGCCGCGGCCGCTGGGTCGTGACGGCGAACAAGGAGCTGATGGCCAAGTACGGGCCGGAGCTTCTGGCGCAGGCCACCGCCGGCGGCGTGGACATCCTCTTCGAGGCCAGCGTCGGTGGCGGCATGCCGATCGTCTCGCCGCTCAAGCGCGACCTTTCTGCAAACCAGATCACGAGCCTGCGCGCCATCATCAACGGGACGACGAACTTCATCCTGACGCAGATGAGCCGCGAGGGCGCCACTTTCGGCGAGGCTCTTCGCCAGGCCCAGGAGCTGGGCTACGCCGAGGCCGACCCGGCCGCCGACGTGGAGGGCTTCGACGCCGCCTACAAGCTGGCGATCCTCTCCAGCCTGGCGTTTCACGGGCACGTCCGCGTCGAAGAGGTCCATCGAGAGGGCATCACGCACCTCATGCCGCGCGACTTTCGCTACGCGGCCGAGCTGGGCTACACGATTAAGCTCCTGGCGATCGGCCGGCGCGATGCCGATGGCATCGGCGTGCGAGTCCATCCTGCCCTCGTCCCGAACGAGGAGCTGCTTGCCAACGTTGACGGTGTGCTCAACGCCGTGCAGGTGGAAGGCGACTTGATCGGCCGCGTGCTCTTCCAGGGCGCCGGCGCTGGGTCAATGCCTTCGACCTCGGCGATTATGGCAGACGTCATGGAAGCGTCGCGTTCGATCGTTCAAGGCAGCCGGCCTTCCCCCTGGCGTTATACTGCCGACATAGCGATGAAGACGATATCAGACCTCACGACTCGCTATTACATCCGCGTCGAGGTCAGCGATCGGCCCGGCGTGCTCGCCGAGATTGCGCGCGCCTGCGGCGACAACGGCGTCAGCATCGCCTCGGTCATCCAGAAGGAGACCGACGACGAGGCGCAGACGGCCGAAATCGTGATTATGACGCACGCCGCGCGGGAAGCCGACGTCCAGCGCAGCATCTCGCAAATCGAAGAGCTGAAGGACGACGTGCATAACGTCGGAAGCGTCCTGCGGGTGGAGGACTGATCGTGGCCCGCACCAGGACGGCCCCGGCGTCCGGCTCAACCGAGTGGCTGGAGACCGAGCTCCAGGACGCTAAGGCGCGTCTGCACAAGCTCGAAAGCGAACTAGCGCAGGCGCTCAAGATCGCCTGGTCGCTGGACGCCGACGTGAAGAAGGTCGTGCAGGGCACGGCCGTCTCTGGCTCCGTGGAGGCTACGCTGGGGTCGCTGCGGGAGGAGGTGCGCGAGCTTAACGAGAAGCTCGGCAAGGTGCAGGTCCGCCAGGGCCAGCTCGCTGATCGCGTCGAGCGCGTTGGCAAAGAGGCTAAGACCAAATCCGGGCGTGAGCGCAACGACCTCGGCATGATCGCCAGCCAAACGGAATCGATCGGCCGCACGATCGAACAATTCGATGGCCGGATGAAGGCGCTCGAAGATGTCGCACGGCACATCGAAGAAGAGATCGCCGGCAATCGCCTGGCGGCACAGGCCGCCGAGCGGGCGATGGAGAGTGTCGAAACGAAGTCCGCCCGCAGCCACGAGGCGACGATGCGGCTGGACCAGGATTTCGCCCGATTCAGCGGCGAGCTTCAGCAGCTGCAGGACGCCAACGAGAAGATGACAGACCGCATGTCGCTTGCCCTTGAGCAGCTGCAGAAAGCGATGGAGCGCCAGGAGAAGCTGGAGGCGGTCGCCGGCACGCAGGAAGAGGCCAAGGAGGCGCTGCAGAGCGCCGCCCACGAGCGCGAACTGGTCAATCATCGCATGGCCAGCCTCGAACACATCGCCACCGAAGTGACCGAGAGCACGGACGTATTCGTCAAGGGGATGGACCGCCTTGACCAGCGCAGCCAGAAGCAGGCCAGCGAGATGATGGCTCTGGCGGCGCGACTTGAGGATCTGACGGAGCAGACGAACGCAGCGCTGAAGAAGGTCTACCAGACGTTCATCCGCCAGCGCCGTCGTGCCAACGAAGCGCTGAACCAGGAGATCAAGGAGCTTACGCAAGGTGAGCTGCACACAACCGACTGAGCTGGCGCTCGTCACAATGAGGCCTCGAACTTGGAGCGCCTGACCGGCACCTCCGCTGCCAGAGGTATCCTGGCACGCTATCGGGACCGCCTACCCGTCACCGACGATACGCCGATGCTCAGCCTTGGCGAGGGCGACACGCCTCTCGTGCAGTCCCGCCGGCTCATCGAGCGCATCGGCTGCAAGAGCCTCTACTTCAAGCTCGAGCTGTGCAACCCGACGGCCTCGTTCAAGGACAGGGGCATGGTCGTCGCTGTGGCCAAGGCGGCAGAGGCCCGTTCGCGGGCCGTCCTCTGCGCTTCGACGGGAAACACGAGCGCCTCGGCCGCTGCTTACGCCGCGCGCAGCGGCCTCGACGCCGTCGTACTCGTCCCGCAAGGGCGCGTCGCAAAGGGCAAGCTCGCCCAGGCCGTCGCCCACGGTGCCCGCGTGCTGACCGTCCGCGGCAACTTCGACGACGCGCTGGCCATCGCCCGCCAGGTCTCGGAGAAGCACAACGTCTCACTCGTCAACTCCGTCAACCCGCACCGCATCGAAGGCCAGAAGACCGCCGCCTTCGAGATCATTGATGAGCTCGGAGACGCGCCGGACCTGCTGTTCATCCCCGTCGGCAACGCCGGCAATATCACCGCTTACTGGCGCGGATTCGTCGAGTACTACCAGGCGGAGCGCGCCAGCCACAAACCGCGCTTGAGCGGCTGGCAGGCTGCCGGCGCCGCCCCGATCGTCCGCGGCCAACCCATCGACGACCCGCAGACGGTCGCCACTGCCATCCGAATCGGCAACCCCGCCTCGTGGGAGTCCGCCGTCGCCGCGCGCGACGAGTCCGAAGGCGAGATCAACGCTGTGACCGACGACGAGATCCTCAACGCCTACCGTCTCCTCGCCGAAGAGGAGGGCATCTTCGGCGAGCCCGCCTCCGCCGCCTGTGTCGCCGGCCTCCTCAAGACGGCTGCCGAACGTCCGGAGAGCCTCCGCGACCAGACGATCGTCTGCGTCATCACAGGCCACGGACTCAAGGACCCGGAGGCCGCCCTCGCCATCGAGACCGACGCAGCCGAGGTCGATGCTGACCTCTCGGCCGTCGAGTCCGCGATGGGCCTCTCCTGAGATGCCTCGCGCCAACGAAGAACTCGTCCGCGGCTGGTTCGTCGCCCAGGCCCGCGGCGACGAGGCCGCAGTGCGCGCGGCGCTCGCCGACGATGTCGTCTGGCACGTGCCCGGCCGCAGCCCGCTCTCGGCGGACTACCGCGGCCCGGACGAAGTGCTCGCCTTCCTCGCCCGTCCGCGCGAGCTTTCGAACGGCACGGTGCGCCCGCAGATTCTCGACGTTATGGCCGGCGGCGACTATGCGATCGCCCTCGTCCGCGTCCACGCCGAGCGCGAGGGCAAGAAGCTCGACGGCTCGCTGCAGGCCTGGACGTTCCGCATCGCCGACGGCCGCATCGCCGAGTTCTGGTTCCTCGTCGAGGACCGCTACGAGGTCGACGCCTTCTGGTCCTGAGCGCGCGCCTGATACAATTCCTCTCCTGATGGACACACGCATCGCCGGTGTAGACCAGGAGCGCATCGCCGCCGCCGTCCGCGAGATCATCGCTGCGGTCGGCGAGGACGGCACGCGCGAAGGGCTGGTCGAGACGCCGGAACGGATCGGGAGGCTCTACGCGGAGCTTTTCTCGGGACTGAACCAGGATCCGCAGGACGTCCTGCGTAAGGGGTTCGAGGAGGAGCACAAGGAGATGGTGATCCTCAAGAGCATCCCCTTCTACTCCCTCTGCGAGCACCACTTCCTGCCGTTCCACGGCGAAGCGCACGTCGGCTACGTGCCGGAAGGCCGCATCGTCGGCGTCAGCAAGCTGGCCCGCGTCGTCGACATCCTGGCCCGGCGCCCGCAGATGCAGGAGCGCCTGACGAGCCAGGTCGCCGACGCGATCATGGAAGGCCTGCGCCCGGACGGCGTCGCCGTCGTGATCGAGGCGGAGCACCTCTGCCTGACGATGCGCGGCGCCCAGAAGCCCGGCTCGCGCATGATCACCTCGGCGATCCGCGGCGGCTTCCGCCGGCGCGGCGTGACGCGCGGAGAGTTCCTCTCGCTCGTTCAGGGCAGGTAGTCCGCCGAGCAGCCTGTCCTTGTGGTAGGCTGATTGAGCTCCCACCGCAAGGGGTTGAGCAACGGCGAAATATGAGTCGCCCCATCGTCATCTTCGAGCAATGGAGGAATATCTAATGGCGGACGCAGTTTCGGTAGCCCCGCACATCTACAGTGTGCTCCTTGAGAACGACCGAGTGAGGGTCCTGGCGATCCGCACCGAGCCCGAAGCCGGCAGCGAGACGCACTCGCACCCCGACATGGTGCTCTACGCCGCTACGGACTGCGACTGGTCGCTCACCGGTCCCGACGGCGAGGTCGTCGAGGCCAAAATTCCCGCCGGCGAGGTCAAAGTTCCTTGACGCGACGACGCACTCCGCCAAGGACATTGGCGCCAACGGCTCCCACGCCATCGCCATCGAACTGAAGTAGACGAAACACGAACCGTCGCCGCGCGGGCTGGTGTGCGACATCTCACACCCCCGGCCGGGAGCGGTCGTAGTATCATCGCAGAGTATGTGCAACATAGCGGTCGTTTCCGTGCATACGTCGCCCCTCGCCCGACCCGGCACTCGAGATAGCGGCGGACTGAACGTCTACGTGCGCTCGCTCGGCCGGGAGATGGCCCGGCGCGGCCACACGATGGACGTCTTCACGCGCCGGACGGACACTGGCTCTCCGGAGATCACTCTGATTGACGATCCCGGCGGGTCCGGGGGGCGCCTGCGCGTCATCCAGATCCCCGCCGGCCCGCTCGACGCCGACAAGCACGCCCAGCGCCGCCACCTGGAGGAGTTCCGTCGTGGCGTCGTCGCCTTCCAGGAGCGCAACGATCTTTCGTACGACCTCGTGCACAGCCACTACTGGATGTCCGGCTGGGTCGGCCGCGCGCTGGCCGATTGCTGGGAGGTTCCGCACGTCGTCATGTTCCACACGCTGGCCGAGGCCAAGAACCGCCACCACCTGGGCGAGCGCGAACCGAAATACAGAATCGCCGGCGAGCGCACGGTCGTCGCCGGCGCCGACCGCATCATCTGCGCCGGTGAGGGCGAAGCGCGCATGCTCACCGACCTCTACCGCGCTCAGCGCTCCGGGATCAGCGTCATCCCCTGCGGCGTCGACGTCGACCACTTCCGGCCGATCGAGCGGGCAGAAGCGCGCGCCCCCCTCGGCCTTGATGCCGAGGAGCCGGTGATCCTTTTCGTCGGCCGCATCGAGCCGCTCAAGGGGATCGACGTGCTGATCCAGGCGGCGAGCCACCTCGAAGGGCCGTTCCGCCTGCTCGTGGTCGGCGGCGACGAGAAGGACGGACGCCGCCTGCGCGACCTCGCAAAGCTGGCCCGGAAGCTTGGCATCGAGGACCGGGTCACTTTCACCGAGGCCGCCTCCCGCGATGACCTGCCGTACTACTACAACGCCGCCGATGTCTGCGCTGTGCCCTCGTACTACGAGAGCTTCGGCCTCGTCGCGCTGGAAGCGATGGCCTGCGGCGTGCCGGTCGTGGCCACGCGCGTCGGCGGGCTCAAAGACACGGTCCAGGACGGACGAACCGGCTACCTCGTGCCGTGGCGCTGCCCGGAGCCGTTCGCTGAACGCCTCGATCTCCTGCTGACGAACGAGCCGCTGCGCCGCAGCCTCGGCCGCGAGGCACGCAGCGCCGCGGAGAAGTACCGCTGGTCGCGCGTCGCCGAGCAGGTGGAGTGCGTCTACCACGACCTCGTTGGCAGTTACCGCGGAGTGGCCGTCGGCGCGCACGTCGCCTAGACTGCTCCCTGATGACCCACGTCGATCCGAAAGACAAGCACCCAAGGACGGCGCTCGTCGTCGTCGCTCACCCGGACGATGCTGAGTTCCTCTGCGGCGGCACGGCCGCCAAGTGGGCCGCCGACGGCTGGGACGTCCACTACATGCTCACGACCAGCGGCGACATGGGCACCAAGGACACCTCCCTGACCCGCGAAAAGCTGGCCGCGATCCGCGAGAAGGAGCAACGGGCCGCTTGCGACGAGCTCGGCGTCAAGGAGCTCGTCTTCCTGCGCTACCCCGACGGCTTCGTCGAGGACACGGCAGAGATGCGCGGGCGCATCGTGCGCGAGCTGCGCCGGCTCAAGCCCTGGACTGTGATCACCTGGAACCCGTTCCGCACGACCTTCACTCACCGTGACCACCGCCTGACCGGGCAGGCCACCGTCGACGCCGTCTTCCCGCTGGCGCGCGATCCGCTCGCCTATCCGGAGCACCAGCTCGACGGGCTCAAGTCGCACCGTGTGATGGAGCTGCTTCTCGCCGGACACGAGGAGCCGGACCACTGGATCGACATCCCCGAGGACGCCTTCAAACGCAAGATCAGCGCGCTCAAGAAGCACAAGAGCCAGCTCGGACAGGCGCCGATCCGCGAGATCCGCAAGCGGGTCAAGGAGCGCATGGCGGAAGCAGCCACAGACCAGGAGTTCAAGCTGGCCGAGTCGTTCCACCGCATGGCCTGGCGCTAGCCGATGGAGTTGCTCGCCAGCACTGCCCTCTACCTGGCGATCGCCGCCTGCGCGGTAGCAACAGCGGCCTACTGGTCGCACACGCTGGGCCTCGGTCTCGTCGTGCGCCGGCTGGCGACGCCGCTGGGCGACGGACCGGCGGTCGCCTCGATCGAGCGCGACGATGCGGGCGGCTGGAGAGAGCTGACCGGGCGCTTTGCGACGTTCGCGACGTGGACCGCCCTCGCCCTGCTTGCCGTCTCGCTGATCGCCCGCTGGCAGGCCGTCGATCACGCGCCGTGGTCGAACATGTACGAGTTCACGATCGCCTTCGCGACCGCGATCGCCGGCTTCTACGCCGTCTTCGAGCAGGTCTACGTGGCAAGGCAAGGAGGCGGGGGCAGCGGGCAAGCGACTCGCTCGCCGCGGGCGCTCGGGAGCGTCGCGTTGCCGGTCGTGCTTGCCGGGCTCGTCGTCGCGGCGCTCTTCTTCCCGTCGGACGTACGGCCGCTCGTGCCGGCGCTGCAAAACACCGACCTGCTGGCGATCCACGTCGCAGCGATGATCCTCGCCTACTCGGCGCTCAGCGTCTCCTTCGCCTCGGGGGTGCTTTATCTCGTGCAGGGTGCGCAGAACCGCTTCGAGCGCCTGCCGAAGGCGAAGCTGCTGGACGAGATCGGCTACAAGAGCGTGATGGTGGGGTTTCCGCTGCTGGCCGGCGGCATCGCGCTGGGCGCGTACTGGGCGAACAGCGCCTGGGGCCGCTACTGGGGCTGGGACCCGAAGGAGACGGCCGCGCTGGCAACGCTGCTCGTCTACGGCGTCTACCTGCACATGCGCGGCCTGCGCAAGTGGTCAGGCGCACGCTCCGCTGTCGTGCTCGTGATCGGCTTCGGCGCTGTGCTCTTCACGTACTTCGTCGTCAACCTCTGGGTCAGCGGCCTGCACAGCTACGCCGGCGTCTAGCGGGAACGCACAAATTTGATGCTCTGGCTGCCAGCACCCATTGGCGGGCAGGTCAACGCTGCGTTTTCGGTTGACACACGGCGCGGCGGTGACTACCATTTCTGTTTAGTGCCCGTATAGGGCGGGCGTGCGACTGTTTCAGCGGTCGGAAGACTGGCGGCGTATGAGGTTCGGCATTCTGGCTGGCGGGATACGCGGCGAGCTTTCGGCTTTTTGTTTGCGCTGAGAGATTAGTCAGGAAGGGAACGCGAAGAGTGCCAACGATCAACCAACTGGTGCGAAAAGGCCGGAAGAAGATGTTGAAGAAGACAAAGGCGCCGGCCTTGCGTTTCCATTTCAACGCCCTCACAAACCGCATGATCCGCGGCAAAGGCAGCCCGCAGAAGCGCGGCGTCTGCACCAACGTCCGCACGGTCACGCCCCGCAAGCCAAACTCAGCGCTGCGAAAAGTGGCGCGCGTGCGGCTGACGAACGGCATGGAGGTCACCGCCTACATCCCGGGCGAAGGCCACACGCTGCAGGAGCACTCCGTTGTGCTCATCCGCGGCGGGCGCGTGAAGGACCTCTCGGGAGTGCGTTACCACATCGTCCGCGGCGCGCTTGACGCCGGTGGCGTCCAGGGCCGAAAGCAGCAGCGCAGCAAGTACGGTACCCGCAAGGACGCCGGGTAGGGCCCGAGGACGAGAAGATGCCGCGAAGGGGAAAATCCGTTAAACGCCCGATCTCGCCGGACGCCAAGTTCAGCAGCGTCCTCGTCCAGACGCTCATCAACAAGGTGATGTACAACGGCAAGAAGAGCACCGCCGAGCGCATCGTCTACGAGGCGATGGACCAGATGGCCGAGCGCACAAAGGAAGACCCGCGGCAGGTCGTCGAGCAGGCGATCCGCAACACGATGCCGATCCTCGAGGTCCGTCCCCGCCGCGTCGGTGGAGCGACCTACCAGATTCCGCTCGAGGTCCGTCCGGCGCGCCAGGTCTCGCTGGCCATGCGCTGGCTCCTCACCGCCGCCCGCGCCCGCAGCGGCCGGCCGATGGCGGAGCGGCTCTCAGCCGAGCTGCTGGACGCCTACCGGGAGCAGGGCAGCGCAATCAAGAAGCGTGAAGACACGCACCGCATGGCCGAAGCCAACAAGGCCTTCGTCCACTACAGGTGGTAGGGGCGAGGAACAGGCGCGGCCAATGACAGTCGACTAAGGGAATTCCTTCCAGGAAGTGCAAGTGGGAGATATGAGTGAGTCTGTGCCCGTCGATCGGGTGCGAAACATAGGCATCATCGCGCACATCGATGCCGGTAAGACGACCGTGACGGAGCGGGTCCTCTTTCATACGGGGATCACGTACAAAATCGGTGACGTCGACGCCGGAACTGCCGTCATGGACTGGATGGCGCAGGAGCGAGAGCGCGGTATCACCATCACCGCCGCCGCTACGACGACTATCTGGAAAGACCACCAGATCAACATCGTAGATACACCCGGCCACGTCGATTTCACTGTCGAGGTTGAGCGCAGCCTCCGCGTTCTGGACGGCGGTGTCGTTGTCTTCGACGCTGTCGCCGGCGTCCAGAGCCAGTCGGAGACTGTCTGGCGCCAGGCCGACCGCTACCACATCCCGCGCGTCTGCTTCGTGAACAAGATGGACCGCGTCGGTGCCAACTTCTGGGCGGCGCTGGATAGCATCCGTGAGCGCCTGAACGCCCGCCCGCTCGCCGTTCAGATGCCGATCGGCGAAGAGGACAAGCACGAAGGCGCCGTCGACCTTGTGGAGATGGTCGCCTACACGTTCTCCGAGGGCGCAGTCGAACCGACCGTCGGCGAGATCCCGGCCGGCCTCAAAGAAGAGGCCGCTAGGCGCCGCGAGGAGCTGATCGAGGCGATCGCCGAAGTCGACGACCAGATGCTCATCAGCTTCGTCGAACAACACGAAGTGACTTCGGTCGAGCTGAAGAAAGCGATCCGCCGCGCGACGATCGCCGGCCTCGTCAACCCGGTCCTCTGCGGCACCGCCCTCAAGAACAAGGGCGTGCAGCCGTTGCTCGACTCCGTCATCGACTACCTGCCTTCGCCCGTTGAAGTGCCCCCAGTCACCGGCATCGACCCGGCGACCGGCGAACCGGTCGAACGCTCGCCGAGCAGCGACGAACCGTTCGCCGCGCTCGCCTTCAAGATCGTCGCCGACCCGTACGTCGGCCGGCTCGTCTACTTCCGGGTCTACTCCGGCGTGGCCAGGCAGGGCGCGATGGTGGTCAACAGCACGCGCGGCCAGAAGGAGCGTCTGGGCCGCATCCTGCGCATGCACTCCAACCGGCGCGAGGAGCTGACCGAGATCGAGGCCGGGCAGATCGCCGCCACGGTCGCCCTCAAGAACACGTTCACCGGCGACACTCTCTGCGACGATAAGGCCCGCGTGGTCCTGGAGGCGATCAAGTTCCCGGAGCCCGTGATCGCCGTCTCCATCGAGCCGAAGACCAAGGACGACCAGGAACGCATGGGCGATGCTCTCGTCCGCTTGGTCGAAGAAGACCCGACGTTCCACGCCCGCTACGACGACGAGACCGGGCAGACGATTATCTCCGGCATGGGCGAACTGCACCTGGAGATCATCGTCGACCGCATGCTGCGCGAGTTCAACGTGCAGGCGGACGTCGGCCGGCCGGAGGTGGCGTACAAAGAGACGATCACAGAGACTGTCGACGCCGAAGGGCGCTTCGTGCGTCAGACCGGCGGCCGCGGCCAGTTCGGCGTCGTCAAGCTTCACGTCGAGCCGATGGAGCGCGGCACCGGCTTCAAGTTCGAGAACAAGGTCGTCGGCGGTAACGTCCCGCGAGAGTTCGTTTCGGCTATCGAGCAGGGCATCCGAGAGGCGCTGGAAACAGGCGTCAAAGCTGGATATCCGGTCGTCGACGTGAGCGTAGAGCTTGTGGATGGGCAGCACCACCCTGTAGACTCGTCCGAGTTGGCCTTCAAGATGGCGGGGTCCCTGGGGATCCAGGAAGCGATGAAGAGGGGCCGCCCCGTTCTTCTCGAACCCGTCATGAAGGTAGAGGTGGCGGCACCTGACGAGTTCTTCGGCGAAGTCTTGAGCGACGCCAGTTCTCGGCGGGGTCAGGTCTCCGATGTGGATCATCGCGGCCACCTGCGTGTGATTTCGGCGCACGTCCCCCTAGCGGAGACGTTTGGCTACGCCACGACGCTGCGTTCCGTCACCCAGGGCCGCGCCAGTTACACGATGGAGTTCGACCACTATAGCAAGGTCCCCGCGTCCATAGCCGAGCAGGTTTCCGGGCGCATGCAAGGGGCGGTACGGAGATAACAAATGGCACGCCAGAAGATCAGAATTCGGCTCAAAGCCTTCGACCACCGCATACTGGATCAGTCTGCGGTGCTCATCGTCGAAGCCGCCGAGCGCACCGGCGCCGCCGTAGCAGGACCGATCCCGCTGCCGACGCACATCGAGAAGTACACCGTGATCCGCTCGCCGCACATCGATAAAGACTCGCGCGAGCAGTTCGAGACGCGGACCCACAAGCGCATCATCGACATCCTCGAGCCCTCTCCCAAGACCGTCGACGCCCTGATGCGGCTGCAGCTGCCGTCAGGCGTGGACATCGAGATCAAGCTATGAGCTTTGATGGCCTCCTGGGCCGCAAGATCGGCATGACGCAGATCTTCGAGGATGACGGCACGGCCGTGCCGGTCACCGTCATCGACACCGCCTCCTGCACGGTCGTCCAGGTCAAGACGAAGGAGACGGACGGCTACGACGCCCTCCAGCTCGGTTTCGGCGAACGCAAGCACGTCACGAAGGCGCTCAAAGGCCACATGAAGGACTTCGGCCAGTTCCAGGTGCTGCGCGAGTTCCGCACCGAGAACGCCGAGGCCGCCGAGGCCGGCGGCAAAGTTAGCTGCGGCATCTTCGAGGTCGGCGAACTCGTCGACGTATCGGGCAAGACGAAGGGCAAAGGGTTCGGCGGCGTCGTGAAGCGCTGGGGATTCCGTGGCGGGCCCAAGACGCACGGCCAGTCGGACCGCCACCGCTCGGCGGGATCGATCGGTGCCGGGACGTCGCCTGGCCGCGTCATCAAGGGCCTCAAGATGGCCGGACACATGGGCACCGGCGAGGCCACCGCCAGGAACCTCAAGGTCGTACGCGTAGACGCGGACAAGGGCGTGCTCTTCGTTCGAGGTCCCGTGCCGGGTAACGAGGGCACCGTCGTCCGCGTGCGCAAGTCGCCGACGGGGAAGGCCGCTGAATGAAGCTTGCAGTGCTGAACGCGGAGGGCAAGGAGGTGCGAAAGCTCGACGTCGACGACAGCGTCTTCGGCCTCGAGCCGAACGGCACCGTCCTCCACCAGGCCTACGTTCGGCAGCGCAACAACCAGCGCGCCGGTACCGCGCAGACGAGGACGCGTGGCGAGGTCGTCGGCAGCACGCGAAAGCTCCACCGTCAGAAGGGCACCGGGCGCGCCCGCGCAGGCACGGCCGGCTCGCCGACGCGTGTCGGCGGCGGGACCGCGTTCGGCCCGCGCATGCGTGACTTCAGCCAGGCGATGCCGAAGAAGATGCGCCGCCTGGCGATCCGCTCTGCGCTCTCCGGCAAGGCGGCCGATGGCCAGCTTGTGGTTATCGACCAGCTCGCCTTGGAGGCGCCGAAGACGAAAGAGATCGCCCGCATCCTGCAAAACGTCGGAATCAGCCGCTCGGCGCTCATAGTGACCAGCGAGTCCGAACGCTCCGTGCTGGCGAGCACGCGCAACCTTCAGAGGACCAAGGTTCTGCCGGCTCGCTACCTCAACGTTGGCGATATGCTCAACCACCAGAGCCTGCTCATGACGGAGGACGCAGTCCGCATCGCCGAGTCGCTGTGGGCCGTCGCAGGCAAGCCGAAGCCCGCGAAGACCCGCCCGGCCCGCAAGAAGGCCGCCGCCGGGGTGAAGACCGAGGAGAAGCCCGGAGCTGCGGCCGAAGCACCGGCAGCGGAAGCTGAGGCTGCCGAAGCACCGGCCGAGCCGAAGAAGCCGGCCCGCCGGACTCGCGCCGCCGCCAAGCCCGCGGCCAAGAAGCCGGCCACCCGTCGCGCCCCGAAGGCCTCGGCATCAGCCGACGACAAGCCGAAGCCGAAGCGCGCCAGCCGTGCCAAAGCGAAGGCCGCCGACGGCGACGACAAGCCGAAGACGCCGCGCCGCCGCACCACGAAGAAGACCGAAGAGGGCGAGGGCTAGGCTGTGCCGAACACACTGAACCCACTCGCTATCCTCGTCCGGCCGCTGATTACGGAGAAGGCGACGCGCCTGGGAGGCGACAACAAGTACTGCTTTCAGGTACAAAAGGCTGCTAACAAGATTCAGATCAAGGAAGCCGTCGAAAAAGGCTTCAACGTGAAGGTGCTGAACGTTCACGTAATGAACATGAAGGGCAAGCCGAAGCGGGTGCGCGGAAACCGCATCACGCGCTCACCCACCTGGAAGAAGGCCGTCGTCACGCTGCACCCGGACGACAAGCTGGAGCTTTTCGAGGGCGTATAGAGATGGCCGTCAAGCAGTACAAGCCCACCTCACCCGGCCGCCGCGGCGCTACCGGCTATACGTTCGAAGAGATCACTCGCAAGAAGCCGGAGAAGTCGCTCACTTACGGCAAGAAGCAGAACGCCGGCCGCAACAACGCCGGGCGTATCAGCGTGCGTCACCGCGGCGGCGGCCACAAGCGGCGTCTGCGGATCATCGATTTCAAGCGAGACAAGCACGGCATACCGGCGAAGGTCGCCTCGATTGAGTACGACCCCAACCGCTCGGCGCGCATCGCCCTCCTCCACTACGTCGACGGCGAGAAGCGCTACATCATCTGGCCGGTCGGCCTGAAAGTGGGCGACAAGGTCGTGTCCGGCGCTGAGGCTGAGATCAAGACGGGGAACGCCCTGCCGCTGCGGAACATCCCCTCAGGCACGATCGTGCACAACCTGGAGCTGCACAAGGGCAAGGGCGCACAGCTCGTGCGTGGCGCAGGCGGAGCGGCCCAGCTCCTCGCCCGCGACGAAGAGGCCTACGCGCTCGTCAGGCTACCTTCCGGCGAGGTGCGCCGCATTTTCGCCGACTGCATGGCGACGATCGGCCAGGTCGGCAACGCGGAGCACAGCCAGATCAAGCTCGGCCGCGCCGGCCGCAAGCGGCTGATGGGCCGCCGGCCGCACGTCCGGGGCTCCGCCATGAACCCGCGGGACCATCCACACGGTGGCGGCGAAGGCAAAGCCCCGATCGGAATGCCCGGGCCGAAGACGCCCTGGGGCAAGCCGACCCTGGGCGCTCGCACGCGCCGCATCAAGGCCACGAATAAGTACATCGTCAGGCGGAGGTACAACGTCTAATGTCACGATCGACGAAAAAAGGCCCCTACGCCGACCCCAAGTTGACCGCCAAGGTGCATGCACTGGCGGCCAGCGGAGCCAAGGAAGTGATCCGCACCTGGGCGCGCCGCTCGACGATCCTCCCGGAGATGGTCGGCATGACGATCGCCGTTCACGACGGCCGTCGCCACGTGCCCATCTTCATCACGGAGAACATGGTCGGCCACAAACTGGGCGAGTTCGCGCCCACGCGCACGTTCCGCGGCCACACCGCCAAGACCGCCGCCTCCACGCAGGTGAGGAAGATCTAGCGATGGTCGCGGTACGATCCTTCTCTCGCAACGCACCGGCTTCGCCGAAGAAGCTGCGCCTCGTCCTGGACGAGGTCCGCGGTAAGCGCGTGGACGAGGCGATGGCTGTCCTGCGCTTCATGACTTCGCCACACTCGGAGATCATCGCCAAGGCGGTCCGCTCCGCGGCGGCCAACGCTGAGAACAACTACGACATGGACCCGCGCCGTCTGCGCGTGATCGAGGCCTACGTCGGTGACGCCGATAAGGTGCGCCGGCTCCTACCACGCGCCCGCGGCCGCGGAGACATCATCCGCAAGCGCAGCGCCAACGTCACCATCGTGGTGGAAGAAGAGGAGAACTAGATGGGACAGAAGGTTCACCCCAACGGCTTCCGCCTGGGCTACATCTACGACTGGAAGAGCAAGTGGTACGCCGATAAGAACTATACCGAGCTCCTCCACGAGGACCTGGGCATCCGCAACAAGATCAAGGAGATGCTGCCGGACGCCGGGATCTCGCGCGTCGAGATCGAGCGCAACGCTAACCAGGTAACGGTGTCGATCAACACGGCGCGCCCCGGTATCGTCATCGGTCGCGGCGGCCAGCGCGTCGATGAACTGCGCACGAACCTCGAAAAGCTGACCGGCCGCAAGCTCCGCGTCAACATCAGCGAAATCCGCGTGCCGGAGATCGAGGCGCCGCTCGTCGCCCGCGCCGTTGCCGAGCAGATCGAGCGCCGCGTCTCCCACCGACGGGCGATCAAGCAGGCCGCCGGGCGCGCCATGCAGCGCGGCGCCCAGGGCGTGCGCATCCGCGTGGCCGGCCGGTTGGGCGGCGCCGACATGTCCCGCACCGAGCAGGAACGCCAGGGCCGCGTGCCACTGCACACGCTCAAGGCTGACGTCGACTACGGCACCTCAGAAGCGAAAACGACGCTGGGCCGCATCGGCGTCAAAGTCTGGATTTACAAGGGCGACAAGATCGCCGAAGAACGCGACCGCGCCCGCGCCGCCGCCCAGGCTGCCGCCGCCGAAGAGGCTGCCGTTGCCGACGCCGCCGAGGGCGAGGCGCCGGCCGTAGCGGAAGGCGCGGCTGCCGCGGAGGGCGCTGCGCCCGCCGCCACCGAAGCTGACGCTGAGGCGCCCGCTGCCGAAGCTCCCGCAGCCGAGGCCGCCGCAGAAGCGCCCGCAGAGCCGGCTGCCAAAAAGAGTCCCGCAGCGGACGCGGCGCCGGAAGCCGAAGTGAAGACAGAGGAGAGCGATGCTTCAGCCTAAGCGAACGAAGTTTCGCAAGGCCCATCGCGGTCGCCGCCGGGGCATGGCCCAGACCGGCAACACCGTGACTTTTGGTGACTTCGGGCTACAGGCGCTTGGCGTCTGCTGGATGACCAACCGTCAGATCGAGGCCGGCCGGCGCGCCATCACGCGCTACGTGAAGCGCGGCGGCAAGCTCTGGATACGTGTCTTCCCGGACAAGCCGATAACCAAGAAGCCGCTGGAAGTGCGCCAGGGAAGCGGTAAGGGGCCTGTCGAAGGATGGGTCGCCGTCGTCAAGCCGGGCCGCATGATCTACGAGATCTCCGGCGTCAGCGAAGAGCTGGCGCGGGAGGCGATGAGGCTGGCGGCGCAGAAGCTGCCGATCAAGACCCGCTTCATCGGAAGGACGGAGATCTAGCAGTGGCCAAGAAAATCAGGGGCAAGGTCGAAGACATCCTCAAGCTCTCGGACGAAGACCTGCAGAAGCAGCTGGACGAATCCTATCGCCGGCTCTTCTCGCTACGCCTCCAGAAAGAGACGCTGCAGTTGACCAACCATCGCGAGCTACCGGTGATCAAGCGCACGATCGCCCGGCTGAAGACGTTCCAGCGTCAGCGTGAGCTATCGAAGGCGAGCCAGGGAGAGACCTCATGACTACCGTCGCCAGCAAGTTCGGCGGACGCAAGATCCGCGAAGGGACCGTCGTCAGCGACGCCATGGAGAAGACCGTCGTCGTCTCTGTCTCCTCGGCCACCCGTCACCCGCTTTACAAGAAGACGATGCGGCGCCAGCGCAACTACATCGTGCACGACGAGGACGGCGATGCCCACAGGGGCGACCGCGTGCGCATCGTCGAGTCAGCGCCCATCTCCAAGACGAAGCGCTGGCGGCTTATCGAGGTGCTGCGCCAGGTCGACATGCCGTCCGTCGCGCCGGAAGAGATCGACCTGGAGCTGATCGGCGAGGTGAAGCCGAAGAAAGAGGCAACGCCCGAAGCGGTCTCGCCCGCGGCCGTGGAAGAGGCCCCTCCTGGGTCGGCCGCGTCTGAAGCCCCGGACGACGCCGCTCAGCCGGCCGAAGCTGAGGCTCTAGAAGAGGTCGAGCCGCCCGAAGAAGTGAAGACCGAAGAAGACGCGCCGCCGGAGCCCGAAGCTCCCGCCGCCGCGGAAGCAGAAGCCGAGCCCGAAGAGACTGAGGCTGCTGCCGAGAGCGACGTCGCGGACGAGCCGGCCGGGGCCGACGAGTCAGCGGACGAGGAGAAGGCCGAGTGATCCAGAAGTTATCCAAGCTCCGCGTCGCCGATAACTCCGGCGCCAAGCAGATCCGCGTCATCCAGGTGATGGGTGGCTCGCGGCGCCGCTATGGTAGGGTCGGTGATGTCGTCGTCGCCTCAGTGAGGCTGGCGACGCCCGGCAGCGCGGTCAAGAAGGGCGAGGTCGTGAAGGCCGTCGTCGTCCGCGCCGTTCAGCCGTGGCGCCGTGGCGACGGCTCGTACATTCGCTTCGATGAGAACGCAGCCGTTATCCTAGAAGACGAATCTAATCCGCGTGGGACCCGTATCTTCGGCCCCGTGGCCAGGGAGCTGCGCGAGCGGAACTTCATGAAGATCGTCTCGCTGGCTCCGGAAGTGGTATAGGCGTGAACAAGATACGCAAGCAAGACACCGTAATCGTAATCAAAGGCAGAGACCGTGGCCTCACCGGCGAGGTGCGGCAAGTGGTGCCGCCCGGCAAAAAGCGCGACAAGTTCGGCCGGCCCGGGCCCGGCAAGGTCGTCGTCGCCGGCGTCAACATCGTCAAGCGGCACATGAAGTCGACCAGCCCCCAGAAGCCCGGAGGGATCATCGAGCGTGAGGCGCCGATCTCCTGGACGAATGTGGCGCTCGTCTGTGCCGCCTGCGGCGAGCCGACGCGTGTCGGCGTGCGTTCGCTGCCTGCCGGCGGCAAGGCGCGCTTCTGCAAGAGTTGTAACGAGAACATCGATTAGTGAGGCGAAGTTGGTCACCAGAGTAGAACCCCGGATGAAGTCGATCTACAAGGCCGACGTGTTGCCTGTGCTCATGCAAGAGTTCAGCTACACGAACGTCATGCAGGCGCCGCGTCTGAACAAGATCAACCTCAACATCGGCCTCGGCGAGGCAGTCGGTGAGGCCAAGTCGCTTGACGCTGCCGTCGGCGATATCGCCACGATCTCCGGCCAGCGGCCCGTGATCACGCGCGCCAAGAAGTCGATCTCCAACTTCAAGCTGCGCGAAGGGATGCCGATCGGCGTCACGGTGACGCTGCGCGGCGACCGCATGTGGGAGTTCTTCGACCGCATGGTGAACGCCGCTCTGCCGCGCATCCGGGACTTCCAGGGCATTTCACCAAACGCGTTCGACGGCCGCGGCAACTACAGCCTGGGCCTGCGCGAGCAAGTGATCTTCGCCGAGATCGAATACGACAAGATCGACAAGATCAGGGGTATGCAGATCACTATCGGGACGACGGCCAACACCGACGAAGAAGCGAAGAAGCTACTCGAACTGCTGGGCATGCCGTTCGCGGAGCGCGGATAACGGGAGCGAGACGTGACACGAAAAGCCCTCTACGAGGCAACATTCAACAAGACCCCCAAGTTCCCCGGGAGACGCCGCAGCCGCTGCCGCCTTTGTGGCCGGCCGCGCGCCTACATGCGCCGCTTCGCCCTTTGCCGCATCTGTTTCCGCGAGTTGGCGCTGCTGGGCCACCTGCCGGGCGTCAAGAAATCGAGCTGGTAAGAGAACATGGTCACTGATCCAATCGCCGACATGCTGACCCGAATCCGCAACGCGCTGGTGGCGCGGCATGACTTCACGGATATGCCCGCCTCCAAGCTCAAGGAGTCGATCGCCGCTGTACTGAAGCGGGAAGGCTACATCGAGAGCTACGAGAAGCGCGAAGAAGACGGCCACCCGCACATCCGCGTGCAGCTGGCGTACACGGGCAAGAAGGAGCCCGTCATCGTCGGCCTCGACCGCGTGAGCAAGCCGGGCCTCCGTGTCTACTCCTCCGGAAGCGAAGTGCCGCGCGTCTACGGCGGCCTCGGTATCGCAATCCTCTCCACGCCGGAAGGCGTAATGACTGGTAAGGACGCCCGCAAGCGCGGCGTCGGCGGCGAAGTACTTTGCTATGTGTGGTAACGAACGATGTCCAGAGTAGGCGCCAACCCGATTGCCGTGCCCAAGGGAGTCGAGCTTAAGATCGACGGCCCCAACGTCTCCGTGAAGGGACCGAAGGGTGAGCTTTCGCAGACATTCCAGCGCGAGATCACCTTCAAGCAGGAGAAAGACGAGATCATCGTCAGCCGCCCGTCCGACCAGACGCGCCACAAGGCGATGCACGGCCTCTCGCGCACGCTGCTCGCCAACATGGTGATCGGCGTCACCGAGGGCTTCTCGAAGACCCTGGAGATGCACGGCGTAGGCTACCGCGCTCAGATGCAAGGCAAAGAGCTGGAGGTCAGCGTCGGCTACACGCACCCGGTGAAGGTGTCGCCGCCGGAAGGCATCGAGTTCGAAGTGGACGGCACGTCGAAGATCATCGTCAAGGGCACGAACAAGCAGGCGGTGGGCCAGGCGGCCGCCGACGTGCGCAAGATCCGCCCGCCGGAGCCCTACAAGGGCAAAGGCATCCGCTACGAGGGCGAGTACGTCCGACGCAAGGCCGGCAAGGCCGGCAAGGCGATGGAGTAGGTCTGCTATGAAGGGATCGAAGACCGCCAGGGCTGCCCGCAAGCGCCGGCACGTGCGCGTCCGCCAGACCGTCACGGGGACGGCCGCACGGCCGCGCCTGGACGTCTACCGCAGCCTGAACCATATCTACGCTCAGATCATCGACGACACCGCCGACCACACGCTCGTCTCCGCCTCTGACGTGGATAAGGGAATCCGGCCCACGGTCAAAGAGAAGCAGAAGAAGACGGAAGTGGCGACGACCGTCGGCGAGGCGCTGGCGAAGCGAGCGAAGGAGAAAGGAATCACGATGGTCGTCTTCGACCGTGGTGGATTCCGCTATCATGGACGAGTGAAAGCGCTGGCCGAGGCCGTGCGCAAGGGAGGCCTGACCTTCTAAAGGCAGGACGAGTGAGATATGTCTAATCCCGGAAAGTACATCGCGAAGAAAGAACGCGTCGACCCGAACGGGCTCGAGCTTCAGGAGAAGGTCGTGTTCATCAACCGCGTGGCGAAGGTGATGAAGGGCGGCCGTCGCTTCCACTTCACCGCCATCGTCGTCGTTGGCGACATGAACAGCCACGTCGGCGTCGCCATGGCCAAGGCCAAGGAGGTGCCGGAGGCGATCCGCAAGGCTGCCGCCCTCGCCCGCAAGCACATCATCAAAGTGCCGATGCTGAAGACGAGCCTGCCTCATCCGCTGCTCGTGAACTTCGGCGCATCGAAGGTCCTGATCAAGCCCGCACCGGCTGGCACCGGCCTCATCGCCGGCGGCGGCGTGCGCGCCGTGCTGGAGATGGCCGGGGTCAAGGACGCCGTCGCCAAGCAGCTCGGCTCCAGCAACCCGACTAACGCCGTCAAGGCGACGATGCTGGCGCTCTCCCTCATGCGCTCTCCCGAGGAAGTGCTGGCGAGGCGGAAGCAGTTTTCCGACGAGGCGACCATTGGCCGCTAAGCTGCGCGTCACCTGGCGCAAGAGCGCCATCGGCTACAAGATCGACCAGAAGCGAACGATCGAAGCACTGGGCCTCAAGCGCCTGGGCCACAGCGTGGAGCACGACGACACGCGGCCGATACGTGGCATGCTCCACAAGGTCCGCCATCTCGTCGACGTACGCGAGGACGGAGAATAGATGCAGGCCAACGAGCTGCGGCCCGCGAGCGGGTCAAGGCAGAACCGAAAGCGGATCGGCCGGGGCAACGCCGCCGGGACCGGCACCTACTCCGGGCGCGGCCTTGGCGGTCAGAAGTCCCGCTCCGGCCGCAAGCCGCGACGCCACTTCGAAGGTGGCCAGACGCGGCTCATGCGCCGTCTGCCCCGCCGCCGCGGCTTCGTAAACCACTTCCGCATCGAATACCAGCCTGTCAACTTGCGTGACCTCGAGCGTTTCAACGACGGCGCCGAAGTGACAAACGAAATTCTCGAAGTGGCCGGCCTCATCGATTCCGCAAAGAAGCCGGTTAAGATCCTCGCCAGGGGTGAGATTACCCGCAAGCTGACCGTGCGTGTTGAGCGCCTCTCGCTGACGGCGAAGGCCAAGATCGAGGCCGCCGGCGGCAGCGCCGAAGAGACGAGCGAGCGCAAGGTGCGGTCTGAGCGTCGCGGCGCGGCGAAGAGGAAGCGGCGCAAGGCGAAGCCCGCCGCGGCCGAAGCCGCCGGCGCAGAGGCCGGCGAAGAGAAGAAGGGCGGTGCCAAGGCCAAGGGCCAGAAGGGCGACGCCGAGGGCCAGAAGGGTGGCGCCAAGGCGAAGGGCCAGAAGGGCGACGCCAGGGCGAAGGGCCAGAAGGGCGACGCCAGGGCGAAGGGCCAGAAGGGCGACGCCAAGGGCCAGAAGGGCGACGCCAGGGCCAAGGGTCAGAAGGGTGACGCCAGGGCCAAGGGCGAGAAGGGCGACGCCGGGGCCGAGGCCAGTGACGGCGGCGCCGTAGCCGAAGGCAAGGCAGACGCCGCGGCCGCTGAAGGCGACCCCACAGCCGAGAAGGAATCCGAGGGCGATGGCGAGTAGGGCACAGTCGCGGCCGCAGCAACAGCAACCGCAGCTGCTGCAGTCGGCGATCACGGCACTTGGGCAGCAGGACATACGCGAGAAGCTGCTCTTTACGTTCGCTATGCTCGTCATCTTCAGGTTCGTATCGAACCTGCCGGTGCCGGGCGTAAACCCGCTGGCACTCGAGGCGCTCTTCGAGAGCAGCACGGTGCTTGGCTTCCTCAACATCTTCAGCGGTGGCGCGCTGGCCAACATGAGCGTCGCCGCGATGGGCGTCTACCCGTACATCACAGCCTCGATCGTCATGCAGCTCATGGTGCCGCTGGTGCCGACGCTGCAGGCGCTCTCAAAGGAAGGCGACACAGGGCGCAAGCAGATCAACATCTACACACACTGGATGACCGTGCCGATGGCGTTCGTGCAGGGCTACGGGCAGCTGATCATCGTCCAGAGCCAGGGCGGCATCACGGGCATCGAACTGACGGGGCCAAACGCCTTACCCACGTTCGCCGCGGTCATTACGCTGACCGCCGGCACCATGTTCCTGGTCTGGATCGGCGAGCTGATCAGCGAGAAGGGCATCGGCAACGGCATATCTGTGCTCATTTTCGCCGGTATTATCGCCGGACTCCCTCAGTTTATCGGTGGCCGGTTATATACCGGCACCGGGGACGGTGTCACGACGACAATCCTCCTCGGTGGGTTCATGATCCTGCTCGTTGCCTACATCGTCTTCTTCCAGGAGGCGCAGCGAAAGATACCCGTGCAGTACTCGCGCAGCGTCTTCAGATCGGGGCGCATGTATAGACAATCGGGGCAGACCCATATCCCGCTGAAGCTGAACAGCACCGGGATGATCCCGCTGATCTTCGCGTTCTCCGTGATCATCTTCCCGGCCTTCATCGGCCAGATCTTCGCGGCGTCCGACAATAACACGGTCGCTTCATTCGGCGACTTTGTCGTATCGGCCTTCAACCCGGATAACTTCGGCTACTGGATATTCGTCTTCTTCACGGTGGTGATCTTCACGTTCTTCTATACGATCGTCACCTTCCAGCAGCAGAACCTGGCCGAAAACCTTCAGCGCCAGGGTGGCTTTGTGCCCGGCATCCGGCCCGGCCGACCGACCGACCAGTACATCAACCGCGTACTCATGCGCATCACCTGGGCCGGCGCCTTCTTCCTGGCGTCGGTGGCGGTGGCGCCGTTCATCTTCTCGGCCTTCATCGGCGCCGGGCAGTCCGGCAGCCGCTCGACGGCCTTCGGCATCACCAGCGCCGGTTTGATCATCGCCGTCGGTGTCGTGCTCGATACGCTGCGCCAGATCGAGGCGCAGCTGATGATGCGGCAGTACGAAGGCTTCATCAGGTAGCGTGTTCGTTGTCCTCCTCGGCTTGCCCGGAGCAGGCAAGGGAACGCAGGCTGCCCGTCTCAAAGACGAGCTTGGACTGTTGCACGTCACAACCGGCGATCTCTTTCGCGAGAACATCGCTCGCGAGACGGAGCTGGGCAAGAAGGCGAAGCCCTATTACGACGCAGGCGATCTCGTGCCCAACGAACTGACGATCGGCATGCTGCTCGACCGCATCAGACAGCCCGATTGCGCTAACGGCTGCATGATCGACGGCTACCCGCGAAACATGGAGCAGGCCCTGGCGCTGGACCAGGCGCTATCGTCAGACGGCAAGCAGATAGACCGCGCCGCCTACATCGAGGTGTCGGAGGACGAGCTTGTGCGCCGGCTCTCCGGCCGCTGGCTCTGTCCGCAGTGCGCCGCCGTCTACCACGAGGTCAGCGCGCCACCGGCCAAAGAGGGTGTCTGCGACAACTGCGGCAGCGAACTGACGCAGCGCTCCGACGACAAGCCCGACGTCGTCCGCAATCGGCTCAACGTGAACATCGCGAACATGCAACCGCTGGTGGACCATTACGCCGGCCAGGACAAGCTGAGCACCGTGGACGGCGCTCGCGATCCTGAAGCCGTCTCGGCCGATCTGCGGAAGGCGCTGGGGGCCTGAGCGTGGCCATCGTCGTCAAGTCGCGGGACGAGATCGCGATCATGAAGGAGGCCGGGCGCATCGTCTCCGGCGTGCGTGATCTGCTCATCGACAGCCTGCGCCCCGGTATGGTGGAGCTGGAGCTGGACGAGATCGCCCGCCGTGAGTTCAAGAAGGCGGGTGTGATCCCCACGTTCCTGGGCTACCACGGCTATCCCGCCACGGTCTGTGTCTCGATCAACGACGAGATCGTCCACGGCATCCCCGGCACGCGCGAGATCAAGGACGGCGACCTCGTCAGCATCGATATCGGGTGCACATACGAGGGTTTCGTCGCCGATACGGCTGTGTCAGCGGGCGTCGGCAACGTCGCGCCGGAAACGCAGAACTTGATCGACGTAACGAGGGAAGCCGTCTGGCGCGGAATTCGTGCCGCGCGCGCTGGATCGAAGACGGGCGACATCGGCCACGCGATTCAGAGCTACGTCGAAGGCGAACGCCTGGCGATCGTGCGCGAGTACGTGGGTCACGGAGTCGGCCGGCAGATGCACGAAGACCCGCAGGTGCCGAACTACGGCAATCCGGACACCGGCACGCCGCTGCGGGCGGGCATGGTGATCGCGATCGAGCCGATGGTGAACCTGGGCGACTGGCGGACGAAACGCGACGACGATGAGTGGACCGTGCGGACGATCGACGGGGCGCTGTCGGCGCACTTCGAGCACACGCTGGCGATCACAGACGGCGAGGCCGAAGTGCTGACGTTGCCGTAAGGGTACGAGTGTCTGTACAATTCATGCTTTGGGTGACCAACTCCCGGGAGGTGATGCCCCGCAAGGGGTGAATGGCTAAGAAAGAAGCGATTGAGGTCGAAGGGACCGTGAAAGAGAATTTGCCGAACGCCATGTTTCGTGTAGAATTGGCTAACGGGCACAGGGTGCTCGCCCACGCGTCCGGCAAGATCCGGATGCACTATATCCGAATTCTCCCCGGAGACCGAGTCTTGGTTGAGCTATCTCCCTATGACTTGACCCGGGGCAGAGTCACGTATCGATTCAGGTAGGTTATGAAGGTTCAAGCGTCAGTTAAAAAGCGTTGCGAAAGGTGTCGAGTCGTCGTGCGTAAGCGCGTCGTCCGCGTCGTCTGCCCGAACCCCCGACACAAGCAGAGGCAGGGGTAGCAGAGGCGTATGGCCCGCATCTCCGGCGTAGACATCCCCCGCGACAAGAAAGTCGACGTGTCACTGTCATACATCTACGGCATCGGCCGCCCCTCCGCGGAGAAGATCTGCACCTCCGTTGGCGTCTCGCGTGAGAGCAAGGTGCGCGACCTGAGTGACGAGGAAGTCTCACGCATCCGCGAGTTCATCGACAAGAACTTCACCGTCGAAGGTGAGCTTCGCAAGCAGGTGCACCAGGACATTCAGCGTCTGATTGAAATCAACAGTTACCGCGGCATCCGGCACCGCCGCGGCCTGCCCGCGCGCGGGCAGCGAACGAAGACGAACGCCCGCACAAAGCGCGGCCCGCGGCGCACCGTCGCCGGCAGGCGCCGCGCCGCGGTCAAGAAGTAGCCCCAGAAGGACAAACCATGGCAGAACGCAAGAGCAAACCACGACGACGCGAAAAGAAGAACGTGCCTGTTGGGCGCGCCTACATCACGTCGACGTTCAACAACACCGTGATCACGCTGACCGACCCCAACGGCGCCGTGCTCTCGTGGGCCTCCGCCGGCACCGCCGGCTTCAAGGGCTCCCGCAAGAGCACACCGTACGCCGCCGGCCTCGCCGCCGAAGCCGCCGCCCGCCGCGCGATGGACCACGGCCTGCGTCAGGTCGAGGTGCGCGTGAAGGGCCCGGGCAGCGGCCGTGAGGCCGCTATCCGCTCGCTGCAGTCCAGCGGCCTGCGGGTGACGCTGATCCGCGACGTGACGCCGATGCCGCACAACGGCTGCCGGCCACCCAAGCGGCGGCGAGTGTAGGCGCCGATGGCCCGATACACCGACGCCCGTTGCCGGCTGTGCCGTCGCCTTGGGGAGAAGCTCTACCTCAAGGGCGACAAGTGCTACTCAAATTGCGTCTTCGACAAGCGCCCGTTCCCGCCCGGTCCGCGCCAGTCGCGCCGCCGCAAGGTGTCCGACCGCGGTCTCCAGTGGCGGGAGAAGCAGAAGGCGCGCGCCATCTACGGCGTGCTGGAGAGCCAGTTCCGCAAGTACTACGAGGACGCCGTGCGCCGCCCGGGCGTCACCGGCGAGACTCTTCTGCGGACGCTGGAGCTGCGGCTGGACAACGTCATCTACCGCGTGGGCTTCGCCGATTCCCGGCAGCAGGCGCGGCAGGTGGCGTCGCACGGACTCTTCGCGGTCAACGGGCGCCGGACCACTATCGCCTCCCGCATCCTCAAGCCGGGAGACGTGGTGACCTGGAGTCCGCGTGGAGAAAAGAGCGAATACTTCAAGCTTGTAAGTGAAAAGGTCGCGAGTAAGGAAATACCCTCCTGGGTCAGCCGCGATGACACTGCCATGTCAGGCAAGGTCAACGAGCTGCCGGACATGGAGGAGATCGGCGCCAAGTTTAACGCGGCGACGATCGTCGAATACTACTCGCGGTAGAGGTGGAAATGCTAGAACAGCAACTGTACCGGGGAGCCGGATCTGTAACCACGCAGCAGCCGCCCGATGAGCCGCTGATCGAAGTCGAAGAGTCGACCGAGGATTACGCGCGCATAGTTGCGGCGCCGCTGCTTCCGGGGTTTGGCATCACGCTGGGAAACGCCCTGCGTCGCGTCCTCTTGAGCTCGCTGCCGGGTGCAGCGGTCACGTCCGTCCGCATCGAAGGTATCCAGCATGAGTTTTCGACGATCCCCGACATCAAGGAAGACTCCATAGAGTTCCTCCTCAACGTCAAGGAGATCCGGCTGCGCGCGCTCTCAGACCGCGCCGGAATGCTCATCCTGGAGCACAGCGGCCGCGGTGGCGCACTGACGGCCGCCGACATCCAGCTCCCGGAGCACTTCGAGATCGTCAACCCGGACCTGTACCTGGCCACGATCGATAGCAAGAGCGGCAAGCTCTACGTCGAGTTCAACGTGGAGCAGGGCCGCGGCTACGTGCCGGCCGGCCAGGTCGATGGCACGCAACTCGGCGTGATCCCCGTGGACGCGATCTTCTCGCCGGTGCGCAAGGTCAACTATCGCATCGAGCACACGCGCGTTGGCCAGGCCACGAACTACGACAAGCTGACGATCGAGCTCTGGACCGACGGCACGATCAGCGGTAGCGAAGCCGTGAGCAAGAGCGCGGACATCCTCATTGAGCAGTTCAATCTCTTCTCGCACATGGGCCGTCCCGCGATGCCGATGGTCGAACGTGGGCTGGGCGCCGGAATTCAGCTTTCGCCCGAAAAGTACAACATGGCGATCGAAGACCTGAACCTCTCGATGCGCGCTTACAACTGCCTGCGCCGCAGCGGTCTGATGACCATCGGCCAGGTGCTGGAGAAGAGCGAAGAAGAGCTGCTGGCCCTGCGCAACTTCGGGCGCAAGTCCTACGATGAGCTACGGGAGCGCCTGGACGAGCTGCGCCTGCTGCCCGCAGGCGCAGGCGGCGAAGAGGAGATTCTCGACGCGCTGCCTCTGGACGCCGAAGAGCAGCCGATCGCGGCCAGCGCCGAGCCTCCGACAGAAGCCGCTGCCGTCGCCGTAGCGGAGCCGGAAGCGGAAGCGTTGCCCGACACCGAACCCGCACCCGTCGGCCGCCGCACGAAGAAGGCCAAGGCGAAGGCCGAGCCGGCTGCCGAGGGCGGTGACGGCGACGAAGAGATGCCTGAGTGGAAGCGCAAGCTCCTCGAGCTGACCGACGAAGAGGGCAAGAGCTAGGTGGCCCACCGCATCACCGGCCGCAAGCTCGGCCGGCCCACGGACCACCGCCTGGCGATGTTCCGCAACCTCGTGACGGACCTCCTCAAGTACGAGAAGCTGATCACGACGGAAGCGAAGGCGAAGGAGATGCGCGGCTTCGCGGAGCGCATGATCACGCTCGGCAAAAAGGGCGGCCTGCCGGCGCGCCGAAGGGCGCTCGGCTTCGTCTACGACAAGGCCGTCGTCGACAAGCTCTTCGATGACCTTGCGGAGCGCTACGCCGACCGGCCAGGCGGCTACACGAGAGTCATCAAGATCGAGCCGCGCGGTGGCGACGCCGCGCGCATGGCGCAGATCGAACTGGTGGGGTCGGAAGTCTAGTCCCCAGCCACGGCGCCGGATAACCGGATAACTTGAATGGAAACGGGCCTCGCCGCATAGCGCTCCTGGTCGAGTACCAGGGGACAGCCTACGGAGGGTCCCAGTACCAGAAGAACGCACCGACGGTGCAGGGCGCGCTGGAGCGGGCCCTGGGAACATTAACAGGCGAACCTATACGGGTGGCGATGGCAGGCCGGACAGACGCCGGAGTCCACGCCCGGGGACAGGTGGCTGCTTTCCCAACGGAGAGCCGGCGCCGCATCGACGTCTTTGTGCGCGGGGCGAACGCCCACCTTCCGGAAGACATCGTCGTACGCGCCGCCGCCGAGGCGCCCGCGGAGTTCGATCCGCGGCGGAGCGCCCGCCGTCGCTGGTACAGATACACGCTTGAACTGGGCAGGGAACGCCCGGCCCTCGACCGTGAATTCGTCTGGCATGTCGGGCCCAACCTCGACCTGGCGGCGATGGCAGATGCAGTGAGACACCTGGAAGGGTGCCACGATTTCGCGGCTTTCACCGCGCCTTCAGAGGCGAGGCGCAGGCGCACTGAGCGAGAAGTCTTCGGCACGGCGCTGGCCCGGCGGGGCTGGGGCGCCTGCTTCGACATCGAGGCCAACGCCTTCCTTCCGCACATGGTGAGGCGTATCATGGGCACACTTGTCGAGGCGGGACGCGGTAAGCTTTCCCCCGACGCCTTCGAGCGTCTCGTACGCGAGGCGACGCCGGGAGAAGCGAGCCGCACGGCTCCTGCGCAAGGCCTCTGCCTGATGAATGTTCGCTACGAAAGCGGGTTGTTTGACGATGAAACGAATGAAGACCTACAGCCTTTCGGCTAAGGACATAGAGAAGGGCTGGACCGTGGTGGACGCCGCGGGGCAGACCCTGGGCCGCTTTGCAACGCAGGTGGCCGGTTTGCTCATGGGCAAGCACAAGGTCTCCTACTCGCCGCACCTGGACATGGGCGATTACGTCGTCGTCATCAACGCCACGCAGCTCAAGGTCACGGGCAACAAGCTGGAGGACAAGATCTACTTCCGCCACACCGGCTACATGGGCGGTCTTAAGCGGGAGACGCTCGGCACCCTGCTGGAGCGGCGACCGGAGCGCGTAGTCGAGCTGGCCGTCCGCGGGATGCTGCCGCGCAACAAGCTGGCAAAGCAGGTCCTGGGTCACCTGAAGGTCTACGCCGGCCCTGACCACCCGCACGAAGCTCAAGTCAACATCTCGCGCAAGCGTGCCAACCGCCGCCAGCCGGCTGTGGCCGCCACTTCGGAGAAGAAATCATGACCGACGAACCCACGACTGAGATGGCCACCCCGCACGGCGAGTACTTCTACGGCACCGGCCGCCGCAAAGAAGCGGTCGCCCGCGTGCGGCTGTATCCCGGCTCCGGCAACATCATGATCAACGAAAAGCCGTACCTGGAGCTCTTTAGCCGCTCCGTATACCGGATCAAGGTCCGGCAGCCGCTGGAGGTCACGGGCACGGCCGGCCAGTTCGACGTTTACGCCAAGATCAAAGGCGGTGGTATCACGGGCTGGGCCGACTCGATCGCCCACGGCATCTCCCGGGCGCTGCTCGTCGTCGACGAGAACCACCGCCAGGCGCTGCGTCGCGCCGGCCTCCTCACCCGCGACCCGCGCGTGAAGGAGCGCAAGAAGCCCGGCCTCAAGCGCGCACGCAAGGCGCCACAGTACACAAAGCGCTAGACGCTTTCGGGAAACGAGAGCAGGGGACAGGCTTCGGCCTGTCCTTTTCGCTTACTTCTGCTGGGCCAGCCAGGCTTTGAGCTCGTCGATGACGGCTGTCGGCGTTGGGTCTTCGCCATAGAGGAACGCGAGGTAGGCGCTGACGTAGTCGCCGAAGAGCGTGAGCGAGAGCATCTGCGCCAGCGCACTCACCCCGCGCGCCTCGACCGCGTGCCCGGCGACGCCGGCGCGCGCCAGCAGCTCCTTCGTGAAGCCGTAGCGCAGCTGCACGCGCTCGTGCACGAGGCCGGCGGACTCCAGGAAGACCACAGACGTACGGGCGGCGATCTCGCGCGGGAAGGAGTAGCCGATGATCGCGTTGTGGTGGATCTCGGGCAGCTCCTCGAACGCGGCCCACGACTTGCCCGACTCGTTGAGCTGAGCCTTCCAGCGCCGCGCCACCTCGATCAGCGGCCCGGCGCCGTAGACCACTGGTAGCCGGTCGTGCAGGTCGCCGGCCAGCCGCTTTGCGGGGTTGCTCTTGGTCGGGACGTCCTCGGCGATCTCTTGCACCAGCGTTTCGAGGACGTCGGCGGTCTCGTCGACGTCGGCGGCGGCGCCCTGCATCAGGCGCAGCGACTCCGCGATGGCGAGCAGCGGCATCAGGCTCCAGCCGAGTGAGGCGCGTGGCTCACCGTCGTAGTCGAACGTGAATGCCGGGATGCCGTTGGCGCGCGCCGTCACCAGCAGCTGCCCGCCGGTCGTGACGACGATCTTCGGCGCCGGAATCGCCAGCGCCTGGCCGAACGCCGAGAGCACCTCCTCCGTATCGCCGCTGAAGCTTGAGGCGATCACCAGCGTGCGTTCGTCGACGTACGGTGGCAGGTCGTAGGCGCGGACGTTGAACACGGGCACAGCGCACTCGCGTTCGAGCAGCGCGCGCCAGATGTCCCCGGCGATCGCTGAGCCGCCCATGCCCAGCACCGCGATGCGGTCGATCTCCTGGTAGGAGGCGGGCAGCTCCAGGTCGCGGGCCGTCTTCCAGGCGTCCCGGCACTGGTCCGGGAGTCCCCGCAGGCAGGCCAGCATGCCGCCGGGGTCGAGTTTGGCGAGCCCGTATGGGTCGTCCAGCGTGTCAGGCGCGCTCACGCGGTCGTCAGCCCGCGTACAGCGTCCAGTACAGGTCTCACGAGCGCCTCGTCGCGCACCTCGGTGTATATGCGCATGAGAGGCTCAGTTCCGGATAGCCGAATGAGCGCCCAGGCACCGTCCGCCAGCACGAAACGCAGGCCATCGTCCCGGTCGTAGCCCCGGACGGGCAGGCCGGCGATCTCTTTCGGCTCGAGCGTCGGCAAGAGCTCCGCGATGCGGTCGCGCTCAGCAGGCGTCATCGTGATGTCGTCGCGGTCGTAGTAGTGCGCGCCGACCTTGCGGAACAGCTCGTCGATGATCCCCGGCAAGTCTTTGCCTTTGCACGCCATCAGATCGAGGATGTAGAGGCCGGAGAGAACGCCGTCGCGCTCGGGGAGGTGGCCGCGGAAGGCGAAGCCGCCGGACTCCTCGCCGGCGATCAGGGCGTCGGTCTCGCGCATCTTGGGGCCGAGGAACTTGAAGCCGACAGCCGTCTCGTGCACCGGGACGTCGTACAGCTCGCCCAGCCGCTTAATCATGCTGGTCGTCGTGATCGACTTCACCAGCGGACCGCGGTCGCCGCGGATCTCCAGCAGGTGGTAGGCGAGAAGAGCGTACGTCTGGAGCTGGTTCACGAAGTTGCCGTTGGCATCGAGGACGCCGAGGCGGTCGGCGTCGCCGTCGGTGCAGAGCGCCACCTGCGCGCCGTAGTCCTTGACCGCAGCGGATGTAATCTCCAGGTTGCGCGGGATCGGCTCCGGGTTGTGCATGCCCGGGAACGCCGGGCTGTAGTCGCTGCGGATCTCGTGCACCTGCGTCTCGCCGCCGCCGATTAGCTCCGAGAGGTAGCCCGCGCCCGCGCCGTGCATCGGGTCGACGACGACCTTGAGCCCGGCGCCCCGGATCGCCTCAAGGTCGATCAGGCGTCCCAGGTGCTCGATGTAGGCCGGCTTCGGGTCGAATCTTTCGACGAGCCCGCGCGCGACCGCTTCGTCGATCGGTATCCGCGGCACGTCCTTGCCGTAGCTCTCGCCGATCTGCGCTTCGATCTGCGACAGCACTTCCGGCGGTGCGGCGCCCGCGTAATCGGTGCGCACCTTGAAGCCGGAGTACTCGGCCGGGTTGTGGCTCGACGTGATGACGACGGAGCCGGCAGCCTCGTCGCGCACGATCTCGTAGCCGATGACAGGCGTCGGCGCCGGCGCCGACGCGAGGCGCACCTTGATCTCGTTCGCCGCGAAGACCTCCGCGACGGCCGCCGCGAACGCCTCCGACAGAAAGCGCGTGTCGTAACCGACGATCATGCCGCGGGAGGCGAGGCCGCTGGCCTTGACGTAGTCGGCCGTGCCTTGCGCGCAGTAGCGGACGTTGGCGAAGGTGAACTCGTCGGCGATGATCGCCCGCCAACCGTCGGTGCCGAACTTGATGGGTGAGTCTTTCACGGCGCCAACATCTGACAACAGGCGCCGCTTACGTTCCAGAGCGGCGCGACGATTTCCGTTGACAACGCGAGGATACCTTAGCCGCGGCCGGCTGCCAGCTCTTTATCCGCCTCGGAGACGTCTTTGATGCTGTCGACGGGACGCCAGTAAGCCTCGCTCTTGAAGCCGAAGAGCTTGCCCTCGCCGGCCAGCGGCGGGAACGTTCCGGTCTCGTGGTCGCCCTTGTCGGGCAGCAGCGCGAAAAAAGAGCGCGAGAGCACGTAGACTCCGGCGTTGATCCAGAAGGGCAGCACGGGCTTCTCGCGGAACGAGGTGATCCGGCCGTCCTCTTCCACGTCGACGACTCCGTACGGGCTCTTGAGCGCCGTCAGCATGACGGTCGCGCTCGCGCCGCGCTCATCGTGAGAGGCGATCATCTCGGCGAGCGATTGATCGGTCAGGATGTCGCCGTTGCAGGCGATGATCTTCTCCTCGCCCTCTGGCACGAGCGCGAAGCCCAGCTTGAGCGCGCCGCCCCGGCCCAGCGGCTCCGTCTCGACGGAGTACTGCACGCGGACGCCGAACGCTGAGCCGTCGCCGACGTGCGCCTGGAGGACTTCCGCCTTGTAGCCGCAGAGGAAGACGGCGTCCGTGACGCCGTTATCGCGCAGCCACTCCAGCTGCCGCTCGACGATCGGTCGGCCGGCGACCGGCACCATGTTCTTCGGCCGGTCGTCGGTCAGGGGTCGCAACCGCTCACCTTCGCCGCCGGTGATGATCAGCGCGTACATTCAGGCCGGCTGCGCTTCCCCGGCCTGCTGCTCGGCGCCGAGTTTCGCCGCCGCCTCTCGCAGCTCATCGGCCTTGTTCGTCTCCTCCCACGGCGCGTCGATGTCCACGCGTCCAAAGTGGCCGTACGAAGCGGTGGGCTGATAGATGGCTCGACGCAGCTTGAGGTCGCGGATAATCCCCCTGGGGCTAAGGTCGAAGTGGTCCCGGACGAGCTGCTGGATCGCCCCGTGGTTGATCTTGTGCGTGCCGAACGTCTCGACCGAGACACCGATCGGCTGCGGGTGCCCGATGGCGTACGACAGCTCGACTTCGCAGCGCTCCGCCAGCCCGGCGGCGACGAGGTTCTTGGCTACCCAGCGCGCGGCGTATGAGGCGGAGCGGTCTACCTTCGATGGGTCCTTCCCGGAGTACGATCCGCCGCCGTGCCTGCCAACTGCGCCGTAGGTATCGACGATGTTCTTGCGCCCGGACAGTCCACTGTCCGCCGCCGGGCCGCCCAGGATGAACGACCCGCTGCGGTTGACGTGGACCTCCGTCTGGTCGTCGATCCAGCGGCCGAGCACGGGATTGATGACCTGCTCGTTGATGTCTTCCCATAGCTGTTGTCCGCTGATCCCCTGGTCGTGCTGCGCCGCGATGACAACGGCGTGTGCCCGCTTCGGCTTGCCGAACTCGTACTCGATCGTCACCTGCGACTTGCCGTCCGGGCGCAGGTAGGGAAGCGTTCCGTCCTTCCGCACGCTGGCCAGCCGAAAGCAGAGCTTGTGCGCCAGGCTGATCGGCAGGGGCATGAGCTCCGGCGTTTCGTTACAGGCGAAGCCCAGCATAATCCCTTGGTCGCCCGCCCCCTCGTCCTCACCGACGGCGTCCGAGATCTCCTTCGACTGCTCCTTCACGGAGACGATAACCCCGCAGCTGAGCGCGTCGAAGGCGTATTCGGGCTTCGTGTAGCCGATCTGAGCGATCACTTCGCGTGCGATCCTCGTGTAGTCAACGTGGTGGCTCGTGGAGATCTCGCCGGTGATCATCACGAGGCCCGTCGTCGAAACCACTTCGCAGGCGACGTGCCCGTCCGGATCGTGGGCGATGATCTCGTCGAGGATCGCGTCGGCAATCTGATCGCAGACCTTGTCGGGGTGGCCCTCCGTCACGCTCTCGGACGTGACGAGAAGGCTGGGGCTGCTCATGAACGTCATAGTCATCGGGCTTCGTTCCTCCTTATCGACCCGGGTGCCATTCAGGCGTTGTGCAGGCAATGATTGGGTCTGTGCTCTTGGTCGCGAGCGGAGACGCTTCGCGCGTGGAGAGTGAACCGTTCAAGTTGCTTTTCGGCAATCAGGTGCCTTCTTCCCAGCTTGTCAGGTACTTCTGTTGGGCTTCTGTGAGATCGTCGATCTTGATGGCCATCGACTCCAGCTTGAGGCGCGCGACCTCATTGTCGATCTCCACCGGCACCGTGTGCACCTCTGTTGCCAGCTTGCCCTGAGAGCGCGTGATGTGCTCGGCGGCCAGAGCCTGGTTGGCGAAGCTCATGTCCATCACGCTCGCCGGGTGCCCTTCCGCCGCGGCGAGGTTGATCAGGCGCCCTTCTCCCAGCAGAAATATCTTGCGGCCGTCCATCAGGTGGTACTCATCGACGCTGTCGCGCACGCGCCGCTGCGATTCGCTCATCTCCGCCAGCGCGGCGATGTTGATCTCGACGTTGAAGTGGCCGCTGTTGGCAACGATCGCGCCGTCCTTCATCGCCTCGAAGTGCTGGCGGTCGAGGACGTCGCGGTCGCCGGTGAGGGTGATGAAGATGTCGCCGATGCGCGCCGCCTCGTCCATCGGCATCACCTCGTGCCCGTCCATCGTCGCTTCCAGAGCGCGGATCGGGTCGACCTCGGTCACGATCGTCTTCGCGCCGAGGCCGCTCGCGCGCAGTGCGACGCCTTTGCCGCACCAGCCGTAGCCGGCGAGGACCACATGCTTGCCCGCCCAGAGGATGTTCGTTGCGCGGGTGATGCCGTCGATCGTGCTCTGGCCGGTGCCGTAGCGGTTGTCGAAGAGGTGCTTCGTCTGCGCTTCGTTGACGGCGATGATCGGATAGGCCAGCGCGCCGTCGTTCGCCATCGCCCGCAGGCGGATGACGCCCGTTGTCGTCTCCTCCGTGCCGCCGATGATGTCGTTGAGTAGCTCGCGGCGGTCCTTGTGCAGCGTCGCGACGAGGTCCGCACCGTCGTCCATGGTGATGTGCGGCTTGGCGTCGAGGACGGAGTGGAGGTGGCTGTAGTAGCGCGGGTCGTTCTCGCCGCGGACGGCGAACACCGGGATGTTGTAACGCGCGACCAGCGCCGCCGCGACGTCGTCCTGCGTCGAGAGCGGGTTGCTCGCCGCGAGGAAGACTTCCGCGCCGCCGGCCTGCAGCGCGATCATCAGGTTCGCGGTCTCCGTCGTCACGTGCAGGCAGGCGGCCAGCCGGACGCCCCGCAACGGCCTCTCGCGCTCAAAGGTGTCCTGGATCAGCCTGGTGACGGGCATCTCTCTCGCCGCCCACTCGATGCGGCTGACGCCGTCGTCCGCGAGGGCGAGGTCTTTCACGTCGTGATCTATCGTGGGGTTGACCATCAACTCTCCTTTACGGTCTGTGTTGCCATAGTTCGTCTTCCAGGTCGTCACGGAGGCGCAGCACTTCAGGCCAGTGCGGCGTGAAGTCCTTGCGGGTGGGCATCAGCCGCATCCGGTCCGACTTCTCCGAGTGCCAGACGGCCAAGAGACGCCGTAGCTCCGGCACCGGATCCGGATGGTCGTCGACGCGCAGATCGATCAGCGGGTTGTCCTCGTTCGCCATGACGTGGACGCCGGCTGACTGCCGTCCACGCCGGTCGCCGCCCGCGTCCTGTCCGGCCTCGAGGGCGCGGACCAGGCGCTCCGGCAGATCTTCCTCGACGCTCGCCTCGAACGCATTCGCCATCGCCTTGATCACGTCCTCGCCCGTGAGGATGTTGCCCAGACAAGCGTATCCGCCGCCGGCGCGGTGGCCCTTCCAGTCGATGCAGCGCTCGCCCGTATAGCAAGCAACCCGTCCGTCCTTGTCCACAATTCCGAGCTGCCGCAGGTCGCGCCCGAAGTCGGCCTCGATCAGGCGCTCCAGGGCGCGCTCGGCAGGCAACCCCTGTTCGATCAGGCCGAGGCCGTCGATCCCCAGGTAGGGGTTCGCGAATGCCTGGCTGGCGATGGCCGCGACTCCCGAGCGCACGTAGCGCATAAGCGCGCCCGCAGCGAGCGCCTTGCTCGACACCGCGACGCCCAACGCGCCGCTGCGGGGGCAGCGCGCAACGATCGAAAACGTCACGCCGTCGCCTCTTCACCGGCCTGGGCGAACTCTGGGGGCTTCGGATAGTACTCCATCATCTGCTGGACGCGCTTGGCGGTGTCGCCGCTGGTCAGCTCGGCGACCAGGTACAGCGCCATGTCGATGCCGGCGGAGACGCCGGCCGCCGTGATCACGTTGCCGTCCCGCACCCAGCGCTCATCGTCGACAACGGTCACGTCGCCTTCCTGCCGCAGCAGCTCGATCGCTCCCCAGTGCGTGGTCGCGCGCTTGCCTGCGAGGAAGCCGGCGCGGTGCAGGAGGAACGCGCCCGTGCAGACGGACGTCATCCAGCCGGCCGCCGCGCCCTGCTCGCGCAGGAAGGCGATCGTCGCTTCGTTGTCCACTTCCGTGCGCGTCCCGAGCCCGCCGGGCACGAGGAGCACGTCTAGCTGCGGGCAGTCTCCAAACGAGTGGTCCGCCGCGATTGTCGTGCCGAGGAGGGAGCGGACCAGCTTCCCGTCCTGGGAGACGATGACGACCTGCCACTCGCCGCCTGAGCCCATGGCGAACATGCCGAAGACCTCCTTGGGACCGATGGCGTCCAGGTCTTCGAAGTCGGGGAAGAGGACGATGCCGATGGTCTTCGTCACCTTGTGACAACCTCCTTGCCCTCGCGGCGGCCGCGCCAGCCGGCGATCGCGCGCCGGACGAAGCTGGCCGCGCCGATGGGCTCTTTGCGGACGATGGGCGTTTCGTGCAGCTTACACTGACTCTCGTATCCGAGGCCGCTGTAGACGGCGACGGCCGGTTCGTTCTCTTCCTCGACGGTGAGAGCGACGAGATCGCAGTCCTCCAGGAGCTGCTGCGTTACGGCGCTCGTGGTCGCCTTCGCCAGGCCACGGCCGCGGTGTCGCGGGTGCGTGAACACGTTGCCGGCGACGGCTATTCGCTCGGCGCCGGAGACGACGTGAGTGCCTGCGATCGAGATCAGCTGGCGGCCTTCATAGACGCCGTAGTAGACGGCGTCTATGAGGTGCTCCGCGCGGTAGGCCGTCGGCCCGCCATCGATCGAATACAGGCGGTTGAGGGCGGAGACGTCGGACGTCGCCAGGCGCTGTGCGGCGGCCTCTGCCGGGCGGAAGGTGTCGCTGGTCACGGTCATGCGCAGCATCACCTTGGGGCGCGTCATCAGGAAGTACTTGCTGACGATCGGCTTGTGCTCCAGCATCAAGCTGCCGAAAGCGAAGCGCGGACCCGGGTGCAGGGAGAGCACAGCGTCCAGGGCCGTCGCGTCACCGAGCGCAAAGAGCGCCCTGCCCAGCGGACTCTTGGTGTGCACCAGCAGCGCCTGGCCGTTGGCCCCCGCCGACAGGTACCATCTGTTGCGCGGGAACATCTGCGGGTCAAGCTGCGCCAGCGCATACGCTGTGTAAGGCCGATGTGGTTCAAGGAGGCGCCGGATTGCCGCCGGATCGGTGAGCTCCGAGATGACGTAGTCGGCCCGCGCCGCGGCGGTCGGGCGCTCGCGGGACACCGCGGTCATCCGCCAACCGCCTGTTCGCTGTAGCGGGCGATGATCGGCCCCAGTCGCTTCTTCGTCGCTTCTGGCACCAGTTCGGGCGAGGTCACGATGGCGTCCTTGAGCGCATCCCTGCAGGCGCACTCGCGCGTCGCCGGCAGCCGTCCCAGGGCGGTGCGCACCGCCTGTCGCGAGACCTCGACGTTGCGCAGGAGGTTGGCGACGATCATCTCGGCGGTCACGTCCTCGTGGCCGTCGTGCCAGCAGTCGTAGTCGGTCGAGCAGGCGAGCACGGCGAAGCAGATCTCGGCCTCTCGCGCCAGCTTCGCTTCCGGCAGCGCCGTCATGCCGATGATATCGGCGCCCCAGGTGCGGTAGAGGTTCGACTCGGCGCGGGTCGAGAACGCGGGGCCCTCCATGACCACGTAGGTGCCGCCGTTGTGCACGGTTGCATTCGCCTCCTGCGCTGCGCCGCCGACCACTCCGCGCAGGTGCGAGCAGAACGGGTCGCCAAACGCGACGTGCGCGACGAAGCCATCGCCGAAGAACGTTGAGGCGCGTCCCTTGGTGCGGTCGATCAGCTGGTCCGGCACGACCATGTGCAGCGGCTCGATGTCCTCGCGCAGGCTGCCGACGGCGCTAACGCTGAGGATGAACTCCACGCCGAGCTGTTTGAGGGCCCAGATGTTGGCGCGCGCCGGAATCTCGCCGGGCAGCAGGCGATGGCCAACCCCGTGGCGGGGCAGGAACGCCACCTGCTGATCGTCCAGCACGCCGCTCGTGATGGCGTCGCTCGTCGGCCCGAAGGGCGTGTCGATGGTCAGCGTCTCGATGCTCGAGAGGCCTTCCATCTCGTAAAAGCCACTGCCGCCGATTACCGCGGCCCGGATGGCCTCAGCCACGGGTGGCCACTCCGGCTTCGCAGGCGCGGCGCAGGCTCTCCTCGTAGGGAGCGCGTGCCACGCCGTTCTCGGTGACGATCGCGCGCACGTAGGCGTGCGGCGTCACGTCGAACGCTGGGTTGGCGGCGTCGATGCCGGTCGGCGCGATGTTGACGCCCCGCACGGTCGTTACCTCATCGGCGGCGCGCTCTTCGATCGGGATCTTGTCTCCGGAGGGCAGCGAAAGGTCGATCGTGCTCGTCGGCGCGGCGACGTAGAAGGGGACGCCGTTCTCCTTGGCCAGCACGGCCAGCGAGTACGTACCGATCTTGTTCGCTACGTCACCGTTGGCGGCGATCCGGTCGGCGCCAACGATGACGGCGCCGGCGAGGCCGCGTCTCAAGGCGGAGCCGGCAGCGCCGTCGGCGATGAGTGTGAAGGGGATCGCCTCCTGTTGCAGCTCCCAGGCGGTGAGGCGCGCACCCTGCAGGAGCGGCCGCGTCTCGTTGACGACGACGTGTCGCAGCTGGCCGCCCGTCCAGGCGGCGCGCAACACGCCGAGCGCCGTCCCGTAGCCGCCTGTGGCCAGCGAGCCCGCGTTGCAATGCGTCATCACGGAGGCGCCGGCTGGCAGCAGCTCCGCACCGTAGGCGCCGATGCGCTGATTGCCGGCGACGTCCTCGCTGTGGATATCGCGCGCCGTGCGCAGCAGCGTGTCTCTGACTACCGTTGCGTCTGATGCGGACGCGAGCGCGCGCAGGCAGCGGTCGAGCGCCCACGAGAGGTTGACGGCAGTCGGCCGCGTTGCCCGCAGCACGTCCGCCGCCGCTGTCACGTCCCGGCGCAGCGTTTCGGCGTCCGTCCCCGCGCTCTCGAGGGCGGCGAGCGCGAGTCCGTAGGCCGCCGAGACGCCGATCAACGGCGCGCCGCGCACCTGCAGGCGGCGGATCGCCTCGGCGACGACTCGGTAGTCGGCTGTCTCGACCCAGGTCTCTTCCTGCGGCAGGAGCGTCTGGTCGAGGAAGCGCACCTTGCCCTGAGAGAGCCATTCGATGGGCAGGAACAGGTCTTGCAGATCCTTACTCCTTGTCCGTAGACACAAAAAAACTTCTCGCGGCGGAGAAGTCTCATGCTCCACTCTCATCTCATTCGCCCGGGGGCGAATCGGAGTTGGCACCGTGTCCAAGAACCGGTTGCCGGGCTTCTAAGGGCCGTTCCCTCCACCGCTCTCGATAAGAGTGTCTCTATTCGATTTTGTACGGCTGATGGTATCGGTCACGCCGAGGGGGTGTCAAGGAACCGGCGACGTCTTCTCGCTCGTAGTTGACGAGCGAGAAGACGTCGTAGTCTTCGAGGCGTGAGCGGCCGCTGAGGAAGTCCAGCTCCACGAGGAACGCCAGGCTGTGCACGCGTCCGCCCAGCAGCTCGACGAGCTTGGCCGCGGCCACCGCCGTGCCGCCCGTGGCCAGCAGATCATCGACGATCACAACGAGGTCGCCCTTCGTCAAGGCGTCTTCGTGGATGTCGAGCGAGCCTGTTCCGTACTCCAGCTGGTACTCGACGCTCATTCGGCGGGCTGGCAGCTTGCCGGGCTTGCGCACGGGGATCAGCGGCAGCTCCAGGTTGTACGCCAGCGGCGCACCGAAGAGGAAGCCGCGGGACTCGATCGAGACGACCGCTGACAGCTCCGCGTGGCGGTACTGCTCCGTGAGCGTGTCGACGACGTGCCGCATCGCCTCGGGGTTCTTGAGGAGCGGCGTGATATCGCGGAAGAGGATGCCGGGCTGTGGGAAGTCCGGCACGTCGCGGATCAGCTTCTTGAGGTCCATCCGAGGCGTAAGACTACCGCCTGTTCGCGTCTCAGTCCACGTCTTGCGTTAGAATCCCGTCAGAGAGGAGACTTCGTGAGCGTGCAACCGGTCAACGGCCAGGCAGGGGCGATCAAGCAGCAGGCCTCAGACGAAATCGAACGGCGCAAGCAAGAGCTAATCGACCTTTCGCTGCGCCTTCACGCGACGCCCGAGGTCGCTTTCAAGGAGCACAAGTCCTCCGCCATGCTCGCGGATTTCTTGGAGGCCCAGGGATTCGCTCTCGAACGCGGCATCTGCGAGCTGGAGACGGCGTTCCGGGCCACGTACGGCAGCGGCGAGCCGCGAATCGCCTTCGTGGCTGAGTACGACGCGCTGCCGGGTGTCGGCCACGGCTGCGGACATAACATCATCGGCACGGCCGCGGTCGCCGCGGGTTGTGCGCTCCGGAGCCTGGTGCAGGAGGAGGGCGGCGGCACCGTCCTCGTCATCGGCACGCCGGCCGAGGAAGCAGCCGGCGGCAAGGTTTACATGGTCGATCGCGGCGCCTTCAAGGATCTCGACTGCGCGATGATGGTGCACCCGGGCAACCGCAACACGTCCGTGGCCTACGCCCTCGCCTGCCTCGAGCTGGACATCGAGTTCCGCGGCAGGGCAGCGCACGCAGCCGCGCGCCCGGAGGCCGGCCTCAACGCTGTAGACGCGATGGTATCCGCCTTCTCAAGCCTTGGCCTGATGCGCCAACAGATACGAGACTCCGCGCGAGTTCACGGCATCATTACGGATGGCGGACAGGCGGTGAACGTGATCCCGCCCCTCACCAGGGCGAAGCTCCTCATCCGCACCGAGGAAGACGAGTACATGGACGAAGTGCTGAAGCCGAAAGTGCTCGCCTGCTTTGAGGGCGCCGCCCTGGCCACCGGCTGCCAGCTCATCCACAAGTGGGGTGACGAGTCGCGCTACAAGACGATGCGCACGAACATGGCGCTGGCTGACGCTTACCGCGATAACGTCGAGAGCCTCGGCCGGACGACGGCCATGCCGGAGTCGAAGCGCTCCATGGGGTCGACCGACATGGGCAACGTCAGCCAGGCCGTACCCGGTATCCACCCGGCGATCGCGATCGCGCCACCCGACGTACCGATTCACACGGAGGAGTTCCGCGAGTTCGCGAAGAGCGATTCGGGACACGCCGGGCTGCTCGACGGCGCCAAAGCGCTGGCGATGACGGGCATCGACGTGCTCCTCAAGCCGGAGCTGCGCAAGCGAATGAAGGACGAGTTCGCCAGCACGGGCGCGGGATAGGTCCGCACGGCGGGATGACCACCTCCGACCCCATAGTCGCTCTTGACGCCATGGGCGGCGACAACGCCCCGGGCGAGATCGTTCTCGGTGCGGTGCAGGCCGAGCGCGAACTGGGTGTGCGGGTCGCGCTCGTCGGCCCGGAGGACTTGCTGGAGGCTGAGCTGGCGAAAGCTGGCTCGCGTCCGGCGGGGATCACCGTCGTCCACGCGCCGGAGGTGATCGAGATGAAGGAGGCGGCGGCGCAGGCGGCGCGCCAGAAGAAGGAGTCGTCGATCGTCGTCGGCCTCAAGCTGATCAAGGGCGGCGAGGCGGACGCCTTCGTCTCTGCCGGCAACACTGGCGCGATCATGGCGGCGGCGATCATGTACATCGGCCGTGTTCGCGGCATCGAGCGGCCGTCGATCGCGGGGCTGATGCCGCTCTCCGGCAAGCTCACCGTACTGCTGGATGTCGGTGCCAACGCCGACGCGCGCCCGTCGTACATGGTGCAGTGGGCGCAGATGGCCGCGGCCTACATGGAGCGCGTCTGGAAGCGCGAGAACCCCACCGTGGCGCTGTTAAACATCGGCGAGGAGGAAGGGAAGGGCAATACGCTGGCCCAGGAGGCGTACGAGGCGCTGAAGGCCAGCTCGCTCAACTTCATCGGCAACGTCGAGGGGCGCGAGGTGCCGTTCGGCACAGCGGACGTGATCGTGACGGACGGCTTCACCGGCAACGTCGTCGTCAAGACGATGGAGGGCATGGCCGACTACGTGATGGGCGAGATCCGGAGCGCGATCAAGAGCCGGCCGTGGTATATCGCGGCCGGCGCCCTGCTGACGCCGGCGTTTGGAAGAGTGCGAAAGAAGACGGACTACCGCGAGTACGGGGCCGGCCCGCTGCTGGGCACGAACGGGCTCGTATTCGTCGGCCACGGGCGCAGCGACGCCAAGGCGATATCGAGCGCGCTGAGGGTGGCGTCGGAGTCCGCGCGGTCCGGCATGCTGGAGGCGATCCGCGAGACGGTGCTGGCGAAGGAGCCGGCGGCAGCCGCTCTAGCGGCGGACGAGCCAGTCGGCGAGTAGCTCCGAGAACTCGCCCACGCGGCGGCTGAGGCGCAGCTGCTCGGGGGCCAGCTGGGACTGGATTAGCGCGCCCTCGTAGGTCGCCATCAGGGCCGAGGCCTGCAGCGAGAGGTCCACATCGTCGCGAATGACGTTCATGTCGCGGCCCGTCTTGAGCGCCTCAGTGACGAAGGCGTGCCAGCCCGCGTAGAACTCGGCCAGGCGCGCGCGGACCTTCTCGTTGCGCATGGCGTGGGCCATGAACTCGTAGTAGACGGCCGGGCCCAGCGGCTCGTTGCCGGGGGCATCGAAGAACTCCTGGAGGCGGCGGCGCTGGTTCTCGGCCACGCCGATGCTCGGTTCGAGGGCGTGCCTGAGTGTCTCCTTGCGCGCCTCAATGCGTTCGCGCAGGATCTCCCAGAAGAGGTCCTCCTTGCTCTCGAAGTGAACGTAGAAGGCTCCCTTGGAGAAGCCCGCCTCGCGCACGATCTCGTCGACGGTCGCGCGCTCAAAGCCGTTGCGGGCGAACGTCTGGAGGGCGGCATCGAGGAGCAGCTGGCGGGTCTGCTGGCGGCTGCGGCGGCGCTTTGTCGGTGTCTGGGCGGTAGTCATGAATCGTGCCGGATTATACACGCCACAGTAGAGGATTGCGAGTGTCAGAGACTGACCGGTCAGTCGAGCCGGTGCCCGAGCACGAGAGCCCGACTCAGCCGTCGTGCTGTGTCGGCGCGCCCATGCGCATCCACAGCTTGAGCGCCTGCTGCATGTTGCGGGCCGCCTGCTCCGGCTCTTCATCGTCGCAGAGGCAGCGCTCCACGTGGTGCTCCAGCAGGCGCACGCCGACCTGGTCGAGGCTGCTGCGCGCCGCCATCAGCTGCGTCACGATGTCTTCGCAGACGCGGTCCTCTTCCAGCATGCGGTGGATACCCCGGATCTGGCCCTCGATGCGGCGCAGACGAGCCAGCAGGTTCTCGACCTTCTGTCCCTTGGTGGAGTCGGATTCTTGCTTCGTATCAGTGTCCATTGACATACCCCTCGGGGGTATGCTACCATGACTTCATCAACCGAGTCAAACCGCAATCTAGCGACCGCAGGAGGACCGCATGAGCAAGCCCCAGAACGTATCTGACAACGAGTGGGACACAGAAGTACTGTCCAGTGAGACCCCGGTACTCGTCGACTTCTGGGCGCCCTGGTGTGGCCCCTGCAAGATGGTCGCTCCCGTGGTCGATGAGCTGGCAGAGGAGTACGACGGCAAGGTGAAGTTCGTCAAGCTCAACACCGACGACAACATCGAGACCGCATCCAAGTACGGCATCCGCAGTATCCCCACGCTGATGGTCTTCAAGAGTGGCGAGGCCGTCGAGCAGGTCGTCGGCTTCCGGCCCAAGAGCGAGCTGAAGAAGTCGTTGGACAAGGCGCTCGCCTAAATGACCGACGAACGACCGTCCGGCGGATCCGCCGGATACGATGTCGTGATCATCGGCGGCGGTCCAGCCGGACTCGCCGCCGGTGTCTATGCGGCGCGAGGCCGCCGCAAGACCATTCTCCTCGAGAAGGGCGTCATCGGCGGCCAGATCGCCCTCACCGAGCTGGTTGAGAACTACCCCGGCATCAAGAGCATTAACGGCTTCGATCTGGCGCAGGAGATGCAGCAGCAGGCCGAGAGCTACGGCATGGAGACGGCCTACGTCGAGGTCAACGGCATCGACCAGACGGGCGATCTCTGGACCGTCCGCACCAGCGACGACGACTACACAACGAAGGCGATTATCATGACCGCCGGCGCCGAGTACAACAAGCTGGGCATTCCCGGCGAGGAGGAGCTGATCGGAAAGGGCGTCTCCTACTGCGCCACCTGCGACGCCGCCTTCTTCAAGGACATGGAGGCGATCGTCGTCGGCGGCGGCGACGCGGCGCTCGAAGAGGCGATCTTCACGACCCGCTACGCCAGCAAGGTGACGCTCGTCCACCGCCGCGATGAGTTGCGCGGCAGCGCGATTCTCCAGGAGCGCGCCTTCGCCAACGCCAAGATCGAGTTCAAGTGGAACACGATCGTCAAGGAGGTCGTCGGCGGCGAGCAGGTCACGGCCGCAAAGCTGAAGGATGTTGTGACCGGCGAGGAGAGCGAGATGCCAACCGCCGCCGTCTTCATCTTCATCGGCCAGCACCCGAACACCGACTTCATAAGCGACCTCGTCCCGGTGGACAAGGGCCAGCACATCATCGTCGACGAGTGGATGCGCACGCCGCAGCCTGGCCTCTTCGCCGCCGGTGACGTGCGCCAGAACAGCGCCCGCCAGGTGGCATCGAGCGTCGGCGACGGGGTGACCGCGGCGATTGGCGCCGAGCACCACATAGCCGACAAGTTCCCGGACTCGGAGCTACACTCCCCCGAACCGGCCGAGGCCACCGCCTCCGCCTGACCAACACGCTTCTCATACGAGCGCCGCCCTTCGGGGCGGCGTTCTTGCGTGCACGATGCCCCGCCCCGCTCATCCTGAGGTTCTCGAAGGATGGGTGTGCCAACTGATGCCGCGAACGCCGCGATACACTGGATGGCGATGCTTTTCTCGGAATCCGTGGCGCGGTCGTTCGGCGGCCTGGACGTGCTCCAGGGCGTCTCCTTCACCGTGGGCAAGGGCGAGCGCGCCGGCCTCGTGGGGCCGAACGGCGCCGGCAAGACGACGCTCCTGCGCATCATCGCCGGTGAGGACGAGCCGGACGAGGGCCGCGCGGGCGTCTCCGGCAATTCGCACGAGGGCCACCCGGGCGAGCTCGGTTACCTGAAGCAGGAGGCCGGAGTCGAGGGCCACAACAGCCTCTTCGCCGAGATGTGGACGGCCTTCCCGGAGGCGCGCCGCATCGAGCTGCGCCTGGCGGAGATCGCCGACGCGCTCGTCGCGGGCGACGGCGACGCCGACGCGCTGATCGACGAGCAGGCCGCGCTCTTCGAGGAGTTCGACCGCCTCGACGGCTATCGCATCGAGTCTCGCATCGCGCGCGTGCTGGACGGGTTGGGCTTCTCGGTGCCGGACCGCAAGAAGCCCTGCGGGGCGTTCAGCGGCGGCTGGCAGATGCGCATCGCGCTCGCCAAGGTGCTCGTGCGGCGTCCCGAGAACATCCTGCTCGACGAGCCGACCAACCACCTCGACAAGGCCGCGCGCGATTGGCTGGCCGAAGACCTTGCCGACTACAGCGGCGCGCTGCTGATCGTTACCCACGACGGCGAGTTCCTGGACAGCGTCGCCAACCGCATCTTCGAGCTGCGAGACGGCGCAGTGGAGGCCTACCACGGCAACTACAGCGAGTATCAGCGCGTGAAGGCGGAGAAGCTGCAGCAGCTGGATAAGGCCGCCGCGCGACAGGAGCGCCAGGTAGCGAAGCAGGAGCGCTTCATCGAGCGTTTTCGCGCGAAGAACACGAAGGCGGCCGCAGTCAAGAGCCGCCAGAAAGCGCTCGACAAGATCGAACGCATCGAAAGGCCGAAGAAGGACTCCGAGGTGCACATCAGGCTCGAGGCGAAGGGCCGCACCGAGAACGACGTACTGATGCTCGAAGGCATTGGCCACGCGTACCCCTTGCGCGAGGGCGGCTCGGATGGCCGGCGCGACCACGTCGTGCTCGTCGACGTCGATCTGCACGTGGAGCGCGGACAGAAGGTGGTGCTCGTCGGGCCGAACGGCAGCGGCAAGAGTACCCTGCTAAAGATCGCCGCCGGCCAGATCGAGGCGTCGGAGGGACACGTTCGCTGGGCCGAGCTTGCCCGCCGCGGTTACTACGACCAGCACCAGGATGAAGCGCTGGATCCGGAGAAGACGCCGCTGGAAGAGCTTCGGGACGCGGCGCCGGGGGAGCGCGACGAGCGCCTGCGGACGGTGCTCGGCCAGTTTCTCTTTCGCGGCGACGACGTGCTCCAGCTCATCAGCACACTCTCCGGCGGCGAGCGCAGCCGCGTCGCGCTGGCCCGCCTGACTGTGCAGCCGACTAACGTCCTCCTCCTCGACGAGCCGACGAACCACCTCGACCGGACCACTCGCCGCAAGCTGATCGAAGTCCTGGCCAAGTACGACGGCACGATCATCTGCGCCGCCCACGACCCGGGAATCCTGGAGCGCGTCGCCACTCACGTCTACGAGGTCAGTGACGGCGATTGCCGCGAGCTGATCGACGAGCGGCGGGAGAGGTCGTCCAAGCGGTCGCTGGGCCGGAAGTAGCCGCGGCACGGACGTAGCGGCGGCCTAAAGGCCTGCGCGGAGGGGTGGGGACGCGTCTCTCGCTGGGTGGGCCGGTTCGCCGCAGGGTTAGTCGACGACGATGACGCCGCCCATGGTGCCGGGGTGCAGATCGCAGCGGAAGGTGTACGATCCCGCGGCGGCGCCGGCGTACGTCAGCATGTCGACGCCGAGGCCGCTGATGGCGGGCACGAAGGCGTCGTCCTCGGTATCGTAGCGGCCGTCGATCCCAGCGATGCGCATGGTGTGCGGAACCGGGTCGTTGTTCGTGATGCGGATCTCCACCGCGTCGTCGAGCGGCACGTGGAGATTGTTCGGCGCAAACAGGATGCCGCCCAGCGTCACTTCGATCACACCGTCGACGGGCTCCGTAATCGTCGCGTCCACCGGCTGGGCCGGGACGGGCTGCTGCTGCGGTGCGGCCTGCGAGGGGAAGAGGTTCGGCGTTTTGGTGGCTACCCCGGCCTCGCCGTCGCTATCGTCGCTGCAAGCGCCGACGAACAGCGCGGCGGCGAGGAGCAGGAGCAGAGCGGGCGCGAGCCTCAAATCGATGAACCTCCGGGGTGGAATCCAGGTCGAGCGTACACCGCGAAGGGGGCGCGGGCTACCCGGTGACGGTGACTTCACCCAGCATCTCCGTTGGGTGGAAGTCGCACTGGTAGGGGAAGGTCGCCGCATCGCCCAGCGTGAACTCCAGCGTGCCTTGCTCGCCGCCGTTGATCAGGTCCGGGTTGGAGACAGTGTCGTCGTCCGTGTTGTACTCGCCGTCCGGGCCGGCGAAGCGCAGGTTGTGGACGTTCTGCCCGAGGTTCGGGACCGTCAGGCTCACGGCTTCTCCGGCGGCGATCTCCAGAGTCGGGTTGAGCGAGCCCTCCAGGTCGAAGAAGTTGTCGCCCATCTGGAACTCGACGTCGCCGCTGATCGCGATCGTCACGGCAGGCCCCGGTGTCGTCGCCGGCGCGGCGTTCTTCTGGCCGCAGGGAGGCGTTCCCTCCTCGCCGACGATAGGCTCGGTGGGCGGCTCCAGCGGGCCGTTGTAGACCTCCGCGCCGGCCTCGTGCGAGAGCGCTGAGGAGCCGATGGCGCCACGCTCCACTGTCACGGTGCCGGCCTGCTCGTCGACACCATCGATGATCAGCACTTCGTACGGCTCATCGATGGTGTCGCCGCCGATCCGCAGCGTTCCTTCGGCATTCAGGCCGCTGACATCGCCGAGGTCGATCGTTGTATCGCCCGCACCGATCGCAGCCGCGAGGTACTTCTGCGGGTCAAACTCATCGGAGTGGTTGCCCTCTTCGACAACGTGCTCCCAGCCCTCTTCGGAGAACTCGCTCGTGATCAGCAGGACCAGCTGCTCGATCTGGAAGTCGTTGAGAGGGCCGTCTTCATCTCTCGACCACGGTGGCATCAGCGTCCCGACCCGGCCGCAGACGATCGTGCCGTTGAAACGGTCTGCCGTGGCGGTGACCTGGGCCTCCGTAAGATCAGGCGGACGGTTGCCATCGATGTTCAGCGGTGCACCGGGCAGGCCGGCGCGTTCCAGTGCGCCCTGGCCGGTGAGGCCGTGGCAGGCGCGGCAGTTGAGTGCGAAGAGTGCGCCGCCTCGCTCCACGTTCGTCTTCTCCTGGCGGACCACGGCGGCGTTCTCTCGTCCCTCGAAGTCGATGCCGAAGGCGTTGAAGCCGTTGTCGAAGATGAAGTAGAGGAACGTGCCGAAGAGCCCCACGAAGAGGAGGCCGATCATGATGTTGACTTGCTTAGCGGTGTTCAAGTGGGATCCTGCGGCTCTCTATTCCTCGTCGCCTTCGTCGCTGCTTTTCACCTCATCAACCCCGGGTGTGATCGCGCCGGCCTCGTAAGGGGCGGAGCGGCTCGGATTGTCGGGGCTACCGGAGCCCTCGAAGTCGCGGCCTGTCTGCACCGTAATGCTGAGGTCGTCGTTGACCTCGATCGGGAAGACGTCCATCGGCCGTGGCGCCGGCCCCGAGAGGATGACCCCGCCACGCTTCGTGTACGTGGACCCGTGGCAGGGGCAACGGAACCAGCCCCTCGTGTCCTGGAAGGTGAACCCCGGCCGGTAGGGGATTGTGCAGCCCAGGTGCGGGCACTTCTGGTAAAGCGCCAGCAGGCCGCCCGGAGTGTCAACGCCCGAAGGCGTTGCGCCGGCCTCCATGTTGACGAGGTAGAAGCGACCTTCGACGATCTTCCTCGGGTCGTCGCCTTCTTCGGGCACACGGTCCGGCGCGACGGTGATCGGGCCGCCGAAGCCGCCGATCTTACGCGGCCACATGAAGTCCAGCGGCCCGCCCAGCAGGCCGATGGCGACGAGTCCCATGGCGGACCAGAAGCCGCCCATGATGAAGATGCGGCGCGTGACGACGTTGCGCTTTGGCACGGGCTTGGCGACAGGCGTGTCGACGGCCAGCGAGCGCGCCGGGTCGGGCGTCGCCTGGGGCACGTCAGCCTGTGGGTCTGGTTCGTCGGTCATCTCGCTCCTCGTTAGCCTTCGTCTACCTTGATCTCCCATGGCCAGATCAGGTTCTGACCCTCACCACGGAAGAAGCTCCCTACCATCGATAGCGCCAAGTACGCGACCAGCACGGCCGTGAACATCACAATGAAGAGGTCACGCTTGGTACGCAACCAGCCGACGCGGAATAAGCCGTAGATAATCGCCACGGTAAAGAAGGCGATCGACGACAGCGGGATCACCTGTTCCGCCATGATGGACGGGACGTTTAAGTGCATGTCGCACCAGAGGTGGAAGCTGCCGACGTTGCCGCAGATGTTGTTGAACGGCACCGGAATGTGGTCTAGATCACCCGGCCAGTCGAGGTTCTTGTCGTTGATGCCGAGGATGGCGGGGAAGGGGACGCTAAACTCGAGCCGCTTCGAGACGTCCTTCGTCGAGATGATGCCTGTGTGGCCCTCGCCTTCGGCGTCTCGCAGGCAGGGAGTGCCCGCGTGCTGCGCCTCTGCGTTGCACGATGGGATCCAGCGCGTCAGCCGCTCGGCGTACGTGCGGTCACCAGAGTCGAAGGCCACCAGCCCGCCGCTGATGACGATCGCGTATACGGTCGACACGACGGTCAGGCGGACGGCGTTCTTCGATCCGAACCAGACGCCCTGCCCTTCGCGGCTGCGGTCGACGTAGGGGATTGAGGCGAAGAAGCCGAGCGCGATCGTCGGCAGGAGGACGCCTGCCCAGGCCTTGTCCATGTGCAGGAGCAGCTCCTGCAGGTTGAGGAAGTACCAGGGCGCCTTCGAGGGGTTCGGCGTCAGCTCCGGGTTCGCACGGTTGAGCAGCGGGGCGTTGATGAAGACGGAAAGCATCAGGAACGTGATCGTAAAGACCGTCGCGGCGATGAACTCCACGAATACGAGGTCAGGCCAGACCAGGACCTCCTCTTCGCGCTCGCGCTTGGGGCGCGGCCTGGTCTTTGCGGCCGGCTGTGCTGCTGCCCGGGAGTCGACTGCCATCGGCTGCCGGCTTTAGAGCGGCCTCGCCATGCCGCCGTCGCGACGGATGCGCCAGAAGTGCACGGCCATGAATACCGCCGCGATCAGCGGGAGAGCGATGACGTGAAGCGTGTAGAAGCGAATCAGCGTGCTGGGACCGACCTCGAATCCGCCGAAGACGATCAGCTGCGTCTCGTCGCCGAAGAACGGGGCCGAGCCGCCGATGCCGTGACCGACCGTGACGGCCCAGAGCGCCAACTGGTCCCACGGCAGCAGGTAGCCCGTGAAGCTGAGCACCAGCGTCAGGACGAGAAGGATGACGCCGACGACCCAGTTGAACTCCCGCGGCGGCTTATATGCGCCCGTGTAGAACACGCGCATCATGTGCAGGAAGACGAGGATCACCATAGCGTGTGCGGTCCAGCGGTGCATGTTGCGCATGAGGAGGCCGAACTTGACGTTCGTCTCCAGCGCGGCGATGTCCTGGTAGGCCTGATCGACCGACGGGACGTAGTAGAACATCAGGAGGACGCCGGTCACGGTGAGGACGAGGAACATGAAGAAGGTGAGCCCACCCAGGCAGTACGTGTGGGTGATCTTGACGTGCGTGCGGTGGATGCGTGTGGGGTGCAGGTGCAGGAAAACGTTGGTGGCCACGACGAGCATCTGGTTGCGCGGCGTGTTCGGATAGCCCGAGCGGAATATCGACTGCCAGACGTAGTTGTGGAAAAGCGCGTTGTAGGCTCGGTCCTGGAGGACCTGGATGCGCTCCGACCAGTTTCGTGGTTTGTCTGGATCTTCGGTTACGGCCATTCTCGCTCCGCTAGCGCTGCCACCAGGCGCCGAGAATGACCATGATGCCGAGCGAGCCAAGGATCGTCAGCAGCACGCCGACGAACTCGTAGCCTTCGGGGACCTGCCTGAAGAGTATGTCCAGAGGTGGCATCAGGGAGTCGTTCCTCCGCGATAATCAGATACCGATTGTGAAGCCTGTTGCAAGCCGAATCTAGCATCGGCCCATAGCAGTGTCAAGAGAAATCGAACCTGCCGGACGGTGCCCACGCACCCCGCGCCAACGGCGGGAGCGGCGCCTATCCGCCGGATAGCCTGGAAAGCCCCGTTCCGATCGCGCTCCCGCTTGCTCTAGCGGAGGCGCGTCTGCAGCCGGAACGGGGCGTTTCAGGCGTGACTGTGTGGCAGCCTAGGAGACCGTACCGCCCGCGCCGCGGCGACCAGTAAAGATCCACCAGCCGCTGAGTAGCAGCGCGCCCGGGATGAGCAGCCAGACCATCACGACGCCACCGGTGATCGCGGCGACTCCCAGCCCTTCGAGGACGTCCTCGGAGGCGCTCCAGGCGTCTTCCCACGCTTCTCTCGCCCACGACTTCTCCGTGTCCGGCTCAACCGGTGGCACGACGAGCGGCGGCAGCGTGAGGAACGCCGTGACCGTTGCCATCGAGGTCAGGTCGTCGAGGAGCTGGATGCGGCCCTGCACCTGCTCGATCTCCAGACGCACCGAGTTCAGGCGGTCCTGCACCAGCAACACGTCGTTGATCGACTCGGCGCGCGAGAGCAGCTCCAGGTACTGTGCTTCCGTCGCCTCAAGGTTGCGTAGGCGTGACTGCAGGTCGGAGTACTCCTCCGTGACCTCGGACGTGTCTTCGGTCAGCGACGTGATGTCCCGCGGATCGTCGACGATGCCGCGGAGAGTGCTCATCACGGTGGCGTAGCTCTGGGCCGGCACGCGGATCGTGATCGTGCCGCGCTGGCGGATCTCCTGCGCCTCTTCGGGGTCGTCCGGCGGCGGCTGCTGTTCGATCGTGATCGAGGAGCCGGCGACGAAGCCGCCGGCCGCCGCGGCCGCAATCTCGATGCGCTGGACGGCGCCCGGCACGTCATCCACCGTCAGCTCGATTGTCGCCGTGCGGATGATCTGGCGGTCGATCAGTGACGCGTCCGTTGTACCGAGGCCGCCGGATCCCTTTCCGGAGCCGACGCCGCCGGTGGCCGGCGGCACGCCTACGGACCCGCTGGCGGTGTCGACAGCGGAAAACGTCAGAGAATCGGGCCCGCCGAAGATCGGCGGCGCCTGCTCGCTGGAGTCCGAATCGCCGGCGCGCGGCGCTCCGTCGTCGCCATTCGACTGGAGCGTCGCGCCGCCCTCGCGACCGGCACTCGTTCCGCTCGACAGCTCGCTGACGAGGAATCCGACCGCCAGGACTACGGCGAGGATCGCCGCTAGTGGAAAGAGTCTTTTTCGCATGGCACTCACCTCCGTTGAAGTATGTACTGGAGACGGAGGCAGGCGCGGATTGGTTCCCGCTTATACTCCGCGTAGATGCACTATGTGATCGGATCGGGGCCGGCGGGTGTCGCCTGCTCAGCCGCGCTCCTGGCGCGCGGCGACGAGGTGACGATGCTCGACGCCGGCCTCACGCTGGAGCCGGATACGCAGGCGGCGCTCGATCTGATGAGCAGCCAGGAGCGCGGCGATTGGGATGCGACCGTGCTGGCCGGCTGGCGGCGCATGGAGGCCGCTCGCGGTGCTCCGCGCAAGCTGAGCTACGGCTCCGACTTCGCGTACCAGAGCGCCAGCGAGTTCGCGCCGCAGCGGGCGAAGGGCGCCGACTTCGCGCCCTCGTTCGCACTGGGCGGGCTGAGCAACGTCTGGGGCGCGGCCGTGTTGCCGTATCGCCAGGGCGATCTGACGGACTGGCCGCTCCGGCGCGACGATCTGGCGCCGTACTACGCGAAGGTGCTGGAGTTCATGCCGCTTGCCGCCCGGGTAGACGGTCTCAGCGGGGCGTTCCCGCTGTATACGGACCGACTTCTGCCGCACGACCTCAGCAGCCAGGCGGGGCGGCTGCTGGCCGCGCTGGAACGGCACCGAGAGAGGCTGGCCGCCGACGGGCTCACGTTCGGCCGGGCGCGTCTGGCGGTACGCTCGCGCTCTGATGACGGGCCTGACTGCGTCTACTGCAGAACGTGCATGTCCGGCTGCCCTTACGGCCTGATCTACAACAGCGCGGACACCGTGGCCGAACTACGGCACGACTCACGGTTCCACTATGTCGGTGGCCAGGTCGTGGAGCGCGTCGAGGAGTCGGTGGACGGCGTCACTCTCCACGGCCGCTCGGTGGAGGGCGGCGGCCCGGTAACGCATGAGGCAGAGCGGGTCTTCATCGGCTGCGGGCCGATCCCAACGACGAAGATCCTCATGGAGTCGCTCGGGATCAGGGAGCGCATCATCCGCGACGCGCAATATTTCCTGGCACCGCTACTGCAGCTCCGCGGGAGCGGCGCCAGGGCGGAGGACCTGCACACGCTGGCGCAACTCTTCATCGAGGCCAACGATCCCGCCGTCAGCGAGCGCACGGTACACCTGCAGATCTACACGTACAACGAGCTTTACGAGGAAGAGCTGCGGCGGCGCCTGCGGGGGCTCTCTGGGCTGATCCCCTCAGGGGCGATCCTCGACCGCCTCCTCGCGCTGCAGGGGTTTCTGCACTCGGACGACTCGGCCCGCGTCCATATTCGCCTACAAGACGGCGAGCTGCGATTGAAGGCTAGAAGAAGCCGGCGAGCCCGCCGCATCATCGGTCGCTTGATGCGCAAGCTGCTGCGGAACGGGCCGCGTCTGGGCGTGTTGCCGGTGCTGCCGTTTGTGAGCGTCGAGGCGCCCGGCAAGAGCTTCCATTCCGGCGGCACGTTCCCCATGCGGACGCAACCGGGCCCGGGCGAGTGCGACACGCTGGGACGCCCGCACGGTCTTCGGCGGGTCCATGCGATCGACTCGACGACGTTCCCGTCGATCCCGGCGACTACGATTACGCTCAGCATCATGGCCAACGCCTATCGCATCGGCAGTGAGTACGATCGGGCGGACGGATGACCGTCTGCGCAGTGACTGGCGCCAACGGCTTCGTCGGCTCGCGCATCGCAGGGCACCTCGCGAAAGAGGGCGAGGTGCGGACGCTGACCCGCCACTCAGAGCCCCGGTTTGCGCTCGGTGAGCCACTTGTGGCGGACGCGCTGGCCGGCGCCGACGTGCTCGTGCACTGCGCCTACGACTTCCGGCCTCGGTCGTGGGCGGAGATCGAGCGTGCCAACGTCGCGGGCACCCTTGCGCTGTTCGCGGCGGCGCGCGAGGCAGGCGTGCGGCGCGTCGCCTTCGTCTCCAGCATGAGCGCGTTCGAAGGCTGTCGCTCGAAATACGGGCGCGCCAAGCTGGCGGTCGAGAGACAGGCGCGCGAGCATCACCCGGAGGTTGTGATCGTCCGGCCCGGCCTCGTCTACGACCGCGAGGCTGGTGGCATCGTCGGCGCGATGGGTCGGGTCATTCGGCGGTCGCCGATCGTGCCGCTGATCGCCGGCGATCAGGAGCTGTACACCTGCCACAGTGAAGACCTGGCGCGGGTCGTGCTGGAGCTGAGCGACGGGCCGCTTCCTGAGCGGCCGGTCATCGCCGCGGGCCCGGAGCCTCGCACCTACCGCGAGATCCTCTCGACAATCACGCGCGCTATCGACCGCAGGCCGCTCTTTCTGCCGGTGCCGTACGTGCTCGCGTACAACGGGCTGCGCCTGCTCGAAGCGCTCCGCGTACCGATCGGCTTTCGCAGCGACAGCCTCGTCGGGCTCGTGAACAACGATCCGGCGCCGGAGTTCAGCGCGCTGACGACAGTGTTCCGCGCCTTCAGCGCGGAAGCGATCCGCGGCTAGCCGTTACTCGAGCTGGAGGATCGACGGCTGCACGCGGCCAAAGTCGTCGATGTCGAGGAAGCCGACGGTACCGAGGCGCGTGCTCATGTGGTTGGGGAACGTCGGGCTGCCCGGGTTCACGATCAGCACGCCCTTGACCGTCGTCACCTCGGCGCGGTGGGTGCTGCCGCGGACAATGACGTTGACCGGGCCACCGAAATTGTGCTTCATCTGCCCCTCTATCGTGCTCAGGGGCGGCGCCTCCGGCAGCTGGAAGTCGTGGACGAGCCCGATGCGTAGCTGCTTTGGGCCGGCCACGCCGAGCGTCAGCACCTTCGCCTCCGAGAGGCGCGGGTCTGCCGGCGGCACGGAGCGCTCGAAGCCTGTGTAGTCGCCATTGCCCTCGACGGCCATCACCGGCGCCACCTCTTCGAGCCAGTCGAGCACATCGGGTACCATCAGGTCGCCGCCGTGCATGATCAGGTCGACGCCTTTCAGCGCCTCGTAGACCTGGGGCCAGAGCGACTTCTGAGCCACCGGTATGTGCGTGTCCGATATCAGGCCGATGCGCATGCGCCAATCGTAACCGTTCGCCTCCGCTTCAACTTCCCCGTTCGGCCGCTTATACTGGATTTCCACTCCACGGAGGTGCCCATGGCTATCGAAACCGGAACCGACACAGTCAAGCGCGGCCTTGCGCAGATGCTCAAGGGCGGCGTCATCATGGACGTCGTCACGCCCGAGCACGCGACGATCGCCCAGGAGGCCGGCGCCTGCGCTGTCATGGCGCTCGAACGCGTGCCGGCCGACATCCGCGCCAGCGGCGGCGTCGCCCGCATGTCCGACCCGGAGATCATCCAGCGCATCATGGACTCGGTCAGCATCCCGGTGATGGCGAAGGTGAGGATCGGCCACTTCGTCGAGGCGCAGGTGCTGGAGTCGATGGGCGTCGACTACATCGACGAGTCCGAAGTGCTGACGCCCGCCGACGAGGCCCACCACGTCAACAAGTGGGACTTCAAGGTGCCGTTCGTCTGCGGCTGCCGTGACCTGGGCGAGGCGCTGCGGCGCATCGGCGAGGGGGCGGCGATGATCCGCACGAAGGGCGAGGCCGGCACCGGCGACGTCGTCGAAGCGGTCCGTCACATGCGCTCCGTTTGGGACGGCATCCGCCGCCTGCAGAACCTCCCCATCGACGAACTGATGTCGGAGGCCAAGAGCCTGGGCGCCCCGTACGACCTGCTCAAGGAGACCAAGGCGCTGGGACGCCTGCCCGTCGTGAACTTCGCGGCCGGTGGTCTGGCGACGCCCGCTGACGCCGCGCTCATGATGCAGCTTGGCGCCGACGGCGTCTTCGTCGGCTCCGGCATCTTCAAGTCTGCCGATCCGGCGCCGCGCGCCCACGCGATCGTGCAGGCGGTGACGCACTACAACGATCCTGCCGTGATCGCCGAAGTCTCAAAGGGGCTTGGCCAGCCGATGTCGGGCATCGCTGTCGGCAGCATCAGTGAAGAAGAGCGCCTCGCCAGGCGCGGCTGGTAGAAGGAGGCACGAATGGCATCAAAGGACGGGTTCATCGAGGGGATTCGGCAGGCGCAGGCGGCGGCGGCGCGCGTTGCTTCGGTGATGCCGGACGCAGCCTGGGACAAAGGCGTGTACGAGAACGGCTGGAACGCCAAGCAGATCCTCTGCCACGTCGCGCTATCGGCGAATGTGCCGGCGTTCCTCATCGCGGCGGCCAACGCTCCCGAGCCGGCGAAATTGCCGGGCGGCGGCGGCGGCGACATCAACGATTTCAACGAGAGCCAGGTGGCGATGCGGATGGAGAAGCCGGTCTCGGAGATCCTCCAGGAGCTGAACGGCACTTACGAGCAGGCGGTGAAAGTCGTCCAGGCCACGCCCGACGAGCTCTTCACGAAGCAGATCCGGACGCCGTGGCAGACGGAGGGTGAGCTGGGCGCGCTGATCCTGGATGAGGACATCCGCGACCACGTGCTGATCCACCTGTCTGACATCTCCGGCGCCGGCACGTAGGCCCGCTCTCAGTCCACGACGAGATAGCCGAGGTGGCCGCGGAAGTGGTCGGCGCCGTCGTGGCTGGCGACTTCGACTAGCTCGTCGTCCCAGCGCGCCAGCGGCACGGCCTCGATCGTGCTCTCCCGGTACTCGAAAGCTTCGTTCGCCCACTTGCGGGCCTCTTCCAAGCTCATGTGCTGGTAGCGCTCGCGCAGCTTCGCGTTCCAGTCGTCTTCGGAGACCGACGTGTCAGTCGCACGCTTGGGCTCGCCGGCTGCCACGCGCTCAATCTCCTTTGCCGTCCACTCCATCATGTGGGCGAGATGGGTGTAGATGTCGCGGCTGGTCCAGTCCGGCGCCTCCGGGTCGTGCAGCCGCCCTTCCGGGTGCGCGTCCAGCAGCGCCTGCAGCCGCCCCCACTCGGCGCGGTCGTCATCCACCTGCGCGCGGATCGTCGCTGCGTCCATCAGTGGAGGCAGTATAGCGGAACCCGGTATTCATTCCGCCGGACCGGCAACCCGCGTTCGATTGCAGCCCGCCCTGGGGTAAGAGGCAGGACTGAGGCAGAGAGAGCAGTTGCTGAGGCTCACCTGGGCCTGGTACCATCCGACGATCTCCGCCACCAAGCCCGATCGGGGTAGCCCGGTCGATTCGCGAACGCGCGTCAGCGTAAGCGAGCTTACATCGGCGGGGGCGGCTCTGGCGTAAGGTAGCAGTTAGAAAGAGCGGTGCGGTTACCCCCTTCCGCCGCTGGACAAGACAGGGAGCCGGTCAGGGCCGGCTCCCTCCCGTTTTGCCACCGGTGTCCGTGAGTCGACGGGGGAGCCCGTCTTAGATACAAAAAGCTGGAGCCAACGTTCGGATTCGAACCGAAGACCTGCTGTTTACGAAACAGCTGCTCTACCACTGAGCTACGTTGGCTCCCGTGCGGCCATTGTAGATACGAATTGGGCTGTAGTCGAGCGCCCAAGTCTCGCTGCCGATCGCGACCTCGACATCGTCAGAGGGCTATCGGTCCGAGGGGGCCGGGCAGAGTCGCATTCATTATGTCGGCGCCTGGCATCCCGGACGCTGGCCCACAACTGCTCGCAGCAGGTGAACCACGTGGACGCGCTGTTAGTGCTGCGCGGCGACGCCGGCCTGCCGACGAATACGGGCGACTGCCCGGACATCAGCCGGGATCACAGCGGGGGCCGGGCAGAGCCGCCACCGCGCCGTGAGGACGAAAGCCTCCCCGCACCGCTCGTTTGAGCCGGCGCCGAGCGGCGCCCCTAGATTTCGACGTGTTCGACTTGCGGCACGGGCGTCCGCAGCAGCTTACGGGCGACTTCGCCGACGAGGTCGGCGTCGCCGGTGGTGTAGAAGCGGAAGCGCGCGGCCGCCTTGCCGGCCAGGGCGTCCCGCTCCTCGAGGAGCTGGCGGACGCGGCGCGCGACGGGCCGTGACGGGTCGTATACCCGCACGCCGGGTCCGAGCATGTTCTTGATGCGGTGTCGCAGGAAGGGGTAGTGCGTGCAGCCAAGGCCGACGACGTCGGCACGGCTCGCCTTGACGGGCGCCAGGTGCCGCGCCAGGAGCGCCGTCGTGGCGCGCGTGCGCACCTCGCCCGCTTCGACCATGTTCTCCAAACCGTCGCAGCCGACGTTGACGACCTCCTTGTCGGGCGCGAACTCGCGGATCAGGCCGGCCAGGTATTCGCTCGATGAAGTCGCCGGTGTCGATAGCACGGCGATCGTGCCGGTACGCGTGTGGCTGGAGAGCGTCTTGACGACAGGCACGACGCCGACGAACGGCGTCTCCGGGAACGTCTCGCGCAGATGGCCGATGGCGTGGACGGTGGCGGTGTTGCAGGCGGCGACGATCAGCTTGGCGTCGCGGTCCAGGAGAAAGCGCGTGATGCGCGAAGTCAAGTCGCACAGCTCCGCCGTCGACTTCTCGCCGTAGGGGACGTGGCCGCTGTCGGCCAGGAAGTCCAGGCTCTCGTCCGGCAGGAGCTTGCGTATGGTCCGCCAGATCGAAAGCCCACCGACGCCCGAGTCGAACATTCCTATCGGCCTGTTGTCCATCGCTGCCTCCGTCAGTCGCTGCTCAGTAGCATAAACGCCGCCGCGCTTGAATTGGATACCCCGGCGCCTTTTGACCGTAGCAGAAGTGGACGGGATAATCGCACGAGTATGCTTATCCCACCTTGGGCCATCCCGCTCGTCGCGGCCGCGATCGTGGTCGTAATACTCCTGAACGCTGGCACAACGCTCGACGAGAGCCTCACTGATCTCGAGGTCGGCGACTGCGTTGTCCGCCCAGATGCGGGAGCGCAGCAGATCGACTCGCTGGAGCCTGCGGACTGCTCCGCGCCGGACGCCATTAAGGTCGCGCAGTCCTTCGACATGAGCGGAGCCTCATGGCCGGGCCTCGGCGCTATCGAGACCGCCGTGCTCGCGAACTGCTCGGGGACAACGGCCTTTACCTTGTATCCGACGGAGGACAGCTGGGACAACGCCGACGATCGCTCCGTCGTCTGCTTTGTGGACGCCCGCGAAGAGCTGGCCACGGACGCGCCGACGCTGGCGCCAACAGCGACAACCGATTGTCCCGATCCCACAGCAGATACAACGGAGGCCACAGTGAAGAGTTACGACAGCGCGCCCGAGCAGATAATCGATCCCGAGAAGTCTTACACGGCCCTGATCCACACTGAGCGCGGCGATTTCACGATGACGCTGCGGCCGGACCTGGCGCCGCGGCACGTCAATTCGTTCGTCTTCCTCGCCCGCGACGGCTACTACGACGGAGTCACGTTCCACCGCGTGCTGCCGGGCTTCGTCGCGCAGGCGGGCGATCCCACCGGCACCGGCAGCGGCGGGCCCGGCTATACGCTCCCGGCAGAGTTCACCACGGAGGTGCCGTACACGGAGGGTGTAGTCGGCGCGGCGCGGACGAACGAACCGGATAGCGCCGGTAGCCAGTGGTTCGTGACGCTGGGCGTGGCGTCGAACCTGGACGGTCAGTACACGGTCTTCGCCGAGGTGACCGACGGCATGGATGTCGTGCGCTGCATCACGGCGCGCGATCCATCATCCAACCCCGGCGCGCCTCCCGGCGACAAGATCATCAGCATCGATATCACTGAGGCCTAGCGCAGGACGTCGCGTCTCCGCCGGCCGACCAGCGCTTGTATCTCCGCGTTCGTCAGGCCGAACCGGTGCAGCGTATGCCGCATAAACTGCATGCCCAGCTCGAAGTCCGCATGCACGATTTGCGAGACGCCAAGTTCGTTCAGGCGGTGCCTTCCCTCTTCCGTCGCCCCTTGTGCGACGATGTCCAGCCGCGGATTGAGTTCCCGCGCCGAGATGCAGATGGCTTCGACTGTACCTGGATCGCCTGCCGTGACCACCATCACCCGCGCGCGGTCGACAGCTACCATCTCCAGAATCGTCGGCAGCGTCGGGTTGCCGATTACGTAGGGCACGTCATCTGACGCCAGCGTGCGCAGACTGCCGGGGTCCTCGTCAACGACGACATAGCTGAAGCCGCGCGCCGACAGCACGCGCACGACTTCTTGAGCGGCCTGCCCGAAGCCGATGATCACAGCGTGGCCCGCCAGACGCACGTCCCCCGGAATATGGTCCTCCGTCCGTCCGGCTGTGAGTGAGGAGAGCGCCGGTGACCTCTCGACGGCGCGAAAGATGTTTCCGCGGGCGGTGAAGAGGAGAGGGCTGAGGGCGATGCTCAGAAGTACGCCGGTCAGCAGAGCCCCGTCCAGGCCAGGGCCAATGACATCCTCGCGTACCGCCTCTGTCGCGATGACAAACGAGAATTCCCCCATATTGGCCAGCGCCAGCGTCGCGGCGACGATCGCCCGCGGCGGGTATCGCAGCAGTGTCGAAGCCACGGACACTGTGACCATCTTGCCCAGCACTGCGACGATGACGACGCCGAGGACGATTTCCGGATCGTCCACGAGGCTGTTCGGATCAACCAGCATGCCGATCGCCACGAAGAAGACGACCGCGAACACTTCGCGCAGCGGGAAGACCTCCGCGATCGTGCGCTGCGCGTAGTCCGACTCTGACACGAGAAGGCCCGCGAGGAACGCTCCGAAAGCGAGCGACAGGCCGGCCTCGAAAGACAGCGACGCCGTTCCCAGGGCAAGCGCGACTACTGTCAGCAGGAAGAGTTCCCGCGAGCTCGAGCGGGCGACGCGGGTCAGCACTCGCGGGATGGCGAAGCTGCCGATGAGCCAGACTCCGGCCAGCACGGCGATGGCGGTGGAGGCGGCGATCGCCAGTTCGCGGCCCACGCTGTCGCCGCCGCCGCCGACGACCGGTACGGCGACGATGTAAACGACGACAATCAAGTCCTGCACCAGAGCGACGGCGACGGCGATGCGGCCCGCCGGTCCCGTCAGAAGCCCGCTGTCCTCGAGCAGCTTCAAAGCCACTATCGTGCTCGAGATCGAGGCGATCATGCCCAGGACGATCGCCTCGCCCTTATCCAGGCCCAGCGCCAGCCCCACTAGCGTGCCGCTGCCCAGAATGAGCACTGTGCCAACCACGCCACCAAGTAAGGCGATGCCGCGCGCGGCGGCCAGCTCACGCAGCGAGAAACGGACGCCGATCGTGAACATGAGGAGCGCCACGCCGAGATCGGCGACCTTCTGCACGTCTGCAACGTCCGCGCTGGGGCCGATGGTGTTCGGCCCGATGGCGACGCCGGCGGCCAGGTAGCCGAGGATGGTTGGTAAGCGCAGAAGGCGGCTGATGCCACCGCCGACGAGTGCGGCGGCGACGACGATCGCCAGGCTGCCTACGAGGCCCAGGTCTTCCACTCAGACGCGCACAATCGAGCGCTCCGTGATTCGTGAAAAGGGGCGCGGCGACGCAATCGTAGCACAGAGGTGGCGCTACTCGGCGCGGGGCAAGTTGACTGAGGCGTTAGTCTGACCGCGCCCGCCCGACGGGCCTCTGGGCCGGACGCCTTCCACCTGGCGCTCCGCACGGTACGAGGAGCGCACCAGCGGCCCGGACTCCACGTGCCGGAACCCCAGCGCCAGCGCCTCCTCGCGCAGGTCATCGAACTCCCACGGCTCGTAATAGCGGTCGATCGGCAGGTGCCTGGCGCTTGGCCGCAGGTACTGGCCGACGGTGAGGACGCTGACTCCGCAACCGGCGAGGTCGGCGAACACCCGCAAGAGTTCGTCCCGAGTCTCACCGAGCCCGACCATCACGCCGGACTTCGTGATCGTTTCTGGGTCTAGCTCCTTCGCCCGCCGCAGCACGGCAAGCGAGCGCTCGTAGCGTGCTTTCGGCCGCACGCGCCGGTAGAGGCGGGGCACGCTTTCGGTGTTGTGGTTGAGGATCTCCGGCTGCGCTGAGCAGACGGTGGCGAGAGCAGCTTCGTCGCCCAGGAAGTCCGGAATCAGCACCTCGACGGTCGTCTCCGGCGAGAGGCGCCTGATCCAGCGGATCGTCTGCGCGAAGATGCCGGCGCCGCCGTCAGGCTGGTCGTCGCGGTTGACGGAGGTGACGACGGCGTGGGAGATGTCCATCTCTCGCACGGCATTGGCGACGCGCACCGGCTCCAGGTTGTCGAGCGCTCCCGGCCGGCCGGTCTTGACGGCGCAGAAGCCGCAGGCGCGCGTGCAGGTGTCGCCCAGGATCATGAAGGTGGCGGTGCCGGCGCCCCAGCACTCGCCGATGTTGGGGCAGCGGGCCTCTTCGCAGACGGTGTGCAGACCACCGCGCCGCATGAGCTTCTTCAGCCGAACGTACTCTTCGCCGCCCGGAAAGCGGACTTTGAGCCACGGCGGCTTTCGTCCTTCCGCCAGCCAGTCCACTGCAGAATCGCTGCGCGTGCTGTCCACGTCGCCATTGTAATGCAGATTGCGGAGAAGGCCGCGATCACGCTCCGAAGGCACGTCGTGCGGCCCCCGAAGCTTGCCCCTGTCTCGCTCTCCCCGCTAACATTTACGGCGTTCCCATGCCAAACGTACTGCTCTTCGGCGACGAGACCGCTCTTGCCGGCTACGCGTCCGCCCTCGAGGGCCAGGCGCTGTCGGTGGCGCGGCGCCTGCCGGGTGAGAGCGACCCGCTGCCGCTAGACGTCGCTGCCGTCGTGCTCCACCTGCCCTCGCTTAACGAGGACTCGTACGCGCGGGAGCTGATCGAGATGGCGCAGGCAGAGGACAGCGTCGGCCTCGTGCTGATCGCCGCGCCGGAGCACGTCGCAGCGTTCGAGCCGCTCCGGGACGCCGACGAGTTCCTGCTGGATGGGGCGACGGCGGACGAGCTGACAGCGCGCGTCCGACGCGTGCTCTGGCGGCTGCAGCGCCACGACTCCGGCGACGTTCTCAAGTGCGGCGAGCTGGTGATGGACCTGTCGAACTACACGGTGCACATCGCCGGTCGGCCCGTGGAGCTGACGTTCAAGGAGTACGAGCTGCTGCGCTTCCTCGTCGTCAACCGCGACCGCGTGTTTGGCCGCGAGGCGCTTCTGAACAACGTCTGGGGTTACGACTTCTACGGCGGCGCCAGAACCGTCGACGTGCACATCCGGCGGCTGCGCTCGAAGATCGAAGACCGCCACACGACGTTCATCGAGACCGTGCGCAACGTCGGCTACCGCTTCCGCGGCCCGGCCTAGTCGTCGCTCTGCGGCTTCGGCGGCAGTGGGATGAAGGCGCTCGTGCGTTCGATGTAGGCCTGGTAGTCCGGCCGCCGCCGCTTCATCCCGCGCTCCAGCAACGCGACGCCGGAGACGCGCAGCAGCAGGAACGTCATGATTACGGGGCTGAAGACGGTGATCCAGCCGTCCGTCGTGCCGGCGGCGATCACGAAGAAACCCCACCAGAGCGCCGCGTCGCCGAAGTAGTTGGGGTGGCGCGCGTAGCGCCAGAGGCCGCGGTCCATCACCTTGCCGTCGTTCGCCGGATCGGACTTGAAACGCGCGAGCTGCCAGTCGCCAACGGCTTCGAAGAAGAGGCCGACGCACCAGATCGCGAGGCCGATGAAGTCGCTGGCGACGAGCGAGTCCGGCTCCGCGTTGTGCATCGAGGCCAGCAGCGGTGCCGAGACGACCCAGAGGATCGCGCCCTGCAGCAGGAACACCTGGAGCAGGCTGCGCAGCCAGAACGGCCCCGACCAGGTCTCCCGCCACTTACGGTAGCGCCGGTCTTCGCCCTCGCCTGCGTTGCGGACGAGGATGTGACCTCCGAGCCTGACGGCCCAGACGACGACCAGCGCCAGCACGAGGAGCTGACGCCCCTCGAAGCCAACGTCTGAGAACGCGAAGTAAGCGCCGGCGGCAGTGATGAAGCCCGGTCCCCAGAAGACGTCGACGTGCTGGCGTTGCGCAGGAAGAGGCTGACGGCCCAGAGCATCACCATGTAGCCCATCACGACGCCCAGGCCGGCCAGCGCGACCTCGTACGCGCTCACGCGGTCTCCCCGGCGGCGAACGCCGGGTGCACACGGCGTTCGATCCGCGCCACGGACTCGTGCGTTTCCGCTGCGATGGCGCGCCAAAGGCCGGGACCGTCGCCGGCCGCGTCGCGTCGCTTCGCCACCTCGCTGAGCCAGGCGTCGTCGCAGTCGATCAGGTCGCCGAAGACCATGCGCACGTCATTGCGCGCCCGCGGCCGGACTGCTCCCACCGGCAGTACGAACTGCATCTCGTAGTGGTAGAAGGGCAGAGCCAGCGGTTTCGCGTCGGCGATCAGCATCCCGATCCCCGCCTTGAACGATTCCAGCATGCGGCCTTCCGGGTCGCGGGTGCGGCCGCCTTCGGGCAGAAGGTGAACCCAGTCGCCCTCACGAAGGCGGTCGCGCAGGAACCTGACGCCGGGCTGATCGAGGCTGGCGCCGCGCATTATCGGCACGGAGCGGCCGGCGGTGAAGAGCCAGCCTTGAAGCGGCTGCCGAAGAAGTTGATGGCGTCGGCGCCCACCCAGCGCACGCGCGAATACGGCCCGGAGACGACGTTGGCGACGAGCAGCGGGTCGTCGAAGAGCGATACGTGGTTGCTGTACGTCAGGAGTCCGCGCGGGCCACGCTCCTGCGCCGCGTCGAATCGCTCCCGGCCCTCGATCGTCAGGTGGATCAGGCGCGTCATGATGAGACGGGACGTCGCAATCACGACGCGGCCGATCGACGGGTGGTACCAGCGTGGCGATGGCTTCCAGCGGGCCAACGCGACCTTTTCGCGGCTGACATGGCGGGAGGCTGTCATGACGCGCCCATTCTACGTTGGGCGGGCGATCGTGGGCGTCCGTAACATCGCGTTCACGGGCGCGTAACACGGCCGTAACCCGGCGCCAGGCGGGCGGTGCTACTTTGGGCGGCAAGTATTGCAGTTAGGGAGGCGAATTACCATGCCAGAAATCAATGCCGGCGACACTGCTTGGGTGCTCGCGGCGTCCGCACTGGTGATGTTCATGACACCAGGGCTGGCCTTCTTCTACGGAGGCTTCGTCCGCAACAAGAACGTCCTGGGTACGATCATGCAGTCCTTCGTCGTAATGGGGATCGTGGGCGTGCTCTGGGTGCTCATCGGCTACACGCTCGCTTTCGGTCCTACCGAAAGCGGCATCATCGGCAACTTCGACTACATCGGACTCAAGGGCGTAGTGATGGAGCCGCATCCCGGCCTGGCGATTCCTCACGAGGCGTTCGTCGTCTTCCAGTTGATGTTCGCCATCATCACGCCGGCGCTGATCACCGGCGCCTTCGCGGAGCGTGCCAAGTTCAGCACGTTCCTCGTCTTCATGGCCGCCTGGTCGATCCTGGTTTACGCTCCCGTGGCGCACTGGATCTTCGGCGACGGCTTCCTCTCCGCCTTCAGCGCGATCGACGTCCTCGGCGTGTTCGGCGACGTCAACGCGCTCGACTTCGCGGGCGGGACGGCGATTCACGTGAACGCCGGTGCTGCGGCGCTGGCGGCGGCGATCATGTTTGGCAAGCGCAAGGGCTACGGCGTAGAGCCGATGGAGCCGCACAACGTGACGTACATCGTGTTGGGTGCGGCGATCCTCTGGTTCGGCTGGTTTGGCTTCAACGCCGGCAGCGCCGGTGCCGCCAACTTCCAGGCCGCCAACGCCTTCCTCGTCACCGGCACGGCAGCTTCCGCCGCCGCCCTTGCCTGGCTCTTCGCCAGTTGGGCGATGACCGGCAAGGCGAGCGTCGTTGGCGCCGCCGCCGGCGCCGTCGCCGGGCTTGTCGCGATCACGCCGGCCTCCGGCTTCGTTGAGCCGGCCGAGTCGATTATCCTCGGCGCGATCGCCGGTGTCCTCTGTTACGGGGCGGTCCGGCTGCGCTTCCGGGTAGGCCTCGACGACTCCCTCGATGTCGTCGCGGTGCACGGCGTGGGCGGCATCTGGGGCGGTATCGCGACCGGCCTCTTCGCCAGCGCCAGAGTCGGCGGCGCAGACGGCCTTTTCCGTGGCGAGACCGGCCTGATGGCGGACCAGATCGCCGCGATCGCCGTCGTCGCGGTGTACTCTTTCATCGTAACCATAGTCATCCTCAAGGCACTCGACGTGTCGCTCGGCCTCCGTGTATCGGAGGATGATGAGCAGCGGGGCCTCGACGTCACACAGCACGGCGAGCGTGGCTACGTCCTGGAGGACGCTGGCGCGCCGGTATACGCAGCGCCGTCGTCGCCACCACCACCGCCACCCTCGTCACCGCCGCCCGCGCAGCCGTCGGGCAGCGGGGCCTAGCAGAAGGAGCTGTCAGAGATGCAAAAGATCGAAGCAATCATCCGGCCGGAGAAGATGGACGACGTCAAGAACGCACTGACCGAGGCCGGCTATCACGGGATGAACATCGTCCACGTGACCGGGCGCGGCGTTCAGCGGGGCATCATCCACCAGGGCCGTGGCGGCGAGAGCTACACGGTGGACATGCTGCCGAAGGTCAAGGTTGAAGTCGTCATCGCCGACGATAATGTGGACGCCGTGGTCAAGATCATCATCGACGCCGCGCGGACCGGGAACATCGGCGACGGAAAGCTGTTCATCGTGCCGGTTAGCGACGCCGTGCGCGTCCGCACCGGTGAACGCGGAGACGAAGCCATCTAGCCAGACGCTAGTTAAGGCGACGGGGGCAAGGGCGCCTGGCCCGTGCCCCCCCCCGTCCGGCCTTCACACGCGTAACACAGGCTTAACGTCCGCAGATCGCGGCTGGGCGCTCGCTCTGCCTATAATCTGGGGCAGCCCAGCGTAAGGAGGAGACCTTGACCGAACAAGACGCCCAGCGAGTGAGCAAGATGATCAAGGACAACGACCTGAAGATCATCGATCTCAAGTTCAACGACCTGCCAGGCCTCTGGCAACACTTCTCGATCACGCCGAGACAGATGACCGAGCTCGGCGACTTCCAGAACTCGATCTGGGTTGACGGCATCGGCTTCGACGGATCGAGCATTCGCGGCTTCCAGATGATCCAGGAGTCGGACATGATCCTGATCCCGGATCCCGACACCGCGCGCATCGACCCTGCCCTCGAAACGCCGACGCTCTCTGTGATCTGCGACATCTTCGACCCGCTGACCAAGGAGCCGTACACTCGCGATCCCCGGTACGTTGCCCGCAAGGCGGAGGCGTATGTGCAGTCCAGCGACATCGTCGACGCGGACTCGATCTACTTCGGCCCGGAGCTAGAGTTCTTCGTCCTCGATGACGTGCGCTTCGATCAGACCGAGAACTCCGGCTACTACTACGTCGATAGCATCGAGGGCGAATGGAACACCGGACGGGAAGAGAACCCGAACCTGGGCTACAAGCCGCGATTCAAGGAAGGCTACTTCCCTGTCCCGCCTCATGACTCCCTCCAAGAGATCCGCACGGAGATGATCCTGGAGATGGAGAAGGTCGGCATTACGATCGAGGTGCACCATCATGAAGTGGCGTCAGCCGGTCAGTGCGAGATCGACATGAGGTTCGACACGCTGCTGACCACGGCGGACCAGGTCCTCTGGTACAAGTACATCGTCAAGAACGTCGCGCGGCGGCACGGCAAGGTCGCCACGTTCATGCCCAAGCCACTGTTCGGCGACAACGGATCGGGTATGCACTCGCACCAGTCGCTCTGGAAGGACGGCAAGCCCCTCTTCTACGACAAGGACGGCTACGCCGGCACCAGCCAGCTCTGCCGCTGGTACATCGGTGGCCTGCTCAAGCACGGCCGTTCGCTGATGGCGTTCTGCGCGCCCACGACGAACTCCTACAAGCGCCTGGTGCCCGGCTACGAGGCGCCGGTGAACCTCGTCTACTCCGCGCGCAACCGCTCCGCGGCAGCCCGCATCCCGATGTACACGGAGCAGCCTGCCTCCAAGCGCATCGAGTTCCGCCCGCCGGACCCCAGCGCCAACCCCTACCTGGCGTTCTCCGCCATGCTGATGGCCGGCCTCGACGGCATCGAGAACAAGATCGACCCAGGCGACCCGATGGACCGCAACACCTATGAGCTCTCCGCCGAGGAGGCGGCCAAGATTCCGACGGTGCCCGGCTCTCTGGAGGAGGCGATGGACGCGCTGGAGCAGGACCACCAGTACCTGCTCAAGGGCGGCGTCTTCACGCAGGACGTGATCGATGTCTGGCTCGACTACAAGCGCACCGCTGAGATCGAGCCGATCCGCCAGCGCCCGCACCCGTGGGAGTTCCACCTCTACTTCGACGTCTAGACCGCAGACGGCACGGGCGGGCTCCGGTCCGACCAGGCAAGCGGAGGGGGCCCAAGGGCTCCCTCCCGCCATTCTGGGGGGGTGCCGCCGGCCGCAGAGGAGGAGACGGATGAGCGACGCCGAATCAACCGAATACGTACTGCAGACGGCGCGAGAGCACGACGTCAAGTTCATACGGCTCTGGTTCACCGACATCCTGGGCTCGCTCAAGAGCATGGCGATCACCGTCGAAGGGCTTGCCGAGGCGCTGGAGGGAGGCGTCGGCTTCGACGGCTCGTCGATCGAGGGCTTCGCGCGCATCGATGAGTCCGACATGATCGCGATGCCGGATCCCTCCACGTTCGCGATTCTGCCCTGGCGGCCCAGCGAGCGCCGCGTCGCGCGCCTCTTCTGCGACGTGCTGACGACGGACGGCAAGCCGTTCGAGGGCGACCCGCGCAACGTCCTCCGCCGCAACGTCAAGCGCGCCGCCGACCTGGGGTACACATTCTACGTCGGCCCGGAGCTGGAGTACTTCTACTTCGCGGATGCGGAGTCGGCGACACCGCTTGACGCCGGCGGCTACTTCGACCTGACGCCGCTAGACGCCGGTACTGACCTGCGCCGCCAGACGGTCTTTACGCTGGAGGAGCTGGGAATCCCCGTCGAGACGTCGCACCACGAAGTCGCACCGTCGCAGCACGAAATCAGCCTGCGCTACACCGACGCCCTGACGATGGCCGACAACACGATGACATACCGGCTCGCGGTCAAGGAAGTCGCGTTCAAGGAGGGCGTCTACGCCACCTTTATGCCGAAGCCGATGAGCGACGAGAACGGCTCTGGCATGCACGTCCACCAGTCGCTCTTCACGGGCGAGAGCAACGCCTTCTTCGACGCCGAAGACTCGTACCAGCTCTCGGCTACGGCGCGGAGCTACATCGCCGGCCTGCTGAAGCACGCGCCGGAGATCACGCTCGTGACCAACCAGTGGGTGAACTCGTACAAGCGTCTCGTCCCCGGCTTCGAAGCGCCGGTTTACATGTCGTGGGCGCGGCGCAACCGCTCGGACCTGATCCGCGTGCCGGAGAACAAGCGCGGCAAGGAGAGCGCGACCCGGATCGAGTACCGCGCTGCCGATCCCTCGTGCAACCCGTATCTTGTCTTCTCGGCGATGCTGGCGGCGGGGCTGAAGGGCATCGAGGAGGGATACGCCTGCCCAGAGCCGGTGGAAGAGAACGTCTTCGAGCTGAGTGAAGAGGCGCGCAAGGAGCGCGGAATCGATCACCTGCCCGGCAGCCTGCAGCAGGCGCTGGACCTCGCGGAGGGCAGTGAACTGATGCGTGAGTGCCTGGGCGAGCACCTCTTCGAGAGCCTGCTCGTGAACAAGAAGATCGAGTGGACGAACTTCCGCCGCCACGTCACCGATTACGAGCTGAAGCGCTACCTGCCGATACTCTAAGGCGTGGCTGATGGGCGCGCTGTTTAGCCCGGCGCGGGCGTTTGCAGCGGCGTAGGCGCAGGCGTTGGCACGGCCGTAGGAGTCGGTTCCGGCGTGGGCTCCGGCGTCGGCGTCGGGCACGCCTGGCCCGGCAGAATCGAGAGGTGCGGCACGTGCAGCAGGATGTTCAGAGCATCCGCGGTCGTGATCAGGCCGTCGCAGTCCGTGTCCGCCGTCACCGTGCCGCACTCCGGATCGGTGACGCCGTTGATGATCCAGAGCACCGTCGTGGCGTCGTTGGTATTGACGCCCTGGTCACAGTTGGCGTCGCCGCGCAGAGGCCCGATTGGAGTCGCCGTTGGCGCCGGTGGGGGTGAGGCGGCGCCGGCGGTCTCGAAGTTGAACGTTGCGTTGTAGTACTCGTTGATGCCGATCTCCGTCGCCGGGATGTCGGACAACGTCACGTCTGCAGTCGTCTCGCCGTTTGGCCCCTGGATCCAGAAGTGGTTGTGTGGCCCGCTGGAACAGAAGCCGAGCGTTGATGGACGGCCGAGGCGCTGGCCCGCTGTCACGTAATCGTCCACCTCCACGAGGAAGCCCGTCATGTGGTAGTGGCGCGATAGCCAGTCGCCGCCGTGATCGATCAGCACCGAAGCGTTGCTCGCCTGCACGACTGTCCCGGCCGCCGACGACAGGACGAAGTAAGCCGACTCCTCGAACACCCAGTCCGGGTCGCCTTCGCACCTGATGCCGGTGCTCAGCGGCGTATCGGGCGGGAAGAAGTCGATCGCGTTATTTGCGTTGTGAAAGCCGGCTGAGCCCGTTAGCCACGTTTCGCCGTGCGCCCAGGGTAGCAAGAACTCCGGCTGCCCGCTGGCCTGCGCGGTCGGCCGCACGAGTAAAACGGCAGCGATCGCTAGCAGCAGGATAGACACGGCGGCTCCGAAAACGAGTCGCCCGCGCCGGGGTGGGGCAAACCTCATGATAATTGGAACGCGAAAGCGCCCTACTTGTTACGCAGCTAGGGCGCTCCGACGAGATCTTCGCCAGACTCTAACTCTCCCCCGACGAAGATCGTGGCCGTACTGCCCTCGACGGCTTCCAGTACCGGCTTCGGGTAGAGACCGACCAGGAAGACGCCGGCTATGAGCACCGCCAGCGCCGTGTATTCGAGCCACGGTGTCGGGAAGCGTGTCTTCTCCTCCGGCTCGCCCAGGTACATCTCGCGGATGACGATCAGGTAGTAGTAGAGGGACACGAAGCTGAAGAACGCGGCCACGCCGGCGAGCCAGAGCAGGTCCTGGTCGGCCGCTGCCTGGAAGAGGATGAACTTCGTGGCAAACCCGGCGAAAAGCGGCATGCCGGCGAGCGAGAAGAGCGCGATCGTCAGGCAGAGTGCTAGGTAAGGCGCGCGCTCGGCCAGACCCTTGTACTCGCCGATCTCCTCCTTGCCGGTCCAGTTGTAGTAGAGGATGACGCAGGTGAACGCGGCCAGGTTCGTCACGGCGTAGCCGATCAGGTGCAGCACCAGCGCGCTGGCCGCGTCGTGCGAGAGCGCCGCGATGCCCAGCAGCAGGTATCCCACCTGGCCGATGCTGGAGTAGGCGAGCAGCCGCTTCATGTTGCGCTGCTGGATGGCGACCAGGTTGCCGAGGGCCATCGTCGCCACGGCGAGGCCGGCGATGAAGTAGCGCCAGTCGTCGATCAGGGGCAGGAAGGCTCCGGCGAACAGCTTGAGGAAGAAGGCGAACCCTGCCGCCTTCGATAGTGCCGAGATCAGCGCCGTGATCGGGATCGGCGCGCCCTCGTAGGCGTCCGGCGTGTACATGTGGAACGGCACGGCAGCCACTTTGAAGCCAAGTCCGCCGATCATCATCGCCAGTCCCAGGTATACCCCCCACTCGATGTCGCTCGTGTCTCCGCTCAGCACGTCTCCGATCACGGCGTACTGCGTCGAGCCGGTCGTGCCGTAGATGAGGCCGATGCCGTAGAGGAAGATCGCGGAGGAGAACGCGCCGAGCAGCATGTACTTCAGGCCGGCTTCGTTGGAGCGCAGGTCGAACTTGGCGTACGCGGTGAGCGCGTAGAGGCTGAAGCTCAGCAGCTCCAGCGAGATGTAGGCCGTCAGCAGCTCGTGCGCCGCCGCCATGCCGTTGGCGCCGATGACGGCGAGCAGGATCAGGGCGTAGTACTCGCTGGGGTGCAGCAGGCGGTCGCTCACGTAGCGCGCGGAGATGATGCAGACCGTGGCGCCGATGCCGCAAAAGAGCACGCGGAACAGCGTCGTGTAGTCGTTGATGTCGGCCAGCTCGCCGAACTGCTTGGCGTCATCGACCCAGATCAGCGAGAGCCCGCCCGCGCCGGCCGCGCCGAGCGCCGCCAGCCAGCCCAGGCGCTCCTTTCCCAGGCCGCCCCAGAAGAGCTCGATGAGGATGACGAAGGCCGCCCAGCCCGCGAGCAGGTACTCGGGCGCCAGCAGCTCCCATTGGAGCGAGGCGCTCATCCCGTGATCCCCGGAATCATCTCAACCGTTTCGCTGATGCGATCGATGAACGGCGCCGGCCAGAGGCCCATGAAGAGGATCATCGCGATCAGGACCGCACCGGCGAACTGCTCGCCTAGGCGCATCTCCTTCAGGCCGTCCCACTTGTCGTTTAGCGGGCCGAAGTAGGCGCGGGCCAGCATGCGCAGGACGTACGTTGCCGTGATCGCCGCCGAGAGGATGCCGAGGCCGCCGGCCCACCAGTAGCCGGCCCGGAAGACGCCGACGAAGATGTGGAACTCGGCGACGAACCCGGCTAGACCCGGTAAGCCGAGCGACGATAAGCCGGCGATGGCGAAGAAGGCGGAGTGGCGCGGCATGCGCTTGGCGATGCCGCCGAACTGCGTCATGTCGCGGATGTGCGCCTGGTCGTAGAGGGCGCCGACGTTGGTGAACATGAGAGCCGTCATTGCGCCGTGCGCGAACATCTGCAGCACCGCGCCGTTGACGCCGATCTGCGTCATGCTCGCTAGTCCCATGAGCACGAAGCCCATGTGGCTGACGCTGGAGTAGCCGACCATGTACTTGAGGTCCGTCTGTGCAAGCGCCGAGACGGACCCGTAGACCGCCCCCGTTACGCCGAGCGCCATCAGGACGGGCGCCCAGAACTCCGCGCCCTCCGGCAGCAGCGTCATGCCGACGCGCAGGATGCCGAACGCGCCCAGCTTCATCAGCACGCCGGCGTGCAGCATCGAGACGCCCGTCGGCGCCGCGACATGGCCGTCGGGCGACCACGTATGGAGCGGCCACATGCCGGCAAGTACGCCGAAGCCGACCATGAACAGCGGGTAGACCCACTTCTGGAAGTCCTCGTCCAGCGATTGCTCGCGCAGCACCGTCATGTCGAAGGTGCCGGCGCCGGCCTCGACGAAGAGCGCGAAGATGGCGATGAAGATCAGCACGGAACCCCCGACGAGCATCATCGTCAGCTTCATCGCGCCGTATTCCTTAGGGCGCGAGAACGTGGGGAACTCGCTGCTGGCGCCCCAGACGGCGATCAGCAGGTACATCGGCAGCACAGCAACCTCGTACCAGAAGAAGAAGAAGAAGAGGTCCTGGGAGATGAACACGCCGTAGACGCCGGAGACGAGCAGGAACAGCAGAATGAAGAAGTCCTTAGTGCGGTGCGTGATGTTCCAGGAGACGAACACCGCCGCGAAGATCACGATGCCGTTCAGCAGCACCAGCGGCGCTCCCACGCCGTCGACGCCGAGGTAGAACGTGATGCCGTTCTCGCCCAGGAAGCCGATGTTCTCCAGCCAGTCCCACTGCAGCTCGAAGCGCAGGCCGCTGCCGCCATCGAACTCGTAGACGATGAAGACGAGCGCGGAAAGCACGAGGAGCGCGGTGCCGGCCAGCGCTGCCAGGTAGCGCGACAGCTGGGGATACTGCGAGGGGATGAGCATGAACAGCGGGCAGACGGCCAGCGGGATCACGATCAGCGCGAGAAGTACAAGGTCCATGCGCTACACCTGCGTCACCAGCATGACGATCGCCAGGATGAGAATGCCGACGACGATCGCCAGGGCGTAGTTGGGGATGCGGCCCGTCTGCAGGAGCCTCGCTTCCAGGCCGGTGAAGTAGGCAATATATGCGGAGCCGTTGACCCCGCGGTCGTTGATCACCACGCGGTCGAACCAGGCGATGATGCCGCCCAGCACGAGCACGACGCGGTCGATCGCGAACTGGTAGACCTCGTCGACGTAGTAGCGGTTCGCCAGCAGCGTCGAGATCGGCGAGAAGGCATCGCGGATGCGTGCCGCCAGCTCTGCCTTGCCCTGCCATAGCACCCAACCGACTACGGCGCCGCCGCCGGCGAGCACGGTCGAAGTGATCGCCGTGTCGAGCTGGAAGTCGAACTGGTGCGCCTCGTGCAGGAAGACGAACTGGGCGAAGCCGCCGGGGAAGCCCAGCGCTTCGCCGACCTCGTCGAAGACGACGAAGCCGCCGACCGCCGCCAGCAGGCCGAGGATCAGCAGCGGGACGGTGATCAGCGCACCGCCTTCGTGGGCGTGGTCGTAGGTGGCCTGCTCGCGCGGCGCGAAGAGGAACGTCCGCACGAAGAGACGCGCCATATAGAGGCCGGTGATCGCGAGGCTTGAGAGGAGCACGAGGTAGACGATGACGTGCTGCTCCTCCTCGGCGAAGACGAGCACTTCGTCCTTCGCCCAGAAGCCCGATAAGGGGACGAGCCCGATCATCGCCAGCGTGCCGATAGCGAACGTCGCCGCCGTGATCGGCATCTTGGCCGCCAGGCCGCCCAGGCGGTTCATGTCCTGCTCCTCCGTAGCGTGAATCACGGAGCCGGCGCCCAGGAACAGCAGCGCCTTGAAGAAGCCGTGAACGAAGAGGTAGAGCATCGCCGCGGCGACGGCACTCGAGCCGAGCGCGACGAACATGAGTCCGAGCGAGTTCAGCGTCGAGTAGGCGATCACGCGCTTGATGTCGGTCGCCGCCAGGCCCATCGTCGCCGAGAGCATCACCGTTATGAGGCCGACGATGAGGACGACGTTCAGCGCGATCGGGTCGGCGACTTCGAACAGCGGCAGCATGCGCGCGACGAGGTAGACGCCGGCGACGACCATCGTCGCGGCGTGGATCAGCGCGGAGACGGGCGTCGGGCCTTCCATCGCGTCGGGCAGCCAGACGTGCAGCGGGAACTGGCCCGACTTGCCGAGCGCGCCCATGAACAGGAAGAGCACGGCCGCCGTCAGGTACGTGTCGCCGTATCCGCCCCCCTCCGCGAAGTGGATGATCTCCTGGATGTTGAAGGTGTTGGGTCCTTCGTGCCAGAGCATGATGATGCCGATGAGGAGGCCGACGTCGCCGACGCGCGTCGTGATAAACGCCTTCTTCGCCGCTTCTGCCGCCGAGCGCTTCTCCCACCAGAAGCCGATCAGAAGGAACGAGCAGAAGCCTACCGCCTCCCACCCGGCGTATAGCAGAAGCAGGTTGTTTGCGAGCACGAGCGTTAGCATCGACGCCGCGAACAGGCTCATCACAGTGAAGTACCAGCCGTAGCGCGAGTCGCCCTTCATATAGGCGATGGAGTAGACCTGCACCATCAACGCCACCAGCGTCACGACCGCCAGCATGACGATCGTGATCGGGTCGACGTAGAAGCCGATTTCGATCTCGAACGTCTCGCCGACGCTCCCCAGGTCGAAGGAGATCCACTCCCAGGCCTTCTCGCCAGCGACGTACGTCGTGCCGTCGGCCCGGTCGAGGAGGTCCGCGAGCACGGGGAAGACGAGGACGAACGAGGCGCCGATCGCGGCGATGGCGAGCCAGTCGCCCCGGCGCGGCAGGTACGGTCCGAAGATCAGCAGGATCGCGAAAGCGGCGGCCGGAATCGCCGGGATCAGCCAGGCCTGCTCCATACCCATCGTCAGTTCATCCCTACCACTTCATCAGGTTCGCTTCGTCGACGTTGGAGATCTGGCGGTTGCGGAAGAGGCGCAGGATGATCGCCAGCGCCAGGCCCGCCTCGGCCGCGGCGATGACGATGACGAAGACCGCGAAGATGATGCCCGTGAACGCTTCCGGGTCCAGGTAGACGGCGAAGGCGACGAAGTTGATTACGACGGCCTGCAGCATCAGCTCGACGCTCATCAGGATGAGCACGGCGTTGCGGCGGGCCAGCACCCCGTACATGCCAAGCGAGAAGAGGATCGCCGAGAGCACCAGGAAGTTGTCGATCGGGATCATTCGCCCTCCTCCCCTCGCGCCAGGACGATCGCGCCGACGAGGGCGACCATCAGCACGAGCGAGGCGATCTCAAAGGGCATCGCCCAGGTCGTAAAGAGCGCGTCGCCGATCTGGTTGATGTCGACGACCGTTGCCTCCTCCGTGTTGCCCCGCCACGCAGTCTCCTTGACGGCGAGCACGGTGGTGCCGAGGAAGACGGCCGCCGCCAGCACCGCGATTGGCCGCTGCGGGCCGTCGATCGGGCCGTCGATGTCGCGGACGCGCGTCAGCATCATCGCGAAGAGGATGAGGATGGTGACGGCGCCGCCGTAGACGAGCACCTGGACGATCGCCAGGAACTCCGAAGCGAGGAGCACGAAGACTCCGGCAACGCCCATCAGCGCCAGGATCAAGAAGAGCGCGGAGTGGACGACGTTGCGGGCTGTAACGACGCCGAGGCCGCCGGCGACGGTGACTGCGGCGATAACGTAGAAGACCGCTTCTTCGTACGTCATGCGGGGGTGCGGGTGTGGTTCAACTCTGGATTTACCCCTCGCCGCCTTCCTCGCCCGGTGCGGCTTCCTCCGCCTCTTCTCCCTCCTCGACCTTCGGTGACCAGCCGGAGTGCGCCACGCCCATCGGCTCGCGGAACGGGTCCTTGAGCTCGCCGGTGCGCGACTGCTTGAGCAAGGCGTCCTTGTCCAGGACGAGGTCCTGTCGGTCGTAGGTGGAAAGCTCGACGCCCTCCCAGGTGTTGTTCATCACGATGGCGTCGAAGTTGCAGACCTCTACGCAGATGTCGCAGCGCATGCAGCGCGCGTAGTCGAGGTAGAAGTGATCGACGATCTTCTTGCGCTTGCTCTTGCCTGCCGCCTTCTTCGGGTTGTCCTTCATCGTCACGGTGATGCAGTCCACCGGGCAGTAGCGGGCGCAGACCTGGCAGCCGGTGCAGAACGGCTCGTCCTTCTCGAAATCCCAGAGGAGCACCGGTAACCCGCGAGAGCGGTGCGGTAGCTCCTTCTTCTCGGTCGGGTACTCGACGGTGACGGGCTTGCGCAGGGCGGCCCGTATCGTCGTCTTCATCGCCTTAAGGATTCCTAGCATCAGAGCACACTCCCGACTCGTTGAGCCGCACCGGAAGTCTGGTAAAGGACGCCCGAGCGGCGCGCGACCTGGTAGATTAGGGCTCCCATGGCGATCGCGGCGGCGCCGGAGAGTATCGTCAGCGTCCATTCCGGCCAGTCGTAAACCAGCACCAGCCCGTTGATTATGATTTGCAGGAATGTGAAGGGCAACAGGATCTGCCAGCACAGAGCCATCAGCTGGTCGATTCGCAGACGCGGCACCGTCGCGCGCGTCCACATGAAGAAGAGGATGAAGGCCGACGTCTTGCCGGCCATCAGCACGACCTGCAGCCACGTGGCGTTGTCGGCGCCGAACGGCCAAGCCCAGCCTCCAAGGAAGATCAGCGAGGCCAACGCCGAGATGAGGACGAGGCTCACGAACTCGCCCATCTGGAACATCGACCAGCGGATGCCCGAATACTCAACGGAAGGGCCACCGACGACTTCCGACTCGGCGACCGGGATGTCGAACGGCTGCCGGTAGAGCTCCGCCAGGCCGGCGATCATGAAGATGATGAAGGCCAGCGGTTGATAGGCGATGAACGGCGTGTCGGCTTGCAGCGCCACGAGAGTGTAGAGGTTGAGGCTCTGGCCCAGCATCGCCACCGCCACCGCCGCCAGGATGAGCGGGATCTCGTAGCTGATGAGCTGCGCGCCGGCGCGGACCCCGCCCAGCAGCGCGTACTTGTTGTCGGAGCCCCAGCCGGCCATCACGAAGCCGACGATGCCGAGGCTGGACACGGCGAGGAAGTAGAAGAGCCCCAGACCCATGTTGCGAACGAAGATGTCAGACGTGAAGGGCACGGCGACGGCCGCCATAAACACGGGCACGACGATGACGAACACGGCCAGCTCAAACGTCGGCCGGTCGGCGCTGTCCGGGCGCACGTCTTCCTTCGTGAGCAGCTTGATCGTGTCGGCGATGCCCTGGAGCAGGCCGTACGGCCCAACGCGCATCGGCCCCAGGCGCTGCTGCAACCGGCCGATGACCTTGCGCTCCACCCAGGTCAGCATGATGACCCCGACCGGCACGAGCATGGCGACGATCCCCATCCGCAGCAAGGCATCGAGCCAGACGTTCTCGGCGAGGAGCAAGGTCATGCGCCGCCCCGCCTTGTTCCCCGTTCCATCGTCATCGGTCCACCTCACAGAGGACGATGTCGATCGAGCCGAGAATGATGATCACGTCTGATACGTAGTTGCCGACGGACATCGCCCGCAGCGCCGAGAGGTTGCTGAACGAGGCGCCGCGCACCTTGTGGCGGTACGGCTTGTCGGCGCCGGTGGCGACGATGTAGACGCCGTATTCGCCTCGGGGGCCTTCGACGCGCATATAGATCTCGCCCTCTGGCACACGGAGCACGCGCTTCAACCCCTCCGCCATGATCGGCCCGCCGGGCATCTCCGCCAGCGCCTGCTCGACGATGCGCACGGACTGCTTCATCTCCTCCAGCCGGATGAGCACCCGGTCGTAGATGTCGCCGTCGATGCCGGTCGGGATGTCGAAGTCGAAGCGGTCGTAGATCGAATACGGCTCGGCCTTCCGCAGGTCGAACGCGAGGCCGGTGGAGCGGAGGAGCGGGCCGCTGAGGCCCCAGTTGATCGCGTCGTCGGTGCTCATGCGGCTCAGGCCGCGGCAGCGCGCCAGCACCACTTCGTTGTCCACGATCAGGCCTTCGAGGTCGTCGATCCCCTTCTTGATGTGATCCAGGACCTGATTGCAGCGCTCCCGGAAGTTGTCCGGAACGTCCCAGGCGACGCCGCCGGGCCGGAAGTAGTTGTACATCATGCGCTCGCCGGTGATCTCTTCGAAGAACTCCTGCACGATCTCGCGGTCGCGGAACGCGTACATGAACGCCGTCCCGAAGATGCCGATATCCGTGCTGAAGGCGCCGACGAACATGAGGTGGCTCGTGATGCGGTTGAGCTCCGCCAGGATCACCCGTACGTACTGCGAGCGCTCCGTCGGCACGATGCCGGTGAGCTTCTCGACGGCTTCGACGAAGCAGTGCTCCGTGTTGAACTGCGCCAGGTAGTCCGTGCGGTCGTGGTAGCCGATCACCTGGCGGTAGTCGCAGTTCTCGGGCAGCTTCTCGTTGCCGCGGTGCATGTAGCCGATGACCGGGTCGACGTCGGTCACAACCTCGCCGTCGATCGTCAGCACCATGCGGAAGACGCCGTGCGTGGCCGGGTGCTGCGGCCCGACGTTGACGTGGATGTCGAGCGTCTCGAGGTCGTGTTCGCCGGGGATCGTGTAGTCGGTCGTGGCCATCGCTAGCTGCCCTGCTCCGCCGAGAACTTCTTGAGCGCCTCGGCCACGAACTTCTTTTCATCTTCGGTGGACATACCCTGAGCGCGGGCTTCGCTGCGGGCCTTGGTGATGACCTTCGCCTTGGCCTGCGCCAGCTCGACTTTGGACATCTCCTTCTTCGGGGCGGCCGTGGCCGGTGCAGCGCCGGCTTCCTGCTCCGCCGAGAACTTCTTGATCGCCTCGGCGACGAGCGCCTTCTCGTCTTCGGTGGACATGCCTTTGGCGCGGGCTTCGCTGCGGGCCTTCGTGATGACCTTGGCCTTCGCCTGCGCCAGCTCGACTTTTGACATCGGCGCCGGCGCAGCGGCCGCGCCACCGGCCTGACCCGACGCCAGATCCTCGTTGAACTTATCGATTGCGGCGCGGACGGCGGCCTTCTCGTCTTCGGGCGAGAGGCCTTCGCTGCGGGCCTTGTCGCGCGCCTCCTTCATCACCTTCGCCTTGGCCTGCGCGATCGCCACCTTGGACATTGGCGGTGGCGCCTCGCCGCCGGCGGCCGCAGCCTGCCGCTTCGCTTCGTCGATCGCCGACAGGTAGCTCTCCTGCCACTCCTCGATGTCCGCCAGCGGGTGGCTCTTGCGCAGAAGGTAGTAGCCCAGACCTTCCTCCGTGAGCAGCGGACGCAGGTCCGGGTGCCCGTCGAAGACGATGCCGTACATCTCGTGCGTCTCGCGCTCGTGCCAGTTGGCGGTCGCCCAGATGTGGCTGACGGTGGGCACGTGCGCGTCTTCGTAGGGGCAGCGCACCTTCACCGCGAGCTTGTGTCCGTGTTCGTAGGAGTAGAAGTGGTAGACGGTCTCCAGCTCCGTCAGGTAGTCGACGCCGGAGAGGCAGCGCAGGTAGTCGAAGCGCAGCCGCTCGTGGCTCTTGAGGGTCTCCATCACCTTCGCGAAGTTGTCGCGGCTGATGGTGACGGTCTCGTCGAGGGGCGTCTCCCGGATCTCGAAGCCGACGCCGGGAAGCAGCTCTTGCAGCAGCTTCACCAGCGGTCCGGGCTCAGGCGGCGGCGGTGCCTCCTGTGCGGTCTCTTGTCCCGTCGTCACGAAGCCCGGCCGATCTTGCCGCGCTCTTCCATGATCTTCTTCTGCAGCGCCAGGAAGGCGTCCATCAGCGCTTCGGGACGGGGTGGGCAGCCCGGCACGTAAACGTCAACCGGGACGATCTTGTCCACGCCCTGCAGCACGCGGTCGTAGCGCGTGTAGGGGCCGCCGTTCGTCGCGCAGGCGCCCATGCTGATCACCCACTTCGGGCTCGGCATCTGCTCGTACAGTAGCTTGACGGCGGGCGCCATCTTCTTGGTGACGGTGCCGGAGACGATCATCACGTCCGCTTGTCGGGGCGAGGGCCAGGGCACGATGCCGAAGCGGTCCAGGTCGTGGCGCGCCATGAACGTCGAGATCATCTCGATCGCGCAGCAGGCGAGGCCGAACGTCAGCGGCCAAAGCGAAGACTTGCGTCCCCAGGCGATCAGCCAGTCGGCCGGCATCTGCATGATCCCGGGCAGGATCTGGCGGTAGGCGGCGTTGCCCTGCGTGGGATCGGCCGGCGATGGCTCGAGGCTCTTGACGTCCTGACGCAGGGACTGCGAGATGATGTCGGAGCGGCTGAGCTGTGGGTCGTCGCGGACTTCGTAGACTTCGACCTTGGGCTTGTCTGTCATGAGGTATCTCCTAGCGCCATTTGAGCACACCCTTCTTCCAGGCATAGAGGAGCCCGAACGCCAGGATGCCGATGAACACGAGCATTTCGTAGAAGGCCTGCTCGCCGAGCTCGACGAACGAGACCGCCCACGGGAAGAGAAAGACGGCTTCGATGTCGAAGATCAGGAAGAGGATGGCGAACAGGTAGTAGCGAAAGTGCACCTGCGCACGCGAACGGCCGATAGGGAGCATGCCGCATTCGTAGGTGACGCCCTTGTGCCTGCTCTTCTGGCGCGGCGAGAGGACGAGGTTGCCGATGAGGGCTGTCCCGACAAGCACAAAGCCAAAGATAGTGGCGATGAGGACGGCGATATAGACGTCGAAAACTTCGCTTGTCAAAGGGGCGAAATCCTTAATCCAGCTAATTGTGCCATTCGCCACAAGCGATGCTAGCAGGTCGGCATACGTGGGGCAAACGTATCTGGCGCCAACCTAGCCCAGCTCTGCGATGCGGGCCCGCAGGCCGTCGGCGCGCGATCCGGCCGCGGCGAGCTTTTCTTGCTCCTTGGCGATCACCTCTGCCGGCGCTTTGGAGCGGAACTGCTCGTTCGCCAGCTTGCCCTCGAGGCGCTTGATCTCGCCCGCGTCTTCGGCTAGCTGCTTCGACAGCTTCTCGCGTTCGGCTTCGGCGTCGATCAGGCCGGCGAGGGGGATGACGACCTGCGCCTCCGAGAGGACAGCCGAGGCTACGCCGTCGCTGGGCGCTGACGTCGTGTCCGGCACGAGGTGCAGCGGCCGCACTCGCGCCAGCGCCTCGACGAGGGGCCGTGTCCCTTCGAGAGTGGGGCCGGCGCTCTTCGAGGCGACGTAGGCCTCGATAAAGCGTCCCGGTTCGACGCCACGTTCGGCGCGGATGTTGCGGATCGCGCGGACGACGTCCATCACCAGCTCGGTCTGCTCCTCGGCGTCGGAGTCAGTCTCGCCGTCGCCGGTCGGGTACGCGGCCACGATCAGCGCTTCCTCGAGGCCGTCGATGTGATCGCGCAGGTGCTGCCAGATCGCCTCGGTGACGAAGGGCATGATCGGGTGCAGCAGGCGCAGGCTTGTCTGCAGCGTGTAAGCGAGGACCGGCAGCGGAGATGTGTCGCCTTCTTTAAGGCGGACCTTCGCCATCTCGACGTACCAGTCGGCGTACTCGCTCCAGAAGAAGTCGTACAGCAGCCGTCCGGCCTCGTTCGCCTGGAAGTCGCCGAGTAGCCTGTTGACCTCGCGCGAAACAGACAGCGTCCGCGAGACGATCCAGCGGTCCTCCAGCGGCCAATCGGAGCGCCCCGCCGCCGATGAGAGTGTTGCGGCGTCCGGAAGCTGCACGCTCTGCTCGCTGGCGCTCTGCACGAAGTAGCGGGCGGCGTTCCAGACTTTGTTGGCGAAGTTGCGGCCGCCTTCCAGCTTCTCGTCGAAGAGGCGGAAGTCGTTGCCGGGAGCGCCGCCGGTCGCCATCGTGAAGCGGACGGCGTCGGTGCCGAACTTATCGACGATCTCCAGCGGGTCGACGACGTTGCCGCGGCTCTTCGTCATCTTGTCGCCCTTCTCGTCGCGGATCAGGCCGTGCAAGTAGACGTGGCGGAACGGCACCTCGCCGGTGTTGTAGAGGCCGCTCATTATCATCCGCGCCACCCAGAAGAAGAGGATGTCGTAGCCTGTCTCCAGTACGGACGTCGGGTGCCAGTAGCGCAGGTCCTCCGAATCCTCTGGCCAGCCCAGCGTGGAGTGCGGCCAGAGCGCGGACGAGAACCAGGTGTCGAGCACGTTCGGGTCCTGCTCGATCTCTCCTGAGCCGCAATTCGGGCACTGGTCCGGGTCTTCGATCGAAGCGAACATCTCCTCGCAGCCGTCGGCGATGCAGTACCAGACTGGGATGCGGTGGCCCCACCAGAGCTGGCGGCTGATGCACCAGTCGCGGATGTTCTCCATCCAGTGCATGTAGACGTCCTCGAAGCGCCTGGGGGTGATCTCGATGCGGCCGTCCTTGACGGCCTCGATCGCCGGCTTCGCCAGCGGCCCCGTCTTCACGAACCACTGATTGCTGACGATCGGCTCGACGATAGTGTCGCAGCGAGAGCAGTGTCCGACCGACGACGTGTGGTCCTCTTTCTTCTCGAGGAGGCCCAGCTTCTCCAGGTCGGCGAGGATCAGCTTGCGCGTCTCGAAGCGGTCGACGCCGTCGTAAGGCCCGGCCTGCTCGTTCATCTTCGCTTCGTCGTCCATGGCGACGATCACCGGCAGGTCGTGGCGTCCGCCGATCTCGAAGTCCGTTGGGTCGTGGCCCGGCGTCACCTTGACCGCGCCCGTGCCGAACTCCGTCTCGACGGCCTCGTCGCCGACGATCGGGATCGGGCGCTCGATCACCGGGAGGAGCGCCGTGCGGCCGATGAGGTCCTTCCAGCGGTCGTCCTCAGGGTTCACGGCGACCGCCGTGTCGCCGACTATCGTCTCCGGGCGCGTCGTCGCCACGCGAATGAACTCGTCGGTCGGGTTGCCTTCGTCGTCCAGAAGCGGGTACTTGACGTACCAGAGGCTGCCCGCCGTCTCCTGGTGGTCGACTTCGAGGTCGGAGAGCGCCGTCGTGCAGCGCGGGCACCAGTTCGTGATTCGCTCGCCGCGGTAGATCAGGCCGTCGTCGAAGAGGTGCTTGAACGTCGTGCGCACGGCGAGCTGCGGCCCTTCGTCCATCGTGAAGACTTCGCGGTCCCAGTCGCAGGAGACGCCCAGGCGCATGTGCTGGACGCTGATGCGGCTGCGGACGTGGCCCACCCACTGCCAGACGCGCTCGACGAACTTCTCGCGGCCCAGGTCGTGGCGGCTGACGCCCTCCTTGGCGATCTCGCGCTCGACGACGTTCTGCGTGGCGATGCCGGCGTGGTCGACGCCCGGTATCCAGAGCGCCGGATCGCCCAGCATGCGGTGCCAGCGGATGAGCAGGTCTTCCATCGTCGCCGTGAGAGCGTGGCCGAGGTGTAGTTCGCCGGTGACGTTCGGCGGCGGCATGATGATGCAGAACGGCGTCTTATCGGGATCGATGCGGGGCTTGAAGTAGCCCTTATCCATCCACATCTGGTACAGCGGCGCCTCGACCTCCTTCGGGTCGTACGCCTTCGGCATGTCCTTCATCTGCTCGGTACTCATGGCGGAAAACAAACCGGTGCCCGTAGAGGGCCCGGTAGGCGAATTGTAGGATTCGTGCCTGCTGCGGGCAAGGCGAGCAGTATCCACATGCGGCTGACTCGGGCGCCTTGACCGGCCTTGGCGGCGCGCGTACCTTTGGCGTGGTCGCGCCCCGAACCGCGCCTCCACGCACCCATGGGTTACTGGTTCCGCATTGGTGACTTTGAGCTACTTGTCGTCAGCGACGGCGTTATACGCCAGGACGCTGGCGCCACATTCGGCCTCGTGCCGAGGGTGATGTGGGAGAAGTACGCGCCGGACATCGACGACAAGTACCGCCTACCAGTCGGCCTGAACTCGCTCTTCATCCGCGGCGGCGAAAAGACGGTGCTTGTCGACACGGGTTGCGGCGACAAAGTGACGCGCTCGCCCGGCGCGATGGACATCGAGCACACGGGGACGCTGCTCGAGAACCTGCGTGCTGAAGGCGTTGCGGCAGAGGACGTGGACGTCGTGATCAACAGCCACCTGCACTTCGATCACTGCGGCGGCAACACCGTCGTCGACGAAGGCAAGCTGCGGCCGGCGTACCCGCGCGCCCGCTACGTCATCCAGAAGGGCGAATGGGAGGCCGCGACGCACCCGAACGAGCGCACGCGCGGCACGTATCTGGCGGAGAACATCGAGCCGCTGGACGACGCCGGCCAGGTCGATCTGGTGGAGGGCGACGCGGAAGTCGTTCCGGGCGTGCGGATGGCGCGTGCGCCGGGCCACACGGACGACCACGTCGTCGTCGAGATCGAGTCCGGCGGCGACTACGCGCTCTACATCGGCGAGCTCTCGCAGCACCCGGTGCAGCTAGAGCGCCTCGCCTGGATCAGCGCCTTCGACACGATGCCACTCGTATCTCTGGAGACGAAGAAGCGCTTCGTCGAAAAGTCGGTCGAGAAGGACGCGACGATCGTCTCAGTGCACCACGGGTACCCGGGCGTGGGCCGCGTCACGCTGGCGGAGGGGAAGCGGAAGTGGGAAGAGATATCCAATGGATCCGCCGGAAACCAAAACGGAGCGGCCACATGACCGCTCCGCTCGTCGGTAGCCCAATCGGACTAAGCTCGCTGACTACGGTGGATACAGATTACCACTCTGCTCAAGACGTGTCACCGCTTCGGCGACACTGTCGAGGCGCCCCGGGTGGGACTCGAACCCACATCTCCTTCGTAGTCAGCAAAGAGCTCTCTCCTCTTAAGCTACCGGGGCGCAGCCACAACCTACCCGTCGCCGTCGAGGCAAGGCAACAGCCAAATGTCACCTGAAACCGAAACCCTCCTCCACACGCCGCTCCACGCCGAGCACTCGGCCCTGGGCGCCCGCCTCGTGCCGTTCGCGGGCTGGGAGATGTCGGTTCAGTACGCGGGCATCGTCGAAGAGCACAGAGTTGTGCGCGAGGCCTCCGGCATGTTCGACGTCTCGCACATGGGCCGCTTCGAGGTCCGCGGCCCGGAAGCAGGCCGCTTTCTGCGCTACCTGTGCACATGGGACGTCGCGAGCCTTGAGCCCGGCGCCGGTCATTACGCCGCGGCCTGCCGGGAGGACGGCGGCATCCTCGACGACGTCTACGTGTTCCGGCTGGAGGACGAGCGCTGGCTGATCGTGGTCAACGCCGCCAACGCGCCGAAGATGCTCGGCTGGATGGCCAGCCACGTTGCGCGGTTCGACGCGCGCCTCGTGGACCGCCACCGGTCGACGGCGATGATCGCGGTGCAGGGGCCGGATGCGCTTGCTCGGCTTGACGCCGTTGTCGGGGCGCAGTTCGTACGCTCACTCAAGCCGCGGCGCTGCGGCGAGACTGACTGGAACGGGCAGGTGCTCTTCGCCTCGCGCACGGGCTACACGGGTGAGGACGGGCTGGAGCTGGTGATAGACGGGCGAGGCGGCCCGGCGCTCTGGCGTGCTCTGCTCGATGCGGATGTGAGGCCTTGTGGCCTCGGCGCCCGCGACACGCTGCGGTTGGAGGCGGCGCTGCTCCTCTACGGCAACGACATCGACGAGGCGACAAACCCGTTCGAGGTCGGCCTGGACTGGGTCGTCACGCTCGACGACGGCGCAGACTTCCTGGGGCGCGAGGCGCTTCGCCGGATGGCGGAGCGAGGCGTCGGGCGGCAGCTCGTTTGCCTGCGGGCGCTCGGTCGCGGCATCATGCGAGGCGGACACGCCATCCGCGACGGCGGCCTTGACGTCGGCGTCGTCACGAGCGGTGGCTTCTCGCCGACGCTCGGCGTCAGCATCGGACTCGGCGTCCTGCCACCGGCGCTCGGCGAGGTTGGAGCCCGGCTGGAAGTCGACGTCAGGGGCAAACCGCTGCCGGTCGAAGTCGTGCCGAGGCCGTTCTACAAGAGACCGAAGAAGAGCAAGGAGACGAATGGTCAGCCCGCCTGAGCTGAAGTACACGACCGAGCACGAGTGGGTACGTGTCGAGGGTGACACCGGCACGATCGGCATCACAGACTACGCGCAGGACCAGTTGGGCGACATCGTCTTCGTGGAGCTGCCCGCGGCCGGCGCGGCGATCAGCAGCGCGCAGAAGTTCGGCGAGATCGAGTCCGTAAAGGCGGTGTCCGAGCTTTTCGCGCCGGTCTCAGGCGAGGTGACCGAAGCGAACAGCGGCCTCGCCGACAGCCCGGAGGCGGTAAACGACGATCCGTACGGCGACGGCTGGATGATCAAGGTGCGTCTCTCGGACGTGGCCGAGCTGGCGAAGCTGCTCTCGGCCGATGAGTATGAGGCGATCATTGAGGCGGAGGACGCCTGATGGCCTCGTCTCCGCACCCGTACATCGCGAACACCGACGAAGACCGACGCCGCATGCTGGACGCTGTCGGCGTCGCCTCGTCCGATGAACTCTTCGCGGATATCCCGCCGGAGTTCCGCATCGACGGCCTCGACCTGCCGCCGGCGCTCTCGGAGCTCGAACTGACGCGCGAGATGGCGGACCTGGCGCACAAGAACGTCGTCGCGGCGAACGGCACGGCGTCGTTCCTCGGCGCCGGCGCTTACCGCCACTTCATCCCGAGCACCGTCGCGCACATCGTCAGCCGCGGCGAATACGCCACCGCCTACACGCCGTACCAGCCGGAGATCAGCCAGGGCACGCTGCAGACGATGTTCGAGCTGCAGTCGCTGACCTGCGAGCTGACGGGCATGGACGTCGCCAACGCGGGCATGTACGACGGCGCCAGCGCCCTCGCCGAGGCCTGCCTCATGGCTTGCCGCATCAGCGGGCGCGAGCGCATCGCCGTCCACCGCAGTGTGAACCCGGACTGGCTCGAGGTCGTCCGCACCTACGCGTTCGGCCCCGGCCTGTTCGTCGACGTCGTTGACGAAGTTGGCCTCACGGATCAGCACGCCTGCCTCACCGTACAGCAGCCGGCGTTCCTCGGTGGCCTGGAGGACGTCTGGTCGCTCGGCGAATCGGCGCGGGCCGCCGGTGCGCTCTTCGTGGCGGCCGTCGACCCGATTTCGCTGGGCATGCTGGCGCCGCCGGGCGAATACGGTGCCGACATCGCCGTGGCGGAAGGGCAGAGCCTCGGTTGGCCGCTGAACTACGGTGGCCCTTACATCGGCCTGTTCACCTGCAAGAAGGACTACGTGCGTCAGATGCCGGGCCGGATCGTCGGCCGCACGACGGATCTCGACGGCCGCACCGGATACGTGCTCACGCTTCAGACGCGCGAGCAGCACATCCGCCGCGAGCGCGCGACCTCCAACATCTGCACGAGCCAGCAGCTCGTGGGCCTCGCGGCAACGGTCTACCTGGCGACGGTTGGCAAGCACGGGCTGCGCACGATCGCCGAGACCTGCTATCACAAGGCTCGCTATGCCGCCACGGAGATCGATGCGCTCGAGGGCTACTCCGTCGACCGATCGAAGCCGGCCTTAAAGGAGTTCGTCGTGCGCTGCCCGAAGCCACCGGCCGAGATCAACGCGCGCTTGCTCGAACGCGACATAATCGGCGGCCTCGACGTCTCACACCTGGTCGAGAGCCCGGGCGGGCAGGGAAGCATGCTCGTCTGCGTGACGGAGATGAACACCCGCGCAGACATCGACAGGCTGCGCGACGCCCTGGCGGAGGCCGGACGATGAGTGCCACGAGCGTGTTGGACGTGCGGGAAGGAGGGCCGAGGATGCGCGTCGTGGGGCTGTCAACGGATAGGAGAACGGATAATCGGATCGAGCCGAAGCCGTATGCGGACTTGACCTACAAGATCGTCGGGGCGGCGATGCGGGTCCACAACAGATTGGGTTCCGGCTTGAAGGAGGCGTTCTATCAGCGCGCCCTCTCTGCGGAGCTGGCGCAAGCAGGTGTGGAGTTCATCGCCGAACAGCCTATCGAAATCAGTATCGAAGGCATCTACATCGGCCAGTTGTACATCGACCATCTCGTCGGGGACGCCGTCGTTGTCGAGGAGAAAGCGGTTTCTCACCTGCTGACGAATGACGAGGTCGCGCAGGTCATCACCTACCTGGTCGCTTCCGGCATGCCAGTCGGGCTGTTGTTGAACTTCGGACGAAGATCCCTAGAGTACAAGCGCATCTTCCCACCAAGCAACGCAGAGGCCTGGCGAAATCGAATCAGGCGATACGTCTGGCTGCCACCGCAACCCCGATCCGTTCATCCGTTCAAAGAATCCGTTGACAGGCAGGCCGGACGATGAAGATGACCGACGAACACGTCTCCTCCGAGCGGCAAGCCGACCCGCCCCACGGGGAGATCGGCGGCAGGCTGACCTTCGACCGCAGCAGCCCCGGACGCAAGGGTGTCTTGCTGCCGGCGCTCGACGTGCCGGAGTCGCCGCTGCCGGACGAGCGCTTCCTGCGGGACGATCTACGGCTGCCGGAGATGGCGCAGAACGAGATCATCCGCTACTTCGTCGGGCTCAGCCGGCTCAACTACAGCGTCGACAGCGGCTTCTATCCGCTGGGCTCCTGCACGATGAAGTACAACCCAAAAGTCAACGAGGAGGTCGCCGCGCTGCCCGGATTCGCCGGGGTCCACCCTCAACAGCCGGCCGCGACGGTGCAGGGCGCTCTTGAGTTGCTGTACGAGCTGCAGACGTGGCTTTGCACGATCACGGGCATGGACGCGGCAGGTCTGGCGCCGGCCGCGGGCGCACAGGGCGAACTCTGCGGCCTGCTCATGTTCAAGGCCTACCACCAGGACCGTGGCGATGGCGCGCGCCGCAAGGTGCTCGTACCCGACTCCGCACACGGCACCAACCCGGCGACCGCGGCGATGGCCGGTTTCGAGGTCGTCTCGGTGCCCTGCGACGACGATGGCAACGCCGACATCGGCTTCCTCGCCGGAAGCATCGACGAGACCGTCGCCGGGATGATGTACACGCTCCCCTCGACGCTCGGACTCTTCGATCGCGAGACGGGCCGGATCGCCGAGATGCTGCACGCGAAGGGTGCACTCCTGTACGGCGACGGCGCGAACCAGAACGCCTTCTTGGGCCGCGCACGCTTCGGCGACATGGGCTTCGACGTCGTGCACCTCAACCTGCACAAGACGTTCTCCACTCCGCACGGCGGCGGCGGCCCCGGCGCCGGTCCCGTCTGCGCGAAGTCGCATCTCGCGCCGTACCTGCCGGCGCCCGTCGTCGAGCAGTCCGATGGGGTCTTCAGCCTGGCGCGCCCCTCGAAGTCGATCGGCAAGACGATGGCGTTCCACGGCAACTTCGGCGTCCTGGTGCGCGCGCTTACCTATATGAAATCGCTGGGCGGCGATGGACTGCGACACGTCAGCGAGAACGCCGTGATCAACGCCAACTACTTGCAGGCGCGGCTCAAGGACGCTTACAAGCTCGCCGTCGACCGGCCGTGCATGCACGAAGTCGTCATTTCGGGCTCGCTGCAGAAAAGGCGAGGAGTGAAGACGCTGGACATCGCCAAGCGGCTGATCGACTACGGCTTCCACCCGCCGACGATCTACTTCCCGCTGATCGTCGACGAGGCGATGATGATCGAGCCGACGGAGACGGAGAGCATCGAAGCGCTGGACGCCTTCTGCGAGGCGATGCTGGCGATCGACCGCGAGTGCACGGAGACGCCTGAGGTTGTGAAGGCGGCGCCCACGACCGCGCCCCTCCGCCGACTGGACGAGGCGACGGCGGCCCGCAAGCCGGTCCTGCGCTGGCAGCCGCACGCGTAGGCGTCGTCTCCGGGACCTGTCTGCGGTAAAGTGGGAAACCACGTTCCGAAAGGTGAACCATGACCACTGAACCGCTTGGCGAACTGAACCTGCCGCACCGGCAACTCCTCGGGCCCGGGCCCTCCAACGTGCACCCGCGCGTCTACCGCGCGATGATGCAGCCCGTCATCGGCTACCTCGACCCCGTGTTCATCGAGCTGATGGACGACACGCAGCGGCCTCTGCGCACGGCATTCCGCACGGAGAACGACATGACGATGGCGATCTCCGGCACCGGCACCGCCGGCATGGAGGCGGCCGTCTACAACATCGTCGAGCCGGGCGATAACGTCATCGTCTGCATGAACGGCTTCTTCGGTACGCGTCTGGCGGACATGGCGCAGCGCTGCGGTGCCACCGTCTTTCCGGTAGAGGCCGACTGGGGACGCATCATCGAACCGGAACAGATCAGCGCCGCGCTGGCGAAGGCCGGGAGGGTGAAGGCCGTGATGATCGTGCACGGCGAGACGAGCACCGGCGTCCTGCAGCCTCTGGAAGAGGTCTCGCGCATCACGCACGAAGCGGGCGCGCTGCTGCTCGTCGACGCCGTCACCAGCCTCACCGGCTGCGAGCTGCGAATCGACGATTGGGGCATCGACGTCTGCTACTCCGGCACGCAGAAGTGCCTCTCCGGCCCGCCCGGCATGGCGCCGCTGACGGTCAGCGCGGCGGCGATGGAGGTGATCGAGAAGCGGGAGACGCCTGTCGCCAGCTTCTACGTCGACCTGAACATCCTCGGGCGCTACTGGGGCGGCGGCACAACGCGCATGTACCACCACACGCCGCCGATGACGATGCTCTACGCCCTGAGAGAAGGCCTCCGCATCGTGCTCGACGAAGGGATCGAGGAGCGCATAGTCCGCCACAAGCGCAACGCCGATGCGCTCGCGGCCGGCCTCGAGGCGATGGGCATGGCGCTGCACGCCCAGGAGGGCTACCGGCTGCCGCCGCTGACGACGGTCCGGGTGCCCGATGGCGTGGAGGAGCGCAAGCTGCGCACCGGCCTGCTGAACGAGCACAACATCGAGGTCGGCGGTGGCATCGGGGACCTGGCGGGAAAGATCATGCGCATCGGTCTGATGGGCTACAACTCGACGGCGCAGAACGTCCTCGGCCTGCTCTTCGCGCTCGAAACGGAGCTGCTGAAGCTCGGCATCGGGCTGGACAAAGGCGCTGGCGTCGCGGCGGCAGTCCGCTTCTACGACGAGAACTAGCCCGCCCCGGAAATGTGACCAAGGTCGCTATTCATTTGCCTTAGCGCGCGCTAGAATCCGTCGCAGGATAGAAGGAGGACGAGATGGCAAATCGAGACGACATCATCCAGGCGCTTGAACTGACGGTGCGGGAGGGAAAGCGCACGACGGCTCTGTTCGCCGAGGGCGAATGGGATGTCAAGCGCGAATCCGGTTGGACGCCGCGGCGGGTGTACTGCCACCTGGCGGCAACGGCCAAGATCGTGCCGCAGCTCGGTGCCGGCCTGGCAGCCGCCCCGGAAGGCACTGACATCTCCAGCGGCATGGATATCAACGCCATGAACGCGCAGTCCGTCAGCCAGATGGAGGCGATGGAGCCCGCCCAGATCATGCAAGCGTTCGAGACGAACTACGGCGAGCTGATCGAGTACGTGAAGGGCGTGCCGGACGACCAGTTGCAGGCCAAGCGCCGGTTCCTCTCTGAAAGCGTGCCGGTCTCAGACATCCTGGCCAGTTCAATCGGCCTGCACGGCATCCACCACGTGTACGAAGCCTTCAGCCGCTTCGGGGGCTAAGCGCCTGCCAGGGCTCTCCGGCAAGCGCGTGCTCGTCCTCGGCGCCGAAAGCGCGCTTGGCCGCGATTGCGCTGAAGCGCTGGCGGCTGCCGGCGCGACGGTGGCGCTCGTAGCATCGACGGTTGACGCCGAGGCCGCCTTCAGCGTGCAGCGCCTGTCGCGACGGCTGCGCGCGGCGATGAGCCAGGCGATCGACGGCTCGAACCAGGCGGCGCTGCGCGTCATGGTGCGCCAGGTGGGGAAGTCGCTCGGCGGCCTCGACGCCTTCGTCGACACGACGGGTGTCGCGGAGACGCGGGCCATTTCCGAGCCGCTCGCGCGCAAGGAGATGGGGCGGACGGGTGGCGGGGTCTACGTCATCGCCGCCGACGCCGGCGCCGTGATCCGCGCGGTTGCTGGCGAACAAGCAGGGCCGTAAGCTGGGCTGGCGCAACGAAAGCAGGAGGCCCGATGTCCGTCCTCGATAAGCTGAACCTCACTGGCAAGGTGGCGGTGGTCACCGGGGCCGGCCGTGGTCTTGGCCGGGCGATGGCGCTGGCCCTGGCCGACGCCGGTGCGGACCTCGTCCTCACCGCCCGCACTCAGACGCAGCTTGAGGAGACCGCTGACCTGGTGGGGGCGAAAGGGCGGACGGCCCTCTGGGTGTCTTGCGACGTGACGGATTCCGGCTCGGTCGGCGCGATGATTGATGCGACGATGTCGGAATATGGGCGGATCGATATCCTCGTCAACAACGCCGGCGGCGTCACCCCGGGGATGGCCAGCGCGCTCACAGAGATGGAAGACGAGTCCTGGCGAGTCGGCATCGCTACCAACCTGACCGGCGCGATGTACTGCTCACGAGCGGCGATCCCACACATGCTGGAGGAAGGCGCGGGCAAAATCATCAATGTGACGTCCGGCTTCGGGTATCGCGCCGCCACAAACAACTTCATCTACACTTCGGCCAAGGCCGGGCTCATCAACTTCACCCGCGCGTTGGCGATCAATTATGCGCCGGAGATACAGTCCAACCTGATCGCCCCCGGCCTCTTTCCCCACGGCGACCCGGAGCGCGTCGAGCGGTGGCGTCACGGCAAATTCACGCCGATGGGCCGCCTGGGCCAAGACGAAGAGCTCGGGCCGCTGGTCGTCGTTCTCGCCTCGGGCCTCACGTCGTACATGAACGGCCAGGTCATCATCCTTGACGGTGGCGGGCTCGCCGGCGGCCACGGACCGACCGGCTTCGCGCCCGTCGTGCCGCTCCCGGAGGGCGCCTGATGCGGGACCAGTTCTCGCTCGACGGTAAGAGGGCGCTCGTGATCGGCGGATCGAGCCCGATCGGTCGCGCGATCGCCGTCGCGCTGGCAGAGGCCGGCTCGGATGTCGCGGTGGCGACGACGACCTCCTCGAAGGAAGAAGAGACGCTCGCCAACTCGTGCGCGAACGAGATCTGGGCGCTCGACCGCAAGGGGTTCGCGCAGGCGATCGACGCCGCGGACGAGGTGGACGTGAGTGCACTCTTCGAGCGGGCCGCGGGCGAACTCGGCGGCATCGATACCCTCGTAAACGCGCATGAACTGCCGTTCGCCAAGCCGGCCCCGGAGATCACGTTCGCGGAGTGGCGGCGCGTGATCGACGCGAACCTCGGCGGGCCGTTCCTCGCCGCCCGGGCCGTGGGCCAGCGGATGTTGGCGGACGATCATCCGGGTGGGAGCATCATCAACGTCTCTTCGGTGCTGGGCGAGCGCGGCCTCGCCAACGGATCTGCTTACTGCTCGGCGCAGGCCGGCGTGCTCAACCTGACGCGCGCGCTGGCGCTGGAATGGGCCCGCAGCGGCATCCGCGTGAACGCGATCGGCGCCGGCTGGACGGAAGGCATGGCGATGGTCGGAGACGACGAGGCGCGCTCGAAGCTGGAGCGCTTTCTGCCCCACAAGCGCCTCGCCAGGCCGGAGGAGATCGCAGGCATCGCCGTCTATCTCGCGGCCGACGTGTCGGTCTACCTCACCGGCCAGGTCGTCTGGGTCGAGGGCGGCGCGCTCAGCCACGTCTGACGCCGGGCCGGTCGTGTACTCACACACGACCGTCGCGCTAAACTGCACCGAGACCGATGTCCCCTGAAGCGACGCCGCCAAAAGAAGAGACTTCCCGCCAGGCGATCAAGCGCTACCGGGAGAACCTCGCCGCTGAGATCGACGGCATCGCCGTCTACAACATGCTCGCTGGCATCGAGAAGGTTCCGGCGCGGCGCAAGATATTCGAGGAGCTGGCCGAGGTCGAGGAGCACCACGCCGAAGTCTGGCGCCAGAAGCTGCGCGACGCCGGCGTAGAGCCCGGAGAGCGCGGTCCCAGCTTCAAGGCGCGCCTGATCGGCGTCGGCGCGCGCGTTTTCGGCGTGCGCTCGATGCTGCCGATCGTGCGCTCAATGGAGGCCGGGGCGTTCGTCGCCTATATGGGGCAGGACGAGGCCGCCCAGGCGATGGCGCCGGACGAGCGCGAGCACCGCCGCGTGATGTCGCGGCTGGAGCGAGGCCGCGACGCAGAGCCGTCGGACTCCATCGCGAGCCGAGAGAGCTGGCACAGCTCGGCCACCAGTGGGACGTTGCGGGCGGCCATCTTCGGCGCGAGCGATGGTCTCGTTTCCAACACCGCGCTCGTGATGGGCGTCGCCGGGGCGCAAGCGGAAGGCAGCTTCGTGCTGCTGGCCGGCATCGCGGGCCTGCTCGCCGGCGCGTTCTCTATGGCCGCCGGCGAATACGTATCGATGCGCTCGCAGCGTGAGCTTTTCGAACGCCAGATCGATCTGGAACGGCAGGAGCTTGAGATCTCACCGGAGGAGGAGCAACGCGAGCTGTCGCTGATCTACCGGGCGAAAGGCCTGAGCCGCGAAGAGGCGGAGACGACGGCAGCGCGCCTGATGGAGGACCCCGAAGTTGCCCTCGACACACTCGTGCGGGAGGAGCTCGGCCTCGATCCGTCGCAGCTTGGCGCGCCGTGGGGCGCGGCGAGCAGCTCCCTTCTGGCGTTTGCGGTCGGTGCGTTCCTGCCTGTGATCCCGTTCCTCTTCGGCGACGCCAGCACCGGCTATATCGTCGCCAGCGCAGCTCTCAGCGCCGTTGCGCTCTTCGCCGTCGGTGCGGGCGTCTCGCTGTTTACCGGACGCAGCTCGATCTACAGCGGTGGGCGCCAGGTCGCCATCGGTGCCGTCGCGGCGATCGTGACGTTCGTCATCGGCCGCATCATCGGCGTCTCCGCCGGGATCTAGGGCGCCGCTCAGGCCAGCTCGAGCGTGTAGTCGTAGACGACGAACGGCCCGAGCGTCCGCTGGCCCAGCCTGGCGAATCCGGCGTTCTCGTACATGCTCTGGGCGGCCGTCTGATGCTCGGTCGTGTCGAGGGTCAGGCGTTCGTAGCCGCAGGCCCGGCAGAAGGCGATCGCTCGCTAAGGAGCGCCTTCGCCACGCCCCTTCGCCGCCAGGCCCTGGTCACACGCATGCGTCGCAGGCGCCCCGTCGCCGCATCGACGCGTCCGATGGCGGCCATCCCCACGAGTGAGTCCGGCGATTCGACGACCCAGAAGTTGGCGCCGTCCGCCAGGTACACTTCCTCGAGGCGCGTCAGGTCCTCGTCGTACTTCGGGTCGACCTTAGGATAGTCGCGCGTCGTGCCCAGCACGCCCTCCCAGTGCAGCGCCCACACCTGGTCGTTGTCGGCCGGTTCGTAGCGGCGCAGGCGCAGGCCGTCCGGCAGTGCGCCTCCTCCGGCCATCAGGCGTTGGCGTGGCTCTGGCCGCCGTCGACGACGACCGTGGCGCCGGTGACCCACGACGCCTTCGGCGAGCAGAGGAAGGCGACGACGTTGGCGATCTCCTCCGCCGTTCCAAAGCGGCCCAGCGGTATGTTCTCGGCCGTGAAGCGCGCCATCGCCTCCGGCTCCTCCTGCTGACGCTTCCACCACGTGCCGCCCGCCGCGCTGACGGAGCCCGGCGCGACGGTGTTGACGCGGATGCCGGCGCCCGCCAGCTCGCGGGCCATCGCCTTGGCGTGGCTGATCAGGGCGGCCTTCATCGCGTTGTAGGCCGGCCGCCCGCCCGATTCCTTGCCCCAGATCGACGACAGGTGAACGATCGCGCCGCCGCTTGCCATGTGCGGCGCTACCAGGCGGGTCAGCCGGGCAGCCGGCATGAAGAGCACGTCGAACGACTTCTGCCAGTCGGAGTCCCCGGTGCCCGGGGGCGAGTGGTGGATGCTCGTGACGAGGGCGTCGACCCGCCCGAAGCGCTCGACCGCCGCGGCGACGAGGCGCTCCGCGTCCTGCGCGCTGGAGAGGTCGGCCGGCACAGCGAGCACCCGAGCGCCGGCCTTCTCGGCCTCGGCGGCGGCTTCGCGGAGGGCGTCCTCGCGGCGCGCGGCGAGGACGACGTCGCAGCCTTCGGCCGCCAGCGTCAGCGCGGTCGCGCGGCCAATGCCCTGCGATGCGCCGCCGACGATCGCGACGCGGCCGCTTAGCTCAAGGTCCATGATCGTTCTCTCAGGGGCATGGCGCGCTCTATCGTAGGCGATGGGGGCCGCGCGTCAAAGCCGGTGCGAGGCGGACGAAGATCTGGCTGCCCATGCCCGGGCAGCCGGCCGCCTGGCCGACGGGCAATCCAGCGTCATGACGCAGGATCTTGAGCGAGTCCACCGGGCCGAGCGCCAGGCTGCAGTCGACGAAGCCCCCGATGCGGGCGAGGCCGTTAACCTGCGCCTCCACGCCGAGCAGGGGACAGCCCGCCGGCTGGATGACCGTGAGCCCGGCATCGCTGCGCAGAGCCTGCAGCGAATCGATCGGGTTGACGCCGTTCGCGCAGTCCAGATCCCCCCAGATGCGAGGGACACCGGCCGGCGTCGGCGTCGGCGATGGTGTTGGTGAAGGCGAAGGTGTGGGCGACGGCGCGCCGACGATCGCCACGCACTCCGAGAATTCCGAAGTGCTTTCCGGGTTCGAGGCGGAGGTGGTGATGTACTCGCCGTCGAAGACGGGCAGCTCGATGGTCGCCTCGAAGATGAAGTCGGGGCCGATGCCCGTGGCGAAGTCTTCGCCGAGGAAGCGCTCGCCTTCGCCGTATCCGGACGGGTCGCACTCGCGGTTGGCGAAGATGAAGATCGGGTAGAAGAGGCCCTGGACGCTGTTCAGGGTGCCGTCAACCTCCAGTATTCCGTTGACCACTTCGGCGCGGGTGACCACCGGAAAGTTCTGGACGCCGTTGGGGCCGGTGTCCGGGTCGTCCTGGTCGTTCAGCGTGACGCCGTCGTCCTTGAGGTCGACACCGAGGCCGGCGTTCGAATGGACACGGTTCGGGTCGAGGTAGTTGTCGACGCCGGCGCTGACTCCCAGCGAGAGCGCATCGCCGCCGTTGAAAGCGATCGTGTTCCAGTTGGCCATCGAGACGCCACCGATCGTGTTGCCGAACGCGCCGAGGGCCACGTAAACACCGTGGCCGGTGTTGGGGAGGGGGGTCTGCCCGTTGCCCGCCGTGCCGATGCGGTTGCCGCGAATCTGTACGCTGTGGACGCCGGGGCCTTCCAGCGTCAGCCCGTGGCGCCCGTTCCCGGATATCAGGTTGCCGGCGCCGGGGTCGGACTCCCCGATCTGGGTGGCGGGGCCGTTTCGCAACCAGACGCCGTCGCCGCCGTTCGGCAGCGGCGCTGCCCCGGTGACGTCGGTACCGATGAAGTTGCCGGCGATCAGGATTGCTCCCTCGCCGGACATCACTACCCCCTCCTCGGTGTTCCCGGAGATAAGGTTCCTTTCATCTGCCGATCGGCCACCGACCGCGCTGCCCGAACCGTGGATGCTGACGCCGGAGCCGCCGTTGGGCGCTGCGACGGTACCTGTCTGGTCTGTTCCCAGGTAGCTCCCCAGGATCGAGCCGTTGCCAAAGGCTGTCACCATGACACCGTTGCGCGAGAAGTTGCCGATTACGAGGCCACGGACGATCACGCTTGTGCCACCGATGGTGAGTCCGTTTGCGTCGCCGGCAGCCGAACCGTCGATGACGATTTGCAGCGAGGCGTTGCCCGGCTGCCAGGCGGCGGCCGTGTTCGGGTTTGCTCCAGGCTGCGTGTAGCCGTCGATCGATACGGAATCAGTCAGTCCCGGCAGCGTGGTGGTCGGCTGAATTACGTGCGGTCCGACGCCAGGGATGTTGAACGTTATCGTCTCGCCGCCGGAAGTGCCGATGATCGCTTCCCGCAGCGAGCAATCGTCGGGGTTGCAGCCGTCGGGCGCTGGATCGTCGGTACGGGTGACGATGGGACCGCCGGCGCGCGCGGTCTCCGGCCCGGGGCCGAAGGAGACGACGGCGGCGAAGGCGACGATCGCGCCGGCCGCGGCCGCAACGAGAGCGAGGCGAGGTAGCGCTCGAATAACGGCCCTCGCAGGCCTCACTCGCGGCAACTTACGTCAGCGTCACCAGGTCACCGTAGTTCGGGCAGTCGCCGGTCTGGATCGGCTGGAAGCCCGAGTCGAATTGGAGGATCTTCAGCGCGTCGATGGGGCTCATGCTGAGGTCGCAGTCGAAGTCGGCCCAAGTGCGCGAGATGCCGTCGAAGAGGCCGATGTCGCCCGGCGGTGCACAAGGTTCGCCCAGCAGGACGAACAGACCGGCGTCCGCGCGCAGCACCGTCAGTGAGTCGACCGGGTTGATGCCGGCGAGACAGTTGGCGTCTCCCCAGATGAGCTGGACCGGCGCCGGAGTGGCCGTTGGACTCGGCGAGGGCGACGTGGTGGACCCCGTAGTCCCTGTCGGCGATGGGCTTGGCGTTGGCGTTGGCGTCGCCGAGGCGGTTGCCGTGGGCGACCCGGTGCCGAAAGGCGTCGCCGTCGGTGCGCTGCCGAACGCTTCCAGGGCGCCGATGTCGCAGACGGCGATGCCGTCTCCGTTGCCGTCACGCGGGCGCGAGAGCTCGCGCTGGTCGATCGTTGCGCAAGAATCGACGGCCGATCCGGGAGGCACCGGGCTGCCGGTGTCTCGGGCCGCGCTGGCGGCGCCGAGGAGGTGCGTTAGCGTGTTGCCGCCGTTGGCCTGGAGGTTGATCAGGATCGGGTCAACGCCCGTGATGTTGCCGGTGAGGATGCCGCCGATGGCGCAGCCGGTCGTGTCCTCGATCAGGTTGTAGCCGGCGGAGGTGATCGGCCCGGCGCAATCGGGGCTGGAAGCCGGGAAGCCGTTGTTGCCGATGATCGTGTTGCTGATTTCGAAGTCGAGGCCGACTGTGGACATGGCGAAGGCGCCGCCTCCCGTACCGCTTGCGTTCGTGTCAGAGTCGGCGATGTTGAGCGTGGTCGTGACGTTGTTCATGTCGACGAGGTCGCCGTAGTTGGCGACGCCGCCGCCGTTGACCTTGGCCTGGTTGCCGCTGATCGTCACGTTGCGCAGGTCGAGGATACCGGCGCCGGAGTTCAAGAACCCGCCGCCGTCGACTCCCGCCACGTTGGACTTGACGGTGGAGGAGGTCATGTCGAAGGCCTCCAGGTTGTAGACGGCGCCGCCGGAAGTCGTCGCGCCGTTGTCGTCCATCGTCACGTCGTGAATCGTGACCGCGGCGCCAGAGGTGGCGAAGAACGCGCCGCCCATGTCGGCCGTGTTCTTGTGAAACGAGCCCGTTGTGAGGGTGAACGATTCCTCAGCGAGAACGGCGCCGCCGCGATCGACGGCCGTGTTCTCGTAGAAGAGGCCGCGGTCCAGCGTGATGGCGGTCGTCGCCAGGTAGATTGCGCCGGCGTCGTCCGTTGCGGTGTTCTCGAAGAAGTTAACGTTCGTCAGGCTGGCGACGGTGGTGCCGCCCTCGTAGTATCCGCCGCCGTCTTTCGCCATGTTGTTGCGGAACTCGACGTCCACGAGCGTGAGGTCACTGGCGTTGAACAAGCCTCCGCCGAAATCGGCGGTCGTGTTGTCATCGAAGAACGTGCGCTCGATGTGCAGGCTCGTCGTGGAGCTGCTGCCGGAGTTGACGCCGGCGCCGTACTCGGTCGCCACCGTCATGCCGTTGGTTATGCGCAGGTCGAACAGTTCAACGTCGATCGCTGTGTCGCCGGGGTCGATGTCGAACACACGGTCGATAAGGTCGCCGTCGATCTCGGCGATGCCGCTGGCGCCGTCGATCTTGACGTCGTCGGTGATGTCGAGGTCGCCTGAGGCTGCTGCGTCTTCGCTGACGCCGAGGATTGTCAGCGTGTAGGTGCCGACGGGAACGTCGATGATGTCCTTACCGACGAGCGCGTTCGTCTCCTGGATGGCGGCGCGCACGGTGCACTTTCCGCTCGGCGTGCTCACGCAGAGGCCGTCGCCGATCGTGGCGTCCACCTCGTCCAGAGTGCTGTCAACAGCGAAAGTGACAACTGCCTGGCTATCGCCAGCGGGCATGAGCGTGAGAACAGATATAGCGACCGCGACTGTGGCGCCCAGGGCCATGTACCACGGGATTCGGGTCATCAGCGTGCCCTCCAGCCAGAAGCGGCCAATTGAGATGTGCTAACGCAAAGTGTATATCACCCGATGGCCCCGAAAAAGATCGGGGAGATCACCACGTCCGCGCCCATTCCGGGACAGCCCGCTGCCTGAGTGACCCCAAGCGCGGCGTCGTGGCGCAGAATCTTCAGCGAGTCGACCGGCGTCATCGCGCCGGAGAAATCGATGTCTCCCCAGGGGTGCGGAGACGCCAGCGCGACATCGACGACCTCGCCCATCTCCGGGCACTCGCCGGTGTTGGCGCTGAGGCCGGCGTCGGCGCGCAGCGTGACGAGTGAATCGACGGGGTCGACGGAGCCGCTGCAGTTGTTGTCGGCCCAGGTGCGCCTGTCGTCGCCGCCCAGTGAGGCCGTCGGCGATGGCGAAGCCGTCGGGCCGGGTGTGGCCGTGGCCGTAGCCGTACTCTCAGCCTCGAAGGCGCCGGCGTCGCAGGCGGGGCCGTTCGGCCGCGCGTTGCCGCGCTGGTCGGTCGCGGGCGGCGGACAGTCCGTCGTCACGAGGTCGATCGCCGGGCTTCCCGCCAGGAGCGCGTGGGTCGCCGTCGGCCCGCCGTTTTCTGCGAGCGGCCCCAGCAGCGCGTCCGGCCCGGCGAGGTCAGTCGCATCAGCGAGGCCGCAGCTGCCACCTTCATCGAAGTTCTGCCCGCTGGACACAATGTTCCCCGAGCAGCTCGCCGAGCCGACGGGATCGGCGACGATCGAGGCCGCAAGCGTAATGGGGCCGGAGCTTTCGTTGGCCAAATTCGCGCCGTCCGGCGCGCTGTTGCTGGTCAAGGTCACGTGCGACAGCGGTGTTTCCCCGGGCGGTGGGAGGCCGGCCGGGGCCCGAGTGACGGCAGATGGAGCCCCCTTAAAGATGCCACCGCCGACCGTTTTAGCGGTGTTGCCGGTGATCGTTGTGTTGGTCAGGGAGTTCGTGGCGCCTATATCGAAGAAGCCGCCGCCGCGATCTGCCGAGTTGTTCGTGATGGTAGAGCCCGTGATGGTGTTCGAGAATCCCCAGAATCCGCCGCCGTCGGCCGCGGTGGTGTTGCCGGTGATCGTCGTGTCAGTGACCTGTACGCCACGGATCCTCAGGCCGCCGCCCTGCGTAGCTGCCGTGTTGTCCGCGAAAAGGCTGTCGGTGACGGTAGAGCCGGAAGAGGCGGAAAGACCGCCGCCCTGTCGGGCCGCCGTGTTGTCGAAGACCGTCGTGCCGCTGAGGTGGATGATGCCGCCAGCCAGAACACCGCCACCAACGGCGAGCGCAGTGTTTCCGGATATCAGGCCGTCGGTGAAGGTTACTTCGCTCGCCCCAAGGTACAAGCCGCCGCCGCCGCCGCGGCACGAGGTGCAGTCTTCGGTGGCGACGTTGCTATGAAGCGTCGTGCGGAGGACGTTTGCGACGGAGGAGACACCGATGTGCAGCCCGCCGCCGTAGTCGGCAGTGTTCCCCTGGAACAGGCTGTCGGTGATCTCGAGGCTGCTATCGATTCCGTCTGCCTTTCCGAGGCCGCCGCCGAGCGTCGTCTCGATTGCATGCACGGCCATATTGCTGACTACGTTGACGTTCCTCAGCGTGAGGTTGGCGTACTCATCCTGGAAGATGCCGCCGCCCCGGTATTCGGAGCTGTTGTTCCTGACGTCGACGTCCTCCAACAGGACGTCTCCACTTCCTGCCCGCAGGCCGCCGCCCGGTGCGCTGCCTGTGACGACCCCGCCTGTTATCTCCAGGTCCCTGATCTCGACGTAGCCGAAGAATATCTGGGGATAGATGTCCAGCACGCGATCGATGCCATCACCGTTGATCTCTGTAGTGCCGGCGCCGGCGCCGGCGATCGTCACCGATTCGAGGATGTCCACGTCGCCGGTCTGGTTCAGATTCTCGCCGCTGTTGGCGATCGCCAGCGTGTACGCTGTTGGCGATCGCCAGCGTGTACGTCCCGGGCGGCACCATGATCGTGTCCGCGCCGCTCTTGTTGTTAGCGGCCTCAACCGCGCCTCTGAAGCTGCAGTCGTTGGCCGCCGCCGTGCACGCGTCAGGGATCGGCGACGCGTCGTCCAGGCGGTCGACGGTGAAGACCGATCCGGCGGTCGAAGTCCCGGCGCCGGCGAGGAGCGCCACGGCGAGAGCGATGACAGCTACGGGGAGAGCGTGGACGGGGCGCATGTGGGCCTCCTGTTGTGGCTGGTGCGGATAGGCGGACTATAGCGTGCCAGCAGTCGCCCCGCTACCCTTCGTCGGGTGGCGTGAGGGGCTGCGGGCGCTCGCCCTTGGCGAAGCGGGCGAGCCAGTCGCGCATGGCAGGGTCAGCGAGGGAGTCGCTGTGGACGTCGACCTCGTGGCGCAGGCCTTCGTCGATCGGCAGGGTGAAGGCGTCGAGGGCGGCGCGGCGGTCGTTGCGCATCGCCGTCTGCGGATACGTGGCCACCGTATTCGCGATCTCCAGCGCCCGCTCCACGGCCTTCCCGTCGGGCACGACCTCCTGGACGAGGCCCATGCGCAGATCGCGCCGGGCGCCGATCTGTGCACCGGTGATGATCAGGTAGAGCGCGTTGCCCATACCGACGATCGGCGGCAGACGCTGCGTGCCCCCGTCTGCCAGCGGCACGCCCCAGCGCCGGTTGAGGACGCCGAACTGCGCGTCCTCTGAGGCGATCCGGAAGTCACACCAGCAGGCGAGCTCCAGGCCGCCGGCCGTGCAGTAGCCGTTGATGGCGCCGATGACCGGCTTGCCGACGTCCGTGATGCGGGAGAGGCCCATCGGTCCCGACTTGTCGGCACCGGGGCGGGTCATGAGCGAGTCGATGTTCTTGAGGTCGGCGCCAGAGCAGAACGCCTGCTCGCCGGCCCCGGTCAGGACCATCACCGCCAGGTCTTCGTCGGCCTTGAACTCTTCTGTTGCCGCTTCCAGCAGTCCCGCGGTCTCGCCGTCGACACAGTTGCGGACTTCCGGTCGGTTGATCGTCACGAGAAACGCGCGGTCCCGCCGTTCGGTGAGGACTTTCGGGGCGGCCACCGTCAGTACCTGCCGCCGAGCTTGCGGTGGTCCCAGGAGACGACGCGCTCGATCACGAGCCGCACGACGACGCGCTTCTTGGCCATCTTCTTAACGGCGGCGATCATCGCGTCGTTCACCGGCATGTTCTGGTATCGCTCTGACTCGGCGAGGCCGAACTTGAGGACCTCGTCCTCGTCGTCGCTGATCTGCGCGCGGGCGATCAGCTCGACGCCGCGCAGCTCGGCATATGCGTCGCCGTCCTCGACGAGGCCGGTGATGCGGTTGTCACGGCGCAGGTTCACGACCTTCTGCGACTTGGCGAACGTCCAGAAGCAGAGCGCGCCGTCGACGAACGCGTACCACATGGCGACGACGTGTGGCCGGCCGTCCGCGCCGATCGTGGCGATCGACATCGTCCGCTGCTCCTCGAGGAAAGCGTCGACCTCGGCCTCGGTCATGCGTATCTGGTCGCGGGAGGACACCGTCGGCTCCTCAGCCAGACGCCTGCGCTCTTGTGGCAGAGGCGAGCAGGTCGTTCACGTGGGAGTTGACGTGCATGACGGCGACGAGGTTCAGCACCGTCCCGAGCGGGCCTTTGATGCCGCCGGCGCTCTTCACCTCAGTCGCGAAGAGCTCGTCCTCCGTCGCCTCGATCGCGCTGATCGTCGTCTCGCGGTTCTTGCGGAAAATATCCAGCAGCTCGGCGGCGGTCGAATCGGCGTAGCGCTCGATCTGGCGGTCGTTGTAGCTGTTGATGCCGCCCTTCGCCGGCTTCGAGGTCGCCGGGGCGTCCGGCTTCTTCTCCGGCGGGCCGTTGCGGGCGAGGTCGATCAGCTTCGGGTACGTCCACTCGATCGCCGCAATGTGGGCGAGTATCTGGCGGCCGTTCCAGCCGCTTTCGTAGCAGCCGGCTTCGAACGCATCCGCCGGTAGCGCCTGGAGCTTCGAGAGCAGCTCCTCGCCTCCCGATTGCAGGCTTTCGAGGATCTGGGACTTGGGAACGGTGGGTTGGTCGGTCATTGCGGGGCCTCCTTGACTCTTACGCGAGCGTTAGAGTACGCCGGTAGCCAAACGATGTCAAGTGACCCCGGTCACGGCCTCGATTGGACTCTCGCAGCGGGGTCAGCTAGCGCCGAGGCGGCGGGAGGGGCCGCGCTTCTTGCGGGCCGGCTTCGTTCCGTTGGGGCCCTTTGCGGACTCCTTCCTGGCGAGGCCGTACGGCGCGTCCGTCTCGTAGACGGCGCGCTTGCAGTCGCAATAGAAGCACATGCCGCCGAAGAGGTGGAGCTCGTAAGGGTGGTCGCAGTTAAGACAGCCGGTCACAGATGAAGTACCTCGGTGCGTCAATATAAGCCGATATCGCCCACGTTTTGCAAGCGTCACGGGCGCGGAAAGCCCGGTACTGCCAGCAATTCGATGCTTTCGATGCCACCTGTGACCCCGATGCGATAGCGCTGACCGCGGTGCGCCAGCAGCGGCAGAGCGACCCCAAGTGAACGCGCTATCCGAAGCCCAACGTCAGGGATCAGGTCGCCGTGAGAGCAGGCGATGACGCGCCCCTCCGCCTGCCGCAGAGCGATCTCGTGCAGCGCCGCTTCCGCGCGCTTCCCCATCGCTCCGTGGCGCTCGTCCGGTTGCTCTTCGGCGAGCGATGGCAGCCTCTCGATCGGCAGGCCCGTTGCCTCTGCTATCGGCTCGAGTGTCATCAGGCAGCGGAGTGCGGGACTGGCGAAGAGCCGGTCGACCGGCGCCGTGAGTAGCGCGTCCCGGATCGCCTCTGCCTGCCGTTTCCCAAGGTCGCCCAGCGGGCGCTCGTCCTGATCGCCGCGCCAGAGGGACCGGTCGCCGGCGTCGACGTGCGGGACGAGCTCGATTACGAGCTTCGGCCGTACGTCTTCTCGAGCCACTGAGCCCAGGTGATCTTTCCGAACTTGTTCTCCGGGCAGGTGTTGAGCCCCTTCGCCATCTGGGCGGCCGGGCCCAGCGCTGGTACCGGCACCTTGATGGCGCGGACGCCGCTGACCTTGAGCCAGGGCTTGGCGATCTCCGCTGCCGTTAGCACCTCCGGCCCGCCGATGTCCGGGAGGCATCCGGACGGGCCGTTCGCCGCCGTCTCGGCCATGCGGGCCGCGACTTCGCCGGTGTCGATGAGCTGGAACTTGGCCGCGCCCGGCAGGAAGAGGAACGGCCCGCGCTTGAACAGCTGGCGCAAAAAGGTGTCGATGAGCGTGTGGAACTGGGTGGCGCGCAGGATCGTGAAGGGAATGCCGGACGCTTCGATCACCTGCTCCGCTGCGTACTTGACCTTGTAGTAGGGCAGCGTCATGCGGTCGACGCCGACGATCGAGATGAAGTAGAAGTGGCCGACGCCGGCCGCCTGCGCCGCTTCGAGCAGGAGCTTCGTGCCCTCGACGTCGGTCTCGCGGGTCTTCTTGAACGGGCTCGACGCGCAGTGGACGATCGTCTCGATGCCGGCGACAGACTGCGCCAACCCGTCGCCGGTGAGGAGATCTCCCTGCGCCCACTCGAGGCCGGTCTCCAGGTTGTCTGGCTTCGGCCGGCTGCTGCCGATCCGCACATCGTGGCCGGCGCCTCGCAGAAGCGGGACCAGCTCTTTGCCCAGGCCGCCCGCTCCTCCGGTCACCAGTATTCGTGCCATTTCGCTGCTTCCTCGTGCGCGTCCCTGCGGCGCAGGCGCAGGATAGCACGGCGCGTGACGGGTTCGACAAATCTCCGACGGTCTTGTATTGTCGCGGCGAAATGGCCCGCTCCGGCGACACGATCGAGATCCCCGCCACCGGCGAGCGTTTCGTCTTCCTGCAGACGAGCGCCGAGACGGACGGCGAGCTGCTGGAGCTGGAGTTCCACGTGAACCCCGGCGGCTTCTCGGCGCGGCCGCACGTCCACTGGGACGTCGAGGAGCGTGTGAAGGTCGTCTCCGGCCGGGTGCTGGCGACAATCGACGGGCAGGAGCACGCACTTGGTCCCGGTGAGTTAGCCGTGGTCCCGGTGCGGCAAGCGCACAGCGTCGACGTGGCGGGAGAGGAGCCGGCCGTCTTCCTCGTCGAGGTCGCGCCGCCGCGGGACTACGAGACAATGTTCGAGACGATCTTCGGCCTCTATCGGGACGGCAAGATCAGTGCGGACGGCCGCGGCAACCTGCTGCAGGACGCTGTGCTGGCACGGCGTCACGAGGGCTACCTGGCAGGGCCGCCGGTCTTCGTACAGCGGCCCGTGCTGATGCTCCTGGCCGCGCTCGGCCGGCTGTTCGGCTTCCGCGCCCGCTACGAGCGCTACAGCGGCCCCGAGAGCTAGCTGAACGCCGGTATCACTTCTTCGGCGAAGCGCAGGAGGCTCTTGCGATGCGGTGTGGGGAAGAACGCGAGATAGATCTCCTCGGCGCCCGCGTCCTGGAAGGCGGCGATCTTGTCCTTGATCTTGGCCGGGCCGCCGATGAGTAGACGCTCCTCCGCCTCCTCAGGTGTCCCACGTCCCGCGGCCACGAAGCCCTGCAGCACACGCTCTCGAAACGCCGGGTCCTCGTTCATGAACAGAGGCAGCATCACCGTGCGGCGAATGCTCTTCGGGTCGCGTCCAACCGCCTCGCAGTGGCCGTCGAGCACCGAGAACTTGTGGCGCACCTCATCCGCTGAGCCCTGAACGTTCGCGAGGTCAGCGTACTGGGCGACGATCCGAAGAGTGCGCTTCTCGCCGCCGCCACCGATCAAGATCGGCGGATGAGGCCGCTGCACGTTCGGTGGGTTGTAGGGCGGCTGGCTGAGGCTATAGTGTTCGCCGTCCAACGATGGCCGCTCCTCCGTCCACAGCCCTTTGATCAAGCGCGCCGCCTCGTCCAGCCTGTCGAACCGCTCTCTGAGCGGCGGCATCGCGATTCCGTAGGCCTGGTGCTCGTACTCGTGCCAACCAGCGCCGAGGCCGAAGATCAGGCGTCCGCCGGAGATGTGGTCGACCGTCGTCGCCTGCTTGGCGAGGACGGCCGGGTGGTGGTATGTGTTGCCGGTAGCGAGAATCCCCAGCTTCGCCCGCGACGTGGCCTGCGCCATCGCGGCGAGCGTCGTCCAGCCTTCGAGGCAAGGACCGTCCGAGCCCGGTTCTTGACCGAAGCCGGTGACGAAGTGGTCCATCAGCCACAGCGAATCTAACGCTCCGCCTGAGTCCAGCTCACGCCAGAGGTCTAGGCCTCCTGCCAGCCGATGCCGGCCTGTACTACCTGAGCGCCAAACTTTATCGCACGACCGCCTAGCTGAACGCCGGCATCACTTCTTCGGCAAAGCGCCGCACTGGCTCCGGGAAGAAGCGCGGCCAGAGAGCGACGTATATCTCCTCGACGCCCGCGTCCTCGTAGCGTTTGACCTGCTCCGAGACCTCCTCCGGCCCGCCGATCAGCAGCGCTTCGGCCGCCTCCTCGGGAGTGCCGCCGCGCGCCGCCGACATCCCCTGGAGGACGCGCTGGCGGAAGGCCGCGTCTTCGTTCAGAAAGAGCGGCGCCTGGATCGTGCGCTTGATCGTGGATGGGTCGCGGCCGACGGCCTCGCAGTGCTTCTCCAGCACCTCGAACTTGTGCTTAACCTCGGCCGGCGTGCCCATGACGTTGGCGATGTCCGCGTAGTGGGCGACGATGCGCAGCGTGCGCTTCTCGCCGCCGCCGCCGATGAGGACCGGCGGGTGGGGCTCCTGGACGTTCGGCGGGTTATAGGGCGGGCGGTCGAGCGAGTAGTACTCGCCGGTCCAGGAAGGCCGCTCCTCCGTCCACAGCCGCTTGATCATGTGCGCCGCCTCCTCCAGGCGGTCCATCCGCTCCTTGACCGGAGGCAGGTTGATGCCGAACGCCTGGTGCTCGTACTCGTGCCAGCCGGCGCCGAGGCCGAAGATCAGCCGTCCGCCGGAGATGTGATCGACCGTCGTCGCCTGCTTGGCGAGGACTGCCGGGTGGCGGTAGGTGTTGCCAGTGACGAGAATGCCCAGGCGCATACGCGAAGTCGCCTGCGCCAGCGCCGCGAGGGCGGTCCAGCCTTCCATGCACGGGCCTTCGGAGCCGAACTCCTGGCCGAAGCCGCTCACGAAGTGGTCCATCAGCCAGAGCGAGTCGAACGCCGTGCCGCCGTCAAGCTCCGTCCAGAAGTCGACCAACTCCTGCCAGGTCACACCCGATTGATTTGCGACTGCTCCGAACTTCATGCTGTCCTCCGCTCTCTACTCGATCCCGAGCTGCTTCCGGTAGTCCTTCTCGATGACGCCGAGCGCGCCCATCTGCTCGTACGAGACCAGCGGCCACTGCACGAACATGCGCATGACCGGCAGCGGCACGGCCGGCGCCGGCGTATCGCCGATAACTTTGTCTTCTTCGAGGGCGCTCAGCTCATCGTCGCTCATACCCAGCAGGCCCTGTAGCACGTCTCGGTTGTGCTCGCCCAGCTTCGGCGCGGGCCGGGCGCTCGGCATCTCGAAGGCGGAGAAGCGGGCGCCGACCTGGTGGGGCACCGGCCTCGGGCCGCGTTCGGTCTTGACGCGGTCGAAGAAGCCACGCTCGCGCAGGTGCGGGTCGAGCAGCGCCTGCTTGGGGTTGAGAACAGCGGCCGCGATCACGCCGGCGCCCTGCAGTGTGTGCATCGCCTCGTACTGGTCCTGCCCGCGCGTCCAGCCGGCGATCAGTTCGTCCAGCGCCTCGTGGTGCTCTTTGCGCGACGCGAGGTCGGCGAAGCGCTTGTCGGAGGCCCACTCCGGGTTCGTGGTAGCTGCGCAGAGGGCGCGCCACTCGTCTTCGGTGGTGACGGTGACGACGAGCCAGTTGTCCTCGCCGGCGCATGGGTAGCAGCCCTGAGGGGCGTACCAGTGGCTGCGGTTGCCGATGCGCTCCGGTTCGCGCTTGTTCATCGCGTAGTCCATCAGCGCGTGGCCGACGACCGGAACCGCCGCTTCCTGCTCCGACAGGTCGATGTACTGGCCCTTGCCGGTCCGCCTTCGGTACAGAAGCGCGCTCAGTACGGCGCCGGCGCCGACGATACCGGAATACGGGTCGGTGAAGGAGATGCCGGTGCGCAGAGGGTCGCCGCCCGCGTAGCCCGTGATGGAGGACAGCCCCGCCGCCGGTTCGAGCCCCATCCCGTACCCGGAGAAGTCCCGCCAGGGGCCGTCCTGGCCGTAGCCGGAGAGGCTGATCATGATGATATCCGGCTTTATCTTCGTCAGCGCGTCGTAGCCGAGGCCGAACTTGTCCATGACGTGCGGCGTGAAGCTCTCGGCGACGATATCGCACTCGGCGACGAGCCGTTTCAGGATGTCGACGCCCGCGCCGTCGCCTTCTTCGCTCAGATCGAGCGTCAGTGAACGCTTGCCGCCGTTGCGCAGCAGGAAGTACCCGGACCGGTTCCAGTAGTCGTCTTCGCTGTTGTTCTCGGGCATTACGAAGTTGCGCGTGATGTCCACGCGCGTAAGCCCTTCGACCTTGATCACGTCCGCGCCCAGGTCTGCGAGCATCCGCGTGCAGGTCGGCCCCGCGTAGACCTGCGTCAGGTCGAGCACGCGGACGCCGTCGAGGGGGAGACCGCTCACTTCGATGCCTCCGCGACTTCCGCCGGGTCCGCGCCGAGGGCCGGCGCCGCGCCAAACGCCAGCGGCGTCTCCGACATGCGGAAGACAACGCCGATCGCGGGCAGCTTGCCCACCCCCGGCTGGTCGATCTCCCCGAAGAAGCGGCGGGCAGACAGGTGGTCGTCCGCCAGCAGCGTCTGCGGCGACATGACGGCGGCGAAGGGGACGCGCAGCTCCTGCGCGCGCGTCAGCAGGTCGCGCCAATCGTGCTCCATCAGGTAGGGGCGCAGGATCTTTTCAAACTTCTCCCACTCGATCGTGCGCAGCCAGAGGTTCTGGAACAGCTGGTTGTCCTCCAGCTCCGGCTGCTCCAGCAGGATCGCCATCATCAGCGGGAAGCCGGTGGCGCCGCCGATAACGACGATGTGGCCGTCCCGGCAGGGAAAGATCTCGCTCGGATAGGTCGGGATGTGGTGGCGTGAGTAGAAGCGGCGGCGGATCGCGCCCAGCCAGGCGTACATCGTCGTGTTGTATTCGTCTGCCACGCCGAGCGATTCGAGGCAAGAGACGTCGACGTGCTGGCCGGCGCCGCTGTCGCCGCGCAGTTCGAGCGCCGCCAGGACGGACACCCACGCGTGCAATCCGCCGAAGTAGTCGGCCGGCTCGCCGCCGGTGGCCAGCGGCTCCTTGTCGGGATCGCCGGTGACGTACATGAGGCCGGAGAGCGCCATGCAGGTGAGCGAGTTGCCCTTGAACTTGGCGTAGGGGCCGGTCTGCCCGAACGGTGTGACCGAACAGTAGACGAGCTCCGGGAACTCCCCGCTGACGTCAGCGAAGCCGAGGCCCAGCTCCGCCGTGCGGCCCGGCGTCTCGCTCTCGATCAGGACGTCGGCGGTGGCGAGCAGCCTGCGCAGCGCGGCGCGGCCTTCGCCGGAGTCGAGGTCAAGAGTGACGCCCTGCTTGTTGCCGTTGAGGTGGATGAAGAGGCCGCTTTTCTCCGGGTCCGGAACGTCGCCCGGAAAGGGGCCCAACTTGCGGGTGGAATCGCCGTCCGGCGGCTCGACCTTGATCACCTCGGCGCCGAGGTCGGCGAGCAGCCGGGCGCAGTACGGTCCGGCGATACCCTGCGAGAGGTCGATCACACGGAGGCCGTCGAGAGCGGAGTCAGCCACGGGGGAGGCACGCATTCATTCGGGACACGGGGCGGATAATAGCAGGGAACGGGAAACGTGAACAAGGACGAGGGGGTAGAGCGGCCCGGACGAATGGCTCGCAGCTCCAGGAGCGCCGTCCCGTTCGCGGTGAGGGATCGAACCGGGTACGGCGTCCCGATCACGCGGAGCGAGGGGCGAGAGGCGTTCCTAAGCGCCTGGTTTGCTAAAATCGGCTCGCTGACCGCCATGACTTCGCTAAAGCTCGAAATCAAACCGCCCATCGCCCGGCTGACGCTCGCCCGCGACGTCATCGGGCCCGCGGAGATCGCCGAACTCGCTTCCGCCTGCGAGGCGATCGGCGCAAACGATAGCGTACGGGCCGTGGTGATCGCGGGCAGCGGCGACGCCTTCGGGCGCGGCTGGGACTGGCCCGCGCTGGCCGGCGAATCGCCCAACGCTCTGTGGGCGTCAGGCGCGCTGGAAGACCCGTTCGGTTGCCTGGCGTCTCTGCCGACGGCGGTCGTCTGTGCGCTGCACGGGGAGGCCTCGGGCGCCGGACTGGCACTGGCGCTGGCGGCTGACATCCGCATCGCCGCTGAGGACGCGACGTTCTCGCTGCCGGAGACCGGGTTCGGACTCGTGCCGATGGCGGGCGCGACGCAGCGGCTGGCCCGCCTGGCCGGCCGGGGAGACGCGCTGAACCTCGCGCTCACGGGCGAGCTGATCGGCGCGGCCGAAGCGCTGCGTATCGGCATCGTCAGCGAGGTCGTGGCGAAGGCGGGCCTGGCTGCGCGCGCCGACGAGATCGCCGGGCGCATCGCCGAGCGCGGGCCGATCGCCGTGCGGTACGCCAAGGAGGCGGTGTCGCGCGGCCTCGATATGCCGCTCGAACAGGCGTTGCGATACGAGACAGACCTGACGATGATCCTCCAGACAACCGAGGACCGCGCCGAAGGAGTACGCGCGTTCCTCGAGAAACGTCAACCGAAGTTCAAGGGGAAGTGAGCCGATGCAACTGAGACTGGAAGAGGGCGAGGCGTGGTCCCTGGTGGCTGTCGTCACGTCCTCAGTTGTCGACAATAGCGGCATCTCGCAGGCCGCGAAGGAGCACGTTCGCGGCTGGCGCCGAAAGCACGCTGAGGGCACCGCCGGGATGGCTGCTCTGGCGGACGGCATGAACGGCGCGATCGGCGCCTACATCGAGGCGAAGACAGACCGCCAGGTGCGGAAGCGGGGCCGCTACAAGCGCGCCCGGAGCCAGGAATGAAGGTCGAATTCGAGATCGAGGAGACGCGCGAGCTGCTCGTCTTCCTCTGCGACAGTCTGATCGAGGACGCCGGGCTGGCCGCGGCCGACCGAGCGAAGATCCGCAAGTGGCGTGGCGACTCGATGCGCGCAGGCTCGCCGGGCATGCGTGAGCTGCACGACAAGGTGAACGCGGACCTCGCGCGTGCGATCGAAAACAAGAAACGGAGCTCGGTGCGCAAGCCGGACTGGCGATGAGCGAAGCGCCTGTCCTCTACGAGAAGCAAGACGGCGGCGTCGCCTGGGTGACGCTGAACCGCCCGGACGTCCTCAACGCGATCAACATGCCGATGCGAGACGAGCTGTGGGAGCTGATGCACGCCGTCCGCGACGACCCGGACGTGCGCGTCGTCGTCTTCAAGGGCGCGGGCGAGCGCGCGTTCTCCGCCGGCGCCGACATCAGCGAGTTCGGCACGGCGCCATCGATCGCGGAAGCTCGCAGGGCCCGCCGCGAGCGCGATCTCTGGGGTCTGATGCTCTCGCTTGATGAGGTGCTGATCGCGGCGGTTCACGGCTACGCGCTGGGCGCCGGCATCGAGCTGCCGATGTGCTGCGACATCCGCATCGCCTCCACCGACGCCACTTTCGGTCTGCCGGAGGTGGGCCTCGGCTACATGCCCTCGGCCGGCGGCACGCAGACGCTGCCGCGCCACGTCTCGCCCGGCCTCGCGATGCAGATGGTCCTCAGCGGCGACCCGATCGACGCCTCCACGGCGCACGCCAGCGGCCTCGTGCAGCGGCTTGTGCCGCGCGACCGGCTGTACGCGGAGGCCCAGGCGATGGCGAGCGCGATCGCCGCCCGTCCCCCGGAGGCGACGCGGCTGGCGAAGCGCGCGATCGTCGAGGGCGTCGAGCTATCGTTAGCGTCTGGCCTCGCGCTAGAATCGACGATGGTGAGGCGGTCGCTCGAGACAGCGTCGCTGCCTCGCTAGGAAGACACGAATGGCAACAGACACGGAACGCATCTCGGCCTTTGGTCGCAGTTGGCGTTGGCTCAACCGCTTCGGACTGCTTGTGCCGCTGTTGATCGGCGCGTTTCTTGTCGCACTGGTGGCGATCACGGCGGTATCGCCGCGCTATAGCTCGCCGACCGAAGTCAACGCCGGCTCGCCGGATGAGTACGGCGTCGCCGAGCCGCGCTACTTCGAGGAGCAGCGCTTCTGGCTCGTGCACCTGCCTGACGGCGAGTTCGTCGCGCTCTACGACCGCGACCCGGCGAGCGGCTGTTCGCTGCCCTGGGGCTCCGGCTTCGAGCACATGGGCGTCAAGGGCTGGTTCCGCGACGCTTGCAGCGGCTCGATCTACGACCTCACGGGCGCCTGCTTCGGCGGGTCGTGCACCGTCGGCCTCAACCGGCTCAACGTCTCGACCGTCGACGGCGATCTCATCGTCGACCCGCGAGACGGGCCACACGGCGAGTTCAAGTCCGACAACGGCGACCCCGTGAACCCGCCACAGTAGGCGGAGGAGGGAGCTTCCGATGGGAAGCATTCCAACGGCGAACCCATCGCCGCCGCGCCGCTGGCCGTTCTCCCCCCGCGTTGTCCTGCTGGGGTTGTTAGCGCTTGCAGGAGTCGCCGCCGTGGCTATCGGCGTGGCGGTAGTCTGGCCGGATGGCGCTGGGGGCGGGCCTGTGTGGACCAAGGTTGCCCGCGCCGAAGAGCTCGCCGTCAACGAACCGCTCGCCATCGATGGCGAGGCGTACGTCGTGTTGCTGGAGTCGGGCGAGGTGCTGGCGCTGAGCAAAATCGATCCGCATCTGGGCTGTACAGTGGCGTTCCGGCCGGGCTTCGTATTCGAGGGTCGCCGCGGCTGGTTCCGGAACCCCTGTCACGGCGAGACCTACGACCTGACCGGCGTTTGCTACTTCGGGCCCTGCCCACGCGGCCTCGACCGCTACGAAGTGCGCGTGCAGGACGGCGACGTCGAAGTGAACTTCGCCCATCTGATCGAAGGCCCCACCCACCGTCAGACCGACGGGCGGGAGCCGGTTACGCTCCACTGGCGCGGCCTGATCTCGGCGAAGGGACTGGCGAGCGGCGGCGGTTTTCGGTAGCTTATTACCTTGCCGGACGCGCTCTCTGTCCGGCGTGCCGTAGGAGGGTAAATGAACACCAGCGAATTTCTGATGATCGCCGCCGCCACCGTACCGGAGCGGACAGCGATGGTCTGCGAAGGCAAGTCGCGCACGTTCGCCGAGATGCAGGAGCGCGTGAACTGCCTGGCCAACGCGCTGCAGGGGATGGGCGTCGGTCAAGGGCAGAAGGTGGCGGTCATGGCGCTCAACTCGATGGAGTACGTCGAGGCCTACTACGCCACCGCCAAGCTGGGCGGCGTCTTCGTGCCGCTGAACTACCGGGCGAAGCAGGAAGAGCTTGTCTACATGTGCAACAACTCCGAGGCGACGGTGGTCTTCGTCGGCGAGCGCTACGTCGACCTGCTGAACGCCATCCGGGGCGAGCTGACGACGGTCAAGCACTTCGTCGCGATCGACAGCAAGTCCGACGACATGCCGTACTACGAGGACCTGCTCGCCGCGCATGAGCCGGACGAGATCTTCACCGAGATCGATGACGCCGACCCCACGATCATCATCTACACCAGCGGCACGACAGCCCTGCCCAAGGGCGTCGTCCTCACCTTCCTCAGCATGTCCGTCTACGTCACGAACACTGTCGAGCCGGTCGATCCGGCGGTCGAGAAGCCGGACGTGCTGCTCGTCTCCGTGCCCTTCTATCACGTTGCCGGCGCGACGACGATGCTCTCGACCGTCTGGTCCGGACGCAAGATGGTGATCCTCCCCCAGTTCGAGCCTGGCGCCTGGCTCGCGGGCGTCGGAGAGCACGGCGTCACGCACAGCTTCGTCGTGCCGACGATGCTCAAGCGCATCATGGAGCACGCTGACTTCGACAAGGCGGACCTCAGCTCGCTCAAGCTCGTCGCCTACGGCGCAGCGCCAATGCCGTACGAAGTCGTGAAGAAGGCAGTCGAAGTCATGCCCTGCGGCCTGATGAACGCCTACGGGCAGACAGAGAGCACCTCGTCGCTCACCTTCCTCGGCCCGGACGACCACCAGATCCCGACGGAGGCGGGCGAGGCGCGCGACCTCGCGCTCAAGCGGCTGCTCAGCGTCGGCCGGCCGATGGACGACATCGTCGTCATGATCATGGATCCGGGAGGAGAGATCCTGCCGCCGGGGCAGGAGGGCGAGATCGTCGCCCAGGGCCCGCGCGTGATGTCCGGCTACCTGAACCGCGACGAGGACACCTCGGAGGCGATCAAGGACGGCTGGCTGCACACGGGCGACGTCGGCTGGATAGACGAAGACGGCTACCTCTACATAACGGGCCGCACGAAGGACCTGATCATCCGCGGCGGCGAGAACATTGCACCGGGCGAGATAGAGAGCGTGCTGCAGCAGCACACGGCGGTCGAGGACGCCGCGGTGATCGGCGTGCCGGACGCCGACTGGGGCGAAGAGGTGAAGGCGATCGTCGTCGTCAAGCCGGGCCAGCAGCCGTCGGAGGACGAGCTGACGCAGTTCGTCAAGGACCGCCTGGCCAGCTACAAAGCGCCGAAGTTCTACGCCTTCGTCGATGACCTGCCCCGGAACTACGTTGGCAAGGTGCTCAAGACCGATCTCCGCAAGCAGTTCGGCGAAGCGAAGAGCGGCTAGTCGCCGGCCCCGATGCGACCGTAATGCCGCGGCGGAAGAGCAGGCGCCGGCAGCGGCTGGATCGCCAGGAACAACGTGAAGAGGCGGTGGCCACCGGCGTTCCCGTTGGCGAAGAGGCCGAACCCTCGCCTGAGAACGCGGGTGAAGCCGGCATCTCGTATAGCGGTGCCGCGGGCGGTCTGCTCGGCGCCGGGATGTTCTTCGCCGCGGCGATGGGCATCGTAGTCGATCCTGGCGGTGAGTCGCGCCTGTGGGCGATTCCGTCAGCCGTCATCGGGTTGTGCTTCTTGCCGGCGATCTGGGTCTCCGTCGTCCGGCACCACCAGCGCCGGCAGCGCGTCCTGCGAATCACGACCGTCGGAGTCATGGGGATCGCGATGCTGAGTCTGCTCACTCCGTTAGGCTTCTCGTTGGCCGTGTTACTGGCGCCGCCGACGGCGCTCCTGGCGATCGCCGCCGGTTTCATCTTCCAGCGCTCGGCGAAGCGACCAGTCCCCTAGCGCCTCCTGCGCGCCCCGCCCGTTTGACCGACGAATCGCCGCGTCGCTATGATTGGGCGCGCAAGTCCGGAGACGATCGGCAGGAGCTTACATGACGCCAGCGAACGAATTTCCCGGGAACATCTTTTTCTACGCCATCTTCTTCGGGTTCATGGGCTTCTTCGCGTGGTCCGCGTACGTCCGCGCCCGCTGGCTCTTCGTCGCGCAGCCGCTGAACCGGCTGAACCACCTCTTCTGGCGCCTCGCCGGCCTCGTTCCGTGGCTGCTCGGGAACGCGCGCGTCGCCCGCCCCCGCTACTGGTATTCGGGCCTCCTGCACACGTTGATCTGGTGGGGCTTCATCGTCCTCCAGATCCGCACCTTGAACTTCCTCCTCAACGGCATCGACCACGACATCTCGTTCGAGGGACTTGCGCCCAACGCATACGACTTCCTGCGGCCGGTGATGGACGCGTTCAACGTGCTGGTCATCGTCGGCATCGGCATGGCCGCCTTCCAGCGGCTCGTCTGGAAGCCGAAGCGCATGTCGCTGAACATCGACGGCTGGATGACGCTGTTCTTCATCTTCTGGCTGATGGTCACCGACGTCATGGTCAACAGCTTCGAGTTCTACCTCCACCCGGAGGCCGAGGCGTTCCAGAACGCTGAGGTGTCGTTCCTGGCCTACGGCTTCTCTGAGCTGTGGGGCGAACTGAACATGTCGGTCGGCACGGCCGAGGCGTTCAACACCTTCTTCTGGTACAACCACCTCGTCGACTTCCTCGGTTTCCTCTGCTTCCTCCCGTACTCCAAGCACTCGCACGTGCTCACGGTGGTGCCGCAGATCCTCTTCCGCCGGCAGGAGCCGACGGGCGTGCTGCAGCCGATCAAGGACATCGAGGAGGCGGAGAGCTTCGGCGCCGGCAAGCTCAGCGACTTCAACTGGAAACAGCTGCTCGATCCGTTCAGCTGCACTGAGTGCGGCCGCTGCACCGAAGTCTGTCCGGCGAACATCACCGGCAAGCTGCTCTCGCCGAAGCAATACATCGTCGACGTGCGCCACATGCTGGACGACGAGATACCGCCGGCGCGCTTCTGGAAGCAGAAGGGTGCCGCGTCGAACGGCGACGGCGAGGCGGCCGAACCGAAGACGACGGCCGACGCCGTGGGCTTCGAGCAGACGTGGGACTGCGTGACCTGCGGCGCTTGCATGGAGGCCTGCCCCGTCTTCATCGAGCACGTCCCGACGATCATGGACGTCCGCCGCTTCATGGTGATGGAACAGTCGAACATGCCGGAGACGGCGCAGGCCACGCTCCAGCAGATCGAGCAGCGCGGTCACCCGTGGCGCGGCACGCAGCTCACGCGCACGACGTGGATCGAGGAGATGGCTGCCGACGGTACCGAGGTGCCGGTCTTCGACGGCAGCCAGGAGTACCTCTACTGGGTCGGCTGCTCCGGGGCGCTGCAGGAGCGCAACGTCAAGGTGACGAAGGCGCTGGTGCGTCTGCTCATGCAGGCCGGCGTCAGCTTCGGCGTGCTGGCGATGGAGGAAGGCTGCTCCGGCGATCCGGCGCGGCGCCTGGGCAACGAATACCTCTACCAGCTGCAGGCGAAACAGAACATCGAGCTGATGAACGCCAAGGGCGTGCAGAAGGTCGTCGCTAACTGCCCGCACTGCTACAACACGATCAAGCACGAGTACCCGGACTTCGAGGGCACTTACGAGACCGTCCACCACACGGAGCTGCTCGCTCAGCTCGTCCGCGAGGGCAAGCTCCCTGCGCATCAGGCGAACGGTCTGCAGGACAAGACGGCGACCTACCACGACCCCTGCTACATGTCCCGCCACAACGACGTCATCGACGACCCGCGGCAGGTGATCGCCGCCGCCGGCACCGGCCAGGTGGAGATGCCCCGCTGCAAGCGCGGCACGTTCTGCTGCGGCGCCGGCGGCTCGCACATGTGGGTGGAGGAGAACCGCGGCGAGCACATCAACGAAGTGCGCACCAAGGAGGCTGTGGACACGGGCGCCGACCTGATCGCCGTCGCCTGCCCCTTCTGCATGCAGATGTTCGAATCGGGACTCGGCGCGGTGCCGGCGGCCGAAGAGCGCGGCGTGCAGGTCTTCGACGTCGCTGAGCTGCTCGATATGAGCGTCGCCTACAGCAAGCCGGCCTCCCCCACCGGCAACGGCGGCGCCCCGCCCGCCCCGGCGGAGGCGGAACTGGTCGCCGCCGGCGACGCGCCCCCCGAGGGAGCAGCGCCGGATTCGGGCGACGAGACTACGGCGTAGCGCCCCTTCCCGTTCGTCCTGAGCCGAACCGGGCCGCCAGGCCGGGATCGAGTCGAAGGATGAGCGGGGCACCGAGAGTTCCTTCGCAGCACGGTATGTTCCTTCGACTACCCCGCTTCGCGGGGCGCTCTAGGGCGAGCGGAGCCACCACCTCAGCCGATCACGCGGACGGGGCACTCACCTTCGTCGACAGGGACAATCGCGATGTGGTTCTCCGACGCCAGGGCCGCGCACGCTTCGTAGACGTCGCAGTCTGGCCCGCAGGCGACGCGTCTGCTCACTCTGACGACGTACGTGAAGACGGGCACACGGTGGAACTGAACGGCGCAGAAGAACGGTTCGGGCTCCGGGTTGTTGTAGCCTAGGCCGTTTTCGCCGATCTCTATAGACACTCCGCGCTGGCAGCCCGACTCCTCGGATCCGGTGCAGGGGCCGCCTTCACACGACCACAGTTTGATCGTCACGGTGCGGAGATCAATCCCGCAATCGATTTGTGGAGGGCACGTCGGCAGTGGGGGTGGTTGCAGCTCGCTGGCCGCGGGCGTCGGCCCAGCGGCGACGCTGCCAGTCGGGCTGGCGGGTGTGGCCGTCGAGTCGCCGCCGCCGCTTGAACAGGCGGCGGCGAGCAGAATCACACATGCGGTCATGGCAGCGGTTCGCACGTCTACGAAACGCACCGGCCGCCCGTTTCGTTCCCGATCGCGCTTCACAGACGGTCGCGGCTCGCGCATAATCGGCGCATGTCCACGCTGCTGGTCCACGACGCCACGCTGATCGATGGCACCGGATCGGACCCGAGGCCGGGCGTCTCCGTGCGTGTCGAGGGCGGGCGCATCACGCGCATCGCTCCCAAAGACGCCTTCGAGGGGAGCGACGGCACGGTCATCGACGCCGGCGGGCGCCACCTGCTGCCGGGCCTGACGGACGCCCACCTGCACCTCGGGCTGACGGAGGGCAACGGCGAGATCACGCGGCCGCTCTCCGCCTATGCGGTCAAGGTGATCCGCAACATCGAGGAGACGCTCGACGAGGGGTTCACGACTGTGCGCGACGCCGCCGGCCTCGATCCGTCGTGGGCCGGCGTCGTCTCGCGCGGGATGATCCGTGGTCCGCGCATCCTGCCCAGCGGCGCGCTTCTCTCGCAGACGGGCGGCCACGGCGACCACCGTTCGGCGCACGTCGACGAGGCCGAGCGGGCAATCGGCGGGCTGATCGGCGGCGCGGTGCTCTGCGACGGCGCCGCCGAGGTGCGCAAGGCCGCGCGCGACCAGCTCCGGCGCGGCGCCACCCAGATCAAGGTAATGGCCTCCGGCGGCGCCGCCTCGCCGACGGACCCGATCGAAGCGACGCAGTTCACGGTCGAGGAGCTGCGCGCCGCCGTCGAGGAAGCCCGCGCTCGCAACACCTACGTGCTCGCGCATGCTTACCACGCGAAGAGTATCGCCAACTGCGTCGAGGCCGGAGTTCACTCGATCGAGCACGGCAACCTGCTCGACGAGGAGACGGCGCAGGCGATGGCGAAGGCCGGCGCGTTCCTCGCGCCGACGATGGTCACGTACGACGTGCTCGAGAAGTTCGGCGACCAGCTCGGCCTCACGAAGTACCAGCACGAAAAGATCCGCCTCGTCGCCGCCGGTGCGCAGGATTCACTGCGAATGGCGCACGAAGCCGGCGTGCGCATCGGGGCGGGCTCCGACCTGCTCGGCCCGGCGATGTCGCAGAAGGCGCGCGAGTTCATGCTCAAGGCCGAGGTCGTCGGCCCGATGGCGGCGATCGTCTCGGCGACGAAGACGAACGCGGAGCTGTTCGGGATGGCCGACGCCATCGGCACCGACGAGGACGGCAAGCAGGCCGACCTCGTCGTCGTCGAGGGCGATCCGCTGAGCGACATCGCGGTGCTGGCCGACGCCGGGCGCATCCGGGCGGTGGTAAAAGAGGGCGAGATCGTGAAGGATCTCGACGCTCAGGCGTGGCCCGGGCGGGAATCGACGGAATGAGCTAGAATCTTCGCAGATCAATAAAAGGATGGACTCCGAGCATGGCAGACGTAAAGGCAACGATGCGCCGCTTCTACGACGAGGTGGTGAACGCCCACAATTTGGACTCCGTGGACGACTTTCTGTCGTCAGATTTCGCAGAGCGCGAGGTGCTACCGCCGGGCATCCCCGAAGGCCGCGAGGGGGTCAAGGTGTTCTTCTCGATGATGTTCGAGGGGTTCCCCGACCTGCGCTTCGAGGTGTCGGAGTTGCTAGCGGAAGGCGACACCGCCGTTTCGCGCGTCCTTGTCACCGGAACGCACAAAGGGACGTTCATGGACATCCCGGCCACGGGCAAGCGCATCGAAGCGGTCTCGATCGACATCGTCCGCTTCGAGGGTGACAAGGCCGTCGAACACTGGGGCGTAACGGACATGATGGCGGTGATGCAGCAGATCGGCGCCGTCCCGGCATAGAGGCGCCGCTCGCCGCGCCGACCGCCGATGTCCGCAGTATCGCTCGCCCGGGAGATCGAGGCCGCGATCGCCGCGGCTGCCGGCGGCCGCAAGCCCGTCGCCGGGACGATCTTCAACAAGCCGAGCGAGGAGTACGTAGCCTATGGCATCAAGGCGCCTGAGCTGCGCCGCGCGCTGAAGCCGTGCCGCTCCCGCATCCTTGGCCTCTCGCCGGCCGGGCGGCTCGACCTTGCGGCGCGGCTGCTGGCGGCTCACGCCGGCGAGATCGGGCACGTCGGCATCCACGTCCTCGCCCTGAGTGTGCCGGGGCTCGGTCCGAAGCAGCTGCCGGCGCTCGACCGCATGCTCGGCGACTTCCGTGGCTGGTCGCACGTCGACGACTTCTGCGACAGCGTCCTGCAACCGCTCCTGGACCGCCATCCTGCTGCCGTCATCCAGCGGCTCGATCGCTGGATGCGCTCGCCGAACCGCTGGAAGCGGCGTTCGAGCGTCGTCGCCTTCACGCGCAAAGTCGGAGCGTCCGGCCGCTACACGGACACCGCGCTCGACTTAAGCGTCTCGCCTTCGACCCAGAGGACCTCGTGCGAAAGGGAGTCGGTTGGGCGCTCAAGGACTGCCTGCGCGGCGACAAGAAGAGCGTGCTGGCGTTCGTGAAGGAGCTGCGTCGCGGCGGTGCCCCGGCGACGGTCACGCTGTACGCGGTTCGTGACCTCAAGGGCGCGGAGAGGCAGGCGGTGCTGGCGATCAAGCCACGACGTCGGCGCGGCTAGCCCCGGCTACGTCGACGGGCGTCCTCGTGTAGGATGGGCGCGCGAACGCTCGAGAAGGAGACCCCCATGGACTACCGCTTTTCGCCCGAAGAGGAGGCCTTTCGCGCCGAGGTGCGGACGTTCCTCAAGTCCGAAATCCCCGAAGACTGGGACTTCGATCCGTTTGAGCTGCGGGAGGACACCTGGGACTTCGCTCACAGCTTCACGCGCAACCTCGCCGGTAAGGGCTGGATCGCTCCGGCCTGGCCCGCGGAGTATGGCGGTCAGGACCTGCCTTTCATGGAGCAAGTCGTCCTCTCCGAGGAGCTGGCGTACTCGCGTGCGCCCAACGCCGCACTGATCGGCATCAACTACGCCGGCCCCACGCTGATCGTCTACGGCGACGAGGAGCAGAAGAAGGAGCTGATCCCCGGCATCCTCTCAGGCGAGATCGTCTGGTGCCAGGGCTACTCAGAGCCGAACGCCGGCTCCGACCTCGCCTCGCTCGAAGCGCGGGCGGTCAAAGACGGCGACGACTACGTGATCAACGGCACCAAGGTCTGATCGTCCAACGCGCACAAGGCGAACTGGTGCTTTCTCATGGCCCGCACCGATCCCGATGCGCCGAAGCACAAGGGCATCAGCTACTTCGTGACGCCGATGGACGCGCCCGGGATCAGCGTCCGGCCGCTGGTCAATATGGCGAACGAGCACGTCTTCAACGAGATCATCTTCGACGACGTGCGCATCCCCGCCCGTTACCTCGTGGGCGAAGAGAACCGCGGCTGGTATATCGGCATGACGACGCTGGACTTCGAGCGCTCCAACATCAGCTCGGCCGCCAGCTACCGGCGCTCGCTCGACACGCTCATCGGCTACGTGAGGAGCTGCGAGGCGAACTGCGACAGCGGCACTTCGGCTTCGGCTGGCGCCGGGCTCGGGAAGGCGCCGCGCACCATCAGCACGGCGCTCGCCGACCTTGCCGTCGAGAACCAGGTGGGGCGCTACCTCTCGTACCGCGTGGCCTCGATGCAGGACCGCGGCCAGATCCCGAACTACGAGTCGAGCGCGGCCAAGGTCTACCACTCCGAGTACGGCCAGAAGCTTTCGCGCCTCGGCCTCGGCATCATGGGCCTGTATGGTCAGCTGGCGGAAGGCTCGAAGCACGCGCGCCTGCAGGGCCGCTTCGCCCGCACGTACATAACGAGCATCGGCGCGACGATCGCCGCCGGCACCTCGGAGATCCAGCGCGGCATCATCGCCGGCCGCGGCCTCGGCCTGCCGCGCGGGTAAGCGGGGCGAACGGAGATGTCTGACGTGAAGCGGCTTTATCGCAGCCGGAGCGACCGCAAGCTGGCCGGCGTCTGCGCGGGTATCGCAGATTACCTTGAGGTCGATCCAACGATTGCGCGCGTCCTGCATCTACTGGGCACGATCATGACCGGCTTCTTCCCCGGCGTCTTCATCTACTTTGCGATGGCTTTGATCATGCCTGTGGAGCCCGTCAGTCCCGACGGCGACGACTCAGGCTGACGCGCTCAGCCAGGCGCCCTCTCTCGCCCTTGCACCTTACGTACGCGTCATGGTATCTTCCGCTCGGCCTGCGCCCCCGATAGCGGGGCCGGCCCGGAGGCCCCTATGGAATTTCGCTTCACGCCCCAGGAAGAAGCCTTCCGCCAGGAGATTCGCGACTGGCTGAAGACGAACCTGCCCGATAATATGCCGAGCGACCGCCTGTCCCGCGAGTCCACGGACATGAACGTCTACAGGGAGTTCGCGCAGCGGCTCGCCACTAAGAGCTGGGTGGCGCCGCACTGGCCGAAGGAGTACGGCGGCCTTGGCCTCTCAGTCGTCGAGCAGCTTGTGTTCAATGAAGAGATGGCCGAAGCGAATGCGCCGATGGGCTACTCCGTGTTCGGCACCGGGTGGGTTGGCCCGACGATCATAGTCTACGGCTCCGACGAGCAGAAGAAGCGCTTCTTGCCGCCGATCACCTCCGCCGAGATGATGTGGTGCCAGGGCTTCTCCGAGCCCAACGCCGGCTCGGACCTCGCCAGCCTGACGACGAGCGCCGTACGCGACGGCGACGACTACGTGATCAACGGGCAGAAGATCTGGACCTCCGGCGCGCACTACGCCGACTGGATGATCCTGATCGCGCGCACGGACTCGGAGGCGCCGAAGCACAAGGGCATATCGTACTTCCTCGTCGACATGAAGACGCCGGGCCTGACGACGGCGCCGCTGATCGACATGATGGATAACCACGCCTTCAACGAGGTCTACTTCGACAACATGCGCATCCCGCGCGAGAACCTCCTTGGTGAAGAGAACCGCGGCTGGTACATGGCGGCGACGACGCTGGACTTCGAGCGCTCGTCCATCGGTGGCGCGGTCGGGGCGCGACGCATGGTGCGCGAACTGACGCGGTACTGCGCGGAAACGCCGTGGAACGGCCACCGCCTGATCGACGAGTCGCGCGTGCGCTCGCGAATGAGCGACGCTGCGATCGAAGCGGAGCTGGGGCGGCTGCTCTCGTACCGCGTCGTGACGCTACAGTCCCGGGGCGCGGTCCCGAACTACGAAGCCTCGATCGCCAAGCTCTTCAACACCGACATGCAGCTGCGGATGGCGCGTTCAGGCCTCGAGATCATGGGCCTGTACGGCCAGCTCGACCACCTTGATAAGTACGCGCCGCTGAAGGGCCGCTTCGAGCGCCAGTACCTCTGGCAGACGGGGCTGGCAGTCGGCGGCGGCACGACGGAAATCCAGAAGAATATCATCGCTATGCGGGGCCTCGGGCTACCGCGCCAGTAGAGACGGCAACAGAGGAGGACGCCCCATGGACCTCGGACTGGACGAACAGCAGGAGCTTTTGAAGAACTTCGCCCGGGACTTCCTGGAGAAGGAATGCCCGGAGTCTCTCGTGCGAGAGATGGAAGAGGACGAGCAGGGATACTCGCCCGACCTCTGGAAGAAGATGGCGGCACAGGGCTGGATGGGGCTCACCATTCCGGAGGACCAGGGTGGCGCGGGCCTGACACTCTGCGAGCTGGTCGTGCTCCTCGAGGAGTTCGGCCGGGCGCTGGTGCCGGGGCCGTTCATCAGCACCGTCGTCCTCGGCGTCGTGCCGATCATGGAGGCCGGGACCGACGAGCAGAAAGCCCAGTACCTGCCGAAGATCGCCGCCGGCGAAACGATCATGACGATGGCGCTGACTGAGCCTTCCGCCAAGTGGACGGCCGACGGCGTGACGCTAGAGGCGAAGAAGGACGGCAGCGACTACGTCCTCAACGGCACGAAGCTCTTCGTCCCCGACGCCCACGTCACGGACCAGATGATCGTCGCCGGGCGCACGGGCGGGAAGGGCGAGGACGGCGTCACGCTGTTCATCGTCGAGTCCAAGTCCGACGGCATCAAGTTCGAACAGCTGAAGACGATCGCCGCCGACAAGCAGAGCGAAGTGGTCTTCGAGAACGTCAAGGTTCCGGCCGCCAACGTCCTCGGCGCCGAGGGCAAGGGCTGGGCGATCGTCGACAAGGTGTCGAAGGTCGCCACTGTGGCCGCCTGCGCCTACCTCGTCGGCCTCTCCCAGATGGACTTCGACACGACGCTAAACTACGCCAAGGAGCGCGTGCAGTTCGGCCGGCCGATCGGCTCCTTCCAGGCGATCCAGCACAAGCTTGCCGACGCCATCATCGACGTCGACGGCTCGCGCTTCATCACGTACAAGGCCGCCTGGAGCCTGACCGAAGGCGAGGACGACGCCGACCTGATGATCTCGATGGCCAAGGCGTGGGCTTCCGACGCCAGCCGCCGCGTGGTGGCGCACGGCCAGCAGATCCACGGCGGCATCGGCTTCACGAAGGAGTACAAGATCCAGCTTTACTTTCGTCGCCAGAAGTGGATGGAGCTGATGTGGGGCGACGCGGACTACCACCGCGAAAAGGTTGCCCAACTGATGGAAGTCTAGCCAGACTCAACGCGCATACAAAGCGAGAGGCGGGCCACACGGCCCGCCTCTTTCGTTTCTGCTGCCGTGTCGTCAGGCAGTTGCGTTCGGCACGTTGTCGCCGCGAAGCCGCCAGCCCGTCCGACGCGCGCGCCTGTAGGCGAGGTACACGAGCCCAGCTCCCAGCGGCACCGTGATGAAGAAGATCCAGAACATCATTACCGAGATGAGGAGGGCGCCTCCAGCCACGAGTCCGACCCCCAGCCCCGGCCGAGTGCCGCTCAGAACCAGGCCCAAAACCATGGTCACCGCAGCCACGATCCAGAGCGTCCCAAACATTACTCTCGCCGACGAATCCAGATCGCCGTTTCCCAGCAGTACGGCCACACCGAAGCCGGCCGGCACAATCGCGACAAAGAGCGCGAGGATAAAGAGCCCCCGCATCCTCTTAGAATCGTTCATCTGAGTACCCTTTCCGGAGCGGGCGGATGCGCCCGCCTCCAATCGCCAGAGGATGTCTGCGGGCGCGCCCATGGTGAGCCGCAGCAGAATCGCCACCGCCGTGCCGTTCCCGGGCTCCCGCTCTAGTTCCGCCAGGCGCTCGTGCTCCCAGAGGTCGCAGTCGATCTCCTCGCGCCGTTGGCTGCGGAGGTCCGGGGGTAGCCCGCGGGTGTAGAAAGCTGTCCACGAGCGGGTTAGAGCGAGGGCGAGGGCGAGCATCAGCGCCATCCTCTCAGGCAGGCGCGTTCGGCAGGTCGCTGTCGCCTCGCCGCCAGTTCGGCCGTCCAGCCCGGAAGTAGGCGATAGCCACCAGGCCAAGGCCAACCGGTAGCGTGATCATGGCTGCCCAGTACCACATTACCGAGATGGCTATCGTCCCTGCCGCCACCAGGCCGATCCCCAGACCGGGCCTTCGCGCGCTCAGCACCAGACCAGTGAGAATTGCGGTGCCGATGGTCAGTTGGATGGCGCCTTTGATCAATCGTTCAGTAGTGCCGTCTATCTCTCCGTTAGCGCCGATGGCCACCAGAACTCCGATCACAGCCGGGAAAGCCGCGATAGCAAGCGCTAGGGCCAGCAGCCCGCGCATGGTCCATGAGTCGTTCATTGTAGTACCCCTTCCGGAGCGGGCGTTCGAACCCGCCTCCAATCGCCACGTCATGTCAGCGGGGATGCCCATGATGAGCCGCAGCATTATCGCTGCAGCCGTGCTCGTCGCAGGCTGTCGCTGGAAGTCCGCCAGGCGTTGGTGCTCCCACAGGTCGCAGTCGATCTCCTCCTGCCGCTCGCCGCGCACAGCGGAGGGCAAGCCGCGTGTATAGAGGGCCGTCCACGCCCGCGTCGGGTCGACGGCGAACCGGAGCAGCGCGCTCACGGCGAAGCCATCCCCGGACGCTTTAGAACCGACGCCGTTTGCGGCGCCGATTCGGACGCTTTGACGAGGGCGGCTTCGCCCGCGGCAGTCACGTGGTAGAGCCGCCGGCGTGGGCGACGCTGTTGCGCCGCCACCAGCGGGTCCTCCGTTCCGTGAGCCGTGAGCAGCTTCGCGTCCTCACGGTCCTTGATCTCCTTGGCGATCATGAACCCGTGAAAGCGCGGAGCGCCGCGAACTGCGAAGTCGATCCCGCGCTGCAGAATCGACGTTTCCAGAGGAAGCAGGGTACCCCTCTTTCGCCTCATGGCCTAAAGAATAGGAAGATATCTGCGCCTTGGCAACCCTTGATTGGATTCCGAGAGGGATTTCCGCGCCGGGGCGGCGAGGCGCCACGTGCGCCGGCGGGGCGGCGAGGCGCCGCCAACTGCCCTTACGAACGGTCGCTGCTACAATATTCATCGTGACCACGGCAAAGGCTGACTACTACGAGATCCTCGGCGTAACGCGTACAGCGGCGGCCGATGAGATCAAGAAGGCGTTCCGCCGCCTGGCGATGCAGTTCCACCCGGACCGCAACCAGGAGGACGGCGCCGAGGCCCGCTTCAAGCAGGTTAGCGAAGCCTACGAAGTGCTCTCCGACTCGGAGAAGCGCGCCGCCTACGATCGCTTCGGTCACGCCGGGCTGGACCAGGGCCGCGGCTTCGAGGGGGCTGACTTCGGTGGCTTCGGCGACATCTTCGACGCCTTCTTCGGCGGCACCGCCACCGGCCGCCGCAGGCGCGAGGCCCAGCGCGGCGGCGACCGCCGGGCCGACATCGAGCTTACGTTCGAGGAAGCCGCCTTCGGAGCAGAGCGAGAGATCGCCGTCGAACGCATCGAGCTCTGCCAGCGCTGCGCGGGCGCCGGCAGCGAGCCGGGCTCGTCGCCGCAACGCTGCCCGACGTGCGACGGCGCGGGCGAGGTGCGGCGCAGCAGCCGAAACGTCTTCGGCCAGTTCGTGAACATCGCCATCTGCGGACGCTGCCGCGGCGAAGGCGGCATCGTCAGCAATCCCTGCAACGAGTGCCGGGGCCAGGGGCGCGAACGCCGGCCGCACCAGCTCGAAGTGACGATTCCGGCGGGCGTGAGCGATGGCTCGCGCATGCGTCTCTCCGGCGAGGGCGACACCGGCCTGCAGGGCGGCCCTCCCGGCAACCTCTACGTCTACATCGATGTCGCGCCGCACGAATTCTTCTTGCGGCAGGATGAGGACCTCATCTACAACCTGGAGATGAACCCGGCGCAGGCCGCGCTCGGCTTCGAGGCCGAGATTCCCACGCTCGAAGACGAACCGGCCGCCCTCAAGCTGCCCGCCGGGACGCAGAGCGGGCGCGTGTTCGCGATCAAGGGCAAGGGCATCCCGCGCCTCCACGGCGGTGGCCGCGGCGACCTCCTCGTCCGCGCTGAACTGAAGGTGCCGACCGACCTCAGCGACGAGCAGCGCGAGCTCCTGCACCAGCTGGCCGACAGCTTCGGGACTCCGGTGGGCGCCGACAAAGGCCTGCTTGACAAGCTCAAAGACGCGCTCGGCTAGCGCCGCGGCCGTTGCATGAGCGCGCCCGACAACGGCCCCGGTTCCCTCATCGAGATCTCCGTCGAGACCGCCGGCATCGACGCTGAGCTCGTCGCGGACGCCTTCAGCCAGGCCTGCTCCGAGGGCGTCGCCATCGAGGCGCCGCCGCGGTTCGACCGGGCGACTGAGACCTACGTGCTGGACGGGGACTCGCCCGCCCTGGTCAAGGGCTACCTCCCGGCAGGCGAGGACGCCGAGCGCATCGGCGAGTCGCTGAGGCTTGCCCTGCAGGCGGCGCCGCTCGACCGGCCGCTCGTCTGGCAGCCGACGAGACACCTTCGCGAAACGGACTGGCGCGACGCCTGGAAGAAGCACTTCGGTGTCCAGCGCATCGGTCACGGCGTCGTGATTGTGCCGTCGTGGATCGAATACAAGGCGCGCGAGGGCGAGGCCGTTGTGCGCATCGACCCCGGCATGGCGTTCGGCACTGGCCAGCACCCGACGACCGCGATGTGCCTGCGCGCGCTCGCGGAGATCGGCCCACGCGACCTGACTGTGCTCGATCTCGGTTGTGGCTCCGGCATCCTCTCGATCGCTGCGGTGCTGCTCGGCGCCAGGCACGTGCTTGCGCTCGACATCGACCCGCAGGCGATCAAGGCGGCGGCTCAGAACGCCGCGGACAACGGTGTGGCGGAGGCGATCGAAGCACGGATCGGGACGATCGAGGAGGACGCTGAGCCCGGCGAAGGGTTCGACCTGGCGCTCGCGAACATCAGCGGACTGACGCTGGAGAGGCTGGCGCCGGTCCTGGCTGGTGCCCTCCGGCACGGCGGCCGGCTGGTAGCCAGCGGCTTCCTGGCGGAGGCCGTGGACGGGCTGACGCGGGCGTTAGAGGCGAACGGGCTGAGCGCCGAGCGCGTGGTCGAGGACGGCGTCTGGCGGGCGATCCTCGCGCGGCGGGGTGCGTGATGGCGGACGAGCCGCGGCGCTTCTTCGTCCCGGCCGGGACGCTGCAGGCGGGCGACGTCGCGCTGAGCGGCGACCTGGCGCACCGGCTGGCGCGCGTCCTGCGCCTGCGCCGCGGCGATAAGGTCGTGCTCACCGATGGCGGCGAGCGAGAGTTCGAGATCGAGCTGACGGGCGTCAGTGCGAACGCCGTGACGGGCGTCGTCACGGGCGACCGCGCGTCGCCGCCTGAGCCGGCAGTCGAAGTCGTCCTTTACCAGTCGTTGATCCGGCCCAACCGCTTCGAGATCGCGCTGGAGAAGGGCACGGAGCTTGGCGTCGCGCGCTTCGTACCCGTGGTCAACGCGCGCTCCCAGATGGACGATGCCTCGAAGGGGCGGGCGGAACGCTGGAGTCGTCTCGTCGTCGAGGCGGCCGAGCAGTGCGGCCGCGGCCGTTTGCCGGCGATCGATCCGCCGCTGCCGTTCGCGGAGGCGCTCGCTGGTGCCCCCGGAGTCCTGATCGTGCCGTACGAAGCGGAGCGCGCGAACCGTCTGGCGGACTACCTGCGCGGCCTGCCGGAAGCGCCGCAGACCGTGAGCCTCTTCATCGGGCCTGAGGGTGGCTACACGGAAGACGAGATCGCCCTCGCCCGTGAGTCAGGGGCGGCGCTCGTCACGCTGGGCCGGCAGGTGCTGCGATCGGAGACGGCCGGCGTCGTGGCGGCAGCGATCGCGCTGCACACGCTCGACCGCTAGGGCTCGACGACGCCCGTCGTCCAGAGAGACGCGTCGACGCGGACGCCCTGGACGACCGCTTCCCAGTGCACGTGCGGCCCGGTGACCAGTCCGGTCGCGCCCATGTAGCCGATGAGATCGCCCTGGGTCACGAAATCGCCTGCCGAGGCAACCAGGCTGGTCATGTGGTTGTAGCCGCTGAAGACGCTGGCGCCGTGGTCGAGGATCACGGCGTTGCCGTACAGAAACAGCTCTTGGGCCAACGCGACGACGCCGGAGGCGGCGGCGTAGATCGGCGTGCCTTCGTCGTTCGCGATGTCGATTCCTGCGTGCGGAAAGTAGGCGCCGCCGTTGATCGAGCGCTGGGTGCCAAACTCGTCGCTCACGACCCCGGTGGCCGGCGTGATCCAGGCGCCGCTCCAGTAGCGCTCCGGCGTGAACCCGGCGATGATGCCGTTGACGAGCTGGCGTTCCTCCTCGATGCGGGCGGTGTCGGTGAGCAGGTCGCTCGAGTCAGGCGGCAGAGTAATCGATTCGAACGCGAACCCGCCGTCGAACACCTCCAGCCAGCCCAGCGCGATTACTTCCCCGCCGGCGTAGATGTCCAGCGGATAGCCGCCGACGGCGAACCAGGTCGGCAGGCCGATGTACGAGTACCAGACGCCGGCCTCCGCCAGCATCGGGTAGGAGGCGCCGGCGAGCACTACGGCCGGTTCGCCCGCAGCATCCGGCGCGTTTCGCAGTCGAACCGCGAGGAAGCCGCCTTGCTCCGCGTGGCTGCCAGAGAGGTCGATCTCGGCGACGGGCGCGCGGGTCGGTTCGGGGGTCGGCGTCGGTGACGGCGACGGCGTTGGTGATGGCGACGGGCTGAGTGTCGGCGTGGGCGATGCCGACGCTGTGGGCGACGGCGTGTCGGACGGCGCCGCGCCGCCGCCGGTGCAGGCGGCGGCCAGAATCACTACAAGCAGCGGAATGATGAAGCGCACTTCAGTAGATTAACGCCCGGCCTGTACTCGAGGTTCCTCGCCGCGAACCATCGCGGTGCGGGGGACTGGCCGTCGCCCGGTCAGGCAGGGGGCGCTGCCGGTGCTATAATCGCGCCGTATTCCGGCCGACCAGGAGGCGCACGATGGCTGATTCCCTCAAGTACGCGACGATCGAGACCGACCTGGGCTGGGTGGGCGTGGCGCTCTCGGGGAGCGGTCTGCGCGCCGTCGAGCTGCCGCTGCCGAGCCGCACCGCGGCGTTGGAGCGCATGGTGGAATTGGGCGCGGACGAGCCCGCCACGGACGCCGAGCTGGGCGCGATTCCGGCCGCCGTACAGGCCCTCGTCGCCGGCGCTCCGCAGACTAACGGCGTGCGCTTCGACTGGACGGGGATCACGCCCTTCCGCCGCGCCGTCTTGGAGGGGTGCGCGCGCATCCCGGCGGGCGAGACGCGCAGCTACGGCTGGCTAGCGGAGCGGGTGGGGCATCCTCGCGCCGCCCGTGCGGTCGGGCGGGTGATGGCGACGAACCCGTGGCCGCTCTTCGTGCCGTGCCACCGAGTCGTCGGCAGCGACGACTCGCTCCACGGCTACGGCGGCGGCCTGCCGATGAAGGATGCGCTTCTGCGCGCCGAAGGCGCCCGCTAAGCGGCGTCTACCCGTAAACGGTGCCCCAGGGGCCGATGATGTCGCTGAGGCGGCGCGTTAGCTCCGGTGAGGGCGAGACGGCTGGTAGCTCCAGGTCCACCTCTTCGCCGTCGCGCTGACGCACCGACAGGCGTGCCGACTGCGTGCCGGTGCTCTCGCGGACGGCCGCGATCAGGGCGCGCAGGCGCTCAGCGTCGCCGTCGGCGTCTTCGGTCTCGTCGATCACGATCTTGAGCTGCGGCGGTGGCGGAGGCGCTTTGCCGTTCCCGGCGCCGCTACCGTTGGCGCCGGGCTGAGCGGCGCTGTCTGCGCCTCGGACGTTGTTCGGCCGCTTCCGGTAGCGGATGTAGTCCGGCGTCTGCGGGGCTGAGAGGTCGGGCAGCACGGACGACGGGTCGAACGGTTGGCCTTCTGTGTAGAGAGCGGCGCGGTTAACCGCCACCGAAAGGCGGTCGTCGCGCTGCTTGACGCGGGCGCTGATGATGAGCACGTTGCCGTCAGCCCAGAGTTCGCGCGTCCCTTCGAGTGTCTCCGGCCAGACCGTGACTTCGGCGCTGCCGGTCTGGTCTTCGATCGTGGCGGCAATGAACGAGCGGCCGTCGCGGGTCATCAGCGAGCGGATTGCTGTCACGACGCCGCCGATGATCACGTCACCGCCGGCGAACTCGGCGCTGAGCGATACGAGATTGCAGACAAGCAGCTGATTCAGCTCTTCGGAGGCACGCGCAAAGGGGTGCTCCGAGAGGTAGATGCCCAGCAGCTCCTTCTCCCAGGTCAGCCGCTGCTGCTTCGTCGCCTCCGGCACGTCCTCCATCTGCGGTCCCCGCGCGGCCGGCTCGTCCTCGTCCATCAGGTCGAAGAGCGACGTCTGGCCGGATTCCTTCTGCTTCTGCGCTCCCAGCGCGAACGTGACCAGGCGGTCGAGGCTGGCCAGCAGCGAGGCGCGTTCGGCGAGGCCGTCGAAAGCGCCCGCCTTCGCCAGGCACTCCAGCGCACGCTTGTTCAAGAACTTGCCGTCGACGCGCTCGAAGAAGTCGTCCAGGCTCTTGAAGGGGCCGCCCTCGCGTCGCGCTGCGACGATCCCATCGCAGGTGCCCTCGCCGACGTTCTTGACGCGCGCTAGGCCGTAGCGGATCGCCTGCTCGCCGTCGCTGCCCTTCTGGAGCGAGAAGTTGGACTCGCTGGCGTTGACGTCCGGCTGCAGGACGCCGATGCCCAGGCGGACACACTCGCCGTAGGCCTCGGCGATGCGTTCGTGGGTGCCGGCCATCATCATGATCGCCGTCATGTACTCTTCGGGGAAGTTCGCCTTCAGGTAGGCGGTCTGGTAGGCGATGATGCCGTAGGAGACGGAGTGCGCCTTGTTGAAAGCGTATCCGGCGAAGGGCAGTATCAGCTCGAAGATCGCGCTGGCGTCGGCCTCCGAGTAGCCTTTTTCCGCAGCGCCGGCCAGGAATTTCTGCTCTTGCTGTTTCATGATTGAGCGGATCTTCTTGCCCATCGCCTTGCGCATGATGTCCGCTTCGCCGAGGCTGTAGCCCGCGAACTTCTGGGCGATCAAGAGCACCTGGTCCTGGTAGACGATGACGCCGTAAGTCTCGTCCAGGATCTCGCCGAGGTCAGGGTGTGGGTAGCGGGCCTTCTCGCGGCCGTGCTTGGCGTTGATGTAGGTGGGGATGTGCTCCATCGGCCCCGGGCGGTACAGGGCGACCATCGCCGCCAGGTCCTTGATGTGGTTCGGCTTCAGATCCTGGACGTAGCGGCGCATGCCGCCCGACTCCAGCTGGAACACTCCGAACGTGTCTCCCTGGGCCAGCATCCGGGCGACCTTCTCGTCGCCGTCGGGTAGCTCCTGGAGGTTGATCTCGATGCCCTGTGACGCTTTGATCACGTCACGGGCCGCGGCGAGGATTGTCAGGTTCGTGAGGCCCAAGAAGTCCATCTTGAGGAGGCCCAGCTCGGCGACATCCCACATCGCGAACTGCGTCGTCGGCAGCCCATCTTCGTCGCCGGACGAGGGACGCTGGAGCGGGATGATGTTGGCCAGCGGCTCGGATGCGATGACGACGCCGGCGGCGTGCGTGCTGGCGTGCCGGGCCACGCCTTCCAGCTCGCGGGCCGTGTCGATCAGCTTGGCGATCGCAGGGTCGGTCTGGTAGACCTGCTTGAGGTCGGGGCCTTCCTTGAGCGCGGCGTCGATCGTAATCGTGCCGAACGACGCCGGCATGCTCGGCACGAGGCGGGCCACGCGGTCGACGTCGCCGTAGCTCATGCCGAGGGCGCGGCCGACGTCGCGGATCGAGGCTTTCGCGCCCAGCGTCCCGAAGGTGATGATCTGCGCGACTCGGTCGTGGCCGTAGCGCTCGGCCGCGTAGCAGATCATCTCGTCGCGGCGGTCTTCGGCGAAGTCCATATCGACGTCCGGCATCTCCTTGCGCTCCACGTTGAGAAAGCGCTCGAAGACGAGCCGGTGCTCCAGCGGGTCGATGTCGGTAACGCCAAGGCAGTAGAGGGCGATTGAGGCCGCCGCGGAGCCCCGTAGGGCCATCTGAATTCCCTGCTCGTGGGCGTGTTGGGCGAAGTCTTGCACGCAGAGGATGTAGTCGGCGAACCCGGTCTGGCGGACGACGTCCAGCTCGTACTCCAGGCGACGTACAGCCTCCTCCGGCTCGCCGGCATAGCGGCGTTTGAGCCCCTCGCGGCAGAGGGCATCGAGGTGCTCGTCGGAGGTGAGGCCCGGCGGGAGCTGCGCCTGCGGGATGCGTGTGCGGCCGAACTCCAGCGCCAGGTCGCACATCTCGGCGATCTGCCACGAGTTATCGATTGCCTCAGGCAGGTCGGGGAAGAGAGCGCGCATCTCGTCCTCTGACTTCAGGCTGTAACAGCCGAAGTCGCCCGCCATCTTGAAGCGGTCTACTTCTTGCACGGTCGCGTTCGTGCCGATGCAGAGGAGGATGTCCTGGTAGGTGGCATCCTCCGGCTTGACGTAATGCAGGTCGTTCGTCGCGACGACGGGCAGGCCCGTCTCGCGGGCCAGGCGCAGCAGCTCCACGCTGAGCTGCTTGTGCTCATCGATGCCGTGCTCCTGCAGTTCGATGTAATAGTCGCCGAACAGCTCTTTGTAGTAGCGCGCCGCCTTAACCGCCTCGTCGAAGCGGCCGTCCAGCAGGTGCCGCGAGACCTCACTGGTGGCGCAGCCGGAGAGCACGATGATCCCTTCGCTGTGCTGCTCCAGGACATCGCGGTCCATGCGCGGGCGGTAGTAGTAGCCTTCGAGGTGCGCCTTCGTCGAAAGCGCCAGCAGGTTGTGGTAGCCGGCCTCGTTCTTGGCGAGCATCGTCAGGTGGTACGGCTGCTTCGCCTGCGGGTCGCGGTCCAGCCGCGAGCCCTGCGCGACGTAAGCCTCGATGCCGATGATCGGCTTGATGCCGCGCTCGCGAGCCGCCTTATAGAACTGGATCGCGCCGTAGAGGACACCGTGGTCCGTGAGGCCGATCGCCTCCTGGCCCAGCTCTTTCGCGCGGTCCATCAGCTGCGGCATACGCGAGAGGCCGTCGAGGAGTGAGAACTCGGTGTGAGTGTGGAGGTGCGTGAACATCAGCGGGGCGTGGAACTGCTAAGACGACGTTGCATTTTCGGACGTCCCCATTATGCCACTTCACATCGCAGGCCTGCGAGGTCTCCGCGGCAGAGGATGTGGACAGATACGGGCTGCCGGCGGGGAGAAAAAGTTGCGGCGGGCCGGGAGGGGGATCCAGGCCCGCCGCTTCGCCCAAAGGGGGTGAGGGCGTTTCTGTTGATGTCGTTTGCGGTCCGGTGAGGGCCTACTTGAAGGCCGGGATTATCTCCTCACCGAAGAGCTGAATCGTCTGTTTGCAGCTCTCATCTGATATACGACCGGCCTGCACCATGAGGATTAGCTGGTCAACGCCGGCCTCGGCGTACTTCTGGCAGACGTTGCGCACGCGTTCCGGCGAACCAACCGCCATGGCGCCGCCATCCCAGGCCCTCCTGGAACTCGCTTCCGTCAGACTCCTCCAACCTCTTCTCGACCATCTGCGCGAGCGTCGAGTAGTACTGGTAGGAGGGCGGCACGTTGGCCTTCTTGCCCCAGGGAACGAAGAGGATCCCCAGCGACTGCTGGAAGAACTCGGCCGCCGGGCGTCCGTTCGCCAGCGCCTCTTCGTCCGTTGGCGCTACGCAGGCGAACGTGGTTGCGGCGAACTGGTTGTTGACGAACTTACCGACGGGCTCGGCGTTGGCAGAGGCGTCGCGATAGACGCCGAGCGACGCTTCCAGTACGCCGGGCGCGATGAAGCCGAAGGAGAGCGCGCCGAGGCCCTTGGAGCCGGCGAGGCGGAAGCTCTCCGGCTGTGTGCAGGCCATCCACATCGGCGGGTGCGGCTTCTGGATCGGCTTCGGGATAACGTTTCACGGCGGGACGACGAAGTAGTCGCCTTCCCAGCTGAACAAGTCCTGGGTCCACATCTTCGGGATCATCTGCACGGCCTCTTCCCACATCGGGCGGGAGTCCGCCGGATCGATGCCGAAGCCGCCCAGCTCCTGTTCTGTGATCGAGCGGCCCGTGCCCAGCTCGACGCGGCCGTTGGAGACGATGTCGAGGGCGGCGGCGCGTTCGGCCACGCGGACGGGGTGGTTGAAGGGGCCGGGGAGGAGCGCAACGCCGTGGCCGATGCGGATGTTCTTCGTGCGCTGGCTGGCGGCGGCGAGGAAGACCTCGGGCGCGGAGGAGTGGGAGTACTCTTCGAGGAAGTGGTGCTCGACCTCCCACAGGTAGTCGAACCCGACCTTATCGGCGAGCTCCACCTGCTCGAGGGCCTCGTGGTATGTCTTGTACTCCTGGTTCTCGTCCCAGGGCTTCTGCATCTGCAGCTCGTAGATGATGCCGAACTTCAAGGCGGGGCTCCCTCCTGTTGCTAAGCGACTGAAACGTCTGTACCACAAGCCAGATCTATAGGCGTCACTCGTTTCCGAACGCCGACTCGCGCGGCGCGAAGCCACCCGCCAGGCCGCCGTCGACCGGCAGCGCCACGCCGGTGATGAACGAGGCCTTGTCGGAGGCCAGGAACGCCACTGCTTCGGCGACCTCGGAAGCCTCGCCGACGCGGCCGATCGGATGCGTCTTCCCCATGCGTGCCCAGACCTGTTCGGGCGTCGCGCCGGCGGCCTGAGCCATCGCCACCATCGGGTCGAGGATCGGCGTGCGGACGACGCCGGGGCAGACGCAGTTGATGCGGACGCCCATCGCCGCCCACTCGGCCGCCGTGGCCTTGGTGAACATGACAACGCCGCCCTTCGTCGCGCAGTAAGCGGAGAGCATCGGTGTGCCCATCAGTCCGGCGTTGGAGGCCGTGTTGACGATGGCGCCGCCGCCGGTCTTTAGCATCTCTATGATCGCGTGCTTGGTGCCCAGGAAGACGCCGCGCAGGTTGATCGCGTGCATGCGGACCCACTCCTCGACGGACACCTGGGTGACGGGCCCGCCGATGCCGATGCCGGCGTTGTTGTAGATCGCGTCCAGCCGGCCCCAGCGCGTGACGGCGTCGGCGACCATCGCCTGCACCTGCGGCTCCTCTGCGACGTCAACCTGGAACGAGGCCGCCTCGCCGCCGGTGTCGGCGATCTGCCGCGCCGTGGCCTCGGCGCCTTCGGCGTTGAGGTCGGCGCAGAGCACCCTGGCGCCTTCTCGGGCGAAGATCAGCGACGTCGCAGAGGAGCCGCAGGCGGCGCCGGTGATGATCGCTACCTTCTCGTTGAGTGTCATTCGTTGCTCCTTCAAGCCTCGGCGGGGACGCGCGCGAGGAATTCGATGACGGCGCCGGCCGATTCCTCCGGCCGCTCCCAGAAGAACATATGCGCCGCGCCGCTGAGCGTCAGCTTCTCCGCGCCGGTGATCGCGGCGGCGAGGACATCGCCGTTGGCCGGCGGTATCAGGAGGTCGATGTCGCCGTGGATCACGAGCGTCGGCGCCTTGATCTGGCCCAGGCGGTCGAAGGAGTCGAACGCCTGGGCGGCGGCGACCCGCTTCATCAGCGTCTGGATCGGCGTTGGCTGCGCCAGGTTCGTCTCGATCATCTGCTTGAGGAACTCTGCGCTATTCTCGATGAACGCTGGCGCACAGACGACGGGCCAGAACCTGTCCGCCTGCTCTTCGGGCGAGAGTCCCGGCTGAGGAACCATCCCCGCCGTGTCCTCCGGCGAGGGGACCTGGCCGTGCGCCCATCCCGGCGTCGTGCAGCCCAGGATGAGGCCGTTCACGCGCTCCGGGTAGTTGAGCACGATCTCTTGCGATACCATCCCGCCCATCGAGATGCCGAAGACGTGCGCGCGCTCGATGTCGAGCGCGTCCATGAGCGTGGCGTCGTCGTCGGCCATTGTGCGGATCGTCAGCCGCGACTCCGGCTTGTCGCTGCCGCCGGTGCCGCGGTGCGAGTAGCGGATGCATGTGAAGTGCTCCCGCAGCCGGCTCATTACCGGCTCGCCCCAGGCGTTCGCCTGGCCGGCTAAGCCCATCACCAGCAGCAGCGGCGGGACATTGCCCTCCACGTAGTATTCGAGGTTTACCTCGCCGGCCTTGATCGTGGGCATGTCGAGCACTCCTTCGCTCGCCCGCACGCTACAGCACCTTCACGTGCGCGTCAAGGTACGGCGCGCGGTACGATACGGCTGTGACCACGGAAGAGATCATCATCGCCGTTGTCCGCGTCGCCGGCTCGCTGCCGGTGCTCGTCTTCCCCTTCCCCGGCGCGATCATCGCCATGCTCACCGACATGAGCGACCTCTTCCTGATGAACCTCCTGGACGAGGGCGGCGTGAAAGACTACCAGGAGTTCGACAAGTGGCTCGACCAGGTGTATATGGTCACGTTCCTCGCTGTTGCGCTGCGCTGGCAGGGGACGCCACGGAACATCGCCGTCGGTCTCTTCGTCTTTCGGCTGGCCGGGTTCGTGACGTTCGAGCTGACGCAGCAGCGCGATCTGCTGATCTTCTTCCCCAACCTGTTCGAGTTCTGGTTCGTGTTCGTCGCCGGCACCAAGTTCCTGCGCCTCGACGAGCAGTGGCGCGGCGAGCCGCACGTGCGCGGGCTCGTCCCTTTCCGCTACGGGCGCGGGCAACTGGCGGCCGTGCTGCCGGTGCTGCTGGCGGTCAAGCTCCTGCAGGAGTTCGCGCTGCACGTCGGTCAATGGTTCGACAGCTTCACTTCCGTGGAGGCGGCCGAGTGGATCTGGCGCCTCCTGACGCCGCCATACTAGGCGGCACGTTGACCCGCGCTTCGGTACGATAGCGACGTGGACCGCATTACGCTCACGCCTTTCGAAACGCCGTTCCAGGCGACGATCACGCCGCCCGGCTCCAAGAGCCTTACGAACCGCGCGCTCATCATCGCCGCGCTGGCTGACGGCGAGTCGAAGCTGTCGAACGTGCTCTTAGCCGAGGACACGAAGGTGATGATCGCAGGGCTGCGGGCGCTTGGCTTCAAGCTCAAGGTCAGCGCGAAGAAGGCGACCGTGAGCGTGAAGGGTGGCGCTGGCGCCGTGGCTGCCTCGGAGGCAGACATCGCCTGTGCCAACAGCGGCACGACGATCCGCTTCCTGACGGCGCTCTGCGCGCTTGGCGAGGGGACCTACCGGCTCGATGGCAACGAGCGCATGCGAAAACGGCCGATTGCGGAGCTGATGATGCTGCTGGAGGAGCTCGGCGTGATGGTGCGCTACGAGGCGGCGACGGGCCATCCGCCGGTCGTCGTCGAGGGGCAGGGGATCGGCGGCGGCAGCGCGCACTTCCCATCGGCGTACTCGTCCCAGTACCTTTCGGCCGTGCTCATGGCAGCGCCGTACGCCAAGGACGCCGACGTGCTTGTCGCGCTCGGCCCCGGGCAGACGAGCTGGCCTTACGTCGAGATGACGGTGCGGCTGATGGCGCTCTTCGGCGTCAACGCCTGGACCGCGCGCGACCCTGACGACGGCCGGCCGACCGAAATCCGCGTCCCGCGCCAGCCCTTTTCCGCCCGCGAATACGAGATCGAGCCGGACGCGAGCAACGCCACCTACTTCATGGCAGCGGCCGCCGTGCGGCCCGGCGCCAGCGTCCGCATCTCGGGGCTCGGCGAGGAGAGCCTGCAGGGCGATGTCTCCTTCGCCGGTGTGCTCGCAGACATGGGCGCGGATGTCTCACTGACATCGGATGCGATCACAGTGGGTGGGGCACAGCGTCTGAAGGGGATCGATGTAGACATGGCGCCGATGCCGGACGCGGCGATGACGCTGGCGGCGATCGCCGCGCTGGCGGACGGCCCGACAACGATCCGCGGCCTGCACACTTGGCGCATCAAGGAGACTGATCGCCTCGCCGCTCTGCAGGCGGAGCTGCGCAAGCTGGGCGCCGCCGCAGACGTCGAAGGCGACACGCTGCGAATCGAGCCGGCGGCGACGCTGCGTCCGGCCGAGATCGAGACGTACGAAGACCACCGCATGGCGATGAGCTTCGCCGTGGTCGGGACGCTCGCGCCGGGGATCACGATCCTGGGGCCGGACTGCGTGGGGAAGACGTACCCGGACTTCTTCGCGGACCTCGAGACGCTGCGCCCGTAGCGCCCGACGGTGACGAGAAGCAGCAGGCCCTCCGGCGCGCGCTGCTCAACATCGCGCCAGAGGGCCCGAGGGGGTTGGGGGGGTACTGGCTAGTTCGGGTGCCGCAGGGCGCGGCGGGCATCGTGGCCGGCGCCGAAGCCGTAGCTCCTGAGGGCCTTGGACGTGAGCTTCTGCTCCCAGCGCGGGCCGTGCAGCAGCCGCTGGCCAAGCATCCGGAAGACGGTGCCGTAGAGGTGGGCGATCGCGCCGAGGTCCTGGAGCAGCGTCGGGCTCTGCTTCCCGGACCGGGCAGGCAGCGGCTCATTGAAGGCCGCATCGGCGTCCTCCTTCTGCCGCAAGCAGGAGAATCCGCACCCCCATCCGCCGCCATCCTACTCCTCGGACGTGACGTGTCAAGAAGCTGCAAGCGAGGAGGCGAAACGACCTGCCGGCGAGTTCGTGGTTTATCGAAACGTCTAAACACTGCCGCTAGTGGCGCGCCGCTGGTCCGGCGTTGAGTATCCGCGCCACGCGGTCGGCGGAGGCGACAGGCCTCCCGCTGGGGGGCGCTTCAGGAGCGTGTCTCAGAAGCTCCGCGAGACCGCCCCGTGCTGGCGTACGGCGGTGCCGGTTATCGCTCTTCTTCCGCCGCCTCGGTTCCGGAGCGCGCCGGGATCGAGACGCGGCTGAGCATCCGGGGCGCCTTCAGCGCCTGGGCCGACGCTGGCGAACCCGCCGTCACGTGAAGAGGCCGGGGCACGAGAGCCCCGGCCTCACTGTTCACTGACCACTGTTCACTGACCGCCACTCTCCACTAACTACACTTCGCGGTATTCGCCCTCGACGGCGTCTTCCTCGGGCGCTTCTTCGTCGCCGCCTTCGCCTTCGCCGCCGGGCGCCGCGCCGGTCTCAGCGCCGACGCCGGCCCCTTCCGCGCCCTCTTCGTAGACGGCCGCGCCGGCCTTCTGCAGCGCAGCGCTCAGCGCTTCGACGCCGCCCTTCAGCGTCTCGCCTGAAGCGTCGCTGGAGAGGGCGTCGCGGATGTCCTTGACTCGCCCTTCGATGTCGGCGCGGATGTCCGCCGGAATCTTGTCGCCGGCCTCGCTCATCGTCTTTTCCGCCGTGTAGGCGAGCGAGTCGGCCTGGTTGCGGATCTCGACTCCCTCGCGGCGCTTGCGGTCGTCCTCAGCGTGGGCTTCGGCGTCGCGCTTCATCTGCTCGATCTCTTCCGGGCTCAGGCCGGTGCCCGCCTGGATCGTGATCTTCTGCTCGCGTCCGGTGCCGGTATCGCGGGCGGAGACGTGCAGTATGCCGTTGGCGTCGATGTCGAAAGTGACCTCGATCTGGGGCAGGCCGCGGGGCGACGGCAGGATGCCGTCGAGGATGAAGCGGCCGAGCGACTTGTTGTCGCTCGCCATGCCCCGCTCGCCCTGGAGCACGTGGATCTCGACCGAGGTCTGGTTGTCGGAGGCGGTCGAGTACGTCTTGGACTTGGAAGTCGGGATCGTGGTGTTGCGCGGGATGATCGCGTCGGCGACTCCGCCGAGCGTCTCGATCGCCAGCGAAAGCGGCGTGACGTCGAGCAGCAGCACCTCGCGCACGTCGCCCTTGAGGACGCCGGCCTGGATCGCGGCGCCGATGGCGACGACCTCGTCCGGGTTCACGCCCTTGTGCGGCTCGCGCCCGAAGAACTCCTTGACCTTCTCGTTCGCCTGCGGCATGCGCGTCTGGCCGCCGACGAGGATCACTTCGCCGACCGCGTCCGGCTGCACCTTGGCGTCGTCGAGCGCCTGGCGCACCGGCTCCATCGTCCTCGCGATGAGGTCGCCGACGAGCTGCTCGAGCTTGGCGCGCGAGAGGGTGATCGCCAGGTGCTTTGGCCCGGAGGAGTCGGCCGTCACGAACGGCAGATTGATCTCGGTCTGCTGGGTGGAGGAGAGCTCGACCTTGGCCTTTTCGGCGGCTTCCTTGAGGCGCTGCAACGCCATGTTGTCCTGCTTGAGGTCGATGCCCTGGTCCTTCTTGAACTCCTCGACCAGCCAGTCGATGATCATCTGGTCGAAGTCGTCGCCGCCCAGGTGCGTGTCGCCGTTGGTCGACTTGACGTGGAAGGTGCCGTCGCCGATCTCCAGGATCGAGATGTCGAACGTGCCGCCGCCCAGGTCGTAGACGGCGATCATCTTCTCGTCCTTCTTCTCCAGCCCGTACGCCAGCGCGGCGGCTGTCGGTTCGTTGATGATGCGCAGGACGTTGAGCCCGGCGATCTCGCCCGCGGCCTTGGTCGCCTGGCGCTGGGAGTCGTTGAAGTAGGCGGGGACGGTGATCACGGCCTCGGTCACCTCGTCGCCCAGGTAGGCTTCGGCGTCGGCCTTGAGCTTCTGCAGGATCATCGCGCTGATCTCCGGCGGGCTATAGGAGCGCTCGCCCATCCAGACGCGGGCGTCGCCGTTCTCGGCGGCGTCGATCTTGTAGGGCAGGACCTTGAGGTCGCGCTGCACCTCTTCGTCGTCGAGGCGGCGGCCCATCAGGCGCTTGATCGAGAAGATGGTGTTCTCCGGGTTCGTCACGCCCTGCCGCTTGGCGACCTGGCCGACGAGCCTCTCGCCGCCTTTGTTGATGGCGATCACGGACGGCGTTGTGCGGCCGCCTTCGGCGTTGGGGATGACGACGGGCTCGCCGCCCTCCATCACCGCCATCGCGCTGTTGGTAGTCCCTAGGTCAATTCCAATTGCTCTAGCCATTTGCGGGCTCTCCTTCTGTTTCGGTCTTCTCTTCGGCGCCCTTTCCGACGACTACCATCGCCGGGCGGAGGACGCGGTCGTGCAGCAGGTAGCCGCGCTGCACTTCGCTTATCACCTTGTTCTCTTCGCCCTCCACGTGTGCCACGGCCTCGTGGAACTGCGGGTCGAACGTCTCGCCCTCCGTCTTGATCGGCTTCACGCCGGTGCTCTCCAGGAGCGCGATCAGCTTGCGGTAGATCAGGTGCACGCCGTCGAACCACGTCATGCCGGCGATGTGCGCGTCGAGCGAGCCAAACGCGCGCTCGAAGTCGTCCACGATCGGCAGCAGGTTGATGATCAGCGAGGTGCCGGCGTAGCGAGAGGACTCCGAGCGTTCGTGCTCTGCGCGGCGCTTGAAGTTCTGCAGGTCGGCCTCGGCGCGGCGCCAGTTGTCCAGGTAGCGCTGCGTGTCCTCCTCCGTCTTCTCGATGCGCTCCTCGATCGACATGTCCTGAGTCTCGTGCGGCTGCGATCCGGCGGATTCGGGCGAGTCAGCGGGTGGGGTCGTGTCTTGTTCCATCTGGATTCCTTCCGGCCGGCCTACGTGAAGTAGACGCCGAGCAGCTCTTCCATGAGCGTCGACATGTAGCGCACCATCGCCACGTTGCGGCCGTAGTTCATGCGGGTGGGCCCAACGACGCTAAGGACGCCGCGCAGGCCTTCCGGGCCGCCGTAGCGCGTCGTGACGACGCTGCACAGCTGCATCTCGTCCACGGGGTGCTCGCCGCCGATGATGATCGACACTTGGTGCTCTCCGGCGTCATCGGCAACGCCTGCCGAGATCGGTATCGCCTTCGAGAGGTTGCGCTCCTCGAGCACGCCAAGCAGGTCGACGACGCGCTCGCCGCCGGTGAACTCCGGCTGCTTGAGCAGGCCGCGCACGCCGTCCATGAACGACGGCTCGGGCGTCAGCGCGTCCGCGGACTTGAGGAGGTCGGCGGTCGCCTGTCGGACCGTGATCTCGGCCGGGGTAGAGACGATCTTCTGCTCGCTGATCTCGGCGGCGTTCTTGCCGGCGACGATGTCGTTGAGGCGCCGCGCCAGCGAAGTCAGCTCTTCCTGCGTGAACGGCTGATCCAACATCAGCGTCTGCTGCAGCACGCGCGCCTCTTCGAGGACGACGATAAGCAGCGCCAGGTAGTCGTGTACGCCGACCAGCTCCAGCCAGCGAACGCGCGGCTCGGGAGAGTGCGGAGTGGTGACGACGGCGGCGTTGCGCAGCCGTGTCGCCAGGATCGCCGCCGCCAGCCGTGCCCACTCTTCCAGTTCGCGGGCGGCCTGGTGGAACTGGTGGCGGATCGTCTGGCGGAGGTCGTCGGTTAGCTCCTCCTCGTGCATCAGCGCCTCGACGTACAAGCGGTAGCCAGTGTCAGTCGGCACGCGGCCGGCTGAGGTGTGTGGCTGGGCGACGAGCCCTTCGTCCTCGAGGGCCGCCATCTCGTTGCGGATGGTGGCGGAGGAGAGCGGCAGGTCGTACTTGTCGACGAGCGAATGAGAGCCGACGGGCTGCGCCGTGAGCACGTACTCTTCGACGATGTGTTGGAGGAGCTGTTTTCGGCGCTCTGTAAGCATGAGTCGTATCTAAATTAGCACTCTCACCCCGCGAGTGCTAACCGCAATGAGAGTAGCACTGACCCCGCTTTCTGTCAAGCAAATCGGGGCCGCTCAGGCGCGCTTGGCCGTGCTGAGGATGTGCGCCATTAGCGGGTCGCATTCCTGTTGACCCCAGTTCGCCGCGATTGCTATACTCATTGCGGTTTCCCGGGTATGACCGCCATGCCCCGCCGCCGGCGAGTTTTCGGACCGCACGAAGGAGCTTTCCCCATGTCAGAGAACGAAGAAGGCCAGGAAAAGAAAAAGGGAGGCGGCATCAAGCGCCTCTTTGGCCTCGTGGCGATTATCGGCGCCATTTTCGCCGTCCTTACGTTCTTGAAACGCCGCGGCGGCGATGACGAGGACTTCGACGACGACGACGAAATCTAGGCTCCCAGTCACTACGCTGGCTAAGATTTCGTTAGTTGACCTCCACGACTGATGGAGATCATCTGGCTCGGACACTCCTTCTTCCGCATCCGCGCGCGCGGAGCGACCGTCATTACGGACCCCTGTCCGCCCTCCACCGGCTACACAACCGGCAAGCCGACTGCTGACATCGTGACGCTTAGCCACGCCCACGACGACCACACCTTCCTCAAGACCGTAGCCGGCAAGCCGACGGTCATCGACGGCGCGGGAGAGTACGAGATCTCCGGCGCTTTCGTGACTGCGATCCCGACCTACCACGATGAAGAGAAGGGCGGCGAGCGAGGCCAGAACCTAGTCTTTCTGATCGAGATGGAGGGGGTCAAGATCTGCCACCTGGGCGACCTCGGCCACACTCCTACGGCTGACCAGGCGGAGGATATGACCGGCGCCGACGTCCTCATGATCCCGGTCGGCGGCGGCTCGACGATCGACGGCGCCAAGGCGGCGGAGATCGTGCCCATGCTCGACGCCCGAATAGTGATCCCGATGCACTACAAGACGCCCGTCGCCAAGGGCGACCTGGAGCCGGCCGACCGCTTTCTCAAGGAGATGCAAGCGACCGCCGTCCAAGCGCAGCCGAAGCTTTCGCTCAGCTACAACACGGTCCCCTCAGACACGCAGGTGATGCTGCTGGACTACCGCGGCAAGAACGCCTAGCGCCGGGCCGCGCAGGACGATAAGATCCCGATTCGCGAACGTGGCGACGGCGCCGGCGGCGCGGTTTGGCGTGAGTGGGGTGAGCTTACGGGAGGTAACTGAGCGGGTTGACGGGGATGCCGCCGGACCATATCTCGAAATGCAGGTGCGCGCCGGTAGAATAGCCGGTGCTGCCCAGAGCGCCGACGGCGTCTCCCTGGTTCACCCACTGGCCCTCGCCGACCCAGATTTCTGAGAGGTGGGCGTACGTGGAGCGGAACCCGTTGCCGTGGTCAACGATGACGTGATAGCCGTAGCCCCAGTCGTCCCAGGCCGCCAGGACTACGGTTCCGCTGGCAGCGGCGGCGATCGGGGCGCCCCAGTTGCTGAAGCCGTCGAGGTCGATCCCCTTGTGGTAGCTAGCGCCTTGTGGCTCGCCGAAGTACGTCGTGATTGTGCTGTAGTAGGGCCAAATGAAGCCGATGCTGGCAACCGGCGCCGGAGCTGGGGCGGGCGCCGGCGTATCGAGGTCGGCGGCGGCGGGCACGGGGCCGCCGACCGGGTCGAGGCCTTCGTCGATCAGCACCGGCGCCGTCGTCGGCGGCGGGACGGCGCCGGGAATGACCAGCACAGTGCCATTGATCAGGCTGTCCGGCGAGGCAAGGTTGTTCGGGCCGAAGCTCACGATCGAGTCCACGGTAACGTCGTAGTAGGCGGCGAGGTCGCCCAGCGTGTCACCTAGTGTGACGTTGTAGACGATTCCGTCGAGGCCGGGGACAAGCAGTGTGCCGCCGATGTAGAGGAGGTCCGGGTCGACGCTGACCTCGGGGTTGTTCCAGAGCAGGTAGGCCTCACTGATGCCGTAGTTGGTGGCGATGCTGCCCATCGTGTCGCCCGGTTGAATGGTGTAGGTGAAGAACGGAGGGAGTGGTTCGGGCGCGGTTGCGATCGCCTCTGCGGTCGGCTCCGGCGGCGCCGGTGAGGCGGTGGTGGCGATGACCTCGGCCTCGTGGCGGGCGATCACGGACGGGACGGTGGAGAGGAGGGCGGAGGGCTTCAGATAGCCGGTCCGGGCCTCGGCGACGGGTCCGGTGTGAATGGAGGAGACTGCCGTCGGGTTGGAGTCAGCGACTCCACCGGCAACGGCCGTGACCACGGCGGCCAGTGCCAGTGAGAGGAGAAGGCCGTGCAGCGCGAAACGCCGGTATCGGGTCAGCGGCTGCCCGGCAGCTTGCAGGCAAGACGAGTGCTCTTCACGTTGCGGCTGGCTCTGGCCGCGCCGACGTGGAGCGTGCGGTCTCGTATGTTCAGCCTCCTATTGTCGGGTCCAGGACGCGCCCCTGGTCAGGACCCGGCTACAGTCCGGTTCTTGCGCAGGTCTGCAGGTATTCGCGGGCGATTGTATACTACTTGTCCAGGTCTTCACAAATTGACAGATTATCGAAACGCCCGGACAGAGCCGCGATTCAAGTACAGAGTCTCGCTGTTTGCTTGCTTACGATCAACCCGTGTGCGACGGGCGAAAACGCGGGAGTTCAGGAGAAGGCGAGAGCTAAGCCGTCCTGGGTGGCTAGATTGCTTCTTTGAGCGTTGCCAGGAACTCTGCGTTCGTCTTCGTGCGCGTCAGGCGGTCCAGAATCAGCTCTGTAGATTCGCCGGAGTTTGACTGGCTGCCGACGAGCGAGGTCATGCGGCGCAGGAGGACGATGCGCTTGTGCGTGTCCTCGTCCAGCAGCAGGTCGTCGCGGCGGGTGCCGCTCTTCTGGATGTCGATTGAGGGGTAGACACGCTTTTCGGCGAGGCGCCGGTCCAGCCACAGCTCCCAGTTGCCGGTGCCCTTGAACTCTTCGAAGATCACTTCGTCCATGCGGCTGCCGGTGTCGACGAGGCAGGTCGCGAGGATGGTCAGGCTACCGCCTCCTTCGACGTTGCGGGCGGCGCCGAACAACCGCTTCGGCGGGTGCAGGGCAACCGGGTCGATGCCGCCGGAGAGCGTGCGGCCCGAAGGTGGCAACGCCAGGTTGTAGGCGCGGGTGAGGCGCGTGATGCCGTCGAGGAGAACCATGACGTTCCGGCCGCCCTCGACCAGGCGTTTGGCGCGCTCCAGGGCCAGTTCAGCCACGCGGGTCTGCTCTTCCACCGGATCGTCGAACGTCGCGGCGACGACTTCGGCGTCGACGACGGAGCGCCGCCAGTCGGTGACCTCTTCCGGTCGCTCACCGATGAGCGCGACGATGATGTAGATGTCTTCGTAGCGCTTGGCGGTGGCGGCGGCGATCATCTTGAGGAGGAGGGTCTTGCCGGCCTTGGGCGGCGAGACGACGAGGCCTCGTTGGCCGCGGCCAACGGGCGCTATGAGGTCGATCACGCGGGTCGAGAGGTTGGTGACGCCCTCCTCGAGCCTCAACATCTCGTCCGGGAAGATCGGCGTCAGCTGCTCGAAGTATGGTCGCTGCTTGGCGTTTTCGGGGTCGAGGCCGTTGATCGAGTCCACGCGCAGCAGGCCGTAGTACTTCTCCGAGTCCTTGGGCTGGCGGACGGCTCCCATCACGTAGTCGCCGGAGCGCAGGGCAAAGCGCCTGACTTGCGTCTGCGAGACGTAGACGTCGCTGAGGCTCGGAGTCAGGCCCTCTGTGCGCAGGAAGCCGAAGCCGTCGGAGGCCATCTCGAGGATGCCGCCGGCGAAGTAGTTGCCTTCGCCCTCAGCCTTCGCCTGCATGATCTTGAAGACGAGGTCTTGTTTGCGCAGGCCGCTGGCGCTGACGCCCAGCTCTTTGGCGACGTCAACCAGCTCGTCCTTTGTCCGTGTTTCGAGTTCAGTAAGGTTCAAGTCAACTCCATATAGCAGTAGCGGGTGGGGATGCGTTCAAGTAAGGGATGTCTCGTAAAGGGGGTATGAGGAGTGGGTCTTGCGACCCCCGCCCGCAGACGGTCTCCATTCACGATACTCCAATCGTATTGGACGTGCAATACCCATCCGCCGTTAGCTCGCTGGGCGGCGATTCTGCAGGGCTGGCTAGCCCGGCCGGAAGACGCTGAGCGCGATCATGGCCGGCACGAGCATCGTGGCGATGCCGCCGAAAACCAGTGGCACGTTGTCCGCCATCGCCTCTTCCAACTCCGGTGTCACATCGCCGCGGCGTTCGGCCATTAGCGCGGCGATGCGCGCCCGGCGCAGCCCCATCCCGATCAGCGGTATGCAGACGAGCAGCGTAATGATGTACATCGCTTCGACGCCCAGCAGCCACGGCGTCGTCACGAAGTTGTAGTCCAGCTGGCCCCAGAGGAAGAGTCCAGTGGAGGCGACGGCGATGGCGCCGGGCACCAGCAGGAGGCCCTGGTAATGCGTTGCCTCGCTGAACGCGACCACCCTGGTGCTGACGTCCGGCGTTTGCCAGCCGCGCACGAGCGCAAGCTGGACAGAAGTGAGCCCGGATGCGTACCAGATTGCGGCCAGCAAGTGCAGGAAGACGAAAACTTCGTCAGCTGTCGACACGGTCTAGAGCGGCGCGCGCGAGCGCGAGGAGGTGGACGCCTTGCGGCGAGAGGGGCGCCCGGCGGGCGTGGACGGCTTCTTCCGGTTTTCGGCCTGTTTCGCCAGCGCGGCGCGGACGAAGCCGTTGAACAGCGGGTGCGGCCGGCCGGGCCGTGAGCGCAGCTCCGGGTGGAACTGGGTGCCGACCATGAACGGGTGGTCGCGGATCTCGCAGATTTCGACGAGGCCGCCGTCCGGCGACGTGCCGCTAGCGATCAGGCCGGCCTTTGCGAACTCTTCGCGGAACTCGTTGTTGAACTCGTAGCGGTGGCGGTGGCGCTCCGACGTCTCGTCTGCGCCGTAGGCCTCGCGAGCGGTGGTCCCGGGCTCGAGCCGGCAGGGGTAGCTGCCGAGGCGCATGGTGCCACCCTTGTCGACGACGCGCTGCTGTTCGTCCAGGAGCGTGATCACGGGGTAGGCCGTCTCCGGCGCGAGCTCTGTCGAGCTGGCGTCTTCAGTATCGAAGTGAGCGCGCGCGAACTCGACGACCATCGCCTGCAGGCCAAGGCAGAGGCCGAGGTAAGGCACGCCGTTCAGCCGCGCGTACCTCGTGGCATCGACTTTGCCCTCGAAGCCGCGCTCGCCGAAACCACCGGGGACGACGATGCCGTCCATGTCGGCCAGCAGCGCCTCGGGCGGGCTCTTCGCCACGTCCTCTGAGTGCACCCAGTGGATGCGCACGCTGGAGTTGTTCTGCACGCCGGCGTGGATCAGCGCTTCCTTCACGGAGAGGTAGGCGTCTGGCAGCTCAACGTACTTGCCGACGACGGCGATCTCCAGGGAGTGCTGTGGGTCCAGCAGGCGCGTGACCCAGCTCTTCCATTCGTCAAGGTCCTTCGAGGTCGGTGTGATGTTAAGGCGGTCGGTGATGAAGTCGCCCAGGCCGGCGTCCTCAAGGACGAGCGGCACCTGGTAGATGCTGGGCATAGTCATCAACGGGATCACCGCCCGCGGTTCGACGTCGCAGAAGAGCGAGATCTTGTCCCGGATCTCGTTGGAGATCGGAATGTCCGAGCGGCAGGCGATCACGTCCGGCTGGATACCGAAGGAGCGCAGCTCGCGGACTGAGTGTTGCGTCGGTTTGGTCTTCAGCTCGGCGGTCGTCGAGATGTACGGGAGGAGCGTCACGTGGATCGCCAGCGTGTCGTTGCGGCCTTCCTCTTTGCGCATCTGGCGGATCGCCTCGAGGAACGGTTGGCCTTCGATGTCACCCACGGTGCCGCCGACTTCGACGATGACGACGTCGGCGCCGGCTTCACGGCCGATGCCGCGAACCCGTTCCTTTATCTCGTTGGTGACGTGGGGGATCGGCTGGATCGTGCGGCCCAGGTAGTCGCCGCGGCGCTCGCGCTGGATAACGGCCTGGTATATCTGGCCGGTGGAGACGGAGGAGCCGCGCGAGAGGTTCTGGTCCAGGAAGCGCTCGTAGTGGCCGAGGTCGAGGTCGGTCTCAGCGCCGTCGGCGGTGACGAAGACTTCGCCGTGCTGATAGGGCGACATCGTACCGGGGTCGACGTTGAGGTACGGGTCTAGCTTCTGTACTACGACGGACACGCCGCGTGATTTGAGCAGCCTGCCGATGGCGGCGGTTGTGATCCCTTTGCCGACGGAACTCACAACGCCGCCCGTGACGAATATGTACTTTGTCGCCATATACCCCTTACTGGGGGCCGTCTCCTCTTCGCGCTAGCCTTGGAGCTTGCCGTCTTTGCCGGCAGGTTCGAAGGGACGCCCAGTTGGAATCATACAGGAATCCAGAACGGGCGTGTCAAGAGATTGACGGCGCTCCCCACAAAGACGAACTGCGCCCCCCCCATCTCGCGCGCCGCCCCCATCTCGCGCGCCGCCGGTATACTGAGGCCACTCTCAACCTGAATGGAGGCGTCTTGTCCGTAACCCCCGAGATCACCGAGCTAGACGGCGGCCTGCGCGTCGTCACCACGCCCATGCCGACCGCGCAGTCAGTCAGCGTTAACCTCTTCGCCGGTGCCGGCGCCCGGGGCGAGACGGAGCGCACGAAGGGCGTCGCGCACTTCCTGGAGCACATGATGTTCAAGGGCACGACCGAACGCCCGAGCGCGATCGCCATCGCCGAGGCGATAGAAGGTGCAGGAGGCGTACTCAACGCCTACACCGCGAAGGAACTCACCTGCTACTGGAACCACGTTCCGTTCGATGAGCTCGAGCTGGCGATGACGGTGCTCGCGGACATGTTCTACGATTCGTTGCTCGAAACCGAAGAGATCGAGCGCGAACGCACCGTAGTCAAGCAGGAGATCAGCCGCGGCAAGGACCAGCCGGGATCGTACGTGGGAGAGCTGTTGGGGCGCGCCGTCTACGGGGACCACCAGATGGGCTGGCCCACCGCCGGCACCGAGGAGACGGTGGACGGGCTGCAGCGACAAGACTTCGTGGACTGGCTCGAAGCGGGGTACACGGCGCCGAACACTGTGCTCAGCGTCGCCGGCAACACCGACCATGATCGCGTGGTGGCCCTGGCACAGCGGCTGTTCGCCCGTTCGCCGCGAAGCGAGGCGCCGGAGAACGTCGCCGTCAACAGCGACGACCTGCCGGTCGACCGCGTTGTCTACGACGAGCGCCCGATCTCGCAGTCGAACATCGCGCTTGGCCTGCCCGCGATCGCCCGCAAGGACCCGGACCGTTACACGCTGATGATCCTCAACGCTGTGCTGGGCCGCGGCATGAGCTCGCGTCTGTTCAAGGAGGTGCGGGAGAGGCGCGGCCTGGCCTACTCCGTGGGTTCATCGGTCAGCCGTCATTCAGACAGCGGCGTGTTCGTCGTCTCGGCGGGGGTCTCACCGGAGAAGGTGTCGGAGACGGTCGCCGTGATCCTGGAGGAGCTGGCAAAGATGACGACGGAGGCGGTGGGCGCGGAGGAGCTGCAGAAGGCCAAGGACTACACCGTCGGCAGCTTCCGGCTGAGCCTCGAATCGTCGATGGCGCTGGGTCAGCGGGCTGGCGAGAGCCTCCTTACGCTGGGCGAGATCGAGCCGGTCGAGTCCGTCGTCGCGAAGTTGCGGGCAGTGACGGCGGACGACGTGATGAGGGTGGCGCAGCGGATCCTCAAGCCGGAACGCGCCGCGCTCGCCACCGTGGGGCCGAGCGTGGACGAGGCCGCGCTGCGCGAACTGCTGGGCGCGACGGGCTAGCGGCGTCTCGGGTGCCGTGGTGAAGGCTAGAGTGCGCGGCTACGTCTCCCTTAATACGGGCGGGGCCCCCCTGCCATGGCGGAGAGGCCCCAATCGCCGCACCCCCAGTAAGTGTCTAGACTCGGCCTGACATCGCAACAACGATGAGCAGGAGCCAGAAGGAGAGAGCAAGGACGGAATACGCGATCCGTCGCGTCATCTGTCTGCCCTCCCTTCGTCACTGGCGGGGGAAAATATCGGAGGAGGCGGGCACGCAACCCGGGTCTTTCTGAGACCGTATCACCAGCCCCGCAACTGGTGAATTCCGAGAACCGCACCTCCTCCACGTCATTCAACAGGGGCGACGTTATCGCCGTTACGGCTCACCACACCGGAAACTCTTCCGTGTAGAGCCATCGCCGAGGCTGCCATATACTGGCCGTGCCGAAAAGAAGGAGGCTGCCGAATGGCCGATTACAAAAACATCCTCTTCGAGAAGAAGGACCATCTCGCCTACGTCACGCTCAACCGCCCCGAGCGCCGCAACGCGATCGACCCGGCCACCAGCGCCGAGCTCAAGGACGCCTTCGAGGCGTTCAAGGCGGACGATGACCTCTGGGTGGCGATCCTCACCGGAGCCGGCGACAAGGCCTTCTCCGCGGGCGCCGATCTCGTCGCGATGTCGCAGACGCGGGCAGCGGGCGGCGCCGACCCGGAGGTCCCGGCCGCTCCCTTCGCCGGGATCACGCGTGGCTACGAGTGCTGGAAGCCGATCATCGCCGCCATCCACGGCTACTGCCTGGCCGGCGGCCTCGAACTGGCGCTGAGCTGCGATATCCGAATCGCCGCCGACAACTCACAGTTCGGACTGCCGGAGCCCAAGCGCGCGATCATCCCCGGCGCCACCGGCACCCAGCGCTTGCCACGCGCCGTGCCTCTGGCGTTCGCGATGGAGCTGCTCCTCACGGGCGACCGCTACGACGCGGAGACCGCGCTGCGCTTCGGCCTCGTCTCGCGCGTCGTCCCCCGCGACCAGCTCATGGAGACGGCCGAGGCGGTCGCGCAGTCGATCCTGAAGAACGGTCCGCTCGCCGTGCGCCTGATTAAGCAGGCGGCGATGCAAGGCCGCGAGATGTCGTTCGAGGACGGCACGAAGCTCGAGATGAAGTTCTCGGGCGAGGTCTTCCGCACGGACGACGCGCGGGAGGGCCCGCTAGCGTTCGCCGAGAAGCGCGAGCCCAACTACAGGGGCAAGTAGCATGACTGAATCGCATGTCCTGGAGAACCTGCGCCACGGGGCGGCCGTCCGCACCAGCGACGGTCACGACGTGGGCAGGCTACACGCGATCGTCGTCGACCCGCGCGACAACGTCGTGACGCACGTCGCGGTGAACCGCGGCCCGTTCTTTCCGGAGCCCGGCTTCGGCGATCCGAAGATCATCAGCGTCGACCTGGCGGACATCCACGACGCTGGCGAAGACCACGTTGACCTGAAGGTCGACAGGGCGGCGTTCGAGGCGCTGCCGCTCTACTCGCACAACCACTTCCTCGAAGTGCCGGAAGACGAGAAGGCGCCACCCGAGGCGCGCGGCCGGCCGGCGCTGTGGAGCACCGGCCTGGCGATCGCGGCTTCGCTCTCCGGCCTGTTCACGGGCATCGCCGTGCCGGCGGAGCACTTCCGCAAGGCGACCTTCGAGCGCCATATCATGAACGACGCGCCGGTCTGGCGGATCGAGCCGAACACGCACATCGGCGACGTCGAGCAGCTCCTCGTCAACGAGAAGACGGGCGAGATCGAGGCTCTAGTGATCAAGCGCGGCGTCGTCTTCCGCCACGAATCCGTGCTGCCGGTGCGCTACGTGCGCGAGATCTGCGACGGCGTCGTCCGCGTGCAGATCTCGTCCGCTGACCTCGAGACGCTTGAGACGTTCGAGTAGTGGAGGCGGGCGCTAGCCGGCGGGTTCGCTGAGGACGGCGATCAACGACGCCTTCACCTGCACCGGGTAGGACTCGGCGACGGGGCCGGTGAACCAGGCCTCCACCGTCTGACCGACCTTCAAGTCGGCGAACGTGAGCTCCATCACTGCGTTGCCGACCGGCCGGATGATGCGCGTATCGCTTTCGACACGCACTACCGCCTTGTCGTACGAGGTGTCATCGTCGATGGGGCCCTCGATGCGTACGGTGCCGAGTACGCTTCCAGAGCCGTCCGTGATGCTGGTGACGACACCGCGGATGTCCGGATCTTTGGGAGAGGGAGCGGCGTCACCGTCGCTGGAGCAGGCTGCCAGCAGCGCTACCGCAAGCGCCGCAGCAAGCGCCAGAGCTGCCTTCATCGGGGCCGATCGTAAGTGTGTCATGAAAACCTTGTCCTCGATCCTGCGTTTACTTCTACAGGTAAGACGGCTCGCAGAGCCGCGGAGTTCCGATGCGAACCCTTCCGCTGAACCTGGTAGCTTTCTTCACGGCCGCCGTTCTCGTCATCGCGGTCAGCTTCGCGATGGTGCAGGCCGGCGTGTTCGGTGAGGATGACGGCGCGAGCGTGGTCATCAATCCGACGCAGACGCCGGCCGTCCTCCAATCGTCCGCTACCCCTACCCAGTCCGAGCCTCTGGAGACGGCATCCGCGGGCGAGGCTGCACCCTACTGAGGCGCCTCGGGGGTGACACTTCCCGCTTGCAGGGAGCAGAACGTAGGTTCTATCGTGCTGGCACGGGATTCCAATGGAGGAGGAGGGTGAGGAATGACGCAGCAGGGACCTGGACCAGGCGAGACCGAAGAACAGCTGGCCGAGGCGCTCGCGCAGATTGAGTCGCTCCAGGCGGCCGCGGCCGACGCTGAGGCGCGCGCCGAGACCGTCACCGGCGAGATGGCGGCGCTCAAGGAGGAGCAGGAGCAGGCCCGCACGCGGCTAACCGAAGCCGTGGCCGCCCGCGAGTCTTCGGAGACGGAGACGGCGCGGCTGCGGAGCGACCTCGAAGGTGCGCGCGAGCAGGCGCACGAAGCGGCCGCGCGCTACCGCGACGTGCGCCTCGCCGCGCACCCGGGCATCCCGCAGGACCTCGTGCCGGCGAGCGAGACGGTCGAAGACGTTGACCGCGAGTTCGAGGCAGCGCTCAAGGTTGTGGGCCAGGTGCGCGAGCGTGTGGAAGAGCAGCAGGGCGGGAAGCGCGGCGCCCGCGTGCCCGCCGGCTCCCCCGCGCGCCGCCAGCCGGACCTCTCGGCGCTACCGACGAGCGAGAAGATCAAGCTCGGCCTGCAGCAGCTGTCCGAGGGGTAGCCTAACGCCGCGCGGCCCGACGCAGGTGATCGACGCCAACCTGACAACGTCCGGCGAGGCGGCAGACCGCGCGGACGCTGTGCAGCGCCACGCCGCGATCGACGCCGCCGATGGCCGCATCACCGTGCGCCCGAACTGCGCTCAGGAGCTGTACGACGTGATCGACGTCACCGACGCCGTCGCAGGCCTCACGGCGGCGAAGCGACGCGTCCTCGGCCTCCGCCTCCGCTACTCAGCAGAGAAGGGCGAGTACACCCAGGAACTCGACCTCGGCGGCGTCTAGCGCCCTGCAGCGGCTATTCTCAGGGTCTCTCGACCCTCTCGTTCAGCGCGTCCTGAGATACCGAAGGACGCGCTGAGTTACACCCGCCGCTGGCCTGCCACCGGACGCCCCGCCTCGACGGCCGCGAGGAACGCCTCGATCTCGGCGAGGAACGTGTCGTTGCGCCAGCGGGAGCCGTGCGCGCACTCCTCGCGCAGGACGAGCCGGGAGCCGGGGATGAGGCTGTGGTCGCGCTCGGCGCAGGGCAGGAAGTCGTCCCACTCACCGATCATCACCAGCGTCGGCGCTTGGATTGACGTAACTCTCTCGGTGAGATCGGGCCGGGCCGCGATCGCGTTCGCTGTGCCCAGGTAGCCCGGCACCGTCACCATCTCCACGCGCCGGAAGTCGTCCTCAAGGGAGTACGGCGTGGCGTCGTAGTGCGGGTCGTTTGCCGCCTTGTGCTCCCACTCGAGGACCAGCGTCTTGCGCAGGCCGATCGTCGAGACGAAGTGCTGCAGGGCGCTGACACCCTTCAGCAGCCGGCGCTCCCAGTCGCCGCCCGGGCCGGGATCGATGGCGTTGCCGCACGTCGTGTCGCAGAGCAGCACCGACTCGCAGACGTCCGGATAGTCCACCGCGAACTGCGCGGTGATCATGCCGCCCATCGAGAGTCCGCCCACGTGTGCGCGCTCGATCCCGGTCTCCCGGAGAAGGCCGGCGAGGTCGGCTGCGAATGCGGGCATCGAGTACGACTCTGGGTCGTCGGGAGCGGTCGTCTTGCCGTGGCCGCGCACGTCGTAGAGGACGAGCGGCCGCGTCTCCGCCAGCGGCGCGACGTCCGGCCGCCAGAACGCGGAGGCGCTGGCCAAGCCGTGCGTGAGGACGAGCGGCAGGCCCGGCCGGTCCGCGCCGAGCACCTCGTAGTGGATCTCGATGCCGTTGACGGCTGTGGTTGGCATCGCTAGCTGGCGAAGGCGGGCACCTGCACCGGCCAGCGGTCGTTCCAGGGCCGCGCCTGCTCGATGGCGTAGCCGGCCTGGAGGACGAGGTCGTCGCGGTGGCGGCCGCCGACGATCTGCAGGCCGATCGGCAGGTCGTTGTCGCTGAAGCCGGAGCGCACGCTGATCGCCGGGTGGCCCGAGATGTTGAACGGCGGCGTAAACGGCACGACGTGCAGCGGATGCGCCAGGGGCTTACCGTCGACCTCGGTCGGCCAGCCGCCTCGGGCGTCGATCGCCTCGAAGGGCAGCGTCGGCGTCAGCAGCAGGTCGTACCTGGCGAAGAACTCGCCGAGCTGGTTGTTGAGTTTCGCGCGGGCCCGGTGCACTCGCCCGTACTTCGGCCAGTCGACGCGTTCGGCGGTCATCACGCCTTCCAGGTACGAACGGCCGAAGCGGTCGCGGTCCTCCGTCTCCAGCTTCTCGTAGATCCTGCCGAGCGCCATCGTGGCGCCGAGTACTCCCCAGGCGCCGCCGAGGTCGTCGATCACGTGATCCACGTAGTCGACCTTGTAGCCCATCTCTTCGAACGCCTTGACGCCGTTCGCGCATTCGCGCCGCACGTCCGGCTCGATGTTGGCGTAGCCGAGGTCCGCGCTGTAGGCGATGCGCAACTTCTTCGACAGTTGCTCCAGGATGTCCTGGTACTTGTAGCCCGGATGCGGCAGCGAGTTGGGATCGGTCTCGGACGTGCCGACGACGCAGTCCGTGAAGAGCGCCGCGTCGCGGACCGTGCGTACCATCGGTCCGACGACGCTGGTGTCGATCCAGTCGGCCATCTCGAACGGCCCCATTGGGATGCGCCCGTAGGAGCATTTGAAGCCGGGGAGGCCCGTCCACGAGGAGGGGATGCGAATGCTGCCGCCACCGTCGGAGCCGGTGCAGAACGGCACCTGCCCCGAAGCCACCGCCGCGGAGGAACCGCCGCTGGAGCCGCCGGGAGTGCGTTCGGGGTTCCAGGGGTTGCGCGTGACGCCGAAGAGGATGTTCTTCGTGACCGCCGTGTACCCGAACTCGGGCGAGTTCGTCTTGCCCATGGCGATCGCGCCGGCCGCCTTCAGCCGCGTCACCTCCGTGGAGTCTCCCTCCGGATAGTGGTCGCGGTACGGCGCCGAAGCGTGCGTCGACGGGAAGCCCTCCAGGTCTTCGAGCTCCTTGACGCCGAAGCCCAGGCCGGCCAGCGGCCCGACGTCTTCGCCCTTCGCGATGCGGTCGCCGACGGCGCGCGCTTCCGCCAGCAGCTCGTCCCGATCGCGTATGCCGGTCCAGGCGTTGAGCGTCTCGTTGGTCTCGTCGATGCGGTCGAAGCAGGCCTGCATGAGCTCGACTGGTGATAGTTGCTTCGTGCGGATGGCATCGGCCAGTTCGTGCACGGGCTTGAAGTTGAGTTCGGACGGCATTGGGCTCCTCCTGCGGTCGGTTTCTCGTGGCGCGAAGCATACTACGATGGCGGAGAGGCGAAAAGCGGGTGCCCTTCGGCGATCCCGGCTTGACACCGGTGCGTTGAGATGGCGTTCGAAGACTTCCAGCGGCTCGCTTACCTGGTCGTCGCCGAGCTCTGCCGACCAGCGCCGCCGGCCTCTCGACCGAGCGGCGCCCGCGCCCCTATAATGGCCCGAGTAGAACGCGCATTCGAGAGCCGACGGAGGACGTACGACGGCCACTGAAGACCGCATCATCGCCGGCGAAGTCCAGGAGGACGAAGACGAATCTCTGGACACTTCTCTCAGGCCGCGTCGCCTCGCTGAGTTCGTCGGCCAGGAGAAGCTCAAAGACAACCTCAACATCGCCGTCCAGGCCGCCACCAAACGCGAAGAACCCCTCGATCACATCCTCCTTTACGGGCCGCCCGGCCTCGGCAAGACCACGCTCGCTCACATCATCGCCTCCGAGATGGGCGTCTCTGTGCGCGTCACCTCAGGCCCGGCGATCGAGCGCGCCGGCGACCTCGCCGCGATCCTGACCGGACTGCAGGAGTTCGACCTCCTGTTCATCGACGAGGTGCACCGCCTGCCCCGCGCGGCCGAGGAGGTGCTCTACCCGGCGATGGAAGACTTCGCGCTGGACATCGTGCTCGGCCGCGGGCCCGGTGCGCGCAGCGTGCGGCTTTCCGTGCCGCGCTTCACCCTCGTCGGCGCCACAACCCGCTACGCCATGCTCAGCGCGCCGCTGCGCGACCGCTTCGGCGCCGTCTACCGCATCGATTTCTACGACCACGACTCGATCGCCACGATCGTCCGCCGCGCCGCCGGCATCCTCGAAGTGCCGATCGATGACGAGGGCGCGCAGGAGATCGCCGCGCGCTCCCGCGGCACGCCGCGCGTCGCCAACCGCCTGCTGCGCCGCGTCCGCGACTTCGCGCAGGTGCGCGCCGACGGCGCCATCACGGCGGACGTCAGCCGCGAGGCGCTGGAACGCCTGGAGGTCGACCCGCTTGGCCTCGATCAGGTGGACAAGAAGGTGCTGCTGACGATCATCGAGAAGTACGACGGCGGGCCTGTCGGCATCGAGACGATCGCCGCTTCGATCTCTGAGGAAGCGGACACGATTATGGACGTCTACGAGCCCTACCTGATGCAGCTCGGGTTCCTGCAGCGCACCTCACGCGGGCGCGTCGCCACGCGCCACGCTTACGCCCACCTCGGCCTGGAGGTGCCGGCCAACGCCGCTGACGCGCCCGACTCTCAGCAGGCGCTCTGGTCCGAGTAGCCACGCAGCGCAGAACTTCGCTATACTCTCGCCAGCCCTTAGTTAGTGGAGGTCGTCCGATTCGTCTTCTCGTCATCCTCTCAGCGGTTGTAATCGGTATCTCAGTGCTGGTCCTCGTTCACGGCGGCGGCAGCGAGGCGGCCTGGCTCGGCGCCAACGGCCGCATCGTTTACGCCGACCCGGCCAACGGCGGCATCTGGATCATGGATGCCGACGGGGGCAACCGTCAGCAGTTGACCACCGGCTCCGACTTCTTTCCAAGCTGGTCGCCAGACGGCTCGACGATCGTCTTCGAGCGGGAAGCGCTCGTGACTCAAGGCGGAAATGCAAGCCCAGGGATCCCCCCGGACATTCATTACTTGAGAATCGATACGGTCGGCGAACCAATAATCATCGGGTCCGGCCAGAGGCCGGCCTATACGCCGGACGGGTTGAATACCGTATCAGATTTTAATGAATTCATCCAAAGGGTGCCCATCGACGGCATCGATCCCGTGCGGATCACGAGCGACGATGCCTGGTTTGACACGGCACCGGTGTCGGGGCCGGAACTAGCTGATCCGCTGGCGGCCTCAGGTGGTCCCGACGGTCCGCTGATCGCCTTCCTACGCAAGCCGTTCGAGTTGACGAACGGGCCGGTGCCGCTGGGCTTAGGCGGCGGCCCCGGCGCCCCCCCTACCAACGACATCTGGACGACGACCCCGGACGGCCTCAGCCAGACGCAGATCACCAACACTCCACTCGTATCTGAGGGTGCGTCCGACTGGTCGCCGACCGGCGATCGGCTGACCTACACCGACGACACCGGCATCGTCGTCCGGACGTTCCCGGGCAATGTGACGCAGACGATCTTTCCCGCGCTCCCTGGCGCCTACCCCGACGATCCCGTCTTCTCGCCCGATGGCACGACGATCGCCTTTACGCTGGTGGAGTTCCCGATCAACGGCATCAGTGGGGCCGTCTCTTTGACGCGCACGATCTACACGATTCCGGCCGGCGGCGGAACGGCTACGGCCGTCCCTGGCTCCGGGGCAAACCCCGCCGAGCTCCACCCGGACTGGGAGCCGGTCTCGCCGCCGACACCAAGCCCGACACCCGCAGGCCCGACGCCGATCGTTCGCAACCTCGTCTGGGGCGACGACCAGTGCGACGGTGAGGCCAACCCGGTAGATTCGCTGATCACGCTGCGCTCCGACGCTGCCCTTCCCGTCCAGCTCAACGGTTGCCCTCCCATGAACCAGGACATCATCGTGCTCGTCACTATCCCGGTGGGCGGGCCCGGTGCTGACCCGCAGAACTGGGGGAACGTCGACTGCGACGCCTCGATCACACCTGTAGACGGACTCAAGATCCTCCGCTACGACGCCGGACTGTCGGTCTCGCAGAACCAGCCGTGCCCGCCGATCGGCGATGGCGTGCAGGTGCAGTACGGGCCATAGCCTCTCCGAGTAGCCCGGACAGCGCAGAACTTCGCTATACTCGCGCCAGCCCATAGTTAGTGGAGGTCGTCTGTTGCGTTTTCTCGTCGTCCTGTCAGCGGTTGTTATCGGCATCTCAGCGCTCGTGGTCCTTGACGGCGGCGGCAGCGAGGCCGCCTGGCCCGGCGACAACGGCCGCATCGTCTATCGGGACGAGGTTAACGGCGGCATCTGGATCATGAACGCCGACGGCTCCGACCGCCAACCCGTGACCACCGCCAACGATTACTGGCCAAGCTGGGCGCCTGACGGCTCGGAGATCGTCTTCGAGCGGCAGGCGGGAGGGGGCATCCCCCTCGGCGCGTTTATCACGACGGCGATCTGGACCGTGGACCCGGACGGCACTGACTCGACGGAGATCGGCCCCGGCACGAGGCCTTCCTGGTCGCCCGATGGCCAGCGCATCGTCTACTCGCTGAACGGCAAGATCCGCGAGATGAACGCCGACGGCACCGGCGATACGCAGATCACGCAGTCGGCGGGCTTCTTTGACACGGCGCCGGTGTACCGGCCCGATGGCTCGTTAATCGCCTTCCTCCGGCGGCCGATTATTGACTTTCCCTCTGACGCCGGCGCCGCTGGTGCGTTTACTCCAAACGACATCTGGACGGTGAACCCGGACGACCAGAGCGAGCTCCAGTTCACGAACACGCCGGGTGTTGCCGAGGGACCGCCGGACTGGTCGCCCTCCGGCGACTCTTTGACGTACGACAGCGCCCCCGGGCTGATCGTCTCCACGTTCCCGGGGAACGTGCCGACGACGATCCAGCCCCTCCTCCCCGGCGCACTTCCGATCGACCCGGTCTTCTCGCCTGACGGCACGACCATCGCCTTTACACTTCTTGAGACCGCGGTGCTTCGTGCTCCTGCGGGGGTCGGCCCGGCGATCATCCCCTCGGACGGCACGATCTACACGATTCCGGCCGGCGGCGGAACGGCCGCCGCGGTTTCCGGCTCCGAGCTGGCCCCCGCCGAGTTCTAGCCCGACTGGGAGCCGGTTCCGCCACCGACGCCGACACCCAAGGGTGAGCTCCTGATCTGGGCCGACTGGAACTGCTCCGGTGAACCGAACCCCGTCGACTCCCTGATCACTCTGCGGGCGGACGCGGTCCTCCCGGTTGAGACTCCGGCCGGCTGCCCGGACATGGGGGAGCTGCTGGCGAACATCATCGCCAGGGGGGTCGCCGGCAATCTGAACCCGCAGACCTGGGGAGACACCGACTGCAGCAGCGCCATCACCCCGGTGGGCAGCCTGAAGATCCTGCGCTTCGACGCCGGCTTCACCGTGACGCAGCCGATCGGCTGTCCGGACGTCGGGGACGAGGTGCTCGCCTCGGGCCTGTTAGGCCAGTAGCCGCTCGCTTAGGGGTCGTCTATACTGCGCGTCGTGTTCTTTCGTTAGTGAAGGTCGTCCGATGCGTATTCTCGTCATCCTGTCAGCGGTTGTAATCGGCATCTCAGCGCTGGTCGTCCTACAGGGCGGCGGCAGCGAGGCGGCCTGGCCCGGTCAGAACGGCCGCATCGTCTATCAAGATCTGATCAACGGCGGCATCTGGATCATGAATGCCGATGGCTCCGAGCGGCAGCCGGTGACCACCGGCTTCGACAGCAACCCAAGCTGGTCGCCTGACGGTTCGAAGATCGCCTTCGAGCGGCTTGTTGCCTTGCCCGACGGCGGACCCGGCGGACAGCGGGCGATCTGGACGGTGGACCCCGAAGGAAGCGACGCCACACAGGTCGTTATCGGTTCGCAGCCGTCCTTCTCGCCCGGCAGCAAGCGCATCGTCTTCACACGCGACGGGTGGATTCGCGAGATAAACGCCGACGGCACGGGTGAGGTGCAGATCACGAGCAATCCGGCCTTTTTTGATACTGCCCCGGTCTACCGGTCGGACGGTTCGCTGATCGCCTTCCTGCGCGGGCCGTTCCTCATTGTGGTGGGTCGCGGGCCGGGCGTCTCCGGCGGCGGCGCCGCCGCCGACATCTGGACAACGACACCGGACGGCCTTGGCCAGCTCAGGATCACTGACACTCCTCTCGTTTCGGAAGGGCCGCCGGACTGGTCACCGAACGGCGACCGGCTGACGCACACGGACAACACGGGCCTCGTCGTGCGGACGCTCCCCGCCAACGCGCCGCAGACAATCCTGGCCGAGATCCCCGGCACCATCCCCCGGAACCCTGTCTTCTCGCCCGGCGGCACGACTATCGCCTTCACACGCGTCGAATTCACGATCGTCCTCGGCGAAGGCGCAGGGGTCGGCCCGGCCGGCGGGCTGAGCGTTGACACGATCAGCACGATTCCGGCGGCCGGCGGCACGGCAACAGTAGTTCCCGGCAGCGTGATCAACCCGGCTGAGGAAACGCCAGACTGGGAGCCGGTGCCACCGGCGACGCCGACGCCCAGCCCGACGCTTTCGCCCACCCCGACGGAGCCGGCAGAGGGCACAGTTGTCGACGTCCCCTGGGGCGACGACAACTGCTCCGGTGAGCCCAACCCGATCGATTCGCTGCTCACCCTGCTAACGGATGCGGGCGAGCTGCTCCCGAACCCGCCGGCTGACTGCCCGCGCATGAACGACGTGGTGATGGTCTTCGCGACCTCGGGGGATGATCGCGGCATCGCCGGTGGCGGGAGCGCGGAGGTCTGGGGCGATGTCGATTGCTCCGGCTCGATCACGCCGGTGGACAGCCTGAAGATCCTGCGCTTCGACGCCGGGTTCACCGTCGCGCAGCCGCTGGGATGTCCGGCCATCGGCGACGTCGTCACGGTCGAATACACGCCATAAGCCACGTGCGGTTGTCTCTGTCGGCATGCTATCTTGTCAGGACGAAATCAAGCGCCAATAGGAATCACGCATACAGGAGGTTACCCTTGCTACACGCACGCTCGTTCCATAAGCTCGGCATCGCCGTCGGCGTCCTTGTCGCCGTCGGCGCCCTCGCCTTCCTGGCGTCGGGCTTTCTCCGCGCTAGCGCCGACACCGGCGGCCCCGCCGGCGGCTATACCTGGTTCGACAGCAACGACCCGGAGCCGAAAGTCATGTTTGAGGCGATGCCGATCAGCATCCCGCCGTTTGCGCCCGCCGTCGGTGAAGACGACGAGTTCTCAACCGTCGACCTGCCCTTCACGTTCAACTTCTTCGGCACGGACTTCACCCAGGTGGACATCTCGACCAACGGTTTCCTTAGCTTCGACTCGGCAATGACTGCAACGACAACCTCAACAGTGCCGACGGCGACAACGGAAACACGATCCCCGTCGCGGGCGACTGCGACGATACCGAATGGGGTGGCGAGCCGGTGATCGCCCCTTGGTTTGATGACCTCGACCCTGGCGAGTGCGGCGCCATTCTCTTCGGCACCCGCGGTGAGGCGCCCAACCGTATGTTCATCGTCCGCTACCTCGACGTCTGCCACAACGACTGCGACGATTGCGAGGCGGGAGAGCGTCACGTTCGAAGTGATCCTCTACGAGGGCTCCAACGACGTCAAGATCCAGTACTACGACACTTTCTTCGGCGACACCGATGACGATCTCACCGAAGAGAACCGCGGCGGCACGGCCACCGTCGGCATCACCAAAGACGGCACCACCGGCCTGCAGTACTCCGCCAACGAGATGAAGCTCACGGACGAACTCGCAGTCCTCTTCACGACGCCCGAACCGACGGCCGGACTAGCGCCCGAGGTAAAGGGTGACGTCGACTGCAGCGGTGGGGTCAACCCCGTGGACTCGCTGAAGATCCTGATCCACGACGCCGGCCTCACGGTCATCCAGGCGCCGGATTGCACGCCGGTAGGCGACGGGATACTGCTGCCCTGATTCGGTAACGCGCTGTGAGAGCAGCTACGCGCGGCTGACTTCGACTGCCGCGACGGGCGCGTCGGCACCGAAAAGCGCGCCGACGGCGCCGCCGTTGTAGTAGAGCGGCAGGTAGAGCATCTTCGGCTGCACGGCCGCGGTCACCGCGACCGGCGCGCGTAGCTCGGCCTCGCCGTTCCTCAGCATCACCTCGTCGCCGGCCGCCACGCCGAGTGCGGACGCATCGTCCGGGTGCATCTTCACGGAGTCGTCACGGTGCAGCTTGTCCGCTTCCGGCGAGTGAACCGCAGCGCCCTCGTAGCTCGTGTAGAGGCCGCGGCCCGTCGCCAGCGTGAAGCCGCCGTTGTGCGATGGATCCGTAGGACGTGACGTCGGGCCGGCCTGCACGGCGACGCGGTTCGCGGATGTTGGTCCGGCGCCGCCGTGCCCGTCCGGGTTCAGGTGCTGCTGCGTGCCTGAGTCCAGCTCCCGCCAGGTCGCGCCGGCGTGTAGCGGCACCGCCTGCGCGATCTCGTCCGTGATCTCGCCGACGTCCGGGTAGGTCATGCGAATCTCGCCCGTGCCGAGACGCTCCGCGAGGCGCTTGCCCAGCTCGGAGAGGATGCGCCATCCCTGCTGCGCCTCGCCGCGCAGGTCATGGGCCTGTTGCAGGCGCATGATGCGGCGGTCGGCGCTGGTTGTCGTGCCTTCCTTTGCCCAGTAGCCGGCGTCGGGCAGCACCGCGTGCGCCATCCCGGCCGTGTCCGTGGGCAGGGAGTCGATTACCGCCAGCAGCTCGACCGACGAGAGCAGCTTCTCGACGCGGGCACGGTCCGGCGCCAGCATCAGCGGATTGTCGTTCAGGACGACCAACGCCTTCACCGGCGAGCCGTTCGTCATCTCGTCGAACGTGAGTCCGGGGCCCGTCGCGACCTGCGCGCCCCAGAGGCGCTGCAGCTCCCTCCGCGAGGCGTCAGAGATCGGTCGCTGTCCGGGCAAGAGGTCAGCGCAGGCGCCCATATCGCGCGCGCCCCAGCCGTTGGCCTCGGGCGGCAGCACGAAGAGCGCGTTGGGGGCGTCGTCGCCGGAGACGGCGATCGCAACGTTCGCCAGAGAGCCGACGATGGCGCCCGCGGCCGAGGCACCGAAGTGCGGCAGTGCACAGATCGCGGAGAAGCCCACGCTGGCCTCCTTGAGGACGGCCACCGCCTTATCGAATGCTGCCTGCATCTCGGCCGAGAGCAGTGCGCGGCCGGCAGCGCCGTCCCCGCCCTCGACGGCGGTGGCCAGCGCCGCCACGACGGCGGCTTCGTCGCCCGGTCGGGGCTGCACCCAGGCCTCGGCAAAGTCGTTGAGCTCGCCCCAGAGCGCGCTGACCACGACGACGCGCGCCTTCCCGCTCACGTTGGCGTCCTTGACGCGCAGACCGAAGACGTTGTGGCTGGAGTCGAGGTCGTCCGCGACGACGAGGAGCGTCTGCGAGGCGGCGATGCGCGTGCCGTCTGCGGGGAGCGCCTCGGACCCGAACGCCCCCCGCAGGGCCGCAGCAGCCGCGCGCGTGACCCCGCCCGTGCTCGAGTCGACGCTGTTCGTGCCGACGATGGCGCGGGCGATCTTGCTCAGCAGGTAGTTTTCTTCGTTCGTGGCCAGCGGCGAACCGAGGAAGCCGATCGCCTCCGGGCCGTGCTCCTCGCGCAGCTGCGCCAGACGCGCGACGGTGAACTCCATCGTCTCGTCCCAGTCGGAAGCGTCCTGCCCGCCATTCCGTCGGATCAGCGGCTGGCCGAGACGCACGCCCGGCTTGACGGCGTCGTAGTGGAAGCGGCCGCGGACGCAGACCTGCGTCCGGCTGACGGGGTTCGCGGTCTCGTCCGGGCGGATGATGACGCCGCGCCCCTTCTTGGCGCCGAGTGAGATCGAGCAGCCGACGGAGCACTGCGTGCAGGTCGTCGCCGTCCAGCGCTCGGTCTGGGTGGCGCTCCACTTGTTCGGGTGCTCCATCAGCGTCGCCGTCGGGCAGACGTCGATGCAGGAGCCGCAGAAGTCGCAGTTCGATTCGTCCACCGGGCCGTCGGCGCCGAAGGCGATCCGCGTCGAGAAGCCGCGGCCGGCCAGCGTGATCGCGCCGGTGTGGCGCAGCTCGTCGCAGGCGCGGACGCAGCGGGTGCAGATGATGCACATCTGCGGGTCGAATTCCAGGAAGGGGTTGCCCTGGTCGGGCGCCGGTTGCTCGAGGTTGTAGTAGGTGCGCTCGTCGCCGTCCCACGGTTCGTAGCCGGCCATCTCCAGCTGTTCGCAGGTCGTCTGCAGCTCGCAGCGGTAGTTCTTCGAGCAAGTCAGGCAGCGGTGCGTCACGGTGTCGTCGCGCAGGCAGGTGTCGCCGGGCTTGCACTTGACGACCCGGTGGCAGGTGAGGCAGCGGTCGGCGTGGTACGACATGATCAGCGAGAGCACTGCCTGCTGCGTCGAGTGCAGCTCCGGCGTCTGCGTGCGCACGATCATGCCGTCGGCGACCTTCGATGTGCACGAGAGCTGGAAGCCGCGCTGGCCCTCGATCTCGACGATGCAGGTGCGGCAGCCGGCGTAGGGCGGCAGGCCGTCGATGTAGCAGAGGTTGGAGATGAACGTGCCGTGGTTCTTGATCACCTCGACCAGCGGGGCGCCCTCGGGCACCTCGACGTCGGTGCCGTTGAGGTTGATCGTGGCCACGGGCGGTCTACCTCACCCGGTCGCGTTCGGCGGGCTTGCCGATGTGCAGCGGGATCTCGTCCTCAAGCGGCGCCTTCTTGCCGTTCGGATAAGTGTGGTCGTGCTCGCCTAGGTGCTTCTGCGCCATCTCCGTCAGAGCGTGCTTGTTGCGGTAGAGTTCATCGAAAACGTAGGTGGCGTCGTCCAGCGGCCCGCCGGCCTGGATCGCCTCGTATGGGCAGGCCTCGACGCACAGTCCGCAGTACATGCAGAGGCGGAAGTCGATCTCGTAGCGGTCGATGTTCAGCGCGCCGTCCTCGCGCGGCGACGTTTGCACGAGGATGCAGCCGTCGGGGCAGGCCTGCGCGCAGGTGGAGCAGCCGGTGCAGCGCTCCTCGAACCAGAGCAGGTTCGTGCGTGCGTCGACAGGAATGGGGCGGACCTCTTCGGGGTACTGGGTCGTGAACGGACGGCGGAACAGGTAACGCAACGTTACCGAAAGCCCCTTGGCAATGCCAGATCCGAACAAGACGCGCTCTCCCTCTATCGGGGCCACGGAGCCCCGCACGTTCGATTGTAGGGAGACGTTGGCGCTGTTTCAAGTGAATATATTCACGAAGGCGCGCGAGGCACCGGTTCCGCCCTGCCTTCCGAATGATCTCCTACCATTCGCAGCCGAGCGCTGGTATTCTGGCGGCATCATGGCTCGCCAGGTTCAGTACTGCACCGCGAAGGATGGCACCCGCCTCGCGTACGCCTGTGAGGGCGAGGGCGTTCCTCTTGTCTGGATACCGGGCTGGGTGAGCCATCTCGAGCGCGACGACGCCTTCGCGGAGGCCGTCGGCTCAACAGGTGACGACTCCGGCATCAGGTTCGTGACCATGGACAAGCGCGGCAACGGCCTGTCCGAGCGCCACCCGCACGACGTCGCCCTGGAGTCCCGCGTTACGGACGTCGAAACTCTTGTTGAGACGGTCGGCCTCGAGAGGTTCGCCCTTGGCGGAACCTCGGAGGGTGGGCCGGTCGCGATTGCGTATGCAGCGCGGCACCCGGAGCAAGTTGAGAAGCTTGTCATCGTAGGATCCTACGCGGACGGCTCGAAACTGGCGGGGTCAGAAGAGATGCGTGACGCCGTGCGTTCCGTCGTGAAGGCCGAGTGGGGAATGGCATCGAGGGTGATGGCAGAGCTGTTCGTCGGGCCCGACTCGATTATGGACATCAACGCCTTCGCGGCCTACCAGCAGGCGGCGGCTGACTCTGAGGAGGCGCTGGCCATCATCGACGCCGCAATCGAGATTGACGTGAGGCCACTGCTGTCGCAGATCGGAGCACCAACCCTGGTCGTTCATCACCGGCAAGACCGCATCGTCCCCATCGAGCTAGGCCAGGAAGTCGCTGCCGGTATTCCGGGTGCCCGATTCGTCTCCTTCACCGGCGCGCACATACCCTCGCTTGAGGAACTGCGTGAGTCATTTCACGGCGATCAACGACTTCGTCAGGGGAGGCCCCGCATCTCCCCGCAGAGGAGCTCGCTCCCTCGGCTTTCCGCACTGTCCTCTTTACGGACCTCGTCGGCCACGCGGAAATGATGTCCCGCCTCGGTGACGAGCGGGGCCGCGACGTACTCCGCGAGCACGAGCGCATCACGCGGAAGACGCTGGCTGTACACGGCGGCACGGAAGTGAAGACGATGGGCGACGGCTTCATGGCCTCGTTCACGTCGGTCACGAAGGCGGTCGAATGCGCCGTCGCCTTTCAGAAGGCGTTCGGTGACCGAAACGAGAGCGAGAGTGAGCCACTGAACGTGCGCGTCGGCCTCAACGCAGGGGAGCCTATCGAAGAAGACGGCGATCTGTTCGGCGCCACCGTTATCCTCGCGGCACGCATCGCGGCGAAGGCAGGTGGTGGCGAGATACTGGCTTCCGACGTCGTTCGCGGTCTGTGTTCCGGCAAGGGCTTCCTCTTCGCCGACCGCGGAGAGTTCGTCGCCAAGGGCTTCGAGGATTCGGTGCGCATCTTCCAGGTGAGCTGGCAGTCGTAGAGCAGCGCACGCTTGTCCCGGGAGCAAGCCTGGCCCAGGTGGTAGTCTGGACAATCTGAACCCACCGTAAGAAAGGCAGACAGATGATCCGGATGTTCGTCCGTCACAAAGTCAGCGACTACGCCGCCTTCCGAAAAGTCTATGACGACTTCCAGCCCACGGCTAAGCGCATGGGCTCTACCGCCGAGGCTGTGTACCAGGCAGCCGACGACCCGAACGACATCACCGTCTACCAAGACTTCGATTCGCTGGAGACGGCGCAGGCGTTCGCGAGCAGCAACGACCTGCGCGAGGCGATGGGCCGCGCCGGCATCGCCGGCGAGCCCGACATCTGGTTCACGAACCCCGCGTAGCGCCAGGCAGTCGTAGCGGCTCTGCGGCGGTCAGCCGCCTCGGGTTACCGTCGTCAGGTGGCGCGCTTCGTCGAACGCCTCGAAGAAACTGCCGCCGATAACCAGGATTCCGCGCTGGGGGATCATGAAGTCTCCCAGCTGCGGTTGCCCGGGGAGCGGCCCCGGCTCCCCGAAGTCATCGCCCGCCAGCGATCCGCTGCTTGACGCCACGACCCAGATACGCTTTGGGTTGGCGATGAACCGCTGACGGTTCGGCGCAGAGCCCGTGAGACGCAGCTTGCCGGCGCCCAGCAACGGCCCCGCCACGCGGCCCATCAGCCCCAGCACGGGCCTGCTCTTCCAGAGAGGCTCCGGCATGACGGCTCCTATCGCGCTCATCAGCCGCGTGGCCGGCGTCGCCCTGAACGTTGCTTCCCAGCGGAACTCCTCCGATGGCATCTCCACGCGGAGGGCGTGGGATTCGGGCCAGCTCACACGTATCTCCGTCTGCTTGAAGCCGGCGACGGCGGCTCCGAAAAAGCGGTTGCATGAGGACATCGCGTCGACGTCCGAGTAGAAGTCCCAGCGGCCGTCCGGGTCGCGGTGCCAGACCGAGAAGTAGCCGGGCCCGATCGAAGACGCCCGGAAGCGCCGCAACCCAAGGACGTGGCCGGACGCGAACGGGAGCCCCATCACTCCGTATCCGGAGAAGGCCTCCTCGTGTTCGTCTACCGCGACGCGCGCGTCCTCTGCCTGCCGTGCGTACTCTCTGGGCTCCATCAGAACACCGGCAGCATACCAGCCCGGCGTAGGCGGCTAGTCGCCGGTCGCTACCGGCTGGCGTCGCGGAATCCTTGTCAGCCGGCCGTGCAGGTCGACGTGCGGGATCAGGCGGTCCAGCCACGACGGCAGCCACCAGTTCCAGCGTCCCGCCAGCTGCATCAGCGACGGCACAAGGATCAACCGCACGAGCGTAGCGTCCAGGAAGACGGCGAAGCCCAGCCCGGTGCCGAACTCCTTCACAACGCGCTGGTCGCTGAACGCGAACGTGAGGAAGACGGCGACCATGATCGCCGCCGCCGCTGAGATCACGCGCGTCGTCACGGAAAGACCCCGTGCGACCGCCTCCGTGTTGTCGCCGCTGGCGTCGTACTCCTCGCGGATGCGTGTCACGAGGAAGACCTCGTAGTCCATCGACAGGCCGAAGAGCACGGCGAAGAGCATCATCGGCACGAACGCCTCCACCGGCCCCTCGCGGGCGACGCCGAAGACTCCGCCGAACCACCCCCACTGGAAGATCGCGACCAGCACGCCGAACGACGCTCCGATCGATATCAGGTTCATCAGCGCTGCCTTGAGCGGCACCAGGATCGACCGGAAGACGAAGACGAGCAGCAGGAAGCTCAGGGCGATGACGGCGCCGAGGAAGTAGGGCAGGCGGTGGCTCAGGTGCTCACCGACGTCGATGAACACCGCCGTCGATCCGCCGACGAGCGGCTCCGCGCCGGAGTCCGCGTATTCAGTACGCAAGGCCGATCGCAGGTCGTGGATCAGAGTGACAGTCGCGGCGTCCTGGGGCGCCGACTCCGGGATCACCGTGACGATCGCGGCGGTCCCGTCTTCGTTGAAGACGGTCGGTCCGATGCTGGCGACGCCGTCGACCGTCGCCAGATACTCCGGCGCCTCGCCGACGTGTCCGGCCGCGCTCGGGTCATCGATCCGGAAGCCGACGACGACGGGGCCGTTCGTGCCGGGCCCGAACCCATCCGCGATCAGGTCGTAGGCACGCCGGGACGTGAACGACTCGGGGTTGTTGCCGGGGTCGGATATGCCGAGCCGCAGGTCTAGCACCGGCGCCGTCAGGAGCAAGAGGACCGCTGCGGCGCCGACCAGGCAAAGCACGGGATGGCGCTGCACCAGCCGGCTGAGCCGGTAGCCGATCCCGGTCTCGGCTTCGGCTGCCGGCGCCGCGAGGAACGGTATCTGCAGGCTGTTGATCACCGGGCCCGCGTATCGCAGGATCGCCGGCATCACAAGGACCGCAATCGCTACCGTCGTTGCCACGACCAGCGCCGCCGCCGTGCCTACCCAGCCGATGCTGGCGATGCCGGATGCCCAGAGTCCGAGCAGCGCGATCACGACCGTGCCGCCGGCGAAGAAGACGGAGCGGCCCGCGGTCGCCGCCGCAACCACGGCAGCGTCCTCGCTCGAGAGGTCCTGCGATCTGGCCTCCCGGAAGCGCGTGGAGATCAGCAGGGCGTAGTCGATGCCCACCCCGATCCCGATCATCGCGACGAACTGCGTCGTCCAGCTGGGAATTCCGACTACGGACGTGACGAGGCCGATGATGAAGAATCCGGAGCCCAGGCCGAGCAGCGCGGTGAGGATCGGCAGCGCCATCGCCACGAAGGAGCCGAACGCGAGCAGCAGAATGACGACCGCCGCCGCGAGGCCGATGATCTCAGAGCTTCCGGGGGGCTGACGTTCGGCGATCTGCGCGACTGGTCCGCCGGCCTCTACCTGCAGCTCCTCGCTCGACGACTCTTCCGCGAGGGCGATTAACGCCTCCGCGCTGGACGTCTCGATGCTGTCCGTCTACGTTTCGTAACGGACGTCGATGCGGTCGACCGTGCCGTCCTCTGAGATCGCGCCTGCCGTATCGTACGGCGAGAGGACGGCGTACACCTGCGGGAGCCCTTCGATCTCGCCGATCAGCTCTTCGACGCGGGCGATCGTCGCCGGGTCTTCAACGCCGTCGGAACGGACGACGATGTAGCCGGAGTCGCCGGCGTTCGCCGGGAAGCGCTCCTCGAGAAGGTTGAAGAGCTCCTGAGACCCAGCGCCCGGGACTGAGAACGAGTCGCCGAAGTCGCCCCGCAGGGAGCCCCAGAGCGCGGCGAGCACCGCCAGCCCCACGAGCGTGCCGAGCAGCACGAGCCGGGCGTGCCTGTAGGCGAACCGCGGCCAGCGCTCGAACAGGATCGACTCTTTCCTCAAGCTTCCTCCGGGGCTAGCGAAGAGCGCCGGCGGGCGACGGCTCTTCGGGGCGTAGCGGGGCGACGATAGGCTTCAGCTCGTTGGCGTCCAGCACTTTGGAGAGCGCCAACGTGATGAAGCGGGCTTCCTTGGGCGATACATGAGCGGCAAAACGGTCGATCAGGATCTCGACGATCGGAGCGCGGGCCCTTTCGAACAGGGCGCGGCCGCTGTCGGTCAACGCCACGTATACGGCGCGGCGGTCCTCCGGCGAAGTCTCCCGGCTTACGAGGCCGGCCTTCTCCAGCCGGTCGACGAGGCGGGTGGCGCCGCTCTTGCTGCGCAGCGTCAGCCGGGCGAGGCCGGTCATCTTGACGCGCTCGTTCGGCGCCTCGACGATCTCGATCAGCACCTCGAACCAGTCGAACGGAATGTCCTCTTGCTCCGCCACCTGCTTGCCGATGACGTCCATGACGGCCCAGCGCACGCGGCCGATGGCGCGCAGGGCGTCGATCGCGTCGGAGTACTTCAGAAGCTCCTGAGGCAGTTCCACGAGCCAATAGTACTGCAGGTTAGTTGCAGTCGCAACTATTCCGCATGCAACCAATCGGCGCCGACGATGAAGGGGCGGCGCATCGTGCCGCCCCTTCTCTTCGCTGTCTGGGTCGTGCTACTCGGCCGGGACGACGAACTCGCCGCCGCCGGCCTGGTTGGAGCTCTGCTTCTTCGTCTTCACACCCTTCGTCGTCCAGAAGGCCTGGGCGAAGTCGTTGACGAGGTCTAGCAGCTTGTTCGCGGCCTCGGCGTCGATGTTCTGCCGCGCCTGGGACGCCGTCTTCATGATCCCGTCCGTGATCTCGCCGATGCCGTCGGGGCTGTTGTCCGGCTTGAAGAAGTCGCCGCGGATGATGCGCACCTCGTGCTTCACCGTCTCGGCGGCCTCTTCCTTGGCGCTCGTGTAGCGGGAGAGCGCGTGCATGTAGTTGTCGCGGGCGGCCTTTTCCATCGCCGGCGGCTCCATCGCTTCGATCAGCTGGTTCATGCGCACCACCGTCAGCGCGGCGATCTGCGCGTAGTGCGGGTCGTAGATCCCACAGGGAACGTCGCAGTGGGCCGATGCTTCTTCCAGCGGGAAGAGGCGGTTCACGAGGGCGAATGTTGACTTGAGCATGCGGGTCCTCCTTCTGCGTTGGGGCTGATTTCCGCGCGAGGCGGATCTTCCAGTCGCGGGAGTGCGACTCGAAGTAGAATTTACTACAGCCTAATATGTCCCGAAAGTCCCGTCGCCGTCTCCTGCGCCTGATCTCGGCCGTTCCCGGCCTCTATGCGCTACTCGCATTCGCCTGCGCCAGGCGCGTTCACATCAGCGGCCGCAGCATGTCACCGGCGCTCCTTCCGGGCGAGCGTGTCCTCTTCGATCGGCTTGCCTTCAGCCGCGAACGCCCACGCGCGGGGGACGTGGTGCTGCTTCAGCAGTCGGAGCGGCCCGGACGGAGGATCGTCAAGCGCATCAAGGGCGTGCCCGGCGATGTCGCCGGCGGGCGCACGCTTGGACGCGGCGAGTACTGGGTCGAGGGCGACAACGCCGGCGCCAGCACTGATAGCCGCACCTTCGGGCCGGTGCGCCGCCGCGGTCTGCTCGCACGCGGCTGGCTCGTATACCTGCCTCAGGACCGCTGGCGGCGCCTTTGAGAGCGGCAGATAGTCGTTATATATGCGTTGCCGAGAGGTTTACCGTATAGAGCCCGTCGCGGGGCTACCTGCGCCGCGTACGAACGGGTAGACTAATCCCTATCGTTCAAAGGGAGGGACTTTGCGCGCAGCCCTGAGGCATATCCTGATTCCGGCCGGCGCCACGATACTGGTGGCGCTGTCGCTTTTTGTGTTCCTCTCGGGCGGCACTCCTCCCGCCGCTGACGAGGCGTTCGCCGGCGGGCCGGTCAACTGTGGCGGATCTCCCAACCCCAGCAGCGCCGACGTCTACCCCTCCTACGACTGGGGTTCTCCGGGCGACACCATAGAAGTCGATATCACAGGCGCCGACATCGATCCGTCCGGTGACTAGCCGGTGCAGATCAGCTGGGACGGCGTATCCGGCGCGCTGGTCGGGAGTGGGCTCATCCTTCAGAATCAACCGAGCGCCTTCGGCATCCCCTTCGTTGTCCCCGCTGCCTCACCCGGCACCTACATCGTCGTCGTCTGCTGGCTAAACAGCGACGACGGCGAGGTCTGGTTCTTCGAGGAGTTCCAGTTCACAGTCCTGGGCGCTCCGGAGTGCGATGGCGCCAGCTCCGAGTTTGTCGCCGCCGGCTCGATATTCATCAATCCTGACTTCGCCTATGAGGACGAGAGCTTCTTTGTCCAAGCGTTCAGCCTGCCCGACGGAACCCACGAAGACGTCAGCGAGCCGCTTGAAGTTCTGCTTGACGCGAACTTAGGAATCAACGAGACAGGTGTCCACGTCGGTCAGGGGAGCATCGACGGCACCTCTGCTTTCGGCGACGGGCGTATCCTGCCATCGATGGCGCCGGGGCCGCACACGATCACAATCTGCTGGCTGGATGACGTGGCCCAGCTCTGGTACTACAAGACAGTCGCTATCGTTGTCCTGGGCCCCGGCGAACCCCGGCTGGACTGCGATAACTCTCCCTCGTTCGACGAAACGGCCATCGGTGGCGCTGTTCCGCCCCTCGGCCCGCCCGGAACGTCGCTCTCGTTCAACTGGACGACGGCGCTAGAGCCGGGCCACACTCCCACCGGAATCGAGCAGTACGGAGTCGACATTATCTGGGATTGGAATGGCGACGACGATCCCACCCAGAGCCAGCTCATCGGTGAGGGCACCCTGTTCGTCTTCGGACCGTCCGGTTCGAGCGGCCTGGCCTCGGCCGTGGTTCCGGCAGGCGCCACTCCCGGTTCGCACGTGATCACCGTCTGCATGCTGACCAGCTGGACAGAGATCTACTTCTATTTCGATATCCCCTTCACGGTCACCGACGCCGTCGCCAACGCCGACGCCGTCGCCAACGCCGTCCCCAACGCCGACGCCGTCCCCAACGCCGACGCCGTCCCCAACGCCGACGCCGTCCCCAACGCTGTCTCCCACGCCTTCTCCCACGCCTTCTCCCACGCCGTCGCCGACACCGACGCCGTCCCCAACGCCAACTCCCGCACCCACTACCCTCGTGCCGCCGCTCACCACTGTGCCCGTGACGCCAACCCCCTCGCCGACTGCCACTGCGACCGCTACGGCGGCTCCGACTGACTCACCGGCTCCGACGGCGACGCAAACGGCCGCTCCCACCGCGACGGAAACCGCATCACCAACGGCGCTGGGCATCCCCCAGCCGACACCTGCCCCCGCTCCCGCTACCGCCTCGCCGGAGCCCACCGCGCTCGCCGCCGGCGACGCTACGGCAACGCCGTTCGTCACTCTTACTCCATCACCCACCGCGCTCGCCGCAACTGAGGCGCCGGACGAGAGCGAGCCGCCCGCGGTGATCACGGCGCTCAGCGGCACCAACGAATCGCGCCCGGAGATCGTGCAGTCGGTCCCCAGGTTCGGGTGATCTCTCCGAGCGACCTCGGCATCATCCTCACGAATATCTTGTTCGGCGGCTTCACCCTCGTCCTTATGCTGGCCACGGCCGAGATCTTCAACCAGACGGTCGAAGAGAACGAGGACGACATCAGGGGCTGGTTCGAGCGCATCAGCGGACCGCTGAAGGGCGTATTCGACATCATCGGCAACGTCGGCCGGCTGATCACGGACGGGCGAGGAGTGGCAGGGTTACTCGCGCCAATTGTGCTGCTCGCGCTGGCCGCGCTCCTCTACGGGCTGGAGGAGCCGGGCTACGGCGTCAACGAGCAGAGCGCGGTAATCTTCATCAGCTTCCTGGCGGCCTTCGCCGTCCTCACGTACGTCTATGACGGCGGCCAGCTGCTGATGACGAACGGCTTCGGGCTACCAGGCTCGATCAGGCTCTTCCCGATCGGTATCTTCGTCGCGCTCTTCTGCATCGCGATGACGCGCCTGCTCGGCTTCCAGCCGGGCATCATCTACGGGTTCATCGCCGCGCATACGTTAGTAGCCGGCTCGGTCATCACGCGCGACCAGGAAGGCCGGCAGATCCTCTTCCCGGCGCTCGTCCTGCTCACGGTCTGCGCCGCCGCCTTCCTGCTACTCGCGCCGGCCCGCGATCTGGCGACCGACAACGACTCGTTCTGGGCCTCGATACCTGAGGGTGTCTCCGTCGGGATCTTCGTTGGCGGCCTTGAGGGCATGTTCTTCCAGATGGTGCCGATCAAGTTCATGGACGGTCACCGCCTCTGGGCCTGGAGCAAGCTCGTCTGGCTCGGCTTCACGGGGGTCACCGCGTTCCTCTTCTGGCACGTCCTCCTGAATGCGGAGCGCCAGTCCTACGACGCGCTGAGCGATACGACGCCGGCGATCGCGCTGCTGCTCATGCTCATCTGTTTCGGGCTGACGCTGGCGATGTACCTCCTCTTCCGCATCAAGAACACCCGCACCGCAAGCCCCGCCTAGCGGCGGGCGGCGCGCCCGGGCAGCGTCTCGGACGTCTCTACCGGCGTCAGCGCGATCAGCGGGTTGTCCGGCGCGGGGGCGGTCTCCCCGCCGTCGAGCGCCGAGAGGTCGATCGTCTCGCCGTAGCGCTCCTCGATCACCTTCGCGCCTTCTTGCAGGAGCGCGCTCATGAACTCGGACTCGGCCACGGTGCGCACGACCTCGCCCTTGCGGAAGATGGCGCCCCGGCCCTTGCCGGCTGCCAGGCCGATGTCGGCGTCGCGGGACTCGCCGGGGCCGTTGACCACGCAGCCCATCACGGCCACGGTGATCGGCTTGCCGATCGACTTGAACGTCTCCTCGACCTTGTTCGCCAGCGGGATCAGGTCGACCTCGATGCGGCCGCAGGTCGGACAGGCGACGATCGTTGGCCCGCGCATGCGGATGTTGAGCGACTTCAGGATGTCCCAGCAGACGGGCAGCTCCTCTTCCGGATCGGCGGCCAGCGACACGCGGATTGTGTCGCCGATGCCCTCGGCCAGCAGCAGGCCGATGCCGACGGCGGAGCGCACCGTGCCGGCGCCGGGCGTCCCGGCCTCCGTCACTCCGAGGTGGAGCGGGTAGGGCACGCGCTTCTCCATATCGCGGTAGGCCGCGACCATCGTCGGCACGTCGAACGCCTTGAGCGAGATCTTGATGTCCTCGAAGCCCATCTCCTCCAGCACGCCGATCTCCCAGAGGCCGGCTTCCACCATTCGGCTCTGCTTGCTCGGCGGTAGTTCGCCGTCGGCCAGGGCCGGGATCGGCGGCAGCGAGCCCTCGTTGACACCGATGCGGATCGAGATGCCGCGCTCCTTCGCCGCCTTGACGACTTCGCGCACCTTGTCCGCGTCGCGGATGTTGCCGGGGTTCAGCCGCAGGCCGTGGATGCCGCCGGCGATCGAAGTCAGCGCCAGGCGATGATCGAAGTGGATGTCGGCGATCAGCGGCACCGGGGTCTTCGCCACGATCTCCGGCACGGCGGCGGCGGCGCGCTTGTCGGGAACGGCGATGCGCACGATTTCAGCCCCGGCCTCGCCGAGACGGGCGATCTGCTCGATCGTGGCCTTCGCGTCGGCCGTGTCGGTGTTCGTCATCGTCTGCACGACGACGGGAGCGTCGCCGCCGACCTGGACGTCGCCGACGTACACGGGCCGCGACTTTCGGCGCGCGCTAAGGGGCTTTGGTTCGTCTGTCTGCTGCCCGGCCTCGGCCGGCCTCGAACGATCCGCCATCAGCAGTGCGTCTACTTCAGCTCGACGATGATAACGACTGCCGCAGCGCTGCCGATGTTCTCGGTAGTGTGCTCTGTCGCCTCTAAAATCATCGGCTGTCCGGCCGGCAGTTCTGCGTCCGTGGTCTCGCCGTCTGGTCCGGTGAAGCGTACATTTGCGGGTGTGAGCGCAACGGCCACGATCTTAGGATGGCCGTGCATCGCCGTTTTGTCACCAGGCCCCATGCGGCTCTCCAGCACTCGTACGCGGTCGTCCTCGGCCACGACTTTGTAGACGTTGGGCGCTGCTATAACTGGATCGTCAGGCATTTGATCTCTCCCTCCGGATTGGGCGTCGGCGCTACTCGAACAGGCTTCCGCCGCTGATGAGTCTGGCGACGTCGAAGTAGGTGACTACTACGGCCATGGTTATGATAAGCGCCAGTCCAACGAGATGCACCAGCGCTTCCTTCTCCGGCGCGATCCGTTTGCCCCGCCGCGCCACTTCGAGCAAGACGAAGGCGATGCGCCCGCCGTCCAGCATCGGCAGCGGCAGCAGGTTGATGATGCCGAGGTTGATCGAGAGCAGCGCCGCCAGCTCCAGCACCGGCTCCCAGCCCGACTCCTCCACGACCTCGCCCGTCGCCTGGGCGATGCCCACCGGGCCGGCGAAGTCCGGTCCGCCGCCGCCCTTGACCATCATGATCACCTGGTTGCGGGCGAGGGTCAGCGTGTCCCAGGTCGCCGACCAGCCTTTGGGGAACGACTCGAAAAAGCCGAACTTCTCCGTTTCGTAGCACTGATCGGGGCGCCCCTCACCCTGGCAGACGGCCGAGCCGGCCACTAGGTTGTGGATACGGATTCCCGTCGGGCCCTGCCCGTCCGGCGGCGTCCAGCGGGCCTCTACCGGCGCCTCCACGATGCCGCTTCCGCCGCCGAAGAACTCTCGCTGCACCTCGAAGTCCAGCGTCTTTCCGACGTTGAGCCGGATCGCGCGGCTGGCGTCTGCGGTGTTGTCGATCTGGTTGCCGTTGATCGAGATGATCTCGTCACCGGCGAGCAGGCCGGCCTCTGCCGCCGGCGAATTCTGCTCCACCACGTCGATCACGACGGGGCCAACCGGCACCTCCCGCGGCAGCATGAAGAGGATGGCGAAGAGCAGGATCGGCAGCGCCAGGTTCAGCACGCCGCCCGAAGCGAGGATGATGAGGCGCTTCCAGGCCGCCTGCGCGGCGAGGCTCTCCGGGTCCTCCGGGTCTTCTTCGCCCAGAAGGCGCACGAAGCCGCCCAACGGCAGCCAGTTGAGCGAGTAGATGGTGCCGCGGAAGGTGAAGCCCCAGGCCCGCGGCGGATAGCCGATGCCCGCCTCAAGGACCTTGACGCCAAAAATCTTGGCCGTCACGTAGTGGCCCAGTTCGTGTATGACGATCAGCGCCATGAGCATCCCGACGAAAGGCAGGACGTAGTTTAGAAGGATGTCCATGTATCTACTCTAGTAAGCTTCTCTCAAGAAAAAACGTCGTCTCACCTGATACGATCTCGCTCCGGCTCCGGCCTTACGCCTTGGCCTTCACCCAGTCCTCAGCGAAGGCGCGCGCCCGCCGGTCCGACTCCACCACTTCCTCAAGCGACGGATCGGCGACGTGGCGGTCGGTCGTGACCGTGTCTTCGATCGCGCGCGGGATATCCGCGAAACCGATGTGCCCCGCTATGAAGTGGCTCACGGCGACCTCATCGGCCGCCGCCAGTGCTGCCGGCGCCGTGCCGCCGCGCCGCCCCGCCTCCAGGGCCAGCGCCAGGCACGGGAACCGGCCCGCCGTCGGGACCCCGAACGTCAGCGTGCCGAGCGTCTTCAAGTCCAGGCGGGGCACGTCGACACCGGGAAGGCGGTCGGGGTAGGTCAGGGCGCACTGTATCGGCAGCCGCATATCCGGCACGCCGAGCTGCGCCTTGACGGAGCCGTCGATGAACTCGACGAGTGAGTGGACGACGCTCTCGCGGTGCAGGAGGACGTCGATGCGCTCGTACGGGATGTCGAAAAGCCAGCGCGCCTCGATGCACTCGAGGCCTTTGTTGAGGAGCGTGGCGCTGTCTACCGTGACCTTCTTGCCCATCTGCCAGTTAGGGTGACGAAGCGCTTCCTCGGCCGTTACGCGCTCCAGCTCATCCGGGGGGAGGTCGCGCAGTGCGCCGCCCGAGGCCGTGATGATCAGCCGGTCGACGGACTCCGCCGCCTCGCCCCAGAGGCACTGCCAGATCGCCGAATGTTCCGAGTCCACCGGCCTTAGCTCGGCGCCGTGAAGCCGCGCCTCCTCCGTCACGATCTGGCCCGCCATCACCAGCACTTCCTTGTTCGCGATCGCGATCGCTTTGCCCGCGTGCGCCGCCGCCAGCGACGGCCCGAGACCGGCCGCGCCCACCGTCGCCACGACGACGACGTCGACGTCCGGGTGGGCGGCCATCTCTTCCGCGTCCGCCCATTCGGCGGCGATCGAGCCGTCGCTCATTCGCCCGCGAAGATAGTCAGCCTCGCGGTCGGAGCAGATCAGCGCCGGCTTGAACTCGCGCGCTTGCTCCTCCAGCAGCGTGACGTTGCGGCCGGCGCTCAGAGCAACGACGCGAAAGCGGTCGGGGAGAGAGCGAACGACGCCCAGCGTCTGCCGGCCGATGGAGCCGGTAGAGCCGAGAATAGCGACGCCGGTTGGTCTCATTGGGAGGTAAGAAGAGATAGACGCAGGAATCGGGCCGGAGGACGGCCCGGACGGGTCATAGCACGACCCATATCGCGAAGTAGTATACCAGAGGCACCGTGAACAGCAGCGAATCGAGCCGGTCCAGGAAGCCGCCGTGGCCCGGCACTAGCTCGCTCGTGTCCTTGACGCCGGCGCCCCGTTTGACGAACGACTCCGCCAGGTCGCCGATGATCGCGAACGGCGAGAAGAGAACGCAGAGCAGGAGCGCCTCCGCGGTGCTCATCGGCAGGTCGAACAGCTCGCCCAGGACGAAGACGCTGGCGAAGCCGCCGATCATCGCCGCGGCCGTGCCCTCGACCGTCTTGCCCGGGCTGATGCGCGGAGCGAGCTTCCGTCGCCCGAACAGGCGCCCGAAGCCGTAGGCGAACGTGTCGGTGGCCCACGTGCCGAGCACCGCCAGCAGCACCCACTTCTCGCCGTCACCGAGGTCCCGCAGCAGCACGAAGTGCGAGCCTAGGAAGCCGACGTAGGCGACGGCCGCGGCCGCGGCGATCAAGCTCCCGAAGTCGCGCAGAGGGTCCGCGCGGAGCAGGGCGACGACGAGCGTCAAGGCGACCGCCGCCGCGATCGCGCCGGTCCATTCGTCGAACCCCGCCTCCGCACCGGCCACGACCAGCCCGACGCCGGCCGCCGCCGCCAGCGCCGGCAGCCGCGGCCGCCAGAGCGGTCGTGATTCGTTCGAGGGGACGGCCAGCGCGCAGAACTCGAGACTGGCGAGGGCGAGGACGGCGCTGGCGACGATCGCGAACACGATCCCGCCGAGCAGGATCACGCCGACGACCAGCGGTATGCCGATGGCTGCTGTGATCAGCCGCTGCGCGAGCATGCCGCGCGGTTACGCCCCGTTGTGGCCGTTGGGGAAGGGCGGCGCGGTCCCGTTGGCGTGACCGTTGCCGTTCGCCGCCGCGTCGGTCTCATCGGGCAGGAGGCTGCCGAAGCGCCGCCGCCGCAGGCCGTAGGCGGTCAGGACGTCGTCCACGTGCTTGACGCCGAAGTCCGGCCAGTAGTCGTCAACGAAGAAGAGCTCCGAGTAAGCGCCCTGCCAGAGCAGGAAGTTGGAGATGCGCACCTCGCCGGCCGTGCGCACGATCAGGTCCGGGTCCGGCAGGCTTTTGGTCGAGAGGTAGCGGGAGAAGAGCGCGTCGTCGATCTGGTCCGCCTCCACGCCGTCGGCGACGATCGCCCGCACGGCCTCGAGGATCTCTGCCCTGCCGCCGTAGTTGAAGGCGATGGAGAGCGCCATGCGATCGTTGTGCTTCGTCAGCTCGATCGCCTCGCGCACTTGCTTCTGCAGGCCGTCCGTCAGAGGCTTCAGGTCGCCCAGGTGCACGAGCTTGATGCCGTTCTCGTGCAGGTTTCCCAGCTCGCGCCGGAGGAACATCGAGAGCAGGCGCATCAGCCCCCGCACCTCGAAGCGTGGGCGGTCCCAGTTCTCCGTCGAAAAGGCGTAGAGCGTGAGATACGACACGCCGTAGTCGCTGAAGCGCTCGATGATCTGGCGGATGTTCTCGGTGCCGGCGCGGTGCCCGAAGAGCCTCGGCTTGCCCCGCTGCCGGGCCCAGCGGCCGTTGCCATCCATGATGATCGCGACGTGGCGCGGCACCTGTTCGAGGGGTCGCAGCGATGGCGCTTGGGTCGTCTTCTTGCGGGGGATACGAAGAGAGGGGGCCATGTTTGTCACACAGTATAGAACGTGAAAACGTCAGCCGCGATTCGCCCTTCGGCTCAGACAGTCAGGACTTCTTGCTCTTTCTCGTCGCCCACCGTGTCCACCTCCGCCACGTGCTCGTCCGTCACCTTCTGCAGATCCTGCTCGGAGCGGCGCAGCTCGTCCTGGGAGAGCTCGCCGTCGTGCTCCAGCTTGCGCAGGTGATCGTGTACGTCGCGGCGTACGTTGCGCACGGCCACGCGCGCGTCCTCCACTCGCTTGCGCACCTGCTTCGCCAGCTCTTTGCGCCGGTCCTCTGTTAGCGGCGGGATCGCCAGGCGGATCACCTGACCGTCGTTCGACGGCGTGAGGCCGACGTCCGACTTGAGGAGCGACTTCTCGATATCGCCGACGGCGCCCTTGTCGTAAGGCTGGATCAAGATCATCTTCGGGTCCGGCGTGCTGATCGTCGCCAACTGGATGAGCGGCGTGGAGGTGCCGTAGTAGTCGACCTTCACGTTGTCCACGAGGCTGACGCTGGCACGCCCGGTGCGCACCGCCGCCAGTTCGTGTCGCAGCGCCTCGACCGCACCGTGCATCCGGGACCTGGCATCGTCAAGCTGTTGTTGAACCATCGTCCGTTCCTTTCGCCAGTCTACGTGCCGGTCGCCGAGGCTTCTTGAAGCTTCGACTGCTCGCTGCTCACCAGCGTTCCGATCTCTTCTCCCACAGCGGCGCGGACGATGCTGTCGTCGCCGCGCAGATCGAAGACGAGGATGGGCAGCTCGTTCTCCATGCAGAGAGTTAGCGCCGTTGCGTCCATCACTTGCAGCCGCAGGTTCAGCGCGTCCAAGTATGAGATCTTGAGGAACCGCTTGGCGGAGGCGTCCTCGTGCGGGTCGGCATCGTAGACGCCGTCCACGTTCTTCTTCGCCATCAGCAGCACCTCGGCGTCGGTCTCAATCGCGCGCAGGGCCGCCGTCGTGTCGGTCGTCATGTAAGGGTTGCCGGTGCCTGCGGCGAAGAGGACGACGCGCCCTTTCTCCAGGTGCCGCATTGCCCGCCGCCGGATGTAGGGCTCAGCGACCGCCGTCACGGTGATCGCCGACTGCGTTCGCACGTCCACGCCGCCCCGTTCGAGCGCGTCCTGCAGCGCCAGGGAGTTGATGATCGTGGCGAGCATGCCGGCGTAGTCGCCGGTCGCCCGGTCCATGCCCGCCGCCTCTGCCTCCGCGCCGCGGAAGATGTTTCCGCCGCCGACGACGATCGCGAGCTGGGTGCCGGTATCCTGCACCCTTTTCACCTGGCGGGCGATGGCGTTCAGCCTCTCGGTGTCGATGCCGTAAGGCTGGTCGCCCTGCAGCGCCTCGCCGCTGAGTTTCAGGAGTATGCGTTGATACGGAGGGTCCTTTGTCATGGTAGTGGCGTCGCCGGAGCGACCGGGGAGACGCGCTGAGCGCAGTCTACAAGCAGCGGGGTGTGGTTGGCCAGTCCGCGCGGCTACTCGGCGCCCAGCTCGAAGCGGGCGAAGCGCTTGATGCGGATGTTCTCGCCCGTCTTGGCGATCGTCTCCTTGACCAGATCACCGACCGTCTTCGACTCGTCCCGCAGGTACGGTTGATCGAGCAGGACGACGGCCTTCGGGTCCTCGTCGCTGCCCTTCGGCAGATCTTCGATCGATACGTACCTGGGCTGGGTACCGCCGATCTGCAGGGCGATCGCCGCCACCAGCTCCTTGAAGTCATCCGTGCGCGCCACGAAGTCGCTCTCGCAGTTGACTTCTACGAGCGCGCCGACGCGCCCGTTGTGGTGGATGTAGGACTGGACGACGCCTTCTGCGGTCTCACGGCCGGCGCGCTTGGTGGCGGCGGCGAAGCCGGCCTCGTTGAGGAGCACCTTCGCCTTGTCGATGTCGCCCGCGGCCTTCTCGAGCGCCTTTTTGGAGTCGAGCATGCCGGCGCCGGTCTGCTCGCGCAGCTTCTTAACGTCTTGGGCGGAAATTGCCATTGAGTGGTGCTCCCGGGACTGACTGGCTGGGTTACTCGGTCTTGCTGTCGTCTTCGGGCGGGGCCGCGTCGCCCTCGTCGGGCTTCGCCTCGTCCGCGGCGGCTTCGGCCTCGGCAGCCGGCGCTTCGTCAGTCGGTGGCTGCTCTTCCGGCTCCGCGGGCGCCTCGGCGGCTGGTGCCTTCGCTTCGGCTTCGGCTGCTGGCGCTGCGGCCTCGTCAGCTGGGGCGTCGGCTTCGGCTTCGGCTGCAGGCGCTGCGGCCTCGTCGGCTGGAGCGTCGGCTGCTGCGTCTGCCGCGGGCTCGGCCGCGGCCTCCGTCTCGCCCTCGGCGGCGGGGGCCGCCGCAGCTTCTGCCTTCGCGGCGGCGGCTGCCTCGGCCGCGGCGACCTCGGCGGCGGCTGCTTCTTCTTCGGCGGCGATCTCGGCGGGTGACTGCTCGTCTGGCGAGACGACGTAGCCCGTCTCCTTGTAGGCGTCCACCTCGACGTCTTCCGCTTCCAGCGACGCCTGCTCGGCGAACTCGCGCGCCGTCAAGCCTTCGAGAACGGCGTCCGCCATCAGGCCGGTGATCAGCTTGATGGCGCGGATGGCGTCGTCGTTGGAGGGAACAGGGTAGTCGATGACGTCCGGGTCGCAGTTGGTGTCGACTAGCGAGACGATCGGCAGGTTGATGCGCAGCGCCTCGGCCACGGCGATGTACTCCTTCGTCGTGTCGACGAGGAAGACCGCGGAGGGTAGCGCCGTCATCTCCTTGATCCCGCCCAGGTAGCGGTTCAGCCGGACGATCTCCTCCTCCAGCTTCAGTCGTTCCTTCTTCGGGTAGTACTCGAACTCGCCGCGCGCCTTGGCGTCTTCCATGCGCACGAGGTGGTCGATGCGGTTCTGGATCGTGTGGAAGTTCGTCAGGGTGCCGCCGAGCCAGCGCGTCGTCACGAACGGCATGCCGCAGCGCCGCGCTTCAGTCTCGATCGCTTCCTGCGCCTGGCGCTTCGTGCCGGCGAAGAGCAGCGTGCCGCCTTCGGCGATCAGGTCGCGCACGAAAGTGCGGGCGTCCGCCAGCTTGTGCACCGTCTGCTGCAGGTCGAGGATGTGGATGCCGTTGCGCTCGGTGAAGATGAAGCGCCGCATCTTCGGGTTCCAGCGCCTTGTCTGGTGCCCAAAGTGCACGCCCGCTTCCAGCAGGGACTTCATTGAAACGGTTGAAACCAAGTAGTTACTCCTGTTCGAACGTCCGAACGACTAGTATACACAGTCGCCTTCGCGCCGAACAACCGCGGCGGGGGTTGGACACTTCACACACCCTAGGTACGATTAGCGGCAGTCTTCGTCGTAGATTTCTATCCACGCGCGGATGATGTCGAGGCTGGAATCGTCGAGTGTGCCACGTTCAAGGATAGCTCTAGCGATGATGCAGTCTCCGCTCTCGCCCTTCGGGTTTGGAATTACCCAATAGCCAAGAGCTGTTCCGCCGATGAGGAAAGTGAGGGCGGTGGCTGCGATCAGAGCGATCACCCAGCGACGGCGCATGGTGGGGAGAGTATAGCAGCACCGAGGCTCTTAGTACGACTGACATCAGAGGAAGCGCCCTGAGACGGTCACGCCCCGGCGTGCGGGGAGTATAGCAGGCGTGAGGCGATCACACTGTCAACGTTGTTGTTCTCTACCGTTCACTGTCTCTATCGCTGTGTGGTACACTGATTCCCGACAGAAGAAAGCGAGGCGCGGAAATGTCGAACCCTAGCACGACAGAAGACCTGGGCCGGCGGGTACTTGAAGTAAGCGAGATGCTCATGAAGCTTGATGCTCGCGGCGAGGCAGTTGCAGCAGCGCGGCGCGTCAAAGAAGCGATGGCGATCCAGATGAATCGCATATCGCTGCTCAACAATACTCTTGACCATCTAATTGCGTCATTCGCGCCGGGGCCGGATTGGGTGTATGGCTTCCTGACTGTAGACGCGGCTACCGGGCAGATTGCGCAACCTGCACCTACACGTCTACCCCGCTACGATAGGCAGAAGCAGACGTTGCAGGCCGCGTCGGAACTGAGTTCTGACGCGAAGCGTATGGCCGTCTTCGTGTCAGAAGTTATCGCGAAGCTACGGGAGAAGGGTGAGGACTTGGCTGACAAGCCACTGGCTACGGCTGTCGGAAACATCCTCACGCGGTCCGGTAGTTGGCGGCGCCTTGGCCCAGGAGAGTATAAGAAGGTCTTCGGTATTCGCACTAATGAGCCATTGAACGGGCGTGAGGCGTCCGACGTGGAGCGATCTCAGGTGGTCTGAGACGCCAGAAATAAGTAGACGGTGGGGAGCCTTAAAGCTGACCGGCTCACTCCCCACCGCCGGAAGGGACTTACTGCAGTATGCCGCACCTGCGGCCCATAAAACCTAGACGCCCCGCCCACGCGGGGCGTTTCACTTATACTTTAACAGATGGCCAACAAGCACGAAGACACGACCGTCAACCTTGATATGCCGTTCGAGGAAGCGATAAAGAAGCTGGCCCGCGCTAAGCGTGCGGGTTCTCAGGCTGAGGAGTCTGGCGAAAACCACATCAGGCGCCGACCCGAAACCTGGCCGAACAGCAAAGCGAAACGCTCCTCGTCGGAAATCTTCCGGCGATTGAACCTGTAGTCAAACTCCCGCAGGTACTGGTCTAGGTACGGCACACCCACGTGGTGCCACGTGCCGAGGATGCCCCGCTTCACCAGTGACCAGTAGTTCTCGTTTCCCTGAGTGTGAACGTCGCCTCGCGTGTACTCAATCTCGTGGTTCACCACGTCGTGCTGCATCTCGTGCCTTATCGTCTTGTACACCTTGTGGCCGTCCGTCATGAGACGTGATTTCTTCGTGTCGATGTTGCTTATCATGATCGGCTTGAGAGTGTCGGCCCACACCCCAGGCACCACCTGAGAGCGCACGCGCCCTCCCCGCTCTATCATCCCGAATACGATGGTCTTGTTAGAGCGCGTGTGCGGCATGCCCTTCTGATGCTGGAACGGACTGAGTCCTCGCGCTTCCATATCAAGCTGGCGGCGCTCGTGGTGAGCTACCGGGTGTCCGCGTCGGCCCTTGCCGCCAACGTACGTCTCGTCCGCCTCAATCGTTCCTGAGAGCAGGAAACCGTCTTCCCTCATGGCCTCGCGGATGCGGTGGCACATGAACCACGCGGAGCGGTAGTGAACCTTTAGCATCCGGTGAATCTGGTGGGCGCTGATGCCCTTCTTGGACGAGCACATGAGGTATATCGCAGCGAACCACTTGGACAGGGGCAGCTTGGAGTCCTCGAAGATGGTTCCCACGGTCGCCGTGAACTGGCGCTTACAGGCGCGGCACTTGTACAGCGTGCGCTTTACGTTCTTGGACGTGGCCTTGCGATTGATCGTGTACGGCGTCTCGTCTGAGCCGCACTTAGGACAGGTGATACCGTCTGGCCAACGCATCTTGGCCAGAAACTGACGGCATTCCTCATCCGTCCACTTTATTACCTCGTGATAGCTGATCGTATCGCTCATGCACGTATAGTAGAGGTGAGAATAGATCGAGAGCTGGGTTCGAGCGCCCCTTAGGGCTGGGACATGCTGCCGAACATGCGGACGTACTCTGTCAGCACCTCCTCACTCTCGGTCACCAAGACGGCTATAACTGAGTGCAAATCGCCGTTTGCGGTCGTAAGCTTCTTGTGATCTAGCGCCAGAACACCAGTGGAACTCCACTCAAATGGAACGTCGGCGGTGCTGAAGTGATCAATAGCCTTTTGGAGCGCCTCGCAAACGATCTCCCTGCACTCCGCATCTGTCAGAAACATGACACCCCCTTACATGAGATGCGCCCTAGTATACTCACCCCACTCATCGCTAACTCACGTCGTCAGGAGGCAACACAATGGCTGGAATCGGAATTGACCGCGCGACCTTGTCGGACATGTTTCATCAGGGCATGGGGCCTGGAGAACTGATGACGATCTCACTCCGGGGCAGATCATGCGCCTCTCGGTCGCGGTCGCGAAGGTGATCGATGAGAACAATGTCAGCATCGCCGATGCCCTAAAGTATGCGGGAGTGAAGCTCAAGCCTAACGATTAGCCTATTGGGTGTGTGAACTAACCAAACCCCACCGCGGCAGGTAGAATGGCCGCATGATCGCGATCGCCAAGATTCTGCTGGTGGTGCTGGTGGCGGCTGCCTTGTGGCGGCTCGTCGTCACCCGCCGCCTGTTAGCGTACTTCGCCGCGATTTTGATTCTGATCGTCTCGTTTGGCGGGCAGGTGCTTCTGGCGTGATCTCCAGGCGTCATCGCTGCGTTTCGGCCCGGCCTCTAGCCGTCTTCGCTGCGCAGGATGAACCACTCCCCGGTGGCGCCGAGCAGCGGGCAACCGGGCTCCCGGTTGTAGCCGAGGCCCGCATCGTTGCGCAGGATGTCCAGCGAATCTACGGGCGTGATCTCGCCGTTGCAGTCGACGTCGCCCCAGCCTAAGAGCACGTGCGTGAGCATATCCTCCACTACGGTACCCGGCTCGGGGCAGCCGTTCGTATTGAAAATGATCTTGCCGTCCGCATTTAGCGCGGCAAGTGAATCGACCGGATCAACGTCTCCGCTGCAGTTGTAGTCGCCCCAGGCGAGCGAGCGTAGCTCCGGCGTTGCCGTAGGGGCCGGCGACGGCGTGGGCGAGGCGGTTGGTGGCACCGGCTCCGCCACAGCGAAGATCGAGAGCGTGAGCGTCTCCCCACAGATAATGTCCGAGGCGGCGATGGGCGTTCCGTCTATCAGACCGAGCTTGTCATCGACGACGTCGTCGCCGGTCTTTTGGTGCAGTAGCACGAGGTCCAGCTCCGACCCAGCCAGTTGCGTCTCGTCGTACCCGATACAAACGGTCACCGGGCCCGTGAATGTGGCGGTCGTGTTGAGGTCGTAGTAGGCACCGGGTGCGATGACCTGTAGACCGGCGGGTGGTGCCGGCCCGGCCAAGGTCGTGGCCGCCGTCGTCGTTCCGCAGATGGTAACCGTCGAGAAGATAAGCTCAACGCCGCCGGGGCTGCCGAGGCCACCCACCAGCGGGCGAACGGAAACGTCGTTGCCCGCGGGGGTGTTGCCGCAGAGTGGCGCTGGTGTCGGCGACGGCACCGGTGTGCCATCCAGCGTCCAGAAATGGGAAGAGACCACCGGCGGTCCGCAAGCAGGCGCGAAGCAATCGCTGAAGATCTCCAGGGTCACGCTTTCGCCGGGATCGGCGCAGGCCGCAGGCCAGACCACGTCGAAAGAGGAAAAGAGAGCGCTGCCGGGCAGGGATGGCAGAGGACAGCCGAGAGCGTTCGCCGACAGGCTGACGGAGGCGGCAAGGTCGACGTCTACGTGGAGGTCGTTGACCACCTCTCCGGTGTCGTTGACAAACACGCTCACAGTCGAGGGAATTGCGGGAGATGCGGTTGGCGAGGCGGTCGGTGAGGGCGTCGGCGTTGGTGGCCCTGAGCCAGCCTGCGCGACAGGCGACTCGGACCGGTTGGTCGAGACGGCCAGTGCTATCGTGGCCGTGACGACGACGAACATCGCGGCGAACGCGAAACTTCGGTTTCCTGGCATGGCGGTCTCCTCATGCTGGGATGCGGCCATTCTACGCCATCGCGTTGTTCGTTTTCTTAGCGCCCGCTATAATAGCTGCGGAAGGCTCCCAGAGGGGTCTTCTCTCTTAATCTCTACGGAGTCAGTATCTTGCCTGTATACGAATACCGCTGCCCCAAAGGCCACACTTACGAGAAGACAGAGAGCTTCAGCGCTCCGTCGACCCAGAAGTGCGCTCAGTGTGGCGCCCGCGCCCGGCGCCAGATCAGCATGCCGGCAGTGATCTTCAAGGGCAGCGGCTTTTACAGCACAGACAACCGCGGCTCCGGACCGCCCAGCACCGAAAGCGACTCCTCCACCACCACTTCCGGCGATGACGGAAAGCCCACCAAAAGCGACGACGCCGGCTCCTCAGACTCCACTTCCAAGACCGAAGCCCCCGTCGATTAGCGCCGCCTCAACCTGTCCCAGGTGCCCCGTCCTCCGTCTCCTGTCGCTTACGATATCGGCATGAAGGTCGTCCTCCAGCGTGTCGCCGGCGCCTCGGTCACCGTCGACGGCGAGTCGGTCGCCTCGATCGGGCCGGGGCTTCTGTTGCTCGTCGGCGTCGCGGAGGGCGACGACGAGGCAGAGGCGCGGCGCATCGCCGTCAAGTGCGCCGAGATGCGCATCTTCAGCGATGACGACAGCCGCTTCAACCTCTCGCTGATCGATACCGGCGGCGAGGCGCTCGTCGTCAGCCAGTTCACGCTCCTGGCCGACGTCCGTCGCGGGCGCCGCCCCAGCTTCGTCGCCGCCGCCCGCCCCGAGGCCGCCGAGCCGCTCGTCGCCGCCTTCGCGGAAGAGCTCCGCCGTCTGGGCGTCGAGACGCGGACCGGCCGCTTCGGCGCGACGATGTTCGTCGACCTCGTGAACGACGGGCCGGTGACGATCGTCATCGACAGCGCGGATCTGGACCGCCCGCGTCGCGGCAAGGGCCTCAACGGACCGTAAAGAGACAAGCGTATGCGGCCGGCGGGAACCTTGACGCGCACGTAAAGGTTCCCGCATAATGCGGGTGCGCGTACCCGCCCCACCGGAGCGCGACAGCGAAGAGGAGGCACGTCATGCCCAGCCGCAAGAAGACACCGGCGAAACCCCCTGACCCCACCGAAAGCCTCCGGGAGCCCGGCTTCTCCGCCGTCGAGGATGCGATCGCGGACTTCCGCTCCGGTCGCTTCGTGATCGTCGTTGACGACGACGACCGCGAGAACGAAGGCGACCTCATCATCGCTGCTGAGCACATCAGCGAAGAAGCGATCGCGTTCATGCTCAAGTACACCAGCGGCATCATCTGTGTGCCGATGTCGGAAGACCGGCTGGACACGCTGCGCATCCCGCTGATGGTGGGCAACAATCAGGCCCAGTACGGTACCGCGTTCACGGTCTCCGTCGACGCCCGTGCGGGCGTCAGCACCGGCGTCTCCGCGGCCGACCGAGCGCGAACGATAGAGGTGCTTGCCGACGCCCGGTCGGAGCCGGTCGACGTCGTCATGCCGGGCCACGTCTATCCCCTGCGGGCCCGCGAAGGCGGCGTCCTCGTCCGCGCCGGCCACACCGAGGCCTGCGTTGACATGTGCCATCTCGCTGACCTGCGGCCCGTTGCCGTCCTCTGCGAGCTGATGAACCCGAACGGCAAGATGATGCGCCGCCAGGCCCTGATGCGCTTCGCCAAGCGGCACAAGCTCACGATCATCAGCATCAACCAGCTCATCCGCCACCGCGTCGCGCGCGAACGCCTCGTCGAACGCGTGGCCGCCACCGCTCTGCCCACGAAGTGGGGCGAGTTCACGCTCTACGCTTACCGCTCGCAGATCGACACCGACGAGCACGCGGCGCTCGTCGTGGGTGACCTGACGACGCCGGAGCCCGTCCTCGTGCGGGTGCACTCGCAGTGCGTTACCGGTGACGTCCTCGGCTCGATGCGCTGCGACTGCGGCGACCAGATCGACCTCGCCCTCAACCAGATCGCACAGGAGGGCCGGGGCGTCCTCCTCTACATGCGACAGGAGGGGCGCGGCATCGGCTTCCACAACAAGATCAAGGCCTACTCCCTGCAGGAAACGGAAGGGCTCGATACGGTCCAGGCCAACGAAGCACTGGGCTTCGCCGCCGATCGTCGCGACTACGGCATCGGCATGCAGATCCTGCTTGACCTGGGCCTCTCCGAGGTGCGCCTGCTCACGAACAACCCGCGGAAGCGCGCCGGCATCGAAGGCTACGGACTCAAGGTCGTCGAGCGGGTGTCGATCCAGGCCACGCCGAACCAGCACAACCGGAAGTATCTGGAAACGAAGCGCGACAAGCTGGGCCACCTCATCGACATGCCCAGCTAGGCGCCGGACCCGCCGCATACGCTCGCTCCCGCTCAGCCTGAGGTTCGCGAAGGAAGAGCGGAGCGCCACACAGGGGGCGCACGTTCCCGCAACTCGCGCTTTTGGTAACCTCACCCCATGGCCCGCCAATCGAGAAAGCGCCTGCGTCCCGGTGAAGTCAAGGCCGTCGTCTTCGACGCCTACGGCACCGTTATCAACTTCGCCGAGCCCGACTTCATCGCCACGATGGCCGAAATCTGCGACGATCAGTCGCTCGACGCCGACGCCGGCGAGGTCTGGCGTCGCTTCGTGCGCTCCTCCTATGTCATGGGCGCCGAGCACCACCGCGCCCCGGTCTACAGGCGCTACGACGAGGCCTGGGCGCTCCAGTTCGAGCGCGTCTTTAGGCAGCTAAGGCTGGACGGCGACGTCGGGCGCGCGACGATGACCTTCAAGGCTGCTCTCACGGACGCGCCGGCCTTCGACGACGCCCGGCCGGCAATCGAGGCGATCGGCCGGCACTACGAAGTGGCGTTGCTCTCCAACGCCGACGACGACTTCCTCACGTCATGTCTCCGCCGAAACGGCCTGCGCTTCAAGCACATTCTCTCGTCCGAGGAGGCGCGGGCGATCAAGCCCAACCCGGCGATCTTCGCCGAGATGGCCCGCCGCCTGCGTCTGCCGCCGCAAGACATCCTCTACGTTGGTGACAGCCCGATTCCCGACCTGCTTGGCTCGGCCCGCGCCGGCATGCGCGCGGCCTGGGTCAACCGCGACGGATACCGTAAGCCGCGCGACATCCCGTTCCCGGACGTCCGCGTGAAATCGCTCTCAGAGCTCGTCGCCATGCTGGTACCGGACGTTGAGTGAGTCTCCCGGGCCGCGCTCGCGGGAGCTGTTCGAGCGGGCGCGCCAGCTGATGCCGGGCGGCGTCTCCAGCCCGGTCCGCGCCTTCCAGGCCGTCGGCGGCGATCCGCTGGTCATCGCCTACGGCCGAGGCCCGCACGTCTTCGACGTCGACGGCCGCCGCTACATCGACTACGTCGGCGCCTACGGGCCGCTGATCCTCGGCCACGCCCCCGAGCGTATCTCCTCGGTCGTTGCGGCCGCCGCTGAGCGCGGCACTGCCTATGGCGCGACGAGCGAGCTGGAGATCGAGCTGGCGCGCCTCATCTGCGAGGCTGTGCCTTCGATGGACCTCGTGCGCTTCGTCAGCTCGGGCACGGAGGCGACGATGACGGCGCTGCGACTCGCGCGGGCCGCCACCGGGCGCGATGCGATCGTCAAGTTCGAGGGCGGCTACCACGGCCACGCCGACGGGCTTCTCGTCCGCGCCGGCTCGGGCGCCACCACCCTCAGCCTGCCGGACAGCTCCGGAGTCCCCGCAGCCTACGCCGCCGAGACGCTGCTCGCGCCCTACAACGACCTCGAAGCTGTGAAGGCGTTGTTCGAAGCCGAGGGCGAGCGCATCGCCGCCGTCATCCTCGAGCCGATCGCTGCCAACATGGGCGTCGTGCCGCCGGCGCCCGGCTTCCTTGAGGGCCTCCGCGAGGTGACCGCGCAGCATGGCGCCCTGCTCATCTTCGACGAAGTGATCACCGGATTCCGTCTGCACTACGGTGCGGCACAAACGCTCCTCGACGTGACGCCGGACATCACCTGCCTCGGCAAGATCATCGGCGGCGGACTGCCGGTCGCGGCTTACGGCGGGCGCCGAGACCTCATGGAGCAGGTCGCGCCGCTCGGTCCCGTCTACCAGGCCGGAACGCTCTCCGGCAACCCGCTGGCCATGGCCAGCGGCATCGTCACGCTCGAGATGCTGCGCCCTCAGGTCGTCTACCAGCGTCTCGAGATCACGTCGGCCTACCTCGAGGACACGCTGCGCCGCGCGGCCCAGGCCGCCGAGGTGCCCGTCCGCCTCAATCGCGCCGGCTCGATCATGACGATGTTCTTCGCCGCCCAGGACGTCACCGACTACGCGACCGCCCTCAAGGCCGACCGCGACCGCTACGCCGCCTACTTCCGCGGAATGCTCAGCCGCGGCGTCTTCCTCGCCCCGTCACAGTTCGAGGCGATGTTCGTCTCCACCACGCACACCGACGACGATATCGTCGCCACCGGCGAGGCCGCCGAAGCTTCGCTCCGCGACCTCAACTCCGCGTAACCGCCCTCGCGAACGGAACGGCGCGCTCCCGGTTGCGTCCTGCCAAACGGCCTGCCACAACGCGACAGTTCGCCCCTGTCGCGGGAGCGGTCACCTGCAATGATGCAGTCAGCAGCGAAGGAGGATGTCATGCGTAGATTGATGGCCGGAATGCTCGCGCTTGTTGCCGTGGCCGGTGCCGTTCTGGGCGGGGTGAACTTGCGGCGTCGATACAACCGCTGGGGCGCCTCGCTCGGCGAGGCGCAGACCCGGTTCATCATTCGCAACCGGATCACCCTGAAGGACGCGCCGTTCGCCGCCAGGGCCGCGATGGTCGTGGTCGATCCCGGAGCCTCCGTCATGGAGCACAAGATGCTCCTCGGCATCAAGGAGCGCGCCGAGAAGCTCTACTCCGAGAATCCAGGAGAAGAGGCGCGTCCGCCGCCCCACGTCGCCGCCTGAGCGCCAGGGTACGCCCGGCGCCGGCGAGCCCCGCGTCGGGGTGCTCGTCGATCGTCTGGCCACCGCTTGTCCTGAGGCACTCGAAGGACAAGCGGGGCTCACCGGCGCGTCGCCTCGCCCCGCCGCCGCCCGCTTGCGGGTGCCGAGGCCCGGCGATATACTAGCCGCGTTTTCACGCCCCACCCCAATTGATAAAGTAGGTAAGCATATGAAACTCTCTTGTCTCCAGGACAATCTCACCAAAGGCCTCTCGATCGTCGGACGCGCTGTGCCTGTGCGCAGCACCTTGCCGCAGGCCTCGCACGTCAAGCTCGAGACCGACCAGGGCCGTCTCAAGCTCGTCGCCAGCGACGCCTCGACGATGGCGATCACCTGCTGGATCGGCGCCCAGGTCGAGGAAGAAGGAGCGGTCACAGTCCCGGCCCGCCTCCTGACCGACTTCGTCGCCTCGCTCCCGAATGAGAAGATCGACCTCAACGTCCCGGCGCGCGGCAACCAGCTGCACATCAGCTGCGCCCGCAACGAAGCGACGATGGCCGGCATGGACGCCGCCGATTTCCCGCCGGTGCCCGCCGTCGATGACGGACTGAGCATCAGCCTCGCCCCCGCCGACCTCGGCAAGGCGATCGCCCAGGTGCAGTTCGCCGCCGCCACCGACGATACGCGACCCGTCCTCACCGGCATCCATACGCTGGCCGAGGAGCAGACGCTGACCCTCGCCGCCGCCGACGGCTTCCGCCTCGCTGTCCACAAGCTCGCGCTCGCAGACGATGTGCCGGAGAAGGTCGAAGTGATCGTGCCGGCCCGCGCCCTGCGCGAAGTCGAGCGCCTGCTCTCGGACGAGAGCGACCAGGTCGAGATGTCGATCAACGCCGGGCACACGCAGGTGCTCTTCAAGATGGCTTCGGTCGAGATTATCGCCACGCTGATCCAGGGGACGTTCCCCAACTACGGTCAGCTGATCCCCTCGTCCTTCACCAGCCGCGCCGAGATCGAAATGAAGCCGTTCCTCCAGGAGACGCGCATCTCCGCCATCTTCGCCCGCGACGGCGCCGGTATCGTTCGCTTGCAGATGGACCCGTCCGGCGATGGCCAGCCCGGCAAGCTGACGATCTCAGCGCGCGCCGAAGAGATCGGCGAGCACCGCGGCGACATCGACGTCAAGATGGAGGGCGAAGAGTCCAAGATCGCCTTCAACAGCCGCTACCTGCAGGACGTCCTCCAGGTGCTGGAGGTGGACAGCGTGGCGCTCGAAACGACGAGCCCGTCCAGCCCCGGCGTCATCCGCCCCATCGGCGACGACACGTACGTCCACGTCGTCATGCCGATGTTCGTCCAGTGGTGAGTAAAGGTATACCGTTTAGGCTTCAAGTGCAGTGCACTGGCACGACCTAGTAGCACGCCTAAGAGCCTGAGACTGCCCAAGGCTAGCGCCTTCTGAGCTTTAAGGGGTGGGGGGTTACCCTGCATAGGGTCGCAGATTAATGTGACAGTACGGTGGGCCTATTTTGACGGTAGACAGAACCATCTTTGAGATGTGGCTGGGACCGTGAGACTCACCAAGGGCTGCTGCCGCATGATTATGACAGGATGGCAGCGCCGGCGGCCAATGTCGCCCGTGCCTATGCCGTTGCAACCAGCCTGAGTCAGGGGTTGACCTTCTCTTCAGAGGCCGTCTGGAGGAGCATGACCTTGAACTAGAATTTCTCGGCATCGGGCCCGAACCACTTCTCGATGAGGGCGTTCAGAGAGCCGTCCTCCTTCATGTCGGCGATGGCCTTGTCCAGCTTGTCCTTCAAGTCGCCATCGTCCTCCCTGACGCCCACGCCGATTCCGGAATCCAGTTCGACGCGCGGGCCCACCAGGGCCAGCTTTCCTTCATGCTCCGCCATACCCTCCCGGGCGAACTCCAGGTCGACCAACGCCGCATCCGCCTCTCCGCTCAAGACGGCCGAGACCACCTCAGGGGCCAGTTCGTACTCCAGGAGCGTCGCGCCTGACTGCGACAGGTGGCCCGCCTGGATGGTAGCCACCTGAGCAGCCACCTTGCCGTCTACCACATCGCCGCCAGCCCCGGCCAGTGCCAGGTAGACTGACTGGCCGGGAGGGAAGTACGGCTGCGTGAAATCGATGACCTCGTCCCGCTCGTCGGTGATGCTCATCCCGGCGAGGATGGTGTCATAGTCCCCAGCCACCAGGTTGGGTATGATGCTGTCCCAGTCGTTGGTCACCCAGGTGCATTCGAGGTCGGCCCGGCGGCACAGCTCGTCACCCAACTCCCGCTCGAATCCGTCGACTTCTCCCTCGTCGTCGATGAAGTTGTAGGGAGGATACGCCCCTTCGGTACCCATCCTGACGGCTTCGGGGCCGCCGCACGACAAGCAGGCGAAGACTAGTATGGCAATTGCGAAGATAGTCCAGCGGGTATCCATAGAAATACCTCCATGTAGCCTGTCGGCTCACGGCTCCAAGCGCCCGACCCGACGTCCAGACCTGGCAGAGCGCGGGGAGACGATTCTGTTTGAAAGCGGTCCGTGCCGCTAGTCACCCAGCAGTCCGTTCCTCACGGACCAGATCACCAACTCCTGCATTTGACCTGCCCCCCTAAGCGCTACCACAGGCTATGTTAGTGTGGCCATCGCCGTAGTCTCCAGGGATGCCGCGGTGGAGCCCGGCCATGGCACGATCGCTTGCGGTGCTGGCGGCCGGTAGCCGAGAGCGCTATGCGGGCGCACCTCGTTGTAGTTCCGTCGCCACCGCTCGCAGAGGACCTGTGCTTCGGTGTCGCTCGCGTACTTCTGAGCGTTTTCGTCCAGCTTTCTCTTCACCGCCTCCGCTAGGTCGACATCGAGGGTGTCCGCCATGCTGAGCAGATAGATGAAGATGTCGGCCATCTCCTGTTGGACGCTCTCGAGCCTGTCCGGCCTCACGGAATCGCTTTCCTTCTGCCAGAGGAAAAGCTCCAGCAGTTCCGAAGCTTCGATCGAAAGCGCCATCGCCAGGTCCTTCGGCGTGTGGAACTGGGCCCAGTCCCGGTCGTCCCGGAACGCCGCCACAGCCGTTCTCAGGCTCTCCAGATCAGTCTCGCTCACGAAGACACCCCCTTTGTTGCGTGTCGCAGTGCCACTCGAGCAACCTGATAATACATGCAGGTTGGCGCCGCCGTGATAGTTGTCGGCTGATGGTACCCTTCTGTTTGCGCGCGTCTCGTGTTCATATAATGGCCACGCTCAAGGGGACGCGTACGCCCCTGAAGGTGCGTACGTGGTCTCGGGCAATTGACCAGGCTCGCCCTTCTGGAGGTTCCGTGGGACTGAGAGATATTAGTCGCCAGGCCGTCGATCAGGCGATGCGAGAATTTGACTCAATCGGCCGGACTGAGTTCCTGAGAAAGTACGGGTTCGGACCGGCCCGCGAGTACTTCATAGTCCAGGGCGAATCCCTCTACGACTCGAAGGCGGTGCTCGGGGCGGCTCACGGATACGCTGTTCCGGATGCTGGCCCTCTCAGGAGCGAGGACTTCTCGGGAGGTGAGCAGAACACGGCGAAGCGACTTAGACAACTGGGGGTTGAAGTGAAGAAGACAACGGACGGTCAATCTCCTGAGGACGATGACCCTGGATCGAGTTCTTTGAAGGCAGTCCTTGAGCAGGTTCTCGATCTGCAGGCGCAGTGGTCCGCCACCAACACGGACGCGATGCAGGAACGGGGCCGCCTCGTCAGGGAAGTCGGGCCGACGGTGCTCCGTGGGGTCATCAGGGAGACCGGCGCCGACCGCCTCGGCACTGAAGGAAGTAACGGAAGGGGAAATATCAGCCGCGTTCCTTGGATGAGAGTATTCGGACCTGAACATTCTCCTTCAGCCACTGACGGGTGGTACCTCGTTTACCTGTTCGGAGTTGACGGATCGAAGGTCTACCTTTCTTTGAACCAGGGAACCACAGAGAGCATTCGCGTTCCGAGTGGTCAGTGGCTCAAGTCCAGACCGAGGGACGAAATTGCGACTCGAGCTGCTGATGCTCGGGCACTCCTGAAGAAAGAAGGGGACGACCCGGGCAAGTATCTGTTCGACATCGTGCTCCGCGATCCGGGTCCACTCGGACGGGGTTACGAAAGCGGAAACGTACTGGCCAGACAGTACGAGGGCGGAGATCTTCCCGATGAGGCGGAGCTGAGACGCGACTTGTTGGATATGCTCCCCCTGCTTGACAAGTTGTACGCCGAGACGAAGCTCTCTGATCCGAGCGCCTGGGACGAGTTCATAGCGTGGGCCAGGCGGTTTCACGAATGGGATGGCTTCGACGCCGACGAACGGGACTACAAGATTGAAGCTGCTGAAAGTATCCGAGAGGCTCTGGAGGCGATGGCAGACGGCGCCGAGAACTGGGTCGATCTTCTCAAGCGCTCATTTCAGGAAGCGCATCTCACATCTTGGCGGACCGACTCACGATTCATCGAGTGGATACAGGAAAACCAACAGGTCGCGATCGAAATCCTGGAGACGATGTGGCCGTCGGACGATCCCGAACGCGGACTGAAGGCGTTCCGTGACGGAGTGCCGAGAGACGTCATCAGCGGACCGGGGACGAGACTGGCAATCGCGTCGTTTCTGCTGATGGCAGTCGATCCATTGCAATACCCGATCGTTCGCACGGGACCATTCGACACCGGGTTCAGACTTACAGGCTACGATCGACCCGACAAGGATGCTGATGAAGTGGACAAACACTCTCATGCGCTCGGCTTTCTCGATCGCATCATCGAGGAGGCGGCCTCCCGACAGTTGCAACTCCGCGATCGTCTGGACGCGCAGGCGGTTCTGTGGGCTGTCGTGAGGACTGATACTCACGGTCCTTTGACCGAGGAAGAGTGGTCCGAGCTCCAGCGCTACAGGAGGGGAGACATGGCTGACCCCACTCCGGCACCGGGCACGCTCGCGGACCTGGAGGATGAGCTCCTCTTCGAGAGGGGATCTCTACAGAAGATAGAGATGCTTCTCGGCGATGAGCATCAAGGTAAGCGTCAGGCGATCTTCTACGGGCCGCCGGGCACCGGTAAGACCTATGTTGCTCGGAAGCTGGCACAGTACTTCGCCCGCGACAGAGGCACGGTCGAACTGGTCCAGTTCCATCCGTCGTACGCGTATGAAGACTTCGTAGAAGGGTACCGACCGCGAGCCAGGGACGGACAGCCCGGCTTCGAGCTCGCCGAAGGACCTTTGAGGCGTATAGCGAGGCGCGCAGAGGAACGGCGCGACGTCAAGCATATCCTGGTGATCGACGAGATTAATCGCGGCAACGTCGCTAAGGTCTTCGGAGAGATGTATTTCCTGCTTGAGTACCGAGACGAGCGTATTTCGCTCCAGTACTCGTCGGATCCATTCGAGCTCCCCGACAACCTGTGGATCATTGCGACGATGAACACAGCGGATCGCTCGATCGCGCTGATCGATGCGGCTTTGCGGCGGCGCTTCTTTTTCGTGCCATTCTTCCCGGACGAGCCACCGGTCCAGGGTCTCCTCAGACGCTGGCTGAGCGCCAGGGCGCCGAGTCTGTTGTGGGTCGCCGACAGAGTCGATCGTGCGAACGCCAAGCTTGAGGATCGGCAGGCGGCCATAGGGCCGAGCTACTTCATGAGGCCGGGCCTCGACGACGAGTGGGTCGAGCTTATCTGGGACCACTCCGTGATGTCTTATCTGCAGGAGCAGTTTATGGGTCAGGAGGACGAGCTCGAGAGGTTCCGCCTGGACCGCTTGGCCGACGAGGAGGCTGCCGAGGCCGAGTCCGTCGCGAACGACGGCGGCGAGTAGCATGCGAGGCCTCCCGCCCCTTACAGAATATGAGACTAGGGAGGCCGTGCACCTCTCGCAGATCGAGCTGAGGACTCTCCAGAGACTGGCGCCGTGGATGTCAATTGCGCCGTCAGCGGTGGCGGAGTCCTGCTATGATCTCAAGCCCGATTCCCATGTTGGTACTCTGAATCTGGGAACGGCAACGATAGAGATCCGTCCCAAGTTGGACGTCGGACGCGTACTCTTCTTGATCTCTTACTCGATGGGCCTGGCTGCCTGGACTGACGAGGACTTCGAGTATGCAGAACGGGCGTCGCTCCTCGAGGCCATCATTCCGGGCTTCATGGCGAACGTGCGTCGGGCGTTTCTTGGTGGCCTGCGTCAAGGTTACCGAATCGAGGAAGCCGCACTTCAGAGTGTCCGCGGCCGTGTGCGCTTCGCCGATCAGATCCGAGATCGATTCGGCTTGATGCCGCCGATTGAGGTGCGGTTCGATGAATTCACAGAGGACATCGAACTGAACAGATTGGTCAAGGCGGCACTGAATCGGCTCGGACGACTCCCGATTCGCTCGGACCGCCAACGTCAGTCGCTGCGCGCCTTCGACTCGGTTCTATCGAACGTAACGCTCGTCGCGTATCATCCGCGGCACCTTCCCAAGATCAACTACACCAGACTAACCGAGCACTACCGGCCCGCTGTTGAGCTTGCGAAGCTCATCCTCCGCTCGACCTCGTTCGAACTCGGACGAGGCGAGGCTCGCGCATCGACTTTCATCGTCGACATGAACGACGTCTTCGAGGACTTCGTGGTCGTCGCGCTCCGGGATGCGCTGAACCTCTCTGAGAGGTCGTTTCCTCAGGGCGCGAAAAATCGACGATTACGACTGGACGAAGCCAGGGTGATCGGACTGGAGCCAGATCTCTCCTGGTGGGACGGTGACGAGTGCACGTTCGTTGGTGATGTGAAGTACAAGCGAGTAAGCGCAAAAGGGGTCAAGCACCCTGACCTGTACCAGGTTCTGGCCTACGCTGTAGCGGCCGACCTCCCGGCCAGCCTCCTCGTGTATGCCAAAGGAGAGGATGAGCCCGTTGGCCATCGGGTCGTCCATCTGGGAAAGAGGCTCGAGATCGTAACGCTGTCTCTGGATGGTGACATCGAAGACTTGATGGAACAGATCGATCGACTCGCGGACAAGGTGCGTCTTCTCAAAGACGAGGCTGAGCGCGGCCGGCTGGCCGCCTGACGTGAGAAACTTCTCTGGCGTCGCACGTGTCCAGCGAATCGATTAACGAAGCGTGGAGTTACTCTAACGGTTAGAGTAATAGGTGACAGGTTATGGCACGCCGTTGGGCGCGTCGCGGATCAGGAAGTGCCCTTCGGTCAACATCTGTCGCAGTTCCTGCTGTCGCTGAGGAGAGCCCCTCAAGGAAGACGTGGCAAGCTCGCGCACGCGTCTCCCACTGATCGTATTCTGCGCAAGGAGCTCATCCGCGACGCGACTGCGGGCCACCAGGTTTCGAGAAACCCGACTGATCGGCGCCGGAGCCACTCGTGGTACGGCTGCACCAGGTCAGGGTCGCCTCCTACCATCTTCAGGGCAAGATCAACTGCGGCGTTTAAATCGGGTGGTGAAGTATGGCGACGCAACCGTCGTCCCGTGAACAATCGCTCAGCTTCCCACCCTGCCAGAGAGATCATGATGTCCCGCTCGCCTGCCACTCTTGTGGCGCCAGAGTTGGTGTAAGTGTATGTATCCATCTTCAGCGGCTGTCTGCGCGAGAATGCCCTGAGAAGTGGCTCCGGAAATCTGAACAGGGGGATAAGTGGGATCGCTGCCTGATTGAGGGCATGATAGTGCTCTCGGAGACAGGAGCGAGAGATGAGCAGACGACCCCGCCGTAACCACTCGGCAGAGTTCAAGGCGAAGGTGGCTCTTGCCGCAGTGCGCGGCGACCGGACACTTTCGGAGCTGGCAAGCCAGTTCGATGTGCACCCGAACCAGATCACGCAATGGAAGACCCAGTTGCTGGATCGGGCGGCGCAGTTATTTGGCGCCGGGACAGGGCAGGCTGAAAAGCCGGTAGATATGAAGGTCCTTCACGCTAAGATCGGTGAGCTTGCGTTGGAGAACGATTTTTTAGAGGCCGCGCTCACGAAGGCGGGATTGCCGGGCGCAAGGCGATGATCGACCGCGATCACAAGCTGCCTCTCGCCCGCCAGGCAAAGGCAGTGGGCATCAGCCGCGGGAGCATCTACTACCGGCCGCGGCCGGTGGGCGAAGCCGGTCTCGGACTGATGCGCCGCATCGATGAGCTGCACCTTGAGTATCCGTTTGCAGGCAGTAGGATGATGCGAGGCCTGCTCCGCCAGGAGGGACTTTCCTCCGGGCGTAGACACATCGCCACACTGATGCGGCGGATGGGCATCGAGGCGCTGTACCGCAAGCCCAACACCAGCCGGCGACGCCCCGGCCATACTGTGTATCCGTACCTGCTGCGCGGACTTGAGGTGAGCAGGCCCAACCAGGTGTAGGCAATGGACATCACGTACATTCCGATGGCCAGGGGGTTCGTGTACCTAGCCGCAGTGATGGACTGGCATAGCCGCAAGGTGCTGGCCTGGCGGGTATCGGTCACAATAGACACAGGCTTCTGCGTGGAGGCGCTCGAAGAATCCCTGGGACGCCACGGCGCGCGTGTTCGACCTCGAAGCGCCTGCGGAACTCCCAGGCGTGCTCGGCGTTTGGCGAGGCGACGGCCGTCAGTTCGACGCCCGGCGTCTGGCGCAGCGCTTCGGCGTGCGCCGCCGCGACGAAGCGCGACCCGATGATGCCCACGCGGATGCTCAAGGTGCCCCCCTTTGCGGCGGTGCGATCGCCGGCGTTGGCTCCTGCCTTGCTAACTGAGGTGTCGCTATTCTATTACGGCTCGCTTGCCTGTGGGTTGCAGGACGGCCGCGATTGTCACAGACTACCGAGCGCAGGGAGGAACGAGAGATGGATCCAACCGGCAAAGTAGCACTCATTACGGGCGCAGGCTCCGGCATCGGCCGGGTCACAGCGCTGCTGCTGGCGGAGAACGGCGCTTCGGTCGTAGTTGCCGACGTCGACGAAGCCGGCGGCAACGAGACAGTGAAGCAGGTGAAGGCCGCCGGCGGCGAGGCGGCGTTCGTTCGGGTAGACGTGACGAACCGCGACGACGTCGAAGCGATGGTCGCGTTCACGAAGGAGACGTACGGCGGACTCGACATCGCCTACAACAACGCTGGCGTCGGAACGCCAGGGGCGCGGTTCCCGGCGGGGCGGACCGAAGACTGGGAGCGCACACTCATGATCGACCTCCTGGCCGTCGCCGCCTGCGTCCAGGCGCAGGTGCCGGCGCTGCGAGAGCGCGGCGGCGGGGTCATCATCAACACGGCCTCCATCGCCGGTCTCATGGGCTACATGCCGGACCCGATCTATGCCGCCGCCAAGCACGGAGTCGTCGGGCTGACGCGGTCGATGGAGTTCCTCCTGCCCGAGGCCAACATCCGCGTCAACTGCGTTTGCCCCGGCGTCGTTGACACGCCGATGGTCCACCAGGTGCGCGACAACTCCGATCCGGAGGCGCGTGAGCGAGCGAAGGCGCTGCTCGCCACTATGCCGCTGATTGAGCCGCAGACGATCGCCGAGACGGTGCTCGAACTGATACGCGACGACACCGCCAACGGTAGAGCGATGGCGGTGACGTACGGCCGGCCGCCGCGAGAGGTCGAAGCGCCGATCCGCTTCGGCCGCCCCGATCCCGCACAGCAGCAGCGCGGCTAGCTCCGCTTGACGTCTCCCGCTGGGTGCGGCTACGCTTGCCTGCGTCTTGCGGTGGCCGCAATCGGCGATCGAGCTACGAAAGGAGCCCCTCAGTGGTATCAGTCCGCTCAATCGTGACGTTGGCCGCGGCCGCGGTAATTGGCCTGGCGGCGATCGTGGTCCTCAACAACGCGCCTGCCAACGCGCCGCGCTTGGCGCTGGCGGGCCCCTGCACCCTGGGCCCGCACCTCTTCTTCGAGGACGATTCCCTCTTTGCGGATCCGTTGGAATACACGTACTACGCCGCCGATCCAGGCGACCACGACGAGACCGAGATGGTCATCACCGTCCAGCCGGGCGACAAGACCGTAACCATTGAGATCGTGGGCGTTCCCGGCAACGCGAACATCTTCAACAGCTTCACCCCAGCGAGTGGCGAGGGCACGTTCAGTACGACCTGGCTCACGAGCATCCCCGAGTTCGTGGCGGACGGCACCTATGAGTACGAGATCCGCCTTACCTGCCACGGCGAGGTGACGAAGATCCCATTCGACGTCATCGTTGGCGGCTGTTCGGCGCCTGATGACAGACAGCCCAGCGGCATCTCCGGCCAGTCCCCACCTGGATGTGGCGGCTTCGGTCCGACGGCCGGCCCCAGTCCGGCTCCGACGGTGGCGCCGACACCGACAGCGACAGCGGCGCCGACGCCCACGTCGCCGCCGGGCCAGCAGTTGATCTGGGCCGACAACAACTGCTCGACGACCGTTGATCCGGTAGACTCGCTGTTCATACTGCGCGGCGACGCCGGCCTGCCGACGAATACGGGCGATTGCCCGGACATGGGCGCGGCGATCAACGTCCTTAACGCCTCGCAGCATTTCTGGGGGGACATCGACTGCACCGCTGCGATGACGCCCGTGGACTCGCTGAAGACGCTGCGCTACGACGCCGGCCTCAGTGCCTCGCAGGAGGACGGCTGCCCGGCGATCAACAGCCCGGTGACGATCGTGGACTTCTAGCCGCCCCGTAGTGTGGTATCGGAGCGCCGTCGCTCGGCCGAACGGCGGCGCTTCTGGTTGTCTCTTGACGCCGACGGCGGGCGCGGGTAGTTTTGCCTCCATCCAGCCGTCACCAGGTCCCGACCTGACACCGAAAGGGAGTTAGCCATGGCTGACCGTTTGTTTCCAGTCTTCCTGGTCGCCGTATTCGTTCTTGCTTTCGGCGCGCTGGGAGGGCTGCCGGGCGTCGGCTCCGTCGGCGCGCCATGGGCTGAAGCAGTCGTGCCCGCTGGTGACGACGATGGTGACGACGACGGACCAGACCTCGACGAGTTGAATTGCGAGCAGATCCTTGCCCTGCAACTTCTGATCGAGACAGACGTCGTGAATCCTCACGCCCAGCAGATCGACCTCGAAGAGCTGCAGGAGTTGGTTGCCGAATGTGAAGATGAGGGCGGCGACCGTGTCAGTCTGCAGGAGCGCATTACAACGGATGCGCCCGGCCAGCAGGTCACTTGGGCGGACAACAACTGCTCGACTTCGGTCGACCCGATCGATTCGCTGTTCGTGCTGCGCGGTGACGCCGGCCTGCCGACGAACACGGGCGACTGTCCGGGGATGGGTGCTGACATCAACGTCCTCAACGCCTCGCCGCATATCTGGGGCGACATCGACTGCTCGGGCGCCATGACGCCCGTGGACTCGCTGAAGACGCTGCGCTACGACGCCGGTCTGAGCGCTTCGCAGGAGGACGGCTGCCCGGAGATTGGCAGCGCGGTGACGATCACGGAGTCACCCGAGCCGACACCGGAGCTTGGCAGCCGAGACGATCCAGTACCAATCGGCGTGCCGGTCGCTTACACCGTGTATGGGTCCTGCGAAGAAGCGGTAGAAGCCGGGGAGACCAGGGTGCAGGGGTCCAAGGGCGAAGGGAGAGGGTTTCCGAAGGTAATGGTCCCCAGCGCCCGTGACGGCGATGGGGATGGTGTTGTCTGTGAGCGTTGAACAAACGTGCCGCCTCGCGAGGCCGGAACCGCTCATCGGAACCGCTCATTAGGTCGCGATGTAACGTGGCGACGACGTTCACCTCCGAACACGGGCTGGCTTCGAGTCCAGCGACCATGGGCGCCGCCTCTTACCACCTTGCTATTATCGTGCAGTAGCGGATGTTGGTGAGCCCGACAGGATGAGCCACATCTCAACGATGGTTCTGTCTATCGTCAAGTTTTGGTGGGCCTAAGTGGATGGTAGGGAGGTGGGCGCAGCGCGCCGGATGCGGAGCTGTCAGGCGGTATGAAGTCACAGCCGCGCTCGCGGCCCGGCTCTCCGAGCGCGGGGTCGATGACGCCAGCATCCAGCAGGTTCTCGGTCGCCGCTGGACGAAGTCCGTTGACGCCCTCCTCGCTCCGTACAAGCGGCTCGATGACCAGGATCGAGTGCAGGAAGTGCTCCAGCGCCGGCTCGACGGAGCAGGCCTCGACTAACCGTCGCCATCGGCGGCTCACGGCCTCCGCGCTGCTATCTCCGACCACTGCGCTGTACGCTCCAAGCCGATTGTCTTGGCCATGCGCATCTCAGCGGGACCTGTGTGGCGTGCGGGCGGTCGGCCGCAGGGAGTCGTACGCATGGTGAGGGCGCAGAAGTTTTGGTGGCCGACCATTCCCCCACCGGCTGGCGATGGGCGCCTGTGCGGAAACAGAGGAGGACGGTCGCGGCTCGTACGATGCGGAAGAGCGCCGGAAGGGCTTCCACTGCCTCAGCCAGTGGGACGGGAACCACGACGGCCTGGAAGCGTTGATTCGGGACCGGCTCAATGATCCGGGAAGTATGGAGACCATTGTCACGCGGATCGCCCCGGCGGACGCGCAAGGCGACCACCGCATTCAGCTGGAGTTCACGGCCAAGAATGCCCTCGGCGGGCGGGTCCGGCACACCACGACCCATTACATTTCGCCAGCCGAAGGCCGATTCTTAACATGAACCGAGCAGATTTACCTTGACCCCTGCGCTACCCTCCCCTTGCGTAGTGAGTAGTGCAGGGACAAGCTAGCTTCGCTACCAGCACCCCGTCATGAGGTGTCTTGGTCTTGAGCCTGGGTCAGCGGCCTTGATTCCCTTCCGGTTGCTTGGGCAACTTCCGTTCAGCATAAGGCATCCGCCGCGGGGCGACGACTAGCGCTGCCGAGTCCTTCTCCATGGACGGGTGGCCCTACGCGCGAACGGGGAGCGGTCCAAAGTTCGGTGCGGGAATGGCCGTGGCGCGCCCGTGTTAAGGCATGCACCGTGCGACGCTCGCCGGCCAGAATGGAGGCGTTCGATCTGCCTAGCCATTGGCTACCCGGTGGCGTGGCTCCAAACCCGTTGTGAGGCGAGAGAGGAAGGAGCGCGATTGAGTGTCATATGCGAGTCCTCGAGCTACCTGACCTCGTCCGAGATGCTGGAGAATATGCTGGTGGCCACGAGCCACCGAGCGCGTGATGGTCTTGGACTCGACGGACGGCGTTGGGCCGTGGTTTACTGCCCAGACGGCGACGTTGTTCCAGTGCCGGGAGATTCTTGCAGGCAGGAGGATGGACGACTTCGTAGCGACCCGGTGGGGAGAGCAGCTAGGGGAGCGCGAAAGGAGCAATTCGAAAGCGCTGTAGGTGGGTGCGGACCGCCTGCTATGTCGTTAACGTCCCTTCTTGCGGTCAACTCTGAGGGGTGATACGGCGGTCGTGAGGTTCAGAGTATCTGGGAGAGGAACAGTTTCGTGCGGTCGCTCTTTGGGGCTTCGAAGATCTGCTCAGGTGGGCCTTCTTCAACGATGAGGCCAGCGTCGAACATCATCATGCGGTTTGCGACTTGCTTGGCAAACCCCATCTCGTGCGATACGACGATCATCGTCATGCCCGAGGTGACTAACTCCCGCATGACGTCCAGCACTTCTTTGATCATCTCCGGGTCGAGGGCGGAGGTCGGCTCGTCGAACAACATGATATTCGGCTGCATGGCGAGGGCGCGAGCTATGGCCACCCTCTGCTGTTGCCCTCCGGAGAGCTCGTTCGGATATTTATCAGACTGCTCGGCTATACCCACGCGCTTCAAGAGTTCTAGGGCGTTGTCCTTAGCCCTTGCGGCTGGCATCTTGCGCACCTTGATCGGTGCCAGCGTGATGTTGCTCATCACCGTGAGGTGTGGAAAGAGGTTGAACGACTGGAAGACCATCCCCACATCGCGGCGTATGGCATCGATGTTGCGCACGTCGTTGGTTAGCTCGATACCATTGACTATGATGTCGCCGCGCTGATGCTCCTCCAGCTTGTTGATCGTACGGATGAAGGTTGACTTACCCGATCCGGAAGGCCCGAAGGCAACGACGACCTCGCCTCTTTTGATTGTGGTGGTGATACCGCGCAGGGCGTGAAAATCGCCGTACCACTTGTGCAGGTCCCGGCAGACAATGATGTCCTCGACTTCGATTTCGATGTCAGCTGGTTCTTCGATTGTAGTCATCGTAATGCTATATCCTCTGTCCAGGGCCGGAGACTATCGCTCGCCGACGCCCAAATTCCTCTCGATCCGCCTGCTCACGTAAGACATGGTATAGGTGAAGACCCAAAAGACTAGGGCCAGGAAGACAAACAACTCAAGGGCATTATCCAGAAACTCCGTGTTGCCCTGGATGAACGATCGACCGATCTCCACCACGTCCAGCATACCGATTATGTAGACCAGGCTCGTATCTTTAAACAGCGAGATGAACTGCCCCGCGATTGCGGGTATGACGTTGCGGATGGCCTGGGGCAAGGAGATGAGCAGCGTGGTCTGCCAGTTCGGTAGGCCCAGTGCCCGCGCCGCCTCCACCTGTCCGGGATGTAGCGCCTGGAGTCCACCGCGAATGTTCTCGGCCATGTAGGCCGCACTAAACAAGGTAATGACGACGGCCGCGCGGAACAGGGAGTCCTGGGGGAAGTTTTCTGGAAAGGCCAGTGGCACCAATACCTGGGACATGAACAGAAGGGTTATGAGCGGTACCCCCCGGAATATCTCGATGAAGGCCACGCACAGCAATTTAACCACTGGGAGCTGGCCGCGACGCCCCAGCGCCAGTGCGATACCGATGGGTAGGCTGAACATGATGCCAGACACCGCCAGCAGTAGGTTCAGCATCAGGCCACCCCAGTAGATGACCGACACCGGCTGGAGTCCCGGCACTCCCGGGAGTCCTCGCAGCAGCACCAGCGCCAGCAGAAAAGCGCTGCCGCCTAAGATGGCGGTCCGGCGGGCCGTGCCCAGTGGCGTGTAGCGAGCCAAACCCCATCCCACCGCCAGCGCGAGCAGATTAGCTACCAGAAGCAGGCGCACGTCCAGCCCCATCCGATCCAGGCTATACGGCAAGAAGGTGAAGGCCGCGGCGGCGGCGGCGGTTGCGATTGCGACTTGTTTCATGACGCCGCGGCCGGTGATTCCCCATGCCATCCCCATCAGGACCGTAAACAGCAGCAAGACGGCCTGCGGTCTCCAAAAGCAGTTGGAGCCAGGGCAGGCGGACTCGGCGTTGTACTGGCCGATAATAAATCGACCGCCCAAGGTGCTGATTAGGGTCCAGTCAGCCGCCAGGAATATCCAGCGCAGGCCGAACCATAGAGCCGCTGCCAGGGCGGCGCCGAAGGCGACGGTTAGTATGCTGTTGAACCGGCTGCTGAACAGATTGGCGTGCATCCAGCCCGCCATGCCTCTGGTTGAGCGCGGCGGCAACTCTGAGGCTGGAGCTGTGTTGAGGTTCATCGCCATCGCCTAATTTCCCTTTAGGCGAAGCTGTCGGTTGTAGAGGTTGCCGATCAGAGAGAAGGTCAGGCTCATCGCCAAGTAGGCGACCATGATCAGCAAGAAGATAGACACCGCAGGAGCGGTCTGCGTCATTGTCTTGGCCACATTGGTGAGGTCTGAGTAACCGATGGCGCCCGCCAAGCTACTGTTCTTGGCCAGGTTCAGGTGCTGGTTGATTAGCGGAGGCACTATGACCCGCATCGCCTGGGGGAAGGTCACGTGGCGCAGGGCATTCATCGGCGACAAGCCCAGTGCTCGGGCCGCTTCCGGCTGACCGCGATTCACCGACTGGATGCCTGCTCGCACGATTTCGGCGATAAAGGACGACGTGTATACGACCAGGCCGATAAGCAGCACTATCAGCCCTCCCGGGAGGGTGAAGCCACCAGAGATGCGGCCGAAGGTACCCTGTGGCGCCGGCTGTGAGATGGCAAAGGGCGCTTCGCCGACCACCGCCGCGATGATAAGCCAGCTAGCGGCAGCGATGACGATAGCGGTGCTGCCGCCCATCACCACGGCGCGGGTAGCCTTACCGGTCGAGGTTTCTCGGCGGTCCAACCCGACATAGACGGCCACGCCTGCTATAACGGCTACCATTGCCAGCCCCAGCCATGTCACCGCTGCGTCAAAACCGTTGGCGGTTGGCCAAGGCAGTGATAGACCGGCGTTGTTGACGTACACTTGCTGGGCAATAACGTATCCGTCCTCGACGGGCGGCAGCGACAGTATGAGATAGAACCAGAAGAACAGCTGCACCAGCAAGGGCACGTTGCGGAAGAACTCGACGTAGGCAAGCGCCGCCTTGGAAACGAGCCAGTTGCTGGACATGCGGGCTACACCCACCAGGACCCCCAGCGCCGTTGCCAGAATGATGCCGGCGATGGCGACGGTCAGGGTGTTGGTGGCAGCGACAACAAAGGCGTAAAGAAAGCTGTCGGAGGATTCGTAAGGCAGGAAATGATGCCCGATAGGAGTCTGGTAGGCGCGGGACAAAAAGTCGAAGCCAGAGGGAATCTCTCGCTCCACTATGGCGTTGCTGATGTTGGCGAAGAACCAGCCGACTAGGGCCACCACCAGGACGCCAGAAACGAGCTGCGCGGCCCATTCGATGACACGAACATGCCGCCAAATCGGGATGCCCTGGTAGGTTAAGCTTCGGGGTATTATGGCCATTGTTGACTCATTGAAAAGCCACCCGTGGCACAATCAAACTCTGCGCACAAGATAGCAGGATAACAAGAGGGCGGCTAGTGTAGACTAGCCGCCCTCTTTAGGTGAGGCTTCTTAGCTCTCTCTGCCTGCCACCACCCTAGCGTAGGGGTGCGGCGTAGATCTGGCCACCCTCCGTCCAAAGGGCGTTGCGGCTGCCAGCTCGCGGCAAGTCGATGCCATCGGGACCCAGGTTGCGGTCGTAGATCTCGCCGTAGTTGCCGACTGAGCGGATTACGTCTTGGGCCGCGGTTTGGCTGATGCCCAGGCTGTCTTGACCGAAGGAGCCCTCGAGGCCGAAGAGACGGTCAACTTTTGTATCGCCTGTGACCGAGGTTGGAACGTTAGCGGAAGTGATGTCGTAGGCCTCGGCGTAGATGAGCATGCCCATCACGGTCTTGACCACATCGAACCACTGGTCATCGCCATGAGGGACCACTGGCCCCAGCGGCTCTTCCGAGATGGTCTCGGGCAAAATGGTGTGGGCGCTTGGGTCATCGAGAGCGCTGCTGATGGCAGCCAACTGCGAGCGATCGTTGGTGAAGGCATCGCACTGGCCACTCTGGTAGGCGGCGACCACCGCGTCGGTGTCTTCGAAGGTCAGCACCTGCACATTCAAGTCGTTCTGGTTAGAGAAGTCCTGAAGATTCAACTCGGTGGTTGTTCCCAGTGTCACGCAGATGCTGGCGTCTCTTAGCTCTAAGGCACTGGAGATACCCAGGTCTTTGCGGACCAAGAACCCCTGGCCGTCGTAGAACATCGTTTGAGCATAGTTGCCCCATTGCGCGTCACGGAAGGTCGTCCAAGTGACGGTGCGCACCAGCATATCCACCTCACCGGACTGGATGGTCGGCCCGCGCTCAGCGGCCGAAATCAACCTGATCTCTATCGCATTGGCATCGCCCAGAACCGCCGCGGCTACCGCGCGGCAAAGATCGATGTCAAAGCCCTGGTTGTTGCCGGCCGCGTCGAGAAAACCATAGCCGGGCACGTCGTTGCGGCTGGCACATATGACCGTGCCGCGGTCCTTCACCTGTTGCAGCCTATCTGCTCCGTCGCTTGAACTCTGCGAACAAGCTGACAGTACGACTGCGACGGCCGTTGCAAGCGAAAGGAGCGTCCATACCGATGCTTTGCTCTTGATCATAGATTCTACGTCTGTCCCCCTGTGGTAATGCCTTTGCCGAACGACTCCCGACAATACAGCATTGAGGCCGTTCATCCAAGCCTCAGGGGGTTGCATGCAAGGCTCAATAATGATGTGATAAAAAACATATAGTTCTACAGAGTATTCATCAGAGCTTTCATCGCGGAGGAAGTGATAATGCGCGTTCGATTAGTGAAATGGATCGTTTCGTTAGGGTTGTTGGCGGCTCTAGCGCTGATGGCCATGGCTTGTGGCTCTGATGAAAAAGTGGTGGGGGAAGAGGCCCCGTTTAGAATAGGGGTGATGGACTCGGTCACCGGCATTGGTGAGACCTATGGCAGAGTGGCCGTTGAGGCCAAGCAGTTGGCGGTCGAAGAGATTAACGCTGCCGGCGGTGTCAATGGGCACATGCTGAAGCTCATCATCGAAGACTCGAAGTGCAACGCTCAAGACTCGATCACCGCCTACAAAAAGTTGACCGAGGTGGACGGAGTGAAGATCATCCTCGGGCCCTCATGCAGCGGTGCGATGCTCGGCGCCGCGCCGCTGGCCGAGGATGACGGTGTGGTCATCTTCTCCGGTCTGACAACCAACCCGGACATCGCTAACGCCGGAGACTACATTTTCCGGACAGCGATGAGCGACATCCAGGTGGGCACCGATACTGGCAATGTGCTCTGGGCTGACGGGATCCGCAGGTTGGCTACTATCACCGAGGCAACTGACTACGCCGAGGGAGTGAGGCGGACCAGCGTTGCGCAATTCGAGAAGCGGGGCGGCCAAGTGGTGAGCGAGGAGCGCTACAACTCCGACGTTACCGACTTTAGGACCCAGCTGACCAAGCTACTCAACGAAGCCCCAGACGCCCTCCACATCGCTGCCCAGTCGGAGTTAACCGCTGGCACCATCGTCAAGCAATCTCGAGAGTTGGGCTATGAGGGCCCCATATACGGCGAGGCCGTGACAGCCGGTGCGACGGCCTTGGAGATTGCTGGCGATGCCGCTACCGGCGTAAAGGTCATCTCGGTAGATATCGATCCTGCTAACAACAAGGGCCTGGAAGTTCTTGCTACGTTCAGGGAGCGTTACGGATACATCACTTTACCCTGGTTCGTCGCCTCGGCTTACGACACCGTCTACATAGCCGCCGAGTGCCTCAGGCAGACAAATGACGACCAAGATGCTGACGGCTTCAGAGACTGCCTTTACGGGATCACCTGGAGCGGTGGTATCGGAGATAACTACAGCTTCGACGAAGACGGCGAGGTCGTTGGTCTGGGTAACGTAGTCCTTGAGATTCTGCCGTTAGCCGAGAGGTCGGCGGAGAACAATGGCTGGAAGGTATTGGGCACTGCACCGACCGAATAGGCCTGCCGCATAACCGCGAGGTTTGTGAAGGTTGGCCCAGGCGCTCTGGGCCAACCTTCACCTAATCGTCAACCAAGACAGGGAGTTTAGCCGTCCGCGAGTAATAGTCCCAGTGGACGAGGGTACCAAGGAAGGAGTGTCTAGTCGTTGTGATGTGCGCTCTGCAATTGAGTACCTAGGACCCTGAGGTCAAGCCGCGCGTGCCGGAGTAGCTCGAGTCGGGCAACGAACCAAGCCTCACGGGCAAAGTGATGCGTCAGTTGCTCCAGCGGGCGGGACCCAGAACCCCTCTTCCCTACAACAAACTCCTAGCAACCGGGCTGCTCATCGCCGCTACGGCTTACATCGTCTGGAAGATCCAGGAATCACCTGACCAATCCCTGCAGTTCGCCTTCAATGGCCTATCCGTCGGTGCCGTGTACGCCCTGCTTGCCCTTGGATTCACCATCGTCTACGGCACCGTCTGGTTCTTCGATCTGTACTACGGCGCGGCCGCTGCCCTGGGCGCCTATGGCGTTTTCTACCTGATGTCTGGCGAGACCCTGGGCGGGCAATACGAGGTTAACAGCCCTTACGTCAATGTCGCCTTTGCCACGGTGATTGCCGGAGTGGTCGCCTGGGTCCTTCATCTGAGCCTACACACCCGACTCCGAACCCGCTTCAACTTCGCCGTCCGCCTCCTGGAGCTTCGCCGCGTCCTGAAGGAGACGGGCAGCATCTATCTCCACTGCGACCCCACGGCTAGCCACTATCTGAAGCTACTGATGGACGCAGTGTTTGGGCAAGATTTCTATCGGAACGAGATTACATGGGTGCGAACGAATACCCACAATGACTCTCGCCATTCATTTCCGAACGTTGCCGACGTGATTCTGTTCTATGCCATGCAGGGAGCGAGGTTCCAGCCATCATACCTGCCCCATTCGCCGGATTATGTGAGCAAGTTCTACAGGTTCGACGATGGCGATGAGCGCGGCCCTTATCAACTGGACAACATGGCAAGCCCGAATCCACGGCCAAATATGATGTATGAGTGGAAAGGGTTCCCTTGTCCGCCCAAGGGATGGCGGTACCAGGAATCCAGAATGGGGGAACTGCATGAACAGGGGAGAATTCATTATCCTGCCAACCCTGACGGGTCACCAGACTTTGAGAAACGTCTGAGGCTCAAGCGGTACCTGAATGAGCAAAGGGGGGGGGCGTTGTTGGCAACGTGTGGTCTGACATCCAGCCAATTAGTGCTCATGCGAATGAGCGGACGGGCTACCCGACACAGAAGCCCCTTGCCCTCTTGGAGCGCATAATCAAAGCCAGTAGCAACGAGGGCGACGTGATTCTCGATCCGTTCTGCGGTTGTGCGACGGCATGCGTAGCGGCAGAACGGCTGGGCCGTCAGTGGGTCGGTATCGACCTATCGCCCAAGGCCGTTGATCTAGTGGAGTACCGCCTGAAGCAGCAGGAACCCGGTATCGCCCTATGGGCCTCGAAGGTCACGCTGCGCACGGACATACCGCGCCGTACGGACATAGATGCGCCCATCCCCTACAGACAGAACAAGCACGTGCTCTACGGCCAACAGGAAGGGCAGTGCGCGGGTTGCCGCATGGACTTCCCTTTCAAGGTCTTCGAGGTAGACCACGTCATCCCGCAATCGCGGGGCGGCTCGGACCACCTGGAGAATTTGCAGCTACTGTGCTCCCACTGCAACCGGCTCAAAGGAGACCGGACCCAGGAATACCTGGCGGCACGAATTGCGGAGATAGTGACGGCACGGTAACTGATAGCTATGGGCACTATCGTATATAGCCCCCTTCTCGAAGAAGCTGGAGAACCACCATCACGCAGTAGCCCTCTACACGGTATGGTACAATTGAATAAGATCCCACAAGTCCCTTGGTGGGGATGCGTCGCTGGGGGATTCCGGTCTGACGGGCTGGAACTCGCGCGTGCTAAGATTGCCGCGTTCAAAACAGAGGAGTTAGCTGATGATGAGCCGCCCGTTTATCGTTGTCGTTGCATCGGCCGCCGCCTTTCTCATGGTGGCCCTGCTGTCGAACGGGTCTTCCGGCGGCGCCACTGGCAACTTCGACCTCAAGGCCTGGGGCGACGCCAACTGCTCCGGTTCCGTCGACCCGGTTGACTCCCTGCTCACCCTGCGCTTTGACGCCGGCCTCACCACCAACACGGGTGGCTGCCCCAACCTCGGACAGGTCGTCGATGTCCAGGGTGCCTCGCCGCATCCCTGGGGCGATGTCGATTGCAGCGGTGAAGTCACGCCCGTCGATTCGCTCAAACTCCTGCGCTTCGACGCGGCGCTAGGCGTTATGCAGGCGGCCGGTTGCCCGCTGCTTGGGTTCGCCGTCGCCGCCGCGACCACGCTTACAGCGCCAGCGGCTACCGCGACTCAGACGTCAGAGCCGACATCAACGATCGCACCGACGGCAACGCCGACACTTGAGCCCACTACTACGCCAGAGACCACAGTCGGCCCGGATGTCTGGCGTGGGCTTGTAGTCGCCCCAGAGGATCGCTGTTCGCCGTACGACTCTGACGACTACCCGTACTCGCAGTCTGTTGAGCAACGCATCGTTGCAAGCATGGGTGGCATCATCTACAGCCCATACACGGGTAAGTGGTTCGATAGCACCTCTGAAACTGACATTGAGCACATCGTCGCGCGCTCCGAGGCTCACGACAGTGGCCTCTGCGCAGCTGACGCTGCAACGAAGCGACAGTTTGCTTCCGACCTTATCAATCTCACCCTGGCTAGTCCTGCGGTTAATCGCTCGCAGAAGAGTGGCAAAGATGCGACCGAATGGCTCCCCGACCTGAATCGCTGTTGGTTCGCAAGCCGCGTGGTGGGGGTGCGCCAACAGTACGATCTCACTGTCGATGAGCGAGAGCGCGACGTGCTGGAGAGCATCTTGTCGGGCTGCGGCGCATTCACGGAAATGATTGTGAAAGAAGCACCCCCGGCCTCGGCAGCGACTCCTACCTCTGCGCCAGAAAACGAGGAAGTCAGCAGCGCCCTCGAGATGTACGATGACAATGGGAATGGCCGCATCACCTGCGCAGAGGCGCGTAACCATGGCATTGCCCCTGTTCTCCGTGGACATCCCGCATACGAGTTCATGGATGACAGGGACAATGACGGCGTCGTATGCGAGCGGTGAGGCCGACCCGCTCCCGATAGCAGGAAGGCCAAGTGCATCAGATACCGGCACTCAAGGGTTGCCCTGGGCTCTTGTCTACCTCGTCCAAGAACTTTGCGGCGCCGTCGATGCCTTCTTGCAGCGTGGTGGTCGCTTCGTCCACAGCGCGCTGAGGGATGGACACCAAGCGAATGAGGTCGACCAAGTCTTCGATGGAACCCTCTAGCCAACCGGACCCAGGAAAGCGATCGGGCTCCTGCTCTACTCCGGTGAAAACGCAGTAGGACAGGCGCGCGCCGTTCAGTGCAGATCGAAGGTCGTCGGTTTCACCAATCGCATCGGGGTACCGGAGGGCGATCGCCGCTTCAATGAACCGGCCATTGGCAGCAACCTCCAGTCCAAGACGAGACTTTGCTTCTGCTTCGGCAGTGAGAGCGGGCACATACTCTGCCTCGACCACTACCGGTGAGCAGCCCGACGCCGTGATCAGGATGTCGGGCCGCAGCCCGGAGTGTCCAGCGATGGTTTGGGTGTTTTCTGACCGAACGCGACTTCGCGTCAGCATTCCCTGCAGCAAGATGCCCAGGGCGTTGTTGACGCTCGGTTCAGTTTGGTGTGATGCGCTACTCATTGTCATCGAGATCGAGCGGCATTAAAAGAGTCTTGTTTGGTTCCGGATATGCAAGATCAAGGGGATTATCCAGCAAACTAGCCAATAATAATTGCTGGGGCTCTCCCTTTTCAGGTAGACAGCACGAAGAGAGTCCGAGAGAAGTGGCTCCGGAAATCTGAACAGGGGGATAAGTGGGATCGCTGCCTGATTGAGGGCATGATAGTGCTCTCGGAGACAGGAGCGAGAGATGAGCAGACGACCCCGCCGTAACCACTCGGCAGAGTTCAAGGCGAAGGTGGCTCTTGCCGCAGTGCGCGGCGACCGGACACTTTCGGAGCTGGCAAGCCAGTTCGATGTGCACCCGAACCAGATCACGCAATGGAAGACCCAGTTGCTGGATCGGGCGGCGCAGTTATTTGGCGCCGGGACAGGGCAGGCTGAAAAGCCGGTAGATATGAAGGTCCTTCACGCTAAGATCGGTGAGCTTGCGTTGGAGAACGATTTTTTAGAGGCCGCGCTCACGAAGGCGGGATTGCCGGGCGCAAGGCGATGATCGACCGCGATCACAAGCTGCCTCTCGCCCGCCAGGCAAAGGCAGTGGGCATCAGCCGCGGGAGCATCTACTACCGGCCGCGGCCGGTGGGCGAAGCCGGTCTCGGACTGATGCGCCGCATCGATGAGCTGCACCTTGAGTATCCGTTTGCAGGCAGTAGGATGATGCGAGGCCTGCTCCGCCAGGAGGGACTCTCCTCCGGGCGTAGACACATCGCCACACTGATGCGGCGGATGGGCATCGAGGCGCTGTACCGCAAGCCCAACACCAGCCGGCGACGCCCCGGCCATACTGTGTATCCGTACCTGCTGCGCGGACTTGAGGTGAGCAGGCCCAACCAGGTGTGGGCAATGGACATCACGTACATTCCGATGGCCAGGGGGTTCGTGTACCTAGCCGCAGTGATGGACTGGCATAGCCGCAAGGTGCTGGCCTGGCGGGTATCGGTCACAATAGACACAGGCTTCTGCGTGGAGGCGCTCGAAGAATCCCTGGGACGCCACGGCGCGCCGGAGATATTCAACACAGATCAGGGAAGCCAGTTCACAAGTGACGCCTTCACCGGCCTGCTGAAAGCCAATGGGATCCAGATCAGCATGGACGGGAGGGGAGGCTGGAAGGATAATGTGTTCGTCGAACGGCTGTGGAAGAGCGTCAAGTACGAGGAGGTGTACCTGAGAGCCTACGAATCGGTCCCGGAAGCCAGAACTGGACTCGGGCGGTACTTCGAGTTTTACAATGCCGGACGGCCCCATTCGAGCCTTGGGGGAATGACGCCGGACCAGTTCTTTGACAGAGTGCCTGCCGAGTCCGAGGCGGCCTAACGCACGGCAGCGCGATTCCACTTATCAAACCGGGCAGCGCTGTTCAGACAAACGAGACCACCTCTAAGGATTCCGGCTGCACCTGCCAGAAAAAAGAGTTCAGGGGGTATGTCATGCCATCGCTTTACTTGAATCGCCTATCCAACCAAGAGCGGGAGCGCTTAGTCAACAGCCTGCACGAATCCCAGAAAGGGAATTGTTTCATTTGCGGACAAGACGTTGACTTGGTCCTCCACGCTGGCAGCCTTGATATTGACCACATAGAGCCAATCAGTGCTGGTGGTAAAGATAGGCCGGAGAACTTCGCTCTAACGCATGACTCCTGCAACCGGTCAAAGCAAGCCAGTGACCTACGGGTGGCCCGAGTGCTGGCCTCTTTCAGTAAACTGGCGCAGCAAATGTCAGAGGAGAACCGCGCCCCGAATCTCGGAGACGTTTTGGCGGAACACGGAGGCAGTCAATACAAACTTCCAGTAACGGTAAATGAGTCGTTGCTAAAGACGTCCTTCCCGGACATGGGCTTGAATGAAGTGAAGACTCTCCCAGTGTACAAGGATGAAATATCGGGATTTCGCTCGTCGCTCATGAATATTCCGATAGAGTATCTACATCACGACGATCACATCAATCCAAGAACAATAGGCAGCAATTTGAGGAAGTTGGTCGTGGAGTTCCATAGGAAACTCCCTCAACTCCATATTTCGTTGGGATGGATCGACACGTCCGACGGAAATCAGGTAAGGGTCAAAATCTTTGACGGGCAGCACAGCGGCGCATGCGCTTCCGCGGGCTGAAGTTTGACTCGGACACTTCTGGCGCAGCGGTAGTATCCGCTTTCGCGAGGTCCGGCGTCGCCCGTCGCAACCAGGGGGTTTGACAATGCGCGCACTAATCACAGTAACCCCGATCATCGCTCTTGTCCTGTCAATTGCTGCCTGCCAGGGAGACGCTGGGCCTCCCGGGCCGCAGGGCCCCGCGGGCGCACCCGCCCTCGTGGACGAGGCCACCGTCGCGTCTCTCATTGAGCAGATGCAGGAGCAGTTGGACACGAGTTATACCACGGCGGCCGTACCTCCCAAGTCGACGCCCGGGGACTACACCAAGTTCCTAGCAGGGGACGCCATCAGCAGATACGAATCGGAAGGACTCGATGCCACCGTCGCCTACTACAACACCAAGGAGAGCATCGACGGCCAGTGGTATGTCTTCATCATCGATGAGAACCAAACCATCATCGCTCATGCCCCCGACCCCGACCTCGTGGGCAAGCACGTCTCCCAGGCTCTCGGACCCAACTCCTATCCCACCGGGTCCGCCGTCGCCGCCTCCGCCGACCAGGACGGCGCCTGGTTCGACTACACCTATGCCAATCCCGCCTCTGGCGTTGTGCAGACCAAGCACTCCTGGGTGATCATCCACGACGGCATCACCTTCGGCTCCGGCTGGTACGAACGCGGCCCCGGCAAGTCCGACGCCCCCGCCTACACCAAGGCCTTCGTGCAGCAAGCCATGAACCTCTACGTCGCCCTCGGCCTGGAGGAGACCGTCGCCTACTACAACACCAAGGAGAGCATCGACGGCCAGTGGTATGTCTTCATCATCGATGAGAACCAAACCATCATCGCTCATGCCCCCGACCCCGACCTCGTGGGCAAGCACGTCTCCCAGGCTCTCGGACCCAACTCCTATCCCACCGGGTCCGCCGTCGCCGCCTCCGCCGACCAGGACGGCGCCTGGTTCGACTACACCTATGCCAATCCCGCCTCTGGCGTTGTGCAGACCAAGCACTCCTGGGTGATCATCCACGACGGCATCACCTTCGGCTCCGGCTGGTACGAACGCGGCCCCGGCAAGTCCGACGCCCCCGCCTACACCAAGGCCTTCGTGCAGCAAGCCATGAACCTCTACGTCGCCCTCGGCCTGGAGGAGGCCGTCGCCTACTACAACGCCAAGGAGAGTGTTGACGGCCAGTGGTACGTCTTCATCATCGACCAAGACGGCTGCACGATAGCCCACCATAACCCGCAGTTTCGAGGGCGTGATCCCAGCCTCCGTGTGGACGCCACGGGGTATTTCTATGGCGACGACTTGCTGAGCGCCACTGAGGCGGGTCATTGGGTCGACTATGTGTTGCTCAACCCGGAATCGGGCGAGAACCGTCAGAAACACACTTGGATTGTGCGGCATGACGGGCTGCTATTTGGCTCGGGCTGGTATGAGTAGTAGCAACCCGCCTCGAAACTGGGAAGCGTTCCGGTTTGTTTGGGATTGGCGGCTTTTCCGGACTAAGTCTCCTGGCGCCTCGACGTAGATGCCAGTGAATGCGCCGTACCACCGGCCCGTTTCGACCCGGCATTTCCTTTCGGACTCAAAGATGACCTCCACTAGGCTCTCTGAGATGAGGGCCTCCTGCCGGGCGTCTTGGCAGTCTCCATCCTCGTCAATCCAGTGGTTCCATTGGGACCGGCTGTACTCCGGGATGTCCGGTGGGATTGGAGCGACGGTGATAGCTAGAGTAGTCGCCGCTTACCGTGCAGACAGCAAACCTTCTTAACATTGGACTTCTCCAGTCTAAACAGGTCCAGAAATTCGTCGAAACCATGAGCGGATTTGATAGCACTTTCACAGGCAGATTAACGTCTGGCTTCGTCAACGAATATCAGCGGCATAGGCAGGCCGGGCTGGAAGGCGATTCGTTATTTGAGGCTATGCGGCTGTTTTCTGCTCAGGGAAGGTCAGGCATACGGTATCAATCTGCAGGGTTGGCTGTCTTGGTCTACCTGTTTGAACGGTGTGAGGTGTTCGAACAGTGACGTTGTTGCCTAACAAACATGTACCTACGAGCCGCTCACTGGTCGGGATAGGGGCCCTGCTGCTGGAGCGCCTAGAAGCCGCATCGACTGTAAGCGGCCTTTGGGAACTGGTCAAAAACGAGAGCGAAGTCGGGAGCTGCCAGAGTGGCGGCAGAGGGAACGACCGAGGGATTGGCTCAGTTGCGCCAAGACCGGGGCGAGGTGACCGTCGCCGTCGCCCGCCGCGAGATACGGAAATGGCTGCGAGAGTCGAAGGAGGCGCGGCTTGACCTCAGGGTCCTAGGTACTCAATTGCAGAGCGCACATCACAACGACTAGGCATTCCTTCCTTGGTACCCTCGTCCACTGGGACTATTACTCGCGGGCGGCTAAACTCCCTGTCTTGGTTGACGATTAGGTGAAGGTTGGCCCAGAGCGCTCTGGGCCAACCTTCACAAACCTCGCGGTTATGCGGCAGGCCTATTCGGTCGGTGCAGTGCCCAATACCTTCCAGCCATTGTTCTCCGCCGACCTCTCGGCTAACGGCAGAATCTCAAGGACTACGCTACTCAGACCAACGACCTCGCCGTCTTCGTCGAAGCTGTAGTTATCTCCGATACCACCGCTCCAGGTGATCCCGTAAAGGCAGTCTCTGAAGCCGTCAGCATCTTGGTCGTCATTTGTCTGCCTGAGGCACTCGGCGGCTATGTAGACGGTGTCGTAAGCCGAGGCGACGAACCAGGGTAAAGTGATGTATCCGTAACGCTCCCTGAACGCAGCAAGAACTTCCAGGCCCTTGTTGTTAGCAGGATCGATATCTGCCGAGATGACCTTTACGCCGGTAGCGGCATCGCCAGCAATCTCCAAGGCCGTCGCACCGGCTGTCACGGCCTCGCCGTATATGGGGCCCTCATAGCCCAACTCTCGAGATTGCTTGACGATGGTGCCAGCGGTTAACTCCGACTGGGCAGCGATGTGGAGGGCGTCTGGGGCTTCGTTGAGTAGCTTGGTCAGCTGGGTCCTAAAGTCGGTAACGTCGGAGTTGTAGCGCTCCTCGCTCACCACTTGGCCGCCCCGCTTCTCGAATTGCGCAACGCTGGTCCGCCTCACTCCCTCGGCGTAGTCAGTTGCCTCGGTGATAGTAGCCAACCTGCGGATCCCGTCAGCCCAGAGCACATTGCCAGTATCGGTGCCCACCTGGATGTCGCTCATCGCTGTCCGGAAAATGTAGTCTCCGGCGTTAGCGATGTCCGGGTTGGTTGTCAGACCGGAGAAGATGACCACACCGTCATCCTCGGCCAGCGGCGCGGCGCCGAGCATCGCACCGCTGCATGAGGGCCCGAGGATGATCTTCACTCCGTCCACCTCGGTCAACTTTTTGTAGGCGGTGATCGAGTCTTGAGCGTTGCACTTCGAGTCTTCGATGATGAGCTTCAGCATGTGCCCATTGACACCGCCGGCAGCGTTAATCTCTTCGACCGCCAACTGCTTGGCCTCAACGGCCACTCTGCCATAGGTCTCACCAATGCCGGTGACCGAGTCCATCACCCCTATTCTAAACGGGGCCTCTTCCCCCACCACTTTTTCATCAGAGCCACAAGCCATGGCCATCAGCGCTAGAGCCGCCAACAACCCTAACGAAACGATCCATTTCACTAATCGAACGCGCATTATCACTTCCTCCGCGATGAAAGCTCTGATGAATACTCTGTAGAACTATATGTTTTTTACTATATCATTTTTTATCACATCATTATTGAGCCTTGCATGCAACCCCCTGAGGCTTGGATGAACGGCCTCAATGCTGTATTGTCGAGAGTCGTTCGGCAAAGGCATTACCACAGGGGGACAGACGTAGAATCTATGATCAAGAGCAAAGCATCGGTATGGACGCTCCTTTCGCTTGCAACGGCCGTCGCAGTCGTACTGTCAGCTTGTTCGCAGAGTTCAAGCGACGGAGCAGATAGGCTGCAACAGGTGAAGGACCGCGGCACGGTCATATGTGCCAGCCGCAACGACGTGCCCGGCTATGGTTTTCTCGACGCGGCCGGCAACAGCCAGGGCTTTGACATCGATCTTTGCCGCGCGGTAGCCGCGGCGGTTCTGGGCGATGCCAATGCGATAGAGATCAGGTTGATTTCGGCCGCTGAGCGCGGGCCGACCATCCAGTCCGGTGAGGTGGATATGCTGGTGCGCACCGTCACTTGGACGACCTTCCGTGACGCGCAATGGGGCAACTATGCTCAAACGATGTTCTACGACGGCCAGGGGTTCTTGGTCCGCAAAGACCTGGGTATCTCCAGTGCCTTAGAGCTAAGAGACGCCAGCATCTGCGTGACACTGGGAACAACCACCGAGTTGAATCTTCAGGACTTCTCTAACCAGAACGACTTGAATGTGCAGGTGCTGACCTTCGAAGACACCGACGCGGTGGCCGCCGCCTACCAGAGTGGCCAGTGCGATGCCTTCACCAACGATCGCTCGCAGTTGGCTGCCATCAGCAGCGCTTTCGATGACCCAAGCGCCCACACCATTTTGCCCGAGACCATCTCGGAAGAGCCGCTGGGGCCAGTGGTCCCTCATGGCGATGACCAGTGGTTCGATGTGGTCAAGACCGTGATGGGCATGCTCATCTACGCCGAGGCCTACGACATCACTTCCGCTAACGTTCCAACCTCGGTCACAGGCGATACAAAAGTTGACCGTCTCTTCGGCCTCGAGGGCTCCTTCGGTCAGGACAGCCTGGGCATCAGCCAAACCGCGGCCCAAGACGTAATCCGCTCAGTCGGCAACTACGGCGAGATCTACGACCGCAACCTGGGTCCCGGTGGCATCGACTTGCCGCGAGCTGGCAGCCGCAACGCCCTTTGGGCGGAGGGTGGCCAGATCTACGCCGCACCCCTACGCTAGGGTGGTGGCAGGCAGAGAGAGCTAAGAAGCCTCACCTAAAGAGGGCGGCTAGTCTACACTAGCCGCCCTCTTGTTATCCTGCTATCTTGTGCGCAGAGTTTGATTGTGCCACGGGTGGCTTTTCAATGAGTCAACAATGGCCATAATACCCCGAAGCTTAACCTACCAGGGCATCCCGATTTGGCGGCATGTTCGTGTCATCGAATGGGCCGCGCAGCTCGTTTCTGGCGTCCTGGTGGTGGCCCTAGTCGGCTGGTTCTTCGCCAACATCAGCAACGCCATAGTGGAGCGAGAGATTCCCTCTGGCTTCGACTTTTTGTCCCGCGCCTACCAGACTCCTATCGGGCATCATTTCCTGCCTTACGAATCCTCCGACAGCTTTCTTTACGCCTTTGTTGTCGCTGCCACCAACACCCTGACCGTCGCCATCGCCGGCATCATTCTGGCAACGGCGCTGGGGGTCCTGGTGGGTGTAGCCCGCATGTCCAGCAACTGGCTCGTTTCCAAGGCGGCGCTTACCTACGTCGAGTTCTTCCGCAACGTGCCCTTGCTGGTGCAGCTGTTCTTCTGGTTCTATCTCATACTGTCGCTGCCGCCCGTCGAGGACGGATACGTTATTGCCCAGCAAGTGTACGTCAACAACGCCGGTCTATCACTGCCTTGGCCAACCGCCAACGGTTTTGACGCAGCGGTGACATGGCTGGGGCTGGCAATGGTAGCCGTTATAGCAGGCGTGGCCGTCTATGTCGGGTTGGACCGCCGAGAAACCTCGACCGGTAAGGCTACCCGCGCCGTGGTGATGGGCGGCAGCACCGCTATCGTCATCGCTGCCGCTAGCTGGCTTATCATCGCGGCGGTGGTCGGCGAAGCGCCCTTTGCCATCTCACAGCCGGCGCCACAGGGTACCTTCGGCCGCATCTCTGGTGGCTTCACCCTCCCGGGAGGGCTGATAGTGCTGCTTATCGGCCTGGTCGTATACACGTCGTCCTTTATCGCCGAAATCGTGCGAGCAGGCATCCAGTCGGTGAATCGCGGTCAGCCGGAAGCGGCCCGAGCACTGGGCTTGTCGCCGATGAATGCCCTGCGCCACGTGACCTTCCCCCAGGCGATGCGGGTCATAGTGCCTCCGCTAATCAACCAGCACCTGAACCTGGCCAAGAACAGTAGCTTGGCGGGCGCCATCGGTTACTCAGACCTCACCAATGTGGCCAAGACAATGACGCAGACCGCTCCTGCGGTGTCTATCTTCTTGCTGATCATGGTCGCCTACTTGGCGATGAGCCTGACCTTCTCTCTAATCGGCAACCTCTACAACCGACAGCTTCGCCTAAAGGGAAGTTAGGCGATGGCGATGAACCTCAACACAGCTTCAGCCTCAGAGTTGCCGCCGCGCTCAACCAGAGGCATGGCGGGCTGGATGCACGCCAATCTGTTCAGCAGCCGGTTCAACAGCATACTAACCGTCGCCTTCGGCGCCGCCCTGGCAGCGGCTCTATGGTTCGGCCTGCGCTGGATATTCCTGGCGGCTGACTGGACCCTAATCAGCACCTTGGGCGGTCGATTTATTATCGGCCAGTACAACGCCGAGTCCGCCTGCCCTGGCTCCAACTGCTTTTGGAGACCGCAGGCCGTCTTGCTGCTGTTTACGGTCCTGATGGGGATGGCATGGGGAATCACCGGCCGCGGCGTCATGAAACAAGTCGCAATCGCAACCGCCGCCGCCGCCGCGGCCTTCACCTTCTTGCCGTATAGCCTGGATCGGATGGGGCTGGACGTGCGCCTGCTTCTGGTAGCTAATCTGCTCGCGCTGGCGGTGGGATGGGGTTTGGCTCGCTACACGCCACTGGGCACGGCCCGCCGGACCGCCATCTTAGGCGGCAGCGCTTTTCTGCTGGCGCTGGTGCTGCTGCGAGGACTCCCGGGAGTGCCGGGACTCCAGCCGGTGTCGGTCATCTACTGGGGTGGCCTGATGCTGAACCTACTGCTGGCGGTGTCTGGCATCATGTTCAGCCTACCCATCGGTATCGCACTGGCGCTGGGGCGTCGCGGCCAGCTCCCAGTGGTTAAATTGCTGTGCGTGGCCTTCATCGAGATATTCCGGGGGGTACCGCTCATAACCCTTCTGTTCATGTCCCAGGTATTGGTGCCACTGGCCTTTCCAGAAAACTTCCCCCAGGACTCCCTGTTCCGCGCGGCCGTCGTCATTACCTTGTTTAGTGCGGCCTACATGGCCGAGAACATTCGCGGTGGACTCCAGGCGCTACATCCCGGACAGGTGGAGGCGGCGCGGGCACTGGGCCTACCGAGCTGGCAGACCACGCTGCTCATCTCCTTGCCCCAGGCCATCCGCAACGTCATACCCGCAATCGTGGGGCAGTTCATCTCGCTGTTTAAAGATACGAGCCTGGTCTACATAATCGGTATGCTGGACGTGGTGGAGATCGGTCGATCGTTCATCCAGGGCAACACGGAGTTTCTGGATAATGCCCTTGAGTTGTTTGTCTTCCTGGCCCTAGTCTTTTGGGTCTTCACCTATACCATGTCTTACGTGAGCAGGCGGATCGAGAGGAATTTGGGCGTCGGCGAGCGATAGTCTCCGGCCCTGGACAGAGGACATAGCATTACGATGACTACAATCGAAGAACCAGCTGACATCGAAATCGAAGTCGAGGACATCATTGTCTGCCGGGACCTGCACAAGTGGTACGGCGATTTTCACGCCCTGCGCGGTATCACCACCACAATCAAAAGAGGCGAGGTCGTCGTTGCCTTCGGGCCTTCCGGATCGGGTAAGTCAACCTTCATCCGTACGATCAACAAGCTGGAGGAGCATCAGCGCGGCGACATCATAGTCAATGGTATCGAGCTAACCAACGACGTGCGCAACATCGATGCCATACGCCGCGATGTGGGGATGGTCTTCCAGTCGTTCAACCTCTTTCCACACCTCACGGTGATGAGCAACATCACGCTGGCACCGATCAAGGTGCGCAAGATGCCAGCCGCAAGGGCTAAGGACAACGCCCTAGAACTCTTGAAGCGCGTGGGTATAGCCGAGCAGTCTGATAAATATCCGAACGAGCTCTCCGGAGGGCAACAGCAGAGGGTGGCCATAGCTCGCGCCCTCGCCATGCAGCCGAATATCATGTTGTTCGACGAGCCGACCTCCGCCCTCGACCCGGAGATGATCAAAGAAGTGCTGGACGTCATGCGGGAGTTAGTCACCTCGGGCATGACGATGATCGTCGTATCGCACGAGATGGGGTTTGCCAAGCAAGTCGCAAACCGCATGATGATGTTCGACGCTGGCCTCATCGTTGAAGAAGGCCCACCTGAGCAGATCTTCGAAGCCCCAAAGAGCGACCGCACGAAACTGTTCCTCTCCCAGATACTCTGAACCTCACGACCGCCGTATCACCCCTCAGAGTTGACCGCAAGAAGGGACGTTAACGACATAGCAGGCGGTCCGCACCCACCTACAGCGCTTTCGAATTGCTCCTTTCGCGCTCCCTTAGCTGCTCTCCCCACCGGGTCGCTACGAAGTCGTCCATCCTCCTGCCTGCAAGAATCTCCCGGCACTGGAACAACGTCGCCGTCTGGGCAGTAAGCCACGGCCCAACGCCGTCCGTCGAGTCCAAGACCATCACGCGCTCGGTGGCTCGTGGCCACCAGCATATTCTCCAGCATCTCGGACGAGGTCAGCTAGCTCGAGGACTCGCATATGACACTCAATCGCGCTCCTTCCTCTCTCGCCTCACAACGGGTTTGGAGCCACGCCACCGGGTAGCCAATGGCTAGGCAGATCGAACGCCTCCATTCTGGCCGGCGAGCGTCGCACGGTGCATGCCTTAACGCGGGCGCGCCACGGCCATTCCCGCACCGAACTTTGGACCGCTCCCCGTTCGCGCGTAGGGCCACCCGTCCATGGAGAAGGACTCGGCAACGCTAGTCGTCACCCCGCGGCGGATGCCTTATGCTGAACGGAAGTTGCCCAAGCAACCGGAAGGGAATCAAGGCCGCTGACCCAGGCTCAAGACCAAGACACCTCATGACGGGGTGCTGGTAGCGAAGCTAGCTTGTCCCTGCACTACTCACTACGCAAGGGGAGGGTAGCACAGGTAGTGTCTCAGTTTGAATGCTGATCAAACTGAGACACTACCTGTGCGGTGGTCTGGGTGCGGAATGCGTTGGGCCACGCGGTCATCTCGGAGCGCCGGGCCTGCCAGGCCCTGGGGCAGGAGCGATCGACGCAGCGGCGGTGGGGTTCTCCTCCCGACGATGAAGGGAGGCTGCTGAGGCGGATGGTGGAGCTAGCGACCGAGTACGGGCGCTACGGTTACCGACGGGTGACCGCCCTGCTGCGAGAGGAGGGTTTTCGGGTGAACCACAAGCGGGTAGAGCGGCTCTGGCGGCGGGAAGGGCTGAAGGTGCCGGCGAAGCAGCCGAAGCGGAGGCGGCTCTGCTTGACAGACGGCTCCTGCGTTAGGCTCAGGCCGACTGAGCCCAACCACGTCTGGAGCTACGGCTTCGTGTTTACCCGCACCAGCGACGGCCGTCCCCTGCGGCTCTTGACGGTGCTGGACGAGTTCACAAGGGAGGAGGTTGCTTCAAAGGGTGTGTAAACAGTCAGGCGGCGACCTCCTCTACCGTTGCCTCAGCGGCGATTCCATCGACATATTGGGCGCCGAGATAGACCTCCTCCATCAACTCAGGGGCCTTCAGACGCCTGAAGCGCTGTTCGGCGATCATCAACATCTTCCACATCACCGCCATGGCTCGGTCGACCCGCTTGTAGCGCTTCGCCGCGTCGGTTCGAAGTCTCAGCGCGGCGAAGGGCGACTCGACTGGGTTTGTCGTGCGAAGGTGAACCCAGTGCTCCTTGGGGAAGCCATAGAAGGTGGTCATGCGGTCCCAGTCCCGCTCCAGGGTCTCTGAGGCCGCATCGTAGGAGCGGTCCCGGCACCACTTGCTGAACGCCGTCCTGAGTCGTTCAGCATCGGCCCGGGTCTCGGCGTAGGGGATGGCGCGCAGCATGAGCTTGGCCTCGCCCTGCTGTCGCTTGGGTAGCTTGTCCAGCACATTCATCATCTTGTGGTTCCAACAGCGTTGCTCCGCCGCCTGGGGATAGACGTTGCGCAGAGCTCCCCAGATACCCAGATGTCCGTCTCCAATCACCAGCCTTGGGCACTCCAGCCCGCGGCGCTTTGGATGGAGCCGAATCGACCGCCCATGACTACCGTACGTTTCCGTAGCTATTGAGTCCAGAGAGTGAAGGTTCTCGACTTGTTCGTTTGGTGGCCCCTTACGCGTCACACTACGGGAATCGAGAGGCCTTGGTGCGTTGAAAGCCTGCCCAGCCACATTTCGAAGATGGTTCTGTCTACCGTAAACCGTGGTGGGCCAAAGTGTACGGTAGACAGAACCATCTTCGAACTGTGGTTAGGGACTCTGTGAATCTGTTTTGAACGGTTAGACAGTACCATACTCCAGGTGTGGCTCGACAGCACAGAGGTGGTCTCGTTTGTCTGAACAGCGCTGCCCGGTTTGATAAGTGGAATCGCGCTGCCGTGCGTTAGGCCGCCTCGGACTCGGCAGGCACTCTGTCAAAGAACTGGTCCGGCGTCATTCCCCCAAGGCTCGAATGGGGCCGTCCGGCATTGTAAAACTCGAAGTACCGCCCGAGTCCAGTTCTGGCTTCCGGGACCGATTCGTAGGCTCTCAGGTACACCTCCTCGTACTTGACGCTCTTCCACAGCCGTTCGACGAACACATTATCCTTCCAGCCTCCCCTCCCGTCCATGCTGATCTGGATCCCATTGGCTTTCAGCAGGCCGGTGAAGGCGTCACTTGTGAACTGGCTTCCCTGATCTGTGTTGAATATCTCCGGCGCGCCGTGGCGTCCCAGGGATTCTTCGAGCGCCTCCACGCAGAAGCCTGTGTCTATTGTGACCGATACCCGCCAGGCCAGCACCTTGCGGCTATGCCAGTCCATCACTGCGGCTAGGTACACGAACCCCCTGGCCATCGGAATGTACGTGATGTCCATTGCCCACACCTGGTTGGGCCTGCTCACCTCAAGTCCGCGCAGCAGGTACGGATACACAGTATGGCCGGGGCGTCGCCGGCTGGTGTTGGGCTTGCGGTACAGCGCCTCGATGCCCATCCGCCGCATCAGTGTGGCGATGTGTCTACGCCCGGAGGAGAGTCCCTCCTGGCGGAGCAGGCCTCGCATCATCCTACTGCCTGCAAACGGATACTCAAGGTGCAGCTCATCGATGCGGCGCATCAGTCCGAGACCGGCTTCGCCCACCGGCCGCGGCCGGTAGTAGATGCTCCCGCGGCTGATGCCCACTGCCTTTGCCTGGCGGGCGAGAGGCAGCTTGTGATCGCGGTCGATCATCGCCTTGCGCCCGGCAATCCCGCCTTCGTGAGCGCGGCCTCTAAAAAATCGTTCTCCAACGCAAGCTCACCGATCTTAGCGTGAAGGACCTTCATATCTACCGGCTTTTCAGCCTGCCCTGTCCCGGCGCCAAATAACTGCGCCGCCCGATCCAGCAACTGGGTCTTCCATTGCGTGATCTGGTTCGGGTGCACATCGAACTGGCTTGCCAGCTCCGAAAGTGTCCGGTCGCCGCGCACTGCGGCAAGAGCCACCTTCGCCTTGAACTCTGCCGAGTGGTTACGGCGGGGTCGTCTGCTCATCTCTCGCTCCTGTCTCCGAGAGCACTATCATGCCCTCAATCAGGCAGCGATCCCACTTATCCCCCTGTTCAGATTTCCGGAGCCACTTCTCAGGGCGTTGTTGACGCTCGGTTCAGTTTGGTGTGATGCGCTACTCATTGTCATCGAGATCGAGCGGCATTAAAAGAGTCTTGTTTGGTTCCGGATATGCAAGATCAAGGGGATTATCCAGCAAACTAGCCAATAATAATTGCTGGGGCTCTCCCTTTTCAGGTAGACAGCACGAAGAGAGTCCGAGAGATCAGGAGCGCGGCTGCTTGATCTGGCGCTTGCTGGGGTCGGGGGGGGTTGGCGGCGCGGAAGATCGAGCGGGCGATCTCTTCCGCTGTGTCGTCGATTTTGACCTTGCGGGTGATGGGGCGGCCGGGTTTCTTGGGCCGATCAGCGGTAGTCATCGTGGTTCTCCAGCCCGTATGCGTCATCCTGCCCGTTCTGCTCCTCATCCTCTGAGAGTAACCGATAGTGCCCCTTCGTCGCCGTCCGCTTAAAGCGTGGGGATTTGCTGAGACACGCATAGAGGCGCGTCGATCCTGCGCCATTCGCTGGGATTAAGTCCGCGGCGATCATCAGGCGGCGCGTCTTCGTAAACGGCAGATCGACCCGCTTGTAGGTTTGGACGATCTGCCCCACTCGGGGTACGCGGCGAGCATAACACAGGCGCGCAGCGGAACATCCGCCCTAATTCAGCCCGTCAGCTCGTCGTACGTGAGTCGCTTCCCGCACATCCCTTGATCTAGCGCGCCTATCTGGTCGATCGTGTCTATGTCACGCATGTTCCCGCGTCCCACGAACTCCGTGACGTAGCGGTCCAGGTGCTTTGGGCTCAGACGACCTGGAGCCCGGTCAGGACGACCATAAAGGGGATTCCGACCATTCTCTCGTCATGATTGAACAGACATCCCGATGTTCGTCCAGTGGTGAGCGCCGGCTGACGACAGACGAGGAACCCGGACCGGGCATGGTTCTCTCCCGCTGCGCGTTCGACACCGAACGCCTCGCCGCCGGGCCCTGGCACGAGATCGCCATCGAGGATCCGGGTAAGAACGGCCTCGCCGACGTGGTTGCCTCGATGCTGACGCCCGCTGTCACGCGCCAACTGCCGGAGCCGTGGGCCGGGGAAGACACCGCCGATCGCGCGCGGGCATGGATCGCCGAGCGAGACGACGAAGGCGCGACGCTGCTGGTTCTCGAGCGCGCGTCGGGCCGCCCGATCGGACTCGTGCTGCTGTTCGAGGAGCCGTCCGGCCGCGACGAGGGCCGAAGTGCCGTTGGCGTGCGCCTCGGCTACCTGCTGGCCGAAGAGAGCTGGGGAAGGGCTACGCGTCCGAGCTCGTGGCGGGCCTGGTCGACTGGTGCCGGGACCGTGAAGGCGCTTCGCTCGCTGGAGCGGTGGCGGACGAAAACCCAGCCTCCGCACGAGTCCTCACGAAGAACGGCATCAGCGAGACCTCAGGCGACGAAGCGGCCGGCCCGGGTGAGCGGCTCTTCAGGCTCAATCTGGCGCCCTGACCGCTCGGCTTTCCGAGGGTTTCACAATGTATGATGATGCCGCCCGAAAGGAGAGACCATGCCAGATTTTTCCGTGCCCGCGCAGCTTCCCGAGTGGGTCAGGGACCACGTCGCCCTGTACCTTGATAGCGAAGGCAAGGCGGGGGAGATGTGGGACTCCTCGGTCGCCGGTGGCACTGGCCCGATCGCGACCCTTCTCCTGGCGACGACTCGCCGGCAGTCCGGCGCCTCGCACACCGTTCCGCTGATCTACGGCGAGGCCGACGGCAACTACGTCATCGTCGCCTCCCGCGGCGGCTCGACGGATGATCCGGACTGGTACAAGAACCTCGCGGCCGACGCGGACGTCTCGGTCCGTGTCGCCACGAAAGTCTTCGACGCGACGGCCCGGACGGCCGTAGGAAAAGAACGCGAGTCCCTCTGGAAACAGATGGCGGCGATCTTCCCGCCCTACGACGTTTACCGCGAGCGCACCGAGCGCCAGATCCCCGTTGTCGTCCTGGAGCCGGTTGCAGATTAGTTAACGCCCGGCCCGCAACGGCGTAACAGAACCATCGCGCCCCCCATCTAACAGTTCGCGATGGGCAACGATTCCGCGACCGGCAGGTTTAGCCTGCTTTCGGCCATCCAGTGGCCTTTGAACCACATCCGCTGGAAGATCATTCTTCCGTATGCCTTCCTGACGGTGATACTCGCCGGCGTGGGTGCGTACCTGGCGACTAACATCGTCACCGGCTCCCTCGAAGAGCGCTTCGCGAACCAGCTCGCCGAGGCCGGACGCGTCACGGCAGACGCCGTCGTCGAAACTGAGCGCGAGCACCTCGCCTCCGTCCGTGCGATCTCCTTCACGGAGGGAGTTGACAGCGCCATCGTCGGCGACGACGAGCTGGCGCTTCAGACCATCGTCCGGCCGATCGCCGTCAACGATGGCGTGGAGCGGGTGGAGGTGCTGGACGCCGCGGGCGAACGGCTCTTCGCCGAAGAGCTCGTTAACGCCGCAACGCTTGAGTACGCTCCGATCCAGGACGCCGACGAACCGGCCACGTGGCCGATCGTCAGCCGCATCCTCGCGGGCGAGACCGATGCGACCGGCGACAAGTTCGCGCAGGTCGTCCAGGCCGAGAGCGGTTTCGTCTTGTACACCGCCGGCCCCGTCTACGACGGCGACAACGTCGTCGGCGTAGTGCTGGTTGGTACGACGCTGGAAACGTTCGTTGCCGAAGTAAAGTCGGGCGCACTCGCGGACGTCACGGTCTACGATCTCGACGGTGTGGCGATCGCTTCGACGTTCGCGCTCGCCTCTGGAACGCTGGCCTCCGAGGCTCCGCTGGAACCGTCAGAGACTGCACTCACGGAGACCCTGACCGGTGTCACTCTGCGCGAGAACCGCGACCTCTTCGGGCGGGGCTACGACCTCGTCTACGGCCGACTCCGCGTCCGCGACCAGGTCGTCGGCCTGTACTCGGTCGCGCTGCCCACCGACTTCATCTTCGACGCCGGCTCCACGACGCGCCTGCAGGTCATGATCCTCTTTGGGATCGGCATGGCCGGCGTCATCGCCATCGGCTTCTTCATTACGCACCGACTGACCAGCCCGATCCTGCGCCTCGTGGCCACCGCTCGCAAGGTCTCCTCTGGTGACCTCACCGTGCGCAGCGGCATCAAGGGCCGCGACGAGATTGGCGTCCTGGCCTCCACGTTCGACCAGATGACTGACAGGCTCCAACGACAGCACCTGTCGACGATCCGGGCGCTGACATCCGCCATCGACGCGCGTGACCCGTTCACCTCCGGTCACTCCCTGCGCGTCGGACAGCTCGCGATCATGCTCGGCCGCAAACACGACCTTTCGGAGCGCGTCCTCGCGCAGCTGGAGATCGGCGGCTACCTGCACGACATCGGCAAGATCGGCATCCGCGACTCCATCCTCCTCAAGCCCGGCCGGCTGACGGAAGAGGAGCGTTCCAACATCGAAGACCACCCGCGCATCGGCCTCTCCATCCTCGACCCGGTCGAGCTGCCGCGCGAAGTCCTGGAGTTCGTTGAGAGCCATCACGAGCGACTGGACGGCAGCGGCTACCCGCGTGGCCTCAAGGACGAAGAGGTGACGACGGTTATGCGCATCGCTTCGGTGGCCGACGTCTACGACGCAATCACCAGCGATCGCCCGTACCGTGAGCCGATGCCGCCGCGCGATGCCCTCAAGTTCCTGCGATCCCAGGCGCCGCGTCACATGGACCTGGGCGTCGTCCTCGCACTCGACCGCATCCTGGAAGAGTGGGAGGAGCGCCGCCGCAGCGAACCCACTCTGCGCGGATTCCAGCTTCCCGAGTTCCACGCCGAGAAGGTCTTGAGTTAGCTTCTAGATGTACCTGGGGTCCACTGTTGCGGTAATCGTCGGTCTCATCATCTGTCTGATCACGACCGGCCTGGCGGCCTCGATCGCCAGTGCGCGCTCCGGCCAGGAGCGCCTGGGCGCCGACGTCGCCTCAGTACTCCACGCCGACTACTCCGAAGACCCGCGGACCATCCGCTTCGTCCCCATCGACTCGGAGATTATCGACGACGCGCGCGAAGACGCTGAGAACGTCACACCGGCGGAGACCATAGACCAGGGCGAGGAGCCGGGCGAAATTCCGGTAGACGACAGCCCCGTTGAATTCGTGCCGATCTTCCGCACTGAGCCAACGCCCGGCCCGTCGACAACTCCCTCGCCGGCGCCCAGCCCATCCGTGGCGACGCCGAGCCCGGCTCCGACGCACGAAGCGACACCGACCCCCGCACCGACTCTGACGCGGACGCCCGGCGTGGCGACCGCCGCGCCACCGCCCGCGCCTACCCGGTCGCCGACGGTGGCTCCCGCGTCACCACCGACGGCAGTCCCAACACCGCAGCCGACGAACGCGCCCACGGCACCGCCGACCGTCGCTCCGACGCCGACGCCGACGCTGACCGGGACCGCGACGCCGACTGCGCCCGACGGCACGACGCCGACAACTACCCCCGAGACGCTGACGCCTTCTGACGGGCCCACTGACCCGCCAACGCCGAGCCCCTCGGCGACAGCGACGCCGACGGCGACACCCGATCCTGGGGCGTTGGATGCGCACGGGCACATTGTTGCGGGGAAGTCGCATTCGTGCGTGATCGATGCTGCTGGTACGAGCTGCTGGGGGCGCAATGAAAAGGGGCAACTTGGCGACGGGACGCTAATCGATCGCGTTGCTGCCGGGCTGGTGATCGGACTGGATGCGGATGTCACAGCGATCGCGGCCGGCGAGAACCACACATGCGTCGCTCAGCCAGGTGGCGGGGTGATGTGCTGGGGTGGGAACAACTGGGGGCAGCTGGGCGACGGTACGATTACCGATCGCACAGCTCCGGTAGCCGTGTCTGGACTGACGGCGAATGCGGCAGCCATGGCCGCTGGGAAAGAGCATACTTGCGCGCTTCTGGAAACGGGAATGTTGGAGTGCTGGGGACGCAACGATAGGGGCCAGCTCGGCGACGGCACGGGCACGGATTCCTTGACGCCGGTTAGCGTGGCGGGAGCCACGGGAACGACGCAGAGTATCACAGCGGGCGATAAGCACACGTGCCGGATCGACGGCGGGGGGACAACCCTTTGCTGGGGCCAGAACGACTGGGACCAGCTCGGAGACAGCACGTGGACTGATAGCGATTCGCCGGTGCCCGTGACCGGTCTGGTGGATGCCACTGAGATCGCCGCTGGCAAGAAGCACACGTGTGCGATCAGAGCCAATGACGCGGTCGTCTGCTGGGGTCGAAACGACTGGGGCCAGCTCGGCTTCATCTCGACGCCCTCGCCGACGCCGACACCGACGCCGACGCCGACACCGACGCCGACGGCGACACCGACACCGACGCCGACACCGACGGCGACACCCACGACGGACACCCACGCCGACACACCGACACCCACGGCGACGGCGACACCGGAAGCCAGCATCGATCTGGGCTCGAGTTGGCTCCTCTACTTGCACAACTACCCGACGCCGCCTGAAGGCGACACCGAGTCCCAGGCGCTCCTGCCGATGGACCTCTCACCGTCGACGTCGACGGTCCTCTACAACTACGATACGGACCGCGACACCTTCCCCGGTCGAGTGATCCAGAAGTCCAGTCAAAGTGGGGGCGTCACTCCTCAGAACAAGATCCAGATCTGGCAGACGCCGCCGCTCGGCCAGCCGGTAAGCCTTCCCGGCGGTGTCCAAGTGGAACTGTGGTCGGCGATGAAGGGCTTCGACCTGACAAAGACTGGCTCCGTCACGGTGACCCTCAACGACATCGACGGCGGGACAACCACGGTGATTGGCTCTGCAACCCTGACGCAGAGCAACTGGCAGGGCGGCGTCTTCAACTGGGTGCAGAAGGACTTCTTGATGACGTTCCCGTCGTACACGGTTCCGGCCGGCCATAGCCTTGGCCTCGCGGTCGTTGTGAACGCCGACTCTGACGACGACATGTGGTTCTCTTACGACCACCTGACGTTCTCTTCTCGGCTGTCGCCGTTCAACGTCACACCAACACCCACACCGGGTGTGTTCGCTGCCGACTTCGCGCCGGTCGCCGACTCCATCATTCGGTCCAACGGTGGGTCAACCAACTTCGGTGGCGCCGCTGAGCTCCGCGTCGATCCGCACCCGGCCCACACCGAGCGCTCGCTCATCCGATTCGACGTCTCGACCGTGCCCGCGGGCTCGACCGTCGCCTCCGCGACTCTCACGCTGTGCCCGACCAAGAAGACGGTTCCTGCCGCTGGCCGCATTCATGAGCTGCATGTCGCCCTCGGCGAGTGGACCGAATCCGCCGTCACCTGGGGCAACCAGCCGACGGTCATCGCTGCGCCAACCGACTCCAGCGTGTACCTCGGCGACCTGGAGTGCGTCGAGTTCAACGTCACCGGCGAGGTAGCGGCCTGGGTGGCCGGCGCGCCCAACTTCGGCTGGCAGCTGCGGGATCAGACCGAAGGTGACGTCAACAATTCGGCGGTCACGTACGGCTCGCGCGAGGCGGCAACTACCACCCTCGTTCCGCTACTCACCCTCACCTACACCCCGTAGCGCGGCTCCGGCGCCCCGCTCCTAGCGGTCGCTTCGCGCCGGCTCTTCGATCGCGGATTCTGGCGGCACCATCAGGCTGATCACCACCTGTCCCGGCCGTCCCAGGGGGCGCTTGTCGGTTGCGAATACCGAAACCGAGCCGTTCGGCGAAACCAGGAACAACGGCACGACGTGGCCGTGCTGCGCTGCCAGGTCCTCCAGCGTGAACTGCTCCGAAAGCGGCGTCGCCTTGACCGTCGCGCCGGCCTTGAACGCGTCATCCAGGCGCCGGTGCGTCAGACCGCGTTCGAAGAGCACGCGCCCGCGCTGCCCTCTCGGCACGGAGCGCTTCTCGCCTTCGTCATCACCCTTGGGTGCGAGCCGATAGACCTCCGCGCGGCCGAAATGCTCGATGAAGCGCTGCACGGCCAGCGTGTTGACCTCATCGTTCGGCGTCATTGCCAGGATGCGGCCCTTCTCCGAAAGGTCCAGCTCGTGGACGGTCTCCTCGCTGAGAATGTTCGCGCTCGTCGCGTCGAGGCCGCTCAGGCGCGCCGCCGTGGTGTTCGGGCGGTTGCTATCGACCAGCATGACGCCGACGTCGTTGGCGGCCAGCACCGCGGCGATCTCCCGCACCCACTCGTGCGCGCCGACGATAACGATGCCCTGCGGGTTCGGCCGTGCCAGCCCCAGCCGCCGCGCCAGCAGCGGCGAGAGAACCCCGTAGACCGCGACGGTGCCGACGACCGTCCCGAATACCAGCGGTACCAGCTGGTTCGCGTCGCCGATTCCCTCTTCGGCCAGTCCGATCGCGAAGATCGAGGCGACCGACGCCGCCACAACGCCCCGCGGCGCGATGCCTGACAGGAACAGCCGCTCCTGCCAGCTCAGCGCTGAGCCAACGGTCGAAGCGAACACTGAAATCGGCCGCACCACCACGATCATGAGCGCGATGAAGATCAGCCCTTCGAAGCCGACGGCCTCGATGTCGTCGAACGACAGCCGCGCCGCCAGCACGATGAACAGGCCGGCCAGCAGCAGGACGCGGATGTTCTCCTTGAAGTAGATGATGTGGCGCACCGTGGCCAGCCGCTGGTTGCCGAGCACGACGCCCATGACGACCGCCGCCAGCAGTCCGGACTCGTCCTGGATCGCGTCGCAGATGGTCATCACGCCGACCACGAACGTTAACGTGACCGCGTTCTGTAGTGAGTCCGGGATCCAATAGCGGCCCAGCAGCAGCGCCAGCGCGAACCCGGCGCCGCCGCCGACGAGGATGCCGGCGCCCAGCGTTCTGGCGATGCCTTCGATCGCCAGCGACGAGGCGTCGCCCAGATCGCCGACAACGACGCCTTCGAAGACGAGAACCGCCAGAGTCGCGCCGATCGGGTCGATGACGATGCCCTCCCAGCGTAGGATCGTAGACACGCGTCCGATCGGGCGGATCTGCTCCAGCATCGGCACGATCACCGTCGGCCCTGTGACGATGAGGATCGCCCCGGCGAGGATCGCCACGCCCTCGTCGAGGCCGAGGATCAGGTGCGCTCCCAGCGCCCCCAGGAGGCCCGTGATCGCGGCCCCAATGGTGACCAGCCGCGGCACGCCGATGTCCAGGAGGTCCCGCAGGCGCAGGCTCAAGCCGCCCTCGAAGAGGATCACGGCGACCGCCATAGATACGACCGGGAGCAGCAGATCGCCCAGCAGCTCGTCCGGGTCTACGAACTCAGTGACCGGCCCCAGGATGAAGCCGGCGACGAGCAGCAGCAGGATCGAAGGCAGCCGCAGCCGCCAGGCCAGCCATTGCGCGCAGACGCCAGCGGCCAGGATCCCTGCCAGCCGGATCAGTACTTCTTCTGCTGTCAAACGCTAACTGTCCGTTGTCCCGGCCTTCACCTTACGTGAACCACCCTGTAACGCACACCGTATTGAGCCATCTTACCTTTCGAAGCACCTGACAAGCATAGCTGGGAAGCCTTATGAAGATTCTCATAGTCGACGATGATCCCGACGTCGTCGAAGTTGTAAACCTCTGCTTTAGCCTGCGCTGGCCTGAAGCGTATGTCGTCTCCGCCGCCAACGGTGAAGACGCGCTGTCGCTTGTCGAGAAGGAAAAGCCGGACTTCGTCCTCCTCGACATCGTCTTGCCGGATATGGATGGCTTTCACGTCTGCCAGGAGATCCGCGAGTTCTCCGACGTACCAGTGGTCATGCTCAGCGCCCGTGACTCGGAAGTGGACAAAGTCCGTGGCCTGGAGATGGGCGCGGACGACTACATCGCGAAGCCGTTTAGCCACCTGGAGCTGCTCGCGCGGGTCCGCGCCGCCTTGCGCCGCTACGAGAGCCAGCTACCAGCCGTCGGCGAGGTGTTCGAGTCCGGCGGCCTCCGTATCGACTACGCCAGCCGTACGGTGACGGTGGAAGGCGACATCGTGCGCCTGACGCCGACCGAGTACTCACTGCTGTACCATCTCAGCCGCAACGCCGGTCGCGTCCTACCGCACCAGACGCTGCTGGCGAAGGTATGGGGCCGCGAGTACACCGACGAGGTGGATTACCTGAAGGTGTACGTACGGCGCCTGCGGCAGAAGCTTGAGGGCGACCCGGAGACGATCGGCGAGATCGTCAGCGAGCGGGGCGTCGGCTACAAGTTCGTCGCTGCCTAGCGTCACGCGGGGAAAGCGACTGAGGGGTCGGCACTCTCTCATTGCCGGAACTTCGGATAGATTCCGTGGATCTCGCTGCCAGATATCCACAATTCCAGGCACCCCACTAACGCATTCGCGGTGCCAATTTTCCTTGACAACTACACTAATTCTTCCGGATAACGATAGTGTATTTCAGCGGAGCCGCAACTGCTGAAGTGCTTTAGCGCTCTTCGGGTCTCATCGCCGCACCCCCGCGACAATCCGACTCAAGAGCGCTCTTTCTTGCCCCGAGCATTCCCCTCCCCGTGTAACTCTGCCTGCGCGTAGCTCATCTCTTATTGCAGATACACCCCCATGCAGCAGTTCACGCAGGACCCGATCCGCCAGATTGGCGTGGCCAGGCGCTGGGCCCAGGCGGGCATCGTCTGGGCCGTCTTCGTCCTTCTCACGTTCTACGACGGCGCCCTCGACCTGTCTCCGTTCGACCTCGCGATCGTTATCGTCCCGGCCGCCGCCGCGGCTTTCGCCGCTATCGAGCTCGTTACCCGCTGGGAGACGCGAATGCACCGGCGCTACGCCTATCCGCACAGCCTTGGCTACCAGCTCGCCAAGATCCACGACTTCGAGGAGGCGTGCGAGACGGGAGTTCGCCTGCTGGGCGAATGCCTGGGCCTGCGCGCTGCCACCATCGCCTGGCTGGACGACGACAACGACACGTTGCGGCCGGTCGCCTCGTTTGGCATGCCCGACGGCTGGGTAGAGTCCGCCGCGCCCCAGAGCATCTCCAGCGAGACGCTCTGGCCCCTGCAGGAGTCGCTAACGCTGCGCCGCCCGGCGATCGTCGACGAGTGGTTCGGCGCCTTCGGGCACGACCGCGCGATCTACGTGCCGCTGGTCAGCCGCGAGAGCTTCGAGGGCGTTCTCGCCATCGTCGCCGGCCGTCGCAACGGCAAGGTCAGCGACGACCGCCTGCTCGCCGCCCTCGGTATGGTGATGGGTCTCTCGCTAGACAACTGCCGCCTCTACGAAGGCCAGCGGCTGCACGCGGCGCACTTCCGCGAGCTTAGCCGCATGAAAAGCGACTTCCTGACGACGGTCTCGCACGAACTGCGCACGCCGCTGACCAGCATTCGTATGGGCGCCGAGATGCTGCTTGAGGAAGAGGAGTTCCAGGACCCCGGTGGCCCACGCGGGAAGCTTGTGCGAAGCATCGTGAAGGGCGCCTCGCGCCTCGCCAGCCTTGTCACGGACCTGGTCGAAGTCTCACGCGACGACGAGTTTCAGCCGCGGCTTGAGCTGGACGAAGCGCCGCTGAGCGACCTCATCGCGGGCGCGGTCGCCGTCGTACAGCCGCTCCTCTCCGCGAAGCACCAGACGATCGAGACGCAGTTTTCGGATCCCGGCGCGATGGTTCTGGTGGACCGGCTGCGCTTCGAGCAGGTGCTGATCAACCTGCTCTCGAACGCCCAGCGCTACAGCCCGCCCGCCGGTCACATCACGGTCGAGGCGCGACCGATCACGAACAGCGAAACGATGATCTCCGTCGCCGATCGCGGCCCCGGAGTCCCCCCTGAGGATGCACAGAACATCTTCGAGCCCTTCCACCGCGGCGACCGCGATGGTCTCGGCCTCGACTTGGCGATCGCCAAGTCGATTGTCGAACTGCACCACGGGCGCATCTGGGTGGAACCGCGGCCGGAGGGCGGCAGCCGCTTCTGCGTGGCGATCCCCGGCAAGAAGTCGCGCCGGCTCCCCGAAGCCGTGCCGCGCTCGCCCCTGCACGCCGGCCGCGTCTAACGCCACACGCAGGTCCCGGCGCCAGTCTGCCAATCGTATACTTCGCCTATGCGATTGACGCACCTCCTCCTCACCGACTACCGGAACATCGAGCGCCTGGAGATCGACCGGCCCGAGCGCGTCGGCGTCTTCGTCGGCGAGAACGCGCAGGGTAAGAGCAACATCCTGGAGGCCGTCTACATGCTCGCCACCATGCGCGCCGTTCGCGCCGAGCAGGACGCCCAGGTGATCCGCCGCGCCGCCCTCGACGACGTGCTGCCGGCTGCCCGCGTCGTCGGTCAGGCGGATACAGTGGATGGCCCGCTGAAGGTCGAGGTCACGCTGACCGCCAGGCCCGGCCCGCACGGTCCGATCGCGACCAAGACCGCCAAGGTGAACGGCGTATCCAGGCGTGTCTCCGCCGCGGTCGGCCGTATAACCGCCGTGCTCTTCAGCGCGGACGACCTGCAGCTGATTGACGGCTCACCGTCCACGCGCCGCCGCTACCTCGACATAACTCTCGCCCAGGTCGATCCTGCGTACTCGAAGGCCCGCTCCAAGCTTGAGCGCGTCCTCACGCAGCGTAACCATCTCCTGAAGCGCATCCGCGAGGGCGCCGCCGGGCGCGCCGAGCTGGAGTACTGGGACAACGAGACCGCAAGCAACGGTGCTGTCCTCTTCAGCCGCCGGGCCAGGGCGCTCGACGTCATGTCGCGGCTCGCCCAGGAGGCGCACGCTAAGCTGGCGCCGGGCGAGCATCTCGCTACCCACTACCGCCCACGCCTCGAGCCGCTGGCGATCGATCCGGCGGAGGCAGAGGAGGAAGCGATCGCCGAGGCCTACCGCGGCGCCCTGTCGGCCTCAATGGGCCGCGACGTCGCGGCCGGGATGACGCTTCAGGGGCCGCACCGCGACGACGTCTTCTTCTCGCTCGATAACTTCCCGGCGGCAGGCTTCGCCTCCCGTGCTCAGCAGCGCACGATCGCGCTCTCGCTACGGCTGGCGGAGGCGCAGTTCCTGCGCGATCGCCGCGGCGACCCGCCGCTCCTCCTCCTGGACGACATCCTGTCGGAGATGGACGCATCGCGCCGGGACTCGGTGCTCGGCAGTCTGGGCGACGTCGACCAGATGTTCGTCACCGGGACGGACTGGGACCGCTTCTCCGGGGCGTTTCTGGACGGCGCTAGCCTGTTTGCCGTTGAGGCAGGCTCAGCTCGCCGTCTTGCGGCTGGTGCTCCGGCCCCGCGAACAGACCCGTCCTGAGCTCGGCCGGCACGACCCAGAGCGCGCGTGGCACCACCTCGATCTCGCGCGGACAGTCGCCCATCGGGTCGCCGTCCAGCTGCGCTGGCAGCGGCTCCTCCCAGTCGAACTCCATCCGCTTGACCCGCTGGACCAGCACCTTGTCCGCCTTGTAGTGGGATTGCATGAGCGTCCGCGCCGTGTGCATCGCGATGTCGAGCCTGCCGCTGCCCTGGTAGATGCAGACGTCCAGCAGGCCGTCATCGACGACGGCCTTCGGCGTGATCTTGGTGAGACCGGCGTAGAGTCTGGCGTTGCCGGCGAACGCCATCAGCACATCAAGCCGCTGCTCCACGCCGTCCAGGCGCACAGTCACCGGTCGGGAGCGCCAGCGCAGCGCCTCGCGCACGGCGGTGATGCCGTAAGCGGCCGCGCCTACCCGTCGTTTCATGTCCAACGAGACGTTGCGGGTGATCTGCGCGTCGACGCCGATGCCGGCGAAGAGCATGAAGTAGCGGTTGCCCGCCTTGCCCAGGTCGATCAGGCGCCATTCACCTGTCGCCATCAGCCGGGCGGCGTCCAAAGGCTTGCGGCTGATCCCGGCCTCGCGGGCCCAGATGTTGCTCGTGCCGGCCGGCAGCGTACCCAGCGCCGTATCGGTCCCGGCCAGCCCGTTCGCCACCTCGTTCAGCGTGCCGTCGCCGCCGCAGGCCAGCACCAGCGGCACGCCTTCGGCCGCGGCGCGGGCCGCGATCGTCGTCGCCTCGCCCGTCCCCGTCGTCTGCTCCCAGCGGAAGCGCCAGCCCTTTTCGCGCAGCCAGTCTTCCGCCTCGCGGCGCCGTTTCAGCGCCGGCACGTTGTGCGCGGCGGGGTTGATGATGAGGACTGCCTCTTTCCGTTCGAAGCCGACCAACGGAGCGGGCGTTGTCATGCCCGCATCCTAAATCGCCGCACCGGATGACGACAAGTACGCCGCGAAGTATCATGGGCGCTGCCCCATGGCTGACGTGGGTAAATGTCTGCCGGCGGCCTGGAAGGGAAATCTCTGCATGGACAACAAAGCGATGGGTATTAAGCGGCTCGACCACGTGGCCTGGGTCGTCAACAAACTGGAGGATGCGCTGCCGCTCCTCACGGAGCTGATGGGCATGACCGTCGAGGGGCGGTTCGAGGAGCCGGAGGTCGGCTTCCGCGGCGTCGGCCTGCGTGTGCCCGGCGGCACCGGCCACTTCGAGCTGCTGGAGCCGTATGACGAGACGAGCTACCTCCACAAGTTCATCGCGGAGAAGGGCCCCGGATTGCACCACGTGACGTTCGAGGTGGAGGACGTGCGCACGTCAGCGAAGGCGATGGAGACCTTCGGGATCGAGCCCTGGGGCGGCGTCAACGAGACGCACGGCTGGGCCGAGACGTTCATCCACCCGAATGACTCCGGCGGCGTGCTCTTCCAGTTCTACCACGAGGACGCGGAGCACCGCGCTCTGCACGAGAAGGGCCACGACCACGCCCACAGCCACGAGATGGAGGCAGTCGACTAGAAACGCCTGGGGAAATAGTGTAGAATACTACAACATGACAGGGCAGGACGCCTTCCTTACCGTTCGCGAAGTAGCACAGGCCTGTGGCCGCTCCGAGGAAACGGTCCGCCGCTGGATCTGGAGCGGCAAGCTGCCTTCGCGCAAGATCGGCAATCAGCACTTCGTTGACCCTGGCGACGTGGAGGCGCTGAAGGCGCGATCGCCCAGGATTGCGGAAACCGCCGTGGCCTACCAGCCGGCGAAGGAGAAGACCGTGGACAAGGACAAAGAGAAGGCCCTGAAGTGGCTGAGCGAGACCGTAGCTCTTGGGAAGAGGATCGGTGCTAAGTACGGGCCCGTTGACGTGACGGAGCTGATCCGCGAGAGCCGCGAAGGGCTGCGGTGAGCGGCCCGGTCTGCGTTGACGCCAGCCTGTTTCTGAGCATCGCTCTGGACGATCCACACCGGTCGGCCGCGTCGCGGCTCTGGGAGGACTGGCTCTCCGTGGGGAAGCAGCTCGTGGCGCCGCCGCTATTCCACGCTGAGATCACCTCCGTGATTCGCCTGCGAAGCCATCGTGGCGAGCTGTCGCTCCCGGCCGCGCACGAGATCCTGTCTGCCGGTCTCAATAGCCCCGTCGAAATCTGGCAGGATTCGCGCGCGCTGCAACCCCGAGCGCTCGACCTCGCCGCGCGTTTCGGTCAGCCGCGGGCCTACGATGCGCAGTACCTCGCCGTCGCCGAGCTGCTGGGTGGCGAGCTCTGGACTCTCGACCGGCGGCTCGCCAACGCCGTCGCCGGACAGCTGCCGTGGGTGCACTACGTCGGTGAGGCGGCATGACGCTTGTTCAGCCGACCGAGGGCGAGGTCAAGGTCAACGGCCTGCGCCTGCACTACTTCGAGTGGAAAGGCGCCGGCACACGCCCGCTCGTCCTCATGCACGGCCTGCGAGACTACGCTTACTACTGGCAGGACTGCGCGAACCGCCTCCTCGACGAGTTTCACGTCTTCGCGCCCGATCAGCGCGGCCACGGCGAGAGCGAAGCGGCGCCCGGGGGCTACCTTGTCTGGGCGCTGGCCTCGGACCTGACGCGCTTCATCGGGAAGATCGGCCTCCAGCGCTTCGATCTCGTCGGGCTCTCTCTCGGATCGCGTGTCTCGATGGCCTACGCCAGGGAAAGCTCGCTGCGCCTGAAGCACCTGGCGCTGGTGGACATGGGCCCGCAGATGGCGCGCGTCGGCGCCGTCGGCCTGAAGGACGACATGACCTCGAAAGCGGACCGGCCGCCCAGCTCGTTCTCGCTCGACGAAGCTCAGGCGTTTTACCGCAAGCAGTGGCCTTCGCTGGACGACGCTTCCATTGAGCGCCTGATCCAGAACTCGCTCGTCCGGGGCGAGGACGGTTCTTACGCCAATCGCTACGACCGGCGTCTTGCGGACGTCACGACGAAGGCGGCGATACCCGAGATCGATTTCCTGTGGGACTCGCTCAGCCACGTTCATTGCCCGGCGCTCGTCGCCCGCGGCGAGAACAGCCCGATCCTCGACGACGAGATCGCCTCACGCATGGTGCGCGCGCTGCCGGACGGGCAGCTCTACGTCTTCAAGGACACCGGCCACTCCCTCCCGCGCCTCGCTCCGGAGCTGTTCGCGGAGCTCATCCGCTCGTTCCTGAACGACGCATCGTTGCCGGCGTAGCGGTTCTCGGCCTGGAGGTCGCACCAGCGTGGGCGTTTCTTGTCCGGCCTCTGCGCTGCCCCTAAACTTGAGGGCGATGCTTCGCCTTGCATCTCTCTGCCTCGCAGCAACCGCCGTTTCGCTTCTCGTGGCCGCCTGCGGCGACGATGACGCCGCCTCGCCCACGGCCAGCCCGATCTCCGGCCTGCCGACGCCGACGGCCGGCGCGACCGCGACCGACCGCAAGACAGAAGGCCCGTCCGATTCGCCCGGAGATGCCACACCGCTGCCGACGGCGCCCGGCGACGTTCCGACGGTGCCCCCGACCGCCAGTGTAGGCACCCCGGCCGTTGCTCCGGAGGACCAGGGTGCCTTCGTCGGCCAGTTCCAGGGCCAGCCTCCGGAGACGGAAGGCTGCACCTACGATCCGCCGGCCGCGCTTGTGACCTGCATCGATCGCGGCCTCTTCGCGATCGACCCCCCTATCGTTGGCCAGGACATTTCGTGCAGTATCTGGGTAGTCGGCGGCCTGGCCAGACTGATCCAGTGCACGAGCCAGGAGCCGCTGAAAACGACCTACTACGAGATTATGGAGTGACGGATGAAGGTTCACGAATACCAGGCCAAGGAAATCCTGGCCCGCTACGGCGTGCCCGTTCCCAAAGGCAACGTGGCAGTCACCGGCGATGAAGCCGCCGCCATCGCTGAGGAGCTCGGCGTGCCGGTCGTCGTCAAGGCGCAGGTGCACGCCGGCGGACGGGGCAAGGGCGGCGGCATCAAGCTGGCGTCCGACGCCGCTCAGGCGCGCGCCGCCGCCGACGAGATCCTCGGCATGCAGCTCGTCACTCACCAGACCGGCCCCGGAGGCCAGCTCGTCAAGCGGGTTCTCGTCGAGGAGCAGATCGACATTGACCGCGAGCTCTACCTCGGCATCGTCATCGACAACTCCGTCGGCCTGCCGCTCGTCATGGCTTCGGCTGAAGGCGGCGTCGAGATCGAGGAGGTGGCGGCCAAGAATCCGGAGGCAATCAAGAAGTCGCCCGTCGACCCGACGATCGGCTTTCAGCCGTTCCAGGGCCGCGGCCTGGCGATGGAGATCGGGCTCGGCGGCGAGCTGATGCGGCCCGCGGCCAACCTGATCGCCGGACTCTACCGGGCCTTCGCCGAGAACGACTGCTCGCTGGCGGAGGTTAACCCGCTCGTCGTGACGAAGGACGGCCGCGTGCTGGCGGCAGACGCCAAGTTCAATTTCGACGCCAACGCGCTCTACCAACACAAGGAGATTGCCGAGCTGCGCGATCTCGACGAAGAGGACCCGCTGGAGGTCGCCGCTCAGGAGTCGGGAATCGGCACCTACATCAAGCTCAGCGGCAACATCGGCTGCGTCGTCAACGGCGCCGGCCTCGCCATGGCGACGATGGACGCGATCAAGCTCGCCGGCGGCGAGCCCGCGAACTTCCTCGACATCGGTACCGTCAACGACCCGGAGCGCGTCATCGCCTCCTTCCGCATCCTCAAGGAGGACGCGGACGTCAAGGCGATCCTCATCAACATCTTCGGTGGTATGGCCCGCGTCGACGTCATCGCCCAGGGCATCATCGACGCGCACAGCCAGATGGACGTCGGCGTGCCAGTCGTCGCTCGTCTCGTCGGTACCAACGTCGAAGAGGGAGAGCGCCTGCTCGCTGAGTCCGACCTCACGCTCATTCGCGCCAACGACCTGGGGGAGGCGGCCCGCGCCGCGGTGGAGGCCGCCGGGTGAGGCGGCTGCTCCCGCTGCCTGTCGTCTTCGCTCTGCTGTTCGTGCCGCTGCAGAGCTTGAGCGGCACGGTCTACGCCTGCTCCTGCATCGAGACGACGGTCGAGGAGCGCGTGCAGAGTTCCGACGTCGTCGCCGTCGGGACGGTGCTCTCGGTCTACGAGGACCAGACGGCGGGCTCCGGCGATGGCATGTTCGCCGACGTCGACGGCCTGGTGAGGGTGAGCACCTACTACAAGGGCTCCGGCCCGTCCGAGATCGCCGTCGATGACCCACCGTCGGGCGGCACCTGTGGCGTCATCGGCTCCGACAGCGTCGGCCGGGAAGCGGTGCTCTTCCTTGAGCTGAGCGGCGGTGAGTACGGGACGAGCCTCTGCGCCGGAACGCAGTTCTACGGCGATGACGGTGTCAGCGCGCAGGTGATCGCCGGGATCGAGGCAGTGACCGGCCCCGGAGTGGCTCCGGAAGGCCCGCCGCCGCAGGATGAGCCCGCCGAGCACGCAGAGGGCACGCCGTGGGAGATAGTCCTGCCGCTGGCCTTCGCCATCCCGCTCGCCGTGCTCTTCGTCCCCGCCTTCGTCCGCCGTCGCGGCGGCCGCTAGCGCGGGGCCGCCCCGTCCCGCTCGCACCGAGGCCCGGACGGGTCCGTAGGACTCTCGAAGGACGAGCGGAGCACCGAGGCTCTCTCCGCTGATCGTGCGATCCTCGAAGCATGAACGGGGCGCCCGACGCCAGCTTCCCCTCACCGGAGCGCCGCCGTATTATACGGCCCGTGACGCTACCCACCGCCCAGCACGCCGCCGTCGATCTGCAGCACGCCCACCGTGAGCTCCTCCGCGTCGTCGACGCCCTCGCGCCCGAGGAGTGGGACCGAGGCGTCCCGTACGGCGACTGGACGATCAAGGACCTCATCGCCCATCTCGTCGGTGACCTGTCGCCGTCCGGTCCGGGCCTGATCTACGCCGGCGTCCTCAACGAGCAGTTCATCGCCGACACTTCTCGCTTTTTCGACGTCCGCGGCCGCAACCAGTCCGTCGTCGATGAGCGGCGCCGCTGGACGCACGAGGACCTGCGCCAGGTGCTCTTCGAGGCGCACGACGCCCGCATCGAGATGACGCTGCGCCTGGACGAACGTCACGAGGAGATTCTGGCCTACGCCGTGCCGATGGGCCCCGAATACGACCTCACCGTCGAAGACTGGCTCTGGTTCGGCTACCACGACCGCCAGCACACCGACGACATCCGCCGCGCCATGGCCATCGACTGGGCCCCGCGCAGTCTCGAGTTTCTGCCGGAGATCGAGGAGAAGCTCCGCGGGTTCGTCCGCTCGCAAGAGGGCTTCCTGCGCGCCGTCTATTCGGTCGATGAGGACGGCTGGGACGATCCGGCGCACGGCGGAGGCGATGGCTGGACGTACAAGGGCGTCCTGGCGCATCTGGCCTCGAACGAAGAGCGTCTCCAGGTCCGCATCGGCTCCGCCGCGGGCAAGTCCGCGCAGTCGGAAATCGATGCCGTCAATGATGTGGACGCCTGGAATCACGAGAAGGTGAGCGCCCTTGCCGGCGAAACGCCGTCCCAGCTCGTCGACCTGTTCCGGGAAGGGCGCAACGGCACGCTCGAAGTGCTCGCCGCGCTCGAGCGCCCGGACCTTGCGGGCAGCGTGGCCGCCGGCGGCGGCGAAAGCGTCCCGCTGCTCGACTTCATCGACCGCGTGGCCAACCACACCTCGTGGCACGCCGGACAGCTCGCGCCGGCCAGCCGCAGAGCCAGGCTGGCTAACAAGTGACTGAACAGGAGTCCGAATGTCGATTCTCGTAGGAAAGCAGACCCGACTGCTCGTGCAGGGCATCACCGGCAAGGAGGGCTCGTTTCAGACCCGCCGCTGCATCGAGTACGGCACGAACGTCGTCGCCGGCGTCACACCCGGTCGTGGCGGCGAGGAGGCGGAGGGCGTGCCTGTCTTCGACACCGTCGCCGAGGCGGTCGCGAAGACCGACGCCAACGTTTCGCTCATCTTCGTCCCCGCGCCCTTCGCCGCGGACGCCGTCCTGGAGGCCGCTTACGCCGAGGTGCCCGTGATCATCTGCATCACGGAAGGCGTGCCGACGATGGACATGGTGCGCGTCCGGCGCTTCCTGCGCGGCTCCGACCTCATCGTCATCGGCCCCAACTGCCCGGGAGTCATCACGCCGGGCGGGGCGCGAGTCGGCATCATGCCGGGCCACGTCTTCTCGCCGGGCCGCGTCGGCGTCATCTCGCGCTCTGGCACGCTCGTCTACGAGGCGGTGGACCAGCTGACGTCGCGCGGCATCGGGCAGAGCACCTGCGTCGGCGTCGGCGGCGACCCGGTCATCGGCACGACGCAGGTCGAGGCGCTGCGGATGTTCAACGATGATCCCGGCACCGACGCCGTCGTCCTCATCGGCGAGATCGGCGGCCTGGCCGAGCAGCAGTCCGCCGAGTTCATCGCATCGGAGATGAAGAAGCCGGTCGTCGCCTTCGTCGCCGGCGCCACCGCACCTCCGGGCCGCCGCATGGGCCACGCCGGTGCGATTATCGTCGGCGCGGCCGGCACGGCTGCCGCCAAGAAGGACGCATTGCGGGCCGCCGGCGCCACGATCGCCGACTCGCCGGCGGAGATCGGCGCCGTCCTTGAGGGTGTGCTCCGCGAGCAGAATCTTATATAGGCGTGAGCTAAGGCCGCGGTGCTCCCAATCTAGATAATAGCCTTGCGACAGAGTTCCCTGGCGACTATGACCCCGTCTGCGACCTCTTTGGCCTTGAAGTCGACTGCGTGTTCGGCCAATTGATCATCAATCGGAAGCGCATGCTGGACAGCCATGTTCCTCAAGTCTCCGGCTGAGTATCCCAGGTGCATTGACGCGAGGGCCACATGAAGCTCTTTGTTTAGCCGTTGCTGCTGCGGCCCGGACAGGTTCTGGCCGATTGCTGTGACCGTTGCGCTGTCAAGCTCGATGGGGGCGCTGAAAGCTAGGATGCTTTTCACTTGCTTTTCGCGGCTAATCAGTACCTTCCGGTGTGATAGGTCTTCGGCCCACACGGCGAAGTGGAACTTGTCTCGTGGCACATCGGCCGGCGTGACTGTCCAGTCGTGGCGTTCAAGCCAGCGCTTCAGCGTTCGGTCCAGACAAACGTTCGGCTTGGCGTACACTTCATAGCCGCCGTTTGCGATGAGAACCCCTCCAAGTCCGAGGAGCCCAAGACTCACCGGAATCGAGCTGCCCCAGCCGAGGCCAGCAACAGCGGCTATGATCGCGCCGATTCCGATCGCGATTCGTGCCATGGCACGAAGTCTAGCTCCGGTCAATCAATGCATATCGGCGGTGAAGCGCGGAAAAGCCGGGCGATTAACACGCTCCGCGCTTGCGAAAAACGAATCCCGCCCCATACACTGTAGCCAGAGACCATACCTATGTCCTACAAGATCCTCGAGAGCTGTATCGGCTGTACTGCCTGCACCAAGCGCTGTCCCACTGACGCCATCACCGGCGAGCGCAACGGCATGCACATCATCGACCCGGCGCTCTGCATCGACTGCGGCGCCTGCGGCGTCGTCTGCCCTGTCGAGTGCATCGCTGATGAGTTCGGCGACATCGGCAAGGGCTTCCCGCGGCGGGAGTGGCCGAAGGCGATCGTCATCGACGAGAACTGCATCGGCTCCGGCTGCGAGCTCTGCATCAACGTCTGCCCGTTCGACGCGCTGGAGCTCGATCTCTCCGGTGAGCGCGTGGGAGACTTCTTCGGCACCGCCAGGGTGATCGAGAAGAAGTGCACCGGCTGCCGACTCTGTGAGCAGTCCTGCGGTTGGTCCGCCGTCTACATCGACCCGCCCCGCGAGGCCCTGAAGAGGCGCATCTTCGAGCCGATAGAGCTCAACGAAGTCGCCGCCTCTGGCAGCTAGCGCCCGCTGATATACTTGAGCCAAGTCCCACCGTGCGGAGGGGTCGCATAGTGGCCTAGTGCGCCCGCCTGCTAAGCGGGTAGGGGGTGCAAGCCCCCTCGTGGGTTCGAATCCCACCCCCTCCGCCAGCTCGACTCCGTAAGCGTTTCGATGTGGCAGAGATTCCTCGTTGGGTTCGCCCGGACGGGCGCCCTGTAGGGCGAATCCCACCCCCTTCGCCAGCCCGAATCCCACCCCCTCCGCCAGCCCGACTCCCACCCCCTCCGCCAGCCCGACTTAGAAGCCGTCCGAGCGAGCTCAGGACGGGCCGTTCCCCAGAACATTCTTCGCGATTTCTGCGAAACCCCTTGTTGCGTCTCCCTGCTCGCGTTAAATTCAGCTCGGACGGCCCTGCAGGGCTCCACCACTTTGGCATTCGCTCAGGTGGGCACCGGTCGTTGGCCAGATCTGGAGGTTTCGCGCTGAACCGCAAGGTCAGTCCCGGTCTTTCAGGCGGCTCCGTACCCGAGGCGGATGTTGCCAGCCGCCCGGACGTCGCCGCAGCCGACGCTTCGGCGGACGACCCCGTCGCCGCCGGCCGTTCCGGTTTCCTCCCCTACGTTCCGGCGATCGATGGCCTGCGCGCCCTCGCGGTGACCGCCGTCCTCATCTACCACGCTGATATCGGCCTGCTCGGGGGAGGCTTCCTCGGCGTCGATATTTTCTTCGTGATCAGCGGCTACCTCATCACTTCGCTGCTGCTTGCCGAGCGCAGCGGCGGCGCGGGCCGCGTCAACGTGCTCTCCTTCTGGGGCCGGCGCGCGCGCCGACTGCTTCCGGCGCTCTTCGCGCTCGTCGCCGGCGCGCTTCTGTACACCGTCGTCTTCCTGCCGGCCGAAGTCTCCTCGCTGCGCGGCGATGCGCTCGCCAGTCTCGCCTATGTGACCAACTGGCACCTCATCTTCGAGGACCAGTCCTACTTCGAGGCGCTGGGCCGGCCGTCGCTGTTGCGCCATCTCTGGTCGCTCGCCGTCGAGGAGCAGTTCTACGTCGTCTTCCCGCTGATCTTCGCCGCCGTACTCGCGCGATTGCACGCACGCTATGCACTCGCGCTCGTCGGCGGGGCGGCGATCGCCTCAGCCGCACTCATGGCGTTGCTCTTCGAGCCCGGACTCGACCCCTCGCGCGTTTACTACGGCACCGACACCCGCATCGCCGTCATCCTCGCCGGCGCCGCGCTCGCCTTCGTCTGGCGCCCCGGCCGCCTGCCTCGACGCGTCGCCGCGCACACGGCGCGGACCGCCGACGCCTGGGGCCTCGCTGCCCTGGCGGGCCTTGTCGCCGTGGCCATCGCCGCCACGGACGATGGGGCGTTCCTCTACCGCGGCGGCTTTCTCGTCGTCGCCGCGTTGACCACCGCGCTGATCGCCGCGACCGTGCACCCGCAGGCGACGTTGATCCGCGGCCTCCTCGGGTGGCGGCCGCTGGTCTGGCTCGGCACGCGCTCGTACAGCGTCTACCTCTGGCACTGGCCGGTCTTCATGCTCACCCGGCCCGGTGCCGACGTCGCCATCGATGGCGTCGAGCTGTTGGCCGTCCGCCTCGCCATCACCGCCGCTCTCGCTGAGGCGTCGTTCCGGCTGATCGAAGCGCCGGTTCGCACCGGCAGCCTCAAGAAACTCTGGGCCGCGATGTCCAGGGGCGCGCGGGCCCCCATCGGCATCGCAGACCTGCGGCGCCTCACGGCGACCGGCGCCGTGAGGCGCCGCGGCCGATTCGCCGCCGCTCCCCTCGTACCTCCAGGCCGGCCAGGTCCAGACGATCAGCTGGTCCCGCGCCGAGCTGCCCGCCGATTCCGCACCCACCGCGCCGCCGACGCTCGCGCCCGCGTCGCCAACCCCAGTTCCGACCGCGACGCCCACGCCGCTACCGACAGAACAGCCGGCCCCGGTCGCCACCGCCACGCCGGCGCCGGTCGTGGCCACGCCGGTGCCGCTGTCGCCGCCGCCGGAACCGACGCTGGCACCGCCGCCGCTGCCCTCGTCCGATGGGCCGCGAATCTTCGCCCTGGGCGACTCGGTGATGCTAGGCGCCGCCGAAGCTCTTCAGAGCCGCATCGGCAACCTGGAAGTCGATGCGGCCGTCTCGCGGCAAGTGTCAGAGGGGATCGGCATCCTCAGCTGGCGGCGCGACCATGGCCTCCTCGGCGACATCGTGCTCGTCCACCTCGGCAACAACGGCTACTTCGGCGAGGGTCAGCTGGAGCAACTGATGACTGTCCTCTCCGACGTCGACCGCGTCGCCTTCCTCACGGTCAAGGTGCCGCGCGAATGGGAGGGCCCGAACAACGGTGTCATCAACTCGGCCGTCGCTTACCCCAACGCCATCGTCGTCGACTGGTACACGAAGGGAACCGAGAACCCGGACTTCTTCTGGGAAGACGAGATCCACCTGCGTCCTCACGGCGCGCAACACTACGCCTTGATGATCGCGCCGCAAGCGACGACGCCTGAGTAGGCGAACGCGGATCAGCGACTCAGGGTGCGTAAACGTCAGCGTCCGGGAACGCGGCGATGTAGGCGAACCAGAACGTGTAGCGGCCTGGCAGCGGTTCTAGGGCAGTCCCCTCCAGCGGTCCACTGACGGCCTCGCCGCTCAAGTTCCAGAGCGAGCTTGTCTCCGCGTCGCGGTAACTCCCGTCGGCGTAGGAGAACGAGAGTGCCTCTCCTCCGGCGGTCGCCACGTACGCAGCCGCCGTTGGGCCATCGCTCGTCGAGAAGACGACGATCTCCTCACCACCAAGCGAGTCGTTCACGGCAGCGTCGCCCAGCGCCCGTGCCGAATAGGCCCGGCTGTCCTCGCCGACCGTCAGGCCCAGCACCTCGTCTCCCGGCGCTAGCCTGCCGTCCAGCGCGTCCTCCGAAACCGGAAAGGCGAAACGCTCATCGTTCACTCGATCGCGGTAGCCGGCGAAGACGTCCTGTTCGTAGGACCGGACGAACCCTGTCTCGCGGCTGAGGACCATCGTGTGCGGGTGCTCCCGCAGCCACTGCTCCCACGTCGCCGTCGTCGACGGAATCGTGGTCAGCCGCGCGCCTGTGAGCGTGCCGACGATCGCCGCCCCGGCCACCTGCCACCAGTACGAACTGGTCTCGCGATCGAACATCACGAGATCAGACTCGTAGAGCGCGCTGGTATTTCCGAAGGTCAGCTCTCGGCCATCCAGCCGCCTGTCGTAGGCGATCGCGCTCCTGCAGAGCGGGCAGTAGGAGACGAGGACGGGCGTGCCTTCGAGCTCATCGTTGACGATCTCGTGGAAGTTGAGGATCTTGAACGGGAAGGCCCAGGCGCCGCCGTTGGCGCCCAGGTATCCGATGACCAGGTCGTCGCCTTCGAGCCAATCGCCCCCGGACGCGTCGTCATACGTGGGTTGGTCCAGCGGCGGGATCGCGTCGACGAGGGAGAGCAGCCGCTCCTCGCCGATCTCTGACAGAGGCACGGAACCGCCGTCGAACGTGTCGAAGTGCACGTCCGCCAGCGGAACGCTATGCCGCGATAGGTCGATGCCGGCGACGGCGTCCCGGTCGGCTCCGGCTGAGTCGCTTGGCGCACTGTCTCCGCCGCCACAGGCCGACGCGATGAGAGCGGCCCCCGCCGCGGCGATCAGTATCCTGGCAAGCATCCACTCCATCTACGTTCGGGAGGCGGCGCCGGGTTGTGTGGCCCTGCCTCGGGGAGCCCACAATCAGCCCGAGCGCCCCACCGATGCTTGGGCAGCGCTTACGGTGTCGCGTTGCGGCAGCTGCGGTCTCCCGCTCGATTTGAGTCGCAACCAGACGGCGCCCCTGAGAGGTCTCGACGCTCGGCCAGCTTTGACAGCGCGCGGCGGTTAGGTGCACGATTGGTCGTACTTTCGCACGTGAGGGAGATTTGTGCTCTGTCCGAAATGCGGTGTTGACAACCGTCCCGGCCGCCTCTTCTGCGCCGACTGTGGCAACGCGCTCGCGTCGAAGTGTAGCTCCTGCGGCACCGAGAACGAGCCGGGCGAGAAGTTCTGTGGTGGCTGCGGCGCGCAGCTTGCCGCTGCGCCCGTCGCCAGGGAACCCGCGGAGCCTGCCGGCGCACCGGCGGGAGGCGAAGCGCCTACGCAGGCGGCAGCGGCCGACCTTCCCGCATCTCTAGCTGCCGGCCGCTATGAGGTGAAGAGCTTCCTCGGCGAGGGCGGCCGCAAGCGCGTCTACCTCGCACGGGACGCACGCCTGGACCGCGACGTCGCGATCGCGATGATCAAGACCGATGGCCTTGACTCCGACGGTCTCATGCGGGTCCAGCGTGAGGCGCAATCGATGGCGCGCCTCGGCGACCACCCGCACATCGTGACCGTCTTCGACATCGGCGAAGAGAACGGCCCAGACGGGCGAGGCCAGCCGTACATCGTCTCCCAGTACATGGGCGGCGGCGAGCTGACGGACATGCTCCGTGGGGCCCCGGACGGCCGCCTGCCTGTCGCCGAAGCCGTCCGCGTCGCCAACGAGGTGCGGATGGCGCTCGAATATGCCCACGAGCGGGGGATCATCCACCGCGACCTGAAACCGGCGAACATCTGGATGACCAAAGACGGCGTCGCCAAGCTCGGTGACTTCGGCCTCGCCGTTGCCCTCGGCCAGTCGCGCCTGACGATGGAAGGGATGATGGTCGGCACCGTCGCCTACATGCCGCCGGAGCAGGCGCTCGGCCGCCCGCCAGACGCCCGGAGCGACCTCTACTCTCTCGGTTGCGTCCTCTACGAGATGCTCACGGGACGGCCGCCGTTCATGGGCGACGACAGCGTCGCCATCATTTCTCAGCACATCAACACCGCCCCCGTAGCGCCGACCTGGCACAACCCGGAGATACCGAAGGCGCTTGAGTCGCTGATCTTGCGGCTGCTGGCGAAGAACCCGGACGAGCGGCCGGAAAGCGCGGCGTCGATCCCGGAGGCGCTGAACGCGATCTTCGACACGGCGACGACCGCCAGCTCCTCGGAGCAGGTCGCCGCCAACCCGCTGGACCGCCTCGCCGGAGGCGTCTTCGTCGGCCGCGAAACCGAGATGGACGAACTGCGGGCGGGACTCGAGGACGCGCTCTCAGGGCGCGGCCGCCTGCTGATGCTCGTCGGCGAACCGGGAATCGGCAAGATGAGGACGTCTGAGGAGCTGGCGACGTACGCCGGCCTGCGCAGCGCCGAGGTGCTGTGGGGCAAGTGCTATGAAGGCGAGGGCGCACCGGCCTACTGGCCGTGGGTGCAGTTGATCGCTCCAGCGTGCACGACCGCGACCCGCAGGAGCTGATGTCGGAGATGGGCCCCGGTGCGGCCGACATCGCCGACGTCGTCTCCGAGGTTAAGGAGCGCCTGCCGGGGCTGCCCGCGCCGCCGCAGCTGGAGCCGGAGCAGGCCCGCTTCCGCCTCTTCGACAGCATCACGACCTTCCTCAGGAACGCATCGACGCGAAAGCCGCACGTGCTGGTCCTGGACGACCTGCACTGGGCAGACAAGCCGTCACTCCTGCTGCTGCAGTTCATGGCTCGCGAGCTTCGCGGCTCCCGGCTCCTCGTGCTCGGCACGTACCGGGACGTCGAGCTGCGGCGCGCGCATCCGCTGTCCCAGACGCTCGCTGAGCTCTCGCGAGAAGGACTCAGCCACCGCATCCTCCTGCGCGGCCTGACTGAGCGGGACGTTGAGCGCTTCATCGAGATCACCGCTGGAGTCAAGGCACCCTCGGCACTCGTTGAGGCGGTCTACCGCGAGACCGAGGGCAACCCGTTCTTCGTCAACGAAGTCGTGCGGTTGCTGGTTGCCGACGGGCGCCTCGAGAAGCCCGAAGAAGTGACGAGCTGGAGCGTGACCATCCCCCAGGGAGTTCGGGAGGTCGTCGGCCGCCGGCTGGACCACCTGTCGGAGGAGCGCAACCGAGTGTTGACGATGGGGTCGGTGATCGGCCGCGAGTTCGGCCTGAAGACGCTGGCGAAGGTCGCTGATGTGTCCGAAGATTCCCTTCTCGAGAAACTAGAAGAGGCGGTTGCGGCACGAGTGTTAGCGGAAGTTCTGAACCACGTCGAGCTCTACACGTTCACGCATGCGCTCATCAAGGAGACGCTCTACGAGGAGCTGAGCACGGCACGGCGGGTGCGGGCGCACCGTCAGATTGGCGAAGTGCTGGAGGAGCAATACAGCGACGACCTCGACGCGCACTTGCCCCAGCTGGCTCATCACTTCTCTGAGGCGGCGCAGGGCGGCGATGTCGATAAGGCGATCGACTACGCAGTGCGTGCAGGGGAGCGATCGATGGAGCTTCTAGCGTATGAAGAAGCGGCGGGGCACTACGAACGGGCCTCGCAGGTGCTTGAACTGAAGGAGCAGGCAGACGAGCCGCGACGCGCCGAGTTACTCCTGGCGCTTGCCACGGCGCAGACGAGAGCGGGACAGGGGGACGCGGCGGTCTCAACCCTGGACGAGGCGATCGCCCTGCGAGAGAGTCAGAATGACGCTGAGTTGCTAGCCAAGCTGGCGCTGGCTTACGCGGACGCCGTGGTTACTAGCTCAGACCCTTTCTCGCGGAAGGAATGGTCTGTTCTCCGGCAGGCCACAGACATGATTGGTCCGGAGGACAGTGCTTCACGCGCCCGACTATTGTCCCGTATGGGGTCCCAGTTCGGGCTTACAATCACTCCCGAAGAGCGGTTTGCCCTCGCACGGGATGCCATGACGTGGCCGATAGGATCGGCGACCCAGACGTCACGCTGCACTCTCGGGTTAGTCTTTTGGCGGCGTTGGGGGGGGGCCGGACCATCTGGCCGAACGCACAGACAGAGCCGGTGAGGTAGTCAGGTTGGCCTCCGAGGCCGGCGCGAAGTCTCCAGAAATGTTCGGCCACCTTGTATCTATGGCCTGTGCGCTGCGCCACGGTGACATGGACGAGGTAGAGAAAGAGATCGCGATCATCCTCTCGCTGGCTGACGAGATTCGCGAGCCGCTCTATCTGAATTGGGCCCACATCCTTGTCGGCATGCGCGCGATCATGAATGGCCAATGGGCCGAGGCTGAGAGGGCCGCGCAGGCGATGATGGCACTGTGGCAGCGCTTTCAGATGACAGTCAGTTTCAACAACGCAGCGATACTTCTGTACGAGATTCGTCGCTCACAGGGGCGCCTGGCGGAGCTTGAAGGTCCACTTCAGATAATCCGGCAGCAGACTCCAAACTTGACGACGGAAACGGGCCTGGCCTTCATGTACTGTGAAGAGGGCCAAACCGACGAAGCGCAAGTGATCTTCGATCAGCTAGCCGCTGACGGTTTCGAGAACATCCCGCGTGATCTTCTGTGGACCACGGCCATATCGCTGCTCATTTACGTTGCTCGCAGCCTGGAGGACAAGGAGCGGACCAAGATCCTTTACGATCTGCTGCTTCCCTTTGTCGAACAGAATCTCGTAGTTGGGGATGGCATCATCTACATCGGTTCTGCCGCCCTCGTGCTAGGAGTCGGGGCGACGGTTCTGGGCGACTGGGACGCCGCTGAGATGCATTTCCAGCGTTCGATTGAGATGGAGCGACGCTGTGGAGCTCCCGCTTACATCGCGCGCAGCCAGTACGAGTACGCCCGCATGCTGTCGCTACGTGACGGTCCGGACGACGTGCCCAGGGCGCTCGACCTCGCCACGAGGGCTCTCTCCGGCTTCGAGCAGCTGGGCATGAAGAAGGATGTCGAGCGGGCTCTGGAGCTGAAGCTCGAACTCCAGGGCGTCAGCTCCACGAGCATCGAAGCCTCGAACGACGCCGTCGCGTCGCTCGTCTACGCCGAGAAGCCGGACCTGCGGCCGCAGGCGTCGCCCGACGGCACGGTCACTCTCCTCTTCAGCGACATCGAAGGTTCGACGGCAAAGACAGAAGCGCTGGGCGATCAGAAGTGGATGGAGGTGCTGCATGAGCACAACGCGATCATCCGCGAACAGTTGGTGGCGCACGGAGGCTTCGAAGTGAAGAGCGAGGGAGACGGCTTCATGCTGGCGTTCCAGAGCGCGCGAAAGGCCCTGCAGTGCGCGATCGACATGCAGCGCGCCCTCGACCGGCGCAACGAGGCTGCCGAACTCCCTATTCGTGTGCGCATGGGGCTGCACACCGGTGAAGTGATAAAGGAAGGCGATGACTTCTTCGGCAAGCACGTCAACCTGGCGGCGCGAGTCGCCGGTCAGGCAGCGGGCGGCGAGATACTCGTCTCGTCGTTGCTGAAAGAGCTGGCGGGCAGCGGCGGTGACGTTGAGTTCGGCGAGGCTCGTCAGGTCGAACTAAAGGGGCTGACTGGCGTGCACGAGATGTTCCCGGTCTCCTGGCAGAGCGCGTAGAACACCCGGCGAGCGCGTTGGCGCCCCCGGAAGGAGTCGAACCCTCAACCCGCTGCTTCGCGGGAGGCGAGGCCCTGCGACGGGCCTCTCTGCATCCTGGCTTAGCCGCATCGCTTCACTTCACCCTGCGGCGGGCCTGCAGTTTCTCGAGCAGCTCGGCATCGGTCGCTTCGACGTCAAATCCCTCCGGGAAAGGGGGACGTGCCGGTTCGCCGATGCCTACTAAGACCTGCGGATGTTGGTAGTAGGCCGGGTACACGTACCGCAACAACCCCATGATGAGGAAAGGGTGGTTGGCGAGCTGGGCTTCAATCATCTTCGTCCCCGCCTGCGGTGCGAGGCCCGGGAGGCCTTCCGGATTCTCGGTGAGAGCCGCTTCCCGTACTGCCTGCGCCCCCCCCTCGACCATCGAGCCAAGCAACGGATCGGCCTGGAGCGCAGTGGCGACGGCGGACTCAAGGCCCAGGGCGCCTGCGCCGGGAAGCTGTCCGGACGGGCTCGGAGGAATCACGAGATCCAGGAGCGCCTTCATGAAGTCGCCGTCGTCCAGGGCGGCTGTTGTTTCGGTCATGCGGCATCAAAGAGTGTTTCGATGTTCTTCTTGATGTTATCCGCAACGTAGAGCGCGATCGCCTGGATCGTCGAGGTGGGATTGACGCCCCCTGCGGTCACGAAGACGCTGCCATCCACGATGAAGAGGTTCTTCACGTCGTGCGCCTGGCCTTTCTCGTTGACAACCGAGGCCGCTGGATCGTGCCCCATCCGGGCTGTTCCCATCAGGTGCCCGACGGCGTCGCGGACCAGCGGCTGCGCAACGGTCTCAACTGCGCCCGCAGCCATCAGTGCCTCTTTCGCCCGTTCCACCGCGTGCGCCAGCATCTTCCGGCTGTTCTCACTCACCCGATACGTGACCCTGGGCGCCGGAATCCCGTGGGCGTCCGTCAGCTCCGGATCCAGGGTGACGGTGTTTGCTTCTTCGGGCAGGTCCTCTGCGATCGTGCCCAGCGTCGCCGTGTGATCATAGATCCGCGCGAAGGCCCGATTGTGGTTGTCACCCCAGGGGACGAGACCCTGGCCCATTCCCCAGAGCGCGGTTTGGGCCGGGCCAAGCCCGCGTAGCGCCTCGATGCTATATCCTCGTACGAAGTCCCGTGAACCGTCGGTCCGGTAGAACTCGTGGCTCCAGATCGAGCAGGCCACGGGCCCGCGGCTGCCCTCAAGCGGTTCCTCGAAGATGCCGCTGGTGGCCGCATAGGGGTGGAGCATGAGGTTCTTCCCGACGAGGCCGCTGCCGTTGGCCAGCCCATCGGGGTGCTGCTCACTTTTCGAGTTGAGGAGCAGCCGCGGCGTTCCGATGCCGTTGCACGCCAGCACGACGATTTCAGACTTCTGTTCCTGTAACTGTCCCTCGGCGTCGTAGTAGAGGACGCCGTCTGCCATCCCGTCCGCCCGCACCGTGATCTCTCGCACGCGGCACCCGTGACGCAGCTGCACACCCTTCCGCTGGGCGGCGGGCCAGTAGGTGATGTCGGTGCTAGCCTTGGCGCCCTGTGCGCAACCCGTGACGCAGGGACCCAGGTTGATGCAGGCGGCACGTCCCTCATACTCCTGCGACAGGATGGCGCTATCCGAAGGCCACCAGTGCCAGCCGAGCTTCTCGAAGCCGGCGGCCAGCGCGTTCCCGGCCTTGCCGAGGGGGAGCGGCGGCAACGGCGGCTCGTGATACGGATACGCTGGGTCGCCCGATAGCCCGGAGACGCCCATCATCCGGTCGTTCAACGCAAAGTAGGGCTCAAGGGTCTGGTAGTCGATCGGCCAGTCGGCACCGACTCCGTCCTCGCTCTTCGTCCGGAAGTCGCTGGGAGTGAGCCGCGGGAAATGCGCCCCCCAGATGATGGTGCTTCCGCCTACGGCGTTGAACATCAGGGGGGATATATCAGACTCTTGTTCGTTGACCGGGTAGTCAGCGGGCAGGCCGCGGACGTTGGGGCTGGCTGAGAACTCCCCCAATAGGCGCGCTTCCCAGTCCAGACCGTTGCTCGGGTAGTCCTGCTGCCTCATCCACGGGCCCTGGTCAAGGCAGAGGACGCTCATGCCAGTATCAGCGATGCTCCAGGCGAAAGCTGCCCCCGAAGCACCTGCTCCGATCACCAGCACACCCACGGGCTCGTCCGGCATGTGCACATCCTATCGCAGGCGGATTATCGATGTTGGGTAAGTGGTTCTTCCTGACCGGGGCTACGAACCCACTGTGCGTTACTAAGCAGGCTGGCAGGTATCCCTTGACCGTACAGATGCGCTATGAGCCGACTAGGGGAGTCGCTGAAAAATGCGAACTTCGATGATCTGTGCTATCCACATCAGGTAGAAATTGATGGGTATTGGCGTGTGGCGGGGGATTACTACCGTCAGTTCAAGGCTCACGGCTGGCCCCTTCACTTGCACATTTGGCTCGTCGAACCCATAGCGAGCAATTATTGCGCCGTCATCGAGCGCGTTTCCCGCTTCGGCGACGTACTGCTCAGTGGGCAGGACGCTGCAATGGACGCCGAACTCGCTCTGGCGAAATCCTCCAAAGTGGAGCGTTCGGTGCTTATCGACGTTGGAAAGGTCGCGCAGGATGCGGAGGGGATTGTACGTGCGGACTCCGGCGATGACTTCACTAAGTCGTCGGTACGGCTGGACTCTCTCGATGACTGCAACCGCATCGGGATGGACGCCCGCCAGTTTCTTCTTAGCAGTACGGTCAAACTGCCGCCTGCCACCCTTGGTGACAAGGGGGAAGTCAAGCTCGCTGGCGATTCGTTCGTTGCCAGGTCGCCCAGCGAGATCGAAGACGAGGCTGTTCAGCGCTCCGCGCAAGTTGTGGATAGCGTCGCTGATGACAAGGCCAAGCTCCACAGGCGGTTCGTGATGGATTTTCAGTCGGAACGCGTACTCGGAGCGATCAGCGTTGGGCTCGGTAAGCACGCTATAAGGCTTCGTCGTCCAGAATTCGTGAGCCATGTCGCTGAGCGCGTTGATGTGCTCCTGTGCCCGCCTCAATCGGAGTCCAGCAACCATCAAGTTAACCATGAGGTGAACTCAGATCATGGCCGAGCAGACTTGGCGATACATCCGGCGCGCCGCTCACACCGTCGGTGGCGAACTCCAGATCGCATCATCCTTCCCGGCGTCCCACGTCTTCGCCTGGAGCTCCTTGATCCACTCCGCCGTCTCGTCCGGCACCACATTTCGGAACTTCGAGCCATCCTCCTCAGCGATCCGCACGAAGGCGTCAATCATGGATTGCGGGTCGAGCTGGGTCGACAAGCCCGTCGCCGCCGCCGCCAGCACTTCAGGTCGTGTCAGTGAATTCGCCATGTCGAACCAGCGCATCATCGTCTCCGCGCCGCGATCGTTGAAGCCCGTGCCGTAAACGCCAGGGTTCGCTGTGCACATCTCCACGCCCGTTCCCGCGTTCCGCCTTTAGCGCTTCTGCCAGCGCCTCAAGCGCGTGCTTCGTCGCGCAGTAGACGCCCGCGAACGGCACAGTGACCAGACCACCCATCGATGTCACGATCACGATCTTCCCCCGAACCGCGCTTCACCATCTGACGCGCGAATCCTTGCGTCAGCGCCAACGTGCCGAACACATTCGTCTCGAAGTTTCGGCGCACGTTCTCCATCGGAATCTCCGCCACCGGCCCCGTCTGCATCACTCCAGCGTTGTTGATCAGCACGTCCACCTCGTTCGCGACGCCGCCTGCCGGTCGCCCTCGTCCGTGACGTCCAGCACCTGGATCTTCAGCTGCACACCGGCCTCAGCCGCGCTCTTCATCAACTCCGTCACCTGCGGCGCGATCTGAACGCCCGCAATCACGTTGTGCCCGCGCTTCGCCAGAGCCAGCGCTGTTCCCTTTCCAAACCCTGTCGCCGCTCCCGTAACCGAAACCCGCTTTGCCATGGCTAATCTCCTTATCGTCGTGTTTCCGCTGATTCTGAGCCTGCCGAAGGGGCCCCGTCAACGCTGGTCTAAGCATGGAGCACGAAGTGTAGGCGGCGACGCCCGGCGAGATAGAGTGGGGCGGTGACTCAGCCGACGGTCTCGAAGGCCAAACAGGCAAATGGCGCCCCCGGAAGGACTCGAACCCTCAACCCGCTGCTTAGAAGGCAGCTGCTCTATCCCTTGAGCTACGGGGGCGCGCCTGCACGACAGGAAGAACGCATTCGTCCCGCTCTAGGATAACGCCTGTCGCATTCCTGCGGCCCTGCGGGCGGGTATACTGTCCCACGAGAGAGCGAAAGGAGCACCAATGTTGCGATTGATTAGGATTCTGAGTCAGCTGGAGCGGAGCGAGGAAGGACATGCCGCGCCCCTGCTCCTTGCGATGGTCGCCGCCGCCGGCGCGATCGCCCTGGGCATCGGCGCCTCAGAGGACAGCTCCATCGTGGCGATCGCCGGCGGCGTCGTGTTGGGGCTCGGCGCCATCGCCGTCATCATGGCCAATCACATCACGATCGACTACGAGATCTACAAGCGCCTGGACGATATCGAGAAGTAGCCCTGCGCGCCTAACCTAGGCCGGGGCCGTCCGCACCTTGTGGACGCGGCCGCTCAAGCGGTCAACGCTTGTGATGCGCACGCTGGCCAATTCAGGCGAGGTCGTGGCGTGCACCTGCACCAGACGGCCGAGCGGCTGCGAAGCGACCACGCTGACGATCCCCGCCAGCACCGCCTTCGTCAGGCCGTCGACGTGTCCGTCGGCCGTTCGCAGCGCCAGGTAAGACGTGAAGCCCGCCAGCACGCCGGCGACTGCGATGTTCGTGCCGCACATCGGCGAAACGGCCAGGTGCGCCTCGCCGCGCTGGAGGCGAACCAGCGCCTCCTCGGCGTAATCGCGCAGGCGCTCCGTTTCCACGTCCGCATAGACGTAGAAGCCCGCGTGATCGGAACGGCCGACGATCCGCATCGGCCCCTGCCGCGCCAGCATCAGCGCGACGGTGGCGTGCTCCAGGCCGTGGTTGCGGCGTATGCGATCGATGATCCCTTTCAGCATCGTCTCGATTCTACCGCGCGGAACGCCTGCGCGCCGCCGTCTACTCCGCGACGGCGAGCCAGCCGAGCACCGAGTCCTCCGTCGCGTTGTCGGCGCCTTCGATCACTGTCACTCTCAGGCCTGTCTCCGCCACCAGCGCCAGGCTCACCTTGCCGCGGTTCGCAAGCGAGCTGCCCTCGCTGTGGGAGACGGCCAGCCAGGATCCGTCCGGCGCCCAGGAGCGCGGCTCGTCGAAGCCAGAGCCGTCGAGCGCCAGGTCCGTGATCTCGGGGCGGTCCGGCGGCACCATCACGAGCCGGCCCGGCGTCCCGTCGAAGGGCAAGACGCCCAGCGTCAGGTGGATGCTATCGGGGTGCCAGAGCGGTCGCAGGTGGAATCCGGCCAGTAGCCCTTCGGTGACGATCGGCTGCACGCTCCCGCTGAGCACGTCCACCCAGTAGGCCCGGTTGGCGATTACGCCGCCGCCCGTGAACTCCTGTGCCAGGAACGAGAGTTTGTCGAGGCCGGCGCTGAAGTCGTATTCGAACGTGATCTGGTCGCTCATCTCCACGACGAGGTCGGTCTCCCAGTACGGCGTTGGACCGGGCGTCGGGCTCGGCGTGGGCTGGCCGGCGGCGTTGGGCGTCGCCGTTGGCGTCGGCGAAGCGCTCGCCTGCGCCTCGATCTCTGCGAGCAGCTCGAGGTACTCGTCCCACGCTTCCTCCAACGCCTCCGAAGTCGCCGGCTTGAACGTCCCGAGGAGCGAGCCTTGCTGCGTACCGCCGCGTATCTGCACGAAGAGCAGCGACTCCTCGTCGTCGGCGAAGCCGACCGGGATGAAGTTGAGCACCCGGCCGATGCTGTCCCGGAACGCCTCCTCGAACGCCGGCCGCGTGGGCAGCGGCGTCGCGGGTGGCTGGGGAGTGGGCGTCGGCTGTGGCGTGGGCTGACCGACCGGCGGCACAATGGCGCGCACGATGATGACGTCGGCAGCGAGGAACTCGGGGCCGGCGAGCTGCCGCATGTAGAGCAGCTGGCCGTCCGGCGACCAGAGTGGCGCAAACGTCAGGTCGACGTTCTCCGCCACCTTCTCCGTCTCCTGCGTCGCCAGGTCCATCACGAACGCCTCTGCTTGCGACGACTGCGCGCTGAGCGCCGTTCCCGGCAGCGAGAGGTACGCCAGCCTGGTGCCATCCGGCGAGAGCGATGGCTTGATCCCGAACCCCTCGCGGTGCGGGATGCGCGCCAGCTCCACCCTTTGCTCCGGGTCGGCCGGCAGGGCGCGCCAGATAACGTCTTCGGTCGCCCCGAACTCCCGGTAGACGAGCTGATAGGCCGTCTTCGGTGCGGCAGGCGTGGGCGTCGCGGTGGCCGGGGTTGGCGTGGGCGTGGGGCTCGGCGAGGGCGTTGGCAAAGGAGACGGCGATGGCGACGGCGTGGGCGTTGGCTCGTCGCCGATCGTGCCAGCCACGGCTACCAGCGCCAGCGTCGCGATGATGCCGGCCGCCACCAGGCCAAGGGTGATGGCAAGCCAGCGGTGCGGCCACGATTCCTGCGACTGAGTCACGCTTTGATTACGCTCCGTCGCTCAGTATAGGTTCGGCGCTTTCTCTGGCGGGCGTCGCTGAGGTTATAATGTGCGCACCGGCGGTCGCGCCCAGAGCGCCGTGGCGCACCGTTTGGATCAGAGGGAGACGTTATCTGTGGCAAAGGCAAAGGCAAAGCGCAAGCCGAAGAACCTCGGCGAACTGAAGGAAGCGGGCTGGCAGCGGCAGACAGTCAAGCAGGAGATGCGCAAGAACCTCATCGCGCGCATCGAGGAGAAGGACAAAGAGCACTTCCCCGGAATCATCGGCTTCGAGGAGACTGTCATCCCCTTCCTGGAGAACGCCGTCATCTCCGGCCAGGACGTCATCTTTCTCGGCGAGCGCGGCCAGGCGAAGTCCCGCCTCATCCGCTCGCTAGTCAACCTCCTTGACGACGAGATCCCGGCCATCGCCGGCTGCGAGATCAACGACGACCCGCTCGACCCCATCTGTGCCCGCTGCCGGGGCCTCGTGGCGAAGGAGCGCGACAAGGTCGAGATCAGCTGGCTGGATCCCGCGCGCCGCTACGGCGAGAAGCTGGCCACGCCCGACATCACGATCGCCGACCTCATCGGCGAAGTCGACCCGATCAAGGTCGCCGAAGGCCGCTACCTCTCCGACGAGCTGACGATCCACTACGGGCTGATCCCGAGGCACAACCGCGGCATCTTCTGCATCAACGAGCTGCCGGACCTGGCGGAACGCATCCAGGTGGGCCTGCTCAACATCATGGAAGAGCGCGACGTCCAGATCCGCGGCTATCGCATTCGCCTGCCGCTGGACGTCGTCGTCGTCGCCTCCGCTAACCCCGAGGACTACACGAACCGCGGCCGCATCATCACGCCGCTCAAGGACCGCTACGGCGCTCAGATCCGCACGCACTACCCGCGCAGCTCGGAGTCTGAGATCGCCATCGTTGAGCAAGAGCGCTCCCACTTCGACGAGGACATCGACCTCGCCGTCTCCGTACCGTCGTACATGAAGGAGATCGTCGTCGAGATCACGCGTCTCGCCCGGCGTAGCCCCGACATCAACCAGCGCTCCGGCGTCTCCGTCCGTGCTTCCATCGCCGACTACGAGGCGCTCCTGGCCAACGCCATGCGCCGCGCTATCCGCCTCAGGGAGAAGGAAGTCGTGCCCCGGCCGAGCGACCTGCCGTTCGTGCTGCCGTCGCTCACCGGCAAGATCGAGTTCGAGACGGTCGACGACGGCCGCGAAGATCAGATCATCGAGCGCCTGATCCAGGGCGCCGAGCTCGCCGTCTTCAACCACTACTTCAGCCTCGGCGAGCTGGAGCCGATCGTGACCAAGTTCAAGGCCGGCCACTCGGTCGAGGTCTCGGACATGACGCCCTCGAAGGAATACGTGAAGCTGCTCAAGGACACCGACGGCCTCGAGGCCGCTGTCGAGAAGCTGAAGCCGGGCGAAAGCCAGCCGCAGCTGGCCTCCGCTGTCGAGTTCATCCTCGAGGGGCTGCACCTCAACAAGCGCCTCAACAAAGACCGCGTCGGCGGCCGCTACCAGTACCGCGGCTAGCCCCCCTCAGCGCTTGCTATCTCTAGGCAAACCTGTATACTGCGAGCACTTTCACCTCGTGGGGGTAAGGGAGGGCTGCCATGCAGCAAGACGCATCCGCAAGCCCGGCTGAACGGCGCGCGCAAGCCGATCTCGTCGAAGCGAAGCCGCATCGCTGGGCGCTCAGCCCGCCCGCCCGCCTCTACCGCCGCGTCCTCCGTCGCTGGGACGTCGACAAGCACATCAAGGCGTTCTGTCGGCCGCTCACGATCGAAGGACGGGAGAACCTGGAAGGCGTCGAGAACCCCCTCCTCATCATCGCCAACCACACCAGCCACTTCGACACCGTCATCGTCCTCCCTGCGCTGCCCCGCAAAGTCTGGGGCCGCACCACCATCGCCGCCGCCGCCGACCGCATGTACCGGGAGCGGGTCAAGGGGATGTTCCATTCGCTGCGCTACAACGCCTTCCCGATCACTCGCGGCGGCGGTCGCGAGGCGCTCGCCTACTCACAGTGGCTCTTGCACCACCGCTGGTCGCTCCTCATCTTCCCGGAAGGCCAGCGCTCCCGCAGCGGCGAGCCACTGCCGTTCCGCGGTGGCCCCGCCATTCTCGCCCTCGGCCAGCGCGTGCCGGTCCTGCCGATGCACATCCAGGGCGCCAACAACATCCTGCCGGCCGGCGAGCAACAGTCGCGCCCCGCCGCCGTTCGCGTCAGCATCGGCAAGCCGTTCGCCCTCCCCGACGGCACGACCATCCCGGTGGCGAAGCGGCGCATGGCGGATGAGGTCCGCGCGCTGATCCCCCAGGGTTCATGAGGACCCGCTGGCCAGCCGTCCTCAAATGCCGGACTATGATCTGGCGCCCGAGTCAGCCGGCCTCCTCAGATGGGAGTGGCCCGCGACCGGCTCGCGAGGTCGCACAACTATTACGTCATCACCTCGCGGCCAGACGGCCGTCCGCACGTCATGCCGGTCTGGGGCGTCTGGATGGACGACCGGTTCCTCTTCAGTACGGCGTTGACCTCGTCGAAGGCGCGCAACCTCCGCGCCAACCCGGCCTGCGCGATCACGACGGAGACTGCCGGTGAGGCCGTCATCGTCGAAGGCACCGCCGCCGAGGAGAAAGACGCCGCCACGCTGAGACGCTTCGTGGTCGGCTACAAGGAGAAGTACGACTGGGAGATGGACCCTGTGGGCGGCGGCATCTTCTCGTTCACACCCGGCGTCGCCTTCGGCTTCATCGAGTCCGCCGACAAGTTCCAGGCCTCAGCCACTCGCTGGCAGTTCCCCGCAGCCTTCCTGCGCCGCTAGTCGCGCCAGCGCACTTCGTACACGCGCACGGACTCCTCGAAGCCCTTCGCCACGAAGTCGCCGCGGTCAGCGAAGAGGAAGCCCTTGCCGGCCGAGAGCTCGCGGACGGCGTTCGCCACCAGTATCTCGCCCGCTTCGGCTTTGGCCGCGATGCGTGACGCCATGATGACCGTCGCGCCGAACAGGTCGCCGCCGTCTTCGATCGGCTCGCCGACGTTCAGCCCGACCCGGACGGTCAGCGGCTCGTCGCCTGTCTCACTGTACCTGGCGAACGCCCGCTGCAGCTCGATCGCGCACTTCACGCCCTTGGTCACCGATCCGAATGAGGCCATGAACCCGTCGCCCATCGACTTCACTTCGTCTCCGCCGTGCTCGTTCAACAGTCGGCGGGTCACGTCTTCGTGCTCGCGCAGCACCACTCGCCCCTTTTCGTCGCCCAGCCGGGACATCATCTCAGTGTGGCTCACCAGGTCCGTGAAGAGGATCGTCCGCACACCGGAGGCTGTTGCCGGCGCCGTCGCTGGTGGTGGTGGGGTGGTGTGATCGTGCTCCGTGCCCAGCAGGTCGGCGATCGCGTGGATGATCCGCCCGGTGCCGTCCGCCGCCTGGCCCTCGATCATCACCAGCCTGGCGTTCGGTACCAGCGCGGCAAGCTCCCGCGCTGCCCCTTCGGATTGTTCGGTCATCGCCTCGTGCTGCACCACGAGCGTCGGTTGCGTCACCATCGGCAGCAGCTCCGACACGTCGTCGCCGCGCGCGCTCTCGAAGATCAGCTGCGCACCCTCTGGCGAGACGCAGGCCCGCATGTGCTCTACGATCGGCGCTGCCTCTTCCCGGCCGTAGCCGTAGATCATGTACACCAGGTACTCGAGGAACGTATCCCATTGGCCGGTCAGCTGGTCCAGCGCCCGGATCTGCGGGATGTTCATTAAGTCCTCGGTTCGAGCGTGGGAATCGTCCAGGATCAGGTGCGAAACTCGCTCCGGGTGCCGCACTGCGTACGTCACCACCAGTGGCCCGCTCCAGCCGATCCCGTGCAGCGCCACCGGGCCAGCACCCAGGTTGTCGAGGACAGCCTCAATGTCCAGTAGCCGCGTCTCCAGCGAAAAGTCGTCGATGTTCCGCTCCGACAGGCCGGTCCCGCGCGGGTCCATCTGAACCACAGTCCACTTCTCGGCCAGCTGGCCGTAGAACTCGCTGCCTCTTTCCCACTCCCGCTGACTGTGGCTGAACGGCAGGCTCGGTACGCGTAGCAGCGTTGGCCCGTCGCCCGCCGTGCCGTACGCGATGCGCACGCCGTCGCTGGCCATCGCGTACTGCATCCTCAGCTCCATGCGCAGATTATCGCACGCTGGGCAAGCGCTCGTTTAGTGACGTATATCTCATTCTGAGGCGTCGCCGAAGCCATCCCGTATAATGTCCCACGAGGAGACGCTGCATGAGTGAGTACTTCCGCTACTACCAGTGGGACGGCACCCAGAACATCGGTCCATTGGATCCCGACGAGATCCTCGCCGGCCTGACCGACGACCTGATGAACTTCGGCGACCTGGAGCATGCGCTTCGCAACCTGATGCAGCGCGGCATGCGCGACCCCATGGGCGACCGCATGCAAGGCCTGCGTGACCTCCTCCAGCAGCTCCGTCAGCAGCGTCGTCAGAAGCTCGACCAGTACAACCTCTCATCCGTCTTCGAGGACATCCAGAAGCGGCTCGACGAGGTCATGGAGCTGGAGACGGGTACCCTCGACCGCAAGCTGGCCGAGGCGGAGAGCCAGCTCGGGGACGGCGAGAGCCCTCTTCGCGCGTTCGAGGAGGCGGTCTCGGCTGCGGAAGGGCCTCAGCAAGAGAGCACGGTCGAAGAAGGCGAGCGCTTGGCCCAGATGCTGAAGAACGTTGTGGACAAGAAGAAGCAGCAGTTGGAGAAATTGCCGGAGGACGCCGGCGGCAAAGTGAAGGGCCTCCAGGACTACGAGTTCATGGACCCGGAGGCGGCCGCCAAGTACCAGGAGCTGATGGAGATGCTGAAGCAGACCCTGATGGACGGCTTCTTCAAGGACCTCCAGCAGCAGATCGCCAACATGAGCCCCGAAGACATGGCGCGCATGAAGCAGATGATGCACGACCTCAACCAGATTCTCTCCGAGAAGATGGCCGGCGGCGAGCCCGACTTCGACGGCTTCATGGAGAAGTACGGCGACCTTTTCGGCGACGACCCGCCGAAAAACCTGGAGGAGTTAATCGAGCAGATGCAGTCCGGCATCGCCGCCATGCAGGGCCTCCTCGACAGCCTGCCACTGGAGGCCCGGCGCCAGCTCCAGGACCTTCTCATGGACAAAGTCGACGACGCCGAGCTGCAGCGCGAAATGCAGGAGCTGGCGATCAACCTGGACATCCTCGGCTCAGAGCGTGACGCGCAGGCCTACCCCTTCCGCGGCGACGAGGAGCTGGACCTCCAGCAGGCGATGAGCCTCATGGGTGATCTTCAGGAGATGGACGACCTGGAGAAGCAGCTGGACCGCACGCAGTACGGCGGCAGCCTCGACGACGTCGACGAAGAAAAGCTCCGCGACATCCTCGGCGACGAAGCCGCCGACACGCTGGACCAGCTCAAGGACTTCCTCCAGGCGCTGGAAGACGCCGGCTACATCCGCCGCAAAGGGGATGCCTGGGAGCTAACGCCGCGCGGCGTCCGCAAGATCGGCGAGAAGGCGCTGGGCGAGGTCTACTCTCAGCTCAAGAAGTCGACCCAGGGCAGGCATCCGCAGCGCGACAAAGGCCACGGCGGCGAACGCGCCGACGACACCAAGCCCTATGAGTTCGGCGATCCGTTCCACCTTCACCTTGGCGAGACGATCATGAACGGCATCTTCCGCGAGGGGCCGCGGGTCCCCGTCCAGCTCGAGCAGGAAGACTTCCAGGTCTACCGCTCTGAGACGCTGACGCAGACGGCGACGGTGATGATGCTGGACCTCTCGTGGTCGATGGCGCTGCGGGGCAGCTTCCAGGCCGCGAAGAAGGTGGCGCTGGCGATGAACAACCTCATTCGCACGCAGTTCCCGAAGGACAGCCTCTACATCGTCGGCTTCTCAGCTTACGCCCGCGAGCTGAAGGCCGAGGAGTTGCCGTACGTGCGATGGGATGAGTCGGTCCTGGGCACCAACATGCACCACGCCTTCATGCTCGCCCAGCGCTTCCTCGCCCGGCACAAGGGCGGCACTCGTCAGATCATCATGATCTCCGACGGCGAGCCCACCGCGCACCTGGAGCACGGCCGCTCCTACTTCGCTTATCCGCCCAGCCCGATCACGATCCGCGAGACGCTCAAGGAAGTGCGGCGCTGCACAAAGAAGGACATCGTGATCAACACCTTCATGCTGGACCGCAACTACTACCTGAAAGAGTTCGTCAACCAGATCGCCAAGATGAACAAAGGCCGAGTCTTCTACACCACGCCCGAGCGCCTGGGCCAGTACATCCTGGTCGATTACGTTTCCCAGAAACGTAAGCGCTTCGGCGAGCGCGCTGCCTGATAGGTCGCGTGCATCCCCTCTCGCACGCCCTACGGGATTCGCGGACCTTCTTCTACTCGCTGCCACCGAGCCTGATCCGCTCGGGCGTCTTCATCGTCTCGGTTGCCGCCGTCGGCACGGCCGGCTACATGGTCATCGAAGGATGGCCGTTCCTGGACGCCCTTTACATGACGGTCATCGTGCTGACGACGATCGGCTTCGCCGAAGTCCGCGAGCTGGACGACGGCGGGCGCGTCTTCACGATCGTCCTGGCCGTCACCGGCATCGGCGCCATCTTCTACGCGCTCATCGCCGTGTTCCAGTTCCTGGTCGAGGGTGAGTTCGCGACTATACTGGGGAGTCAGCGCATGCAACGTCAGATCGAGCACCTGCGTAACCACTACATCCTCTGCGGCTTCGGCCGTGTTGGAGCGGAGATCGCGCGCGAATTCGCGGCCCGCCACGTCGATTTCGTGATCGTTGAGAGCAACCAGGAGGCTATCGTCCGGGGCAGGCGTCTAGGCTACTTGATGCTCGTCGGCGACGCCACCAGCGACGATGTGCTGACCGAGGCCGGCGTCGAGGGCGCTGCTTGCCTCCTTGCCGCTGCCGACTCCGACGCCGGCAACACTTTTATCATCCTCGCCGCCAAATCGCTTAACCCGGATCTGTACGTGGTGGCGCGGGCTTCGCAGCTAGAGCACGTTCCCAGAATCACCCGCGCGGGTGCCCAGCGCGTCTTCTCACCCTACGCCAGCGTCGGCCGCCAGATGGCGCTCTCCTCCATGCAGCCGATGCTGGCGCAGTTCATCGACACGCCGGCCGCTGCGGGCGGCGGGCAAGGAGTCCTCGCGGAGATCGAGGTGAGCGCCGGCACCGGCGCCGGTGGCAGCGTCGGAGACCTGTTCGGCAGCGTGCGGGACGTCTCGGTTCTCGGTGTCCAGAAGAAGAACGGCGAACTCACCGTTGCTCCGCCCTCAGGCACTCAGCTGCTCGAAGGCGACCGCGTGATCGTCATCGCCAGCCAGGATGCGCTGGGCCGCATCCACCCGGCGTCTGAAGCCCGTCCCTAGGCCTCGCCCACGCCCAGCGCCGCCAGCACCTCGTTGCGAGCCCAGGAGTGCTTCTCCGCGAACGCCCAGAGCAGCCCGAAGCAGCCGGAGACCATCATGTCCCCGTGCGGCACCGCGAAGTACGGAGACAGCCGCGAGCCGCGCAGCCTCCCTCGCTGCGGCCCCGTCACCGCAAGGTTCGCCAGTGGGTCGTCCTCAGCGCCGTCGCCCGCATAGAACGCCCCGTGGCCCTTGCTGGCGAAGACCTCCTCGTGCTGCAGCGTCCCGGCGGCGAGGCGCTCGGTGAACGTCTCGATCTGCTCCGCCGTCATCTCGCCCGTGTGGTGTTCGTAGAGGGCGACGATCTGCGTGCCCCGCAGGTGGGAGCAGAGCGCGTGCATGTTCCCCAGGTTCAGCACCAGCTGAGGCTTGTGCGCGCCGACGTTCGGGTCTTGTAGCGCGCCGAGCGCCGCCGCGGGCCCCGTGTCGAGGAAGACCGCCGGTGCGTCCGAGTCGACGCACGATACGAGAGCCCGCGCCCTTGTCAGGTACTCGGGAAGCTCGTCGGGCAGGCAGGCGAACGCGCGCAGGTCGTTCCGTTCGCCGACGACGCGGCGCAGGTGATCGAATCGGAAGAGGCGGTCGGAGTAGCCGGGAGGGGCCGCCCCGTGGTCGAGGCAGCCGACGGCGATGCCGTCGAAGTCGCCGGGCACGTCGAACGCCGCCAGCGCCGAGCGGATCGCGCCGAGGTCCAGGTCGCGCAGCAAGATCTGCTCGCCGTCCAGTGACCTGGCTTCATCGTCCGACACCAGCGTCACGCCCATTCGCTCCACGTTCTCCAGGTCGTCGTCGAACGTCGTCGCCGCTTCCGGCGTGGCGAAAGCTGCGTGCCCCGCCTTCAGGTGGTCCTCAAGCGCCCAGTGGCAGGGGCCGCCGCCGGCGATCACGCCCGTCAACACGACCGCTCGCCCGGCCTCAGTCGCGCGCCGGATGCGCCGCGCTGCGATCTCCGTCGGCGCCGGCATGATCAGCTGCAACGCGTTCTCGATCGGCCCCTCCGAGTCAAAGAGGACGATGTCCTGCGTGCCAGTACCCACGTCGACGGCAAGTATCCGCATACGTCGATTATATGGTGGCGGCTGTGGCCCGCCGGCCGCGCACCGGCGCTAAGCTTCGATGCGTTCGAGGCCGCCCATGTACGGGCGCAGCACTTCGGGCACGACGATGCTGCCGTCGGCCTGCTGGTAGTTCTCCAGCACCGCGATCAGCGTCCGCGGGATCGCCAGGCCGGAGCCGTTCAGCGTGTGCGGGTGCTCCGGCTTCGCGCCTTTCTCCGTGCGGTAGCGGATGTTCGCCCGGCGCGCCTGGAAATCGGTGCAGTTCGACACCGAAGAGCACTCCAGCCACTCGTCCGAGCCCGGCGCCCAGACCTCGATGTCGTACGTCTTCGCCGCGTTGAAGCCGAGGTCGCCGGTGCACAGCTCGAGGATGCGGTGTGCCAGGCCAAGCTCCTTGGCCACGTCGGCTGCCTGCGCCGTCATCGCCTCGAGCGCCGCCGCCGACTCGGCCGGCTCAACGAAGCGGTACAGCTCCACCTTGTCGAACTGGAAGCCGCGCTTGATCCCGCGCACGTCGCGGCCAGCTGAGAACTTCTCGCGGCGGAAGCACGGCGTGTACGCCACATAGTCGATCGGAAGCGCGCCCGGCTCCAGGATCTCGTCTTTGTGCATGTTGGTGAGCGCCACTTCGGCGGTCGGTATCCACCAGTAGTCGTCCTCGGCGTCGTGGAACATGTTCTCGCCGAACTTGGGCAGCCAGCCGCCGGACCAGAGGTTCTCCTCTTTGATCATCGCCGGCGGGTAGATCTCCCTGTAGCCGCGCGATGTGTGGAAGTCCAGCATCCAGGCGATCAGCGCTCGTTGCAGCCGTGCTCCCGCACCCTTGAGCACGTAGAAGCGGCTGCCCGCCAGCTTGACGCCCCGCTCGAAGTCGATGATGTCTAGCGACTCGCCAAGCTCCCAGTGCGGCTTCGCCTCGAACGCCAGCGGCTTCGGCTCGCCCGACTGCCGGACGACGACGTTGCCGCTCTCGTCAGCGCCCTCCGGTACGGAGTCGTCCGGGATGTTCGGTATCTCGAGCAGCGCCGCCTTCAGCTTCTCGTTCAGTTCGCCCAGGCGCTCTTCCAGCGAGTCCAGCTTGTCGCCGATGAACGACGAGCGCGACGTCAGGTCAGAGCGGCGGTGCTCGGCGTGCTTCGCTTCCTTCGTGTCGGAGCCCTTCATCGCCCGCGCCAGTTCGCCGATCTCCTTCGAGATCGTGTTCTTCTCGGCGCGTAGCCCCTCGACTTCGATCAGGAGCTGGCGCCGCTCCGCATCGGCGGCGATCGCCTCGTCCAGCGGCGCCTCCGTGTTTCGCCGCCCCAGGGCCTGTCGCACGCGGTCCGCCTCTTCTCGCAGTAGCCGGACGTCAATCATGCGACAAGAGTGTCAGGCAACGGCCCCACGGGTCAAGCGGAGATGCGCCGAGGCGGCGGCTCAACCGAACGGCCGAGCAACCGATGCCGTAGCGCGCGCGTTCTAGTAAGTGACAGCGAGACCGCTTCCAGCGGAAGGAGAAGCCGATGCGACGGTTCTTGATCCTCACGGTCGTCGCCGTGGCCCTCCTCGCCGTCGCCGCCTGTGGCGATAACGATGGCGGCGCGACACCAACCTCCACACCGACACCGACGCCTGCGCTCACGGAGTCGCCGACGCCCGCGCCGACGGATACGGCCTCGCCGACGCCCGCCGAGACGGCCTCGCCCACCCCGTCCCCCAACGTCTGCCTCGCCAACCCTGATCCGGCGACCGCTGCCTTCCAGCTCCTCGACGCGCCGGCGCCCTCGTCGGAAGTCACGAGCCCGGTGACGGTCAGCGGCCAGGTCAACTACTTCGAGGCGACGTACCAGATCGCGATCTACGATCAGGCCGGCACGGCGCTGGTTGAGGTGTTCGGGACGGCGCAGCAGCCCGACATCGGCGTGATCGGCCCCTTCAGCCACGATGTGGCGTTCGCGGTCGCAGTGGCGACGCCGGCCTGCCTCTGGGTCTACGAGGAGAGCGCGATGGACGGCAGCCCGGTGCACGTTGGCCAGGTGCCGCTCGTCTTGCTCCCCTGACGCAGCGCTCAGGCCGGGCCCGACTGCACGGCTGCGATCGCGGCCAGCGCCAGGGTGTGCACGTCTTCCGTCAGGCCGGACGCCTGCGTGCCGGCCAGCCCCGGGTCAAGCTGCGGATCGCCCAGCAGGTCAGCCTCGCTCACCCAGCGCAGCGTCGGGTCGTCCACCGTGCCGTGCTCCGCGCCGTCGATAGGCCGCACGAAGTAGATGAGGTCGATGTGCTTGTGCGCCGGCTCCTTCGACTGCGGGATGTCCTCGAGCAAGATCGTGTACGGCGCCGGCAGCTCCTGGGGCGTCGCGAAGTCGTGCAGCCGAGTGTCCGCCACCACCTCGCAGACCAGCCCCGTCTCCTCGCGCACCTCTCGCAGCGCCGCTTCGGCCGGCTCTTCGTCCGGCTCGATGTGGCCGCCGGGCGGCAACCACTGCGCGATCCGTCTGTGCCAGTGCAGGAGCGTCGCGTCGCCGCGCACGACGAACGCCGTGGCCGTGAAGTGCTTCTTCACTCCGCCGGAAGCCCCGATACGAACTGCCGCACGAAACGATCGAGCAGCAGCGCCATGGGAACGAAGTCCGTCTCGTATAGCGGTCTGAACTCCGGCCAGAAGTCCACCAGGTCGATCAGCGCCAGCTCAGTCTCGTCGCTGATCCGCTCCCGCAGCGCCTCCCTTGTCAGTGGGTAGTCGCGGCCGTTCAGCAACTCACGCCCCTTGAGCGCCAGCACGCCCATCTTCGCCCAGTAGTAGAGGATGCGGGCGTGCCGGGCGTGGTCGGGCGAGGCCTGTCGAGTGTCGCGCTTGTGCACCAGGCGGTAGCGGGCCTCTTGCTCGACCTCGTTCGCGAGGTGCCGGACGTCAGCGAGGACCTCCGCTCGCGCGACAGGCGGCTGCTCGAAGTCGCCGTGGAGGAGCGTCATGCCGTGGCGGAACTGCAGCCGCCCGTGCCGCGGATACTGCCGCAGCTCCTCTTCCGTCTTGATGAACAGCGACCAGCTGTCGCGCCCCGCCATCACCTTTGCGATCTTCCCCAGAAGCTCCGAGTCCAGCCGCCGCATGGTCACGAACATGTCGTGGTCGCTCTCTGCGTTGGCCTCGCCGCGCGCCCACGAGCCCTGCCACGCCAGCGCCGCCAGGCCATCGCCGAGCGCCGCGATCAGCGCCTCGGCCACCTGACGCTCTTCGTCCGGCAGGTCGGCGATGGCGGTGCGCGGCAGGTCAGACATGCGTTCGTTCTCCCGACGAACGTTACCCGCCGAGGAGCGCGAAGTCGAACTCCGCGTACGACTCGATCACTGCGTCCGCCTCTTCGATCGGCGGCAGCGCGGTCGAGGCCGCCCGCACCTGCACGACGTACATCCCGGCAGCACGCGCTGAGGCCACCCCCGTGCGCGTGTCCTCGACGCCGACACACTCGGCGGCCGGCACGCCCAGATTCTCAGCGGCCAGCAGGTACATGTCCGGCGCCGGCTTGGCGCGCTCGACCTCGCTCGCGGAGACCGTGGCGTCGAACTCGCCGTTGAGTCCGATTCCGGCCAGCGTTGCGTCCACCCACTGCCGCAGCGATGCCGAGGCCAGCCCGACCGGCACCGGGATCGACTTCAGCCGGGCGATCGTCTCGCGTGCGCCCGGCAACGGCTCGACCGGCTGCGCCAGCAGCTCCAGCACGGTGGCGTCGTAAGCGGCGTAGAACTGCTCGGGCGGTCCGCCGAGCTTGAAGCGCTCAATCACCCACGCCCACGCCGCCTCGACGGAATTGCCGATGACCTGCTCGTAGTCCTCTGCCGTCACCTCGTGGCCCAGCGGCCGCAGCACGACGTTGAACGCCGCGTGGTACAGCGGCTCACCGTCCCAGAGGACGCCGTCGAGGTCGAATACGACCGCGCGATAACGCGACGTCACTCGGCGCGCTCTCTCAGCGCCGGGAACAGGATCACCTCGCGGATGGAGGCGACGCCCGTGATGCCCATGAGCAACCGGTCGATGCCGATGCCCATCCCGCCCGTCGGCGGCATACCGTGTTCCAGCGCTACCAGGAAGTCCTCGTCCGCCACTTCCGCCTCGTCGTCGCCTGCCGCCCGCAGCCTTGCCTGCTCCTCGAAGCGCTCGCGCTGGTCCACTGGATCGTTCAGCTCCGTGTAGGCGTTGCCGATCTCGCGACCGCAAATAAACCCTTCGAAGCGCTCCACCAGGCCGGGCTCGTCCGTCTTGCGCTTGGCCAGCGGCGAGAGTTCGATGGGGTAGTCGACGAGGAGTGTCGGCTGCTGCAGGTGCGGCTCAACGTGTGCGGTCAGCAGCTCGTCGATCAGCTTGCCGCGGCCCCACCCGGGCTCGACGTGCACGCCCGTGTCAGCCGTCGCCTTGCGCAGCGACTCGACCTCGTGGAGCGCCATGAAGTCGACGCCGCAGCGCTCGCGGATCGCCTCCGGCAGCGAGATCCGCGGCCACGGCGGCGAAAGGTCGATCGTCTGATCGCCGGCCTGCACCTCCGTCGTGCCGAGGACGTCGCGCGCGATGGCGGCTACGAGCCCCTCCATGATCTCCATCATCCGGTTGTAGTCTGCGTAGGCCTCGTAGAGCTCGATCATCGTGAACTCAGGGTTGTACTTCGTCGAGACGCCCTCGTTGCGGAAGATGCGGCCCATCTCGTATACGCGATCGAAGCCGCCGATGACAAGCCGCTTGAGGTGCAGCTCCAGCGAGACGCGCAGGAAGAAATCGCGGTCCAGCGCGTTGTGGTGCGTTACGAACGGTCGCGCCGCCGCGCCGCCCGCCGCCCCCTGCAGGATCGGCGTCTCGACCTCTAGGTAGCCCTGATCGTCCAGGTAGCGTCGCACAGTCGAGACGGCCTTCGAGCGCAGTTCGAAGATGCGGCGTGCCTCGTCGTTCGCCATCAGGTCGAGGTAGCGATGGCGATAGCGGGACTCGACGTCCTGCAGGCCGTGGTACTTCTCCGGCGGCGGCCGCAGCGCCTTCGCCAGCACCGTCAGGTCGTGCGCCTCGACCGTTGGCTCCTTCGTCTTCGTTCGGAAGAGCGGCCCGCTGACGCCGATGAAGTCGCCGAGGTCGATCTCCTTGAGCACAGCGAAGGCGTCCTCACCGATCTTGCCCTGCTTGAAGTAGGCCTGGATCCGCCCGCTGCCGTCGCGCAGGTCGACGAACGCTGCTTTGCCCATGTCGCGCATCGCCGTCACCCGGCCGGCAACGGTCGCCTCCGGCCCCGCGCCGTCTTCCGGCGTCAGGGCGGCGGCCTCAGCCGCGCTGTGGGTAGGGGAGAAGCGGTGCGGGTATGGGTCGACGCCGAGCGCGCGCAGGCGCTCCAGCTTCTCCCTGCGCAACGCGATCAGCTCGTCTTCAGACATTGGTGCTCCAAAAGATCAGCGGGGCCCCTGCGAGGCCCCGCCTGATTCTAGCCTTAGGTCAGGCGTATCGCTAGTCGACGGAGACGATCTTCCAGGTCAGCGTCCCGGCGGGGGCCTTGACCTCGAACTCCTCGCCGACGGAGCGGCCCAGCAGCGCTCCGCCCACTGGCGATTCGTTGCTGATCTTGCCCGCCTTGGGATCCGTCTCGGCGACGCCGACGATTGTATAGACGACCGTCTTGCCTTCGTGGTTCTTGACCTTGACAGTCGAGCCCAGAGACACGTTCTGGTGATCGTGTGTCTCCTCGATGATCACCGCGTTCTCGATCATGTTCTCGAGCTCTATGATGCGGCCCTCGATGAACGCCTGCTCGGTGCGGGCGTCTTCGTACTCGGGCGTGTTCTGCGGGCCGACCAGCTCCTTGGAGTCGTGGATGCGCTGCGACAGCTCCGGCCGGCGGACGTTCACCAGCTCCTGAAGCTCGTGCTCAATCTTGGCCAGACCCTGTTTGGTAACGGGTACTTCTTTGGTCGCCATATCCCACCTGTCGTAAAAAATAGACTGCGGGCGGCGCCCACAGTCGTTCAAGTGGTGTCAGGGGAATTATAGGTGCGGTAGCGGCCCCTGTAAAGCGCTCCTGCCGCGGCTGTATTTCCTCGGCAGGCGCTGTGATACACTACCGCTGACTTCCGATATGGCGTTCCTACGCGCCCCACTGCCGTATCTAATTCAGAAGTAGCGACCCCCTACAACGAATGCGTGATAAGCCGCCCCGCGATGAGCCGCCTCGTCGGCCCCTGCGCCGCGATCTGTCGCGGCCGGCTGGCCCGTTTGAGCGCCTCCTGAAACAGCAACCCGAACGCGATCCCGCGCCGATCATCATCGGCGGTACCATCGCCTTCCTCGCCATCGTCATCATCCTTGTCTTCGTCTTCTCGTCCGTGCTCAGCGGCGGCAGCGACGGCGGCAACTCCGGCCAGACGATCCAGGTCGCCGATGGCGTCAGCGGCCGCCTCACCGCCGTGCCGGGCCTGCCACCCGGCCTCGCCGCGGCCAGCCAGTACATCGAGTTCGAGACGGAGGAAGCCGTCCCGGTCACGATCGCCCTGCCGCTCACGATCAACGTCTCCAGCGACTCCGTCCTCGGCTTCTACAGCTACCTCGACGACCGCTGGCAACGGATCGCGGAATCTCAGGTAATGCCATCGCAGGAGTTCGCCTCACAGGGCTGCCTGGGCTCTGATAACACCACCGGCAGCGGACTGGTTTCCTGCGGGAACTTCTCCGCGGTGCCTCGGAACCTGGCGGTCCTGCAGGTGCTCGCTCAGACTTACACAGTCGCCGCGTCCCTGCCCTCCGGCGCTACGCTGCACGGCGACGCGCGGCCCAATATCGTCAGCCCGCGCGACTTTAGCCCCGCCTCCGATGGTTCCGTCCTCGGCAGCGCGAGCACGGTCGATACCAGCGGCAACGTCCAGCACATGCCGACGATCGTCGGCAGCAGCACCGACACCGCCGCCGTTGTCGACGACATCATCGGCGACGAGAGCCTTCGCGCGGAGCACGTACAGCAGATCGTGACGCTGGTGGAGGACGGCGGATTCGACGGCGTTGACCTTGAGTACTCGGCCGTCGACGCGAACCTTAGCGCCGAGTTCACGGCCTTCGTCAGCGCCCTCACCGACGCCTTCGGACAGGGCAGCCACCGCCTCAGCCTGACGCTGCCGCCGCCCGGCGATCAGCGCTCTGCCTACGATTGGGCCCAGTTGGGGACGCTCGTCGACTACATCAAGGTGCTGCCTATCGCCGACCCTGTCGCCTACTGGGACAACATGCCGGCCGGCATCGCGCGCCTGGTGCAGGACGTGACGCCGCAGAAGATCCTCCTCGTCGTCAACCCGTTCAGCATCGAGACGGGCAACGTGGCGCGCGCCACCGGCTACCAGAACGCGATGGTGCTCGCTTCCAAAGCGGTCGTGCGGGAGCCGGACAACCCGAACGACATCACCCCCGGAGCCACCGTGCGCCTCGTCGCTGAGAGCCTGGAAGAGGGCGAGGGCGCTTCGCCGTTAGCCTGGGACGACGAGGCGGCCGCCGTCACATTCACCGTCGGCGGCACCGATCGCCGCACCATCTACATCGAGAACTCATACAGCGTCGGCTTCAAACTGGAACTCGTGCAGGCTTACGGCCTGGGCGGCATCGCCGTGTCCGACGCCTCCGCAGAGTCGGACGCCGCCAACGTCTGGGGCCGCGTCAACGAGCTGGTCATCACGTCGACCGTCTCGCTGCGCCGGCCGAGCGACACGATGCTGCTGCCGATCTGGCAGGCGCCCGACGGCGGCGACCTCGGTGCCGGCGCCGGCACAAGCGCTACCTGGATCGCCCCCTCCGCCGGCACTTACGCCATCGTCCTCGTCGTCAGCGACGGCGACCGCCGCTTCGGGCGGGAGATCTTCGTCGTCGTCAACGAGAGCGACGAGCCTGAGCCGACAACGCTGGAGACGTTCGCCCCGGAAACAGACACACCAACGCCGACCGCAACGGTCACACCCACGGCCACGGGCGACCAGCGCGTGGAAGTAGGCGTTGTCGCCGAGGGCAACGACGAGGATGTCTCGTTCAGCAACAACGAGATCGTGACGCCGGGTTCGACCGTCACCCTCCTGGTCACGTTCGACAACGACTTCGACGTCCCCGTCACGGTCGCCAACTTCGAGGACTTCTTCCACGGCCCGGTCACCTGCCTCAGCGAGGGCGGCAGCGACATCATCGGCCTCGTGATCCCGCCGGACGACGGCGACGCGCCCGATGGCCCCGACGTCCTGGACGGCGGCGCAGACGAGGTCCAGTGCCTCTACGACGTCACCGCCCCGGCAGAACCGCTGCCGGACGATGAGCCCTACGTGGTCGCGGTCAGGGGCACAGTCGAAGACCTGGAGTCTGGCCTTGCAGGATTTGGCGACGACGGCGCCAACATCATCGTCGTCGTCCAAGAATGAGGCATGGGAGGTGCGCGTGATCGCCGGTAGCGCCCGCGGCAGGCAGCTCAAAGGCCCGCCGGGCCGCGCCCGTGGCCGAGCCTCAAAAGTGCGGCCCAGCTCCGATCTCGTCCGCGGCGCGCTCTTCGATGCGCTCTCCGCGCTGGGGGCGGACTTTGCCCGTACGCTCGACCTCTACGCCGGCACCGGAGCGCTGGGCATCGAAGCGCTGAGCCGGGGCGCCGAGTCCTGCCTCTTTGTCGAGAGGGACCGCGCGCTGGCAGCCGTCATCCGCCAGAACCTGGACGCCACCGGCTTCAGCGACGCCGCCAAGGTCATCATCGCGCCGGTTGATCGCGCCCTTGGGCGTCTCGCCGGTCCCTACACGCTCGTTCTCGCCGACCCACCCTACGCCGACGACGCCGCCGCGTCGGCCCTTAAGCGCCTGGCGGAGTCCGGCGCCATCGACAGCAATCAGGGAACGATCGCCTTCGAACACGGCACGCGGGAAGAGGCAGCCGCGGCCATCGGCGCTTTCTCGCTGGTACGCTCACTCCGTCACGGCGACAGTTCAGTCTCGATCTACCGGCCAGAATGACGAGGAGGTAACGGCTTGGCAACCGCACTCTACCCCGGCAGGTTCGACCCTGTGACCAACGGACACGTTGACATCGCGCAGCGCGCCGCCTCCCTCTTCGCGGACATCACGATCGCCATTTACGACCTGGCGCGTAAGGACTGCCTGTTCTCCACCGCCGAGCGCGTGGCGCTCTTCAACGACGCCGTCAAGCATCTGCCCAACGTCACCGTCAAGACGTTCGAAGGCCTCGTCGTCGACTTCGCTCGCAAGGACGGGGCCACCGTCCTCGTGCGCGGCATTCGCGCCGTGACCGACTTCGAAGCTGAGCTGGACATGACGCTCATGAACAAGACCATGGCCCCTGAGATCGAGTCCGTCTACCTGATGGCCAGCCTGGACCACCTCTACATCAGCGGCCACCGCATTCGCGAAGTCGCCAGCCTTGGTTACGACGTCGGCGATCTCGTCCCGACCGGCGTCGTTGCGATGCTGGAGAAGAAGTTCAAGCGCTAGAGGCGTCCCTTGGACATACTGCACCTCATCGACCGCCTGGAGCAGCTCCTCGGCGAAGCGCGCCGTCTGCCGGTCGGGGGCGGCGTCGTCGTCAACCGCGGCAAGCTGGCCGACATTATAGACCGCATGCGGGTTGCCGTCCCGCGCGAGGTCTACGACTCGCGCGAGGTCATCGAAGAGCGCGACCAGGTCCTGCGTGAGGCCAGGGATGAGGCGGAGCAGCTCCTGGCCCAGGCGAAGGAGCAGCTCGAATCGCGCCTCGCCGAGAGCGAGGTCGTGAAGGCCGCTCACGAGCGAGCCGCAGAGCTCGTCGCGGACGCCCAGAGCCGGGCCGCCGAACTCGGACGCGACTCCGAGGAGCAGGCCCGTGCGCGGCTCGACGAGGCACAGGGGACCAGTCGCGACCAGATGCGCGAGTCAGACGTCTACGCGCTGCAGACGCTGCGCAAGCTGGAGGGCGAGCTGGAGGGCTTTCTCACCACCGTCCGCCGCGGCGTCGACGCGCTGGAAATCCGCTCCTCCGAGCGCTCCAAGGACTAGCCGAACCGGCCATCCCCAGGCTACGGTTCAGTCAGCCTGCGCCGCCGTAGCAGCGCGACCCAGTACGCCACGCCGATCCCGCCCGCGAACGCTGAGAACCCGCCCGCGACCACCAGCAGCCGCAGCATCGCCGACCGCGACGCATCATCCACCGTCTCGATCGCCGCCGCTGCGTGGTCCCTCACGCGCTCGAAGCGTCCGCTCTCGAACGCCTCGCGCGCCTTCGCCAGCTCGTCGTCCGGGTCGTCGAACAGCAGTCCGAAGCGCTGCCAGACGTTTCGTGGCTCCGCCAGCCGCTCGCTCGCGACTCCGTAAGCCCCGAGCGCCGCGCGAGCGGCTGCGATCTGGTCGTCCGCCGCGTCGAGGTCTCCGCCGCTGACCGCGGCCGCGAACGATTGCGGGAGCTCAAGTCCCAGCGTGCGCGCGTCCTCCTCGAGGTCCTGCAGCTCGGACTGCACCTCGAGGAAGCGGCCGATGTTCGCCTCCACTGCGTCCAGCTCCCCGAGCGCGGCGCTGAAACGCCAGTCGGCGATCGCCTCTCGCGCCGCCTGCAGCGCCTCCTCGGCCAGCCCCTCCTCCGCCAGCCGCGCTGCGACCGCGTCGAAGCGATCGCGCGCCACGCGCCGCTCCTTGACTATCGCCCGCGAGCTCTCCGGAAACACCCATAGCAGGAACAGCGAGTCGAGGTTTCCGCCGCTTGCTTCCTCCAGCAGGTCCATGTAGCGCCGGCTGTCCGCGGGCTCGCCGCTCTCCGCCAGCGTTCGGTTGACCTTGCCCAGCGTCTCGGCGCCCACCTCAGAGGCCAGCGTCCGCACGAATCGCAGCGAGTAGTCGTACCCCGCGGCCGACCTCTCCAGCTCCTCCGCCGAGGCGCCGATCGCCGATCCCTCGTATTCCCAGTCGTCCAGCTGCAGCGGCACCGTGGCCCGCACCGTCGGCGTCAGATCGCCGGTGAGGAGACCATCGGGCGCGCGGTCGATCACCTGGGTCGTCGCCCAGTCCGCGAAGCCCTCGCTGAGCCAGCGTTCCGCAAAGATGCCGGACCACAGGTGCGCCAGCTCGTGCGCGAGCGTGTAGTCGCGCGCGCCGGGCGAAATCAGGATCGAGCAGAAATCTTGGGCGCATTCGGTCAAGCCTTCGTACCCCAGGACGGACTGCCTCCCGCTGTGAGCGACGGAGACCGCGGCGGGGCCCGGATACGGGAAGCCGTACGCTTCGGCGAACAGGGGCAGCGTCTGCTCGATCACTTCCCGTTGGTGGGCGGCAATAGCGTCCTCACTCTGGAAGTACGTCAGGCTGACGCTGACGTCCGCGCCGTCCACCGCCACGGAGAAGCTGTCGAGCTGAGTCGCGTCTGGCTGTCTGACCTCCAGCAGTCCGGCGACGTAAACGGTCTCCGATCCGGAGCAGGCGAGCCCCTCGGCCAGCTGCTCGCACTCGCCTGGCTCCAGGCTCACGGACCAGGGCGTGCCCCCCGGCGTCGTGGTGGTCACAGTCGCCTCGTCGCCGGCCGCGACCATTGGCACGAATACGTAGAACGGCGTCACCAGGAGCACACCCTGGCGAGTCTCCGACAGCACGTACGTCAGGCGAAAGTCGTACTCGTCGCCGAAGAAGATATCCTCGGCGAACGAGACGGCGAGGATATCCAGCCAATCGACCTCCGTCGGCTCGATGCTCGTCGCCAGCGGCGTCCCATCTGGCTCTTGAGCGCTCACCTCGGTCGCTCCGGCAAGGACCGGCACCGGGATCGAGAAGATGAAGCTGTCAGGGCCGTTATTCGCGGCCGAGACGTCCCACGTCACGAAGACGTCGCCCTCTTCGGCGCGGACGTCGTAGTTGACGTTCGCGGTTACGTGGACCAGGTCGTCCGCGTGGGCGCTTTCGCTGCTCCCGAGGAGCGCCAGCGCGGACAGCGCCAGCAGGCAGGCGCCCGCCGCGCGCATCTCAGGAAGAGTCATCCGGCGGCGCGACCCCGAACAACTCCGCGAGCGAGCTCAACGCGGCCTGTAGGCCCGGCTTCTGGTGGCCCGGCCAGAAGACGAGGCCGGCGAAGCGCCCGCGCAGCCCACGTGTCGTCGACTGCGCCGTCAGGTCCACGCGCGTGTTCTTGCCGTCCAGCGGAACGATGCGAAACGAGTGCCAGTCCAGCGTGATCTGATACTGCTCCTCGTTCGGTTCGCGGACGGGCGTGAAGACGATGAACTCGGGTGCGATCCACTCCGTGATTTCGAACTCGAACGACTGGCTTTCGCCGTCCTCGTCCTTGACGTGCGCGCGGAATCGCGTGCCGCGGCCCTCGCTCAGCTCCGTCGTCATCTCGATGCGGTTCCAGGCCTTGTTCCAGCGCTGCGCCCTGGCGACGTCGGATACCACCGCCCACACGTTCTCCGGCGTTGCGGGAATCGAGATCGACGCGGTTACCGAAGGGATCGTCCGGCTCCTTCCCGATAGTCTGCTCCTGCGCCCCGCATGGAGCCCAGTTTAGCCGATGCAGGCGCATCCGGCTGTCCGGCGTGAAGCCCGTCACTGTCGGCGGTTTGGCGTGCGCGTTAGAATCGAAAGTATGAAACAAGGCGCGACCGGTGTCGACATAATCGAAATCGCCCGCATCGAAGCATCGCTCGCCAGGTTCGGCGACCGCTTCCTCAAGCGTGTCTACACGCCGCTCGAAGTCGCTTTCTGCCGCGGCCGCACGAGCGAGCTGGCGGCGCGCTTTGCCGGCAAAGAGGCCGTGATGAAGGCGCTGGGCACGGGCGCTCACGGCGTCGCCTGGCGGGAGATCGAGATCCTCCCCAACCACCGCGGCAAGCCGCTGGTCTACCTGCACGGCCGGGCTCAGGCCAGGGCCGAGCGCATCGCGCTCCAAGGCATCGATATCAGCCTCAGCCACAGCCGGGAGCTAGCCGTCGCCCAGGTCGTGGCGGTTTCGCGCGACCTCGAACCCGACCGGGACGACTGGCGGGAGCGGTTCGCCGGCATCCTCCGCGAAAGGGGGCAGCTCTAATGGCAGGCTCGCCGATGCAGGGCGGCGACACCCCCATCTCCACCGCGCCGCTCTCCCTGGAGGAGCTCGCCGGCCGCACCGCCGAACCGGAGGACAGGATCCAGACCTGGCGCTCCCGCGGGCTGATCGGACGCGAGGGAGAAGACGCCTTCCGCGCTTAGGACATCGGGCGGGTGCGTCTCATCCACCAGCTGCTCCACTACGGCCACTCGCTCGACGACATCCGCGACGCGCTCCACAACCCGGACTCCGTGCGGCGCTTCTACCTGGAGGAGATGACGAGCCACCTCTCTACGCGCCGGTTCACGCTGGCAGAGTCGGCCGAGCTCACGGGACTGAACCTCGAGCAGGTGAAGACGTTCGTTGAGGCGACCGGAGTCGCCGACGGCGGCGGCATGCTGGAGGAAGACGACATCAACTTCCTGCGCTCACTGAAAGTCGCCCTTGACGCCGGCTACCCGGCAGAGGCGCTGGTCCAGATCCTCCGCGTCTATGCTGACCTCATGCGCCGCGCCGCGGAGGTCGGCCACCGCACGTCGCACTTCTATCTCCACCACCCGGCTGCGGCAGGCGGCGGGGCGGAGGACAAGCAGGAACGCCTTGAGCAGACGTTCAGCCAGGTTGAGCCGCTGGTCGAGCTGGCGCTCATGTACTTCTTCCGCAAGGGTGCGATCCAGGCCGCATGGGACGACATGCTCATGCACCTCGAGGAGGAGTCCGGACTGGCCGAAGAGGCGGATATCCCCGGCCAGATCCGCCAGGCGATCATGTTCGTCGACCTCGCCAGCTTCACACCGCTGGCTGAGGCGATGGGCGACCTCAAGGCGGCCGAGATCGTCTCCCGCTTCGCCGAGATGGTGCGCCTCGCCAACGTTCGCTGCCACGGCCGCGTCGTAAAGCAGATCGGCGATGGCTTCATGATCGTCTTCCCGGAGTGCTACTCCGCCGTCTCCTGCGCTCTCGAGCTGGAGCAGCGCGCCTCCGCCGAGCCACAGTTCCCGGCGATCCGCGTCGGCCTCCACTACGGTCCCGTCCTCTACCGCGGGGGCGACTATCTGGGCTCCAACGTCAACATCGCCTCTCGCCTCGCCGAGTGCGCTAACCGCAACCAGGTCATCGTTTCGGCGGCCGTGCGCGACCGCTCTCGTGAGCTGGAGGGAGTCGAGTGGACGCGCATCGGCAAGCAGCGCCTCAAGGGCCTCGCAACCGAGGTCGAGCTTTTCGAGCCGCGCCCCGCGGCGGCCGAGGCGATCGAGAAGGACACCGACCCGGTCTGCGGCATGGAGCTGGGCAAGGGCGAAGTCGCCGCGCACCTCACCCGCGATGGCGTCGACCACGCCTTCTGCTCCGACGACTGCCTGCGCCAGTTCGTCCGCGCCCCAGAAAAGTACACTGCCCCCTCCCCCTGAGCCGGTTCACCGCTCCACACACCGGCGACCGGTGATACCATCGCTCCCGTGAAGCTTGTGACCGTCGCCGAGATGATGCGCCTGGAGGCCGAGTCGGGTGTCCCCGTGGCGCAACTCATGGAGAACGCCGGCCTCGCCGTCGCCCAGGAAGGCTGGCTCGCCCTGGGCGAGATCGCCGAGCGGCGAATCCTCGTCCTCTGCGGCCCCGGCAACAACGGCGGCGACGGCCTCGTCGCGGCCCGTCACCTCAAAGAGTGGGCTGCCGACGTCATCGTCCTCCTGCTCAAACCACGCCCCGACGACGACCCGAACCACTCCGCGCTCGTCGAGCGCCAGGTGCCGATCATCACGGCCGGGGAAGACGGCTGGGAGGAGCGCCTCGCCGACGCCCTCGGCGGCGCCGAGCTGGTAATCGACGCGCTCCTCGGCACCGGCCGCGCCCGCGCCGTCGAAGGCGACCTCGTGGCCGTCCTCACGATGCTCAAGGAGGCCCGCGAACGGCGCCTGCCGCCGCGCCTGCTGGCCGTCGACGTGCCCAGCGGACTCGACGCCGACACCGGCGCTGTGGACCCGCTCACGGTCGCCGCCGACGCGACGATCGCGCTCGCGTTCGCCAAGGTCGGCCTGCACGTCCTGCCGGGCGCTGGCTATGCCGGCGACGTCGAGATCATAGACATCGGCGTGCCGGCGGAGCTGGCGTCATCCGTCCAGACTGAGCTGATCACCCGCCGCTGGGCGCAGCAGAACCTGCCGCAACGCCCGGACGACACCCACAAGGGCACCTTCGGCAGCGCGCTCATCGTCGCGGGATCGCCCCGCTACACGGGCGCGGCGTATCTCTCCTGCATGGGCGCGATGCGGGCCGGCGCCGGCCTCGTCACGCTCGCCTGCGCCAGCGCGATCCACCCGATTCTCGCCTCCCGGCTCAGCGAGACGACTTTCGAGCCGCTGGAAGGCACCGATGGCGAGCTATCGGCTCAGGACGTCCACTCTGTCCTCCGCGCGCTTTCCGCCCGCGACTACGCGTGCCTGCTCCTCGGCCCGGGCCTTTCCCAGAGTGGGTATGTGCAGGCCTTCATCCACGCCCTCCTGCCGAAGCTCGCTGACGAGCCGTCGCTGCGAGCCGCCGTCATCGACGCCGACGGCCTCAACAACATCGCCCGGATCGACGGTTGGCCGGCGCTGATCAACGTCCCCGCCATCCTCACGCCCCATCCCGGCGAGATGTCCCGCCTGACCGGCCTCTCCGTCGCCGACGTTCAGGCCGACCGGCTTGGCACCGCTCGCAGGTTTGCCAGCGAGTGGGGAATGCACGTCCTCCTCAAGGGCGCACCGAGCGTTGTCACAGCACCGGACGGCCGCGCGGCCATCAGCCCCTTCACGAATCCGGTGTTCGCCACCGGCGGCTCCGGCGACGTCCTCTCCGGCACGATCGCCGGTTTCATCGCACAGGGCGCCGATCCGTTCGCTGCCGCCTGCCTCGCCCTCTACGTCGGCGGACTGGCCGGCCAGAGGTTGCGCCAGGAGATGGGCTCCGCGGGCGTCATCGCCGGCGACCTCCTGCCGCTCGTCCCTCTGGCGATGCGCGACCTTCGTGGCGAGTCACGCCCCGAGGCGCCTGGCGGCCCCCGTCCGGATCTCCTGCAGATGCTACAGTCGGCGCCGGGCCAGGAGGATCGGCCGGGCGGCGTGGGCGACGCTCAGTAATACCGGCAGACGGGCCAGGGCGACAGTCCGTCGCCGCTCCACTCGAGCATCGGCAGGTACTTGTTGTAGTAGGCCACGTAGGCGTTCGTCCAGGGGTTGTCCCACCCCTCGAACACGTAGTCGATCTGGAAGATCCCGTAGTACCCGATCGGGTTGACGGCGTCCGGTCGCAGCCCGGATTCGCAGGAGGCGATGGCGACCATCTTCTCGCAAGGCCACGGGAAGGAGCAGATCGCCTCGACGACCTCTTCCGGCGTCCACGTCTGGCCGGAGGACGCTGGCGGAGCTACCACGACCGGCGGCGCCTCAGGCGCGGGCTGCGGCTGCGGCGCGACGGCGGCGGGCGCGTCAGCTGGCTCGAAGATGTCGGGCACCGGAGGCACCACGAACAGCGATTCGGGCACTGGGATCAGTAGCGTGTGGCCGATCACGAGATAGTCGTCGACGGCCGCGCCGTTCAGCACGGCGATCTCGAACGGTGACACGCCGAACCAGTCGGAGAGGGCTATCAGCGTATCGCCCGGGCGGATCTCGAACGCTCCCCAGGGCTCCGGTTCGGGCGTCGGTTCCGGCGTTGACACGGGTTCGCTCGACGCGGACTGCTCAGCTTCCGGCGCCGGCTGCCGCGACTCTCTGCGTTCGAATTGACTCGGAACCACCAGAGCGGCTGGCGGGCCGGCAGCGGAACTCAGGCAGAGGTCGGTTCTCGTCTCGGAGCAGGCCGGCGCGGAAAGGAACGCTGCACTGCCGTCGCTAGTCGTGACGGAACTCCCCTCGCCGGGGGCCAGGCCCTCAATGCCGGGGATCGCGGGCACGGCCAGCGCCAGGATGCAGAGGCCGACGACGGCCGCATGCTTCGCTATCAGCGTGGTTCCTCCGCTAGCAATCGCAGAATGGCGTCCTCCCCTTGCCGCAACCGGGATTCGGCGTCCTCTTGGGCGAATCGGGGCGCACCCGGACCGGGCGTTGTGCGTCCGCTTGTTGCCGCGAGCCGGGGCGTCAACGTTGCTAAGGTTGCCAGCATCCGCCGAGTTTTGCAACTCCCGGTGCTTCTCCACGAAGTCGCCGCCATCTGGCCTTTCGCGATCCTCCGCGCCAGCCGGATAATGGCAATACCCGCATGATCGATACCTGCCGCCCCAATCGATACGCCTTGTCCGAAGCGCTCCTGTGACATCGGTGGAGACGCCCGCCGCAACTGCGACCGGCAAGCGCTGGCGCCTGCGCGGTCGCTTCCCGGACGGAGCACTCGAAGGCGCGCCGCAGCAGCCGCTCGTCCGCCACCTGATGTGGCACCGCGGCGTCCGCACAGTGCCGGAGGCGGCCGCCTTCGCAGAGGCGCGTGATCCGGAACACGACCCACTCCTGATGCCGGACATCGAGCCCGCGCTCGACCGCATCGTCAAAGCGATTGAAGGGGGCGAGCTGATCGCCATCTACGGCGACTTCGACGTCGATGGCGTCACCGCCGCCGCCATTCTCATCGAGGCGCTCGCAGAAGCCGGCGCGAACGTGACTCCCTACATCCCGGACCGGTTCTCGGAGGGGTACGGAGTCAACAGTGCCGCCATCGCCTCGCTGCACCAGCAGGGCGTGACGCTGATAATCACGGCCGACTGCGGCACCAGTTCCGTCGAAGAGATCGAAGGCGCACGTGCCCTCGGCGTCGACACGATCGTCCTCGACCATCACACCGTCCCGCCGGAGCTGCCGCCCGCGCTGGCGCTCGTCAACCCGAAGCGCCCCGGTGCCCGCTACCCGGAGACCGAACTGGCGTCGGGAGGCCTCGCCTTCAAGCTCGCCTCCGCGCTGAGCGACCGCCTTGGCCGGCCGTTCGTCCCCGAGCGCTACCTCGACCTCGTGGCGCTCAGCACTGTCTGCGACATGGCACCGCTGCGGGGCGAAAACCGCTGGCTGGTCCGCGAAGGCCTGTGCGCGCTCGCCCGCACTCAGAGGCCCGGCCTGCGGGCGCTGATGGAAACGGCCGGCAGCGATCCGGCGCGCGCCGACGCCTCGACTATCGGATTCGTCATCGGCCCGCGACTGAACGCGGCGGGCCGCCTCGACCACGCCCGGCGCGCGCTCGACCTCCTGCTCGAAACGGACCCGGCCCGCGCACGCGAGATGGCCCTGCACCTCGGCGAACTGAACCGCCAGCGCCAGGCTGCGACCGCCTCAGCCATGGATCTCGCACGTGACCTCGTCGCGGCTGAGGACCCGAATGCGCCGCTGATTTTCGTCGGCCACCGCGACATCCCGCCGGGCATCGTTGGCCTCGTCGCCGCCCGCCTGATGGATGCGCATTACCGGCCGGCAGTCGTCTACGAAGAGGGTGAGAGCACCAGCCGCGCCAGCTGCCGCAGCATCCCGGAGTTCGACATCACCGCCGCACTGCGCGTCCGCCCCGAACTCATGGTTCGCTTCGGCGGCCATCGCGCCGCCGCCGGCTTCACCGCCCAGAGCGCCAACCTGCCCGCGCTCAAGGAGTCACTCCAGGCGCGCGCGGCGGAGGAGCTCGCCGGCGTCGACCTCGTTCCCGTGCTCGATATCGACGCCGCGGTGCCCCTCAGCCGCGTCAATGGCAAGCTGATCGCCTCACTGTCGCAGCTGGCTCCCTTCGGCGTCGGCAACCCGGAGCCGGTCTTCCTCAGCCGCGGCCTCGAGGTCGCCGAAGTCCGCACGATGGGCGCCGACGGCGAGCACCTGCGCCTCAGCCTGCGCGACGGGCGCGCCACCTGGCCGGCGGTCGCCTTCGGGATCGGCGAGAGCGATATCGGGCCGGGCGCTCGAATTGACGCCGTGTATACTTTCAGCTCGGACCGAGGCTTGAACGGGGCGATGGAGCTCCGCCTCCTAGACTTCGCCCCGTCAGCTGAAACGGCGCCGTAGCCGAACACCCCTGTCCGCACGGAGGTCTAACGATGGTCTACAAAAAGCCCAACGCGCTCACCAAGAAGATGAACAGCTTCCTCGGCTGGCTGGCCGCCGGCGGGATCGGGCCGAAGCGCATGGTGCGCCTGGAACACAAAGGCCGGGTCTCCGGCGGTGTGCGCTCAACCGCCGTCAACTGGACCGAGATCGACGGCAAGCGCTACCTCGTCTCGCCGCGCGGCGAGACGCAGTAGGTGCGCAACGTCCGCGCCGATGACGGCCGCGCCGTCCTCCGCCGAGGAGGGGACTCCGAAGCCGTCCGGCTGGAAGAGATCCCCGTGGAGGGGCGCGCGGAGATCATCAAGCAGTACGTCAGCGAGAATTCGATTGTGAAGGGCGAGTTCGGACTCGAACCGGACGACTCTATCGAGCAGTACCAGGGCATCGCCGCCAACCACCCTGCGTTCCTGATCCAAGCTGGCTAGCTTCGTTGCGTGGCTGCTAGAGCCGGCGCGACAGCAGTAGACCACCGACGCCGACGGCGGCCGCCACGGCGATCACCGCAACCGCCAGGCCCAGCACCAGGGCCAGCGACGCGCCGCCGCTGTCATTGTCCGCTGGCGTCGGGTCGTCCGGCTGCGGGTCCGGGTCGGCGGGGGCGGGCGTCTCCCGCGGAGACAGGCCGTTCGCGGCCCGCCACTCGTCCTCCAGGCCGTCCTGCCCGAAGCCGTAGACCGCTTGCAGCGCGCTCTCGATCCTCTTGCCCGACTTCACCTCGGCGAACAGCGCGGCGAACTGCTCGTCGCCGTACACGTCGATCAAGTACGAGACGAGGCTCCAACCTTCGCCGTAGAAGAGCGTCACCTTGTCGGGGTCGCCCGGGTATGACGAGACCTCTCGCACGGAGAGCACTTTGCCGCGGCTGATGGCGCCGGCGACCGCGCTCCCGAAGCCGCCGGGGTTCGACTGCCCGTATACGGCCGTGCCCTCGTCCAGCCACGCCGGCAGCGAGCCGAAGGCGCTCTCGCCCGCCTGCTTCGTGACCACGTGCGTCAGCTCGTGGCGCAGCGTGTCGAAAGAGGCGTTGCCCAGCACCAGAACTGTGTCGCTGGCCACGCGCACGCCGGCCGTGATGATCTGGCTCTCGAAGCTATCGCTGCGTGCCTGCAGCGCCGGACGCATGTCTTCGCTCGATCCGTAGATCCAGACCTGAACCTCAAACGGCACCTCCGTCCGCAGCAGCGCCGACATCTCCGTGATCGACTCCAGCGCGACGTCGTGCATCTCCTGAGCGGCGCCCTCGGAGCCGCTGTAGTAGTAGATCGTCACGCCGTCGCCGCCCACGCTGTCCCAGTCGAAGCGCGCGTCGTCGTAGAAGAACGTCTGCGTTTCGCTGCGCGATTCGTCGCCGTCGGCGTCCGTCGCCTCCCAGTAGTACTCGATCACGGTGCCCGGCGAGAGGTAGATCTTTGGCGGGTTGTTGCCCTCCAGCGTGAACGTCGTCACGATGTTCGTCCCCGGCTCGAACTCCGGCCGGCCGATCGCCGCCGTGCCGTCCGGAAGCACGGTGTATCGCAGCCGCAGCTCCTCGATCGGCGGGTCGCTCGTCACGCTGACGGCGAACTCCATGCCGTCGGGGAACACGTTGGTCACGCCACCGTCGACGATCTGCGGTCCGCTCTGCGCTCCCGCCGCCGACGGCAGGGCGATCAGAGCCACGACCGCCGCGAGCGCTGCCCAGAGCCGCACGCTAGTCACCCAGCGTCGCCTTCTGGTAGTCGCGGTGCAGCTCGTCCAGCTCGCCGTCGAGCACGGCTTCGGCGTTGCTTGTCTCATATCCAGTGCGATGGTCCTTCACCATCTTGTACGGATGGAGCACGTAGGAACGGATCTGGTTGCCCCACTCCGCGGACACGTGCTGACCCTTCAGCTCGGCGCGCTCCTCAGCCTGGCGCGCCAGCTCGCGTTCCAGCAGGCGCGCTTCCAGCACCTTGAGCGCCGAGTCCTTGTTGCGGCCCTGCGAGCGCTCGTTCTGGCAGGACACGACGAGACCCGTCGGGATGTGGGTGATGCGCACGGCGGTCGAGTTCTTCTGCACGTTCTGGCCGCCGTGCCCGCCCGCCCTGAAGACGTCGATCCGCAGGTCGTCCGGGTCGATGTTCACCTCCGCTGCGTTCTCCACCTCCGGCATCACCTCAGCGAGCGCGAACGAGGTGTGGCGCGACTTGGAGGAGTCGAACGGTGAGATGCGCACGAGCCTGTGCACACCGCGTTCCCCCTTCAGGTAGCCGAAGGCGTTGCGGCCGCTGATCTCCAGCGTCGCGCTTTTGATCCCGGCCTCTTCGCCGGGCATGATGTCCAGCACTTTCGTCTCGTACTTGTGGCCCTCGGACCAGCGCAGGTACATCCGCAGCAACATCTCCGCCCAGTCCTGCGAGTCGGTGCCGCCGGCGCCGGCGTGAATCGCCACGATCGCGTCGCGGCGGTCGTATTCGCCGCTCAGGGCCAGCGTCAGCTCCATATCCTCGAAGCTCAACGCCAGTGCCTCGGTCTCGGTCGCCACCTCCGCCGCCACCTCTTCGTCCGATTCGGCTTCGGCGAGCTCCAGCAGGCCCATCAGTTCCGTCGTCTTCGCCTCCACGCTGCGCCACATCTTCACCTCTTCACGGGCGTCGGAGAGGCGGCGCATCGTGGCCTGCGCGGCCTGGTGGTCGTCCCAGAAGCCCGGCTCGGCGGACTGTTTTTCGAGCGTCGCTATCTCTGTCTCGCGTGCAGGGATGTCAAAGACGGCGGAGGACGTGTTCGATGCGCTGCTTCAGCTCGCTCAGGGTCTCGCGCGTCTCTTGCATTAGATAACCTCCGCCAACTCGATTATACGAACGTCGCCGCCTACGGGCGAACGCCTCGCGCCTTCGCCCCGTCCCGCTCGTGGCGAGGTCCGGACGGATCCGTAGGGCTCTCGAAGGACGAGCGGTGCACTCACGCCCCGTTCATGGCCGGCGCCCCTTGGAGAGTGCGTCCGCCGCCCGGATCGGCTCCGTCAGGCGAAACCTGGGCGCCAGCCGCAACACCCACTCGGCCGCCGCTTCGAGGCCGATCCTGTGACCGACCGACACGTAGAGCGGCTTCACCCCGTCCCGCGTCCGCAGCACCGTACCGATCAGATCATCGCCGTCACGCAGCTCTGCCTGCGAGCCGCGCAGTCGCCCCGGCTCCTCGTGCTCGCCGCATAGCCGGCTCTTCGCGCAGCCGATCGTCGGCAGGCCCGTCATCAGCCCGACGTGCGAGGCGATTCCGAAGCGCCGCGGGTGGGCGTAGCCCTGGCCGTCGATCAGCAGGAGGTCCGGCGCGCCCTCCAGCCGCTCAAACGCCTGCGCCAGCAGCGGCGCCTCGCGGAACGAGAGGAGTCCGGGCACATAGGGAAAGCTGACGTCGCCCTCCACGACCTGCTCCTCGACTAGCTCCAGCTCCGGGTAGCTCATCAGCACGGCGGCAGCGCGGCCTCGCGTCGGCTGTCGCGGCCAGCGCCTGTCGACGAACGCCAGGTCTGCCGCGGCGACGAGCCGCACGTCGCCGGGGTCGCCCGCTCCGACGACGCGCGGCGCCAGCTCCTTCTGTAGCGCAATCGCCTCCGCCGCAGTCATGTCCCAGTCGTGCAACCGCTGCAGTCGCATGGCGGCAGTATACTGTCGCCAGCAAGCTTCGGAGGCCCAGCTCATGACCTACAGCACGATCCTCTACTCCGCGGACGCCGGCGTTGCCCGCATCACCCTCAACCGGCCCGAGCGCCTGAACGCGATCACGCTCGACGTCACACGCGAGCTGCGCGAGGCGGTACTCGCCGCCAACGAAGACGCTTCCGTGCGCGTCATCGTCCTTTCCGGGGCGGGTCGCGCCTTCTGCGCCGGCTACGATCTCGACTGGGGCACGAAGGTTGAGGACGCGGCGCAGCGCGCCGGGTCCGGGGGCTGGGACCCCGTGCGCGACTACCTCGGCATGTCTCGCAACGTGCGCTCGTTCATGTCGCTCTGGGAGAGCCCAAAGCCGACGATCGCGCAGCTGCACGGCTGGTGCGTTGGCGGCGGCACCGATATGGCGCTCTGCTGCGACCTCATCTACGCTGCCGAGGACGTGCGCATCGGCTATCCGCCGGCCCGAGTCTGGGGTGAGCCGACGACCGTCATGTGGGTCTACCGCCTCGGTCTTGAGACGGCCAAGCGCCTGATGCTCACCGGCCAGCCGCTCACCGGCACGGAGGCTGTTGCCGCCGGCCTGGCCTCCGCCGCACTGCCCGAGGTCGACCTGCCGGCGGCGGTCGACGAGATGGCCGCGCGGCTCGCCACGATCCCCTCCAGCCAGCTGGCTATGAGCAAGCTCCTGGTCAACCAGGCGTACGAGAACATGGGCCTGCGCACGACGCAGATGATGGGCACGATCATGGACGGCATCGCGCGCCACACGCCGGAGGGAGTCGACTGGCGCGACATGGCGATGCAGGAAGGCTTCCGCGAAGCCGTCCGTCGCCGCGACGCCCCCTGGTCCGACTACGGCGAAGCGAAGTAGCGGCGCACCGTTCCCTCGTCGCTGCATACCTCCGGGACCGGTGCGGGCGGGTCGGGCCGGCGCCAACGTCTCCGGCGCTCGTCCTGAGGCTCTCAAGGCCTCGGCGCTACGCCCCTGCGACTGGCTCCACGGCCAGCGACGGCACAAGCTCACGGTCGAACTCCCCGATGCGCTCCGGGCCCAGCGTGCGCACTTCGGCGACCACGCGTTCGATGTCGGCCAGCAGGCGATCGACGTCCAGTTCCAGCGTCCGCGGCCGGTACGCTTCGAGTAGTCGCGGCACGTCACCCAGCACCTTCAGAGCGCCGCCGTGGTTGTCACGCAGCACGTGGTGCAGGCCCGCCGCCGCCTTGATCAGCCCCTGGTAAAAGTCCGCCAGGTCATCGCGGTCGTCGCCGGAGAGCCCCTTGCCGCCGGCCTCCAGCCAGACGTCCTCCAGCGTCTCGTGGCAGTCGTAGAAGCGCCACGAATTGAACTCGCGCACGGCCTTCGCGAACTCCGCCGCCAGGTCCAGGCGTCGCTCCGTCACGAGCCCAGCGTAGCACCCGCCGATCTCTCCATTTCCGGTATACTTTCCGGCAGAACGACGGCGGACGCGATAGCGACCGTCAAAAGGAGGGCCCAATGTCAGACGTACTGTTCGAGATCAAAGAGGGCGGTATCGGCTGGATCACTCTCAACCGGCCCGAAAGCCTCAACGCCATGGGCGGCCAGCTAATGCCGCTTCTCGGGGAACACCTGGCCGAGTGCGCGACCAACGACGAAGTGCGCTGCGTCGTCCTCACCGGCGCCGGGCGCGCCTTCTGCGCCGGCGGCGACGTCAAGGCGATGGCGCAGGGCGGAATGGGCATCGCCGAAAACGGCCCGTCGAAGTCGATGGCCGGCATCATCGCCAACCGCGTCCAGGGACTGCGGCAGGCCCAGCGCGAGACGAGCTACGCCCTGCACATGATGCCCAAGCCCACGATCGCCGCCGTCAACGGTCACGCCGTCGGCGCTGGCCTCAGCGTCGCGCTCGCCTGCGACGTTCGCATCGCCTCAGAGAACGCCAAGATGGGCACCGTCTTCCGCAACGTCGGCTTCAGCGGCGACTTCGGCGGCTCCTGGTTCCTGCCGCGGCTCGTCGGCATCGAGCAGGCGCGCCGGCTCTACTTCACTGGTGAAATCCTCGACGCTCACCGGGCCGAGAGCCTCGGCCTCGTCACCCAGGTTGTCCCCCACGACGACCTCGTGGGCGAGACGATGGCGCTGGCCTCCCATCTCGCCAGCGGGCCGACGCTCGCCTACGCGCGGATGAAGGAGAACCTCAACCGCTCCGCCAGCGTCGACCTCGGCACGCTGCTCGACCAGGAGGCGATGAACATGATCCTCTCGAGCACGACGCAGGACCACCAGGAAGCGGCCAAGGCGTTCGTCGAGAAGCGCAAGCCGGCTTTCGTCGGACAGTAGCGCGTGCCCGACGTCCCCGCACCGGCCGTCGAAGAGGTCAGCGACGGCGTCTTCGCCTACCTCCAGCTGCACGGCCAGTGGGGCCTGAACAACGCCGCCTTCATCACGTCCACCGACGCCGTAACGCTCGTCGATACCTGCTTCACGGAGCGCCGCTCCCGCGCCCTCGCCGAGACCGTCCGCAAGACCGCCGGCGACCGCCCCGTGCGCACGCTCGTTAACACTCACCACCACGGCGACCACACTCACGGCAACTACGTCTTTGGCCCCGGCGTCACCATCGTCGGCCACGAGAAGTGCCGCGAAGAGGTCATCGCCACCGGCCTCGGCACGACCGCGCTCTGGCCCGACACCGACTGGGGCGAGATCGTCGTCACGCCGCCGGCCGTCACCTTCGATGAGCGGCTCACGCTCTACGCCGGCGATTTGGAGCTGCAGCTGATCTACGTCGGCCCCGCGCACACGACGAACGACATCATCGTCTGGCTGCCGGAGCGCCGCACCCTCATCGCCGGCGACGTTGTCTTCAACGGCGGCACGCCCTTCTGCGTCTTCGGCTCGCTCGCCGGCTCCCTGCGCGCGCTCGACACGATCCGCGGGCTCGCCCCGGAGCGCATCGTCCCCGGCCACGGCCCCGTCTGCGGAGTCGAGGCGCTGGACGGCATCGAATCCTATCTGCGCTTCGTCGAGGAGACGGCCCGCCGCGGCCACGAGGCCGGCGTCACGCCCCTCGACCTCGCCCGCGAGACCGACCTCGGCGACTTCGCGGTGCTCCACGACAGCGAGCGCTTCGTTGCCAACCTCCACCGCGCCTACGGCGAGCTGGCCGGCGACCCGCCCGGCAAGCCCCTCGCCTTCCCGGAGATCATCCCGGACCTGATCGCCTACAACGGCGGCGCGATGCCCCGCTGCCTGGCGTAGGCGTTATTCTTGGCTGGGATGCCACGCGCCGAATTACTCTTCGGCAGCCGCTTCTTCTTGAATCAGGCGCTTGAGTTCCGGTATCCCGACTGCATTCTGCAACATCATCGCGCGCTCAAAGTAGAAGCTCACCAAAGCAGTAACAGCCCAGATGACTGATGCGAGCGCCACTCCAAGACTTGCCAGAACGAACTCCGAAGATCCGATGACTTTCGAGACTGTCTGCGAAGCCGGGCTGTCGAATGTGTCTGCAATGGTCGTCGACGTCGAGTACGCTCCAATCAGTGCAGCGATGCCCTGCTACTAGGGCCACGCTGAGTGCCCACGCTACGTACTTGTCAATCTGCCCGAACCGGTGGTAGGCCCCTGCCTTTAGGAGCGCGGCGCTGCCTCGGTCGATTGCTCTTTGCGGCACGGTGAACACTAGGAACGGGCTAAGGAACAGGGCTATGGCTGGCAGCACGGCGGACACCAACTCGCTCCAACTTGACTTCGGCACACCGAACCTCACAGCGCCCAATAGTGCCCCCGTTATCGTCAGGGCGAGCCATGTTCGCCAGTTCCTGATCTCATCTCTCAAGAATTGACTAAACTTGTACCGGCCAGATGTGCTGCCATGCCAATGCGGATCGAGCACGAAATTGAAGTCGGCGCGCGTAACCTCACGGTGGCGTTCCGCAAAGTGAAACTCCAGGTAAGGAATTGCCTCAACCAAAGCAGAGCCCGATCGCCGAAGAAGATGCCGAAGACGTCGTTGGTCTCCAGCAGATTCTCTTTCAGGAGCTGACGATATGCCTCTCTGAATGTGTCAACGTCCGCCTCCAAGGCGAAACTACTCTTTGACTGAATCGCCGCGTAAATGCTGGTCATGAATGACGATCGCTTTTCGTAGTCAGTCGTTCTCATCTCACTCGTCCGCTTCTGGCAATTCGTCATCCTGACCGTCTAGGGTTGGCAGCGTCAACTGTCAACCCGCCTGTGTGTGCGGCTCCTCTACCGTCCCAACCACTAGATTAGCAATGATCTCCAGTATGCGGCGGGCGTCCGTGTCATTCGGAGGCCGGCGAATAGATATGCCTCCTACGTGCGTCTTGCGCTTCTTCATCAGTTCCCGGCGCTGCCGCAACCCGGGTTCGCCGGCAGCATACACGACTTTCTTGACTTGTCCGGCGAAGGACGCCGCTCTAGCGAAGATTGACCTGCGTAGGTCGCCGTCTTGGGATCGTCTTATCGAGACATTTGAGATATTTGGTCGTTCGCGCGCGTTCCATATCTCGCGGTAGAACTCCTCGTGGGCAGGGTCGGGGTTGAACAAGGGTAGATCATCTGGAACCGGTCGCCCTTGGAGCTGCTCGATGTCGAGCTCCCAGACCTCTTCGGTGCGAATGATGTCGACGAACTGCTCTTGAGAAACTGTGACATACTCCCTTTCTCTCATCAGCGCGGCTGGGAGGTTGACTCTCCTTAGCGATCGATTGAGAGAATCGCTGAACCGGCGGCGAGATTCCCCCATGCTCAACGTTCCTTCGTTGTGAAACTTCCTGTCTTGGAGCATCAGAAATCCCGAGCTGGTGTCAACCAGAAAAACCAGTTCGACGAACTTCGCTTGAGTGGTTTCTACTCGCGCCTTCCTGGCGTCGTACTGTGGCACTAGGTCGAGATATTCTTGGCTGTACAGCCCGAAGATCGCATTGCCTGTCAGCCTGACGCTTGTGAACCCATATCGGTTGGGCGAGCTACTCCGGAGGTTCGACCGCGCCAGAGCGTCGGAAAGGTCTCTCCGCTTCGCGGCATCTAGTTCACCCCACTCCACTCCATCAAGGATGAAGAGGTCGAGGGCGATCTTCGCAGATCTAGGGCTGGTGCTTGGCAGGCCAGCTGTCTCTTGGGCGCTCACTTTGGCTGCATTCTATACGTTTATTTCAGCATCGCAATGTGTGCCCCATCAATTCTGGCCTCCGCTGCCCGCGCCACTTCCCCCTTCCACCTAGAGCCCCGAATCCCCTACCCTCCTACTGCCATGCTCGCCCTCGTCGCGCCCTCAGGCCCGCCCGCGACCGCGTCAGTGCCCGCGGATCAATCAAACGAAACGCCCACCCCCAGATGCAAAACCACGCCTAGAAACAACAAACGCAGTCGAGGCCTACCCGCGCATGGGGTACTGCGCCACGAGGTCGAACGTGGGCGCTTCGCGGGCGAGGTGCGCGCGGATGAGGAGCGCTTCCGTGGCTGTGAACGTTGGGCTGGCCTCGGGCGTCTCGCGCAGGCGGGCCAGCGTCTCCTTCAGGCGCGGCAGCCCCTCGTTCGAGGAGAACCGCGCGATGCTCACGTGCGGTAGGAACATCTCGCCGTCCACCGCGTAGCGCTGCAGCGACGGCGCGCTCTCCAGCAGCGCCTCGTTCAGGCGCTGAGTCGCCCCGCCGTCGTGCGCCTCCAGGAACACCACCTCCGCGAAGGCGTTGACCGGCCCCACAGTCACCTCGAACGGTGCGGACGACTCCAGCGCCGGGCGCACCGCCTCCGCCAGCCGCTCGACGTCCGCCGCCGACACCTCGTCGGCGCCCGACGGCTCCTCCGACAGGAAGCCGACGCCCTTGATCGTCACGTGCCAGTAGGGCTCCGGGTAGGGATCGACGCCGGGGATGTCGGCCACCTCCGCGATCATCCGCGACGTGTACTCGCGCACCGCCTGATCGGACACCGGGATCAGAAACGCGAAGTAGTCCGTGCGCCCGCGCGTCCACTCCCACTCCAGTGTCGACTCCAGCAGGCGCAGCGACCCGGCGTCCTGAAAGCGCCGCCACGCACCGTCGAAATCGGTCGATAGTTGCTGCATCGCCACAGTGTAACCGCGCGATCCCTTAGGCGCAGGGCGCCCGCTCGCCTCCAGCAGCAGCGACGATTGCGCGTGCTTGCGGGCGACGGTGACGCCAGTGTAGCTCGATCCTTCCCGCTAACGTGAGGGTTATGCTATCGTGAACGACGCCGTAACACCCTGAGAGCGTCTTACTATTCCCGTTGAACGGAGGTCCATGGGCAGCGTAATCGACATGCACATCCATACGGTCGTCGGATCGATGGATAGCGACATATCGCCGAAACGCCTGGGGGAAAAGGCACTCTCGTCCGGCCTCAGCGGCGTTGCAATCACCGAGCACCTGCACATGTGGCGGCCGGATGAGCTCGCCCACTTCCGGAAGGAGTATGACCTCTTCGCCTTCAACGCCCGCGAGTGGTCCACGGACATGGGCCATATCGGTGTCTTTGGCCTGCCCCCGGAGGTGAAGGGCATTCGCCATGCCAGCGACCTGCGACGCGCCGTCCAGGACCACGGCGGCTTCATGGTGATTAACCACCCGTTCCGCTACTTCCCCGGGCCTTCAAGCCTGCTCTTCGGTGACCGGCGCGGGGCACAGCTCCTGACGATCGAGGAGATGGCCGAGCACCCGGTATTCTCGATGGTCGACGCCATCGAAGTGCTGAACGGCGGCTGCATCGAGCGTGAGAACAGTCTGGCGCAGGAGCTGGCGACCCACCTGGCGCTGCCGGGCGTGGGCGGCAGCGACGCGCACATGCCGCTTGAGGTCGGGCGCTACGCGACGATGTTCGAGAAGGATATCGCGTCCGAAGACGAGATGATGGAAGAGCTGCGCGGCGGCCGCTTCGAGGCCGTCAAGCGCGTCACGCCCGGCAGCTACGCACTGCTGGGCGAAGCGGTCTCTAGCTAGCGCTTCTTCTTTCCGCGCAGACCGCCCAGGAAGCGTCCCCAGCCGGCCTCCGCGTCACGCGCCCGCGAAAGGCCCTTTACGCGCTCTTCGATGATGTCGCGCACGCGGCCCTCTTCGCCGGGGTCCAGCCAGTAGCCGTGGTCGTCTGGGCAGGAGTCCAGCTCCAGGTCGTAGGCGCGGTACTGGAAGACGGCCATCTTCCCTTCGCAGATCGGGCACTTGAGGTCGCCCGTTCGCTCGCCGAACTGGATCGTGGCCCGGCGCTCTTCTTCGGTCGAGTCGACGGTCGCCTCGAGGTGGTCCAGCTCGTGGTGGTCCAGCCAGCGGCCGTTGCAGGTCGGGCAGTGATCGACCTCGATCCCCATGTGATGCTCGATCTTGAGGTCCGTCTGGTCTCGCGGGCACTTCATGACTCTAGCCTACCAGACTCGATGGCGCTTCAGGCTGGCGCGCCTGCGGGATCAGGCGTGGACGTGAGCTGCGGAGGGTGCGGGCGACTTCTTCGCCGCCAGCGTGCCGTTGTCCATGAGCTTGATCAAGATCGGCACGAGGTCCGGGTCGAGCTGCGTGCCGGCGACACGTTCCAGCTCGGCGCGCGCCTCTTCGGGCGTCATCGCCTTTTGGTACGGTCGCGCTGAGGTCAGGGCGTCGAACGTATCGGCGACGGCGACGATCCGCGACTCGATCGGTATCGCGATGCCCTTCAGGCCGTCCGGGTACCCCTCGCCGTCGAAGCGCTCGTGGTGGTGGCGGATTGTGCGGCTAATGTCGCCGAGGCCGGGCACCCGGTCCAGGATCTCGGATCCCTTGGCCGGGTGCTTCATGATCGCCTTCCACTCTGCGAGGGTGAGCGGCTTCGCCTTCGTGAGAATGTACGGTGGCAGGCCGATCTTGCCCACATCGTGCATCTGCCCGGAGAGCACGAGCGCTCGGAGCTCGCCGGCGCCCATGCCCATCTCGTCACCGATGGCGTAGGCGAACGCGGCCACGCGGTCGACGTGGCGGAACGTCTCCAGGTCGCGGTTTTCGATCCGGTCGGCCAGCGACACGAGGTCCGTGGAGCGGCCGCGGTTGAGCTGGCTGAGCGCGTCTCGCATCACGATGCCCTCGGCGATTGCGCGGGCGTCCTTGGCGCGCAGCAACTCCCAGGACCAGCCCGCGAGGACAGCCGTGAAGGCCGCCAGGAAGAGCGCGTGGTACATCCACCACGAGTAGGCCCAGAAAGTGCCGAAGTCGAGCGAGACCTGCGCCTCGGCCAGGAAGAAAAGTCCAACGGCCACAGAAAGCTGCGCCGGCAGCCGAGCGAAGACGTACGACTGGTAGTAGCGGACCCCGGCGAAGACGAGCAAGCCGACGGTCGTCGCAGTCAGCAGGTGCTGGAACCACTCGCTCGTCGTCGGGAACTCGGCGAGCCAGTTGGGCGCGGCCATGCTGACGACGAAGTAGAGCGTGATCACGCTGACGGCCCCGACGAAAATCGTCTCGGGAGCTCGCAGGTTGACGCGCTCGGTGAGCCGCGGCACGGAGATGACGCTTAGCGTCGCGAAGACGCCCGCGGTGAGTGTTGCCAGCCAGGGCGAGCGCTCAAGGCCTGCGCTGGCATTGTCGAAGACGATACCGGGCGTTTGTAGCCCATGAATCGAGAAGATCATGCCCAGCGCGAAGAAAGAAAGGGCCAGAAAGAGGATTCGCGTCTCCCGCAGCGAGCGGGCGGAGAGCACGAGGACGAGACAGGCGAGGGCCGCGAGGAGAGAGGCGGCGGACACAACATAGAAGTGGAACGAGAAGCTGCCCCAGGGCTTGTCGAACCCCGGGATGATGAGTAAGGCCACCAGGAGGACCATCGGCGCCGCCAGGCTACCGAACGCGAGCCGTTGAAGCATCTCTGTCTCCGATTTCGCGGGAGGAGCGCTCCGAAGCTAAAGACGCCTTAGTGAGGCGCGTCGTTACCGATAACCAGTAAGCCGAGCGGTGGACATAACAAGGGGGGCGGCTGGCCGGCCGCCCCCCTTGGCTCCGCTGTTGTCTAGGGTGTGATCGCGATCTTCAGGACGCCTCCGGTCTTGTCGCGGAAGAGGTCGTACGTCTTCGGCATCTCGTCCAGCTTCATCCTGTGCGTGAATATGCTCTCCACGTTGAGGTTGCCGTACTGCAGGAGTTTCATCAGGTACTCCATGCGGTCGGTTCCGGACGGGCAGAACGTCGTCACGATCTTGCGGTGGAAGAACGAGGGCGTGAGCGTCGGTATCGATAGCTGCGGGGTCAGCCCGTAGACGCCGACCGACGAGACGACGCCGCCGCGCCTGACCGCGCGCGTCGCCGCTTCGAACGTCGGCTGCGTGCCGACAGCCTCGACGGCGACGTCGACACCGGAGCCGCCCGTGAGCTGCATGATTTTCGCGACGGCGTCCTCCTCCTTGGCGTTGATCGTCAAGTTGGCGCCGAACTTCTTCGACTGATCGAGCCGGTCGTCCATCGTGTCGACGCCGATCACCAGGCCGCAGCCAAGCGCCCTGGCCGCGGCTGTTGCCATCAGGCCGACCGGGCCCTGAGCGAAGACCGCCACCGACGCGCCGGTGCTGGCTTCGGCGCGCTCGATCGCGCCGAGGCCCGTCGACAGGATGTCGGAGGCCAGGACCGCTTGCTCGTCGCTCACGGCATCCGGGACTTTCGTCGTGTTCTGGTCCGCGAAGGGGAGCGTGTAGTACTCCGCCTGGCAGCCGGCAAGCACGCGGCCGCCACCGGTGCACTGGCCGTGGTCCACGGCGAGGCACTCGTGGCAGACGCCGCAGCCGATCAAGCAGGAGGACACCACGCGGTCGCCTTCGGCGAACTTCTTGACGCCCTCACCGACGGCGTGAACGGTGCCGACAGCCTCGTGGCCCATCGGCAGGCCCTCGGGGCGCAGAATGCCTGGGAAAGCGAAATCGAGCATCTCATTGGCGAATTCGTCGACGAAGTGCATGTCGCTGCCACAGACGGTGGCCATACTCATCTTGACGACGATCTCGCCGGATCCGGGCTCTGGGATGGGGATGTCCATCATCTCGACCTTGCCGTTTTCAGGCTTGATGCAGGCTTTCAAGGGCTTCTCCGATCGCTGTTTGGGCGGGTGTTTGCGCGCCTAGTTAAGCACGTGCTAAGAGAGCGGGTCAAGCAGGCGCCGTATGCGAGAATCGCGCCTGCTCCATGCGATCGCGGCGGCTCCGGACACCAGGAGTGCCAGCCCGACGGCCAGAGGAACGAGCAGGCGGTCAGATCCAGTTCCGCCGACTGCTCCCCCACCTGCCGGAAGGTCCGCTGGCTGGCCCGGACCAAGGATCGCTTTCACCTCAGCGAAGGCCGCGGCGTCTTCTTCATCATCGAACCCGTCATCGAGGCTGATGTTCCCTGCGCACGCCCATGTGAAGAGCCGACCATCTTCGATGAAGGATAGGAAGAAGACATGGCGTAGGCCCAGGGAGTATCGGCTGAAGTAAGTGCACAGCGACTCGGACTCATCCACGGTGAGTATCGATGGCCCAGACCCCTTTCAGATAGAGCTCCACCGAAACGGTCGTGACGTGTTTCGTGTGAGACACAACGCCTCCGACCACCACGATGTCGTTGTCCGCTACACGGTCTTCGACTGTTGGGATTCCACAGGAACAAGCGTGGGCGGGCGTGATCGACGTGAACAGCAACGCTGCGGTGCTGAGGACTGCTCTCGGCGCGAGTATGTGTCTCACGATCTGTCCGGAAGTGCGCTAGCGGCGCATTCGCCCCCTCAGGTTGATTCAACTATTACGCGGTCGATTATAGCGCGCCGTATACAAAGACCGGACTCCGGCAGCGGGGTGGCCGGAGTCCGGTTCGGCTGAGAAGACGCGTCAGGCTGCCAGGCGTGCGCGTCGCGCCCTCTGGCGGGCCGAAGTGATGTATCGGGGAGTGGCGTTCGGAGGTGCGTACTCCCTGTGTCCGCACTGGAGGCAGACGAGGTCCGTGTCGTCCAGCAGCTCTTCTCTGATCTGGTCGCCGCCGCAGCGGCCGCAGGCCTTTAGGTTCACCGGGGTCCTCCTTCTCTCCCCTCCACTTGCTAATACGACGCTGCCCTTATCTTGGACTGGCTGGAGGCCTGCGCTCGGTAAGCTGCTTTACGTCGGTCAGCTCTTAACCTGGGAAGATGCCAACCGCCGGCTCCTCGACGAGGTTCATCGAGACCGCGGCGTCCTTGTCGCTGATGAAGAGCGCCGCCAGCGCGCCGATCGCCGCCAGCACCGCCGCGACGACGAACGCCTCGTGGAACGCATCGAGCGCTGCGCCAGTGTCGGCCGCGGGCCCGAGCGCCGTATCGCGCGCCGCCAGCCGGCTCGTCAGAATCGTCGCCAGGAGCGCCACGCCGAAGCTCGCGCCCACTTGCCGCCCGGCGCTGGAGATCGCGCTGGCGCGGCCCATCATCGGCGGGCTGATGGTCGCGAACGTCGCCGTCTGCAGAGAGAGGATGACGAACGAGAAGAAGCAGCCGCGGACGAACATGATGCCGCGGATCGTCCACTGGCTCGTCTCTAGGTCGACCCAGAGGAACGCCAGTGTTGTCGCCGTGATGCCGCCGAGGCCTGCGATCATCAGCCGGCGCGGCCCGACCCGTCCGTATATCCGGCTGCCGATCTGCACCATGAGCAGGATGCCGATCGCCTGTGGGAACGTCGTCAGGCCGGACTGGAACGGCGAGAGACCCATCTCCGCCTGGAGGAAGAGCGGCAGGAGGAAGAGGCCGCCCATCAGCGCCGCCAAGCCGACGAGCTGCACCGCGTTCGCCGCCGAGAAGAGCTTGTTCGAGAAGAGCTTGACGTCGATCATCGGCTCTTTCGCGAAGTACTCGACCACCGTGAAGACGGTCAGCGAGGCGAGACTGAAGCCGCCGATGACCAGCACCCGCGCGTTGTCTATCCCGTTCTGCCCGGCCTCGGCGAGCGCGTAGATCAGCGCTGCGAGGCCCACTCCGGCCAGGAGCAGGCCCGGCATGTCTAGCCGGCCAGGTGCGTCCTGCCGCTCCTCCTTAAGGAAGAGGCCGGCGAAGATCAGTCCCAGCAGGCCGACCGGAATGTTGATCAGGAAGATCAACCGCCAGGTGTGGAACTCCACCAGGTAGCCGCCGAGGACCGGGCCGCTGGCCGGCGCGACGACCATCGGGATCATCAGGATCGAGGCTGCCTTCGCGCGTTCGTGAGGCGGGAACGCGCGGAATAGCATCGCCGTGCCCACCGGCGTCAGCATGCCGCCGCCGACGCCCTGGAGCACCCGGAAGGCGATCAGCGATTCGAGGTCCTAGGCCAGCCCGCAGGCCAACGAAGCGGCGGTGAACACGGCGAGCGCCGTCATGAAGATCGCCTTCGTCCCGAAGCGGTCGCCCAGCCAGCCCGAGACCGGGATGAAGACGGCGAGGCTGAGCAGGTAGCCCGTGACGACCCACTGGCTGTCCGTCGCCGCGGACTCCGGGTTGACGTCCAGCGAGCGGGCAAGCTCGGGCAGGGCGACGTTGACGATCGTCATGTCCAGCAGCTCCATGAAGAGCCCGAAGACGAAGACGCCGCCGACGATCCACTTGTATTCCAGCCGCCCGAGCTTCACCGCGAAACTCCTCTAGAGGCTCGCCACCTGCGGGATGACGTCCTTGCCGATCGCCTCCAGCGGCGTCAGGCTTTCGACGCCGGCCACCGCTCCGATGACCGTTTGCGCCCCGGCCTCGGCCAGCTTGCCGAACTGCTCAACCAGCGCGCCGGCGTTCTCCCCGTTCGCGCCCGGGTTCATGATGACGAGCGCCGTCTTCTCGATCTCGTCGTAGTTGCGGCCCTCTCGTTCGCAGTGGCCGCGCAGGACGTCGAGCTTCTGGCGGACGAAGTCGGGGCCCGCCATGGCCGGGATGTTGCAGGCGTCTGCGTACTTGGCGACGAAGCGCAGCGTCTTCTTCTCTCCCGTGCCGCCAATGAGGATGCGCGGGTGCGGCCGGGAGAGAGCCGGCGGCACGTTTAGCGTCTCCTTCAGCTGGTAGTGCTTGCCCTCGAACGGGCCGTTATCGTCGGGGTCCCACATCTGGTGGGCGATCTGCAGCGCCTCCTCCAGCCGTTCGAAGCGCTCCTTGAGCGGCGGAAACGGGACGCCCAGACCCTCGTGCTCGCGGTCGAACCAGGCGGCGCCGATGACCAGCCAGGCGCGCCCGCCGGACAGCACATCGAGCGCCGTCACCTGCTTGATCAGAACGCCGGGATGACGGTACGTGACGCCGGTCACCATCGTTCCCAGCGTCAGCCTCTTCGTCTGCGCGGCGAGGTAGGCCAGCGTGGTGTAGGCCTCCAGCATCTCTGCTTCGGCGGGGCCGGCCATCGGAATCTGGAAGTAGTGGTCCATCACCCAGGCGGAGTCGAAGCCGGTGTCGTCGGCTGTGCGGGCGATGCTTGCCAGCCTGGCACCCAGTTCCGGGGCGCCTCCGGGCCAGGTAAAGTACGGAATCTGCAGTCCGATCTTCATGGGGCGCGTCTCCTCTCCTTCGGCAGCCGGGTCGTCGCGGCTGAACGGGGCCAGCTTATTGCAGCGCGGCGGCGTCGGCCTAGAGGTCGAGCGAGAAGAAGAGGATACCGGGCGCCAGCCCGCCGAACGTTGCGACTTCCATAACGTTCGCGAAGGCGCCCATGAAGATGAGGAACACGGCGAACCCCCCGAGTGTGGCGAGCGTCGCCTGCCGCGGCTCGATCTCGGCCGCTTGCTCCACCGCCGCCGTCGTCAGCATCAGCGCGATGCCGAAAGCCAGCAGCCCCAGCGGTATCGCCAGGGGAGCGATCCCGATCAGCACTCCGAGCGCGACCGGGGAGAAGGCGAAGCCCATGACGCGCATCAGCTCGCCAAAGAGGACCACGGAGCCGAAGACGCGCGCCGCGAGCATGTACGTGATGTAGACCCACGTGAACCAGACCGCCGTCTGCACAATGCTGCCGATGATGACTGCCTTGAGTAGCACTTCCATGACGTCAAGGCCGCTGAACTCGTCGTGCTGCAGCGCCCATAGCCAGGTGCCCAGGCCGGCGATCACGCCCGAGGCGAGGACGATGAAGAGCGCGGTTGGCGTCGCCGAACGATCGCTGCGAAGCTCCGCGAAAACGGTGTAGTCGAGTCTGACGAGGCGGCCGAGCCAGCCCATCGTCTGCGCGCCATCGCTTCCGATCGCGGATCGCCTGGTAAGTCGCGTCATAAGTGGTAGATTGCCGCCATTGTATCACCGACGAGCGCTTGAATACCCCTCAGATCGTTATAGCGGGCGCTTGCGCGGAATCCCGGGCCGTCGCGGGTAGCGCTCCGGCGTCTCGCCCGTCTTGCGCACAATCACCAACGTCGGCGGCCGTCCTTCTGCCGGCTCCTCCAGCCGCACCGTTTCCTCGACCACGCCGCCCAGCTGCGTAAGCGCCGCCTGAGCCTCGCGGATCTCCCTCAGCGCGGCGCTGCCTTTCGGCGCCGCGAGCACTCCACCGACCGCCAGGAAGGGCAGCGCCAGCTCAGCCAGCACTGGCAGTGGAGCCACCGCCCGCGCCAGCACCAGCGCGTACGTCTCACGGTGCTCCGGCGCCCGGCCGGCTTCCTCTGCGCGCGCGGCCACGACGTCGGCACCTTCGAGCGACAGCTCAGCGATCACCCGCCGCAAGAACGCCGCCTTCTTCTCGTTCGGCTCGAGCAGCGTCAGGCGCAGCTCCGGGCGGGCGATCTTGACCGGCAGCCCCGGCAGGCCGGCGCCGCTGCCGATGTCGAGCGCAGGTGACCGGAGCAGGCCGCGCTCCTCCAGCGCGCAGAGCAGCGCGAACGACTCGGCGAAGTGCCGTCCTTCGATCGCATCAACGCTCTGGCGGGAGACGAGCGCGGCGCGATCACGATCGGCGCGGATCATCGCCGCGTAGCCGGCGAGGACAGCGGCCTTCTCCGGCCCCAGACGAATGCTTAACCGTTTCAACACTGAGCTCAGAGTGTCCATTCGTAACGACGCCAGACAGGGGTCATCTTGCCCATTGAGTGTCTGAGGACAGTGGCAAGCGCACGGCCCCACGCAAGTTGCGCAAGCTCATAGCCCCGGTAGAGGGCAAAATACGACCCCGAGAGACCATATCGAGCCACCAATGGCCCGCGATTGCTCGCTTTTGCGCGGTAATACCGCTGCTGGCGGCTCTGGCCGTGGCCGCGCTGTTCGCGATCGACACGCGGGCGGCGAAGGCGCTTGATTCCGAGGAGCAAGCGTTTCTCAGCATCATCAATGATTATCGCTCGGCGCACGGCCTCGGGACACTGGCCCTCGATTCTGAGCTCAACGAAGTCGCGCTCTGGATGGCCGGCGACATGGCGTCGAACGACTACTTCAGCCACACCGACTCGCTGGGCCGCGACCCGTTCTTGCGCATGGACCAGATGGGCTACGCCTACAACACCTGGCGGGGCGAGAACCTGGTTGCCGGAACGGAAGGCGCGCAGGCATCGTTCGAGATGTGGACGGGGTCGCCCGGTCACGACTCCAACATGCTGGGCGAGCACTACGCGGTGATCGGCATCGCGCGCTACTTCGACGCCAGTTCGAGCTTCGGCTGGTACTGGGCGGCGGAGTTCGGCGGGCACACCGCGCCGCCGCTACCACCGCCACCGGCCCCGACCGCCGTCCCGCAGCCGACGCCGACCGCCGCGCCGGTCGTGCAGGACACCGTTCAGGAGCCTGTCGACTTGCCGGCGCCACTCGCGCCGCCCGCTCCTGTGCACACCGCGGCCCCGACAGCGGCCCCGACGACGGCGCCAACTACGGCGCCAACAGCAGAGCCGACATCGGAGAGCAGGCCCGCGAACACGCCCGTTACGACACCAACGCCCGAAATCAAGGCGGCCGCGCCGCCGGACTTTAGCGCTTCCTGGTGGCGCTCGCTGGGAACGCTCAGCGACCGCTGGGACGCCCCCGACAGCGGGCGCCGCACGTTCGTCCTCGCTCCGGCTATTCGGTAGGCGGAACGGCCGCCGCCGCGGCGGACTCTACGCGCTCAGCGCGCACGACGACGCGATGACTGTAGTTGCCGCCGTTATCCTTCGACGGGTCGTACTCCCACGAGCCGCCGCAGGTGATGAGAGTGATGACATCGCGAATCGTCGGGTCCATCGACCGCACAACGTTGGGGTCGTCGTAGGAAGTGGCCACATTTCCAGTCACCTGGTACTCAAGAACCTCTTCGGTCTCCAGCGTCACGGTGATCGTGTCGCCGATGCGGAGCTCGCGCAGACGGTAGAAGACGCCGGGGATCGGGTCTCCCCGTGGTGTCTGCCAATCAACATGTCCGCTGAAGACGGCGTTGTTGTTTTGACCCGGAGTTGCGCTAAAGTTGTACCAGGCGATCTGGTCGGGGCGCTGGGGCACGTCGGGAATGGCGCCGGCGCCGAGTCCCAGAGTGATGACCGGAGCGTCGATGTAGATGCCGGGTATGTCAACGCGAAGAGGCAGGGGGCCCTGGGGAACCGAGACGGTCTCGATGGGGCCGTCGTCGACAGGCGCTCCGTCGTCAGGCGGCGCGTCCTCCTCCAGAATCTCGGCCAGTGAGCCCTCAGCGGGAAGGCCGAGGTCATCACCGCCGATGCCGGAGATGATGACGGCGATAGCGACGACGAGCGCCGCGGCGGACGCCGCGCCGAGGCCGATGCCCAGCAGCAAGCGACGCCTACCACTGAGCATTCGAGTAACCTTCACAGGCAGAGGATAGCAATTGAGTCTCCGTGAACACAACGTAAAATACGAGCGCCAAAGCGGCCGAGACTCGGAATTTATTCGCGATCGAGGTAACTTTTCCACAACAGGCTGCGTTTCACCGGGTGACGGGGAAAATAGGGTAAGATACACGGGCAACCGCCACTCAAGCCACTTTGGGGGGCTTAATGGGAGGATTGCCCAGTGAGCCCTAATAGCGATGCTCAGGCCGAACGTCTACTCGTAGACGCGGCCAAGGCTGGCGACCAGGCCGCGCTGTCAGAGCTATATCAGTCCTATTTCCCTCGGCTGTACCGTTACATACTTGCCCGCACGGGCAACACATACGACGCCGAGGACCTGACGGAAGAAGTCTTCATGCGTGTGCTGGAGGCGATCAAACGCTTCCAGCATCGCGAAGCACCCTTCTCAGCCTGGCTGTTCCGCATCGCACACAACGCGGTCATCAGCCAGCGACGGAAGGAAACCGCCAGGGGCCGGTCCAGCCAGCTGAACGACGGCATGCCGATCGACACAGCAGGGCCCGAAGAGCTCGTCGAGAGCCGCGTGGCCTTGAGTGAGGTGATGAAGGCGGCGAAAAGCCTGCCGGACGCTCAGCGGCAAGTGATCTCCCTGCGGTTCGCCGCAGGTCTCACGGTTGCGGAGACCGCTCGTGCAATGGGTAAGGGAGAAGGCAACGTAAAGGTCATACAACACAAGGCGATTAAAAAACTAAGAGAGATGATGGGGCAGCCCCAAAAGCAGCCCAGACGCAAGGTGTATGAGAAGAGTGAAAAGGCTTAACGAGATACTAGAGGAGTGCATCGAGGCCGGCCTGACCGGGCGCCGGAGCCTTGCGCAGTCGCTCGCGCTCTACCCGGCCCAGGCCGAAGAGCTCGGGCCGCTGCTGCGTACCGCCCTCAGCATCTCGGAGAGCTTCCAGTCTTACACGCCTCCCGCCGCCGTTCAGCAGCGCGTCCGCAGCCGCTTCCTCGCTGATGCTGCCGCGCGCCGCAACCTCCGCCACCTCGAAGGCAGCTTCGAGAGGCGCGGCTGGCTGGCCGGTCTCTTCCGCAAGCCCGTCCTCGGTGGCTTCGCGGCAACGGCGGCCGTCGCCATCGCCGTCGTGGCGATCACGGTCGGCGGCATCAACGTGGGCAGCAACGAAAAAGGCATCTCAGTCATCAACCCGGCGGAACCGCCGGCAGAACAGACTGTCGTCTTCAACCTGGGAAGCCGGGTCGACTCCGTCACGGAGCAGATTCAAGGCGGTGGCCGCGTTCAGTCCGCCGACCTCAGCGAGATCTCGGCGCTATTCGACCAGCTCGCGGGCGCTTCTTCTGAGGAGTTGCAAGAGAGCACGGTCGAGTTTGAAGCGATCTTGTCCGATACGCTCTACATACTTGCCTCGGCAACCGGTGACAGCGCCGGGGTCATTGAGGACCAGGCTGTCATCGACGCGATCGACACGGCGACGCGCGGCATCGCTGAGGCGATCGGCTTCGACCTGCCGGACCCGATCGTTGTCGGCGATGCGACGCCGGAGCCGACAGATCCGCCCGTCGAGCCTACTGACGCTCCGGCCGAGCCGACGCCCGCGCCGACTGACGGCGGTAACGAGCCGACCGTGGCGCCGACGCCCACGGCGCCGCCCGCGCAGTCGACGCCGACTGCCACCGCCGACAACCGCGCGCCTCCCGGCTTCCTCCCGTAAACAGCCGCCACGTTGACATTTCGGCGCGCCCGTTCCTAGAATGCGGAGCCGTGACCGAAATTACCTTGGGTGAAGCCGTCGCCTCTTACATCGATACCGTGAAGGGCGCTGCCCGGCAGGCAGCGCTCGCCGAACTCGACCGCCTCAGCCGCTGGTACGGCACCGAAAAGCCGCTCGTCGCCATACGTGGCCACGACGTCGCCACCTACGCTGAGGCGATGGGCCCCTCGACGCCTGAGACGTCCCGGCGCGCCGCCCAGGTGCGGGGCTTTTTCGTCTATCTTCAGAAGCAGGGAGTGCTGGAACAGAACCTCGGTCCTCACCTGCGCCTGAAGAAAACGACCCGGGCGAAGAAGGCGAACCAGAGGGCCTCTTCATCAGGGGCAGACGACGTCGAGCTGACGAGGCAAGGCGTGGACGCTCTGCAGGCCGAGTTGGAATCGCTGAAGGAGCAACGGATCGCCGTTCGCGCGGACATCCGCAGGGCGATGCAGGATAAAGACTTCCGTGAGAACTCCCCGCTCGATGCGGCGAAGGACGAGCAGGGCCACATCGAGGCCCGCGTACGCGACGTCGAGGAGATGCTCAAGCGGGCCGTGATCGCACGCGGCAGCGGCACTGGCCGCGTGCGAGTCGGCTGCAGCGTCACCGTGACCAACCTCGGCTCCGGGCGCGAAACGCAGTATTCCATCGTCGGCCCGACCGAGGCCAACGCCACCGACGGTAAGATCTCCAGCGTATCGCCCGTGGGCAAGGCCTTGATCGACTGCGTCGCCGGCGACGTGATCGAGGTCGAAGCGCCCGCCGGCATCATGAAGCTGCGCGTCGAGTCCGTCAAGGACTGACCGGCCCGGCGAAACCCGCAGCGCCCGCTCCGTCGTATCACCCAATGCAGCGATTGGGCGTCGTTGCTCCAACCGGCTGTAGATGGGCGCGTCCCGGTAACGGGCGATGTGGCTGGCGAACTGGCTCTTCTGCAGCCGGTTCTTCTTGCCCGCGAATGAGGGAGTGAGGCCTAGCCGCGCAGCGCGCGCGGCAGCAGGTCTTCGGGCCCGCTGGGGACCTCGTAGTGATCGTTGATCTCCGGTTCGTCGTAGCCGGCGATGTAGCGCCACGTGCGAACGCCGACGACCGGGATGTCCAGCTGACGGCAGAGCCCCAGCGCCTCGTCGCCCTTGCCGACGGGCACGTAGAGGTAGAGCGGCGCCAGGTCCGCGTACGGCAGCCACTCAAATCGCGCCACCGCCTCGCGAACCGTCTCGTTCGTCTCCACCTCAGCCACGATCTTGCAGTTGTTCTCGGGGTGCTGCACGACGACGATATCCGGGTAGGCGACAAGGCCGCCTTCCATCTCCACGCCCATCGCGCGTAAGGGATGGTTCACGTACGGCTTGTAGTCCGGGTACTTCTCCGTCGGGAAGCCGAAGCGCAGCCGCACGATATCGTTGAGCGCGCGGTCGTGGATCAGCTGACGTGACTCCGTGCGCAGCGGCGTCGTCGGCGGGACGTAGGCCGCGGCCTGTCCCGGCGCCGGCGGCTCGCCCACTACGTCTGAGAGCAGCAGGCTCTTCGGCAGGTTGTCCTTGATCCCGGCCGTCGCCTTATCGACGGGGCCGGCCTCGTCAGCGGTTGTCTCTTGTTCGTCGCTCATCGGTCGTTCAGATGGAAGTATCGTAGGGAAGGTGGCTAAGGGCAAGGGTAGAGCGCCCTCGCCTTGACAAGAGCCGCCGGCCTTTGTGATATTCCACACAATGATCGAGAGTTCGACCGCCGCGCGAGGGCGCCACGCCGCTGGCGGCGCATTGAGGCAGTACGCCTCGCGCTTGCTCGACCTGCGTCTCCTCGGCCCGATCACCGTTCTCGCGACTTACGGCCTGATCGTCCTCGGCGGCGTCGTCCGCGCAACCGACTCCGGTACCGCCTGTCCCGACTGGCCGCTCTGCCACGGGCAGGTGATCCCCCCGGCGGAGACGAAGGTGCTGATCGAGTTCTCACACCGGCTGGTCGCCTCGCTCGTCGGCTTCATGATCCTCGGCATGGTCCTGCAGGTGTGGCGCCTTTACAGACACCGTGTGGCGATGAAGTGGGCGGCCGTGCTGACCGTGATCCTGCTGGCGGCCCAGGTTATCGTCGGCGGTATCACCGTCGGCACAGAGACCGCTGCCGGCGTCGTCGCCATCCACCTCTCGATCGCCCTTGCGCTGATCTCGCTGCTGATCTTCATCGTGGCCAGCGCCTGGACCGACGAGCGTCCGTCGCTCTCGAAGCTGGCGCCGCTGTCCATGATCGGCCTTGCCGGCGTCTACGCCGTGATTATCCTCGGCGCCTTCGTCTCCCAGACGGACGCCGGTCTCGCCTATCCCGACTGGCCGCTCTTCGACGGCAAACTCGTGCCGGCGGACAGCGAGGCGGGGCACTTGCACTACGTGCACCGCGTCGCCGCGGGCCTCGTCGGCGTCGTCGTGGCGGGGGCGCTCATCGTCGCTTATCGCCGCCGCGCTTCGTCGGCCATCATCTGGGGACTGTCGGCGGCTTTCGCTGTCTACGTCGCCCAGTCGCTCTTCGGCGCGGCCAACATCTGGCTCGATCTGGCGACGTGGGTGCGCATCGTTCACCTCGCTCTAGCGTCTGCCGTGTGGGCCATGCTAGTGTTCTCACTTGTATGGGCGCTGACCCGCCCTGAGCACGCTTACGGAGATTCCTGACCTTGGCCAGTACGGCAACTACCACGGGACGTGTCGCACGCGACGCGCGAGAGATCCTCGCCGCCTACCTGCGGCTGACGAAGCCGCGCATCATCGGGATGCTCGTCGTGACCACGATCCCGGCGATGATCCTCGCCCATGGCGGCCTGCCCTCGGCCTGGCTGGTCCTGGCTACGGTGCTGGGCGGCTCCGTCGTCGCGGGCGGCGCCAACGCCCTCAACATGTACTTCGACCGTGACATCGACGAGTTGATGCTGCGCACTCAGAACCGGCCGGTGCCCTCCGGGATGGTAGAGCCGGAGAGGGCGGCGCTCTTCGGGCTCGCGCTCGGCGTCGGCGGTTTCGTCTTCATGCAGGTCTTCGTCAACGCACTGGCCGCCTTCCTCACGATCGGCGCCCTCGCCTTCTACGTCGTGGTCTACACGCTCCTGCTCAAGCGCAGCACGCCGATGAACATCGTCATCGGCGGCGCCGCCGGTGCGCTGCCTCCCGTGATCGGCTGGGCGGCCGTCACCAACTCCATCGGCCTCGAAGCCCTACTCATGTTTGCCGTCATCACCTTCTGGACGCCGCCGCACTTCTGGGCGCTGTCGCTCAACTACAGCAGTGACTACGAGCGCGCCGGCGTTCCCATGCTGCCGGTCGTCTCGGGACCCGAGGAGACGAAGCGCCAGATCGTCCTGCACTCGCTGGTGATGGTCGCCAGCACTATCGCGCTCGCTTTCGTCGCCGGGACCAGCGCCTTCTACTTCGCCGCCGCGGGCATTCTCGGCGCTGGCTTCCTCATCTTCGCGGTGCGGCTGTGGCGCGATGGTTCAGCGCGCCGCGCCTCTGACCTCTTCCGCTACTCGCTCGTTTACCTGGCGTTGCTGTTCGGCGCCATCGCCGTAGAGGCGCTGCTTTGAACATGAAGAGCAGCCGGATACCGTTGACTCTCGGATATTCGGTGGCACATCATAGCTTGCGGGCGGGCCGTTTCGGCCGTTGCCCTCTTCGAGGACAAGCGTGAAGCGACCGTTTACTGGATTCCCCCCGCGGCTGAGACGCCTTATCCCGGCCTTCATCCTGGTCGGCCTGCTCGCTCTCTTCCTCAGCGGCTGCGACACCGATACGCCGCAGAACACCTTCGATACCAAGGGCGAGGTGGCGAAAAAGCAGGCAGACATCTTCTTCCTGGCGATGTGGCCGGCGATCGCCGTCATGATCCTCGTGCTCGGCGGGCTGGTCGTCATCATGCTGCGCTTCCGCGAGACCGACCCGCAGCACATACCGCCGCAGGTCCACGGCAACACCCGCCTGGAGCTGGCCTGGACGATCGCGCCGGCCATCCTCTTGCTGGCCATCGGCATCCCCATGGTGGCAACGATCTACGACCTCGGCCGCGAGCCATCGGAGGACGCCTTCCGCGTCGACGTCATCGCCCAGCGCTTCAGCTGGGAGTTCCAGTACCCGGAGTACACGGACGAAGACGGCACCCCCCTGTCCGTCTTCGACCAAGAAGGATTCCACATACCGGCCGGCCGCGAAGTCGCGTTCTACTTGGAGTCGGTCGACGTCATCCACAGCTTCTGGCTGCCCAAACTTGGCGGCAAGCTGGACATCGTGCCGGGCCAGACACGCGTGCTCTGGCTGCGGGCTGACGAGCCGGGGTCCTTCTCCGGCCAATGCGCCGAGTTCTGCGGCTTGAACCACGCCGACATGAGAATGACCGTGATCGCGCAGCCGCAGGCCGAACTGGACGCCTGGGCGGCGGAGATGCTGCAGTAATGAGGACCGGCTGATGGCGTCGATAGCCGCACCGAAGCGAAGTCCCCTCTCCGAGGCGCTCAAAGGCGTTCGCCATGCCGCCTCGGACTACGGCAGCATTTGGAGCTGGATCGCCACTGTCGATCACAAGCGCATTGGCGTCCTCTACGGCGTCAGCGCGTTCATCTTCTTCGTCGTCGGCGGCATAGAGGCGCTTCTGCTACGGGTGCAGCTTTCTCAGCCCGACGCCAATATCCTCGACCCGGACGCCTTCAACCGGCTGTTCACGATGCACGGGACGACGATGGTATTCCTGGTGATCATGCCGATGAGCTCGGCGTTCTTCAACCTGATGGTGCCGCTGATGATCGGCGCCCGCGACGTCGCTTTTCCGCGCCTCAACGCGTTCAGCTACTGGACGTTCCTGGCCGGCGCCATCTTCCTCAACGCCAGCTTCTTCACGGGCGACATCCTCAACGGCGAGCTGGGAGCGCCCGACGGCGGCTGGTTCGGCTACGCGCCGCTCAACCTTCCGGAATTCACCGGCGGGCACGGCATGGACTTCTGGATGCTTGGCCTACAGATGTTCGGCATCGCCTCCTTGGCCGGCGGGTTCAACTTCATCGTTACGATTCTGAACATGCGCGCGCCGGGCATGACGCTCTTCCGCATGCCGGTGTTCGTCTGGATGACGCTCGTCACGTCATTCTTGGTCATCTTCGCCATGCCCGTCATCGCCGTCGCCCTCTTCGAGCTGACGTTCGACCGCCTGTTCGAGGCGAACTTCTTCAGCGCCGAGGCCGGCGGCAACCCGCTCCTGTGGCAGCACATGTTCTGGCTCTTCGGCCACCCGGAGGTCTACATCCTCATCCTGCCGGCGTTCGGCATCATCTCGGAGATTTTGCCCACGTTCTCGCGAAAGCCGCTGTTCGGTTACGCGTTCGTGGTCTTCTCTGGAGTTGCCATCGGCTTCATGAGCTGGGGCGTCTGGGTGCACCACATGTATACGACGGGCCTGGGAACAGTGGCTAACTCCGCCTTCGGCGTCACGACGATCCTGATCGCTGTACCGACGGGGGTGAAGATCTTCAACTGGATGGGCACCCTGTGGGGCGGGTCGATCCGCTTCCGGGCGCCGCTCATGTTCGCAGTCGGCACCGTGGCAATGTTCACGATCGGCGGCCTCAGCGGCGTAATGCACTCTATGGTGCCTTCGGACTTTCAGCAGCAGGACAGCTACTTCGTCGTCGCGCACTTCCACTACGTCCTGTTCGGAGGGGCCATCTTCGCCCTCTTCGGCGGTATCTACTACTGGTTCCCGAAGTTCACCGGCAAGCTGATGAACGAGCCGCTGGGACACCTGAACTTCTGGCTCATGCTCCTCGGCTTCAACCTCACCTTCTTCCCGATGCACGTCTCCGGCCTGCTGGGCATGCCCCGCCGCATCTATACCTACAACGGCGAGATGGGCTGGGATCTCTGGAACCTGATGTCCTCCGTCGGCGCCTTCTTCATCGCGGCCTCCGTCCTCGTCTTCCTCGTCAACTTCTTCTACAGCCTGCGCCGGGGAAAGGAGTCGGGCCCCGACCCGTGGGACGCCCGCACGCTGGAGTGGTCGATACCTTCGCCGCCTCCCGAGTACAACTTCAAGGAGATCCCGACGGTCAATTCGCGCGATCACTTCTGGAGCACGAAGTACCACGAGGACGAGACCGGCCATGTCGTGCCGATACTCGCCGGCGGCGCCGTTGAGACGGCCGAGCCTGAGCCTGAGCCTGCCGAGGATGACGCCCACGGCCACGGCATCCACCTGCCGTCGCCGTCCTACATGCCGCTCATCGCCTCGATCGGCTTCCCGGTCGTCGCCACGGGCCTGATCTACGACTACGCGCTCGTTCCGGTGGGCTTCGCGCTCATCCTGATCGGGTTCTTCGGCTGGGCGATGGAGCCCGCCACGGAGGAAGAGTAGTGGCCCAAGTCGCGACGAACGATCACATGGAGACGTCGACAGGCATCGACAACAAGAAGCTGCTCATGTGGCTCTTCCTGGCGTCGGACTGCCTCTTCTTCGGCTCGTTCATCGCCGCCTACCTTCTTTACCGCGGCCGCAGCCTCGTCGGTCCTTATCCGGCGGACCTGTACGATATCCCGTTCACGTCCGTTAGCGCCTTCGTCCTGCTGATGAGCAGTGTGACGATGGTGCTGGCGCTGGCGGCGGTCCAGCGCGGCAACATCCGCAACCTGCGGATCTGGCTCTTCGCCACGGCGATTCTCGGTACGCTGTTCATCGCCGGCCAAGCTTACGAGTTCACCGAGTTCTACCACGAGGGCCTCACACTCAGCACGAACCTCTTCGGCACGACGTTCTTCGTGCTGACCGGCTTCCACGGGGCGCACGTCACGCTGGGCGTCTTCATCCTCTTGTCGCTGTTCATCGTTTCGTTACGCGGCGGCATCCAGCAGAAGGATAGCCACACTATCGAGCTGGCCGGCCTCTACTGGCACTTCGTCGACATCGTCTGGATCGTAATCTTCACGCTCGTCTACCTGATACAACCGTAGGGACGCGAATATGACTCTTGCCGAATACCGAAAGAAGCGAGGCGAACCCCTCATCCGAGAGGACGCCGAGCAGGACGCCCACGACGAGCACCACCCGAGCGCCCTGGAGTACGTGCAGATCGGCGTCATCCTCGCCATCGTCACCGCGGTCGAGGTCGCGCTCTACTACATCGACATGGACTTCACACTGCTGGTCACGGTGCTCTGCCTGCTCTCCGTAGTGAAGTTCGCCATGGTCGTGCTCTGGTTCATGCACTTGAAGTTCGACGCCAGCCTCCTCTCGATCTTCTTTGCGACCGGCCTGGGGCTCACGTTCGCAGCCTTCATCGTCATCATCGCGCTGCAGCGCGGAAGTCTGACCTGATAGGGGCCGCTTCGGTCCACGGGCGGCGATCGGCGGAACCGAGATGATCCTACTTCACGCAAACGGCCAGGAGGTCCTGAACTGGCACGTGCACCCCGAAGTCATCGTCCTCTGCGTTGGTCTGCTCGCTTGTTACTGGTACGCGCTCCAGGTCTGGCGCCCGCGGTTGCCGGAAGCAGGAGCGGTCACGCGCAACCACGTCGTCTTCTTCTGTCTCGGCGTCCTCACACTCTTCGTCGCCGGCGGCTCGCCCGTCCACGACATCAGCGAGCAGCACCTGCTCAGCATGCACACGGTGCAGCTGCTGCTGTTCGCCCTCGTCGCGCCGCCGCTGCTCCTCGCCGGCATCCCGACGTGGCTCTACCAGGCGCTGCTCAACCGCAGGATCGTCAAGCCGGTGGCGAAGCTCGTCCTCAACCCGCTGATCGCGATCTTCGCCTTCAACATGACGCTCGTCATCATCCACCTGCCGCACGTCTTCGACTACCAGCTGCGGAACGAATCGTTCCACTTCGCCGTTCACGTCTGGACCGTGACCGTGGCGCTGATGATGTGGTGGCCTGTCATCACGAAGGTCCCGGGCCTGCCACAGCTGAGCTACCCGTACCAGATGGCCTACCTCTTCGTGCAGTCGCTGGTGCCGGCCGTCATCGGCTCGTTCATCACGTTCTCCCGTACCGCCGTGTACGACTTCTACGAGCAGGCGCCACAGATCTGGGGCATCGACCCCGTGGAGGACCAGCAGATGGCGGCGTTCATCATGAAGGTCGTCGGCAGCCTCATCATCTGGGGGTTCATCGGCGTCGCCTTCTTCCGCTGGTTCGCTGAAGAAGAGTCAAGAGGGAGCGGGCTGCCCTGGACCGAGCCCAAGGAAGAGCCGCGCCCCGCCGGCCTTCACCCCAACCGCTAGCCCCAAAGAGAAGAGCCCCGCCGCAGCGGAGCTCCCGCGAATGGCCTGGATCGTACAGGCTCTACTGGACGAGTAGCGTCCCCATCATCTCAGTTGGGTGGAAGCCGCAGCGGAAGTTATAGGTGCCCGCCTCGTCGAACAGAACGACCAGCGTGCCCGTGTCGGCTGCGCGCATCAGGCCCGGATCGGAGCAAAACCTCGAGGCGTCGCCCGGCTCGCACATGTCGACGGGGTATGAGTCGTCGGTGCCGTTCACCTGCAGGTTGTGGCTCGCTACCCCGCGGTTCTCCAGCTCGAAAGTCACTTCCTGGCCGAGCGCCACCGGGATCTCCGGAGTCCGGGCGCTGTCGTACTCTAAAAAGTTGTCTCCCAAGATTATCAGGCCGCCGCCCGCCGGACCGCCGTTCGTGGGCTCTCCGCCGTTCTCCTCGGCGTGCTGCGTGTCCTCTTCGATCAGCGCCCAGGTGGTGCCGCCGGCGAGTGCGATCGTGACGGCGGCGATGACGCCCGCGATCTGCCAGCCGGAGGCGCGCGGGTTGGCCACGAAGTAGAAGGCGATCAGCAAGACACCGATCGCCAGGCCCGCGGCCAGCGCCACGGCTCCGTCGCCTCGTATCTCCAGGTAGATGCGTGAGAGGCCGTAGATCGCCAGCAGCGCGAAGGCGAGTACGCCGACAGGGATCGCGATCGGCAGCACGACGCGCTCGCGGGCGCTCTCGGCGGCCTCGGCCTGCCGGAACGACGCCTCCGTGCGCAGCGCCTCCATGTCCAGCACCTGCAGGCTGTCTCGCACGAGGATGCCTTCGTGGGCCCGCACGATCGCGGCGGCGTTCGGCTCACCCGTCTCGTAGCGCACGAGGCTCGAGTCGTCGCCCCAGCGCGTCTCGACGACGACGAGGACGTTGCCCTCGTTGTTTATCGAGCGCGTGATGCGGAGGTCGCGGAAGCCGCTCACACCCTGCAGGTGCTGGCGGTGCTCATCGAGCTGGGCGAGCAGGCCGTCCGCCTCGGAGGCCTGCTCCAGCTGAGAGGCCGGTATCTGGAAGAGGATCGTCTGAATGTATTCCATGCGTACTCCTGGGCACTTCGAGCGGGCCTGTCTGGCCGCGCCCGCATACGCTTGTAGGGAATATCACAAGGGCGTATGAGGGTCAAGCAGATTGCGCCGCCGCGCGCGGGTGGACAGGGCTCTGCCGGGAGGGCAGAATGCGTGCGACATGGCAGACTCACGGGCCGTAAGTGTACGTAGTACACTAAGCACGCAAGCATGACCACACTTCGCGTCGGCCTCGCCCAGCTCAACACCACTGTCGGCGACCTCGACGGCAACGTCAGCCTGGTCGCCGCCTTCGCCGCCCGCGCCCGAGATGTCGCCGTCGACGTCGTCTCGTTCCCGGAGCTGACGATCACCGGCTACCCACCGGAAGACCTGCTCCTGCGCCCGCGCTTCATCGAGGACGGACGCCGCGCCCTGGCCGACGCCATCGCCGCCTGCACTGGCCTGAGCGCCGTCATCGGCTTCGTCGACGCCGACGAGGCCGGCATCTACAACGCCGCGGCGGTCGTGCACGACGGCCGCCTCGTCGCCAGCTATCGCAAGCAGCGGCTGCCCAACTACGGCGTCTTCGATGAGATGCGCTACTTCGTCGTCGACGACCAGTGCCCGGTCTACACGATCGGCGGCGCCGCGGTCTGCGTGAACGTCTGCGAGGACATCTGGTTCCCCGGCAACCCGACCGAGGCACAGGCGGCCGCCGGTGCGAAGGTGGCCCTCAACATCAACGGCTCGCCTTACCACGCCGGCAAGTACGCCGAGCGCCAGGAGATGCTGGCCCGCCGCGCCCGCGACTACGGCGTCTGGGTCTGCTACACGAACCAGGTCGGCGGCCAGGACGAGCTTGTCTTCGACGGCGGCTCGATGGTCCTCGATCCGTCCGGCGAGCTGGCAGCCCGCGCTGTGATGTTCGACGAAGACCTGCTCGTCCACGACATCGAGCTGCCCGATCTGGCGCCCGCGATCGGGCACACATTCGTCAGCGGCGCTACGGCCGCCGAGAAGCCGCTCCTGGAGCCGCGGACGGAGCTTCCGCCTGCCTTTGAGGCGGAGGTCTACCAGGCGCTTGTCACAGGCACGCGGGACTACCTTGCCAAGACCGGCTTTAGCAGGGTGCTCGTCGCGCTCTCCGGCGGTATCGATTCCAGCCTCGTCGCTGCCGTGGCGGTCGATGCGCTCGGGGCCGAGAACGTGGTCGGCGTCGGCATGCCCTCACGCTACTCGTCCAAGGGCAGCATTAAGGACGCGCAGGACCTCGCGGACAACCTGGGCGTGCGCTTCCTTCTGGTGCCGATCGAGCCGGCGCACGCCGCCTACCTGTCGATGCTGGAGCGGCCGTTCGCCGAGCTGGACGGCGGCGAGGCGGGCACGGCCGAAGAGAACATCCAGTCGCGCATTCGGGGCAACGTCATCATGGCGCTGTCCAACAAGTTCGGCTGGATCGTGCTGACGACCGGCAACAAGAGCGAATTCGCCACCGGCTACGCCACTCTCTACGGCGATATGTCCGGCGGCTACGCTGTGATCAAAGACGTCCCCAAGACGCTCGTTTACGGCCTCTCGCGCTACCGCAACACTGTCGGCGAGGGTCCGGTCATCCCCGAGGCGGTGATTATGAAGCCGCCGAGCGCTGAGCTCAAGCCGGACCAGCTCGACCAGGACACGCTGCCGCCGTACGAAGTGCTGGACGCGATCATCGAGGAGTACGTCGAGAACGACCGCGGCGTCGCCGAGATCGTCGCCATGGGCCACGACGAAGCGGCCGTCGAGCGAGTGGTGCGCATGATCAACGTCAACGAGTACAAGCGGCGCCAGTCGCCGCCCGGCGTCAAGATCACGCCCAAGGCGTTCGGCCGCGATCGCCGCCTGCCGATCGCCCACCGCTACCGGGGCTTGTAGCTGCGGTCCAACGCTGGCGTCTCCCCGGTGCGCCCGCTAAGATGGCGCTCGTGACTATCAAGGCGGTGTTCTTCGACTTCGGCGGCGTGATGCTGACCCACATGGACGGCATCGACCACGCCGCCGTCGAGTCGCAGCTCGGCCTGCCCGAGCGCACGCTCTTTGACTGCCTCTACCGCGAGAGCCCCACCGCGACTTCCAGGTCGGCGCCTGCACACGCGAGGAGTGGTTCGACTCGATCCGGGCGTCGGCCGCCAAGCGGATGCCGGCCGACGCCGTTGACGACTTCATGAACGCCTGGCAGACGGCCGAGCGCCTGCTCGATGCGGACATGGTCGCGCTCGTCGGCAAGCTGCAGTCCAGCGGCTACACGACCGGCATCATCTCTAACACGGTGCCCGGCATGGAGGAGCGGCTGCGCACCGAAATGCCGCACCTGATTCCGATCTTCGACGTGCGTATCGGCTCGGGCGACATCGGCGTCGCCAAACCCGACTCAGCGATCTTCCGCCATGCGCTCGAAGCCGCCGGCGCCGCGCCGGAAGCGTCCGTTTTTACCGACGACGTCAGCGCCTACGCCGCGGCCGCGCGCGACATCGGCATGCACGGCTTCCACTTCACCGGCTACCAGCAGTTCGCCGCCGACCTGCGCTCCATCGGCCTCGAGGTGTAACGCGCCCGTTGACAGGCTCCTTGACGTTTGCCACAATATAGGAACCAATCGCTTACTTTAAGACTGAGGTGCAGCCATGCTGAAAGTCTCTGAAAAGGCCGCTGAGAAGGCCAAAGACATGTTCAAAGAGAAGGGCCTTCCCGCCGACACCGGCCTGCGCGTGTTCGTCGCCGGTGGCGGCTGCTCCGGCTACCAGTACGGCATGGCCCTGGCACGAGACGTCGAGGACGACGACCTCATCATCGAGAACGCCGGCGTCAAGCTCGTCGTCGACCCGGACAGCGCGCCGCTTCTCGAGGGCGCCGAGATCGACTACGTCGACGACCTGATGAAGGCCGGCTTCACGATCTTAAACCCCAACGCCACCAGTTCCTGCGCCTGCGGCAGCTCCTTCCAGACAGCGGAAGGCGGCGGCGAAGCGCGACCCTGCGCGAACTAGACACACCCCAATCCCGAATCATGAACCCGGAGCCACTCTCGGCTCCGGGTTTCGCTTTGCCCCTGAGGCCGCTGGGGCGGAAACCGCTCGTCCTCAGGGATCGAAGGAACGAGCGCGACGCAGCGCCCGGTATAATGTCCCGCGGAGGTGCCCCATGACCCACTGGATCGTTGTTGGCTCCGAAGAGAACATGCGCATCGCCGAAGAGCGCGGCTGGGACATGTTCGGCTTCAAAAGCACCCGCCGCGCCGAAGTCTCCGGCATGAAGCCCGGCGACCGCATCATCTTCTATCTCACCAAGATCATGAAGTTCGGTGGCATCGCCGAAGTCACGTCAGACTACTACGAGGACCACGAAAAGGTCTTCCGCAGCGAGAAGAAGCCGAAGGAAGACTACCCCTGGCGCGTCAAGATCAAGAAGATCACAGCCCTCACGCCGGATCAGTACCTGGACGTGCGCGAGATCGGCCCGACGATGGAGTACGTGAAGAAGTGGCCGGCTGAGCACTGGCGCCTCGCCTTCCAGGGCAACCTGCACCAGATCCCGGAGGCCGACTTCAAGATGATCGCCGGACTCATGGCCGAAGCCACGAAGGTCAAGGCCTAGCGCCGGCGAATCCCGTTCCGCTAAGCTAATTTCGATATGCCAGACACATCACGGGACGGCGACGGCGCCGCCACGCCCGCCGTTTCGACCGTGCTCCGCGAGAAGATGGAATCCGGGCGCTTCGTGATGTCCGTCGAAGTCGACCCGCCGCACGGCATCAAGCCGCAGAAGGCGGTGGAAGGCGCGCGCCTGCTGCGCGACGCCGGCATCGACGCGATCAACGTCGGCGACAGCCCGACGGCCAAGGTGCGCATGTCGCCGCTGGCGATGTCGGTGCTGCTCAAGCAGGAGCTGGGCGTCGACATCGTCATGCACTACACCACCCGCGATCGCAACGCGCTCGCCATTCACTCCGACATGATCGGCGCGCACGCGCTCGGCATCCGCAACATCCTCTGCCTGCGCGGCGACCCGCCGTCGCTCGGCGGCTACACCGACATCGTCGGCGTCTGGGACGTCAGCGCCGTCGGCCTCATCCGCTTCCTCAAGCTCGCCAACGACGGCGTCGACTTCGCCGAGAAATCGATCGCCGGCAAGGCGGACTTCTTCATCGGCGCCTCCGCCAACCTCAACGCCGACCCGCTGGAGACCGAAGTGAGGCTGATGCGCCGCAAGGTGGAGGCCGGCTGTCACTTCTTCGTCACGCAGAACGTCTTCGACGAAAAGGTGCTGGAGCGCTTCCTGGATCAGACGGAGAAGTTCAAGCGCCCGATCATGATCGGCGTCCTGCCCCTGCACAGCAGCCGCCACGCCGAGTTCCTGCACGCCGAAGTGCCCGGCATGAGCCTTCCGGACGACGTCCGCGAGCGTATGCGACGCGCCGGCGACGAGGGCGGTCCCAAAGAAGGCCAGGCGATGGCGCGCGACCTGCTGGCGCTCGTCAAAGAACGCGCCGCCGGCGCCTATCTCGTGCCTTCGTTCGGCCGCTACGACATCGTCGCCGAACTCGTTGCCGACTTCCGCTAGCGCCGCATTGCCAGCTTCGCCGCTCTTCCCTAAGCTGGAAACGTCCCGCCCATCCCTCAGGAGGCCTCATGAGCGACACGAAGTTCCACTTCTCGCCCCGCCCGAACCGCGCCGCCGAGATCAAATGGCGCGACTGGGGCGACGAGGCCTTCCGCGAGGCGCTCGACGCCGGCAAGCCGCTCCTGCTCTCGCTTTCCGCCGTCTGGTGCCACTGGTGCCACGTCATGGACGAGACCTCCTACTCCAACGAGGGCGTGATCAGCTACGTCAACGAGCACTACATCCCCGTGCGCGTCGACAACGACCAGCGGCCGGACATCAACGCCCGCTACAACCTCGGTGGCTGGCCGACAACGGCGTTCCTCACGCCGGAGGGCGAGATCCTGTCCGGCGGCACGTACATCCCACCGGACCAGATGCTGGAGGTGCTGCCCAAGGTCTACGTCTACTTCATCAACAACCGCGAAGACGTCAAGGGCAAGACCGAGGAGCTGCGCCAGCAGCGTGGCGAGACGCAGTCCAGCGGCGCGGGTGAGGTTTCGCAGGAGATCTACGACCGCATCGTCGCCAGCATCTCCGGCCAGTACGACCCCGTCCACGGCGGCTTCGGCGATGCGCCCAAGTTCCCTCACACAGACGCGCTCGACCTTCTCCTGTACGCGCACCGCAAGACGCGCGACCCGGACGTCCTGCACATGGCGCGCAAGACGCTGGAGTCGATGTCCGCCGCCGAGGTCTACGACCACGAGTGGGGCGGCTTCTTCCGCTACGCGACGAACCGCGACTGGTCCGTTCCCCACTTCGAGAAGATGCTGGAAGACAACGCCGGCCTCTTGAGCAACCTGCTGACGCTATACCGGACCACCAAAACGCCAGAGCACGCGACAACGGCGGCCGGCCTCATCGCGTACGTCCGCTGGAAGCTGCGCGACAAGGAGCACGGCTACTTCTACGGCTCGCAGGATGCTGACGAGGAGTTCTACGAGCTCCCGAAGGCGGAGCGCGAAGGCCGCGACGAGCCTTACATCGATCCGACCTGCTACACAAGCTGGAACGCGATGATGATCTCCGCCTTCCTCGAGGCCTCGTGGACGCTGGACCGGCCGGAGCTGCGCGACGAGGCGATCACAGCGCTCCGCTTCCTACTCGACGAACTGCGCCGCGATGGTGCCATGCACCGCTTCCGCGCTCAGGGTGGCGAGGCGCAGGTGCCCGGCCTCCTCACCGATCAGGCGTTCACGGCTCGTGCTCTGCTGGACGCCCACGAAGCGACGGGCGACTCCGCGTACTTCGACGATGCCGTCGCGCTGACGGACCTCATCGGCGCGCGCTTCGCCGACGCTGACGGCGGCGGCTTCTTCGACGTCTGGGACGGCGGCGACGACACTGGCCGTCTCAAGGACCGCCAGAAGTCGCTCCAGGACAACGCCTGCATCGCCGACGTCTTGATCCGCCTCCACCACTTGACGCGTGACGAGCGCTGGCAGACGCTCGCCCGCTCGGCGCTCGAGGCGTTCGCCGGGACCTACGGCCAGATGGGCCACTTCGCGGCTGCCTACGGGAGGCGGGTCGACTTGCTCCTCAACGCACCGGCCGAAGTGAACATCGTCGGCGCGGACGATGCTCTGCTGGGCGCGGCGCTGCGGCTCGACGTGCCCGCGCGCGTCGTCCAGGTGCTCGAGCCGGCGCGCGACGCCGAGCGGTTGTCAGCCCTCGGCCTGCCCGCGGAGCCGGCGCCGGCGGCCTACGCCTGCGCCGGCACGATGTGCTCGCCGCCCGTGACAGATGCCGGGCGCCTGGCCGAGATCGTCGCCGGCATGCAGTCCGGTCCAAGGGTCATCGAGCTGCCGGGTGACTGAGGCCGAACGCTACCTGGCGAAGGCGCGCGAGAGCCTGGCCTCTGCCCGGGCGGACCTGCGAGCTCGTCGCTACAACTCGGCAGCCAACCGGCCTACTACGCTGCGTTCCAGGCGGCCGTGGCCGCGCTCATCGGCGCCGGCATCCGTCCTGAGAACGACGACTGGAGCCACCGCTTCGTGATGATTCAGTTCTCCGGTAGACTGATTAGGCGGCGCAAGCTGCCGGGCGCGTTCCTGAGGACGCTCAGCAACCTGTTCGACCGCCGCGTGAAGGCCGACTACAGGACTGTCGACACCTCCCGGCGTACAGCAGACGACTCCGCCAAACAGGCCGCCAGCCTTGTCGGGCGCGTGGAGGATCTGGTCGGTTCGCGCGGAATCGCGGAAACGAAATCAGAGTACGAACGACGCACAATGGCAACGGCACGCGAGACGCGCAAGAAGGCCAAGGGCTTCATTGACGAGATCAAGGGCCGGCTAATCGAGTCGTTTCCAGACTGCGAATTCCGGCGCATCGAGCGCGGTCCGAAGGACTACCGTCTGGTCGTAAGCGGGAGCTTCCGGGACGACGTGGATATCCAGGACGTCCCGGATGGGCGCACCGCGAACATCCTCATCGACCACGACATCTGGATCGTCATCCTGGCTGAGAGCACACGGCGGGCCGCCTAGTGTTCAAGGACGAGATCGAGCGCGTGATGCATGAGCTTCCGTATGGAATCTACATAATCGGATCTCGCGAGGAGGCCGAGGGCAAGGTCAACGGCATGATGGCCGACTGGGTGATGCAGGTCTCGTTCGAGCCGCGCCTGGTGGCCGTCGCCTTTGAGGGCGACTCGCACACGCTGGCCAATATCCGCGAGCGCACGTTCTTCACGGTCAACCTGCTCTCGCAGGACGAGGAGAGCATGGAGCTGGCGCGCCGCTTCGCCCAGCCGTACAGCGGCGAGAAGGTGAAGGGGCGCAGGGGCGACGAGGCAGCGGCCCTGCACTACAAGCTCGACGGCCTGCCCTACGACCTCACGGATAACGGCGCGCCGGTTCTCGAGGCGTCGATGGCCTGGATCGAGTGCGAGGCAGAAGAGTTCGTGCCGGTCGGCGACCACATCCTCACCGTCGGCCGAGTTGTCGACGGCGCTATGGTGCGCGAGGCGGAACCGCTGACGTCCACCTACACCGGCTGGACCTACAGCGGTTAGTCGAAGCCGTCGCCGTCGTTCGCGGCCTCGGTCAGCGTGTGCTTCAGGCGGCGCACCTGCCACAGATGCTCGAGGTCGTGCTGCGCGAGCTCGCGGGCGATCATCTCGATCGTGATCTCGCCGCGATACTGGTGCCTGACCTCCCGCCGCCAGTCCCAGTCCCGCAGGGTCCAGAGGAGGGCCGTCGTCAGGCGGCGCAGATTGCGCAGCTCGCCGAGCAGACCCCGCAGGTCTGCGTTGCGGTAGTCGCGCTCGAGCGGCAGCACCTCGACGTCCCAGACCGGCAGGCGCTTGTCCGGCTCCTCGCTGGCCGACGTCAGCTGGCGGAGCGCCAGCTCCTCGGCGTCGCGCAGGTGCGCGGCGATCTCTTTCAGCGAGAGCTCGTCCTCAGCCGGGCGGTGGCGCAGAGTCGTCTCGTCGAGGCCGGCGAACTCGCTGAAGAGCGTGCCGCCGGCTTCGCGCAGCGCCTTCATCGCCCAGCCGGATGAATCCCGTTCCTCCAGTTGCACGCGGACATTGTACGCTGTTGCCGCTGCCCGCAAGCCGCCCTAACATCTAGCCTGATCCCATGAGCCCCGAATCGCTGCCCTACGCCCTGCTCATCTTGCTCGTCGAGCTCACCGCTGGCGGGCTCTGGGTGCTTTACTTCTCCCAGTTCCGCGGCGAGTCCGCGGCGTCGTTCGTCAAGTTCGGCGCCGCCACGGTGGCGGTCGTCGCCGTCATCACACTGCTGGTGGCTGCCGAAATCGACGTCGGCGATGACGTTGACGGCTATCCGCTCGACGGCTCGTACGCGGCCGAGCTGCGCTGGGCGCTGGCGGCGGTCTTCGGGCTCACCGTCCTGCACGCGGCGGCGACGATCCGCGAGCATCGCCTCCCGGCGCTGGCGCTCGGCGGCGCGGCCTCGGTCGCCGGCGTCGTGGCGGTCGCTCTCCTGGCGCAGGTGATCGCCGGGCCGACGTGGGGCTTCGCGCTCGTCTTCGGCAGTCTCGTGGTCGCGGCCCTGGTCGTCGGCGCCGTCTCGCAGGGGATGGTCCTCGGCCACTGGTACCTCGTGACGCCGCGTCTGCCGGAGCGGCCGCTAAAAGAGATGACGGGGCTCCTCGTCGTCGTCATCGTCATCCAGCTGGTGCTGCTCGTGCCGGCGCTGGTGCTGCCCCACGACGACGTCGTCACGAGTGTCGAGACCGAGATCCTCTCGAACCCGTTCTTCTACCTGCGTGTGGGCGGCGGCATCGCCTTTCCGGCGCTGCTCGCTTGGATGGCGTTTGACGCCAGCGGCGCGCGCGCGATGATGTCGGCGACGGGGCTGCTCTACATCGCGATGGCGCTGGTGTTGGCCGGCGAGGTCGTAGGCCGCGGTCTGATGTTTGCCTCTGCCGTGCCGAATTGATGTAGAATCGGAAGTCGCCCCGCTTCGGGGCTGGAGGGAGATACGATGGCAGAAGGCAAAACTGAGACCCGCACGCTCAAGGTGGGCGACGCGGCACCAGACTTCGAGCTCAAGGACGAGAACCGGCAGGACTTCAAGCTTAGCGAGCAGCGCGGCAAGAACGTCGTGCTCAACTTCTTTCCGGCGGCGTTCTCGGGCGTCTGCAGCCAGCAGTTGCCACGCATCGAGGAGCAGAAGACGCTCTTCGGCGACGACACGGTCGTCGTGGGCATCAGCGTCGACGGCATCAACGCGCTCAAGGCGTTCGGCGCGCAGACGAAAATCGGCTTTCCGCTTCTGGCCGACTTCTACCCGCACGGCGCCGTTGCCGAGGAATACGGCGTATTCCTGCCGGTCGGGGTCGCCGAGCGCGCGGTGGTCGGCATCGACAAGGCCGGCGCCGTCGCCTATATCAACGTCAACCCGATCCTCGAGGTGCCGGACCTAACGCCGTGCTCCGTCGCCCTGGGGGGTTCCAGCTAGCGATGGCTCCCGCCGGCGAGAGGCCGATCGACTTCGGCTGGTTCCTGCCCAGCATGGGCGACGCTAAGGTCATCGGCCCACCGACGCGGGAGGCCACGCTCGACTATCTCGTCGACGTGGCGAAGACGGCGGAGGACGCCGGCTTCAACTTCGCGCTGATCCCCGTCGGCACGACCTGCCAGGACGCATGGCTCGTCGCCGGCCTCGTCGGCGGGCGCACGGAGCGTCTGCGCTTCCTCGTCGCCATGCGGCCCGGGTTCGTCTCGCCGACGCTCGCTGCCAAGATGTCGAACACGCTCGACAACGCGCTCAGTGGCCGGGTGATGATCAACGTTGTCACCGGCGGCTTCCCCGCGGAGCTGGCGGCCGACGGCGACTTCATCGACCACGACGAGCGCTACGACCGGACGCAGGAGTTCATGCAGGTCGTGCGCAAGGCGTGGACGGAGAAGAAGTGGGACCACGACGGCAAGTACTTCCAGGTGGAGTCCGGGAATGTTTACCCGCGGCCGTACCAGAAGCCGCACCCGCCGTTCTATTTCGGAGGCGCCTCAGAGGCGGCCCAGAAGGTGGGCGCCGAGGACTCGGACATCTACCTGCTCTGGGGTGAGACGCCGGAGATGGTGCGGGGGCGCATCGAAGGGATGAAGAGCCGGGCGGCGGCGATCGGGCGAACTCTGCGCTTCGGTCTTCGCATCCACGTCGTCGCCCGCGAGACGGACGCCGAGGCGCGTGAGGCCGCTGATGCGCTGGTCGCAGAGGTGCCTGACAAACTTCCAGGAGATGATCGACAAGCACCACTTGAAAGGCGACTCAGAAGGCGAGAAGCGCCAGCGCCAACTCGTGGCCTCCGCCGAGGACGACTGGATTACGGAGCACCTCTGGGCAGGCATCGGCAAGGCCCGCCTGGGTGTCGGCACCGCGCTCGTCGGCTCCGGAGATAGCATCGCGCGCTGCCTTCAGGAGTACGTCGACTTCGGCATCGACACGTTCATCCACTCCGGCTATCCACACAAGGAAGAGGCCGAGCGTTTCGGCCGCTACGTGATGCCGCACTTCGCAGGCCGCACGACTACCTCGGCGGCGACCTCCAGGGTCTAGCGGATGCCTGACGACCTCTTCGCCGTCGCCATCTCGGGCAGCCCGCGCGCGCCGTCCAAGTCGAAGACGCTGGCCGAACGCGCGCTGTCGGAGCTGGAGACGCTCGGCTGCCGGACGCAGCTCGTCGACGTCGCTGAGCTGCCGGCCGACGCGCTCGTCGTCCGCGCGGAGTCACCGGCGATCGACGAGGCGATCGAGGCCATCGGCTGCGCCCGCATCGTCGTCGCCGCCTCGCCCACGTACCGGGGGCTCTACACAGGTGTCCTCAAGTGCTTCTTCGACCTGCTGCCGCCGGAGCATCTGGCGGGCAAGGTCTGCGTGGGTCTGCAGACGGGGCAGGCGCCGCAGCACGCACTCTCGGTGGAGTACGGCTTGCGGCCGCTCTTCGCCAGCCTGGAAGGCCTGGCCCTGTCAGCGACTTACGCGACGGACAGCGACTTCGCCGACGGAGCACCGTCGGCGGAGTTGATGGCGCGCATCCGCGCCGCGATGCAGGGCGCCGTCAACTCCGCGCGGGCCGGCTGACTACTCTTCGGCCGTGACCGTGAACTCGGTCCACATGCCCTGCGCGTAGTGCGACGTCTGGACGCCGTCGATCTCCTCCACGATGTTGCAGAGGAGCACGTAGCTGCCCGGATCCAGCGTGTAGCTGCGGCTCGTCTTGTCGCCCTCTTCAATGCCGTTGATGTCGTGCTTGACGTCGACACCGGCGGCGTCCTCGTTGAGGGAACCGTCGTCCTTCGTCGGGAGCTCGGCGCCCGGTATGAAGGAGCGGACGATCAGGAGCTCGTGCTCGCGCGCGCCGTCGTTCTTGATGTCGAGCTTGATCGGGCCCTCGGGGAGAGTCTGCAGGTCGGTAACGACCGACCACTCAACGAGGGTGACTTTGAGGTCGCCGCCGGTGCCCGTGCTGCTGCAGGCCGCTAGCAGAATCACGAGGAGAAGGGCAGCGGGAAGAACCAGAAACCTCACGGGGGCTCCTTTCGAGCTGACGATGCGTGCCGGGCCGATTATAGCAGCCGCTTAGCTTAGGTTGCCCGTGCGCCGCGCGATCTCGTTCAGGCGCGCGATCCGCTTCTCCGTCGGCGGGTGCGAGGCGAAGAACGAGGCGAAGTCGATCTTGCCGAGCGGGTTGACGATGAAGAGGTGCGAGACAGCCGGGTTGACCTCCATTGGCCGCACCTTGCTGTAGTCCTGCAGCTTCTGCAGCGCGCTCGCCAGCGACATCGGATTGTGCGTGATCGCCGCGCCGGTCGCGTCGGCGCCGAACTCACGCTGGCGGGAGACGGCGCTGCGGATGATCATGGCGGCCATCGGCGCCAGGATGACCATCGCCAGCACGACGACGATGCCGCCGATCCCGCGCCGGCCGCCGAAGATCAGCGCGAAGCGGCCTATGAACGCCAGGAACATGATCGCCGTAGCGACCGAGGCGACGACGGCGTTGACGAGGATGTCCTTGTTCTTGATGTGGCCCATCTCGTGGCCGAACACCGCCAGCAGTTCGCGGTCGTCCAGGATGCGCAGGATGCCGGTCGTCGCCGCGACAGCGGCGTGCTTCTCGTTGCGGCCGGTCGCGAAGGCGTTCGGCGAGTCGTTCTGGATGATGCAGACCTTGGGCTTCGGCATCCTGGCCATCGAGCTCGCTTCGTCGACGATCTTGTGCAGCCTCGGCTCCTGGTCTTGCGTCACTTCCTTGGCACCGGTCATGCGCAGAGCCAGCTTGTCCGAGAACCAGTACGAGCCCATGTTCATCGCCAGCGCGAAGATCAGCGCGACGATCAGGCCGACCTGGCCACCGACGAAGAATCCCAGCGCCAGGAGCACGCCGGAGAGGAGCGTCAGGAGGAATATGGTCTTTAGGTTATTGATCACTCAGATCACCTTCGAAGGAACGGTACTAGCGTTCCTCTCACATCCAGCTTAAATCAACCGATTTGGTCTCACAAGGAAGGGGCGGAGCCCCAGGCGGTCTTTCGTATACGCCGCAGCGCTTCGCCGATCCGCGGTCCGTACCAGCAAATATCCTTGCCATCTACTAAATGGATACGCGATTCATCGATGCCGGGGATCGCCGCGGCGATCTCTTTCACGTGCTTCCGGGCAAAGCGGTAGGGCTCGTCCGGAAGAAGCACAACGTCCGGCTGTCTCGCCGCGACGTCCGCCAGTTCGATCTGCGGGTAGCGTTCCTTGCTTTCGCCGTAGACGTTCTGCAGGCCGCAGGACGAGAGGAAGTCGTGCACGTACGTGTCCGGGCCGATCGTCATCCACTTGTCACCACGCCAGATCGGGCAGAAGACGCGCAGCGGCGTGTGCTCGCGGTCGGCTGCCCGCGCCAGGGCGGCCTCCGCCTCAATCAGGGCGACGATCGGCGCCGCGGCGTCTTTCTTGTCCGCGATCTCCGCCAGCGTGCGCATCATCGATGTGGCATGGATGACCGTCCGGGGATAAGTCACGAACACTGTCAGCCCCTGAGCCGCCAGGGCCTCGATGTCCGCCTTCTCGTTCTCCTCCGCGTTGGCGATCACGAGGTCGGGCTTGAGCTTCGCCACCGCCTCTACGTCGACGCCCTTCGTCCCTCCGACCTTTGGCACCTCCGCCACGCCGTCCGCCGGTTCGGTACAGAACTTCGTGACGCCGGCGATGCGTTTGCCGAGATCGAAAGCGAAGAGCGCCTCCGTGATGCTCGGGACGAGCGAGACGATCCGCCGGGGCGGCCGTTCGATCTCAACGGTCCGCCCCAGCGCGTCAGTCCAGTTCAAGCGTTGCGCCCGCTAGGAAGAAGGCGACGAGGCGAGAGTGACGACAGTGGCCTGGGTGTCTCCATCACGTATGTAGCGTACATCGACCGTCTCGCCCGGGCCATGTTCGAGCAGCGCCCGGTAGAGATCGGTGATGTTGTCGACGCCCAGGTTCTCGATCTCGACGATGACGTCGCAGTCCTCGAAGCCGCCGGCGGCTGCTGGCGTGTCGGCCTGGACGTTCGTCACGAGGACGCCGCCGTCGGCGTCAACGGTGCAGTTGTTCTCGTGCGCGCGGTTGACCGCCGCCGTGCCGATGCCGATGAAGCCGCGGCTCACGAAGCCGTCCTCGATCAGCTTGTCGACGACGGGCTTGGCGAGGTCGATCGAGACAGCGAGGCCGATGCTCTCGGCGACGCCGCCCTGGCCGCGTAGCACGGCCGTCGTGATGTCAACGACGCGGCCGTCAGCCGTCACCAGAGGGCCGCCGGAGTTGCCGGGGTTGATCGCTGCGTCTGTCTGAATCGCGTCCGCGATGAGCACTTGGCCCTCGTTGACCTCGCGGTTGACGGCGCTGACCACGCCCTTGGTGACCGTCGGCCCGCCGGGCAGGTTCAGCGCGTTGCCCATGGCGATCACTTCCTGGCTGGCTCGAAGCGACGACGATGTGCCCAGCGGCACGGCCGTCAAGCCACCGGCGTCGATCTTCAGGACCGCGACGTCGGTCCGCTCATCGCGCCCGATGATCTCGGCGTCCAGGACGCGGCCGTCGCTGAGCGTGATCTCGATGTCGCTGGCCGGCTGGCCGTTGTCGTTGCTGATGACGTGGTTGTTCGTCACGATGTAGCCGGCCTCGTTGATGATGAAGCCGGTGCCCACACCCTGCGGCGTGCGGACGTGAACGACGGAAGGCCGCAGCTGTTCAACGAGCTCAACAGTGTTCTCGATGAGGGGATCGGCCGATGGCTGGCTGGTGTTGGTGGCGTCAGTCGTGGACGGACCGTCGGATGGCGTACCGGATGCGTCATCTCCGAAGCCACCATCGTCGCTGCTGGTGCAGGCCGCCGCCAGAACGCCCAGCGCGAGGATGAGCGCGGCCGCGGCCAGGAACCCTATGCGTTTCACGGTACCTCCTTTTGGACCGCCCCTCCACCGGTCGCAGCCATCGTAGCCAGCCAAAGATTAAGGACGCATTAAGGCGCAGAGGTCGCCGTTTCCGTGTCCCGTCCCGGCGCGTTGTCTTAGAATGGGGCCAAGGAAGGGGAATCTGCCCAAGTGACCGAAGACGTATCCCCAGACGAGGGGCTCTATGGCGACCTGAGCGACGAAGAGCTGATGCAGCGTCTCACTGTTCGAGACCTCGCTGCTTTCAGAACGCTCTACGCACGCTATAGCAAGCTCGTGTACTCGGCGACTTACCGGGTATTGCGAGACGCGCACCTCGCTGAGGACATGGTGCAAGAAGTATTTCTGAGGATCTGGCGAAAGCCGGACAGCTACTCGCCGATGCGTGGCCGGCTGACCACGTGGCTCACGTCTGTCTCCCGCAACCGCGCGGTGGACGAGGTGCGGTCGCGCAACCGCCGCTATCGCCACGAGACGGCCTCGCCCGAGGAGGCCGAGCGAGAACTGGCTGCGCCTGAGACGGAAGACCCGGGGCTGACCGCCGAGCTGGCTGACCAGCGCCGGATCATCGTCGCCGCGCTCTTCAAGCTCCCGGAAGACCAGCGAAAGACGATCGAACTCGCCTACTTCGGCGGCTTCACGCAGCAGGAGATCGCCCAGATGCTGGAGCAGCCACTTGGCACCGTAAAGACGCGGATCAGGCTCGGCATGCAGAAGCTGCGCGTAGCTCTGACACCGGAGCTGAGGCTGGAGAAGAGCTGATGGACTGCTCCGAAGTCCGCGACATCATCGACGCCTACGCCCTCGGCGCCAGCGCGCCTGAAGAGACCGCCGAGATCGAATCTCACGTGGCGGAGTGTGTCCGCTGCTGGGACGAGCTGGGCAGGGCGCAGCGAACGGCGTCCCTGCTCGCGCTCTCCGTGCCGATGAAAGGCGTCCCGGAAGGACTGGAAGGGCGCATCATGGCGATCGCCCGCGAGGAAGCGGCGCTGGATAAGCGCTCAGAACGGCAACCGATCCTGCAGCGCTTGCGACTCTCCTGGGCGTCGGCAGCGGCCGGACTTGGCGTCGCCAGCATCGCCGCGCTTGCCTTTGCCGGCGTGCTGCAGGCCCAGGTCAACGACCTGCGCTCCGAAAACGACCGGATGGAGTCCCAGATACAGGGCACGACGCAAGAGCTTGAGGGCCGCGTCCGGGATGCCAGCGACGCGGCGGACAATGCCTCTGCCTTGCTCGTTTCCCTCGCCAAGACCAGCCGTCCAGGCGTCGAGATGAAGATGTCTGGCGAGCCGCAACCGGCCAGCGTCCTCTATACCTGGAGCGAAGACAGTGAAGAAGGCCTCGTGATCTGCGAGAACCTGGAGGACGCACCGGAAGGCATGGTCTACCAGGTGTGGCTCTGGGCCGACACGGTGGGCGCGCTGGCAGCCTCCTTTGAGCCTGAGGACGGCTACTGCCTGCTACCGGTGGACCTCACGGCGCTCGCAGTGGCCCCGACCGGCGTTGGCCTCACCCTTCTGGAGTCGGGCGGTGCTTCCGACCTCCCGGACAGCTGGCTCGCCTACGCGCACTTCCCGGCAGCGGAATAGCGCCCTCCGTTCACCCGCTTGACCCGGCGAGCGCCGGTCGTTGATACTTCGTCTCACCTGAGACCAAGTATCATGTCCGACCTGGAGCAGATCTCACTCGAACTCGAAGCGCGCGGCTACCGCGTTACGCCCTCGCGCCGCGCCGTGATCGCCGCCATCCTCGCCCGCAAGAACCACTTCGCCGCCGACGAGCTGGCGAAGCGCTGCCGCGGGGCCGGTCGCGCCACTGTCTTCCGCACGATCCGTCTCCTCAGCGATCTCGGCGTCGTTTGCCGTGTCCGCCTGGACGACGGCAGCCCGCGCTACCTGGCCTCCCGCAGCGGCCACCACCATCACCTCGTCTGCACCGGCTGTGGCGCCGTGCAAGACCTGGACCAGTGCGCCGTCGCCGGCGCCCTTCGTGACGTCGCCGACGCTTCCGGCTACGAGATCGAGGGCCACTGGCTCGAGCTCTACGGACGTTGCTCCGCCTGCCGCTCCAGCACGGCGGTCCCGGCGTGAGGCCGCCGCTGCCGAGGCGGGTGTTCGTCCTCTGCCTCATCGCCGTCGGCACCGCCCTCGCTGCCGGCTGCGGCGACGGGAACACCGCCCGCCCCGATGGCCCCGTCGTCCTGACGACGCTGCCGCTCTTCGCCGACATCGCCTCCAACGTCGCCGGCGAGCGTGCCGCGGTCGACTCGCTCCTGCCGCGCGGCGCGGACCCGCACACGTTCGATCCCTCTCCCGGCGACGCCCGAAAGATCGCCGACGCCGACGTCGTTTTCGCCAACGGCCTCGGCCTCGAACCCTCCGTCTTGCGCGTGATCGGCGCGAACCTCGCCGCCGACGCCGTTCTCGTCGAACTGGCCGAAGCGGCGATCGGCGCCGGTGTGCCGACGATTTCGGTGGAGGGGCAGGTCAGCCCGGACCCGCACCTCTGGATGGACCCCGCCATCGGGCGCGAGTACGCGAGGCTCATCCGCGACACGCTTAGCCTGGCTGATGCCGGCGGAAGCGACGTCTACCGCGCGAACTACGACACTTACGCCGCAAAGCTGAACGAGACGGCCCTGTACATGCGCGTGCGCGTCGCCGCCGTTCCGCCCGCGGCGCGCCTGATCGTCACCTCGCACGACGCCTTCGGCTACCTGGCTCGCACCGTAGATTTCGAGGTCGCCGGCTTTGTCGTGCCCGGCCCCGGCCAGGACGCCAGCCCGGGTGACATCAGCGACCTGATCACGACGATCGAGGGTCTCGGCATCCCGGCCGTCTTCACCGAGCCGCAGACGTCTGTCGAGACCAGCACCCTGGAGCAGATCGCTTCCGACACGGGTGCCGAGGTCTGCCCGCTGTACAGCGGGGCGCTGGACGGGACCGTGACGACGTATATTGAGCTACTCCGCTTCGACGCCGATGAGCTGGCGCGCTGCCTCGGAGGCAGCGGTGGCTGAGCGCGTGGACGGCCCTTCGGGCTGGGCTCTTGACGTCCAGGAGCTCTCGGCCGGCTACGACGGCCACGGCGCGCTCGACGGGGTCACGTTTCGCATCGAGCCGGGGTGCCTCGCCGGGCTTGTCGGCCCGAACGGCGCCGGCAAGTCGACGCTGATCAAGGTGGTCCTCGGAATGCACAAGCCGTGGTCGGGCGAGGTCTCGGTCTTCGGACGGGCGGGCAAGCCCCGGGCAGGTCTCGTGAGCTACACGCCGCAGGTTGACCTTGTCGATTGGGAGTTTCCGGTCACCGTGAGCGACGTCGTCTTGATGGGGCGCTACGGCAAGCTGGGCGTCGTCCGCCGGCCCGGCGCCACGGACCGCGAGATAGCGGCGTCCGCCCTCGAACGGGTGCGCCTCACGGAGATGGCAGGCCGCCAGATCGGCGAGCTCTCCGGTGGGGAGCGCAGGCGGGCGCTGATCGCCCGCGCGCTCACGCAGCAGGGAGACCTGATGCTCCTGGACGAGCCGTTCGCCGGCCTGGACGCGGCCGCGCAGCACGACCTGATCGAGCTTTTCCAGGGCCTCGTTGAGGAGGGCAAGACGCTCTTCATCGCCACGCATGACCTCTCCTGCGTGGACGAGGACTTCGACCATGCCGTGCTGCTCAACAAGCACGTGATCGCCTTCGGCCGGCCTGCCGACGTCTTCACGCCGGAGGCGCTGAACGAGGCTTACGACCGTCACTTGATGGTCGTGCGCTCCGACCAATCCACCTTCATCGGGATATAGAGCCGTGGACTCAATCGTCGACTTCTTCCGCGAGCCGTGGACGTTCGAGTTCATGCAGCGCGGCCTTCTCGCCGCCGCAATCGTCAGCGCGGTGGCGGCGATCGTCGGCGCGCTGGTGATCCTGAAAGGGATGGCGTTCATCGGCGACGCGCTCCCGCACGCCAGTTTCGGCGGCGTCGCCGTCGCCTTCGCGTTGGGCGAGAACCTCTACGTCGGCGGCGGCATCGCGGCGCTGCTGACGGCACTGGCGATCGGCTACATCAGCCGTCGTGGCGTCATCCGCAACGACACGGCGATCGGCATCATCTTCGTCGGCGCCTTCGCGCTCGGCATCCTCATCGTCTCGAGGCAGGACAACTACACGGGCGACCTCTTTTCGTTCGTCTTCGGCAACGTGCTCGCCGTCAGCTGGAACGACGTCTGGCTGACGGCGGCCGTCGGGGCATTCGTTGTCCTCATCGTCCTGCTCTTCTACAAGGAGCTGCTGTTCAACGCCTTCGATCCGGCGATGGCGCAGGCGTCGGGCCTCCCCGTCGCCTGGATCGAGTACGGCCTGCTGGCGCTGCTGGCGCTCGTCACCGTGATCGCTCTGCAGACTGTGGGCATCGTGCTCGTCGTAGCGCTTCTCGTGACGCCGGCTGCGACGGCGCAGCTGCTGACGCGCCGCCTTTCGACGATGATGCTCGCTGGCGCCGCCATCGGTGTCGCATCGTCCGTCGTTGGGCTATACGTAGCCTGGCACGCCGATGTCTCGGCCAGCGCGGCGATCGTCCTCACCGCCACAGGCGCGTTCATCGCGGCCTTCCTCTTCGCGCCGGGCCGCGGCGCCGTCTGGCGTGGCGGCGCGAGCGGAACATAGTAGACTGGGCGCGTGTTCAAGGAGATCGAGGGCTACCTCCGCTACTATCGGGGCCTCCACAAGCGCACGGTGCGGGACATCGGTGCGCTGCCCGCCGAGGCCGAGTCCTACAAGCCGGAGACGGGAGAGGGTGAGAACTCCTGGAGCATCGGCGAGATCGTCCGCCACATGGCCGGCTCTCGCCTCTACTTCGCCCGCGCTTATCGCGACGAAGGCTGGTTCTTCGGCGACGCGATCCGTGAGTGTGCGTCGCAGGACGACTGGCTGCCGGCGCTGGAGGAGAGCTTCGAGCTCTTCACGAGCCGCCTCGATGGCACGCCCGCCGAGTGGCTCGAGCGCAAGATTCCGCTGATCGACACCGACGGTGTGCTCTCCGGCTGGCGCATCCTCATGATGTGCCTCGAGCACGAAGTGCACCACCGCTCGCAGCTCGATACATACGCCGGCCTACACGCCTGGGAGGTGCCGCACATCTACGGCCGCTCAGCGGAGCAAGTCGGTTATCAGCGCGAACGCCAGCAACGCCTCCACCAGGCCGGCGACGGCTCAGCTTCCTGAGCGCGTTCTCCGGCCGAATCGCCGGAAGCTAGTGCAGCTTCATCTCGCTGGAGTGACCGGGGAACATGCGCGCGTCCGGGTCGATCTTCGACTTCGCGGCGTTGGAGGCGACGGCCGCTTGCGCGAACCCCGTGACGATCAGGTTTAGCGGCTCGCCGCCCTCGACGGCCGCGATGTCGCCCGCCGCGTAGACGCCCGGCAGGTTCGTCTCCATGAAGACGTCCGTGTGGATGTGGCGCTTGCCGACCATCTCCAGGCCCCAGCCCGCGATCGGGCCGAGGGCAGCCTTGAAGCCGATGTTGATCAGCACAACGTCGACGTCCAGCGTCTTCTCCTCGTCGCTGCGGTTGTCGTAGATCGTCGCCGTCTCCACGCCATCGTTGCCGTCGATACTCTTCAGCTCCCAGAACGTCATGATCGGGATATCGGTCGTGCGCAGCTCCGCCAGGCTCGCCTCGTGGGGCGCGGAAGCCGTCGCGGCGGTGGATGATCGTGATCTCCTTCGCCCAGTCCTTGAGGTTGAGCGCCCAGTCAACGGCCGTGTCGCCGCCGCCGACGATCAGGATACGCTTGTCGCGGAACCGCCGCTTGTCCTCGACGAAGTAGTAGACGCCGTTGTTCACGTACTTCTCGACGCCCGGCCGGCCCAGCCGGTTCGGCTCGAACGCACCGATGCCGGCCGTGAGGACCACCGTTCGGGAGAGATGCTCGTCCGTGGAACCGCCGAGGCGCCAGACCTCCTCACCGTCCACCTCCTGCCGGGTCAGCGTGTCCACGCGCTCGTCGAAGACGTACGTCGGCTCAAAGAGGTGGCTCTGCTGGATCAGCAGCTTGACGAGGTCTTTAGCTAGCACCTTGGGGTGGCCAGGCACGTCGTAGATGAACTTCTCGGGGTAGAGAACCGCCAGCTGGCCTCCGGCCTCCGGCAGCGCCTCCACGATCTTCGTCTTCATGCCACGCATCCCGGCGTAGAAAGCGGAGAAGAGCCCGGTCGGGCCCGCGCCGATGATCGTAATGTCGTAGACATCGCTCTTCTCAGGTATGCCTGCTCTTATCGTACCGAGATGCCGCGCTTCAGTCGCCCTTGCCGGATCGACCCGTCGCTGCTACCGTGCACGCGATAGACCCGATCGACAAGCTCCGTGACATCTGCATGCGCTTCCCGGAGGCCCACGAGAAGGCGTTCGGCGGCCACGAAGCGCCGGCCTTTCGTGTCCGCGACAAGATGTTCGCGATGGTGTCGACGGGCGACGGCCGCGTTTCCGTCTGGATGAAGGCGCAGCCGGGCGCGCAGGACGCGCTCGTCGGCGGCGACCCGGAACGCTTCTTCGTACCGCCCTACGTTGGCAAGAACGGCTGGATCGGCGTCCGTCTCGACGCCGACGGCCTGCCGTGGGGAATGATCGAGGACCTGGTCGCCGACAGCTTCCGTATGACGGCGCCCAAGCGGCTGCTCAAGCTGCTGGACGAGGCCGAGACCTAGATCGCGTCCATGTACTCGGCGATCGCGTCGATGTGCACTCCCTTGACCGCGATCTCCGGCGCGTAGACGATCTCGTCCGCTGCCCAGACGAGCGTTGGCTTGCCCTCACGCGTCACGCCGGTGACGTCGGCCAGCACCTTCGCGATGTTGTCGCTGACGCGAAGCGTGTTCGGCATGATCGGCTCCGCCAGGCGGCCGTCCTTGATCACGTACGAATCGGCGATCACCGTGCCCGTGAAGTCGCCGGCGCGCAGGCCGTTCACCGGGTACGTGTACCACAGCCGCCCGATGTAGATGCCGTCGCCGGCGAGCCGGCAGATCGCCTCCGTGTCCGGGACGTCGCCCGGGATCAGGATGTTCGTCGGGTGCGTTCCGGGCTGCGTGTCGAAGTGGCGGCCGCCTCCCATCGCGTAACGGAACCCGTGTCGGGGAGCGAAGGCGCCCGGCCAGTCCTTCGGGTCGGCGCCCAGCTTCTCCTTCGCCTTCGGGTCGTTCTGGATGCGCTGCGACTCGTACCAGTTGGAGAGCAGCCCCACGAGCTTGCCGTCCTTGATCAGCTCCGTGCGGCCCGTTGGCAGCCCCTCGCAGGTGATCCCCTTCGAGCCGACGAGTCCGTCCGCTGCGCCGTCGTCGACGATCGAAAGCTTCGGCGAGGCGACCTCTCGACCCAGCTTGCCCATGAACGGCGAGGCCGCGGCGTAGAAGACGCCCGTGTCCAGCCCCGGCATTACGATGTGGTGGAGGATCTCCATCACCGCCTCGCGGCCGAAGACGACGTTGTAGTCGCCCGTCGGCAGCCGCACGCCGCCGATGCCGGCGATCGCGTTCTGCGCCGCCTCCTTGCCGGCCTCGTCCGAGAAGTCGGCCAGCCGCGTCGCCGCCGCGTAGCCGCTGCCCTTCGCCTTCTCACGCTCAACCATCGCCGTGATGAACGACATCACCATCGTCGTCTCGTCCGTCTGCACCTCGGGCATCGCCGTCGAAACGGTGGCGATGCGCTCACCGATCAGCGTCACATCGCCTCCGACGATCAGGCCCAGCTCCGGCAGCTTCTCCGGCATGTCGACGAGCGTCGAGAGCGTCTCCGACTTCTCGAACACCCGCAGCGCGCCGTTGACGACCGTCCAACCGGCCTCCGGTAGCGCCTCGTCCTTGATGTCCATGATCGCCGGGTCGTGGTAGTTGGTGAGCCGGCGCTTCTCGCCGGTCGGGCGCGGCAGCGACTTGAACTCGGGGTCGTCTGAGGCGCCGCGGCGGGCCTTCTCGAGCGCCGCGCGCACGCCGTCCGGGGTGATGTCGCTCGCCTCGGACCCGAAGCCGATCTTGCGCCGTCCGCCCTCCTGGAACACCGCCTGCACGCCGATCCCGTAGTTGACGACGGACTTCGGCTCCTCGACGCCGTTGGAGGGGATGTGCGAGGTGTAGTTGAGGCGCGCCAGCAGCAGGTTGTTCGAAGAGGCGAACACCTCCGCCTCCTCGATATCGTCCTCGCCGCTCAGCAGCGCCAGGCCTTCCTCGGCCGCCTTCTTCAGCTCATTCAGTGGGATCATTCGGGTTCTCCTGTCCAGCCGATTGTGTCCGATCGTCCTGAGGCCCGACGGGTCCGTAGGACTCTCGAAGGGCTCATCGTGGCATCGCTTCTGCGCCGCCGCCGACTGTGATCACGCAGCCGCTCGTGTAGGCGGAGGCCTCCGACGCCAGCCAGAGCGCGGCGTCCGCGACGGCCTCCGGCGGCACCGTCGCCGTGCGGAAGAGGCTGCGCTCGGCGTAGCGCGCGAGCGTCGCCTCCTCCGTCTCGCCCCGGCTCTCGGCGCGCTCCTTGACGAGCGAGCGGAAGAGCGGAGTGTCGATCGCGTCGGCGTTGATGTAGTTCGCCGTGATGCCGTGGCGGCTCAGCTCGTTCGCGGCGTTGCGCGCGTAGTGCACGAGCGCCGCTTTGGCCGCGCCGTAGGCCGCCGCGCCCTCGCCCGGCGCAAACGCCGCCTTCGAGGCGTTGTAGATCAGCCGCCCGCCCATCCCCTGCGCAAGCATCACCTGCGACGCTTCACGTGTGGCGGCGACCGCGCCCTCGTAGTGCACGCTCATCTGCGCCCGCACCTCTTGGTCAGCCATCTCCGCGACCGGATGCAACACCGGCGGCACGCCCGGCGAGTAGAACAGCACGTCGAGCCCACCAAAGCGCAGGACGGCCTCGCGGCCGGCGTTCTCCATCGAGGCGGCGTCCGAGGCGTCGGCCTCGATCGCACGAGCGCGCTCTGGTGACGTTGCGTTGATCTCGTCCGCCGCCTTCTGCGCGCCGCCGAGATCGAGGTCGGCCAGCGTGACGTGGGCGCCCTCGGCCGCGAACCGAATCGCCGTTGCCCGGCCGATGCCGCTCGCGGCGCCGATCACCAGCGCGATCTTTCCGTCCAGCGCCTTCGTCGCCTTGAGGCCGGCTGCGATCTTGCGCCGCTCCAGTGGCCAGTACTCCATCTCGCAGGCGTCGGCCTCCGAGAGCGATTCGAACGCCTCGACCGACTCCGCGCCAGACATCGCCCGCAACGTCGCCTTGTAGCACGCGGCGGCGACGAGCGCGTTGCGCCGGTCTTTGCCTGCGAAGAACGCCCCGACGCCCGGCGCCGCGATCACCTTCAGCCAGTCCGGGATCGGCTCGTCCTGCCCGTTCGCCCCAAGGTATCGTTCGTTCTCCGCGCGGAAGGCGGCGAAAGCACTGCTGACCTCAGCAGGTTGTACGTCCGCCGGCAGCACCAGCGGACGCCGCCCGGCGCGCAGGATGTGCTCCGGCGTCATCACACCGCGTTCCGCCAGCTCCGCGAACCGCTGCGACGAAACGGCCTCCAGCACCTCCGGTGAGTCGTCGAAGGCGAGCACCGTGCGCCAGGAGCCGATGCGGTCCAGCTCGCCGCGGATGATCGGGCCGAGGCGCGCGGCTGCGTCTCGCCGTTCCGCCTCGCCGAGCGACGGCGATCCGCCGCCGAACGAGCGCTTCTCCCGGCCGGAGAGGTACTCCTCGGCGCGCCTGATGATCGCGCGCAGGTTGGCGTAGCACTCCTTCGCCGTCTCGCCCCACGTAGTCAGGCCGTGCTTCTCCATCACGAGGCCCGTCGCGCCCTCCGGCAGGCCGTCGGCGAAGCGCTCTGCCATCCCCTTCGCCAGCGGATAGCCCGGGCGCAGGTACTCGAGGAACACGACGTCTGTCCCGTAGACGCGCTCCACGTTCTGACGCGCGGAGGGCGTGTCGCTGAGCGAAAGCGTGGCGACGTCGTGCGTGTGAGCGACGAACCGATGCGGGATGACCGAATGCAGCGGCGTCTCGACGCTGGGCACCGGATCGCGGTCCGCGTAGAGCATGCAGGCGCGCATGACCGCCATCATCTGATCGTCCGAAACCGTCTCGCGTGGGGGCGACCGGCGGTCGCCCTGGGGGCCGGCGGTGAGGTTCGCGAGCCTCGCAAGCGACAGGTGAGTGAACCCGGCCGCCGTGATCGTGCGCAGGTCGGTGCCGCTGCCCTTGACTGCGAGCGTCTTCACACGCTCGCCGAAGACATCGTCTTCCGCCAGCTTGACGGAGGTGTTGCCGCCTCCCGGTTGCACGAGGTCGACGTCGGCGCCGATCAGGTTCGAGAGGTAGACGACCTGCGCGATCTCGTCCGCGCCGGCGTCGGCGTCGTGCCAGAGGTCTTTCATGCGCCGCCTAGCGCCCCGTGAGACGCGCGCGGGAGCGCATCGTCGGGCCGCCGTTGGACATGCGCTTCGTCTGCATCGGCTGGCCCTTGCCGCAGTTGGGGATCGAGAACAGCTGGAAGTCGTCCCCCATGGCGTCGACGTTGAGGAAGAAGTCGCGCGTGTCGCTCATCAGGCCGCCGTCGCGGAACATCTCACCGATCTCGCCGTTCTCGATCTTGTACACCTTCATCGCCGTGATGCGGAAATTCTCGCGCGACTCAGCGATCGAAGGGATGCGGTGGCCGACGACGTAGTAGCCGTCTGCCACGTCGCGGATGATGTCGTGGTGGTCACTGTCTCCGGGCGAGAAGGCGGTGTTCGACATGCGGATCAGCGGCACCAGCGAGGCGTCCGTGGCCTTGTAGTGTCCGTTGGGATCAGCGCCCAAGAAGCCCGCCGTCTGGCGGCTGTTCGAGAAGCCGTTGAAGATGCCCTTCTCCAGGTGGTAGACCCGGCGCGCCGGCGTGCCCTCGTCGTCGTACATGTAGTGGCCGAAGCCATCGATCGTCGGGTCGCTGAACGCCGTCACGAGGTCCGACCCGACACGCTTGCCGATCTGGTTGTCGTTGATGTCGCTGAGGAGCCAGGAGCGCCCCGCGTAGCCGGTCTCGAACTTGAGCGCGCGGTCCAGCTCCGTCGGGTGGCCGACGACCTCGTGGCAGAGCAGCGCGTTGTAGTGCGGATCGGTGACGACGACGACGTCCTTGTTGGTCGCCTTCAGCGGCTTGCAGGAGCTGAGCGCCACGGCGTCGCGCGCCAGCTCTAGCGAGAAGTCCATCAGGTGCTGGACCTTGATGAACTCTTCGTCGACGCCGTGCGTGATCACCTCCCAGCCGCGCTGGTGGCCGGTGTAGTCGTAGAGCTCCTGGTGCGCCTCGTCGCCCTGCGCGATGACGAACGTCGTCCCCTGCGAGACTGCGAAGGACTGCTGGATGTTCGCGCCTTCGCTGCTCGCGAAGAGGTGGCGCTGGAGCTGCGTGAACGCCGAGACGTAGTTGTAAGCGACTGCGGAGTCCAGGTCGCGCACCCGCGCCGAGACGTCACGCACGTAGTCGATGGCTCCGTCCAGCGGGACGTCGCGCGGGTCGATCTCCGCCTGGAACGGCGTCTCGTCTTGCCGGACGTCGATCGTTGCCAGCTCGAGGTCGTACAGCGAGGAGCCGAGCGCGCCGTACCGGGACCGCGCGGCGTCTTTACCGCGGGCGTTCGCGACGGCGCGCTGGTAGGCGCTGTCCAGCGCGTCGCGCAGCCGCCCCTGCAGCCGGGGCAGGTCCGCCGCGCCGACGATCTCGCCGACGTAACCCGGTGCGGCGACGTTCTGTCCTGCCAGCACGCGCACGCCGAAGGAGAAGCCGTAGTCCTCCGTGCTGAACTTGTCCATCCCGTTCTCAGCGACCGCCACCTTGCCCTCACTGACCTCGATGCGTACGTCGGCGTAACGGCAGAAGCGCTTGCTCTTCGGGTACGACGAGACGAGATCGAATACGGCGTCGCGGATGCTGGGGATGACGTCGATGCTGACTTTCTCGGGCACGTGTGGCCTCCGTCTGGCGGCTGTGGGCGGGCGTCGTGTCGCTACGGGGCGGGCACGAGCGAAATTGTAAGCGCGTGCGGCTGGCCGGTCTAGTTGCCGGGCAGGGCTGTCTCGCCCATCAGGTAGCGGTCGACGCCGCGCGCCGCCGTGCGCCCCTCCTGGATCGCCCAGACGATGAGCGACTGGCCGCGCGTCATGTCGCCGGCCGTGAAGACGCCGGGCACGCTGGTCATCTTGTCGCGGTCGCAGACGACGTTTCCGCGGTCGTTCACGGCGACTCCCAGCTGGTCGAGCATGTAGCGCTCCGGGCCCAGGAAGCCCATCGCCAGCAGCAGCAGATCGACGCGCTCCTCGAACTCCGTGCCCGGTAGCTCCTTCATCGCCATGCGGCCGTCCTCGCGCACGAACTCTACGTGGTTGCCGTGGAGCTTCTGGAGGGCGCCGTTCTCGCCCGTGAGGCGAGTCGTCTGAACGGAGTACTCGCGGTCGCCGCCCTCTTCGTGCGCCGAAGAGACGCGGTAGATGTTCGGGTGCGTCGGCCAGGGGGCGTCCGTCGGGCGGTGCTCTGAGGGGCGTGGCAGGATCTCCATCTGGATCACCGACTTGACGCCCTGGCGGTGCACGGTGCCCAGGCAGTCCGCGCCGGTGTCGCCGCCGCCGAGGATGATCACCCGCTTGCCCTTCGCCGAAATGAACTGCGCCTCAGGGATCTCGTCGCCGGCGTTGCGCTTGTTCTGCAGGGGCAGGAAGTCCATCGCGAAGTACGTGCCGGTCAGCTCGCGTCCCGGCACCTGCAGGTCGCGCGGGTGTGTAGCGCCGCCCGTCAGGCAGAGCGCGTCGTACTCCTTGAGCAGGTCGCGGGCGTCGATCTCCAGGCCGACGTTGGAGTTGGGGCGGAACTCGACGCCCTCGGCTTCCATCTGCTCCATACGGCGGTCGATCACCCACTTCTCCATCTTGAAGTCCGGGATGCCGTAGCGCAGGAGCCCGCCGATGCGCGAGTCTCGCTCGAACAGCGTGACGGCGTGGCCGGCGCGGGCGAGCTGCTGCGCGGCGGCGAGGCCGGCGGGCCCGGAGCCGATGACGGCGACGCGCTTTCCCGTCAGGCGTTCCGGCGGCTCGGGCTTGATCCAGCCTTCGTCGCGGGCGTGCTCGATGATCTCCAGCTCGATCTGCTTGATCGTCACGGCGTCGTCGTTGATGCTCAGCACGCAGGCCGATTCGCAGGGTGCCGGACAGAGGCGCCCCGTGAACTCCGGAAAGTTGTTGGTGGCGTGCAGGCGGTCGATCGCCTCGCGCCAGAGGTCGCGGTAAACGAGGTCGTTCCAGTCGGGGATGATGTTGCCCAGCGGGCAGCCCTGGTGGCAGAACGGAATGCCGCAGTCCATGCAGCGCGCCGCCTGCTTCTTCAGGTCCGCCCGCGGGAAGTCCTTGTAGACCTCCAGCCAGTCGTGCATGCGCTTCTTCACGGGGCGCCGCTTCGGCACCTCGCGCGCGAACTCCATGAAGCCGGTGGGCTTACCCACGGGCGCTCTTCTTCGCCTTCGCCGCTGCGGCCTTGCGCGTGCGCCCGTTCTTGCCGCCGTTCCGGCCGTTGCCGCGCCTCGTAGTGGCCTTCAGCTTGCGCGTCTCCTCAAGCTGCTCCCGGAGAACGCGCTTGTAGTCTTGCGGCATCACCTTTACGAACTTCTTCGCGACCTTCGGCCAGTCAGCCAGCATCCACTCGGCGACGGTGCTGCCTGTGTGCTCGCGGTGGCGCTCCAGCAAGCCGCGCACGAGGTCGAGGTCCTCCGTGTCGTCCAACCGTTCGAGGTCCACCATCTCCTGGTTGCAGCGGATGTGGAAGTCGCCGTCGGCGTCGTAGACGTAGGCGATGCCGCCGCTCATGCCGGCGGCGAAGTTGCGGCCGGTGCTCCCGATAATGACCACGCGTCCGCCGGTCATGTACTCGCAGCCGTGGTCGCCGATCCCCTCGACGACCGCCATCGCGCCCGAATTGCGGACGCAGAAGCGCTCGCCGGCGACGCCGCGGGCGAACAGCATACCGCTCGTGGCGCCGTACAGCGCGACGTTGCCGATGATGATGTTCTCTTCGGGTACGAACGTTGAGGCCTTCGGCGGATAGATGATCAGCTTGCCGCCAGAGAGCCCCTTGCCGGCGTAGTCGTTGGAGTCGCCCTCCAGGAACATCGTGATGCCGCGCGGTACGAAGGCGCCGAAGCTCTGACCGGCCGAGCCGTCGAAGCGGATCGTAATCGTGTCATCGGGCAGTCCGCTGAGGCCGTACTTGCGGGTCAGCTCGCTGCCGAGGATCGTGCCGACTGTGCGGTTGACGTTGCGGATGGGCATCTCGATTGCGACCTTCTTGCCCTTCGCAAGGGCGGGCTTTGCCAGCGGCAGCAGCTCCTGGTCCAGCGCCTTGTCCAGCCCGTGGTCCTGGTCGGCAACACGCCGCGTGGCAACGTCGGCGCCCACTTCGGGCCGGTAGAAGATTGCGGAGAAGTCCAGGCCGCGCGCCTTGTAGTGGTCGATCGCGCGGCGCATGTCCAGCAGGTCGCTGCGGCCGATGATCTCGTCGACGCTGCGGTAGCCCATCGCCGCCATGTACTCGCGCATCTCTTCGGCGATGAAGTGGAAGAAGTTGACCACGTGCTCCGCCTGGCCCGCGAACTTCTCGCGCAGCTTCGGGTTCTGCGTCGCGATGCCCACCGGGCAGGTGTCGAGGTGGCAGACGCGCATCATGATGCAGCCCATCACCACCAGCGGCGCCGTGGCGAAGCCGAACTCCTCGGCGCCCAGCAGCGCCGCGATGACCCCGTCGCGGCCCGTCTTCATCTGGCCGTCCGTCTGGACGACGATGCGGTCGCGCAGGTTGTTGAGCACGAGCGTCTGCTGTGTCTCCGCCAGGCCCAGCTCCCAGGGGATTCCGGCGTGCTTGATCGAGGTCAGCGGGCTGGCGCCGGTGCCGCCGTCGTGGCCGCTGATCAGCACGACGTCGGACTTCGCCTTGGCCACGCCGGCGGCGACTGTGCCGACGCCTACTTCGGCGACCAGCTTGACGCTGATGCGGGCGCGCGGGTTCGAGTTCTTGAGGTCGTGGATCAGCTGCGCCAGGTCTTCGATCGAGTAGATGTCGTGGTGCGGCGGTGGGCTGATGAGGCCGACGCCGGGCGTCGAGTAGCGGACGTCTGCGATCCATGGCCAGACTTTGTGACCGGGAAGCTGTCCGCCCTCGCCGGGCTTGGCCCCCTGCGCCATCTTGATCTGCAGCTCGTCGGCGTTGACCAGGTACTCGCTCGTCACGCCGAAGCGCCCTGACGCCACCTGCTTGATCGCACTGCGGCGTCGGTCGCCGTTCTTGTCCGGCGTGAAGCGGCGACGGTCTTCGCCGCCTTCGCCCGTGTTGCTCTTACCGCCGAGGCGGTTCATCGCGATCGCCAGCGTCTCGTGCGCCTCGGCGCCGATCGAGCCGAACGACATCGCGCCCGTCGCGAAGCGGTGGAAGATCGCCTCCGCCGGCTCCACTTCGTCGATCGCTATCGGCTCGCGGTCCGAGTTGATCTCGAAGAGACCGCGTAGCGTGCACAGCCGCTCGGACTGGTCGTCCACCATGCGGCTGTACTCCTTGAAAACGTCCTGCCGGCCGGAGCGCGTGCTGTGCTGCAGGCGGAACACCGTCTCCGGGTTGAAGAGGTGGAACTCGCCGTCGCGGCGCCACTGGTACTGGCCACCCCAGAGCAGCTCGTCCAGCCCGCCGTCGCGTTCCGGGAAGGCACGCTCGTGATGGTAAAGCGCGTCGACGCCGATCTCACCAACGCCGACGCCGCCGATTCGCGACGCTGTGAGGGTGAAGTAGTGATCGATGAAGTCCTGCGCCAGGCCGATCGCCTCGAAGATCTGCGCTCCACGGTAGCTCTGCACGGTGGAGATGCCCATCTTCGACATGATCTTGACCACGGCCTTCTTGCACGCCTTGAGGTAGTGCTGGATCGCCTCCTCGTGCGTGATCGCCGACTCCATCAGCCCCTCGTCGCGCATCCCGGCGAGCGTATCCAGCGCGAGGTAGGGGTTGATCGCGTCGGCGCCGTAGCCGATCAGCAGCGCGTGGTGGTGGCCTTCGCGCGCGTCGCCCGTCTCCAGCACCAGACCGACCTGCGTGCGCTTTCGTTCACGCACGAGGTGGTTGTGCAGGCCGGCGGTCGCCAGGAGCGCCGGGATCGGCACGTTGTCCTTATCGACGGTGCGGTCGGAGAGGATCAGGATGCGCGCACCGTCATCGATCGCCTCGTCGGCCTGCTCGCACAGGCGCTCCATCGCTCGCTCGAAGCCGTTGGGTCCGTCAGCGGAAGGGAAGGCGAGTGGCAGGACGCGCGAGCTCAGCTTGCCGTTGCGGGCGGCCTTGAAGCGCGCCAGGTCGTTGTTGTCGATGAACGGCGACTTGATCTCGATGCGCTTTGCGTTCTCCGGCTTCGGCTCCAGGAGGTCGCCCTCCGGACCGACCAGCGAGCTTACCGAGGTCACGATCTCCTCGCGGATCGCGTCCAGCGGCGGGTTCGTGACCTGAGCGAAGAGCTGCTTGAAGTAGTTGTAGAGCGGCTGCGGCTTGTCGGAGAGCACGGCCAGCGGCGTGTCCGTCCCCATCGAGCCCAGCGCTTCCTGCCCGTCGCGTCCCATCGGGCCCAGGATGTACTTGAGGTCCTCGATCGTGTAGCCGAAGGCGATCTGCTTCTGCAGCAGCGTGTCGCCCTTCAGCATCTTCGCCGGCCGCCCTTTCGGCAGGTCGTCGATCGTCTTCAGGTTCTTCGCCAGCCACTCACCGTACGGGCGCTCGGACGCCATGCGGTGCTTGAGCTCCTCGTCGTCGATGATCCGCCCCTCGGCCATGTCGACGAGGAACATGCGGCCCGGCTGCAGGCGCCCCTTGTGGAGCACGTTCTCCGGCTCTATCGGCAGCACGCCGACCTCCGAGGCCATGATCACGTAGTCGTCCTTCGTCACGTAGAAGCGAGACGGGCGCAGTCCGTTGCGGTCCAGCACGGCGCCGATCTTGTTGCCGTCCGTGAAGGCGATTGAGGCGGGGCCGTCCCATGGCTCCATCAGGCACGAGTGGTAGCGGTAGAAATCCTTCTTCTCCTCGCTCATCGACTCGTGGCCGTCCCACGGTTCCGGGATCATCATCATCACCGCGTGCTCGATCGGTCGGCCGGCCATCGTCAGGAACTCGAGCGCGTTGTCGAAGCAGGCGGTGTCGCTGCCGCTCTCGTCGATCACCGGGATGATGCGCTGGATGTCCGGGATCAGTTCGGACTCAAAGAGCGCCTCCCGCGCCCGCATCCAGTTGACGTTGCCCCGCAGCGTGTTGATCTCGCCGTTGTGGGAGATCATGCGGTAGGGGTGCGCGAGCTTCCAGCTGGGGAACGTGTTCGTGCTGAAGCGGGAGTGGAACATGCAGAGCGCGCTTGCCAGCCGCGGGTCTGAGAGGTCCGGAAAGTACTCCCGGATCTGGGACGCTATGAGCATCCCCTTGTATATCAGCGTCTTCGCCGACATGCTCGGCACGTAGAACGACTGCGCCTCGTCGATGTCGCCCCGGTCGAGCGCGTTGCGGAAGAGCCGCCGGATGACGAAGAGACGGCGCTCAAAGGCCTCAAGGTCCGGGATGTGATCGCCGCGGCCGATGAAGACGTGGAACATGTCCGGCTCGGCCGCCAACGCCGTCGCACCGAGCGATGAGTTGTCCGTCGGCACGCGTCGCCAGCCAAGCAGGTGCTGTCCGTCCTCCTCCACGATGTTCTGAAGGAGACGCATCGCCGCCTTCTGCGCGACCTCGTTCTTTGGCGCGAAGAGAAAGCCCACGCCGTAGTGGTCGGGCGCCGGCAGGCGGATGCCCTCGTGCTCGCAGACGTGGGAGAAGAAGTCGTGCGGCACCTGGATGAGGATGCCCGCGCCGTCGCCGGTATTCACCTCGCAGCCGCAGGCGCCGCGGTGCTCGAGGTGTTCGAGCGCCGTGATGCCGTCGTCGACGACCTTATGCGACCGCTTTCCCTTGAGGTGCACGAGAAAGCCGACGCCGCAACTCTCGTGCTCGTGCGCGGGGTTGTACAGTCCGGCCGCCTTCGGCGCTTCGGCGCGGCCGGCAGTGGGGGGAATGCGGGGAGTGTCTTCGCTTGAACTCATGAGCCCTCTCCTTGTTCCCTAGATGCGCTTAGGCGCTGCGTATTTCGCAGCGCTGTGCAGTGCGCGGGAGGGTACAGTACGGGTCCGTGGGAACGATTGGCGCGCGGGGGTGGCCGGTGCATCCGGAACTACTGCAATCGCTCTTGTCGTCTCGGGCTTGATCATCCGAACCTCGTCCCAGCTGCCGGAAAAAGAATGTGTGGAGTATACCGGCAGTGCCTGGAGTTGTCTACGCCGCCACCGGTTGCCGGGTGGCGGCGTTATCCATAGACATCTTCGATTGGTTCCCCACGTTACCATAGGCGAGGGCAGGCCGTCAAAGCGTCTGGCGGCACGCGGACGGGGGCGATTTCGCGTTCCGCGGCCACATGAGGTGTTGCATCAGGCGTCCGGTTGCGCCAAAATACGCCTTAGCACTCCGCCCTGGCGAGTGCTAACGCCCATCCGCAACAGAAACGCCCGCACGGGCAGTAGCCCGCACCGGCAGACCCAGACGGGTAAGAGAAGGAGAACCCATGGCCAAGCAACTACTCTTTGATGAGGCCGCGCGACACGCCCTCATGAGCGGCGTCGACGCGCTCGCCGACGCCGTCAAGATCACCCTCGGCCCCAAGGGCCGCAACGTCGTCCTGGAGAAGAAGTTCGGCTCGCCGACGATCACCAACGACGGCGTCACCATCGCCAAGGACATCGAACTGGACGATCCGTTCGAGAACATCGGCGCCCAGCTCGCCAAGGAGATCGCCTCCAAGACCAACGACATCGCCGGCGACGGAACCACCACGGCGACAGTTCTCGGTCAGGGGATTGTCCGCGAAGGCCTCAAGAACGTCGCCGCCGGCGCCAACCCGATGGCGCTCAAGCGCGGCATCGGGTTGGCGGCCGAGGCAGTCGTCAAGAGCATCAAGGCGAATTCCGTCAAGGTCACCAGCGCTGCGCAGATGGCGCAGGTCGCTGCGATCTCCGCTAACAACGACCCGGAGATCGGCGAGTTGATCGCCGAGGTCATGGAGAAGGTCGGCAAGGACGGCGTCATCACCGTCGAGGAGTCGAAGGGCATCCAGACCGAGACCGAGTTCGTCGAAGGCATGAACTTCGACCGCGGCTATATCAGCCCTTACTTCGTCAACAACCCCGAACGCATGGAAGCCGTGATCGACGATCCGCAGATCCTGATCACCGACAAGAAGCTCTCCGCCGTCAACGACATCGTGCCGCTGCTGGAGAAGGTGCTGCAGAGCGGCAGCAAGAACCTGCTCATCATCTGTGACGACTGCGACGGCGAGGCGCTGGCCACGCTGGCGGTCAACCGCCTGCGCGGCACGATCAACGTCTGCGCCGTCAAGGCGCCCGGATTCGGCGACCGCCGTAAGGAGAACCTGGGCGACCTGGCGATCGTCACCGGCGGTGAGCTGCTGAGCGACGATCTGGGACGCAACATCGACGCCGCGGAGCTGGCCGACCTGGGCCACGCGCGCAAGGTGGTGGTCGGGAAGGACGAGACCACGATCATCCAGGGCGCCGGCAGCGCCCGCGCCATCCAGAACCGCGTCGGCGCCGTCAAGTCCGCCATCGAAAGCTCCACATCCGACTGGGACCGCGAAAAGCTGCATGAGCGCCTCGGCAAGCTCACCGGCAGCGTCGCCGTGATCAAGGTCGGCGCCGCCACCGAGACGGAGCTCAAGGAGCGCAAGCACCGCGTCGAAGACGCCGTCCAGGCGACACGCGCGGCCGTCGAAGAGGGGATCGTCTCCGGCGGTGGCGTGGCGTTCATCAACGCCGTACCCGCGCTTGACAGGCTCAAGCTCGAGGACGACGAGGCCACCGGCGCCGCCATTCTGAAGCGCGCTCTTGAGGAGCCGCTGCGCCGCATCGCCACCAACGCCGGCAAAGACGGCTCGGTGATCGCGCAGAAGGTGCGGACGCTGAAGAAGGGCGAGGGCTACGACGCCGCCAGGGACGAGTACGGCAACATGACGAAGCGCGGAATCGTAGACCCCGTCAAGGTCACCCGCTCGGCGCTCGAAAACGCCGTCAGCATCGCCGCTATGGTCCTCACCACGAACTGTCTCGTCGCCGAGATCCCGGAGAAGCAGCCTGCTGCCGCCGGAGCACCGGCGATGCCGGACATGTACTAGCCGGAGATCACGACACGAGCGGTCGTCTTCCACATCCGGAACGCCGTTCAGGCGTCCGGTGCGGAGGACACCGTCGTATAATCGATCGAAAGGAAACGTAGACTTGTTCGCGGAGAGTGGTGAGATGATCGACCTGGAAGAGCTGCGCAAGGTGGTAGGCAACGCCGACGTCTTCACGATCGGCTTTCGCATGTTCCCCGAGCGCTTAATCATCGACACGCGGAGCGAGGGCGAGGCGTCGCCGATGATTCGCGTCGTCGAGCCGGTCAACAGCGTCGAAGAGCGGTTCTTCTGGCTCGGCAAGGAACGCCCGCAGTTCACTATGCCGGAGCGTTTCACCTTCTTCGTCTGGCCGCACTCCATGCGCTTCTTCGAAGACTCCGGCCTGGGCGACCTCATCCGCCAGCGCGTCGTGCCGATCGACCCCGATTGCACGCGCCAGGTGGCGGAGAGCATCCAGCAGCTCGGTGTCCTCGAGCGCAGAGCGGAGCGCGACGCCATCACCGGCCGCAACCACGAGACCCTCTGGGAGCGCGCCGTTAACTAGCCATTCCGCGCCACGCAACCGAAAGCCGCCCGCAGTGGGCGGCCTTTCTGCGTCTTCCCGTCGTCCCCGCAGCGCGGTAGTATCGCGCCAGACTGTGACCACGAAGGGAGCAACATGGATCGACGAGCGATCAACCCCCGGAGCTGGCAGGACAACTTCGGCTTCGTGCAGGCGAACGAGATCAGCGGCGCGCAAAAGATGCTCTTCTGCTCAGGCCAGGTGTCTGTCGACGAAAACGGCGCGCCCGTCCACGAAGGCGATATGGCCGCGCAGGCAACAAGGCGCTGGACAATCTCGAAGCCGTGCTCAAGGGCGCCGGCATGGGCCTGAGCGACGTCGTGCGCCTGACGATCTACACCACCGACGTCGACGCTACGATCGCCAGCTATGGCGCTTTGGCGCCTCGCATCTCCGCCATGAATGCCGCGCAGACTCTGATCGGCGTCGCCCGCCTCGCCTTCCCGCCGCTGATGATCGAGATCGAAGCGACGGCCGTCGCCTGAGCATGGCAGACCTCTACGGCGCGATCGACCTCGGCGGCACCAACGTGCGGGCGATTGTTGCCGGCCTCGACGGCAAGATCAGCGGCGACGACCGGCGGCCCTCACGCGCCAGCGACGGCCTCGACGCGACGATCGGGGAGCTGTTGGCGTCGCTGGACGAGGCCTGCTCGGCTGCCGGCGTCCAGGCCGGCGGCCTCAGCGGCCTTGGAATCGCCACGCCCGGCTGGGTGGACACCGAGCGCGGCGTCGTGCCGGCGGCGCCGCAGCTCGTGGGCTGGCGTGACGTGCCGCTCGTTCAGATGCTGCAGGAGCGCCTCGGCGTTGCCGTCCGCCTGGAGAACGACGCCAACGCGGCCGCACTCGGCGAAAACGCCTACGGGGCCGGACGCGGCACACGACACATGCTCTACATAACGGTGAGCACCGGTGTGGGCGCGGGCATCGTCGCCGACGGGCGTCTATACGGCGGCGCGAAAGGCTCCGCCGGCGAAATCGGGCACACGATCGTCGATCCCACCGGCCTGCTCTGTGGCTGCGGCAACAAGGGCTGCCTCGAGTCGTACTCCTCCGGCACGGCAATCATCCGCCGGGCAGCCGAGGCCGCGGACCGGGGAGAGTCGGACGCCCTGTCGGCCATCAGGGAGCGCGAGGGCCGCCTCAGCACGCGCCTGGTCGCCGACGCCGCGCGCCAGGGCGACGCGTCCAGCCTCGCGATCTATGAGGAGGCGGGCCGCTATCTGGGGATCGCGCTGGCGAACGCCGTCAACCTGCTCAGCCCGGAGGCGATCATCCTCGGCGGTGGCGTAATGCAGGCGAAGGACCTCTTCCTCGCGCGAGCGGAAGAGACGATGCGCCGGTTCGCGCTGGACGAACCGCTGAAGTACGTGCGCCTCGCCGAGGCCGAACTGGGCGACCGTGCCGGCGTCATGGGCATGATCGCCCGCCTCGGCCAGCCGGCCGCATAGCGCTTCAAGCAGCGCCAGAGCGAGTGCCCGCCACATTTCGTCGCGTTTCGCCCCTCACCCTCGCGGTGGCTTTAGAGCGAGCGCTCGCGGCGCCGGCGCGAGAAGCGGCCGGGCCGGCCCTTCTTTGGCTCTTCCGCCTCCAGCGCGGGCGGGACGTTCGCCCTCTCGCGCTCGATGATCGGCTGGCAAACGATGATGATCCGCGACAGGCTCTCGGCGATCTCGGAGGCCAGCGCCGCCGATGGCGGGTCGTACGGGATCGTCCGATGGAGCCGCGCCCATGACGCCGTCCACTCTTCGAGCTCCATCTGCGGTCCCAACTGCGCTTGGATCTCTGGCATGTACGGCGCGATCAGTTCCGCCCAGCGGTAGGAGAAGTCGTGTGGCCCCTCGAAATGCAGCCCGATTTCGATGCGCTCCGTCTTGCGCGTCAAGCAGACCTCGTAGTGCAGCTTCGGCGAGTGGAAGTGCAGCTGGAACCAGACTAAGCGCACGCGGTGGGTGCAGGCGTCGCGCAGCGCTTTCGGGAGCGCGGCCAGCGTCTCCTCCTCGATCCGGGCCATGAACTCGCTGACGCGCATGCGGGGTGGCATGCGACCAGATTGGCGGCAAGAGTCGCGCCGGTCAAGCTGTCTCCAGCCTGCGGCCGCTGATACAATCGGATCGATCGTCCACAAGCGTTTGAGGCCCGCGAATCCGGGCCGGGAGGTCTGGATGGCAACGCTGATCGTCGTCGCAATCATCATCGCCATCGTCGTCGTCGTCGTGATGGTGTTCATCGGGATGTACAACGGCCTGGTGCGGTCCCGAAACCGCGTCAAGGAAGCCTGGTCCGGCATCGACGTCCAGCTCAAGCGCCGGGCGAGCCTCGTGCCGAACCTCGTCGAGACCGTTCGCGGGTATGCCGCGCATGAGCGCGAGACGTTCGAAGAAGTGACCAGGGCCCGCTCGATGCTTGAGCAGTCGCAGCAGGGCGGTGGCCCGGCTGACCAGGCGCTCGCCAACAACATGCTTACCGGCGCCCTGCGGCACCTCTTCGCCGTCGCCGAGAACTACCCGCAGCTGCAAGCGGCCGAGAACTTCCGCCAGCTGCAGACCGAGCTTTCCGACATCGAGGAGAAGATCGCCTTCGCGCGGCAGTTCTACAACTCGAACGTCCTCGGCTACAACAACCGCATCCAGACCGTGCCCACGGTATTCATCGCCAGCATGTTCGGCTTCCTGGCGGAGCAGTTCTTCGAGACGGATGACGAGGGCCGCGCCGAAGTCAGCGTCGACTTAAGCCAGGAGCCGACCGCCCCGCCGCCGGCACCACCGGCCGCACCGCCGGCGAGTGACCCCTCCGCCGGCGGGTCAGCGCCGGACCAGGGCGGGACGTCGGGCCAGTAACCCCGCCCGATGGACGAATCGTCCCGGACCCCGCAAGAGCGGGTGCTCATCTGGGACCGCATAGACGCCAATAAGTGGCGGACGGCCCTCCTGATCCTGGGCTTCGTCGTCTTTACGGCGCTCTTCTTCGCCGCCGTCGGCACGGTGATCGCCGTCTACGCCGGCGTCAGCCCGGACGTCGATCCCACGCTCACAGTCCAGATCGCTGTCGCTACGGCGCTCGTCGCTACGGCGGTCGGCGTGATCATGTACTACGCCGCGACGGCGACGGTACTCGCGATCTCCGGTGCGCACGAGGTCTCCGTCGCCGACGAGCCGGAGCTGTACCGAGTCGTCGAGAACCTTAGCATCGGCTCCGGCCTGCCGATGCCCAAGGTCTGGATCGTCGAGGACAGCGCGCCCAACGCCTTCGCCACCGGCCGCGACCCGCAGCGCGCGCACGTCGCCGCCACGCGTGGCCTCCTCAACAAGCTCGAGAAGCGCGAGCTGGAGGCCGTCATGGCGCACGAGATGTCCCACATCGGCAACTACGACATCCGCATTATGACGACGGTCGCGGTCGTCGTCGGCCTGATGGCGCTGGCAACGGACATGATGCTGCGCTTCACCTGGTACGGCGCCGGCGCCCGGCGGGGCAATCGGGGCAAGGGCAGCGGCGGCATCGCCATCCTCATTCTCGTCGTCGCGATCGTCTTCATTGTCCTCTCGCCGTTCATCGCCTCGGCCCTGCGCTTCGCCGTGTCGCGCCAGCGCGAGTACCTGGCCGACGCCTCAGGCGCGCTCCTCTGCCGCAACCCGGCCGCGCTGGCCGACGCGCTCGAGAAGATAGCGGCTGACCGGGAGCCTCTGGAGTCTGCGAACAAGGCCACCGCCCACCTCTACATCGAGAACCCGCTCAAGGAGCACAAGAGCTTCCTCAACGGCCTCTTCGCCACCCACCCGCCCGTGGACGAGCGCATCAAGCTCCTGCGAGCGATGTGATGGCTGTGCCTCCGCTCTTGCGCCTCGCCCGCACCGAAGACGTCGACGCCATCACACAGCTAATCGTGTCCGCAGGCCTGCCGGCGGTCCAAGTCGCGGAATGGCTGGGCGGCTTCTGGGTGCTGGATGCCGCGGGCACGCTCGTTGGCTGCGCGGGCATCGAGCGCCACGGCGAGGCGGCCGTGCTGCGGTCCGTCGTCGTGGCCGAGTCGCTTCGCGGGAGCGGCGAAGGCGTGCGAATGACGGCGCGTGCGCTGGACTTTGCCCGCGACGACGGCGCTCTGCGCTGCTACCTCTTCACGATGACCGCGTCAGAGTTCTTCGCGCGGTTCGGGTTCGAACGTTGCCTGCTGGACGACTTCGAGCCCGCGGCGAGAGAGTCCTGGCAGTGGCAGGGCATCTCCGGGAGCGGGGACCTCGCGGCGAAGGTGATCCCGATGCGGGCCGACCTCTCGCCCCGCTCGTCCTGAGGCTCTCGAAGGAAAAGCGGAGCACCTGCCCTGAACTCTGTCAACGGATCGACAACGGATAAACGGATGCGTTGTCGCATAGGCTATCTGCTTATCCGTTCTTCCGATCCGTCGAAAGGCAGCGCTCGCTAAGCGGCGACCTCGACGCCGGCGCCCGCGACAACCTCGCCGATCGCCCAGGCCGGCAGGCCAGCGGCCTTGAACCGCGCCTGCGCATCGCTCGCGCGGTCTTGCGCGATTGCCATCAGTAGCCCGCCCGACGTCTGCGGGTCGAACAGCACGCCCTCCATCGCCTCGCTCATGCCCTGCACGATGCTGACGTGCTCGCCGTAGTACTCGCGGTTTCGTCTCGCGCCAGCGGTCGAGATGCCGCCCTTCGCGTGCTCCAGCGCGCCCGCTAGCACGGGCACGGCCGGGGCGATGATGCGCAGGCAGGCCTCGCTCGCCGCTGCGACTTCGCGGGCGTGGCCGAGGAGACTGTAGCCGGTAACGTCCGTCATTGCGTGCGCGTCGGTCTCGCGCGCGATGTGGGCGGCGTGGCGGTTGAGCGTCGTCATGCTCGCGACAGCGGCCGCGAGGTGTTCCGCCGACGCTTCGTCGCGGCCGGCCGCCGTTGTGATGATGCCCGTCCCCAGCGCCTTCGTCAGGAAGAGCACGTCGCCCGGCTTCGCGCCGCCCTTGCGGAAGATCGCGTCCGGGTGGACGAGGCCCATCGCGCAGAGTCCGTACTTCGGCTCCTCGTCGAGGATCGTGTGCCCTCCGGCGATAACACCACCGGCCTCGCGTACCTTGTCGGCGCCGCCCTGGATCACCTTCGCGATCGTCTCCGTCGGCATGTCTTCGGGGAAGGCCGCGACGTTGAGCGCCAGCACCACCTCGCCGCCCATGGCGTAGACGTCGCTCATCGCGTTCGCCGCCGAGATCGCGCCGTAATCGTAGGGGTCGTCCACCAGCGGCGCGAAGAAGTCGACCGTCAGTACGACGGCCTGCTCATCGTTGAGGCGGTAGACGGCGGCGTCGTCCGGTGCGCTCAGGCCGACGAGCAGGTCAGGCTGCGTGGCGGCGACGTCCGAGAGATGCTGCAGCACCTGCGACAGCTCCGCCATGCCCGCCTTCCCCGCGCAACCCGCGCAGGACGCCAGCTTCGTCAGGCGCTCCGTTCCGCTCGCCATGCCGCTCCTTTCGCTCGATCCGTGCGTTGTCCATTATAAACGCGCGCCATCGCGCTATTCTTGATTCGTATGAGGCCTTTCGCCCCGCTCGCCCTGCTCGTCGCACCGCTCGTCCTCGCTGCCTGCAACGGTGGCGGCGACCCGCAGCCCAGCGATCCGACCGCGACGCCGTTAGTCGTGCTCGGCACACCGGACGCCAGCTCGCCGTCGCCCGCCGCGAGCACGCCGACCGCCGACCCGACCGAGACGCCCGCGCCCAGCGGCGAGTTGATCTCGCTCGACTGGCTGGCAGACGGCGCCGCCTTCCCGGCGGTGCCGTCTCCTTTCGCCCCGCCGGTCGATGACCCGGAGCTGCTGGCCGCCGTCGAAGGCGCGCTGGACGGGCTCGACGGCGGGTTCAGCGTGGTCGTCCACAACCTCGCCGACGGACGCTACGCCGCCATTAATCCGGGCACCACCTACTACGCGGCGAGCCTCTTCAAGGCCGCCGTCCTGCTGGAGGCGTATCGTCAGCGCGACCTCGGCATCATCGACTTTGCCACGGAGCTGACGGTCGACGAAGAGTCCGTGGAGTACGATCTCGGGACTCTCGAATATCTGGGGATCGAAGAAGGCGACATGGTGCTCCTGGGTGAGGCTGTCGAGGCGATGATCATCGTCAGCGACACGGCGCTCGCCAACCTCGTACTGGAAGAGGTCGGCTTCGCCAACGTCGACGCCACGCTCGCCGAGATTGGCGCCACCGTGACCTCCGTCAGCACTCGCGACCTGCCGACATCAGCCGCCGATATGCACGCGATCATCGCCGCGATCGCGACTGGGCAGGGCGTCTCGGAGGGATCGCGGCAGGAGATGCTGAACCTGATGGCGCAGGAATGGTTCCGCGCCGGCATCTTCGCCGGTCTTCCCGCCGGCACACTGGCTTCTCACAAAACCGGCACCTTCAACGACGCCACCCACGACGTCGCCGTCGTTGACGGCCCGGCCGGGCCGTACATAATCGCCGTGCTCAGCGATCTCTCGTACCGTTGGGAGCCGATCGCCACTGTCTCGGCCGCCGTCTGGGACTACTTCGCCGGCGAGCCCGAAGACTGACCGCATGCCGCGCCGCAAGCAGCCCCCGGCGAACCGTGCAGCACCCCGCCTCGCTCGCCCTGAGGCTCTCGAAGGACGAGCGGGCCGTCTCCCACCCGCCGAGATCGTCCGCCGCCTCGCCGCCCTCTACGGCGGGCCAGACTGGCGCCCCCACGGCGACCCGATGACCGAGCTCGTCCTCACGATCCTCTCCCAGAACACGACCGACACCAACTCCGGCCGCGCCTTCATGCGCCTGCGCCGGCGCTTCGATAGCTGGGACGCGCTGGCCGACACGCCGGTCGAGGAGATCGAGCGCGAGATCGCCGTCGGCGGGCTGGCGAAGCAGAAGGCGCCGCGGATCAAGGCCTCGCTTGCCGCCGTGCGCGAGAAGTGCGGCTCGTGGGACCTCGAGTTCCTGCGTGACCTGCCGCTGGACGAGGCGAAGGCCTGGCTGCGAGAGCTGAGCGGCGTCGGCCCCAAGACGGCGGCCTGCGTGCTCATGTTCGCGCTCGGCCGCCCCGCGCTGCCCGTCGACACGCACGTCCACCGCGTCGCGGGCCGCCTCGGCCTCGTCCCGCCGAAGGCGACGCCGGAGAAAGCGCACGACATACTGGAGTCCGCGCTCGACCCGGAGCTGGTTTACCCGCTGCACATCACGCTGATCAAGCACGGCCGACGCCTCTGCCGCGCCCGCAGCCCACTCTGCGCCGAGTGCCCGCTCCTGGACGGCTGCCCGGCGGGCCAGGGGTTCACAGGCGCTTGACACCCGCGCCGTTCCGCCCGTAACATCACCGCATCATGTTTCTCGCGCTTGAGAGCCGCGCCCGACGTCCCCGACCCATTGGTGGGGCCGTCTCGCACGTCTTTCGATAGCGAGAACAGACGCTAGCTGCAGAGCAGTTCGTAGAGCCCCACCGCTGATCAGTGGTGGGGGTTTTTCATTTGTGTCCTATGGAACCGCTGGGGAGAAGTAACGATGGTCAAGATCGGAATCATAAATGTCACGGGGTACGCGGGCGCTGAACTGGCGCGCCTGCTGTACAACCATCCCGAGGTGGAGGTCGCCTCCGTCACCGGCCGCAGCGAGGCCGGCAAGAAGCTCGCCGACGTCTTCCCGCACCTCGCCTCGTACGACCTGACGATCGAGCCGGAGCTGGCCTCGGGCATCGACTTCGCCTTCTCGGCGCTTCCGCACGCCGCCAGCGCCGAGACCTGCGCGCCGCTCGTAAGCGCCGGCCTGCCGGTCGTCGACATCAGCGCCGACTTTCGGCTCCACGACGCCGCCGTCTACAGCGAGTGGTACGGCGGCGAGCACCCGGCGCCGGAGCTGCTTCCGGACGCCGTCTACGGCCTGCCGGAGCTGCACCGCGAGGCGATCAGGAGCGCGAAGCTCGTCGCCAACCCCGGCTGCTACCCCGAGAGCGCGATCCTGGCACTGGCGCCCGCCGTCAAAGCCGCGATCATCGGCCCCGAGATCATCGTCGACTCCAAGTCGGGTGTCTCCGGCGCCGGCCGCGGCCTGAAGCAGAGTCTGCACCTGGGCGATGCCGGCGAAAGCGTCTCGGCGTACGGCCTTGACGGACACCGCCACTGGCCGGAGATCAACCAGGAGGTGGCGGCCATCTGGCCGGAGGGTCCGGCGCCGAAGATCACGTTCACGCCGCACCTGATTCCGATGACGCGCGGCATCCTGACGACCGCCTACGCGCCGCTCCTGCCGGGCGCCCTGCCGGACGGCGACGCCGCTAAAGCGGCCGCTCGCGACGTCTTCGAGCAGTTCTACAAGGACGAGCCGTTCGTTCGCGTCGCGGACTCGCCACCGGCGACGAAGCAGACACGCGGCAACAACATGTGCCTCGTCTACCCGACGGTCGACGTCCGTACCGGCCGTCTCGTCGTCGTAAGCGTCCTCGACAACCTGGTCAAGGGTGCGGCGGGACAGGCGATCCAGAACATGAACCTGATGCTCGGCATGCCGGAGACGACAGCGCTCGACATGCCGGCGGTCTACCCCTGAGGGAACATCTGCAATGGAGGACGAAATGGTAACGGCCAGCACAACCGAGATTGAAGTAATACAAGACGGCGGAGTCACCTCACCGCGGGGCTACACCGCCGGCGGCATCCACGCCGGTGTACGCAGCGACTGGACGAAGCTGGACGTCGGCCTGATCTACTCTGAGGCGCCGTGCACGACGGCCGCCGTTTACACGAGCAACACGCTCAAGGCCCCGCCGCTCCTTGTCACGCAGGAGCACCTGGCGGACGGGAAGGCTCACGCGATCGTTGCCAATTCCGGCTGCGCCAACACCTCGACGGGCCAGCAGGGTTGGGACAGCGCCCGGAAGATGGCGCAGGTGGCCGGAGCCAAACTTGGCCTCGCGCCGGAGGACGTTGTCGTCGCCTCCACCGGCGTCATCGGCTGGCAGTTGCCGATGGACCGCATAGTCCTCGGGATCGAGAAGGTCGCCCTCTCGCCCGATGGCGGCGCCGACTTCGCCGTCTCGATCATGACGACCGACACGGTAAAGAAGCACATGGCGGTGAAGGTAGGGAGTTGGACGATCGGCGCCGCCTGCAAGGGCGTCGGCATGATCCACCCGAACATGGCTACGATGCTCTGCTTTATCACCACCGACGCGCCCGTCGAAGGGGCGTTCCTCTCGTCGGCGCTGAAGGAGGCGGTCGATGTCTCGTTCAACATGGTCGACATCGACAACGACACAAGCACGAACGACATGGCGATCGTGCTCGCCAACGGCCTCGCGGGCGGCGATCCGATCTGCGGAGGCCACCCGGAGGCGGAGGCGTTCCAGAGGGCGCTGACGCTCGTCTGCACCAGCCTCGGGCGGATGATGATCAGCGACGCCGAGGGCGGCACGAAGTTGATCGAGATGAAGGTAGAGGGCGCAGCAAGCCCGGCCGACGCCCGCAAAGCAGCGCGCCAGGTCGTCACGTCCATCGGCGTCAAGACGGCGATGTACGGCGAGGACCCGAACTGGGGCCGCATTCTGGCCGCCATCGGCAACAGCGGCGCCGCCTGGTCGGAGCCAACTACGGCGCTCTACCTGGCCCACCCGGACGGCGGCGAGATCTGCCTCTACCGCAACGGCGCGCCCCAGGACTACGACGAGGCCGCGGCCAAGGCCTGCCTCGTGCCTGACGAGGTGCTGATTCGCGTCGAACTGGGTCAGGGCAAGAGCGCGGCGACGGCCTGGGGCTCCGACCTCACCGAGGAGTTCGTGCGGCTGAACAGCGAGTACACGACGTAACGGCCATGACGGACATCATCGTCGCCAAGATCGGCGGCTCGACGCTCGGAGACCACGACACGACGCTCGACGACGTGGCGGAGTTGGCCCGTCTCGGTGCGCGGCCCGTCGTCGTGCACGGCGGCGGGCCGCTGATCAGCGACTGGCTGGAGCGCCTCGGCGTGCCGACGGCGTTCGAGAAGGGGTTGCGCGTTACCGACGCCGCCTCGCTCGACGTCGTCGTCGGCGTGCTCTGTGGCCTCGTGAACAAGGGGCTCGTCGCGTCCCTCGAAGGGCGCGGTGCGTCCGCCGTCGGGCTCTCGGGCGCCGACGGCGGTCTCCTGCAAGCGGCCGTTCGTGATCCGGCGCTGGGCTTCGTCGGCGAGATCACGGCCGTTGATCCGACGCCCGTCCTGCGGATCATCGAGGGCGGCGCCGTGCCTGTGATCGCGCCCGTCGGTATCGAGTACAAGGACGGCCGCGCGACCGGGCAGCTGCTCAACATCAACGCCGATACGGCAGCCGGTGCGATCGCTGCCGCGGTCGGCGCGAGCGCGCTCGCGTTCCTGACCGACGTCCCGGGCGTGAAGGCCGATGGGCGCGTCCTTGAGTCGCTCTCCGCGGCGGAGGCGCACGAATTGACGGGCGCGGGCGTCATCGAAGGCGGTATGATCCCCAAGGTCGAGGCCTGCCTGCAGGCCGGGGCCGCCGGCAGCCGCGCCGTTATCGTCGACGGGCGCCAGGAGCACGCCCTGATCGGCGTTGCGGAGGGCGCGCCCGCCGGGACAAGAGTGGACCAGGAGTGAGCATGCAGACGGAAAACTGGATCGAGATCGAGCGCGACTACTACGTGCAGACGGCGAAGCGTTTGCCGGTGGTGCTCGAGCGCGGCGAAGGCACCATCGTCTGGGACAGCGACGGCAAGCAGTACCTCGACTTCGTCGGGGGCATCGCCGTCACCAGCCTGGGCCACGCCAACCCGGTGATCATCGAGGCACTGACCCGCCAGGCGAAGAAGCTCATCTCGGTCTCGAACTACTACTACACCGTGCCGCAGCTCAAGCTGGCGAAGCTGCTCTGCGAGAGCAGCGGCATGGACAAGGCGTTCTTCTGCAACAGCGGCGCCGAAGCCGTTGAGGGGCTGATCAAGCTCGCCCGCAAATGGGGCAAGGAGAAGCGCGACGGCGCCTACGAGATGATCGTCGCTGACGATGCCTTCCACGGTCGCACGCTGGCGACGGTCGCCGCCTCGGCCAACGAGCGCTATCGCGCGCCGTTCACGCCGCTGCCGGAAGGCTTCGTCCGCGTCCCCTACAACGACGTCGAGGCGATCAAGGCGGCGACGACCGGCAAGACGGTCGCGGTGCTCCTTGAGCCGTTGCAGGGAGAAGGCGGCGTCAACGTCCCGGACGACGGCTACCTGCCCGCCGTCCGCAGTTGGTGCGACGAGGCCGGCACCCTGCTCCTTCTCGACGAAGTGCAGACGGGTGCTGGCCGCACCGGCAAGCTGTTCTGCTTCCAGCACTACGGCATCGAACCCGACGCACTGGCGGTGGCCAAGGCGCTCGCCGGCGGCGTACCGATCGGTGCCTTCATGGCGAAGGATAGCGCTGCGCTGCTGGGCCCCGGCGAGCACGGCACAACGTTTGGCGGCAACGCGCTGGCCTGCGAGGTCGGCTACTCCGTCCTCAAGCACATGATCGACAACGACCTGCCCGCGCAGGTGACGAAGCGCGGCGAGCATCTGGAGCGCCGCCTGATCTCGCTCGCCGACCGCCAGCCGATGATCACGGAGGTGCGCGGCAAGGGCCTGATCTGGGCGATCGAGTTGGACGGCCCGGTGTCAGAGGCCGCCGTCGGCCGCTGCTTGGAGGAAGGCCTGCTGATCAACGGCGTCAAGCCGACGGCGCTGCGCTTCGTGCCGCCCTTCACCGTTAGCGAAGAAGAACTGGACCGTGCCGTCGACATCGTCGAGCGCGTGCTGACCGAGATATCCGAGGAGAAGTGATGGCAGAGAAGATCATACTGGCGTACTCCGGCGGGCTGGACACGGCCGTCGCCATACGCTGGCTCAAGGAAGAGAAGGGATACGACGTCGTCGCGCTCACCGTCGACGTTGGCATGGACCGCCAGCGCGAGGAGCTGAAGTCGCGGGCGCTGGCCGCCGGCGCCAAGAGCTTCGAGTGGAGCGAAGTGCAGGACGACTTCGTGCGGCACTTCGTCTTTCCGGCGGTGATGGCCGGCGCGCAGTACCAGGGCGTCTACCCGCTGGCCACTGCTCTCTCGCGGCCGCTGATCGCCCGCGAGATGGTCGCGGTCGCCCGCCGCGAGGGCGCGACCGCCGTCGCGCACGGCTGCACCGGCAAGGGCAACGACCAGGTGCGCCTCGACGTCTCTGTGGGGGCGCTGGCGCCGGACCTGACGATCGTCGCGCCACTACGGGAGTGGGAGATGGACCGGGAGTCCGAGATCGACTACGCGCACGAGCACAACATCCCGATCAACGTCACGAAGAAGAGCCCCTACAGCGTCGACGAGAACCTCTACGGCCGCAGCGTCGAGACCGGCCCGCTGGAGGACCCGTGGACGGAGCCGCCGGACGACGTCTGGCTCTGGACGAAAGCGCCCGCCGAAGCCCCGGACGAGGCGGCCTACCTAGAGATCGGCTTCGAGCAGGGCGTCCCGACGACGCTTAACGGCGCGGCGACCGATCCCGTGGCGCTGATCAACGCGCTCAACGAGACGGCCGGCGAGCACGGCGTCGGGCGCATCGACACGATCGAGGACCGGCTGGTCGGCATCAAGTCCCGCGAGGTCTACGAGGCGCCGGCCGGCGTCGCGCTGTTGGCGGCCCACGAAGCGATCGAATCGCTCGCCCTCTCGAAGGAGCAGCGGCGCTTCAAGGCACAGGTCGCGCAGGAGTACGCGGACCTCGTCTACAACGGGCTCTGGTACAGCACGCACCACCAGGACCTGCAAGCCTACATCGAGAGCACGCAGCGCTACGTCAGTGGCACGGCGCGTCTGAAGCTGCAGAAGGGCACCGCGACCGTCGTCGGGCGGAAGGCGCCGCGCAGCCTCTACGACTTTGAGCTGGCCACATATGATAAGGCGGATCGGTTCGACCGTACTGCGGCCGTCGGCTTCATCAACATCTGGGGCCTGCCGGTCAAGGTACAGTCTCAGGCTCAACGTTCCGACGAGCAGTAGGCGTGCTAAAATACCTCCGGATACATACGGAGGTCTCCAGCGATGGCCAAAGACAAGCGAGTCGAGGTGCTGTTCGAGCCGCAGCAGTACAAGCGGCTGGAGGAGATCGCACAGCGCGAGGGCAAGGCCGTCGGCGCGCTGATCCGCGACGCGGTAGCGCAGTACGTCGTGGCACCGTCGGAGGAGGAGCGGGAGCGCGCGTGGGAGCACTTCTTCTCGCTGGTGGGCAAGGGCGGCCCGTCTGGTTCGCCGGAAGAGATCAAGGAAGAGATCCTGAAGGGCTACGACGAGGGCGAAGCGCGACTGCATGAAGCTGATTGACACGAACGTATTCGTTTACTCGCTTGGGTCGGACCACCCCTACCGAGAGCCTTCGCTGGCAACCCTCAAGCAGATCCGCGAGAGCCAGATCGATGCCAACGTCAGCACGGAAATCTTGCAGGAGCTGCTGCACGTCTACCGCCGCCGGAATCAGACCCAGTTAGGAATCCAGCTCTTCGACGACCTGGCCGCTCAGTTTCCGCGCCCGTTTCCGATAGAGGCGGCAACGGCGACGTTGGCGAGGGGCGCTCTGGAGCGATATCCTTCTCTCCAGGCCCGCGACGCCTTCCATGTGGCTGTTGCCTTCCAGAACAACCTCGAAGGCATCATCTCGGCCGATCGAGCCTTCGATCGGATCGAAGGCCTCACCCGATTCGACCCCAAGGAGCTTGTAGCATGAGCGGCGAAGTCCTGCACATCCACATCGCGCCGAACGCCGAAGACACCCCCACGCCGGTGAACTCCGTCCACGCCGAACCCGGAAAGGGCCTCGAGGGCGATCGTTACCAGGCACGCTCCGGCACGTACTCCGAGAAGGGCGGCGCCAGCCGCGCGGTGACGCTCATCGCCGGCGAAGCGATCGAGGCGCTGGAGGCCGAGTTTGGCGTCAAGCTGGCGCCGGGGCAGTCGCGCCGGAACATCACGACGCTCGGCATCGACCTCAACGAATTCGTGGACCGGGAGTTGCGGGTCGGCGAAGTCGTGCTGCGCGGGGTGAGGCTGTGCGAGCCCTGCGAACACCTTGAGAGTCTCGTCGGGCAGGCGAACACGACACGTGGACTCGTCCACCGCGGCGGCCTGCGCTGCGACGTCGTCTCCGGCGGCACCATCAACGTCGGCGACCAGATCGCGCCCGCCTGACGTGGGCACCCCCATTACGACCGTCCTCTTCGACCTCGGCCACACGCTCTGGCACTTGCCAAACATGCCGCCGCAGCGCGCCGTCCGCGCCGAGACGATTCGCCGTCTCGAAGCGCTGCTCGCCCGCTGGGGCTACGAGATGAGTGGCGAGCGACGTTACCTCGGGCGCGACATCCGGCTCGTCGTCGAGGAGGAGACTCATCGCGCCTTCCACGGCGACTGCGTCGACCCGGACTACCCGGAACTCTGCCGGCGGATCGCCAGTGCGCACGATATGGAGCTGACACCCGAGCAGGGCAACGAGCTCTGGGAGACTTGGAACCTCGGTGGCATCTTCCTCAACCGTGAGGTTTTCCCCGACGTCCTGCCGACGCTCTCCGCGCTGCGGGACCGCGGCTTCCGCGTCGCCAGTGTCACGAACCGCGGCTACAGCGGCCCCGACTTCCGGGCGGAGATGCGCCAGCTCGGCCTCGAAGAGCTCTTCGAGGCCGTCATCATCTCCTGCGACGTTGGCTACATGAAGCCGCATCCGCGCATCTACCAGGTTGCGCTGGAGCGCCTCGGCGTCGAGGCCGCGGAGTGCCTGATGGTCGGCGACAACCTGCGAGCGGACGTCGAAGGGCCGAAGACGCTGGGCATGATGGCGGTCTGGCGCAGGCCGCCCGCTGTCAACGAGCCGGTTGAGGCGACGGCCGACGAGCGCGAAGTGGAGGGGCCGATCAAGCCGGACTTCGCCATCGATCAGATCGCGGAGCTGCTCGAGCTGCCGCCGCTGCGGTCGCCCAGCTAAACGTGCCCCAACACCCCATGCGGCAGGTAAGGCTGCTGGAGTTGCTTCACTTCTTCGTCTGAGAGAGCCACTTCGGCGGCAGCGATCGCCTCGTCGAGCTGGTACATCTTGCTCGCGCCGATGATCGGGGCTGTGATGCCGGGCTTGTGCAGCATCCAGGCCAGCGACACCTGCGCCGGCTTGAGGCCGCGACCGTTGGCCAGCGTCTGCACCTCCCTGAGCACCGCGAAGTCGGCCTCCGAGTAGTACATATAGTGCGCCATGTCGTCGGTCTTCGCGCGCGTCGTGTCGCCGCCCTTGTCCGGTGTGCGGTTGCCGGCCAGGAAGCCACGCGCCAGCGGGCTCCAGGGGATGATGCCGATGCCCTGGTCCAGGCAGAGCGGGATCATCTCGCGCTCCTCCTCGCGGTAGACGAGGTTGTAATGGTTCTGCATCGTCACGAAGCGCGCCCAGCCGCGCCGGTCCGAGATGAAGAGCGCCTTCGCCAGCTGCCAGGCGTAGGCGCTCGACGCGCCGATGTAGCGCACCTTGCCCATCCGCACGAGGTCGTTGAGCGCCTCCAGCGTCTCCTCGATCGGCGTCGTCGGGTCCCAGCGGTGGATCTGGTAGAGGTCCACGTAGTCCGTCTGCAGCCGCCTCAGCGAGTCGTCGATCGAATCGAAGATGTGCTTGCGGGAGAGGCCGCGCTGGTTGGGCCCCCCGCCCATTGGGCTGAACACCTTCGTCGCGATCACCACGTCGTCGCGCTTCGCGAACTCCTTGAGCGCGCGCCCCGTGACCTCCTCGCTCGCGCCCAGCGAGTAGACGTCGGCCGTGTCGAAGAAGTTGATCCCGGTCTCCAGCGCCTTCTTGTAGAACGGCTTCGACTCCTCTTCGTCCAGCACCCAGTCGCGCCACTTTGACGAGCCGTAAGTCATCGTTCCGAGGCAGATTCGCGAAACGCGAAGGCCGGTCGTGCCGAGCTGGACGTACTGCATGGGGCGCTCCTGACGTTCGAGGCGATTTACGCCCGTATAATGAAGGGCACGATGGAAGAGAGCAAGGGTGCGCAGAGCCCCACCGCAAAGGGTCTCGACCGGCGCGCGCTGGCCTATAGCGCATCCGTCGGCTACGACCGGCGCCTGTACGCCCACGACATCGCCGGCTCGATCGCACACGCCCGCATGCTCGGCGCGCAGGGCATCATTCCGGTCGAGGACGCGGCCCAGATCGTGCGCGGCCTGGCGGAGGTCCGCGAGGAGATTGAGGCCGGCAAGTTCGAGTGGCGCGACGACCTCGAGGACGTGCACCTGAACATCGAAGCCGCCCTGCGCGAGCGCATCGGCGACGCCGGCGCCCGCCTGCACACGGCCCGTTCCCGCAACGACCAGGTCGCCACCGACGTCCGCCTCTTCGTGATGGACTCCTGCGACCGCGCGGTAGCGGGCTTACGGGATGTCCAGCGCGCGCTCGTCGGCCTCGCCGAAGCAAACGCCGGCGCCGTGATGCCCGGATACACGCACCTGCAGCGCGCCCAGCCGGTGCTCTTCGCCCACCACCTGCTCGCCTACTTCGAGATGCTGGACCGCGACGCCGCCCGCTTCGCCGTCACGCGCGATCGCGCCGATGAGCTGCCGCTCGGTTCGGGCGCCCTCGCCGGCGTCCCCTACCCGATCGACCGCGAGGCCGTCGCCCGCGAACTCGGGTTCAGCCGCGTTTCCCGCAACAGCATCGACGCCGTCAGCGACCGCGACTTCGCCGTCGACTTCCACGCCGCCGCCGCCACGACGATGATGCACCTCTCCCGCCTCAGCGAAGAGATCATCGTCTGGTCCAGCGATGAGTTCGGCTTCCTGCGCCTGCCGGACGACTTCACCACGGGCTCCAGCATCATGCCGCAGAAGCGCAACCCGGACGTCGCCGAGTTGGCGCGTGGCCGCAGCGGCCGCGTCTACGGAAACCTGGTGGCGCTGCTGACGGTGCTCAAGGGCCTGCCGCTAGCCTACAACCGCGATCTGCAGGAAGACAAGCTGACGCTGTTCGACACCGCTGACGTGGTCCTGCCGACGCTCGAAGTGATGGCAGCGATGCTGCCGCGCCTCACGCTGGACGCCGAGCGTGTCGCGAAAGCGGCGTCCGGCGGCTACCTGCTCGCCACCGACGTCGCCGACTACCTCGTGCGCAAGGGCGTGCCCTTCCGCGACGCCCACCAGGCCGTCGCCGATCTCGTGCGCCACGCCGAGGAGCAAGGCAAGTCGCTGGCCGACCTGACGCTGGACGAGTACCGCCGCTTCTCGCCGCAGTTCCAGGAAGACGTGCTCAGCCTCGACGCCCGGGCGTCCATCGACGCGCGTGACGTGCCCGGCGGAACGGCGTCCGGCCGCGTCGCCGGGGCGCTGGAGGATGCCAAGAAGCGCCTTGAGGGCGCGGCATGAGCGACGTCAAGATCGCGCCGTCCATCGTCTCCGCGGACCTCTCACGGCTGGCGGACGAGGTGCGTGAAGTCGAGGCCGCCGGTGCGCAGATGCTCCACATCGACATCATGGACGGCCGCTTCGTTCCGGCGATCACCATCGGCGTGCCCGTCGTCGAGGCGATCCGCCGCACGACCGAGATCACGCTCGACATACACCTGATGGTCGTCGAGCCGGAGAAGCAGGTGGAGCGCTTCATCGAGGCTGGCGGCGACATCATCAACGTCCACTGGGAGGCCGCGACGCACGTCCACCGCATCGTCCGCGACGTGCAGCAGCGCGGCCGCCGCGCTGGCGTCTGCCTCAACCCCGGCACGTCCGAGGGCGTCCTCGACGCCCTCCTGCCGGACCTCGACCAGGTGATGGTGATGGCCGTCAACCCCGGCGCCTCGGGCCAGCCGTTCATCGCCTCCGTCTTGCCCAAGGTCGAGCGCCTGCGGAAGGCGATCGACGAAAACGGCTACCGCGCGGAGATCGAGATCGACGGCGGCGTAAAGTTGGACAACGCGCCGCGCTGCGTCGCCGCAGGCGCCGACGTCCTCGTCGCCGCCAGCGCCGTCTTCAACGACCGCGCGTCGATCGGCGACAACATACGCGAGCTTAGGGAATCAGTCGGGGCGCTGCAGGCGTAGCTGCGGGATCGTCGGAGAAGGCGAACCGGCTAGACGCGGTTCTTCGTCGTCGTGCGGATGCAGCGGGTGCAGATCTTGAGGCGGATGGGCACGCCGCCGATGAGGAACGTCTTTCTCTGGATGTTCGCCTTGAACTTACGGTTCGTCCGCGGCGCCTTACGTTCCCAGCGGCCGGAGTGTTGGTGGCGTATATTGCGACCGAAGCCGGTCTTTTTGTCGCAAATCTGACACGTAGCCATGAGATACAATCCCTTTACGAGGAAAACGGGCGCTGCTAGAATTGCGCCCGCCACATGTTAGCATTCGCCGTTTTCCCGATCAACACGGGCCCACCCTACCAGCGGGCGAATCTGCTCGGCCTCACATGACTGATACGAACCTCGCTTCCCTTTCCGGCTCCGACGTCAGGGAGATGTTCCGCACCGCCGCGCGCTGGCTTGAAGTGAACAAGGAGCAGGTCAACGCGATCAACGTCTTCCCCGTGCCGGACGGCGACACCGGAACGAACATGCACCTGACGATGCGCAGCACGATGGAGGAGGCCGACCGCTGCCAGGACTCCGCCGCCGGCGCCGTTCTCGGTGCGATGTCGCACGGAGCGCTGATGGGCGCGCGAGGCAACTCCGGAGTCATTCTCTCGCAGATCGTGCGCGGCGTCGCCGCAGCGGTCGAAGGCGCGGCCGAACTCGACCCGCAGGCGCTGGCGGCGGGACTCCAGCAGGGCTCCGACACAGCCTACAAGGCGGTCACGCAGCCCACGGAGGGCACTATCCTCACCGTGATCCGCGACGCGGCGTCGGCCGCCGGCGACAACGCCAGCGGTGACGTCAACGCGCTCCTCTCCGCCGTCGTCGATGCGGCTCGTGACAGCGTCGCGCGCACGCCGGACCTCCTGCCGGTCCTCGCCAAGGCAGGCGTCGTCGACGCCGGCGGCCAGGGCCTCTTCGTGCTCCTGGAGGGCATGCTGCGCCACCTCCGCGGCGAGGAGATCGAGGGCGAGACGGCAACCGACGGCAGCGTTGAGCAGGAGTTCTTGTCTGTCGTCGAGCGGCACCACCAGGCTGAGGAGTCTCCCTACGGCTACTGCACGGAGGTGCTGATCGAGGGCCAGGCCCTGCCGGTCGACGCTCTGCGGGAGTGCGTGCTCGCCATGGGCGACTCCGTACTCGTCGTCGGCGACGAGAGCCTCGTGCGTGTGCACGTTCACACGGACGATCCCGGCGCGCTGCTGGCGCTTGGCACCGGCGCGGGGGAGCTCGTGCAGGTCAAAGTGGACAACATCCGCCATCAGGCGAGGCGCTTCGTCGAGCTGCACCAGGAGCCGGACCAGGCCACGGTGATGGCACCGGCGCCCCAGTCGCTGATCTCGTCCGTCGCCGTCGCCCCGGGAGACGGCCTCGCTGACGTCTTTCACGACGTCGGCTGCTCGCGGGTCGTCGCCGGCGGGCCGACGATGAACCCGAGCACGCGCGACATCCTGGACGCCATCGAGGCCTGCCCGACGGACGAAGTCGTGGTGCTGCCAAACGACAAGAACATCATCATGGCCGCGAACCAGGCAGTCGAAGCGGCGCAGAAGCGTGCCGTCGTCGTGCCTTCGCGGTCAGTCCCGCAGGGCCTGTCGGCGCTTCTCGCTGTAAACCCGGAGGAAGGCCTCGACGAGAACGCCCGCGCCATGGAAGAAGCCCTGGCGTCCGTCCGCACGATCGAAGTCACGACCGCCGTTCGCTCGACGGAGATCGGTGGCGTGGGTGTGGAGGAAGGCCAGGCGCTCGCCGTCGTCGACGGCGAGCTCAAGGTGGCGACCGACTCGCCGGAAGATGCGCTAGACGCCGCTCTCGACAGCCTGACCGGCGGCTCGACGAGCCTGATCACGGTCTACTACGGAGCCGGCGCCACGGACGAGCAGGCTCAGGCGACGGCTGACCGTCTGCGTGAGCGATACGCCGGGCACGAGGTCGAGGTCGTCGCGGGCGGCCAGCCGCACTACCTTTACATCGTCTCGCTCGAATAACTGCCGGGCGACGCCAACGCTACTTCCAAGCGCTGCTATACTGTGCGCGTCAGGAGGCACCCCTATTGTCAGCTCGCATCGTCACCGATAGCACCTCGGACATGCCGCCCGAAATGGCTCAGGAACTCGGGATCCCGGTCGTCCCTCTGAGCGTCGTCTTCGGCGAAGAGTCGCTCAAAGAAGGAAGCGAGATCAGCCACGACATCTTCTACGAGAGGCTGGCACGCTCCAAAGAGCTGCCGTCGACCTCTTCGCCCTCGGTGGGCGATTTCCTGGACACCTACCGTGATGTCCTCAAGGAGACCGACGAGATCGTCTCCGTCCACGTCTCGTCCAAGCTTTCCGCGACCTACAGCAACGCTATGCAGGCGGCCGCGATCCTGGCCGAAGAGGGCGCACGAATAGAGGTCGTCGACTCGCGGACCGTCTCGCTGGGCATGATGTTCCTTTGCCGAGCCGCAATGAAGGCCGCTGCCGAAGGCGCGGGTGTCGAAGCGATCCGCGAACTCCTCGACGGCATGATCCCGCGCATCTCGGTCTACGTTGTCCTCGACACTCTGGAGTACGTGCGTCGCGGGGGCCGCATCGGCCGGGCGCGCGCTTTCCTCGGCACCATGCTGCGCGTCAAGCCGATACTTTCGTTTGACGGCGGTGAGGTGCACCCCGAAGAACGCGTGCGCACCCGCTCCCTCGCCCTCGATCGCCTCTTTCAGCTGGTGGCCTCGGCTCCCAAAATCACGGAGGCGGGCGTCGCTTACTCGACGAACGCCGAGGAGGCAGAGTCGCTCAGGCTGCGCATCGAGGAAGAGCTGGATGGCGTCGACGTGCACATGGCGCGGATCGGGGCGGTTGCCGGTGTTCACGGAGGTCCCGGCGTCCTCGGGGTCGGCTTTCTGCAGGGGGAGTAACCGAAGTTGGCGGGGTCCTACGAGGGGCTTCGTAGTGTACTGGCGCTGGAGCGCGATAAGAAGTTCAGCGACGGCGCCGTAGTTGGTGGCCTGGACGAATACCTCCTCCGGTTTGCCGGCGAGGCGAAGATCGGCACCGCGCACCCGATATCCCGCATTCTGCAGCAGCTCCCGCCCGGCGGTTATCGCGCTCTGCACCCGATCCAGCGTCAGCGAGTCGTCGACGAGCTTCTGCGCTCCGCCGACGACGGCGCGCAGCGCGAAGCCGCGAATCAATCAGCCGTGGAGTTGCGGGCACCGCCGGTCGCCAGAAAGGTGGTTGCGCGCAAGTCGGCCTCGCGTAAACCGGCCGCAGCCCCGAAGGTCGCAGCGAAGCCCGATGCGACGCCGCTAACGGGCCTCACGCTCGACTCGCCGGTGTCCGCGCTGGGTGCGACGCGACCGGACGGGAAGCGGCTGGACAAGCTGGAACTGGAGACAGTCCGCGATCTCCTCTACCACTTCCCGACGCGCTACCACGACTACTCCGAGGTGCGGCCGATCGCCGGCCTCGCGTTTGGCGAGGAGCAGACCCTGATCGCCGAGGTCTGGTCGGCGAAAGCGGTCATGATCGGCCGCAGGCGGCGCGGCGCTGAAGCGATCGTCGGCGATGACTCCGGCACGATCCGCTGCCTCTGGTTCGGCCAGCCCTGGGTGGCGAAGCGGCTCAAGACCGGTATGAAGGTCGCGCTCAGCGGCAAGATCGGCTCCTTCAAGGGCCGCATGCAGATGGAGAACCCGGAGATCGAATCGCTGGACGACGAGGCAATCTTCAGCCGCCGCTTCGTGCCTGTCTACCGCAAGACCGAAGGCCTCTACATGAAGACGCTGCGCGACCTCGTGCGCCTCGCCGTCGATTCCTGCGCGGCGGACGTCCCGGAGACGCTCCCGGATGGCATCCGCGATCGCAACGGTCTCATGGGCGCTGCGGAGGCGTTCCGGCAGATACACGCGCCGGAATCGCTTGAAGAGGCGGACGAGGCGAGGCGCCGCTTCGCCTTCGAAGAGCTGCTGTGGATCGAGATCGGCGTCGTCCGGCGTCGCCGCCAGTGGCAGATCGCAGGCGGTGCGCCGGTCCTCTCGCTCGCAAACGATGCCCTCGATGCCTTCATCGGGTCGCTGCCGTTCGAGCTCACGGGCGCGCAACGCAAGGCGATCGACGAGGTCCTGGCGGACACGTCTGACGCCGTACCGATGACGCGCCTGCTGGAGGGAGACGTTGGTAGCGGCAAGACAGTCGTCGCCGCCGCCGGGCTGCTCGCCGCGGTCGCTTCCGGCAGGCAGGGTGCGATCATGGCTCCGACGGAGATCCTCGCCGAGCAGCACATGCGGACGTTCACGAGCATCCTCGGCCCTGACGGCGCCGCCCCGGCCGCGGACGGCCCGTGGTTCCAGGAGTCCGGCGACGGCTTCGTCGTTCTGCGGCCGCCCTACCTGGACGGGCCGGTGCGTACGGCGCTCCTTACGGGAAGCCTGAAGGCGTCCGACAAGGCCGCCGTGCAGGAGGCGATCGCCCGCGGCGAGGTGGACATCGCCGTCGGCACGCACGCGCTTCTGCAGGAGTCTGTCGAGTTCGCGGACCTCGGCCTCGCTGTCATCGACGAGCAGCACCGCTTCGGCGTCGAGCAGCGCGCCACCCTGCGGGAGAAGGGCGGCAGCCCGCACGTGCTCGTGATGACGGCCACCCCCATCCCGCGGACGTTGGCGCTCACCGTTTACGGAGATCTCGACATAACCGTGCTCAACGAGATGCCCCCGGGCCGCCCTCCCGTGAAGACGTACTTCGTGCCCCCGCGCCGCCGCGACGAAGCGACGCGTTTCATCCGCAAGAAGGTCGAAGAGGGGCGCCAGGCCTACGTCATCTGCCCGCTGGTCGAGGAGTCGGAGGCGATCGAAGCGAAGGCGGCGGTGCAGGAGTACGAGCGCCTTTCGCGGGACGAGTTCCCGGACCTGCGCCTCGGCCTGCTTCACGGCCGCATGTCCGGAGGCGAGAAGGAGACTACAATGCGCACCTTCCGCGACCATGAGCTCGACGTCCTCGTCTCGACGTCGGTCGTTGAGGTTGGCGTGGACGTGCCGAACTCGACGGTGATCCTGATCGAGGGCGCGGACCGCTTCGGCCTCTCGCAGCTGCACCAGTTCCGCGGCCGCGTGCGCCGCAGCGAGGAGCAGGCGTACTGCTTCCTCCTCTCCGACACGCAGTCCGAGGAGGCGATGGAGCGCCTGCAGATCATGGAAACGACGGACAGCGGCTTCGACCTCGCGGAGCACGACCTGCGGCTGCGCGGCCCCGGCGAGTACTTCGGCAAGCGCCAGTCCGGCCTGCCCGACCTGCGCGTCGCCCGGCTCACAGACGTCGAGCTGATCGAGGAGGCGCGGCGCGAGGCGACTCGCATCCTCGATGAGGACCCGGAGCTGGTCGACCGATCGCACGCGGCGTTGCGCGAAAACGTGAGCCGCCTGTGGGACCGGCTTACCGCCGACGTCTCGTAGCGGTCGCGCGTAGCGCTTGCCGCGCGCTTGGGCTAGAATCTCCAGGTGAAGCGTCCGCCTCAGGCGGGCGTTCGCGTTTTGAAGCGATGATCAAGAACGAAATCGGCCAGCTCGTACAGGCTGCCGTCCGCAGGGCCCAGGAGGCCGGCGACCTGCCGGCCGCCGCCATCCCGGACGCACCGATCGAACGACCCCAGCGGCCGGAGCACGGTGACTACGGCACGGGACTCGCCATGCGCATGGCCCGCGCGGCGCAGATGAAGCCGCTCGACATCGCCCAGATGATCGCCAGGCACCTTGACGGCGACTCCCAGAACGGCGTCTTCGCGGCGGTCGAGGTGGCCCCGCCCGGCTTCATCAACTTCCGCCTCTCGGGCCAGTGGCTCGCCGCGCAGGTGGACGTGATCCTCGCCGCCGGTCCGGAGTTCGGGAACATCGCGCTCGGCGCGGGCACCAGGGTGCAGGTGGAGTTCGTCTCCGCCAACCCCGTCGGGCCGATCCACGTCGGCAACGGCCGAGGCCTCGCCCTCGGCGACACGCTCGCTCGAACGCTAGCCGCGGCCGGCTTCGAGGTCCAGCGCGAATACCTCGTGAACGACGCCGGCACGCAGACCGACATCTTCGCCCAGACGCTCTACGTCCGCTACCAGCAGCTCTTCGGCCGCGAAGTTGACGTGCCGGAAGGCGGCTACCCCGGCGAGTACATGATCGGCCTTGCGGACGCGCTCAAGGACGAGTTCGGCGACTCGCTCCTGCGCCCGGAAGGCGAGCCGAGACCGCCCGAGGTGCACGACCGCGGCGTTGCCCTGATGCTGGAGAACATCCGCGGAGACCTGGACGCGATCGGCGTGCAGTACGACAACTGGTTCTCGGAGCGCTCGGTCTACGATGACGGCACGTACGAGAAGGCGATGGATCTGCTGCGCGAACGCGGCTTCGTCTCGGAGCGCGAGGGCGCCGTCTGGTTCGTTTCGTCGTCGCTCGGCGAGGAGAAGGACAACGTCCTCATTCGCTCGACCGGCGCGCCAACGTATTTCGCCTCCGACATCGCATATCACTACGACAAGTTCGTGACCCGCGGCTTCGATCGTGTGATCAACGTCTGGGGCGCCGACCATCAGGGTCACGTTCCCCGCATGAAGGCCGCCGTCGCCGCGCTCGACGTCGATCCCGATCGCCTCGAGATCATCATCTACCAGCTCGTCACGCTGAAGCGCGGCGACGAGGTGATCCGCCTCTCCAAGCGCGCCGGGGACATCATCACGCTGCGCTCCGTCGTCGACGAAGTCGGCGCGGATGCCGCGCGCTACAACTTCGTGACGCGCGCCGCCGACTCCCACATGGAGTTCGACATCGAGCTGGCCAAGCAGCAGAGCGCGGAGAACCCCGTGTACTACGTCCAGTACGCCCACGCCCGCATCGCCGGCATCCTCGCTCAGGCGACTGAGCGTGGCCTCGACCTCCAGGGCGGCGATGTCGGCCTGCTCAAGGAAGACGCCGAGCTGGACCTCGTGCGCAAGATGCTGCGCCTGCCCGAGCTGATCGAGCAGATCGCACTCACCAACGAGCCCCACCAGCTCCCGTACTACGCGACGGAGATGGCGACCGCTTTCCACGACTTCTACGAGAAGTGCCGAGTCCTCAGCGACGACGAAGCGCTGTCGCGCGCCCGCATCAAGCTCGTCTCCGCCGCCAAGACTGTCCTCGCCCGCAGCCTGGACCTGATGGGCATGAGCGCACCGGAGCGCATGTAGCGTGGCTAACCTGCCGGCAGCGAAATCGGGAGCCTCGGCGCTGGACGTCGCGCGTCGGGCGGCCCACGCCGCTTCCGACATCATGCTCGCCGCCTACAGGCTCCCGATGGAGAAGACCGCCAAGAGCCGCGGCAACGTCCTCACGCAGACCGACCTCGAGTGCGAGAAGGCGGCGCTGGCGATCCTGGCCGAAGAGTACCCCGGCGTGCCGGTGCTCGCCGAGGAGACGGCGACGGCGGTCGGCGACTGGCGGAACGGTCTCCTCTGGGTAGTCGACCCGATCGACGGCACGTCAAACTTCGCCCGTGGCTTCCCCACGTTCGCCTTCAACATCGCCCTCTGCAGCGACGGCGAACCCGTCCTCGGCCTGACCTTGCAGCCGGTCACTGGCGATGAGTTCGTCGGCGTGATCGGCGACGGACTCGTCTTGAACGGCCAACCGGCGCAGGTATCACAGGCAGAGACGCTGAGCGACTGCCTCCTCGCTTTCGGGCTCGGCTACCAGTACGATCGCTCGAAGCTGATGCTCGCCCTGCTGCACGACCTCTGGCCGGGCATGCTATTCGTGCAGAACATCGGCAGTGCGGCGATCGCGCTCGGTTACGCCGCCAGCGGCCGCTTCGACCTCTACACGCACAGCTTTCTCGGCCCCTGGGACCTGGCGGCCGGCCTCGCCCAGGTGCGTGCCGCCGGCGGCCTCGCCCTCGACCGCGCCGGCGGGCACGCCACGCTCTTCAGCGAGGGTCTCGTCGCCGGGGCGCCCGGCCCGGCGCGTGAGTTCGTGGAAAAGACGAAGGACAAGCCCTGGCGTTGAGCGGCCTCGGCTAGGCGTCCCAGGCGCGCGTCACGCGGAAGAGGGGCACTGGCTCCGGGATGCCCTTCATGATCGTCGGGCCGATCTCCTCGAACGTCACCTCGTCCAGCGGTGCCTCGATGCGCTGCGTGCAGGCCTCAGAAACCAGCACCTCGCCGGGCGCCGCCAGCTCGACGATGCGCGCCGCCACGTTCACGTCGTGACCAATGAAGTCGCTGCCGCGCAGGGCCGGGCTTCCGAAGTGGATGCCGATACGTACCCAGAGCGGCTCGTCGTCCTCGCCGGAGGCTTCTTCGAACCGCTCCTGCAGGGCGATGGACACCAGCACGGCGTCGAGCGCCTCGTCGAACCAGAGCATCAGCCCGTCGCCGAGGTTCTTGACGATGCGCCCGCGGCCCCCCATCTGCTCGAGAACGAGGCCGTCCTGCAGATCAAGCAGAGAGAGGGCGGCGGCGTCGCCCCGTAGGGCCGTGAACTCAGTGAACCCGCTCAGGTCCGTGAACACGATTGTCCCCTCCCGGGTCTCGACCGCGGCCGCCGGGGTCATCCCTCTGCGACCGTGATCGACCCTGATATCGTGCGCGCCCTGATCTGAAAGTCGGAGCCCGGCGGCAGATCGCTCTCAGTCTTACCGGAGAGCGTCTTCAGGCGCAGGTCTGGATGCCGCCCGGGGTCGACCGCTACCTCGATCCGGCCGGAGATCGAGCGCAGCTCCACGTCTCCCCGCCCGGCCGTGCCTACTTCCATGTTGCCGCTCAACGTCTGCGCGCGAAGTTCCTTGCCAACCCATTCGATCTCGATGCGGCCAGTCTTCGTGTTCGCTCGGCAGCGCCCTCCGCAGCGGTCCACCTCCAGGTGCCCGCTGATGCTGCGAACGTCGACGTCGCCCGCGGTCTCGTCCACCTCGACGTGGCCGGAAACAGTGCTCACCTTCACCGATCCGAACCGTCCCTCCAGGTTGACGTTCCCGGAAACGGATCCCACGGAGACGTTAGTGCCTTCCGGGACGGTAATCCTGAGGTTCGTTCCCTTGGTGCGCGTCTCGACTACGTGCTTGTCGTCGGAGACCTCCACCCGGCGGTCGCCCGGCTCGATTTCGACGTCCTGGACATCATCGGCCTCGATCTCAATGCGGCCGGATACGGAAAGAACGCGCAACCGGGCGCCCGGAGGGAGCGGAAATCGCGAACCCATTGCGCCCCCAGTTTAGCCGAGAGTCCGGGCGCGATGTGTGACGGAGATCACGGCGCGTCGTCGGGCACGAGCTCGTAGATGCCCTCCGTGAACGACACGATCAGCAGCTCTCCGTTCGGCAGCTCCGCAAACGTCGTGAGCAAGAAGCTTTCGTCGGTGAGCTGCACGGGATCACTCTCATCGGTCGTGTCGACGGCCCAGACGCGTGCGGTGACGTAGTCGGCGTAGACGTACCAGCCGTACAGCTCCGGGAACTGACTTCCGCGGTAGACGAAGCCACCGACGGATCGCCACGCCCTGAGAGTGATCGTATGCTGCTCGCGGCGCGATGAACGTCTTCGCGTCGCACTGCGCGTCGATTTCGTACTCTTCCGCGCCCTCGTAGCAATCCCAGCCGTAGTTACCGCCGGCGACGACGTGGTTCGCTTCCTCCCAACCGCTCTCGCCGACGTCGCCGAGCCACACTTCGCCTGTGAGGCTGTCGACGGACATCCGCCAGGGGTTTCGGAAGCCGAGCGCGAAGATCTCCTCGCGGGCGCCGGCGACGCCGACGAACGGATTGTCCGGTGGGATCGTGTAGGGCAGCGCAGAGACGTCGATCCGGATCACCTTGCCGAGCAAGCGGTCGGTTTCCTGCGCCACCTCCAGGACGTCTCCGCCCCAGCCGCCGTCGCCAATGGAAAGCATCAAGTAGCCCTGGTGGTCGAACGCGATTCGCCCGCCGTGGTGCCAGGGGTGAGGGTCCTCGATTGAGATCACGGTTTGCTGGCTGCCCTCGTCCAGGTCTGTGGCGGTGGCTTCGAAGCGGGCGAGGACGGCGTCCAGCGGGGCTCCCGGGGTGTAGTAGGCGTAGACGAAGCCATCCGTCACGAACTCCGGCGAGAAGGCGAACGACATCAGGCCCTCTTCGGCCCCGTTGAAGTTGAGGAAAGCGCTCACGTCGCCCCACAACAGGGGCGCGAAGCTGCCGTCCAGCGAGATGCGGTAGATCAACCCGGCTTGCAGGGCGACTATCGCCTCGTTTGGCACGCCCGGGATCGACGCCACCTCGGTCTTGAACAGCTGCGCCGATCCGAGGCCGCCGCCGGTAATCACCGCCTGGAGGTGGTAGTCGCCCGAGTCCGGGACTGGAGTTGGAGACGGTGTCGGCGTGGGCGTCGGTGACGGAGTTGGTATCGGCGACGGCGTGGGCGTGGGTGTTGGCGTGGGCGTGGGTGTTGGCGTGGGCGTCGCCGTCGGAGTGGGTGTAGGCGTTGGCGTCGGAGTGGGTGTTGGCGTCGGTGTCGGCGTCGGTGTCGGCGTAGGACTTGCGGTCGGGGAGGCCGTCGGCGGGTTGAGCGGTTCGCCGATAGCCGCGCAGTCGGCGCTTGCTGATTGTGTTGCCGGCACGCCACCGAGGTGCAGCAACAGCGCGAGCGCGTCGGCCTCGTCGACAACGGAATCGCAGGTGACGTCGCCTGCAGTCGTGGCGCACACGGTGACCGGCCCGGCGTCGGCAACGAGGCGGATCACCATCAGCACGTCGCGCGCGTCGACGGTGCCGCTGCAGTCCGCGTCGCCTTGGACGCTGCCGTCAGGCGATGGTCCGGCAAGCGAAGGCATGACGGTGAGCGCGCTGAAGACGGCCAGGGCGCCAACGACCGCAATGAGGGCCACGCGGACCCTAACGAGATGAGCCACGACAGATGAACACTTTCGTAGACATAATAATTACAGCGTATGCGGGGAGTGCTTGCTCAGTCGCGCTCGAGCTGGTAGATGCCCTCTGTGTACGAGACGATCAGCAGCTCTCCGTTCGGCAGCTCCGCGAACGACGAGATCAGGAACGACTCGTCGGTCAACTCCACCGGAGCTCCGCTGCCGGTCGTGTTGACCGCCCAAACACGGCCGCTGGCGTAGTCCGCGTAGACGTACCATCCGTATAACTCTGGCATCGCGCTCCCGCGGTAGACGAAGCCGCCGACAACGGCGGCGCCCTCATCGTGACCGTAAACCGCGCGCGGCGTCGAGAAGACCTTGCCTTCGCACTGCTCATCGTCCTCCCATACCGCGAGGCCCTCGAAACAGTCCCAGCCGTAGTTGCCGCCGGCAACGACGTGGTTCACCTCTTCCCAGGATCCCTCTCCGACGTCGCCGAGCCAGACGTCGCCGGTCAGGCTGTCGATCGTCATGCGCCACGGGTTTCGGAAGCCGAGCGCGAATATCTCCCAACGAGCGCCGGCGACGCCGATGAACGGATTGTCGGGCGGGATCGTGTACGGCTGCACTGACAGGTCGATGCGGATGATCTTGCCCAGCAGCCTGTCCAGCTCCTGCGCCACTTCAAGCGCATCCCCGCTCCAGCCGCCATCGCCCAGTGACAGCATCAGGTAGTCCTGATCGTCGAAGACAATGTGTCCGCCCTGGTGTACGTTGTTGTGCTCCTCAATCGAAATAACAGTCTCCCGGCTGCTCTCGTCGAGGTCCGTCGCGGTCGCCTGGAATCGGGCCAGCACTGTATCCAACGGCGCTCCGGGCGTGTAGTAGGCGAAGACGGTGTCGTCCTCTGTAAAGTTCGGCGAGAAAGCGACGGACAGAAGACCCTCTTCGTTGTTGTCGAAGTTCACGAGCGAGCTCAAGTCGCCCCAGGCCTGCGGCACAAAGCTGCCGTCCAGCGAGACGCGGTAGATCGGCCCAGTATGCAAAGCGACGATCGCCTCGTTGGCCACGCCCGGGATCAGCGCTAGCTCAACTTTGTACTGCTGCGACGGCCCAAGGGCATCGGCACTGATGACCTCCGCAAGACGATAGCCGTCAGGCTCCGGAGGGTCGAGCGGCGAGGCCGTTGGCGTCGTAAGGCTTGCGGTCGGGGAGGCCGTCAGCAGGCTGAGCGGGTCGCCGATAGCCACGCAGTCGGCGCTCGCCGATTGTGCCGCCGGAACGCCGCCAATGTGCCGCAATAACGCCAGCGCGTCTCCTTCATCGACGAGGGAATCGCAGTTGACGTCGCCGGCCGACGTGGCACACCCGGCGACCGGCCCGGCGCCGGCAACCAGGCGAACGACCGCCAGGGCGTCGTGAGTATCGACGGTGCCGCTGCAGTCGGCGTCGCCCTGAATGGCGCTTGAGGCGAGTGACGGTTCCCCAGGCGAAGGCGCGACGATGATTGCGCTGAAGGCAGTGAGCGCGCCGACGGCAGCCACAAGGACCACGCGGGACTTGATGAGATGAGCCACGACTGATGAACACTGTTGTAGACGCATGGTTACATCGTATGCGAGGAGTGCTCGCTCAGTCGCGCGCGAGCTGGTAGATGCCCTGTGTATACGAGACGATCAACAGCTCTCCCCCGGGCAGCTCCGCGAACGAGGCAACGCTGACGGACTCGTCGGTCAGGAGTAAGGCGGGGCTGTTGTCCAGCGTGTTCACGCCCCAGATGCGTCCCGTGTAGAAGTCGGCGTAAACGTACCAGCCGTAAAGCTCTGGCATTGCGCTGCCGCGGTAGACGAAGCCGCCGGTAACGGCGTTGCCCTGGTTGTGGTCGTACACGGCGCGAGGGGGCGAGAACGCCTTTCCCGTGCACTGGTCGGGCTCGCCCGGGATCTCGTACTCCGCGAACCCCTCGTAGCAGTCCCAGCCGTAGTTACCGCCGAGGACGATGCGATCGATCTCCTCCCAGACGCCCTGGCCGACGTCGCCGAGCCAGACGTCGCCCGTGAGGCTGTCGACGGTCATGCGCCAGGGGTTTCGCAGCCCGTAGGCGAAGATCTCGTCCGCGTTTCCGCCGGGTCCGTCCGCGAACGGGTTGCCGCCGGGGATCGCGTAGCCGGCGCCGGGCGAAACGTCGATCCGTAGCACTTTGCCGAGCAGCGTGTCCAGGGCCTGGCCGTTCTCTCCCTGGTCGCCGCCGCCTCCGCCGTCGCCGGTCGAGAGAAGCAGGTTGCCCTGCAGATCGAAAGCGATGTGACCGCCGTTGTGGTTCGCTGCGAACTGCGGGACCGAGAGCAGGACCTCCGCGCTGCCGCCGTCAAGGGCGGCCTCCGTCGCGGAGTAGCGGGCGAGGACGGTTTGGTTCGGGCCCGAAGCAGTGTAGTAGACGTACACGCGCCCGTCCTGCGCGAAGCCCGGTGAGAAGGCGAGCGAAAGCAGGCCCTCCTCGTTGCCACCGGTGTCGATGATTCCGCTGAGGGCGCCCCATGCCTGTGGCGCGAAGACGCCATCGAGCGAGACGCGGTACATCTGGCCGCTCTGAAGTACGGCGATCGCCTCCGCCGGCGCGCCCGGTATCAGCGCCAGCTCAATCACGGAGCCGTTCGCTGCGCCCAGCGCCTCGCCGCTGATCAGCGTCTCCAGCTGGTAGCCGCCCGCGCCCGGTGTCCCGCTCGCCGTTGAATCCGGCGTCGGCGTCGGTGTGGCTGTGGGCGACGGACTCGGCGTTTGGCCGACCGGCGTGGCCGTTCTGGTCGGTGTCGGTGGCGGCGTGGATGACGGCGTCGCGGTCGGCGTGGGAGACGGTGTCGCTGTCGGGGTCACAGATGAAGTCTGAGGCGGCCCGCTCGGCGATGGTGCTCCGAGCGGCTCGTCGATCTGCGGGCAGATCCCGGCGACGGGCTGTACCGGCGCCACGCTGCCGGTGAACAGGAGCAGCAGCAGCACGTCGTCCCCGCTCACGTTGCCGTCGCAGTTCACATCGGCCGCCTGCTCCACGCAGTCGGCGAAAGGCCCGGCGCCGGCAGCGAAGCGCAGGCCGTCCAGCGCGTCGACCGTCTCGTTGCAGTCGGCGTCGCCCTGCAAGCCGCCGCCGGCGGAAGAGCCGCCGGACCACGGCGAGATGGCGACGACGGCAATCGTGATTAGCGCCAGCGCCGCGACGCCCGCGGCCCCGGCCAAGCGGGGGTTCGTAAGCATAGTCACGACAATGGTACGAGACTTGCGCCGCGCGGGACTGTCGGGCGGGTGAGGAATGCGTTGCCGTTAGCTGCTGTGCCGCGAGGTGAAGCGACCGATCCGCTCCAGCGCCTCTTCGAGCAGGTTGTACGGGGCCGCGTAGCACATGCGCACATGACCGCGACCGCACTCGCCGAACGCCGAGCCGGGGATGACGGCGACCTTCTCTTCGTCCAGCAGGCGCTCCGAGAACTCGACGTCGTCCATCCCCGTCGAGAGGATCGAAGGGAAGGCATAGAAGGCGCCGTGAGGTTCGCTCTGCGCCAGCCCGATTTCGTTAACGCCCTTCACCATCAGCCGGCGGCGGCGGTCGAACTCGGCGACGAAGCGGCGGACGTCCTCCTCACCGTGCTGGATGGCCTCCAGCGCGGCGTACTGCGACGGCGTCGGCGCCGACATGACGATGTACTGGTGCACCTTCATCATCGCCTCGAGGATGTCCGAGGGTGCGCAGACCCAGCCGACGCGCCAGCCCGTCATGGCGTAGGACTTGGAGAACCCGCCCAGCAGCACCGTTCGTTCCTTCATCCCCGGCAACGAGGCGAAGCAGGTGTGGTCGATCCCGTAGCTCAGCCGGTCGTAGATCTCATCCGAGATCACGATCAGGTTGTGCCGTTCGGCGACCTCGGCGATCCCGGTGAGGTCTTCGCGTGACATCTGCGCGCCTGTCGGGTTCGAGGGATAGCCAAGCAGCAGCGCCTTGCTGCGCGGCGTGATCTTCGCCTCGATCTCCTCTGCCGTGACGCGGAAGCCACGCTCCATCTCGGTCGGTACGGGCACCAGCTCGCCCCCGACGAGTTTCACGCACGGCGGATAGGCGACGTAGTAGGGGTCCGGGCAGAGAATCTCGTCGCCCGGGTCCAGCAGCACGTGGCTGGCCAGCAACAGCGCCTCCGACACGCCGATCGTGACGATGATCTCCCGCTGCGGGTCGTAGCGAACGCCGTAGAGGCGCTGAATGTGGTCCGCGATCGCTTCTCGCAGCTGTGGCAGGCCGTAGTTCGATGTGTAGTGCGTCTCACCGGACTCCACGGCCTCGAAAGCGGCGCGGCTATAGCGCTCGGGAGTCACGAAGTCGGGCTCTCCGACGCCCAGCGAGATCACGCCGTCAAGGTTGGCGATGAGCTCGAAAAAGCGGCGTATTCCGGACGACGAAATCGCTTCAATCCTGCTCGAAAGTTGCCGATCCGTCTTTTTCCTGGTGCCTTCTTTCACAAGCCCCCTCCGCAGAGATAGTGACGCTAATGGTAGCAGAGGCGCGCATGGCTGTCACACGCTCGTTCTAGAGGCCGCTCTCGTGCTTTCCCGCGCCCGCTAGCGGCGCTGGTCGGCGTAACCACGGGCGGCGATCGGCCAGGAGTCGGTCACCCGCTCGCCTTCGAGCACGTAGATCACGTCGTGCAGATTGATCGTGGGGTCGCCGTGCGAGGGCGCAAGGCGTATCCGGTCGCCCACGGCGATCGGCGAGTCCGCCGGCAGCGTGATCGAGGCGTGCTCGTCGCTGAGGAAGAGGACGCTGGCACCCTCAATGCCGTCGACTTCGGGGTTGCCGTGGTCGTCCGTGCCGGCCTTGTGGCCGCAGTCCGCCACGCAGAGGCCGGGGGCGGGACGCGAGATCACGGTCCCGAGTATCCAGAGAGCCTGTCGGAACGGGATGTCCTGCTTTCCATACGCCGTGTCCATCAGCGCGTAGGAGCCGGCCTGAATCTCCGTGACGCCCTCGATCCGGCCCGTGATGTCGTAGGAGCCGGTCCCGCCCGCCGAGACGATCTCGCAGCGCAGACCGGCGTCACGGACGGCGCGCACGGCCGAGAGCAGCCGGCCCATCGCGCCGCGGGTGACGTGCTCACGCTTGTCTCGCTCCGGGATGCCAACGGCGTGGCCCTCGTAGCCCATCAGACCGCGCAGGCGAACGCCGGGCGTCTCCGCCGCCCGCGAGGCCAGTTCCACGGCGGCGTCCGGCTGCACGCCGCAGCGCAGCATTCCCACGTTGACGTCGACAAGCACGCCGATTTCGACACCCGCCCCGGCCGCCGCCTCGCTGGCCATCGCCAGCCCCTCCGGCGAGTCGACCGCTATCTTCATATCGACGCCGCGCCCCGCAATCGCGGCCACGCGAGCTGTCTTGTCCGCGCCGATCACCTCGTTCGCGATCAGGATGTCGTCGCAGAAGTCCGCCACGGCCTCCGCTTCGGCGACTGTCGCGCACGTCAGGCCCGCGCACGAACCGGCGGCGAGCTGGCGGCGGGCGATCTCCGGCGTCTTGTGCGCCTTGAAGTGGGGACGCAGCCTGCAACTGCCCTCGCGGAAGAACTCCGCCATGCGCTCGATGTTCGCCTGCATGGCGGCTGCATCGAGGATCAGCGCCGGCGTTGGGATGTCGGTTAGAGTGCTGGGAGCGTCCACGCCGCCGAGTATCGCGCTTCGCGACGGACGCCGTCTAAAGCGGCGGCGCCTCTGCGTGCCACTCGGTTGACTGCTCGTAGGCGTGGGCGGCGCGGAACATCGTCGCCTCGTCGAACGGTTTGGCGATTACCTGCAGGCCGATTGGCAGGCGAGCGCCGTCGTCCGCCGTCGCGAAGCCGCACGGCACCGAGATGCCCGGCAGGCCGGCGATGCTGACGGGGATCGTGCAGATGTCGTTGAGGTACATCTGCAGCGGGTCGTCGATCTTCTCGCCGATCTTGAACGCCGGCGTCGGCGAGACGGGTGCGACCAGCACGTCGTGCTTCTCGAAAGCGGCGTCGAACTCGCGGCGGATCAGCGTCCGCGCCTTCTGCGCCTTCACGTAGTAGGCGTCGTAGTAGCCGGCGGAGAGCGCGTAGGTGCCGATCATGATCCGCCTCTTCACCTCCTCGCCGAAGCCGCGCTGGCGCGTGCCCTCCATGTTGGCCCACATCGATCCGCCCTCTTTGTACGAGAAGCCGTACTTGACGCCGTCGTAGCGCGCCAGGTTCGCCGACGCCTCCGACGGCGCGATGATGTAGTAGACCGAGACGGCGTGGCGGGTGGACGGAAGCGAGACGTCCACGTCGACCTCCGCGCCGAGGCTCTCCAGATGCTTGATCGCCTTCTTGACGGCCTCCCGCACCTGTGGGTCCATGCCCTCGACGAAGTACTCCTGGGGCACGCCGACGCGCAGACCCTTCACCCCGCCATCGATCGTCGCGCCGTAGTCCGGCACTTCGACCGGCGCCGAGGTCGAATCCCGCTGGTCGTGACCGGCGATCGCCTGCAGGACGGTTGCGGCGTCGCGGACCGAGCGCGTGAGCGGCCCGATCTGGTCGAGCGACGAGCCGAACGCGATCAGCCCGTAGCGCGATACTCGCCCGTAGGTGGGCTTGAGGCCGACGACGCCGCTAAACGCTGCCGGCTGCCGCACCGAGCCGCCGGTGTCCGAGCCCAGGGCCCAGTAAGCCATGCCCGCGGCCACCGCCGCCGCCGAACCGGCCGAGGAGCCGCCGGGCACGCGGTTCAGCGCCCAGGGGTTGCGCGTCGCGCCGTAGGCCGAGTTCTCGCCGGAGGAGCCCATCGCGAACTCGTCCATGTTCGTCTTTCCCACCATCACGAACCCGGCCTCGTCTAGCAGCGTAATCACGTTCGCGTCGTAGACGGGCACGAACGGCTCCAGGATGCGCGACCCGGCGGTCGTGCGGACGCCCTTCGTTACGATCGCGTCCTTGATCGCCGCCGGTATGCCCGTGAGAGCGCTTTCGTGGCCCGCCGCGATCATCTTGTCGGAGCGCGCGGCCTGCGCCAACGCCACCTCTTCCGATTCCGTGATGAAGGCGTTGAGGCGCTCGTCGACGGTCCGTATGCGCTCGAACGCCGCCTGCGTCAGCTCCACAGAGGACACCTTGCGCTCCCGCAGGAGCCCGGCGGCCTCGTGCATCGTCAGGCTGAGAACATCGTCGGCCATGCGCTACTCTTCCAGCACGGCGCGAACGCGGAAGTAACCGTCTTCCTGCGCCGGCGCGTTCGCCAAGACGTCGTCAGCGTCGATGCAGGGCGCCGTCTCGTCGGCGCGCAGCACGTTGTGCAGGTCAAACGGGTACGCGGTGGGCGGGACGTCATCCGTGTCGAGTTCCTGAAGCTCCGCGAAGTAATCGAGGATCGACGAGAGCTGCCCGCTGAAGCGCTCGACATCTTCGTCGGCGATTCCCAGGCGCGCCAGCAGGGCGATGTGGCGTACTTCGTCCGGTGTCAGTGACATGGCCCGATTATGGGCGAGACGGGAGACAAGAGACAAGGGGCGGGGAGACGGGCCAACAAACCCTGGGTGCCGCGATCCGTGCTCCGCGTCGCCTGCTCCTTGTCCCCTGTCTCCTCCGCGCCTACGCTGAAACGGTATGCCTATGAGGACGCCCGCCGACGCGACCGATAAGCGTGCGATCCGGGGCCATCCCAGCCAGGTCTGGACGCCGGGGCTCGAACGCCGCCTCGGTCTCGTGCGCCGGCAGGTTCCGCTCGCCGGCAAGCGAATCCTCGACGCGGGATGCGGCGTCGGCGCTTTCGTGCGGCGCCTGCGCGAGTTCACGCCGGACGTCCACGGCTTCGATGTCGAGCGCGAGAGCGTCCTGCGCGGCGTTGAGGAGGTGCCCGGCCTCGCGCTTGCCGTGGCCGAGCATCTGCCCTACGAGGACGGCGCCTTCGACGTCATCCTGATGCACGAGGTGCTCGAACACGTTGACGACGACCTCGATTCGTTGCGCGAGATGCACAGGGTACTCGCGCCGGGCGGCCGGCTCGTCATCTTCTGCCCGAACCGCCTCTACCCGTTCGAAACGCACGGCATCTTCATAGGCAAGAGGTACGTCTTCGGCAATATGCCGTTCGTCAACTACCTGCCGGACTTCCTCCGCAACCGCCTCGTGCCGCACGCGCGCGTTTACACGAAGCGCAAGCTGCGCCGTATCTATCGCAAGGCAGGATTTCGGGCGCAGCTACACTCGTTCGTATACCCGGGCTTCGACCACATACTGGCGCGGCGCCGGATCGTGGGGCGCGCGCTGCGCTGGCTCCTCTACCCGCTCGAAAACACGGGGCTCCGAATCTTTGGCCTCTCACACTTCGTTGTACTAGTACGGAAATAGCCCCGAACGAAGAGTCAAGCAGGAGAAGATTTGGCCAGGATATACAGAGTCCGCCGCAAGCGGGCACGACAGGTGAACGCTAGGCGCGGCCGCACCTTCCGCTCGCGCCTCACCTCGATCCTCACGCTGATGCTCTTCGTGGGCGCCCTCGGCGTCATCGCCGTCGGCGTCGCCAGCTTCCTCGTCTACCGGGGATACGCCAACGACCTGCGCGAGCCGCAAGAGGTAATCAACTCCAACACCATCGGGTCAAGCATCGTCTACGACCGTCACGGCAACAAGCTCTACGAATACATACCGCAGTTCGAGGGCCTGCGCGATCCGGTGCCGCTGGCCGAGATCTCCCCTTACCTGCTCGCCGCCACGATCGCTACCGAAGACGCCAGCTTCTACGACAACCCCGGCGTCAACTTCAAGGGCCTTGCCCGCGCCGCCTGGGAGAACCTGACGCCGTTCGGCCCCGGCCTCTTCGAAGGCAGCGGCGGCAGCTCGATCACTCAGCAGCTCGCGCGCAACATCTACATCGACTTCGACGAGCGCTCGGCGCGCGGGAAGACGGGAGTCGAACGCAAGGTCAAGGAGACTGTGATCGCGTTCGAGCTCAAGCAGAACTACTCCGACGATCAGATTCTGGAGTGGTACCTGAACCAGATCTTCTACGGGGCCAACGCTTACGGCGCCGAAGCCGCTGCCGGCCAGTTCTTCGGCAAGCCCGCCCGCGACCTTTCGCTCGCCCAGGCGGCACTCCTCGCTGGTCTCCCCCAGGCGCCCGGCGACTACGACCCCACCGACTCCGACAAGCTGCCGTTCGCCAAGGCGCGCCAGATCCAGGTGCTGGACTTGATGATCGAGCACCTGAACGACGTCAACTCGATCCCGACAGCCGGCGACGAGGACAATCCACTGCTCACGCTGACCATCGCCGAAATCCAGGCCGCGAAGGACGCACCGCTGGACTTCTCCGACACCTCGATCGACATCCTCGCCCCGCACTGGGTCTGGTTCGTCGAGGACCAGGTGACGAAGATGTGCCACGCCGGCCTCTTCGAGACGCCCGGTGAAATCTCCTGCGACAAGGTCGTGCGCCAGGGCGGCCTGCGCATCACCTCCACTATCGACCTCGGCCTCAATTCGATCGCCGAGCGCATCATCGATGAGGAGCTGACGCGCACCGAGGGGCAGTACCTCGGGCACAACGGCGCGCTCGTTGCGATCCGCCCGGGTACCGGCGAAATCCTCGCCTACGTCGGCAGCCGCGACTACGACCGCGAGGACATCGACGGCGAGGTCGACATCGCGCAATCTCTCCAGTCGCATGGCTCCACAATGAAGGTGTTCACGTACCTCAAGGCGTTCGAGGATGGCTGGGTGCCCTCGACCTTCGTCGACGACAAAAAGCTCGTGCTGGACGTCGGCGGCCAGCCCCGCGCCGTCAACAACTGGAACAGCTCGTTCCTCGGCGAAATCACTGTCCGCAAAGGCCTCTCGGAGTCGGTCAACACCGCTGCCGTGCGCACCCTGATGGACGTGGGCGAGGACCGCATGCGGGAGCTGGCGCACCGCATGGGAATCACGGACCTCCGCCAGGGCGACTGCGGGCCAACGATCACGCTCGGCGCTTGCGAGGTAAAGCTCGTTGACCAGACGTTCGCCTACGCCGTGCTCGCCAACAACGGTACGATGATCGGCCGGCCGACCTCAGAAGACCTGCCCTCCGGCTACCGTCAGTTCGACCAGGTCTCCGTGCTCTCGATCACGGACGCCGACGGCGACTCCGTCTACATCTTCGATAGCCCCGAAGAAGTACAGGTCGTCGAGCCTGCCTACGCCTACATGGTGACGGACGTCCTCTCCCGCGACGCGATCCACTGGAGCCGGCTGACCTTTGGCCGCCCGGCTGCTTCCAAGACCGGTACCAGTGAGGAGTTTCGCGACGGCGTCCTGATGGGTTACACACCGGATCTAGCAGTCGGCGTCTGGATGGGGAACGCTGACAACTCACAGATGGCACCCGGCACATACTCGTCAGTCGGCTCGGGGCCGATCTGGCGCATCTTCATGGGCGAAGCACATGACTACCTGGAGGTTCCGGCGCGGTCGTTCGATGTGCCAGCCGATGTCTCTATCATCGCGTGCGAGAGCGAAAGCGAGGGCGAGGGCGAGGACGAGGTCGTCCGGAGCGAAGTCTTCAAGAAGGGCGTCCCGACCGTCTCGGAAGGAGCCTGCCGCGGCCCCGATGGCTCCGGCGGCACGGCGACCCCGATGCCTACCGCCCCTGTCTTCCCGACGGACTCCGGCAGCCCGACAACCACGCCTGACCGGCCCACCATCTTCTTCTACACCGTGCGCGATGGCGACACGATCGAGTTTATCGCGGAGCTGTTCGCTGTAGACCTCGATGACCTGCGCACTGTCAACGGCCTCGTCGAGGGTGAGATCATCTTCCCCGGCGACGCGCTGCTCATCCCGGGGCAGACGCAGACCAGTCCGGACCCGGACCCCGAGCCGGACGCAGAGCCGAGCCCCGACCCCGACGCCGAACCCGAGGGCGTCATCGTGCCCGTCCCCTCCGTCATTGACTAACCGGCACCGCGCTTGTTGCCACGACTCACCGGGCAGTAGCCTAGTTCCGATATGAACCGCGCTGCCGGAAGTCCGGCCTGTGGCTGACGAAGGCCACGGCCGCTCTTTCGTCCGCCGCCAGCGACCGACACGGGGAAACGGCGAGCCCAAAGCGGACGAGACGAAGCCCGAGGACGAAGGCCAGCGCCCCGTTGCCAAGCCCGCCCAGCCACCGCGTGAGGCCAGCGATCGCATCGTCGTCCCGCGGCAGGAGCGCGGACGCCGCGAATCACCGATCGACGTTGAGCTGAGGGAGGTGCGCTGGGGCGCCACCACGCCCGGCGCTTACCTGCGCGCCGTTCCGTCTCAGCAGCGCTTCACGCGCGTGGCAGCGGGCCACATCGCCGCGACGCGCGTCGGTAGCCGCCCCGTCGGCCGCTTCGAGCGCATCGTGCAGGTCCTCAAGGGCACGATTCTCGGCAGCCCGATCGCCACCGCGCAGTCGATCCACGAGCGGCTGACGAAGATAAAGGCGCTCGCCATCCTCGGCTCGGACCCACTCTCGTCCTCCGCCTACGCGACAGAGGAAGCGCTGATCATGCTCACCTTCGCCGGCACGGCTGGGCTCGACTATCTGCTGCCGATCGGCGTCGTTGTCGCCGCCTTGTTGGTCCTCGTCATGATGTCCTGCTGGGAGACGACTAAGGCCTACCCCGGTGGCGGCGGCGCATACGCCGTCTCGCACGACAACCTCGGACGCTACCCCGGTCTCGTGGCGGCGGGCGCGCTGATGGTGGACTACACGCTGCTCGTTTCGGTTAGCGTATCGGCGGGTGTGGCGGCTGTCACCTCCGCTGTGCCAGAGCTCTTCGACTATCGCGTGCCGATGGCGGTCTTCTTCGTCATCTTCTTCACGCTTGGCAACCTGCGCGGCGTCCGGGAGTCCGGATCGATCTTCGCCGCGCCTACGTACTTCTTCATCGTGGCGATGGGTAGCACCGTCGCCGTCGGCTTCGTTCGCGTGCTCATCGGCGACTCGCCCGGGTCGTTCACTGAGGCCGGCCCGCCGGCGGAGGAGATCGTCGCCACGCAGGGCCTCACCATCTGGCTCGTACTGCGGGCCTTCTCCTCCGGCGCGTCGGCGCTGACCGGCGTCGAGACGATCGCCAACGGCACACCGACGTTCAAGCCGCCCGAAGCCAAGAACGCCCGAATGACGATGGCGATCATGGCCGGCGTCGCCATCTACATGTTCCTCGGCATCACGTTCGTCGTTAGCCGCTTCGGCCTGGTGCTGGAGACCGACCAGACGCTCGTTTCTGCCCTGGGCCGCACCGTCTGGGGCGAAAACGTCATCTACTACGTCTTCCAGGCCACGACGGCGATGGTCCTCTTCCTCGCCGCCAACAGCAGCTTCAACGCCTTCCCGCTGCTTGGCTCGATCCTCGCCCGCGATCACTACCTGCCGCGGCAGTTCAACTGCCGCGGCGATCGCCTGGCGTTCTCCAACGGGATCCTCGTCCTGGCCGTCGTCGCCTGTGTACTGCTGGTCATCTACGACGCCTCGGTGGCGAAGCTGATCCCGCTTTACGCCGTCGGCGTAAAGCGGGATCAGCCTCTCGCAGACGGGCATGGTGAAGCGCTGGTGGACCCGTCGCGAGCCGGGATGGCAGCGGAGCATGGCGATGAACCTGGTCGGGCTCGGCGCGACCGCTGCCGTTGCTGTGATCATCGGTGCGACGAAGTTCGCGCAGGGCGCCTGGATCTCGCTCGTCATGGTGGTTGTACTCGTTGGCGTCTTCTCGATGATCCGGCGGCACTACGACTGGTACGAGCGGCAGGTCGAAGCCGACGAAGACGAAATCCGCCGGCGCGGGCCGCCGCCAAGGCCGCGGGTGGAGCGGGGTCGCGGCGAGCACGTCGTCGTCCCGGTCGACGCCATCAACAAGATCACGATGGGTGCGATCGACATGGCGCGTGAGATCTCCAGCAACGTCGCCGCCGCCCACCTCGCCGACAACCTGGACCAGGCCGAGGAGTTCCGCGTGCGCTGGGAAAGCCTGATGCCGGACGTGCCGCTGCTCATCATCGAGTCGCCTTACCGGGCCTTCGCCGGTCCCATGATCGCCTACATCGATAGCCTCGAGCGCAGTGAAGGTTACGCTCCGATCACGGTCATCCTGCCCGGCTTCCGGGCACACCACTGGTGGGAGAGCCTTCTCCACAACCAGGCGATCCGCCGCCTGCGGCCGTTCCTGGACGATCACGAGGGCATTCGCCTCCTCGACTTCGACTACGACGTCCGCGAGCCGGGCTAGTCGCCGCTGAGCAGCCGGTCCAGCCCGGCCTGCGTTGAGATCGCCGAGGCTTGCCGCACGAACTCGCCGGGCGACCCGGAGCGGTCAAGGAGCGTCGCCAGCTTCGGTCCGATCGGGTCGATCGAGGCGGCTGTATCCGCGTAGAAGCCGTAGAAGGCGAAGTACGCTTGGTTGAGCCGGCGGACGTAGATGCCGTTCGCCTCGAACTCGTCGCGCTTGCTCTCCATCAGCTTCTCCGCCTCGTCGATCCGCCCCTCCGCGAGCATCTCCTCGACCGTCACGCGCAGCGCCCGCATCTCCACCGTGAAGTCGAAAGGCTCCGTCGCGGGGCCCGGCGACGGCGCCGGAGTCGGCTCCGGCGTGGCGCTTGGCTCGGGGGTCGACGACGGCGGTTCCGCCTCTAGCGGCCCGTACTTCTCGAAGTAGAGGCGTGCCAGCTCACTGCCGGCAATGTTGGCCACGCTTTCGTTCAGCGTGCGAGCCTCGCCGCCCTCGAAGTAGCTGCGCCCCAACGGGAAGAAGATGAGGTACTGGTGCAGCCACTCGTGGAACACCGTATCGACAATGCGCTCGTACGAGCGGCCCTCGTTGATCACACTCGGGTACGTCGCCACCCCTCCGGACGTCACGACCAGCGCCGCGATGTCCGGGTCGTCGCGCTCGACATCGCTCTCGACGTCCAGCGCCGCCTGACCGGAGAGGCCCGGCGTCAGCAGGTACGAGCCGTCCAGGTCGATGCGGTCGCGCGGCGAGACCGCGAGCACGCGCGGCGGCGGGTCGAGCTCGAAGTCGACCGGCGGGAAGATGAGCCCGAGGTCGCTGAAGAGCGGCGGCTCCAGCGCCAGATGCTGGTCCTCGAGCACCGAGGTCACGCGCCCCTCGATGATGTCCTCGACGCGCGCCTCGAGGCCGTTCCGCTCGTCCTCGGCCTGCGCCAGCTCGTCCGCGCCCGGGGAGACGGCGGTCAGGCGGCCGATCTCGTCCCCCAGCTCAAAGTAGCGTCGCAGCGCGTCGTCATCGCTCCCCTGTTCGTTGCGGAAGATGCCGCCGATCTTGTACAGCCACTTCTGCGGAAAGTGCTCCAGCTCCCAGGCGACCAGGTTGAACGAGTTGCGGTTGGCCGCCGCCTCAGCCGCGTCCGATGGCCCCGTCGCGTCGAAGAGCAGGACGGCGCCCACGACGGTGAACGCGCCCAGCAGCGTCAGGCAGGCGGCATAGGCTGCGATTACGTTCCGCATCGTCCTATTGTGATACGTAGCGGCCGGCTACGCTGCGCCTGCCGGCTACGCGCCTCGGCGTCAGTCTTCCGTGAACACGACCGAGACGTCCGCGATCGTCCGCGGCAGGCCGTCGTGCGCGATCAGGAAATCGTGCAGCGCCTGCCACTGCGTAAGCGTCTGACCGCCAATCCCCAACTGCTCGTTGAGGGCGCTGGGCTGCGCCATCGCCAGCTCGGTGTCCAGCATGTAGCGCTGGTGTTCGCGGTCCTCTTGCGGTGCGTACTGCAGCACGATGTCGATCGCCTCGTCGCGGTTCGCCTCAGCGTAGGCGATGCCCCGCAGCACGGCGCGCTTGAAGCGTGCCGTCACGTCCGGGTTCTCCTCTGCGTACTCGCGCGTCGTCACGTACGAGAGGCCGAGCGTCGGCGCGCCGAAATCTGCGGCTGTGAAGACACGCGTCTCGAAGCCCAGGCGGCTCAGCGTGTCCGGCTCGTTGGCGATGAACACGGGGAAGATGTCGACCAGGCCCTCCGTCAGCACCTGCGGCTCGAAGCCGACTCGCACTTCCTCCACATCGGAGCGGCTGAGGCCGTTCGCCTCCAGGATCGCGAGGTAATCCGGCGGCACGTCGCTTCCCTTGTAGCCCGCGATCTTACCCGCCCAGCCGGCCGGCGACTCGATGCCGGAGTCCGCCAGCACCGCGAACCCCTGCTGGCCGGTCTGGCCGATCAGCGCCAGCGAGACGGCTTCGATCAGCGGGTCGCCGGTCCACTTCTCCAGCAGCGCGGCGGCGTCGGACGTCGAGAACTGCACCTGGCCGGTGGCGAGCAGCCGGAAGTTGTCGCCGGGCGTCGCGACGTGCTGAATCTCGACCGCGAGGTCCTCTTCGGCGAAGAAGCCCTTCTCCTGCGCCACGTAGGCGCCGACGAACGGCAGGTTCGCCTGTGGCTTGAAGCCGGCCATGAACGTCACCGGAGTCCCGGTGGTGTCGTCATCATCGTTGCAGGCGGCGAAGACAGCGAAAACCGCCGCCAGAACTGCGATTGCGAATGAGAGTCTCTTCATGGAGGTGGGCTCCTAGCGGGTGCTCCGGACGGACTCGTGCCAGAACAGCACGCGACGCTCCAGCAGCGAAAGGGCGATGTTGATTGCGACGCCGATCAGCGCCAGCACAGCGATCGCGGAGAAGAGCTCCGGCGTGCGCAGGTTCTGTGCCGCCGAGTAGACGACGAAGCCGAGGCCGCGGTTGCCTGTAAACCACTCGGCGATGACGGCGCCGACGAGCGCGAGCGGGTAAGTGATGCGCAGGGCGCTCAGCACGTAGGGCAGCGAACTGGGGACGCGCAGCTTCCAGAAGATGCTCCACGGCGAGGCTCGCAGCGAGCGCATGAATTCGAGCGCTCCCGGGTCGACGTCGCGGAACCCCGTGAGCGCGTTGACGAGCATCGGGAAGAAGCAAAGGAGGGCGGCGAGGAAGATCTTCGGCGTCGTGCCGAAGCCGAAGATTACGATCAGCACCGGGCCGATCGCGACGAGCGGCGTCACCTTCATCGCGATCGCCAGCGGCAGCAGGCCGCGCTCCACCGGCCGCGAGTGCGCCATTACAGCGGCCAGCGCCACGGCCACCGCTGATCCCGCGATCAGGCCGAGCGTCGCCTCGTAGAACGTCCACCCCCCTTGCCCCCAGAAGTAGCCGGGATCGTCCGCAAACCGCTGCCAGACGTCGGACGGCGCGGGCACCACGAGGATCGAGACGTCCCGCCAGGCGACGTACGCCTCCCAGGCGCCGATGACGACTGCGAAGGCGATCGCCGGCGGCAGTCCGTAGACAGCGACGCCCTTCAGGACGCCGCGCAGACGCTCGCTCACGCCGCCGCTCCCACGAGGAAGCCGCGCAGGTGGTCCGCGTAGTCCAGGAACGGCGCGCTGCGTTCGATCTCCTGAGTCCGCGGCCGTGGCAGCTCCACCGCCATGTCGGCGACGACTCGCCCCGGCCGGCCGTTAATCACGATCAAGCGGTCGGACATCACGATGGCTTCGGTGATCGAGTGCGTGACGAAGAGCACCGTCTTGCGCGCCGCCGCCTCTGCCTGCGAGGCCCAGATGCGCAGAAGCTCGTACCGCATCGACGCGCGCGTGATCTCGTCCAGCGCGCCGAACGGCTCGTCCATCAGCAGCAGCGTCGGGTCGAAGGCCAGCGCCCGCGCGATCGCCACGCGCTGCCGCATGCCGCCTGAGAGCTGGTGCGGGTAGTAGTCGCGGAACTCGCTGAGGCCGACCAGGTCGAGCAGCGACTCAGCGTCGGTGCCGCGCCGGCGGCCTCCGTCGATCTCGAGCGGCAGGCGGACGTTTCCGGTGACGGTCCGCCAGGGCAGCAGCGCCGGCTCCTGGAAAACGATGCCGATTTCGTGGCGGCGTTGCGCGTCGCGCGGCCTCGTGCCGTCGACTCGCACAGTGCCCGCCGAAGGCTCCAGCAGACCGCCGACCATCCGCAGCAGGGTCGACTTTCCGCAGCCGCTCGGCCCGATGATCGACGTGAACTGCCCGTGCGGCACGCCGATCGACACGTCGTCGAGGACGCGCAGGGGCTCGCGGCCGTCCGTGAAGACGTGGGACAGACCCCTGAGCGAGACGTGCTGGGTTTCGTTGGCCATGCCGAAACGACCTCGTTCGGTTATCCGCTGCGGGGGTGCGATGCCAGAAGCATGGCCAAGGGCTCGTACGGCCGGAGGCGCACCCCGCGCCACAATCTCTGGCGAGCCGACCACGATTGTACGTGCGCTGGCCTTGCGCACGCAACCGAGGCTGGCAGACCGCGAGCCGATGCCCCGCTTTCGCGCGGTCGGATCAACCCTGTAAACTAACCGGGCGGGGCAGCGACAGCTTGGGCGCCTGCCCCTTTTTGATGACCGGAGGAATCTGAATGGCAAGACTCGCGTTTATCGGCGGGACGGGCCCCGAGGGAACAGGGCTGGCGATGCGTTTCGCCAAGTCCGGGCACGCCATCTACATCGGCTCGCGTACCGAAGAACACGCCGCCGAGACCGTGGCCAAGATCCACGAAGCCACGCCCGGCGCCGACCTATACGGCGGCCCTAACCGGGACGGAGCGCTCAAGGCCGACTTCGTCTTCATCACGGTACCCGCCTCGGCCCACGCCGAACTGCTGGCGGAGCTTGCGGAGGCGATCGGCGACAAGATCGTCATCGACACCGTCGTGCCGATGAGCTTCGAGGGCGAAGACGGCCCTGAGGCGGCGCTGCCTAAGGCCGGCTCGGCCGCCGAAGAGGCCGCGTCGCTTCTCCCGGAGGCCAAAGTCGTCAGCGCTTTCCATCACCTCGATGCCAAGCAGCTCAATCGGCTGGAGCGGCCGCTCCAGGGTGACGTCATCGTCTGCGGCGACGACAAAGCCGTCAAGCAGAAGGTGATGACGCTCGTCGAGGAAATCAACTACGTGCGGGCGCTCGACGGCGGCACGCTCAAGAACTCGCGCTACACGGAGCAGTTGACGGTGCTACTCGTGCACATCAACAAGATCTACCAGGCCCATACCGGCATTCGGGTCACGGGCGTCTAGCAGAGGTCCCAGATGGGCGGCCCCGAAGTCCGTCTGATCCCCCTGCCGGGCATCCCTGAAGTGCGCGACGGCGACGACGTTGCGGCACTGATCATCGCCGCGGCGCGGGCAGGGCCGGGAGTCGAGGCCGGCGACGTCTTCGTCGTCACGCAGAAGATCGTCTCCAAGGCAGAGGGCCGCGTCGTCTCGCTCGACGACGTGACGCCGTCGGCGGAGGCCGAGCGCCTGGCCGCCGAGACGGAGAAGGACCCGCGTCTCGTCGAGCTGATCCTGAGCGAGAGCGCTGGCATCGTCCGCCAGCGCGGCCCCGTGCTGATCACCGAGACGAAGCACGGGTTCGTCTGCGCCAACGCCGGCATCGACTCCTCCAACGTCGGCCCGGAGGGTACCGTCTGCCTCCTGCCCGTCGACCCCGACGCCTCCTGCCGCGGCATCCGCGACTCCGTTCGTGAGGCGACCGGCGCCGACGTCGCGGTGATCATGAGCGACACCTTCGGCCGTCCCTGGCGCGAGGGCCACACGAACGTCGCGATCGGCCTCGCCGGCATGCTGCCTTTCGTCGACTACGTGGGCGAGAAGGACTCGTTCGGCTACGAACTGCGGGTGAGCACCCTCTGCGTTGCCGACGAGCTGGCCGCCGCCGCAGAGCTGGTCCAGAACAAGCTCGACGGCGTACCGGTCACGATCGTCCGCGGCTACGACTTCCCGCGCGGCGAAGGCTCATCGCGAGACCTCATCCGCGCCCGCGAGATGGACCTCTTCCGCTAGCGGCCTCTACCAGCTGCTCGGCGTCTCCTTCTCCTTCGCCTCGCCCGGCTCCTCCTCGACGCGCTGGTACGTCCCGTCGTCAAGGCGCAAGATCGGCTTGCCGACGTCCGTGATCTGGCCGCGCTGATCCAGCTCGGTGCGCAGCACTGCCAGCTCCTCTTCCGTCGGCGTCTCCAGCGTCTCGATCTCCTTCGCCATCTTCGGCTCGAACGACATCTCCGCCAGCACCTGCTCCACCGTCACGAACGGCGAGATGCCGGCCAGGCGCATGTAGCGGTCCTCGTAGTCGAAGAGCGCCCACGGCGTCACCACGCGCCAAGGGTCGGTGCCGCGGGGCAGGCCGGCGCGCTCGCGGGCGCCCTCCGTGCCGTCGAGGTAGCCGGGCGACGAGATGAAGTCGACGCGCGGCACGAACTTGCGCTTCTGCTGGTCGGTCATGAGGATCGTCTTCCAGCACATCGCCGCGATCGAGTCGGCGCCGCCGGGGCCGCCGAAGCGCCGGTGCTCGCCCTTGTAGTCGCCCGTCGCCGTCGAGTTGATGTTGCCGTAGGGGTCGACTTGCAGCGTGTTCAGGATGCCGACGTCCATGAGCCCGATCTGCGCCTGGAAGCCGACGCTGTTCATCGTCCCCCACTGCAGCGCCCGGTACGACGCCCGCGAGCTGACCATCGTCATCAGCGGGTCCAGCGGCAGCATCGGCTCCGGGTTTACGACGCCGTCCTCGGTGACGTAGACGGCTTCCGGTGCGGACATCTTCTTCGCGAGCAGGATCGCCGCCATCGGCGAGCCGCCGCCGGCCACCCAGTACGTGCGCGCGTTCTCAATCATCCGCGCGACGACGCAGATCTGGTGCTCGCGTTCGTTGAAGTAAGTCGCTGGTGTGCCCATGAGTCTCCTCCGCTGACGCAGACTATCCTACAGTTGATTCGCCCCGTAGATCGCGACGATCGGCCAGGCGATCGAGGCTCCGAGCGCGGTTGTGGCGAGCAGTGCATAGACCCAGCCGACAAAGGCGTTGTCGATGCCGGCGACGCGCCGGAACGTTAGCCAAAGGAAGGTGCCGGCCGGCGCCAGCACCAGCGCCAGCACGATGGCGGCGGGTAGCACGATCGGTGCCGATAGGAAAAGCAGGAAGCGGTATCTCATCTGCGCTACACCGAATAGCCTTCCTTGATCGTCGCCCGCCCGGTGATCTCGCGGATTCGTTGGTAGCCGACGAGCTTGTCCATCATCTCCGTGTGGCTGGCGACGCTGTGCACGTACTTATCGAGGTACTGCGGGATCCAGCCGCGCATCGTTGCCCCGACGACCTCGATCACGTGGCCCATGTCGCTAGAGTAGCGGCCCTGCATCTCGCCCGGGTAGGCCCCGAACGGCGCGTGCACCACCGCATCGACGGCATAGTAGGGGATCGACGTCCGCGCCGGATCGCGCTTGATCTCCTCCGTGTCCACGATCTCCTCCGTCGAGATCACCACCTTTTTCGAGGCGTAGGCTGACTCGACGTGCGAAATGCCGGTGCCGAAAATGCGCGCGTTGCCGTAGATGTCGGCCTGGTGCGCGTGTATCAGCGCCACGTCAGGGTTGAGCGCCGGCACCAGCGTGATCGGCTGCCCGGAGTACGGGTCCTCGATCAGCTTGGCGCCGGAGTATTCGAAGCCGTCGGTGCCTCCGAACGAGCGGACGGGGATGAACGGCAGGCCCATCGCGCCGGCCATGATCCGGTTGGACATAACTACGTTCGAGTACTCGTAGGCCTTGACCCGGCCCTCGCGGATCGCCTCTTCGACGACCGGACCGAAGAGAAAGAAGCCGACGTCCAGCTTCGAGACGCAACCGGCGCCGACGAGCAGCGCCGCCGCCACCCACGTGAACTTCGCGCCCAGCCAGAGGTCCTCCTTCTTCTGCCGGATCACCTCGCGGATTAGGGCGGAAGGGCCGCGCTGCAGGTAGTTGCACTCGTAAACGAGGTAGTCGCCGTTGGCGACGAACTTCTCGACCGCCTCTTTCTCCGACATCAGCTTCGAGACCATCGCCCGCTGCTTGTTGTCGCGGACGTACTCCCGATAGCCGTCCGGGTCGACTTTGAGGTACTCGCCCTTGCCTTCGGCGAGAATTTTCAGTTGGTTGGCCATTTCGATCCACCCTCCAGAATCATCGTCGTCCTCACAGCCGGATCTCTCCTTCCACCACCGTTACCGCCTGGCCGCCGATCTCTACGCGGTCGTCCTCGCGGACGCGGATGTGGACGCGGCCGTCGCGGCCCAACTCCAGGCCCTGGCTCGACGTGAAGGCGCGGCCCGTGCGATCGAGCAGTCCGTAGCGGCGGAGGTATGTCGGCAGGCCGCCGTTAGCGCTGCCTGTCACCGGGTCCTCCGGCACCCCGAAGAGCGGGGCGAAGCAGCGGACGCGCACCATCGGGTCCTCGTCGGTCAGCGCGAAGACGGCTAGACCCGTGAGCCCCAGGTCTTGACTGAGCCGTGCGAGGGCCGGCATATCGGGCTTCATCGCGCCGATCGACGCGGCCTCCGGCAGGTGGACGAACGTCCAGATGGGGCCGTTGTCCACCGACGCCGGTGGCGGATCGCTGCTGACCTCGACGCCAAGAGCCTCCGAGATCGCGTCGACCGACGTCGCGTACTCGTGGACGAGCTTTGCTTCCGGGGTCTCGGCGAAGATCAGCCGCGAGTCGTCCTCGCCCTCGGCGCGGATCGCCAGCACCCCGGCGCCGCACTCCTGCCGCAGGACGTCGGGGTCGAGGCGCGCTCCTCCGTGCTCGAGGTAGGCGTGTGCGGAACCGACGGTCGGGTGGCCGGCGAACGGCAACTCCTGCTGCGGCGTGAAGATGCGCAGGCGGTAGTCGGCGCCGCTGTTAGGCGTCGGCTCGCAGATGAACGTCGTCTCCGAGAGGTTCGTCCAGTTGGCTGTGCGCTGCATCTCCTCGTCCGAGAGATCGTCGGCGTCGATCACGACGGCAACCGGATTGCCGCGCAGCCCGACGCCGGTAAACACGTCCACCTGCTTGAACTCGTACGACCGCATCAGCCGGCCTCTCCCGCCAGCGCCAGCGCCTCGATGCGCGTGATGAACGCGGTCTTCGCCTCCGTGTAGCCCTCGCGGTTTGATCCGTACTCGGCAGCGAGACGGCGTTTCAGCGCGGCGTACTCGGCCACGGTATCCGGGTGCGCGCGCAAGTAGTCGCGGAAGGCGAGGTGGCGGCGCCAGAACGCGCTCGTCGGCTCGACTGAGTGCAGATGGAATTGCCGCCGTTCGCGGTACTCATCGCCGGCCGGCAGGGCGAAGTAACGCCGCTCCGGCATTACCCCCGCGTGCTCCGGGAAGTACCGGTAGCCCAGCTTCTGCAGGGGCTCGACGATGTGCGGGGAGTCGCCCAGGCTGCGCAACCCCGGCATGATGTCGACGATCGGCTTGGCGGCGAGGCCCGGCACGGACGTGCTGCCAACGTGCTCCATGGCGACGAGCCACTCCCCGATCGCGTCCTCGATGCGAGCGCTCTCGGCGGCGTACGTCGCCGGCCAGCGACGATCGTAGTCAGCGATGAGTATTGGTGCGGGCGCAGTGGAACGGCTCATGGCAAGCGCCATGATCGCGTCGCGCAGCGGGGAGTGTCAAGGCGTAAGGCGGCTCGGGGCCCCAGAACAGCGCGATCACGGCGCCCATCGCCAGGAACGGGCCGTGCGGCATGTAGTCGCGCCTGCTCTTCAGCCGCGCGATGATCAGCGTCGCCGCGATCAGGCCGCCGATGATGCTGCCGATGAGCAGGCCGACGAGAAGTGAAGCCGGCCCGACGACGAACCCGATCAGCGCGATCATCTTGACGTCCCCGATGCCGAACGCGCTTTTGCCGAACGGCAGCGAGACGACGAGCAGGCCGACTCCCAGCGCCAGCCCGGCGAGCCCGCCGGCCAGGACTTCCGGCACGGAGACGTGAGTCCAGACCCAGGAGAGCGCGATCGCCAGCACGATCGCCGGGTAGATGATGCGGTTCGGGAGCAGCCGGCGCTCGAAGTCAGTTAGCGTCAGCGTCAGGAATAGCGTGGCGAAGACGCCGCCGACGATCCCGGGCGCGAAGTCGTCGAATACTGCGACCGATGTCGCGAAGAACGCTGCGCCACCCAGCGGCAGGATCACCGACCGCAGGGGCAACCAGGCGCGGCAGTCCGGGCAGCGGCCCAGCGACATCACGTAGCCACTCAGTGGCAACGCGAAGCGCGCCCGGAACGGCGAACGGCAGTCCGGGCAGTGGTGCAACGGCGTTGCCGGATCCTCGCTCGTGTAGAAGCGCACGAACGCCAGGTCGAGCAGGTGCCCGAGGAAGAACCCGGCGACGGCGCCGATCAGCAGTTCAATCATTGTCTCAGTGATCTAGACGCGCGAGGACCGGAGAACGTGACCTCCGAGTAACACACCCATAGGGCCCGGCGTCTACGACTGTGCATGGCCGACCGCCCATATCCGTGCCTGCCCATGCTCAGGAGATGTGAGTCACCACGTGCAAGTAGCAACGCAATCACGACTGCCCCAGTTCACGCTGCGGAGGATAAACGATCTTTGCGGGCTGGTCTTCAAGGGACTGGCTCTTCTCGTCATGGGCTACACGATCATGGCGGTCAAGAACGAGCGGGAGATGATTATCTCGGCGCTCCTGATCGGCGCTTTTCTGCTTGTCGCGCTCGTGTTCGCCAGCCCCACGTTCAGGCTGCTCTCGCTCTACGTGGCCGCCGTTGTTCTGTTCAGCCACGTCAGGGCGCTTGCTGACTCCACGGGAATTCCGATCCATTACAGCTACGCTCCGGCCCTCGATAGCGTCGTCGGTCTGGGTACTTTGCCGTCGGCATTCCTCCAAGACAGGCTGTACGACGCCACGCACTTATCACTGCTGGACTGGGTCTTGTACGCAGTTTATACCTCGTATTTCTCAATCATCCATATCGTGACACCACTTGTCTTGCTCGTGAAGAGGGACTGGTTCCCGCGCCACGTGGTCATGTGCGTGTTCGTCTTTTTGGGTGGCCTCCTTATCTACTATCTCCTGCCGACGGCGCCGCCCTGGCTGGCGTCTTCAGGCGAGGTGACGCGCGTGATGGACAACGTCGGCCGCTCAGTCAACGAAGCTTCATACGAGGCTGGCCAGGAGCGGTTCGGCACCAATCCCGTGGCGGCGATGCCCAGCGTTCACATGGCGGCCACCCTCGCGGTGACGCTCACGCTCTGGCAGATGTGGCGTCCGCTGGCGGCTCTCGGCGCCGTCTACTCCGTCGCCATGGCGTTCGCGCTTGTCTACTTCGGAGAGCATTACGTGGTCGACGTCCTCGGCGGCGTGCTGCTTGCGGCAGTTGCCTACCTCGCAGTCACGAAGTACTGGGAGCCGATCGTCTCCGCGGCCGAGGGTGCCAAGACGGGCGTTCTGGGGCTGGTGGGCGGAAGAGCGCGTGAGGCGCCCGCCGACGGCAGCGCTTGAGGCCAACGATGACTGGTAAGGCACCAGCTTACGGCCGGGTCTTCGGACTCGATGCGACCCGCCATCTGATCGCCCTGCGGGTGGTCCTCACGTTCCTCTTCCGTCTCGCCTGCGTCGGGTTCGCCGTCTGGCTGCTCGCGGCGGTCCGCGGCGAGACGGCCATTCACACGCACATCATCTTCTATCTCCTGGCGCTCGGCTGCGTCTACATCGCGCTGGGCGCCACATCCTTCCGCATCTGGGTGCTTTATCTCACCGGGTTCATTCTCTTCGCCCAGCTGCGGGGCTTCACGGACGAGATCGGCACGCCTGTCCAGTTCGACTACGCCATCTCAATGGAGAAGGCGCTCTTCCTGGGCGAGATCCCCAGCATCTGGCTGCAGGAGCGGCTCTACTCCTTCGCGTGCCTCGGGCCGCTGGAGTTCTACACGATGGCTGTCTACCTCAGCTACTTCTTCATCCCACACATCGTCGCATTCGCCCTGTGGAGGTGGGATCCGCCGCGCTTCAAGACCTACGTCTTCGCCTTCATGGTCACGCTCTACGTCGGCCTCCTCGCAAGCGCCGTGCTGCCAACAGCGCCGCCCTGGATGGCCGGTCAACTGGGGCACATCCCGCACGTCTACCAGGTGGTCCCCGACCTCGCCGGTCACGTGACGCCGGGCACCTACGAAAACGTCTACGAGATCGCCGGCGCCAACCCGGTGGCCGCGATGCCATCACTTCACTGCGCTGTGCCCTTCGTGATGGCGTTCGCGCTCTGGAAGTACAACTGGCTGCGCTGGTTCGGCGTCGCCTACGCGATGTCGATGCTGCTTGCCGTCGTCTACCTGGGCGAGCACTACGCCGTTGACGGGATTGCCGGCCTGGCCGTCGCCGCCGCTGCCTGGGTGGCAGTGAAGGCGTTCCTGGCCTGGCGGGCGGCCGAAGAGGAGGGCGATGCCGTGGCAGCCGCCGCCCCCGGAGAGCGCTCAAAAGTGCCCGATGCCGCGCCGCAGGTTACAGGCGGGTGATGGCGGGGTGAATAACCCCCCGCAGCGCCGGAGAGCCTGTAACGCCGGATAAAGTGCCGCATCTTAGCTTTCGACAACTGGATCAGGCCCGCCGAATATCGATCGGCACAATCGTGGGAAAGGAGGAGAGCATGTTCTCCAAGATTAACGAGGCGCTTCGCAGGCTAGTCGGGCGCGTCCAGGACGAAACGGGTCAGGCTCTTGCAGAGTACGGCCTCATCATCGCTCTGGTTGCGGTCGCGGCCATCGGCGCCCTTGCTCTACTCGCCGGCGGTATCGTCGACGTGTTCGGCGATGTCGAAGGCGAGCTGACCGGCGCCGCCGGCAGCTAGCCGAAGTGCCAAGGTAATGGATGGCGGGCGGGCCGCAGGGTCCGTCCGCCTCCATCAGCCTTCACATCCGAAACAAAGAAGAACCTTGAATGGACAAACAAGTGACCAGTAAGTTGAGTCGCAAGAATCGAAGAAACGGCGAAGGGGGACAGAACCTCGTAGAGTTCGCGATGGTCGTCCCCATCTTCCTTATTCTGGTCTTCGCGATCGTTGACTTCGGCATGGGATTCCACGCCTGGATCACGGTCTCGAATGCGGCCCGTGAGGGCGCCCGCATCGGCGCCGTTGGTGCCGATTCCTCGACGATCGAAGCGTGTGTCGTCGACACCGCCAGCTCGCTGGACGCGGCCGATCTCAACGTGACGGTCGTCAACGCCCAGGGCCCAGCCGGCGAAGCAGTGTCAGTGGACGTCGACTACGACTACGAGCCGATTACGCCGCTCTCCAACCTTCTGGGCATCTTCGGCGGCGGCTTAGGGTCTCCCATCACCTTCCATTCTGAAGCGGAGATGAGAATCGAATAGTGAGGAATGCTTATGCTAAGGCCCGAATCGCGCTCCCGACGGGGGTCTAGCGAAAAGGGACAGACCCTCGTTCTTATGGCCCTGATGCTCGGCGTTATCGCCGGGCTCGTTGCTCTTGTAATGGACGTAGGCCTCGCCTATAACGAAAAGCAGCAGACTCAGGACGCCGCTGATGCGGCCGCTCTTGCCGCCGTCGGTGAGCTAATCTCCTCGTCTGATCCCGCACTGGCCGAAGCGGAGGCCCTGACTTATGCGCTGGGCAACGGCTATGCCGCAGAAGATGTAACCGTCAACATCCCCCCGGCCAGTGGATCGCACGCCGGGGATAGCGATTTCATCGAGGTGATAATCACGTCAAGCCAGGGTGTCATCTTCCGCGGACCACTCAGCGATGCGGTCTGGGACATCGACAGCCGGGCGGTCGCGGGAATCTCCGGCGACCCGGCAACTCAGTTGGACTACACCTTCGTGGCTCTTCGCGATGATTGCGAAAAGCACACCTTGAAGGTTGACGCCGGAGGAACGCTCACGGTCAACGCCGGGATCTACGTCAACTCGTGCAACGTGGATAAGGGAGACGTTCCTCCGGGCTTCGGAGACGCCTTCGACATCTTCGGCGACGGGGGTCACATCCATGCGACGAAGGTATCAGTCGTCGGCGGTTGGGAGACTCACGACGACACGACCGTTTCGCCCGACCCTCTGATCTACCAGCCGGTGCTGCCGGACCCGTGGGCTGGCACGCCCTATCCCGACCTGAACGACCTCACCACCCGCCATGGCTCATCCTCGAACAGCGACAGGCTCGACATCAACTCGGGAGTGCAGACGCTCCTTCCCGGCATCTACTGGGGCGGAATCTTGATCGAGGACGACGCGCGGGTGACTCTCGCCGACGGAATCTACTACATAGCCGGCGGTGGCCTCGAGGTGAAGAGCGACGCGGTGTTGATTGCACAGAACGTCATGATCTTCAACGGTCTCGATAGCTCTGGTGGAGACGAGGACGCCGTGATGTTCAAAGACTCATCGACCATTACTCTGGGCGCGATGGACAGCGGCGTTTACAAGAATCTCACGATCTTCCAGCACGCCGACAACGACAAGGACATGACGATCGCGCCCGGCAACGGCATCAATGGACTGTCCGGGTCGATCTACGCGCCGAACTGGGAGACCACCGTCAAGGTGGAGGCAGGCGGAACCGCTTACCTGCAGGTCTACGCGGGCATGATCAACATCGAGGGCGTGGATACTACGTTCCTATACGACGCCGCGCAGTTCTTCGCCAGCAACTGGGCTTCCCGGCTGGTTGAGTAGGGACGAATCGCCGGCGAGTAACAGACCGCTGATATCGGCGTCATATTAATTGAGTAACGGCTCGGAATTAAAATCTCCGGGCCGTTCGCAATATCAGTGAATCACACAGGAGTTGTCGCCATGAGTCTTAGCTCCCTCTTGCGGTGTCGGAGCGTGCTCACGCTCGCAGCGATCGCAGTCCTTACCCTCGTCATCCTGGCCTGCGGCTCAACCGAGGCAGAGACACCGGCGCCGCAGACGGCGACGCCCGTACAGACGACGAGCCCTGAGCCCACGCTGGCAGACCCGACCCCGACCATAGAGCCGCGTCGTACGCCCGACGGGAGCGACTCTTCCCCGGGCCTCATCGCGGCGATCACCGACCTGGTGATCACTGAGGGGAGCATCGTGCTCGAGGCCGGCGTGGACTATGACGCCGAGGAGATCTACTTCGACAGCTTCAACGACGGCGAGGAGCTGCACCAGCTCACGGTCGTCGGTTGGGATGGTGACCCTGCAGGGCTGCCGGTGGACTCTTCCGGGCAGGTCGTAACGACCGGCCTTACCGCGGTTGAGCTGGGGACGATTGGGCACTCCGATTACGCGATTTACGAAGTGGAGCCGATCGCTCCGGGCAACTACGTGATCTTCTGCAATATTCCCGGCCACTACGGCGATGGAGAATATGCCCCGTTCACGATTCACGCTCCGCCACCTGACGCTACGCCATAGCGGCTGGTGTTCGCCGCATCGTTGTAACACGCCCATCGATGCGGCGTCATTTGTTTCTGGATTCAATTGCATTGACAAGATAGTTCACCGGGAGAAAAGGCCATGATCAAGAACCTCGGAATCGGTGGTGGAGCGACGAAGGGATACCTGGCACTGGCACTCGTGTTGGGTGCCATCAGCGCCATCCTCATCGGCGTCTACCTGAGCAGCCTCGACGGCAACGCGTCCGGCGGCTCCACAACAAGCGTCCCGACGACTTCGGTCGTCGTCGCGGCCCAGAATATCCCGGCGTTCACGCGTGTTACGGAAGAGATGTTGGCCGTTCGCGCAGTGCCAACCGATCTCCTACTGGCAGGTTCGCTGACCGATCCGGCGGACGTGGCAGGGCTGATCACCCAGGTGCCGGTGATTGCGGGAGAGCAGGTGGTGACGGCCAAGGTCACAGACACCGCCTCCGCCCTTTCGCAGTACGGCTCTGATCCTCCCCTTTCGCTCTTGATCCCCCAAGGCAAGGTGGCCTTTTCCGTCGCCCTCAGCGCAGTCGCCTCAGCCGGCGGCCTGGCGCGCCCGGGTGACCACGTCGATCTTCTACTGAGCGGCGCCGCATCGACGGCCGGCTCGCAGGAGCTGCTAACGCCGGGCTCGGCCTGCTACATCATGCAGGACATCCAAGTGCTCGCTGTCGGCTCCAGCGTGGTGAACGTTAGCGCGGCCGAGGCCGACGGCCTGGCTGCCTCCGACGCCAATACCGGCGCATCGTCAGCAACCCTGGCCGTCACACCGGAAGAAGCCTGGTGGCTGGCGGCCGCTCAGCAAAGCGTCAACGGAAATGGCGTTGGCAACCAGCTATGGATGGCATTGAGGCCGTTCGGCGAGCAAGGTCAACGAAGTGGCCTTCCGCTCTGCGGCGTCGTGCCTGGTTCGTGAGCAACAACATGACGAATAACCCACGTGTAGCAGTCATCGACCAGGACCTCAACAGCCGGTCCGACGTGAGCAAGGCGCTCGTCGTCTCGGGCTTCACGGTCGTCGGCGAGGCGGGCTACGGCATCGAGGCCGTCACGCTGGCCAAGAAGTCCGAGCCGGAGGTCATCGTGATCGCCGTCGAAGAGCCGACGATCCGCGCCCTCCAGACCGTCGAGGCCCTCTCGGGCATGCTGCCAAGCACCGTCATCATCGGCTATTCAACCATCCGTGACCCGGACGCCATGCGTAAGTCGATGCTGGCAGGAGTCAGCGACTTCCTGGCGGCGCCGGTCAAGGACGAAGACCTGGTCAACTCGATCCACACGGTACTCGCACAGGGGGAACGCAAGCGCCAGCGCCTCGCCGGCGAAGTGAACGAGCCAATCGCCGCTGGATCGGTGATCACCGTATTCGGCGCCAAGGGTGGCATCGGCAAGACGACGATCGCTACCAACGTCGCCACGGCGCTCGTGCAGAAGACCCACCAGTCGGCTGCCCTCGTCGACCTCGACACTCGATTCGGCGACGTCGGCATCCTCATGGACATCCCGGTCGAACGCAGCATCGCCGACCTCGCTGTGGACGAAGATTCGATAACCGCCGAGATGGTGGAGGATTGCCTCTATCAGCACAACAGCGGCGTCTACATTCTGCCCGCGCCGATTCGGCCCACCGACTGGAGAAACGTCCACGCCGGTCACATCGAAAAGATCGTAACGACGCTCACGCAGAGCTACGACTACGTCATCCTGGACACCCCCGGCACCTTCAACGATATCGTCGCCAGGGCGCTGGAGCTGGCCTCTGTGCTGGTGCTAGTCGCCACTGTTGACATGGCCAGCCTCAAGGACACGCTACTGGCCATCGACATGCTGCGCTCCTGGAACTTCCCCCAGGAGAAGATCAAGCTCGTCATCAACGCAACTAACGAAGCCACGAACGTGCAGCCGAAGGAAGTGAAGCGGATGCTCGGCCGTGACGTCTTCTGGTCGATCCCGTACGACCGCAACATCAGCACGGCGACTCAGCTGGGTATGCCGGTCGTGCTGGCGAAGCCGCAGTCAAAGGCGTCGGAGAGCATCGTCGAGATGTCATTCGCGCTCAGCGGCGTGCGACAGCAGAACTCGCCGCCATCCAACGACGGCCAGAAGGGTGGCCTCTTCTCGAAGATCCTGGGAACGCAGGACAGAGAAGAAGTGAGTGTGGAGTAACTCATGACAAACTGGAAGCCCGTCAACAACCGTCCTCAGCAGTCCAGCGATTCCGCCGGCGGTACTCCGGTCAGCGGTGGCACCGTCCGCGCCACTCCCGGCCGCTACAACGAGGACATGGAGCAGCTCATCTTCCGCATCCACCAGATGCTCATCGAAGAACTGGATGCGGACCAGATCGCCGCTCTGCCCTCCGACGAACGGCGTCGCGTCGTCGAAGGGGCCGGCGAGACGCTGCTCAAGCGCGAACTGCCAAACGTCGGCGGAATCACGCGCGACCAGATCGTCGCCCGCGTCGTCGACGAAGTCGTCGGCCTGGGCCCGATCGACGCGCTGCTCCGCGACCCGTCGATCTCAGAGGTCATGGTCAACGCGCCGGAAGAAGTGTTCTTCGAGCGCGAGGGCATCCTCTACCTCAGCGATGTACGCTTCCGCGATCTGACACACATCATGCGCGTGATCGAGCGCGTCATCGCGCCCATCGGACGCCGCGTGGACGAATCGTCGCCCATGGTCGACGCTCGCCTTCCCGACGGCTCCCGTGTGAACGTGATCATCCCGCCGGTGGCTCCGAAGAGCCCCACTATCACCATTCGTAAGTTCCGTGCCGACAAGCTGAGCATGGACGACCTGGTGGCGGCGCAGACGCTCACGCCGGACATGGCTGAGTTCCTCAAGGCCTGCGTCAGGCTCAAGCTCAGCATCATCGTCTCCGGCGGTACCGGCACCGGCAAGACCACGTTCCTCAACGCGATGTCCGTGTTCATCCCGGAAGGTGAGCGCATCCTCACCATTGAGGACCCGATGGAGATCAAGATCCAGCAGCCGCACGTCGTCTCCCTGGAAGCCCGCCCGGCCAACATCGACGGCAAGGGTGAGGTCACCCAGCGAGACCTCCTGCGAAACACCCTCCGCATGCGCCCCGACCGAATCATCATCGGCGAGGTCCGCGGCCCGGAGGCCTTCGACATGCTCAACGCGATGAACACTGGCCACGAGGGTTCACTCTCAACGATTCACGCCAACTCGCCGCGTGACGCCCTCGCCCGTATCGAGAACATGGTGCTGATGGCCAGCCTGGAACTGCCCGACCGGGCAATCCGTGAGCAGACGGCATCGGCCCTCGATGTCTTCATCCAGCTCGCCCGCTTCACCGACGGTGTCCGTCGCGTGACCAAAGTCACCGAGTGCACCGGCATGGAAGGCGACGTCATCACTCTGCAGGACCTCTTCGAGTTCAGGCAGACGCACATCGACACCGAAGGCAAGATCCACGGCGAGATGCGCCCGACCGGCATCCGCCCGAGCTTCGCCGAGCGGTTCGAGGCCGCCGGCATTAACCTGCCGGAAGGTATCTTCCTGGCGAGGAGCGCATAGCATGAGCTTGCTCCTCCTGGCCATCTGCGGGCTCGTCCTCGGAACTGTTGTGCTGTCGGTGCTTGCCTTTGGCAAGCGTGAGTCCCGCTCTCGCTTCGTCGAAGCCCGGCTCAAGGCCTTCCGCGAAGACGAGAAGCGGCCGGACAGTCAGAACGACGCCGATGGATTCCGGCCCAAGCGAGCCTACTCCGGCATTCCGCTGGTCAGCTCGTTGCTCGCCCGAATGGGCGGCACGGAGGCCACTGTCCTCCAGTTGGAGCGGGCCGGCGTGCCCCTTCGCGTTGGCGAATACTACATGATTCGCCTGATCGCGGCGGTCGCCCTCTTCCTGGTGCCGCTGGTCTTCGGCTTTGCGCTGTTCAATCTCTTCATCGCTCTGATCCTGGCCGTAGTCGGCTTCATGGCGCCGACACAATGGCTGGCGAACAAGCGCAATAAGCGCGCCGAGCGCATCACCGCTCAGCTCGTTGACATGCTGGGCATGGTCTCCAACTCGATCAAGTCCGGCTATGGCTTGATGCAGAGCCTGGAGTTCGCCGGCAGTCAGCTTCCCGCACCGCTGGGTCTGGAGCTGCGGCGCACGCTGCGCGAGGCGACGTTGGGAATGACATCCGAAGCCGCCCTGGGCGCGATGGGTGAGCGCATCAACAGCAGGGACCTGGACTTGGTCCTCACGGCGATCAACATTCAGCGCGCAGTCGGCGGAAACCTCTCGGAGATCCTCGACAACGTCGCATACACGATGCGCGAACGTGAGCGCATCCGCGGCGACATCGCCACCCTGACCGCACAGCAGAAGCTGACCGGCATCGTCGTCGGCGGCCTCCCGGTCTTCATGTTCGCGGTCTTCACGGTCATGAACCCGGGCTACATGAGCGTCTTCTTCGAGGAGAGCATCGGCCGCATCATCCTCGTCGTCGCCGTCGGGCTCGAGGTGGTGGGCTATCTGGCGATGAAGCGAATCATGGCGATCGAGGTCTAGGAGAGAACCATGCTTATCGTTCTGATCATCGCAGTCCTCACCGGGACCTTCGGCTGCCTCGCAGTTGCCACTTTCGGTCGCAAGTCCGGCTCCCTCATGCAGACGCGCATAGAGACGTTCCGCGCGCAAGCTACAACGCAGCGCGACACCGTAGACGTTGACCTTGAGATGTCCTTCGCTGAACGCGTCGCCAGGCCGGCTATCGAAGGTCTTTCGAGAAGCGCGACCAACCTTCTGCCGCAGTCAGTGCTGACAGGCATCGAGCACCAGCTGGTCATGGCGGGTTCGCCGATGAAGCTGAGCACGTTCGTCACAATGTGGATTACGTCGCTCGCCGTCTTCGGCGTACTCGGGATCGCGGCGTTCGTCACCGTCGGCAGCGTCCCGGCGCTGGGAGTCGGCGCCGTCCTGCTGGTGCTCGGCTACATGCTGCCGCGCATCTGGCTCAAGGGCCGGGTTTCGGCGAAGCAGAAGGCCGTCGCCCTCAGCCTTCCGGACAACCTCGACCTCGTCACGACCTGCGTAGAAGCGGGCCTTGGTCTGGACGCTGCGCTGTCGCGCGTCGCGGAGCAAGGCCAGGGGCCTCTCGTCATCGAGCTTCAGCGGATGCTGCGCGACATCGCGATGGGCAAGCTGAGGCGCGAGGCGATGGAAGAGATGTCCGAGCGCCTGGGCGTCGAAGAGCTTACGAACTTCATCTCATCGATCATCCAGGCCGAGAAACTCGGCGTTGGTATCGCCCAGGTGTTGCGCGTTCAGTCCGACCAGTTGCGCGTGCAGCGGCGGCAACGAGCCGAGCGCCTTGCGCACGAAGCACCGATCAAGATGATCTTCCCGCTGGTGCTGCTGATCTTCCCGGCGTTCCTCGCCGTGATCCTCAGCCCGGCGGTGATCAGAATCTCGGAGTCGTTTTGAAGAACCCAAACATGGCCCTCGGAAAGAAGATCAGGGAGCTGCGGGAAGAGCTCGGGATGAGCCAGGCACAGCTGTCCTCTCAGGGCGGCCTCAGCCAGGGATACCTCTCCCAGCTTGAGAACGACGAGGTCCAGAACCCCAGCGCAGCCGTCATCTTTCGACTGGCGCAGGCGCTCAACGTCGACCCGCGCGTCCTCATGGATGCCGCCGGCTACGACAGCGGCGCCAACGGTAACGCGTCCGAGTTCGCCGTCGAAGTGGACCCGGAGCTGTTGCGCTTCCTGGCCCGCTTCCCGCAGGAGCAGCAGACTTATCTCCTGCGCCTGTTGAAGAGTCTCGACCAGCAGAACGGCGGATCCGAGCCGGTGGCCCAGAACGTCACGGCGAAGAGCTAGCGAGGACGGGCGTGGCACGCATCCTCAACGTCAGCAAAGGAACCGTCGTCGCGGAAGACGCGGCCGTCGCGCGCAGCTTCTGGGGGCGCTTTCGCGGCCTCATGCTGCGCAAGGTCATGGCCTCCGACGAGGCGCTCCTCATTGAGCCCAGCGCTTCGATCCACACGGCCTTCATGCGCTTTCCGATCGACGTCGTCTTCCTCGACCGTGAGAAGCGAGTCGTCAAAGTCGCCGCGAACGTCAAGCCTTTCCGCGCGGCGCTCAGCCGCGGCCACTCCGCGCTGGAGCTGCCCGCTGGAAACGCCTGCAAGGCCGACATCGCGAAGGGCGACAGCCTGGTTATCGTCAGTCAGCCGGCGGCCGATCAGGCGCCAAACGCGTCGCCGTCCGGCGTCACCGAGAAGCAAGAAGCGCGCGTCTGACGCGCGACACGACCCCCGTAGTAGCGAGGAACGATATGAAGCTTGGAGACAGAATCCGCAAGCTGCGCGACAAGTGTGAACTCACTCAAGGTCAGCTGGCCCAGAGCTCATCCGTCAGCCAGGGTTACCTTTCGCAGCTTGAGAACGGTGAAGTGAAGAACCCGTCGGCGGCCGTGCTGCTACGCGTCGCTCAGGCGATGAACATCGATCCGGACGACCTCTTTGAGGCCGCTGGTTACCCGACCGTGCGCACGCTTCGCGAAGTCTACGAGCGCTACGAATCGACGATCGACGGCGAGCTGCTGGGCTACCTGGCGGGCCTGCCGCGAGAGAAGCAGCGGCGCTTGCTTTCGCTACTGCAGGGCATCGAACAGGTGCTCGCGGGTACAGAACCCGGCACGGAAGACCGCGGCGAAGCAGGCGAAGCGGAGAGTACCGCGGCGCGCGCAGGCCGCCTGACCAAGGTACCCTTGTAGCCCATGGCTGAAGGAACTGACGATCGCTCTGCGCTCGCGGAGCGCGTCGATCCAGAACTACTTCACATGCTGGCGCGCATGTCGCGCCGGCAACAGCGGCAGGTGCTCCTGTTGCTGATGGTCGTCGAGAATCTCTTGTTTGAGATGATGCGGGAGCAGCGCGCCCGCGACGACCTCGCATAGCGCTGCCATCCAACCGTCCTGATGGGGTGCGGGGTCCTCTACCCGCCCGGTGTGTCTGCTGGCCGTTGGCCCAGCGTCGCTAGCTTAGCGCGATCGCTGCGGCGACGGCGGCGGCGGCGATGAGTGCTCCCGCGACGTGGACCAGGCCCAGTCGCGGCCAGCGCAGCCTTCTCTCCGTGGGCTCCTCGCCGGCGTACATAGGCTCGGCCGGGGGGCGGCGTCTCTCGGGGCCGACCGGTCCCGCCGGTCGCGCCGTGGCTTCTTTGCGTGCGTCACCTTCAGGCTCGTCCTGAAGATCGCTGATGCGAGAGCGGAGTCGGGTCCAGACTTCGTCGCGATGTTCCTCCGCCAGGTCAAGGACCTCACGGGCGAGCTGCATCCGAAGGCCGATCACGTCTCGCAGGTTGTCCCGGGTCATCCCAGGTCGTCGCTGAGGTTCGTCATGCGATCGCGCAGCTTGCGAAGTGCGCGGAAGATCGTCACCCGCACGTTGACCTCGCTGGTGCTGAGGACGCTGGCTATCTCACGGTTCGTGAGTTCGGCGTCGAACTTGAGCGCGATGATTTCCTGCTCTCGCTTCGGGAGGCCGCGCACGAGGCCGGAGAGGAACTCCAGGCGGCTCTTTGTGGACGAGCACCTCCTCGGGGCTCTTCGGCTGGCTGTGCAGCTCCTTTTCGATCGCCGCTTCGCGGGCCGCCTTCTGGCCGGGCTTCTCCTTGCGCCAGTGCGAAGAGACCTCGTTGCGAGCGATCGTGAAGAGCCATGAACCGAAGGAGTCGCGGGATCGCAAAGACTTCACCTTCACGAACGCCTTCTCGAACACGTCGGCGACGATATCGAGCGAGACTTCCTTGTCCTGTACGCGGCCGTAGACGTAGGCGAAGACCTTGGCGAAGTAATCATTGTAGAGGTCAGAGAACTCGGCTACCGTTGGGGCTGCTGCGCCGTCCACGGATTTAGCGGCGGAGGTTTTGCGCGCCGCCGGTTTGGTGGCTGTTCGGGCGGGCGCTTTACGCGTCCCGTCAATCGCTATTCTTGCGGTGGTCATGCTCCCTCACTCTCGGTGCGTGCGTCCGTCATGGCTGAACAAATGTCCCGCTATTGAGACGATGAATAGACGCCCCGGTTTGCGCTCCGTTACACGTCCCTTTCACGAATCTCGCAACTTTCTTCACCCGGACTGATGCTTCGAGCGTCACGTCGCTTCAGGGCCAGTATTGCAGGGAGCCGGTTGCGAAGCGGTTAAGGCTGGTAAACAGAACGTAAATTAGGCGGTGGGCGGGCCGTAAGCCTCGTCCAGCAGCTCGACTACGTGCCGCACGCGCGCCTTGCCGCCGCTGCGTCGCACGCCGGCCTCCAGCTGTGTCATGCAGCCGGGGTTGGCCGTCGCGATCACGTCTGCTCCGGTGCTCTGAGCGTCGATCATCTTCTCGTCCAGCAAGCGCATCGACATCTCCGCCTGCGTGAAGGAATAGACGCCGGCGGCGCCGCAGCAGCGGTCCGGGGTCTCCATCTCGGCCAGGCGCAACCCGGGGATCGCCTTCAGCACCTGTCGCGGCGCCGTAGTTATGCCCTGCGCGTGCGCCAGGTGGCACGAGTCCTGGTACGTCACCGTCAGCTCCAGCGCCTCGGTCGGCGCCTCGAACGGCACTCCGACCAGGTACTCGTGCACGTCTCTCACGAGCGCCGACATCCGCCGCGCCCGGTCGCGATACTCCGCGTCGTCGGCGAGCAGGTCACCGTACTCCTTCATCGCCGCCGCACAGCCCGCCGAGTTGACGACGATCGACTCTGGCCCCTCGTCCAGGAAGGCTTCGACGTTGCGCCGCGCCAGCGCCCTCGCCGTTTCCAGGTCGCCGTTGTGGGCATGCAGCGCTCCGCAGCAGACCTGCGCCGCGGGAGCGCTGACCGCACAGCCGTTGCGGGCCAGTACTCGCGCCGTCGCCCGCTGCACGTCGCCGTAGGCCAGCGGCATGATGCAGCCGCTCAGCATCGCCACGCGCGCCCGCTCAGCGCCGGCCGGCCGGGCGATCAGGCCCGTGTCCGTGAATGGCCGGCCGCGAGTCCTCGGCGCCAGCGCAGCGCTCCGCCCGACGAACGGCAGGCGCTGGGCCACGGAGAGCAGCCCCAGGCGCTCCGATGCCCGCAGCGCCGTGCCGAGCAGGCGCAGACGGTCCGGCCGCGCGATCACCTCCCGCAGGAAGAAGGCACGCAGGCGCCAGGAGAGCGGCGCCGCCCCGCGGTCCACCGCGTCCGCCCGCGCGTGCTCCATGATCCGCCCGAAAGGCACGCCGGACGGGCAGACGGCCTCGCAGTTGCGGCACTGCAGGCAGGAGTCCAGGTGGCCCAGTGCGTTCGCGGTCGGCTCGATCACGTCGTCTGCGATGGCGCGGATCAGGTACAGCCGGCCGCGCGGCGACTCGGTCTCCAGGCGCGTCTCGACATAAGTTGGGCAGTGCTGGAGGCAGAGCCCGCAGCGAACGCACTGCGAGAGGTCCTCAGCGGTCGGGGCAAAGCGCCGCGTGTCGCTCACAGCCGCCCCACGAAGCGGCCCGGGCTGAGCACGCCGTTCGGGTCGAGCTGCGCCTTGACCGCCCGCATCAGAGGCAGCGACGAGGGCGCCGGGCCGAAGACGTCGATCCGGCGCTTCACCTCTGGCGGTGCGTCCTCGACGATCCCGCCCATCGCCGTGAGCGCGGGCAGATCAGACTCGTCCTTCAACCGCAGGCGCACGACGCCGAGCGTCGGATACGCCACGAAGCGGGCGTCCGCCGCCAGGCTTTCGAGCAACGACGTCAGCGCCGAGGGCTGGACCGCGACGCGCACGCCGATCGCACCACCCTCATCGAGTCCGATCCTATCTCCCGTCTCCGGTCTCTTGTCTCCCGCCGACGAAGCGAGCTCCCGCATCGAACGCTCGACCGCTGCCTCCGATCCGGCGAGCGTGACGGCCAGCCGCCAGACCCCGTCGGCGCGGGTGATCGCGGCGGAGCGCAGGCTGAGGCCGCGCATCAGCGCCTCGTTGGCGATGCCGCACGCATCGGCTGCCGACGCGGACGCGAAGGCGAGATCGCGGGTCGCCTTCGGCAGGGGCAGCACTTTGAACGTCGCTTCGGTGATGACTGCGAGCGTGCCCAGGGAGCCGACATAGAGCTTGCACAGGTCGTAGCCGGCGACGTTCTTAACGACGCGGCCACCGGCGCGCGTGATCAAGCCGTCGCCGGTGATTACGCGCAGGCCGATCGTGAAGTCGCGCGGCCCACCGAGCGAGAGCCGCGACGGGCCCCAGAGGTCCGCCGCGAGACCGCCGCCGATCGTCGCTTCGCCGCTGATATCCGGGTCGAACGGCACCATCTGGCCGGCTGCCGCCGTCGCTTCTCGCAGCGCGCCCAGCGTCATACCGGCGCCGCAGGTGATAGTCAGGTCCTCCGGCTCGTAGTCGACGATCGCGCTCAGGCCGCTGACGTCGAGCGCGATGTCGTAGCGCGCCGGCACGTTGCCCGGCCCGGCGCGCTGCTCGCCGCCGACCGGGATCACGGCCAGCTTCTCCGCGTTGGCGTGGCGGATCACCGCCGCGGCGGCCTCGGCCGTCGCCGGCCGAACGACCGCCTCTGGCGTAACGCCGTCGACCGCGAACCCGTCGCTGCCCGGGCGCACGTTCTCCGCGCCGGCAATCGTCTGGAGCTCGGTCAGCAGAGTCGCCTGGCTTACCATCGCTCAGACGTAGGCTTCGGGGCCGACCCTGGTGATCGCGGCCTTCATCCGGGACGACACCTCGCCGCAACCCTTCGACGCCGGGAACATCTTGCCGGGATTGAACCGCTCGCCGGCGCCGAACGCGCTCTTCACGCGCCCCATCACCGCGAGGTCGTCTTCAGAGAAGATCCACGACATGTAGTTGCGCTTCTCGAAGCCCACGCCGTGCTCGCCGGTGATCGAGCCGCCGGCGTCGACGCAGAGCCGCATGATCTCCTCGCCCAGCTCCAGGACACGCTCCGACTCCCCCGGTACGCTGTCGTCGAACATGAGGTTCGGGTGCAGATTGCCGTCTCCGGCGTGGAATACGTTAGCGACGGGAATCTTGTAGCGCTCACAGGCCTCGTAGACGCCCGAGAGCACGTCTGGCAGGCGCGTGCGCGGGACTACACCGTCCAGGATGTAGTAGGACGGTGCCAGCCGCCCCAGCGCCCCTAACGCACCCTTGCGACCTGCCCACAGCTTCTCCCGTTCCTCCGGCGACATGCCGACCCGTATCTCGCGCGCGCCGCTCGCCTCGCACGTCGCACGCACCGCCGTGGCCTGCTCCGACGTTTCCTCCTCCAGCCCCTCGACTTCGATCAGCAGCGCGGCGTCAGCGTCCGGTGGGTAGCCCGCATTGACGAACGGCTCGACCGCCTGCATCGTCTTGCCATCGATCATCTCCAGCGCTGCCGGTAGCACGCCCGCGGCGATCACCGCCGAAACCGCCTCCGACGCCTGCCGCACTTCGTCGAAGACCGCCAGCAGCGTGATCGTCGACGGCGCCAGCGGAAGGAGCCGCACGACGACGGCCGTGACGATCGCCAGCGTCCCCTCCGAGCCGACGACGAGGCCCGCCAGGTCGTACCCGGGAACGCCGAGCGCCTCGCCGCCGAGGGTGACGATTTCACCGTCGGGCGTCACGATCTCGAGGCCGAGCACGTGGTTGACCGTCGATCCGTAGCGCAGCGTGTGCGGCCCGCCGGCGTTCTGCGCTACGTTGCCGCCGATGCTGCACGCCTTCTGGCTCGAAGGGTCTGGGGCGAAGTAGAGGCCGTGCGGCGCCGCGGCTTTCGAGATGTCGAGGTTGATCACGCCCGGCTGAACGGCCGCCAGCCGGTTCGCCGCGTCGAGCTTGAGGATGCGGTTCATGCGCGCCGTGACGATGACGATCCCGCCCTCGCAGGGGATAGCGCCGCCGGAGAGTCCGGTGCCGGAACCGCGAGCCGTTACGGGAACGCCGTGCCGCCTTGCCGCGCGCACGGCTGCCGCCACCTCTTCGGTCGTCTCGGGTAGAACCACCACCTCCGGTAACCCCCGCTCGATAGTGGCGTCATACTCGTAGACGAGGAGGTCTTCCGGGGCGTGGAGAACGTACTTCGCCCCGATGGCGGACTTGAGGTCCTTGATGAGCGAGGCAGCCACGAAAGTCAGTCTAGCATGGCCTTGTCGAAAAGTTGAAAACTTGTGGAATCCTCCGCGAAATGGATATCCAGCCGGCCTCCTAGCGCGTTTAAGCAGGGTAGAACATGCCTCAAGGGTGGACGCTCGCTCCGCCTCCGTAGATGATAAAGGACTGACCATAACGCTGAGACCGGCAAAAGAGGTATCCTAATCCGTCGCCTACTCATCCGCATCTTCATACCCGTCGCCATTGCAGCAGGTGTGTCCCTGGGGACCGCCGTCTTCCTGATCGCCTCGCAGGACGAGGCGCCTGCCTCCACGCCCGGCGCTGCGACCGCGACGGCCACGGCAACCGCGTCTCCCAGCGTGGCGCCATCGCCGACGACGTCGCGATCGCCCTCGCCGTCTCCTTCGCCGTCGTCCTCGCCCTCGGCGCTGGTCGGCGAGCCGCAGGTCGGAGGCGACCAGCCAGGCACCGTCGTCCCCGACTCGCACGGCACCCGGCCAGAGAACACCGCCGAAGACGAGCTGCTGGGCCTGCGCGACATCCTGGAGTCCGAAATCAACGCCTACGTGTCACAGATCGGCGGCATCGGCATCGGCATCGCCGTCACCGACCTGCAGACCGGCGAGACGGTCTCCGTCAACGGCAACTCGGTTCACAAGACCGGCTGTGTGATCAACCTGTTCGCGCTGATGGCCGCCGTCGACCGCTTCGAGGACGGCGCCGCCAGCCCCGGCTCGGTCTCGTGGAGCGTGCAGAAGGGCATCGGCGGCAGCTTCCCGCCGGAGGTCCGCAACTTCCTCGGCGTCATCTTCGGCGACTTCCATGCCGGCGAAGCGCACGCCCGCTCGCTGATGGATGAGTGGGGCATGGAGACCTTCCAGTTCGACCACGTGCCCTACTACGGCAGCGAACCCTACGAGCCGAACATCCTCACTGCGCTTGAGACGAACGACATCCTCTCCCGCCTCTGGTACGGCGAACTCTTCGACGCCGAGTGGACCGACTACGCGGTCGGTGTCCTGCGCAACTCGTTCGCCTACGTCGACCACATCCTGCCGAAGTACCTGCCGTGGAACGCCGAGGTCGGCCACAAGATCGGCTACCACTGGGACTTCGACGGCTGGGTGAACAACGACGTCGGCCTCGTCAGTTTCGTCGGCGCCGACGGCACGGAGAAGGCCTACGCGATCTCGTACTACTCCCAGTATGCGCCGACTGAGTACCACGGATTCTCGTTCGGCTCGCGTCTGTCGCTGATCGTCTGGAACTTCATGGCGCCGCGCTACGGCCTGGCGCCGCAGGCCGCCCCGCCCGCCGTCCACCCGGGCCCGCCGCCGCCCACTGCCTCGCCTACAGTCACGCCTTCCGCCACGCCTTCGGCGACGGCGACGGCGACGGCATCGCCCACGCCCTTCTTCTCGACGACCGCGCCGACGACCGCGCCGACGGCCTCGCCGCCGCAGACGCCGACGCCGACGGCCGTTGCCACCGACACGCCACCGCCAACGTCGACCCCGACGCCCTCACCAACGCTGACTCCGTCGCCGACCGGCACTCCGCCTTAGTCCGCCGCCCAGCCTTTGGCGTGCTCGATCGCCCGCTGCCAGCCCGCGTACATCTCCTCGCGCCTGTCATCCGGCATCGCCGGGGAGAAGCGGCGCTCCTCGCGCCAGTTATCCGTGACGTCCTCACGGTTCTTCCAGAACCCGGTCGCCAGCCCCGCCAGGTAGGCCGCGCCTAGCGCCGTCGTCTCCAGGCAGGCAGGCCGCACCACCTCGCGGCCCAGGATGTCCGCCTGCATCTGCAGTAGCAGGTCGTTGGCCGCCGCGCCGCCGTCCACCCGCAGCTCTGCCAGGCGCGTCCCGGAGTCGCGCTCCATCGCCTCGGCCGCGTCGCGCACCTGGTAGGCGATCGACTCCAGCGTGGCGCGCGTGATGTGCGCCCGGTTGGCGCCCCGCGTCAGCCCCAGAATCGCGCCGCGCGCGTGCGGGTCCCAGTGCGGCGCACCGAGACCGACGAACGCCGGCACGACGTAGACGCCGTTGGAGTCCGGCACACTGGCGGCCAGTTCGGCACTGTCGGCGGCGTTGGCGAAGAGGCCCAGCTCGTCGCGCAGCCACTGCACCGCGGCGCCGGCGATGAAGATCGATCCTTCGAGCGCGTAGGTCACGGCGTCGCCTCCGTTCTCCGGCAGACCCCAGGCGATCGTCGTGATCAGCGAACGGGAGCGCGGCGGCGCGTCGCCCGTGTTCATCAGGAGGAACGCCCCCGTCCCGTACGTGTTTTTCGCCATGCCCGGCCGGAAGCACGCCTGCCCGAACAGCGCTGCGTGCTGATCGCCGGCGACGCCCGCGACCGGTATCGAGCCGCCGAAGAGAGTCGTCTCGCCGAAGGCGCCCGATGACGCCTGCACCGCCGGCAGAAGCGACTCAGGAACGTCGAGCGCGGGCAGCAGCTCGTCGTCCCAGCGTTGCTCGAAGATGTTGTAGAGCAGCGTGCGCGAGGCGTTCGTGTAGTCCGTGGCGTGGACGCCGCAGAGCCGGTACATGAGCCACGAGTCGACCGTGCCGAACATCAGCTCGCCGGCCTCGGCTCGTTTGCGCGCGCCCTCGACGTTGTCGAGCAGCCATTTTACCTTCGTGCCGGAGAAGTACGGATCGAGAAGGAGGCCCGTGCGCTCGCGGAACATCTCTTCGAGGCCACGTTCGCGCAGCTCATCGCAGAGAGCGGCCGTGCGGCGGTCCTGCCAGACGATAGCGTTGTGCACCGGCCTGCCGTCGCGGTCCCAGATCACAGTCGTCTCGCGCTGGTTCGTAATGCCGATGGCGGAGACGTCGGCGGCCGACGCGCCGGCCTCCTCGATCGCCGCGCGCGCCGTTTCCAGCTGCGTGCGCCAGATCTCCTCCGGGTCGTGCTCCACCCATCCCGGCTGCGGGTAGATCTGCTCGAACGGCTGCTGAGAGACGCCCCGGATCTCGCCGGCGTGGTCGAAGACGATCGCGCGCGACGACGACGTTCCCTGGTCTAGCGCGAGTACGAAGTCCGGCATGGCGCGCAAAGAGTAGCACCGCCGCGCGACGGGTGTCGAGGGCAATGCCCCGGCCGCGGGCGTTGACGCGCCGGGCGGCCGGTGACAGACTTTGGGGCGCTATGAGCAAGCCGAAGTTCTGGGGCGTCGTGTCGCCTCTGCCCGCGCCCGTCGTCACGATGCAGGCGAAGATGGCCGAGGAGGCCGGCCTCGAAGGCGTCTTCGCGCCGCAGGTCTACGGCCCGCCCTTCATCCCCCTCGCCGCGGCCGCCGCCGTCACCCAGCGCGTGCGCCTGGCGTCCGGCATCGCCATCGCCTTCGTGCGCAGTCCCTTCGAGACGGCGATGGCGGCGATGGACATGGACCGCCTCAGCAACGGCCGCTTCACGCTCGGCCTCGGCACCAGCGTACAGGCGTGGAGCGAGGGCTTCTTCGGCGCGGCGTATGGCAAGCCGCTCGCCCACATGCGCGAAGTCGTCCAGATCGTCCGCCTGGTCAACGCGAAGGCGCACACCGGCGAGCTGACGACCTACGAAGGCAAGTACCACCGCCACGACTGGAGCCAGCTGCAGCCGCCACCCGCGCCCGTGCGCCCGGACATCCCCGTCTGGATCGCGGCGTTGCGGGGCCCGCTCATCAGCCTCGCCGCCGAGATCGCCGACAGCGTCCTCGGCCATCCGATCTGGTCGGTCGACTGGTGCGTCACGCGGATGCCGGACTACCTCAAGCAGGGCCTCGATCGCGGCGGCAAGCAGCGTAGCGATATCGAGTTCAACGTCTGGCTCTGGGTGGCGGTCAACGAAGACCGCGCGCAGGCGATCGAGGACGCGCGCGCCACCGTCGCCTTCTATGCCGGTGCCGAGCAATACGAGGAGTTCTTCGCGGCCCACGGCTTCCAGAAGGAAGCGAAGCTGCTGCAGGAGGGCGTCAAGCAGGGCGACTACATCGGCGCGGCGAAGCACGTCACGGACGAGATGGCCCAGACGTTCGTTGTCTGCGGCTCGGCGGATGAGGTGCGCAAGCGCATCGCGCCCGTATACGAGGTCGCCGACTCACTGACGCTTGTGCCGCCGGTGTACAACCTCGAGCCCGACAAGCTCCTGGCCTACACCACGGCGATCGCCAACACCTTCTACGGCTAGCCGGCGCGCGGTCGCGTGTACCATGGAGTCCTATGGCGCTGCGATTCCTCGAGCGCGAGCTGCGGGCGCTCCTTGAGGCGAACGACCGGCCCGATCTCCTCGAAGCCGGCCGCATCGCGCTGACAGACGACGGCGGCACGATCTACGTCCATCTCCTGCCGCAGCCGGACTGGCCCCATAGGGCGCAGGGCCGGGCCTTCGTGCTCGCCTGGGAGGACTACGCGCCGCCCGGTTCGGACGTTCAGTACTGCTATCGCTGGCTCGTCGGCGAGGCGCGCACCAGCCTGCGCGAGAACATCGCCGACGTCATCCGCTGGCTGGAGGGCCGTTAGCGTGGCGACCGTGAAGGACCTGAAGTCGCTCGCGTCCGGCGAGGAGGCGGGGTTTCGCGCGCGCGTCCTGCGTCTGTGGGAGGTCGGTGGCCTGCGCATGGCTCTCGTCGGCGACGATACCGGCCTGACGCGCGTCGAGCTGGGAGCGTCCGCCGTCGGGGAGGGCCGCTCGTATGCGTTTCAACGCGCCTCCGTGCGCCAGTACGACGGCGGCTGGACGAGTGTCTCGATTGCCGGCAGCGGCGCGGCGCAGGCGATCGACGAAGACGTCACGGTGCCTCAGGATGAGGCCTACATCGAGCGCACGTTCAAGATACTGTCGGGCATCCAGCGCAAGAAGGGCCGCCGCGAAGGCCGCCTGCCGCCCTGGGAGCACCCGGCCAAGGGAGACGGAGGCAGCACGTGATCAAGATACGCAAGGCGGACGAGATCCACGTGAAGGACGGCGGCTGGTTCCGGGCGAAGTGGCACTTCTCCTTCGACGACTACTACGACCCGCAGAACATGAGCTTCGGCACCCTACGTGTGTTCAACGACGACACGCTCGTCCCCGGCGCCATCTGGCCGATGCACCCGCACCGCGACATCGAGGCGCTGACCTACGTTCCGGAGGGCACATTCCGCCACCAGGACAGCCTCGACAACGCCTACACGATGCCGGCCGGCTCAGTGCAGCGAATGACCCTCGGTACGGGCGCTCGTCACTCGGAGCAGAACGGCTCAGAGACGGAGGCGGTGCGGTTCATCCAGGTCTGGGTGATCCCACGTGAGACCGGCCTCGAGCCGGACGTTGAGTCGCGCGAGACGACGGCCGAAGAGCGCACCAACCGCCTGCTGCGGGTCATCGGTCCCGACCGCGAGGGCGGCAGTCTGCTCGTGCACCAGGACGCTGCGATGTACGTCTCGCGGCTGGAGGCGGGGCAGGGCGTCGGCCACGAGTTCGCGCCGGACTTCGGCGGCTACCTGCTCGGGCTTGCCGGTTCGCTGACGATCAACGGCAACGCGCTCGCCAACGGCGACGCAGCGGTGATCTGGGACGAGGAACGCATCGCCATCGAGACGGACGAAACGGCCGAGCTCGTAATGATGGAGGTGCAGGTCAAGGCCCGCACCGAGTGATGACGGCTAGCCGGCTCGCGAGGCGTCTTCGGGCGTCTCTTCGCGGATGTTCGACTTGATGTGCGCGATCAGTTCCGGCGTCACTTCTGTGAAGCCGTGCTCGACGGCGTGCTCCCTGGCGTTCGCCATCAGCTCTTCCTCGGTCTCGCCGCGTACCACGTGGTCGCAGCCACTCTGCGGGTTGACCTTGTTGCAGTCGATGATCTTACCCATGACAACTCCTTCTGCTCTCTTCTTCTAGCCTGGGCCGCCTTCTCAGCCTCGTCAAGGACGGTGGCAATTAGGCACTTGACACACCCAAACGTAGGTGCTACTGTACATGTATGAGCGATACCATCAGCTATCACGAGGTAATAAAGTGGACGGATGAGGAATGCCGTCAGTTTCTGGCCAAGATGCGTTGGCCAGACGGTATCACCTGTCCTAAGTGCGGCTCAGACGAGACGCCGTACACGATCAATCGCAAGGCCACGTCCAAGAACGTAAAGCGCACGCTGTACAAGTGCCGCGCCTGTAAGCGCCAGTTCACGGCGACCGTGGGAACCATCTTCGAGGACTCCAAGCTGCCCCTGTCCAAGTGGTTCGCTGCGATATACCTCATGTGCTCGTCCAAGAAGGGCATCAGCGCCCACCAGATTCACCGGATGCTAAAGGTTCACTACCGCTCCGCGTGGTTCATGTGCCACCGCATCCGCGAGGCCATGAGGGAAGACGGTTTCCTGCTCTCAGGAACGATTGAGGCGGACGAGACGTACGTTGGCGGCAAGGGCCGACGCGGACACCCGGTAGCTCACCACGAGCGCCGCCAGCTTGATATGGAAGCGCGAGGACTCAGTCCGTTCCAGCATCAGAAGGGCATGCCGCACACGCGCTCTAACAAGACCATCGTATTCGGGATGATAGAGCGGGGAGGGCGCGTGCGCTCTCAGGTGGTGCCTGGGGTGTGGGCCGACACTCTCAAGCCGATCATGATAAGCAACATCGACACGAAGAAATCACGTCTCATGACGGACGGCCACAAGGTGTACAAGACGATAAGGCACGAGATGCAGCACGACGTGGTGAACCACGAGATTGAGTACACGCGAGGCGACGTTCACACTCAGGGAAACGAGAACTACTGGTCACTGGTGAAGCGGGGCATCCTCGGCACGTGGCACCACGTGGGTGTGCCGTACCTAGACCAGTACCTGCGGGAGTTTGACTACAGGTTCAATCGCCGGAAGATTTCCGACGAGGAGCGTTTCGCTTTGCTGTTCGGCCAGGTTTCGGGTCGGCGCCTGATGTGGTTTTCGCCAGACTCCTCAGCCTGAGAACCCGCACGCTTAGCGCGGGCCAGCTTCTTTATCGCTTCCTCGAACGGCATATCAAGGTTGACGGTCGTGTCTTCGTGCTTGTTGGCCATCTGTTAAAGTATAAGTGAAACGCCCCGCGTGGGCGGGGCGTCTAAGGTTTTATGTGGTACGGGAAGGTGCGCTCCGGGCCGTTGGCCCGGTCGCTACCAACCAGTACCGTACGAAGCATCATTGTCTAGCCTCCATCCGGCGACGATGCGGGCGCGGACCGCTAAATCAGCAGCCCGCATCGTCGTCCTCTCAACCGCCCCGTGCGGTTGAGCCAATTCGACTGAATTCCGATACGGCATCATTGGTTTGTTAGAACCCCTTCGGCGCGTCGGCCATTTGTCGCTGACGCAAGCTCGTAGGTGTTCGGCTCTACGCGAACCACATCACCCTTCTTCATCATCCCTCGAAGAGTGCCGACCAAAGTGCGCTTGGCGTACTTGTGGCCCGTCGCGTTGCGAATCTCATAGATCGCTTTAACCAGTTCGTTCGCGTGCATCCGCCCGTTGTTCCGCAATAGCGGCTCAACAGCCAGCGCCAGCGAGGCGCCTTCGTACTCAGGCTTCCGATCTGGCATGAATTCGCTCCGATTACCCGGCTTAGCGAAGCCAGAGCCAGCCACTGCCTTTAGGTCAATCGTGTCGAGACCGTGCCTAACAAGCAGTGGGTTTAGTTCGTCGATGTATTGGTGTAGCTTGCTGATTTCACTCTCTACACGTAGGCGCTCTTTCGTTAGCGTGGCGTACTCGTCGCGCTTCACTCGCGCTTGCTCTTTTAGGCCCTCGATAAACATGTCCATCTCTTCGCCCCTTTCACCATCGGGTTGCGATCAGTTTACAGAATCGACAGCGGGACTACAAGCGGCAAGGGTTGTGCATCAGGCGAGCAGCATGCTGCAAAGCACCACCTGCCGGAGTTGATGTATGCACAATTGTTCTGGCCTGCTATACTCCCCGCACGCCGGGGCGTGACCGTCTCAGGGCGCGCCTCTGATGTCAGTCGTACGAAGCGCCCCGGCGGTAGTTCACTTATAGGAGGTGCTGCAATGGCCGGAGTTGGAATTGACCGCGAGGCTTTGTGGGAGTTGTTCCATCAAGGCATCGGGCCTGGGGACGATCTCACCGATGGCCAGATCGACCGGATCGCTACAGCGGTCGCCAAGATGATCGACGAGAACAACATCAGAATCACCTCTGCCCTAGAGTACGCGGGTGTGGTGCTCAAGCCTAACGACTAAGCTCCAGGGTGTGTGAACTAACCAACCCCCAGGACGGTTGACACGCCGCAGGCCGTTCCTAGAATGACACTGGAGTCCTATTTTGCTCGCCCAGCGCACCGCCCCGCCGCCAAGCCTCGCCGATGCGTACAAGCACTGCCGGCGCGTCGCCCTTGGCCGCTACGAGAACTTCCCCGTCGTCTCGTGGCTGCTGCCGCGATCGCTCCGGCCGCACGTCTACGCCGTATACGCCTACTGTCGCGGCGTCGATGACGTGGGCGATGAGGCCGAAGGCGACCGCCTGGCGCTGCTGGACGACTGGGAGCGCGAGCTGCGCGCCGCCTATGATGGCTCTCCCACCGACCCGCGCTTCGTCGCGCTTGCGCACACAATCCGCCGCTTCGACATCCCCTGCGAGCCCTTCGAGCGCCTGATCGAAGCCAACCGCCGCGATCAGGCCGTCAAACGCTACGCTACCTTCGACGAGCTGCTCGACTACTGCACTTACTCCGCGAATCCCGTGGGCCATTTGGTGCTCTACGTCTTTGGCTATCGCGACCCGGTGCGGCAGGAGCTGAGCGACGCCACCTGCACGGCGCTCCAGCTCGCTGACATCTGCCAGGACGTCACCGTGGACCTGGAGAAGGACCGCATCTACATCCCAGAGGAGGACTTGGAGCGCTTCGGCGTGAGTGAGGATGACCTGCGATCGCGTCGCGTTACTCCTGACTTCCGGCGCCTGATGGCGTTCGAGGTGCGGCGCACACGCGACCTCTTCGAGGACGGCCTGCCGCTCATCGGCGTTGTCTCCGGACGCCTGCGGGCCGACCTGCGCGCGTTGATGCTCAGCGGCCTCGCCGCCCTCGATCAGATCGAGTCGCGCGGCCACGACGTGCTCACCAGCCGGCCAGCGCTATCACGACGGCGCAAGGCGATGCTCGCCGCCCGCGCATTGCTGCCGCTCCCGGTAAGGGCGCGGCGTTGAGCGGTCGCCTGGACGCGGCCTACGAGCACTGCCGCGAAGTCACCCGCCGCGAGGCGTCGAGCTTCTACTACGGCTTCCTCCTGTTGCCGCCGGCGCAACGCCGCGCCATCTACTCCGCTTACGCCTTCGCCCGCCAGTGCGACGACCTCGCCGATGGCGACCTGCCTCGCGACGAGGCCGAGCGCGCGATCGACAGCGCTCGCGGCGCTCTCGATCGTAGCCTCGCAGGCGACCCGGACGGCCCGGTCCTTGAGGCGCTGGCGAGGACGATCGAGCGGTACGATGTCCCGCTCCAGCACTTCGTCGACCTCATCGACGGCGTCCGCACGGACGTCAAAGTCAGCCGCTATGCGTCGTTCGCCGACCTGCGGGCGTATTGCTATCGCGTCGCGTCCTCTGTCGGTCTTATCTGCATCGAGATCTTCGGCTACAACGGTGGCGAGCGCTCGCGCCGCTACGCCACCGACCTCGGTATCGCGCTTCAGCTTACGAACATCCTCCGCGACGTCGTTGAGGACGCCGATCGCGGCCGCATCTACCTGCCGCAGGAGGAGATCGAGTGGTTCGGCTATAGCGAGGCGGAGCTGCTGGAGCGCAAGGTGACGCCGGAGTTCCGGCGGTTGATCGCCTACCAGGTACACCGCGCGCGAGAGTTCTTCGCCAGCGGCCGCCGCCTGCTGCCGTACCTGCCGGTGCGTGCTCGCGCCTGCGTCGGCGTCATGGCCGGCATCTACAGCAGCATCCTCGACGAGATCGAGCCGCGGCCGGGCGTTATCTTCCGCCGTCGCGTCGGCCCCGGCCCCGGTCACAAGCTCGCCCTCGCCGGACGCGAACTCGTCCGCTCGGTCGTGCGATGACAGATCAGCCGACTGTCCTCGTTGCCGGCGGCGGCCTGGCGGGCATCACGGCCGCCTGCGAACTTGTCGACGCCGGCGTGCGCGTCAAGCTCATCGAGAAGCGGCCCTACCTGGGCGGTCGCTCCTACTCCTACGAGGCCGACGGCGTGGAGGTCGACAACGGCCAGCACGTCTTCCTCGGCTGCTGCACGCAGTACATTGCGCTCCTTGAGCGGCTGGGCGTCCGCGACGGCGTACACCTGCAGCGGCGCTTTCGCGTTCCCGTCATCGACAAGGTCTGGGGCGAGTCGCTGCTTCAGAGCGCGTCTCTGCCGCCGCCCGCGCACCTCCTGCCGTCGCTAGTGCGCTTCAAATCGCTCTCGCCGCGGGAGAAGGTGCTCGCGGCCTACGCCCTTTCGCACGTGCGCTCAACCGACCTCGCGAAGCACCCGGAGCTGGACGACATAACGTTCGAGCAGTGGCTCCTCGACCGCCACCAGAGCCCGCGCGCCGTTCGCAGCCTCTGGAACCTCATCGTGCAGCCAACGCTAAACGACCACGCGTCGCGGGTCAGCGCCGCGCTCGCTCTGATGGTGTTCCAGGAAGGTTTCTTGCGCACGAGGGACGGCGCCAACGTCGGCTGGGCGAAGATGGGCCTCTCGTCGCTGGTGGCGGGCGCCGCGCGCCAGTACATCGAGTCCCGTGGCGGCGAAGTCCTGACGACCGTTGCCCTCAAAGGCTTCGAGACGGGCGCAGACGGCGTCACGCGCGCTCTCACGGACGCCGGCGAGGTCACCGCCGAGGCCTACGTCATGGCGCTGGATCCCGCCGCGGTCCCGGCCGTGCTCCCGCAGAGCGCCCGCGGCGATCCCTTCTTCGGGCGCATCGGAGAGCTGGGCGCGTCGCCCATCGTCAACGTACATCTCTGGTACGAACGGCCGGTCTGGGACCGCGCGTTCGCTGCGTTCCTGAACACGCCGGTGCAGTGGGTCTTCAACAAGTCCCGGCTCTGGCGGCAGGACGGCCCGCAGTACCTCGACATCTCGCTCAGCGGCGCGCGCGAGTGGGTCGACGTGCCCGCGGCCGAGATTCGGGACCACTTCGAGAAGGAGATGCGGGCGCTACTCCCGGCGGCGCGCGGCGTCGACGTCCTGCGCGCTCTCGTCGTCAAGCAGCGTGATGCGACGTTCGCCGCCCAGCCGGGCGTGGCGCGGCTGCGGCCGGCGCAGCGCACGCCCGTGCGAAACCTCTTCCTGGCCGGCGATTGGACGGACACCGGCTGGCCGGCGACGATGGAGAGCGCCGTCCGCAGCGGCGCCTCCGCGGCGCTGGAAGCCATGCGTGCGCTGGTGAGCGTGGAAAGGAAGGTTGGCGCAGTGTAAGCTTGTGAAAATGCGTGCAACTGCCGACACGAGGTTGTAAACTACCGGACGGAGAGGCCTCCCGGCACGAGTAGACGCCCCCCAGCGCCGCCGGTATGCTGATCCTCAAGCCAGAATGACAGAATCACAACGACAGACACACCCCCCGTCCGCGAATGCATCTCGGGCTCTGGCCGCCGGGCGCCCGCGGGTCACTCAACAGAAGGAGCGTGCGCGTGCTTAAGGGTACCCGCGAAGAGGGACGCACCAAGATCGCCTCTCACACACTCGCTTTCCAGACCGAACGCGGCCCTCAGTTCATCGACATCACGGAGCACGTCAATAGCATCCTTGAACAATCGGGGCTCGAAAACGGCTTCATCGTGGTTTTCTCGAAGCACACCACGGCCGCTATCAGCATTAACGAGAACGAACCGCACCTCATTGCCGACATGGAGAAGATGCTGGAACAGGCCGCTCCCTGCGAGGGCGATTACGCGCACAACCGCTACGGTCACCCGATCGATAGCGGCGAGGAGCCGAACGGCCATTCCCACTGCCAGCACCTGCTGCTCGGCGCCAGCGAGAGCGTTCCCGTCGCCGACGGGCGCATGCTCTTCGGCCAGTGGCAGCGCATCTTCCTCGTCGAGCTCGACCACGCTCGCGAGCGCGAAATCGTCGTCCAGCTCGTAGGCGAGTAACCTTGCAGCCGCCAGCTGCCCTCACCCGTCACCGGCGGGCGGTGGAAGATCACCTCCGCGGCCTCGTAGACCGCCCCGAACCCGGCGACCTCTATCGCATGCTGCGTTACCATCTCGGCTGGGAAGACGCCGAAGGCCGTCCTGCCCAGAGCAGCGGCAAGCGGCTGCGGCCCGCACTCTGCCTCCTCGCCTGCGAGGCGGCCGGCGGCGAGGCCGTACACGCCGTGCCGGCTGCCTCGGCTGTCGAGCTTGTCCACAACTTTTCGCTGGTCCACGACGACGTGCAGGACGGCGACCGCCTGCGTCACGGGCGCGACACGGTGTGGGCGGTCTGGGGCGAGCCGCAGGCGATCAACGCCGGCGATGCGCTCCTGGCGTTGGCGCAACTCTCGCTTACCGCGATCGCGCCGGAATCGCTCGCCGTGGCTTCTCGCTTGCTGGACGAACTGACGCTGGAGATGGTCGAAGGCCAGGTCATGGACCTCGCCTTCGAAGAGCAGACCGACGTCTCGCTCGACGCCTACCTGGCGATGATCTCCCGCAAAACCGGCGCGCTCTTCGAAGCGGCGCTCGCCCTCGGCGCCGTCGCCGCCGGGGCGTCCGCCGAGAACGTCGCGGCGCTCGGCCGCTGCGGCCGCCACCTTGGCCTCGCCTTCCAGGTGCGCGACGACATGCTCGGCATCTGGGGCGACGTCGACCGCACGGGAAAGCCCGTCGCCGCCGACATCCACCGCCGCAAGAAGTCGCTTCCCATCGTTTTCGCCCTCGATCGCGCCGCAGGCGACGAGCTGGGCTGGCTGCGGGAGGTGTACGGCGCCGGCGAGCCGTCCGCCGGCGATGTCGCCTTCGTGGCCGGCTTGCTGGACTCTTTGGGAGCGCAAGCGTACTGTCAGGACGAGGCGGACAGGCACCGCACCGCCGCGCTGAGCGAGCTGGCCGCCGCTGATCTCGACGAGCGCGCGGCCGCCGAGATTCGCGAAGTGGCGGACTTCTTGCTCGAAAGAGACTTCTAAGGAGGCAGCATGCCGGGAAGGCCACTGGGACTATCGCTGAAGCTGGGTTGGTATCTCCTCCAGCAGAAGATCAGGGGTCGCGAGCACTATCCGCTGACGATGATCCTCGAGCCGCTGGAGGAGTGTAACCTCACCTGCACCGGCTGCGGCCGCATCCGCGAGTACGAGCCGATTATCGAGCGCAAGCTCACCGTCGAGCAGTGTGTTGCCGCTGTCGATGAGTGCAACCCGCCCGTCGTCTCGATCGCCGGTGGCGAGCCGCTCATGCACCCCGCGATCGGCGAGATCGTCGCGCGGATCGTCAAGCAGAAGCGCTACGTCTACCTCTGTACGAATGCGCTCCTCTACCGCAAAGCGCTTCGCTCCATCGAGCCGTCGCCTTACTTCTCGTTCGTCGTCCACCTGGACGGCCTGCGCGAGACGCACGACGTCGCGGTGGAGCGCAAGGGCGTCTACGATGTCGCGATCAAGGCGATTGAGGCGTTCCGCGACGCCGGCCACCGCGTCTGCACCAATACGACGCTCTTCAGCGGCAACGAGCCCGAGGAGTACCATCGCCTGTTCGCGATGCTCAATGAGATGGGCGTCGAAGGGATGATGGTCTCACCCGGCTTCCAGTACGAAGAGGTCGCGCACCACGACATCTTCCTCCAGCGCGAAGAGGCGCGATCGTTCTTCCGCCGCGTCTTCGAAGGCTGCCGCGACAGCGTTCGCTTCTACCACAACCCGCTCTACCTCGACTTTCTCATCGGCGCCCGCGAGTACGAGTGCACGCAGTGGAGCACGCCGACCTACACGCCGGCCGGCTGGCGCAAGCCCTGCTACCTCATCGCCGACGAGCACGTGACGACCTTCGACCAGCTCATGGAGACCGACTGGAAGGCCTACGGCCGGGGCAAGGACCCGCGCTGTGACACCTGCATGATGCACTGTGGCTACGAGGGCTCGGCGATCCAGGAGGCGATGTCCAGCCCACGCGCCTTCATCGAGATGGCCCTCCGCTCATCTAAGCCGGGCGTTGCGAAGAAGGCGCGCGATCTGGAGGAGGCGTCCTCTCGATGATCCTCGTCTTCGCGGCGATGTACGGTGAGGTGCAGGCCTGCTTCGGGTTCGGCGCTGAGCCTGGGGCGCGGGAAGTCGCGGGACACCCTGTCTTCGAGGCCGGCGACGTTGCCGTCTGCCAGACGGGCATGGGACGGCGCTCACGGGACGTCGCGAGCGCCGTGCTCCCGCATTTCGAGCCGAGCGCTGTACTCTCTGCTGGAGTGGCCGGCGGCCTGCACCCTGACCTGCGATCCGGCCATCTCATCGTCTGCTCTCACCTGGACCATGCCGAAGTGCGCGGTGGCACGACCGAAGACGCACCCGTGGTCTGCGACGAGCATCTGGCATCGCTGGCTCTCGAGGTGGTGGGCGACGCCGGTTTGGAGGCGACGCTGGGATCCGCCGTTACAGTCGATGACGTCGCCTGGACGCCGGGGGAGAAGGCCGATCTGCGAGGCTGGAAGAGCCACGACGTCGTAGAGATGGAGAGCTACTGGATCGGCCTCGCGGCGCGGGAGGCCGACGTGCCTTATCTGGCCCTGCGCTCCGTCAGCGACCAGGCGGGCGATGACCTCGTCGAGACGCCGGCGCTGACCGCGGACGGCGACTTCGATGTCGAGGTCTTCCAGATCTGGCTGCGGGAGCACCCCGAGCACGCTCCCCTCCTCGCCAAGCAGGCGGACCGCAACCAGCGCGGCATGGGCACACTCGCGAGTGTGCTGGCGGCGTTTCTGCCGCGGCTCGCTGCCTCTCCCGTATGATGAGCACTTCCCGCGAGGCGCTGGACGAAACGATCCGGCGCACACAGGACTACTTCCTGCGGATACAGCACCCGTCTGGCTACTGGGTCGGTGATCTGCACTCGAACGTCTGCATGGCCGCGGAGTACCGGATGCTCTCTCACTTCCTCGGCGTTTCGGACGACGCGCGCTCGCGCGAGGTCGCGAACTACCTGCGCCGGGAGCAGCGGGCTGACGGGACGTGGGCGATCTACCACGGCGGCCCAGCGGACCTCAACGCCACGGTCGAGGCCTACTTCGCGCTCAAGCTAGCCGGCGCCTCGCCCGACGAGCCGGCGATGCGCCGCGCCCGCGAGTGGATTCTCTCGGCCGGTGGCGTGCCGGAGGTGCGGGTCTTCACGAAGATCTGGCTCGCCCTCTTCGGTCAATGGGACTGGCGCTGCGTCCCCGTCTTGCCGCCGGAGATAATCTTGCTCCCCCGCTGGTGCCCGCTCAACATCTACGACTTCGCGGCCTGGGCGCGCTCCACGATCGTGCCGATGCTGATCATCCTCAGCGAGCGCCCGACTTGCCCCGTGCCCGATCACGCCCGCATCGACGAGCTGTTCCAGGACGGCCGTCAAGGCACCGACTACGGCCTTCCGGCGCCGCGGGGTTCGGCCTGGGCCTCGCTCTTCCACCGCGCCGACGGTCTGCTCCGCCGCGTCGAGCGCTTCGCTCCCGGCGCGACGCGCGAGGCGGCTTACCGCACCGCGGAGGACTGGATCGTCGCCCACCAGGAGGCCGATGGCGCCTGGGCCGGCATCCAGCCGCCGTGGGTCTACTCGCTCATCGCGCTGAAAGTTCGCGGCTATCCGCTCGATCACCCGGTGATGAGGCGCGGCATAGAGGCGTTCGAGACCGGATGGGCGATCGAGGATGAGGAGACGTTCAACCCGCGGGCCTGCGTATCGCCTGTCTGGGACACCGTGCTGGCGATGAACGCGCTCCTCGACTCCCGCCTGGCGCCGGACCACCCGGCGCTCGTCCACGCCGCTCAGTGGCTCCTCGGCGAGCAGGTGCTGACGGGCGGCGACTGGCAGATCGGTGCGCCCGGCGTCGAACCGGGCGGCTGGTCGTTCGAGTTCGAAAACGACCTCTATCCCGACACCGACGACACGGCCGAGGCGCTGATCGCGCTCTCCCGCGTGCGCCTGCCGGACGAGCGACGCAAAAACGAAGCGATAGAGCGTGGCCGGCGCTGGCTTATCGGCATGCAGTCGGCCGACGGCGGCTGGGGCGCGTTCGACCGCGACAACACCCGCCGGCTACTGAGCGAGATACCGTTCTGCGACTTCGGCGAAGTGATCGATCCGCCTTCGGAAGACGTTACGGCGCACGTGATCGAAGCGCTCGCCCACCTCGGCGATGGCGACTCCAGCGCGGTGCGGCGTGGCCTGCGCTACCTGCGGCGCCGGCACCGCCCGGATGGCGCCTGGTTCGGCCGCTGGGGCGTAAACTACCTGGCCGGTACGGGCGCCGTGTTACCGGCGTTCGGGGCGGCCGGCTGCGATATGTCAAAGGGGCGCTTTCAGCGGGCGGCCGGCTGGCTCATCGGCAAGCAGAACGCGGACGGCGGTTGGGGCGAGGACCCACGCAGCTATGACGACGAGGAGTGGGCCGCCCGCGGCGACACCACACCGACGCAAACGGCGTGGGGCATGAGCGGCCTCCTCGCAGTCGATGGGGACGGCGCGATCGCGGACTCACTCGGGCGGGGCGCACAGTGGCTGATCGAGCGCCAGGAGGAAGACGGGCAGTGGCTGGAGCCGCAGTTCACCGGCACCGGCTTCCCGGGCGACTTCTACCTCAGGTACGACCTCTACCGGAACTACTGGCCGCTGCAGGCGCTGGGCCGCTATCGCGACGCGCTGAGCCGGGCCTAGGCGCCGGCTTCTTTCGCTTCGATCAGCTCCCAGATCTGCTTCTTGATCTCGCGGACGCGCTGGAGCTCCGGGTAGATGCCGTCTTCCGTCCTGCGGTCGAAGAGCGGCTTGCCGTCGGCGCGTAGCGTCAGGTTGCCTTTACCGACGGGGATCAGCGTCACCGGGGCGTCGGCACCAAACTCGTGCCAGATTTCGGTCGCCATCCAGGCGGCCACGGGGAGGTATCCTCACTCGGCGCAGTACGTGATCTCGATCGCGATGCGGCCGTCGTATCGTCCTTCGATCACAGCGCTATCCTAGTCCATCCCGAGGTCTGCTCGCGCCTCGTCTGTCATCTTCTCCGGGCTCCACGGTGGGTCGAACGTGAACTCGACGTCGACGTCCGCCACGCCCGGCATCAGGCCGAGAAGCTCCTGGATCTGCTCCGTCACCATCGGCCCGATCGGGCACATCGGCGTCGTCAGCGTCATCGTGATCTTCACCGCTCGGTCCTCGGTGATGCGGATGTCGTACACGAGGCCAAGGTCATAGATGTTGTAGTGCAGCTCCGGGTCGTAGACCTCCCGCAGCCCCTCAACAATGTCGGTTTCAGTTACCATCGCCCCTCTATTATAGCCCACATCGCCCCCGGATCGCGCCGCTTGACAAGTTTGCGGAGGTCATTAGAATAAATCCATCCCGTTAAGCGAACGGCTGAAGCTCGCCGCTTAGCCCAAAGGGAGGGGTCAAACAAGGCGCCTGTCAGGCGCCTTGTTTGTTGCCCGCGCTACTCCACGCTGACGCTGCTGCCGGTCTGCGTCTTGTGCACGATGATCCGCGCCGGCATCCGCTCCGCCAGCGCCGGTACGTGCGTGATCACGCCGATTAGCCGGCTGCGGTCCTCTCCCAGCACCTCCAGCGCCGACGCCACGTCGTCGAGCGTCTCCGGGTCCAGGTGCGAGAAGCCCTCGTCGATGAAGAGGCTCTCCAGCGCGCCGCCCGCTTCCTCCCCCGCGAGGCCCGGCAGCTGCTCGGCCAGCGCCAGCGCCAGCGCCAGCGAGGCGAGGAACGTCTCGCCGCCGCTCAGCGTCTTCACGGAGCGCTTTTCGCCGCCGTTCCAGCGGTCCTCGATCGAGAAGTCCTGCCCTTCGACGACGAAGTCGTAGCGCCCGCTCGAGATCTCCAGCAGCCGCCGCGAGCCGTCCCTCGCCAGCGTCTGCAGCGCGCTCTCGCGGATGAACGTCGGGAAAGCGTTCGTCTGTAGCAGCGACGCCAGGTCCTTCGCCAGCCTCCCCTCTTCGCGCGCCGTCTTCTCCTCCGCCCGCAGCTCCTTCGCCTTCTCGATGTTCGCCCCGATCACCTCGATCCGCGTCTGGCCCGCGCCGATCGCCTGGTTCACCTCTCCCTCGCGTTTCTGCGCGTCGTCCAATCGGCGTCGCAGAACCGGCGCGGCGTCCTTCTCTTCGTCCAGCGCGCGCAGGATGTCGTCCCAACCGGAACGCCCGGCGACCTCTCGCAGCTTCGCTCCCTCCGCGGTCGCCAGCTCCGCGGCGTCCTGCGCCTCGCGGCCGGAGGACTCCAGGGCGCCCTGCAGGCGGCCCCGGTCGGCCGTCGCCTCCGCCATTCCGTCCGTGATCTCCATAAGCGTCCGGTTCTGACTCTCGAGGTCGGTCGTCAGCTGCTTTCGTTCGTCCTGCGCCTTCTCCAGTCGCGCAAGGTGCGCTGTTATCTCCTTCGCCGGCGGCGGCTCGTCCCCGAGCGCTTCCTTCAGGCCCGCGCGGCGCTCTTCGACGCGCTTCTGGGCCGCGTCGCGGTTCCCGGCTCCAGCCTCGACGCGCGCCTGCAGAACGGTCAGCGTGCCCTTCGCCGCGTCGTGCGCCTTGCGGGCGGTCTCCGCCTCGTCCCTCGCCTGCTTCGCCGCCGCCTGCGCCACCCTAAGCGCCGGATGGTCGATGTGCGGCAGTTCGCCGACGCTTTGACCGCAGACCGGGCACGGATCGCCGGCTTCGAGGCGCTGCTGAAGCGCGGCAGCGGCGTTTGCGCGTTTCGCTGCATCGAGGGCCCCTTCGGCCGCCTTTGCCGCCTTCTCGGCGCTCTCGCGGGCGCTCGCCGCCATCTCCGCGTGCGCAGCCGCCGCTTTGGCCTCCGCATCCAGCCTGGCGCGATCCCCGCCGATCGCCGCCAGCGCCGTCTCCTCCTCCGCCAGCTCGCGCGACAGTCGCGCCGCGTCCCGGTAGCGGAGGTACTCGTCCGCGTCGAACAGGTTCGCTTCGAGGCGTTTCTCGATCACCGCGATCTTCTTGCGGACCGCCTCTGCCCGCGACTCGCCCGTCCTGGTCGCTTCCTTCGCCTGCGCCAGTTTCTTCTCGCCCGCGGCCAGTGCTGCAGTCGCGCCGCGCTGCTTCTCGCGAGCGCCAGACAGCGCGTCGGCGGTCTGGCGGGCGTCGTCCAGCGTCACTCGGGCGGACTTCGCTTCCTTCGCCTCGGCCCTGAGGTCCGCCAGCGTCTTCTTCGCCTCCTTGAGCGCCGCCGGAGTCGCGTCCGCTAGCTCGCTCGATAGGCGCTCGGCGAGGCGGGTCGCGCTCTCGTTCTGGCGCGCGGCGATCGCGTTGGCGGCGCGCTGCATCTCCCCGTAGACGCCCAGCCGAAGTAGGCCGTCGAGGACACGCCGGCGCTGGTCGCGGTCGCCCGCCAGGAACTCCTGGAACTCGCCCTGCGGCAGCAGCACGGAGCGGATGAACGCCTCGTAGTCCATGTGCAGCAGCCGCTCGATGAACGCGTTCACATCGCGCACGCGGTCGACTTCCTCGGACCGCCATTCAGCGCTCGCCTCGTCGAAGCGCTCGAGCTGCGGCGGCCGCTGGCTCCTGCGGCTGGACTCGCGGAAGATGCGGTAGCGGTCCCCACTGACGACGAACTCCAGCGAGACCTTGAGCCTGTCCTCACCCTGGCTGATCAGCTCTCGGATCGAGCGGCCGATGCGCGGCGCCTGTCCGAAGAGCGCGTAAGTGATCGCGTCGACGAGCGACGACTTGCCGGCGCCCGTCGGGCCGGTGATCGCGAACAGGTCGAGGTCCGTGAAGTCGACTTCGACCTGTTTGCGGAAGGCCGTCAGGCCCTGCACCTGGAGTCTGGTTGGTCGCATTCTACGACTCCATCGGGCCGCTGATCTCCTCGTGCAGGCGGTTGAACAACGCCAGCAGCGCCGGCGCCGGCTCCGAGCCGTACGTGCCCTGGTGGTACGCCGTGAACAGCTCCTGCGGCGACATCTTCTGCACCGCCGCCCTCGCTTCCTCCGCGTCCTCGTCCGTGCGCTCGACGACGATGTCGACGGCGTTCGGGACGATCTCCCGGACCTGCTCGGCGAGCCCCGGCAGCGGCCGGTCCACCCTGACGAACACCTTCACGTAGTCCTCCGTGACATCCGCCGCCAGCGCCTTCAGTTCGTCCAACGTGACGCCTTCGTTGTGCCTGCCGACGTTGCGCAACCGCTTCGGCGACGTCAGCGGCACCTCGCGCACCCTGGCCTTGCGCCCCGGCGCGATGTCGACGACGTTCACGCGCTTCGTCTGGCCGGCCTCGCCGAAGTCGCACTGGAGCAGCGACCCGCTGTAGGAGCCGTTCGCCAGCCCGGTGCCCTGCGGCATGTGTACGTGGCCGAGCGCGATGTACTGCGCCGCCGCGGGCAGCGCCTGCCGCCTTACCGCATAGCTCTGGCCCATGTGCAGCGGACGCTCGCCGCTCTCCGGTCCGCCCACCTTCGCGTCGTCGACCAGGAGGTGCGTCGTGAGCACGTTCACGGTGTCGTCGCGGAACGCACCGCAGAGGTGCGCTAGCATCTGCGCGACCCCGTCCGCGTACTCCTCGATGTGCTTGCCTTCGATCATCAGCGACTCGAAGTCGCGCACGCGGCGCTCGCTGACCCACGGCAGGGCGGCGACGATCGCCGTCTCGGAGCCGTCCCGTGAGGGCAGTTCGATCGCGCCGCCGTCTTCCACGGTGACCGGCTCGCCCCGGACGTGGATGCCCAGGTGCTGCAGCACCGGCGCGTAGGCGTTCCAGCGGCGCGGATGGTCGTGGTTGCCGGCGATGACGACGGCCGGGATGCCGGCGCCGGCCAGCTCGCCGAAGAAGTGGAAGACGATGCGCTCGGCCTCCGGCGGCGGCACCGCCGAGTCGAAGACGTCTCCGGCGACGAGCACGCAGTCGACCTCCTCGCTTTTCGCGATCTCGAGCAGTTCGGCCAGCGCGGCGGCGTACTCATCGTCGCGCTTGCGGTTACGGAGCTGCTTGCCGACGTGCCAGTCAGAAGTGTGGAGGAAGCGCATTCTCAGCGGGCCTCAGGACGCGCGGCCGGCGCTCACGACTTGAAGCCCTTCGGCACCGCCGTCGGCTCCGCGACTTCGTCCGGGCGGGTCGCCCAGGCGGGGAACGGGAACTGCAGCAGCAGCGGCACCGGGATCTCCGGCTGGTGCATGAACATGCTGCCGGGCTTGAGCAGCGACGCCCGAGCCCGCGCTGCCTGCGTCAGGAACCCGTACTCGCTGCGTTCGGCCTCGGCGGCGTCCAGGCGGCCGGCGATGCGGAAGCTGGCGTTGGCGACGACGCGCCGCTCCACCTCGCTCGCCGTCTGCTGCGCGCCGATCAGGATCACGCCGAGGCTGCGGCCGCGCTCGGCGATGTCCAGCACGACCTCCTTGATCGGACTCCAGCCCTCGCGCGGGGCGTACTTGTTCAGCTCGTCAAGGACGACGAAGACCAGCGGTTGGCGCGTGCCGTGCTCGTCCTTCTCCTCGAGCAGTTGCTTGAGCACGACGCCGACGACGAAGCGCTTTGCTCGGTCGTGCAGGCCGTGGATGTCGATCACGTTGAGCTGGCTCGCGCTCCATTCGATGCGGTGCCGCTCTTCGTCCTCCTTCGCGTCGAGCTTGCGGATGAGGTGGCCCGCCGTATCGACTGAGGCCGCCAGCCGCCGCAGGAACGCGTCCTGCGTTCCCGTCGCCAGGTTCCCGCGCGAGAACACCGCCTCGCGCTGATCGCTGACGTGCTCCACGAGGTCCTCGAACGTCGTGATGCGCGCGCCGTCGATCTCGACCCACGTGCGGTCCTTCGGCTGGCCCATCGTTTCGTGGTAGAGGTAGCGCTCGACGACCGAGACGGCGTACGAGAGCTGGCTCGATTCGCTGTCCGCCTCCGCGAAGAGGAAGCGCAGCATGCGGTTCTGGCAAAACTCGCGCAGCGACCAGCAGTACGCCGAAACGCCCTCCTGACGTGAGCCCAGGCTGTGTACGATCTCGAACGTACTGTTCTTGCTCGCCGGCGACCAGAGACCGACGTCCTGGAACGGCCCGCAGGGCAGGCCGAGCTGTTTGTACTTCTCTTCATGCTCGGCCGTCAGCCGGGCGTTCGGCTTGTCCGCGAACATCAGGTCCTCGCCCTTGACGTTGAAGATCACGGCGCGGGCGTTGTGGCCCTGCTCCCCCAGCACATTCGAGTGAAAGAGGCTGTAGAGGAGGAACATCGCGCAGCTCGTCTTCGTCGCGACGCCGGAGATGCCCGAGATGTTGACGTGGGCGCCTCGCGTCCCGTCCAGGAACTCGAGGTTGCCCCAGATCACGTTGCCCTCGCGGGAGAGGCCGGCCGCAAACCTGTTCTCCATACCGTCGAAGTAGAGCGCCACGTCGCGTTGCTCGCCCACCGCGCGGTCGGCCGGCTGTCCCGGCTGCGGCGGCACGAAGATCTCCGGCTCGATGCGCGTCACCGAGACGTGCGCCGCCGTCGCGATGCCGACGGGCAGCACGCCCTCGGCCGCGCGGAAGACGTCCGAGTCGAACTTCGCGCCTTCGTACTTCGCGCGCACGATGTCGACGACGCCGTACAGCGTGATCTCTCCGCGGCCGGGCACAGTCGTTTTCACGGCGACGATGTCGTCGAGCTGGAGGTAGCGATCCTCGCCGACGCCCACCCAGAAGTCGAGCGGGTGCGCCGCGTCCGTGCCCAGCACGCGTCCGACGTCGGTCATGCGACCGCAATCTCGCGCGCGAAGTGCACTTCGATGTGCCGTCGGATCCAGTCGTGGTCTCCCAGCGAGTGCCGCAGCTGTTCTTCCAGCCCGCCGATCGGGTAGAGGTTCTGCGGCGCCCGCGGGTCGTGCATCGACTCCGACGCGAACGTTGGCAGGTGGCACGCCGTGAGGTCGGCCAGCCGCACAGCTGCCTCGATGCCGATCGTATCCAGCGTCTCCACGCGGACGACGCCTGCCCAGGCGTGGTCGATCGGGCGGCCCTCGGTCAGCCGCAGGTACCACGAGTAAACGGCGCGGTCGCGGCCGATGCGAAAGAGCGGCGTGCGCGTCCGCGGCTCGAGCGATGCGATGACGCCCGCCTGCTCGTCGGCCAGATAGCGCTTGTGGATCGTCTTGATCAGGCCGATCACCATCGCCTTGCGCTTCGGTTGCCAGTTCAGCCGTCCGTCGACGACGACCATCTCGTGCCCCTGCTCGTCCAGCCGCTCGCCAAGCGCGATCTCGGCCTCCCGGCGGGCGCTCTGCACCGCCTCCTGCACGCCGCCGAGCCCGCTCACTGCGGTCGGGCGCGACAGGAACTCCAGCGTCGCTTCGCCGCACGGGACCGACACCGGCAGGTGCGTCTCGCCGTCTGCCAGCGCCAGTATCCGCAGCGGCGGGGCGGCCGCTACGGCCGAGCCGCCCTCCCTCACGAACACCGCACCGACAGCGATCGAGGCGAACGCGCCGTAGACGGCCCGCCCATCGCGGTCGCCGATGACGCGCATCTCGACGCGCTGCACGCCGTCCACGAAGGCGATCCTCTGCGGGCGCTCGACGAACTGCGGCTCGCGCGCCCGCCAGTCGTCCGTCTCGACGAACGGGTCGACGTCCGGCTGGGGGCCGGTCTCGTCTTCCTCGATCTGGAGGGCGGACTCATAGGTGGGAGTCCAGGGGTCGAGGCGAAGGGTCAGGGGCATCGGCTAGAGGTTCGCGTTTGGTACAGCACAAGTCAACGGAAGCAGCCGCGTGAATTGTTGGCAAGGCCCAAGTGGCACGCAAGTGGACAGTGGACAGTGCGCAGTGGACGGTGGTTAGTCGCCGCAGAAGTCGATGACGGCCCGCGCCAGCTCGTCCGGGCGGTCCATCGGCACCAACGTGCCGGCGCCGGGTATCGGCTCGATGCGGGCGTCCGGGAAATCCGCGGCCAGGCGCTCGGCGTAGCGCTTGCCGAAGAACCAGCAGCGGTCGCCCCACGCCAGCAGCACCGGCTTATTGAACCCGCCGAACGACCTCGCGGCCTTCTTCGTGTGCTTGCTGTGGATGCCGCGTAGCACCTTCTTCAGGTCACGCCGCACGCCGCCGTCGTGCGCCGGTGCGGCGAACGAGCATCGCACCGCGTCGTCCGTCGGCTCGCGGCAGACGAGCATGAGAAACGCCCAGCGCGAGAAGCGCAGCCGAAGCGATTGCACCGTGAGCCACGTCGCACCGGGGATCCAGCCCAGCGCCTGCAGCGGCCACAGCGTCTTCGGCAGGAAGTTCTCGTAGGCGTCGCAGTTCGTGAGCACCACCCGCCGGATGCGCTTTGGGTGGTTCGCCAGCACGATCTGGGTCAGGCCGCCGCCCGTGTCGTTGGCGACGATCGTCACGTCCCGCAGGTCGAGCGCGGCCATGAAGTCGGCGATGATGCAGGCTAGGCCCGGCGGCGTCAGGTCTGCGTCGCGGTTCATCGCCTCTGCGTGCGCGCCCAGCGGCAGGTCCGGCAGGATGCAGCGGAAGCGCTCCGATAGCGCTGGCACCACCTCGCGCCAGAGTTCGCCGTGCACCATCAGCCCGTGGATGAAGAGCAGCGTCTCGCCGGAGCCGGTCTCGCGGTAGTGGACGCGGCCCTGCGGCAGCTCGGCGATGTGCGTGTCGAGGGCGTCCCAGTCCATCATGCTAGAAGGCGCTGACGCCCAGCACTTCGCGGCCGAGAAGGAGCTTCTGGATCTGCGTCGTGCCCTCGTACAGCGAGAGGCCGATCGCATCGCGCAGCAGCCCCTCGACGGGGTACTCACTGAGATAGCCGACGCCGCCGTGCAACGAGATCGCCGTTCGCGCTGCCTTCACGGCCGCCTCCGTCGCGAAGTGCTTCGCCATCACGACCTGCTTCGTCGCCCGCTCGCCGGCGTCGCGAGTCTGCGCGGCCTCGATTGTCAGCAGGCGCGCCGCCTCGCAGTCCGTCGCCATGTCGGCCACCATCTCCTGGATCAGCTGGTGGCTCGCGATTGGCTTGCCCCACTGCTCACGCTGGTTCGCGTACTTCACACAGGCGTCGAGGCATGACTGGATGATGCCGACCGCACAAGCCGCGGTCGACGTCCGGCCGGACTCCAGCGAAGTCTGCGCGATCTTGAAGCCGTCGCCCGGCTCGCCCAGCAGGCGGTCGTCGCCGACGTGCACGCCGTCGAAGAAGAGCGCCGCCGTGTTGCTCGCCTGCAGGCCGAGCTTGTCCTCGATCACCTGCCGCTCCAGTCCCGGTGCGTCGCCGTCGACGACGAACGCCGCGATGCCCTTGTGCCGTGCACCGGGATCGGTCTGTGCGAAGACGACGATGACGTCGGCCTGCGAGCCGTTCGAGATCCAGAACTTGCTCCCGTTGAGCACCCAGTCGTCGCCGTTGCGCCGCGCCGTCAGCTCCATCGCCGCCGGATCCGACCCGGCGTTCGGCTCGGTCAGCGCGAAGGCGCCCAGCTTCTTCGCCGCCAAGAGGTCGGGCAGCCAGCGGCGCCGCTGGCCGTCGTCCCCGAACGTGTGCACAGCCGTGCCGACGAGCGAGAGTTGCACCGTGAGCGCCGCCGTGAACACCGACGGGCTCGCGCCGCCGATCGCCTCGCACAGTAGCACGTACGAGACGTTGTCGATGCCCGCGCCGCCGTACTCCTCTGGAAAGGGCCCCGCGAGCAGGCCGTTCTCTGCCAGCTTGCCCATCATCTCCAGCGGGAACGCTTCGTCAGTGGCTCGCTCGCGCACGTGCGGGCGAATCTCTCGCTCGGCAAACGACTTGGCGGTCGTGTAGATCATGCGCTGGGCTTCTGTCAGTTGCATCTGGCCTCCCTGCGGTGTGCCGACAGGATACCAACATGGCCGGAGTAACGAAAACTGCCCGGGAGCCGATGTGCTCCTTCGAGCCGCCATCCGGTTTACCCGAGGAGACAGCGAACGCTAGACTCCCAGTGACTCCGAGGAGGCTCGGAATCCTAGTACGAAAAGGGGGCGGCCGGATGTCAACCTGGATCACCTTTAGCTTCGCCGTAGTCCTCGCGGTCGTTGCCGCAGCGGCGATACTCCTCAGCGCCGTTTCAATCGGCTCTCCCGCCGCTCACGCGGGGTCGCCGTTCTGCGACACGCCCGACTCCAACTTCAACGGCATCATGGCCGGGTTTGCGGGCGGCGCAGTCCCGCGCGACATTCAGGTTACATCCGTCCCGCCTCTGCTGGCGGCCGGCGCGCCTCCCGTAACGATAGCGATGGGGCCTTACGAAGACGGCTCAAGCAGCGATCCCGGCATCACGTTCAGCTTCGTGCCTCCCTCCAGCAACGGTTCGTTCCTGACAGCGCTCACGGCCACGATCGACGACTCACTGGCGAAAGGGCACTACTCATACGAGCTTCTGGTCGCCTGTGATGGTCTTACCAGGGCCTTGCTCACCACCGTAAGCGTCGGGCTCTGTCCGATTGGCCAGGGGCAAGAGTGCACGGAAACGTCCTGGGGCAACATCAACTGCGACGGCGACGGCAACGCCGCGTCCCCAGACCCGATAGATTCGTTGCTCCTCTTGCGCTTTGACGCGGGCCTCCCGATCAGCACCTTCGGCTGTCCCGATCCCGGCACGGTGATTGACGTGTTCGGCGGTCCCGTCCACCTCTGGGGCGACCTGGACTGTAGCGGTGCAGTCAACCCGGTCGACTCGCTCAAGACTCTGAGATTCGACGCCGCTCTCAGCGTCTCGCAGATCGATCCCTGCGTGCCGATCGGCGTGCCGATCGCCTTCTTGATCGAGAACTAGGTCGCTGGCGACGGCTAGGAGCGCCGCGCCGACGGTTGCGGCGCGGCGCTCCTAGCCGCGGCCGGCTTTCGGCGGTGAGCTGCGGCAGGCTGAGCGCGATCGCGCCGGCCAGGACGCCGAGGTGCACCGTGCAGAGCACCTGCGCGGCCGCCACCAGCGACGGGTGGTACAGCAGGAGCCCCGCGGCGGCGGCGGCGATCCCCGGGAGCAGTGCGGCGTACGCGACGCTGTAGTTGCCGCGCTCGATCTGGTAGTACGCGATCGGTACGGCGCCGCTAATCGCCACCATGCCCAGCAGGTACCACGCCGTCGCGCCCAGGTGCGCCGAAACGTCCCCGGTCGGCGAGAAGCCCGCGCTGGCGGCCGCCATGATCACGCCGCCCGTCAGTAACGACAGCGCCAGCGTCTTGGTCAACGCCGGCGTCAGGAGCCGCGCGTCTGCCCGCGCCGCGGCTCGCGGCAGGACGATGTGCGAGACAGCGATCGGCACGAAGAGGACGACTCGCCCGAGGACGGCGATGCTGGCGTAAGCGCTGGACTCCTCAGCGGCGAAGAAGTGCTGGATGATCACGACGTCGAGGCTCGTCGGGGCAGCTACGGCGACGCTGGCGATGAACGTGACCAGCAGCGTCGATGGTGACGGCACAACGCTCGCCGGCGGGTCCGCGCCGGCCGTCCTTGCCGACCGCGTGCTGAGGCCGATCACGAGCAGCGACGGCAAGTAGCTCAGCGCCACTCCCGCCAGCGCGCCCGATACGCCGAACCCTGCTCCGAGCAGCGCCAGGCCGATCGCGATCCGTCCGCCGCCCATCACCACCTGGCTCGCGCTCAGGGCGTTGAATCGCTGCTGTCCCTGCGCGACCCCGTATCCTGTCCCGGCGGCGATCGTCAAGCCCGCCGCCGCCGCCGTCCAGACGATGTCTGCCGTCGAGGCGTTGAACCACGCCGTGAGCGCCGGCGTCGCGGCCAGCAAGAAGGCTGTGACTCCAGCGGTCGCGATGGCGGCCGGCTTGATCACACTGGAGAGATCGCCGCCGTGCGCCGCGATCTGCTTGGCCGTCGCCAGTTGGATCGTGTTCGCCAGCGCCGATACCAGGTAGACGACGCCGAACAGCGCGATGAAGAGCCCGTACGAATCGGTGCCCAACACGAGGCCGGCGACGATCAGGTAGAGGAAGTTCAGCCCGCCGGTCACGTTGAAGGCGAGCAGGTAGGTGTTCTCAGCCGAGCGCGCTTGCGCCAGCAGGCGGTCGATCACGCAGCGGGCGCCTCTACGCCGCGGCGCAGGTCACTCGCCGCCGCGAGCGTCTCCTCAAGGCGCGATGCCAGGCTGTCTCGCGTGAAGTCGCGCGCGTGGCTGATGGCGTTCGCCGCGAGGCCCGTGTGCAGACTGTCGGCGGAGAGCATCTCGATCAGCCTGTTGGAGAGCGCCGACGTCTCGCCGAACGGGTAGCGGAGGCCGTTGTAGAGGTCGGCCACCACTTCCTCCGGCACGCCGTCGCTGACCACGGCCGGTGTCCCCATCGCACGCCGCCCAGCTCGTAGGCGTCCTCACTGCTCGTGAGCCGCGTCTCCGCAAGGCCGCTCCCCGCGATCGTCAGCTCGCTGCCGGGCTCGCAAGGACAGCCCGCCCAGGTCCCGTTCTCCAGGATAAGGAACGGATCGAACAGGCTGCGGTTGTACGCCTCGACGTAAACGAGGTCAGCGTCGAAGCCCTGCCGCTCGTAGTCCGATTCGGGCGCCGACCAGACCTCGCCTGGCAGCAAGATCAGGGCGAGTGCCACTACAGCAACGCACGCCCTGGCTAGCGAGACTTTGGACATCGGCTTATGTACCCCTCACGCCCCGGCGTGGGGTCCTAAACGCCGGCGCTCGTCTTGCGGAACGCGATCAGGCCACCGCCGGCGAGGACGAGCGCGGCGATGCCGAGCACGGCCGTCAGCGACGAAGTGCTTCCACCCTGGCCAAGCGGCTCACCGCCGGTGGGAGGAAGGGCTGATGCTGCTGGCTCCATGATGGCGAAAGGAGAAAGCGAGGCAGTCTCCCCACAGATGATGATGTTGACCGGATCGCGAGAGCTTGTGATGTCGGTGAACACGTTGCCGTCGCCATGCATCAACTTGAGATCCGACTCCGGCCCGGACACTTGCGTCTCGTCGTACGCTATGCAGACGGTCACCAGGCCTGAGAATGTGGCGGAAGTCTCAATGTTGTAGAAGACACCGGTTCCTATGAGCTGCAGGCCGCTGGGTGTCGGCGGTCCCGTCGTGCTCTCGGTCACTGTCGTTGTTCCGCTGCCGCTGAAGCTGGGGAAGCTAAGCTCAAGGCCGCCGGGGCTGCTGAGGCCACCCCCAACGGGTACCGAAATGTCGCTGCCCGTGGGCGTGGCGACAGTCACAGTTGGAAGGGCCTGAGGCGCCCCCGTGGTTACGGTTACCTGCGCCGTGGCTCCACCAGAAACGACCTGCACGACGGTCGCACCCTCGTCGTTACCCGTAGTCAGGGTGACGGTGGCGATACCAGCTGCGTTCGTGGTCGCAACGATGGTGGTACTGCTGTTCGAGAACGTCGCACCGCCCGGGCTCGAGGCGATCGTGAACGTCACCTCGGCGCCCTCGACGGGGTAGCCGTCGTTGTCGACGACCGTGCCGAATATTGCCACGGCATCGCCGGCGTCCGGCGTGTCGTCCTCCGTGCCCGCGGTGACGCTATCGACGTCCGGCGGGTAGGTCTGCGCCGATGCCGCGCTGGCGGCCAGGATGAACGTCGCTGCGGCGATCCACAGCAACGTCCCAACAAACTTGGTTGCTAGCTGCATTTCTTCATCCCCACTTCCCAACTCTTGCTTGGTCTCAATACGCTTTGGCGGCAGGGAACGGGGTCGGTTACACACTTCTGCTTGTGAAAGTGGTTCTTAACACACACTGAACGTGTGTTGCGCAGCGCCGCTAAGGCCGCCCTCGGCTCGCCTAGCGGCAGCGCGCCGTGATTTCGCAGAACGCCGTGGACGGGCCGGACCAGTTCGCCGGGTTCATCACCAGCGGCCCGATTTCGTGCCCGAAGTTGAGGACGTGACCCAGCTCGTGCGCAATCACGCTCGCCGGATCGTAGCGAGGCGCCAGCGGTGAGAGGAAGATGCCGTTGTAAGTGCAGGCGGCGATATCCGGGTCCCGGCAAGCGCCTGGCCAGTCGGGCTCATACTTCACGGCGATTCCGCCGGAGGCCAACGTGAAGGCGTCACAGCCAAGATGACCTTCCCACATCGCGATCGCACTCTCCGTTGCCGCCGCCAGCTCGTCAGAGGGCGATGTCAGGATCGGAACGAGGGGGCAGCGATCGTGCGGCGCAGGCGCAGGCGCAACGGCCGCGTCGGTTGCCTGCAGCGGCAACGGCGCCCGAGTCGCCTCGGCGCCGAGCACCAACGGGGCGGGCGTCGGCTCGGGCGTTCGTGCCTGCGACAGCGAGGTGGCGGCGGGCGTCGTCGCCGGAGGTGATGCTGGCGCCGGCTCCGCGGATGCCAGCGGCTCGAGCGCCACGCCCGGGTATGGGCCCACGACCGCCCCGGCGGGAGTATCGTCGCCGCTCGGGGCGATGAGCGACGTCGCCGCCGCTCCGACGAGTATCGCGCTGACCGCCAGCGCTGCCAATACGGCCTTCACCCAATCCCTCCCTGTTCGTTACCTCTTCTTAACGAAGGTAACCGGCGCTAGCGGCGGCTGATACAGCCGCTGGCCGTGGTGCGGAGGTAAAGAATCGGTGAAAGATCCGTCACTGGCGCCGCGTGCCACCCTGGAGCCTTCTGGCGTTTGACCGCCTGGCTCGGCCTGGCGTTGCTCCTTCCAGCGCTCGCCGGCGGCTCTGGCCCACGCCTCGGCCCGGTGTCTGTGGGCAGCGTAAGTCCGCTGAAACGACGAAACCGCCCGATAAGACATCGGGCGATTCTAAACAGGCGTTTGGCGACCCCGATCGGATTCGAACCGACGATCTCCACCGTGACAAGGTGGCATGTTAACCGCTACACCACGGGGCCGTGCTTGAATTTTAGCACGAACGCCAGAGCGGTCAACGCGCCAGGACCTGTTCGCGCGTTAACCGGCGCGCCGCTATAATTGCAGTGGAATCCATGTGAGGAGCTTGCTGATCAACTGTGCCTAAGAAAAGCCGCCGCCGGAGCAAAAAAGCCGTCGAGTACGACTTCGCCGCCGCCCCGGCTGGCCAGGTAGCGACAGAGGTCGATACAGAGACCGCCATCGCCGAGCCGGACGTCGAAGCGCCCGGCGCCTCTTACGTGCGCGAAGTTTCGCCCGACGGACGCATCGAGCGCCACGTGAGCCGCGACTACACTCACGTCCGCAACGAGGTCGTACGCATCGTTGTCCTCGGCAGCGTGCTCATCATCAGCATCGTCGCCGCCGGCTTCTTCCGCTAGCGGAGCCGGTTGATCGCCATGATGACGCCCGCCAGCAGGGCCAGCAGGCCCCCGAAGTCGTTCGTCGGCACCAGGCTGCCGTCGCCGATCACGTTTCGCACGAAGTAGGCGAGCACCACTCCCAGCGCGGCGACTACCTGCAGCGGTGTCCCGGTGCGACGGTTCGTCGCCCAGCCGATGGCCTCCGATACGGCGTATCCGAGCCCGACGCCGAGGAAGATCATGAAGAACCCGAAGCCCTGCGGCAGCACGAATCCCCAGGCCGCTCCTAACGCGGCGCCGGTGGCGGCTGATGTGGCCACCGCCTGAAGGCCGAGCAGCGGGCTGATCTCGAACTGCGGCAGCTTCCGCCGCGGCGCGCAGACCGGGCAGCGCGCACCAACGTCCGTGAAGACCGCGCAGCGGGGGCAGATCGGCGTTTCGCAGCGACCGCAGGTCAGTCCGGTCTCGACGCTTGGATGACGCGCGCAGTAGCGGGCGTCGCTCGCCTGATCAGCGATAGGTGTGCCTCAGCAACGCCCGCTCGACCGACCCGCGCTCCTCGGCCAGCCGGAAGAGCGCGTTCACCGGCTCGATCGGTAGCGGGATGTCGCCGGGTTCGCGCTGTTTCGGGCCGCCCAGCCCGTGGAAGTCGCTCCCGCCCAGCGGCAGCAGCTCGTAGCGTTCGCAGATCCCGCGGAACATCTCCACCTCACCGGCGTCGTAGTCCTGGTAGTACGTCTCCATGCCGGTCAGGCCGGCCCCCTTTAGCCACTCCAACAGCGCGTCCAGGCTGCCGGCGGCGTGCAGCTCACGGGGATGGGCGAGTGTCGCCAGGCCGCCCACGCCGAGGATCATCGCCACGACTTCCTCCGGCTCCAGCCGCTCCCGCCCGACGTAGGCCGGCCCGGTGCGGCTGATGTATAGATCGAACGCTTCGTTCACCGTCTCGACGTGGCCCGCCTCGATAAGCGCCAGAGCGATGTGCGGCCTGCCGACGGCGCCGTCGGCGAACGACTGCACGCTCTCCCACTCCACCGGCTTGCCCAGCTCCGCCAGCCGCTCGACCATCCGCCGTGCGCGGCCCCGGCGTGAGTCCTGGAGGTGTGCCAGCTGGGCGCCGAATTCTTCGTTCCGCCAGTCGATAAAGTGCCCCAGAATATGGACCTCGTTGCCGGGGACGTCTGTGCTCATCTCGATGCCGGGAATCAGCGTCAGGTCGGCGTGCTTTTCGGCCGCCGCGAACGCATCGGGCAGGCCGTCGACGATGTCGTGGTCGGTCAGCGCCATGACGCGCACGCCGTTCTTATAGGCCAGGTCCACGAGAGCCGTCGGCGTCAGACGCCCGTCGGAGATCGTGCTGTGCAGGTGCAGGTCGCCGATGCTCGTCACGCCGCCACCTCACAGTCGACGCGCTCGATCGCGGTCGCGCGGCCGGCGTCGTCGACCGTGATGAGGACCGAGTTGAACACTGCGGGGCCAGTCTTCACGGGCTCCCAGCGGCTGGGCAGTTGTGTCAGGAAGCGATTCAGCACCGGTTCGTACTCCATTCCAAGCACCGAGTTCGTGGCACCCACCATCCCCAGGTCGCTCACGTAGGCCGTCCCGCGCGGCAGGACGCGGGCGTCGGCCGTCGGCACGTGCGTGTGTGTTCCGACGAGGGCGCTGACGCGGCCGTCCAGGTAGTGGCCCATCGCGATCTTCTCGCTCGTTGCCTCAGCGTGCAGGTCGACGATTATCATGGACGCGCCGGTGAGCTGCTCCAGCGCAGCGTCGATGCCCCGGAAGGGACAGTCCACGCTGTCGCCCATGAACGTGCGCCCGATCAGGTTAACCACCGCCACGTCACCCTCGCGGTGGATGCCGCGGCCGGGGGCGCCCTGCGGGTAGTTTAGCGGGCGAATCAGGGGCGCCGACTCGTCCTCCAGCACGGGATAGATCTCGCGCTTTGCCCAGATGTGGTTGCCTGAAGTGAAGACGTCGACGCCTGCGTTGCGGAGCTCGTCCAGCGTCTGCGGGGTCATGCCCCGGCCGCCGGCTGCGTTCTCGCCGTTGGCGATGACCAGGTCGATCGATTTCGCCTCGCGCAGGCCCGGGAGAACCGAGGCCACTGTCCGCCGGCCGAGCTTGCCGACGACATCGCCGATGATGAGGATGTTCAGAGCCATGGCTTCAGCGGGGCAAAGCCGGCCGTTCTCCCTTTCTACTTGGCGTATTCGATTGAGCGCCGCTCCCGGATCACGGTGACTTTCACCTGCCCCGGGTAGTCCAGGCTCTCCTGGATGCTCTTGCTGATCTCCTTGGCCATTCGCTGCGCGCCCAGATCGTCCACCTCTTCCGGCTTGACGATGATGCGCACCTCGCGGCCGGCCTGGATCGCGAACGACTTGTCGACTCCGGGGAAGGCGTTGGCCACTTCCTCCAGCGCTTCGAGCCGCTTCAGGTAGTGCTCCACCGACTCGCGGCGGGCGCCGGGACGGCTGCCGCTGATGGCGTCGGCGACGATTGTGATGATCGCTTCGACGCTGCCGGGCTCGACTTCCTCATGGTGTGCTTCGATGCAGTGGGCCACGGCCTCCGGCACCTTGTGGCGTCTCGCCAACTCCGCGCCAAGCGCCGCGTGTGTGCCCTCGACCTCGTGCGAGATCGCCTTGCCCAGGTCGTGCAGCAGGCCGCCGCGGCGGGACACCTCGACGTCGGCGCCCAGTTCGTGCGCGATCATCGCCGCCAGGTTCGCCGTCTCGATAGCATGGTTGAGCTGGTTTTGTCCGTAGCTGTAGCGGAACTTCAGGCGCCCCAGCGTGCGCACGATCTCCGGGTGCAGCCCCGGGCAGCTAGCTTCGACCATGGCGTCTTCGCCGGCTTCCTTGATCGTGTGATCGACTTCTTTGCGGGCCTTCTCCACTATCTCTTCGATGCGCGCCGGGTGGATGCGGCCGTCGGCGAGCAGCTTAGTCATGGCAATGCGCGCGATCTCGCGGCGGACGGGGTCGAATCCGGATAGCGTCACGGCGTCCGGCGTATCGTCGATGATGACGTCGACACCGGTCGCGTGTTCGATCGCCCGGATGTTGCGCCCCTCGCGGCCGATGATACGGCCCTTCATGTCTTCGGAGGGCAGCGGTACGACCGATACGGTTGCCTCGGAGACGACGTCGCTGGTCAGGCGCTGCATCGTCGTGGCGATGATCTTGCGCGAGCGCTGTTCGGCCTCTTCCTTGACCTCTTGCTCGATCTCGCGCAGGAGGCGGTTAGACTCGTCGCGGATCTCGCGCTCCACCTGGTCCAGGAGCATCTGACGCGCCTCACTAACGGTGAGGTTAGAGAGCTTCTCCAGCTCCGCCCGGCGCTCCTCGAAGACCTGCGACAGCTCCTGCTGCTGTTCTTCTAAGGCAGCCTCTTTGGACTGGAGGTTGCGTTGCCGCTGTTCAGCTCCCTCGATCTTGCGTTCGAGGGTCTCTTCTTTCTGGCCTAGGCGGCGTTCGCCACCCTTGAGCTCACTACGGCGTTCGCGAATCTCGGACTCCGCTTCGCGGCGGATCTGGATGGCCTCTTCCTTGGCCTCGAGTAGTAGGTTTTTCTGGCGCCTGTCGGCTTCGTTAAGGATGCGGGCGGCGCCGCGCTCTGCAGCCTCGACGCGGCTGCGCCGAAGGTACTGCTGAACGAAGAGAGCGCCGAGTACACCGATAGCAACGCCGACAAGCCCCAGGATCGGGGCAATGGTCGGCATTTCGCCTCACTTCCTGCGAAAGGAACAAAGTGTAGAAGCATTTGAAATGGTATGACTGGGCCAGAAGAAAATTCTTCTGATGGCTTCATCATAGATTCAGTGGGCAAAAAGTGCAAGAAATCGTGGCACTGGCGTGAATGGCCAACCGTGTCTGCTATAGACCGCTGCTATCGGTCGTCGGTGCCGCCGGCATCGGCCCAGAGCCGCTTTATCGCCGCTTCGCAGACTTCGTATCCGAAGCCACGGCGCGCCAGGAAATCGCCCAGCCGGCGGCGGAAATCGCTGAACCCCCGGTCCCGCAGCGTATGCGAGCGCTTGCGTCCCGTGCGCACGGCGGCGGCCTCTTCGTCGATCGTTGCCACGGACGCGCGCGCAACCTCGCGGTCGACGCCCTTTTGCGCCAGCTCGGCAAGCAGCATTCGGCTGCTACGCGGGCTGTTGCGCTGGCGGCTTTCGGTCCAGGCTTCGGCGAACGCCGCGTCGTTCAGCAGGCGCAGCTCCCGCAGGCGGTCCAGCGTTTCGCCGGCGATCGCCTCCGGGACTCGTCTCGCCCGCAGCGCGTCGCGCATCTCGCGCTCGCTGCGTGGCCGGTATGAGAGGAGCCGCAGCGCCGATGTCATCGCCCTGTGCCGCGCTTCGGCTGCCTCTAGCTCCGCCAGGCGCGATTCGTCGACTTCCTGGCCGACGCGCAGGTTCGCCGCGGCCAGCACCTCACGGGAGAGCGGAACGACGCGTGCGTCGTCGATGCGCACGTCATAGTGCCGCTTGCGCCGCGGCCGCTCGATCGCCGTGACGCGCATCGTCTGCAGCGGCGGTTACTCCTTGTCGGCGCCGGCGGGCACGGCCTGCGGCTGGCCCTCCGCCCGGATCAAGTCTTCGATCTCGGCGGCGATCTCCGGGTTCGTGCGCAGGAACTCCTTGGCGTTCTCGCGGCCCTGGCCCATCTTGTCGTCTTTGTAGGAGTAGAAAGCGCCCTGCTTCTTGACGATGTTGGCCTCGGTTCCCAGGTCGAGGATGTCGCCCTCGCGGCTGATCCCGATCTTCGGGCCCGAGAAGATGATGTCGAACTCGGCGACGCGGAACGGCGGCGCGATCTTGTTCTTCACGATCTTGGCCCGCACCCGGTTGCCGATCACCGTCCCGTCTCGCTTCAGGCTCTCGATCCGCCGCAGGTCGACGCGGACGGAGCTGTAGAACTTCAGCGCGCGCCCGCCGGGGGTCGTCTCCGGGTTGCCGAAGACGATGCCGATCTTCTCCCGCAGCTGGTTGATGAAGATGACGCTCGTGCGCGAGCGTGAGATCGCTGCCGTCAGCTTGCGCAGCGCCTGCGACATCAGCCGCGCCTGCAGCCCCGGTAGCGAGTCGCCCATGTCGCCCTCAATCTCGGCGCGCGGCACGAGTGCTGCGACCGAGTCGACGACAACGATGTCAATCGCGTTCGAGCGGACAAGCGCTTCGCAGATTTCGAGCGCCTGCTCGCCGGTGTCGGGCTGCGAGATGAGGAGGTCTTCGATGTTGATGCCGATGGCCTGCGCGAACGTCGGGTCCATCGCGTGCTCAACGTCGATGTAGGCGGCCAGGCCGCCGGCCTTCTGCGCTTCGGCGATGATGTGCATGGCGACAGTCGACTTGCCGGCCATCTCCGGGCCGTAGATCTCCGTGATCCGTCCGCGGGGGATGCCGCCGGCGCCCAGCGCGATGTCCAGCGCCAGAGACCCGGTGGGGATCGTCTCCACCGCCATCGACGCGCTGACCTCACCGAGGCGCATTATCGATCCGCGGCCGTGGTCCTTCTCGATCTTCTCGATCGCTACTTCGAGTGCGCGGAGGCGGTTGTCCTTGGTTCCGTTTTCGCTCGCTCCGTTGGCGGTCATCGCTCTCTCCTACTCGGCTGGAACATGCGTTCGACGGAATGCTACCACTGCGTACAGTCTACGCGCGCTATGCCAATGTCACTATACGGCAAGATGTGGAACGTCGATAAGCTGTCAAACCGACTGCAGGCGGCCGCCCAGGCTCGCCAGAATGATCAGCAGAAAGCTCGCCGCCATCGGTGACAGGTCGAACATCCCGATCCGCGGCAGCACGCTCCGGAGCGGCGCCAGTATCGGCTCCGTTATCTCCTGGATCACCTGCGCGATCGGGTTCTCCGGGTCGAAGCCCGTCCACGAGAAGATGATGCGTATGATGACCGCCACCAGAAGCACGTAGGCAGCCACCTGGATGAAGAGCCCCAGTAGTTCCATCTATCCTCCCAGCTCCTTCGCCCGATCATAGGCGGCGCCCACGGCGCGGGTGAACGCCGCCCGGACGCCGGCGTCCTCCAGCTTCCGTAGCGCCGCCTCCGTTGTGCCGCCTTTCGACGTCACCTGCTCTCGCAACGCGGCCGCCTCAGCGCCGCTTTCCGCAGCGTACCGCGCCGATCCCTTCACCGTCTGCAGTACCATCCGCGTTGCCATCTGCCGTTCGAGCCCGATCTCCACCGCGGCGTCGGTCAGCGCTTCGATGACCAGGAAGACGTAGGCCGGGCCGCTGCCGCTGACCGCCGTCGCCATGTCGATGTACTTCTCGTCGTCAACGGCGATCTCTTCGCCCAGCACCGACAGCAGCCGGCGCACGGACTCCCGCGCGGCGTCCGCGACTGCCGCCGTCGCCGTCCAGACGGTCATCCCTTCGCCAATCGTCGCTGGTGTGTTGGGCATCGTGCGCACGATCGCTGCGTGGCCCGTCACTTCGGCGATCGTCTCGATGCGCACGCCGGCCATGATCGACATAACGGTCTGACCGGCGGCGAGCGACCCCTTGAGTGCGCCTGCCGCCGCCGCGAACTCCTGCGGCTTCACGGCCAGCACAACCACGTCCGCGCCGCTCGCCGCTTCGGGAGCGGAATCGGTCGCCGCGACGCCGTACCGGGACGACAGGTGCTCGCGCCGGGCGAGCGCCACGTCGCAGACTGTGATCTCCGCCGCGCCGGCCACGTCGTTGGCGATCGCCCCGGCGACGATCGCTTCGCCCATGGTGCCGCCGCCGATGAACGCCAGCCTCACGCCGGCCGCTCCCCGAAGATCGCCCGCCCGACGCGGACGTGCGTCGCGCCCTCTTCGATGGCGACCTCATAGTCGTTCGTCATCCCCATCGACAGCGCCCGCAGGCCCAGCCCGTGCGCCGTCTGCCGCAGGTCGCGAAAGATGGGACGGGCGTCCTCAGTCCGGTCCGTCAGGGGTGCGATCGTCATCAGGCCGCGGATGTCGAGGTGCAGAAGCCGCGCCGAGCGGTAGGCGTCGGAAACTCCGTCGATCGTGAATCCGGTCTTCGTCGGTTCTTGCGAAACGTTCACTTCAAGAAAAACGGGCACGTCCGATTGTGCCCGGCTGGATATCGCCTCCGCGAGGCGGAGTGAGTCTACAGAGTGGATTATATCAAAGAGGCCCAGCGCCCCCTTCACCTTGTTCGTCTGCAAGTGGCCGATCATGTGCCATGTGACTCCCATCAGGCCGTCCAGCTCGGAGCGCTTGTCGGCCGCCTCCTGGACGCGGTTCTCGCCGATGTCGGTCACGCTGGCCGCAGCGGCCTCGCTCACGGCGGCGGCGCCGAACCCCTTGCTGACGGCGATCAACGTCACTTCTTCGGGCGAGCGGCCGCTGCGCTCGCAGGCGGCGCCGATACGGTCACGCACCTGCTTCAGCCGCGCCGCTATCGTCTCCCCGTTTCCTACGGATCCGTCTGACACAGGCCGAGTATACTGTCTGAGCTGTGAAGCAGATGGACCGCCGCCTGCTCATCCTGATGCGACTCCGCGAGGAGACACCGGTCCGCGCCTCCGACCTCGCGGCGGACTGCGAGTGCTCGGTGCGCACCGTCTACCGCGACATCGACGCCCTGTGCCAGGCCGGCGTGCCCGTGGCCTCGATGCCCGGCGAGGGCTACCGGCTCGTCCCCGGCTATCACTTGCCGCCCATCGCCTTCGCGGCTGAGGAGGCGGTGCAGATACTGCTCGGCCTCGACCTGGCGCTTGGCCTCGGCACGATGGCGCAGTGCGACGCCGCACGCTCTGCCGCCGCCAAGGTCGACGCCGTGCTGCTCCCCGAGACCCGCGAAGCGGTCGCCCGCCTGCGTGAGCGTATCCGCGCCACGCCGCAGGTGGCCGGCGAGCTTTCGCCGCACCTGCCGCTGTTGCAGGAGGCCGTCGTCGGCGACCGCGTCGTCAGGCTTCGCTACCATTCCTACGAGCCCGACCGCGTGACGAAGCGAGACGTAGAGGCGCACTCGCTCGTCTTCTACAGCGGCGACTGGCACCTCATCGGCTACTGCCGCCTGCGTGAGGATGTGCGCGACTTCCGCGCCGGCCGCATCGAGTCTGCCGGTCTGCTGGACGAGACGTTCGTCCGGCGGGCGATCGACGACGGCTACGATCCCGGCGACAGAGAGCGCGAGGTTCGCGTCTGGGTCGCCGAACGGGCCGCACGCTGGGCTCGCGAGGAGCCGGCGTTCGGCTTCGTCTCGGAGGAAGCGGCGGACGGTGGATTCGTCTTCACCTTCCGCGTGCGGGACGTCCTGCGCTTGCTCCCGTGGATCTTCAGCCGCGGCGCCGCCGCCCGCGTGCTCTCGCCGCCGGACCTCGTGGAGCGATTGCGCGAGGAGTCGCGGGCCATGGCTGGCCGTTACCCCAACGCCTGAAACGCTACTGACAGACTGCTGTCAGGGGCGCAGCCTAACGTGGCAGTACTGCATCGGAAGAAAGGAAACGATCGTGGTCAGCTGGGGCGAATTCGCGAAAGCAGAACCGGAGATGGCAGGGGTACTTACGTCGCTCCTGGACTGGATCCCGATCACGTATCTCGCGACCGTGCGCAAGGACGGCGCCCCCCGGGTGCACCCCGTCTGCCCGATTATCGGCAAGGGGCGCATGTTCGTCGCCGTCAACGAGACCTCACCCAAGCGCCACGACCTGAAGAGCGATCGCCGCTACGCGATGCACGCGCTCCCCGACAAGCGTGACGCGGAGTTCTACGTGACCGGCAGCGCCACGCTGATCGAGGATCAGCCGACACGCGACCTCATCTCGAAATCCGCCGGGCACACGGTCCACGATAGCGACTGGCTCTTCGAGTTTGATATCGAGCACGTCATGACGGCGCACTGGGAGAAAGTAGGCCAGCCGGATACCTACGCCGTGCGCAGGTTCTGGCACGCCGCCTAGCTCTTCGGGCATAATCGGCGCATCGGAGCGCGATGCGCATGGTCCTCTCGATACTGACTCGCAAGACCCGGATTACCGACCGCACCCACTGGCAGTCGGCGCTCGAAGCTGTCCTGCCGCAGCTCCAAGCCGTGCTCGACGGCGAGGTCGGCTTCGTCTCCGTCGAGTACCTCTGGAGCGCCGACGAGGCGGGAGCCTTCGCCCAGATCACGACCTGGGCCTCGCCCGACGACTGCCACCGCTACGTCCGCGGCGGCGGCGCGGCGACGGTTGCCACTCTGGAGGACGCTGCGATCCCGACGGCGCCCTACCCCGACGGCGCCTGGGTCCGCCGCAACTTCGAGCGGCAGGCCTAGACTAACGTGGCCGGCGAGAGCGACCTCCTCTGCGACGACTGGGCCTGGGACGCTGTCCTGCGCGAGCTGAGCCACTTCCCGTGCAAGGGCAAGGGACACGCCGACGAGCCGGACGCCGTCGAGCGCCTGCAGCCGGTGCGCTCCGTCATCTGGTATCGCTGGTCGCAGGCGCCGATGCAGGCGCACACCGGCGGCGGCCCGTTGCCGGCCGGCCTCTCGCGTGTCGTCTTCGCGTACGAGGGCGGCGGCGACCTCACCGTCAACGAGCTCAACCGCGACTGCGCCGGGCAGATCGCCGCGACTATCGCCTCTGCCCACGGCCTCGAAGTGCAGCACGAGGGTGCGCCGACGGGCCGCAGCGGTGGCAACCTGCCCGAGCGCGACGAGATGGGCCGCCTGAAGGCGACGAGCGGCCGCTCAGACGTCGTACTGGACCAGGGCACGGGCGATGTGCGGGTTTCGCGCCGTAAGCGCCTTCTGGGCCGCGAGAAGCGCTCCTATAGCACTTCGGAGATACGCCGCCTCGATCTCACGTACGAAACGAAGGGCGCGCAGGAGACTTTCGCGGTCGTTGCCGTGATCGGGCCGGAGGAGGAGCGCCTGCCCGTCGCGTCCTACACGGGCTTCGAGGGCTGGGCCGATCCCGCAGAGTGGCGCGAATTCACGGAAGAACTCGCCCGCTCGCTCGGGGTCGAGGCGCGGCTCGAAGCCTAGCGGTCGATCGCCGCGATGCGCTCGAGGCGCAGAATCTTGACGGAGTCCGCGTCAAAGACGCCCGCGGCGAAAGTCTTCTGGTATTCTCTCACGTGCTCCGACGCGCGGTGCACCTTCGTCGCTTCTTCGTCGGCGTAGATTTCGTAGATGAAGACCCGCGCCGGGTCCTTGATGTCGCGGTGCCACGTGTACTGCAGCGCGCCCGGCTCGTTGCGGCTGACCGCGGCAACCAGCGTCTTGATTGCCGCCAGCGCCTCCGCCTCTTTGCCGTCGTTGATCCGGAACTCGGCCGTGATTGTGATCATTCGATCTCTTCCATGGCGTGACGCACGAAACCGGCGATCTGGCCGAGCGACTCGACGTTGAACGTGCCGCGGTCGATGGCGCCGTCCATCGCCTTCCGCATCTCGCCCATGTGATCGGTGCCAGCGTGGTCCTGATAGGCCTTCTCGTCTGCGTAGATCTCGAAGAAGTAGATCTCGCGGCCGTTCACCTTGCCGCGCGATGCGGTGTACATGAGGCAGCCGGGTTCGTTCGCCCTGACGGCGGCGACCATCTTGCGCACGGCCTCCACTACGTCGATCTCCTTGCCTTCGATCATCTCGAAGCGGGCGAGCACTGTAATCATTAGGGGCCTCCTTGCCGGAGTCATCTGGTTGGGCGGGTCGAAGCGGAGTATACGACGTGCCGTGGTCAAGCGAGAAGCGCTACCCCAGCGGGTCGACTTTCGTCCACGTCGACTCGCCCGGCGGCCGGACCGAGAGGTGCACGAAGTGCGAGTCTGCCGTCGCGCCGTGCCAGTGCTCCTCGCCCGCCGCCACGTGGACGATGTCCCCCGGCTCGACGAGGTTCTGCTGCGACTTCGTGGCCAGGATGCCACGCCCCTCCACGCAGTGCAGCACCTGCGGCACCGCGTGCGTGTGCAGGTACGTCCGCGCGCCCGGAGCGAAGCGCACGAGGATGATGTCGAGCCCCTCCTCTGCGCTCACGATCTCCTGCACGTTCACCCCGCCGCCAACGAAGTACTTCGTCCCGCCGTCCCCGGCGGCCGACGCTGGTGTGCGGTGTAATTTCATGAATTGGAGTGTATCAGGCGGCGCTCGCTCACCCGCAGCGGTTGAAGCCGCAGGAGCGGCAGACCATGCACCCTTCCTGGTACGCGAGCAGCGCGCCGCACTCCGGGCAGCCCATGCCCGTCGGCTCCTCCGTCGGCGCGTCATCCGCGTAGACGACGTCGCTCGCGCCAGACGGGTTTGCCTGCGGCGAGAACTTCAGCTCCAGCCATCTGAAGATGTAGTCGACGAGGCTCGTCGCCCAGGGGATCTCCGGGTTGCCCGTCCTCCCGTACGGCTCGAAGCGCGTGTTCCGGAGCTTCCGCGAAAGGTCCTCCACCGGCACGCCGTACTGCAGCGTCACCGACGTCAGCAGCGCCACCGCGTCCATCAGCCCCGAGACCATCGAGCCCTCCTTCGAGATCTTGACGAAGATCTCGCCCGGGCGGTCGTCCTCGTAGAAGCCGCACGTGATGTAGCCTTCGTGGTCGGCCACGCGGAACTTGTGCGTCACGGAGCGCCGCTCGTCCGGCAGGTGCTGGCGGTAGGGGCGGGGCCGCTCGATCGAAGTGATCTTGCCCTCGATCTCGTCCAGCGCCGTCTGCGTCTCCTGCTCCGGCCCCTTGACGTTCGCCGTCGTGTGTGAGAGCACCGAGAAGTCGCGCGAGCCTTCGCGGTAGATCGTGATCCCCTTGCAGCCTTCGCGGTAGGCGAGCCAGTAGGCGGTCGCGACATCGGCCTCCGTCGCCGTCAGCGGGAAGTTGATCGTCTTGGAGACGGCGTTATCGGTGTGCCGCTGGAACGCCGCCTGCATGCGCACGTGCCACTCAGGCGCGATCTCGTGCGCCGAGACGAACAGGTTTTGTGCCTCCTCCGGCACCTTCGCGCCGTCCTCGGTCGCCTCGTTCCACGTCGTGAGCGTCCCGCCCTGCGCCAGGTGCGCGATCAGTTCGTCGCTGTAGAAGCCGCCCACTTCGGCGGCGCGCAGGAAATGCTTGTTCACCTCGGTCAGCTCCGTCAGCCGCGATGGGTCCTCGCCGTCGAGGTAATGGCGGCGTGTGAAGGCCAGCGCGAAGGACGGCTCGATGCCGGACGAGGCGTCGGCGATGATCGAGATCGTCCCGGTCGGCGCCACCGTCGTCCTCGTGGCGTTGCGGTAGGGCGCCTCCGGGTCGTACCGCGAGCCCTTCCACGCCGGGAAGACGCCGCGCTCGCGCGCCAGCTCCAACGAGGCGTCGTTCGCCTTCTCTTGGATGAAGCGCATCAACTCCTCACCCAGCTCAAGCGCCTCCTCCGAGTCATAGGGCAGGCCGAGCTGGAAGAGCATGTCGTGCCAGCCCATCACCCCGAGGCCGATCTTGCGCGTCAGCTTCGTCGCGCGGTCGATTTCCTCGATCGGGTAGCGGTTGATCTCGATCACGTTGTCCAGGAAGCGCACGGCCGTCGGGATGACGCCGGCGATCCGCTCCCAGTCCACGCGCGCGGCCGGGCGCCCGTCTGCGCGCGGCTTCTTGCCCTTCGTCACGAAGCGCCCGAGGTTCAGCGAGCCCAGGTTGCACGACTCGTACGGCAGCAACGGCTGCTCGCCGCAGGGGTTCGTCGCCTCGATCTCGCCGAGATTCGGCGTCGGGTTGTCGCGGTTGATGCGGTCGATGAAGACGATGCCCGGATCGCCGTTGCGCCAGGCGTTGGCGATGATCTGATCGAAGATGTGGCGGGCGCGTGCCCTTCCGGTCGGCGCGCTGTCCTGCGGGTTTACGAGTGTGTACTCGGCGTCTCGCTCCACGGCGTCCATGAACTCCTCGCTCACCGCGACCGAGATGTTGAAGTTCGTCAGCGAGCGCATGTCGGCCTTGAGCGAGATGAACTCCTCGATATCCGGGTGAGTCGCGGCGATGATGCCCATGTTGGCGCCGCGCCTTGTCCCACCTTGCTTGATCGCCTCGGTTGCGGCGTCAAAGACGCGCAGGAACGACACCGGCCCCGACGCCACGCCCATCGTCGAGCGCACGCGGTCGCCTTTCGGCCGCAGCCGCGAAAAGGAGAAGCCCGTTCCGCCGCCGGACTGGTGGATGACGGCCGTCTCCTTGATCGCCCCGAAGATGCCCGGGATGCTGTCAGGCACGGGCAGCACGAAGCAGGCCGAGAGCTGCTGGATCTCGCGGCCGGCGTTCATCAGCGTTGGCGAATTGGGGAGGAAGTCCAGCTCCTTCATGATCGCGCGGAACTTCGGCTCCCACTCCGTTACGGCGGCGGCGCCGTCAGCGTTCTGGTCGTTGAACCGCTCCTCCGCCTGCGCGATATTGAGTGCGACGCGCCGGAACAGCTCCGCCGGCGTCTCCACCGGCTGGCTAGCGTCGTCTTTCGCCAGGTAACGCCTCGCCAGGACGAGGCGAGCGTTGTCGGAGAGCGCGAATTCTCCCGGGTGGCCGGGATTCTTTTTCTGCATATCTCATCAATTATAGGCCTCTCGGATAGCACAACGGAGCGACCTGTGGCACACTCGACAATCGCACCGCGATCAACGCGCCCCAGTCCGGCTCGCGGAATCAGAAGGAGACACTCAGTGACCATCACCGCGACGCCCCAGGCGGCGACCAACAATGGGCACAGCACCGGCAAGATGCCCCTCACGGCGCCCGCCGTTCGCTTCCGTCAGAAGCGTCCGGACGTCAACCTCTACGTGACAGCGATCCCCTTGGGGGACCTCCTTGGGCGCTTCGACTCCGACACCTACTCCTCCGACAACCGGCCGGCTATCAGCGGCCTGTTACGCCCTCCCGCCTGCGCCAGATCTCTCATTACGTGCGCGAGGAGGAAGGCACGCTGCCGACGTCCGTTGTTCTCTGCGTCCGGCAGCCGCACCGCGCCCGCTTCGACTCGGCCGATGGCACCGCCGGCACGTTGACTGTCGACGCCGGCGTCCCTCTCTGGATCGTCGACGGCCAGCACCGGCTGTTCGGCCTGCGGCGCGCTCTGGAGAAGGACAAGGCGAAGTGGTTGGCCGGCTACCAGCTGCCGGTCGTTATCGTCGACGGCATAGACGCTTACGAGGAGATGCGCACGCTCCACGTCATCAACACCCGCCACAAGGGCGTGCCGACGGACGTCGTCGACCGCCACCTGCTGGCGATGCGCGAGGCCGAAGGCCTGGCCCTCATCGACCGCGAAAGCGAGAACGCCTACCTGCGCGGCCGGGCGACGATGCTGGCGGACTTCCTCAACTCCGACGAGTCCAGCCCCTGGTTCGGCATGATCCGCATGCCCGGCGATCCCCTGAAGCCGGAGCACATGCTCAAGCAGCACAGCCTCGTTGCGTCGCTGCAGCCCGTCCTCCGCGACGGATTCGTCAAGCGTGTTACGGACGAGGAGGCGGCACGGCTTCTGCTCAACTACTGGACGGCCGCCCGCGATATCTGGGGCACGGCCTTCGAGACCCCGAAGGATTACGTGCTCCAGAAGCCGCTTGGCACCGGCGCCCTGCACCAAATTCTGCCGGACGTGCTCGATATCTGCCACGCCAGCGACGACTTCTCGCCGAAGCGCATGACGGACGCGCTCTCCTACGTCGGCCGCAGCGCCGGCTTCTGGCACGTCGTCCGCGGCCACTACATGGTCCGCGCCAGCGGCAGCCGCGCCGTGAAGACGCTGGCGCAGCACCTGCGCGAGCGTCTGCCGCGCCCCGTCCTGCGCCGCATCTAGCCGGCTCCCAACTTCCGCAAAAGGAAAGGGCGCGGTGTGTTTCCGCGCCCTTTCCCAGAAGGAGGTTGCCCGTGCGGTCGGCGGGCCGCCCAAAGCCCGCGCCGCAGGTGATGTCTTGTTAAGGCCGGCCGATCATCCGCAGCCCGTCGTGTTGCCGCAGTTGTCGCACTTGTAGCACGTGCCGGCCCTCGTCATGATCCAGCCGCAGTTCGTGCACGGCGGCGCGTCCGTCTGCGTGCCGTGGATCGCGGTGTGCCCGTTGCCGGCCGACGACGGCGCGTCGAACTCCTGCGCGATCAGCTTCGCCTTGACGGCCGGTGAGAGCACGCCGAACTCCTCTTTCTCCTCCTCGCTCAGGAATGCAGAAGCGAGCCAGCGGAAGATGTAGTCCACGATCGACTGCGCCACCGGGATCTCGCCGTTCTCGGTGCGCCCGGAAGGTTCGAAGCGCATGTGCGAGAACTTGTTCACGAGGTCTCGCATCGGCACCCCGTACTGCAGCGCCAGCGAAATGCTCGTCGCGAAGGCGTCCATCATGCCGGAGAGCGTGCTGCCCTCCTTCGCCATCGTCAGCCAGATCTCGCCCGGCGAACCGTCCTTATAGAGGCCCGCCGTGATGTAGCCCTCGTGGCCCTCGATCGCGAACTTGTGCGTCATCGAGGTGCGCGTCGCCGGCAGCCGCTTGCGCACCGGCTCCCCGGAAGGCTCAGCGCTCTTTCCGCCGTCCTTGCTGGTGCTCAGCACCTGGGTGCGCTTGGAGCCGTCGCGGTAGATCGCCAGCGCCTTGACGCCGTTTCGCCAGCCCTCGATGTACGCCTCCTCGATCTCCTCCACCGTCGCCTCCTCCGGCAGGTTGACGGTCTTCGAGATCGCGCCCGAGATGAACGGCTGCACGGCGCCCATCATCTTGACGTGGCCCAGCCAATGGATCGTGCGCGTGCCGTTCGGAGACTTGAACGCGCAGTCGAAGACCGGCAGATGCTCCTCCGCCAGGCCCGGCGCACCTTCGACTGTGCCCTGCTCGTCGATGAAGGCGATGATCGCAGCGATTTCGTTTTCGTCGTAGCCGAGATTCGCCAGCGCTCGCTCCGCGGAGCCGTTGACGATCTTCATTAGCCCACCGCCGACCAGCGTCTTGTACTTGACCAGCGCAATGTCCGGCTCGATGCCCGTTGTGTCGCAGTCCATCATGAAGCTGATCGTGCCCGTCGGCGCGATCACCGTCGCCTGCGAATTACGGTAGCCGTGCTCGCGGCCCGTCGCGACGGCGTCCGCCCAGCACTCCTTCGCCGCATCCAGCAGGTTGGCCGGCACCCTTCCAACGGATCCGTCGGACTCTGCATCGATCTTCTCCGCTGCCGCCTGGTGCTTCTCCATCACGCCGATCATCGGCTCGCGGTTGATCTCGTAGCCCGCGAACGGCCCCATCCGCGAGGCGATGCGTGCTGATGTGGCGTAGGCCTCGCCCGTCATCACCGCCGTCAGCGAGCCCGCCCACGCCCGGCCCTCTTCCGAGTCGTACGGCACGCCCAGGCACATCAGCAGCGCGCCAAGGTTCGAGTAGCCCAGCCCAAGCTGGCGGAAGTCGGCCGCGTTCTCGGCGATCTTCTCCGTGGGGTAGCTGGAGTTTCCGACGATGATCTCCTGCGCCATGATGCTCAGAGCCACCACCCGCCGGTAAGACTGGACGTCGAAGCTGCCATCTTCGCCCAGGAACTTGAGCAGGTTGATCGAGGCCAGGTTGCAGGCGCTGTCGTCGATGTGCATGTACTCGGAGCACGGATTGGAGGCCGTGATCGGACCCGTCTTCGGGCAGGTGTGCCAGTCGTTGATCGTCGTGTCGTACTGCATGCCCGGGTCGGCGCACTCCCAGGCTGCCTGCGCGATCTTGCGCATCAGCCCGCGGGCGTCCATCTCCTCGGCCACGCCTTCTTTGTGCACGTAGCGTGTCTGCCACTTGCCGCCGTCCAGCACCGCCTGCATGAACTCATCGGTCACACGCACGGAGTTGTTGGCGTTCTGGAACTGGATGCTGATCCAGGCGTCGCCGTCCAGCGACATGTCGTAGCCGGCCTCGCCCAGCGCGTAGGCCTTCTTCTCTTCCTTGGACTTCGACTCCACGAACTCGACGATGTCCGGATGATCGGCGTTGAGCACGACCATCTTCGCCGCCCGCCGCGTCTTGCCGCCGGACTTGATCGTGCCGGCGACGGAGTCGGCGCCGCGCATGAAGGAGACCGGCCCGGAGGCCAGTCCGCCCGCCGTCACGTGCTCGCTGGAGCTGCGCAGCGTCGAGAGGTTGATCCCGGAGCCGGAGCCGCCTTTGAAGATCTTGCCCTCCGTCCGGTACCAGTCGAGGATCGAGTCGATGGAGTCGTCGATCGAGAGGATGAAGCAGGCCGAGCACTGCGGCTTCTCCTCGACGCCGACGTTGAACCAGACGGGCGAGTTGAAGCAGAGGTACTGGTTGACCAGCGCGAACTTCAGCTCGGCGTGGAACGTGTCGCGCTCGTCTTCGGAGGCAAAGTAGCCGTCGTCCCAGCCCCAGCCGCTGATCGCGTTCACCACGCGGTCGATGAGTTGCTTGACGGAGTTCTCGCGCACCATCCCGTCGGTCGGGATGAGCGGCCCGCGGAAATACTTCGAGGCGACGACGTTGGTCGCGTTCTGCGTCCACGTTTCGGGGAACTCGATCTCGTGTTGTTCGAAGACGGTCGCGCCGCCCTGGCCTTCGATAACGGCGGAGCGGATCTCCCAGGCGATTTCGTCGTACGGGTCGGTCTCCGGCTTCGTGAAGTAGCGGGTGACCGGCAGGCTGGCCTCTGCGTTGTGTACGGTATTCGGCTTGCTGGCCTTTTGGCCCGTCGTCGTCGGCTTATCAGGCGCGAGCGTCATGTGTCCCCTCTCGTTCGTCGTTGCCCCGGCGTTTGTCTGGTTGCGGGTTTCAGCGTGCGGTGGCTGGTCTAGCGGATCTCCTGGATTCTCATCACTCGCGACTTCGGCACGTCAAAGACCGGCGTCTCTTCGGCGCCTGCAGCGGCGGACTGGTAGAGCACCACTTTGTCGGTGTCCACTCGCCAGCCGTCGGCCTCCACCTCTTCCGTGCGCGCCGCCTCGTTCTCGGCGCTCACAGTCGCCCGGTACATCACGCGGTATCGCTTCATCGCTGTGCCTCCCGGTTAGCCGCGCGGCGGGAACGGGTCGTTGCCGTACGTGTACTCGGTCTGAATCCTGCCGTTTTGCTTCTTGATAATCAGTTGGCCTTTTTCCTGCTGCTTGGCGAGTTCGCGCCCGCGCCTGACTGCATCTGCCTTATTGTCGAATTTGGCCGACGCGCGCGAGGCACCCCGCTTCACGACCTTCCACCGGTCGCCATCTGGATCGACTCGGTAGGTCACTCTCTTTGCCGTCATCGTCACCTCCCCTCAGCCTTCCTCCGCTCCTGCGTCTTGTCCTGGCCTTCCGGGAACGCCACTACCTGCTGGCTCTCGCCCCGACGGCGACGGCGGCGGCGCTTCTTCGCCGGCCCGGCGGACGTCGCCACCTCCGGCAGCATCGGCAGCTGGTCCGGCGGCACGTCCGGGCGGCTCCAGCCGGCCTTGAGCGCGTCCAGCTCCTCCGCCAGCTCGTCCACGTCCGCGAACGCCCGGTAGACCGAGGCGAAGCGGATGTAGGCGATGTGGTCCAGCGCGCGCAGGCGCTCCATCACAAGCTCGCCCACGAAGCTCGACGGTATCTCCGCCTTCGCCTGCGCGTAGACCTGCTTCTCGACGTCGTCCGCCAGAGCCTCGATCGCCCCCGAGAGGATCGGCCGCTTCTCGCACGCCTTGCGCACGCCGGCGATAATCTTCCCGCGGTCGAACTCCTCCCGCAGGCCGTCCTTCTTGACCAGCGACACGCCCGCCAGCTCCACGCGTTCGAGCGTCGAGAAGCGGCGGCCGCAGCCACCGGACTCCTCCAGGCATTCGCGGCGCCGTCTTATGGCGCCGATCTCCGGCCGGGAGTCGGTGACCTTGGTGTCGGGGTGCGAGCAGAAAGGGCAGTTCATTGGATAGTGGGTAGTGAACAGCGGACAGTGGTTAGTGAGCGGCGAGCGGGAAGCGTCACTTTACAGAACATGAGATGTCTCTTAGAAATCGGTTCGCGCCCCCGGAAGTCCGAGAGCGCAATACCATTTTGCTACTACATCTTGGGGTTGTCAAGTGGTTTTGTCACAACATCTCGTAGAAAGTTGTAAACAATGCAATCCACACCCGGCGTGCGGCGAATCCACAATCAGTGCACAGGAGACGCACAATTCGCTGCCGGCTGCGAGGCTCTAGCGCGACTCGATGCGAAAGACCGGATAGCGCCGGCGATCGATTCGAACTCGGCCAGCGTCGCCCCGGCTTCGAGCGGGAAGTGGCGGCGGCCTCCCGGGGCGATGTGAACGTACTCGCGCGGGACGGGCGCGCGCTCTTCCGCCGGTACTCCGGCGAGGCGAATTCGTTCGCGGCGGCCGCGCCTGAGCCGGGCCTTGCAGTCGTTCGCCTGCACGTTCAGCACCCACTCGGACTGCGGGCCAGGCATCGAAACCAGGTAGCGTTCGCCGTCGACAGTGGCGACGACGACGGGGCCGGTCCGGGTCGCCCAGGAGTGACGTCCGCGCGTCTCCAACGAGGCCTGGATCGCCGGCGGCAGGCCCACGGCCGACCACCAGCACATAATCCGGTTGGCCACCCGGCCGGCGCGCGTTGGGCGGCCGCCGGAGTAGAAGATATCGCGGACGACGATTGACGTACGGCTCGGCATCGGAGACAGGTTACCGCAGTGCCTGAGGCCCGTTGAGTGCCGAACGGCCCGCGCTGAATAAAGGAGCACCGCAGGGGCGTCTGTGGGGGAGGGTGTACAGACGGCCCTGCGGTGCTAGTCCGCCTGTGAAGGTCAGGCGGACAGTCGTGCGGGGGATGGACAGTGGCCGGGGGGTGTGGCCGCCCTCCCATCAGAATGAGGTTAGTTATCTAATCGATGCGGGCCTCCGTAGAAACGTAGGCAGGTCGGTGTCATCCTTGTTGTCCATCGCCTCCGTGCGCAGCCGCTTGTACTCCTCGTCCTCGTACTCCTGCTCCTGCGTGCGCTCCGGCGAGAAGCCGACGGCGATCAGCGTGATCTTCACCTCTTCGCCCAGATCCGGGTCAGTCGACGATCCGAAGATGATCTCCGCGCCCGGGTCGACCACTTCCGCGATCACCTGCGCGGCCATGTTCAGCTCGTGCAGCCCCAGCGTACCGGCGCTCGCTACGTTGAAGAGAACTCCCGTCGCCCCGTGGATGTTCACGTCCAGCAGCGGGCTCTCGATCGCGGCCTGCGCGGCCTCGACGGCGCGGTTGTCGCCCGTCGAAACGCCGATCGCCATCAGGGCCTGCCCGGCGCTGGCCATGATGCGGCGCACGTCGGCGAAGTCCAGGTTGATGTCGCCCGGCGTCGTGATCAGCTCGGAGAGCCCCTGGACCCCCTGCCGCAACACGTCGTCCGCCATCCGGAACGACTCGGCGATCGTCGTCGTCTGGTCGCAGACGGCCAGCAGGCGGTCGTTCGGGATCACGATCAGAGTATCGACCTCGGACTTGAGCGCATCGAGGCCGCGTTGGGCCTGCTCACGGCGCTTGGCGCCCTCGAAGGAGAACGGCTTCGTGACGACGCCGACCGTCAGTGCGCCGACGCTCTGAGCGACCTGCGCAACGACCGGCGCCGCGCCGGTGCCTGTGCCGCCGCCCATGCCGGCAGTGATGAACACCATCTCCGCGCCGCCCAAGGCGTCCTTCAGCTCGTCGCGGGACTCGTCGGCGGCGTCGCGGCCCTTGTCCGGGTCGCTGCCCGCGCCGAGCCCCTTCGTCACCTGCTCGCCGATGCGGATCTGGACGTCGGCGGAGCAGCGACCCAGCGCCTGCTGGTCCGTGTTCACACCGACGAACTCAACCCCGCCGATCCGGGCCTCGATCATGCGGTCGACGGCGTTGCAACCGCCCCCACCGATGCCCACCACTTTGATCGGGGGCAGCCCGTCCATGTCGTACCTCAGCATGCGGTCCTCCCTTCGCTCTGGTCGTTCACTTCGGTATCAGAGTCTTGATCCATTTGCCTGCGGCCCCGGCGACGCCGCCCAGGTTTACGCCTGGCATCCTCAGGTCCAGCCTGCGGTGGCCGTTCCCGTTCCTGTTCCCGTTGCTGCTGACGGCGCTTTCCTCCGCCGCCGCCCAGTGCAGCAGGCCGACGCTGGTCGCGTAGGCCGGGCTGTTCAGCGAGTCGGAGAGGCCGTGCACGCTCTTCGGCACACCCGTGCGTACCGGCATTCGCAGCACCACCTCAGAGAGCTCAATCAGCCCCCGCAGTTCGGCCGTGCCGCCCGTGAAGACAAGCCCGGCGGCGACCATGTCGTCGAAGCCGGCGCGCTTAACGTCGATGTAGATCATCTCCAGGATCTCCTCGATGCGCGCCTGCAGGATTTCGGCGATTCGCCGCCGCGATATCTCCTTCGTGCGCTGTCCGCCGAACGCCTCCATCTCAACGATCTCTTCGGCGTCGATGCCGCTCGGCATGCAGGAGCCGTACCGCAGCTTCAGCTCCTCCATGTGGGAGAACGGCCCGCGCAGCCCGGCGACCAAGTCGTGCGTCAGTTGGTAGCCGCCCACCGGGATGACGGTCGTGTGGAAGACGCTGCCCTCCATGAAGACGGCGATCTCCGTCGTGCCGCCGCCGACGTCGGCCAGGATGACGCCCTGCTCCTTCTCCTCGTCCTCAAGTACGGCCTCCGCGGCCGCCAGTGGCGAGAAGACGAGCATCTCCACCTGCACACCGGCGCCCTCGACGCACTGCGTCAGGTTCTGGATCGCCGTCACCGAGCCGGTGACGATGTGTGTGGGCATGTCCAGCCGGCCGCCGTACATGCCCACCGGGTCCGTCACCTGCTCTTGACCGTCGACGACGAAGAAGCGGGCGATGCTGTGCAGCACCTCGCGGTTCGTCGGCAGGCTCAGGGAGCGCGCGCCCTCCAGCGCCCGCTCGATGTCTTCTTCTGTGATTGGGCGCTGCTTGCCGGGGATCGTCGAGATGCCGCGGTTGTTGAGCGATGTCGTGTGGTTTCCGCTGATGCTGACGTAGGCGGAAGCGATCTTCGTCCCGCTGGAGCGCTCCGCCCGCTCGATCGATTCTTTGATCGCCGCCGTAGCGCCCTGGATGTTGTCCACCATTCCCTTCTTGACGCCGTCCGCCGGCGTGATGCCGATGCCCAGCACACGCAGGTCCTCGTCTGGCGTGGCCTCCGCGACGAGGGTGCAGATCTTGCTGCTCCCCACATCGATCGCGGCCAGTACGTTGTCGTTCACCGCATCACCTCCACTCGTCTCATTGGAACGAAGGCCTGTCTCCAAAGCGCAGGTCCAGCACGTGGCCGGTCATGCTCGCCCGGCCCAGCTCCGCTTCGATCTCTCCCCAGACGGCAAGCTTGTAGTCCATGTCCTGACTGTCGCCGAGCACGACTCTGTAGCCGCTGTCTGTCGTGAGGGTCAGTCCGCTGTCTCCGGCCCACTCGAACGCAGCGGCGCTCAGCTCCAGCTCAGCGGGCAAGCGCTGTGTCAGCGAGAGAGCCAGAGTCACGGCGTCATGGTCCACGCTCTGCCCCGGCTCGAGGCCCACGTGGGAGCCGGCGACGCTGATCACCGGTGCGCCTTCCGGCGCGTCGGCGGCCAGCACCACGCCGTCCTCGTCGACGGTGTAGGCTCTGCTGCCCGCCTGCCAGACGGCCCATGGTGTGCGCTGTACGACCGCGATGCGCACCGTCTGCGGCCAGCCGTGCGTGATCGTCGCTTCTTTCACCATCGCCAGCTCTTCGACGCGCGATTCGGCGGCGCCCAGGTCCGCCGTTAGAAGCGATGCGCCGTCCAGTTTGGCCAACGCCTCGACCTCTGCCGCGCTGACCGTCGTCGCGCCTCCCACCTCGACCTTCTGCACCCGCAGCGCGGGCGAGAAGTAAAGTGCCACGAGCCCGGCGACGGCGCCGGCGAACGCCAGCACGACCCCGATCCGTCGCCAGCGAATGCGCGAAAGCCGCCGCTGCGTGCGGTCGTCCAGCAGCACCTCGCCGCGAACGGCCTTCGCCCGCTGCTTGCCGGAGAACGGCGAGCCGCGCCGCCTGCCGTCAGCCACGGGGCTTCTCCTGATAGCGCTCGAGGCCAAGCTCGATCAGCCGCGAGATTAGCTCGCGGTACGTGAGTCCGGCGTGCTCCCAGAGCTTCGGGTACATGCTCATGGGAGTGAAGCCGGGGATCGTGTTCACTTCGTTGAGGAAGAAGCGGCCGTCGGGCGCCAGGAAGAAGTCGACGCGCGCCAGTCCGGCGCAATCGATCGTCTTGTAGGCAGCCACCGCCGTCTCTCTCAGCCGATCGGAGACGTCGGCCGGGATGTCGGCCGGGATGTGCAGGACGGTCGCCGGGTCGTCGTACTTGGCGCGATAGTCGTAGAACTCCGACTGAAACGTGATCTCACCCACCGGCGAGGCCTCCGGCTCGTCGTTGCCCAGCACCGCCACCTCCACCTCGCGGCCGTCCAGCGCCTCCTCGACGAGCACCTTGCGGTCGTAGCGGAACGCCTCGGCGATCGAGCCCTCGAGGTCCTCCCGCGAGCGCGCCTTCGACGTGCCGATGCTCGATCCGCCGTTGGCCGGCTTCACGAACGCCGGGTAACCGATCGTCGCTTCGGCCGCGCGCAGAGCGCCGTCGCGGTCCCGCGTCCAGTCGCTGGCCTTGATCTCGACGTCGGCGACGACGGGGAAGTCGTGGTGGCGGAAGAACGTCTTCTGGAGCGCCTTGTCCATGCCCAGCGCCGAGGCCGCGACGCCGGCGCCGACGTACGGCACGCCGGCCATCTCCAGCAGACCCTGCAGCGTGCCGTCCTCGCCGTTCGTGCCGTGGATCAGCGGGAAGACGATGTCCACGCGGCGCAGCGCTCCCAGCGCCGCCGTCCGGTAGAGCAGACCTTCGCCCAGCGGCTCGTCCAGCGTGCGCAGACGCTCCTGCCGGACGCGCACCAGCGCTTGCTCCGTCTGCGCCGGCGTTAGCCATGTGCCCTGCCGGGTGACGCCGATCGGGATCGCCTTGAAGCGCGTCTCGTCGATCGACCCCATCACGCCCTGTGCCGAGACGACCGACACCTCGTGCTCGACGGAGCGGCCGCCGAACAGGATCGCGACTTTGAGCTTGCGCGATCGCGGCGTCATGCGAACTCTCCCACGAAGGCAACTTCCGGCGTCATCTCGACGCCGGTCTGCTCGCGGATCTTCCCCTGCGCCAGTTCGATGAGCGCCGTGATGTCGCGGGCCGTCGCGCCACCGAGGTTGAGAATGAAGTTAGAGTGCTGCTCCGAGATCTGGGCGTTGCCGATCCGCTGGCCGCGCAAGCCGGCGGCGTCGACGTACTCCCAGGCCGCCTTGTCCGGCGGGTTCTTGAAGACGGAGCCGCAGTTCTGGCCTGTCGGCTGCGCGCTCTTGCGCTGCTCGTCGTAGCGGCGGATCGTCTCTTTGAGCGCCGCCGCCTCACCCTTCTCCAGGCGCATTTCCACCGAGAGCACCGCGCTCTCGCCGATCGTGCCGGTGGCCATCGCACTGATGCGGTACTCGAGCTGCAGGTCGTCCGCTGAGAGTTCGCTCACCTCACCCTCGGCGTTCGCGAGGCGGGCGCTGATGAGCACGTCGCCCAGGGAGCGGCCGTAGGCGCCGGCGTTGGAGACGACAGCGCCGCCCAGGCTGCCGGGAATTCCGCAGGCCCATTCGACGCCGCCGTAGCCGGCGTTCGCTAGCCGCCGCGCCAGAGTCGCGAAGGAGAGGCCGCTGCCGGCGTTCACCCGCGGTCCGACGCCGTTCTGCCACGGCTCGCCGAGCGCCGCGTGCTGGTTATCGATCACGAGGCCGCGGATGCCACCGTCGCCCACGAGGATGTTGGAGCCGGCGCCGAAGATGTAGACGGGCGCGCCGTGCTGCTTGCCGCTCACAAACGCCTGTCGAAGCTTCTCCTCGCTCTTGATGGAGACGAACAGATCCGCCGGTCCGCCGACGCCGAACGTGACGTGCCGTGACATCGGCTCGTCACGTTTGACGGGCGCGATCCGGCCCAGCTCCGCCGCCAGTTCGTCGCTCATCGCTTCTTGAGCGCCTCCAGCACCAGCGGGCCGGCTTTCTCGACGTCGCCCGCGCCGACCGTGAAGAAAACGTCGCCCTCCGTCAGGGCGTCGGCGACGACAGCGGCCGCCTCGGCGACCGGTCCGGCGTAGACGGCGCGCGCGTGGCTGATCTCGCCGGCCAGCGTTTCGGCGTCCATGCCCTGCGCCGGGTCCTCGCGCGCTGCGTAGGTATCCGCTAGGTAGAGCGCGTCGGCGTCGCCAAAGCAGTCGCGGAAGCCCTCCAGGAGGTACGAAGTACGGGTGTAAGTGTGCGGCTGGAAGAGGACGACGAGCCGCCGGCCGGGGAAACGGGTGCGTGCCGCTGCCAGGGAGGCGCGGATTTCGGTCGGATGATGTGCGTAGTCGTCCATGATTGTGACGCCGGCGGCCTCGCCGATGTATTCGAAGCGGTGGGAGGTGCCGGTAAACGAGGCGACGGCTCCCCTCACGGTGTCCCTGGGGACACCGAGGATTTCGCCCACGGCAATCGCTGCCAGGCAGTTGCTTACGTTATGCACGCCTGCTAGTTGCGTCACAAACTCCCCCCAGAGCTGTTTTCGGAAGCGTACCACAAACGTTGAACCGTCTATACCCCTTCGCCGTTCTTCTTGTGGACTACGCGGGGCGATCTCCGCGTGCCAGTCGGCGTCCGCAGAGATGTGACTGTAGGAGACGACGTGGACGGGGAGTGTCACGTCGTCTCCTACAGTCACGGGGAGGTTCGCCTGTCTTTGGGACAGGCACGCCTGCAAGGGGGGGGAATCCAAGCAGGCAACGATAAAACCGGAAGTGTCAACTTGAGTGAGGAACTGCGCGTATGCCTTCTGCAGCTCCTCAAATGAGCCGTAGATGTCCAGGTGGTCCGGCTCGACGTTCGTCACGACGGCGATGTACGGGTGGTAGTTGAGGAACGCGCGATCGTACTCGTCCGCCTCGACGACGAAGTGCGGGCCGTCGCCGGGCAGGGCGTTCGTGTGCAGGTTCTTCATCTCGCCGCCCAGCATGATCGTCGGCGAAAGGCCCGCCTCGTGCAGGACCCAGGCGATGAGCGACGACGTCGTCGTCTTGCCGTGCGCGCCGGCGACGGCAACGACCTGCTTGCCCTGCTGCAGCACCGCCACCATCTCCGCGCGCTTGATCGTCTCCACGCCGCGCTCGCGCGCTGCCGCCAGCTCCGGGTTGTCCGCCTGCGCCGCCGACGTGTAGACGACGAGGCCGGCCTCGTCGATGTTCTCGCGGGCGTGGCCTTCGTGAACGGTCACGCCGAGGTCTTCGAGCTTGCGGGTGAGAGGCGTCAACTGCAGGTCGGAGCCGCTCACCGCGTGCCCGCGGGCGCGCAGGATCTGGGCGATGCCCGACATGTGGATGCCGCCGACTCCGACGAGGTGTACGCGGTCGGGTATCGCCCGCTCGGCGACGTGTGTCATAGCGCCGGCTCCTTCGCCAGCTCCATGATCACGCTGGCGATGCGCGCTGAGGCGTTCGGGCGCGCCAGCCGGCGGGAGGCGTCTCGCATCTCGCGCAGGCGCGCTTCGTCGTGCAGCAGCGAGCCGACGAAGGGCAGGACGTCGGTCAGGCCGTCTTCTTCCAGGATCGCCGCCGCACCGTGCTTCTCCAGATAGCGGGCGTTGGTGCGCTGGTGCGCCCCGGCTAGCGGCAGAGGCACCAGCACCGCCGGCAGTCCCAGCGCTGGCAGCTCGCCGATGACGGACGCACCGGAGCGGCAGACCGCCAGGTCAGCGGCGGCCATCGCCCACGGCATCTCGTCGTGCATGTAGCCGTAGAGGTGGTAGCGGTTGCGCAACCCGTCGGGCAGGCCTTCCTTGATCTCTCGCAGCGAGGGCTCGTCGCCCGGCCCGGAGACGTGGATGACTTCACATAACTCAAGCAGGCCCGAAATCTCGGCCGCGATCGCGCGGTTGATGCGCTGCGCTCCCGTCGACCCGCCGCCGATGAACAGCACTTTCTCCTCCGGGCTCAGTCCCAGCCGCTCACGTCCGCCCAGGCGGTCGACGCGGTAGAACTCACTGCGCACCGGGTAGCCGGTGACGATCGTCTTGTCAGCCGGCAGGCGGCGCAGGCTTTCGATCGCGGTGGCGGCGACGCGCTGGGCGAGCCGGGCGATCGCCCGCACGGCCCAGCCGGGGCTAAGATCCGGGAGGTAGACTGCCAGCGGGATCTTGCGCCCACGAGCGGCCAGCGCCACGGGAATGCTGGCGTAGCCGCCGGTCGAGAACACGACTTGCGGCCCGAAATCGCCGAGGATGCTGCGGGCCTGTCGCGCGCCGGCGGCGATCTTCGCCGCGTTGGCCGCCATCTGCCAGGGCATGCGGCCCCGGATCGGCGCCGCGCTGACGTCCCGAAACGGGATCGCGGCGCGCTCGACGATCTGCGACTCGTTGCCCGCCAGCGTGCCGACGTACAGCAGGTCCAGCTCTTCGCCGGCCGGCAGGTGCTCGCGCACGGCTTCCGCGACGCTCAGCGCCGGGTAGACGTGTCCGCCCGTGCCGCCGCCGCTCAGGACCAGCCTCACGCCGGCCCCCTTTCGAAGGCCGGCCTGCGTTGCCTGCCGCCCGGCGCACGCGCGGTCGCCCGCGTTTTCGGCTTCTTCCGCTCGCGATACGTTACATCGTTCGAATAGCGTGAGACGCTGAGCAGGATGCCGACGCCGGCCATCAGGCTAATCAGCGCCGAGCCACCGTAGCTCAAGAACGGCAGCGGCACTCCCGTCAGGGGGATCGTGCGCGTGATCCCGGCGATGTTGATCAGCGTTTGGTACGAGATCCAGGCGATTATCCCGACGCCCAGCAAGAGCGCGAAGTTGTCGTTCGACTTGAGCGTCACCCGCAGCGCGCGGTAGACGAAGAAGCCGAACAGCGACATCACACCCATGAGCCCGATGAAGCCGATCTCCTCGCCCAGGATGGCGAAGACGCCGTCCGTGTGCGCGCCGGGCAGGTAGAGGTGCTTCTGGCGGCTCTCAGCCCAGCCGATGCCGACCGCCCCCCCACTTCCCAGCGCTATCAGCAGCTGGATGATCTGGAAGCCGAACCCCTCCGGATCGTCCTCCGGCCGGATGAAGCTCGCCAGCCGGTCGAGCTGATAGTCGCGCGTCGTGATCACCAGGTAGCTCAGCGCGCTGCCCGCGCCGAGGAGGAGCGCCAGGTGCGTGATCGGCGCCCCGGCGACGAAGAACAGCGTGCAGGCGACGAGGACGATGATCACCGTCGTTCCCATGTCCGGCTCTGCGATGATCAGCGCCCCGACGACGCTCAGCAGAAGCACGAACGGCACGAACCCCAGCGAGAACTCCTTGACGTCCTGCCCGCGGCTCGCCAGCCAGGCCGCCACGTAGACGATCACCGCCAGCTTGGCGAACTCGCTCGGCTGCAGCGACAACGGCCCGAAGGCGAGCCAGCGCGCTGCGCCGTTGCGCTCGACTCCCAGCGGTGACAGCACAAGCAACAGACCGATCAGCGCGAGCACCAGCATCGGCACGCTCAGCGTGCGCAGCCGGTTGTAGTCGAGGCGCATGAAGAACACCAGCGCCGCCACGCCCACCAGCGCGAACACTGCCTGCCGTGCCACGAAGTAGTTCGGGTCGCCGAACTCGTGGTAGGCCACCGCGAAGCTAGAGGTGTAGACCGTCAGGAGGCCGGCGATCAGCAGCATCGCCGTCGCCACCGTTAGGTGGTAGTCCGGCCGTCCGGCGCGCAGGCTGCCCGCGCGCACGCGCTCGGCGTCTATGGCTGCGCCTCGTGAAGGCCGCTGACCAGCCGGCGGAAGTGGTTCCCGCGTTGTTCGAAGTTGTCGTAAGCGTCGTAGCTCGTGCAGGCCGGCGACATGAGAACGACGTCGCCCGTCTGCGCCAGTCCGGCGGCTGCCTGCACCGCCTCCTCGAGCGTTTCAACGCGGACCGTCTGCAGATTGCCGGCCGCTGCCAGTGCGTCCTGCAGCTTGCCGGCCGCCTCGCCGAACAGGACGGTGGCGCGGCAGCGCTCCTGCGCCTCGGCGGCCAGCGCTTCCAGCGGCAGCTCCTTGTCGCGCCCGCCCAGAAGCAGCACGATCGGCTGGTCAAACGAGCGGATGCCGGCAAGCGTGCGCTCCGGTGTCGTGGCGATGCTGTCGTTGTAGTAGGAGACGCCGCCGGCTTCGGCGACGAACTCCAGCCGGTGCTCGATGCCCGCAAACGAGCGCAGGCCGATCGCGACAGCCGCGGGCGATGCGCCGCAGGCCAACGCGATGGCTGCCGCGGCGATCGCGTTCTCGCGGTTGTGTTCGCCCCGCAATCGCACGTCGTCGAGGGCGAAGAGCGGCTGTTCGTTGCCGTTCCAGCGCCGGACCGCCGTGCCGTCGCGGACGAAGACCGCATCGCCCGGTGCGGTGTCCGACATGCTGAACCAGACGAGCCGCCCGTGCACCTGCTCCGCCAGCGATCGCGTCTCGGCGTTGTCGTAACCCAGCACGGCGATGTCGCCCGCCTCCTGGAAGGCCAGAATGCGGGCCTTGAGCGCCCGGTAGTCGTCCCAGTCGAAGCGGTCCAGGTGGTTCGGCGTGATGTTGAGCACAGCGGCGACGTGCGGGCTGCGCTCCACGAGCTGCAGCTGCGTGTGGCTGACTTCCAGCACGGACCACGTGTACGGACGGATGTCATCCAAGTGGTCGAGCAGGCCGACGCCGATGTTGCCGCCGACGAAGATGTCGCGGTCGTCTGCCTTCAGCATCTCGTTGACGAGCATCGTCGTCGTCGACTTGCCGCTCGATCCCGTGATGCCGACGATCGGCCCCGGGCAGAGCTCGAAGAATAGGCCGACCATCGAGATGATCTGCACGCCCTGGTCGCGCGCCGTCTGCAGCGGTGGCAGGTCCAGCGGCTCGACCTGCGACACGAAAAGCGCCTCCGCCTCCGCGATCGCTGTTGCGTCGTTCGTGCCGAGCGACAGGTTCACGCCCAGCCGCTCGACGTCACGCAGCCGCTCCGCCAGCCGCTCTCGGGGCTTCGAGTCGGAGACGGTCACCTCGGCGTGATGGCGCGAGAGGAAGCGCACCATGTCGACTCCCTCGACGCCCAGGCCGACGACCGTCACGCGCTTGTGAGTGAAGTCGAACTCCAGCAGGCGGCGCGTGTCGATCACGAGTAGACCTCCAGCGCCAGCGCAACGCCGACGAGCGCGCCCAGCAGGCCGACGACCCAGAAGCGGAGCGTCGTTTGCACCTCGCTCCAGCCGCCCTCCTCGAAGTGGTGGTGGATCGGCGTCTTGCGGAAGATGCGCTTGCCGCCGGTGAGCTGGAAGTAGGCGACCTGCAGGCCGACGGAGGCGCCTTCGATCACGAAGATGATCCCGATCAGAGGTAGGACGAGCCACTGGCCCGTCATGAAGGCGACGACGGCGAGCGCGCCGCCCAGCGCCAGCGCGCCTGTATCGCCCATGAACACGCGCGCCGGGTGGGCGTTGTGCCAGAGGAAGCCGGCGCAGGCGGCCGCGGCGGTAAAGCTGAACGCGCCCAGATATGTCTGCTCCTGGTGCAGCGCCAGGATGCCGTAAGCGAAAAACGCGATCGCCAGCGCCCCGGCCGCCAGTCCATCGAGGCCGTCCGTGACGGCGACGCCGCCCGCTGTCAGCACGACGACGCCGATGGCGATCGGCACGTAAACCCAGCCGAGGTCGTGAGCGCCTTCGTACGGCACGTTGACCGCCCGCAGCTCTAGGAACTCGTACAGACCGATCGCCGCCCCGACGCCGATGGCGATGAACGCCAACAGCTTCACCCGTCGCTGGAGCGCCGCCTGGCGCCGCCCCTGCAGCGATCCCAAGTCGTCGAGGAAGCCCACCGCGGCGAGACTGCCGCCGACCACCAGCGGCAGGCCGATGGAGTAGCGCCCGAAGAAGTTCGCCGCCAGCGTGGAGGCCGCGATCGCCAGCACGATCAGCAGTCCGCCCATCGTCGGCGTGCCGGCCTTCGCCTGGTGCGTCGCCGGCGCCCACTCACTGATCTCCTTGCCGACGTTGCTTCCGCGCAGAAGCGCCACCGCCGGGTATCCCGCCGCCACCGTAGCTGCCAACGTTATCGCTCCCAGTACCAGTGCATAGATCATCCAGAGGTTCCGTCAGGCTTGCCGGTGAGCGCGTCAACCAGGCTCTCCAGGCCGACCGCGCGCGAGGCCTTGACCAGCACGTGGTCTCCCTCGCGCAGCTCGTCGCGCAGCGCCCTGGCCGCCTTGTCCGCTGATTCGAACTGCGTGGCGTCCTGCCCGGCGACGCCGGCCTCTTCGGCGATCACTCGTGCCTCATCGCCGACGACGTAGAGGGCGTCGCAGCGGCCTTTCGTGTGTCGGCCGACGCGGCGGTGCCCGTCCTCCTCGGCGGCGCCCAGCTCGCGCATATGACCGAGCACGGCGATGCGCCGCCCCGGCAGCTCCGAGAGCAGGTCGAGCGCTGCGGTCATCGAGTCCGGGCTCGCGTTGTAGCTGTCGTCGATGATCGTGCTGCCGTTGATGCCCGGGCGCACGGTCAGTCGCAGGTCGACGCGCGCCTCCGCGAGAGCCGCCGCGATCTCCTTAAGCGTCATGCCGTCACCGAGCGCGACTGCGGTCGCGGCCAGCGCCGGGTAGACGTGGTGACGCCCGGGCAGCAGGCACTCGGCGCGCACGCTCTTGCCTTTGTGCACGATCGTGAAGCTGATGCCGTCCAATCCGCGCGTCTCGATGTCTGTGCCGCGGACGTCGCACTGCTCTCCGAGACCGAAGAGCGAGGTGCCGGCGCGGGTCCAGCGCGCCATCACGGTCACGCGCGGGTCGTCGCCGTTGAGCACCGCCAGGCCGTCCTTTGGCAGCGCCTCCACCAGCTCCGCCTTCGCGGCCGCGATCGCGCCGATCGAGCCGGCGCGCTCCATGTGCACCGGCCTCACGTTCATAACGACGCCCACGTTGGGCGCGGCGATCTCCGCCAGCAACTCGATGTCGCCGGGCACGTACATGCCGAGCTCAAGGACGGCCCGCTCGTGCTCTTTCGTCAGCTGGAGCAGCGTAAGCGGTATCCCGATCTCTGTGTTGATGTTGGCCTCGCTCTTGAGCGTCCGGTAGCGGCTTGAGAGCACCACCGCCGTCAGCTCCTTGCAGGTCGTCTTGCCCACGCTGCCCGTCACACCCACGACCCGGACGTCGTGGCGGCGGCGCCAGAAGGCGGCCAGCCGTTGCAGCGCGCCCAGCGGGTCGCTGACGTGGAAGACGGCTTGCTCACCCGCCTCCACCGGCCGCGCGACGACTGCGCCGGCGGCGCCGGCCTGGAACGCTTCCGGGACGAAGTCGTGCGCGTCGTGGTGCTCGCCCCGTAAGGCGAAGAAGAGGTCGCCCTCCTTCGCTTTTCGCGAGTCTATGACGCCGCGTCGGAACGTCGCCCCTTCAGGCGCGCGTGCGGCGACGAGCGTTCCGGCGGTGCCTTCGAGGATGTCGTTGACGGTGAGCATGGCTAGTCCTGCAGGCTCGCGACGAGCACTTCCTGCGTCGGCGGCACCTTCAGGTAAGCGAGCGCCTGCTCGGTGAGGCGGCTGAACGCGGGGCCGGCGACGACCGTTCCCCAGGGCACGTTCGCCGGCCCCTCGATCTTTACCAGCACCGCGATCTGCGGGTCGTCCAGCGGCGCGACGCCGACGAATGACGATATGTACGCATTAGGCTTGTAGCCTCCGTTCACGGTGGCGATGTTCGCCGTGCCGGTCTTGCCGCCGTAGGTGTAGCCGGGCACGTCGAGGTAGGCGGTGGATACTCCGTCTACCACAACGCCCATCATGTCGAGCAGGGTTCGCGCCGATTCCGGCTTCATCACCTGCCGCACGGCCTCCGGCTCCACGACCTGCGTCCCCAGCGGGCCGACGATCTCTTTCACCAGCTGCGGCTTCATCAGCACGCCGTCGTTGGCGATCGCCGCCACGGCCATCGCCATCTGCAGTGGCGTCACGGCGATGCCCTCGCCGTAGCTGTTCGTCGCCATGTCCACCGGCCGCCAGCCCGTCGGGTCGCTCTCCGGCGTTCGGACGTTGCCGTCGGCCTCGCCTGAGAGCCCGCTATCCGACGTCACGCCGAAGCCAAAGCGCTCGACATAGTCGTAGAAGCTGCCGGCGCCGCAGAGGCTGGCCAGCCAGGCCGCGCCCGTGTTCAGGCTCTTCGTGAGGATGTCCTGCACAGTCTGATCGCCGTTGGCGGAGTGGTCCCAGTTGAAGATGCTCCACTCGCTGACCTGGACGACGCCTGTGTCGTACCACCACGTCCCCGGCGAGACGAGGCCCAGGTCCAGCGCTGCCGCCGTCGTCATTAGCTTGAAGACGGAGCCGGGTTCGTACGTGTCCGTGATCGCGCGGTTGCGGAACAGCGCTTGCTTCGAATCGTCGCTCAGGTCCGGCTTGGTGACGTCAAACGTCGGACGGCTCGCCATCGCCAGGACCTGGCCTGTCTCCGGCTGCACGACGATGATCGTGCCACCGGCCGCGCCGTTGTCGCCGATCGCCCGGTCGAGCTCTTGTTCGGCCAGGCGCTGGATGTAGCGGTCGATGCTGAGGACAACGTTGGCGCCGGGCTGAGGTGGTGTCTCCGAGCGGTCGCCGAACGCCAGCTGGTTGCCGATTCCGTCCCGTTCGTACGTCACCTGACCAGGGTTCCCGCCGAGGATCGAGTCGAGGTCGATCTCCAGTCCTGTGAGGCCGCTGTTCTCCTGCCCGACGAAGCCCAGGAGCTGGGCCGCCAGGTTGCCCTCCGGGTACGTGCGACGGCTGCTCTCCAGCAGGCGCACGCCGGTCAGGCCGAGCTCGCGCACGGCCACTCCCTGCCCGTAGTTCAGGCCGCGCGCCACCGGAATCTCGAACGCCTCCGTATCGCGGACGATGGCGAGCATCTCGGCGGCGGAAGCGTCGGTGATCTGCGCCAGCGAGTCTGCGGCGGTCTGGGCTGCGGCGGGGTCCTCCCAGGCGCGCTGCTCCACCATGACGTTGAAGGCGGCTTCACTGGCCGCCAGCGGGTAGCCGCTGCGGTCAAGAAGCGCGCCGCGGCGGACCGCCAGCGTGTCCTGGCCGTAGTGGATCAGGCGCGCGTCGGCGGCGTACTGCGCGTGGTCGACGATCTGCAGCTGGACGAGGCGCAGTGTAACGACGACCGTGGCGAGGACGATCGCGGCCACAACCGCCCAGACGCGCCAGACTTCAGTGAATCTTCGCTGGCCCATCGCTCATCCTCACGGCAGGGGTATCCAGCCGAAGAGGTCCTCCCAAAGCGATCCACTCTCAACGGATTCTTTCTTGTCAGGCAGAAAGCGGCTCGGCAGCCTGAGCGGCGCCGGTGGCGGCGCGTCGACGGTCAGGTACGTCACGGAGTCCGGCACAACCATCTTCAGCCGCGACTTTGCCTCGCGCTCGATGCGATCGAGGCTCCCCAGTTCGGCCACGCTCACCTCCTGCTCGTGCAGGCGCGCTTGCCAGTCTTCGCGCAGATCCTCCAGGCGCGAGACGTTGCCTCCGGTGGACGTCGCCAGGCTCGTCTGCACGAGCGGCAGCAGCGCCGCGACGCCGACGATCAGCGCCACCATGATCAGGATCACAGGAATGTTGGTGGCCTGAAGCGTCTCCGGGATCGCGCGGCTGCCGTGCCGGCCGGCGGCCATCAGTCGCCCTCTCCGAGGCGTTCGGCGGCTCGCAGCTTGGCGCTGCGGCTGCGCGGGTTCCTTTTCTGTTCTTCGGGTGTCGGCGTTAGTGGCCGCCGCGTAATGACGCGCAGGGTTGCCACGTGGCCGCAGACGCACTGCGGAGTCTCCGGCGGGCAGACACAGTCGCGAGACTCGCGCTGCAAGAACTGCTTGACGATGCGGTCCTCCAGGCTGTGGAACGAGATCACGACCATTCGACCGCCCGGTCCGAGGATGTCCCGCGCCTGCTCGAGCGCTGATTCAAGCGATCGCAGCTCGTCGTTGACGGCGATGCGCAGCGCCTGAAACGTGCGCGTCGCCGGATGGATCTTGCCGCGTCCCGGCACTGCCTTCTCCACGAGGGACGCCAGCGCCGTCGTCGTTTGCAGCGGCCGCGAGCGCACGATGGCCTTGGCGATGCGGCGGCTAAACCGCTCCTCGCCGTATTCCCAGATCAGGTTCGCGATGTCGGACTCATCGTAGCCGTTGACGATGTCGGCCGCCGTCAGATCTTGCGCCGGGCTGAAGCGCATGTCCAGCGCCGCCTCCGTCTGAAAGCTGAAGCCGCGGCCGTCCTCCGCCAGCTGCAGCGACGAGATGCCGAGGTCGAAGAGCACGCCGCGCACCGGCACGAACGTGAGCTCACGCGCGGTCTGCGCGAGATCGCGGAAGTTGGCGTTGATCAGGTGGACGTCGCCATCGAAGCCCTTCAGGTTGTCGCCGGCTAGCTCAACGGCGTGCGGGTCGGCGTCGATGCCCAGCAACATGGCGCCGGGCGCGCCGGCTTGCAGGATCAGGCGAGCGTGACCACCCGCCCCGAGCGTGCAGTCGACGTAGCGTCCGCCGCGCTCGACCGCCAGGTGCTCGATGACCTCGTCCGTCAGGACGGGAGAGTGGACGGCAGCATGTTTTCGGGGGGAGATTGCAACCACCTGCCTAGTCCACTCGCTCCTGTCCCGTGGACGGGACCTTCTTCGATTCTTCCACTTCCTTATCCCAGCCTTCCGGCGTCCAGATCTCTAGGCACTCGCCGGTGCCGACGATGATCACGGCGCCGTTGAGGCCGATCTGCTCGCGGGAACGCGCCGGAATAAGGATGCGACCCTGGCGGTCGAGCTCGGCTTCGAATGATTGACCCTCGAACTGGCGCCGCAGCCGGCGTCCAGCGAGGTCGGTGACGGGCTTGGACCTGACGTCCTGTAGCATCTCCCTGAAGGCCGGTTCGGGGTACACCTGCAGGCAGCCTTCCGGGAGGGGGATGATCACAGCTTGCCGCCCGGGAAAGTCCGCGCGGTACTTGGCCGGGATCGCCACCCGGCCTCTGTCGTCCAGAGTGTGCTCGTAGTTGCCCAGGAAGGCCATCGAACGGGTCCACCTACCTTCTTCAGAATCCCTGAGGGCGCCTGTGCTAAAATCGGCTCGGCCACGGGCGGGTGCTGGCGCCCGTGCCACGGCTCAACCGAATAGCAGTGGGACGAAGCCCCCACTTCTCCCCACTTCGTGGGAAAGCATACCACCAGACCCCAACGTGTCAAGGGCGTATACAATAAATCGCCGGTTATCCACAACGAGCGTCTGTCATGCCTATCGCCGCCGCCGTCCTCACCACGTCTGACCAGGGCGCGCGTGGCGAACGCGAAGACACCTCCGGATCCGTTATCAAGGACCTCCTCGCCACGATCGGCGCCGAGATCGCCCGCTACGAAGTCATACCTGACGACGTTGAGCGCATCTCCGAGCACCTGCGGCGCTGGGCGGACGGCGGGTCCGTGCAGCTGATCGTCACTACGGGCGGCACCGGCCTCGGGCCGCGCGACGTCACGCCGCAGGCCACGCTCGAAGTCATCGACTACGAAGTGCCCGGCATCGCCGAGGCGATGCGCGCCGAGGGGCTCAAGCATACGCCGATGTCGATGATCAGCCGCGCCATCGCCGGCGTGAGGGGCAAGACGCTGATCGTGAACCTGCCGGGCAGCCCGAAAGGCGTGGCGGAGAACCTCTCAGCCGTGCTCCCCGTGCTTGAGCACGCGATCGAACTGATCACGGGCGAGGACTCGCCGCACCCACGCTAGGCGGATGTGAGGCGAGATGGGGAGAACACCGTAACGATATGCGCATCGACATCCTGACGCTCTTCCCCGGCATGTTCCGCGGGCCGTTCGACGAATCCATTATCAAGCGCGCGATCGACGCCGGGCTCGTCTCGATTAACCTCCACAACATCCGCGACTGGGCGGAGGGCAAGCACCAGGTCGCCGACGACTACGTCTACGGCGGCGGCCCCGGCATGGTGATGAAGCCGGAACCAGTCTTTACTGCGACCGAAGCGGTGCTGGAGATGGCGCCCGCGCGCGGCCCCATCGTCCTCATGACGCCGGCCGGCCGCCCTTTCGGCCACGACCTGGCGCTGGAGCTGGCGGCGGCTGAGCGGCTGATCGTCCTCAGCGGTCACTACGAAGGGTTCGACGCCCGCGTCCACGAGCACCTCGCAACCCACGAGGTCAGCATCGGCGACTACGTGCTCTCCGGCGGCGAGCTGCCGGCGATGGTGCTCGTAGACGCCGTCGTCCGCCAGGTGCCGGGTGCGCTCGGCTCGCCTGATTCCGTCGAGGAGGAGTCGTTCGCCGACGGACTCCTGGAGGCGCCTCACTACACGCGGCCGCCTCAGTTCCGCGGCTGGCAGGTGCCGGACGTCTTGCTCTCCGGCCACCACGCTGAGGTGGAAAAGTGGCGCCGCCGGCAAAACCTGCTGCTCACCGCACAGCGCCGGCCGGACCTCTTGGAGCGCCTCTCCTTAAGTGATGAAGAGAAGGAGTGGCTCTCCGAGCAGCTCGGCGAGGGGTTCTGAGCCTGTCCGCAACGTTGACGGGCCGTCGTTGTGCCCCGTAGACTCCGCATACGCCGGTAGCGCCATTCAGCCGGCGGATTGGGGAGATTCTGGATGCTACGCTGGCTGCCTACACTCACGGTCTCCGTGTTCATTCTCGTCGCGCTGTCATCGCCGGTCAGGCCGGCCGCCGCGGCTGACGTCGATGCCAATTGTGGCGCCCTGTTCGCCCAGACTGCGAACGAGGGCGGCCACGACAACGATTGGGGGGCATTCGACAACCTCAACTTCACCCTCCGGTCCGCTTGACCAGCAGCCCGCATTCACTCTCCAGGGCGTCAATCCGATCAACGTCGGCGGCACGGCCCAGGCGGACGGCTCGCTAAACGGAGTCGGCTTCGGCAACTACGATGGGACGAGCACGTTCGTCGAATTCAGCGGCAAGGTCAACTCCTACGATGAGTTCGGCTTCTTCCCCAGGGGCATCATCGGTACATACGTCGTCGGCCCCAACGGTGAGCTCCCGGGCGGCCTGACGACCGAGATCACCACCTACTGCGTGTTCGACCCGCCGCCGCACCTCTCCGACCCGGACGACGACGGCATCCCCAGCATCGTCGTCGTTCAGGGCCTGCTCAACTTGGCAGGCACCGGCGTGCTCGCCGACGGCCAGAACGACCTGCGCCTGCGCACGCAGGCCGGCGGCGTGCAGGACATCACCCTCAACAACGTCTCCGACTTCACCGTCGAATTCCAAAAGTCCGGGTTCGCAGACGCGATCGTCGAGCGCTCGTACAACCGGACGTGGGCCCAGTTCAGCGGCACGTTCAACCCGTTCAGCTTCGTCAACGTCAACCTGCCTTCGGAGCTCGGCGGATCCGTCGTCCAGTCGACGTTGAGCGGCGGCTACATGTCTTACGTGATGAGTGACGGGACCGCCTCCACCATCATCAGCGACTACTCGTGGTCGATCGGCCAGGGCGATCCGTTCCCCCTCCTCGGCGGCACGGAGACTTCGGGCCCGTGGACGTGGAACACGCGCACCAACAACGCGATCACGCAATACAACCCACTGACCGGGGCGTTCTTCGCCAACGCCACGACTGAACTCGATGCGAAGAACCTCCTGTTCGTCCCGCCCGGCGCAGGCGTCGAGTTCGCGGGCCTTGGCGACCCGCTCCTCTTCGACGAGAGCATCAGCGGCGTCTTTCTCCCCAACTCCGTCCTTTCCCTCGATAACTGCCCGGATGACGCTAACCCGGACCAGGCTGACTCCGACAACGACGGCAACGGCGACGACTGCGATGGCCTGCGCTGGGCAGACGCGGACTGTGGCGGCGGCCCGCCGGACAGCCACGACGCGCTGATCACCCTGCTCCAGCTGGCCGACGTCCAGGTCGATCCGTTCCCCAACTGTCCGCAACTGGGGCAGCAGTGGGGCGACTGGACGGGCGGCGACTGGGATTGCGATGGGAGCGTCGGCGGCCATGACGTCCTGCTCATCCTGGAGTTCAGCGGCGGCCTTGCTTATCCCGAGACCGATGACTGCCCAGGAGCGGGCGAACTCGTTCCTGAGTAGCGCCCACGCCCCGTAGGCTCAGGTTGCCCTAAGTAGGGCCCGCCGGTAGACTGGCTAATGCTGCCATGGACGCCAACGCATACGTAGAAATCAAGCCTAATCGCAATATTCCAAGCTTCCGCTCGGGCGATACCGTACGTGTTCACGCCAAGGTCGTCGAGGGCGAGCGAGAGCGCATCCAGGTGTTCGAAGGCGTCGTCATACGGAAGAAGGGCGGCGGTATCAACTCCAGCTTCACGGTGCGCCGCGTCAGCCACGGCATCGGCGTCGAACGCGTCTTCCCCTACCACTCACCGCTGATCGCTAAGGTCGAGGTGACCAAGGTCGGCCGCGTGCGCCGCGCCCGCCTCTACTACCTCCGCGACCGCGTCGGCAAGGCCGCGCGCATCCGCGCCGGGTCTCGCGAGCGCTTCGAGAAGCTGGCTGCCGAGCTGGCCGCTGGCGCTCAGATGACCGAGCAGGAAGAGAAGGAGCTCGTCGAGGCGACCGAAGAACCGGAAGTAAGCGCAGCGCGCGCCCCGGCAGCTCGCCCGCCACGGCGGGCTTTTTCTTTGGCAGCGCCGCGCTAGGAGCTTCCGCCCGCCCTTCCTATACTTGAGGCGATGCCTTACGCCGAAGTCGCCGTCAACGCCGCCGCGCCCATCCGCCAGACATTCACCTATCGCGTCCCGGACGGCCTGAGCGTCGCCCCCGGCCAGGCCGTCTACGTTCCGTTTGGCGCGCGCACGCTGCAGGGCGTCGTCGTCGAGGTCACCTCTGAGCCTCGTTACCAGGACGCCCGCGACATCGAGGGCGTGATCGACGAGCGCCCCCTCGTCACGCCGGAGCGCATATCGCTCGCCTCCTGGCTCAGCGACTACTACCGCGCCCCGCTCTTCGACTGCGTCTCCCTCATGCTGCCGCCCGGCTTCAAGCGCCGGCCGCAGACGCTCTTGCGCCTCGCCTGCTGGGCCGGCGAAGCCCCCAGCGACCTCACCGAAGCCGAGCGAGCCGTCCTCGACGCGCTCCGCGAGCGCGAGGAGGCCGAGTCGGAGGAGTTCAAGCGCTCGCTCAAGGACGTGCGCGGCGCCGCCCGCGCGATCGCCTCGCTCGTCCGGCGTGGTCTGGTGGCGCGGACGTATCGGCTGGCGCGCCCCGTCGTGCAGCCGCGCGTCGTCGCGCACCTGATGCTGCTCCTCGCTCCGGACGAAGTCCGAAGCCGCTCAGCCGCGCTTCGAAACGACGGCTCCCAGCGAGCCCTCCGCCGGGCCACCGTCCTCGACGCGCTGGCGGATGAAGGATCGCTGCCGCTGAGCCGGGCTCGCGCGCTCGGCCTGACGCCGGCCACCCTCCGCGACTTCGAGGCCGAAGGCGTCGTCGCGAGAGAGGACGTTACCCTCGTGCGCGACCCGCTGGCCGGCCGCGAGTACGAGCGCAAGCCCGCGGCTGACCTGACGGCGGACCAGGGGCGTGCGGCGGCCGAGATCATCGCCGCGCTGGACGCCTCACGAGGGCCGGACGCTCGGAGCGCCTTCCTCCTTCACGGCGTCACAGGCAGCGGCAAGACGGAGGTCTACCTCGCCGCGATCGAGCACGCCGCCGCCCTCGGCAAGCGCGCGATCGTGCTCGTGCCGGAGATCTCGCTCACGCCGCAGACCGTGCGCCGTTTCGGCGAGCGCTTCCCCGGCGAGGTCGCCGTGATGCACAGCGACCTCTCGCTCGGCGAGCACTTCGACATGTGGCACGCGGTCCGCGATGGGCAGTACCGTATCGTCATCGGCCCACGAGGGGCGCTCTTCGCGCCGCAGCCTGATCTCGGTCTCGTCGTCATCGATGAAGAGCACGAGTGGACGTACAAGCAGCAGGAGGGCTCGCCGCGATACCACGCGCGCAAGGCGGCAGAGGAACTCTGCGCGCGCACCGGCGCTACGCTCGTCCTCGGCTCTGCGACGCCCGACGTCGAGAGCCACTTTCGCGCGTCGGCGAAGGCCTACCGCCTGCTCGAGCTCTCCCAGCGGTTGATCCGGGACGGCGGCGTCGTCAGGCCGGCGCCGCTGCCGCAGGTCGAAGTCGTCGACCTGCGGGAGGAGCTCAAGGCCGGCAACCGCAGCATCTTCAGCCGTACGCTGGCGCGCTCAGTCCGCACCGCGCTCGACGCCGGTGAGCAGGTGATGCTCTTCCTCAACCGTCGCGGCGCAGCGTCCTTCGTTCAGTGCCGCGACTGTGGCCACGTGCCGGAGTGCCGCTCCTGCGCCGTCGCACTCACCTACCACGAATCACTCGACCGCCTCGTCTGCCACTACTGCCACCGCCGCTCGTCGCTGCCCGGCACCTGTCCCGAGTGCGGCGGCAGCCGCCTGCGCCAGGTCGGCATCGGCACCGAGAAAGTAGAGGCGGCGGCACAGCGCGAGTTCACGGGCGCCCGGACCCTGCGCTGGGACAGCGACGTGACGCGCGGCCGCGACGCCCACGAGGCGATCCTCTCCCGCTTCGTCGCCCACGAGGCGGACATCCTCGTCGGCACGCAGATGATCGCCAAGGGGCTCGACATCCCCCTCGTCACGCTCGTCGGCGTCATCTCGGCGGACATCGCGCTCCACCTGCCGGACTTCCGCGCCGGCGAGCGCACGTTCCAGCTGCTGGAGCAAGTCGCTGGGCGCGCCGGCCGCGGCCCGAAGGGCGGTCGCGTTGTCGTCCAGACTTACACGCCGGACCACTACGCGATCGAGGCGATGTCAACGCACGACTACCACGCGCTCTACTCGCGGGAGATCGAGAACCGCCGGCGCCTGGGCTACCCGCCGTTCGGGCGGCTCGTGCGCCTCACCTACGCGCACACGAACGCCGACTACTCCCGCGAGCAGGCGGCGACAATGGCCCGCGGCCTGCGCAAAGAGTGCGCCCGCCTCGGCCTCCCGAACATCGACGTCCTTGGCCCGTCGCCGGCTTACGTGCCGCGCATCCGCGGTCGCTGGCGCTGGAACATCGTCGTCCGAGGCGACGACCCGACTGCCATCCTGCGCGACGAACCGCTCCCCCGCGGCTGGACGCTCGACGTCGACCCGATCTCGGTGCTCTAGACGGCTGATCCACTCCTGACAGCACGCTGTCATCGACGGGCCTTACCGTGGCACAGTCTCAACTAAGAAAGGACTTACAGATGAAGGTCAACAACTTCCACATCCAGATCACCAGCGAGGACCCCGACCGCCTCAAGAGCTTCTACCGCGACACCGTCGGCCTGCCAACCGTGCCTGAAATGGGCGATGGCGCCTTCTCGGTCGGTGGCGCGCACCTGCTCGTCGATGGCCACAGCGATACTAAGGGTCAGGCCGGCGAGCCGCAGCGCATGCTCGTCGATCTCGTTGTCGAGGACATCGCGGCAGAGCAGGAGCGCCTCGAGAGCCAGGGCGTCAGCTTCATCCGCAGCCAGGGCAAGGAAGAGTGGGGCGGCACGATCTCAACGTTCCTCGATCCCGACGGCAACTACTGCCAGCTCGTCCAGTACCCCCAGGTTTAGCGCGATCAGGCTGCGCTAGGCCGGATCGTATCGCGGGCCCCTGGTCAGCGGATTGCAGCGCACGATCCGCCACAGCGTCTTGGCGGTGGCCCTGACGAACCCGTAGCGCCGGTAAGCCGCCAGGCCGTACTCCGAGCAGCTGGGCTCGAAGCGACAGTGCGCCCCGAGCCGTGGTGATACGCGCCTCTTGTACGTCAGGATGAACCGCTCCGCGAAACGCGAGAACGCAGACGTCCCTCGTGCGGTCGCTTCGCTGCTCATGGCTGCGGCTCCACGGGCGGAGCGGCCGCGGCCACGGCCTGCTTGAGCTGCCTCTCAGCGCCGTCGATCTTTCCGTTCACGTGCATGACGCTCCAAAGGTGCGCGAGCGACGGTATAACTATGCCCAGGACCAGGCCGACTACCGCGCCGGTGATTGCCAGCGATTGAGTCAGCGGCGTCACCCCGTACTGCTGGAGCAAGACGACGATCCCGATGCCGCCGAGGAGACCGCCGAATAGCCCCGCGATCGTAATCCGCGGCAGCCAGGAAGCCCGCCTGAGCCTCCAGCCGTCGGCCGGACCCTTCGGCTCGCCTTCGGGCATGGCCATCGCCGCCCCGGTGAGGAGCAGCGCGGGAAGGGCCAGAACGATGCATGGCGGGATCCTCCAGCCGGGGAGGAACGGGCCTACGAACACATCCATCGTGTGAATCCACGCTGCGCCTTCTGACATCTGCCCCGACATCTCCCGTGGCTTCGGACTGCTTCCGACCTTATCAATCTCGTCCACGACCCACTCTTCGATCCTGCGGCCGGTGCGCCTGCCCTGGATGGCTGACGACGTTCCGGATGCGGCTACGCCACCCAACCCCACAGCCATCGTCGCGGCGGCTGCCCCGCCCGCGACAGTCGTCAGCGGGTTGCGCGTGACGTTAATCAGAGCGGCTCCAGAGCAGGTCGCGCCGTTGCTAAGGGTCGCTGAGCCTCTCACCTTATACAGGCCCGCACCGACCCAGGCGTAGTCCTTCACGTTGACCGTCTCTGACCACTGCGTGTCCCCGCCGTCGGTCTGGCTGGAGACGTTCCGCCGGACGCCGGCGATCTCCAGGTCGATATCGTGTGACGCGAAGCCAGCTGCTGAGGTGAAGGTCACCAGGACGACCTCGTTGTCGTCCACATCGATGGCATCACCGGCGCTCGTGCTGCTTAGGTTCCTGATGTCGGCGCCTTTCATGGTCGCCTCACAGTTGCCCTCGATCTCTGCCCACGCGGGCGTCGCGAACGTGGAGAGCAGCGTAAACGCCCATAGGACTGCTGATAGGTACAGGAGCCGGCGGGCTAGATTCCTCATGAGGTGCCTCCCAGGGGTCTTGGCGACTCCTCGAGGCCAATGTAGCGAGCGCTTCCGGCGCCGTCAACGCAGGACAAGGCTGGGGGCCGCGCCTATAATTGCCGCAGACCGGCATCTGATACCAACACATAGGGCCGGAGGGGAGCACTTGAGATGACGCTTGTCAAGCCGCAGCTTTGGATCGTTGCCGCGATCGCGGCCTTCGCGGTCGCGGCCCTCCTCTGGCACGCGCCCTCCGGCGGCGCCAGCACCACCAGCATCGTCGCTGTTGACACGGTGGGTGATGTGTCGGCGGGTACACGTCGATGGCGCTGGACGCCGGCGGCAGTCCCGTCATCAGCTACTGGGACGAAACCAACGGCGACCTGAAGTTGGTGCACTGCGGCGATCCCGGCTGTGGCGCCGGCAACGTCATCACCTCCGTAGACGGGTCACAGACGGAAGTCGGCGAAGGCACGTCGCTGGTGCTGGACGCGGGCGGCAACCCGGTGATCAGCTATCATGATCGAACCAACGGTGATCTGAAGGTGATCCACTGCAGCAATCCGAACTGCGCTGGCGTCAACTCCATCACCTCGCCGGACGGGGTGGACGATGTCGCTCTCTCTACGTCCCTTGCGCTGGACGGGGCCGGCAATCCGATTGTCGCCTACACCGACAGCACGAACCGCGACCTGAAGATCCTCCACCGCAGCGACCCGAACTGTAGCGCGGGCAACACGATCACCACTCCCGACACCGGCATCTTCGCCAGCTTCCCTTCCCTGATGCTGGACGCGCTCGGCAACCCGGTGGTGGCCTACCAGGCATTCCCCATCAACCTGCGAGTGATCCACTGCGGCAACCCCATCTGCAGCGCTGGCAACGTCATCACTACGGTGGACGCGTCCGCCCTTGTCGGATCGTGGCCGTCGCTGGCGCTGGACGACGCTGGTTTTCCGGTCGTCAGCTACTACGACGCCAACAACAACACCTGAAAGTCGTCCACTGCGGCAACGCCAACTGCAGCCGGGTAACGTCATCAAGGTCCCGGACGGTGTGGACAACGTTGGCGCGTTTAGCTCGTTGGAGCTCGACGCCGCCGGCAATCCGGTGGTGGCCTACCGCGACGTCACCAACGAGGACGTCAAGGTGATCCACTGCGGCGATGCCACCTGCAGCGCCGGCAACGTTATCGCCTCTCCGGACGGGCCGGGCAACATCGGCGCCCACATGTCGTTGAAGCTGGACGCCAGCGGCTTCCCGGTCGCCAGCTACTACGATGTCTCCAACGGCGACCTGAAGGTGCTGCACTGCGTCAGCGCCACTTGCGGCGCCGCAGCGACCGTCTCGCCCACCCCGACGCTGAGCCCCCAAGCCCGAGTCCCACGACGATGCCCAGTGAGACCGAGACGATCGCCGGCGCCGCCGCCGGCGACAGCGAGATCGACGTCGCCTCGGCAGCCGGGTTCAACGTCGGCGACTTCATCAGCATCAATCCCGGTGGCACCAACGAAGAGATCAAGGGCATCACCGGCTTCGGCTCCTTCCTCCTCGATTCGCCCCTCGACTTCGACCACGACGTCGGCGAGCCGATCATTCTCACGACGGAGCCCACTCCCACGGCGACCGCCACGCCTTTCGCCCAGCAAGCGGTCTGGGCCGACAACAACTGCTCAGTGGCCGTCGATCCCGTGGACTCGCTGATCACCCTGCGTTCCGATGCCGGGTTGAGCACCGACACCGGCGACTGCCCGCTCTTCGGTCAGATCATCGACGTCCAGGATGCCTCGCTGCATCTGTGGGGCGACGTCGACTGCTCGGGTGAGGTCTCGCCCGTCGACTCGCTGAAGATCCTGCGCTTCGACGCCGGGCTGAGCGTCAGCCAGGGGGTGGACTGCCCCGGCATGGGCAGCGATGTGAAGCTAGTCTTCGACTTCACCTGAGCGGGACTGCGCCAGCGGCAGCGTCACGAGAGTTGTTCGCACAGCTCTTCAAAAGCGGTGGCGTTTTCCTCAACGATGCTCTGCCCTAGCAGTTGAAGCGAGCGCAGGTTTGTCGGGCTGGTGTCGTCCATGTCGTCGTTCCATTCGTTGAGCTTCGCCTGGAAGCGATAGTAGCGGTCCTCTGGAAGCAGCTGCCGCAGCTGGTAGTTCACGGTGGAGCTCGTGCCGTCGAAGCTAATGCCGAACAGCGGCTGCGCCCACTGCCTCAGTCCCCACCCGGCGGCCCTCTCGTAGAGGATCGGCTGCGTCGACTCGCCGCTGCCCAGGGAGACGATCAGAACGTCGTCTCCGAGGCCCATCGATCGAGCTTCCACCAGAGCGCACATCGCCGGGTTGTTGGCGAAGATCCCCGCGTCGACCAGCGAGTAGGTCCGGGACCCGCTGGCGGCGACGAGCCTGGCGGGCTTGAAGTACGTCGGCGCGGCAGTCGTCGCCCGCGCGACCTGCCACATCGGAAAGTCGTACTCCGCTGCGCCCTTCTTGGCGACCTCGCTCTTGAAGAAGAACGGAGCGCGGCGTTCGATCTCATAGCTCGTCACCATGACCGGCGTTATGGCGTCCTTCAGCCTCGTCTCGCCGTAGTACTCCTTGAAGACGGCTTCGATCCCGGCGGCCGGGTACTTCTCACCCTCGATGCTCCAGACGGAACGCACCTTGTGAACGGTCGAGCGAGAGAAGATGCGATGGCCCTCAACCATGTAGAGCCTCACGCCGTCATCTGCCGTGTACTTCGGCGCGCCGTCTTCTCCCGGCATCACCAGCCCAAGGGCCAGCACGCCGCCGGAGGAAGTGCCGACGATCAGGTCGAACAGCTTAGCGATCGGCTTGCCTGTCGCCTGCTCCAGCTCTGAGAGGATAGCGGCGGCGATGATGCCTCTGATCCCACCACCATCGATTGAGAGGACCCTGGCCTTCTTCGCTATCGCTAACTCATCTACTCCATCACCGGCCGTCAGAGCCGATCAGGTAGCGACGAACCCGCCGTCGACGATGAACGGGGCGCCCGTGCAGTAGCTCGACTCGTCAGAAGCCAGGAAGAGCGCCATCCGCGCGATCTCCTCAGCCTCGCCCAGCCGTCCCATCGGCTCCAGCGCCTCAAGCGCCTTCCTCCGCTCATCGCTTCCGCCGCTCCCCAGCGAGTCGTTTCCCCTCTCGATAAAGCGGTCAGACATGCCGGTGCGAATGACTCCCGGGCAGATGGCGTTGACCCTGATGTTCTTCTTGGCATACTCCATGGCCGTCGTGCGGCTCAGCTGAATCACCGCTCCCTTGGAGGCGGTGTACGCAGGCATTCCCGGAGGATAGCCGACGAGTCCGGAGATGGAGGACGTGTTGATGATGGAGCCACCCCCGCTCTTCAGCATGTACGGGATCACGTACTTCATCCCCAGGAACACGCCCGTTAGGTTGATTGAGATAACGCGGTCCCAGTTCTCCAGCGTGCAGTCCGCGGTGAACGCCTGCGTGTCCCCTTCGACTCCGGCGTTGTTGAAGAGGACGTCGATCTGCCCGTACTTCTCCGCGGCGGCGTGCGCCATGCCCTGCACGTCTTCGGCGTTGGAGACGTCCACACGAAGGGAGGTCGCCTCTCCGCCGGCCTCGCGGATCTGCTGGGCTGACGTCTCGACGCCAGCCTCATCCCAGTCGGCGACTATCACCTTCGCCCCTTCAGAGGCGAACAACTGCGCCGTCGTGCGTCCAATACCGCCCGCGGCGCCGGTTATGATCGCTACTTTTGTGTCCAAGCGTCCCATGAGTCCTCCTGTCGTTGGCTAGGCACTGGAAATAGTGGTGCCCCCGGCAGGACTCGAACCTGCGACACACGGTTTAGGAAACCGATGCTCTTTCCACTGAGCTACGGGGGCTCCGAGTCATTCTAGATTCGAACGGGGTCGCTCGTCGAGTCGCTGACCTCGGCGACAGCGACCATTGACAGCCACGTTGACAGCCACCAGATCAAGAAGTGGCCCAGAGAAGCTCTCCGACGCTCTCGGTAGCGTCCCTCTGGAGATCAGGCATTACGTGGCTGTACGTGTTAGCTGTGACCGCGATGTCACTGTGGCCCAGCACTTCCATGACTACTCTCAGAGCGACGCCCTGAACCAGCATAAACGATGCAGCAGCGTGCCGGAGATCATGGAACTTCTGTCGAGGAAGACCGGCAGCCGCGAGGGTCTCCTGGAAGCCATGTGTGACGACTGCACTTGAGAGTGGCTTGCCCGCCATCGTCGTGAAGATCAGACTCCAACGATCACCCTCCCAGCCTTGCCCTGCTCGCAGTCGCTCCTCGACCTGACGGGTTCTGTGGCCGCGCAGCGCCTTGACCAGGGGGCGTGGGAGCGCGATCGTGCGTCTCGATCTCGATGTCTTCGGCTCGTCCAGGTGATACGCACGATCGTAGCGTTGAAGTGTATGTCGGACAGACAATGTTCCAGATTCCAGGTCAATGTCATCCCACGTGAGGCCAAGGGCTTCGCCCTGGCGGAGGCCCAACCCCAGAGCGAGGCCATACAGCGCCTCTAGTCTGTTGCCCTTGACCGCGTCGAGAAAGGCTCGCGCCTCCTCTGGACTAAGAGGCTGAACCTCCTGCTTCCTGTCTCGTGGCGGCGTCACGAGCGAGGCGACATTTCGCTGGACCAGTCCCCGGTTCAGCGCCTGACTAAGTGCGCTACGCAAGACAGCCAAATGATTGCGGATCGTGAGAGGTGTCAGGCCGTCCTCCAACTTGCGGTTCATGTAGGTTTCGAGTGCGTCGGGCGTCAACCGAGTCAGTCGAGTCCGGCCCAGTGCGGGCACCAAGTGTCGCTCGACGATCATCTGGTACGACTGGAAGGTTCTTGGCCTGAGCTTTGGGCGTACAGACCCATCGACCCAGCCCCGGAGAAACGCGGACACGGTGGCGGTCTCGGAGGGGAGAGGCAGCCCTCCATCAAGGGCCCGCTGCGCGGCGGCCAGCTTCTTTACAGCGCCATGCCCCGTACTGGAGTAGTACGTTCGTCTCTTTCGCTTCCCATTCTCGTATCCCAGATGAATCGTGGCTGCCCAGCGATTGTCACGGCGCTTGTGGATGCTGCCTTCAGCGTTACCCCGCTTCTTACCCATCGCCTTCCGTACCTTTCTGCCTGTCACGCGGCCCAGTCTCTTCGTGTGCCTTCAGGTAGTCACGCAAAGCTTCGTCCGTCACTCGAACTGTCCGGTGGCCGAGCCGTGCCACGCGCATCTTTCCGGCGCGAATGGCACGATCGACGGATGCGCGGGAGACGCCAAGTAGCTCCGCGACTTCATCAAGTGAATATGCCAGCTTGCTGTTCATAGTATTGTCACCATGCAAACATAAATGTATAATGGTGTCAATACGCAGGATGGACAACTATGGACAAACGAGATGGCAAGCCGCCGGCACCGCACGAGCTCCAAGCGGCGCACGCGGTGATATGGCAGTGGCTGCCAAGGCTCCTGGCCGCAAAAACGACCCTGAGGGCCGAACTGCCTCGCCTGATCAAGGTCTTTGACGAGACCGTCGGACGCCATGATCGCTCAAGCTTCCTAGACATCGCGGATTTGATGGATACGGCCTAGGCCGATCCGCTTGGCCCCGAGGATCGTGCGCGAGTGGAATCGCGCGCGGAGCGGGTCAAGCCGTATCTAGAATCGGTCACCGACCTCAATGCGAAGCTGAATCTCGGCGAGGCCTGGGGCCCCAGCTTGATACATGGATTTGTCGCCGGTCGGTTCACCGCTGACAGTGGCGAATTTAGACCATCCCCCGTGGGTACAACGCCGTTCCGACTGACCATCCATCTTCAAGTTGCTGCCCTGACCTCCTACACTCATCGGGAGACGGATCTGAAGGCTGGCATCTACGCGCTCGGACAGGGTCTGCCCTCCGTTAGATTGTTCTCGGACGAAGAAGGAAGCTCTATTGATCTCAGGGTCAGAAACCTTCAGGAGGCTGAACTTTGCCTACGAAAGATAGTAAGAATCGTAGGGGATCGAAGCGGCCTTCCGACCAGGAAGCCTCGAAGCGACTCCCTTGGTCAACTACAACGCAACGTCCAGTGGTGGTATCTGCGCAAATGCGAAAGCAGGAGCGTTAAGGACATCGCGGATGAGATAACTGACGGAGCCGACGAGGACGAGATAGACATCGCTCCCGACGAGCCCGTTATTCGCGGGGGGATTAAGCAGGTTGACCACCTCCTCTCTCTCCTGCGCGTGACATAGGCCCCCGCGAAACGATAATTGGCAAATATCGTTTCGTGCGGTTCTGCGCGCTGACATCCATCCTGATCGTAGCGAATGAGTTCAGGACGGAGGAAAGCACAATGCAGCTACTACTGACGATCCCTGCGGCCGCCGAGCACATGAGCCTCGGCCGGAGCAAGACCTACGAACTGATCCAGGAGGGTCGCCTGAGCACAGTTCGGATTGGACGAGCGATCAGGATTCCGACAAGCGAGGTCGAACGCTTCGTGGCCCAACTGCAGGCCGAGCAGGCTGAAGAGACGAGCGCGTGAGCCTCGCCCCCTCATCTCGCGGCAACCGATCCCGGTTGGCTACCATCGCCAAATCCCGCGAGTTCGTCCGCTACCTATTCAAGACGAAGTTTGGCGTCGAATGACCCGCCGGACCTCTTGTGGCTCGGGAGTTACTTCTCTTCCTTATGGTCCTCGTTATTGAACGGTGCTTTGACAACGACCTTTACACCTGAGATCGTGCCGCTCAGGCCATCTCGAACGCGCGCCCCGGCCGAGGCGCTGATGTCGCCAGCCGCCTTCACAGCGCCGGTTGCGGCGGCCGACGCGGCGTCTTCCGCGCTCAGTCCCAGCTCCTTGGCCCCTTCGATCGCGCCTTCGACGGTGCCCTTGGCGGCGTCCACGATGTCTCCACCGACCTCTGCCGTGCTCTTGACAACAGCACTGGCCGTTGTCTCGATAGCACCCATCGTCTCCGTGCCTGTCTCGCCGGTGGCGCGCACGAGGCCGATCATGATCCCCTTGGCGGCCTTGGTGAGATCCTGGCCAGTATCCGCCACGCCCTGGATTACCCCACGGACGGTGTCAAAGATAACGTTGGTTGCCTCCTGCGTGATTGCGCCGACACCCTTAAGCGCGCTGACGAGTGTACCGCTCACGGTGTCGACCGCGGCCTGCAGGATATCGCCCACGCCTTTCACAGCGTCGACCACGAGGTTCTTAGCAGACGTGACTATATTTCGTCGCTCTTCCGTCATGGAGATATGCCATCCTTTCGTCTGATAGGTGTTTTACTGATTCGAGTATATGTCGTCCACGTAGGGCTTTCATAGGTAGTGGAGGTCAAGAACATTAAAGTCCCGCAGAAAATCGTCCAGCCGTTTTCTTCCGAGGACATACAGCGCCTGATCAGCCACTGCAATGCTGGTACGCGACCATCGAGTCCGGTCGCTACGGATCGAGAGGATCCACCTGGGCTGAGCGCTCCGATGAGGATAGCGAGGCTCGCGATCAGGATCGGAATCGACGGCTTGAGCCATACCCGTTCCGACCGTAATGCCCCACACGGCGGCATCGGCTCGCGCTGAGAGGGTAAGCCTTAGTGCAAGGGACGGACGGCTGTGGTCACTTCGCCTACCTACGTGAGTTGGGGGCTGGCAGTGATAGCGCTGTGGGGTGCCAAAATGTCATCCGTATCTGGAGCGGTTGACTCCGTGAGCTAGTTGGGGCCCGCGTTGGGGCACTACACCCTAATGGAGGCCCCGCATTGATCACCTACTTGTCGCTCCTCGGCTCCGCCCTGCGCGCAGCCCTGAGCTCGCGACGGCATCTCGTCCTTGAGAACCTGGCTCTCCGCCAGCAACTCGCTGTCCTCTCCCGCCAGTCGCGTCGACCCAGGCTTGCCCCATCTGACCGCCTCTTCTGGTCATTCCTCTCCCAGCTGTGGTCGCGCTGGCAGTCGGCGGTCGTGTTCGTTCAGCCTGAGACCGTCATCCGCTGGCAACGCACTGCCTGGCAACGGTACTGGACCTGGAAGGCCTTACAGGCGCGTCCCCCTAGCCACCCTCACTCTGAGGTATATAATGTCGGCCTAACGCCCGAGCCCGATCTGTGGGCCAGGAGGTTACACAGTGCACCCTGAGACCACGAAGCCGCTCCCTAGCCGCGTCCCTTCCTCGCTCCCTCCAGTCCGTACGCTGTCGTTCTGGCTCGTTCTACTGCCGCTGCTGGGCCTGCTCACGATGCTGCTCCCGGCGGGTGCCCCGACCGAGGCGTCGCCCGCTGCCATTACCGAGCGTATCAGCGTGGACAGCCAGGGCGGACAGGCCGACGCGGGCAGCGGCCCCCCTGTCATCAGCGGCGACGGCCGCTACGTGGCCTTCGAATCCAGCGCCACGAACCTTGTCCTGGGCGACACGAACGGGGTCCTGGACGTCTTCCGCCGCGACGTAGTCACTGGCGAGACCCTGCGCGTCAGCGAGAATAGCATAGGCGGTGGTAGTAATGACTTCAGCCGTTCCCCGGACATCAGTGACGATGGACAGGCGATTGCCTTCGAGTTCTCCGTGAGCCTCGCGGCAATATCCCATCAGGACATCCTAGGGCTAGCTATCACAGGATTCGCCATAAAAGGCTTCCTCGACGTCGACAATTTAGGCCTCTTTGAAGGTGGCAACACATGCCCGAAACTAGGTAAGACCACCAGCCCCGGCGGTCGCCGCGTCGTTTACTACGCCGATGCCGAGAGCGGGGCGCAGGGGGCAGGCCTCTACGTGGAGGGGTTGGATACGGGCATAGTAATTCATACGGGCTTCAAACCCGACGACACCTGCCAACTCACCTTTAGCGCCGACGGCCGCCGAGTCATTTTCGCAAGTGCCGGGTTTCTGCAGGTATGGGACCTCATGGCGAACGAGGTTACACCGCTTCACTCCGATGGCTAGGTATTCCGCAGCTCTAGCGCCGGTGCCGCTAGCGTCGAGCCGAACGGCGCCAGCTTTGACGCCGCGATAAGCGGCGAAGGCCGATACGTGGCCTTCCGGTCGTTCGCCACCAACCTCGTGCCCGGCGACACGAACGACCGAAGCGACATCTTCGTATACGACCTGGAGACCGGAGAAACGACCCGCGTGAGCGTGAGCACCGCGGGCGTCGAGAGCAACGAGGAGAGTTTTGCCCCGGACATCAGTGGTGACGGCCGCCATGTCACGTTCTTCTCGTTCGCCAGCAACCTGGTGCCCGGCGACACCAACGGCGTCAGCGACGTCTTCGTCCACGACCGCGAGACGGGCGAGACGACGCGAGTTAGTGTCAGCAGCGACAGCGGCGAGAGCGACGCTGGTTCCTTCGACCCGGCCATCAGCGCCAACGGACTCGTCGTGGCCTTCCGGTCGTTCGCCACCAACCTGGTGCCCGGCGACACGAATGGCGTCGACGACATCTTCGTCCACGGGCTGCTGCCTGAGGGTCTCGAGGCGACCTGGGGGGACAGCAACTGCTCCGGCTCCGCCGACCCCGTTGACTCGCTGCTTACTCTGCGCTTCGACGCCGGTCTGGGCACCAACACCGGCGATTGTCCGGACTTCGGACAGGTCGTCGATGTGCAGAATGCGTCCCCCCATCCTTGGGGTGACGTGGACTGCGGCGGCGAGGTGACACCCGTCGACTCGCTCAAGGTACTGCGCTTCGACGCTGGACTTAGCGTGACGCAAGAGGCGGAGTGTCCCCTCATGGGCTCGGAGGTTCTAGTCGTTGAATAACCGTTCGGAGTTCGCGCCTGAGACCCTGCGACCTGCATCGACCGCATCTGGCACTCTGATGCCTACCATGTCCGTTTACGAAGGCCTGTCGGAGACTCGACAGTGGCCAGGCGCCGGCTTCCTCAAGGGCTGGCGGCCAGTTCCGGTCTAAGTAGCCGGCGCCGACGGACTCACTGAGAAGAGCATCTATCGCTGACATCTCTGATTGCGATCATGGACGATTGTGTGTCGCCGAATGATCAGCAGTATCATTGTCGTACACATTGGGGGTGTGGCATGTCCTCCACTGGACGCGCCGTTCTAAGGTTTCTAATAACCCCGCTCACCGCTGCCGTGGTGACGCTCGCCCTGGTGGGGGTGCTGCTGGCGGGGGTCGTCATGGCCGCGGGCAACGTCATTACGTGCCTGATGCGACGGGCCTTGTGGGCTCCTTCAACTCACTGACGCTGGACGGCAGCGGCAACCCGGTCGTCAGCTACTACGACGGCACCAACGACGACCTGAAGGTGCTGCACTGCGGCGACGCTAACTGCAGCTCAGGCAACGTCATCACATCTCCGGACACGGCCGGGGATGTCGGCGTTTAGCAGGATTCCTTGACGCCGTCTCTTGTTTACGGTGCTCGCGCACGACCTTAGACCTCCACCCGCGACCCTTTTTTCGCCCCACCGCCAGAAGGGTAGACCCCATAACGGGGGAGACGAGGGGCCGTCATTGGGTCCCATTTCTGACAGCCACGCTGACAGCCACGCCGACGGTTGACGACGACGCCCAGCGTACGAATGCGGACAGTGCCCCACTATCTTGTATCTGACACGGACGCTATCGGACAGTGGCGGACGCCGGGAATCGAATTAGGAAACCGATGCTCTTTCCACTGAGCTACGGGGGCTCCGGCGACATTGTGCCCCCCCCGCATTCTCAGCGCCGGGCAGTAGCTGACCCTCAGGCGGGTCGTTGGCGGTAAATCAAATGGTGGAGATAGCGGGACTCGAACCCGCAACCTCCGCATTGCGAACGCGGCGCTCTCCCAATTGAGCTATATCCCCACCTGTCGGCCGCTAGCACGGCCACCGTTAATTATAACGCACCGACCGCTCACGGCAGCAGGCCTGGCACGACCTCCACCGTGACCACGCCGCCGGCGACGTCGACGTTGCGCACGATATCGTCCACCGCCGGGATCAGCGCCTCGCCATTCGGCCCGCGCACGACGAACACGTCGTTCGCCGGCCGCTCCAGCACTTCGGCGATCTCGCCCAGCTCCTCGCCCGCTGTACTGACCACGCGCAGGCCGATCAGCTCGTAGCGGTAGTACTCTCCTTCGCTCAGCGCGGCCAGGTCGCCTTTCGGGACCTGCAGGTAGGAGTCACGATAGCTGGCGATGGCCTCCGGAGTTTCGATGCCGGCCAGCTTCAGGAGGACTGCCCCCTTGTGGCGGCGGCTGCCCTCAATCTCGTGGACGTCGCCCCGCAGCGTCACGCTGCGGCCGCGCTTGAACGTCTGCAGCGGCGCCAGCGCCTCGACCTTGATCTCGCCCCGCACGCCGAACGGGGCGAGCACGCGCCCGACGGCGACGTAACCGTCCGCGACCTCGTCCCCGGGCCTAGCCGATTTCGAGGATGACCCTCTCGTCACGGCGGATCGCCGCCACCTTCAGCAGGGAGCGCATGGCGTTGGCGATCCGGCCCTGCTTGCCGATCACGCGCCCCATGTCCTCCTCCGCCACCTTCAGCCGGAAGATGATGTGACCGCCGCCGTCTTCCTCCGTCACTTCCACGTCGTCCGGGTTGTCCACGATGGCGCGGGCCATGTACTCGATGAGCTCTTTCATTTGCGGGTCTCCGTGGGGTGCTAGCTTTTTCCCTTGGTCTTCTCCTCGGCCGCTGGCTCTTCTGCGGCCGGCTCCTCAGCCGTTGCCTCCTCGGGCTCTTCGGCTGCGGGCTCTTCGGCTGCGGGCTCTTCGGCCTGGGGCTCTTCGGCTGCGGGCTCTTCGGCTGCGGGCTCTTCGGCCGGGCTGCGGGCTCTTCGGCTGCAGGCTCTTCGGCAGCGGGCTCTTCGGCTGCGGGCTCTTCGGCTGCGGGCTCTTTCTACCGCCGGAGCTTCTGCTGCGGGCTCCTCGGCTGGTGCCTCAGCCTTCACCTTGGCGGCCGGTGCGGACGCTACCGCCGCGGCGGGCGCGCCGCCCTCCTCTGCCTCCTTACGGGCCTTCTTCGGGTTCTTCTGGCCCTTCGGCACCTGCTTGCCGACGTAGACGAACGGCTCTCGTCCGGCCTGCTCCATGAGGCCCGCCTTGGTAAGAATCCTGGCCGCCGTGTCCGACGGCATCGCGCCGACCTTGAGCCAGTGGATCGCGCGCTCGTCCTTGATCTTGACCGTCGGCGGATCGGTAAGCGGGTTGAAGTGGCCGATCACCTCCAGGTGGGCGCCCTCGCGGGGGTTGCGGCGGTCGGTCACCACGATGCGGTAGGCAGGCTGTTTCCTCTTTCCTACCCGGGACAGTCGAATGCGTAGCACTTGGCACCTCCGAGATTGTGTAGGGGGATCATCGGGCTACCGGAGGAACGGCGAAATCGCTGACCCGTGGCCGGCCGAGATCTGCTGCATTATCTTCTTTGCTTCTTTGAACTGCTTGAGTACCCGGTTCACGTCCTGTGGCTTCGTGCCGCTACCGTTGGCGATGCGGCGGCGCCTGCTGCCGTCGATGATCGCCGGGTCGTTGCGCTCAGCCTTGGTCATCGAGTAGATGATCGCCTCCACCTGGGCGAAGTAGCTCTCATCCATCTCTTCCGTGTTGAGGCGGTTCTTGATCTGGGAGAGGCCCGGCACAAGGCTCAGCAGGTTGGAGAGCGGGCCCATGTTCTTGATCCGCTGGTACTGCTGCAGGAAGTCGTCCAGCGTCAGCTCGCCCTTCTTCATCCGGTCGGCGATCGACTCCGCTTCTTCCTCGCTGATCTGCTCCTTCGCCTTGTCGATCAGCGTCAGCAGGTCGCCCATGCCCAGGATGCGAGAGGCGAAGCGGTCGGGGTAGAACGGCTCCAGTGCGTCGGCTTTCTCGCCCATCCCGAAAAACTTGATCGGTACGCCGGTTACCGCGCGGATGGAGAGCGCCGCGCCGCCACGCGCGTCGCCGTCAACCTTCGTCAGGATCAGGCCGCTCAGCGGTACCGTCTCGTTGAACTGCTCGGCCGCGTTCACAGCTTCCTGGCCCGTCATCGCGTCGGCGACCAGGATCACCTCCGTTGGGTCCAGCAGCTTGTGGATCTCGCGCAGGCCTTTGCGGTCTTCGTCGTCCATCTCCAGCTGGCCGACCGTATCGACGACGATGTACGAGGCGCTCGAGTTCTTCGCGCTCTTCAGCGCCTGCTTGCAGACGTCCGTCGGGTCGGCGTTGGCTTCGCCGGTGACGACAGGTATGCTGAGCTGCTTGCCCAGCGACTGCAGCTGCTCGCCGGCGGCGAGGCGCTCCGGGTCGGCGCCCACCAGCAGCGGACGCTCGCCCGTGCGTCGCAGGTGTAGCCCCAGCTTGGCGGCTGTCGTCGTCTTGCCGGCGCCCTTGAGCCCGACGAGCATGATCACGGTTGGTGGGTTCTTGCTGCGCTCCAGCCTAGCGTGGCCGCCTCCCAGCACCTCAACGAGCTGCTTGTTGACGACGTCGATGATCTGCTGCATCGGCGTCAGGCTCTTGAGGACCTCGGCGCCAAGTGCGTTTTCGCGCACCGAGGCCACGAACTCCTTCACGACTTTGTAGTGGACGTCCGCCTCTAGCAGCGCCAGGCGCACCTCCCGGAGGGCCTCGTCGAGGTCCTTCTCGGTGACTGTGCCGCGGCTGCCGAGCTTGCGGAAGACGCCTTGCAGCTTATCGGAGAGTGAATCGAACATATCTACAGGAGACGATTTTACGGGAACGCGAGTGTGTGAACAAGAAAACGCGCGGATTGCGCAGGATCGGTGCTCTTTTGCGGGCCCCTAGCCGATCGCTTCTACCAGCGCGTCCGCCATCTCGTCGTACGCCATGAATCCGTCGAACATCGCGGCGATGTTGCCTTCACTATCGATGATGAACACCCATGGCTCGCTCTGCAGCCTCCACTCACCGACGACCGGGTCCGTGCAATTGTAGAGCGCCGTAAAGTCGTTCGCGCGCACGCACGGGAGGTCATAGGGCTCAACGTGTACGAAGTTGGCCTCGTCTGCGTATGCGTTGTACAGATCGTCAAACAGATCCTTCGTCGGGCCACAGGTCTGGCTTGTGCAGAAGGCGGGCGTCGCGAAGGCGACTACTGTCGGCCGGCCGGACGCTACAGCGTCGGCGATCGTCATATCGTGTTGCTCGGGGATTGGGTTTACCGAAGTGTCAATATCGCGGATGTCGTCAACGTCGCTTAGCAGCGTCTGCTCGCTGAGTGGCGCCGGGTCGCCCAGAGAGAGTCCGAACCGCTCCTCCTCCACGGAGAACGCAGGACGCAGTGGTTCAATTATCTGGCCGTCGGCGGTCGTGCCCGTGACCTCGACCCCCCAGAGGCCCGCCACGTCGAAGTCGGCGGTCGTCTGGTAAGCGCCGGTCTCACCGGCCTCATGTATTTCCACCAGGCCGTCGTCATGCGCGTGAGAGTACGATTTCGTGAGGACGATCGCCTCCGCCTCGCGCTCAAACTTGAGCGTGCCTTCGCCGCCGTCGAGCAGGTAAAACGCGAAGGTCAGGTTCGCGTTCAGCTCCAGCGCGCCGGTGTCCTGATCCTGCAGGCCGACGAGGAAGCGGTTTTCGCCGACTGCCAGGTCGGACGAGATGACGGTCGGCAGCAGGACGTCGTCCGGAAGCGGCGTCAGGACGACCCGGTCGGTCTCCGTGGGGCCATTGATGTTGATATCGACGTCGCTGCTCCCACCACAGGCGGCGGCGCCAATTACCAGCGCACCGAGGAGCGGGAGGATGAGGCTACGTGTGGTGAAGCGCATGCGGCGAGTTGGTCTCCTTGGTATCGACGCCGCAGCAGGCCTCTAACTCTTCGTGGAGGGCGCGGGTCTCCAGCTGCAGCGTTGCGTGCTCTATTGTAAAGGTACGGGCGAGCATAGTGCGAAGATTCACAAGCACCTCGTGCATGTCGCCGGCGCCGCTTGTCTCCACGTGCGCGCTCAGCGAGACGAAGCCTGACGTCACCGTCCAGACGTGGAGGTCGTGGACGCTTCGCACTCCCGGCACCTTTAGCATCTCGGCCTGCACATCCTGCACGTGGACGTCCGCCGGTGTCGCCTCCAGAAGCACCTGCGTGGACTCCCACGTGATGCGGAACGAGCTAAGTAAGATCAGCACGCCGATCCCGACGCTGATCAGCGGGTCGAACAGGTACTCGCCCGTGATCAGCATCGCGACGCCGGCGGCGATCACGCCCAGGGACGCCGCCGTGTCGCCGATCACGTGCAGGAACGCCGAGCGCATGTTCAGGCTGTGGCGGCGGCGGTCGAAGAGCAGCAAGACCGCGACGACGTTGCTGGCGAGGCCGGCCGCGGCGATCCCCAGCATCGGCCCGGCGTCGACTTCGGGCGGGTCTCCGAAGCGGCCGCCCGCCTCCCAGAAGACGTAGCCGGCGATCAGCACCAGTCCGATGCTGTTCACGAACGCCGCCAGGATCTCAGCCCGGTGGAAGCCAAACGTGCGGCGCGTCGTCGCCGGGCGTGCGGCCAGCCAGATCGCGCCGAGGCTCAGGCTGAGCGCGCCCACATCCGACGCCATGTGTCCGCCGTCGGCCGCCAGCGCCAGGCTGCCCGTCAGGACACCACCGACGACCTCCGCGACGAGAAGGGCGATCGTAACGACGAGGGCGATTGCCAGGCGCCGCCTGTCCTCGTTCCGTCCGTGCGCGTGGCTCACGCCTGGTGCTCCGGATGGTAGCGGCTGCAGACGTAGACCCTCTCGCCGACGTCGATGAGCAGGTCGTCGGCCGCGGCGAGGAGTGCGCGGACGCGCGGTTCCGGCACGGAGTAGTAGGCCCGGCGGCCGCGCTGTTCGCGCTCGACCAGTCCGCAGTCCCAGAGGCAGGCCAGGTGGCCGGAGACGTTCGGCTGCGAGAGGCCCGTGACCGCCGTGATCTCGGAAACGCACTGCGGTTCGTCCAGGCAGGCGCGCAGGACACTCAGGCGTGAGCCGTCGGCAAGCCCCTTGAACAGCGCCGTGATGACGGAGTCGCGGGTCGCGCCTTCGTGTCGTGGTGAACTCAACATATCACTGTTCAGATATATGTGGAGCCGGGGCGGCACGTCAAGCCGCGGTTAGAAGCCGCGCTTGGCAATCAGCGTCGAGAGATCGGCCACGCGGCAGGCGTAGCCCCACTCGTTGTCGTACCACGACACAGCCTTCACGAGGTCGCCGTCGAGTACCAGCGTGCTCAGCGAGTCGAGGATCGAGCTGCGGGGGTCGCCCTTGAAGTCGGTCGAGACCAGCGGCTCGTCGCAGTAGCCCAGGATGCCGCGCAGAGACTCGGTGGCGGCGTCCTTGAAGGCCTCGTTCACCTCGTCCTTCGTCGCCGGCTTCTCCAGCGTCGCCACGAAGTCACACACCGACACCGTCGGCGTCGGCACGCGGAAGGCCATGCCGTCCAGCTTGCCCTGGAGCTCCGGCATGACGAGAGTGACGGCCTTGGCGGCGCCCGTCGTCGTCGGGATGATGTTCTGACCGGCAGCGCGTGCGCGTCTTAGGTCCGAATGCACGGTGTCCTGGATCACCTGGTCGTTCGTGATGGCGTGGATCGTCGTCATGAACCCCTTCGCCACGCCGAACAAGTCGTGCAGCACCTTGACGACGGGCGCGATGCAGTTCGTCGTGCAGGAAGCGTTGGAGATGACGCTGTGCTGGGCCGGGTCGTAGAGGTGATCGTTGACGCCGAGGACGACGGTCAGGTCTTCGTTCTTCGCCGGGGCGCTGATGATTACCTTCTTCGCGCCGCCGCCGTCGATGTGCGCGCGCGCCGCGTTGGCGTCCGTGAAGAAGCCGGTGGACTCGATCACGACCTCGATGCCTTCGCCGGACCAGGGAATGGCGCCGGGATCGCGCTCGGCGAAAACCTTGATCGTCTTGCCGTCTACGGTGATCGATTCATCCGTCGCCGAAATGTCGCTGGCGAACTGGCCGTACGTGCTGTCGTACTTGAGGAGGTGGGCGTTCGTGTGCGGGCTGGTCAGGTCGTTGACGGCCACGACCTCGAGGCTATCGGGGCGCAGGTCGTGCATCGCCTTGTAGACCTGACGGCCGATGCGGCCAAAGCCGTTGATGCCGATGCGCAGACTCATGGGGTTCCCTCTCCTTGGATCCGGGCGGTTTCGGCCCCAGTATAGCGGCCCGGATCGTCAGCCGCGAGAACCCTGCTAGCCGGCGCGCGCTTCCGCGTATGCCAGTGCCAGATCCTCCTGCTGCACAATGCGGCGGAGGCTGGCGAGAGCCCGGAACTGGATGACGCGCACGGCGCCAACACTCTTGCCAAGCACGTGAGCGACATCCGGATACGGCAGATCGTCGATGAATCGCATCACAACCACCTGGCGCTGCTCTTGAGGGAGCTGGCTGACGAAGCGCCAGACCCGCTCGCCGTTGCTATTCGCCTCGCAGGAGCGTTCCGGCGACACGAAGCGGTCTTCGTCCTCGAGCGTCTCCGGGAGCTGTGCGTGGTGACCGTTCTTCTGCGCCTTCTTGTGGTTGATCGTCAGGTTTCCGGCGATCCGCAACAGCCAGGCGATGAACGGTACGCCGCGCTGCTCGTAGCGCGGGATCGCTTCCAGCGCCTTCAGGAACGTCTGCGCGGTCAGGTCTTCGGCAAGCACCGGATCCCCCGTAAGGAAATAGGCGTGACGGAAGACACGCAAGGCGTGCTGCTCATAGATCTCCCCGAACGCTTCCCGGTCCCCCCGGGCCGCTCGCTCTACGAGCGCGCTAAAGTCGGTCTCGACAGAGGTCGACCGTGGCATGTACCCCTCCCCTTGGGCTCTAGCACGACGGCTTTCCCTCTGAAACCCAATCCCGGGTCTATCTGGTTGAGAGACTTGCGAGCTTCTGTGCGGAGTTTCAGGTTAAGGATCAGTTTAGGCTGAAGTCTGAATGAAGTCAAGTCATTCTATATCGAATAATGGCGAATTGGCGTTCTATTATTAGCGCGTTGACTTATCAACACTCGGTACCCTAATAATGGGCTCCTCGCGCCCCTTGCGCGCAAGTACGAATCACGCACCAATACCGAGTACGGAGGCCCCCATGGAATTCAAGGAAGTCATCGGCCGGCGACGCTCCATCCGCTTCTTTGACCCCGAACGACCAGTCGGGCGGGAGAAGATACAGACCATCCTGGAGACGGCGCGCCTAGCGTCCTGCGCCGTCAACGCCCACTGGTTGCGCGCCATCGTCGTCGAGCGTGACAAGATCCCCGAAGAGAAGCTCAACCAGCTGAAGACGCCCGTGGCCGCCCTCGCGCTGGACCTGGCGCCGGTCCACATCTACTTCTTCGTCGACCTCGGTATCGTCGGCAGGACCAAGGGAGCACGGCTGAAGGAGCTGGTGGACGTCGGCGCGCTCGCTCCGTCGCACGGGTGGAGCCACAAGTTCGTCGACAACTTCGTCTTTCCGCAGATCCTCGAGCCGATGACGCGCAACCTGGAGAGCTACCTGCCGGCTGCCTTCGCCGACGCCGGCGGCGCCGCTCAGAACGCGCTCCTCGCTGCTTTCGACGAAGGCCTCGGCGCCTGCCTCAACACTCCGAACCCAATGCTCACGGGCAAGGTCCTCGGTGTGCCCGACGACTGGATCTCGATGTGGGTGATGCTCCTCGGCTACCCGGCGGAGTCCTGGGAGGCCGGCGGACAGCGCCCGCGCCCGGACTTCGAGGAGCTCTACTTCGAGGGCGAATACGGAAAGCCGTTCAAGCGCGATGAGGCTGTGGTGGAGAAGCTCAGGGCCGCGAACATGATCCAGGCGCCGGCGCCGCTGCCCGGCCGCCGCGACGAGATCAAGAAGCTGACCGAGGAACTAGGGCTGCCGGAGTAGTGGCCCTCGACAAGCCGATCGCCGACTACGACACCGTCCAGACCTGGCGCAGCGGCCTCAGCGAGCAGTGGGGCGAAGAGCCCGACATGACAGCGCGCACGAGCGCCCTCGAAAGCTTCTGCGACTTCGCCGGCGTCGATCCCGATGCGCTAATCGCCGCCTGCACGCGCGAAGTCGAGAGCGGCAAGCGCATCCGCATCAAGGCCCGGCGCGAGTCCAGCGAGAAGATCGCGGAGTTTCAGGCGGCCTCGGGCGGCAACGCTCGTGAGCGGCAGAAGCTGGGCAACACGATCCGCAGCTTCTTCATCCACAACGGAATCTTCATGCAGGCCGGCCTCAGCGACTGACTACCAGCCCATCCCCTTCAGGCCCACCAGGCCGCGGACGTGCTGCACCTCTCCCAGGTGCGTGAACCCGTGCGTCAGGCACATCATGCCGATCGCGTTCTGCACCGGCATCTCGCCCAGCGGCTTCACGGTCGTCGTCTGCTCCAACATCGCGTCGTCGGCCGCGGCGAGAAAGGCGTCCGTCGTCTCCCAGACGGCCGTCTGGTAGCCCCGCCAGTCGTCCAGCGCGTCGATCCTCAGGTTCTGGGCGTCCTCCAGGCTCATCCCCGTCCCCTGCGCCGTCCTGTGGAGCGCGAGCTTCTCGTACCAGCCGCCTTCAATCCAGACCGTCGGCTTACGCTGTAGCACGAACTGGATGATGTTGTCCTCCGTGCGCACGTAATGCCATAGCACGAACGAGATCGGGTGGCCGTGGTCGTTGGCGCGCCAGTGCAGCTGCTCGGGTGAGAGGTCGGCGATCGCCTCGTCGTACGAGCGATGGAGCTGCTTGAGGCTACCGCGGATGAAATCGACAGTCGACATAACGTATCCTCCTGGTTCAACTGGCTGCCAGCCTATTGCGCCCATGGCGGCGTGTCAAGCGTTTAGTATTCAGAATGATCATGCACCGACTCTTCGTGTGCGCCGCGCTCCTCGCTCTCCTCGCGCTCGCCGCCGCGTGCAAGAGCGACGAGCCACCGCCTTCCGGGACGACGCTCACTCAGACGCTGGGCGTGGACAGCGAGGGGAACCTCGTCGTCGCTGAGGGCGAGCCGTACACGGTCCGCACGGAGCTTGCGCAGGCCCAGAGCGACCGCCGGGACCGTCGTCTTTTGCTCGTTGTCTTCCACCAGCTCTCCGACTTTGGCATCGTCGATGAAGAATCGCCTCTGCGGAGCGAATGGCTCGAAGCCTGCAACTCCGCCGTCAATGATAAGTCCTTCCGGTCGCAGGAGTCACTCAGTCTGCACGTCGCCGAAGCGCTCATCGCCCAGGCCAACGTCGTCGATCGCAGTCCCGTCACCCGCGCCCCCGTTGACTTCGCGATCCACACCGGCAGCGCCGCCGACAACGCCCAGTTCAACGAGCTGCGCTGGTTCATCGACCTGATGGACGGCGTCCCGGTCGATCCGGAGAGCGGCGCCGTCGGTTACGAGGGCGTGCAGACGGAGTCGCCGGCAAAGGCCTATGCAGACCTGCTGACGCTGGCCCAGGAGGCGTTCATCCCGGAGGGGATCAACTACCCCTGGTACGCCGTAGCCGGCAACCACGACGCCCTCAGCCAGGGCAACTTTCCGCTCACCGAGCGTGCCGCCGAGGTCGCCACCGGAGCGCAGAAGATATTCGCGCTCGGCCCCGCCGCCCTCGCAGAGGTCTGCGACAGCGGCTCAATATTCGGGCCCGGGCCTTCTGCCGAGCTCCTGAACGACCCGGGGACGATAATCCGCGGCGTGGGCGCCGACAAGAACCGACGCCTGATCTCGCACTCCGACTGGATCCGCGAGCACCTCCCGCCGCCGAACACAGGCCCGGGACCGCTGGGGCATGGCTTCTCGATACAGGGGGCGAATGAGGGCCGTGCCCACTATACCTTCGAGGAGAACGGCGTCGTCTTCATCGTTCTCGACTCGGCCAATCCGTCCGGCTTCCCCTCCGGCAGCCTCGACCAGGCGCAATACGACTGGCTGGAAGAACGGCTGACCGCTCACAGCAGCAGCTACGCCGACGGCGGCGGCCAGTTCGTCACGACGGAAAACGCCGATCGCCTGATGGTGATCGTTAGCCACCACCCGTCCGCCGTCATGACGAACCCGTATCCCGGCACCGACGGCGAGCCTCGCACCCTCCGTGGGGAGGTGGAGGATCTCGTCGGCCGCTTTCCGAACGTGGTCCTCTGGCTCTCCGGCCACACCGGGCGCAACAGCATTTCGGCCAGGCCCGCCGCTGCCGGTGGCGGCTACTGGGAAGTGACGACGGCCGGCGCCCTCGACTTCCCGATGCAGGGCCGCCTGCTGGAGATCGTCGACAACCGCGACGGCACGCTCTCCATCTTCACGACGATGTACGGCCTGGCGACGACGGTGAACCCCGGCGACGCCGAGGACGGGACGCCGGAGGACGGGCTCAACCAGCGGCTCCTCGCCGGCGTCGCTCGTCAGCTCGCCTTCCGTGATCCGCAGTTGGACCCGGCTGGGCCGGGCCTCTCGCTGAGCGACCGCAACGCTGAGCTCCTAGTCCCGGCGCCCTTCGACCTGTTCGAGCTGCCACCGCCCACCGAGTCCCGCTAGAGTCAGCAGCTAGACGACGCTGTGGTGGCTTCGTTTCGCAGAAACGCTTTGTGTGACGAGACGAACATATGTGCGCTACGGCAGGGGAGCGCGCATGAAGAAGAAGGACGGGCCGCTTGGCCCGCCCTTTGAGGTCTTGCCGTCATTCTAGTGCCATCACACTCCGTTGTCCGAAGCGCCCAAGCGAGTCGAACGTCCGCCGGGCAGCCTGTAGCCCCTGGAGCTCCTTCAACGTTCGATACATCTGGCGCTCAATCGTTGTCTCGTACCTGCCGATCTTTTCAAGGACCTTGTCACTGGGAAGCTGCCGCGACAGTACCGTGGCGTGCAGTTCGAGCCCCTCCCTCTCGATCACTAAGCCAGCTTCGTTCCTTAGCCTCGCGATTTCCGCGTCGATCCAGGCCAGGAGGAGCTCGTTGCCGACTCCTGGCGAAAGAATGTCACGGCGTGTATCTGGCTCCTTGCCGTCCGGCTCCTCGTCGTCCTTCGCCTGCAGGCCACGCGTTGACATGGCCGCGATGTTTGAGAGGAAGACTGCGAAGCCGCCTACCCGACGGCCGTAGATAGTGGCCACTACAGTTAGTTGATTCTTGGTGAGGGTTCCTTGATCTTCGACCAAGCCGCTCATGCGATCAAGGACAATCTGGATGTGGGCGATCCCATGAGTGGTCTTGGCCAATTCGCGCTCGCTGCTTCCGCCAACGACGGAAGGGGGGCCCATCTCCTTTTTCTCCATCGATAATTCGTATCTGTCAACGGTAGAGTCCAGAGCGTCCATCACGGCGCTGTCGGCGACCCGCCTGATCTCGCCCACTTCGGCTAGCTGAGCCCGACGCAGGCGCCACTGACAGGAGGCAATGCGATCCACCAGGGAACTCCTCCATCGCACCCACGGGCTCGCGGTCCTTCCAGAGCGCCTCCAGGAGAGATTCCAGCTCGCGTGGGTCCTCCTTTGCGTCGCCATCCTCGATGATAGCCGCCCTCGATAGGATGCAATGCTGCCGGGCGTTGTACCTGCTGCGCGTTGAATTCTTGGGTCCGGTCGAACGCTTTGCGTTACGACGATTGGCCTTGAGTTTACGATCCGATACCATTTCGTCCGCCTTTCTAAATATGAGTAGGACAGGCCGCGCTCGGAACGCCCGAGTAGCTTCTTGGCCATTTGGCCTACCTTTAGTATCGGCAATAGCCGTCGAATCTCAGCCAGTCGGTCGATTCGAGGTGGTCTGGTCGTGACGAAAGGACGTCGGCATGGGAAGACCGCTGAAGTGGAGTGTTGAGCAGAAACTGCCTGTCGTTGTCATCGCAGAGCCTCGGTAGTCGCTGGCACGCCGGCGTCGCCCGTCAGCTCGCCTTTCGCGAGCCGTACCTGGACCCGGCGGGGCCGGGCCTCTCCCGAGCGACCGCGATGCTGAGCTCCTTGTCCCGGCGCCCTTCGACCTATTCGAGCTGACGCCGCCCACCGAGAGCTGCTAACCAAGGCGGCGCCCCGCGAGAAAGTTGCGGCCCCGGCTTAGCGTGCGTTCGTCGTCTGGCCACGTGCCCTCGCGCCGGCGCATCATCGGGAAGGTGCCAGCGCGTCTGCTTTCCAGGAATCCTGGCCGTGTCAGGAGGAAGTGCGGCCGACTAGCGTCGCCGAGCGGCGTAGAGCGCACTGGAGCCGGCCACCGCCAAAGCGCCACCCAACGCCAGGACGACCAATATCAGCGGCAAGCCGCCCGACCCCGGTTCGCCGCCGGTCTTTGGGACGTCTGCCGGAGTGGCCGTTGGCGAATCATCGCCGGGCGAATCTGTTGGTGTCCCCGGTACAGGAGTCGGCGTGTCCGTTGCCGGGCCGATAACCATCACTATCCCACGCATCGAGTTGCCATGGATCTGGCAGCGGAAGAAGAACGTGCCTTCGTCCGGGAAAACGTGTGCGAGGTAGCCGGCCTTCGGATCGCTCTTGACGCCGCTATCGAAGCCGCCGCCAGCGGGGCATCCTGTGCCGTCGCCGGTACACTGCGTCACGGTGTGGGTGCCGCCGCTCTGGCCGTCGAGCCACTGGACCGTGTTCCCAGCGCTGATCTGGATCGAGTGCGGTTGCGAACAATCGGAGCCCGCGCTGTCGCAGAAGCGGTCGTTGTTGACGAAAACGGTGTGAGTGATACCGGCCTCTGCTTCGCCTCCGCCGATGGAGAGAACGGCCAGCGCCGCGATGGCGGCGAGGACGAAGATCGCGGTGGTGATGGGAGTGAGTGTCGTTGGCTTCCTGGATCGAATCATAGGAACGTCACGAACGGCCGCGCGCGCTGGATTCCGGCACGGTGGCTTTTCCGTGCGCCATTCGCCGTTTGGCCCCCTCTAGAGGGCGGCGCGTCCGTACGGTGGCAGCGCCGGCGACAACGCCCAGTTCAATGAGCGGCGCTGGTTCCTCGACCTGATAGACGGCGTGCCGGTCGATCCGGAGAGTGGCGCCACCGGACGCTGCCTTGCAGATGGCCCAACAACCGCTGGCTGGCCCGGCTCGTTCCGCAGCCGAGAACCATGTGAGTGAGCGAGAAGACGCCGTCATCCTAGTGCCATCATACTCCGTCGCCTGAACGAGCCCCGCCGCGCAGCCTGTAGCTCGAAGAGCTCTTTCGACGGTCGGTACATTCGGCCATCGTAAGTCGTCGCATCTGGCTCTTCTTCATCCTGCGCCTTCTGGTCATCAGTTGCTGTGCGCGACAGGACTGCGACCGTCAACGCGAGTCTAGTGGCGGATACATCTCTGGCCGTGGCGTCGCGGCGCTGGCCAACATCGGCTGGCGCGGTCAGCCCAGCCCATGGAGAATGCCGCTCCCTGAAGGCGGTCCACCAGCATCAGGGAACGCGGGTCTGCCGCTGGTCTGTCGATCAGGGGGCGATGACGCCCGGCTCGAACGCGGCAGTAGCCGTGCCCACAGAGCTGACCGAGGCGCTCAGACTGATGCTGGCGGTGGCATCTGAGGCCCCCTGGCCGTCGTGGTCGTCGGCGTCGGCAAGCTTGACGCTGCCCATCAGGACTATCTCATCGGCATCGGCCTGGACGGGAACAGTGATCGTCTGCTCATCCTCACACTCGGCCGCCGGACCGGGGCCCTGAGGCAGCAGGAGGAAGTGTCCTCCGTAAAGGTAGAGGAGAGGGATGCCGCCCTCGCGAACGTCAAGGTCGGGCGTGTTGAGCAACGGCACGGCGGCGCCCGGTAGCTTTTCGCCTGGGCCGCCGTTGGCCGCGAAGATCTCCGCGTCGGCCGCCGGCACGCCGGATATGAAGTCGATGGCGGGCACTCCGCCGGCGCGGCAGGCGTACGTGATCGCGATGGTGTACTCTTCGTCCGGCTCGGCCGCCCAGCTGAGGATGAACGGAGCTTCGTCGCCTTCGTTGTAGCTGGCGGCGCCTTCCGGCAGCCCATCGAACTCCCAGGCGCTCAGATCGTTCGCCCAGAGCCCCAGCGAGACGTCGATGTCCGGCGGCGGCTGTACGATCGCGCCGCCGCAGGCAGGCGCACCGGCCGGCCCGGATGCGTAGTCGACGTTGAAGTGGTCCAGGAGCGGGCAAAGGAAGTCCTCGTTCAGCGCGCGCCCGAGGACGCTGGCCTGCCTGATGTGATTGGCCGCCGCAACGAACTCAGTGGCGCCGGTCGCCAGGGCCGTGTTCCGGAGGATCGTCGCCGCTGCCAGCGGATCGTCCTCCAGCATTTGCGCGTCGATCCACACCGCCTCGGTCGGGCCGCTGGGCGCGGGCGTGTCGGCCGGCGACGATGTCGTCGGCGAGATGCTAAATGGTCCGCCGGGCCCTTCGGAGCTGCCTCCGGAGACGAGCGAGGCGAGGACGATTACCGCGGTTGCCGCCAGCGCCACGAGTGAGAGGCCGGCCAGGACGACGGCGAAGCGAGTGTAGTCGCGCTCTTGGCCGGCCTCGTCTACGCGCCGCAGTGTCCAGAAGTCGCGAGATGTGACGCGGCTGGCGAAGCGGCCGAGCGCCGGAAAGCGTGATCCTACATCGATGCTGGGAAGGCTGAAACTCGGTCGTTTTCGTTGCGGCAGTCGGGGCAGTGTGAGCGAAGGAGTCCGCGGCGCCGTTGGCATCTTGAGATGGGGCCGCGTGATCGTAGGCAACCGCAGGTGGGGCAGCCTCATCCGCGGCAACCTGACCGATGGCAGTCTGACGCTGGGCAGACTGAACTGAGATGGTGAAAATCTGCGCGTCTGCGGCCGGGCCGGATGCGTGCGCGGCCTCGCGACGGGCTGAGTTGGCCGTGGCCGCGGGAGCGAGATACTCGGCAGCCGCAGGGTCGGCAGCGAAATCGAAGGCAGCCGTAGACGGGGCAGTGAAAGGCCTGGCAGCCGAATCCGAGGGAAGCTAAACCCGCGCCCGGTGCCTGGAGGGGCACCTTGCGCCAGGGCAGCGTCCTGTGAGGCGGCGGATGGGTGTGCGTCCCACATCCACTCGCCTCGTCGGCCACGGCGGGCGATCAACTTGTCTGGCATGTCTTGGAAACTGTCGGTGGGCAGCTTAAGCGGGATGTGCTCCCGTTATTTGGTAAACCTTGTACTTAGTAGGAATGTTACACGACAGGGATGTTACACGACGCATAGCCGATCGTTCGTGGCTCAGGTACGAGGCCGTGCGCCCATCAGGAGTACGAAATCGGGTGCCGGGACGGCCTCAAACCCCTTACGCCGCCTCGACGCCGTGACACCCTTGGCGGGCCGAAAAAGGCGAGAGCGTCGAAGTGAAGACTGAATCCGCACTCCAACGTTCGCTCGACAGGCACACATTCCGCTGGCCGAGATGACTGATGTCGCCGTCAAGCCGCCGTTTGTCTCGACCAATTCGCCGTGATACATTCCGCTTCGTGAAACTTCCAAGGAGTCGGGGCACCGCCCTCGTCTTCACGATCGCCTTGCTTGCCGCAGTGTCCCTCGCCCTCTTGTCGCCGGCGCGCAGCGAAGGGCAGGCCGATGAGGCGCCGGTGCTAAGCCTCTCCAGCCCCGCCAACGGTGCCACTATCAGCGAGCCTCCATTCGCCATCCAGCTATGATTTGCCGAGCCGGTCAGTACGCAGGATCTGATTGACGGAGACGACTTCTTCGTTGTGACGGCGCCGGGCGACTCACGCCTGGGGCTTAGGATCGTGTATCAGGAACGTTGCCGCCATTGCTGGACAGCTTGACGCCAGCAGCGTCGAAGCTGTGGATGACGAGGCCTTCACCGTGGTGCTACCGGTGATCTCAAGCCCGTTAGCGCCGACCCCGGCGGCGGAGCCGTCCAGGACGACGACTGGCACCCCTGGTGCGTAGTCAGGCTCGCTTGTGCCATCGATCACTACAGCGTCTGTGACCGTCGGAAGAGGGGATGCCAGAGCGATCGTGTGGTCCAGCGCCCGGGATGCTGAAGTTGATTAGGTCGGGAGTGCCAGCGGCGTTGGTGGCGATGATCGCTTCTCGAAGTGTACAATCCGACGGCGCATCACAGGAGCCGTCCGTGGTGTCAGCCGTTCTGTCGACCGTAAGCAAGAGGATTCCGTGCGCCACAGACGGCGGGCCGGCCAAGGTAGCTAGGCTGACCACGATGGCCAGAGCCAGAAACCGTGGCTGTCGCATCAACCAACCCTCCCGCTGCGCCGTGTGCGAACGAAATGCCCCAACACCCCGTTGCCTGTACGATAATCAGAGTCAACTGAGAAGACGCGTCAAGGAAGGCGCAGCTGCGGATCGGGCGGGTTTCGTCGAGCGATTCAACGAACCTCCACGTGAGCCCGTCGTCGTCAGCGCGCGCCAGGTTGGTGCGCACGCCGACCTACCGTTTTCGAGATCGAGGAGCTTGCTGCGGTTCCTAGCTCACGGCGTCCGGGCACGAGCTAAGATCGATCTCCGGTGTGGCGGCGGCATCGGCTTCGGCCTGGCTGGTCACGCCAACGATCGAACCGTCATCGAGGAAGACCTCGATCGTGTAGACGTCCCGATTGCCGTCCACCTCCGCCATGAAGGCGATCCGCGTTCCGTCCGGCGACCAATCCGGGTCCGTAGCCACCGAGAACTCGTCGGTCAACGTTTCGTCCTCGCTGCCGTCGGCATTCACGATGTGGATCGACGTGCCATCCTCGGAGACCGCCTCGTAAGCGATGCGCGAGCCGTCGGGTGACCAGGCGATCGCTCGCTCCAGCGTCTCCGCCGACGTGACGGGTACAAGGTTCTCACCATCCACTCCCACCGTGTAGATGTCACCGTTGCCGGACCGGAACGACACGAAAGCGATACGTGTGCCGTCCGGCGACCACTTCGGCGAAACGTCCAGCTGCGGCGATTCGGTGAGCCGGCGCACATCGCTGCCGTCGGCGTTCATAAGGTAGATCCCCCGATTGCCGGCGCGGTCCGATGCGAAGGCGATCTGCGAGCCGTCCGGGGACCACGTTGGGTAGGCGGCCAGCGCCGGGTCGTTTGTCAGACGCGTCGGTTGGGAGCCGTCGGCGTTCATAACGTATATCTCGGAGTTCCCATCACGCGAAGAGATGAAGGCGATCTGAGAACCGTCTGGCGACCACGCAGGAAGGAGGTCCGCCTCCGGGTCGTTCGTCAACCGCCGCAACAGCGTTCCGTCTGACGCCATGACGAAGATTTCGAGCTGGCCGTCCCGGGGCGCGACGAACGCGATCTGCTCGTCGTCCGGAGACCATCGAGGGTAGGTGCTGCGGACGCCGCCGGGCTGGGAGATGCTCACGTCGTTGAGCGCGAACTCATTGACCAGACGGATCGTTGAGGTACTCTCGCCCGAGACGTAGGCGATCTGAGCGCCCGTCGGCGTCGCTGATGGAAGCGGTGTTGCAGTCGGCGGGGCGAACTCGCCGCTGGCGCTGCAGGCGAGGAGAAGCGCGCAGGCGGTCAGCGTCATCGCCAGCAGTCCCAGCGTGCGCGCAGGGCTGGACTGCCCTCTGGCGAGGGCCTGTGGGGCGAAGGGGCAGTCTGGGATAGGCACGCCGTTTGATCGTATAGCGCTCAGGCACGCACATCAACACGGAGGACGGTGCCGTCGCCGTTGAAATCGGCTCCGGCTCCCGGCGGCGGCAACGCACCGGCCTGTGGCGGCGCCCGTTTGCTATACTCAGCCGCGATGCGCGCCGTTACCTGCGCCCTGATCCTGCTCTCCGCGCTCTTCGTCGCCTGCTCCTCCGGCAACGGCGGCAAAGACGGCGACGATCCGGCACCGGCGATCGCGACCGGCACCAAGCCCTGGGGCCTGGCCATCGATGCTCAGCGTGGCCGCCTCTACGCCGTGAACAAGGGCGCATCAAGCGTCTCGATCATCGACCTCGATACGCAGATGGCGATCAACACCCTGTCGGTAGGTAGCGGCCCCTCATCGATCGCCGTCAACCGCGAGAGCGGCCTCGTCTACGTCACTAACTCCTTCACCGAGACCGTGAACGTGATCAGTCCAGAGACGGCCGATACGGTCGCCATCGTTCCCGTTGACCGGCAACCCTGGGCGATCGCCGTGGACGAAGCCGCCAACCTGATCTACGTCGCCAACGCTGAGGGCCGCTCGATCTCTGTGATCGATGGCCGCGTCGGGGCCGTCGTTGACACCTTGACGGGCGTCGACGAGCCCTGGGGCCTCGAGCTGTCTCCCGACGGCAGCGAACTCTACGCATCCGACGCGGCCGCGGACCAGGTACTCGTCTTCGACCCGGCCTCCGGCGCGGTCACCCAGCGCTTCGACGTCGACGGCCGGCCGCGTGGCCTCGCTCTCGATGCCGCCGCGGGGCGCCTCTACGTCGCCAATTCGGAAGCCTCTACCGTCTCGGTCGTGGACGTCGAAACCGGCGCGGCGATCGCCACGGTCGCGGTCGAGAGCGGGCCCTACGCCGTCGCCCTCGATACCGAACGCGGCCGCGCCTACGTCGCTAACTCGCTCTCTGCAAGCGTCTCGGTCATCGACACCACCACGAACGAAGTGGTCGAGACGGCGGCGGTGTCGGCCGGCCCATGGGACGTCGCCGTCGGCCCGGGGGGGGCGCTCTACGTCGCCTGCGCGGGCGCCGACCAGGTCGTGGTGCTCTCGGTTGACCGGCTCGGCTAGCGGCGGAGGCGGGCGTCGCTCAGCTGGCGCAGGGCATCTCCGTCGGCGCTGCGACGCCTCCCAGCAGCCTCAGGATCACCAACGCGTCGTTCACGTCGACGGCGCCGCTGCAGTCCATGTCGCCGCGCAGCTGCGCCGGCACCACGGCCGAACCCGGCACTGAGAGAGCGCCGATCGGCGGACAGCCGGGCGAGAGCGTCGTCTCCACGTTCGCCGCGAAGAGGATCAGGATCAGCGAATCGCTGCCCGTGACGGCGTGGTCACAGTTGATATCGGCCGGGTCGAGCGCTTGCGGCGTTGACGTCGGCGTTGGCGATGGGCTTGCCGTCGGCGTCGGGCTCGGCGACGGGGAGGCGCTCGGCGTCGGCGACTCAGTCGGTGTCGGCGATGGAGACGGCGTTGGTGATGGCGTAGACGTCGCCGTCGAGCAGGAGGTCCCCATGTAGAGCACCGCCTCCGGCGAGCCGTCCGGGTCGCCGGAGAAGCCGCAGGCGCTGTTCTGCGGCCGCGTCCAGCCGGCGGCGGTGAGCGCCGCCATCAGGCTGGCGCCGTCGTACGGCCCGCCGTAGCCCGTCGAGGCCTTGAACAGCGCGAGAGCGCCCGCTACGTGCGGCGTGGCCATGCTCGTGCCGCTGAGAGCAGCGTACTCCCCGTCCGGCGACGTCAAGTAGGTCGACGTAATGCATACACCCGGCGCGGCAATCTCCACCAGCGGACCGTAGTTGCTGAACAACGCGAAACCGTCGTCCGGATGCGGCTGGCCGGAGCCTGTCAACGAACACGTTTGCCGCCAGCCCACCGGGCTGCCCATCGTAGTCCGCGAAGGCGGAGACGGTGACCACGTCGGCGCAGTCAGCAGGGCCGCTGACAGAGGCGGCGGCCGCGTCGTTGCCGGCCGCGACGGCGTACATCACGCCCGCGGCCACGGAGTTCGCGATGCCTACGCACAGCACCGGGCTGGGGTCTCCTCCGAGGCTCATATTGGCGACCGTAAAGTTGATGCCGGGGTCGCCGTCGCCGTCGCCGGGGCTCTCGTCGAACTCCATCTTGCGTTCCGTCACCCAGTCGATGCCCAGCAGCACGTCCTCGTCGCAGCCAAAGCCATCGTCGCGCAGCACGCGCACGGCCCAGAGGCGCGCGCCCGGGGCCGTCCCGACGACGCCGATCTCGTTGTCGATCGCTCCTGCCGTGCCCGCCACATGCGTTCCGTGCCCGTGCTCGTCTTCCGGGTCGCTCGCCGTGTTGCAGTCGCCGTAGACGGGGAAGCCCGTTTCCGGATCGTCCGGCAGCCGTGCCTCATACGCACCGAACCCCGGCAGCGCGTTGAGGTCCGGGTGGTCGAGGTCGATCCCGGTGTCGATGATTGCGATATCGGCGTCCACGTCGGGTCCTGCCGGCAGGCCGACGCCGGCCGCGGCGTTCTCGTCGAGGTCGACGCGGTCGACGCCCTCGATCAGCGTCTGGAAGGCGTTCTCGTGCAGCGCGATCCGCACCCGCCTCACAGGCTCAACCAGCGCCACGGACGGCGACTCGGCGATCTCGGCGGCGCGCTCGGCGCTCATCTCTGCGGAGAACCCGCTGACCGCGCTCCCGTAGAACGCGCGCACGTCGACGTCGAGGTCCCGCGCGGCCCGGGCGCGGTCGGTGCCCGGCTCCAACAGCACGATGTAGCGCCCCGGAATCACTTCTCCGTCCGCGGACGAGGGTGCCGGTGCCTCGAGCCCATCCTGGAGCACAAGCGCGCTGATCAGGAGCAGCGGCAGGAGCAAGAGCACTCGCTTCACGACACGTCCGTCACGATGGGTGTGTGCATTGAGGAGCTCACGAGCCATTGTCGCCCAAACGGACTCATCAGCCAATACTACGCGCTCCCGGCTCGGGCGGATCAGCGCGCTAGGCGTCGCAGGCCGAGGGCATCTCGATGTCGCTGGCGCTGAGGAGCGCGCCCCGGGCGTCGGCGGCGTCAACGACTGAGTTGCAGTCGACGTCGCCCTGCAGAGCCGGCCCGGCGGATGCCGTCTGCGCAGCGCCGGCCCCTTCACCAATCGCCGGACATCCCGGCGGCGTCTCGACGGGCAGCTCGCCGGCGTAGCGCAGCAGCGCCAGCGCGTCCGCCGCTGTCACCTCGCCATCACAGTTGACGTCCGCTCTGGCGAACGCCAGCGGCGGTGTCGCCGTCGGCGTCGGTTCCGGCGTCACAACAGGCGTGGGTGTTGCAGGCGGTGTTGAGGGCGACGGCGTAGGTGTTGGTGAAGGCGTCACCGTGGCCGTCGGTGCGGACGATGGCGTGGGGCTTGGCGTGTCGGTCGGTGCGGACGATGGAGTGGGGCCGGGCGTGTCGGTCGGCGCGGGCGGCGGCGGTGGCTCCGCGAGATAGCCGCCGAAGTCGCTCGTCCAGTAGTAGCCGTAAGTGCTACCGGCAGTCTGCACGCGCGCGATCCCAATCACGACGAATTTGTCGCTGAGCATGTTCGCGTTGTGGCCGGGGGAGTTCCTCCAGGCGTCGAATACCGTCTGGGCCGACGCGTAGCCGGCCGCGATGTTCTCGCCCTTCCATGTGTTGTAGCAGTAACCGAAGTCGCACATTCGGTCCCACGGACTACGGCCGAGCGAGTCGGTGTGACTGAAGTAGTTCTCCTCGCCCATGTCGGTGCTCATCCACTCCGCCGCCGCCTGGATGCTGGAGTCGATACTCAGCGGGCCCAGCCCGTTCTCCGCCCGATAGTCGGTGAGCAGGACGGTGAACGCCTGCTCCTCCGGGCTGAGCTGAACGCTGGCCGTTGCTCCCCGGTGGAAGTCGCCGGCGAGCGAAACTGCGCTGAGCAAGGCGGCAAGGACGGCGCCGCCGAGGACTAATCGCTTGAGCACCCGCTGAATCTCCATCCACAAGGGGAGACCGCGGACATAACGAAGCGGTTACCGGCGGCGGGTAAGGGACGGTTCAGCCTTGGTGAAGTCGCGCCCGCCCGAAGACCGCGCTTTCCTGTGGCGGGACGCCATCTTCGAGCAACTGGATAGCGCCATTTGGCCCATGCGATCCGGAGCCTCCGGCGCCTGGCTCGGGCGAGTCTCAGACGGAGTGCGTTTCGTCGTCGCTCAGGCGGCCGTCCTCCAGCCACACCACGCGGTCTGCGAACTGCCGGATGCGGTTGTCGTGCGAGACGACGACCACCGCCTTGTTCAGCTCCATCGCCTTCTGGCGCAGCAGCTCCATCACCTCGTGCCCACGTTTCGCGTCCAGATTCGCCGTCGGCTCGTCCGCCAGCAGCAGCTCGGGGTCCTTCGCCAGTGCCCGGGCGATGGCGACTCGCTGCTTCTCGCCGTCGCTCATATTCTTCGGCAGCGCGTTCATTCGGTGGCCCAGGCCGAACATCTCCAGCACATCCTTCGCTCGCTCGCCCGCAGCCTGCTTGTCGTCTGCGTGATTTTGGGAGACGATGCGCACGTTTTCCAGCGCGGTAAGCGCCTCCAGCAGGTTGGAGCTCTGGTAGACGAACCCAACCTTGTTCCGCCTTATACCGGCCAGTTGGCTCTCGCTCATGCCGCTGACGTCGATCCCGCAGACCTCTACCCGCCCCACGGTGGGCGTCAGTAGCGCCCCCGCGATCGTCAGCAGCGTCGTCTTGCCGGATCCAGACGGGCCCATGACGGCGACGATCTCACCGCCCCGAACGTGGAACGTGACGTCGTCGATCGCCTTCACTTCGAACTCGCCGGAGCGGTAGATCTTGCTGACGCCGTCCAGCCGCAGGATCGTCTGCCGCTCCTGCGCCGGCTCGGGCGCGTCAGCCTTTGAAGACGGAGACTGGGTCAATGCTTGTTAGCCTTCTAACGGTGATGTAGGCAGCGATCAGCGCCATGAGCAGTGTGGCGCCCGCGATGCCAATGATGTCTTGCCAGCGTACGAATACGACGAACTGCGGGACCTGGGCCTGCGCCACCGGACCAACGAAGACCGTGATGCCGGCGCCTATCAGGAACCCGAGCACACCGGTGACCATGCTCTGCTCGAACACGACCCGATACAGGTACGGATTCGTGAAGCCCTCGGCCTTCAGGATCCCGTATTCGCGCGACTTCTTGATCGTCGCCGTGTAGATCGTCAGCCCGGCCACCGCCAGTCCGACGATGAAGGCGACGATCAGCACGACGATCAGGATCGGCAGGATCTGGCCCAGGATGCGGTCTCGCGTCTCCGCCGCGAACGACTCGCCCGTGATGAACTCAACGCCCGGCAGCACGATCTCCATGCGCCGGGCCACTGATTCCCGTTCGCTCGGGTCGTTCAGCGTCATCAAGAAGAACGTCCGCTGTGACGGCGGGTCCAGCTCCAGGAAGTCGACCGCGGTGTCGATCGTCACGTGGCCCACCTGCGTGTAGACGAAGTCGCCGCCTTTCGAGTATCCCACCACCGTCAGCGACTTCGTTCCGCGGACCAGGCGGTCGCCGATGTCGACGTCAAAGCGGCGGTGCATCTGCTCGTCGACGATCATCTCGCCGGGGCCCGGCGGACTCTTGCCTTCGGTTACCTCCAGCGGGCCGCCTAGTCCGATCTCCGGGCTGTAGCCCACGAAGTGAACGTCGAACGTGTCGTCGGGATCCCCGCCGAGGTGCGACATCTCCATCGGCCGCACGATCAGCGGCGCCACAACGTCGCTCTCCGGGATCAGCTCCAGCCGGAGCCCCAGCGACGACGGCACAATCGAGGCGGCGGCGGTGAAGTCGGTCGTCCCCTCGCTGGCCACCCAGAGGTCCGCCGGCACGTCCTCGACGAAGCTCCCCACACGCTCGCTCCAGCCCCGGAAGAGCGACAGCAGGATGGCGATCAGGAACACCGAGAGGGCGATGCCACCGATCGAAATCGCGAGGCGTGTCTTCTCCGCCAACAGGTTTTTGCGGGCGACGAGTAGCATCAGGAAGTCTTCTCAATGACGCTCCGCCGGCTGGCAGAGCGGGTTGTAGTTTAATCGTGAGAACATGTAGCCTGCAAGAATGTGACCGATCAGTCGCCTAAAGCAAGAGATGCCCCTCCGTCCGCGATCCCAAATCCTTCTCGCCGCCTCTGCTGTCGTCGGCGCACTCGCTATGCTCGCTTCTGGCTGCTCGGGCAGCGACGACACGCCGCAGGGGCGGATCGTCCTCTTCTCCCGCGCCGCCGGCGGTTACGAGATCCGCGTCCCGGCGCCGGGCCGTCAGCCCCCGGAGTCGCTGACCGACGTCTTGCCCTGGGACACGGCGCCCGCCTGGTCGCCCGATGGCTCGCGCATCGCCTTCTACGCCGACCGTGTCTTCAATCTGCCCAACCGCGACGACAACGTCGATATCTACGTCATGAACGCCGACGGCTCGGACCTTCGGCGCCTCACCAGCGATCCCGCGCCCGACGCCTTCCCGGTCTGGTCGCCGGACGGCTCGCGCATCGCCTTCTACTCGGAGGCCAACGATGAGCGCGACGGCGACGTTTACACCATGGCCGCCGACGGGTCGGACCGCCGGCGGCTGACTGCCACCACGGGCGTCGACATCCCCTACGAGTGGTCGCTCGACGGCTCGCGCCTCCTCTTCGGCACCAACCGCCGCGGCAACTTCGATATCTACGAAATGGACGCCGACGGCGCCAACCAGGTCCAGCTGACCTCCAGCGACCGCGACGACTTCTCGGCCACACGGTCACCCGACGGCTCGCGCATCGCCTACCAGTCGGGGGAGCCCGCCGACATGGACCTCTTCATGATGCAGGCGAACGGCGACGGCAAGGTCAACATCACGCTCTCCGCCCTCAACGATACGTCGCCCGTCTGGGCCGCCGACAGCCGCCGCCTCGCCTTCGTTTCCGAGCGCTCCGGGAGCGCCGAAGTGTACGTCATGGACACCGTACCCTCCTACCTCACGCGCGTCACCGTCGCTCCTCGGCCGGACATCCAGCCCGCCTCGTCGCCGGACGGTGTGCGAATCGCCCTGGTCTCCAACCGGGACTTCAACTCTGAGCTTTACATCGCGAACGCTGACGGCGGCGCGTTGATCCGCATCACTGATGACGCCGGGTGGGACGCCTTCCCCGCCTGGTCGCCGGACGGCACGCAGATCGCTTTCTCGTCCCATCGGGACGGGCGTCGCGACGTCTACGTCATCGACGCGGACGGAAGCGATCTCGTCCGCCTCACGAACGACTCCGGAGACGGCGTCGGCGTTGCCTCGGTGAGGTAGACTCGAAGGCGATGACGACGGCACGCAGGGACGAAGTTCACGTCGGGCGTTACTACGGCGAGCGCGAGATCAAGATCACGCCTGAGCTCGTGCAGCACTACGCCGACTCCGTGCAGGACTTCAACCCCTGGTACTTCGGCGATTCGCCGCTCGGCGGACCCGTCGCGCCCGCCCTGGTCCTGCACTCCGAGGTCTACCACACGCTCGACTGGTACCTGAGCATCTTCGGCAACCTGCACGCTCGCCAGGAGTGGGAGCTCTTCGCCCCGATCATGGTCGGCGATACCGTCGTCGCCCGCCGCCAGATCATCGACCGCTACACACGGCGCGACCGCGAGCACCTCGTCAACGAGACCGCGATCTATGCTGCGGACGGCCGTATCCTCAACCGCGGCCGCACCCACCAGAGCTTCCTCCTGCGCACCGATACCGAGGGCGACGTCGTCGATAAGAAGCGCGAGAAGCGTTCAGACCGCCGCTTCGAGGGGGAGGACGAGACCGTGCTCGAAGAGCTATCGGTCCCGGAGAAGGAGATCACGCTGGAGATGTGCCAGAAGTTTTCCGGGCCGCACAAGACCTATCACAACGACCGCGAGATGGCGCGCAAGCTCGGCTTTCCGGACATCGTCGTGCAGGGCATGATGTCGCTCTGCTTCATCTCAGAGATGATGACGGGGCGCTTCGGCGAAGGCTGGTTCAGCGGCGGCAGGATGAACGTCGCGCTGGTCAACGTCCTCTGGCAGGGCGAGCGCGTCACGGCAAACGGCAACGTCACGAAAGAGGCGGCGGAGGGGGCGCGAAAGCGGCTGACCGCGAGCGTCTGGTGTGAGAAGGCGGACGGCACGAAGTTCGTCGTCGGCTCGGCCGGCGCGGTGGCGTAGCGGCGCCTTACTCGGCGCGAGGCACGCGCTCGACGATCATGTCCAGCGCTTCGCCGCGGCGGACCCAGCGGGTCATCTCGTCGTGTAGCAGCGAACTCACCTTGTCCAGCGCCAGCTGGCGGTCCGGGTCGTCCTGGCCGGCGCGTGCCTGGGTCACCTCTCGCAGCGCGCCCTCACAGGCGGCGGCCATCCTCCAGGTGAAGAACCAGCGGCCGCTCAAGTCGGCCCAGGAATCCGTGTCTGTCGTTTCTAGCTGCTGCGTCAGTGCCATATCGCTGCCCCAACTTTCCCTTAGATTTGTCAATAAATAGGATGGGCGTTGACAGGCAACCGTTACATCGCTCGGCACGTATCCCTATTGTGATGGATCTAACACACGCTTTGTTATACTTAGCGTGCACATTCGATCTAGGAGAGGTGACTGACTAAGTGGCAAAACAGCGCAGACGAAGGCGTCGTGGACCGGTCGATCTCCCGGGCAAGCGACGCGCCAAGGCCCCGTTTCCCGTAAACCTGATCTTCAACGTCAAGGCGTTCTACGTCTTCTTCATCGTCGTCATGATCGCGTCGATGGGCGCCATCGGATTCGGCTCCAACTTTGGCAGCACGTCCGGCGATGGCGCACCCATCATCAACTTCGACACGACGCCCGAACCGACGTCCGACGCCCAGGTGTGGCCGGACGGCCCGCCGCCCGTGATCGACGCGACGACTGCACACGTCGCCACCCTCACGACCAGCGCCGGCGACATCGTTATCGACCTCAGCACGGAGGCCCCGCTCGCCGTCAACAGCTTCGCCTTCCTCGCCGCAAAGAACTTCTATGACGGCAGCGCCTTCTTCTACGTCGATCAGGCCTACTTCGCGCAGACCGGCGACCCGACCTGCACTGGCAGCGGTGAGCGCATCTGCTCCGGCCTCGGTGGCCCCGGCTACACCCTGACCGTCGAGGAGTCCGGCATCGGCCACGAGCCGTTCGCCGTCGTCCTCGCCGCCAACAGCGAGGGCGGCCAGGAGGTCCACGGCAGCCAGTTTCGCATCCTTTATACTGCCGACGAGCGGCTGGACGGTCAGGAGACCGTCTTCGGCACGGTGATCGAAGGCCGCGATATCCTGACGAACCTGAGCAACTTTAGCGTCTGCTCCGTGAGCACCGCGGTCGACTGCCAGGAAGACCTCTCGGCCGCGCTCGTCATCGAAGACGTCACCATCGAGGCCTCGTAGCGGTTTGTTTGTGGCACCCTGCCCGCAGTGCTATCCTTGGAGCGAGGAGTAACTCATGTTTGGAAGTCTTGGCGCACCTGAACTGCTGATCATCCTGGCGATCGTCGTCGTGCTCTTCGGCGCGACACGCATCGGCGATATCGGCAAAGGTATCGGTCGCGGCATCCGGGAGTTCCGCCGCGAGATTAAGGATGAGCTAAAGGAAGAGCCCGAGGGCGAGGCACTCGCCGCTTCTACCACTGCTCCCGTGGAGGCGACGGCCGAGGAGTCCAAGCCGCCGCCAAAAGCCGACTAGAATCGATCAACGCGACAGACGCCGGCGATTCCCGCCGGCGTTTTCATTTGCCGCTGGATGACGCGTCCGCGCCCCGCTCGATGAAGAACATCAAGAGCAGGAAGACGAGCGTCAGGCCTAGCGAGACGGCCGATGGCCACCAGATCGCCCCGATCAGGAAGAAGATCGCCAGCGCACCCGTGATCCCCATCCCGGAGACCACGATAATGCGCGCGAACACGATCCCCAGCGGCACCTGGCGCACCAGCATCACCGCGCTCTCTTCCTCCAGATCGTCGTCGTAGGCGTCCAGCGCGGGCCGTTCGCGTTCGCTCTCGTCCATCGCTGGCATCGTAGCGCGCCCTGTACGCGTGGCGCAAAACGCATCCTTAACGTGCCTGTCCTTCACCTCCGCGCGGCGAGAACCCGGCGAGGCGCTCGACCGACAATCAGGTCGAAGGAGAAGCACCATGCTCAAGTTGACTATCGCCGCTGTCGCCGCCCTCGTCATCGGCTTCACCGTGAGAGACCTGACGACAGCGTCCAGTCCGGGCCCGGAGGCCGCCTGGGAGGAGCACGTGACCGAAGTGGGCAGTTACATATCGGATGCCGCGGTCGCCGGCGACGCTCACGAGAGGCTGAGCGAGACCGGCTCACAGATCAAAGACTGGCTCCTGGATAGCGTTGGCCAGCAGGGCCCATAGGCGGGCACGAGGCTTCTAGGTCAGGAGGGGCCGCTCGGGCGACCGAAATCGTGTGGGCCGGTGCTTCTATCCCACGGCCTCGCGCTCGAGCGTGCCGTTGAACCACTCAGGGTCGGCGGCGAGGTTCGCCCGCAACGCGCCGAACCACTCACTCTGCTCTGGCCGCTGCGAATGCGCGTCGTAGAGTTCGGCGCTTTCGAAGCGCACGCCGGCGATGAACTCATCGCCGTCGTCGTCGTTCGAGACGAGCACTGATCGCTCGAAGCCGGCGGCATTCGGCTTTTGCTCCGCCTCCCAGCTTGCGAACTGGTCGATCACTGCCTGGCGCTTTCCAGGCAGAGCCTTGAACCGGAAGAACGTGATGCGTGCCATTCGAAGCCTCCTTCTTGTCGAACGCGGCGCAGCACGAGCGGCACCGTGGTGTGTGGGACAGGATAGCAGAGGAATCGCAAGGGCGGACAGTCTCGACGTCGGGGACACGGCCCACAGTGCCGACCCGCATGCGAGCCTCTTGGTCGGCGGGTGGGTAGAGTCCGGACTGGCTGAAGGCCTGCGAATGCCCGCCCGCAGTCGTTGCAGCGGGCGAGTCAGCAAGCCGAGGCTTCCTCCGGGTCTGAAGCGGCGTCGCCTGGTCGGCGGGCGGAGCTACTGCAGCCGCGATGCGGGGGTGGGAGTGTAGACGGCGCTATTGAGGCTGGCTACCAGGGGGGCAACGTCAGCGAGGAACTTAACGAAGTCCGCGTCGGTCTGAGACTTCTCGGTCGCCGCCTGATACGCCACCATGTCGGGGTAGGAGACGAGGAGTGCCAGCGTGCCTTGTCCTTCTCCCAACGTTACCGTCCAGCCGCCGACCGGCGTACCACCGAGCTTCGCCACCAGCTGGTTGTAGCGCTCCCGTTCCGCCAGAAGGGCTGGCAGATTCCCCGGGGTGGGGCTGACCTGGCTGCCTACGTAGATTGCCACTCGGAGCCTCCTTCCGACAGCACGGGCTGTCGACTGGGTGATTCTGCGCCCGGCGGAATAAGATGTCAATAACGCCCGATGAGTCCCCGCATCCGGGGCAGGCTGGGCCGATATCCAGCGGGCCGCAGGGACCTGGCTGGTCGGGGTGGACGGATTCGAACCGTCGGCCTCCTGGCCCCAAACCAGGCGCTCTAACCTGACTGAGCTACACCCCGATCCGATTTCAGGTTAAGCGCGCCCGCCTGATGCGGTCAATCAGCCGCCGTGCTCCGCCAACGACACCCGCTCCACCGCCACGCCGCCGTCTGCGCTCAGCCGCACCGCGTTTACCGTCGCCGCCAGGTCGGGCGAGCCGCAGTAGTAGGCCGGCACGCGGCCGTCGCCGGCTGGGAGCGCTCGCGGCCAGTGGCCCAGCGCCACGTAAGCCGCGCCCGTCGAGGCGATGTCATCGTCTGTGATCAGCCAGCCGCGGTGAGCGTCGTTCTCTGTCTGCTGCCAGTGCCCGTGCGCCACCGCGATCCGGCGCCCGGCCTCCGAGGGCGGGGCGTCGCGAAGCGGCGACATGTTCCCGTAGTCGAAGTGCGCGCGGCCCCAGACCTCCAGGTCGCGCTCGGGCCACAGGAAGCGCTCCTCGCTGCTGACGCCCAGCACGTGAACGTTCGGCACGTCCGCCAGGCTGCCTCGCCGGTAGACCGAATCGGAGGTGATTGGGTCGTGGTTGCCCGGCAGGATCACGATCCGCGCGCCGGCATCGTCGAGCATCCGCGCCACCGCGTCAAGTTGCGTCAGCGGCACCCGGTTGTGATCGAAGATGTCGCCCGCGAGCACGATCAGCTCGGCGTCCAGCGCCTTCGCCGTCTCCAGCACGCGGCAGAGCGGGTGGAACTCGTCGGCGAAGCGACCGTCGATGTGCAGGTCCGAAGTGTGGACGGCGAGCAGATCGCCGGCAGGGTCGCTCAACCGGTCGCCTGGGAGGGCGGCGGCGCCGCTTCGGAGGCGTGGGCCGCGCCGACGAGCGAGGTCACGTCCTCCACGTCCTCCTCGCGCATGTACGCCTCGATGCCTTCGAGCACGTCCAGCGCCGCGCGCGGGTTGCGGAACGTCGCCGTGCCCACCTGCACGGCGGACGCCCCCGCCAGCAGGAACTCGACGGCGTCCTCGCCTGTCGTGATCCCGCCACAGCCGATTATCGGCACGTCCACGGCCTGCGAGACGAGATACACCAGCCGCACGGCGATCGGTTTCAGGGCTGGCCCGGATAGGCCGCCGGCGCCCCAGCCCAGCGCCGGCCGACGGCTGTGTACGTCGATGCTCATCGCCGGGTAGGTGTTGATCAGCGTCAGAGCGTCGGCGCCGCCGTCGACGACCGCCCGGGCGACGTCCTCGATGCCCGTCACGTTTGGCGTCAGCTTGACGATCAGCGGCAGGTCGGTGCGCCGCCTCACGGTCTTCGTCACCTCGTTCGCCGCGTGCGGGTCAACTCCGAACTCGAGGCCGCTCTCGACGTTCGGGCAGCTGACGTTCATCTCGATCGCGGAGACGCCGGTAACGCCGTCCAGGCGCCCGGCCAGCTCGGCGTAGTCGTCTTTCGTCTCGCCGGCGATGTTGGCGATCACCGGCACCGCCCACGTGTCCCAGACCGGTGCCACGTCGCGGATGATCGCGCTGAGGCCGATGTTCTGCAGGCCGATCGAGTTGATCATGCCGGCGGCCGTCTCCGCGATGCGCGGCTGTACGTTGCCCCGGCGCGGCTTGCGCGTGATCGCCTTGCTCACGATCGCGCCCAGCCGCTGGATGTCGAACACCTTCTGGTACTCCAGGCCGTTGCCGAACGTCCCGGACGCCGTCATTACCGGGTTCGCCAGCGAGAGCGACCGTTTGCCGCCGCTCACCAGGTCTACGCGCAGGTCCATCGTCGCTTCATGATATCAGCCGGGGCCTCGGTGGCCGGCAAAGCGAAAGGCCTCCCGTGTGCGGCAGGAGGCCTTTCAAGGGGGGTGTGCGTTTACGTGGTTAGGAGAGCGAAGCGCCGGTCGCTGAACTCGTAGACGCCTCAACGTCGTCGATCATCTTCGGTGAGGAGCGGGTGCCACGCCACGGCGTGTAGCCCTTGTCCTTCGAGGAGTCGTCGTCCCAGACGTAGTCGGTCGTCGAGTTGCGGAACTCGCGCTCTTCGCCGCAGCGCTTGCAGCGGCCTTCGCTCATCGCGCCCCGCGGCGAGGCGATGACCCAGTGGTGCTGGCAGGTCGGCTGCTCGATCGTTGTGGTCGCCGATTCGGCCTTCCTGGTCCTCGGGCTCTTCTTTTCGATTACCTGTGTCTTTGCCATTTCAAATCTCCTGGGTTCCTGACGTTCCGCTTGCATCAAAGATGTCGTCTGAGTCAGTTACGTTACAGGCGACGTTCCGGATGTACCCCATGGGGGTATCCCTATCTTCATTTGCAAGCTATCGGCTGTTTAAATTATGCCTCCATGGCTTTCGTTGTATAGTTATAACGGTCTACCACCGTAAAAGGTTTCTCCAGCGGACTACACAAAAGCGTAGACTCTCGCACTTTCCCGGGGATTGTGTGACCCCGCTCACCATGTACCCGAAAGGACACCGATGGCCGACTCAGACGGCGTGACCAAAGAGCAGGTGCTGAGCGCCCTCAGCCAGATACAGGATCCGGACCTCCACAAAGACATTGTCTCCTTGGGTTTCATCCCTGAAGAGAGCATCGACATCGGCAACGGGCGCATCGCCGTCAAGATCGTCCTCACGACCCCGGCCTGTCCCGTCCGCGAGGAGATGAAGGCGCAGGCGGAGGAGCTGCTCCTGGCGCTCCCCGGCATCGAGAGCGTTGACGTCGAGATGGACGCCACCGTGCGCTCGACGGGCGCCCCCGAAGGCCCCAAGGCAGTCCCCGGCGTGCGCAACATCATCGCCGTCGCCTCCAACAAGGGCGGCGTCGGCAAGTCCACCGTCGCCGTCAACCTGGCGCTGTCCCTCCGCCGCTACGGCGCGGAAGTCGGCCTGCTGGACGCCGACCTCACTGGTCCCAACATACCGACGATGCTCGGCGTGCCCGCTGGCATACAGGCTGACACCGGTCTCGGCATCGTCGAGCGCTACGGCATCCGCGCCGCCTCGCTCGGCTTCGTCCTCAAGCGCGGGCTGCCCGTCGTCTGGCGCGGCCCGATGATCGGCAGCGGCGTGCGCCAGCTACTGCACGACCTGCCGTGGTCGGATGGCGGCGACCTCGACTACCTCATCCTCGACCTTCCCCCCGGCACGAGCGACGCCTCGATGAGCGCCGCCACGGAGGCCCCGATCGCCGGCGCCGTCGTCGTCACGACTCCGAACGCTGTCTCCGTCGAAGACGCCACGAAGGCCGTCGCGATGTTCGAGAAGATGAAAGTGCCTGTCTTCGGCCTCGTCGAGAACATGAGCTACTTCACCTGCCCGCACTGCGGCGAGCGCACCGACGTCTTCGGCACCGGCGGCGCCGAGGCGATGGCCGACGAGCTGGGGATCGATTTCCTGGGCGCCATCCCGCTGCTCAACGAGGTCCGCGCCGCATCCGACTCCGGCATCCCGATCGTGGAGAGCGACCCGGATTCGTCCGTATCTGAGTCCTTCGGCGTGATCGCCCAGCGCATCGCCGCCAAGACCAGCGTCCAGCACTTCTTCGCCGAAGAAGCGCCTGCCACCGCCGAAGCCTAGAGCCGCTGCGCTTCTGACAATCGGGGCAGACGAGGTCAGAGCACAGTCAGCGTCGCCGTCATATACGGGTGGATCGTGCAGAAATACTCCCACGTTCCTGGCTCGTCGAACGTCAGCGCGAACTCCTCGTTCCGCTGCAAGAGCTCCGTGTCCCACGTCCCATCGCGCGCCGCAGAGTCATGCGGGGCCGCGTCGCGGTTCAGCCACGTCACCGTCGCGCCCGCCGGCAGGGAGAGGTTTGGCGGCCCGTACCGGAAGTCGCTGATCTCGATCGTCACGGCCCGGGTGTCGAGTACCGCTGGTGTCGCGTCGGCCTCATCGTCGCTGCCGGAGAAGAGCAGCAGCCCCGCGAGCACTCCCACGGCTCCCACGACGATCGCCCCGACGAACACGGCGAGCGGTAGCGTATCGCCTCGCGGCTCAGCGTCGCTCGTCATCTTGCCTTCAGACTAGCCGAACGCCTCGCGAAGCTCCATTCGCGGACCATCCCGGCAGACGAGCCGCACTCCCTTGCGCGTGAACACCGCGCAGCCGTAGCAGACGCCCGTGCCGCAGCCCATCCGCTCCTCCAGCAGCGCCTGCACCGGCTTCCGCGTGCGCAGCTCGCGCACGACGGCCGCCATCGACTCGAACATCGCGTTCGGACCGCAGGCGAAGACCTGGTCCGCCCAAGGCACGCGCGCCGCTAGCAGCTCCGTCACGCGGCCCGCGTGTCCCTCCGAGCCATCGTCCGTGGCCGAGACGGCCTCCACCTCCGCCGGCAGGTGCTCCGGCGGGCAGAGCTTCGGGGCCGTGCGGGCGCCTTGCAGCAGCGTTACAGACCGGCCGGCCGCCACCGCCTCGTCCGCCAGCGAGACGACGCCGGCGATGCCAAGACCGCCCGCAACCAGCAGGACGTTCTCCGATGCGGGGTCCACCTCGAAGCCGCGGCCCAGCGGCCCGAAGACCGTGAGCGCGTCGCCGGCCTGGCGCTCCGAGAGCCACGCCGTGCCGCGCCCGCGCACGTCGTAGAGGACCGCGAACTGGCGCTCACCGTCCACCTCGCGAAACCGGTGGAACGACATCGGCCGCGGCAGCAGCGGGTCGAGCGCGCCGGTGCAGTGGATCATCAGGAAGCGCCCCGGCGCGGCACCGCGCGCCACCGCCGGGCAGGAGAGCCACATCAGGTAGGTATCGTCGTACAGCTCCTCCTGCGAGACGATCCGCGCCCGTTCGAGCTTCATCCAGCTCGTCCCGGTATTTCTGGCAGGGCTTTCCAAAGCTCATATGCAGAGCCCGAGATCTTGAAGGCGCTCACGGAAGCTAACATCAGTTGTTGATCGTATCTCGCCTGAATGTCACCCGATTGTGATTGTTTCTCCAAGTAACGAAGGAAAGTATCAAACTTGGCCAAGTCGCCTAGCCAGCGCTCAAGTTCGTTCACTGCTGACACTGCACTCGGTTCTCCGCGGAGAGTCAGTTGCGCTCTATCGAGCGAACGCTTGAGTTCCTCGAGATTTGTTGGCAGCGACCTTGTCAAGTCTCTCCAGTAGTCAGCGGAGTAGAGATTGAATCGCTCGTCGTCACCTGAAGCAGACTTCATCTTCCCTAGCTCCACGTGCAACTTGTCAGATAGATCCTGGAAGAGTTGCCGAGACCAAATGAGGTTGAGCGGCGTGTCAGGGTTGGCGGCCCTGTCCCACATCCCAATACAATTCCCAGCGACAGACTTTAGGTTAGTAAGTAGGTCTCGCCTTGCGGGCTTCCACCTTAGCCAGTTGAGGAGGAATAAGGCTGCACCCCCAAACGTGACCCAGAATATGAGATCGGCAACGACGTTGTTTCCGAAGTCTGCAAGATCGAACCAGCCGAACAGGTCGATGAACCAATCGAGGAAAGCACCCACGGCATCGGGTCGTCCGCTCACGCGCTCAGGTAGTCCCGCAGCGGCTGCACCTTGAACTCCTGCTCGCCGCGCATCAGAGCGTCGACAGCCGCCGCCGCCGTGTCGATCGAGGTCAGGCAGGGGATGCGCTTCTCGGCGGCGGCGCGGCGGATGTGGAAGCCGTCCCGCAGCGTCTCCGTCACGCGGCCCTCCGGCGTGTTGATCACCGCATCGACGGTACCCTCGCGGATCACGTCGACGACGTTCGGATAGCCCTCGTCCAGCCGCTTCGGCACCATCTCCACCGGGACACCCAGCGCCTGGATCATCGTCGCCGTGCCCTCCGTCGCGTAGATGCGGTAGCCGGCGGCCTGTAGCGTGCGGATCAGCGGCACGGCCTCCGGCTTCGTCTCGTCGTCCAGGCTCAGGAGGATCGAGTTGCGCCCCGCCAGCGACATATCGGACGCGATCAATGCCTTCTCGAGCGCCGCCTCGAACGTTTCGTCGACTCCCATCACCTCGCCGGTCGACTTCATCTCCGGGCCCAGGTGTGTGTCGACGCCGATCAGCTTCGACATCGAGAACACCGGCGCTTTGACGGCCACCAGCTGCTGCTCCGGCCAGATGCCCGGCTCGTAGCCCAGCCCGCGTAGCGTCTTGCCCAGCATCACCTGCACCGCCAGTCGCACCAGCGGCACGCCCGTCACCTTCGAGATGAACGGCACCGTGCGGCTGGCGCGCGGGTTGACCTCCAGCACGTAAACGTTGGATTCCCCCTCTTCCGGGCGCATGATCACGTACTGGACGTTCATCAGGCCGCGCACTTCCAGCGCCTGGCCCAGCCGCAGCGTGTGCGCAACGATCGTCGCCTTCTCCTTCTCCGTCAGCCCGACCGCGGGGTAAACCGCCATCGAGTCGCCTGAGTGGACGCCGGCGCGTTCGATGTGCTGCATGATGCCGGGGATCAGCGCCCCGCCTTCACCGTCGCAGACTGCGTCGACCTCGGCCTCGATGCCCGCCATGTACTTATCGATCAGCACCGGCTTGCCCGGCGAGATCTCGGCCGCCTGCGCGACATAACGCACAAGGTCCGTCGCGTTCTGCACGATCTCCATCGCCCGCCCGCCCAGCACGTAGCTCGGCCGCACGAGCACCGGGTAGCCGATCAGCTGCGCCGTCTGCAGCGCCTCCTCGACAGTCGATACGCCCGCGCCCGGCGGCTGCGGGATGCCGAGGCCCTGCAGAAGGTCCTCGAAGCGCCGGCGGTCCTCTGCCAGGTCGATCGCCTCGGCGCTCGAACCGATGATCGGCAGGTTGGCCTGCGCCAGCGGCGTCGCCAGATTCACCGCCGTCTGTCCGCCAAACTGCACGATCGACGCCGGCGCCGAGCCGTTCTCCGTCTCGTTTGCCAGCAGGTCGCGCACGGCCTCTTCGTCCAGCGGCTCGAAGTAGAGGCGGTCGCTCGTGTCGAAGTCGGTGGAGACCGTCTCCGGGTTCGAGTTCGCCATGATCGCCCCGACGCCCGCCTCCCGCAGCGCCCACGCCGCGTGCACCGCCGAGTAGTCGAACTCGATCCCCTGCCCGATGCGGATCGGCCCGCTGCCGATGACCAGCGCCTTCTCCCCCGGCAGCGCCGGCGCTTCGTTCTCTCCGTCGCCGGCCGCGCTCGCGGGATACGTTGAGTAGAAGTAGGGCGTCTCCGCCTCGAACTCCGCCGCGCACGTGTCCACAGTCTTGTAGACCGGCTGCACGCCCCACTCTGTGCGCAGGTCGCGCACCTGTTCCGGCAGCCGGTCGCCCAGCGTGCCGATGACGCCGTCGGAGAGGCCCGAGCGTTTCGCCGCGCGCATCAGGTCCGGCGTCAGCGGCTCGTTCAGCAGCCGCTTCTCGACCTCGACCATGCGGCGCATCTTCGTCAGGAACCACGGGTCGATCCCCGACAGCCTCGACAGCTCCTCGACCGTCGAGCCCCGCCGCAGCGAGGCCAGCACCGCCCACAGCCGTTCGTCCGTCGGGCTCGCGACGTAGTCGCTCGGGTCGAGGTCGCGCCAGGCCGGGTTCTCCCAGAGCAGCGAGCGCCCGCCGAACTCCAGCGAGCGCACCGCCTTCCCCAGCGCCGCCTCGAACGTGCGGTCGATCGCCATCACCTCGCCCGTCGCCTTCATCTGGGTGCCGATGCGGCGCTCACCCAGCGGGAACTTGTCGAACGGCCAGCGCGGGATCTTCACCACGCAGTAGTCCAGCGCCGGCTCGAACGCGGCCGTCGTCTTGCCGGTCACGCGGTTCGGGATCTCGTCCAACGTCTTGCCGGCGGCGATCTTCGCCGCCACGCGCGCGATCGGGTAGCCCGTCGCCTTCGACGCCAGTGCCGAGCTGCGCGACACGCGCGGGTTGACCTCGATAACGTAGTACGGCGGCCCACCGTCGACCGGCTCCCAGTCGGCGATCTCCCGGCGCGGCGCCAGCGCGAACTGGATGTTGCAGCCGCCCTCGATGCCCAGCGCGCGGATGATCTTAAGCGACGCCGAGCGCAGCATCTGGTATTCCTTGTCCGGCAGCGTCTGGCTGGGCGCGACGACGATCGAGTCGCCCGTGTGCACGCCCATCGGGTCGATGTTCTCCATGTTGCAGATCGTGATGCAGTTGTCGGCGTCGTCGCGCATCACCTCGTACTCGATCTCCTTCCAGCCCTGCAGGTAGCGCTCCAGCAGCACCTGGCCGATCGGCGACGCCGCTAGCCCGCCGCGCACGATGTGCTCCAGCTCGTCGCGCGTCTGCACGATGCCGCCGCCCGTGCCGCCCAGCGTGTACGCCGGCCGCACGACCAGCGGCAGGCCGATCTCCTTCGCCGCCCTACGGGCCTCCTCCATCGTCGTCGCCGTCTCGCTCTCCGGCACCGGCTCGCCGATCTCCTCCAGCAGCTTGCAGAAGAGGTCGCGGTCCTCGGCCGTGCGGATCGTCTCGATCGGCGTCCCCAGCGAGCGCAGGTTGTGCTTCTCGAGCACGCCGGCGTCGGCCAGCGCGACGGCGAGGTTTAGCCCCGTCTGCCCGCCCAGCGTCGGCAGCAGGCCGTCGGGCTTCTCGCGCTCGATAATGCGCTCGATCACGGGCACCGTCAGCGGCTCGATGTAGATCGTGTCGGCGATGCCCTCGTCGGTCATGATCGTCGCCGGGTTGGAGTTGACGAGCACCGTGTGCACGCCCTCCTCCCGCAGCGACCGGCACGCCTGCGACCCGGAGTAGTCAAACTCCGCCGCCTGCCCAATAACAATCGGCCCGGAGCCGATGATGAGGACCTTGTTGGGTTTAGAGGTCATGCGGCGTCTCTATCAACACAGCTGGGGCGCTTGCTTCCGGGGACGCCGCGAAATACTGAAGCTCTGGGTAGCCCCGCTTGATGCGGTTGTCTGAAGCGGCCTGCTCGACCTTAGTACGTAGGTATGCAGGCATGTGGCGGCGGAGCCCTGCGAGGTCTGGCTCGTATCGACCGGCGAGGAAGTAGTCGCGACCAACGGAAATCCAGATGATGTGATTCACGCCCGTGAAGCCCGCGTTGATGAGCTGTTCGCGCTTCGCGAGTGCCTTCGTCACTATCTGAAGCGGCAGGACATCTGGTTCATCAGGGTTCGGCAGGATTTTGATTTCGTAATCACCAGATAGCTCACGGATCCCACCCGAAGCTGAGATTCGCGTGACCTCGATGGCGTAATCTTTACCGTCCTTTCGTGCGGTCAAGTCCGGTGTCGTACTAAAAGCAATTCCTGTGAAACCGCACTCGTCTAAGCCAACCACGGCCCTGATCTCCGCCAGCTTGTCCAGTAGCATCTGGTTCGCCCCATCGATATTCGTCCCGAATCCCTTCCGCTCGCTGATCAAACGCTCGAAGTCCTGGCACAACTGGCCTGCAACATCGAGATGCGCGTCAAGAGTCTTCAGGCGAGTCTCATACTCGGCGGCGTGTTCAAGTTCGTGACGCAGGACCACGTACTCGTCGTCGTCGAGGGCAGCGATCTTCTTCAGATACCGACCGAGCCAACGGTCGATGTTTGGGTAGTCTGCACTCACAGCGGCAGCTCGTACTCCATGCCCTGGCCGACGATCTGCGCCATGCTCGCGAAGTCCCCGAAGAACGACAGCGCCGGCTCGTTGCCCTCCGGGATCGTCCCGCGCAGGCTCTTGTAGCCCGCCTCGCGTGCCCAGTCAGTCGCCACGACCGCCAGCTCGCGGCCGCGGCCCTCCCCGCGGGCCTCCGGCGCCATCCACACGCCAAGAACCGCCTCCGTCGGGTGGTTGACGTCCGGCTGCACCAGCGCGAAGCCGCAGACCGTCCCGCCGTCCTCGCAGGCGAACGTGCCGCCGCGCTCGCCCAGCTCCTTCATCCGCGCGACGACACCTTCGGCCGTTAGCGGACCGGGTAGCCCGCTGCCGGCGCCCAGCTCTTCCCACACCGCGGCGCCCACGGCCGCGATACCGTCGGCGTCGTCCATCGTCGCCTGCCTGTAGGTTGGTTCAGCCATGGCGCGCCTCCTCGCCAGGCTGCCCAATCGGTCCGTCGGAAATCCTGGCCTTCGGGGATCCGGCCGACTGTCCGCTAGCCACCGTTCACTCCATCCATCATCTGCACGAAGCGGTCGAACACGTACACGTTGTCCAGCGGCCCCGGCGAGGCCTCCGAGTGGTACTGGATCGATATCACCGGCTCGCTGCGGTGCCGCAGCCCCTCGCACGTGCCGTCGTTCAGGTGCACCTGCGAGACCTCGAGATCGCTCGACAGGCCGCCGGGATCGACCGCGTAGCCGTGGTTCTGGGCCGTGATGTGGACGCGGCCGGTTGCGACGTCCTGTACCGGGTGGTTCGCGCCGCGGTGCCCGAATTTCAGCTTGAACGTCTCCGCGCCGAACGCTCGCGCCAGCACCTGGTGGCCCAGGCAGATGCCCAGCAGCGGCGCCTTGCCGATCAGCGCCCGCACCGTCGCCACCTGGTAGTCCAGGAACTTCGGGTCGCCCGGCCCCGGCGAGAACAGGATCCCGTCCGGCGAGAGGCCAAGGATCGTCTCCGCGTCGGCGTCCGGCGGCAGCGCCGTCACGCGGCAGCCGCGCCCGGCCAGCAGGCGCATGATGTTGTACTTCACGCCGTCGTCCACGACCACGACGTGCCGCTTCGGATCCTCCGACTCCCACTCGTACGGCTCGTCTGTGCTGACGCCGCGCACGAGATCCACTTCCCCGTATCTGGGCGCCGAGCGCAGACGGGCGAGCGCCTCCTCCGGCGTCTCGTCCGTCGTCACCGCGCCCATCATCACGCCGGCATCGCGCAGCCTGCGGGTCAGCGCGCGAGTGTCGACGCCGGCGATCCCCGGCACGTCCTCGGACGCCAGGTACTCGCCCAGCGTCCGCTCGGAGCGCCAGTGCGAGGGCGTATCGCAGGCCTCGTGCACGACGAGCCCGGCGACCTGGATGCGCTTCGACTCGGCGTCGTCGGCGTTGATCCCGTAGTTGCCAGCCAGCGGGTACGTCAGCACCAGCACTTGTCCGGCGAACGAGGGGTCCGTGAGCATCTCCTGGTAGCCGGTCATCGCCGTCGAGAACACCACCTCGCCCGTCGAGGCGGCGTCTGCCCCGAACGACTCGCCGCGAAACACGGAGCCGTCTTCGAGGACTAGGGAGGCCGGCCTAGCGGGCATCGTGCACCACGTTCCCGCCGTAGACCGTCGCCACCACGCGCCCCTTGAGCGTGCGGCCCGCCAGCGGCGTGTTCTTGCCCAGGCTCGCGAACGTCTCTGGCTCCACCGTCCACTCCGCCTCCGGGTCGATGACGACGACGTCGCCCGGCGCGCCCTTCGAGAGCGATCCGATGCCCGGCACGTGCCGCGCTAGCCCCAGCGTTGCCGACGGCGCGATCGTCAGCCGCTCGATCGCCGTCTCCAGCGGGAGCGCCGTCAGGCAGAGCGCCAGCGCCGTTTCCAGGCCGCTGATGCCCATCGCCGCGGCATCGAACTCGCAGAGCTTGTCCTGTGTGGCGTGCGGCGCGTGGTCCGTCGCGATGCAGTCGATCGTCCCGTCGAGGAGGCCAGCCACGCAGGCCGCGACGTCTTCCGGCCGGCGCAGCGGCGGGTTCACCTTCGCGTTCGTGTCGTAGGCAAGCTGGCCGCTTTCGCTACGGGCCCGTTGGGCGCTCGGCCCGGTCAGCACCGCCTCGTGCGTCAGCGCTAGGTGGTGCGGCGTCACCTCGGCCGTTACCGGCAGTTCTCGCGCCTTCGCCGCGCGCACCAGCTCGATCGATCCGGCCGTGCTGATGTGCGCGAGGTGGACACGCGCTCCGGTAGCCTCGGCGAGAGTGACGTCGCGCGCAACCATCGACTCCTCCGCAGCCGCCGGTACGCCGCGCAGCCCGAGGCGAGTCGAGATCCAGCCTTCGTGCATCACGCCGCCGGCTGCCAGCGCTGGTTCCTCCGCGTGGTCGATCACGGGCGTATCCAGCATTCCCGCGTATTCGAGCGCGCGACGCATCAGCGCGGCGTCAGCCACGGGCGCACCGTCGTCGCTGAAGGCGACCGCACCGGCCGCCGCCAGTTCGGCCAGCTCCGCCAGCTCGTGGCCTGCGCGGCCCTTCGTCACACAGCCGATGGCCATCACGCGCACGGTGCCCTTCGCGGCCGCCGTGCGCAGGACGAACTCCACGGCGCCGGCGGAATCGGTCGGTGGCTCTGTGTTGGGCATCGCGCAAACGGTGGTGAAGCCGCCGCGCGCCGCCGCCAGCGTGCCCGTTTCGATCGTCTCCTTGTGCTCGAAGCCCGGCTCGCGCAGGTGCGCGTGGATGTCGACGAACCCCGGACAGACGACGAGCCCCGAGGCGTCGATCGTCTCGCCGGTCGCCTTCCCGCCGGGCTTCGCCACCTCCGCCACGACTCCATCGCGCAAGACCACGTCGGCGACGCCGTCGAGGCCGTTCGCCGGGTCCAGCACGCGCCCGCCGCGGATGGTGATCTCGCTCATCCGCTTTTCACTCCACACATCAGCAGCAGCGCCGCCATCCGCACCGCGACGCCGTTCGTCACCTGCTCGTCGATTACGGACTGCAGGCTGCTCGCCACCGCGGGCGAGATCTCGACGCCTTCGTTGATCGGGCCCGGGTGCATCACCAGCGCGCCGCTCGCCGCCCGCGCGACGCGCGCTTCGTTCAGCTGGTAGAGCGTCGCGTACTCGCGCAGCGACGGCAGCAGGCCGCCCGTCATGCGCTCTTTCTGCAGGCGCAGCGCCATCACGACGTCCGCTCCCTCCACCGCGCTGTCGAGGTCCGTCTCGATGTTGACGCGCGGCAGCGCCCCTAGCTCTTCGTTCGGAGGGTCGCCGGGGCGCAGCCCTGCCGGCAGCAGGGTCGGCGGCGCGCAGACGGTCACCTCCGCACCGGCGTTGGCGAGCAGCCAGATGTTCGACCGCGCGACGCGGCTGTGCGCGATATCGCCGACGATAACGACGCGGCGCCCGCGTACGTCGCCCAGGTGCGCGCGCATCGTGTAGAGGTCCAGCAGCGCCTGCGTTGGGTGGGCGTGCCAGCCGTCGCCGGCGTTGATCACGGACGATCGTATTTGACGCGCCACCAGGTGAGGCGCCCCCGACGATCCGTGACGCATCACCAGCACGTCGGCGCCCACCGCCTGCAGCGTGCGCACCGTGTCGATCAGCGACTCGCCCTTCTCGACGCTCGATCCGCCGGCCGCCACGTTGATCACGTCCGCGCCCAGCGCCTTGCCCGCCAGCTCGAACGACGCGCGGGTACGCGTGCTCGCCTCGTAGAAGAGCGTCACGACTGTGCGGCCCCGCAGCGTCGGCACGCGCGGTACCTCGCGGCCGAGCACTTCCTTCATCGAGTCGGCCGTCTCCATCAGCAGTTCGACCTCGTCGCGCGTCAGGTCGTCCACGTCCAGAAGGTGCCGGCGCGTCCACTCGCGTTCGTCAGCGGATCGCGGCGCCACGGCCTGCTCCTGTCTCGCGGCTCGGATCATTGTTCGCCCTCCTCTCGCGCGATGCGCACTTCGTCGTGGCCGTCGGTCTCCTCGAGGAGCACGTCCACGTCTTCGTGCAGCGCGGTCGGGATGTTCTTGCCCACGTAATCGGCGCGGATCGGTAGCTGGCGATGGCCGCGGTCGACCAGCACAGCCAGCTGGATCGCCGCCGGCCGCCCGAAGTCCGTCAGCGCGTCCAGCGCCGCGCGGATGCTGCGGCCCGTGTAGAGCACGTCGTCAACGAGGATCACGGTGCGGCCCTCCATCGCCACCGGCAGGTCAGTCGGCTGGACGTGCGGCGCCCGCGAGGCGATGTCGTCGCGGTAGAGGCCGATGTCCAGCGCGCCGACAGGCACGCTCTCGTTCTCGATCTCGCCGATCGCTTCCGCCAGGCGGTTCGCCAGCGGCACACCGCGCGTGCGCATGCCGACGAGCACGACGTTAGAGAGCCCGTGGTTGCGTTCCACGATCTCGTGGGCGATGCGCTGGACGGCGCGGCGGATCTCTTCCGCGGAGAGGACTGTGCGCGCGATCAAGAAAAAACCCTCTCACCAATGGGAGAGGGACCGCGCGTGGGCCGGTATGATATGCGGTTATCCGGAACGTCTGCGTACGTCAACTCGATCTCCCTTGGCGGCCTCGCAGGACCGCATTAAAGGTCTCGGTTGTTAGGACGGTTTCGCCTTGCCAATGTTATCAGCGCTACGGAAATCCGGCAACGCCGGATGGTATGTTATCCACGAACCGACCCAGACGCCTTCAGGAGGGAGACCCAATGCCAGACTTCGTGCGAGTGGCCAGCAGCGGCGAGGTGCCGCCGGGCGAGATGAAGATCGTCGAGGTCGGCGAAAAGGAAGTCGTGATCGCCAACATCGACGGCAAGCTCGTCTGCTTCAGCAACGAGTGCACGCACCGCCAGGGCCCGATGGGCGAAGGCATACTCCTAGGCGGCGGCGTTGTCGAGTGCCCGTTCCATGGCGGCCAGTTCAACGCCGAGACCGGCGAAGTCGTCGCCGCGCCGCCGGACGAGCCCCTCCCGACCTACGACGTGAAGGTCGACGGCGACGACATCAGCGTCGCCGTCTAGCCGACGGCGCTCCTAGTCCGGGCCGCCGATCCAGCTCACCAGGCGGTCGAGGTCCGGCAGCAGGTCGCCCGCCTGGACGAGGAATAGCACACCCACTACAAGGCTCAGCACCGCCGCGATGCCGCCTGCCGCGACGTAGATCCACTGCCGCCGCGAGCTGGATACGACCGTCACCGTGCTCAGCACCGTGATCACCGTGTTGGAGATCAGCAGGCCGGCGATGAACGCCAGTAGCGCGATCATCCCTCCGAGCTGACTCGAAGCACCGACGGCCGTCGTAATCACGAGCACCTGCGTGCCTGTCTCGGCGCCGATCCCGTGTATCGCCCCGATGCCCAGCACCGTCCTCGCTCCGTACTGCTTCTCTGCGTGCACGTGCTGTCTCGGCTTGCCGAAGAGGCGGGCGCGGATGCCCTCGTAAGCGTTGCGGGCGCCGGCGAACACCAGCATCCAGCGGCTGCGCAGGCGCACCTCCTCGCCGGAGCGGAAAAAGCGGAAGATCGCATAGAAGAGGTAGAGCGCCAGCAGAATCAACGTCACGCCCACCACGCGCTCCATCAGGGGGTCGATCCAGTCCGGAAGGAACTCGCGCGCCACGATCGCCAGCATGCCCAGCAGGAACACGATGCTGCCGTGGCCGAGCGCGTAAAGGCTCCCCAGCCAGAGCGCCGACCGCTGCTTGCTGACGAACCCGGCCACCGCCGTCAGCCGGCCGTTGCCTCTGCCGTTGGTCTGGGTGGCCGCTTCAGAGTGGAGGTGCGCGGTATCGTGACCGGCGGCGGTCGCCGTCGCCGCTATCACGGCCGTTTCGCTGCCGCCGTGGCTGTGGCCCATCGCGTGGTGCGACTCGTCCGTGAGCATCACGGCCGGTTCTCCCGTCAGCCACTTCTCCGAGTCCGGTAGCTCGGCGGCCGTGCTCGTGATGTCGGTGATCGCCGCGATGTGGTCCCAGTCGATGCCGTGGCGCAGGCCCAGCGCCAGCGCGGCGCTGATCACGCCGGCTGAGCCGACGAACGTGAGGACTGGCAGAGCTTCCGCGGGGATCATCGTGCGCGTCTAGGCTTCGCCTGGCAGCCCTTGCAGACGCCGAAGATCGCGAAGTGGCCGAGGTCGGCCTGGAAGCCCGCCTCTTCGTAGAGTAGCGTTGCCACGCCGTCGAGGTAGCTGTTGTCCAGCGACGTTACGTCGCCGCACGGGCGACAGATCAAGTGGTGGTGCCGATCTTTGCCCACCCACTCGAACTCGCGCTCGCCGGTGCCCATGTCCGTCTCGTACACCAGACCCAGATCAGACGCCGACGCCAGCGTACGGTAGACCGTCGAAGCGTCTACGAACGCGTGCGAGGTGCGCACCTCCTCGATCACCTGCGAGGCGGTGATGTGGACGCCGGCGTGGCGGATAGCGCAGAGGATGTGCACGCGCTGCGGGGTCACCTTCTGTCCGGCTTCCCTCAGTACGATGGCGGTTTCGTTTTCGCAGGCCATGGACGCCCTCCGATGCAAATGCAAGTGTTCGCAGCTGCATCATGCCGAAGGCAAAATCCGCTGTCAACAGGCGATTGTCGCCGCCGCCCGGTCAGCCGCCGGCCAGCGGTGGGATCAGCGTCAGCCTGTCGCCATCTTCCAGCGTTCTTTCGGTGTCCGAAGCCTCGCCGCCGACGATCACCGCCGCCGCCAGCTCGTCCGTGATCTGCAGCCGGTCCAGCACGTCGCGGACGGTCGCGCCACCTGCCACCTCGTAGGGGAAAGTCGCGTCGTCGCCGGGCGCGTACTGGTCAAGGTAGCTCCGCAACTCGACCGTGATCTTCATCTGCCATCTGAGGATACTTCACGCGCCGCCGGTGATATACTCGCCCGCCAGGAGGTGCTGAAATGCCGGAAGTGACTGCCAACGGCGTGAACATCCACTACCGCGACCTCGGCGAAGGGTACCCGATCGTCTTCCTGCACGGCTTCACGGCCAATACCCGTGTCTGGGCGTTCAACGTCCCCGCGCTCCGCGACCGCTTCCGCTGCGTCTCCCTGGACCTGCCCGGTCACGGCAAGTCTGACAAGCCCGCCGACATCGATTTCTACGCGCTTCCCAACATGGCCGCCGCCGCCTACGCCGCTATTCGCAAGATCGGCATCGATGAGTGCTACTTAGTCGGCCACTCGATGGGCGGCATGATCTCCCAGCACATCGTCCTCGATCACCCGGAGCTCGTGCGCGCGCTCGTTCTCGTCGATACCGCGGCCGCCGCGATCACCGGCCTCGAGTCCTGGGACGAGAAGCTGCGTCAGACCGCCCGCGACGAGGGCATGGATGCGCTGTTCGATCTGCGCTCGAAAGAGGACCCGCGCGCCGACGATACCGACTTCCTTCGGATCTGGCGGGAGCAGTTCTTGATGACCTCGGTCGAGGCCTATATCGGCGGCAGCCTGGCGATGACCAACCGCGAGCCGCTCTTCGATCGCCTCGCCTCCATCAGCGTGCCGACGCTCATCTTCTGGGGCGAGGACGACGAGCCGTTCGCCCAACCCAGCCGCGACCTTCAAGCGGCGATCCCCGGCAGTGAGTTCGTGACCATCCCCGGCGCCGGTCACAGCCCTACCTTCGAGGCGCCCGACGAGTTCAACCGCTCATTCTCCGCCTTCCTGGACCGCGTCCACGCCGCCGCACCTGCCTGAGCGATGCCCTACGACATCGAAGAGGTGCGCCGGAAGTACATCGGCTTCGAGACGGCGAAGGCCCGCGGCCGCTACCCCGTCGAGCACGACCCGATCCGCCGCCACTGCCACATGGTGGAGGACAACAACCCGCTCTTCATCGACGCCGGCCGCGAAGGCGGCGCGCACTGCCCGCCGTCGGGCTGGCTCGTGCACTACTTCGCCAGCCTCGGCCCCTGGCCCGCCGTCTTCGAACCGCTCTTCCCCGTCGTGCCGACGCCCGGCAAGCGCATCGTCAACATGAGCCAAGAAGTGGAGTGGTCGGCCCGCATCAAGGTCGGCGATCACCTCTCCGTCGTCCGCCGCATCGCCGACGTTTACCAGAAGGGCATCACCATCGACCCGGAGGCGGTGTGGATTGTCGCCGAGGCCGTCATCACGAACCAGCGCGACGAAGCCGTCTGCGTAGTCCGCAACACGATGCTCACCCACCGCACGCCCGACGAGGTCGCGGCGGCCGAAGCGAACCTATGAACCGGGAGAAACTCTACTGGGACGACGTCGCCGCCGGGGATGAGCTGCCGGAGATATCACTCGACATAAATGTGAAACGGCTCTTCCTTCAGGCCAGCGGCGCGCAGGACTGGTACCCCTTGCACTTCGATCCCGCCTTCGCGCGCAAGGCCGGCCACGCCGACGTCTTCATGAACACCGGCTTCGTTCAGGCCGCCCTCGTGCGCCTGATCACCGACTGGATGGGCGACGATGGCTTCCTCAAGCGCCTCGCCTTCGAGATGCGCCGCCAGCACCGGCCCGGAGACACGATGGTCTGCCGCGGGAGGGTTACCGGCAAGGACGAGGCTGACGGCGCCGGACTCGTCTTCCTCGAAGTCTGGGCGGAGAACGAACGTGAGGGCGTCGCGACGCCGGGTGAGGCCACGGTCGTTCTTCCACGGTCGCCTCTCGGCGGTGAGTGAGCCCCGCTGCGGTGCACGCCGTCTGTTGACGCGCCACGCGCAAACTGCTTACAGTGGGCGCACTTAGAACGTAATCATCAAGCGGAGGGTAGCAATATGGGCCGCGAGGACCTGCTAAAGAGCGTTCCGATCTTCTCTGAACTCAGCCGCGGCGACCTTTCCCGGCTCGCCAAAGTGATGGTCCCCCGCACCATCAAGTCCGGCGATGCGGTGATCGAGGAAAACGACCAGGCCGCCGGCTTCTTCATCGTCTCCAGCGGCAAACTGGAGGCCGAGCGCAACGGTCAGACCCTCGCCACCTACGGCCCCCGCGACTTCTTCGGCGAGATGGCGCTCTTCGAAGGCTTCCCGCGCTCCGCCACCGTCCGCGCCATCGAGGACAGCGAGTGCCTGGCGATGACCCGCTGGGACTTCACCGCCGAAATGAAGAACCGCCCGCAGATCGCGGTCGGCATGCTCCCCGTCCTCGTCCGCCGCCTCCGCGAAGCTGACGAGCGCATCGCCGACTAGCCCCAGCCACCCCACCCCGCGTCACTCCAGGATCGCCCCCCCCCGCGTCCCGTAGCCGCTTCTGCAGCGACGCCACGTCCACCGCGGTCACGTCACGCCCCTCCCGCCGCCAGCGCCGCCGCGATGCCCGCCGCCTGCCCCGTCGCCATGCACGCCGGGATCTCCTTTGTCGCGTGATGCACGCGGTGATCGACCGAGATGCAGCGCCCGGCCGCCAGCAGGTTCGCCGTTCCCCGCGTCAGCAGCGAGCCGTACGGGACGTTGTAGACGCAGTCGTACTTCGTCCAGTGCCCGGTACGCGCGATCGTGTCGTCGAAGTGGCGGTCCATGTCGTCACGCACCATCACGTACCGCCCCTGCAGCCGTCGCGATTCCGTGATCCCCAGCTGGTCCGCCATCAGCGAGATGTATGCGTCCTCGAAGCCCGGCGCTTCCCGCCGCCGCCGAGACGCCTCCTCCTCCACCATCCGCCGGCACTCCACCAGCGCCGCCGACACCTCCGCCGGATCCGTCGCGTCGATCTTGTCTCGCACCCGCGCCTCGCCGCCCCAGGGCACCAGCGCGCGGTCGCGGCCCGTCGTCCGGAAGAACAGCCCGCCGGCCTCGAACGCCTTCTCCATGTCGCGCAGGCCGTCCATCTCGAACCAGAGCCACGGGTGAACGCGCTCCGCCTCGTACGGCTCGCCGGCCGCCGCGAAGACGTCGCCGTCGCCGCTCGTATCGATAACGACGCGCGGCACGATCGCCCCCCTGCCGGACTTGTTCTGCACCACCACCGCCTCGATCCGCCCGTCGTCGAGTAGCGGCTCGCAGGCCCACGTCTGGTAGATCACCTGCACGCCGGCCTCCCGCAGCATCTCGTCCGCGGCGAAAATGAAGGCGTAAGGGTCGAACGCCACCGAATAGCGGACGCGGTGCGGCGCGCTGCCCCAGACGAGTCCCCAGCGCCGGCAGTGCTCGACCAGCCCGGCGTCGGGGTCGTCCCACTGCTCCTCAGGCGGATACCAGACACCGCCCCGGCGCTCCATTCGGTCGACCATCTCCTGGCAGAGGCCCGCCACCGCCTGCTTGCCGGCGCCGTCGTCCAGCGTCAGCAAGAGGATGATCATCCCTCCGGTCGCCAGGCCGCCTGTGTAGCTGAAGCGCTCGATGAGAGTCGTCTCGGCGCCCGCCCGCGCCGCCGCGACGGCCGCCGGCACGCCCGCCGAACCGCCGCCCACGACCAGCACGTCCGGACGCGCGACCACAGGCAGGCGCGATTCGGGCAACGTTACGAAGTCGGGATCAGGTGGCACTCCGGCACGAGGATACACGAGCGGAGCATGAGGGCAAGCGCCGCGCGCGGCGTCAGTCGGGGATCTTGCGCCACTCGCCGCGGCCGTCGTGCGACGTCCGCGACGCCTGACCGTGGAGCACGCTGTTCTCGGCCAGCAGCTCGAGAGCGTCGTTGCGGGCGAAGGCGTAGGGCAGAAACGCCTCGGGATCGGCCTCGCAGAGGACGACCGCCGTCGCATACTCTTGCCCCTCGCTGTAGACTGCCTCGACCACCTGGCGCACCGGGATGTCGGCCAGCGGGTCGTGCGGGGACTCGCGGAACACGAGCTCGCCCCGGCCGCGGCTGGCGATCGTTGCGTTGAGGGTCGAGGTCACCTGGAGCAGGCGCGGCGCGCAGTCGAAGCCGACGCCGTCGCTGCGGGGGAGGAACTTGAACTGGAAGCTCGTGAACGCATCGCGGCCCGGTGCTGTGTCCTCGTCGAAGCGGCCGCGGGCGCTGAGGTAGCGGACCGCGTGCCTTTCGGCGTGGCCCCAGACGTGCTCGTTCGTCGTGTCGAACACAACCCTCGCCAGTTTCGTCGGTTCGCCGAAGATGTCGCGCCCCACGATGACGGCGTCGGCCGTCGAGCGCGGTGCGGCGACGCAATAGTGCCCGTGACGTCCTGGTAGCGCGCGCGCAGGTAGACGCCGCCGCCGTTGAAGCTGCCCATGCAGTTGGAGTTGCCGACCTCCGTGAACCGCACCACGCCCAGCGGATCGGGCGCCGGCTCAAGGGGCGGCGGCAACAGTTCGCGGATCGCTTCGGCCGTCGTTTCGAAGTAGACGGTCAGCTCGCGCACGCCCAGGAAGTGGGCGCGTGTGTACTGCGACTGGATAGCGGCTATTTCGTCTGCGGATTTCACTAAGCGCACGGTTCAGCCTCCGGGGTCTGGTTGACTTCTTTACTACAGACGCAGCCGGAGGGCGTGAGTTGCGTCACATTGGGCCGCAGGCGGCGGGTTCCGGCTAACACGGCCATGCCCTAACCTGAGATTTCGAGCGCTCGAGTCACCAAAAGCCCATGTCTGACGAACCTACTGACGCCCCCGACTACGCAGCCCCCGGGCTGATCGACGAGAAGGACCTCCGCGGTTCGATCATGCGATTGGCCTGGCCGGTCGTCGTCCAGCAGGCCAGCTTCGCCATGGTCCAGCTCGTTGATACCGCGCTCGTCGGCCACCTCGGCGAGGACTCGCTGGCCGGCGTTCGCCTGGGCGGTCAGCTGCTCTGGTTCGCTATGAGCGGCATGATGGCCGTGGGTGTCGGCGCCACGGCCATCATCGCCCGCATCGTCGGCGGCGGCGATCAGCGCAACGCCTCGAAGGTGATGCAGACGGTGCTGGCGCTGGCCGTCGCCTGGGGCGTGCTCATGATGCTGGGAATGCTCCTCCTGGGTCACTGGATGCTGGGTGTGCTCGGCGCCGAGCCGGTCGCCCAGAGGGAAGGCGCCGACTACCTGACCGCGCTCGCCTTTGGCCTGCCGTTCTTCTCGTTCGTCTTCGCCGGCAACGCCGCGCAGCAGGGCGCAGGCGATACGCGTTCGCCCATGTTCGTTGGCTTGCTCGTCAACGTCGTCAACGGCTTCGCTTCGTACGCCCTGATCAACGGCCCGGGCCCCTTCCCCGCTATGGAGGTTTTCGGCTCCGGGCTCGGCTTCACGATCGCCGCCATCGTCGGCGCTGCCCTCGCCGCCGCCGTCCTCATGTCCGGCCGGCGCAGCCTCAGCTGGGTCCCCTTCCGGCAGGGCGTCTTCAGCGGTCCGGACGCCCGGCGCATCCTCAATGTCGGCTTGCCCGCCGGCCTGGAGCAAGTGCAGTTCAACGTCGCCTTCATGATCTACACGCGCATCATTGCCTCTCTTGGCACGACTGCGCTCTCCGCGCACGGCGTCACGCTGGCGATGCAGACGCTGACGTTCAACGTCGGCTTCGCACTCGCCACCGCCACGTCAGCGATCGTCGGCCAGACGCTCGGCGCGCAACGCCCGGACCTCGCTGAGAAAGCCTCGTACATGACGATGCGCTACTCGCTCGTCTTCATGGGGGTGATCGCCGTCATCCTTATCACCCTGGGCGGCCAGATCACCTCGCTCTTCGTCGGCGGTGAGAACTCCGAAGCTGTCGTCGACATCGGCCGCGACCTGATGTTCATCTTCGCCTTCGCCATGCCCGCCGTCGCGATCAGCCTCTCGCTGTCCGGCAGCCTGCGCGGCGCCGGTGACACGCGCTCGGTGCTCTATATCATGGCTGGCTGTACGTGGCTCGTCCGGCTCGTGCCCGCCTACCTGCTGGCGATCACGTTCGGGATGGGCGTACCGGGCGCCTGGCTGGCCGCGATTCTCGACATCAATACGCGTGCCGCGATCATGTTCCTCAGGTTCCGTCGCGGAAAATGGAAGAACATCAAGGTCTGACGGCCTGCTAAGATTGTCCAAGAAGGAAACGCTCGTGCCTGTTACCGTCTACACCCTGCGCAACTGCGAGGTCAGCGACAGGGCCGTCACCGCTCTCCGTGAGCGCGGAGTCGACCTTGAAGAGCGCCGCGTCGACGAGAACGTCGACTGGTGGGAAGAAGCGCTGGACTACGCGATGGCCGTCCCAATCATCATCTGGGAAGACGGCCGTGTTGAGCTGGGGTGGGACGGCGAACACGGTTGAGAGATCACCTGAGGGGCGCCGTGCGCGCCCCCACCGCCTGCCCATGCGCATCTACGACACGCTGACCCGCCAGAAGGAGGAGTTCGCTCCGCTTCAGGCCGGCCGTGTCCGGCTCTACTCCTGCGGGCCCACCGTCTACCGCTACGCCCACATCGGCAACCTGCGTTCGTACCTGATGGCGGACTGGCTGCGCCGCCTGCTGGAGGCCGACGGCTACACCGTGCACCACGTCAAGAACATCACGGACGTCGGCCACATGCGTGAGGGCCAGCTCGAACAAGAGGAGGACCGGATCATCGCCGCGGCGCGCGCCGAGGGCAAGCCGGCCACGGAGATCGCCCGCTTCTACACGGAGGCCTTCCTCGCAGACGAAGCGAAGCTCAACATCCTGCCGGCCGGCGACTTCCCGAAGGCCACGCAGTACGTCCCGGCGATGGTCGCGATGGTGAAGTCGCTCGTCGATTCCGGCAGCGCCTACGAGGCCGGCGGCAACGTCTACTTCAGCGTCAGCAGCTTTGCCGACTACGGCAAGCTCTCCGGCCAGCAGTCAGAAGACCTGCGGGAGGGCGATCGCGCCGAGCCCGACCCGCTCAAGCGCGACCCGCGCGACTTCGCCCTCTGGAAGGCCGCCGAGCCGGGCCGCGACCTCAAGTGGGAGAGCCCCTGGGGCGACGGATTCCCCGGCTGGCACATCGAATGCTCCGCCATCGTCTCCTCCGTCCTCGGCGACGAGATCGACATCCACACCGGCGGCGTCGACAACATCTTCCCCCACCACGAGGACGAGATCGCCCAAAGCGAATCCGTACTCGGCCGGCAGCACGTGCGCCGCTGGGTGCACGGCCAGCACCTGCTCGTCGATGGCGTCAAGATGGCGAAGTCCACCGGTAACGTCTACCTCGTCTCCGACCTTGAGCGCTGGGGCTTCGACCCCACCGCCTTCCGCTATCTCTGCGCCAACGCCCACTACGGCTCGCGCCTCAACTTCACGCCCACCTCTCTGCGCGCCGCCCAGCGCGGCCTCAACCGCCTGCGCGCCGCCACGCACGCTCCCAGCGGTCGCCTGACCAATAAGGCGCGTGCCGAAGGTGAGAAGCTGCGCACCGCCTTCTGGGACGCCGCCCGCGACGGCCTGAACATCCCCGCTGCGCTCGCTGTCGCCTGGCGTGTCGCCCGCTCGCCTTTGCCCGGCGCGATCAAGCGCGAGCTCCTTATGGACTTCGACCGCCTCCTCGGCCTCGATCTGGCGACGACACCGCCTGAGCCGCAGATGACAGGCGACGTCGCCGAGCTGGTGCGAGAGCGCCACCAGCACCGCAAAGCGAAGCATTGGGACGCCGCTGACGGCATCCGCGACCGCATCATCGAGTCGGGGTATGAGGTGCGCGACGACCGGCCCGGCACCAGCGTGCTGCCGCTGCCCGCCTGGAAGCTCGACGCTGGCAACATCGCCTCCAGCGCCGACGTCGGCTCGCGCCTCGGTGAGAAGCCGGACCTCGACTTCACGGTCGCCGTCGTCGCCCAGCGCGGCTGCGAGGAGTTGCAGCGCTGCGTCTCTTCGGCCCGCGCCTGGCTCGGCGATGCCGGTGAAGTGATCGTCGTCGACAACGGCTTCGCGGAGGAGTGCGAGCCTGTGGCCGGCAAGACCGGCGAGGACGCCGATCAGCTGCGTTTCTTCCGCGCGGACCACTTCCTCGGCACCGCCGGCGGCCGCAACATCGCGCTGCGCCAGGCACGCGGCCGCTACGTTGTCCTCCTCGATACGAGCGTCGAGGTTACCGGCGACCTCTTTGGCGCGCTCCGGCCACTGCTTGAGGACAAGACGGTCGGCGTCGCCGGCCGCTGGGGCGTCGTCACCGACGACATGCGCAGCTTCGACGAGGCGGAGTCAACCGGCGATGTCGACGCCGTCGAGGGCTACCTGATGGCCTTCCGCCGCGATGTGCTCAGCGAGGCCGGCCTGCTCGACGAGAAGTTCCGCTTCTACCGCCACCTCGACCTCGACTTCAGCTACGCCGTGCGCAGCCACGGCTACCGCGCCGTGATTGATACGGAGCTGCCCGTTAAGCGCCACGACCACGTCGAGTGGCTGGCCACGCCTCCGGACGAACGCGAGCGCCTGAGCAAGCGCAACTTCTATCGCTTCCTGCGCAAGTGGCGCGATCGCGAAGAGTTCGCGGCGCCGCGCGGCTAGTCTTCGCTCTTGCCGAGCGTCTTGTCGATCCGCGTGCGCACAGAGCGCTCGCCCCGTCGCAGCACTGACCGCACCGCTGCCATCCGCGACTTCACCTGCCGCGTGATCGGCTGCCACGGTGCGACCTGGCTCGGAATCGGCACCGACCAGCGCAGCGCCAGCGCCGCCCAAGTCAGACCGGCGCCGAAGCTGCTCAGCACCAGGTAGTTGCCGACTTCCACTCGCCCCGCGCTCAGCGCCTCGCACAGTGCGATTGGGATCGAGGCCGCGCTCGTGTTCCCGTATTCGCGCACGTTCGAGAACACCTTCTCCGGCGGCAGCCCCAGACGCTTCGCGCTCGCCGCTATGATGCGATGGTTCGCCTGGTGCGGGATGAACAGCGAGATGTCGTCCGCAGTCAGCCCGGAGGCGGCCATCACCTGCTCCGCCGCCCGCGGCATGACCTGCGTCGCCCAGCGGAAGATCTGCGGGCCGTTCATCGTCAGGTAAGTCTCGTTGGCGGCGGCGGTCGAACCGTTCGCCGCCTCTCCGTGGCCGGTCGCAGAACCGTTCGGGTGCTGGCCGTTGCCGCTTGCGCGCGCTCGTGCCGCGCCCTGGATTGTCAGCAGACCGGCGCCTGAGCCGTCCGAGCCCGTCGTCGAGCTCATGATCCCCGGCTCATTGGCCTGTCGCAGCACGACCGCCCCGGCGCCGTCGCCGAACAGTACGCACGTGCTGCGGTCCTGCCAGTTGAGGTAGACCGATAGCTCGTCAGCGCCGATCACCAGCACGTTCTTGGCGCGGTCCGACTCCACCTGCGCTGCGGCCGTAGCCAGCGCGTAGACGAAGCCTGAGCAGGCGGCGTTCAGATCCATCGCGCCGGCGTTCAGCATCCCCAGCCGGTCCTGGACGATCGATGCCGTTGCCGGCATCACATGGTCGGGTGTGCACGTCGCTACCACGATAAGGTCGATGTCGCTGGCGTTCAGGCCGGCCACCGCCATCGCCTGCCGCGCCGCCTTCGTCGCCAGGTCGGACGTCGCCTCGTCAGCCTCGACGACGCGCCGGCGCTCGATTCCCGTGCGAGACGAGATCCATTCGTTGGAGGTGTCCAGCCCCATCGCCACGAAGGTGTCGTTCGGGACGACGCGCGGCGGCACGTACATCCCCCATCCGGCGATTTCAGCGTATCGGCGTTTCATGTCAGCCTGGCGAGCCGGCTGCTCTACTCTTTGTCTATGCCGACCGACTCGGCCGCGATCTTCCAGATCTCATCCGGCGTGAAGAACCCGTCGCGGTAGTCCACCCAGCGGTCGCTCGCCTCGTCGAAACGGCCGTTGTAGGCTTCCTGCACACGGTCGTAGATCTCCTTGACGACGCGGCTCATCGACGTGAACCGCTCCTCGACGTGGCGCTTCTCGGCTTCGCTGTTGAGAAGCGCCACGATCCCCTCGGACCCGCTCAGCGCGCCGACGAGGTGGCGCTCCGCGCCCTTGCTGCCGACCAGCGCCGGATCGTACGCCAGGTAGATCAGACCGCCCGGCGCCTCAGCCTGTCGCTGGATGCCTGCCTGGTGGATGCCCGCCTGCGTCGAAAATACCTGGCCTATCACCGGCGCGTTGAGCGCCACGTCCGTCAGCGACTCCTCCACCAGCGTTCGCATTTGCGGCAGGATCGTCAGGTCGAAGCCCGGGTCGCCGTAGAGACGGATGTAGCTGACCAGCATCTGTTCGAGCGACGTGTTGCCCGTGCGTTCGCCGAGTCCCGCAAAGGCAACGTTGACCTTGCGGCAGCCGTAGCGCCAGGCGGCGATCGAGTTCGCCGTCGCCACGCCGAAATCGTTGTGGCCGTGGAACTCCAACTCGGCGCCTGTCTCCCGGTAGAGCGTCGAGACCAGCTTCGGCACGCCCTGCGGCATCGCCGCGTGCGCGTCGGGAACGCCCCAGCCGATCGTGTCACAGATCCGGAACTTCGCGCGGCCCTCCGTCTGGTCAAGCACCGTCTGGATGAACGGGATCACCCAGCCGTAGATGTCGGCACGCGTTGTGTCTTCCAGGTGCACCCGCGGCGTAATGCCGTGCTCCAGCGCTGTAATGATCGGCTTCAGGTACTTCTCGATCGCTTCCGCCTTCGAGTGGAAGCCGAGCTTGTCGAAGATGTGGTGGTCCGAGGCCGAAGCCAGCATCCCCGTCTCCGTGACGCGGCCTTCCGTCGCCGCGTATAGCTCTTTCACGTCCTTCGGGTTGGCGCGGATCCAGGTCGTGATCTTCGGGAACTCGTAGCCACGCTCCAGCAGCTTCTCCAGCACCCAGAGGTCTCGCTTCTGGTATATAAACGTCTCGATCGCGTGGATGCGGCCGCTGCCGTTATCCAGCTGGTGCAGGAGGTCGACGTACTTCAGCCGCGCCTCGTTGGGGAAGAATGCGAAGCGGGCGTCCTGCGCACCGTCGCGCAGGGTGGTGTCGGTTAGGAGCCTCGGCTCTACGTTAGTGACCGGTAGTGGTGCGGCTTCGTCTTCGAGGGTGACCGGCGGCATTTGCCCGTCAAAGTTGTAGTAGACACGATCCTCGTTTATTGAGTGTTTCGTTACCATCTACCCTTCCATACTAGGTATATACACACATCCCCACTATACTACGCTCCCGCATCGGCGTGACTCGTCCTTGGCCTGCCACAGACAGGCGTTTCAGCGCAGCCGGTTCGGCCTTGTACCGTATATGCGGCCGGCGTATCCTCGTGCCATGCCGGAACACGCCAACGCCACCCTCGTTCGCTCCCTCTTCGAAGCCCTCGATCGCCGCGACGCCGCCGCTGTCCAGGAGGCGATCGCTGAGGACGCCGTCTGGCGCTTTCCCGGCCGCCGCGGTCAGCTCGCCGGCGAGCACCGCGGCCGCGAGGCGATCGTCCGCTTCCTCACGCAGGTGATGGTGCTCACCAACGGCAGCTTCTCCCTCGAAGTCGAAGACATCACCGCCAGCGACGACAACGCCGTCGTCCTCTTCACCGGCCGCGGCGAGCGTAACGGCCGGCGACTCCACAACCCGACAGCTCTGCGCATCCAGGTCCGCGAGGGCGCGGCGGCCGAGTTCATGGAGTTCGTCTGGGACCTCGACCACGTCGAGGAGTTCTGGGCCTAGCCTGCGCTTGTAAAGCGCCTCGCGGCGGAATATCATCGCCCCGCAAGCGGAAGGAGGCGCCCAATGGTCACCGCCAAGACGTACGAGTACATCCTCTTAGAGCAGCGAGACCGTGTCGGCCTGATTACGCTCAGCCGGCCCGACAAGCTCAACGCCTGGAGCTACGCCATGGGCGACGAGGTCATCGCCGCCATCGAGGCCTGCAACGAGGATCCGGGCATCGGCGCCGTCGTCGTTACCGGCGCCGGCCGCGGCTTCTGCGCCGGCGCCGACATCAAGGGCTTCGGCCGCAGCATCGAGAACCGCGAGTCCGGTAACGGCCAGCGCAGCGACCTCGATCCGCCGCCCCGCCGCGAAGAGTACCTCGCGGCGTCCTCCGTCGCTCCAAGCCTGTGATCGCCGCCGTCAACGGCCCGTCGATCGCGTCGGCCTCACGATGACACTGCCGATGGACATCTGCATCGCCTCCGCGAAGGCCAGCTTTTCGATGCGTTTCATCCGCTTCGGTATCACACCGGAAGTGGCCAGCACGACGTATCTCGCGCAGATCGTTGGCCTGCCCAACGCGCTCGACCTCGTCCTGACGGCCCGCATCATCGATGCTGAGGAGGCCGTGCAGATGGGCCTCGTCAACGACGTCGTTGCGCCCGACCGCCTGATCGACGAGGCGATGACCGTGGCCAACCTGATCGCCGCCAACCCGCTCGAGTGCGTCATGGAGGGCAAGCGCATGGTCCACCGGCACATGGTGGAGCAGGACATCGACGCCGTCGTGGCGGAGGAGGACCGCACCCTGCTGGCGGTGCAACGCGGCCCGGCGCACAAGGAAGCCGTGCGCTCCTTCCTCGAGAAGCGAGAGCCCCGCTTCAACCGGCCCTAGGCCTGGGCCGTCTCCACCACCACCGCCTCGTACAACCCGATCACCGGCGGCCCCTGGAGCACGCCGGCGACCGACCCCTGGCGGTGGCCCTTCGCGAAGGCCTCGCTCTGCGTCCAGTCCATGAACGACTGTCGGTCTCGCCACGTCGTGTGGCTGGTGTAGTCGCCTGTGCTGTCGCTCTTCAGCAGCATGAATTCGACGAACCCGGGGACGCCCTCGAGGAACGTCTCACGCTCGCGCCACTGCTTCTCGAAATCGTCCTCGCGGCCGGTCGCCACCTTGAAGTTGTTCATCGCTACAAACATCGCATCCTCCTACGTCGCCATCGTATAGCTCGCGTCCGTCAGCCGCACGAGGTCGGCCACCGCCAGCTCGACGTCCATTCCGCGTGCGCCGGCGCTGACGTGGATCATCTCCAGAGACCGTGCCGCATCGTCGATCAGGACGTCGAAGCGTCCGGACTGCACGGCCAGCGCCGGAATGCCGCCTACCTGCATGCCCGTGAGCTTCTCCGCCTCTTTCTGCGTTGCCATGCGCAGCCGTTTCTCGCCCTGCGCCGCCGCCAGCGTCTTCAGGTTCGCTTGCCCCGCCACCGGCACGATCATCAGCATCAGTCGCCCGGACGGTGGCTCGCGTAGCACGACCAGCGTCTTGTAAACAGCCTCCCACCGGCGCTCCGACAAGCGCCGCCGCCTCCTCGCCGCTGTGGAACTCGCCCCCGTCGTCGTAGACCGTCACCCGGTGCGTGATCCCCTTCGACTCGAGCAGGCGAACGGCCTGTGTCTTCTTCGGAGGGCGCGCCGGCATCAACCGTGCCAGTTGATCTCGAAGAGGTGTACCGGCTCCTCGAAACCCTTGGCTACGAAGTCGCCGCGGTCCGCGAAGAGGAATCCCTTGCCGGAGCAAAGACCACGGACGACATCCGACACCAGGATCTCGCCCCCCGTCCGCCTTGGCGGCGATGCGGGCGGCGAGGATCACCGTGGCGCCGAACAGATCGCCGTCTTCCTCGATCGGCTCGCTGGCGTTCAGGCCAACGCGGACGCTGAGCGGTTCTTGAGCCGAGCGGTTGTGCTCGTCGAACGCCTTCTGGAAGGCGATCGCACACTCGACGGCTTTGGTCACCGAGCCGAACGAGGCCATGAACCCGTCGCCCATCGTCTTCACTTCGGTACCGCCGTTCGCCTTCAGAACGGTGCGAATGATGTGCTCGTGCTCGCGCAGGACGTCGCGCCCCGCCTCGTCGCCCAGCCGCGACATCATCTCAGTGTGGCCGACGATGTCGGTTAAGAGGACTGTGCGGAAGCTGGAGGCCTCGCCCGCCTTTCGCGGCGCCGCGTCGGGCTGGATCAGTTGGTCGACAGCGTCTGCCATCGTCCCCCAGACGTCGGCCTCCGCGGCGGTGAGTGCGTGGTTTTTACCCTCGAGTGCCAGAAAGCGAGCGCCTGGAATCCTGCTGGCGATCGCCCGTCCTTCCTCAAACGGCACGATGGCGTCGCCGCGCCTGTGCATGACGAGAGTAGGCACCGTCACGTCTTTGAGCCGCTCGAAGAGGTCTGGTTCTGGTGCTCCGGCTGCGAAGAGTGCCGACGCGGCGTCGGCGTCGGCGGAGGCGCGCTGCAGTTCGTTGAAAGAGTTGAGGTCGTCGGTGCTGGGGTTGTCCGGCATGAACAGGCTGGTGAAGAACTGGCGGTGGGCTGGCAACTCACTGCCCCAGCCCTGGCGCATAAGGTTCATCATCGTCAGAATCTGCTCTTCATCCATCATTAAGCGCGCGAACGTTCCGTACAGCGCCAGGTGAGACACGCGCTCCGGATTATCCAGCGCGTATCGAATCGCCACCGAGCCGCCCTGCGAAATCCCGAATAGCGCCACCCGTTCAAAGCCCGTTGCGTCGATCACTGCCTGTAGGTCTTTGAAGAAGCCCTGCCGGGAGATCTGCTCGACGTCTCGATCCGATAGACCTGACCCGCGGCCGTCGTACACCACCGTCGTGTACCGTTCCCCGAACCGTTGGCGATAGCCGCCCCACATGTTCGTCTTGAGCTCGAACTCCAGGTGCGTGAACCACCCGAGCACCCTGACCAACGGCGGCCCTTCGCCAGCCATTGAGTAGGCGATCTGGACGCCGTCTTCCGTCGTGCAGTAGCGAACGTCGTCTGTCATGGCGAGCATGATACCAGCGGTAACTCAGGATGAGTAGCGCGCTTCGCCCCCTGACACAGCGTCGTCAGGAGCGCTGCTACAATTGATTGTGCTATGATCGTCGACCGCGACATCTCCGTCACGCCTGCCGAAGAGCCGTTCGTCCTCGCCTCCGACTTCCAGATGACCGGCGATCAGCCGAAAGCCGTCGCCGACCTCGAGAGCGGCCTGCGCGAGGGCAAGAAGCACCAGACGCTGCTCGGTGTCACCGGCTCCGGCAAGACGTTCACGATGGCGAACATCATCGCCCGCTACAGCCGGCCCACGCTCGTTATCTCGCCCAACAAGACGCTCGCGGCGCAGCTCTACTCAGAGTTCCGCGACTTCTTCCCCGAGAACGCCGTCGAGTACTTCGTCTCCTACTACGACTACTACCAGCCGGAAGCCTACATCCCGCGCACCGACACCTACATCGCCAAGGACGCCGACATCAATGAGGAGATAGACAAGCTCCGCCACGCCGCCACCCGCGCCCTCTTCGAGCGGCGAGACGTCGTCATCGTCGCCTCCGTCTCCTGCATTTACGGTCTTGGCGAGCCCAGCGAATACTACAACTTCGTGCTCAAGTTCAAAGTCGGCGAGACCAGCAACCGCCAGCGTGCCCTGCGCCGCCTCGTCGACATGCAGTACGAGCGCAACGACCAGAACCTCGTCCGCGGCCGCTTCCGCCTGCGCGGCGACAGCCTCACAGTCCTTCCCGCCTACGAAGAGCTGGTCGTACGCATCGACTACTTCGGCGACGAGGTCGAGCGCATCCTCCAGCTCGACCCGCTCACCGGCGAGGTGCTGGCGGAGATGGACGCTGTCGCCATCTACCCCGCCAAGCACTTCGTCACCTCGCAGGACAAGATGGACGCCGCGATCGTCGACATCGAGGCCGAGCTCGCGGAGCGCCATCAGTGGCACCTCGACAAGGGCCAGCTCCTCGAGGCCCAGCGCCTCGTCGAGCGCACCCGCTACGACGTCGAGTGCCTGCGTGAGCAGGGCTACTGCTCCGGCATTGAGAACTACTCCCGTCACCTCTCCCGCCGCGAGGCCGGCAGCGTTCCCTGGACGCTGATGGACTACTTTCCGGACGACTTCCTCCTCTTCGTCGACGAGTCGCACCAGACGATCCCGCAGATACGCGGGATGTACCACGGCGACATCCGCCGCAAGCAGACGCTCGTCGACTTCGGCTTCCGGCTGCCCTCCGCGATCGACAACCGCCCGCTCAGCTTCCACGAGTTCCAATCACACCTCAACCAGACGGTCTACGTCTCCGCCACGCCCGGCCCCTGGGAAGCCGAGATGAGCGAGCAGACCGTCGAGCAGATCATCCGCCCCACCGGCCTCGTCGACCCGCAGGTCGAAGTGCGGCCGACGAAGGGCCAGATCGACGACCTGCTGGACGAGATCCGCCTGCGCGCTGAGAGTAAGGAGCGCGTCCTCGTCACCACCCTCACGAAGAAAATGGCCGAAGACCTCGCCGACTATCTGATGGAGATGGGCGTCAAGACCCACTACCTGCACTCCGAGATTCAGACGTTCGAACGCGTCGAGATCCTGCGCGACCTGCGTCTCGGCGTCTACGACGTGATCGTGGGCATCAACCTCCTCCGCGAAGGCCTCGACCTGCCGGAGGTCAGCCTCGTCGCCATCCTCGACGCCGATAAGGAGGGCTTTCTGCGCTCCGAGTGGTCGCTGATCCAGACGATGGGCCGCGCCGCTCGCAACATCAACGGCGCCGTCATCATGTACGCCGACGTGACTACCGACTCGATGCGCCGCGCGATCGCCGAGGTCGGCCGCCGCCGCGACATCCAGGAGGCCTACAACGCCGAGCACGGCATCAAGCCCGAGGGCATTCAGAAGGCGATCCGCGACATCACCGACCACGTCAAGCAGGTGGCCGAGGCGCAAGAGGAGTACAACGTCGGTGACATCCCCAAGGACGAACTCGCCCGGCTGATCAAGGACCTCGACAAGCAGATGAAGACCGCTGCCAAGAACCTCGAGTTCGAGAAGGCCGCACTTCTTCGCGACCGCGTGGTCGAGCTGCGCCGCGAGCTCGTCGGCGACGAAGAGGGCCTGAGCATCATCTCAGCGATGCGCAACACGGGCAGCCCGGCGCCGCGCCGCGGCCAAAATCGCACCCGCCCGCGGAAGTAACCGCGTGCCGGAAGTCCGCCTCGCGAAAGCCGCCGACATCCCTGCCGTCCAGGAGGTCGACCGCTCGCTCGACCAGCGCGTTAGCGAGGAGTCTGTCCTGGGGCACGCCATCGAGGGCGGCCGCGTCGCGGTCGCTGGCGATGAAGTTTCAGGCTACCTGCGCTGGGAGTGGTTCTGGGACCGCGTGCCCCTCTGCGTCTTCGTCCGCGTGCGGCCGTCGCACCAGCGAACAGGCGTCGGCCGCGCGCTCTACGCGCACACCGAAGCCGATCTCGCCCGCCGTGGCTGCGACTTCTGGCTCAGCTCCACCGAGGAGAACAACGAGCGCTCGCTGCGCTTCCACCGCGCCCTCGGCTTTCGCCTCATCGGCGCGCTCAGCGATCTCGGCCAGGACTCCCGCGAGATCTTCATGCGCAAGGACCTCGCAGAATGAAGAAGCCCCCCCCCGACATGTCGGGGGGGGGGCTTCTCGGTTCCTCTTTAGCCCGCTTTCGGCACTTTGCGGCGCACCTCGCACCGATAGGCTACGTGGCCTCTGTTCGCTGGCCGATCCGCGGGGTGACCTGCCTCTGCGCGCCCGTTACTTCCAGGCGACCTGCGCGAAGGCCCTCACCTTGTCAACTTGAAGTCGTTTTAAGGTCGCGTGAAGTCTCATCATCACTACCTCACTTTCCACTTCATCAGGCTCTCTTCCAACGTAGCACCGGGGCGGAGGTTGTCAAGACAGCGGACGTTCAGCGATCGTGAAGATCGCCTGGTTGAGCCGGGGCCGGGCAGCGAAGAACTACTCGAACCGGTCTTCGTCGCCGAACGACGCGGTGTAGTCTTCGGGGTCGGGCGGCGGCTCTTCGGCGTCCTCTGACGCGCCCTCATCGGGGGTCTCGTCCGGGGAGACCAGCACCTTTCGCGACTGACCGGCCTCCGCGGCGGCGACGACGCCCTCGTCCTCCAGCATGTCGATCAGGCGGGCGGCGCGCGGGTAGCCGACGTGCAGCCGCCGCTGCAGGAGCGACGTAGAGACGCGCGAGTGCTGGATCGCCAGCTCCTTCGCCGCCGTGTAAAGCGGATCGTCTTCCGCCGGCGATCCGGCCTCCGTGTCTTCCTCATCGCCGGCTTCATCCAGAAGATGGTCCAGCTTTTCCGGAGCCAGGTGCCGGAAGCGGTCGTTGGCCCACCAGCCGACGATCTTGTCGATCTCCTGGTCGGAGACGAACGATCCCTGGATGCGCTTTGGCTTGGCCGCGTCCGTCGGCATGAAGAGCATGTCGCCGCGGCCCAGCAGCTTATCGGCGCCGGCCGTGTCGATGATCGTGCGTGAGTCTACCTGCGAGGAGACGGAGAAGGCGATTCGCGTCGGGAAGTTCGCCTTGATCAGCCCCGTCACCACGTCGACGGACGGCCGCTGCGTCGCGATAATCAGGTGGATTCCCGTCGCTCTCGCCAGCTGAGCGAGGCGGCAGATCTGGCGCTCCACCTCGTAAGGCGATGACATCATCAGGTCCGCTAGCTCGTCGATCACCACGACCCAGTGCGGCAGCTTGTGCGTCGCCCGCGGGCTCTTGTTGTACGCCTCCAGGTTGCGAACGCCGATTTCGGCGAATCTCCGGTAGCGGCTGTCCATCTCGTGGATCACCGCCTGCAGCACGCCCGGCACCTCCTCCACGTCCGTGATCACCTTGGAGAACGCCAGGTGCGGGATGTTGGAGAACGTAGTCAGCTCCACGCGCTTCGGGTCAACGAGGACGAGCCTCAGCTCCTCCGGCGTGTTGTGGAGGAGGAAGCAGGCGATGATCGAGTTGATGCAGACGCTCTTGCCGCTGCCCGTCGAGCCGGCGATCAGGAGGTGGGGCATCTTCGATAGGTCCGCGGCCACTGGCTCGCCGGAAACGCCCTTGCCCAGCGCGATCGCGATCTGCGTCTTCGCATTTGCCTTCGCGAACGCCGTACTCTCGATCACGCTGCGCAGCGAGACCAGCGACGACGTCTTGTTCGGCACCTCGATGCCGATGATCGGCTTTCCCGGCACCGGCGCCTCGATGCGGATAGTCGGCGCCGCCAGCGCCAGCGCCAGGTCGTTCGCCAGCGTCGTCACCTTGTTCACCCGCACACGTGTCTTGGACGTGACCTCGGTGCGTGTAACCGGCTGGCCGTCCTTGTCCATGACCTGCCTGCCCGCCTCGTCGCGGACCGCCAGCTGGCGCGTCTTGATGTCCCATCCGGGCTCGACGCCGAACTGCGTCACCGTTGGCCCCTGGCTAATCGACACCACGCGCGAGTCGACTCCGAACGACGCCAGCGTGTCGACGATCAGCCGCGACCGCGCCTCGTTGTCGACTGGACGCACCTCCACGTCGGCCTCCTCGGCCAGCTCGTTCAGCGGCGGCAGCTCCCAGCCGCGACCGGTCGGCCGGCCCACCGGCAACGTGCGCTGATAGCCGGCCTCTTCCTCACCGGGCTCCGCCGTTATCAGCATCTCGGAGCCGGGGTCGGGTTCTTCTTCGGCAGGCGCCTCTTCCTCCTCTTCCTCTTCGGCCTCCACCGGCGTTTCCTGCCACTCTTCGTCTAGCTCCGGAACGTAGGGTTCCTCCACCATCTGACTTTCGTATTCGTCTTCGCCCTGAGGTACGAGCGCCGTGAAGAACGTTCGCAGTCCGCGCCACGTCCGCTGCGGTATCTCCAGCGAGACAACCCATCCGAGCGCCGCGACCACGCCGTCGACGGCCTGTCGCGCCCGCGTCGGCGAAACGAGCGAAGTGCCCGCGACGGCGATTGCGGCCCACGCGATGCTGCCGGGGATGCCGCCGGCGAAGAACTTCCCAAGGTTGCCGCCGGCCGACACCTCGGAGAACTGCACCTCTCCGATCGACCAGTCAGGCTTGAAGAAGCCACCGATCCCGAAGACGAAGAGCGCCAGCAAGTGCGCGCCGACGAAGACGCGCAGGAAGCTGAGCCGCAGCTCCGCCCGCCTCGCCACGAAGATATCGGCCGCGGCGACGGCGACGACCAGCGCAACGCCAAAACCCAGCGTGCGCAGAACGGTCTCCGCCGCGCTGACGAGCGGGTCCAGGAAGGCGAAGACGAGGATCAGGCCGATGACAACGCCGGCTGCGGCCGCCATCACCCACGTTCCCGTCGTCGGCCCACGGCCGGACGGCTTCCGCGTGCGCTTGCGCGCCGCGCTGGACCGCGGACGGTAGCTCGATGAGGCGCGGCGCGAAGGCCGCCGCCTGGTTCTTACAGACATAGGCGAGTTCTAGATCTCCACGCTGAACGGCAGAATCATCGGTCGCCGCCGCGTCTGCTTGTAGAGAAAGCGGGACAACGCATCATGCACCCGGGCGTTGAAGTCCGCCCGGTCGGCAACGTGCTCCTGACCCGCGAGCGCCCCATCGACGACATCACGGGCCTTGCCCATAAGGCTTTCAGACATGTCAGCTTCTATAAATCCTCTAGATACAACGTCCGGACGGCCTATTGGTTTCCCGGTATGCCTGTCGATAGATACGATCGCGATGATCACTCCGTCGCCTGAGAGCAGCTTGCGGTCGCGCAGAACGACGTTGTCCACGCCCACCGCCAGGCCGTCCACGTATACGTAGTCTGCCGGAATCTGCCCTGCCGCCCGCGCCCCGTTGTGGTCGATCTCCAGCACGTCGCCGTCCTCCATCGTGAAGACGTTCTCCGGCGGAATCCCCATCGCGCGCGCCAGGTGCGAGTGCATCACCAGGTGGCGGTACTCACCGTGCACCGGAACGAAGTACTCTGGCTGGGTCAGGCTCATCATCAGCTTCAGCTCTTCCTGCGCCGCGTGACCGCGCACGTGCACGTTCGCGATGCGGCTGAACAGCACGTGCGCGCCCAGCCGGTGCAGGTTGTTGATCGTCCGGTTGATCAGTTGCTCGTTCCCCGGAATCGCCGAGGACGAGAACACCACGGTATCTCCCGGCACGATGTCGATGTGCCGGTGGTCTCGGTTCGCCATCCGCACCAGCGCCGATGACGGCTCGCCCTGCGCGCCAGTGGTCAGCAGTGTGATCTTCTCCGGCTTCAGATTTCTCATCCGGTCCAGCGGCTGCAGTGGGTCTTCTGTGGCGTGCAGGTAGTTCTGCTTGAGCGCCATGCCCACGTTGTTCATCATGCTGCGTCCGGTGACGAACACACGGCGGTCGTTGTTCTCCGCCGCGTCGATCACCTGTTGCACGCGCGAGATCAACGACGCGAAGGTCGCCACGATCACCCGCCCGCCGGCCGTCGCCATGATTCGGTCCAGCGTCTCCGAGATGTGCGCCTCTGAGGGCGTGTAGCCCTCCGTGTCGGCGTATGTTGAGTCGGACAGCAGAAGGAGGACGCCCTCCTGACCGATCTGGGCGATGCGCATCAGGTCCGGCGGATGGCCCATCACTGGCGTGTAGTCAAACTTGAAGTCGCCCGTGTGGAAGACCGTACCGAACGGCGTCTTCAGAGCGATCGACGTCGAGTCCGGAATGCTGTGCGTGATGTGGATCCACTCCGCCTCCATCCCGCCCAGCTTCACCGTGTCTCCGGGTTCCACCATCACCAGGTTCGCCTTCTTCAGTAGCTTGTGCTCTTCCAACTTCACCGTGATCAGCCCGTGCGTCAGCGGCGTGCAGTAGACAGTTGGCAGCTGCCCGTTGGGCGACCGCAGGGCCGGCAGCACGTAAGGCAGCGCCCCCACGTGGTCCTCGTGTCCGTGGGTGATGAGGATGCCGCGCAGCTTCTTCAGCCGCTCCTGGATGTACGTGACGTCCGGGATCACGAGGTCGACGCCCAGCATGTCCTCTTCCGGGAACATCAGACCGCAGTCAATGATGACGATGTCTTCGTTTGTCTCCACGGCGAGCATGTTCTTCCCGATCTCACCCAGGCCGCCGAACGGGATTATCCGCAGCTTCTGTGCCATGGGCTAGAAGAGCCGCCCTTGTTCCACTGCCGCCGCGGGCATCGCCGCCACCGGTTCGTCCTGGCGTAGCTCCTCCAGCGCCTGCGGGATCTTCGAAAAGTCGTCCTCGATCACCTGCCGCAGGTTGCCGTTGTGCAGCGCCGCCGCCGGATGGTAGACGTGGTAGTAGTGACGGCCGCCCATCTGGCGCAGGCTGCCTCGCACCTTGCCGATCGCGTCTCGCGGGAAGAACCACGATAGCGAAAAGCGCCCCAGCGTGACGATCAGCTTCGGGTTGATCAGCTCGATCTGGCGCAGAAGGAAGGGCCGGCAGGCGTCCACCTCTTCGGGCAGCGGGTCGCGGTTGCCGGGCGGGCGGCACTTGACGACGTTGCAGATGTAGACGTCAGAGCGCGTCAGGTTGATCGATCTCAGCAGCTCGTCTAGGAACTTGCCGGCCGCTCCGATGAAGGGACGCCCCTGCTGGTCCTCGTGGAACCCGGGCCCCTCGCCGACGAACATGATCTCGGCGCTTTCGGCGCCTTTGCCGGGGACCGCGTGAGTGCGCGTCTTGCAGAGGCCGCAGGACTCACAGGTGATGATCTGTGTGCAAAGGGCCTCAAGCTCTGTCACTGTCGCCGATGATACGCGCCAGCCTAATGGAGGGTCAATCCGGCGCTACTCCTCTTTTTTCGGGCGCTTCGGCTGCACGATCACCGCCAGCCCGATCCCGACGAAATAGAGCACGATGATCGGCCCGGCGACGAGCGATTGCGTTATCGGATCGATCGTCGGCGTGACGATCGCCGCCACGACGAACGCAGCCAGGATCCCCAGCCGCCACCACCTTAGCAGCTGGCCGGCGCGCACGACGCCGAAGCGCGCCAGGAACATGACGATCAGCGGCGTCTGGAACGAGACGCCCGTCCAGAAGAGCAGGCGTGTCACGAAGTCGACATAACTACCGATGCGGATGTTCGGCTCAGCGAGGTCGTTGTTGAAGTTGAGCAGGAAGTCCAGCGCCGGCGGCAGCGCGATGAAGTACGCAAACGCCACGCCGCCCAGGAAGAGCCCCGTCGAGCCAAATACCGTGCCGTACAGCCACCAGCGCTCGTTCTTGTGCAGGGCCGGCGTCACGAAGCGCAGGCCATGGTAGACGATCATCGGAAAGCCGACGACCAGGCCGCCCAGCAGCGACACGCGGAAATACGTCACGAAGTTCTCGAACGGCTCGATGAACTGCAGCTGCAGACCGGGGTGCTTCTCCTCCGCCGGCTCTTTGAGCAGCGCGATGAAGTCGTCCGCAAAGATCGCAGAGACCACAAGCCCAAGGACGACGGCGATCGCCGACATCGTTACGCGATAACGCAGCTCCGCGAGGTGCTCGAAGATCGTCTGGAGCCGTTTGTCCTGCTTCTCCTCGGGTGTGGGGGAAGGGGGCTCGGCGGTGGTACTCTGCGCCATTGGCTGTAAGCCGGTGTGCTCCGGCTAGGCTCCGTTGTCGGAGTTGTCTGATCCCGGAGGCAGCTCACCGCCGGGTTCGATGATCGGTTCGTTGTTGCCGACGATGCGGTCCGGCCGGAGCGCTTCCAAGTCCGGCTTCGTCTCGTCAACCACCTTTTCCATCTCCGCCGCTGCTACGGCGACGGTGCGCCCGACGGCCTGCTGGATGTCCTTCAGCTCCTCCCGCATCTCTTCGTACTCTTTCGTCAGCTCCGTGAACTCGCGGCGCAGGTCGCTCGTGTTCTCCGTGGCGTAACTACGCACCCACTTGATAGCGCGCGCCGCCTGCACCGCGACCTGTGGAAAGCGCTCCGGGCCGAGCACCACTACCGCGACCAAGGAGATGAGCACGATTTCAGGCAGTCCAATGCCGAGAATGTTCATCTATTACTTCCGCTAATAGGATACGACAAGCCCCCGCCCTTGGACGGGGGATGCAGTTTCAGCGTCGGCTGCGGCAGCGTCAGTCGCCGCCGCCCCCATGTTCGTCGATGTACGACACTGCGTCTTGCACCGTGGCGATCTTCTCCGCATCTTCGTCCGAGATCTCCACCGTCTGGCCTTCGGCGCTGAACTCCTCTTCGATCGACATGATCAACTCGACCAGGTCCAGCGAGTCAGCGTTCAGGTCGCCGACGAACGACGTTTCCGGCTTGATCTCTGACTCCTCGACGCCGAGCTGCTCGGCTATTATCTTCTGCACTCTCTCGAAAACCGTTGCCACGCGGGTACCTCCTTAGCCTCGGTCAGCCGTGACTAGCGCGCTCACTGAACCGAGGACGCCGTTTACGAATCTTGGGGAATTATCGCCGCCATACTCCTTGGCCAACTCCACGGCTTCGTTGATGGCGGCTCGCATTGGCACCTTATTATCGATGACGATTTCGTATATCGCAAGGCGCAGGATATTACGGTCCGCCGTGGCGATCTGGTCCAGCGGCCACGCCGGCGCCGTCTCCTCGATGATCTCGTTGATCCGCGGCTGGTTCTCGGTCACCCCTGCCACAAGCTCCTGGGCGTACGCCGCGATCTCCTTAGACGCCGACGCTTCCGCCGAGATGCGCGCCACGCAGTCTGCCGGCTCGTGCCCCACCGTGTCCAGCTCAAACAGCGATTGCAGGGCGATCACCCGGGCCTTGCGCCTCTTCCCCGCCATCGCTAGAGCCCCAACCCGCCGTCCACCGATAGCACCTGGCCCGTGACGTAGGCCGCTTCGTCCGACGCCAGGTAGACGACCGACGCCGAGATGTCTTCCGGCTTTCCCATCCGGTCCACCAGCAGGCGCTGCTTCACGCCGTCGACGATCTCCTGGCGGATGTCCTTCGTCAGCTCCGTGATCACCAGTCCCGGCATAACCAGGTTCGCCGTGATGCTGCGTGAGCCCATCTCCCGCGCCACGGCCCGCGTGAAGCCCACGAGGCCGGCCTTCGCCGCGGCGTAGTTCGCCTGCCCGGCGTTGCCCGTCAGCCCGGACACGCTGCCGATGTTGATGATCCGCCCCCAGCGCTGTTTCATCATCCTCCGCAGCGCCGTCTTCGTGCAGATGAACACCGCTCGCAGGTTCAGCTCCATCACCTCGTCCCAGTCCTCCAGCGACATGCGCAAGATCAACGTATCACGGTTGAAGCCCGCGTTGTTCACGAGCACGTCCAGACGTCCCAGCGCGGCCACGGTCTCCTCGACCATCCGCTCGGCGTCTGCGGGTTGGCGCACGTCCGCCTGCACGGTGATCGCCTTGCCGCCTGCCGCCTCGATCTTCTGGCGCAGGTCCTCCGCTTGTTCGGCGCTCTGGTTGTAGTTGATCGCCACGGCGGCTCCGTGCGCCGCCAGCTGTGTGCAGATCGAGCGGCCGATTCCGCGCGAGCCGCCGGTCACCAGCGCTACCTTGCCGGTGAGGTCAAACATTGGCCGTCTCCGAGATCTCCTCGATCGAGCGGGCGTCCAGGTCCGGGTGGCTGCGCTTGATCTGCCCCGTCAGCACCTTGCCCGGTCCCACTTCAACGGTCCGCCGCACGCCGGCCGTAGCCATCGTCTCGACCGATTGGTACCAGCGCACGGGGTTCCTGATCTGCTGCTGCAGGTCCGAGCGCACGTCGGCGTCCAACGTCAGCGTTTCGCCGCTCACGTTGCCGACGACCGGGATCTCCGGCGCGCCGATTTCGGCTTCCGCCAGGAAGTGCGCGAAGCGCTCCGACGCCGGCTCCATGAGGGACGTGTGGAAAGCGCTGGAGACCTTGAGCGGCAGGCCGCGGCCGCCTCGCTCTTTCGCCAGCGTGCAGGCCTTTTCGACGGCCTCTGGCGAGCCGCCAATGACCGTCTGCGTTTTTGAGTTGTAGTTCCCAACCTCGGCGCCGGATTCGACGCAGATCGCTTCGACTGTGGCTTCGTCCAGGCCGACGACGGCCGCCATTGTGCCCGACGACGACTGCGCGGCCTCCTCCATCAAACGGCCGCGCTCTCGCACCAGCCGCATCGCGGCGCCGAACTCAAGCGCGCCCGCGGCGACGAGCGCGGTGTACTCGCCCAGGCTCTGGCCGGCGACGAACGCTGGCCGACGATTGATGGCGCCGCTGTCGAGCGCCGCGGCCAGGGCGACGAAGGACGTCGCCAGGATCGCGGGTTGTGTCGTCGCGGTCTCCTGCAGCTTCTCCTCAGGGCCCTCGAAGCAGAGGCGGGAGATAGAGAAGCCAAGGGCGGAGTCGGCTTCGGCGAAGATGCCGGCGGCGGCCTCGGACGACTCCGCGGCGGCGCGTCCCATGCCCACTTTCTGCGAGCCCTGGCCGGGGAAGACGAGCGCCAACTCCGGGTCTGCGGGTAGCTGGAGCAGACGGTCTGTAGTGAGGCGTGAGGGTTGCGTCTCGTTCATACGGCGTTAGCGCTACTCGTGCGCTTCTTGTTCGCGAGTCAGCCGGCCGAAGGTGCAGCCCGGATTGGGGCAGCGGGCGAACTCATCGAGGCGCGTGCGACAAAACGTGCAATGCGTGGCGTCCCACCAGACGAAATAGGTGATCGCGGCGGCGGCGGCCAAGAGCAGGCTAAGCGGGGGTAGTACGAGAAGTCTGCGTCTCATAGCCAGCCGAGTATAGCACGCGAAAGTGCGGGCTCAGCCGGCCGTCGGACCCGTCTCGCGGGCCACGTCCAGCACCTGCCGGCCGTTGTACGTTCCGCAGACCGGGCAGGCCTGGTGCGAACGCTTGGGGCTGTGGCATTGCGTGCAGACGATCAGGTGCGGCACAGTCGCGGCGATGTGCGTCCGGTGACGCCTCTTGCGCGATACTGATCGTTTCTTCTTAGGAAGTGGTGCCACGTTATTTCCCTTCGTCCGTTTCCAGTTTGAGCCCAGCCAGCGCGTCCCATCTGTCGTCGGTTTCGGGCCGACACGGGCACGGCCCCATGTTGAGGTCTGCTCCGCAGCGGGAACAGAGGCCGGGGCAGTCGTCCCTGCAAAGGGGCTTCGAAGGCTCACTCATGAGGATATATTGCCGCAGCCCCTCCCGCAAATCGAGCCAGAACTCCAGGTCGATCCGGAAAGCCTCATCGTCCTCCGGCAGGTAGATCCGCGCGCCGGTCTCCGCGTCTGCCAGCGGTACGTACTCCTCCTGGAAGCGGACGTTGACGTCCTCCCGCCGGTCGGCGAGGCAACGCGAGCAGCTCCCCTCCAGCCTCGCCGTCGCGTCCGTCGTCGCCAGGAGGCCGCGGTCCGTGCGCAGCAGGCTCAGCGTCCCGCGCAGGTCGTGGAAAACGACGTCGCCGGCGACGACGCGCTCCTCCGCCAGCTCGTACTCGCTGACGCTACCCACCTTCCGGCGCAGGCCTTGAAGGACGTGAAGTTGCATTGGCAGTGGGGCTCAAAAAAAGTTGAGGTAAAAGAGGGCTTGGTCTGCCGCGATAAGCCGTTGCAATCGCTGACAAGGCGAGTCTATAATCCGCCCGCAGGGTTGTCCAGAACAGCCTGCCCCAACCGGATGTCCTCGCAAATAATGACCGTCGCTGCCGATCTTTTCGCGCTCCAGCAGACCGACCTCGCCCTGGACTCTGCCCTCGCGCGCCTCGCCGAAATCGAAGCCCAACTCGGCGAGAGCGACGGGCTAATCTCAGCGCGAGAATGGCTCGAAGCGGCGGCTGAACGCGTCCGCCAGCTGAAGTCCACCCAGTCCGATCTCGAGTTCGAGGCCGACGACGTCCGCGCCAAAGTCGCTACGGTCGAGACTAAGCTCTACGGCGGCGAAGTAACAGACTCCCGCGAACTCTCCGACCTCGACACCGACCTCAAGTCGCTCAAGAACAACCTCCGGACTCGCGAAGACGCCCTTCTGACCAGCCTCGAGGAGACCGAGGAGGGTGAGGCCACGGCCGACCAGACCCGGTCGGTCCTCGCCGACATCGAGGCGCGCTGGTCCGCCGGCCAGGCTCGCTTTGAGGCTGAGAAGGCCGACCTCGAACCGGAGATCGAACGCCTGCGCGCCGCCCGCGAAGAGCAGTCGACCGCCGCCGATCGCGCCGCCCTCAGCCTTTACGATGTGCTCCGCAATCGCCGCGACGGTTCCGCCGTCGCCAACGTCGAACGCGGCATGTGCCAGGGCTGCCGCATCACCCTGCCCCGCAACATAGTCCAGAAGGCCCGCGACCCGAGAGCGCTCGTGCAGTGCGTTAGCTGCGAGCGCATCCTCGTATTCGTCTGATCATGAGAGCGATAGGCTACTTCCGAGAATCGAAGAAGCGTTCCCTCGCTGAACAGAGCGAGGCCTTCATCCAGTTCTGCCGCGAGAACGGCTTTGAGGCCGCCGCCACCTTCCTCGACGCCGATCGCAACGGCGAAAGCCCCGGCTTCCGCCAGCTCCTGGAGTTCGCGCGTCAGCAGGGGCCCCAGGGGTTCTTGCTCGTCGTTGTCCCTGATCTGGCCACGCTCGGCGACGGCCACAACGATGCCGCCCGCCGCTACTTCCAGCTCTCCACTGTCGGCGTTCCGATCGTCAGCATCGCCACCGGCGGCGACCTCTCAGGCCACTTCCTCGAGGACTGGACGAAGCTCCGCTCCAACGGCGGTCTCGGCGACCGCGTCAAGGCGGCGATGCGCAAGAAGGCCGTCAAGGGCGAGGCGCTCGGCCGTCCGCCGTTCGGCTATCGCGTCGGCCCGCGACGCCGTCTTGTCGTCGTGCCGGAACAGGGCTCCGTCGTCCGCTACATCTTCCGCCTCTACCTCAAGGACGGCCTGGGCATCCGCCGCATCGCCCGGCGCCTCAACGAAGAGAACTTCCAGACCCGTCGCGGCGGTCTCTGGAGCATGGTCACCGTCCGCGATATCCTCCGCAACCGCGCCTACGTCGGCACCTACTCGCGCTTCGGCGTGCGCGTGCCGGCCAGCCACGCGCCTCTGATCTCGCAGGAGGACTTCCGCCGCGTGCAGGAGCGGCTGGACCAGCGCCGGCCCAGCAGCGCCCAGCGCCAGGTGTCGCCGTTTCTTCTCTCCGGCGTCACCTTCTGCGGCTATTGCGGCAACGAGATGATCGGCGTTACCCGCAAGCAGAAGTGGCGCCGCGCAGACGGCACGGAGAAGACCGCTCAGTACCGCTACTACCAGTGCGAATCACGCACCAACCGCAGTCTTTGCGACTACCACACGCGGCGCGCCGAAGTGCTGGAGGAAGAGGTCAGCGAGGCGCTGCGCGCGGCCTCGCTCGCCGACGCCGCCAACGGCACCGGCAACAAGGCCGACCTGCAGGCCAAGATGACCCGCCTGCGCGACAAGGTCCGTCGCCTGGACAAGCGCCTCGAAGGCTGCCTGGACTCCGCCGCCGCCGGCCAGATCAACGCTGAGAAGGCACAGGCGATGGCCCAGACAATCGCTGCCGAGCAGCTGCAGATCGAAGACCGCCTCGTCGCTACCCAGCGCGTTGCCGAGCAGCACGAGACCGAGGGCGAGCTACGCCGGCACCGCGAAGAGGTGGTCAGTCGCCTGCGCACCGAGTGGCAGTCCATGGAGTTCACCGTCAAGCAAGAACACCTGCGCGAAGTCGTCGACAAGATCACCGTCCGCGACGACAGCGTCGAACTGACCTTCAAGTCCTAGCCTGTGGCTGCCACCTGGACGGTCTGCACCGACGGCGCCTCCCGCGGGAACCCCGGTCCCTCCTCTATCGGGGCCGTCGTCTACAACGCCGCCGGCGAAGAAGTGCACACAGTATCCCGCCGCATCGGACGCGCCACCAACAACGAGGCAGAGTACCAGGCCACCATCGCCGGCCTTGAGGCTGCTCTGGGCCTCGGTGGCGGCTCAGTCGACCTGCGCATGGACTCTCAGCTCATCGTCCGCCAACTGGAGTTCCGCTATCGCGTCCGCAACGCGCGCCTGCGCCCATTCTTCGAACGGGTCGTGGAGTTGAAGGGCAAGTTCGATAGCTTCAAGGTCTCCCACGTCCCGCGAGAGCAAAACAAGCGCGCCGACCAGCTCGCCAACCTGGCGCTTGACTCCGCGCCACCTTAGCGTTCTCGCCGCGCTGGCAGCCGGATCTCGCCTCGCCCGCCGCAGCGCAGGCAGGCGTCAGCGCCGCTGTTGCGGCACTCAAGGCAGCCCAGGCAGTCGCAGGGCAGGCAGGGCCAGCGCGCCACGACCGCCGCACTCGCGATAGTTGCCGCTCCCCGCACACAGCGGGCACATCGTCCCGTTGATATCCACCACGTCGTATAAGAGGATGCGCCCCGCCGCAGACGCATTTCCGCGCAGGTGAAGGTACGGTTCAGGCGATCACTGCTAGAATGAGGAGTAGTCCAGTAGGCCGGGTGGCCGCCCCGATTCGTCGGGGAGGAAGGTCCGAGCTCCAATCGAGTAGCGCGCTGGGTAACTCCCAGGCGGGGCGACCCGACGGAAAGTGGCACAGAAACATACCGCCCCGACTCGTCGGGGTAAGGGTGAAATGGTGGGGTAAGAGCCCACCGGCGCCGGTGAGAGCCGGCGGCCGGCCAAACCCCGCGCGGAGCAAGGCCAAATAGGAGGGCGCTAAGGGTGCTCGACCCAGACCCTCGGGTTGGCTGCTTGAGACTTCGGGTAACCGGAGCCCTAGATTGATGGTCACCGCCCTTACGGGTACAGAACTCGGCCTACAGGCCTGCTGGACTACTCCACGCACTCGCCGCCGCGCCCGCCGCGGCTTATCGTTAGCTCATGCGCCTCTCTGAACTCGCTCGCCTGACTAGCGCCCGCCTGATCGGCGACGGCGAAGTCGAAGTCACCGCCATCGAGCAGGACTCGCGACTCGCCCGCCCGGGCGCCCTCTTCGTCGCCGTCCCCGGCCTCACAGTCGACGGCCACGCTTACCTCGCCCGCGCCGTCGAAGCCGGCGCTCAGGCAGTCGCTGTCCAGGAAGACCGCGAGGCCCTCTGGCGGCCGCTGATAGAGGGCGGCGGCGCCGATCTCCTCGTCCTGTCGGACACGCGCCGCGGCCTGGCGCAGCTCGCTGCCGCCTTCCACGGCTATCCGGCGAAGCGCCTCAAGGTGATCGGCGTCACGGGCACAGACGGCAAGACCAGCCTCTGCCACCTCCTCGCGCACGTCCTTAACGCCACGGGCCATAAGACAGGCCTCATCAGTACAGTCGAATGCCGGATCGGCGACGACCTCCTGCCCGACACCGGTCGCTTCACCACGCCGGAGTCGCCCGCCGTTCAGGAGATGCTGGCCCAGATGGCCGGCGCCGGCTGCGAGTGGGCCGTCATCGAGGCGACGTCCCACGGCCTGGCCCTCCATCGGGTCGACGAGTGCGAGTACGACATCGCCGTCCTCACCAACCTCAGTCGCGACCACATCGACTTCCACGGCTCCGACGAAGACTACCGCGCTGCCAAGGCCCGACTCTTCCAGATGCTCGACACGGCCGCCGACAGGGGCCTCCCGAAGACCGCCGTCCTCAACGCCGACGACCCCGCCGCCGCCTTCTTCGGCGGCCAGACGAAGGCGCGCACTCTGACTTACGCCACCGGCGCCGAGGCCGACGTGCGCGCCACTGCGGCCGAAGCGGACGCGCGCGGCGCGGACGTCTCCGCGGACGCCGATGGTCACCGCCTGGACTTTCGCGTGCCGAAGCCGGGGCCGTTCAACCTGCACAACGCCCTCGCCGCGCTCGCCACCGCCCACGCTGGCGGCCTCGACCTCGAACGGGCTGCGCGGGCGATCGAGAGCTGGCCCGGCGCCCCCGGCCGCATGGAGTTGATCGACGAGGGCCAGCCTTTCACCGTCCTCGTCGACTTCGCCCACGCCCCCGCCTCCCTCCGCGCCGTCCTCCAGCACCTGCGCGCCACCGTCAACGGTCGCATCATCGCCGTCTTCGGCTGCATCGGAGAGCGCGACCGTGAGCGCCGCCCGGGCATGGCCGCCGTCGCCGCCGAGCTCGCAGACTACTCCATCGTCACCGACGACAACCCCTACACCGAGGACCGCGACGCCATCATCGGCGAAATCTCCTCCGCTCTCCGCGCCGCCGGCAAGCGTGAGGGCCACGACTTCGCCGTCGTCCCCGACCGTCGCGAGGCGATCGCCCAGGCGCTGGCGATGGCCGTCGACGAAGACGCCGTTCTTCTCGCTGGCAAGGGCCACGAGCGCACCGTGTACCTCGGGGCCACCCAGTACGAGTGCCACGACCCGACCGTCGCCTGCGCCGCCCTGCGCTCGATCCTCGCCGGCCAGCGCTAATCCTCCGCCGGCTCGCGGACTGTCCCCAAATGTCGTCAGAATCTGTTACTATGCCGATCAGATAAGGAGGTGATGTGAATGGATGACAGTACAGGCAGTAGACCTGTCCCTTCACACCACAACCTCTTTGAGGTGACGGTGGGATAACACAAACGCGGACAGGACTACCTGCCCACGTACAGAGGGCCGGCCTTCGGGCTGGCCCTCTGGCTTTGTCTCCGCCTATCCTGACCTCGTGACCGAACTCAACCTCGCCGCCGTCGAACCTCTCCTCCGCACGCAGGCGATCGGCCGCCGCGTCACCTACCTCGCCACGACCGGCTCGACGATGGACGTCGCCCGTGACCAGGCTCTCGCGGGCGCGGCGAATGGCGCCGTCGTCATCGCCGAGGAACAGACCGCCGGCCGCGGCCGCTTTAGCCGCCGCTGGGTCTCACCCGCCGGCAAGAACCTCTATCTCACGCTCATCCTCCGCCCCGAAGCGGGTCGCCTGCGCTCCCTTAGCGTCGTCGCTCCTCTCGCCGTCTGCCGCGCCGTCGAGACACAGACGCCGCTGCGGCCCGTCATCAAGTGGCCGAACGACGTCCTCGTCGGCGGACGGAAGCTCGCCGGTATCCTCGTTGAGGGCGAGTCCTCCGGTGCCGACCTCGTCTACGCGCTCGTCGGTATCGGCCTTAACGTCAACGACCCGATCGAAGACTCTGAGTTAGCGGAGATCGCCACGAGTGTCTTCCGCGAGCGGGGCGAAGAGACACCACGCGAGACTGTCCTGGCGGCGCTCCTCAACGAGCTGGAGGACGCGTACAGTGCCGCGCCTGACGCCGCCTACAGCGACTGGCGGTCTCGCATCGCCACCCTGGGCCAGTCCATCCGCCTGACCTTCCGTGGCGAGTCCTACGAGGGCTTAGCCGAAGACGTGGACAGCGAGGGCAGCCTCATCCTGCGCTTCCCCGACGGCACCCACCGCACGTTCGAAGCGGGCGAGGTCACCCTGCGCGGCGACTGAAGCCGCGCAGGGTTCGAGAGTCCAACGGACCCGTCGCGCCGCACTATGAGCGGATCGACGTTCGTCTAGCTTGAGTCGGCCGGTGGGATCTGGCGGTGGGCGCTGCCGCCGTTGCCGGTCGCGTTCTGCATGAACATCTGGATCAAATCTATCGGAATCGGAAACACCACCGTGCTGTTCTTCTCCGACGCGATCTCCGTCAGCGTCTGCAAGTAGCGCAGCTGCAGCGTCACCGGCTCCGCCGCCATCACCGCGCCCGCTTCCGCCAGCTTCTTCGAGGCCTCAAACTCACCTGCGGCGTGGATCACCTTACCGCGGCGCTCGCGTTCGGCTTCCGCCTGGCGCGCCATCGCCCGGATCATCTCCGCCGGCAGGCCGACGTCGCGGACCTCCACGGTCGTCACCTTGACGCCCCACGGCTCCGTCGCCTCGTCGATGATCTGCTGCAGCCTCTGATTCAGCTCATCTCGCTTGCTCAGCAGCTCGTCCATGTCCGACTGGCCCAGCACACTGCGTAGCGTAGTCTGCGCCACGAGCGACGTCGCGCGGATGTAGTCCATCACTTTGACGACCGAGTTCTCCGGGTCTGTGACGCGGAAGTAGACTACCGCGTCCACCTTCACCGTCACGTTGTCGCGCGTGATGACGTCCTGGCGCGGCACGTCCATAGTCACGATGCGCAGGTCCACCTTCTGCATGCTCTCCACGAAGGGGAGGATGAAGAAGAGGCCCGGACCGCGGGCGCCCACCAGGCGTCCCAGTCGGAAGATGACGCCTCGTTCATACTCTTGCACGATACGGATCGCGAACGGGAACAGCGGCACCGCCATTATGTACCCGACGACGATCAGTATGCGGGCGAGGAGGTTCGGTCCCTCGATCTTGGGCGGCTCCGGCGTCGCAAGTGGCGAATCGATGGTCATGGTTGGTCTCCTTCCGGCTTCTGCTTCCTGACCTTTAGTCTCAGTCCCTTTGCCTGTGTGATGATAACGCTTTTGCCCGCCTCGATCCCGTCGTCCTCAGCCTCCGCCGTCCAGATCTCGCCGTCCATCATCACGAACCCTTCCGGCGTCAGCGCAGACCGCGCCACCGCCGTTCTCCCGACGACCGTGTTCATCCCTACCTTCGCCGGCATCGTCCGGATTCGCATCACGTTCACGAGGACGAATACGACCAGCGCGCCCAGGGCGATGGCGATGCCGATGATCAGCTCCTCGGCGACGCGGAACTCCGCATCGTTGCCGCTTGTCAGCATCAGACCGCCCAGTACAAGCGACACGGTGCCGCCCGCGCCTAAGACGCCCCCGCTCGTTACGAATAACTCGAGGCCAAATAATATGAAGGCGAACATGATCAGCGCCACTCCCGCCCAGTTGAACGGGATCACGCTGAGCGAGAAGAACGCCATCACCAGCGCGATCACGCCGAACACCCCCGGGACGATCGAGCCCGGATTGAACAGCTCGATGAACAGCGCTAGCGAGCCCAGCGAGAGCAGCAAGAAGGCGATGTTCGGGTCCGCGATCAGGTCCAGGAGGCGCTCCACGAAGTTGCGGTTGTTGAACGCGATCTCCGCGTCCGCCGTCTCCAGGAACAGGTCCCGCCCGTTCTGCAGCGTCACCGGGCGTCCGTCGATCTGCTGCAGCAGGTCGTCCAGGTCGGTCGCGACGTACTCCACGATGTTCAGCCCGACGGCCTCGCTCGACGGCGCCGAGATGCCCTTGCGCACGGCGTCCTCCGCCCAGTCCGCGTTGCGCCCCCGTAGGGCCGCCAGGTCGCGGATCTTCTCCACGGAGTTCTCGATCACCTTGTTGCGCAGGTCGCCCTCCAGATCCGAGCCCGTCCCGCTGATCGGCGTTGCTGAGCCGATCACAGTCGCCGGTGACATCGCCGCCACGTGCGCCGCGTACGTGATGTACGTCCCGGCCGACGCTGCCTGACCGCCCGAGGGCGAGACGTAGACGATCACCGGCACCTCGGAGGCGAGGATGTTCTGGATGATGTCGTCCATCGAGGTGAGGAGCCCGCCGGGCGTATCGAGGCGGATCACCACCGCGGCGGCGTCCCGGTTCTCGGCCGCGTTGATGCCGCGGTCGATGTAGCGGTCCATGACCGGGTTCACGACGCCGTCGGTCGTCAGCACGTGAACGGCGCCCGGCGACGTATCCGGTCCGGAGTTGCAGGCGAGGAAGAGAGCCGCGAGGACGGTGAAGGCGCCGAACAAGAACAGGCGCACCTGTCGCATGCGCTGAGCCCGGAAGTGAGTCATTTCAGCTCGTACATCTCAGTATACCCCGTCGTTACATACGTCCCCGGTTCATTCAAAAGCGCTGCGATGCTAAAATGACCGCGTTCCCCCGCAAGGAGTATCCAATCTTGAGTGATTCCCTCCGTTCCCGCGGCATGCGGGACATTCTGCCGCCGGAAATGTCACGTTTCCGGCGAATCGAAGACGCCTTCCGCGCGGTTTGCCTCGGCTGGGGCTACCGCGAGGTACGCACGCCCACGATCGAGCACCTTTACCTGTTCACGGCCGCCGGCACCCTCTCGCCGCAGATGCTGGACGGCGTCTACTCCTTCCTCGACTGGGACGGCTGGAGCGGCGAGCGGGTCGTCCTGCGCCCCGACTCGACGATCGCAACTGCGCGCCTCTACGCTGAGAGCCTCGCCCGCGAAGCGCCCGCGAAGCTCTTCTACGTCCAAAACGTCTTCCGCTTCGAGGCGGGCGACGACTCGCGCGAGGACTGGCAGTGCGGCGTCGAGCTGATCGGCGCCACACCGCGCCTGGGCGACGTGGAGCTGATCGTGATGGCGGGCGAGGCTCTGGAGCGTCTCGGCGTGAAGACGCAGATCAAGCTCTCCGACCCCGGGATCCTGCGCGCCATCCTGGAGCAGGCCGGTCTCTCACACGCCGATAAGATCGCCGTCTACGACCGTATCCTCGCCGGCGATGGCTCCGCGCTTGATGGGTTGCAGGAGCGCCTTAGCGGTGCGCCGCCCCTCAGCGAGGCGCTCTCCATGGAGGGTTCCGGCGCCGCCTACGTGAACAACCTGCGCAGCCTTCTCACCAGAACGATCCCCGGCGTCGAAGGCCCGCTGGACGAGCTCACTGCCGTCTGCGAGATGCTCGGCGCTATCGGTGTCGAGCCGGCCGTCGCGCCGCTCCTTGTCCGCGACTTCGAGTACTACACGGGCCCCGCGTTCCAGTTCTTCGCTGGTGACACACGAGTCGGCGGCGGCGGTCGGTACGACGCGCTCATCTCCCAGATCGGCGGCAAAAGCGTTCCCGCATCGGGCTTCGCGCTCGATATGGAGCCGCTCCTGGCACTGATCGGCGACGAAGCCGACGCGAGTACCTCGATCAGCATCCGCTGCGAGTCCGGCGGCCGGCCGTCCGACGCCTTCGCGCTAGCCGTCGCGCTGCGGCGCCAGGACTTCGACGTCGAGCTGGACGGCCCTTCCGAACGCGGACGTCACGTCACCGTCTCGGACGAAGGCTTTCTCGTCGCGGTCAACGGCAGCAAGCCGCAGCGTGCCACCTCGATCGACGACGTCTTGCGCGCGGTCGCGGGAGGCTAGCGTGATCAAGATCGCGCTGCCCGCGGGCGACCTGCGCGCGCCCGTTGCCGACGTCCTCACGGCGTCCGGCCTCCACGTCGAGGGCTACGGCGAAGGCTCCCGCCAGTACCTGCTTACCGTTCGTGATCGCCAAGACGTCCGCGTGCGCGTCTTTCGCGAGAAGGACATCCCGATCCAGGTCGCGCTCGGCAACTACGACGTCGGCATCACCAGCCTCGCCTGGGTGGAGGAGATCCAGAGCCGCTTCCCGCAGCAGTCGTTGGTCCACCTCGGCGACCTCAGCATCGGCGCCGGCCGCATCGTCGCCGCCGCCTGCGCGGAGAGCATCTCCTCGCTCGACGACATCGGCTCGCTCGCTCGCGTCCGCCTGGCGAGCGAATACCCGAACATCGCCGACTCATTCGCCCGCTCGGCACGGCTCGGTCGCTATCGCGTGCAGCCGGTCGCGGGCGCGGCGCACGCCTACCCTCCGGAGGACGCCGACGTCGTGATCGTCTCCGAGACCGAAGACGGCTTCCTCGGGGAGCACGGTCTTGCGCCGCTCTTCACCCTGCTCGACAACTCCGCCTCCGTGATCGGCAACGCCGGCGCACTCTCGCAGAAGGACCTGCGCTCCGTCCTCGATGCGCTGCTCGGCTCCGGTCGCGGCGTGGAGCACGGCTCGTTGCGCCTGCCACCGCCCGTCGCCGCCCGCCCCGACGCCCGCACCGATGCTGCGCCCCGCGACGTCCTGCGCATGGCCGTGCCGGACGGCCACCAGCAGCGCCACGTCTACGAAGCGCTCCAGTCCGCCGGGCTTGTGTTCGACGGCTACGGTGAGAAGACCACCGAGCGCCGGCCCGAGTCCGGTATCGACGGCCTCGAGGTGAAGGTCGTGCGCCCGCACGATATGCCGCAGCTCGTCGCCACCGGCGACTTCGACATCGCCGTCACCGGCCGCGACTGCCTGAACGAGCACCTCTACCAGTTCCCGTCCAGTCCCGCCCACGAGATCATCGACCTCAAGCGCGCGCAGTACAACCTGGGCGCCGTCGTCGAGGCCGCCCTGCCAGCCGACGACCTCGCCGGCGCCTTCGAGCACTGGCGCGCGAAGGGCCGCGAAGTCCTGACGATTGCCGCCGAGTACCCGGCAACCGCCGATCACTACGCCCGCAGCCGCCACTTCTGGCGCTACCGGGTGATCCCCATCGCCGGCGCTTCCGAGGGCTTCGTCCCCGAAGACGCCGACGTGCTCATCGAGGGCACCGAGACCGGCCGCACGCTGGCCGAGAACAACCTCAAGGTGATCGATCTGCTCTACCGATCGACGTCCGCAGTCATCGCCCGCCGTGACGCTGGCCTCACCGGCAAGCGCAAGAAGGTCTTCGAGCATCTCCGCGGCGCCCTCCAGAAGGCGTCCGGCTCCTCGCAGTCCTAACTGATACAATTTTTCGAGCGAGGTCTCCGAATGCCACCACTCTCTCTGCACACGTCCTTCGCCAGGCGCATCGCTGAGCGCCTGCGTACCAACGTGCTCGACGACGAGCGCGGCAACCTCTACCTGGGCGCCACCGCCCCTGACATCCGCGTGATCACCCGCTGGGAGCGCACGCGCACGCACTTCTTCGACCTCAACAACTTCGAGCACCAGGACGCCGTGGCAGACTTCTTCAGCGCTAACCCGACGTTGGCGGCCTCGGACGCCGTTAAGCCGCCGACCTGCGCCTTCATCGCCGGCTATGTCAGCCACCTCGTGATGGACGCCAACTGGATCGCGCACATCTACCGCCCCTTCTTCGGCCGCGACTCCGAGCTTGGCGGCAACCTGCGCGCCAACATCCTCGACCGGGCGATGCAGTTCTCGCTCGACTCCGACACACGCGACGACGACGAGCTGATGGCGGAGGTCGTCGAGGCTGTCGCGCGCTGCGACCTCAAGCTGGAGATCGACTTCATCGACCAGGAGGTGCTCCGCAAGTGGCACAAGGTCGTCTCCGACTTCGCGCAGACGCGGCCGGACTGGGACCGCTTCAAGAGCCGCATCCGCCGCCACCTCGCCGACACTGACGACGAGCAGGGCGACCTCGACGGTGACGGCGAAGAGCTGGCCCGCTCCCTTCCGGAACTCGTCGACGAAACGCTCCGCTACGTCAGCCGCGAGCGCATCGACGAGTGGATGGATGAGTCGCTCGAAGAGTCCGTCGCAGCCGTTCGGGAGTACCTGCGATGCGCATAGTCGAAGGCGCGGTGGAGGCCCGCGGCACTCTCCTCAAGCGCGCCCCGCTCGAAGAGCCGGAGCTGCCGGAGGCCGTTCGCGAGACTAACCGCCGCGTCTTCGGAGCGGAGCTCGGCGCGGAAGAGGTCGTCGACCGCATCCTGCGCGACGTCCGCACTGATGGCGACGTCGCGGTGCGGCGCTACAACGAGGAGCTGGACGGCGTCAGCGCGCCCGACCTGCCGCTCGAAGTCTCCGCCGGCGAGATCAAGGCCGGCTACTCGGAAGTCGAGGACGGCCTCGTTGAGGCGCTTCGCTTCGCCGCCGGCCGCGTGCGTGCCTTTCACGAGCTGCAGCTGCAAAACGCCAGCACCTCGTTCGCGTTTGAGGGCGTGGGCCAGACTGTGCGCCCGATCGCGCGCGCGGGCCTCTACGTACCCGGCAATCGCGTGATCTACCCCTCGACGCTGCTCATGATCGCCATTCCGGCGCGCATCGCGGGCGTCGCGGAGCTGATCGTCGCCACGCCTGCGCGCCCGGACGGCAGCGTCGCGCCGCTCAAGCTCGTCGCCGCTGACATCGCCGGCGTCGACCGCGTCTTTCGCGCCGGCGGCGTCCAGGGCATCGGTGCGCTCGCCTACGGCACGGCGTCCGTCCCCGCAACCGATAAGATCTGCGGGCCGGGCAACATCTTCGTCACGATCGCCAAGAAGAAGCTCTTCGGCACAGTCGGCGTCGACGGCATCTTCGGCCCGTCTGAGACGCTCGTCGTCGCCGACAAGGACGCCGATCCGGCCGTCGTCGCCGCCGACATGCTCGCCGGCGCCGAACACGACGAGCTCGCCACCGCCGTCCTCATCACGGACTCTCGGGCGCTGGCCGATCGAGTAGCCGAAGCCGTCGACCGCGAGGTCGCCTCGCTCGGTCGCGCCGACGTCGTTCGCACGAGCCTCGACGCGCGTGGCGGCGCCGTCGTCACGGAGTCGCTGGACGAGGCGCTCAACCTGGCAAGCGACTTCGCCGCGGAGCACGTCTGCCTGCACCTGCGGGAAGCGGCGCGCTACATCGACCGCATTCGCAACGCCGGCTGCGTCTTCGCGGGCGGCCCGTCCGCCGAGTCCATCGGCGACTACACAGCCGGCCCCAGCCACGTCATGCCCACCGGCGGCAGTTCGAAGTTCTCGTCGCCCATCGGTGTACAGGACTTCCTCAAGGTCACCACCACCGTCGACATCACCGCCGAGACCGCCCGTGACGTTGGCCCCGCTGGCGCCGAGATCGCCCGCGCCGAAGGTCTCGAGGGCCACGCGCGCGCCATTGAGGCCCGGCTCACCGAGACGAAGGACGAAGCATGAGCGAGGACGGACGACGCTCCGCCCGCGGTCTCGTACGGCCGCACCTCAACGACCTGCCGCCCTACGGCACGATGGAGTCGGTGGCGGCCGTCGCGAAAGAGCTCGGCGTGGACACCTCCGAGATCTCCAAGCTGGACGGCAACGAGAACCCCTACGGCGCCTCGCCGAAGGTGGCGGCTGCCCTCGGCGGCTTCTCCCAATTCCACATCTACCCTGATGCCGGCCAGACAGCCGTGCGCGAGGCCGTCGGCCGTTACGTCGGCGCCGGGCCGGAGCAGATCGTCTTCGGCAGCGGCTCCGACGAGCTGCTCGGCATGGCGGCGACGCTCTTCCTCGACCCCGGCGACGCGCTCGTCACTGCGCCGCCGACGTTCGGTATGTACGAGTTCCTCGCCAGCATCCACAACGCTCGGATCGTCGCCGTACCGCGGCGCGAAGACTTCGCGCTCGACCTGCCGGCGATCGAGAGTGCGCTGGACGAAGGCGCGAAGCTCCTCTACCTCGCCTCACCCAACAACCCGACGGGCAACGCGGTTCAGCTCGAGGAGATCGAACGTCTCCTCCGCCACGACTCCGTTGTCGTCGTCGACGAAGCTTACGCCGAGTTTGCCGGCGAGAGCGCGCTCGGCCTGATGACGGACCACGGCAACCTTATCGTCGTCCGCACCTTCAGCAAGTGGGCCGGCCTGGCCGGGCTGCGTGCCGGCTACGCGGTCCTGCCGCCGGACCTCGTTGAGATCGTCTGGCGGGCCAAAGTGCCGTACAACCTCAGCATCGCCTCCGAGCAGGCGATCCTCGCCTCGCTGGACGACGCCGAAGCCCTCCTTGCTAACGTTCGCCTCGTCGTCGAAGAGCGCGAACGCCTCCGCGAGCGTCTCTCGGCGATCGACTGGGTGCGCCCGTACCCATCCGCCGGCAACTTCATCCTCTGCGAGCTCAGAGGCGTCGCCGCCGGCGACGTGCGCGACCGCCTGCGCCAGCGCGGCATCCTCGTCCGCTACTTCGACGAGCCGGCGCTGCGCAACTGCATCCGCATCAGCGTCGGCCTGCCCCGGGACACCGACCGCGTGGTCGATGCGTTATCAGAGATAGGAGCGACCGTTGGCTGAGCGCACCGCTGAGATTAAGCGTAAGACGAAAGAGACCGACATCACGCTATCGCTGTCGCTAGACGGCGACGGCCAGTTCGACGTCTCCACCGGCATTGGCATGCTCGACCACATGCTCGAGCAGCTCGCCAGGCACGGCCGCTTCGACCTGCGAATCGAGGCGAAGGGCGACATCGAACGCGACACCCACCACCTCACGGAGGACGTCGGCATCGTGCTCGGGCAGGCGTTTAACCAGGCGCTCGGCGAGCGGCGCGGCATTACGCGCTTCGGCGACGCCATCGTCCCGCTCGACGAGACGCTGGCGCTGGTCGCGCTCGACCTCAGCGGCCGCCCGCACGCAGACGTCGCACTTGAGTTCGACCGCGAGCAGATCGGCGAGCTGCCGACGGAGAACCTCTGGCACCTGATCGAGTCGTTCGCCCGCGAGGCCCGCATGACGCTGCACGTCCGCCTTCTCGCCGGCTCGAACGACCACCACCGCGCCGAGGCCGTCTTCAAGGGGCTCGCCCGCGCCCTGCGCGCCGCCGTCTCCCTGGACGAGGGCGCCGCCGGCGACGTGCCCAGCACCAAGGACGTCCTTTAGTGGCCGATCTCGACCAGGCGCTCGAGGCTCGTCACCCCGACAACTTCCGCAAGCACCCGATGATGATCGCCACCGCCTCCGTGATCGTTGAGGACGGCAGGCTCCTCCTCGTCCGGGACACCCACGGCTTCTGGGCCAGCGTCGGCGGCTGGGTCGATGAGGGCGAGCGACCGGACGAGGCCGTACTCCGCGAGCTGCGTGAGGAGCTGAGCGTCGCGGGCGAGGTCACCGAGGTGCTACACCCGCATATCGCTTGGAAGGCCGAGCGCGCCACCGACGGCTCCGGCTTCCTCCTCTTCCTCTATCGCCTGCGCCTGCTTTCTCGTGACTTCAAGCTCCTCGAGTCGGAGGTCACCGAAGTCCGCTGGGCCGCCCCGTCCAAGTGGCCTGCCCTGCCGATGCTCCCCTACGTCCGCGGCCTCCTCGAAGAGCGCACGGACGAGTGGCTCGGCGGCTGACGGCCAGCCGAGCTACCCAGCACCGCTAGCCCTCGTCCAGCTCGAAGCGGAAGTCTTCGATCACCGGGTTCGCCAGCAGCTTCTTGCACATCTCCGTCACCGATGACTTCGCCTCCGCCTCCGACGCCACGTCGAGGCGGATCTCCATGTACTTCCCCGCGCGCACAGTGTCCACCGTCTCGAAGCCCAGCGATTTCAGCCCGCCCTCGATCGTCAGCCCTTGCGGGTCGTTGACCGTCGGCTTCAGCGTGACGTAGACGCGCGCCAGGTACATCCGCCTAGGCCCCGGGGTATCCGGCGTCGTCCTTGTTCTTCTCGATCTGCTGCATGTGGTCCATGCCGTGCAAGCGCTGGAAGGCGATCCACTGCAGGATGTTCAGCTGCCCGAAAGCCGGGTGCGGGAACTGCCTCTCTAGGTGGGCGTTTCCCTCTAGCGCCCTTGTGAGCCGCGCAATCTCGGCGAAGATGGCCAGCGTTTCCGCGCTCAGCTCAGCGACGGACGTAGTCTCGGCCGGCCGCTCGTCCGGTGCGGCGGAGGCGAGCTGACCGACGTCCTGGCCAGCGGTCAGCTTGCCGATCTGGTTGTTCACGCTTGCGGTCGCCAGGAGGAAGTGCGTGACGACCTCCTTGGCGGTCCACTCGCCCTCCGCCGGCGAGAACTCCGCCTGCGTTTCGCTGACGCCGTCGAGGCAGCGTCGCCAGTCTTCGCCCGTGCGTTCGATGAGGGCGGCGAGCGAGTCGATGCCCTTGCTCGCCTGGTGCGTGCAGTAGCCGACGGCACCCTGGATGATGTCCGGTTGCCTCAGCGGGGTCATGTCTCCGACTGTTTCTGGCATCTCGATCTCCTACTCCAGGCCGAAGCCCTCCGTGTGTCACGTCAGCGGCCGCACGTGGATCGCCACGTGGTCCATGTCCGACGTTTCCGATACGTAGGCGCGGCCGGCTGTCTCGCCCAGGTAGCATGAGGCCACGCGCTCGCGCCAGACGTTGTCGATCAGGCTGCCGGCGCGGGCTGTCCCCTGCACCGTCACCTGCTTGTACGGCAGCGCCGTCGTGTAGATGGAGATCGCCGCCCGTGCTTTCGCCTGCAGATTGCGCAGCTTCTGCGTGTCGCGGAACGTGCTGATCGTGAACTCCTTGCCATCGTATTCGTACGACACCGGCACCACGTGCGGGCGTCCGTCTGGCCGCACCGTCGCCAGCGAGGCGATGTGCGCGCCTTCGAGGAACTCGCTGACTTCCGGCGCCAGTACGCTCACGGCCTCACCAGCGTGCGGCCGGTGATCCGCTCGAAAGCTTCGATATACTTCTCCGCCGTCTTCGTCACGATCTCCTCCGGCAGCTCAGGGCCGGGCGGACTCTTATCCCACGCCACGGCGGTCAGGTGGTCGCGCACGAACTGCTTATCGAAGCTGCGCTGGCCGTGGCCGGGCTCGTACTCGTCTAGCGGCCAGAAGCGGCTGGAGTCCGGCGTCAGCGCCTCGTCGATCAGTATCACCTCGTCGTCCAGCCAGCCGAACTCGAACTTCGTGTCGGCGATGATGATCCCCAGATCGCGGGCGAAGTCTCGCCCATAGCGGTATACCGCCAGGCTGCGCACCTTCATCGCGTTGGCCGCACGTTCGCCGGCCAACGCGACGACCTCGTCGTACGTGATCGGCAGGTCGTGTCCTTCGTCGGCCTTCGACGTCGGCGTGAAGATCGGCTCCGCCAGCTCCTGGCTCTCCAGCAGCTCGGGCGGCAGCTTCAGGCCCGAGACTGCGCCCGTCTTCTGGTAGTCGACCCAGCCGGAGCCGCTGATGTAGCCCCGCACGACGCACTCGACGTCGATGCGTTTCGCCTTGCGCACGACCATCGCCCGCCCGATCACGTCGCGCGGCAGCTCGATCGGCACGCCGTCTACGCGCGTCTCCTCGACGACGGCGAGGAAGTGGTTCGGCACAATCTCGCCGGTGCGCTCGAACCAGAACGCCGACATCTGAGTCAGCACGCGGCCCTTGTCGGGAATACCGGTCGGTAGCACGACGTCGAACGCCGATATGCGGTCCGTGGCAACGATCAGCAGCTCGTCGCCGAGGTCGTAGATGTCGCGCACCTTGCCACGCGCCAGCAGCGGCAGGTCCAGCGTCGTTTCCGTCACGATTGTGCTCACAGGCCGATCCTCTCGAAGCTGTCATCAACGTGTCGCAGGTACCATCCGTAGTCGAAGAGCGACGCCAGCTCGTCGCGTGAGAGCTTCGAGGTTACGCGCTCATCGTCCAGCAGGAAGTCGAGGTACGGCGTGCGCGCCTCCCACGCCTTCATCGCGTTCGCCTGCACCACCTTGTACGCGTCCTGCCGCGCCATTCCCTTGTCGATCAGCGCCAGCATCACCCGCTGGCTGAAGACGAGCCCGTAGCTCGCCTCCATGTTCTCCTTCATGCGCTCCGGGTACACCTGCAGCCCGCGCATGATGTACGCGAACAGGTCCAGCATGTAGTCCAGCACGATGCAGGCGTCCGGCAGCACAACGCGCTCTGCGGACGAGTGCGAGATGTCCCGCTCGTGCCAGAGCGCCACGTTGTCCAGCGACGTCATCGCGTAGCCGCGCATCAGCCGCGCCAGCCCGCTAATCCGCTCGCACTTCTCCGGGTTGCGCTTGTGTGGCATCGACGAGGAGCCCGTCTGCCCGGCCGAGAACGGCTCCTCCACCTCCAGGACCTCCGTCCGCTGCAGGTGCCGGACCTCCGTCGCGAACTTGTCGAGCGACGCGGCGATCACTGCCAGCGTGCCGATGAAGTAGGCGTGCCGGTCGCGGTGCACGATCTGCGTCGACACCGGTTCCACCATGATGCCGAGCTTCCCGCACACGTCGTCTTCGAGGTCCGGCGGCACCGTTGCGTGCGAACCCACCGGCCCCGATATCTTGCCGTAGGCGATCTGCTCCTTGGCGTCGATCAACCGGTGCGAATTGCGGCGCATCTCGTCGTACCAGCTCGCCAGCTTGAGTCCGAACGATATCGGCTCCGCGTGCACGCCGTGGCTGCGGCCCATCATCGGCGTTGCCTTGTGCTCCTTCGCCCGCGCGGCGATCGCTGCCATCAGCTCAGCGATGCCCTTCTCCAGGAGCTCCGTTGCCTCGGTCAGGCGCAGCGCCAGGGCGGTGTCCTCGACGTCGTACGATGTCAGGCCGAAGTGAACGTACCGTGACTCGTCGCCGAGCGAGTCCGCCACCGAACGCAGCCACGCGTTGAAGTGGTGGTGCATCTCGCGCTCGTACTCGGCCCACTTCTCGAGATCGAACTGCGCGTTGCGGATTTTCGCGGTCGCCTCGGCCGGAACAACGCCGCGCTTGGACCAGGCCTCGCAGACCTCGATCTCGATCTGCAGCCACTTCTCGGCCTTGTTCTGTTCCGACCAGACGCGTGCCATCTCCGGCCGCGTGTAGCGTTCGATCATCGCTCGCCCGCCAATGGTGCGACGGCCTCGGTGGAAAGGGGCGGTGTCACGAACCTATATTAGGCGAACCACGTGCCGGCTGCCAGAGACAAGCGATCCAAGCCTCAGCGGTAGTCCTCGCGCGGCGGCGAGAACACCTCGACCACCACGCAGTCCTCAAGGCCCGTCGCCTCGTGCGGCAGGTCGGCCGGGACGATCCAGGCGTCGCCCGGTTCCAGCTCGTGCGTCTCGTCCCCGATCTCGAAGCGCAGACGGCCGCTCAGGAGCCGCCCCGTCTGTTCGTGCGGGTGCGTGTGCATCTCGACAACGGCCCCCGCCGCGATGTGCACCTCCAGCAGCATCATGCGGTCGCCGTCCGTCAGCGTCTTGATCGTCACACCCGGCGCTCGCTCGAACCCCGCTATGCTTCCGCTCTTCGTGATCGGCATCGTGCGCCGCCCTTTCCGCTTCGCTACGTCAGATCGAGTTTCAGAAACGGCACGTTCGTCGGCACGGACTCGTGGTCGTGCGGCGTCACAAGCGTACCGTGGTTGCGCTCCTCAGCGGCGACCACTGCCGGATTGCTGTATAGCGCCTCGATCGCCGAAGCGTCGTCGGCCTCGTAGATCGTCACCAGCAGCCCGCCCTCTCCCGACTCTGCCTCGGGTGAGTGGAAGGACGTGATTCTCGTTAGCCCGGCGGACTTGAGCGCCGGCGCCGCCGCCTCGAAGCCGCTCTTGACCGCCGCCAGGAACGCCTCCGTTTGCCCCGGCAGAATCTTCGCGACGTGTAAGAACTGCGCCATCGTGACCCTCCTACGCCTTCGCCTGCTCGGCCCGGAACGCCTCCAGCTTGTTGCGCACGGCGTCGTGCTTGAGAGCGAGGATCGCCGCTGCGTAGAGCGCCGCGTTCTTGGCGCCGTTTACCGCCATGCAGCCTACCGGTACGCCGGGCGGCATCTGCGCGATCGAGAGCAGCGCGTCCATCCCGGAAACCGACGAGCCGCCACTCTGGGCGATCGGCACGCCGATCACGGGCAGCGCCGTTTGCGCGGCGACCACGCCCGGCAGGTGCGCCGCCATTCCCGCCGCCGCGATGATCACCTCGAAGCCGTTGTCCGCGGCACCCGCCGCGAACTCCTGCACCTTCGCCGGCGCCCGGTGCGCCGACATCACGTGCAGCTCGTGCTTGATCCCGAGCTTGCCCAGCGTCTCGACGCAGGCGTCGAGCGTCGGCACGTCCGACTTGGACCCAGTGAGGATCGCTACCTTCGGCAACGGCACACTCGCATGGCCTCTGGATACGTCATAGGAGCCTCGGCGTCAAGCTCTAGTCCACCCGCGCGTCCTGGGCCGGTGCGGCGATGTCGCGGCGGTAGTAGGCGTTCGTGAAGTGGATCCGCTGCACGTTGCTGTAGGCTCTCGACCGCGCCTCCGTCAGCGTCGGCGCCGTCGCCACGACCGTCAGCGCGCGGCCGCCGCTCGTCAGCACCTCTCCGCCGCCGCCGGCCGTCGTACCGGCGTGGAAGACGTGCACGTCCTCATCGAGCGCACTGAGGCCGGCCACCGTGTACCCCGTCTGGTAGTCGTCCGGGTATCCCCCGGACGCTATCACCACGCCGACCGCTGCGTCCGTTGACCACCGGATCTCGCACTCCGACAGTGTGCCGTTCGCCACTGCCCAGCAGATCCCCAGCAGGTCCGACTGCAGCCGTGGCAGCAGCACCTGCGCCTCCGGGTCGCCGAGCCGGCAGTTGAACTCCAGCACCTGCGGACCGGCCTCCGTGACGATCAGTCCCGGAAAGAGCGCACCCGCGAACGGAGAGCCCTCATCGCGCATCGCCGCGATCGCTGCTTCCGTCACGCTCTCGTTGATGTACGGCTCCAGCGCCTCGTCCAGCCACTGAGGCGGGCTGTAAGCGCCCATACCGCCCGTGTTCGGCCCCTCGTCGTCATCGCGCGCCCGCTTGTAGTCGCAGGCGAACGGCATCGGCGCCACCGTCGTGCCATCGCTGAACGCGTGAGCCGAGACCTCGCGCCCCGCCAGCCGCTCCTCGATCACGACCGTCCGTCCGGCCTCGCCGAAGACGCCGGCGTCGCCCATCATCGCGTCGACCGCAGCCAGCGCCTCCTCCGTCGTTGCGCAGACGAAGACGCCCTTGCCTGCCGCGAGACCGTCAGCCTTGACGACGATCGGCCCGGGGTTCGCCTCGATGTAGTTGCGCGCCTCTGTGCGGTTGTCGAACGTGGCAGAGGCCGCCGTCGGCATACCGCAGCGTTCCATCAAGCCCTTCGAGAACGCCTTCGACGACTCGATTCGTGACGCTTCCTGCGTCGGTCCGAAGGCGGCGATGCCCTCGCTCGCGAGCCGGTCAACGAGGCCGCGCGACAGCGGGACCTCCGGGCCGACGATGACGAGGTCGATCCGCTGCTCCTTCGCCGCCGCGACAATGCCGTCGATGTCCGCCGCCTTGACGTCGAGGTTCGAGCCGATGGCGCCCGTGCCGGCGTTGCCGGGCGCAACGAAGAGGTCAGTGAGCTGCGGCGACTGGCGCAGCTTCCAGGCGATCGCGTGCTCGCGCGCGCCGGAGCCGACGACGAGTACGTTCATGGACACCTCGAATATACTCGACCGCCGCGGCTAAGTCAGCGCCGCCGTCGACGCCTCAGCGCCGGACGATCACGCGACGGCGCATCACGACCGTCTCGCTGACCGCGACGATCCGGCCCGGACCGTCTTCCGTCCGCGCGAGTGCCTTCGTCTTGCGGCCGCTCCTCGCCGCCTGGAACGGCGCTGTGACCGCCAGCTTCGCCGCGTTGCGCAGCGCCCACTGCCCGACCACGCCCGCTGCCACCAGCGCCGCGCCGCGGATCACCGCCGGTGCGGCCTGCTGCCACAGCGGTGCCGGCGGCAGCGATTGCTCGCGCTTCGCCGGGAGGTTTCTGTTGGATTCGCTCATGACGCGCCGATTATACACCCGACCGAGCTCTCAGCCGGACTCCGATACGATCCGCTCGATCTCCTCGCTCAGGTCGTGCCCCTCGATCGCCGCGCCGGACGCGTCCACAGGCTGCTTGTCGCGCACCCGCACGCGGCCATCTGCGAAGGCCCGCAGCGTCTCGATCACCAGCGGCACTTCGCGCACGACGCCGCGCCTGCGGATCTCCTGGAAGAGCGGCAACCCCTCGTCCATCTTGGCCTCGGCTGCCTCGGCGTCCCGCCACAGCTGGTCGATCTCGCCATCGCGGATCGGGTAGGTGCAGTACGTCACGACCGGGCCCTCGTCCAGCTCCGGCGTCGCCAGGTGGATCATCACGCCGGCGCGCTCGGCGCCCAGCGCGATCAGCTCCCAGATTACGTCCTGCCAGATACCCGCCGGGCCGCCGGGTGCCGCCGGGTGCAGGTTTAGCAGGTCCCAGCGCTCTGCCGTCTCCTCGCCGAAGATCAGCATGTAGCCCGCCAGCACGCCGATGTCGAACTCCTGTGGCGCGAGCAACCACATCACCTCGCGGTCGTACTCGCGGCGCCACTCCGGTAGCGGCTCGCCCTTGCGCGCGACCTCACCGCCGGCGGCGCGCCGGAACTCGCGTGAACTCAGCGTAACGAGCGGGATGCCCGCGGCGCGCACCTGCTTGTGAAAGGCGTCGCTGTTCTCGTCTTCCCCCGGATCGCGGTTGCAGAAGACGACCACCACCTCCGCGTCGAGCCGCCCTTCGTCGATCGCTGCCAGCGCCCCGGACAGAAGCTTGCCCGACGTCTGTCCGCGCGCCGTCGCGAACCAGCCGATTCGAAGCCCTTTGGCACGTCCACCTGGCGGTGTACCGCTCAGGACAGGCGTCACTCCGGCGGTCTCCAGCCCAGTAGCCGACGCATCTTGGCGTAACGGCTCATCAAGTGGATTAGCGGCGACGACAGCCGCCCGCGCAGTCGGCCGTTCCGCAGCGATACCACGAACTCCGCCGGCGTCCCGAAGTCCGGCATCTCGACGTAAGCCCGGCCTGCCTCGCCCGGCGAGTGCGCGTCGCTCGCCGCCGACATCGCCAGGCCGTGCGACTCAGCGAACTCCCGGGCGCGCTCGTTGTGCGACGATGCGATCATGCGCGCGTTCAGCCCCTCGATGAAGTCCAGGTCCGGCGCGATCCGCTCCAGCACCTCGGGCTTGAGCCCCGACCGGAACATGTCGAAAGGGTGTGGCGCGCCGGCGACCCCGCCCTGCGCCTTGATCCGTGTCACCGTCTCCTCCGCGCTCAGGCCGGGCGGCACCTCTTCGCTCAGGAAGAGGCCAAGGATTCCCCCGTCGCGCGTCCGCACCTCCTCGCCGACGATCACGCGTACCCCTGGGAAGCTCTTGGCCGCCAGCTCCTGCGCCACCAGGCCGCCTCGTGTCGTGTCGTGGTCCGTCACCGCCAGCACGTCGATGCGGCGCTTCTTTGCCCGCCGCAGCAGCGCCTCCGGCGAAGCGACGCTGTCCGGCGAGTAGTACGAGTGGTTGTGCAGGTCGGCGCGGATCAGCGGCGCGTCGGTCATCAGTCGTCGGGCGCCGTGCCGGTCTCGGCGGTGCCCGTCTGGGCGTCTTCCGGCTCGGTCGCGTACTCTTCCGCTTCCTCGCGCACAGCCCCCAGGCCGTCGGCGAACTGCTCCTGCAGCTTCGTCACGCGCAGCTCGGCGTCCTTCAGCAGCTCCTGGCACTGCTTTGCCACCTTCATCCCGGCCTCGTACAGCGCCAGCGACTCCTCAAGCGTCAGGTCGCCCTCCTCCAGCTTCGCCACCGACTCCTCCAGCCGCTTGTACTGCGCCTCGAAGCCGCCCGCCTTCGTCTTCTTAGAAGCCATACTGCCGCGATACCTCCGCCGGGAACTTTCCGTCTTTCACGTGCACGTCCAGCTTCACCTTGCCCTTCACCTGCGAGACGCTCGTCACCGCCTGCTTTCCGTCGCGAAGCTGCACGACCGCATAGCCTCTCGCCAGCGTCGCCCGCGGGTCCAGAGAGCGCAGCTGGTTCGACCAGCCCGCAACCCGCTCGTCCCGCCGCTCGATCGCTCGCCGGGCGGCGGCCAGCCCATGGCGGATGCTCGACGTCAGGCGCTCCCGGCGCCGCGCCACGTCCGGCAAGCCGGCTCGCAGTCGGTCGCCGCTGCGCGCCAGTCCGGCCGTGCCGCCGTCGATCCGCGATCGCACGCCGAAGAGCAGCGCCGCCGCCATCGACTCCACGTTGCGCGAGACCTGCACCCGCTCCGGCGCCGTCGTCTCAGCGGCGGCGGACGGCGTCGGCGCGCGCGCGTCCGCCACGTAGTCGGCGATCGTGTAGTCGGTCTCGTGGCCCACCGCGGAGACGACCGGCACGCCCGATCCGTAGATCGCCCGCGCGACCGACTCTTCGTTGAACGCCCACAGCTCTTCGACCGAGCCGCCGCCACGCCCGATGATGATCACGTCGATCGCGCCGTCGTCGTTCAGGCGGCGGATACCGTCCGCCACGCCCGCGACCGCGTCCGGACCTTGCACGGGTGTGGGCGCCAGGATCACCTCCGCCAGCGGCCAGCGCCGAGAGAGCACGGTGGTGATGTCGTGAAACGCAGCGCCCGCCGGCGACGTCACGACGCCGATCCGCATCGGGAACGCCGGCAGCGGCCGCTTTCGTCCCTCGTCGAAGAGCCCCTCGGACTCGAGCGTCGTCTTCAGGCGCTCGAACTCGGCCTGTCGCGCGCCGACGCCGGCCGGCTGCACGAAGTCGACGATGATCTGCACGTCGCCGCGCTCGGCGTAGAAGCCCACGTTGCCGTGAGTGAGCACGTGCGCGCCGCTCTCCAGCGGCATCCCGCGCTGCTGGCGTTGGAACATGACGCAGCGCAGCTGGTACGGGCCTTCCTTGAGCGTGAAGTAGACGTGCCCGCGCTGCGAGCGGCTGAGGTTCGAGATCTCGCCCTCGACCCACATGTTCGAGAGGCGCAGGTCGCTCTCCAAAAGCTCCTTCAGGTACTGGCAGATCGCAGAGACAGGGTAGGCGTCAAGCACGCGCCTATTGTAATGGAAGGCCTGGCGATTCTACTGGCAATGAATCACTCAGCGGCCATGAGTCGTTCCAGATCGCTTCCATCCAAGTACTCCGTAAACCCCTTGTGAGCCAGCTGGGGCTGTGCCGAGCGCCCCTTCCCGCCGCGAAACTGGCGAATGTTCTCCTCGAAGCGTTCACGAACGGCAAAACGGTCGTCCAGTACGTCAACAATGGCCTTGAAGTAGCCGCTCGGTGTGAACCCTTGGGCAGGTGAAGCTCTTGTCCCTCAGTGGCGCGGTTAGTGCCGGATATAGGTGAGCGCCCGATTTTAGGTCACGCCACCTCCGACTGTCGTCGTTTCGGTTGTCGAGGGTGATCGCATCGGCGTCGAAGTCGGACGGATCCCAGTGCTGAAGGACGTCTTCGAGACGACGACCCCCATCGGTTGCGGCGGTCAGTGGCACTTCGACGGCCCAGTTTGTCGATCCGTGTATTTTCACGACCCACGCCCGGCGATCCTCTGCCACGTAGTCATCAAGGATCCTGATCTTTAGGTCTCCGTCATAGGCTTGTAGGGCCTTTTCGAGGAGGGTGTCGTAGTTCAGTGAAACGAAGCAGATCTCGTGCGATCCGCCATGAAGGAGCCGCCTGACAAGGTTGAGGTAGTTCGTCGGTGATGGTACGTAACCGTTGGTTACACTGATTAGTAGGTCTCGCAGATAGGGCGGTATGTCTTTGAAATGTCTTCCCGTCGGCGTGTCGGTGCTTGACGCATACTGACTGAGGCGCTCCTCGAGATCGAAAGCGGACTCAAGCTGTGCGAGCCTTCCCAGTTCTGCACCTAGAACCTTAACGCCGGGATACCCTTGTGCGATGCGCCAAAAGCGAGATTCGAAAAGTTGCCTTGCCAACGGCGGCTTCATCTCGAGTTGAGTGACGGGCACGCTGCCGTTGTGAACGTCGAAAGACGCGCCGGCGCCGAGAATAACCGTAACCCGCTCTAACTCACCCGAGATTCGCGGTTCTGCCTCCTATTTGCTCGCGCGCTCGAGGTACTCGCCGCTGCGGGTGTCGATCTTCAGCCGGTCGCCGGTGTTGATGAACAGCGGCACAGTCACCATGATCCCCGTCTGCAGCTTCGCCGGCTTCGTGCCCCCCTGCGCCGTGTCGCCCTTCACCCACGGGTCCGTCTCAGCCACCTCCAGCTCCACCGCTACCGGCAGCTCGATCCCCACGGGCTCCTCGCCGTACATTCGCAGCTCGCAGATGCCGTTCTCCACGAGGTAATCCAGCGCTTCGCCCAGCAGCTCCTTGCTCACAGGGAACTGATCGAACGTCTCTGTGTTCATGAAGTAGTAGAGGTCGCCGTCCGGATACAAGTACTGTGCCGGCGTGTTCTCGACCCGCGCCATCTGAAACCGCGCTCCGGCCTGCGCCGACTTGTCGACGATGTGGCCCGCGCGCACGTCCCGCAGCTTCATCCGCACCTGCGCGCTGCCGCGGCCCATCTTGATGTGATCGATCTCGATCACGGAGTACAGCGTGCCGTCGATCTCGATTGTGTTGCCCCTGCGGAGCTGGCTGCCCTCGAGCATGTAGTCCTCTCTTGGCGTAAATTTAGGGGCCGTCGGTGGCCCCTCAGTAGATTACCTGCTCGCCTCTCGCTCTGTCACGCGCCAAGCTTCGGCGCGCGCGACATCGCCCGCACCTTGCCGTCTTCGATCACACACTGGTCCTCGATGCGCACGCCGCCCCAGCCCGGAACGTAGATCCCCGGCTCGACTGTGATGATCATCCCGTCCAGAAGCTCGTTCTTCGCCGTCCGCGCGACGCTCGGCGCCTCGTGGACCTGCAGCCCGACGCCGTGCCCGAGCCCGTGCCCGAAGTTCTCTCCGTATCCCGCCTCCGCGATCACGTTGTGCGCCAGCATGTGCGCCTCGTCGCCTGTCATGCCGGCGCGGATCAGTTCCTCCGCCGTTAGCTGCGCCGTCAGCACGATGTCGTAGATCTTCTCGAACTGCTCGTCATCCTCACCGCCGCAGACGACCGTCCGCGTCAGGTCGGAGCAGTAGCCGTCCACCACCACTCCCATGTCGAGCACCACCGGATCGCCCGCCTGGATCGCGTAGTCCGTCGGCTGTGCGTGCGGCATCGCCCCGTTCGGGCCGGCGCCGACGATCGTTGGGAACGACAGCGACTGCGCGCCGTTCTCGCGGGCGTAGCGCTCGATGCCCCAGGCGACCTCAAGCTCTGTCATCCCCGGCTCGAGCCCGTCGGCGGCCCGCTGAAACGCAGCGTCGCCCAGGTCGACCGCACGTTGCAGCGCCTCGATCTCCTCCGGCTCCTTGATCTCGCGCAAGCCGGTGACGAGGGGCGGCGCCTGGAGGAGCTTCGGGCGCTCGGCCTCCGGCATCGTGTCGATCGCGCGACGCAGGCTGCCAAGCGTCGCGACGGAGAGGTCGGGTGCCTCGAATCCGATGCGCTTGCCCGCCAGCCCCGCCTCGCCGATCAGGCTGGGGAACCACGCCTCGAGCGCGCCCGTAGTGCGATAGACGTTGAAGCCCGGACACTCGCTCTGCGCCTGCTCGACATAACGGAAGTCAACCGCGATGAACGCCCCGTCGGTCGTGACCAGCGCCGTGCCCTTCGACCCTGTGAAGCCGCTGATGTAGCGCCGGTTCGCGCCGCTCAGCCGGAAGATGTCCTCCACCGGGCAGTCGACGAAGAAGCCCGCGAGATCGTGCTCCGCCATCTTCTCGCGCAGTCGCGTCAGTCGGGGAGCGCTCACTGCCGTTCCTGGAGGATCCCCACGAGCGAGTCCAGCGCCGCGATGTAGCCGCGCCAGCCTAGCCCCGCCACCTGCGCCACGGCGATGTCCGCCAGCACCGAGTGGTGTCGGAACTCCTCCCGCGCGTGCACGTTGGAGATGTGCACCTCGACGAACGGCTTCTGCACGGCTTCGAACGCGTCGCGGATCGCCAGGCTGTAGTGCGTGAAGGCGCCGGCGTTGATCAGAATGCCGTCGGCGGCGGGCGCGTTCGCCTGGATGAAGTCGATGATCGCGCCCTCGGAGTTAGCCTGGAACGGCACGATCTCCGTGCCCAGCTGCTCGCCGCGCTTCGTCACCCGGTCGACGATGTCCTGGAGTGTCATGCTCCCGTAGACCTCCGGGTTGCGCGTGCCCAGCAGGTTCAGGTTCGGCCCGTTGATCAGCAAGATTCGCATGGGATTAGGTTACCGCGACCGGTTCGTTCGTGACAGGTTCCACCTTGACGGTACGTCGCACTCTTCGCCCGAATCGGTTCCTCCGGTCGATCATCCGTTGCCAGCCCGCTCGCGTGCGCGCTCCTCCAGCCGCTTGCGGGAGATCTCCGCCAGCTTCTCCCGCGCCTGCTGCATCGTCTCGCGCTGGCGGGCCTCCGTCACGTGGGTGTAGATCTGCGTCGTCTGCGCGCTGGCGTGGCCCAGCAGCTCCTGCACCACGCGCAGCTCCGCGCCGCCGTCCAGCAGGTGCGTGGCGAACGAGTGGCGCAAAAGGTGCGGCCACGCGTGCGACTCCAGCCCCGCCTTCAGCGCGTATTTGCGCACCACGTTCTGCACCGAGCGCCCGGAGAGCCGGTTGCCGTCGCGGTTCAGGAACAGCGCCTCCTCCGCGCCTGTCGCCAGCTGCGGCCGCGCCTGCGACAGATATCGCCGCAGCGTCTTCTCCGCCGGCTCGCCCAGCAGCACCATGCGCTCCTTGTTCCCCTTGCCGCGCACGACCACCGTTCGCTCGTCGAGATCGATGCTCCGCAGGTCGAGGCCGACGATCTCGCTCAGCCGCACGCCTGAGGCGTACATCATCTCCAGCATCGCGCGGTTGCGCAGGCCGACCGCAGTCGTCTCGTCCGCCGACTCAATCAGCGCGTCCAGGTCGGCTTTCGAGAGGATTGTTGGCAGCCTCCGCTCTCGCTTCGGAGCGACGATTCCGGTCAGCGGCGTCGACTCGACCTTGCCCTCGCGCACGAGGAAGCGGTAGAAGCTGCGGATCGTGCTCACTTTGCGTGTCAGGCTGGCCGTTACCATGCCGCTATTCTTAAGCGCGCCGAGATAGCGCCGCGCCATCGTCCGGTCGGCCTCCAGCACCGGCACGCCTTCCTCGTCCTCGAGGTAGAGCGCAAAGTGGAGGAGGTCGGTCCGGTAGTTCCGCAGCGTCAACGGCGAGAGGTTCTTCTCCGCCACCAGGTAGCGGAAGTAGGCGTCCAGCAGCTCTTCCATCACGACTTACAACGCACCAGACGCGCGCGGATTACCAGAGTTACGGACTAGGGCGGTGCGGCTGGGGCGCTACGAGGAGACCTGCGCCGGTTCGGCCGCCTGCTCGGGGGCTTCGCCTCGCCAGGCGCACTCCGTGCACTTCGCCTTGTTGTCCTTGTCGGCGACGATCAGCTTGCCGCAGGTCGGACACGGCTCAGGGAAGGGACGCGTCCACGTTGTGAAGTCGCACTTCGGGTAGTCGGCGCAGCCGTAGAACGGGCGGCCCTTCTTCGTGCGCCGTTCCACGATGTCGCCACCCGTCTTCGGGCACTTCACGCCCGTACTCTTCGCCATCGCCTTCTTGCCCTTGCATTCAGGGTAGCGGGTGCACGCCATGAACTTGCCGAAGCGCCCGCTACGGATCACCATCGGTGCGCTGCAATCCGGGCACTTCTCGTCCGTCTCCTCCGGCGCTTCCGGCTCGTCGCCTTCCAGCGATCGCGTGCCCTTGCAGTCAGGGAAGCGCGTGCAAGCCTGGAAGCGGCCGCGGCGTCCCCAGCGGATCACCATCGGCGCCTCGCACTCCGGGCACTTCTCGGTCGACTCCTCCACCTGCTTTGGCGCCGCCTCCATCGCGCCGTCCAGCGCCGACTCCAGCGGATCGTAGATGTTCTTGACCACCGGCACCCACGACCGCGCGCCGCTCGCGACGTCGTCCAGCTCCTCCTCCATCGCCGCTGTGAAGTCGATGTCCAGGAAGTTCTTGAAGTACTCCACCAGCAGGTCGTTGACCGTCATCCCCAGGTCCGTCGGTTTCAGCGTTCGCTTCTCGCGCTCGATGTAGCCGCGGTCCTGGATCGTCGACAGAGTTGGTGCGTAAGTGCTCGGCCTGCCGATGCCGTTCTCTTCGAGCGCCTTCACCAGCGTCGCCTCTGAGTACCGCGGGGGCGGCTCTGTGAAGTGCTGCTCCGGGAACAGCTCGCGCAGGGCGACCGCGTCCGCTTCGGAGATCTCCGGCAGCGGGTTAGTGCCGAACGTCTCCTCCGTGTCGTCGTCTCGCGACTCAGAGTAGACCTGCCGGAAACCGGCGAACCTCAGCTGAGTGTTGGTTGACCGCAGCAGGTACGTCTCGCCGTCAGCGGGCGCCGCTGCGTTGATCTCGATCGTCGTCACGTCGAACTCAGCGTCCGCCATCTGGCTGGCGACCATGCGCTGCCAGATAAGCGTGTAGAGTCGCGCCTGGTCCTGGGTCAGGAGGCTGCGCATCTCGTCCGGGCCGCGCCGCACCGATGTCGGCCTGATCGCCTCGTGCGCCTCCTGCGCGCCTTTCACCTTGCGCGAGAGCGCCCGCGGCTTCTCCGGGACGAACTCCTTCCCGTACCGCTCGGCGATGTACTCTCGCGCCTCCGTGCGCGCCGACGAAGCGACGTTGACGGAGTCGGTTCGCATGTATGTGATCAGGCCGGTCTCGCCGCGGTCGCCCAGCGCCACACCCTCGTAAATCTGCTGTGCGATCGCCATCGTCCGCTTCGCGGTGAAGCCTAGGCGGCGCGAGGCCTCCTGCTGCAGCGTGCTCGTGATGAACGGGGGCGCCGGCCGCCGCACCTGCTTCTTCTTCTGCACCTTGGCGACGCTGTAGGCCGCCGCTCGCAGATCTGCCAGCAGCCGCTCCGCCGTCGTCTCGTCACCGATCTCGATCTTGTCCTTGCGGTCCGCGTAGCCGGCCAGCTTCGCGCGGAAGGCCGGCTCGGCCCCCACCTTCTCCATCCGCGCTTCGATCGTCCAGTACTCCAGCGGCACGAACGCTAGGATCTCCCGCTCGCGCTCAACCACCAGCCGCACCGCGACCGACTGCACACGCCCGGCCGAGAGGCCGCGGCGCACCTTGCGCCACAGGAACGGGCTCAGCCGGTAGCCGACCAGCCGGTCGACCACGCGGCGCGCCTGCTGCGCGTCCACCAGCTTCATGTCGATCTCACGCGGGTGGTCGAACGCCGCTTGCACGGCGTGCGGTGTGATCTCGTGGAAGACCACGCGGTTCAGCGGCAGGTAACGCAGGCCCGCCGCCTCGATCAGGTGCCAGGCGATCGCTTCGCCCTCGCGGTCCGGGTCGGTCGCCAGGAAGACCTCCGACGCCTTCTTCGCCGCCGCCTTGATCTCCTTGATCGTCTTCGACTTGTCGCGCGGCACGACGTACTTCGGCGCGAAGCCGTTCTCGACGTCGACGCCAAGGTCCGACTTCGGCAGGTCGCGTACGTGTCCCACCGAGGCCCTCACGTCGTACTTGCTGCCGAGGATCCGCGATATCGTCCTCGCCTTCGCCGGTGACTCGACGATGACAAGGCTCTTTCCCCTCTTACTCTGGGCCAATACTCTCTTAACCTCCGCTCGACGAGGCGTACTCTTCGCGCGCCTCGCGGGCTCTTACATACGACTTGGATCCGATGTCACGGACGAGTCCTTTAAGCTCCATCATCGTCAGCACGCTGCTGACGGTGGCGGCTGCCAGGCCGCTTTCGCGGCAGACCGCATCAATGTGCACCGGGTCCTTCGTTATATAACGCAATACTTCTGCTTCTGTGTCGGTGGCCGGGGAGAGCTGCTGCATCTCCAACTGCTGCGGGATCATCGTCAGGTTCAACTCCTCAAGAATATCCTCGACGCGCTGGACAAGCTTAGCCTCGCCCTTGCTTATCTTCAGGTTAGTGCCCTGGCTCTGCGAAGAGAAGATGCTTCCGGGAGTTGCAAACACTTCTCTTCCCTGGTCCAGGGCGCAGTTCGCCGTTATCAGGCCGCCGCTCTTCGTGCCGCCTTCGACCAGCAGCACGCCCAGGCTTAATCCGGAGAGGATGCGGTTGCGGCGCGGGAAGAAGTCGCCGCGGGGCTCTGTGCCCAGCGGTTGCTCGCTGATCAGCGCCCCGTTTGCTGCGATCTCCTCCGCCAGCCGCTTGTGCTCCGGCGGGTAGGTGATGTCCAGCCCGCAGGCCAGCACCGCCAGCGTCCGCCCACCAGCGGTGAGCGCGGCCCAGTGCGCGATGCCATCGATGCCCCGCGCCAGCCCGCTCACGATACACACTCCGTTCGAAGAGAGCTGATATGTCAGCTCCTCCGCCACCTGCTTTCCGTATGGCGTCGGCCGCCGCGCTTCGCGGATCTCACCGCGCACGTGGATCACCGGCGGCGCGTCATCAATCTCGCGCAGCATCGCGGGGTAGACTGGGTCGTCCCAGGTCAGCGCCCTGACGCCGGCCTCCTGCAGCCGCTCCATCTCCGCCTCTGGCTCGATCACTTCGCGACCGTCCATGATGCTTCTCACGACGGAGTCGGTTAGGCCCGCCTCCTTCAGTTCGGAGCGGGTCGCCCGCCAGGCTTCGGACAGCGATCCAAAGCGCCCGAGCAGCGCCTGGTAACGCTTGCTGCCGAGGCCGGGAATGCGGTTAAAGGCGACCCAGAAAGGTACGTCGGACGCGTTCTGCGGGCGCTTGGGTGCCATCTCAGTCGAGGATGATAGCACGCCGGTCAACCGGTCGATGCTCCCAAGTGGCACGCGGGCGAAGAGCTCAGCGCTCGTTGGTCTCGGGTGCTTCCTCACCCTCTTCCGCCGCCACCCTTGTCACCCGGACCTTCTTGATCCGGCGGCCGGCGACGCTCATCACCTTCATGCTGATGCCGTTCACCTGCACCGAGTCGCCGATCGTCGGCATCCGTCCCAGCTGGTTCACGATAAAGCCGCCCACGCTGTCGAAGTCTTCCTTCTGCAGCGCCGTCTCGAACCGCTCGTTGATCTCGTCGATTCCCACGCGCCCGTCGACGATCGCCTCGTCACCGCTCAGCTGCTCTACCTCTTCGTCTGGCGCGTCGTACTCGTCGCGGATCTCGCCAACGATCTCCTCGACCAGGTCTTCCACTGTCGCAAGCCCGGCTGTGCCGCCGTACTCGTCCACCACGAGCACGATCGAGACTTGCCTCGCCTTCATCTCGGATAGCAGCTCGAGCACATTCTTCGTCTCCGGCACAACGTAGGCGTCACGGGTGATCTCTCGCAGGGCCGGTTTCCGCGGCCCGTTGGTGATGTGAAGCAGCAGCTCCTTGGCGTGCGCGATGCCCAGCACGTGGTCGATGTCGTCCTCGTATACCGGGATGCGGCTCAGCCCCTTGTCCGCGATCAGGCGCGCCAGCGTGTCGAAGTCCTCGCTCGCGTCGATCGCCACGATGTCTGTGCGCGGCACCATCACCTCGCGAACGACGGTGTACTCCAGCTCCATCACGCCGCGAATCATCTCGCGCTCGTCTTCCTGCAGTCCACCCCGGCTCTCCTCCTCCTCCGAAAGCAGCATCAGCTCTTCGGCGCCGCCGCCGGCTCCGGGCTGGTGCCGTTGCCACGTGCGCATCACGGCACCCATCGGCGCGTCCAGGACCAGCACTGGCAGGCGGAAGATCAGCCGCACAGCCCACACGAACGGGCGCAGGCTACTGTGCCAGCCCGCCGGGTCCTGAGCAACGACCACGCGCGGTAGCGCCTGCAGCAACATGAACGACAGGCCAACTCCAACGACCGTTAGCGCCACCCACACCCAGCTGTCGTCCGTGTGCTTGAGGACGAGGAACACAGAGATCGCCGTGATCGCCACCGACACGAGGTTCCGCGCCAGCGCCAGCGACGACACCGTGAGCTGCCGCTCCTGGTAGAACCGCTGCAGCGCGTCCACCGGCGACTCCGTCGGCTCGCGCAGCGCCCGCTGTCGGACGCCGGCGATCACGCCCGCCTCGGCCGCGCCCAGCAGGATCAGCGTCGCAACTCCGCCGGCAAGCGCCAGCGCGCCGACGATTGTCTCGCTATCCATCGCTTTCGCTCTTTTTCAGTCGCTTCGCCGGAACGCCCGCGACCTGCTCGCCGTCGGCCACGTCCTCCGTGACGACGGAGCCAGCACCTGTCCGTGCCTCGCGTCCGACGCGTACCGGCGCGACCAGCATCGTGTCGCTGCCGATGAAGGCGCCGTCCGCGATCACTGTGCGGTGCTTGTCCTGGCCGTCGTAGTTGCAGGTCACAGTCCCGGCGCCGATGTTCACGTTCTCGCCGATGTCGGCGTCGCCGATGTAGCTGAAGTGGTGCGACTTGGTGCCGCGGCCGATCCGCGACGCCTTCACCTCGACGAAGTTCCCCAGCTCGACGCCGGACTCGATGTGTGTTCCGGCGCGCAGGTGGCAGAACGGCCCGACCATCACGTCGTCGTCCAGCCGCGAATCCTCGATCACAGCGTTGGGGCCGATCTGGCAGCGCTCACCGATCGCCGAATCGCCGCTGATCGTCGTGTTCGGCCGGACGACGCTGCCGGCGCCGATCTCAACGCCGGCCTCGATGTAAGTCGTCGCCGGGTCAACGATCGTCACGCCGGCGGCGGCCAGCGCTGCGGCGAGGGCGGTCCGCGCCTCCAACTCTCGCTGGAAACGTCTGGACGCTTCGTCTTCGGTGGGGTTGGTAGAGTTCGTTGGCATCAGAGATCGGCGGCGCCCGCCGGACGGGCGTCAGCGCGGCACGGCATGCTCTAGTTCACCGTGAGAGGGGACATGCACATTGTCAGACGCGAAGGAGGGCCGCGTCGTTGGCACGTGTGGGACAGGCCCGTACTGTCGGGGTCGCTGCTATCTGGAGGTTCGGTGTCGTCCAAGTGGGGTCAGCTCTTTATTCTCAAAGTCTTACAGAAATGGTAGCCATCCCTGCGGAAGGCTGTCAACTGAACAGTTGCCGCTCACCCGGCCGCCAACTGCACCTCGGAGCCGATCAGCGGGCAGTTCCCCGTCTGCGAAACGCTCAGCCCGGCGTCGTTCCGCAGCAGCTTGAGTGAGTCCACCGGGTTGATGAACCCGCTGCAGTCGACATCGCCCTAGGGGTGCTCCGAAACATCGACGATATCGACGACCGCGCCCATGTTCGGGCAATCGCCCGTGTTCGTCGGCAGGCCCGCGTCGAAGCGCAGCGTGAGCAGCGAGTCCACCGGGTCCGCGCCGCCGGAGCAGTTGTCGTCGCCCCAGATCAGCGTCGGGCCGGGCGCTGGCGTTGGCGAGGGCGAAGGCGATGGCGATGGCGTCACGGGCGCCGGCGTGTGCGGCTCATCCGCGCCCCAGTCCGGACCAAACTCGTTCGGACTGCCCCCGGAAATATCGTGGGTGTTCGTGCCGTCGGCGTTGGCGACGATGATGCCGGTGACGCCGAAGCCGGCTACCCCCAACCCGTCCGTCGGCCTCTGCGTGAAGGCGATCTGCAGACCGTCCGGCGAGAAGACGGGATCGTACTGATCCGCGTTTGGGTCGTTCGTTATCATCTGCAAGCCCGTGCCGTCGGCGTTGATCATCGCGATGTCACGGTTGCCGAGGAATCCGGCCGCGCCGGCCCCTGCTGGCAGCGTCATGTCGAAGATAATCTTCGTCCCGTCCGGCGACCAGTCCGGGCTGTCCTCGGATGTCCCCGGTAAGTTGGTCACGTTCGTCTTGCCACTACCGTCCGTGTTCATCGTCCAGATGTCCCCACTGGCGTACGCGATCTTGTCTCCCAGCGGCGACCAGTCCGGGCTGCTTTCCCCAAATGATCCCGAGCTCGTCAGGTTCGTCATGTTCGTTCCGTCCAGGTTCATCGAGTAGATATCCGACGGGCCTGACAGTCGCTCAAAGGCGATCTTGTCGCCGTCCGGTGCCCAGGTGCCGTCGATCGCGCCTTCGGTGTTCGGGATAAGTTGCTCGCCGCCGCCGCCGGAGTTCATCGTGTAGAGCCCGTTGGGGCCCAGCATGAACCTGAAGAAAAGGATGGTTTGGCCGTCCGGTGAGAAGGCCGGTTGGGAGCTGACATCGGTCTGAGTATTAGTGAGTTGAGTCCTGCCGCTTCCGTCCGGATTCACAGACCAAACTTCCGTGTCATTGCCGGTGAAGTTGGCGAACGCGATCTTCCCGTTCGTTCCCGGGTAGACGGCCTCAGTCGTCCGCCGCTCAGCGCTCACCACCAGCAGCAACATGGCGATCAGCACGATGGCGGTTCCGGCGTAGACTCTGGCGATCATGGCATCCTCCCGTGGGCGAGCGCCCGCACCCTATCGCAGCGACCATCGCCCCGTCAACGCCGACCTCGGATAACCTGTCTCCTGTCTCGTGTCCCCCGTCCCCGATATAATCGCCTCGTGGACGGACACGAGCTTCGCCGCGCCTTCCTCGACTTCTTCGAGAAGCTCGATCACCGCGTTATGCCCAGTGCGCCCGTCGTCCCCGCCGGCGACCCGACGCTGCTCTTCACGAGCGCCGGAATGGTGCCCTTCAAGCCATACTTCATGGGCCAGTCCCAGCCGCCCGTAACGCGGCTCACCAGCGTCCAGAAGTGCTTCCGCACCAGCGACATCGAGTCCGTCGGCGACGAATCACACCTGACGTTCTTCGAGATGCTCGGCAACTTCAGCATCGGCGACTACTTCAAGTCGGAGATGGTGCCCTGGGCGCAGGAGTTCATCACGAAGGAGCTCGGAATCCCGCAGGACCGCCTCTGGCCCGCCGTCTTCCGCGACGACGATGAAGCCGTCGACCTCTGGCTTGCCCAGGGCTACCCGCGCGAGCGCATCATGCGCTACGGCGAGGAAGACAACTACTGGTTCTCCGGCGACGTCGGCCCCTGCGGCCCCTGCTCCGAGATCTACTACGACTTCGGCGAGCAGTTCTCCTGCGGCCCCGATTGCCACCCCGCAGACGACTGCCCGCGCTTCGTCGAGTTCTGGAACCTCGTCTTCATGACTTACTACTGCGACGGCGAGAAGCGCGACCCGCTGCCGCAGAAGAACATCGATACCGGTTGTGGCTTCGAGCGCACGATGTCGATCCTCCTCCACCTCAGCGACGGCTGGGACAAGTCGAAGCTGCCCTCCGTCTACGACACCGTCCTCTTCCGCCCGCTCATCGCGAAGATCGAGGAGCTCGCCGGCAAGAAGTACGGCGAAGCCCCGGAGACGGACCGCGCGATCCGCATCGTCGCCGAGCACGCCCGCGCCGTTACCTTCCTCATCGGCGACGAGCGCACGCCGGTCGTTCCCTCCAACGAGGAGCGCGGCTACGTTGTCCGGCGGCTTCTGAGGAGAGCAATACTTCACCTAATCCTTCTCACAAGACGGTCCGAAATGGTGCTGGGTCGAACTCAGCAGACACTTAACGTTCCGCCGCCCGGTAGCGACGAGCCAACCAAGGTGCTGGAAACACACGAAGACATCAATCTTTCCCACGTGGCCAGGATCGTCATCGACATCATGAAGGATTCGTACCCTGAGCTCTCTAAGAACCGCTCGTCGATTCTCGACGCGGTCGACCGGGAAGAGGAGCAGTTCCGGGAGACGCTGACGAGGGCAGTACCTTCACTTGAGGCGAAACTCGCAGATTATCGAGAGAGTCGTGTCGTACCAGGTTCAGTTGCATTCCTCATGTACGACACATATGGGTTGCCTCTTGAACTGACTCAAGAGATCGTGCGCGATTGGGGCTTCACCGTCGACGAAGCCGGCTTCGAAGCGGAGATGACCGGGCAGCGCGAACGCGCGCGCGCCGCCGCCGGTGGTTCCGGCTCAGACGCCGTCGCCGCCGACGCGCTCTACGGCTCCCTTGTCTCCGAGGCCACGCTGTTCACCGGCTACGACGAGCTGGAGTCGCAGACCAGGATCGTTGCACTTGTGACCGGCGGCGCCGGGACCGACGCCGCCGAATCCGGCGCCGGGGTCGAACTCTTCCTCGAACGCACGCCCTTCTATCCTGAAGGCGGCGGCCAGGTCGGTGACCGCGGCGAGATCGCTGGCCCGGACGGCCGCATCGAGGTCGCGGATACCCAGCGTGTCGCCGAGACGCTGATCCTCCACCGCGGCCGCGTCACTGAGGGCCGCATCGCCGCCGGCGACGACGTCACAGCGCGCGTCGATCTCGAGCACCGCGAGAACACCCGCCGCAACCACACCGCCACGCACCTCCTGCACGCGGCGCTCAGGCGGGTCATCGGCTCTCACGTGCGGCAGGCCGGCTCGCTCGTCGCGCCCAGCCATCTGCGCTTCGACTTCACCCACACCGAGGCCGTCACGCCGGAACAGCTCGCCACCGTCGAGTTGCTCGTCAACGCCAAGGTGCGACAGGACCTGCCCGTCCACGCCCGCGAGACGTCGTTCGACCAGGCGATGGAGGAAGGAGTCCTCGCCTTCTTCGGCGACAAGTACGGCGATAAGGTGCGCGTCGTCGAAGTCAACACCGTTGTCCCCCGCTTCAGCGCCGAGCTCTGCGGCGGCACCCACTGCGAGCGCACCGGCGAGATCGGCCTCATCCTCGTCACCGGCGAGTCCTCCGTCGGCGCCGGCATGCGCCGCGTCGAGGCGCTCACCGGCGTCGCTGCTGAGGAGCATGTCCGCCGGCAGGAAGGCGCAATCAGCGAGATCGCCCGACGCCTCGGCTCGCAGAAGCAGAACATCACCCAGAAGCTCGACTCGCTGATCGAAGAGAACGACGCCTTCCGCAAGCGCATCGAGAGGCTCGAGCGCTCGCTCGCCAGCGGTTCGCAGGACACCGACCTCCTCGCCGGCGCCGTCAGCGTTGACGGCGTCACCGTCGTCGCGAAGAAGGTCGATGCCCCCAGCGTCGACTCCCTCCGCTACATGGCCGACGCCGTACGGAAATCGCTCGATTCCGGCGTCGCCGTCCTCGGCTCGGTGGTCGACGGCAGGCCGTTCTTCATCGCCCTCGTTACGAAAGACCTCAACGAACGCGGCGTCCACGCCGGCAACCTCCTCAAACAGGTCGCGACGGTTGCCGGTGGTGGCGGCGGCGGCCGCTCGGACATGGCCCAGGGCGGCGGCAAAGACGCGGCCAGGATCGACGAAGCCCTCGCCGTCGTCGAAGGCGCCGTCCGCGAGATGCTGGCCGGATGATGCGCCAGCCAGGCAGCGCCCAGCCCGTCCCCCATCCTCTGTCCGCCGTCCTCTGTTTCTTACGATGCGCATGATAGGCATCGACTTCGGGGAGAAGCGGATCGGCGTCGCCGCCGGCGACGACCGCACCCGTCTCGCCGTGCCCATCGCCACGATCGAGAGCAAGGGCGACCCCGTAGCCGAGATCGAAGCGATCGCCGCCGAGCAGGCCGCGGAGGCGCTCGTCGTCGGCCTGCCGCTTTCCCTCTCCGGCGCCGAGGGCCCGCAGGCGGCCCGCGTTCGAGAGGTCGTCGCCGCCCTCTCGGAGCGGCTGACGATTCCCGTCCACACGCACGACGAGCGCTTGACCACGACCCAGGCCAAGCGCCTGCCCGGCGGCCTGCCACGGAAGTCGAAGAGCGGCGCTACCAGCCTCGACGCCGTCGCCGCTAGCATCATGCTCCAGGCCTACATGGACAGCCGGAGGCCTCATGATTAGCGCCCGTCAGGCCACCGCGCTCGCCACTCTCTTTGCTCTTCTCCTGACGGTCGTCGCCGCCTGGCTCGTCGTTGCCAGCCCCGGCTCCGTGAACGACGTCGATGTCTACGAACCAGGGCCGACGCCCGGTCGCGTGATCGCCGTCTCTATCGAGCCCGGCGAAGGCCCCAGCGAGATCGCCGAGAAGCTCGAACTCGCCGGCGTAATCGAGTCCGGTACGCGCTTCCGGGTGCTCGTCCAGCTCATGGGCCTGGACCGGCTCCTGCAGGCTGGCACATACGACCTGCGCGCGGACATGCCCGTGCTCGACGTGCTCCACCGCCTCCGCAACGGCATCGTCTCCACGCGCTTCGTCGCCGTCATTGAAGGCTGGCAGATCGCCGAGATCGCCGACGCCGTCGCCGGCCAGGGCATCGACCGCGACGACTTCCTCGCCGCCGCCGCCCGCCGCGACTACGACTACACCTTCGTCGCTCAGATACCTGAGGGCGAATCCCTCCAGGGCTACCTCTACCCCGCCACCTATCCGCTGCGCTCAAACGACACCGCCGAGGCGCTCGTCGAGGCGATGCTCGCCGCGTTCGACGCCAGCGTTCCCGACGGCATTACCGCCGAGGCGCAAGCGGTCGGCCTGACGCTACACGAAGTCGTGACGATCGCCTCGATCATCGAGCGTGAGGCGGTCGTCGCCGAAGAGAAGCCGATCATGGCGCAGGTCTTCCTCTCCCGGCTCGCTCAAGGCGGCCGCCTCGAAGCCGATCCGACGGTGCAGTTCGCCCTCGCCGCCGCCGGCGCCAACACCGAGTCGGGCACCTACTGGAAGACTGCACTCACCGTCGAGGATCTCGCCTTCGACTCGCCCTACAACACCTACGTCAACTTCGGCCTGCCGCCCGGCCCCATCTCTAGCCCGGCCGCCGATTCTATCGCTGCCGTCGTCGAGCCAGCGGAGACGAACTTCCTCTACTTCGTCGCTAAACCCGACGGCACGCACGCCTTCGCCGAAACTCTCGACGAGCACAACGCCAACATCGAGATGTACATCACCGGTGTCGGCGAATGAGCGGCGAAGCGGCGCCGGTGACCGTCAGCGAAAAGCTCAAGCTGATCACAGACCACTGGCATCCCCGCATCGTCGCCGGCGTCGACGGCTACCACGTCAAGCTCGTCAAGGTGCTGGGCGAGTTCATCTGGCACAGCCACGACGACCAGGACGAGATGTTCTTCGTCCTCGCTGGCGAGATCGTCATTCGGATGCGCGACGGCGACGTCAGCCTTTCGTCCGGCGACCTCTTCGTCGTCCCCAAGGGCGTCGAACACTGCCCCTTCGCGGAGAACGAAGCTTCGTTGCTCGTCCTCGCGCGCGCCGACACCGACCAGACCGGCGGCAAGCCGTCCGCGTTGCGAGCGGAAGAGCAGGAGTGGATCTGAGCGCATGCAGTACGCCGGAGTGATCACGGTGCCCGGATGGAAGTCGATCTCGCCCGTTTTCCAGCAGGCCGCCTTCGACCACCTGGGCATCGCCGTCAAGTACCAGTACTGGCCGACGCCCGCCGACGGCCTCGCCACCCGTGTCACCGGCCTCCGTGCGCCCGCCGTCCTCGGCGTCAACGTCACGATCCCGCACAAAGAGGCCTGCCTGCCGCTCGTCGACGACCTCGACCCGCTGGCCCGCCGCGTCGGCGCTCTGAACACGATCCTCAACGACGGAGGCACCCTCCGCGGCTGCAACACCGACGTCGAAGGCTTCCTGCGGGCGCTGCAAGACACCGACTTCGAGCCCCGAGGCTGCACCGCCATCGTCGCCGGGGCGGGCGGAGCGGCGCGCGCCGTGGTCGTTGCGCTGGCTTCGGCCGGCGCTGCCCGCATCGCCGTCGTCAACCGCACGCTTGAGCGCGCCGAGCAAGTCGTCTCAGACCTGGGTGAGGCGGTCAGGCCGGCACAGCTCGTTGCGGCGCCCAACACACGCGAATCGTGGCAGAAGGCGGCGGCCGAGGCGGGCCTCTTGGTAAACTGTACTTCACTCGGTACCGGCGGCACGCCCGAGGAAGACCAAACTCCTATGCCATCCGACTTGATCCGCTCACAAGCCCTGGTCTACGACCTCGTGTACCAGCCTGCCGAAACACGCCTGATTCGCGAAGCCCGAGAGGCCGGCGCCCGCACGATCGGCGGCCTGCCGATGGTGATCTACCAGGCCGCCGCTTCGTTCAAGCTCTGGACTGGCAAGGACGCGCCGGTCGACATAATGTTCCAGGCCGCTGAAGCCGCCCTCGCCGGGGAGGATGCCTGATGCTGCAGTGGGCCCTCCTCGTCATATTCCTCCTCTTCCTCGTCCTCGCCTACATCATCGTGCAGGGCACACGCGCCGCCATGGCCTGGCGTAAGGCAGCCGCCGACGGCGACACGAAGGTGATCCGCGACATCGTCGAGGACTGCCTGGACGGCTGGCGCTCGCAGAAGCGCCCGAAGCCCCTCGCCGTCGAGGTCTGGCGCGGCGTCCAGAGCCTGCAGCTCGTCCACGTCGAGGCCGACTTCGTGCGCGTCTCCGCGACCGCCGAGAGCGAGTACAAGTTCGTCGACGGCCAGTGGATCGAGATGCGCAACCCCCTGCAGGAGGGCATCGCCATCAGCGCCAGCGCCGCCGAGATGCTCTTCTACGAGCTGCCGCACTTCCGGCCGGAGCGCCTCCAGATCGACGTTTACACAGCCTTCCGCGACGAGTCCGGCGCCACCCTCCGCGAGTGCATCCTCTCGACCGAGCCCACCCGCGAGGGTGCGTGTGAGGTGGACTGGGACGATTGGACCGCCGACGAGATAATCGAGACGCTCGGCGGCCGCTTCCGCTTGAGCGACACCGGCCGCCCGCTCGCCATCACCGTCGCACCACCGCCGGCGCCGGAAGAAGACGAGGACAGCGAGCCAAGCGAGGCGACCGCCCTGAAGGCCGGCTCGTGACGCAGCTGCGCTTCCTCACCGCTGGCGAATCCCACGGACAGGCGCTCGTCGCCATCCTGGAGGGCCTCCCGGCCGGGCTGCAAGTGACCGAAGAGTACATCGCCGCCGAAATGAAGCGGCGCCAGGGCGGCTACGGCCGTTCCAAGCGCCAGCAGTTGGAGCAGGACCACGCCCAGCTCATCGGCGGCGTTCGCCACGGGCGCACGCTGGGGAGCCCCGTCGCCATGGTCATCGCCAACCGTGTCTGGGAGGACTGGCGCGAGGTGATGCAGGTCGGCCCCTACGATGGTGACTCCAAGCCCGTCACCCGCCTGCGTCCCGGCCACGCCGACCTCGCCGGCACGATGAAGTACGGCTTCGACGACGTGCGCAACGTCCTCGAACGGGCCTCCGCTCGCGAGACTGCCGCCCGCGTCGCCGTCGGCGCTCTCTGTCGTCGCTTCCTAGAGGAGTTCGGCGTTGCCATCCACTCGCACACCGCCTCGATCGGCGACGTAATCGCGGCGCTCGACGGAGAGCCCGACTGGGACGCCGTCGAGGACTCACGCGTCCGCTGTGCCGACTCCGGGGCCGGCGAGCGCATGGTGGCCGCCATCGACGAAGCGCGCGAGGCCGGCGATACGCTCGGCGGCACCTACGAGATGTGGGCCACCGGTGTTCCGATCGGCCTCGGCTCTCACGTCCAGTGGGACCGCAAGCTAGACGGCCAGGTCGCGCAGGCCGTGATGAGCATCCACGCCACGAAGGGTGTCGATATCGGGGGCGGGTTCGCGGTTGCCGCCGGCCCCGGCTCGCAGGCCCACGACGTCATCATGCCTCCCGACAAGTGGGACGGCCGCCTGTGGCGCCGCGAGACCAACCGCGCCGGCGGCCTGGAGGGTGGCATGACCAACGGCGAGCCCGTCGTCGTGCGCGGCGCCCTCAAGCCGATCTCCACGCTCTCCAAGCCGTTGCCCTCGGTCGACCTGCACAGCGGCGAGGAGATCCAGGCGCACTACGAGCGTTCCGACGTCTGCACGGTCCCCGCCGCGGGCGTCGTCGGCGAGGCGATGGTCGCCATCGTCCTCGCCCGCGCCATGCTCGAGAAGTTCGGCGGCGACTCTCTCGAAGAGACCCGCCGCGCCTACGCCGCCTACCAGGACACAATCGGCCCCCGCGGCCAGACCGGCTGACGGGATGACCTCCAATCGATCCGCAGCATACGAACTGCGCCGCGACGCCTATCTCGTCACGACCGACTCCTCACGGCTGGACGTCGACTACATCCACTCCGTCCTCACGGAGAGCTACTGGGCGCATGGCATTCCCCGCGACGTCGTCACAAAGGGGATCGAGAACTCGCTCAACTTTGGCCTCTTCGAGGGCGAGCGCCAGGTCGGTTTCGCCCGTGTGATCACGGACCACGCCTGGTTTGCGTACATCGCGGACGTCTTCGTCGACGAAGCGCACCGCGGCAAGGGTCTTGGCAAGCTGATCGTCGAGGCCGTGACGACTCACCCTGACCTGCGGAGCGTTCGGCGCATCATGCTGGGCACCGATGACGCTCACGGCCTATACCGCCAGTTCGGCTTCCGGCCGCTCGACCGGCCGGAGCGCTGGATGGAGCGCGGAGACCCGGCCCGCTACCAGGAGGTCGGCGAGTGAGCGCCCCCTCTCGTATCGTCCTCACCGGCTTCTCGGGCGGTGGCAAGTCCGCGGTCGCGCCGCTCCTCGCCCGGCACTTCGGCTGGGACGTTGTCGACACCGATCAGCTCGTCATAGAGCGCGAGGGCAAGCCGATCCTGGACATCTTCCGCGACGCCGGCGAGGACGCCTTCCGCGACCTCGAGTCCGCGGCGATCGCCGACGCCTGCGCGCGATCGAACGTGGTCATCTCGGCCGGCGGCGGTGCGGTCCTCCGGGTAGAGAACCGCACCGCGCTGGCCGAAGCCGCCTTCGTCGTTTGCCTGGAGGCGCGCCCGGAGACCGTCCTCGCCCGGCTGACCTCGCGCGGGAACACGGAGCAGCTCGACCGTCCGCTCCTCGCCACCGACGATCCGCTCTCACGCATCACGCAGCTCAAGGCCGCGCGCCAGCACCTCTACGCCCTCTGCGACTGGGCCGTGCACACCGACGGCCTCACGCCGGAGCAGGTCGCCGCCGAGGTCATCCGCGCGCACGATGAACGCGCCGCGGACATCCTCGCGGTCGCCGGCCGCCTGGAAGCGATGACCGCGCCGTCATCTTCCGCGCCCGCGACGACGCTGCATGCCGTCCCGGAGGATGCGGCCTGCCTGGTGGACGCCGCCTCGGGCGAGTACCCCGTCTTCGTCGGCTGGGGCACCCTCTCCGGCCTCGGTGCGCGGCTGCGTGACGCCGGCCTCGACCGCTTCGCTTACGTAGTCAGCGACGAGACCGTCTGGCACCACCTCGGAGACGAGGTCGAGGAGTCCCTCCGCGCCGCCGGCATCGACTTCGACTCGTTCACAGTCCCTCCCGGCGAGGCCAGCAAGTCCCTCGACTCAGCCTCCGATATCTACGACTGGCTGATCGACCACCGTGCCGAGCGCGGTCACACCGTCGTCGCTGTCGGTGGCGGCGTCGTCACCGACCTCGGCGGCTACGTCGCTGCCACCTTCGCCCGCGGCATCCCGCTGGTCCACGTCCCCACCAGCATGCTCGGCCAGGTCGACGCGGCCGTCGGCGGCAAAGTCGCCGTCAACCACCCACGCGCCAAGAACATGATCGGCGTCTTCCAGCAGCCGCGCTTCGTCCTCGCCGACGCCGCCGTCATGCGCACCCTGCCCGCTCGGGAGATACGCTCCGGCCTGGCGGAAGAGCTGAAGCACTCTCTTCTTGACTCCGAAGCCCACGTCGCCTTCCTCGAGCGGAACGCCGAGGCGATCGTCAAGCTGGACCCCGACGCCACCGTGGAGGCGATCCGCCGCAGCGTCTGCTTCAAGGCGGCGGTCGTCTCCGAGGACGAGTTCGAGACGACGGGCCGGCGCTCCGTCCTCAACTACGGACACACGCTCGCCCACGCCATCGAGTCGACGACCGGCTACGGCCGCTTCCGCCACGGCGAAGCCGACAGCATCGGCATGATGGCCGCCGGCCGGATGAGCGTGGCGATGGGCCTCCTCGCCCCCGAAGTGCTCGACCGCCAGCGTGCCCTCCTCGAAGGCTACGGCCTGCCGGTCAGCGCGGACGGCCTGAACCGCGCGCTTCTCCTCGAAGCCGTCGCCCTCGACAAGAAGGTGCAGGGCAAGAAGGTGCGCTGGGTGCTCCTCGAAGGCATCGGCCGCCCCGTCCTCCGCGACGACGTGCCGGAGGACGTCGTCGCTGCTGCCCTCGACTCCGCGCTCGACTGAGCGATGAGCGATCGACGGTCCCACGCTCTGTGCCTCATCGTCCGTGGCCGTGTGCAGGGCGTCGGCTTCCGTGACTACGCGGAGAAGCGCGCCCGCTCCCTCGGCCTCACCGGCTACGTGCGCAACCTCTCAGACGGCCGTTCCGTCGAAGTCCTCGCCGAGGGCCCACGCCACGACCTGGAGGAGTTCGGAGGCCAACTGCGCAAGGGTCCCGCGAGCGCCCACGTCACCGCCGTCGAAACCGACTGGCGCGAGCCGACCGCTGCTCACCACGACTTCCGGACGGCCTACTGAGCGCCTGTCACACAGGCCCGCTCATCTTGGGGCTCTCGAACGACAGGAGGCTACTCTTGATCGGTCTCCGAGGGAGTTTCCGTAGGAGACGGTGAGGGGATCGCCGTCGGAGTCGCCGTCGCCGTCGTCGAAGGCGTTGGGCTTGGATCCGGTGGGCGCAGCCGTGGCGTCCAGATCACCCGCACCACCTCCTCGCCCGCCTCGTGTGCGAACTGCAGGTTAGTCCCCAGCTCAAGCGTGTTGCCTTCGATGGCCACAATCGTGTTCTCTTCCTCTGTCGCCCCGCCCGGGTTGATGCGCACCGTGTCGCCCACCTGGAACCGCTCGGCGTTCACGACCTCGATCACCGAGAAGTCTCCCTACGGCTGCGTCCCGCCCTGCGGAGTCGAGACCCCCTCGTCCAGGGTGGTGCTGCCGGGCACCGGCCCGCCCACTTCGGGGCAGGTCGGGGATCCGCTGTCGCTGATTAGCAGCGCGTTGCGGAGCAGTGTGTAGAGCGCGTCGTCCGCGCCGATCGTTCCGTCGCAGTTGACGTCGGTAAGGGCGATGCAGGGCGCTGCCGGGTCCAGCCCGCCGACCAGTTGCAGGAGGATCAGTGTGTCCGCCTCGTCGACTATGCCGTCGCAGTTCACGTCGCCCGAGAAGATCTTGACGATCGCTTCCCCGGCGCTGTGGGATGACGCCATGCCGTTCGCCGTGCGCAGCGGGCCGAGGCCCAGGATCGTCTGCACTTCTTCGTTCGGGCCGCCGGGATTGACGACGATCACGTCGCCCGCCTCCAGGCCCAGGTTCTCGGCGCTCGCCAGCGTCAGGTTCTTGTCACCCGGTGAGAGCGGGGCAAGGAGGATGCTCGCGCCGTCCGCCGGCACCCCCGGGCCGTCCGTCGGTGCCGGCGATTGAGTTGGTGCCGCCGTCTGAGTCGACGTCGGCGCGCCCGTCGGCGTCGGTGTCGGCGTGGCCGTCGGCGAGCCCGTGACGGTGGCCGGTGGGGTCGCCGGGTTGGCGACCCTGCCGAAGTTGTTCGCCCAGTAGCATCCGTACGTCGTGCCTGCCGCGCAGACCTTGGCGATGCCGAGGACGTTGTACTCGTCCTTCAGCATGTTGGCGTTGTGCCCCGGCGAGTTCTTCCAACCGTCGAAGACGGCGGCTGCAGTCTGGTAACCGGCGGCCACATTCTCGCCCCAGGTTGTGTAAGGGAAGGGGTTGATCAGCGCTTGCAGGCGCTCAGTCATGCCCCGGTTCAGGCTGTCCGTGTGCGACATGTAGTCGTTCGTCGCCTGTCGTTCGCGAGCCATTCCGAGCCCACCTGCAGGCCTGCATCTTCGACCAGCGGGCCCTTGCCGTTATCCGCGCGATACTGGTTGATGATCGTCAGAAACGCGGCCTCGTCCGGGTCGAGGACGGCGCTGGCGCGCTGGCCGTTCCAGGCGAATACCGCCAGCAGGGCAAGCGCGATCGCGGCGGCGGCGGTTGCGGCGACAAAGCGGGATAGGCGCATCGGGACCTCTTCCGGTGTCAAAGGGGGCGCCTTGAGCCGAGACTATGAGGCTGCAGGTAGTGTGTCAACCCGCCGACGGCGTCGCGGCGAGGTGTAATCTGCCCGCCGTCGCCCGGCGTACCATATGCTGGAATGATGAACCTCAATGCGGCGGGCGGTCCGCGTATCTGGCGGCGCTCCTGTGGCCTCCTACTCATCGCGGCGGCCGCCGTCTTGATCGCGGCCTGTGGGGGCGGCTCCGGCTCGCCCGACGACGAAGGCCTCGACGTCCCCGGTGAGTCGCTCGCCGACACCGTCGCCGCGCCTGAATTCCCCGGTGGCCACACCTGGTTCAACGTTAGCGAGCCGCTCACCATCGAAGACCTGCGCGGCAAAGTCGTCGTCCTCGACTTCTGGACCCTCGGCTGCATCAACTGCCAGCACATCGTCCCCGACCTCAGGCAGCTCGAAGAAGAGTTCGGCGATGCCCTCGTCGTCATCGGCGTCCACTCCGGCAAGTACGACCGCGAGCACGACGACGACAGCATCCGCGAAGCAGTTCTCCGCCTCGGCCTGCCGCACCCCGTCGTCAACGACCCGGACTTCGCGATCTGGAACACGTACGGCGCCAACGCCTGGCCCACCGTCTTCGTCATCGACCCGGTGGGCAACGTCTTCGGCGGCCGTTCCGGCGAGGGCGTCTACGACGCCTTGCAGCCGGTCATCGCCCAAATGGTCGCCGACTTCAGCGACCAGCTCGACTACACTCCCATCCCTCTCGATCTCGAGGCCGAACCCGTCGCCACCGCCTTCCTCAGCCACCCCGGCGCCCTCCTCGTCGACGAGGACGGCGGCCGCCTCTTCATCGCCGACTCCGGCAACAATCGCATCCTCATCGCCGGCCTCGACGGCCGCCTCGAAGGCGCCATCGGCAGCGGCCAGCAGGGCCTGCGCGACGGCTTCGCGGACGAAGCGCAGTTCAACCAGCCGCAGGGACTCGAGCTCTCCGCCGACGGCGCCACCCTTTACGTCGCCGACACTCGCAGCCACGCCCTGCGCGCCGTCGATCTCGCCTCGGGCGCCGTAACGACGCTCGCCGGCGATGGCACCCGTGCCAGGATGTTCCCGGCTCCCGGCGCTCTCGCCGCGGGGACGCCGCTGGCCTCGCCGTGGGGACTTCTCCTCGACGGCGACACGCTTTACATGGGCATGGCCGGCACGCACCAGATCTGGACGATCGACCTCACTGCCGGCACCGTCGCCGTCTTCGCCGGCAGCGGCGCCGAAGGCATCGCCGACGGCCCGCCCCTCGACGCCACGCTTGCCCAGCCCAACGGCCTCGCGGCCGACGGCTCGCACCTCTACTGGGTCGACCCCGAGTCCAGCGCCGTCCGCAAGCTCTCCCTCGACGGCACGGGCACAGTCCAGACGCTCGTCGGTAGCGGCCTCTTCGACTTCGGTGACGCCGATGGCCCGCCCGGCATCGCCCAGCTCGAGCATCCTCAAGGCATTGCGTACTCCGGTGGCCTCCTCTACGTCGCGGACACTTACAACCACAAGATCCGCACCGTCGACCCGGAGACCGGCGACGTCGTCACCTTTGCCGGCTCAGGCTTCCCCGGCCTCGCCGACGGCGCGGCCACCAGCGCCGCTTTCGCCGAGCCCGGGGCTATCGTCTCCGCCGGCGGCAGTCTCTACACCGCCGATACCAACAACCACGCCGTCCGCCTCGTCAACCTCGTCTCCGGCGACGTCTCCACGCTGGCGCTCACCAACCTCGGCGTCGCCGTCAACGCGGCGTCCGGGCGCACGATCAAAGTCTCCCTGCCTGCGCAGGAGATCAGCCCCGATGCCGGCACGATCGAGCTGCGGCTCAGCGCGCCGTTGGGCTACCACCTCAACGACCTGATCGAGTCCCGCCTGACGCTGCAGACCTCCAACGCCGACGCCCTCACCCCGTCCGAAGCCGACGTCAGCTTCCAGGTCAGCTACGCCGCCGTCGTGCTCCAGGTCGGTGCTGACGCCGCGCCCGGGCAGGCGATTCTCAGCGCCACCGGCGAGGTCTACTACTGCCGCGAGGGCGAAGAGGCGGTCTGCCTCATCGATAAGGTTGACCTCGCGCTCCCCATCACGGTGGTCCCCGGCGGCGCGGCCGTAGCCGTCATCGCATACGAGCTACCGCAGTAATCTCGTCCGCGCCACCTGTAACGGATGCCCTTACGGGGCGTCTATACGTACAGCAATCAAGGCGTATTACTCATGATATTACGACGACTCGTTCTTCCAGCGGTGCTTGGCCTCATGATGCCGTTTCTCTTCGTGGGCGCGGTATCCGCCGCGGTCAGACACGTTGTCTCGCCCGGCGAGACGCTCTCGTACATCGCTGTCCTCTACGAATCAACGGTGCAAGAGATCGCCGGCGAGAACGACATCAGGGACCCGGACCTCATCTACCCTGGACAGGAGCTGGAGATTCCCGGCCACGGGGGCGGCTCAATCATCGCGCTGCCCGCCGACTCTGCTACCGGCGGCAACTCCTACATAGTCCAGCCTGGCGACACCTTGAGCGCGATCGCCATCGAGCACAGTATCTCCATCGCCTTCCTCCAGGAATCCAACGGCATCAGCGACGTCGACGTCATCTACGTCGGCCAGGTGCTGACGATCGCGGCGCCGTTCTCGTCGCCGGCCATACCGCTGCTCCTCTTCCCGGATCAGCCGTCCGACCGCGAGCTGGAGGCGATGATCGATCAGATCGCCCGGCTGGAGGGCGTCAACGCCGGCCTCGTCAAGGCGGTCGCCACCGTCGAGAGCGGCTGGGACCAGTCGCAGGTCAGCAGCGCGGGAGCGGTCGGCATCATGCAGCTCATGCCCGGCACCGTCCTCTGGCTCGAGACCCAGGCCTTTGGCTTCGACCTGAACGAGCGTGAGAGCGCCTGGGACAACGTCCGTCTCGGCGTGCGCTACCTGAACATCCTCCTCGACGCGACCGGCGGCGATCAGTATGACGCGCTCGCCGCCTACTACCAGGGGCTGACACCGACCGAAGCCGGAGTCTACTACGCCGGCACCGAAGGCTACGCCTCGATGGTCCTCGCCGTCAAAGCTGCCTACTGGCCCTTCTAACTCACCCGACCCTGCGTCGCTCTAGGCCGCCCCCGCGATTCCCAGTTCGCTCGCCACCGGCTTCAGCGAGTCGATCACGAACTGGATGTGCTCATCCAGCTCCACACCCAGCACCTCCGCACCGCTCGTGATGTCCTCCCGCCGCACCGTCCGCGCGAAGCCCTTGTCCTTCATCTTCTTCTTGACCGACCTCACCTCCACCTCGTGGATGCTCTTGTTAGGCCGCACCAGCGCCACCGCGATCACGAACCCCGCCAGCTCATCCACCGCGAAGATCGCCCGGTCCATCATGTTCTCGCGCTCCACACCCAGCCTCTCCAGGTAAGAAGCGTGGCACAGCACCGCGTGCACGATCTCCTCCGGTACGCCCTTCTCGCGCAGGATCGGTGCACCCTTCCCGGGGTGCTCGTCCTCGGTTGGGTGCATCTCGAAGTCGAAATCGTGCAGCAGGCCCACGCAGCCCCACGTCTCCTCGTCCTCGCTGTACTTGCGGGCGTAGGCGCGCATCACCGCCTCAACCGCCAGGCCGTGCTTTCTTAGCGGCTCGCCCTTCGTGTACTCGCAGAGGATCTCCCAGGCTTCGTCACGGTTCATGGCGCGCTCCCTTCACGGGGCAATGATAGCGCCCGCAGCACCCGCCCGGCCCGCACTAGGCGCGAGTTTTCCAGACGTGGTCTATCCGCCGCATCAGCGCGGGATAGACGATCAAATGGCGGAAGGGAGCGATCAGCGTCATGTAGAACGGACCGAGACGGCCGCGCGGCTTGACGTACACGCCCATCTGACCCCGATAGCTGCCGTCCTTCCGCTCAACCCAGCCGAGGTGCAGTACCGCGTGCACGGTGCTGTTGGAGATCTCAGAAGCCGACTCGGTGGGCGTGGCGTAAACAGGGCGGAACTCGAGGCCGTTGACGTCGGCGTCCTCCTCGCTCCTGAGATCGGCCGGCAGCCGGTCGCGCAGCAACGTCTCTTCGCAGCCCGGGATCGGCGGCGGGCTGCTGCGGTCGTCCCAGCCGAACCGCTCGCCAAGCCATTCGCGAAGCGCGAAGAGCCCGTTGGAGAGGCGCGAATCCGAACCCTGTCCCGGCTCGAGGTTGGCGAAGAGATCGCGCAAGTCGGCGAACTCCTCCAGCGTACCGCTGGCAGGGAGAGCCCAGACGTCGATCAGCTTGAAGTCGGCTGCCACCTCGCCGATGCGCCAGGGATGACGAGCATGCTGCCCAACCTTGATCCGCTTGCCCTTTGTTATACGTCTGCAAGGTAGCACCTTGGAGAGGGTGAATTGAGTATTTCCCGCCGAAACGTGATAACCCGTCGCGTATTCGCGCGTCTAATCCTTCGGTAACATACGTAATGCTCGGCCAATCGCCTGGTCGGCCGGGCGCAAGGGAGATCCGTCATGCCTCGATCGATCTGGAACGGCGTCATCAGCTTCGGGATGGTCAGCATCCCCGTCAAGCTCTACACCGCCACCGAAGACAAAGACATCAGCTTCCGCCAGCTCCACAAGGAAGACGGCGCGCGACTGAAGCAGCTCCGCTGGTGCCCGGAGCATGAGCGTGCCGTCGAATGGGACGAAGTCGTCCGCGGCTATGAGTACGCCAAGGACGAGTACGTCGTCATGACCGAAGAAGACTTCGAGAAGCTTCCGCTACCCAGCAAGCAGACCGTTGAACTCGCTGCCTTCGTCAATGCCGAGCAGATCGACCCCATCTACTACCAGAAGACCTACTACCTGGAGCCCGACGAGAAGGGCGTCAAGCCGTACGCGCTCCTGATGCAGGCTCTCAAGGACAAGAACCTCACCGGCATCGCCAAGATCGCCGTCCGCAACAAGGAGCAGCTCTGCGCCCTGCGCCCGATGGACGGCGCCCTTGTTCTCGAAACCCTCTTCTACCCCGACGAGATCCGCGAAGTCCCGTCCGAGATCCCGGAACAGAAAATCACCAAGGCCGAGATGAAGATGGCGCACGCCCTCATCGACCTTCTCGAGCAGGACTTCGACCCGGCCCAGTTCCAGGACGAATACCGCGCTGCCCTCCAGCAGGTTATCGACGCCAAGCTCGACGGCATCGAAGTCTCGGCGCCTGAGATCGCCCGTCCCGCCAAGGTTACCGACCTGATGACCGCGCTCAAGGCCAGCGTCGCCGCCGCCAAGAAGACGCGCGACGAAAACGAAGAAGACGAAGAGCGCCGTCCGCGTCGCAAACGCGCCGCCACCGGTTAGCGTCTCGATCACCCACGCCACGCCCCGTTCGGCCTGAGGAATCGGAAGGGCAAGCGGATCACCCAAGCCACGCCCCGTTCGTCCTGAGGTATCGAAGGAGCGAACGGGGCGCCAACGCAATGTCACACCCACGCCACACCCCGCACCGGCGATAATAGGAACGTGCTCGAAGACTACAAACAGAAGCGCGACTTCGAACTAACCTCAGAGCCGCCGCCGGAACCACCAGCCACCGGCGATGGGCGGCTGATCTTCATCGTCCAGAAGCACGACGCCAGCCGGCTCCACTACGACGTCCGCTTCGAGGTCGACGGCGTACTCAAGTCGTTCCCCGTCCCGCGAGGCCCCTCCTACGACCCCGCCGACAAGCGCCTCGCCGTCATGACCGAAGACCACCCCATGAGCTACGCCGGCTACGAGGGCGTGATCCCGAAAGGCGAGTACGGCGCCGGGCCCGTCATCGTCTGGGACGCCGGCACCTACTCCCCGGACGAGCACGGTCTCCTCTTCCACGACCGCGCTGAGGCCGAGCGGCAGATGCGCGAGGGGATCGAGAAAGGCAAGCTCTCCGTCTTCTTCCTGGGCGCCAAGCTCAAAGGCTCGTGGACGTTCGTCAAGACGAAGACCGACTGGCTGATGATCAAGCACCGAGACCGCTTCGACGACACGGAGCGCGACGTCACCCTCGAAGACCGCTCCGTGATCTCCGGTCTCACCATCGCCGATCTCACGGCCGGCCGCCTGCCCGACCGCGCCCAGAACCGGCTGATCGTCGGCCCCGCGGACATCGACGGCGCGAAGAAGGCCCCGTTCCCGAAGTCCGTCGACCCGATGCAGGCAACGCTCACGGAGAACGCGTTCTCCGCGCCCGACTGGTACTTCGAGCCAAAGATGGACGGCGTCCGCGCGCTCGCCTTCGTCCGCGGCGACAAGGTGCGGCTCCTGTCCCGCCGTGGCATCGACCAGACGAAGCAGTACCCCGCCGTCGTCGAGTCCCTGCGCGGCCAGACCGAGCGCATGGTCCTCGACGGCGAGATCGTCGCCCTCGATGAGAGCGGCGTGCCCTCGTTTCAGGCGATCCAGGCGCGCCTCGGCCTCTCACGCCAGTCCGAGATCGAGCGCATGGAAGCGGAGCTGCCCGTCTACTACTACGTCTTCGATATCCTCTGGGCTGGCGGGTACGATCTGCGCCCCGGCCGCCTCCGCGACCGCAAGGCGCTCCTCGCCCAGCTCCTCCTGCCCGACGCCAACGTTAGCCTCCTCGAGCACTTCGAAACCGACGGCGAGGCCGCTTACCGAGCCGCCGTTGAGCACGGCCTGGAGGGCGTCCTCGCCAAGCGCCGGGATAGCACCTACGAGACCGGTCGCCGCTCCAGGAGCTGGCTCAAGATCAAAGCGACGCTCGAAGATGATTTCGTCGTCGGCGGCTTCAGCGGCGGCGCCGGCGGCCGCGCCAGGACGTTCGGCGCGCTCCTCATCGGCCAGTACGACAACAATGGCCGCCTCGTCTACGCGGGCAACGTCGGCACCGGCTTCGACGACCGCACGCTCGCCTCGCTCAAGAAGCGCCTCGAAGCGCTGGCGACGGACGATTCACCGTTCGACGTCATGGAGGCGGGCAGCATGCGCTTCGGCCGCCCGAAGGACGTCCCCATCACCTGGGTGCGACCAGAGCTCGTCGCCGCCGTCAAGTTCAGCGAGTGGACCGCCGACAACCACCTGCGCGCCCCGAGCTTCCTCGGCCTGCGTGCCGATAAAGCTCCAGCCGACGTCCACCGCGAGACCGCCACCGCGCCGCCCGTCGCTGCTTCGCCCTCCGCCTCAGCCGCGAGCGACGTCGGCGTCGACTCCGTCCTCGACCAGCTCGCGCAGACGAAGGAGAAGCTCACCCTGAAGGTCGGCGGCCAGAAGGTCGCGGTTACCAATCTCGACAAGGAGCTCTGGCCACCGTACAAGAAGCAGCGCGCCCTCACCAAGCGCGACCTGCTCACCTACCTCGCTCGCATCTCGCCCTTCATCCTCTCCCACATGCGCGACCGGCCGCTCACCCTCACCCGCTACCCCAACGGGATCACCCAGAGCCACTTCTACCAGAAGCACTGGGAAGGCAAGCTTCCGCCGTTCGTCGATTCGGTCAGGCTCTGGTCGGGCGGCAACGCTGAGGACGGCGACTACCTCCTCTGCAACAACCTGCCGACGCTCCTCTGGCTCGGTCAGCTCGCCGACATCGAACTGCACACCTGGTACTCCCGCGTCGGCCCCGATCCGGACGGCGCCCACCTGCCGGAGACCTACGCCGGCTCCGACGAGCAGTTCGACCAGTCCCGCCTCAACTTCCCAGACTTCCTCGTCTGCGACCTCGACCCCTACATCTACTCCGGAGACGAGGCGAAGGGCGACGAGCCGGAACTCAACCGCAAGGCCTTCAAGAAGACCGTCGAAGTCGCCCTCTGGCTCAAGGAGCTCCTGGACGCGCTCTCACTCTCCTCGTTCGTCAAGACGACAGGCAAGACTGGCCTCCACATCTACGTTCCGATCATCCGCCAGTTGGACTACGACACCGTCCGCGCCGCCTCTGAGACGATCGGCAAGTTCCTCCTGCGCGCCCATCCACGCGACATAACGATGGAGTGGTCGACAGCGAAACGCAAAGGCAAGATCTTCTTCGACCACAACCAGAACACCAAGGGCAAAACGCTCGCCTCCATCTACTCGCCGCGCCCGCTTCCCTGGGCCGGCGTCTCCATGCCCCTGCGCTGGGACGAGCTGGGCGACGTCTATCCCACCGACTTCACGATCCTCACCACGCCTGCCCGCGTCGCCGAGACGGGCGACCTCTGGGCGAACATCCTCGACGAAAAGCACGACGTCGGCGCGATGCTGGATGCCACGGACGACGAGGCCGGCTGATCCCGCGTTAGCGGAACCAGTCCGCGGTCCAGTCCTCGTCTTCAGGCGCTTCCGTGCTGCTGGTCTCCGGCAGCTCGACCAGGAACGCGATCGCCAGGTAGGGCACCACGGCAAGCGCAAGGAACCAGCTCCCCGACTTCACCACGATCGCGAGCCAGACCAGCGTGACGCCCAGGTTGAAGAACCACCACGCGAACGAGTTCACGGCGCCGCCTCCGGAAGCACGCAGCTCACCGCCGGCACGTCCGGGCGGGCCGCCTCGAACACCGGGAAACGCAGCGTCCTCCCCTTCGTCCAGCCACCGAAGCGCACCGTTGCGCAGACCTCCGGCCGGCACCAGAACACGAGCCTCTCCAGCGGCGGCTCGTCTGTCAAGGGGCATTCCCGTGCGGCCATCGGCTCGAGCAGCGCTGCCAGGTCCGCCGCCGCGTTGCGCGCGAAGCCGCCCGTCGCTTCGCCGACGTAGTGCAGCCGCTCGTCACCGTCGTAAGCACTCAGCACCAGCGAGTGCAGCGGCTCGCGCGCCGGACGCGACGGCTTGCGCGGGTCCCAGCGGCCGCCGAACGTATAGCCGGCGATCACGAACTCGTCTCGCTGGTGCACCTTCACGGCCAGCCACGATCGGCTGCGCTGGCCCGGCAGATAGCGGCTGTCCAGCTCCTTCGCCACGATGCCCTCCAGCTCGTGTTCGCGCGCCGCTTCGAAGAACGCGACGCCGTCCCGCGTCACCCAGTCCGGCACGACGATCGCCCCGGAAGGCCGCACCAGCGAGCGCAGCATCTCCTTGCGGCGGCGCAGCGTCCAACCGGTCAGGGGCTGGCCCTCCCGGTACAGCAGGTCGAACGCCTCGAACGTCGCCGGCGTCTCCTCCGCCATCTCCGCCGCCAGCTGCGGATCGTCGACCGCCAGCCGCGGCGCCAGGCGGCCCAGCTGTGGCCGGCCGTCGCGGTCCAGCGCCACAATCACCCCGTCGAAAGCCAGCGCCGCTCCCTTCACCCGCGACGCGATCGCGCCCAGCTCCGGAAAGCGGTGCGTTACATCGCGGCCAAAGCGGTCTTGCACCCGCACCTCGCCGCCTTCGACGAAGACCACCGCGCGCAGCCCATCCCAGATCACCTCGAAGATATGCGCCGGCGAGTCGAAAGGCTCCGGCGCCACCGCCGGCATCATCGGCTCGATCACCTGCGGCAGCCGCCCGGCCGCCGTCCGTGCATCCGGCAGCGCGCGGCTGCCGGGCCGGAGGCTCACGCTATCGGCCTCCATCTGGTCGCCTTCGGGTGCCTGCCGTAAAGCGGCATCTCACCGCGAAGATAGCGCAGCCCGCTCGCAACCGCCAGCGCTCACCGTCACGTCTTCGACTAACCCACATTGCACGCCCCTGTAACCGTCCTTTAACCACGTGTCCGGCTCCGGCGACTTAGGATGATGTTGCGCGCACGGGATCTCATCGCCGCACCCCCGGATGATCGAGCAAGCTCGGCGCGCTTTCGCTTGCGAGGGGCTTTCGCTGAGGCCGAGGGGAGGACGGTTGAACAAGAACCCCGAGAAGCCCTGGCACCTCTGGTCAAAGCAGGGCTCGCTGCTCCTCTACATCGCCCTCAACCCCGATTCCACCGTGCAGGACCTCGCCGATGGCATCGGGCTCACCCAGCGTTCCGTCTGGGACCACATCAGCGACCTGCGCCGCGCCGGCATGATCGAGACCCGCCGGGACGGCCGCCGCCACCGCTACCGCGTCAACCTCGACGGCCCCTTCAGGCACCCCCACGATCACCGGCGTGACGCTGCGCACGCTTCTCGGCAACCTCTCGCCGGCCGCGCGACGCAAAGCGGCGACGCGCTAGCTCGCGTCCCGCCCCGCAGCTGCGTTAGCTGTCAGCCATCCTGCGGATGACATCTCGCCGTCGCTGCTCGCTTGCCTCCCGGCGTAGAATGTGCACGTGATCGATCTTGACTCGTTCGGTATTGATATGGACTGTCCTCAATGTGGCTTTTCCAATCCGATAGCTATCAGGCAGGTGAGGCTACGCAAGACAGTTATATGCCGCGGATGTCATTCCAATGTGGCGCTTCAGGACAGCCTGAATACCGTGCGCAAAGTTCGCACGACGCTGCTTCGCGCAACGCGAGAGCTTGAGGAATCGCTGAAATCCTTGTCTAAGACGATCACGCTGGAGTTGTAGTTGAACACCGACTACGTTCAGGCGGTCAGATTGAAGCCGCAGAAGAGATTCTCTCGGCTGAACTCGGTCCATCCAACGCTTCTACACTCGAGTCTGCAGCAGTTCTGGACATGGTGCCGCCAGCAGAGTTCTATCCGTGGAATCCTGGAGGACTTGGGTGCTATATCGGATCGCTATGCCGAAGACGCGCAGAAGATCGTTGGTAAAACGCCTCTTCAGTTCGAAAACGAGGCGGAGTCAGTCGGGATCAGCTACTGGGTGATTGAAGCTTGCGTCGCGGACGAGTATCCGATGAAGGAACCCAAGATTGGTCACCAATACGGATCTTCGGCGGACAACACAGAATCGGCTGACTTGTTCCGAAGCTATTTCGTGGAGCCTGTCTATGAGTACATCGATGAGGAGCTGGACGATCAGCGCGGCATACTAGCGATCCTCCATCGCTACAAGCACCGGTGCGAGTGGTTTCGCCAGGACGAGTTGCTCTCGCTGTGGAGCGGCGACACGTCTCGCGGAGAGAAGCATCTTGCGAGAGATATGTACGAGTACTTGTATGATCAGGGGCTGGATTTCACTATCGAGCCGGTGTCGGCGTCGGGAGAAATCGACCTCCTAGGTTCCCAGGCAACACCTCCGCGAGTCATGGCTGAGGGCAAGATTTTCAACCCTGAGAACGATCAAGGCAAGGGCAATATTGCGTCAGGCGTTGCGCAACTTTACAGGTACTTGTGCGACTTCAACGAAAGTGCCGGCTATCTGGTTATCTTCAAGACATCGCCGACAGAGTTGCGCCTTGTGTTGAGCGCAGAAGCGAGCGCCACTCCGTTGCTAATTCACAACAACAAGGCGATGTTCCTGCTTGTAATTGATCTCTGCCCGGAGGCAATCTCAGCGTCCCACTCCAAGAAGCTGAAGGTCGTGGAGATTGCGGATCATGATCTCGTTGAAGTAATCGAGGCGGAAGCAGATGCGGCTTCCTAGCCCGCGTCGCTCCCCCGCAGCTTCTCCAGCCACTCCTTGATCCGCGCCTCCGCGCCCTGCTCGGTCGGCGCGTAGTAGCGGCGACCCGATAGCGACTCCGGCAGGTGCTCCTGCCCGCTGAAGTGCTCGTCGGCGTCGTGGTCGTACTGGTACTCCGCGCCGTAGCCCATCCCCTTCATCAGCGGAGTCACGGCGTTGCGCAGGTGCAGCGGCACCGGCTCTGAGAGCGTCGCCTGCGCGTCCTGCAGCGCCCGCCCGTACGCTGAGCCAACCGAGTTCGACTTCGGGGCTGACGCCAGGTAGATCGTCGCCTCTGCCAGCGGGAAGAACCCCTCCGGCATGCCGATGAAGTGCACTGCCTGCTGCGCCGCCACCGCCACCTGCAGCGCCGCCGGATCGGCCAGCCCGACGTCCTCCGACGCCAGGATCACCAGCCGCCGCGCCACGAAGGACGGGTCCTCGCCGCCTTCCAGCATTCGCGCCAGCCAGTACAGCGCCCCGTCCGGGTCCGACCCGCGCAGCGACTTGATGAACGCAGAGATGATGTCGTAGTGCCAGTCGCCGGCGCGGTCGTATAGCGCCGCGCGCTGCTGCAGCGCCTCCTCGATGTGCTCCAGCGTCACCTTGCGCGCGCCCGTGGCGTCCGGGATTGCCGTCTGCGCCGCCAGCTCCAGCGCGTTGAGCGCGATGCGCGCGTCGCCGCTCGAGACGGCGGCCAGCGTCGCCAGCGTGTTGTCTTCCACCACCGCTCTCATCGAGGAGATGCCGCGCTCCTCGTCCGACAGCGCCCGCCGCAGCAACCCTTCGATCTGCTCCGGCGTTAGCGCCTCCAGGCGGAACACCCGCGACCGCGACAGCAGCGCCGAGATCACCTCGAACGATGGGTTCTCCGTCGTGGCGCCGATCAGCGTGATCGTCCCGTCCTCCACGTGTGGCAACACCGTATCCTGCTGCGACTTGTTGAAGCGGTGGATCTCATCGATGAAGAGGATCGTCCGCTGACTCGTCTCGCCCAGCCGGTCGCGCGCCTCGCCGACGATCCTTCGCAGGTCCGCGACGCCGGATGACACCGCCGAAATCGGCTCGAAGTGTGATTGCGTCAGGGAGGCGATGATCCGCGCCAGCGTCGTCTTCCCGGTGCCAGGCGGCCCCCAGAAGACGAGCGAAGGCACGCGGTCCTCCTCGATCGCCCGCCGCAGCGCCTTGCCCTCGCCAACGATCCCCTCTTGCCCGACGAACTCCTCGAGCGTCTGCGGCCGCATCCGTGCCGCCAGCGGTGCGTGCTTCTCAGCCCGCTCTAGCGCCGCCTCGGCGAACATGTTCAGCGGGTCCTTGCCGCGCGCGTTGGATGGCATAGCGGGCCAATTATCGCACGCCGGGCGGACAGCTCAGAGGTTGATGCGGAGCACCTCGTCGGTTCGTGCGAAGCCCAACCGCTACGAGGTCGGGCCGGGGACGCTCACTGCTCCTCGTCGAGCCCCAGGATGTCCCGCGCCAACGCTTCGTCGTTCGCCTTCACCCAGAGCGCATGCTGGTAGGCGATCGGGTGCGGGTCACCGGTGCTGCCGATGATCCGTGACCAGATCTTGGCATCCGTAAGCGATCGCTGCCACATTCGCGCTTCGGCTTCGCCGGCGGCGATGCTGATCCTGACGACCGGCGTCGTGGGGCCTCGTTGCGACGTCAGGGCGCGGAAGGCAAGAAAGGCAACAAAGAGACCGACAACGATCGCGATGAAAACGATGAAGCCCACGGCGGTCTCAGGTGGTTAGCCGGCGTCTGCGGCCAGAGCCTGGTGTGAGGCGCCGGCCTGGTGGTGGGGGGTCTCGTGCTCAGTCGCAACGCCCAGGATCGGCAGGTCGGACTTCTCCACCCCCGCCGCCGTCCGCAGCTCGACGCCCATCTCCCAGGCGATCGGCACCAGCGGGAAGTGTCCCAGCAGCTTGTGTCCGACGCAGAAGAGCGGGATCATCGGCCCCGGGACGTTCGTGCAGATCATGTTCGCAAGTGTGTTTGGTGGCGGTGGCAGCAACCCCGCCGCCGCCTGCAAGATCGGTGGCGTGCCGCCGAGTATGCCCGACAGCGTCTCGATCCCGTCCGCCACGTTCTGGTGTTTCAGCGCCTCTGTGCGCGCCGTGATCGCATGCAGCCGCTCGATCGGATCGGAAACGCCCACGGGCACCTCCACCAGCAGCATCGACACGCGGTTACCCAGCGCCTGCCTCTCCTCATCCTTGCGCACGTTGACCGGAGTCAGAACGCGCGCCATTCGCCGCTCCGTCGTTTGCCCGTGCATCTCGAAGTAGCGGCCAAGCGCACCGCCCAGCACAGTCAGCACCACGTCGTTCACCGTACCGCCTGCCGCCTGGCGGATCTTCCTGATCTCCTGGAATGAGAACTCGCTGAAGCCGAGAACCCGGCCGCCGGCCAGCGGCTTGTTGAACGGCGCGCGCGTCATCGGCACCTGGATGTAAGGCAACGCCGTCTCCAGCGCCCGCCCGATCGAGCGCACTTGCGTCTCGCCGCCGGCGACGTCCACGTTCAGACGGGCGCGCGCCGCCATGTCCGACGAGGTCTACCGCGTCCCGATCGTCTTCGTCATGTCACTCGTCAGCAAGCCCTGGATCCTCGACCTCACCTTCGGCCAGAGCTTCGTCCAGTACCTGCTCGCCCAGGGCTTCGACGTCTTCATGATCGACTGGGGCGTACCGCGACCCGAGGACAAGAAGCTCACCTTCGAGGACTACGTCACCGACCTCATGCCCGACTGTTTCGAGCGCGTGCCGAAGGCCACCGGCGAAGAGGACTACAGCATTCTCGGCTACTGCATGGGCGGCCTCTTCGGCCTCATGTACGCCGGCGCCTATCCCGACGCTCCTCTCAAGAACCTCGCCTGCGCCGCTACCCCCGTCGATATGGAGGGCATGGGCCTCCTCCGCAAATGGACCGACAAGCGCTTCTTCGACGTCGACCGCCTCGTCGACTCGCTCGGCAACATCCCTCCGGATATGATGCTGCGCTCCTTCGGGCTGCTGCGCCCCATGGACCGCCTGGGAGGCTACATCCGCCTTATCGACAACCTCTGGGACGAGCAGTTCGTCTACGGCTTCCGCATCATGTACAAGTGGACCAACGAGCAGATCCCCTTCCCGGGCGAGGCCTACCGTCAGTTCATCCGCGACCTGATGTGGGAGAACAAGCTGATGAACGGCACCATGTCCCTCGGCGGCCGGCCCATCGATACGAAGTCCATCAAAGTGCCCGTCCTCCACGCCATGGCGGAGCACGACCACATCGCGCCTTACGCCGCCAGCAAGCCCCTCACAACCATCGTCGGCAGTGAGGACACCGAAGACGTCGTCCTCAAGGGTGGCCACGTCAGCCTCGTGGCCGGCAAGAACGCAATGTTCCGCCTCTGGCCGCGCATGGCCGACTGGCTCTCCCACCGCTCGCTCTAAGAGCATGTTCAGCCTCACCGGACGCACCGCCATCATCACAGGCGCCTCGTCCGGCATCGGCCGCGAGACCGCCTGCGAGTTCGCCAAGCACGGCGCCAACGTCGTCCTCGCCGCGCGCAACCGCGAGAAGCTCGAGGCGATCGCCACTGAGATCGGCGAGGCGGCGATGGTCGTCCCCGTCGACGTCACCGAGCGGCTTTCTGTGGCAGCTCTCGCCCGCCGCACGGCCGAGGAGTACGGCGCCATCGACGTTCTCGTCAACAACGCCGGCGTCGGCCTCTTCGCCCCCATCGCCGGCGGCAACCTCGACAACGCCCGCCACCTCTTCGAGGTCAACTTCTGGGGCGCCGTCACCTGCATCCAGGCCGTAACGCCCTACATGATCAGCCAGCGCCGCGGGCACATCGTCAACGTCTCGTCCATCGCCGGCCACGTCTCGCCGCCGTATATGGGGATGTACGCCGCCACCAAGCACGCGCTCGCCGCCATCTCCGATTCCCTCCGCAGCGAACTCTCCGGCAGCGGCATCGGCGTCAGCACTATCTATCCCGGCCTCACCGAGACCTCGTTCATGGAGAACATGCTGCAGGAAGTCGAAGCGCCGAACATCCCGCCGATCGCTCGCTTCGCATCCTCCGCCACCGTCGCCACGCGCATCGTGCAGGCCGTGCGCTTCAACCTGCGCGACGCCTACGTCTCGCCGGAGGAACATCGCCGCCGTCGCCGCGGACGCCTTCGTCCCGCAGCTCTCAGACTGGCTCATGCGCTTCTTCATCCGCCCCGGCCGCCGCCTCCACGACGTGCATTTCAAGCGCGAAGTCACGTCCGGAGAGTCCGCCGAAACCGAGTCCTGAGCGCCTGGCCCGCTACGGCGCGCTCATTCGCGCCGGGTCGACGCCCATTTCGCGGCACCAGGCCGTGTAGGCCAGCGGGGAGATCTCCGAGGGCTTGATCTCGCTGCGGCCACCCCAGAAGACGTTCGTGTACGTCACCGGCATCCCCAGCGACGCCAGGTGCTCGTCGATCGCCGCCTTGTGCGCCAGCACCAGATCCTTGTCTGTGCCGTGCGCCACGCCCATCACGTTCACGTCGTTGAACTCCTGGCCACCCTCCCGCCAGTAGCAGTGCGTCAGGATGTGGTGGCGGCCCACCGCGCAACCCGCCTCCTCCTCGCGCCCCTTCGGCACCGCCCAGTGGAAGAGCGCGTTGTAGCGCGTCACCCGCTCGCCCGAGGCCGTCTCCTTGACGTGCTCCAGGAACGTCGAGAAGCGGCCGATCAGCTTCCGCTCGTGCAGCGACTCCGCCACCCGGAAGAACGTCTGCAGGTCGACGCCGGCCTCCTGAGCCCGCGCCCGCCACGGATCGCGGGAGATCTCCTCGACCGCGAACTCGCGCTTGAGCGCCGTCAGCACCCGCCACTCGCCGTCCGTGAGGCTGGCGATCTGAGGGTACATCACGTCCGCCGGCTCGTCCGACCTGTCGCCCGGCTCCATCCCTCGCCGCCGCGTGTGCCCAACGCCAAGCACGAAGAGCGCCTTCGCCGGCATCAGCCGGTAGGCTTCCGCGCCCGTCTGTGCCGCGAGGAAGTCGCAGTGGGCGCGCATGTCGAACCCCTGCGGCATCTTCACCGTCGTCCACAGCTTGTACTTCGAGCCGGCCGTCGCCGTCTCTGTCGTCCGGATCACCACGTGGCCGCTGAACGGGTCGCGCTGGAACATGAAGTCGAACGCCCTCTGCAGCCGGTCTTGCGGCACCTGCCAGGCGACCAGCGACCCCTGCGCCAGGTTCGTCGATAGCAGCGTCTGCCGCACCCGCCGGATCGTTCCCGCCTCCAGCAGCGCGCGGATGCGCTCGATCACGTCGTCCAGCGGCACGTCCGAACGCTGTGCGATCTCCGCGAACGGGTCGCGCTGGAAGCCCTCCAGCTTGTCCTCCGAAACCTCGAGGATCGCCGTGTTGACCGGGTCCGTCAGTTCAAGTGGCACGGCGTCCGCTGCCTGCGTCATGAGTAGCGCTGTTCCTTTCAGGGGTCGCCTCGCATGTGGTATCCGTAGCGCTCCCAGAAACCGGCCTCGTCCTTCCCAATGAACTCCAGGCCGTTCACCCACTTCGCGCTCTTCCAGAAGTACAGGTGCGGCACGAACGTCCGGCAGGGGCCGCCGTGCTCCGCAGGTAGTGGCTCGCCTTCGTAAACGTACGCCAACAGGTTCTCGTCGCGGACGAAGTCGTCCAGCAGCAGGTTCGCTGTGTAGCCGCCGTGGCAGTGCGCCATCACCGCCTTCGCTTGCGGCTTCACCTGCACCTGCTTCAACAGATCGGGGATCGAGACGCCCTCGAAGTTCGTGTCCATCTTGCTCCACGTAGTCACGCAGTGGATGTCAGTCTGGATCTTCGTACGGGGCAGCGCCGTCAACGCCTCCCAGTCCAGTTCGACTTTCTTCTCGACGAGCCCGAAGATGCGCAGTCGCCAGTCGTCCGTAGATACGCTGGGCGTACCGCCGTACGTCAGGACCGGCCAGTCCTCGACGACCTTCTGCCCGGCCGGCAGCCGGTCACCATACTTCTCGCGGTCTTTCTCGCGCCGGGACAGGATATCGGATACCATCAGGCGGCCTTCTCTCTATGGGGCATCATACCTGAGCATAGCACGCGCTCAGCCGCCCTGACACACAGCTATGCCCACGTTCGCGGGTGAGCTGCGCCGCCCCGTGCCGTATCATCGAATCGAATGGATACCGTCGACGCCGAGCCCGAAACGGACGGCCCCGCTCCGCAACACGCGCTGCTTCGCCGCTGGGCGTTCTGGGGCGCCGCCGCCGCCGTCATCGCCGCCGACCAGGCCACCAAGACGATCATCCGCACCTTCATGGAGCGAGGCGAATCCTGGCCGTCCGAGGACTGGCCCGTGCGCATCAAATACGTGACCAACTCCGGCGCCGCGTTCGGCATCCTCCAGGGCGAGACGCTGTTCCTTACCGTGATGGCGATCATCGGCCTCGCGGCGATCTACATCTACTATCGCTACCCGCCCTTCGACCACTGGCTCGCCGGCCTCGCCATCGGCCTCATGCTTGGTGGCGCGCTCGGCAACCTGACCGACCGCCTCATCGACGGCCGCGTCACCGACTTCATCGACTTCCCGAGCTTTCCGACGTTCAACGTCGCCGATTCCTCGATCAACGTCGGCGTAGCGGTCATCATCCTCGGCTATCTCTTCCTTGGAGGGCGCGAAGAAACGCCCGCGCCGGCCGATGCGGACGGTTGACCTCGTCTCCGACGCCGCCGGTGAGCGCGTCGACACGCTCATCGCCCGGCTTCTGCCGGAGCTATCGCGCAGCCACGTCCGGAGGCTGATCGACGCCAGCCTCGTCACCATCGACGGGCGCGTCCCCAAGCCGTCGGAGAAGCCAGCGATCGGCGCGCAACTCCGCGTCGAGATCCCGCCGCCGCAGGAGATGACCCTTGAGCCGGAGGATATCCCGCTCACCGTCATCTACCAGGACTCCGACGTCATCGTCGTCGACAAGCCGCCCGGCCTCACCGTCCACCCGGCGCCCGGCCACCCCGGCGGCACGCTCGTCAACGCGCTCCTCGCTGCTGTGCCCGATCTGCAGGGCATCTCCGGCATCCTGCGCCCCGGCATCGTCCACCGCCTGGACAAGGACACCTCCGGCCTCATCGTCGTCGCCAAGAACGACCGCGCGATGCGCGTCCTGCAGGCGCAGCTCAAGGAGCGCCTGGTGCACAAGTCCTACGTCGCGCTGGTGGAGGGCGTCCCCAACCCGCGCCAGGGCGAGATCGAGGCGCCGCTGGGCCGCCACCCGAAGAACCGCAAGAAGCAGGCCGTCGTCGCCGGCGGCCGCGAAGCGATCACACGCTACAAAGTCCGAGAATCCCTGCCGGGAAACCGCGCACTGCTCGACGTCGAGCCGGTCACCGGCCGCACCCACCAGATCCGCGTTCACCTCGCCGCCATCGGCCACCCCATCGTCGGTGACACCGTCTACGGAAAGCGCTCAAACCTCGTCGGCCGCCAGTTCCTGCACGCTGCGCGCCTCGGCTTCAACATGCCGAGCGGTCGCCAGGTCGAGTTCCAGTCGCCGCTCCCGCCCGACCTTCGCGCCGCGCTGGCAGAGCTGCGAGCTTAGGCTCAGCTGCCGGGCGGCTTGCCGGCGCCGATCGGCGTCACGCCCGTGGCGTAGATGTAGATGCGGTCGTAGAAGCGCGCCAGCACGGGCTTGTGTCCCTCCGACTGCAGCTCCCGGATGTAGCGCCCCATCACGGCGCCGTAGCCCTTCAGTGGCAGCGTCTTGTAGTACCAGAAGTCCTCGCCGTTCCAGACGAGCTTGACTGCCGGCTCCGTCTGCCCGTACTCAACGTACGGTAGCTCCAGGCCGTCCGTCGCCAACGTCTCCAGCTGCCCCTCGCGGATCTCGTGCACGCCTTCCATCGGCTGCCACGATAGCCGCTGACCCCGCCCACGAGCAAGCCACCAGCGGCAGGCGCCGTGAGCCTTGGCCGCGCGCTTGCTAGAATGTCCGCATGCCAGTACGCACCCGCTATGCGCCCAGCCCCACCGGCGAACCGCACATCGGCAACATCCGCACCGCCCTCTTCGCCTGGCTCCTCGCGCAGCACCACGGTGGCCAGTTCCTCCTCCGCATCGAGGACACCGACCGCCAGCGCCTTGTCGAGGGCGGCGTCGAGGCGCAGATGGAAACGCTCCGCTGGCTGGGCATCGACTGGGACGAAGGGCCCGACAAGGGCGGCCCGCACGCCCCCTACACCCAGTCCGAGCGCCTCGACATCTACCACGAGCACGCCGACCGTCTGCTCGCGGCCGACTCGGCCTACCGCTGCTACTGCTCATCCGAGCGCCTCGACGAGGTGCGCAAGGCGCAGCAAGCCCGCAAGGAGCCGCCCCGCTACGACCGCCACTGCCGCGACCTCTCAGCGGACGATCGGGCTCAGCGCGAAGCGGAGGTCACACCCGCGGTCGTCCGATTCAAGACACCCCTCGACGGCGAGACGCTCACCCGCGACGCACTCCGCGGCGAGGTCCCCTTCGCCAACGACACGCTCGACGACTTCGTGGTGCTCAAGTCCGATGGCTACCCCACCTATCACCTCGCCGCTCTCGTCGACGACCACCTGATGGAGATCACCCACGTCGTTCGCGGCGAAGAGTGGATCTCCAGCCTGCCCCGGCACGTCCTCCTCTACCAGGCGTTCGGCTGGGAGCCGCCCGTCTTCGTCCACGTCTCCCGTATCCTCGGCAGCGACCGCGCCAAGCTCTCCAAGCGCCACGGCGCCCACGCCGCGCTCACCTACCGCGACATTGGATACTTGCCCGAGGCGCTCGTCAACTTCCTCGCCCTCCTCGGCTGGTCGCTCGACGACAAGACCGAGATCTTCGACCGCGAGACGTTGATCGCGGCGTTCGATGTCGACCGCCTGCTTCCCAACCCGGCCGTCTTCAACGCCGAAAAGCTCGAGTGGATGAACGGCATGTACATCCGCAACCTCACGCCGGAGGCCCTCGCGGAGCGTGCGCGCCCGTTCCTCGAAGAGAAGGTCGAGGGGCCCGTCGACGCGCAGAAGCTCGCGCAGATCGCTCCGCTCATCCAGGAGCGCATCAAGACTCTGGCAGACGTTGTCGAGATGGCGGACTTCTTCTTCACCGAAGGCCCGTTCGCTTACGAGCGCTCCGATCTTCTCGGCAAGAAGTCCTTCGCCGACGCCCCTGACCGCGCGGCCGAGGCCCTGGCAGCCGTCATTGCTGCCGTCGAGCCGCTGAGCGGCTGGGATCACGAGGCGCTGGAAGCCGCGGTCCGCCCGCTGGCCGAAGAGATGGGTGTCAAGGCCGGCGAGCTGTTCACCGTCGTCCGCGTCGCTGTAACCGGTAAGACTGCTGCGCCGCCGCTTTTCGAGACAATGGAAGTCCTCGGCCGCGATCTCTCAGTGGAGCGCCTCAGCGCCGCCCGTGAGCGGCTAGCCTGAGCCTCAGGCCGCGGCGATCAGCCGACCGCGCACGATCTGCCGGTGGCTGTAATCCGCACCGATGGCGTCGTCCGTCAGGAATCGATCGCCGCCACAGGTGATCAGCGTTACTACGTCCTCGCCCACCGGCAGCATCCAGTCCTGCGCTGTCTGCGATGTCGGCTCTGCGAGCACGCTGTCTGTGATCTCGTAGATCAGGTGGCTGCCGTCCTCCCGCTGAATGCGGATGCGGTCGCCGGCCTCCAGTTCGTTGAGCCGCTTGAACACAGCGTCGCCGTTCCAGGTGACGTGCGCTGCGAACACCGCGTTATCGCCGTTCCCCGGGTACGAGGAGAAGTTGTACCACGCCACCAGGTCTGCATCGAACGGCACCAGCGGTACGGCGTTCGCGTCCAGGCCGAACTGGGACACCGGCGCGTCCACGCCGATCTTCTCGATCACCAGCCGGAAGGGCTCCGTGCCGACGACCGGAGCCGTCTGTGGCTGTTCCGTGTCGTCCGCTACAGCGGGCGCCGCGGGCTGCCCCGGCCGAACCCAGATCAGCTGCGAAGGATCGTTGCCCTTGTAGGCGAACTCATAGGTGGCCACGCCTGTCATCCCGATACCGACGAGTAGAAGAAGAGACGCCAGTATCACGTAAACTCGGCGCTGGTCGGTGTACTTATAGCTGGATCGCGGGCGTCGAGGCGTCATGCTCACTCATGGTAACGAACTCCGTCCGTCTAAAGTTGCTGTCCGGCGTCCGATTCGCCAGATTCGGCGTGTCTAGCCGCCGCCGGCGTTCGCCACGGCCGGCGACGTCTCCGCCAGTCCGGCCCGCACGACGAGCCGCAGCGGGTACTCCCCGCCGAACACCGGATCGCCCGTGTCAACGAAGTCGCCGTCGCAGGTGATAATCGTGATCACGTCGTCGTCCGTCGGGCGCATTACCTGCAGCGACTCAGGGTCGTTGGCGTCCACCTGGAACACATCGTTCACTACGTATTTCAACTCTGTCCCGTCTTCTCCCAAAAGCCTCACCTCGTCACCGTCCTTGACTGAAGTGAGAGCGAAGAATACGCCCGGTCCAAACCAGGTCACGTGTCCGGCGAACACTGCGTTGCTCCCGGTGCCGGGGGCCGCCGAGAAGTTGTACCAGGCGACGACGTCCGCCGCGCCCGGCCCCGTTGGCACCTCCGGGATGGCCTCCGGGTCCAGGCCGTAAGTGTTGACTTGCGCGTTGACGCCCAGCTTGTCGATGATCATCCTGTACGCACCCTCGTGCAGCAGCGGCTCGGGGACGGGCGTCGGCGTTGACGCCTCCGTCGCGGACGCGCCCTCAGTTGGCGCCGGCGTATTTACGAGTACGGTCGGCGCCTCGCCAAGGTCCCGCACCTCGATATCGGGCTCGCTGGAGCCGCTGAACTCTGAGACCGCGGCGACCACGATTAGTGCCATGCCCAGGCAGAAGGCCAGCCCGCCAAGGACGAGCGTTGCCTTGCGTATTCCGGACGCGTTCGTGAAGAATGTCATCGTTGTTTGGTGCGGCTGCTGCTGCGCCTAGCATCTATTATAGACGCACAGACTCGGCAACCGCGCTTGGTAATAGAAACGCACCGCAGCAGGAAATGGACGCTGAATTGCCCGAAAAATCCGGAATTACCGCCGTGAACGGTCTACTCGTCGGCCACTCGACCGATCTCGCCGCCGCAACCGGCTGTACGGTTGTCCTCTGTCCCGCCGGCGCCGTCGCCTCCGTCGACGTCCGAGGCGGCGCTCCTGCCACGCGCGAGACCGACGTCCTGCGCCCCGGCAACCTCGTCGATCGCGTCCACGGCGTGCTCCTCACCGGTGGCAGCGCCTTCGGTCTCGACGCCGCTGCCGGCGTCATGCGCTGGCTGGAGGAACGGGGCCACGGCTTCCCCGTGCGCAGCGGCGTCGTCCCCATCGTCGTCGCCGCTGCGCTCTTCGACCTCGGCCTCGGCAACCCTGACAGGCGCCCGGACGGCGAGGCCGGTTACGCCGCCTGCAAAGCGGCCGGCTCGGGGCCTGTCGCCGAGGGGACCGTCGGCGCCGGCACCGGCGCCACCGTCGGCAAGGCGCTCGACATGGAACGCGCCGTCCAGGGCGGCATCGGCAGCGCCGCCGAGCGTACCGCTTCCGGCGTTACCGTGGCCGCTCTGATGGCCGTCAACGCCTGGGGCGAGGTCGTCGACCCCGACACCGCGTGCGTCGTCGCCGGGCCACGTGCCGCCGAGCGCGGCTTCGTCGACACGATCGAGACCGTCCGTGCCCGGCCTCCGCTCTCCCCGTACGCGGAGAACAGCACCCTCGGCGTTATCGCCACGGACGCGGCCCTGACGAAAGAAGACTGCAGCCGCCTGGCGACGATGGGACACGCCGGCATGGCCCGCGCGATCCGCCCCGTGCACACACCCGTCGATGGCGATATCCTCTTCGCCCTCGCCACCGGAGAGACCGCCGCCCGGACCGATCTCGTCCAGCTCGGCGCGCTCGCCGCTCGCGCTGTCGAGCGCGCCGTCGTCAGCGCCGTTCAGGCCGCCACGGGCCTCGCCGGCGTCCCCGCCGCCTCCGAGTGGCCGTCCGCCTGAGCCGGCGTCTTTACCGAGCCTTCACTTACCCATCCGTTAACTTAACCGCGGTGTTTACCCGCCCGACAGACACTGGTGCCTGTAACACGCGGACTGCGACAGAAGCGGTTCATGGCTCACAGCCGCCAGGAAGGTCGAATAAATGGGCATCGTAGACAGCGTTTTCTCCCGCGGGGGGCGCAAACAGGAAGAGACTGCGGACTCGGCGTCCGTCGCCACCATGTCGCCCGAGGTGGCTATGACGAAGCTGATACTGCTGATGCCGGACGCCTCCGGCATCACGACCTATCACCTGCACACCTTCGTCACCGGCAGGCAGGCCGAGGACTACCTCGACTCCATCCTCCGCGGCGATGTCCAGGAAGGCACCATCATGTTCTGGGGCCTCACCTGGCGGCCTGAAGAAAACGGCCACCGGGACGTTGAAGCCGAGCCCGTCGTGCTCATCCGCGACCCCAGCCGGCCCGGACTCGTCTACACCTTCTCCTTCGTGAACATGGACTCCGCCTATGACTTCGTCCGCCACGAGATGAAGGCCGGCCTTGACCTCTCCCAGACCGCCATCTTCTGGGCCGTACCCGCCGAGGCCACTGCCGACACCTGGGGCCAGATCACCGTCTCCCCCGGCAGGCCGCCAATACGAGAGCGCGCCCTCAGCGTAGACACCGCCGATTCAGAGCCGGAACCGTCAGTAACTACGAGCTACGACGAGCCCAACGGGACCCAACCAGACGTCGATCCGCCGTCCGCGGTCCGTCTGCCGGAACTCAACCTCGACGAGCCTGAAGCCGCCGAGGAGCTCGAAGCCGCCGAGGAAGAGCCGGAGATTCTCAGCGCACCGAAGCTGACCGACCCGGAACCCACCGACGAGCCGGAAGCCGTTGCCGATGAGCCCGAAACCGCCGAGGACGAGCCGGAGACCCTCAGCGCGCCGGGGCTGACCGAGCCGGAAGCCGCCGACGCACCGGCACGCAAGGCGATCGATGACGCCGACATCTCCAACGTCAGCGACATCCTCGAAGCCAGGGGCCTGCGTGCGCCTTCGCGCGGGCCGCAGCCGAACGACGAGCCCAACGGGACCACCGACGACGCCGTCGCCTCCACAGAGAACGGCAACGGCTCCACGCACAACGGCGACGAGACGATTCACGTCGACCTCACCGACGTGTTCGGCGGCCGGCGCGACCCCGAAACGGTGACCACCCTCGAAGACTTCCGCCGCCGCCGCGATATCCGCCATGACAACGGCTTCCACGACGCCGAGCCCCTGATCGAAGCAGAAAGCGAGACCTCGCCCGGCATCATCGCCGCCTGGTCCAATATCGTCGCCGCCATCGATCGGGCCATCGACGCCTACGTCGCGCGCCGCGTCAGCTTCACCATCTGCTGGCGCCGTCTCACTTGCGCTTTCGTTGCCGCCGCTAACGTTCGCTTGCTTGTGACCTGGCGTACCCTCGCCCAGGCGCTCGCCGCCGCCGCCGCCGCTCACGCAGAACAAGGTCGTGGCGTCGCTCAAGCCTGGATCAACATCGCGCGCGCCCTCCGCTAGGCCGCCGAAAGCAAGTCCGGCCGCCGCGCCAAGCGCCTGGCCTGGGCCAACATCTCCTGGACGCTCGAAGAAGCTGTCTATGCGGCTCGTCTCCAGCGGAAGCGGGCTGCCATGCGTGTCTGGGCCAATGCCACCGAAGCCATAGCGGTCGCCGCCATCAAGGACTGCGCGATTCAGCGCGGCCTCAGCACCGCCTGGCGCCGCCTGGCTGCCGGGGCGCTGAGCGCCGCGGAGGCCCAGAAGGCGCGCCACGCCAGAGTCACATTCGCCTGGACTTCGATCGGCAGAAGCCTCTTCAGCGCCGTCGAGGCCAAGTACCGGCACCAGCGGGTCGTCTTCGCCTGGTCCAGCACCGGTATCGCACTCAGCCTCTACGCCGCGACGAAGCAGCGCCACGACGGGCTGGTCGCCGCCTGGAACCGGCTCGCTGCCGCCATCGAAGAAGCAGCCGAAGCCACCGCGCGGCGCAACGGCGTCATTCGCGCCTGGCGCCTGCTCGCGCTCGAAACACTCGTTGCCGCCGATTCCCAGGTCCGGCACGAAGCTGCCGTCAACGCCTGGGCCAACGTCTCCCGGGCCGTTTTCGACGGCGCCGCCGCCAAGGTCCGCTTCGACGGTCTCGTCGCTGCCTGGGGCGCCGCCTCCAGCGCACTGGGCGACTTCGCCGACGCGCAGATGCGCCACAACGGCGCGATCTCCGCCTGGCACGAACTGAGCTGCGCCATCGCGGACGGTGCCGCGTCCAACCTCGAACACCAGAAGCTCGTCCGCGCCTGGCAGAACGCCTCCCGGGCCCTCCTCAACGCCGCGCAGGCACAGCTCGTCCGCCAGATGGCCTACCGCCAGTCATGGCAGCGGCTCACAACGGCCCTGCTTGACGCCGCCGACGCGAGCCAGCGCCGCGACGCCGCGCGCGCAGCCTGGCACGCCATCGCCGACGCTTTTGGCGACGCCGTTATGGCCAGGGTCTACCAGGATCGCTGCGTCGCCACCTGGGACGCCGTCGCCATCGCCATCGCCGACGCCCTGCCGATCAGGATCAGGGAGCTCGCTGCCAGACAGGCCTGGAACAACGCCATGCTAGCGCTCAAGGAAGCCACAGTGGCCGAGGCGCAGGTACGAATCGCCCAGGCCGGCCTCGACAACGATGGCTTCACGGTCGACGAGCAGGCTGCCGCGATCGAGATGTGGCGCTTCCGCGAGTCCGGCCGCTTCGGTGAGAAGAAGGTGCCGTTCGACAGCTTCGATTCACCGCCGGGCCGCTTCTAAACCGCAGCTAGCGCGAACACGAAAGAGCCGTCCGCCACAAGCGGGCGGCTCTTTAGCGTCTCTGGCAGGTCGGGCAGAAGTGGGTGCTCCGCCCGCCCACCTTCACCCGCCGCACCGGCGTTCCGCAGACCAGGCAGGGCTCGTCCGTCCGCCGGAACACGCGCACCTTCAAGTGGTAGTACCCCGCCTCGCCCAGTGCGTCGACGTAGTCCTTGAAGCTCGACCCGCGGTCGCCTACCGCCTCTAGCAGCACCTCGACGATCGCCTCATGCAGCCGCTGCGCCGCCGGACGCGAGATCCGCTTCGCCGCCTTTCGCGGGTCGATCCCCGCCCGGAACAGCGACTCGTCCGCGTAGATGTTGCCCACGCCCGCCAGTACCGCCTGGTCCAGCAGCACCGCCTTGATCGCCGCGCTCCGCCGGCTTAGCGCCCCGTGAAACGCAGCCACGTCGAACGCCTCATCCAGCGGCTCCGGCCCCAGCTTTCCCGTTACGAGCGCAACGTCGTCGATGAGCCACATCGTCCCGAACTTGCGCAGGTCGATGAAGCACAGCCAGCCGCCGCCGTCCAGTTCAAACTTCGCTCGCAGGTGCGGATCGTCCGGACAGCCGCCCCGCGCGTGCTGCAGCCGCCCCGTCATCCTCAGATGCACGATCCACGTCAGCCCGCCGTCGAGGTGGATCAGCAGGTACTTGCCGCGGCGGCCTACGTCCTCAATGCGTCGGCCGCTGAGGCCTCGGCAGAACTCCTCCGGTGGCATCAGCTGCGCCAGCCTCGGCGCGTTCGGCGAGATCCACGCGCTCCGCACCGTCCTCCCGACGACGACCGGCAGCAGGTCGCGCCGAATCGTCTCCACCTCCGGCAGTTCAGGCATCGGCGCGATTATATCTCGGCGCTGACGCCCTGCCCCTCTCCCAGGCTGGGGAGCGGTGGGATTAAGCTGCGATTTGACGCCTCACCCGTCCCACCGGACACTTGTACGCATGAGCGAAGACGCCGCAACCACCCCCTTCGAGGAGATGCGCAACTACCTGCGCGAGATCGGCCAGGGCCCGCGCGCCGGCCGCGACCTCACCCGCGAAGAGGCCGCCGCCGCCCTCGGCCTCATCCTCGACGGCGAGGCCACGCCCGCGCAGGCCGGCGGCTTCCTCCTCCTCCAGCGCTACAAGGGCGAGTCCCCGGAGGAACTCCTCGGCTTCGTCGACGCCTACCGAGGTCGCGCCAACCTCATCCGCCCCGCCGTCGAGGGCTTGCTCGATATCGGCAGCCCGTACGACGGCCGCAAGAAGAGCATCGTCGTCAGCCCGGCCTCCGCCATCGTCGTCGCTGCCGCCGGCCTTCCCGTCGTCCTCCACGGCGAGAAGGACCTCGGGCCCAAGCACGGCGTTCCCGTCGGCGACGTCCTCGAGTCGCTCGGCCTCGACGTCGACGCCGAGCCCGCCACCGTCCAAGACACGATCGAAGCGCACGGCCTCGGCTACATGCGCCAGGCGCGCTTCGTCCCCGCCGTCTACGCCGCCCGAGAGCTGCGCGAAGAGGTGGCCCTGCGCACGCTATTCGCCACGGTCGAGAAGATCGCCAACATCGCCGCCGCGCGCTACAGCATCATCGGCATCGCCCACCTGCCGTACAAGGACAAGATGCTCGACGCCGCCGGCGCCAACAGCTTCGAGCGCGTCCTCGTCGTCCAGGGGATCGAGGGCAACGAAGACGTTCCCACCTCGCGCCCCTGCCGCGCCTTCCTCCGCGAGGGCGACCACAACGGGTCCGCAGGACAGACGACCGAACTAACCATCGACGCCTCCGAGTACGGCCTCGAAGCGGCCTCGAAGGAAGAGATGCAGGGCGGCGACGCTCGACATAACGCCGAGATCGCCGAAAGCATCTTCGCTGGCCAGAAGGGCGCCCACCGCGACCTCATCGCCCTCAACGCCGCCGTCCGTCTCTGGCTCGCCGAACGCGCCCCGGACATCGCCGCCGGCCTGACCCTCGCCCGCGAGACGATCGACTCGGGTGCCGCAACCGCGAAGCTCGAAGCGCTGCGTACCGTCGCCCGCGCTGGTTAGACTAGCCCCCTCCGTTGCCCCCAAAAACACGCGGGCGTACAATCACCTCCATGGATGATTACGGCCTCGATATGGATGAGGTCACCCGCGTGATCGACACGGCCGACGTCTTGGTCGTTCGCTTCGCTATCCTCGACAAGCGCCTGCTCGTCGATACCCGCACCAACGACAACGACGGCCCCCTCATCGCCGTTGTCGACAAGGCAGGCTCCGTCGAGGAGCGCTTCAAGTCCCTGAAGAAGCTCCGTCCCCGCTTCTCACTGCCCGAGAAGATCATGTCCTTCATGTGGCCCCGCCATATCGACACCTTCCGCCGCTCCGGCCTCGCCAAGCGCATCACAGACCGCCTCGTCAGCCTCGGCGGCGAGGACATGGTCGCTCACGCTGAAAAAGCCTTCGACGAGCTCGCCGGCCGCGAGAAGCGCGAAGTCGTCACCGCCATCCGCGGCGGCGAAAGCTACCAGACGCTCTGGGAGCGCCGGGAATAGCCCGCCGGGGATGACCAAAGAGCCGTCCGCTCCCGGCGAAGCGCAGATCGGCAGACCGAAGGTCGTCCCCAAGCCCTGGGGCGAAGAGCTCTGGCTTGCCCACACCGATCGGTACGCCGGCAAGATCCTCACTGTCAAGAAGGGCCACCGCCTCAGCCTCCAGTACCACGAGCGTAAGCACGAAGTGCAGTATGTCGACTCCGGCCGCATCAAGTACACGCTCGGCTCCAGCGACCGCCCCGGTGACTACCGCGAAGTGATCGTCGAGCCCGGCACCGTCGTCGTCCTGCCGCCCGGCGCCGTCCACCGCATGGAAGCGCTGGAGGACGCCCGCTTCTTCGAAGTCTCCACCCCTGAACTCGATGACGTCGTTCGCCTCGACGACGACTACGGTCGCGCTGGCACGAGCGACCGTCCGACGGATCCGTAGGAATGGACCCGATCGACCTCCGCAGCGACACCATCACCCTGCCCTCCCCGGAGATGCGCGCGGCGATGGCTGACGCTGAGCTCGACGACGACGTCTTCGGCGAAGACCCCACGATCAACCGCTTCCAGGAGCTGGCCGCCGGGCGCCTCGGCAAGGAAGCCGCGCTCTTCACCTCCAGCGGCACACAGAGCAATCTCGTCTCGCTCCTCACGCACTGCGGCCGCGGTGCGGAGGTGATCCTCGGCGAAGAGGCGCACATCCTCTTCTTCGAACAGGGCGGCGCCTGGGCGCTGGGCGGCATCGGCCTGAGGCCAGTCCGCAACGATGCCAACGGCCGCTTGGACTTGGCCGATGCCCGCGCGAAGATACACCCCGAAAATGATCACTTCCCGCGGACCGGACTGATCGCCGTGGAGAACACCCACAACCGCTGCGGCGGTACCATCCTCGACGAAGAAGGCCTCGCTTCCGTTCGCCAGCTCGCCGACGAGCACGGCCTGCCTGTGCACATGGACGGCGCGCGTATCTTCAACGCCGCCAGCGCGCTGCACGTCTCCACGGCCGGCCTCGCTGCCTACGCCGACTCCGTCTGCTTCAGCCTCTCCAAGGGCCTCGGTTGCCCCGTCGGTTCCGTCATCTGCGGCTCGCACGACTTCATCCGTGAGGCGCGCCGCAACCGCAAGCTGCTGGGCGGCGGCATGCGGCAAGCGGGAGTGCTAGCGGCCGCCGGCATCTACGCGCTCGACAACATGGTCGAGCGACTCGCCGAGGATCACGAGAACGCCCGCTTCGTCGCCGACGGCCTGCGAGAGCTGCCCGGCGTCAACCTCGACCCGGAGCCGCAGACGAACCTCATCTACTTCTCGATCGAAGGCTGGGACACCGGCGTCTTCGTCGAACGTCTCGCAGCGAAGGGCGTCCTCTGCTTCGACGAGGGCCGCCGCCGCATCCGCTGGGTGACGCACTTCGGCATCGAGCGCAGCCACATCGAAGAAGCCCTCGCGCGGGCGCGCGACGTCATCGTGGCGGGCCCTTAAGCTGCCATGCGCTTCCTCATCGTCGCCGTCGCCGCTGCCCTCCTCCTCGCCGCCTGCGCCGAAGACAACATCAAGGCGACCGACATCGTCACCCGCATCCCCTGGCCGGACCAGGAGAGCGCCTCCTACCGCGTTCTCGACGACGAGGGCGCCGAGGTCGGCACGCTGGAGATGAGCGTCACTCCCGAAGGTGCCGACGGTTATCTGCTGGCCCAGTACTTCGCCTTCCCCGGAGCCAACTTCATTAACGATGCCGGCGTCGTCGTCGGCCGGACGGACCTGCAGCCTCGCCGCACCACCTACGTCATCGACGGGCCGGAAGGCATGGCCAGCTGCAGCGCCGAATACGAGGGCAGCGACGTCACCGTCCTCAACGAGCGCGAAGACGGCGAACGCACCGACACCCTCGACGTCCCCAACGTCGCTTACGACAGCTGGTCGGACCTCTTCCTCTGGCGCACCATCGACTTCTCGCAGGGGTTCGACGTCGAATACGCCGACATCGTCGCCTGCCAGGCGCCGGCGCCGCCGCAAAGGCTCGCGGTCAGGCTGCAGGTCACCGGTGGCGAGGAGATCGAAGTTCCGGCCGGCACTTTCGACACCTGGCGCATGGAGATCGACGCCGGCCGCGACCAGAAGGCGTGGTTCACAACGGACGAGGCGCACATTCTCGTGCGCTACGACAACGGGGATCAGATATTCGAGCTGATCGAGTACAACGGAAACGGCTCGCTGACCTGGCGCATCGCCGTCGGCCTCGGGATCGGATCCGAGTCACCACCTACCTCCGCCAGGCACTCGACGAATATCACGAACGCCGCCAGTATCGCCAGCACGAGCCAGGCGATGCGCACCATTCCCAGCCTCACGGACTGGCTCCTCGCAGTAGGCTCATCGAATCAATCATAGGCTCACAAGGGGGTAGCATCCATGGCAGGCGCACTTCTCATTACGCAGGACAACTCACTGGGCGGTCTCGTCAAACGGGCGATGTCAGGCAGCGGTGTCGACATCGCCGTCGCTGAAGATAGCGACGCTGCCACCAGGGCGCTCGTTACCATGCGCGTCGATGCCGTCGTCGCCGACGCCACCTTCCCGGAGGACGTCACAGAGGCCCGCCGTCTCATCGACAGCAGCGGCCGCGAGGTACCGCTCGCTGTCATCGCCGGCGAGGCCACCCGCTGGAACCGCTGGCGGCTCCCGCGCGGCGCCGACCAGGTCTTCCGGCGCCCGCTTGACCTGCGCGAGGTCCGCCAGGCGATCCAACTCCTCGCACGCGGCGGCGGCGGTACACGCGATCTCAAGCTGCCCAGCGGCGTCGTCCTCGACTCGGGCAGAGACACCATCACCCGGGGCGAACGCAGCGCCATCCTCACCGGCCGCGAGACGCAGATTCTGCAGATACTCGCCTCAGCGGGCGGCGCAGTCGTCGCCACCGAAGACATGATGCAACGCGTCTGGGCCACCGAGCGGCGCAATACCGACGCCCTGCGCACGCACATCCGGGCGATCCGCGCCAAGCTCGCCTCCATCGGCGCGCCTGACCTCATCCAGAACCTGCCCCGCCGCGGCTACCGCCTCCGCACCGACGCTACGGCCGGCTCGTAGGGGCAGGGGCCACGTCGCAGAGCTGAGCTGTCGTTGACTACCACAGCTCTTGCATGCTAGGTTCGCGCCAAATCCTCGCTAGCATGGAGGTTCCGCCTGATGCGTCTCAGCTCCTCGCCCTTCCGCCTCATCCTCGCGCTCGTCGCCGCGCTCCTGCTCCTGCACCTCGGTCAGAGCGGTGCCCAGGTCCACGCCGGCGGCCTCAAAACGTTGACCAGGGCGACGCCGGTTGCAGCGACGCGACGGGCACGCCCTACTGCACGATCGGCGGCGCGGTCGGCGATGCCGTGAGCGGAGACTCCATCAACGTCTTGCCGGGGACCTACGCCGAAAGCGTTGACCTCGGCGGCATGGCCACACCGGGCGCGATCAGCCTGCGCGCGGTCGACGCAGGCGGCCAGCCGACAGAAGGCATCGTCACGATCGACTCTCCGGCTGGGCCCGCCATCACGAACTCCGTGGCGCCCTTTCCCGGCACGATCTTTATCGACGGCTTCATCACGAACTCTCCGGACGATGCGGGCATCGGCCTCAGCATCGGCGGCACCTTGACGATCTTCAACGTCATCTCAAACGGCAACGGCGGTGACGGGATTCGCGTGAACGGCAACGACAACACAATCACCGTCAGCGATTCGATGCTCAACGACAACGAAGGGGACGGCTTCAACCCCTTCAACACGTCGGCGCATCTGACTGTCACCAACGTTACCACCAACGGAAACGCCGAAGACGGCATGGAGCTCAACGGCAGCGGATCAGTCAGCGTGTCGGACTCCACCGCCAACGGCAACCTGGGTACCGTCTTCGGTGGTAACGGCATCGTGACTCTGGCCACCGGAAGCGTCACCATGACCCACGTCACGGCGAACGAGAACGCTGGAGACGGCGTCTTCACCGAGGGGCTCGCCGCCGCCTCCGTCACGGTCAACGACTCGACCGGCAACGACAACGGCGAAAGCGGCTTCGATCTCGAGGCTGCCGGAGACGTGACGATCAAAGCTTCTGAAGCCCACCGCAACTTCTCTGACGGCTTCCAGGTCAACACCGGCGGCGTCGTCACGATCAGCGACACAAACGCCGACCGCAACAGGGACGGCTTCGACGTCGAGGAAGCCGCCAGCCTCACCGTCACCAACACACACGCGCAGTTCAGCGGCGACGACGGCCACGAGCTCGAAGCCATCGGCGACATCGAGATCACGGGATCGAGCAGTCACGACAACCTCGACGATGGGTTTGAGGTCGACTCAGACGCGACGATCACGATCGAGCGTTCGTCCGCTAACGGCAACACTGACGACGGCGTGAACATCGACCACCGCACCGGCTCTTTGACCGGAACGAGCGTCGTCGATTCCGTGTTCATCGGCAACGGCGGCGAAGCCCTGGACTATGGTGAGGCCTACACCGGAGCAGGCCCGCGCGAGGCGCTCCGCAACATCATCTGCGGCAACACCGCTGGAGGACTCGACTCCGACGCACCGACGACGCTCGATGCGACTGCGAACTGGTGGGGCGACTCTTCCGGCCCCTTCCATCCCGTTAACAACCCCACCGGCACCGGTGATGCGGTCGCGGACGGCACGAACGGCAGCAGCGGCACCGTCGATTTCACTCCCTGGATCGACACGATCTCCGGCACCGGCGACCCGGCGACTCAGGGCCAGACGACGCTCGTGACGTTCGAGTTCACCGGTGGCGGCTCGACACTGCTGGACGGCCCCGGCGACCCCGATGGCCCGCCGGTCTTCGCCGCGACGACCGACAACGGCACCGTCACAACGTCCGGCTTCGTTGTAGGTGGAGTCCTGGAGGTCATGCTGACTCCGGAGAACGCCGGCACCGCAACCGTCACCGTCAACGGCCCCTGCGACCTCGGCGACGCCACCGGTGGCAACAGCGTCGAAGTCGATGTGGCAGCCGGCACGCAGCTGGTCTGGGGCGACCACAACTGCTCCGACTCCGCCGACCCGATCGATTCGCTTCTCACGCTGCGCTTCGACGCCGGCCTCGACACGAACACCGGCGATTGCCCCGGCTTCGGTCAGGTCGTCGACGTTCAGAACGCCTCGCTTCACCCGTGGGGCGACGTCGACTGCGGCGGCGACGTCACGCCCATCGATTCGCTCAAACTCTTGCGCTTCGACGCGGGGTTAAGCGCTTCGCAGCAACCCGGCTGCCCAACGATCGGCGCCGCCGTAACCGTCACCGGATAGCCAACGCCGGACCGGCGTCAGGCGATCAGCGGTCTGCATCGCCGCGCTCGTATCAGCCGGCGGGCCAGGATATATATCGGGATCAGCAGCGCGAAGTGGGCGATGAGCGCGATCAGCGGCCAGACGAGCGTGGTCGTGTCGCGAGGTCGTGGCGTCGTCGGCCCGGAGTCGTTCAGAGGGCATCTTCGGCGATCGAGCGGATGGTTCGCTCTCCCACCTGCCTCAGCTCACGTCCTCAGCCGGTAGGCCCGGGGATCGTGACCGTGGTGGCTATCGGCGGGCAGCCGGGCTCCTGGGACGCGCTCAGCCCGGCGTCGTGCCGTAGCGTTTTCAGCGAGTCCACCGGCGTCATCGCGCCGTTGCAGTCAACGTCGCCCCAGATATGCGGTGACGCGTTGAGAACGTTGATCTCCGCGCCCATGCCCGGACAATCACCCGTATTGGTCGGCAGGCCGGCGTCACCGCGCAGCACGAACAGCGAGTCCACCGGGTTCACCTCGCCCGAGCAGTTGTTGTCCGCCCAGACCACCTCTTGTCCTCCCGGCGGCGATGGAGGCGGCATCGGCGCCTGGACGCAGGCCAGGGCGTCAACCCGCGGCCTGGTGATGCCGTTCGCCACGTCCTGAACCGGCACACCGTTGTCCTCCAGGCACTCCTCCAGTTCATCGGGAGTGAGCCCCGGTGAGTCCTCCAGCACCAGCGCGGCGACGCCGGCGGCGTGCGGTACGGCCTGCGACGTGCCGCTCAGAATCTGCGTGCCCCCGCCGATCGCCGACGACATGATCTGCATCCCCGGCGCCAGAATGTCCAGCGATGAGTCCGAGTTCGATGCGCAAGGGACCTTATCCACGGGGGCAACCGGGTCGGTGCAGGGAACGCCCCCCCAGATGGAGTTGATGAAGTTCGCATCGTGAGTCATCCCCACCGAGACAATGCTGGAGATGCAGGCCGGCAACGCCAGGCCGTCCTTGAACCCCTCGTTGCCCGACGAGGCGAACGTTGTCGTACCACCGGCTCGCAATGCGTCGATTGCCGCTGTGTAAGCGGGATTGAAGTCGTCGCAAGTGCCCGGAAGATGCTTCTCGTCACCGCCGAGACTGAGAGTGATGATGTCCGTGTCGGGATGGTTGTTGATGATGTGGTTTAGAGCAGCGATCGTGTCGGAGACGAAGCCTGAACCCGACCCGTCGAGCACTCTGTACGCGCGGATGCCGGCGTCGGGGGCGACGCCGAGTGGCCCCACCACCCCGCCCGAAGTCACAATTCCGGCCACGTGCGATCCGTGGCCGAATTCGTCCTCGGCGCAGCCGGCCCCGTGGCAGATCGCCTGACCGTTACCCGCACAGGGGTTGCCTACGTCTGAGAGATAGCAGTCCTCGGACAAGAGGTCGTCGGCGAGGTCGGGATGATCGGTGTCTACGCCGCTGTCCACTACTGCCACCACGACTCCCGCGCCCGTCAGGCCGAGCCCGTGCACGTCGTCCGCGTTGATCAGGGGCACGCTCTCGCCGAGGTGCGCGTGGACCCGATCGTCGACAACCACCCGCAGGACGTCCGGGTGGGTGGCCAGCTTCTCCAGCCCGCCGGCGCTGACACGGCCGGCGATCGCTGGCACTGCCTCGTATCGGATCCCGACGGTAAAGTCGGACTCATCCAGCGCTGACAGCAGGCGCTCCTGGCTAGCCGCGATCCGGCTCTTTCGTGCGGATACGTCACCTGCGGTCGCCGGCGTGGCAGCCTCTGTGAGAGAGACGATGACCGCCACCTCGGCCTCACCTGTCAGCGCCTCGCTCACCTCGGCGTCGATGCGTTCGCGCAGAGGCGCCCTGGCTTGTCCGCTTTCGGAGCCAACCCAGAGAAAGGCCGCCGACAGCGCGATCACGGCTAACAGCGCGGCAACGGCGGCGGGGCGGATTAGAGCCTTCACGATCGCTCAAAAGCATACTCATCAGTCGCGAAAAGTCAATTTCGCTCGGCCCACCCTGGGAGTCCCCGTCGCCTGCCGCCGGCGCACGAACTCCGAGTGGTAACCAGTCAGGTCTCAGTGGCGACTTACCTCATGACGCATTCGAACGAATCTAGGTGGTGGAAGATGAAAACAAAGCAGCACCTTTGGACTCCCGAATCGGGATGGCGGTCACCGCCGGAAAACGGCCTTGCTCCACAGCTCGTCAAAGACCTGGCCGCCAATTCTCACGACGCTGAGATCGCCAGCTCGATCATTCTCATCGCCCACAACCTCGAGCTGCGGGTCATCGCTGAGGGAGTGGAGAACGAAGATCAGCTCGCCTTCCTCAGGCGCCGCGGCTGCGACGAGATGCAGGGCTTCATCTTCAGCCGGCCCGTCGCGGCCGACGCCTTCGAGGAGATGCTGACGTCCGGCAAGCTCCTGCGCACCCACCAGGCAGTCTGAAGTTTCGACCAGGGCTCAATCGCCCCCCAAGAGCCAACGCTGTTAGCATTCGCCGGCCAGGCCGTCTGCAGCTGCGACCTCGGCCAGGCTTGCGGTGTATGCGTCAGCGCAGCCAGGTACAACTGGCGCCATCGTATCTATGAACCTTATATTGGTGCCTGTGCTCAAACTTGAGGAGGATCCGAACCGGGCGGCGGTACGGGCAGTCTCGGAGCAGCGATAGCGAGGACTCATTGGCGGTCTGGAGCTTGAACCGGATGGTCAGTCCGAACGGTCGTCCGAAGCGCAATCTATGACCACTACCCAACTACGCTCGCGCCGAAGAGCGGATCTCGCCCTCGTCTTCTGGGCGGGCATCCTCCAGGGGTTGGCGTTCGTCGCCGTTCCCGCCGTCAGCCCCGTTCTGCAGGACGAGGACCGTATCGGGCTTACCAGCACCGAGTACGGCAGCCTATTCGTGCCGATGGTCATCCTGGCGATCGCGGCATCCATCGGCAGCGTCCGCCTGGCGAGCATATGCGGCCGGCGGACCATCTTTCTCGCGGGCATCTCGCTGAATCTGCTCGCGATGGCGTTCGTGGCCCTGAGCCAGCCGCTTTCCGGGACCAGCCTTGGCCCGTACGCGCCGCTCCTTATTGGCATGGCATGCTTGGGCCTCGGCGTAGCGCTGACGGTAGCGGCGCTCAATGCGCACGTTCTGATTCTGTTCAACGTAGGCTCTGCCGCGGGCATCATCTCGCTCCACGCCGTCATGGGCGGCGGAAACGCCCTCGCCCCATTGCTCGCGGCCCTCTTCCTGGGCCTCGATCGCTGGTGGCTGCTACCGATCACGGTGGGCGCAGGCCTGCTCCTCCTGCTCGTCGCCGGAACGAGACACAAGCACTGGTCCGAGGCTCCTAAAGCCAATCCGGATCAGCGGTTGCCGAAGCACGACCGCCAGGGAGTTCCCCTTGCCTTCCTGGGGTTCGCCGCCATTGCCGCTGCGTACGGGGTGAGCGAGGCGCTCTTTGCCAGCTGGGGGCCGACGTTCCTTCACGAGGACAAAGGGCTCTCGGATAGCACCGCCGACCTTGCGCTCTCGGCGTTCTGGACGATGGTGATGATCGGAAGGATACTGGCGATCATCGCCAGCACTAAGCTTTCGGCGCGGGCGATCTACCTTGGTCAGTCGGTCCTGCTGGTGATCGCCTTCGTGGTCGTCCCGCCCATAGACGGCGCCGTCGCCAACGTCGCTGCGTTCGGCCTTGCCGGCTTAGCCTGCTCGACCTGGTTCCCCCTCACCATGAACTTCAGCAGCCTCCGCTCTTCTCGAATGGCTGAACTCTCGCCCGGCGGGTTGATCGCGGCCCTCATGGTAGGCGTCGGAATCGGCGCGTTCGGAGTCGGGCCTTTGCGCGCTGCGGTGGGCCTATCAGCGATCTACACAACCGCGATCGGGCTCGCGCTCGCGATGGCGGTCATGGCCCTGGTAATGACCGCCGGCAGTCGCACCGAGGCCGGCAGTCGCCCGCAGGGCACGACCAGTCCCTGAAGTCGTCGGCATCTGAGACCAGCGCAAGACGGTCTGGCTCGCCGCCACCGTTCAGCCGCGACGCGCCGGGCCGGTTCGGTCAGGACGGAACGGAAGTAGTCGGCGCCTCGAAGATCGGGCCCGCTCGGGAGCGTCGCCGGAAGAGCTACGAGGCGGGAGTGCCTGTTGGCCCGCCGCTGAAGGCCTGCGCGAAGTCGCGGGCGAACGTCGCGAACGAGCGAGCCGGGTTGCCGGTGAGCTTCTCCACGTCGCCGGTCACGAAGTCCCCGAACCCCTCGCCGATGGCCGCGGCGTACTCGTTGAAGGCGTCAGCGAGCCACTCGGAGGCACCCATGCCGACCATCGCTTTCCGGCCCGCCTCGAGCGACACGTCCCCATAGGTGACATCCTTCCCGAGCGCCTTCGAGAGCTCGGCCGCTACGTCGTGGAACGAGATCGGCGCGGGTCCGGTGAGACCGTACGTCAGGCCCTCGTGGCCGTCGTGCGTGAGCACTCCCGTGGCCACGTCGACGATATCGCGGACGTCTATCATGCCCAGTTTGCCGTCCTTCATCGGCATGTACACAGCGCCATCCGAGGCGACCGTCTGCGTCGCACTCATCGTGTTCTGCATGAAGAAGTGCGGTCGCAGGATCGTGTACGGCAGGCCGGACGCCGCGAGCTCTGCGTCGGTCTCGTCGTGCTGCCTCATAACGCGGGCCCGGCTGTTCCCTGCCGGCTTCAGCGCCCCCGCTGACAGCCGCACGATGTGCGGGCCGCCCGCGCGCCTGGCGGCAGCGATTCCGTTGCGGGCCTGGCTCACCTGGTCGGGGGTTGCCGCCGTGAGCAGGAACACCTTCTCGACCCCAGAGAAGGCGGCATAGAGAGTCTCTGCCTGGTCGAAGTCTCCAATGACAACCTCGGCGCCGGCTTCCCTAAGCCCCCGCGCCTTTGAGGCTTGACGGACCATGGCACGAACACTCGTGCCTTTGCGAATCAGGTTGGGGATCAGACCGCTGCTGACAGCACCGGTCGCTCCTGTGACTAGAAGCATTCGTGTCACACAGTGTCCCTTTCCGTTCCGGCGCGCGCAACACTCGGGTGCCCGGCAGTCTGGCGGCAAGCAGCCGTTCGCTCTACGATCGTGCTCAGATGAGTGGCCAAGGGGACGCAGGTGGGCTCGCTCCTGCTCGTCGAATCCCAGCAGTCCTGCGCCAGAAACGAGGCCAGTATGGCTCGATCGGATTGACCGGCTCTGCATGTCGGTGGCGCGTTGCCATCTGACGTTACACATAGGGAGTTCGCCATGTCCCGTTCCCGACCGATCTTTCCTTCGCTTCGTACCCTGAGGGGCCCGCGATCGCGGGCCCCTGCTGATGGTGACTTTGCTGGTCGCTACGGCAAGCGCCACCGGGCCTGTCGGCGACGCAGTGGCTGACGCGACCGTGATCGGGACACTTCCCTTCACCGATTCCCAGAACACGACGGGTGCCACTGAGGAGGTGGGAGAGCCCTTGCCCTGCGGCATCATCGGCTCAACCGTCTGGTACGAGTACACTCCCGCGGCCAGCGGTGACCTAACCGCCGACACCTTCGGAAGCGGCTTTGACACGGTCCTGGCGGTGTACACGGAAGCGCCAGGAACGTTGCCTGCTATTGGCGACCTCCTTGAATGCAACGATGATTTTGGCGGCCGTGATGCTCGGGTCGTATTCCCGGCGGCGGCCGGCACCACCTATCAGTTCCAGGTAGGAGGGTTCGATGCACAACAGGGCGGCGTGATGTTCAATCTGAAGGAGGGTGTCGGAGGGACGATCTCCGGCAACGTCACGGACGAGGAAACAGGCGCCCTGCTCGAGGACGTCTGCGTCAGCATATCCGGCCCCGATTTCAACTTCGAACTCACAGACGCTTTGGGCGGCTTCTTCTTCTCGGGTCTGCCCGGTGGGGACTACACGGTGGACTTCTCCGATTGTATTAATGGGGTCTATGCGCCGGAAGTGTATGACGACCAGCCGCCGGGCTCCGGCCTCGGCGACCCCGTCGCTGTGAACCTCGGTGTTGACACGACCGACATCGATGCGGAGCTGGCCTTTTGAGGGTCGGTCTCCGGCACGGTTACGGACGAGGACACGGGCGCTCCGCTCGAGGGCATCTGCGTCGACGTATTCGGCCCCGGCGGCGGATTCGACCAGACAGACCCCGCGGGCGACTACTTCGTCGGGGGTCTGCCCGCCGGGGACCACGAGGTGGCCTTCGTCGATTGCCAGAATGGCATCTATGCGGGGGAAACGTATGACAACCAGCCCCAGTTCGGCCCCGGCGACCCCGTCCCGGTGAGCCTCGGTGTTGAGACGACCAGCGTCGATGCGGCGCTGGCAAAGGGCGGGTCGGTCTCGGGCAACGTCACGGACGAGGCCACGGGCGATCCGCTCGACGGCATCTGCGTTGACGTATTCGGCCCCGATTTCGGATTCACCGAGACAGACGCCGCGGGCGACTACCGCGTTATGGGTCTGCCTGCGGGCGACTACCAGGTGAGTTTCTTCGACTGTGCGAACTCCCCACCGGTCTACGCGTCGGAGTCGTACGATAACCTGCCCGGGTCGCGCTTCGGTGACCCCGTCCCGGTGAGCCTCGGTGTTGAGACGACCGGCATCGATGCGATGCTGATGGTCGGAGGGACGCTCTCCGGCACGGTTACGGACGAGGCTACAGGCGATCCTCTCCGCGTCTGCGTTAGTCTGTCCGGCCCCGAGTTCAACTTCGAATTCACAGACGTTTCGGGCGGCTACTCCTTCTCGGGTCTGCCCGGCGGCGACTACGAGGTTGAATTCTCCGATTGCATGGATAACACCTACGCGCCGGAATCGTACGACAACCAGATTGGCTTCGGTTCCGCCGACCCCGTCCCAGTGAGCCTCGGGGTTGAGACGACCGGAATAAACGCGGCGCTGGCGGTCGGAGGGACGATCGCCGGCACGGTGACGGATCAGGACACGGGCGCCCCGCTCGAAGACATCTGTGTCGAAGCTGTTGGCTCCGACCCCAGTCTTCGCGGATTCGCCGAGACAGACGCCTCAGGCGACTACACCATCACGGGTCTGGCCGACGTTGACTACGAGGTGAGCTTCTTTGATTGCGACAGTGAACCAAGCGATTACGCGGTGGAATCGTATAACGACAAGCCCGGCCTATTCTCCGGCGACCCCGTCTCCGTGAGCCCCGGCACTGTGACGACCGGCATCAACGCGGCGCTGGCAAAGGGCGGGTCGATCTCCGGCAACGTCACGGACGAGGCCACGGGCGATCCGCTCCGAAACATCTGCGTCAGCGTATTCGGCCCCGAAGGCGTAGTCGACAGGACGGACGATTCGGGCGACTATACCATCTCGGGTCTGCCCCCGGGCGACCATGAGGTGGGCTTCTTCGACTGCGGGAATTTCCCGCGCGAGTACGCGCAGGAATCGTATGACGACCAGCCGGGTCACGGCTCGGCCGACCTCGTCTCGGTGTCCGCCGGCGTTGAGACGACCGGCATTGACGCCGCGCTTGGCGCCCTGGGTCCATCTATCTGGGGTGACAACAACTGCAAAGACGGCAGTACTCCGGGCGACTCGCTGCTCACTCTGCGCTTCGACGCCGGCGTCGAAGCGAACACAGGCGATTGCCCGGACTTTGGGGAAGTCATTAACGTGCAGGGTGCCTCGCCGCATCCCTGGGGCGACGTGGACTGCTCTGGCTTCGTGGACCCGAGCGACTCGCTAAAGCTGCTGCGGTTCGACGCTGGTCTTCCCTTCACGCAGGAAGCAGGCTGCCCGCCGGTCGGCGGTGAGGTGACTTACGACTAGCCGCCTTCGATAAGGCGTGCGCTGTCACCGGGCCGCGGAGCTTCTTGACGCCCGTCGGCCTACCTCTCTTGGTTGGTCGGGCGGACGAGCATCTCGTTGATGGCGACGCGGCGCGGGCGAGTGACTATATAGGCGATCGCGTCTGCGATGTCCTCCGGGAGCATGAGCTCCATTTGAGCCGTGCGCTTCTCCAGCTCCACCAGGACCTCCTGCCGGAGGTGCTTGTTGAGCTCGGTGTGCACCAAGCCCGGCTCGACTGCTGAGACGCGGACGTGGCGGCCGCCGACCTCCTGGCGCAACGCTTCCGAGAATCCCGTGACGCCGAACTTCGTCGCGTTGTACACGCTGACGTTGGCAAACGCGAATCGCCCGCCGGTCGAGCTGACGTTAACCAGGTCGGCGACGCGGCGCTCGCCGTCCGCTGCCGCTTTCAGGAGGTGCGGTAGCGCGGCGTGCGAGACGTAGAGCAGGCCGTTGAGGTTGAGCGAAACCATGCGCTCCCACTCCTCGATCGGCGCACTCTCAGCCGGGCCGAGGAACATGACGCCGGCGTTGTTGACGACGGTGTCCAGCCTGCCCAGCTCGGCGGCCGTCTTGTTGACGGCGCCCGAAGCCTGGGCCCTGTCCGTGATGTCGGCCTCGATGGCGAGCGCTCGCCCGCCCTCCGTCGTGATCGCGGCGGCCAGGTCGTCGAGGCGTTCCTTCCGCCGGGCTACGAGCGCAACGGCCGCGCCGTGAGCCGCCAACGCCAGGGCCGTCGCCCACCCGATGCCGCTGCTGGCGCCCGTCACCAGCGCTACCGTTCCGTCCAGCCGTTCGGTCATCCGTCCTCGCTATCGTCCGTCGTGGGTGGGGCCAATCCTGGCACTGCCGCCGCCGCTGCCAAGCGAGCGAGCGACCGACGCGTGTGCGGCACCAGCGGCAGGATTCGCGCGGGTCCGGGCACGGTGGCTCCAAACGAGGGGGCTGCCACCGGGACCCGCTAGCTCCCCCACAAGGGGCATTGGCGCGACCGGTTCAAAGCCCTATAAGGCGTCGATCCCGCCCTGCATCTCTAATGGGTGAATCTCGCAGCGGAAGAAGTAGCCTCCCGCAACGTCAAAGGTTACAGTCACTTCGGCGCTAGCTCCGCCCTCGACTGTGCCGCTGTCTCCGCCCTGGATCGGCTGATTGTAGTCAGCATCCCGATACCACTTGAGCCTGTGAGGGGCCTGGCCTATGTTGTCAAGCCGAAACCGCACGGACGCACCCTCCAGGACGGCTCCCTGATTGCCGGGGAACTCAAAGAAGAAGTCACCTGCGTTGATTATGAAGGGTGCTTCTCCGCCGCTGGCCTCCGTCGGTTCAGCCGTTGGCTCCTCAGTAGGCGTTAACGTCTCAACGGCGGCAGTTTCAGTGGGCGCTTCCGTCGGAAGGTCCGGTTCTTCGGTAGCAGTCGCCTCCGGCGTCTCCGTCGGAGACGATACCTCGTCCTTCGATTCACCGCCGTTACACGCGGCGAACACTAGATCGAAGACTAGCAACATCGCGAACGTCTCCCACAAGCTCATCAGGACTCTCCTATCCGCCATCCTACAGGGCAGCCTACGACTATCACCCTCGCTGATACAATCGATGGCGAGCGGGAGTAGCTCAGTGGTAGAGCATCTGCCTTCCAAGCAGAGGGTCGCCGGTTCGATCCCGGTCTCCCGCTCCAGATACGTACCTGTAGCCGCTCTTCGGAGCCGCACCGACATCGGCACCGACATCGGCACCGATATCCCGTGATCTGAGCTGTGGTCTGCGCCTCATACGGTGATTACGACTTTTCCTTGAGCGTGTCCTTCTTCGACATAGGAGATCGCCTGAGGCGTCTGGCTCAGAGGGTAGGTTCTCTCGATGATGGGTGTCAGCTTGCCGGCTTCGAGGAGGTTCTTCACGTAAACCAGGTCCTCGTGACTCGGGGTGGCGACAAAGGCGCGCATCCTCTGGCTCAAGAATGGAGACAGCGCAGGGGTCGTGACGTAGCGAGGGAGGGCACCGACCCAGCGGCCGCGTCCTCCTCCCATGAATACGTAGGTTCCTCGGGAGGTGAGGACGCGTCTGCAGTCTGAGAGCGAGCGCCTCCCAGCGATATCGAGCATGAGATCGTAGCGCTGATCGGTTCTGGTGAAGTCCTCGCGTGTGTAGTCGATGACGTGGTCTGCGCCTAAGGATCCGGCCGTGTCGACGTTTCTGGTACTGCATACAGCGGTAACTTCCGCGCCAAGCAATTTCGCAATCTGCACGGCGAATGTTCCGACACCTCCCGATGCGCCGTTAATCAAGGCCTTTTGGCCGGGCTGAAACTGCCCCTGATCTCGAAGTCCTTGGAGGGCGGAGACTGCGGAGGCGGGTACGGCTGCGGCTTGCTCGAACGTGATGTTGGGTGGTTTCGGTGCGAACCTGTCTTGGGCGGCACACACATACTCGGCAAATGCGCCGGAGCCTGTACCGAATATTCCACCGAATACCTCGTCACCCGGCTGGAATCGCTCGACGTTCTTACGGACCGCCTCGACGCGTCCGGCGATGTCATCTCCGAGAATCTTGTTCTTTGGTTTGAACAGCCCGAAACCCATTGCCCGTATGACGTATGGCCGGCCTCTCACGACCTCCGGGTCACCTCCATTGGCCGAAGCTGCGTGGACTTGTACAAGCACCTCGTCGTCCGTTGGCACCGGCTTGTCGATGTCCTTGAGACCGAGGACATCGTTGGGTGGTCCGTATCGCTCCTGGACGATCGCTTTCATGGCGCTCTCCTCATCCGTCGTGCCTCACACCGTGATCACGACTCTCTTCTTCCGGCGTGTCCGCTTCGAAATGACGGATCGCCTCGGCGACCTCACTCGATCTTTATCAGATTGGTGATCACCTTGTGCAGGGTACAATGATCCGGAAGCAAAGGGCCTAGGCCTCTGGAAGCAGATGGCTAAGACGGGCCGAAATCACGGCACTTGGTATCTGGGCAAGGCGAATTTCGCGAACCTAAGCCTTCCAAGCAGAGGGTCGCCGGTTCGATCCCCGCCTCCCGCTTGCCCGTCTGGGCTCCAGATACGATTTCTGCCATCGAGAGTCCAAAGAGTCCGGCGGTTTTCCGGTAGTCAGATGTTCTCCCCGCCTCGGTTCTGCATCTGGCGGGCTGCACCTCTGACTTCACGTAGATACAAATTCGAGGCCATCTGACATGCAGGCAGATGTCCACGCGCTGCTCGCGCACCAAGTTGTACAATTCGCGCCGTGACCAAGCGGACTCGACTATTCCAAGCACTCCGCGAGAAGCAACTCAGCGGCAAGTGCGGCAACCATGTTGTCGCCTTCGTCCAGGCGGCCATGAACCACCCACCAAAGTATCCGTCAAACCCGGCTCACTCCAGATCGGACGATGGCGATGGAACCATCAGAAGTCCAGCGCGCAATTGAGGCCGGAAGGTCGGCGGCCTCCACTCTAGACCTTCGAGTCGAGGATGCGGTCGTTGTCCACAACTCGAACCGGATCGCCGTTCGCCTGACCCCTTGTGACGTTCTCGCCCGGGTCGCGCCGCTCTCGTATCAGACCTGCGCGGAGTTCGAAAGCGAGGTTGTTCGCCGTCTCGCCGAAACCGATGGCCCGGTGGCTGCGCTTGAGCCTCGGGTGGAGCCGCGCGTTTACGTGCGGGACGGCTTCGTCGTTACGTTATGGACCTACTACGAGCCTGTATCGCCTCAAGACGTCGCGCCAGCCGAGTACGCGCAGGCGCTCGCGCGGCTGCACGCTGGCATGCGGGAAATCGATCTCCCTGCGCCGCGCGTCACGGATCGAGTCGCAGAGGCGCAGTGGCTGATTGGCAACCGCGCCCAGACTCCGGAGCTCGGAGATGCGGACCGGGAGCTCTTGAGCAACACGTTGCGAAAGATGAGGTGGGCGATCGGTCAGCGGGGCGCCTCCGAGCAGCTGCTGCACGGCGAGCCGCACCCCGGCAATTTGCTCAGGACGAAGAACGGGCTGCTGTTTGTGGACCTCGAGACATGTTGCCGCGGACCTGTCGAGTTCGACATCGCCCATGCGCCCGAGGAAATCAGCGAGCACTATCCGGCCGCTAATCAAGACCTGCTTCGCGAGTGTCGGATCCTAATGCTTGCGATGGTCCAAACATGGCGCTGGGATCGAGACGACCAACTCCCGAACGGGCGCCAACTGGGCACAGAGTGGCTCGGTCAGATGCGGGCAGCGCTCGATCGCTACGGATTGGATGTCTGAGGGTGGCCTAATGGCCATGAGGCCCGGGCTCGTCCTCAAACGCCGCTTGGAAATCTGAGTTGGTCAATAGCGCGTCGAAGAGACCGACGCCTTCGCCGTCATGCCGATTGATCTCGGCGTCGCGATCACGGCTTCCAGACAAGCCTCCAGCAGCGCATTGCTCGTACTCAGCGCCTTCTTCTCCGGCGTCCGGAGGCAAATGACTCGGGCCGCAAGACTCGCCATGTCCGGAGTCTGATCGACGTCGCCACACTCCCGCCGGGCGATTGCAGGTTTGGCAGCGCACGCTACGGGCAGGCGGCCACGAGCGTTCCCGGGACGTCTTCGAATACGCCGGCGGTTAACGAATCGTCGAACGTCGTGTCTGCGGACACGTTCTTGCCGTCGATCTTGATTACTCGCTCAACCCCGGCCAGCATCTCGACGCTTGATGTCCAGCCAAACACCGGGTTCTCCGAGTCCTCTACTTCGTACGCCTCGACGATGTGTATGACTCCGTCTCCTTCGTACCGTCCTTCTGACTCGATATCCTGAATCTTCGTGTCGAGCCGAATCGGGACGCCATCCGCAGTCTCGCCGGATCCGCCGATGAGAACCGTGAGTCCGTCGATCGGGGATTCGTCCTGCGAGAGGAAACAAGTGACATTCTCGAACGACCATGATTCATCGCCGACGGTAAGGGTGGCGCTACCCTGCGATCCGCCATCTCCGGGTGCTTCGGTAGCGGTTGGGCTGGGGTCGCCATCGCCGGGCGCTTCGGTAACGGTTGGGCTGGGGTCGTTATTGCCGGGCGCCTCGGTCGCCGTCGCGCTGGGGTCGCCTGTGTCGGAGTTATCGCTGCTGCTGCAGGCGGCAACGAGCGCTCCGAGCAAGAGCAGCAGAGCGAACAGGGGTAGCGTTGCCAATCGGATCATCAGGAGCATCTCCCTTCAGTCGGAACGGTGGACGCATATCCCAGGCAGCGACTAGGCGCAGTCCTCCGGAGAAGGGCATTAGCGAGACGAGCCTGCTCGGCGACATCGAAGGCTCGACGGCAAAGACAGAGGAGGTTGGCGACCAACGGTGGATGGATGTGCTACGAGAGCAAAACGCAATGGAATCAGTGCCGCATACGGCCGCACGCTGGACCCGGGCGGATGAACCAGCAGATTGACCTGTACGGGACGGCGTCCGTATACTCACGCCACATCCCCCGCGGATATCCTTTTACGCGAACGATTTGGCTTCGAATCCCAACAGTCGTGGGGCTACTAGTCGCAACCGCAGCGTTGCTTGTCGTCTTTCTTGTACCCTACCCAGCTTCCAGCGGCGGAACGACGTGGAACGTCAACTCCACGGCGGACGACGATGATGGCTCGTGCGATGCCCTCCCGGGGGGCGACTGTACCCTCCGCGCGGCCCTCGCCGCCACCGCCAACGGCGACTCGGTCCACTTCAACATCCCTGGCGCCGACCCCGGCTGCTCGGGCGGTCTCTGCACGATTCAGCCAACCGAGGCGCTCGTAGAGCTCGATGACGGCGTAACCATCGATGGCTACACCCAGCCCGGCGCCGGCGCCAACACCCTCCTCGTCGGCAACAACGCCACTATCGCCATCGAAATCGACATGAGCGGCGTCATCGACGACGGCCTCATATTCACCGGCTCAGACAACATCGTCCGCGGCCTTGTCGTAAACGGGCTGCAGTTCACCAGGCGAGGCGTGGTGTTCGCGGACGGGGCGAGGAACGCCCTGCACGGCAGCTACATCGGAACGGAGTTTACCGGCTCTATCGATGCAAGCGCTGGCGGTACGGGCGTTCAGGTTCTTAATGGCTTCGAGAATGTCATCGGCGGCCCCGCGCCTGCTCAGCGCAACGTCATCTCCGGCCTCGAAATCGGCGTTGAGATCCGTGGTGACTCCGCGGCAAACGCCGTCAAGAACAGCTACATCGGCACGAACGCCGGCGGAACGCAGGCCCTCGCGAATGCCACCGGAGTCATCATCGGGTTCGGGCTGGGACCGGGCGTGGTCACTGGCGCCGACGGCAACGTCATCGGTGGTACCAGTGCGGCCGAACGCAACATGATCTCAGGCAACACCCTCCACGGCGTTCGTATCGGCGGCGGCATCGCGGACTCGAACCTCATTCGGGGGAACCGCATCGGCACCGACGTCACAGGAACCCAGGCTGTCCCCAACGCCGTCGGAGTCCTCATCGAAAGCCTGGGCAACACCATCGGTGGCACTGCCGCTGGGGCGGGCAACCTCATCTCCGGCAACAGCGCGGAGGGCGTCAAGGTTCTGTCTGGCGCCGGGAATATGGTCCTGGGCAACTACATCGGCACTGACGTCTCCGGCTCCCTAGCGCTCGGCAACGGTGGCCTCGGCGTCAGCGCCTCAGCGGACGGCACTGTCATCGGCGACGGTTCCCTCGCCGGCATCAACGTCATCTCAGCCAACAGCCGCGGCGTCGCGATCCCCGGCGTCCCCGCCTCTTCGGGCACCTCCATCAAGCGCAACCGAATAGGCACGGACATCAGCGGCACTCAGGCCCTGGGTAACGTCACAGACGGTATCTTCATCGGCCTCAACATCGTCGACGTAACCGTCCAGAACAACGTGATTTCCGGCAACGGCGGCCGCGGCATCTGGGCGTTCGAAGGCGGAAGCGGTCTCGTGATCCGCAGCAACCGCGTCGGGACCGACGTCTCCGGTGCCGCGCCGCTCGGCAACGCGGGCGATGGCATGCTGATCAAGGCTTCGGGAACCATCGTCGGCGGCCCCAGCGCGCTCGCCAACACCGTCGCCTTCAACGGCGGCGCCGGCGTCGCCGTCGACCCCATCGCCACCGGCGTCGCGCTCGTCTCCAACCTCATTCACTCCAATGCTGGCATCGGTATTGACCTCGGCGCTGACGGCGTCACTCCGAACGACCCCGACGATCCCGACGGTGGCGCGAACAACCTCCAGAACTTCCTCGTCCTCATCGAGGCGCTCTCCGGCAGCCTCCTCGTGCGCGGCTCCCTCGACAGCGTCCCTAACACAGACTTCCGCATCCAGTTCTTCGAGAACGACGTCTGCGATCCCAGCGGCAACGGCGAGGGCCAGACGTTCCTGGGATCCGTCGTGGTCACCACCGACGCCGGCGCCAGCGCCAGCTTTACGATCTTCACTCCCGCTAGCCTCGCCCTCGGCACCGAGATCACGACGACGACGACGAACCTGACGACCAACGATACGTCCGAGTTCTCGAACTGCGTCGAGGTGGAGCAGGCGCCGCCTTCAACACCGACTCCAACGCCCACCCCGACACCGACGGCGACACCGATCGGTGAGACGCTATCGCCCTCTCCGACTGGGCCCACACCGAGCCCCAGCCCGACGCCGACGGCCACTCCCATCCCGCTTCAATCCGACCCGCCCACGGCGACGGCCGCCCCCACGCCTACAGCGACCGCGAACCCCTCGGGAAGCCCTCCGACGAGCACAGACGCAACGTCGACGGGGACGCCGCCTTCGGGCGAGAGCGTGGCCTGGGGCGACGGCAACTGCTCCGGCTCCGCTGACCCGGTTGACTCGCTGCTGACCCTGCGCATTGACGCTGGCCTGCCGGCCAACACCGGCGACTGCCCCGCGTTCGGCACGACGGTCGATGTTGCGTTCGCCTCTCTTCACGTCTGGGGCGACGTTGATTGCTCCGGCTTCGTGAACCCGATCGACTCGCTCAAGCTGCTGCGGTACGATGCGGGCCTGGGCGTGACGCAGGAACCGAACTGCCCCTTGATGGGCGCTGAGGTGATGATCACGGAGTCATAGCCCCGGGACCGCAGACCACAGGGAGACATCTTCATGCGCTCAACCGCAATAGGCCTCGTGGCAATCGTGATCACCATCACCGTGGCGTGGACGGCGCTGAACGCCTCGGCCAACACCTCCGGCCCAGACTCGTCAGGCTACACCTGGACCGACTCCAACGCCCCTGACCCGTCCATCACGTTCGACTGGATCGACATCACGACGACAGGAACGGTGATAGACAACTGGGACCATAATGTGGACGATGGTGCCTTTACCCAGTCGCTCCCGTTTGACTTCAACTTCTTCGGCAGCACGTATGACACGGTGCAGATCACCACTAACGGGTTTATCAGCCTCACGATTCCAGGACCAGAGCATATGGACGAAAACGGTTTTCATTGCAATCACGGATACAATGAAGACAAGACCAATCCGAGCCCGGAAGAGGCAGATTTAGGGAATCCGATTCCACATGGCGATGGGAACTGCCGCGACGAAGGATGGGGCTTGAACCCACTGATCGCGGCCTTCTTCGATGACCTCTACACCAGCGATGATTGTGGGGAGGTCTACTACGGCACGAACGGCACCGCCCCGAACCGAACGTTCATCGCCCAGTGGGACGGCGTCTGTCACCAACTCTGTACCTGCGGGAATGTGGCTTTCGAAATCATCCTCTACGAGGGACCGAGCGTCGGCCCGGCCACTGTCGCCGGGGCTTCTGCGGCGGATGGGAACATCAAGATCCAGTATGCCGACGGCGTCTTCCCGGAGGAAGCTCTCTTTTGGAAGGACGGCCTGTCAGCGACGAGCGGGCTAAGCTTCGACGCAAACACGGGGCTGCACTACTCGTACATCCAGCCCCCCCCTGACCGACGGCCTCGCGGTCCTCTACAGTCCGGCGTCCGCGCCAACCGCGACGCCGACGGCATCACCAACCGCGACGGCATCACCAACCGCAACACCAACGGAGACGCCGCCCGCTGGCCAGACGGTAGCGTGGGGCGACGCCAACTGCTCCGGGACGCCACCTGACCCCGTCGACTCGCTGCTCACACTGCGGAGCGACGCGGGCCTGCCGGCCAACACCGGCGACTGCCCTGACTTCGGCCAGATCGTCGACGTGCAGAACGCCTCGCCGCACCCCTGGGGCGACGTTGATTGCTCCGGCTTCGTGAACCCGATCGATTCGCTAAAGCTTCTGCGCAGCGACGCGGGCCTGGGCGTGACGCAGGAGCCAGGGTGTCCTGGCATCGGATCAAATGTCGTGGTGTCCTGATGACGCACGTGAGACGGCCTTTCGGGGCGCAAGGGAGGTCTGGATGAGACGGATAGTTCTGACTGTGCTGATCGCACTGGTGGTCGGCGCTGCACTGGTGACGGCCGCCAACACGAAGCGCACGGACGCGGTCTTTCCGGGAACGAACGGGAGAATCCTCTTCATCGATCAGTCGGCGGGCGAGAACCGGCTGTCGACGATGAACCCGGACGGAAGCGACGTGACGCAGATCGACACGCCGGGCTTTTCGGATCTTACTCCGGCATTCGGCCCGGACGGTGAATCGATCGTCTTCCGCCATCTCTTCCTGGGGGACATACCCAGTGACGGGATCTACTACAAGGACAACGGGACCGCGAACAAGATCCCCGGTACCGACAGCCACATGTTCGGTCCGTCCTTCGCCCCCAGCGGCGACAAGATCGCTCTCGGCTACGAGGGGGACATCCAGGCCATCAATCTGAGCGGCACAGGCGGCTTCACCAACCTGACAAACACGCCGGTTGGCAACGAAGTCACCCCCGCCTGGTCGCCGAACGGAGACAAGATCGCCTATATGCGCCAGACGGGCGCCCTCTTCGAGGGCGACATCTGGGTGATGAACGCTGATGGAACCGGCCAGACCAATCTGACGAACACACCGCAGGACGAAGAGAGCCAGCCTTCCTGGTCCCCCAATGGCGAGCGGATCATCTTCAATTATGCCGCGGCGCTGACCCCGACCGGTGGTGGCAACGTGAGCGCGAGCAACATCGCTGTGATGAACGCCGACGGCACAGGCTTCGAGCTGTTAATCAACGATCCGAGCACGCACCAGTACGACCCAACGTTTTCACCGGACGGAACGCAGATCTCATACGGGCAGATCGCGGCGGCCCCCCCCCCTCTCGGGCCCGAGCCCGAAGAGCATCGTCGTCGCCAACGCCGACGGATCCGGCGCCGTCGTCATCTCGCCGCCGGGCGCAGTCTACGCCCATCATGACTGGGGCGTCGATGAGCCGGGAACCCCGGTGCCGACGCCCGAGCCGGTGACTCTGACCTGGGGCGACAACAACTGCTCCGGCTCGGCGGACCCGATCGACTCGCTGCTCACCCTGCGCTTCGACGCCGGCTTGCCCGCCAACACTGGCAACTGCCCTGACTTTGGCGAGGTCGTCGATGTTCAGAACGCCTCGCTTCATCGCTGGGGCGACGTGGATTGCGGCGGTAACGTCACGCCGGTCGATTCGCTAAAGCTCTTGCGTTTCGACGCGGGGCTAGGCGTAACGCAGGAGCCAGGGTGTCCGGGGATGGGCTCGGAGGTTCTGGTCGTCGAGTAGGGCGGAGTAGGTAACGCGAAGGGAATCGGGTATCAAGTGCGGGTCTCCGCGGTGAACTGGCGCACCTGGCAGTCAGATGGCTAGTTGGCACATCCAACGCCGATGGGTCATGGTATCATCCGCCCCAGACAAGGACGTTTGGGCCCCGCAGGCTTCAGCCTAGCGAACTTCCGGCTCGTGTGACCCCGACCGATCCCATCCCAGATCGGAGTGAGGTCGCATGGCATACCTGGACAAAACCCTCCCTTGCTCGGACTGTATTCGGCCCTTCGAGTTCACCGTCGCCGAACAAGAGCTCTGCGATGAGCTGGGACACAACGAGCCCGTCCGCTGTCCTACCTGTCGGCAGGCGCGAGATGCCGCGCGAATCACCGGCTATGCTGAGCCCCCGCAGCGCCTGGCCCGACGCGCCGCCCGGGCCGTCCTGGACACGGTGGGGCGGAAGCGTGGATGAGCGAACGGCGCTCCTTCTAACGGGCGGTTCAGACGGGGGCTCTGGCGTCGATCCTCACCCGCATCACTGGCTGATCGACAAACAGAACGGCCCCAGCAGCAACGGTACCTGCCAGCGCTGTGGCGAACGGCGCGACTTCCTCAACGGCTTCAGGCGAGAGCGCACTCTCTGGGTTGCCCCGGTGCGGCCCAGTTCTTCCGCGCGCTAGCCTCTACGTGTGGCCGGCGAACCGATCGGTGGCCCGGACGAGCTCTCGCGTGAGGGCCGGAGCACTCGCTGCGTGGCCCGCGTCCTCCAACGATCACCAGCTCGGCGCCCGGCCACGCCCGTTTGAGCGCCCACGCATTGCCGAGCGGTGCCTGGAAGTCGAACCGGCCGTTCAGCAGGACTCCCGGAACGTTGGCCAGCGCGCCGGCCTCGCGGAGCAGGCGCCCGTTCTCCAGCCACGCGTCATGCCTGACGTAGTGAGTCACGATCCGCGCGAACGCCAGCGCATAGTCGGGATCGGTGAACCTCTCGGCCAGCCCCGTCGTTGGCGGCCACGCCGGCGTTGCCGACTCCCACAGGCACCACGCCTCGGCCGCGCGCCTCCGGACCGAGGCGTCGCGATCGCCCAGCAGCCGGTGGTACGCCTCCACGACCTCGTCGTCCCGGTCGGCCCGCCGGCAGCGCCTCGCGCAACTCCTGCCACTGCGCCGGGAAGAGGGCCGACAGACCGCCCCGGAAGAGCCAGTCAAACTCCTCGCGTCGCCCCGTCGTCACGCCGAAGAGGACCATCTCCGTCACCCGGTCAGGGTGCGACTCAGCGTAGGCCAGCGCCAGCGTACTTCCCCACGACCCGCCGAGCACCAGCCAACGCTCCACCTCCACGGTCTGGCGCAGCAGCTCGATGTCCTTGAGAAGATTCGCCGTGTTGTTACCGGCCAGGTTGGCGTCCGGCTCGCTCGCGTGCGGCCTGCTCCGCGCGCACCCCCGCTGGTCGAACAGCACCACGCGATAGACCGCCGGATCGAACAGGCGGCGGTGCCACTTCGTGCACCCGGAGCCGGGGCCGCCGTGCAGCACAAGGGCCGGCTTTCCGCGCGGATCGCCGCAGGTCTCCCAGTACACGAGATCGCCGCCACCGGCCTCCAACATCCCATGCTCGTACGGCTCAATCGCCGGGTACAGGCCTGTCATCACTCCTCCGTGGCGCAACGTAACACGCCCGAGGCCTCCGGCCGCCGCCGGCGGAGTACAGATGCCGCTCGCTTCGTGACCTTCGGCTCTTGAGCGCCATCGTGGCCGCTACGTACGCTGCACTTGCGCTCGGTGCCTCTGCAATCGCGGCACCGGGAGCGGCTGCCGCTCGTGACCGGAGCTACCAGTCGTAGTGTTCGCGCTGCAGCGCCAGTGACATGCCCATGCCCGCGCCCATGCAGAGCGTCACAAGGCCCCACTCGGCATCCCGGCGGCGCATCTCGTAGGCGATCGTCCCGATCAGGCGTGTCCCCGTTGCGCCCAGCGGGTGCCCGATGGCGATCGCGCCGCCGTTCGGGTTCACCTTGTCCCAGTCCCACTTCAGCTCCGCGCCGCAAGGCAGCACCTGGCAGGCAAACGCCTCGTTGATCTCGATCAGGTCGAAGTCGTCCAGCGCCATCCCGCTGCGCTTCAGCAGCTTCTGCGTCGCCGGCACCGGGCCGATCCCCATAATCGTCGGATCCACACCCACCGATGCCGCATGCCGGAACGTCGCGAGCGGCTTCAGACCCTTTTCCTTCGCCGTCTCCTTCTCCATGATCAGGCAGATCGTCGCCCCGTCCGTGCGTGGGCTGGCGTTGCCTGCCGTCACCTGGCCGTCCGCCGTGTACGCCGGCTTCAGCGTCGCCAGCTTCTCCAGCGAGGTGTTCTCGCGCGGGTTCTGGTCTGTCTCCACCTTCACACTCGTACCGTCCGAATAGGCGATCTCGATCGGGTGGATCTCGTCCGCCAGAAGACCCTCCTTCTGCGCGCGGACGGTCTTCTTGTGGCTCTCCAGCGAGAACCTATCGGCGTCCTCTCGCGAGACGCCCCGCTCGCCGGCCAGCTTCTCGGCTGTCTGACCCATGCCCATGATCCAGGGCTCCGTCACCTGGTACCAGCGCTTCTGCCACTGCGGTGCCTTGTCCTTGTCCGGCCACGGCTGCAGGAACTCCTTCGACATCACTTCCGCCGTCTGCACCTACTGCAGGTTCGTCTCGTCGCCGGGCGGGATCGGGTTCACCCGGTCCATCGTCTCCACGCCGCCGGCGATCACCACGTCCGACATTCCCCGCCATCACCGGGAACGCGCCCTGCGTGCTCGCCTGCAGCGACGATCCGCACTGCTTGTTCATGTCCGTCGCCGAAATCGTATGCGGCAGGCTGGCCTCCAGCACATAGTGCCGCGAGCGTGTAAGCATCCCCGCGATCCCGACGGAGCCCCACAGCACCTCGTCCACTTCTTCGCCGCCCACGTTGTTGCGGTCAAGCACGTTCTTCATCAGCGGTACGACCATCTCAACGTGCGAGATGTCGCGGAACACGCCGCGCTGGCCGGCGCGGCCGAACGGTGTGCGGATCATGTCTACAAGCACTGCTTCTCGCATCTTGGGGCGACCTCCTGGTGCTTATCTACTTCCCGTTTATGGCAGGCGTCAGTCTAGCATAGCGCCGGTCCTCGCCTTAACCCCACATGAACCGTTTACCGTCGGTTAACTATGGTTGGGCGTTGGTTAACCCGCCTGTTCACCTGCAGGGTGGAAACTGGCATCAACGACCGGACAGCAGACGAGACCTGAAGGGACACCAAATGCTGAACCCATTTCGAAAGAAGCCGCAAGGCAACCCGACAAAGACAGCCATCATTAAGCACGACGGCAAGTCCGAGTCAACGAATCAGGTTCGCTGGAGCGTGCTCGACCTGTCGATCACGCGCCGATTGGCACCCCAGAAGGCCACGTTCGGGGGCTTCGATTCCCCGCCCGGCCGTTTCTAACCCGCAAGCTAGCCATGCTTGGCCTCCTTTGAAAACGGAGCCCCGTGGGATGGGGCTCCGTTTTCATTTGTGCGCCACGGCACAACGTTGACAGCGCCCGCCTCTTTGCTACACTGATTGCGCCGACCCCGATGGGCGGCCACAGAGATGCCCGCAAGGGCAGAACAGACGCCAGGACCCGCTTGGACCCGTTAGGGCCGAGACGGCACATACAGCGCTCAGCGCGCAGAATCGTGCCCTTTCGGCCCGCCGAAAGGGTTTTTTCGTGGGCCTGTCCGGGAGGGACGAAGCATGCGCACCATGCTCAAGAGCAAGATCCACAGGGCCACCTGTACCGGCGCAGACGTCGACTACGAGGGCTCCATCACACTTGATCCCGTACTCATGGAAGCCGCCGACATCCTCCCGCACGAGCAGGTGCACGTCGTCGACTGCAACAACGGCGCTCGCCTCGTCACCTACGCCATCGAAGGCGCGCGCGGAGCCGGCGAAGTCGTCCTCAACGGCGCTGCCGCCCGGCTCATCAACAGCGGCGACATCGTCATCATCATCAGCTACAAACAACTCGCCGAATCCGAACTCGACGCCTACCATCCACGTCTCGTCTACGTCGACGGGGACAACCGCATCGCGCGCACCTCCAACGGCGTTCGCGAATCGCTGCCAGTCTAAGGAGGCCCCATGCCCAAGTCCGTACTGATCACCGGCTGCTCCGAGGGAGGCATCGGCAACGCCACCGCTGCCCAGCTCGCCGCCAAGGGGTACAACGTCTTCGCCACGGTTCGCAGCGCAGCCAGGGCCGGCGACCTCGCCTCAACCGACAATGTGACCGTCCTCGAACTCGATGTCCGCGAGTAGGCCTCAGTCGACGCCGCTCTCGCCCAGGCCGGTGACGTTGACGTCCTCGTCAACAACGCCGGCTTCGAGGTCTGGGGCCCGCTCGAAGAGATGATCGTCGACGACCTCAAAGACCAGTTCGAGACCAACGTCTACGGCCCCTTCCGCCTCATGACCGCCATCGCACCCCGGATGCGCACGCGGGAGAGCGGCGTCATCGTCAACGTCTCCTCCGTCGCCGGCCGCGTCGGCGCGCCGCTTAACGGCGCCTACGCCTCCTCCAAGTGGGCCCTCGAGGCGCTCAGTGAGACCTTCAAGTGGGAACTCGGCCACTTCGGCGTCCGCGTACACCTGATCGAGCCCGGCGGCGTCGAAACACCGTTCGGCGATAATCGCAGGCTTGTCGGCGCCGCCGCCGGCCAGGAGTCGCCCTACACAGAGATGCTCCGCGACTGGGAGCAGGCGGCCGCAAAGCTCGGTGAGACGACCGGCCGCTCGCAACCCTCCGACGTCGCGGACGCCATCGTCGAAGCGATCGAGACGGGCGACAAGTTCCGCTACACCGTCGGCGCTGATTCGAACATGGTCGCAACAGCACTCAAGGCAATGACCTTCGAGCAGTTCGAGCAGGCGATGCGCGCACAGCTGGGACTCACCTGGTAAGACAACCGCAGGGGCGACTGGCAGTCGCTCGGGCGTCGATCCCTCATCCGGACGGCGACCAAGGAGGCAACCAAAATGAAGAAACGGACCGCGATCACAGACCTCAAGGTCATGAAGCAGCGAGGCGAGAAGATCGTCATGATCACCGCCTACGACTACCCTTCCGCGCGCCTCGTCGAGGAGGCGCGCATCCCGCTCATCCTCGTCGGCGATAGCCTTGGCAACGTCGTCCTCGGCTACGACTCCACCGTTCCCGTGACGATGGACGAGATGGTGCACCACGTGAAGCCCGTCGTCAGCGCCACGGAGCGCACGCACGTCGTCGCCGACATGCCCTTCGGAAGCTTCCAGGCCGGCCCCGAAGACGCCCTCCGCAACGCCGCGCGCCTCCTCAAAGAGGGCGGCGCTCAGTCCGTCAAGCTCGAAGGCGGCGCGCACGTCGCCGGCACCGTCCGCCACCTCACGCAGTCCGGAATCCCGGTCATGGGCCACCTTGGCCTCACGCCGCAGTCGATCAACCAGATCGGCGGCTACAAGGTGCAGGGCAAGACGCCGGCCGCCGCCGTCCGCATCCTCAACGACGCCATGGCGCTCCAGGAAGCCGGCGCCTACGCCATCGTCCTCGAGATGGTGCCTGTCCGCGTCGCCGAGATCATCACCGAGAAGCTCAGCGTCCCGACCATCGGCATCGGCGCCGGCTGGGCCTGCGATGGCCAGGTGCAGGTCTGGCACGACCTCCTCGGCCTCTTCAGCGACTTCGTACCGAAACATGCGAAGCGCTACGCCGACCTCGGCCCCACGATCGTCGACGCGCTCAAGGTCTACGCCGCCGACGTCCGCGAAGGGGCCTTCCCCACGGAGAAGGAGTCCTTCCTCAAGAAGCCTGCCGAGGCCGAGCCGACGGAGGGCACAAAGGCCCGCTAACACGTCAACACCCGCTCCCTTTGGCTCGCGGCCCCGCTACCCCGGCGGGGCCGCTCCATACACTGACCCCATGCGCACGATCACCACAGTCGCCGAAATTAACGCCGCACGCGATGCCGCCGCTGGCACAGTCGGCCTCGTGCCCACGATGGGCTTCCTGCACGAGGGCCATCTGTCCCTCGTCCGCCCTGCCCGCTCTGGATGCGACACCGTCGTCGTCAGCATCTTCGTCAACCCCGCGCAGTTCGGCCCTGGCGAAGACCTCGACCGCTACCCCCGCGACGAAGAGCGCGATCTCGCCCTCCTCCGCGACGAAGGCGTAGACTTCGTCTTCATGCCGCCGCCCGAGGAGATCTACCCGCCCGGGTTCGACGATTGGGTCGAGGTCAGCGGTCCGATCGCCGAGCGCCTCGAAGGGGAGCACCGACCCGGCCACTTCCGCGGTGTCACCACCGTCGTCGCCCGCCTCTTCCGCATCGTCCGCCCCGATCGTGCCTACTTCGGCGAGAAAGACGCCCAGCAGCTCCGCGTAATCCGCCGAATGACCGGCGATCTCGCCCTGCCCGTCGATGTCATCGGCCTGCCCATCGTCCGCGAGCCCGACGGCCTCGCCATGTCCTCGCGTAACGTCTTCCTCACGCCGGACGACCACGCCCGCGCCCTCTCGCTCTCCCGCGCCCTCGCCGAAGCTGAGGCGCAGGTCCGTTCGGGCGATCGCAATGCTACCACCGTCCGGGAACGGGCCTGCCGCACGCTCGATGTCCCCGGCGTCGAAATCGATTACGTCAGCGTCGCCGACGAAAACACGCTCGAGGAGCTGGAGACGATCGACCGCCCGGCGCTGCTCCTCCTCGCCGCCCGTGTCTGCGCCACCCGCCTCATCGACAACGCGCGCCTCGCCTAGGGGAGCCCTAATCCACCACGATGTGGTACTCGGGCGCGTTCGGGGTCGTGCGCAAAGCGCGTCGCAACATCTCCGGCAACAGGTTCACCCGCACGAGGTCGGCCACCGGCCACCAGCGGAACGTCAGCTCCGTCCCGTCCTCCTCCTGTCCCGTCCACTCCTGCTTGTACGCCGCCGACGTCGGGTCGAAGCGGACGAGGAAATACAGCCCGATCTCGTGCAGACGCACGGTTCCCTGTCCGTAGAAGTTCTCGATCACCCACAGCAGCCGCCCGACGTCCGCGTTCAGGCCCGTCTCCTCACGCAGCTCGCGCTTCAGGCCCGCCTCCGCCGTCTCGCCCATCTCCATGCGACCGCCCGGCAGGCACCAGAACTTGGCCTCGCCGATGCGCTGCAGCAGCACGAGGTCGCCGTTCAGCGCTACCGCCGCCGTACGGTAGAGGAACTGCCGCTCGTCGTCTCCGAACTGGATCGTCGTGCTCTCCATCGTCGCTCCTGTGCCATAATGCCGGCGCAATGGCCAAGAAGACACGAGACGAGCGCCGAACCCCGTTCTTCCTCAAGCCCATCGTATCGGCGCTGAGCGGTCGGCGGATCGTCCAGGTCTACATGAAGCTCGCCTCGCCGATCGACCGCCGCCTCATCCCTCTCACCAACGGCCGCCTCTCGACTGGCGTTGGCGAGCCGGTGCTGGTGATGGAGGCCGTTGGCGCGAATTCCGGCAAGAAACGCCGCACGCCCCTCCTCTACATGCGCGACGGCGACAACATCGTCGTCGTCGCCTCTTACGGCAGCAGCAGCAGCCACCCCTCCTGGAATCACAACGTGAAGGCGAACCCGCGCGTCCGCGTTCTGGGCCAGGAAGCTCAGCGGCCGGTACACCGCGGGCGTCGCCCAGGGCGAAGAGCGCGAGCGTCTCTGGGCCGACCTCGTCCAGTTCTACGAAGGCTACGGCAAGTACCAGACCTACACCGACCGCGAAATCCAGATCTTCGTCCTCACACGGGAGCCCGCAGCGCCGCCCAAACCTTGACCCGAGACCCGCTCGGCGCGGTACAATTCCGAACGCATGGGCGGACACTCTCACTGGTCCACGATCAAGCGCGCAAAGGGTGCTTCTGACGCTAAGCGCGGCCAGCTCTTTACGAAGCTCTCCCGCGAGGTCTCCGTCGCTGCCCGCGAAGGCGGTGGCGACCCGGCGATGAACGCGCGCCTTCGCCTCGCCATCGAGAAGGCGAAGGAAGGCAATATGCCCGCCGGCACGATCAAGCGCGCGGTCGAGCGCGGCGCCGGCAGTGGCGACGGCGCCAACCTCCAGGAGATCACCTTCGAGGGCTACGGCCCCGGCGGTGTCGCCATCCTCGTCGAAGTCGTCACCGACAATCGCAACCGCTCCGTCTCCGACCTCCGCACGACCCTCACACGCGGCGGGGGCAACCTCGGTGAGTCCGGGTCCGTCGCCTGGCAGTTCGAGAGCAAAGGCCTGATCACCCTCGACGCCGAAGAGGCCGATCCGGAGGAGCTCGCTCTCGTCGCCATCGATGCCGGCGCGGACGACGTGCAGGTGGAGGGCAAGATCATCGAAGTCCACACCGCTCCAACCGAGCTGGCGGAGGTGCGCAGTACGCTCACGGAAGGCGGCTTCAAGATCGCCAGCGCTGAGCTCTCGATGCTCCCCAAGAACATGGTCCCGCTCGACGAATCAACCGCCAGGCAGGCTCTGCGGCTCCTCGACTCAATCGAAGACCTCGACGACGTGCAGAAGGTCTACTCCAACGCTGACTTCCCGGAGGCCGCGCTCCTGGAGTACGCGGCGGCCTGAGCCTGTGCCCGCACCTGGCCCAGTCACGATCCTCGGCATCGACCCCGGACTGACCGTCACCGGCTACGGCGTCATCGTCGCCGAGGGCTCATCTCACACGGCCGCCGGCTTCGGCGCCATCCACCCACCGAAGGCCGCGCCCCTCCCGGAGCGCCTCATGCGCATCCACGAAGGCGTACTCGACATAATCACTCAATACCGGCCGAACGAAGTCGCGATCGAAGACTTCATCATCGGCCACACGCGTGCCGCCGTCGCTATCGGCGAAGCGCGCGCCGCCGCCACCCTCTCCGCCGCCCGCTCCGGCCTGCCCGTGGCTCTCTACAAGCCGGCCGAGGTCAAGCAGTTCGTAACCTCCTACGGCCGAGGCTCCAAAGAGCAGGTCGCGTTGATGGTGCAGGCGCTCCTCGGCCTCGCTGAGCCACCCGAGCCGTCAGACGCCGCCGACGCCCTCGCCGTCGCCGTCACTCACGCCCTCAAGCGCGGGGCGGACGCCCTCATCGCGGCTTCGTCCGCTGGTTCTGCGCCGGCTCCGGCGCTGGCCCGCCGCAGGTCCCGCCCATGATCGCGCGCCTCAGCGGCACCGTCCTCGACCGTACTGCGAACACCCTGATCATCGACGTCGGCGGCGTTGGTTACCTCGTCCATGCTCCGGTCAGCGTCATCACGGCCGCGGTCGTCGGCGCCGACGTCACGTTGCACACCCACCTCGTCGTTCGCGAGGACTCGATGACTCTCTACGGCTTCCTCGACGCGCACGAAGGCCGCCTCTTCCAGACGCTGACCTCCGTCTCCGGCGTCGGCCCCAAGGTCGGCCTGGCGCTGCTTTCGGTGATGGACGCCGACGAGCTCTCGTTCGCCATCGCCTCCGGCAACGCCGCCTCGCTGGCCCGCGCTCCCGGCGTCGGCCAGAAGCTCGCGGCCCGAGTCGTCGTCGAACTCAAGGACAAGATGATCTCCGCCGCCGCGCCGGCGACGACGCCCGGCGTCGAGTCGGAGGAGATCGTCGGCGCGCTGATGGCCCTCGGCTACTCTCAGGCGGAGGCGATCGACGCCGTCGCCCGGGCCGACCTCCCCGCGGACGCCGCGCTCGAGGAGAAGGTGCGCCTCGCGCTCGCCTACTTCGCCAAGGCCCGCATCGCCGACTGAGTTATTCTGTACCGGCAACCGAAGGAGGTACCCGATGCCCGCTCGCTGGGACACCGTATCCGTTGACGGCGCCGATATGCGCGTCTACGTCAGCCCGCCCTACGGCGACGGGCCGTTTCCGGGCGTAATCGTCGTCCAGCACGCCGGCGGCGTCGACGACTTCGTCCGCGGCATGTGTGACCGCTTCGCCGCCGAGGGCTTCGCCGCCGTCTCGCCCGACCTCTATCACCGCGAGGCGCCCGGCTCCGCCGACGACCCGATGACCCGCATGGGCCGTCTGCGAGACGACACCGTCGCCGCCGACGTCAACGCCGCCGTCGAGCACGCCCGCTCGCTGCCGGAGGTCGACGGCGACCGTCTCGGCATCACTGGCTACTGCATGGGCGGTCGCGTCACCTACATGATGGCCGCCAGGAGCGACGCCTTCAGAACCGCCGTCGATTGTTGGGGCGGCAGCGTCTCGCGGGCCTGGGGCGACGGGCCGGCGCCTTTCGACCTCACCGGCGATATCTCCTGCCCCGTCCTCGGCCTCTTCGGCGCTGACGACGGCAGCCCGAGCCCCGACGACGTCGCGAGCGAGGACGCCGAGATGACGCGCCTCGGTGTCGAGCACGAGTTCCACAGCTACGCCGGCGCTGGCCACGCCTTCATGAACGCGAGCCGTCCCAGCTACCGCGAAGAGGCCTCCCGCGACGCCTGGAAGCGCAGTCTTGACTGGTTCAGCCGCTACCTCCGGGCATGAGCGACGCGACCCTCAAGCTCGTCGTCGCCTGGTCAGACCGCCGCAACCTCTGCTCGCTCGTGCGCGACGCTCTGCTCGAAACCGTGCAGGAGGACGAGCTGCGGGCGCTCGGTGACGACACCACGGTAGTCCACTCGGCCGAGACAGCGGCTGTGATCCGCGACCGACTCCGCGAGCGCCTGGCGGACGGCGAACACGTCCTAGTTGCCGAGTTCGAGACCTGGTCCGGGCACGGACCGGCGCTGGACACGCGCTGGATGCTCGCCCGCGGCCACTAGCTTCGTGGCGCTAGTCGTCGGCGGTTTCGCCGTTGGACGCCATCGACGAGACGGCTGCGTCAGCGTCCTCGTCGTGGCGGTGGCGGTAGTCGTGCACGCGTGTGCGGCCGGTCTCGACCGCGCTCTGGGCCTGGTCGCGGCTCTTACGCACACGCTGGCCCCAGACCTCGCGGCGCTCCACGCCCTGGCGGGGGTCGAAAAGGTACATCAGCGTGGCGCCAACGGCCACTCCAAGAACAACTCCACTAATTCGCATCGGGCTACCTCCTGCGCCGGTCGCGTGTCCCGGCGTGCTGGGCGATTTTTTCGCCCGGGCGGCTCTCGTCCGGACGCCTTCTGTTCTTTCCATCCTGCCAGAAGATGAGGCGCTTGTCACATTACTTCGCCGGGCGCCCTTCCGACACCGCTCGCCAGACCTCCCGGTCCGCCTGCAGAAACTTCAAGAGCTGGCTTGTCGTCGTGCCCACCTTCTTTGCGGCGCCCGCGTAGCTGCCCTCAGCCTCGGCCAGCGCGTCCAGCAACGCCGCCAGCACGACCGGATACGCAGGGTTGCGGGCGTTGATCGAGAGCCGCTTCTCGCGACGGTACTTCGCCAGCTCCGGCGGCTCCTGAAACGGCGATCTCACTTCGATCGCGATTCGCACCCGCAGACGCCGCAGCGCGCGACGGCGGTTGTCCTGGCGTATTCGAGTCTCGGCTGCGTGCGCTTCAAGGCCGGTCGGTTGGTGCTTCACGCGCGCTGCCGTCTCCACCTTATTCCGGCGCTGTCCGCCCGGCCCGCTCGACCGGTAGCCGTGCTCCTCGCACTGGGCCAGCAGACCGGCGTCGTCCAGCCTCAGCCAGCCGTTTCGCGTCGCGGCGTCCGCCGCTTTCAGCGTCTCCTGCGGCATGTCACCAGTATGGCATGCGACAATACGGGCGAGGTCATGATCCTCGTAGCAGGCGGTACCGGATTCGTCGGCGGCGGCATCGTCCGCGAGCTCGCCCGCCGCGGCCGGTCGCTCGCCGTCCTCACCCGCGACGCCGCCCGCTCCGCCGGTCGCTTTCCCGGCCTCGAGGTCGAGTACCGGGAGGGCGATGTCCGTGACCCCGCTTCGCTGGAAGGGGCGATGGCCGGCGTCAATGCCGTCATCGGCACTCAGCAGTTGCCCAACTCGCCGATCGAAAACCCGAAGAAGGGCCAAACCTTCGAGGAGGTCGACGCCCGCGGCACCGAGAACCTCGTCGCCGCCGCGAAGGCCGCCGGTGCGAAGCAGTACGTCTACCTCAGCGCCGCCGGTGCCGCCCCCGAGGGCTACCACTGGTTCCGCGCCAAGTGGCGCGCCGAGCAAGCCGTGCGCGCCAGCGGTCTCAGCTACACCATCCTCCGTCCGCCGTGGGTTTACGGCCCGGAAGACAGCGCTCTCAACCGCTTCCTCGCCATGTCCCGCTTCCAGCCCTTCGTCCCCCTCATCGGCGCTCCCGGAAAGCAGCAGATGCAGCCTGTCTTCATCGACGACGTCGGCCGCGCCGCTGCGGAGTCCCTGGGCAACCCGGCCGCCGCCAACCAGACGTTCGAGATTGGCGGCCCGGACGTGCTCACAATGTCCCGGATCGTGCGCATTGCGCTTGAAGTCGCCGGCCGGCGTCGCCTGCTCTTGCCCGCCCCGAAGCTCCTGATGAAGGCGCTGGCGTCCGTGCTGCAGTTCGCTCCGGGCCGGCCCCTCACTCCGGCCGCCGTCGACTTCATCACGATGAACGCCCTCGGCGACCCGGCCGACATCTCCGACAAGCTCGGCATCACCCCGACTCCCCTCCGCGAAGGCCTCGCTACCTACCTCGCGAAGCGCGACTGATGCCCCTCCTCGAGCGCGAGGCGATGATCCCGGCGCCGTGTCGCGAAGTCTTCGCCTTCTTCGAGGACCCCCGAAACCTGGAGAAGATCACCCCGAAGCGCATGGGCTTCTCGATCAGCGAGATCGACGACCTGCCGATCAAGCGCGGCTTCCGCATCGTCCACTCGATCAAGTGGCTCGGCCTGCCTCTCAAATGGGTCAGCCTGATCGAAGAGTACGACCCACCGCGCGGCTTCACAGACGTCCAGGCGAAAGGGCCGTACCGCCTCTGGCGCCACACGCACTCGTTCGAAGACCTCGGCGAGCAAACCCTCATGCGTGACCGGGTGCAGTACGAGCTCCCCTTCGGTATCCTTGGGTCGCTGGCTCACCGTTTGGTCGTCGCCCGCCAGCTCAAGCGCATCTTCGACTATCGCGCACGGCGCATCCGCAAGCTGTTTGCCGGGGCCAGAGAGACCGCCCCGTAGGCACCAACCCAGACCCGGAGGACCTCCCATGACCACCGAAAAGGCACGCAGCGAGTCCCTCACCGCCGCGCGCGCTCTCACCGACGTTGCTGCACGGCTCGGCCAGAGCGCCGTCGCCTCCGGTGCGCGCCTTACCGGCGGCGGCAAGGAGATCGATGCGCACCAGGCGCACGTCTCGCGCCTCGCCCAGATCGCCACCGAGGCCCAGGCGGCCGCCGAACTCACCGCCTACGCCGAGTCCCGCGCCGACTCCGGCCGGCCTGACGACCTCGCTGCCGAGCATGCGCTCATCTTCGCGGCCGAGGCACTCCACAAGGCCCGCAACGCCGTCGAGTCCGACCCCAACGCCTTCGCCATCGGCGACGCTCTCACCAGCACGCTGGCCAGAGACGGCACCCGCAACCTCATCCGCGGCGGAATGTCCGTCGCCCGCATCGCCGCCGCCGGCCGCCGCGTGATCGACGCCCGCGGCGCAGTTACCGCCGAGCTCGACGACGAGATCGCCAGCATGACCCGCGACCACGCCCGCGAGTTCGCCCGAACCGAGGTCGCCCCGATCGCGCAGGAGATGCACCGCCAGGACCACCTCGTCCCGGAAGAACTCATCGTCAAGATGGCCGGCATCGGCCTCTTCGGCTCCTCCATCCCGGAGTCATTCGGCGGCACCGAGATGGGCCTCCTCACGATGGTTGTCCTCACCGAAGAGCTCTCGACGGTCTCCCTTGTCGCCGGCAGTCTCATCACTCGCTCCGAGATCCTCACCCGGGCTCTACTCACAGGCGGCACCGAGGCCCAGCGCGAGACCTGGCTCCCACGCATCGCCGCCGGCGAGCTGCTCGTCGGCATCGCCGTCACCGAGCCGGACATCGGCTCCGACGTCGCCTCCCTCATGTGCAAGGCCGCTCCCGGCGAGCGCGACGGCGTCAAGGGCTGGATCATCAACGGACCGAAGGCCTGGTCCACGTTCGCCGGCCGCGCTAACATCCTCGCTCTCCTCGCCCGCACCGGTGATGCCGGCTCCGGCGCGAAGGGTCTCTCGCTCTTCATCGTCCCCAAGGACCCCTACGACGGCCACCAGTTCGAGCACACCCAGCCCGGCGGCGGCTCCATCAGCGGTCAGGCCAACCCGACGCCCGGCTACCGCGGCATGCACTCCTTCACGCTGGCCATCGACAACTACTTCGTGCCGGATGACCACCTTGTCGGCGGCGCTGACGGTCTCGGTCGTGGCTTCTACCTCCAGATGGGCGGATTCGCCGCCGGCCGCCTGCAGACTGGCGCCCGCGCCACGGGCGTCAGCCAGGCCTCCATCGAGAAGGCCTGCAACTACGCCAGCGACCGTGTGCAGTTCGGCAAGCCGCTAGCGGACTACCAGCTCACCCAATACAAGATAGGCCGAATGTCCGCCCACACCGCCGCCGGCCGCCACCTCACTTACGCCGCCGCCCGCGCCATGCAGTCCGACGAGCGCTCCAACCTGGAGGCCGCGATGTGCAAAGTCTTCGCCTCCGATGTCGCCGTCTGGGTCAGCCAGGAGGGCATGCTAATCCACGGCGGCTGGGGCTACTCCGAAGAAGACCCGATCGCCCGCTACACCGTCGACGCCCTCGTCCTCCCCATCTTCGAAGGCGTCAAGCCCATCGTTGAACTCAAAGTCATCGGCCGCCAGCTCCTCTCCCAATGACCGCCCACCCGCCCACGCGCCGTTCCGCTCGTCCTGGGCCATTCGCAGCCTGCCCTGAGCGCGGCGATAGCCGGAGTCGAAGGGGATGAGCGGGTCACCCGCCCCCCGCGCCCTCCTCGCCGCCGGCGAAGTCGCCGCCTTCGTCGCCTTCGGCCTCCTCGGCCTCGCCACCCACGAAGACGCCGTCACCCGGACCACCTTCGCCCGTGCCATCCTTCCGTTTCCCATCGCCTGGCTCCTCATCGCCCCCTTCTTCGGCGCCTTCTCCGCGCGCGCCGCCGCCGGCCGCTACCCAGTCGCCAACGTCCTCATGATCTGGGCCGCCGCCGGCGTCGTCGCCATGTGCGGCCGCGCCCTCGTCTTCGACCGCGAGCTCTTCACCGCCTTCTTCGCCATCGGCATCACCGGCGCCGGCCTCTTCCTTGTGGGCTGGCGCGCTCTATACAATTGGTGGGCGACCCGTTCCGGTCGACAGCAAGAGGAGGTACCAGCGCATGGCAGGCGAACATGACGCCAGCCCCGGGTCCATCGCCGTCCGGCTGATCATCAACCTCGGCGGGCTCGGTCTCGCCGTCGCCACCGTCGCGCTCATCGTCGCGACGATCGTCGTCGAGATCGACTAGCCGCCGTCCCGCGCGCTAGACGATCCGGTGCTGCGCCGCGTACACCACGGCCTCGAGCTTGCTGTGCGCGCCAAGCTTCGTCAGCACGTGGTCGATGTGATTACGCACCGTCGCCGCGCTAATCCCCATCACCTCGGCGATCCTGGCGTTGCTCAGCCCCGTCGCCAACAGCCGCAGCACCTCTGATTCTCGTGGCGTCAGCCGCCCGGCGGCGTCCTCGTCCCGCTGCTCCGCAGCCGCCCCCAGACAGGCTGGTCCAGACGGGCTGGCAGTCCGGCCTAGCCGCCCGCGCGCCCGTTGAACTCCATCACCTTTCGCGGCTCCAGCCGTAGGGTGACGGAGTCGTTGCCCGCAGTCGTCCCGATATAACGCTTGCCGATCTCCTCCCCCAGGTAGCGCGTGGCCAGCGCCAGTCGCTGCTCATCGTCGAACGGCGGCCCGATCTCCACTCGCCCGGCGACCATCACCGCGTAGTACGGCAGCTTCCGGGAGTCGATTACCAACGTCACGTCCGGGTTGCGCTCCAGGTTGCGGTGCTTCTGGCCGCCGCGGCCCACGCTCAGCACGATCTCTTCGCCGTCCAGCATGTACCAGATCGGCGTCGCGTGCGGCCGGCCCTTGCCGTCCACCGACGCCAGCACCGCCACGTTCACCTCCGCCACGAACTTCTTCTGCTCCTCGTTCATCGGGTCTCCTCTCTCGGCCGCTCGTAATCAGCCCCATGCTACATTAGCCCCCGTGCCAGATCGCCCGCGAGTCTTCGTCACCCGCAACCTGCCCGGCGACGCCCTCGACCTCCTCCGCCGGACCTGCGACGTCACCGTCTGGCCGGACGAGCTGCCGCCACCCGCTGAAGACCTCCGCCGCGAGGCAGCCGCCGCCCACGGCCTGCTCACTCTCCTCACGGACCGCATCGACGACGATCTGTTCGCCGCCGCCCCGAAGCTCGTCTCCGTCAGCAACATGGCGACCGGCTTCGACAACGTCGACGTCGCCGCCGCCAGCCGTCGTCTCGTGCTCGTCACCCGCACGCCCGGCGTCCTCACCGAAACCAGCGCCGACCTCGCCTTCGGCCTCCTCCTCGCCGCTACCCGCCGCATCGCCGAGGGCGACCGCTACGTGCGCGTCGGCAACTGGCGCACCTGGGGGCCCGAGATCATGATCGGCCCCGACGTCCACGGCGCTACCCTCGGCATCGTTGGCCTAGGGCGCATCGGTCTCGCTGTCGCCCGCCGCGCCGTCGGCTTTGGCATGCGCATCCTTTACAGCGGTCGCAGCCGCAAGCCAGAGGCTGAGAAGAACCTCGGTGCTGCCTACGCCGAGCTTGACACGCTCCTCGCCCGCTCCGACTTCGTCTCCCTCCACGCCGCGCTCGCCGAAGACACCCGCGGTCTTATCGGCGCTCGTCAGCTCGCCCTGATGAAGCCGGCCGCCATCCTCGTCAACACCGCCCGTGGTCCACTCGTCGATCACGACGCCCTGTACGAAGCACTCCGCTCCGGCGCGATTGCCGGTGCCGCGCTCGACGTCACCGATCCCGAGCCCCTGCCTACCGATAGCCCGCTCCTCACGCTCGAAAACGTACTCATCACCCCGCACATCGCCTCCGCCAGCGTCGCCACCCGCTCGGAGATGGCCCGCCTCGCCGCCGAAAACCTCCTCGCCGCTCTCGCTGGCGACGTCAGCGACAACGCTGTCAATCCGGAAATCGTCGGCGACTGGCAGGTGGCTCGGGCCGATCGCCTCGGCGGCTGAGCCGGTACCGCGTACTCCGACAGCCCTATCGCCCTGTGCGCTGGCGACTATTGGTGGGCATAAGTGAAGTGCAGTTGCGTATAGGAGAGCAAATCGACCGATCGCACGCGCATTTCCGCACGGCGCAGCGCGTCAGCAGGCGAGGCGAAGCATGCGCTGCAACGAAGTTACGGAATCCGCATCTAGTAAGGACAGTAGGGGTGAACCCCCAGCCAAGGACGGCGAAATCGCGGTTCGCCCATGAGGGAAAATCATGGCTAGCAACAGTACTGGCAGTTCCAGCAGGTTTGTGGCCATCGCAGCCGTTATCGGCGTCTGCGTTGTGGCCGCTCTCTTCGCCGCGTCGCTCTGGCAGCAGAGCGCCAAGCAGTCGAAGCTCGACGAAGCCGAATCCAACCTTCTCACCGCATCCCTGCTCGAGGACGCACAGGTGGAGGGCGTGGCCGCCGGCACTCTTCTCAACGAGTACGTCGTATCCGGTGACCTGGCGCTCATTCCGCAGATCCAGTCGAGCACGGCAGTCGCTGTGCAGCACCTCTCGTCCGCGATAGCGGAGGCGGGTGGTGACGAAGGCAACTTCCTCGGCCAGGGCTCTGACGCCGTGGAGGCGCTGGCCGGAGTGATCGCGCTGCGACAGATCGGCGAAGTGCAAGGCGCCGCCGCTGCTCTCGAACAGCTCTCGCCGGGCTTCAACTCACTGATCGCCGAGCTGAATGTCTACGCTGAGTCATAGCGCACCGACGCCGCTGCCGCGACCGCCAGCGCCGATGACGCCAATACGGCTGCCTCGTGGCTGGCGATTAGCGCCGGCTCGTTGGCTGCCGTCCTGGTTCTGGCCGCCGTCGTTATCGTTGTCGGTAGCCTGCGCCGCCGGGGCACTGTCGGCGCACCGTCGGCCAGCTAGGACAGCAGACGCTAACACGAGAAGCAACCATGGAGAAGCTGCCTCGATAGAAGTGGACTTTTAGACCGATGATGAACGCTCGCTCTGACACAATGCACGAAACGGCCGCTCAGGAAGGCTTCCTGGATCGCCTCTGGGTCAATACGCCCCTGAGCTCCGTCAAAGGCCGTATTGTTGTCGGCTTCAGCCTCGTCACGCTGTTTCTTATCGGCGTCATCGCCACGGCGGCCTGGCAGGCTCGCGCCCACCAGGCTGACCTGGCCGTCCTCGAGGAGCACTCTCAGACAGCGTCTCTACTGCAGACCGCCCGAGGCCAATTCGAGCATCTCAGGCCTTCTCCTGCAACGCTTCGTCATCTCTGGCGAAGAGATCTACATCACCGAGATCCAGGAACACGCAGACGCCGCCCAGGCGAGCATGAACGCGGCGCTTTCCCAGGGGAACGTCGCCGGCCTGGACAAGGTCTACGCAGTCGGCACGCTACTCGTGCAAGATGCAGCACGCGTATCTGAGCTGAGGCAGGCCGGCAGCGTCGCCGAGGCTGAGGCGCTGATCGAGCAGATCGTGCCCCTGTTCCGCGAGTACCGGATCACGCTGGAGGCTCTTGCCAGCGAACAACTGGCCGAGGTCGCCGTTCTCCGCGAACAGGCGAACGATACCGCCCGCCTCACGGTCATACTCCTGATCCTCTCGGGAGTGATCGGCGTCGGGCTTGTTGTCGGCGGTGGCTTCCTGCTCGCGCGCTCCATCATCAAGCCGCTGGTCGCCCTGGAGGACACCGCCCGCCTTGCTTCCGCCGGCGATCTATCCGCGCGCGCCCCCGCCTCCGGGCCAGGCGAAGTCGCTCATCTCGGCGGCGTCATGAACGACATGATGGACGCCATCGAGCAGAACACCGAGAAGCTGCGGCATGCCAACGATGAGCTGCGCGAGCGGCACCGCCAGTTGACCGACGCCCGCAGCCAGGCCGCCACCGATCCTCTCACCGGCCTGGGCAACCACCGCGCCTTCCACAAGCATCTGTCAGAGCAGGTCGAAGCCGCGGGGGAATCCGGCGCCAGCCTCGGCCTCATTCTTCTGGACCTCGACGGCTTCAAGGACGTCAACGACACGCAGGGTCACCAGGCCGGTGACCAGGTGCTACGGAACGTGGCCAACGCCATGGCCGAGGTAACCGCGAAGGAAGACTGCTACCGCTACGGCGGGGACGAGCTGGCCATCATCGTTCCGGGCGCCGACCGCGCGACAACGACGGAGTTCGCCACACGTGTCAGGAACGCCGTTGTCGAAGTCTCAGTCGAAGGCGCGCCCGAAGTGACCGCCAGCGTTGGTGTCGCCGTCTTCCCGGAGTCCGCTTCGACGGCCAAGGACATCGTTTACCGGGCCGACATGGCCATGTACAACGCCAAGGCAACCGGCAAGAACCGCGTTACCGTCTGGGGCAGCTCCCTTACGGAGCACCTTGACGGCATCGCTCCACGCAGCGAGGACAGCGGCCGCCGTCACGCCGACGTCGTCGCCTCTTTGACCAGCGCTCTACGCGCCCGCGACCCACAGACGAAAGATCACGCGGAGCGCTGTTCCTAGTACACAGGCGAACTCGCCGCTGAACTCGGACTCTCCGAGTCCGAAGTTTCCGTCCTGCGCGTCGCCTCACTCCTCCACGACATCGGCAAGCTCGTGGTTCCCGACGAAATCCTCCTCAAGCCCGCGACCCTCACCGATGAAGAGATGGACAGAATGAAGCGCCATCCCGCCGACGGCGCCAACACGCTTTCCAACGTGCCTACCGCGACCGACGCGATACCCGTCATCCGCCATCACCACGAGCGGTTCGACGGCGCCGGCTACCCCGACGGCCTCAGCGGCGAGGAGATCCCGATCGGTGCCCGCATCCTGCTCGTCGCCTTCGACGCAATGACCGAGGACCGTCCCTACCGCAAGGTGATGCCCGTCGCCGAAGCCATCGACGAACTCAATCGCTATAGCGGTACCCAGTTTGACCCGGCGGTCGTCGAAGCCTTCCTCGCTGTTCTCAAGCGTCCGGACGCTATCCGGCGGACGAGACCGACGGCGACGCCGCGCCTGTGCCCGCCGCTGTCAGAGCGTCGGCCGATTCCGACGCGAGCTGCTGAGACCGCCCGAATCGCCGTAACCCGGACGCTCAGCCGGCAGGCGATCCCCAGCCGCCGCCGCCCGGCGTCTCCATGGTCACCACGTCGCCCGCCTCTAAATGCACCGACTCTTTCGACCCCAGGCGGCGCTCTCCGGTCTTGCCCTTGAGGCGGTCTCGTCCCGGCTCTCCGGGCTGCCCGCCGCGGGCGCCCCAAGCGCCGCCAAGCCGCCGGTCTCCCAGCAGCGACGCCGCGCACGGCACCAGCGCTTGCCACGATCGCCTCGTGCCGCAGCCTCCCGCGTGCGCGCCATCGCCTCCGCTGCCTTCGCGGACGGCGTATTCGAGGATGCGAAGGGGGTACGACATCTCCAGCACCTCCACCGGCGTGTTCAGAGTGTTCGTCATGTGCGAGTGCATCGCATCGGCCCCGGCTTCCCGCGCGCTGCCACCCGTCCCTCCACCTACCGTTTCGTAGTAGCTGAACGGCCTCCCGCGCCCGCTGTCCCAGCCGCCGAACGTGATGTTGTTCATGCTCCCGTTGCTCGCCGCCGGCATCTCGTCCGGTAGCGCCTGCGCCAGCGCCCCGATCAGCACGTCGACCACACGCTGCGCCGTCTCGATGCTCCCGGCGACCGCGTGCGGCGACGCCGCGTTCACCACCGACCGCTCCGGCAGGACGACCGTCACTGGCCGCGTCGAGCCCTCGTTCGCCGGAACCTCGCGTGGCAGGAGGCAGCGCACAACGTAGTGCACCGCCGAGGCCGTCACCGCCGCCGTCGCGTTCAGCGACCCCTCCACCAGCGGCGACGATCCCGCGAAGTCCACCGTCAGTTCGTCGTCCCGCACCGAGACCCGCGCCGTGATGCCGATTCGCTCCGTTCCGAAGCCGTCGTCGTCCATCTCGTCCGTGAACTCGCAATCCCCGTCCGGGATGCGCGCGATCGCCAGGCGCGTCATCAGTTCCGTGTAGTCAATTAGCTCGGACATCTTCTGCCAGCACCTCTCGAGGCCGAAGCGCGTCACCTGCTCCTGCAGACGCTGCTCCCCAATCGCGTGAGCCGCCGCCTGCGCGCGCAGGTCTCCCCAGCGCTCCTCGGGCGTCCGCACGTTCGCCAGGATCAGCCGCCGCACGTCCTCAACCAGGTCACCGCCGTCGTACAACCGCACGGGCGGGATGATCAACCCCTCCTGCTGCAGCTCGCGGGCCGCACCCATCGACCCCGGCGTCGAACCGCCGATGTCCGCCTGGTGCCCGCTGGAGACCGTGAAGAACGCCGGCTCCCCGCCGTCGCCGGCAAACACGGGCGCTACCATCGTCACGTCCGGCAGGTGAGTCCCTCTCAGGTACGGATCGTTGAGGATGAGCACGTCGCCCCGTCTGAACGGTCCCAGCGCCATCACGTTCCTCGCGGCCGCCGGCATCGAGCCCAGGTGCAGCGGGATGTGCGGCGCCATCGCCACCATTCGCCCGCGCGCGTCGAACACCCCGCACGAGTAGTCCTGCCGCTCCTTGATGTTCGGCGAGAGCGAACTTAGGCAGTAGCTCCTCCCCATCTCTTCCGCCACAGACCCGAACAGGGCGGCGAACACCGAAAGGTCCGCGGCCGGCTTCTTGTCGCTCATGTGCGCTCCAGAAGCAGGCTCGTGTCCTCGGCGACGCGCAGATGCCAGCCCGGTGGAACGAGCGTCGTCGCGTCCATCTGGTGGATCACAGCCGGCCCGGCAACCTCAGCACCGACGCCGAGTCCATCCCGCGCGTAGCTCTGCCCGTTCTGCCACCCACCGTCGGCCCAGACCCTCGTTAGCTCCGGCTCTGCACCCGCTCGTGGCCGAGCGCTCAGCCGCAGCTCGCGCTCCGCCGCTGCCGAGACCCGCACCCGGACAGTCGTGATCTCCACCGGGCTCTCGGCATCGGCGTGCCCGAATCGCTGGCGATGGGCCGCGTCGAAGCGCGGGCACAGCTCTTCCAGGTCGAGCGCCTCCGCCGACAGCAGCAGCTCGTGTGCCTGACCGGGGTACTTCATCGAGAAGAAGAGCTGCGTCGCCGCCGGCCCTACGCCATCGCGCGCGATCCGCGAGCCCAGCTCCCCCGCCGCCTTTGTGATGCGTTCTCCGAGGTCCGTCGCCAGCGCGCCGTCGGCCTCGCCGCGTGCCTTCGCGTAGACCGGCAGCACCGTGTCGACCGCCTCGTCGGCGACCACCAGCCCCAGCGCCGACAGCAGGCCGGGGTGCGGCGGCACGATCACGCTGGAGATGCCGAACGCCATCGCCAGCTCGCAGGCGTGCAGCGGCCCCGCGCCTCCGAAGGCCACCATCGCCGCCGCGCGCGGGTCGTGCCCGCGCTCCACCGTCACCCTCCGTACCGCCCGCTCCATCTCAGCGTTCGCGACGTCGATCACGGCCGCCGCTGCCTGCTCGACGTCGCTCTCAAGCCCGGCCGCCAGCCGCCCCATCGCGGTCTTCGCCGCCTCCGCGTCGATCTCCATCCGCCCGCCGAGGAAGCGGTCGAGCGCGATCCGGCGCAGGACCACGTGGGCGTCCGTGACGGTCGGCGGGCCGCCCCGGCCGTACGCCGCCGGCCCCGGATCCGCACCCGCGCTCTCGGGACCGACGCGCAGCGCCCCAGCCTCGTCGATGAACGCGACCGAGCCGCCGCCGGCGCCTACCGAGTGCACGTCCACCGTCGGCGTCGCGATCGGCAGGCCTCCGACCAGCACGTCCCGCCGCAGCGCCACCTCTCCGTCGCAGAACGCGACGTCGGAGGAAGTCCCGCCCATGTCGAACGTCAGCGCCCGATCGTGGCCGTGCGCCGCTGCCAGCGAGAACGCTGCCGTCACCCCCGCTGCCGGCCCCGAAAGCACTGTCCGCACGGCGTTCTCGCAGGCCGTGCGCACTCCCGTCGTCGTCGCGTCCGAGAGCATCACCCGCAGCGAGACGTCCGCCATCTCGTTCGTCGCCCGCTCGAGCCGTTCGAGGTAGCGCGTCATCGCCGGCGCTACGTAAGAGCTGATCACCGTCGTGCTGCCGCGCTCATACTCGCGGGCCTCCGGCAACACCTCGTGCGAAGCCGACACGTAGAGGCCGTGCTCCTCGCCGATGCGTTTCAGCAGGCGCTCGTGTTCCGGGGCGAGAAACGCGAACAGCAGGCATACCGCCACGCACTCCGCCCCGGACGAGACGACATCCGCCATCACCAGCCGCGCCTCCTCCTCCGTCAGTTTCCGCAGCACGTCGCCCTCAGCGCTCACGCGCTCGTCGGCTTCGAAGCACAGCTCGCGGGGAACGAGCGTTTGCACCGGCGAGGGAGTCAGACTGTAGAGATCCTCCCTCGATCGCGCCTGCCTCCCGATCGTCAGCATGTCCCGGAATCCCTTCGTCGTCACGAAGGCTGTCCGGGCGCCACTCCCCGTCAGGATCGTGTTCGTCGCGACGGTCGACCCGTGGACGAGCTCATCCGGCGTCAGGCCCGCCTCCTGCATGCCGGCCACGATCGCCAGTGAGGGGTCATCCGGCGTGCTCGGGCGCTTGTGCGTCCGCACCTCGCCGTCCTCCCAGAGCACCAGGTCTGTGAACGTCCCGCCGGAGTCAACGCCCAGCACACGTGAAGCCATCGCGGCCTAAACGCTATCACAGCGCCCGCACTCTCGATCGACCGCGTGCGGCCGACATGAAGACGCTCAGCGAACTCTTCGACGAGAACGCCTCGTGGCACACGCCGGGACGAAGCCCCATCGCTGGCGACCACAGCGGCCGTGACGCGGCCTTTGCCCAATTCGGCCGATATGGCGGAGAGACGGCGGGTACATTCAAGGCCGAATTGCGCCACGTCGCCGCAGATGGTGACGGGCGCGTGATCGGCTTTCACCACAACAGCGGAGACCACAACGGCAAGCGCCTCGATACCGACTAGTCGTAGCCTCGCCGGCGCGAGCCCGGAAGGCCACGCGACCGTTCGCCGCTCGACAGGAAGCGACTCGCGAAACGTAAGCTTCCCAAGCAGAGAGTCGCCGGTTCGATCCCGGTCTTCCGCTCCAGGCTGATCGCTGCTCGGGAGTGGCGCAGGGTTTCGCCGTCGGCGACCCGTTGGGCGATCCCGGTCTCCCGCTCCAGGCCGATCGCTGCTCGGGAGCGGCGCAGGGTTTCGCCAACGGCGACCCGTTGGGCGATTCCCGTCTCCCGCCCCACTTGACTAATCAGACGGCCGTCCCTCAACGTAACGCGCGGAAGAACCATCGAGTTTGAACGACGGCAGATGGTTCTTCCTTTTCTCTACCAGCGCCCTATGAGACTAGAGGCAGCCAGTGCGCCATGAGGTACAGGTCCAACTCATCAAGCAGCTCGAGACTCATCTCGACGCGAGTACGAATGTCGATGGGGGTGGGCTGATGCTCAACCCGACGCAGGTCAATAACGACCCCGAGCTGGCGGAGCGCGAGTGGCACGAGTTTTTCGTCGGGCATCCTCAGGTGATCGGACTAACGGGAGACCTGCCGGCGTCGGGCTCCTTTATGACGGTCGACGATCTGGGCGTGCCGATTCTGGCGACCCGCGATCAGGAGGGCCAAGTTCGGGCGTTTGTGAACTCATGCCGGCACCGGGGCTCCCTCCTGGAAACGCAAGAGCGCGGCGAAGCCAAGAACTTCAGCTGCCCATTTCACAATTGGACATACGGCCTCGACGGGACGCTGCTCGGCCTGACCAAGCCGGATCATTTCGGCGAGGTCGATGCATCGTGCCTCGGTCTCGTGGAGTTGCCGGCGACGGACCCCACGGCATCCTCTGGGTCCATCCCAACCCGAAGGGAACGATCGACCTCGCGTCGCTCTTGGGCGACGAGCTAAATGAGGAGTTTGCGAGCTGGAACTACGGCAGTCTTCGCAACCTCGGCGTTGACACCTACGAAGTGGCCTGCAACTGGAAGCTTGCGATGGACACGTTTGGCGAAACCTACCACTTCCCGGTGCTTCACAGCAAAACGCTGTCCCTCACGTTCCACGGGAACGTGCAGTTCTACGACACGTTTGGCCGGAATCATCGCATGATACTTTGCCGCCGCGCCATCGACGAGATGCTGACGCTGCCGGAGAACGAATGGCGCATTACCACCCCGGGCCTCCCTGTGTACTGGATCTTCCCAAACGTCCAGCTCATGCCGTCTGATTTTGGTTGCTTCCTTGTGCGCGCCTACCCGACTCCAGGACAGCCAAACCAGCACGTAAGTCGCATCTCGTTCTACGTCTGGCCGGACACCGAAGTTGACAGTGCCCAAGAGGAGGTGCTTCGCGGAATGGGTTAGGCGTTCGCCTCGATCATTCGCGACAAGGATTACGTAGTTGCGGCGAGCCAGCAACGAGCGGCCGACGCGGGGTCGCTGGAACACGTGGTGTTTGGCCGCAACGAGCCCGCCCTACACCACTACCACTCCACCTATCGGGCGGCGCTGGGGATGGACCCGTTGCCTCTGCTGGCCGAAGACGAGGTGACTAGCCGATAGATGATTCCGAAGTAAGCACCAACCAGGACCGGCACCCTCGGCTGCTGGAGCACTAGAGCGGCCAACGCCCTCCAGTTATTATCTGTAAACAGGCACGAAACCGAGCGGGAGTAGCTCAGTGGTAGAGCAGCTGCTTCCAAAGTATTTACGCCTGAGCACTAGAGCGCCGTACCTGTCATGGCGAGCACTAGAGCGGGGTGTTATCGGCTGTGGAGCCATTCGCTTGACGGCGAAACCGATGGCTCGCCACACTCACCGTCACCTGGGGCGTCTTCGTCCACAGATTCGCGTCTGATTGCGTCTCGTTCTGCTCCTCCCGCCATCTCACCTCGTACACGCGCACCGGGTCCTCTAAGCCCCCGCAGCTCCGTTTCGCCGCGGTCGGCGACAAGAACTCCTTACCGGCGACGAGTTCTCGCACGACGTACGAGGCCAGTATCTCGCCGCCGCCCGCCTTCCCTGCGATACGCGCGGCCATGTTCACCGATGCGCCGAAGAGATCACCGCGTCCGCCCGGATCGTCCTCCGCTATCGGCTCTCCCGCGTTCAGGCCGATCCGCACACTGATCGACTCCTCCGCCGACTCGTTGCGCTCAGCGAAGGCGGTCTGACGCTAGCGATGAGGATGGCTCCGACAAAGCTTGCCAGCGCGGGAATAGATCGTGCACCCCGCTAGGCGGGTGTCAACTTACTCATCTTCTCCGGCCTCCTGCTCGTCACTTTTCACCTCTACGGTTCGCGGTCCGCGTTGGCGGCGGCCCCCGTTTCCAGGCCCGGCCTCTGCGGAACCTTGGTCCGATGTCTTGACCCCCGGCAGCTCCTTAAGTGTCCCCAGGATGTCTATCCCGGTCAGCGACTCGATAACGGCGGGGATCTGGGCGATGATGTTAGTCACGTCGCCGGTGACCTTGCTCGCTCCTGCTCCATCCGAGTTGCTTCCACCGGAGCTGATCACCACGATCCGCTCGGTCTTGGCTAGCGGCTGCGCCACGGCGGTCGCGACCTCGGGTAGCGCGACCAAAAGCTGCTCGATCATCGCTGCCTGGCCGTACTCCTTCCACGCCTCTGCCTTCCGCCTCATCGCCTCGGCCTCGGCGAGACCGCGGGCCTTTATGGCATCGGCCTCAGCCTCTCCCCGTTTCCTGATGCCTGCGGCCTCGGCCTCGGCCTCAGCCACGACGCGCGCCTTCTCTCCCTCCGCAACCGTCGTCGCACGGTAACGCTCCGCCTCCGCCGGCTTCCTCACCGTGGCCTCCAGCTCGAGCTCCTTGCGCTCGATCTCTTGCTGTTGGACTTCGATCTGCTTCTGCCGATCGACCACATCGATCTGGACCTCTTCTTGCCGGATCTGCTGTTTCGTCTTCGTCGCCTGAAGGGCGTATGCCAGCTCCGCTTCCGCCTGTCGTGCCTTGACCTCCTTGTCGTAGGCGGCCTTCTCGATACCGAAGTCCCGCTCCGACTCCGCGATGCCGGTATCCGCCTCGAATCTTGCCGCCTCGCGTAGCCGCTCCGCCTGCGCAGACCGGATTCCCGCGTCCCTCTCTGCTTCAGCCTGTCCGATGGTCGCGTCTCGCTTGACCTCGGACGTCCTCTTCACGCCCAGGGCGTCGAGGTACCCTTCTTCATCGCGGATGTCCCTGATGGTAAAGCTGACGATCTCTAGGCCCATGTTCGCCATGTCAGTCGACGCCACCTCCCGCACCTGCCCGGCGAAGGTGTCCCGGTCCTTGTATATCTGCTCCACGGTCATGGTGCCCAGCATGGCCCGCTGGTGCCCCTCCATGGTCTGAAGGGCTATTCGTGCAATCTCCTCAGCGCCCTTCCCAAGGAACTGCTGAGCCGCGGTCCGGATGGCCTCGTCCACCCTTGCTACCTTCACCTGAGCCACACCATCAACAGAGACGGGGACGCCCTCGCTGGTATACACCCTTGCCGTTTCCACCGTGAGGGTCATCACCTCCAGGGACAGGTATTGGGTGCGCTGGATGATCGGATAGACGAACGCGCGACCCCCGACCACCACCCTAGGTTGCTTGCCGCCACCCGAAATGATCATCGCCTCGTTAGGCCCGACAGTTTGGAACCCTGCCATATCTTGCCCTCCTTCTGGTCATTTAGCCCGCAGGTGGATTCCGTCGAAACTTGCCCCTGCGGATAAGCCGGCCTAGCATCGACGGCAGACGCTTTCCGATTCGTGACGCTCTTCCCTCACCGCCTGCCTGTGAGGCCGCGGCCACTTTTAGAATTTCGCCGTACTCGCCGACTACCGTCACCTCCTCTCCTTCGTGTATGAGAGTGTCAGCGTCGGTAGTGGCAGTCCATTCCTGATCCTCGATCCTTATCCGGCCCGAAGGAGCCAGGTCAGAGGCGGCGATACCCGTTTGACCGACGATGGTACCCTCTATCATTCCGGACCCGGTAGCCCTCGCGAGGTATGAAAAGAACGCGATGATGGAGGCCATCACACCGGCAACGGAGCCAACTACCCAGAGGCTCACCCGAAAGCTGGGCTCGGGGATATCGGGCTCCCCGGATATGTTGCCCAACAGGAAGAGCAGCCCGATGACCATGCTCACCAGGCCCCCTATACCGAAGATCCCGAGACCAGGTTGCTGGAACTCGAGAAAGAGAAGGAGCATGGCGAATAAAATCAGCCCTACCCCCACCCAATTGACCGGGAGCTGGCCCAGGCCAACGAACCCAAGCAAGACGGAGATAACACCAACCACGCCAGGGCCGATAAAGCCGGGGGAGTATAGCTCGATCAGGATCGCCAGGAAGCCGATGGAGAGGAGTAGGCTGGCGATGTTGGGGTTCGCCACGATGCCGAGGAACCTCTCGAGGAGATTGGTCTTGATCTCCCGAATAGGCGCGTCCTTTGTTCGCACGGTGACTGTTCCGGCTGCGGTCTCCGCCGTCTGCCCATCGAGCTGGGCCAGCAGGTCGGTCAAGTCCGTCGCAATGAAATCGACGACACCCATTTCTACGGCCTCGCCAGCCGTGTAGGCCAGGGCCTTGGTGACGGTGTCTTCCAGCGCCTGTGAGTTCCTCCCCCTCGTGTCGGCGATGCTCCTTATGAAGGCCCTTGTGTCTTCGTTGATCTTCTTCTCCAGCGTTGATGGCAGGTCCTGTCCGCCGGAGGCAACAGGGGAAGCGGCGCCTATGTTTGTGCCCGGCGCCATAACCGCGAAATTTGCGGTGGTGGTGATGAAGGTGCCGGCCGAGGCCGCTCGAGCTCCCTGTGGGGAAACGTAGACGGCGACGGGGATTTCTGCCCCCAGGATCGTCTCCACCATGTCGCGGGTCGAACTCAGCAGGCCGCCCGGAGTATCGAGTTCGATGACCGCAAGGCGGGCTCGGTCACCCGTCGCCTTGTCAATCGCTCGTGAAAGAAAGCGCTCACTGACGGAGTCTATGGTGCCGTCTATTCTGATGACGCCCACGTAGTCGCTGTTGGCATGCGCAGGCGGCAGCAGAGGGCCCGCCAACAAAGAAGCCAGGCCCAGCAAGATAGCCAAGTTCGCTAGCCTACGCCTCAGAGACCTGACCGATCTACTACCGTACCCCATATCCGGTCAGGTGGTCCGGTCGCTCGCAGCCGTCTACAGAGGGAAGAAAGCGAGGCAGAGAAGTCGACGGGCCCGTTCGACGCCCTCAGCCCGCGATCAATCCACGTCGGCGCTGGCACTGCATTAATAATATCGCACACGCCATCGCTTGGAGCCCTCCCCTGGCGCCTCGTCAGCGCCGAGAGCGTACCACGGCTCCACGAGAACTCGGGGTAATCAACCTCGAGCTGTATCGGGTACGCTGCCGGTCCCGCTATATCCGCCATGGCGCAGCCATTCTACGACATGGCGGGGCTGCTTATAGCTGCGGGAGCACTAGAGCGGCCAGCGTCATCCAGTTATCATCTGTAAATAGGTACGAAACTGAGCGGGAGTAGCTCAGTGGTAGAGCATCTGCTTCCCAAGTATTTACGCCTGAGCACTAGAGCGCCGTATCTGTCATGGCGAGCACTAGAGCGGGGTGTTATCGGCTGTGGGCGCTTCGCTTGACGGCGAAACCGCTGGCGACCATTAGAGAGGGCCCGGTCGGATTCGCCTAATCTCTGCCTGGATCTGCTCAGGATTGCTGACTCGGCTGGCAAGGAGTATGTTGGGGCCCATCATGCGTGTGGGAATCCGCCCCATAGTCGTCGCCCTCTTCGCGATCGCCGTTGCGCTGGCCTCAGGAGGCGCCTCGTACGCTGGGGCGCCGGTCGAGCCGGAATCGAAGCTGGACACGCGGCTGCGCATGATCCTGGCGCAGACGCATGAGTCCGGTTCGGCGAGGGCTAGCGCCGGCCTGACCGCACTCGGCCTTTCGATCGCTGTCTACGACGGTGATCAGCCTGTGGGTTCGAGCGACGGGGCGGGCATCGCATTGGCTTCCGAGGAGCCGCTGCGCTTTGGTGTGCTCGTGCGGGTCACGGACCAGCCTGAGCGCGTGGCAGACACCGGAGCCGGGGTCGGCGGAATCATCGGCAATATCGTTTCGGCGCGGGCAACCATGGATGAGGTCCTGGCGATCGCGGCGCTCCCAAACGTGACGTGGGTGGAATCGAGCCGCAAGATGGACTCAGCCAGCGTAGACGTTCCGCCAGCGCCGGCCTCGGGCACGGGGCAGCCGGCGCTGGACGAGTCGATCCCGTTCATAGGCGCCGGGGACATCTGGAACGATCTGGGGGTTACGGGAGAAGGCGTGGTCGTTGCTGTAATCGACAGCGGTATCTGGCCTGAGCACCCGTCGTTCCAGGATGACCTAGGAGAAAGCGCCTTCACCGGGGGTTGGGACCAGACGGATCCCGCCGGGCCTCCGCCGGATGGATTCGGGTACGGCACTCAGTGGTCGCACGATGACTTCAGTAACGGCGCTACGAACATGACCGACCCAACGGGCCACGGCACTGCGGTCACGAGCGTAGTGGCCGGGCGCGAGGTAGATGGGCTGGCAGGCGTGGCGCCCGGAGCGGGCATCTACGCTATCAAGAGCACGGGCTTCAGCTCTGATCTGGTCGACGCGATCGACCGCGCCGTTGCAGACGGAGTCGATGTCATCAACTACAGCATAGGGGGCCACGACGGTGCGCACGATGGAACGAGCGGCCTGGAGGAGGCTCTGACGTCGGTCTTCAATGACGGCGTGTTTGTCGCAACGTCCGCGGGGAACGCCGGCAACAAGACGATCCACGCAAATGCGCCGGTGAACCCGGGCGACCGCACCAATGTCGGGTTTAACCTGGCGCAGGATCCCGTCTTGCAGGACTTCGGCCCGGGTCAGTTCAACTTCTACTACGATCCCGCGATCAACCAGCTCTGTACGGGGGTCACCACGCCGAACGGTCTCAACGTCGGTCCGGTATGCCCGGGCGACAGCGTATTCATCGACACGCTAGACGGCTGCGCATTCGTGGGGAACTTCGGCCCGAACCCGGCGAACGGATTGAACGAGGTCAGCTTCGATATCATCGGCCCGGGAGCACCGTTCGCCTGCCCGTTCGACGCGGCGGCAGGAGATTGGCAACTCTACTTCGACGGCAGCGACGTCGGGCTGCCTACAGAGGTCGAAGGCTGGTCTCTTAATGGCATGCCGTTCGGGGCGCCGTTCGGGAACACAAATAGCACGGTACAGATACCGGGTACAGCGAGAGACATCGTGACCGTGGGCGCTTTCACGACGCGTACCTCGTTCCTCGCCCAGGACGGGCAGACCTACTTCGCGGACCCGCCAGTTCTGGACGCGCTGGCGGCCTTCAGTAGCCGCGGTCCGACGGCCGGTGGCATTGTCAAGCCCGATATTACGGCGCCGGGTGTGCAGATCCTTGCCGCAAACTCCCCACTTGCCGGTCTGGGGCCCGACCATTTCCCGGCCAGCCATCCGGACGAATTGTTCCAGGCAATCAGCGGGACGAGCATGTCGGCGCCTCACACGGCCGGAGCGGCTGCCTTGATCAAGCAGCTCCATCCCGACTGGACGCCGGGAGAGATCAAGTCTGCGCTCATGCTGACAGCGGCACCGAATCCAGACTTCGGTCCGACACCGAATAACTTTGTCGGGGCCGGCAACCTGAGCCTTTCGACGTTCCCTCTAAACGACGACTTCGAGCGCGCGCAAGCAATCAGCGACGAGACCCTCCTGTTCCTGCAAACAAGCTACCTGTCGCTCGCCACGCTGCCGGTCGGCGGGCCGCCGCCAGTCTGTGGATTGGAGCATGGAGCGGATGTCTGGCACGCGTACAGTTTCAACGAGGCGGGCCCTGGTGACACGCGCATGCTAAGGGCGGATACGTCCGGCACCGACTTTCCTACGACCATCGAAGTATTCACGGGGGATCCGTTTGGCGAACATGAGGTCGTCGGATGTGGTGCCAGCTTCGCCGATCCCAACGTCATGGAGGCCCGAATGTTCTTTCAGGCCAACTTTACGCCTGGCCTCTACCACATACGGGTCTCAGGCTCTCCTAACGGAACCAACGGATCCGCCGCTCCGGCCGGGTCAGGCGGAGATGGTCTGCTGCACTTCAGGCTGAGTCTCGTCGAGGCACAGGACAGAATCTGGGGCGACGCCAACTGCTCCGGCTCTGCTGATCCGATTGACTCGCTGCTGACGCTGCGCTTCGACGCCGGCCTGAGCACGGACACCGGCGGTTGCCCCGAGCTCGGGCAGATCGTCGACGTGGTGGACGCCTCGCTGCATGTGTGGGGCGACGTGGACTGCGGCGGTGACGTCACGCCAATCGATTCGCTCAAGCTCCTGCGCTTCGACGCGGGGCTGGGTGCGAGCCAGGAAGCTGGTTGCCCGCTGCTCGGCTCGGATGTTCTGGTCGTAGAGTAGGCTGTGTGGGAGTGAGAAATTTCAGCTTGCGGGAGCACTAGAGCGGCCAGTGTCCTCCAGTTGTCATCTGTAGTTAGATACGAAACCGAGCGGGAGTAGCTCAGTGGTAGAGCATCTGCTTCCCAAGCAGAGGGTCGCCGGTTCGATCCCGGTCTCCCGCTCCAGATACGATTTCTACTGGGGAGCGGCGCAGGGTTTCGCCGTTGGCGACCCGTGGGGCGATTCCCGTCTCCCGCTCCAGACCAAACTTTCGTAGGTGACGGCTTCTCGGTAGGTGATCGTGGTGGTTGTCGCCAGCTAGAATGCGCGTAGCGTGGCGGTTGCCATCAGTGTCTCCGGCCTGCTATCGTCAGCGCATCCTATGCCCAATGACCGGAGGAAGCTCCGCATGTTCGCCACAACCAATCTGCGCCGACCGGCCCTGACTCTCATCGTAGCTCTGTCGCTCGTCGCCCTTACGACCCTGGGCGCTCAGGAGATCGGTCCCGCCTCGGCCGGCGCGCCTCTCCTCGTTACGAAGACCGCAGATACGAACGACGGCACCTGCGATGCCGATTGCTCACTTCGCGAAGCGATCGTCGCCGCCAACGCGGCCGGCGGCGCGGACACGATCACTCTCCCCGCAGGCACATACACGCTAGTTATAGCCGGCATGGGGGAGGATGCTTCCGCCACCGGAGATCTGGACATCACAGATCAACTGATAATCGCGGGCCAGACTGCCGTCTCGACGGTCATCCAGGGCGGCGTGCTGGCGCCCGCCCGCATTGCAGGAACGGGCCCGATCGACCGCGTATTCCACGTGTTGCCGGGAGTCAGCTTCCAACTCCGTGACGTGACCGTCCGCCATGGAAAGCCTCCGGATCCCGATGATGGCGGCGGCATTCTCAACGAAGGGACACTCGATATACGGGATTCGACCATCACCAAGAACGTCGCGAAGAACGGCGGCGGACTCTTCAACGATGCCGGCACCGTCGACATTGACGATGTGATCTTCACGGCAAATCACGCTCTTAGTGCTGCAGGGGGCGTGGACAACCAAGGCGGGGCGATCACCATCTCAGGCAGTGAGATCAGCAATAACACGGCAGACAGCCACGCCGGCGGCATCCGAACCCAGGGAGATGGTGCCACGCTCGCCGTCGATGACACCAGGATCAGCGGCAACACCAACGCGGGCTCCGACGGTGGTGGAATGTACTTCGTCGGTGACGTATCTGTGTTGGTGACTAACAGTGAGATCAGCGGCAACAGCGCCAGCTCCAATGGCGGTGGCATACACACCAGCGGGGATGTCGACCTAACCGTGATCGACAGCACGATAAGTGAAAACAGTGCCGGCTCCAACGGCGGCGGTCTGCGTCTGTGCTGCAGCGGAACCATAGAATTGACGAACACGACTATCAGTGACAACATGGCAGTCCGCGATGGCGGCGGGATAAACGCCAGTACCAATCTAAATCTGACGAACGTCACGGTCAGTGGCAATTCTGCTGACCGAGACGGTGGTGGCCTTGGGGTCCAGAACCATACAACGACCATCATCAACAGCACGATCACGAACAACACGGCTGACAGCGACTCGGTCGGTGATGATGGTGACGGTGGCGGAGTTTGGGTGGACAGCGATCCCGGTAAACTCCTTGTTCTCAAGAACAGCATCATATCTGGCAACTTCGACCTCACCAGCGACCCGGATTGCTTTGGCCCCGTAAACGTCGAGGCGCGCAATCTTATCGGCTCTCCTTCCTCGAACTGCAATCTGATCGGTGACAGCAGCGAGCACTGGCTCGGCTTCGATCCGCTGCTCGGGCCGCTGGCCGACAACGGTGGATCGACGAAGACACACGTGCTGCTGGAGGGCAGCGTCGCGATCGACTGGGGCCTTGATTGCCCACCGCCAGAAACGGACCAGCGCGGAGTGGCCAGGCCCATCGGAGACGATTGCGACCTCGGCGCCTACGAGTCGGAATTCGGGGCCACTCCGACGCCTTCTCCCACGCCCACATCTACTCCAGCATCCTCGCTGACCCAGTCTCCAACGCCTGCCGCGACGCCCACACCAACGGCCTCACCCTCCGGTGGCGATCGCTTCTGGGGGGACAACAACTGCTCGCAGCAGGTCGACCCGGTAGACTCGCTGTTCGTCCTGCGCGGCGATGCCGGCCTGCCGACCGATACAGGCGATTGCCCGGACATGGGCCAGGTGGTCGACGTGCAGAACGCCTCGCCGCACCCGTGGGGCGACGTGGATTGCGGTGGCGAGGTGACGCCCGTCGATTCGCTCAAGATCCTCCGGTTCGATGCCGGCCTTGGCGTATCGCAGGAAGCCGCCTGTCCACTGATTGGCTCGGAGGTTCAGGTCGCGGAATAGGCGGCGTCACGGCGAGAGCCTTCAGCTTCGAATTGAACGCAGAGGGTCGTTGGGCGATCCTCGTCTCCCGCTCCACTTCGCCCTTCCGGGGCTTGTGGGATAGGATAATGCAAGTTGCTCGGTGAACCTCAGCGTTCGATCGATGAACAGCGCGGGCCATTCTTTGGTCCGGCGCGCAAATCCGCTTCCATACAACGATAGAGCCACCTCGGGAGGTGACCCATGCCTGACCTCATGCGACATCTGCGATTCCCCCAACTGGCAGTGCTAGGCCTGCTGGCCCTTGCCGGTGTGGTGGCTGTGCTCTGGCTGGCCACGGGAGCCCAGGCCGGCGTTGAGAAGGTGTACTGGACGGATGGCGGCAACAACAAGATACAGCGGGCCAACCTCGACGGCAGCAACGTGGAGGACCTGATCACCAGCGGGCTCACGAAGCCCCTTGGCATCGCCCTGGACGTCCCCGGTGGCAAGATGTACTGGGTGGAGTCCGGCAAGACCGACGCACCGCAAGTACCCGCCAAGGTCAAGCGGGCAAACCTCGACGGCAGCGGCGCGGAGGACCTCATCGCCACCGGACTCAGCAACCCCTTCGGCATCGCTCTGGACGTCGCAGGGGGCAAGATGTACTGGACGGACGACGGCAGCAAGAAGATACAGCGCGCCGATCTTGACGGCAGCAACGTCGAGACCCTGGTCAACACCGGGACCGGTCAGCCGTTCACCAGCGACCCCCTCGGCCTCGCCCTGGATGTCGCAGGGGGCAAGATGTACTGGATTGATGCCGGCAACGACAAGATCCGGCGGGCCAACCTGGACGGCAGTAACGTAGAGGACCTGGTGACCACCGGGCTTCTCGTACCGGTGGGCATCGCCCTGGACGTGGCCGGCGGCAAGATGTACTGGACGGACGAGGGCGACAAGATCCGCCGGGCCAACTTGGACGGCAGCAACGTGGAGGACCTCGTCACCACCGGCCTCACGACGCCCCGGGGCATCGTCCTGGACGTGGCCGGCGGCAAGATGTACTGGACCGACCAGGGCAGCGGGAAGATCCAGCGCGCCAACTTGGACGGCAGCAACGTGGAGGACCTGGTGCCCACGGGGCTCGGCTCCCCGTTGTTCGGCATCGCCCTGGTGGTCCCGGAGCCTACACCCACAGCCAGCCCGACGGGTGCTGAAACGTCGACTCCTACAACCACGCCGACACCCACGCTCAGCCCGAGTTCGAGCGGCGGGCCGACGCCGATCATTCTCCTCGGGCGTTGGGGCGACAACAACTGCGACGGCGAGCCCAACCCGATCGATTCGCTGATCACTCTGCGCTCGGACGCCGCCCTACCCGTGGGGTCGCTGGCAGGCTGTCCCGATATGAAACAGCCGCTTTCGGCCATCTTCACTCTGCCGGCACGGGGAACCGCGGGCGCAGTTCAGCAGCAGCTCTGGGGCGATGTCGACTGCGGCAGCTCGATCACGCCGGTGGACAGCCTGAAGCTACTGCGCTTCGACGCCGGGTTCGCTGTCGTACAACCGTTGGGCTGTCCGTCGATAGGCGCCAGCGTGCAGGTAGAGTACGGGCCGTAGGCTCGCATACGAGGCGAGCACGCGTTCGTGGGCGCAAGCGAATATTCGGGGGCCGCGGGAAGCAGGCGCCAGAGCCACCTCGTCGCTGAGACGAGCGGCGACGGCACCCTGAGCACCGCGTCGCTGGGGGATTCCGGTCTGACGGGCTGGAACCCGCGCGTGCTAAGATTGCCGCGTTCAAAACAGAGGAGTTAGCTGATGATGAGCCGCCCGTTTATCGTTGTCGTTGCATCGGCCGCCGCCTTTCTCATGGTGGCCCTGCTGTCGAACGGGCCTTCCGGCGGCGCCACTGGCAACTTCGACCTCAACGCCTGGGGCGACGCCAACTGCTCCGGTTCCGTCGACCCGGTTGACTCCCTGCTCACCCTGCGCTTTGACGCCGGCCTCACCACCAACACGGGTGGCTGCCCCAACCTCGGACAGGTCGTCGATGTCCAGGGTACCTCGCCGCATCCCTGGGGCGATGTCGATTGCAGCGGTGAAGTCACGCCCGTCGATTCGCTCAAACTCCTGCGCTTCGACGCGGCGCTAGGCGTTATGCAGGCGGCCGGTTGCCCGCTGCTTGGGTTCGCCGTCGCCGCTGCGACCACGCTTACAGCGCCAGCGGCCGCCGGCAGTACTGAGATCGAAGTCGCCGGCGAACAGGGCTTCGCTATCGGCGACCCGATCGTCATCAACCCCGGCGGCGCTAACGAAGAAGAGAATCAGATCGCCGGCTTCGGCTCCTTCCTGCTTGAGTTCCCTCTGGCCGAGGATCACGACGCCGGCGAGCCGGTGGCCGAGCTACTGCCGGCGACGCCAACACCCTCGCCAACGCCATTGGCCCCGACGCCGACGTTTCCGCCCGGCATAACTCCCATCGACATGCAAGTCGTCGACCTGACCGCCCTCATCCTCCCCGAGCAGATGGCCATCGACACGCCCACTCTCGTGCGGTTCAGCAACACGACCCGGAACAACGGGGCGCCGTTCCCCTTCGGTAGCATCGAGGTCACCGCTCAGGACTCCTACGCCCCCGATCCGCCGGCCGGCTGCACCTTCGATCCGTTCTTCGTCCCGCCGCCGCCGTCATACCAGGCTCCGGTCAACATCGGCGTCACAGAGCAGCAGGACTTCGAGATCTCCTGCACTGACGTCGGCATCAAGGAGTTCAACATCTGCAAGCAGGTGGCGATAGTCAATGGCGCCGCCGCCGAATCCAACCCCGCCAACAACGAAATCTGCTTCAACTTCCTCGTCACCGTCGGCGGCGCCGACATCGAAGTTGTGGGCGTCGGCTTCGTTGGCTTCCCAGCCAACTTCCCGGCGGCGCAGTTCGAGCAGGGAGCGGTCACCTGGACCACGCAGAACAACGGCCCCTTCCCCGACCCGGTCGTCGTTGACTTCTGGTGGGACCTGGAGATCGTCGGGCAGACCGCAGCCTGGTTTTACTGGGTGGCGCTCCCGGGCGACACCTGCACGTTCTTCGACGGCCTCGTCGACAATGACGTCCCCTGCGGCGAGGGCGATACCGGAGGCCAGCCCTCCGTCAACGGCGGCACCTGCTTCGACGGCGTCGACAACGACGGCGATACGCTCATCGACTTTGCTGGCGCCGACCCCGATTGCCTGCTGCCGGTCAACAACATCCACTTCCAGGGCAACCTCGACCCAGACGCCGAGATCGTCTCCACGTTCACCCGCGCCCTCTTCCTCCGCTGCTTCCCTCTCGTCGGCCCGGCGCCGCCCTGGCCGTTCAGCGTCACTTTCACCAATCAGGAGATGGCCGTTTCACCGATCGGCAACCCCCTGCTCCCGGTCTTCGATCCCGACCTTACTAACAACGTGGGGGTCACCACCTTCGGCTTCGATTGCGTCGTGCCCGCTCCCTAGCCGACACACGGCAGAGTGATATCGAGCTCGCACCTATCGCGATGTCGTGGCTAGAGTTCCCCTGGCAACAACGAGAGCCCGATCCTGAGCGCGACCGGCTCTGCAGCGGGAGCCGCAGCCCCACTCACCCCGATTGCACTATCGAGGGCGCGAACTTCATTCCCCGGCCCGCAGAGCCCGCCGGCGGGCTCGTTCTCTGCGCCTACAACGTGCAGCGCGGCCATCGTCTGGACGATCAGCTGCGGGCCTTCGCCGGCGACGCCGGAATGCCGGCCCCGGACATCCTCCTCGTCAACGAGGCCGACCGCGGCTGCACGCGCAGCGGCAATCGCAACGTTGCCCGAGAGTACGCCCGCGCGCTCGGCATGTGCTACATCTACGGCGTCGAGTTCATTGAGCTGCCGCGCTTCTGGGGTCCGGGCGGAAGCGTGCGCCGTCGCTGCGAGCACGGCAACGCGATCCTCTCGCGATTCCCCCTTGGCAACGTCAGGCTGATCCGCCACCAGCGCGCCCGGAGCTGGCACAGCACACTGCAGCGCATCCTCCACATCGGCGAGCCGCGTCTCGGCGGCCGCGTCGCCGTAGCCGCCGACGTCCGCCTCGGCGACCGGACGCTCCGCCTCTATTCCGTCCACTTCGAGTCGGGCCAGCGCGGTCAGGGCAGCCGCAGTTCAGACGCCTATCGTGAAGCCCAGGCCCAAGAGTTGATCGACGACGCCGCTGAGCTGCAGCAGGGCGTCGTCATAGGCGGTGACATGAACGTCGGCAGTTACCTTGAGTCGGGCCGGGAAGAGCGCCCGGGGGAGCCCGCCACCAGCGCCCTCATCGCGGCCGGCTACGAGGATGCACACGCCATGCTCGCGCCAACCGAGCGCATCACCACGGACTCCGGCGCAGCCATCGATTTGATCTTCGGCCGGGGCGTTCGCTTCACCGGGTCGGGCGTCGGCCCGCGCGCGGTCTGGGGCAGCTTATCGGATCATCTTCCCGTGTGGGCCCGCCTCACCTTATGATTCGGTCGTGAGCAAGATCGAGGGCATCACCAGGGTCCGTACCAGTGCGGTCTTCTGGTTCAGCGTGGTGGTGTTCGCCCGCCTTTACACCGCCATCTTGTGCGACTTCCTCGGGCGCATCCTGGGCTTCGACTTCATCTGTTACACGTGGGTCAACAACATCCCCAGCTACCTCTGGGTGGAGATCATCTTCTACGGCCCCGTGATCTGGTTCTCGCTGCACCAGGTCAACACCGACGTGTTCGGCGACGTGCCAACCGACCCGGAGGCTCTCAAGAAGCACCGCCGGCTGCAGCTCATCGGGACCGTTGCGATCGCGATCATCCTCTACGGCGTCGGTATCCACGTCACTGACACTCTCGAGGTACTCTCACGCGAGCGAGAAGGGATCACCGACGGGGCCGTCTACGACCTCATCTACTTCCTCGACGAAGGGCTCTCCCACTACGTCCAGTTCTTCCCGCTCTTCTTCGTGATGGGCTGGTTCCTCATCTACGATCGGGAGGGGCGGACCGGCAACGCCTATCTGGCGCTGTTCCTCGGGGTCGCCCACGGCGTCGAGCGCGCCGTCGGCATCATCGAGGGCGAAAAGTGGTTCCTCGGGCCGCTCGTGATGACGTGGATGGGTGCCGCGGCGTGGCTGCGCTGGCGGCGCGTTGGCGCGGCGGCATTCGGAGAGTTCTTCTTCCGCCATGCCATGGCCTTCCTGCTCATCTTACCGGCGTGCCAGTTGCTGTACTACGTCTGGTTTGGTGCCTTTCCGCCGCCATCATTCCTTAGCGACAGCGAGCTCGTTGAGATGGCAGTCGGCGCGGTAGGATTGACGGCGATTGGAACCGTCGTCGTCATCGCCATCGATCGCTGGTGGCAAAAGCGCCGCCTCGCGCCCGTCACCTGACGAACGGGACGCCCTCTAGGGGGAGCGGGCATCTCGACCGGACACCGTTCGGACCGTTAGCCGGGGTTCGGTTTCCCGCTGTGCCTCCCGGCGTTACTCCTCAGGCAGCCGCGGCCGGCGCTTCGGCCGCCGTCGGGTTCGCCTGCTTGCCGGTCTCGACATAATCCTTGAGGCCCGCCAGCATATCGTTCATCCCGCTTCTGGCCTAGCGTCCGGCGAACGCCGCGTCCAGCAGCGCACCCAGCGGGCCGTACTTGAGCTTGTAGTCTACCTTCAGGTCGATGACTGTCGCCTCGCCCGCCGCCTTCGCGCGGAAGTCGACGGAGCTCTCCTTCATCGGCAGCGACGACTCATAGATCTCGATCGTGAAGCCCTCGCCCTCGCTCCAGTTGTGGGCGCGTTCGCGGAGGAAGCCTCCTCCCGGCAGATCACACTGGCGCATCGCGTCCTCTCCCATCGCGGCGTCCGATGTCGAGAACGAGTGTGTGATGCCCGGGTTCCACTTATAGATGGAGCCGAGGTCGGAGAGCACCTCCCAAACCCTGTCCCGCGGCGCGTCGATCCGTACGCTTGTGGTAAATGATCCCATTTCGCCTCCTTTAGCCCGAGTTTATCGGGATCTCTCGGGCTGGACTGTAGCCCACGTCACATAGCTCGCTGGCCGCTACCTGTTCGCGCGGCCGCGGGTCGAGCGGTCTAGAGAGGGGCCTGAACTCAGTGGCTGAAGGACCCTATCAGGCGCGACACGCCTGCGGTGCCGCTGGTGGAGACCGTGTTGGCGTAGGACTTGATGTCTTGAGCGTTGCTCGTCCCGGTGTTCTCGAGCGACATGCACAGCAGGTCGCCGCTCACGAACGTGTGGCTCACTGTGCCGCCCACCTTCGTTACGGTCAGGCTTACCCCCTGCAGGTCGACGGCGATCGGCACCGTCACTGAGCCGGTGGCGAAGATCTGACCTGGCACGGAGCCGCCGCTGCAGGCGCCGCCGTTCTGCCACCACACCGTGATGGTCGCGGGCGCCGCCACGTCCGGCTTGTCCCTGAGCACCAGCACCAGCGTCCAGTCCGTGTCGTTGGAAGCCGACGTTATCTGCGAAGTAGCGGTGAAGTAGTCGGTCGCCCCGTCGTTCGTGTCGATGTTCCCCATCGGAGAGATAGCGGTCGACATGTCCTTATCGTTTTCCTGGAGGTTCAGCCGAGCTGCAGTGGCAAATGTGTTGCCCCCGACTGGATCAGAGTCCGCAAAGAGGCCCACGGCGCTGGCCGCGAAGCCAGCGACCATCACAGCTGCTGTCAGCCATATGATTGCCACCGAAACGCGGATCGTATTCATGACGCATCAGGCACTAGGAAGCAGGTCTGTCCTGAGAAGACCAGATGTCGCGCAGCGTCAGTAGGCACACTGCGATCATCGGAAGCAGGACGAACAGCGTCCACCCCGCCGGCGTGCGCAGGAAGTCCGCTGTGTAGCCAAGGTAGGGGATCGTGTAGGAGTGAACGGACACCCGGCCCTCCAGAAGCTGAAGATCCGCGTCCGCCGTTGGATTAGCGTCGCCCTTCGTCACGGCGACGAGGTCATCGCCCTGCTCCTCAATGGAGATGACACGGTGAATTTTCTGGCTCGTTCCGGAGCCCTCGCGGCCGATGACGATCACGTTACCGGGCACAACCTCATCAGCCGGTACCCAGCTCATGATCGCCAAACTACCGCGGGGGAGCGAGTTCCCCATGCTGCCTCCTTGGGCTGTTACCGTGGGATAACCCAGAATATTCGGTACGACTGCCAAGGATAGCGCCAGGGCGAAGCAGGCCATGATAATCAGCATCGCCCGGTGGGTTACGGTCGCCAGCAGAGCAAGACGGAATCCTCTACCAATTACGGGCAGAGGCTTCGCCGAAACCTGTTCGACGTCCCCCGGACGCCAGGTGCCTGTCTCCCTCATCGCGTCTTACTTTCCGCCTGGATTCTCGTCTACGGGTTGTTCTTGGTTTGCTCGGAGTCGAACGTGAAGGTGCTCGTGTTGCTCAGGCCGGCCACCGTGCTGGTCGCCGTGTCGGGCAGCACAACGGCGAAGCAGAGCACCTCACTACCCGAGGCCGCAAGTGTGCGATCGCCGCCGCCGGGCGTGGCGTCCTGACCCTGGGCAGAGCTACCGATTAGCGCAGCGGTGTCCAGCGTGGTAGCCACCAACTCGGTGTCATCGGTCAGCGTGCTCGTCGTGCCGTCGTTGTTGTGGTAAGGGAAGTCGCAGCTGCCACCCACCTGCAGTCCGATCCTCAGGTTCATCGCGGCCGACAGTGTGGCGTCAGTATTGGCGCCGGTCACCGCGTACCGCAACGCCAGCGACCCACCGTTCGTGACTGTTAGCGCGCCGGTTGCCTTGTCCCCGGGTGCGCCGTCCGTCACGGCCGTCCAGACCGTGCTCGTTGGCGACGTCGTAAGGCTCAGAGTGCCCGTGGCGAAGGAGTTTGTCCCCACCGCGTCACTGTCTGTAAACAGAGCCAGCACGCTCAAGCTCAGTACAGCGACCAGAACCCCCATCGTCGCGATCGTGCCTATAAGTTTCCGTACCATGATCATCTCTCCTGTGCTGAAACGAACCCTCCGGATCGTGTGAGCGCGTTCTGATTTGGTAAATCCGTCCGATCTATATGACGCGCCCCCCTATTTGTGTTACTCCCGTGAAGTCTTCACAGCCCCCATTGGCCCCGTCCTTTCGCTGGCCGTTGACCGAAAGAGGACCGATCCTGAAGCGAGTTGTCATACCGGCGCGACGTCTGAACCAATCCTTGCTGCCTCGGTTAAGGCCCGGAGAAGGTGAGCGTTCCGGGAACGCTCGCGAAGACCCGAAGCGGGCGTTCCCCAGTTCGCTTCTCGTTGAGCCTAAACGCCCGCCTCGATAGACTGAAATTCCCCCGCCGCTTATGCCTGAACAACTCGATTTGCGCGCCGGCGCGTCGCTGATCCTTCAGCAGTTCCGCGCTCGCTGGCGCACCCTCGGTACCGCCCTCTTCTTCGCGCTCGTCTGGAGCAGCGCGCGTGTCGCCCTGCCCGTTCTCACCGGTAAGACGATCGACGAGGCCATCGGCGACCGCAACGAATCGCTCCTCCTCACCTTCGCCTTCGCCATCGTCGGCGCTGCCGCCCTCCAGGGCCTCGCCGCCGCCATCCGCCGCTACTTCGCGATGAGCACCAGCTATCGCGTCGAGGCCAACCTCCGAGCAGACCTCTACGACCAGGTCAACCAGCTCTCGCTCGACTACCACGATCGCACCTCGACCGGACAGCTGATGTCGCGCGCCAGCGCCGACCTGCATGAGATCCAGATGTTCGCCGTCGTCATCCCCCTCAACACGGCGTTCTTGCTGATCGCCATCGGTGCCTTCGGCGTGCTGCTCACCGTCCACATCCCGCTCGCCCTCGCCGCCATGCTCGCCTACCCGATCATCACCTTCCTCAGCGCCCGCTTCTTCCGGAGGCTCTCGCCCGCTACTGCCGCCGTCCAGCAGGACCTCGCCAACGTCTCCCACGTCGTCGAGGAGAACATCGCCGGCATGCGCACGGTCCGCTCGTTTGGCCGCGAAGAGGACGAGATCCGCAAGCTTGCGGCGGTCGCCGATCGCACCTTCGACGACAGCATGGAGACGGTCCGCCTGCGCACGATCTACACGCCGCTCTTCTCCTGGCTGCCCGCCGTCAGCCAGCTCGTCATCCTCGGCTTCGGCGGCTACCTCGTCCTTGAAGGGCAGCTCACCCCCGGCGAGTTCGTCGCCTTCTTCCAGTACCTCAACATGCTCATCTTCCCCGTCCAGAGCCTCGGGGAGATGGTCCCTTCCGGCCAGCGCGCCATGACCTCCGCCGCCCGCGTCTGGAACGTCCTCCGCCAGCGGCCTACCATCGCCGGAACGTCCCACGCCGGGCCGATGCCCGAGGGCGGAGGGGATCTCGTTTGCGAGGACGTCCAGTTCGCCTACAGCGAGGGCTATCCCATCCTCCGCGACTTCAACCTGCGCATCCCGGCCGGCGCCTCAGTCGCCCTCGTTGGCCCCACCGGCTGCGGCAAGACCACCGTCGCCAAGCTGCTGCCGCGCTTCTACGAGGTGCAGTCCGGCAAAGTCCTCATCGACGGCACCGACGTCCGCGACATCCGCATCGACGACCTTCGCCGCAACGTCGGCCTCGTCTTCGAGGACACGTTCCTTTTCTCCGACACCATTCGCAACAACGTCGCCTACGGCCGTGTCGACGCCTCGCAGCAGGAGATCGAGCACGCCGCGGAGCTCGCCCAGGCCTCCGAGTTCATCGACGAGCTCCCCGACGGCTACAACACCGTCGTTGGTGAGCAGGGCTTCTCGCTCTCCGGCGGTCAACGGCAGCGGCTCGCCATCGCCCGCGCCATCCTCATCCGGCCCCGCGTGCTCATCCTCGACGACGCCACCTCCAGCGTCGACGCCCGCATGGAACAGGAGATCCGCACCGCCCTGCGCCGTGTCATGGAGGGCCGCACGACGATCATCATCTCCCACCGCCTCAGCACCATCGCCCTCGCCGACGAGGTCGTCCTGATTGAAGCCGGCCGCGTCGTCGATGTCGGCACACACAACGACCTCCTGCGCACATCGGCCCGCTACGCGGAAGTGCTCGGCCAACTGGTGCCGGCATCATGATGCGGGGAATGGGGCATGCCGGAGCCCTCACCGGCGACAAGGCCGTCCGGCCCAGCACGAAAAGCCTCCGCGGCGCCGCCTCCATGCTCGCTCCGCACTGGCCTCTGCTTCTGCTCGCCTCCGTCTCCATCCTCCTCTTCGCCGTCGTCAACCTCGCCCGCCCCCTCGTTGTCCAGCAGGCGATCGACTCCGGCATCATCGATGGCGACCGCGGTGCTCTTCTCAACGCGGCGATCGTCTTCTTCGGCCTCTCGATCGGTGTCTACGTCTTCCAGGCGCTCAGCGTCTACACCACCGCCCTCGCCGGGCAGCACTTCCTGCGCGACCTCCGCGTCCGCGTCTTCGCGCACCTACAGAAGCTCTCCCTCCGCTTCTTCGACGGCGAGCACTCCGGTCGCATGATCTCCCGCATGACCAACGACATGGTCGTTGTCGGCGACCTCATCAACAACGGCTTCCTCATGGTCGTCCAGTCGATCCTCTTCCTCGTTGGCACCGTCATCATCCTGCTCACCCTCAGCACTCAGCTCTCGCTCGTCACCCTCGCCGTCGTGCCGCCGCTCATCATCGCCACCTGGATCTTCCGCGTCGCCTCCGAGCGTGCCTACGACCGCGTCCGCGACCGCATCGCCGAAGTCATGGTGCACATGCAGGAGACGTTCAGCGGCATGCCCGTCGTCCAGGCCTTCGCCCGCGAGAGCCACAACGCCGCACGCTTCGGCCAGATCAACGAGAGCAACTACGACGCCAACGTCGACACCGTCAAGATCTCGGCCGTCTACATCCCCTTCGTCGAGCTCCTGGGCGGCCTTGGGATCGCCCTCATCCTCTACTACGGCGGCACCGGCGTAATCGAGGATGAGATCACGCTCGGCACCGTCGCTGCTTTCATCTTCTACCTCGACTTCATCTTCCAGCCGATCCAGCGCCTCTCCCAGGTCTACGACACGATCCAGGCCGCCACCGCCGCGCTCAACAAGATCTTCGCTCTCCTCGACGAGCAGCCCGACGACCAAGAGTCGCCCGACGCCAGGCCGCTGACGCGGCCCGTCCGCGGCGAGGTGACCTTCGACGGCGTCACGTTCGCCTACGGCGACACGCCCGTCCTCGAAGAAGTCGACATAACCATCACGCCCGGCCAGCGCGTCGCGATGGTCGGCGCGACCGGCGCCGGCAAGTCGACCATGGCGAAGCTCCTCATGCGCTTCTACGGGCCGCGCCGGGGCCGCGTCCTCGTCGACGGCCAGGACCTGCGCGACCTCCTCGGCGCTGACCTTCGCTCGGCGATCGTCATGGTGCCGCAGGAAGGCTTCCTCTTCAGCGGCACCATCCGCGACAACATCCTCTTCGGTCGCCCCGGCGCCACCGAAGAAGAGATGGCCGCCGCCTGCCGCGAGCTCGGCGTCGACGGCTTCATCCAGTCCCTCCCGGACGGCTACGACACGCTCGTCAGCTTCCGTGGCTCCCGCCTCTCAGGCGGCGAGAAGCAGCTCGTCTCCATCGCCCGCGCGTTTGTTGCCGATCCGGCCATCCTCGTCCTCGACGAAGCCACCTCAGCGCTCGACCCGGAAACCGAAGGCATGATCGACACCGCTATCCGGCGCCTGCTCCGGGGCCGTACCAGCATCGTCAGCGCTCACCGTCTCAGCACCGCCGAACGTGCCGACCGTGTCATCGTGCTCGACCACGGCCGCGTCGTCGATGACGGCTCGCACGAAGAGCTCGTAGCCGGCGACGGCCACTACGCCGCCCTCCACCGCCAGTGGCGCTCCGGCACGCAGCCGGTCCCCGACCCCGAAGACGACTGAGCGGCCGCCGCCTCTGATACGATTAGCCCACCGTGGACTACCACCTTGCGCAGTACAACATCGCCCCGCTCGAGGACCCTCGCCTCGAGCCGTTAATGGTCGCGCTCGACCCGCTTAACCGCCTCGCCGACGAGGCGCCGGGCTTCGTCTGGCGCCACCAGACCGCGGAAGGCAACTCCACCTCCATCCGCGTCCGCGACGACCCGGCGATCATCATCAACTTCAGCGTCTGGGAGTCCGCCGACGTCTTCTACGACTATGCCTACGAGTCCGATCACGCCGCCATCTACCGCTGCCGCCGCGAATTCTTCGAGCTTCACAGAAGGCCGTACTTCGTCTGCTGGTGGATTCCCGCTGGATACGAACCGACGATTGAAGAGGCCGAAGAGCGCCTGCGTCACCTGGAGGCCCACGGCCCCACGGAGCGCGCCTTCACACTCAAGCAGCGCATTTCCGCCCCCACCGTCACCATAGAATCACCCTCGTGACCGACTGGAAGCCCATCGCCGGCGACAAGCTGACCTCGCCCGAAGAGGCTGTCAAGCTGATCAAGGACGGCGATCGCGTCGTCCTCGGCATGATGCACCTCACGCCGCTCCAGCTCTGCCGCGCCCTCGCCGACCGGGGCCAGCAGCTTTCCGGTGTCACCATCGACGCCTCACTCTGCGCCTTCACGAAGTGGTGGCCGCACGGCCCCGAGTCCGGCCTCAGCATCGAGTCGTTCTTCCTCCTCGAGCAGGACCGGCCGCTCTTCGACCGCGGCGATCTTGAGTACCGCATCGCGCCGCCGTACCGGGACGAGGCCAGCCGCTGGACGCACTTCCCCATCGACGTCTTCATGACGCAGGTCACGCCTCCCGACGCCGACGGCTGGTGCAGCTTCGGCCTCTCCCTCTGGGGCGCTCGCGGCGCCGCCACGGAGGCTAGGACCGTCCTCGCCGAGGTCAACCCGCGGCAGGTCCGCACCGGCGGCGACAACCGCATCCACATCGACGAGATCGATCGCTTCGTCGAGACCGCGTCTGAGTGGCGCCTCCTTCGCCCACCGACTCGCAACGAGGAGGAGGAGGTCGTCGCCCAGGTGATCTGCGCCCTCGTCGCCGCCGAGCTCATCGACGACGGAGACACTTTCCAGATCGGCACCGGTAAGGTCCCCGCCGTCCTCAGCGTCTTCCTCGAGGACAAGATCGACCTCGGCGTCCACACGGAGCTCATCTCCGGCGGCATTCCGCAACTGGTCGCGGCCGGCGTCATCACCGGCAAGCGGAAGTCCCTCAAGCCCGGGCTCGTCACCGGCGCCTCGTTCGGCCAGCTCACGGAAGATGAGCGTGCCCTCGTCGACGGCGACCCCGCCTACGAGCTCTACGAAATGGCCTGGACGAACGACATCAAGACGATTGCCGCCCACGACAACATGGTCGCCGTCAACAACGCGCTGCTCGTCGATCTCACCGGCCAGGTCACGGGCGAGAGCATCGGCGCCCGCATCTACAGCGGCACCGGGGGCGGCTTCGCCTTTCCGGCCGGCGCCATGCACGCCAAGAACGGCCGCTCGATCATCGTCCTGCCGTCAACCAGCCTCATCGGCGGTGAGCGCCGCTCGCGCATTCTGACCGTCCTGCCGCTGGGCACCGTCGTCACCGTTCCGCGGCACTACGCCGACGTCTTCGTCACGGAGCACGGCATCGCCCGCCTGCGCGACCGAACGCTCCGCGAGCGCGTGAACGAGATGATCGGCATCGCGCACCCGGACTTCCGGGCCGAACTCCGCCGCGAAGCCGCGTCGCTAGATCTGCTCTAGCCGGCCAGGCGTTGCAGCAGCTCGCCGTACTGCAACAGGTGCCGAGTCGCCAAGAAGTTCTCCCGCACCTTCTCGCGCGCGTTCTCACCCAGCTTCCTGCGCAGGCCCTCATCCTTGAGCAGCCTCTCCAGCGCCGACGCGAACTCCTCGGCGTCTCTAGGATCGCTCAGGAGCAGCCCGCTGACCCCGTCGTCGATCTGGTCCGGGATGCCTCCGACAGCGCTTCCCACCACCGGCCGCGCCTTCCACATCGCCTCCGTCACCGTCAGCCCGAAGCCCTCTTTCACGCTCTTCTGCACCACGATCGCGGCGTGTCGTTGCAGCGCGTTCACTATCGCGCCGTTCTCCTCCTCGTCGTCCATCGGCAGACACGCCAGGTGGACGCGCTTCCGGTAGGCCTCGGGTAGCTCTCGCCACGCTGCCTCTGCCGCCTCCAACGTCCCCTTGCCTTCCGGGTCATCGGACACCGCGGCGACGTTTGGCCCTGCCAGCACCAGCTCAGCGTTCGTCTCGAACGGCCGCTCCAGCAGCCGCACGAACCCCTGAATCACGCCGACGGGGTCCTTCAGCGGATCCCACCGCGAGACTTGCACCACCAGCGGCGCGTCCCATGCCGGCGCCTCCCCGGACCGAACGATCGCGGCCTCACGGTCAACTCGGCCCGGCGATCCGTCCTGGCGCGTGAACACCGGCGGCGCCCCGTTCGGCCCCGCGATGATCCCCGTCCTGACCAGGATTGAACGCGCCGTATCTTCGTCCATCTCCTGGTTCTTCGGACTGAAGGGGTCGATCGACGGCGGCACGATCATACTCCGTCCGTGATCGCAGCATTCCGGTATGTACTGCTTGCGAGTGAAGACGTTCACGGGCACCTTCTCCACGTATGGCGCCAGGAAGTCCCAACCCAGCTCGGCGTCCGCGCTTGTCTCGTCGTTCCCGATGTGGCAACGCCAGATCACGAGCGCTCCGTGCGCCATCAGGTGCGGCGCCAGGCCCGCCGTCTGCGGGTCGTGCAGCAGCGCCACGTCGCCCGGTGACACCATGTCGATCAGCATCGCCGCGTTCTCCCGGGCGACTGCTTCGTACACGGCGCGCTCAGCATCGCCCAGGCCGCTGCCGTCGCCGCGCGAGCCGTGCAGCGCGTGATGCAGCCGCTTCGTCAGCCGGAAGAAGTCCTGGTTGCCCTCGATCACCGCCCAGCGAGTATCGATCCCCGCGCCGCGCACATACGACATCAGGCTGTGCAACATCTCTGCCACGCCGCCGCCGTGCGCCGTCGAATTCACGTTCCAGAATTCGCGGCCCCTCAGCTGTTCCTTCGCGGCCGCCGCCATCGCTTTCAGACGCGCCACCGGCTCCTCGCCCGTCAGCGGAATGAGCCGGTCTAGCGACTGGCTGGCAATCGGTACTTCGTGCAACCCCGTGACGCCCTCGATCATCTTCGCTCTCTTTGTTTATACAACTTGATACGTATAACGAGACGTACGCGTAAGTGTTATCGTTTCTCCACATAACTGACGGCGCTGACCAGCGTTACACAAGAAAGCACAGTCCAAAGGCCACAGTAGGTGAGCGAGAGGGGCGCTAGTTACGCCGGAATAGGCCGGCGAGGCGCGTCAGGAGAGCCGATCCGCCGATGTCCGGCGGCGCCGTCGGCTCCTTATACTTCGCGAGCTGCTCCGCCAGCACCGGCTCGCGGATCACTCCGTAGAAATGGCGCAGCGCCTTACCGCGCCGCACCAGAATGAACGTCGGCGTGGACGAGACTCCGAAGCGCTTCGCTACGTCCGGACGGTCGGCCGTGCTCACCGCCACGAACTCGATGCTGCCCCGGTAGCGCTTGCCTAGCCGCTCGAACACCGGCGCCATCATCTTGCACGGCTTGCACGTGTGCGACCAGAACCCCAGCAAGGTGTGCTCGCCCGACTTGACCTGGTCCCAGAACGCCTCGTCTGTGTACTCTTCGCCCTTCATCGCACCATATAGTCTACCGCAAGTCGCTCAGGCGCCCGCGTACACCGGCGACCCCTCGTTGAACGCCGCCCAGGCGAACCACAAGTGTGTGCCGCCGATCACCCGCCCCAGCCTCTCCCCCGCTAGCGGCCCTTCCAGGCCGTTCCCCAGCAGGTCCCACGTCGTCCCTGTCTCATCGTCCTCGAACCGGTCCTCACCGGCGGCGCGGAACGTCAGCACCTGCCCGTTCACCGTTCGCAGGTACGCCACGGCCGTCCCCACCGCGTGACCTTCGGCGATCTCCGGGTCTGACAGCGCCGACGCCGTGTCCTCGTCACCCCAGAAGACGACGATCGGCTCCCCGGCCACCTCGTCGTTCACCACCCGTTCCTCCGCTATCAAGCTGAACGGGTACGCCTTGTTCTTATCGCCGAGCACCGCTGCCAGCACTCGCTCCATTGCCGGGTGGCGGTTGTCTACATCGCCGTTGAAGAGGAACGGCCGCCGGTCCGTGTCGTAGAAGCTATAGGGGTTGATCCCGTACCGGCGCCCGAAACCCGTGTCCTGCGATAGCACCGTCGCGTCCGGGAACTGCTCTCGAAACGTCTCCCAGGAGACGATCGTCACGGGCACGAACTCCAGCTGCGTGCCCGCCAGCTTACCGACGATCCCTTCGCCCGTTATCTGTTGCCACAGCGACTCCGTCTGCCGGTCCCACATCACGAGGTCGCTGTTCCGCAAGAACCCCGACACGCCGAACCGCAGCACCTGCCCATCCACCTCCCGCTCAAAGCCCACCGCCGAGTTGCACAGCGGGCAGTACGTTATCGCCACGGGCAAGCCGCCCAGCTCGTCGTTCACGACCTCGTGCCACGTCAGAATGCGCAGCGGATAGGCCCTCGCCTCGCCGCCCGCCTCCGCCAGCGCCACCGGCTCGCGGTCGTCCAGCCACTCCGACGCTTCCACCACTGTCTCCAGCTTCGGTTCGTCGATCGGTGGTATCCCGTCGCGTGGGTCGGGCGCTACGAGCCCGCGCTGTAGCTCCGTGAGATCAATCGTCGTCCTCGACCAGTCCGTGTTCCAGCCCTGCACGAACGGGATATCCTGGGGCCTTGGCGTCTGGTTCAAGTCAGATGGGTCCCCCGGCGACTCGCCGGAAGAGGGGGTTCCCGGCGAGTCACCGGCAGAGCCGGAAGCGCAGGCAGCCGCGAGGAATCCCACGGCAAGGAGACAAACACCGAGCCCGCGTGCTCTTGAAGTTGTGACAGCCTTGAGAAAGTGCATGGTCCGCATCTTCGGCCTTCCATCGTTCATTGTCGGCTGTTGGCGCGATGGGAGTGTGTAACTGGGACTACAGAGGGGTCAGTCGCGCTCCGGCCGCTCGGCCGCCACAATCTCGCGCAATGCAGCGCTGTCCGTAATCACGACCCGGCCCCGTTCCAGCAACACGGCACCCGCTGACTGGAATTCCCCCAGCGTATTCGTCACCGTCTCGCGGTACGTGCCCAGGCTATCCGCCAACTCCTGGTGCGTCGTCTTCACCTCGTCCGTCTCCTGGCTTTCCGCCAGCCGCAGCAGCGGCGACGCGACTCGCGCCGGCATATCTCGCAGCAACCCCTCCTCCAGCCGCTCCTCCAACTCCTTCATACGCTGCGAAAGGTGCCCCATAAGCCTGATCCCGATGCTTGGATACCGCAGCACCAGCTCCTCGATGTCGTGCCGGCTCATCACACAGAGGATCGAGTCCTCCTGTGCCTCCGCGTAGCTCTCGGAGAGCGTCGTTCCTGTGAACCCCATGTGCCCGAACAGCGTACCCGGAGCGATCATCGCCGTCACCAGTTTCTTGCCTTCCGGCGTGATCCGGAAGATAGCAACCTTCCCCTGCTTGAGGAGGAACAGCGCCTCCCCCGTCTCGCCCGGCGTGTAGACCAGCCGCCCTCGCTCGCACGACGTCATCACCGTCATCCGCTCCACGTCGCCCATCTGCTCCTCGCTCAGCTCCTGGAACAGGTCCGACGCGCGGAGCATCCCGAACTTGCGCACCGCGTTCTCGTCGTCGCGCGGCTCAGCGGTCAGCTTGCCGAAAAATCGCTTGATCATCTTGTCGTCCGGGTCGCCCGCATCGCCAGCATCGTCTCGAGCTCTGCCGGCGACGGGTTCCCCAGTGAGATTATCTCACCATCCAGCACATATGTGGGCGTCGCCGCCACCTGGTCCCGATAGACGCCTCGGGACGCGCCGAAGTCAACGATCTCCACTTGCATCTCCGGAAACGCCTCACGCGCCCGTTCTGCCAGCGCGGACGAGCGCTGGCAGCCGAAGCAACCCTCCTGGATGTAAATCTCTAGTAACACTACTGCCTCGCCACTACAATGAACCCATCCTCGACGACGCGATTGTAAGCAGGATTACACGCCCATCCGCGTATTCGGTACTATCTTCCCAACAACGGGAGGAACACGTGAGCAAGCGCCACCGGCAATCTGTAAGAGCGTCCAAGCGCAAGCGGCAAGATGCCCGCCGTCCGAAACGGCGCGCGCCGTACCTGCCTTACGTCATCGTCGTCGCCGTCGCTGGCGCGATCATCGCCGCCCTCTTCGTCGTCAGTCTGGGCGGCAACAGCGCCGGCGATGTCGAGGCCGCCTACCCGCCCGGGTATGCCCCGCCCGTCCAAGGCGATCCCAACGCGCCCGTCGAGATCGTCATGTGGGGCGACTTCCAGTGCACCTTCTGTAAGCGCTTCGAGACGCAGACTCTCCCCCGCCTGCGGACCGACTACGTTGATACCGGCAAGGTCAAGTTCGTCTGGCGCAACTTCGAACACTACGGCCGCGAATCCCAGGACGCCGCCGTCGCCGCCTACTGCGCCGGCGAGCAGGACAAGTTCTGGGAGTACCACGACACGCTCTACCTCAACCAGGGCGGCGTCAACAGCGGCGCCTACTCACAGGGGCGACTCCTGCAGTTCGCGGAACAACACGAGCTCAACATCGCGGCCTTCGAGGCCTGTCAGGGTCAGGCCACGTACGACGCCGTCCTCGCCGCCGACTTCCGCCTCGGCCGCAGTCAGGGCGTCACCGGCACGCCCGGCTTCTTTGTCAACGGCCAGTACCTCAACGGCGCCCAACCTTACGAGACTTTCGCTGGCCTCATCGACGCCGAAGTGATCGCCGCCGGCGGCTAGGGCTCGCCCGCCGTGATTGAGGTCTCCTTCGCCGCCGCCTTCTTCGGCGGCATCCTCGCCCTTCTCTCGCCCTGCAGCGCCCTCCTCCTGCCCGCCTTCTTCGCCTACGCCTTCCAGAACCGCACGGAGCTCATCGCCCGCACCTTTCTCTTCTACCTCGGCCTTGCCACCATCTTCGTCCCGCTCGGTATGGGCGCCGCGCTCGCCACCAGCCTCTTCCTCGACAACCGCGACACCATGATCATCGTCGCCGGCGTCTTCCTCATCGGCTTCGGCTTGCTGGAGCTCTCCGGCCGCGCGATCGCCCTCCCCTTCGCCGATTCCGGCGTCGTCGAGGCGAAGAACCTGTTCGGCACCTACACGCTGGGTCTCGTCTACGGCTTCGGCGGCTTCTGCTCCGGCCCCATCCTCGGATCGGTCCTCACCGTCGCCGCCGCCGGCGACAACACCCTGCGCGGCGGCGGCCTTCTCGCCATCTACGCCCTCGGCACCGTCCTTCCCCTCTTCATCATCGCCTCCCTCTGGGACTCCACCGGCATTGGCAAGGCGAAGTGGTTACGTGGCTGGGGGATTGAGATAGGTCCGCTCGCGATCCACTCCACCAACCTGCTCGCGGGCACCGTCTTCCTCCTCCTCGGCCTCTCCTTCATCTTCCTCGATGGCACCAACGCCCTCTCCAGCGTCTACAGCGATCTGGGCTTCACGGAGCTTTCGTTCCAGGCGGACGAGCGTATCAAGGACCTCACTTCCTGGATCCCCGATGGCGTCTTCATCGCCGTCGTCTTCGCCGCCCTGGCCGGTGGCGTCTGGTATATCTTCCGTTACTTCGGCCGCGATGACGCGGAACCGCCGGAGGATGCGCAACCGGAGCCGGGCTCAGAGACTCAGCAGCCGTAGCAGGACGTTCGGTGGAAGTTGGGGGGGCGCTATCGGGCGGCCGAGGCCGGTACGGGTACGCGCCGGGTCGCCGGTTCAGCCGCGGCCGGCACATTCTGTGCAACCTTCTTGCGCGGCCTGTGTCCCCTGATCTCGCCGCGCTCCAGCAGCCGCAGGAACGCCGTCACGACCTCAGGGTCGAAGTGCGTCTCTGCGTTTGCCTTCAGGTAGACCGCCGCCACACCCTCGCTCCACGGCTCCTTGTAGGGCCGTCGCGTCACGAGCGCGTCGAAGACGTCGGTCACCGAAGTGATCCGCGCCACCAGCGGAATATTCGTGCCTGTAAGGCCGTCCGGATATCCACTGCCGTCCCACCGCTCGTGGTGGCAGCGCGCGGCCTGCCGCTCCAGCTCAAACAGCGGCGACGTGCCCAGCAATCGCCCACCGATCTCAGTGTGCGTCTTGATGACCTCGAACTCCTCCGCCGTCAGCTTGCCGGGCTTTCCCAGCAGCGCATCTGGGACGCCGATCTTGCCGACGTCGTGCGCCACGGCGGCCTTGCCTATCGCCCGCGCCTCCTCGATATCGAGGCCCGGCTCGCGGGCCACCAGGGTCGCTGTCTCCCGCACGCGGTGCAGGTGCTCTCCTGTGAGCGCGTCCTTGGCCTCGCTGTACATCGCCATACGCATCAGGATGTCCTCCTGTGCGCGCAGCACACCGTGCAGGCTCTCCTGGAACACATCCTCCGTATCGCGCACGTTCGCCCGCGACATCCCGATGAACGTCAGTCCGCTCCCCGCCAGCCAGCAGAACATCAGGGCCAGGTGAATCGCGAAAGGCAGCGGCAGCGTTCCGTAAACGACGACAACCGCGCCCAGCCAGAGGACCAGCCCAAGCGCCTCGCGCCTGACAAAGCGGCTCCCCACAGTTGATAGAGTCCTTCCGGGATTCCCGTCGGACTGCTTTAGCAATGCCATGTCGCTTTACACGACGCCAACACCTCACGCTCCGTTACGATCGTTGTCCGTGATGTATTCTTGATTACAGAAGACATTGCCTCCAGCATCCAGACTGATGGCATCACCCGCATCGCTTCATCACAGGGAGGACGCTTGCGAACCATCGCCGCCGCCATCGCCGGCTACCTCATCGGCACCATCCCCTCCGCCGATATCGCCGCGCGGGCTGCCTCGCGCCGACGTGGCCCTGCCGACCTGCGCGAAGTCGGCACCGGCAACCCCGGGGCGTTGAACGCCGCCAAGACCCTCGGCTGGGAATGGGGCGCTCTCGTCCTCGCCGGCGACCTCGGCAAGGGCGTAGTGGCCTCGATCGGCGGCCGCCGCCTCGCCGGCGCGAACGGCGCTTACGCGGCCGGTGCCGCCGCCGTCATCGGCCACTGTCTGTCCGTCTGGAACGGATTTCGTGGCGGCAAAGGCATCGCGACCAGCGCCGGCACCTCCCTCGTCTGCTTCCCGGCCTATGCGCCCGCTGACGTCGCGCTCGCCACCGCGCTCTCCTTCCTCTCGCGAGGCCGCGCCGAACTCTCCGCCGGCGTTACCTCCGCCGTCTTCGTTGTCGCCGCGACCTACTGGTGGGCGGCCAAACGCAAGAACGCCTGGGGCCCGGAGCCGACAGCCGGCCTGCCACTCTACGCCCTTGTCTCCAGCGCCCTGATCATCCAGCGCTTGCTCTCCGCGCCGCCGCCCTTCGAGAGCGACAACGGCGCGAACGCCACCGCAGAGTCCGCGGCCCTACCCGTCACGGCGCCGGCATGATCGGCTCCACCGCCATCGTCGTCGACTCTGGCTGCTACCTGCCGCCGGAGATCATCGGGCGCCACGGCCTCATCGTCGTCCCCCTCAGCATCGAGCTCGACGGCGACGTCTACGCCGAGACCGACCTCGACGCCGACGACTTCTACCGCCGCTTGCCAGCCGCGAAGTCCGTCAGCACCTCGCAGCCCTCGCCGGCGCTCCTCACACAGGCGTACGAGCGCGCGGCCGCCGACGGCGCGGAGCAGGTGCTTTCGATACACGTCGGCTCCAACGTCTCCGGCACCGTCAACGCCGCCAACCTCGCCGCCGCCGATTCGCCCATACCAGTAACCGTTGTCGACACACACACACCGCCTCCATGGCCGAGGGCCTCTGCATCCTCGAGGCGATCGAGGCCCTCGAGGACGGCGCCTCGCCCGCCGAAGCCGCCCTCGCCGCCGGCGAGGCCGCCACGCGCATCGGCAACACCTTCATCGTTCGCGCCCTCGACCTCCCCCGCCGCGGTGGCCGCCTCAAGGATGATTCGGCTGCCGGCGAAGGCGTGCACGTCATGGTCGCTAACCCTGATGGCATGCACGTAGTCGGCTCCGCGGCCAGCGTCGAGGAGGCCGTCGAGATCATGGCCCAGCAGATCGAGTCCTTCGCTGCCGCCGCCGATGGTACTCTTCGGGTCGGTGTCGGGCACGGCGCAGCGCCGGGGATCGCCGCCGATCTGAAGGCCCGGCTGGACGGCATGCAGGGCGTAGGCGATATCATCGAGTACGTCGTCGGGCCGGCTGTCGGTGTCCACACTGGTCCCGGCAACGCCGGCGCCGTCTACATCTCTCGCTAGACGGCGGCACCGCACTCTCGACTGGAGGCCCGCATGAAGTACGACTATGACCTCGCGATCATCGGCGCTGGCTCGGGCGGTATCCCCGCCGCTGAGGTGGCCAGCCGCATGGGCGTCAAGACCGCCCTCATCGAGGCCGAGCGCATAGGGGGCGATTGCCTCTGGACCGGCTGTGTCCCCAGCAAAGCGATCCTCGCCAGCGCCCGCGTCGCCAGCACCGTTCGCAACGCCGCCGCCTTCGGCGTCTCTGTCGAAGGTGTCAGCGTCGACACCGCCGCCGTCTGGGCTCGCATGAAGGACGTCCGCGAATCGATCGCCGCCACCGACGACAACCCGGAGCACTTCCGCGACATGGGCGTCGACGTAAGCGAGGGCCGCGCCCGCTTCAAAGGCGAGCACCAGATCGCGGTCGCCGGCCGCACTATCACTGCGCGCTACGTCCTCGTCTGCACCGGCTCGCGCCCTGCCAAGCTCGACGTGCCGGGTCTCGACCCCGACACCTGCCTCACCAGCGAGAACTTGTTCGAGCTCGACCGCGCGCCCGCTTCGCTCGCCATCATCGGCGCAGGAGCGATCGGCGTCGAAATGGCGCAGGCGATGATCCGCCTCGGCGTCGAGACCACCCTCCTCGAGTTCTTTTCCCGAATTCTCGTGCGCGAAGAGCCTGCGCTCGCCGCTCTTCTCGCCGGCCGCCTCACGGAAGAAGGAGTGAGCGTCCACGTCGACGTTGCCGTCGACCGTGCCGAGACCTCCGGCGGCCTCACCACTCTCTACGCGGGCGACGCCTCCTGGCAGGCCGAGCGCGTCCTCGTTGCCACCGGACGCCGGCCCAACATCGACGACCTCGCCCTCGACACGGTCGGTGTCAAGACGAACAGCCGCGGCGTAGTCGTCAACGACCGGCTGCGCACGAGTGTGCCCTGGGTCTACGCCGCCGGTGATTGCGCCGGCCGCTACCTCTTCACCCACAGCGCTGCTGCCGAAGCCGGCGTTGCCCTCCGCAACATGTTCTACGCGGGCTCCGCCGCCGCCTATGCACCCATCCCCTGGGCTACGTTTACCGATCCGGAGCTCGCCCACGTCGGCCTCACCCAGGCCGAGGCCCGCGATCAGCTCGGCGTGGACAAGGTGCGTGTGCACGAGTGGGACCTTTCGCACTCTGACCGGTCACGCACCGATGGCAACGAGCTCGGCCGCATCATCGCCGTCACCGACTCCAAAGATCGCATCGTCGGCGCGCACGTCCTCGCACCCCACGCCGGCGACCTGATCTCGCAGTTCACCATCGCCGTCAAGAAGAAGATGCGCCTCACGCCCGACTTCACCCACTTCATCCAGGTCTATCCCACCTACTCCACCAGCGTCCAGCAGCTCGCCGCAGAGGTCATCTACGCCAAGCTCGATCAGCCGTTCTATCGACTCGCTCGCCGCCTCGGATCGCTTCTCGGCTAGCGCGCCTGCTAACCTGTCGCCATGGCCTACAGCGAGGCTCTCGCCGCCCGCATCCGCTCCGCTTTCGCGGACGAGTCAGCCGTCGCCGAGACGAAGATGTTCGGCGGCGTCGCCTTCATGGTGGGCGGCAACATGGCCTGTGGGGTCGCCGGCGACGAGCTGATGGTGCGAGTCGGCCCCGTCAGCTACGAAGACGCCCTCGGCCGTCCGCACGCCCGCCCCATGGACTTCACCGGCCGCCCGATGCGGGGCATGGTCTACGTCGCTCGCCCCGGCTTTGAGTCCGACGGCGACCTCGCCGCCTGGGTCGAAGCGGGTGCCTCTTTCGCTCGCAGCCTGCCGGCGAAGTAGCATGGCCCGCCCGCAGAACCTCCTTCAGCTCGAGGCGCTGGCGCGGGAGAAGCTCCCCGCCCAGATCTACGACTTCATCGCCGGCGCTGCCGAAGACGAGATCACCCTCGCCCGCAACCGCGAGGCCTGGCAGGCCGTTCAGCTGCTGCCGCGGGTGCTCACCGGCGTTTCTGCCGTCGACATCTCCACCACCGTGCTCGGCCGGCCGATGCCGTCTCCCGTAGTCCTGGCGCCCGTCGCCCTCCTCAGGCTTGCCCACGACGAGGGCGAGCTGGCGACGGCCCGCGCCGCCGCCGCCAACGGGACGACGATGACCCTCAGCACGATGTCCAGCTGCACCATCGAAGACGTGGCCGCCGCCGCTGACGGCCCCAAGTGGTTCCAGCTCTACTGCTACACCGATCGGACCGTCACAGAGCGCCTTGTCAGGCGCGCCGAGGCCGCCGGTTACGGCGCGCTCTGCCTCACGGTCGACGTTCCCCGCCTCGGTCGCCGCGAGCGCGATTTCGCCCACAAGCTCGACTTCCCGGCCGACGTCACACCCGTCAACTTCGAGGCTGATGTCGACATAACGCAGATATCGCTCGATCAGCGCGACTCCGCGCTCTCAGCCTACGCCGCCTCGCTCCTCCACGCCTCTCTCACCTGGGACGACGTCGACTGGCTGCGCTCGCTCACCTCGCTGCCCATGATCCTCAAAGGCATCCTCGCGCCCGAAGACGCCGTCCTCGCCGCCGCCGCTGTTGTCGTCTCCAACCACGGCGGCCGCCAGCTCGACGGCACTCCCGCCGGCGTCGAGGCCCTGCCGGGCGTCGTCGCCGCCGTTGGCGACCGCCTCGAAGTCCTCGTCGACGGGGGAGTGCGTCGCGGCACAGACGTCGTCAAGGCGCTCGCCCTCGGCGCCCGGGCCGTGCTCATTGGCCGGCCGTACGTCTGGGGTCTCGCGGTCGACGGCGAACGCGGCGTCGCGCGCGTGCTGGAGATGCTTCAGGCAGAGTGCGAGCTGGCGATGGCGCTCAGCGGCGCCACGTCCGTCGCGCAGATCACCCGCGCGCTCGTCCGCTAGGGCTGCGGCCGCCCCGCCGCTTCCCAGGCCGCGATCACGCCCAGCGCCTGCGGTGTGTGCTGCTCCAGGTGAGCCGCGTAATTGCGCAGCCATTGCTCCGCCGAGTAGGCCCCCAACTCCGAGTGCGTGCCCTCCGACGCCCAGTCCTCCTCCGACATCCGCCGCAGGATCGGCACCGTGTTCGCCCGGACCGCATCCACGGTCAGCAGCGCCGCCTCCAGCGGGTGGTCGTGGTACGAGAACTTCCGCGCCCAGACGTCCGGGTCGTAGCCGAAGACCGTAGCGTTATCCTCCGCCACCAGGAAGCGGATCCGCCCGTGCGAGTTCGTCTCGGAGTCCGCGCAGTGCACCGCCACCTCGTGCACGGAGAACTCACCCGCCTCCGGACGCCACTTTCGCATCGACTCGGGCGCCGCTTCCACCGCCGCGCGCAGCTTCGCCGGCCCCTCCGCATACGTCTGGATCAATACTTCGCGTTGTGCACTATCCATGACCGCTCACTTCCCACTCTCCACTGAACACGAACTCCGCCGGGCCCGTCAGGTAGACGTCGCCCTCGCCGTCCCACTCTACCGTTAGCAGCCCGCCCGGCTGGCGGATGTCCACGCGGTCGTCCACCAGCCCCTTCACGTGCGCCATCACCATCGCCGCGCAGCAGCCGCTGCCGCAGGCCAGCGTCTCGCCTGCGCCGCGCTCCCACACGCGCACGTCCATCGCCCCTCGCGCTTTGACCCGAGCCACGCCGAAGTTCACCCGCGCCGGAAACGCCTCGTGGTTCTCCATCTTCGACCCGCTGTGCTCCAGCGGGTAATCGCCCACGCCCATCTCGATGAAATGCACCGCGTGCGGGTTGCCCATCGACACGCAGCTCACCGCGATCACCTCTCCCTCCACCTCGATCGCCAGGTCTAGCACCGGCGGCTTCATCTCCGTCCGCACCGGCACCTCCGCCGGCTGAAAGTGCGGCGGCCCCATCGACAGCCGCGAGCCAGTCACGACGCCGTTCTCCAGCGTGACTTCTGCCTCCAGGACGTCGTGGATCGCCTCGATCGTCACTCGGCCGCCCTTCGGCTCTACGCTCATGCGTTCCAGCGCATACTTGACGAGGCAGCGTACGCCGTTCCCGCTCACCTCCGCCTCCGAGCCGTCCGCGTTGAACAGCCGCATCCGGAAGTGCGCCCGCTCCGACGGCATGATGAGCATCAGCCCGTCTGCGCCCACGCCCAGATTACGGTGGCAGATCTCCTGCGCGATGCGCGCCCAGTCGCGCTCTTCGCCGCTCGACTCGACGACCAGGAAATCATTGCCGGCGCCGTGCATCTTCGTGAACTTCAAGGGCATCTCCTAAACCGCCAGATCGCGTCGATTGTACCAATACAGCGCCGCTGACCCGGCGGCCACTGCGGCCACCGCCAGCACCACCAGCGATCCCGGATCGATCGCCCGCCCGGACATCGCGTCCGCCGCACGGTAGTGCTCGAACGGGCTCAGCCAGCGAACGCCGTCCGGAGCGCTGGCGGTTCGCAGCGCGGCCGTCGCGATGTACGTCACGAGCGTCCCGCCGATCGCGATGCCGATGACTCGAGCCTGCTCGTCGATGAGAGAGGCGATTAACGCGTATCCGCAGAAGAGCGCCGCGCCCAGCAGGTACGCATTAGTCAGCGCCAGCGCGTAGCGCTCCGGCGACGCATCGTAACCCATGAGCGGCACCTGCACCGTGAGCAGAACGAACGCCCCGCCGCAGATCGCCCCTATGTTGACGATCCCCACCGCAAGACGCGATGCCATGAACTCGATCCGGCTCACCGGCAGCCCAAGGACGAAGTCCACCGTCCGTGTTTCCGCCTCGCGGCTGATGTTTCCGGCGGCGAATATCCCGCCGTACATCCCCAGGACGAGGGGGATCCAGGACATGAACTCCAGGTGCAGCCAGCCATCGAACGTGCCGATGTTCACGTCCCCTACCAGCTCCCGGATTGACTCGGGGTAGAGGTCCCACAGCTCCTCAAACTCCTCGGTGCCGCCCAGCGATCCATATATGGCCACAACGTAGGCGCCCATCGCCAGCAACCCCACCATCCACCAGGCGAGCGCGAGCCACGACCGTCCCAGCAGGTCGAGCGCCAACGCCCTCATTGCGAGTCGCCGTCCCGGTAGTAGTCGAGGAACACCTCTTCCAGCGTCGGCTCCGTGATCGATACGTCGGTGATCTGCGCCGCCGCCAGCGCCGACAGCAACGCCTGAGGGTCGCCTCGCACGCGGACCACCATCCGCCTGCTTTCCTGCCAGACCACTTCGTACTGCCGACCCCCTCGAACGATGGCGCTTCACCATCAAACTCGACCGCCACCTCGCGGAACTTCTCCTCCCGCAGAGCCTCCACCGTGTCCAGCCGCGTCAGCCTTCCCTCGCGCAGGATCGCCACCCTTCCGCAGACCTGCTCCACCTCGCTCAGGATGTGTGAGGAGAGAAGGACCGTTCGACCCGCCCTGGCGCGCTCGCTCAGGAAGCTCAGCATCGCCCGCTGCCCCAACGGATCGAGCCCCGACGTTGGCTCATCAAGCACCATCACCTCCGGGTCGTGTGACAGCGCCAGTACGAGTGCCACTTTCTGACGCATCCCGCGAGAGCACTTTCGGATGTTTCGTTCCATGGGCACGTCGAGCATGTCGACCAGTCGCCCGGCAAGGGGCGCACTGTCGAGCTGCCTCGTACTCGTCGCCAGCTTCAGCAGGTCGTTGCCGTTGCGGTTGCCGTAGAGCGCCGGGTCTCCCGGCAAGTAGCCGACCCTGCGCCGCACTTCAACGCTGTCACGCGTGGCGTCGAAGCCCATCACCTCAGCGCGCCCGGACGTCGGGTGCAGGAGGCCGAGGAGCAAGCGGAGCGCCGTCGTTTTGCCGGCACCGTTCGGACCCAGGAAGCCCAGCACGTCGCCGGCCTGCGCTTCCAGCGTGATGTCCTCGATGCCCCGGTTCGGCCCGTAGAATTTAGTGAGCGCATCAAGTCTGATCGTCGGCCGCGATTCGCTCGTCCACACGGGTTTCATCAGCCACGTTCATCGCCACAAGCTTACTCCAGCGCTGTCCCGCTCAGCGGGCCTCGCGCGGCTCGATCGAGCCTTCATTGGGCAGACGTGGCTGTGCTGTTCCCCGCGCCCCGTATCCCCGACGCCACGATGGCGCCGGTTCATCGAGCGTCACTTACCGGCCCCTGTTCCCTGTCTCCGTCACCCGTTCCAGCCACTCGGCCGCGATCTCCCCCGCCGCCTCTCCCGCACCGTCACCGGCCTCAGTCCAGCGGATCCGCTCGTCGCCCGCCTTGAACCAGGCGTTTTGGTGTCGCACCAGCCGGTGCGTCCCCGTCTTCGTGCGCGCCACCGCCTCCGCGAGCGACATCTCGCCTCCCAGGTGCGTGCAAATCTCCCGGTAGCCTATCCCCGACATCGATGGCAGATCGCATCCGTAGCCCCGCTCCATCAGCCCGCCCACCTCCTCCTCGAATCCGGCCGCCATCATCGCCTCCACCCGCGCGTCGATCCGCTTGTACAGCGCCTCGCGCCCCGTCCGCAGCCCGATCACCAGCGACTCGAAGCGTGGTGTGTCCTTCGTCCGCCAGTGCGAAAGCGGCTTGCCCGTCGTGTGGTACACCTCGAGCGCGCGGATCACCCGCCTCACGTTCTGTGGTTGGATGAACTCCTGCGACTCCGGGTCGATGCGGCGCAGCTCGGCGAGCAGGTCTTCCGGCGGGCGCGCCTCCATCTCACGCCGCAGCGCCTTCTGAGGTGGCACATGCGGCACTCGCCAGCCCTCCAGCAGCGCCCAGACGTACTGCCCCGTACCGCCAACGACGACCGGCACGCGTCCCTGCGCCCACACCTCGTTCAGCGCCTGCAGCGCCAGCTCCAGCCAGCGGCGGAGGCTGAACTCCTCGTCGGGGTCGACGATATCGATCAGCCGGTGGGGCAGCGCCTCTCGCTCCGCCGTAGTCGGCTTGGCCGTGCCGATGTCCATGTAGCGGTACACCTGCCGCGAGTCGGCGTTCACCGCCTCGAACCCGCCGCCCAACCGCCGCGCCAGAACGATCGCCAGCGCCGTCTTCCCGGTAGCCGTAGCGCCAACCACGGCGATCACTCTCTGCTTCACAGGCATTACGGTGTGAACACTAGAGCGCCGTATCTGCGGAGGCAACCGCCAGAGGGGCGTGTTATCGGCTCCGGGCCACCTCTTGACGCCGAAACGGTTGGGCTCGCCCATCCTCACCGACTGTCGCCGCCGGAAGGCGAATCGGCGCCCCGGACGTCGGCGTCAGTCGACGCTCAAGGCGATGGTTAGCGACACAGCCGCCGCGAAGGCGGTGACCGTGCGAACGTGGTTCCAGGCCGTCCAGCTGCTGAGGTACTGGCGCCAGTAAGTCTCGCCTTCAGCGCTTTCCGGATCGACCGCCTCGAGGGCGTCGTTCCGTGGAACGTTGAAGCATTCGCTCGCTGAAGTTCTGCCCGATAGTCGTGTTCACCGATGGCAAACCCCCGGACGATCTTGATGATTCTGCGTTCATTCGGGTGGTAGACAAGACCAAGACGGACGATCTGTTGGCTGCTATCGAAAGCGTGATCGAGACGGGGATTCCGACCATCGCGCGCAAGCTTCACGATGACCTGGATCGCGCGGGCGTGTCATACCTCTGGAGCTTCCTCGAAAGTAATTGGAACGAACTTGAGGTCGCGGGGCTCACAGACCACGGAGTTCTTGAGCGAATCCTGCGACGTCGTGCAGCCTTGCAGATATCTCGGCTCGATCCAGACGCTGAGACCCCAACCGAATTACTTCAAATTGATGCGGCCGAAGTCTACATATACCCGCCGGTGCCGGGCGTCGAACTGCGGCTTGGCACGATCCTCAGAGACAAGACCTCCAAGGAGTTTCGCGTAACACTGACTCCGCATTGCCATCTCGTGCCTCAACCTGGCAGCTCAAAGCCGCGGGCAGATCAGGTGCTCACCGTCGAAGCTAGGCCGTTCATGACGGCGCTTCAGGAACTCTACGGAGAGGCCAATCCGTGGGACGCGAATCCGGACCAGAATGTCGAGCAGATCAGTCAGCGAACCCGGTGGCCGGCGGGACGCATGAAGGGTGCAGCCGCCGGTCGATTCTGCTACCTCCCCAGATTTCTCGACATTCCGCATCTCCTGTGCGACTTCCAGAGCGTGAAGAGCTTAACCTTGGTTGAGGTAGGAGATTCATACGAAAGTGTTGCGGTCCTGGATGCCCCCTTCGCCGAGGCGATTCAGTCTTTGTTCACGTCATTCTATTCGGCTGTTGGCCTCCCCGAAATAGGCGCCCTCAATCCGCCTTGAGGTGCGCACCGAATTCGAACATCATGCGACCAGCCCCTAAGGGCCCTTGTAGTTGGTGAACTGGCGGTCGGCCGCCCTCGGATTGGCGAGGAGAGCGCATAACTGAGCCAGTTTCGGGCCATTCGAGGGGTCACTTCGTACCTGCGCTCATGAGCCGCAGAGCACCCTTTCGCCAGTTATCCGCTCTGACGGTTCGGTGAGACTTCGAGGAGCCTCAGGATGAGCGGATCATCGTTGGCGCACGCTGCAACTTCCGCTCGTGGTGAGGCTCTTGAACCATGAGCGGAGCACTGGCGCTGCGATCAGAACGTCAGCGGCAGGCTCTTCACGCCGCGGATGAACGGGCGCCCGCGGCCGCGGAACGTTCCGCCCCACTCTGGCTCGTCGACGGCCAGCTTGAGCTTCGGGAAGCGTTCGAGCAGCGTGCCGATGGCGATCTGCGCCTCAGCGCGGGCCAGCGGAGCGCCCAGGCAGAAGTGGATGCCGTCGCCGAGGCCGACGTGGTCGACGGGGTTCCGCGTCAGGTCCAGCTTGTGCGCGTCGTCGCCCCACTTGGCGGGATCGTGGTTGGCGGCGCCCAGGAGGACGAACGCCGCTTCGCGCGCCTTCATCGCTTGGCCGCCGATCTCCACGTCTTCCGTCAGGACGCGGCCGATGCCCTCCACTGGCCCCGTGAAGCGAAACAGTTCCTCGACGGCGGACTTGATCAGCGACGGGTCGTCCCGCAGCAGCTGGACCTGCTCGGGGTTCTTGAGCAGGGCGAGCATGCCGTTGTCGATCAAGTGAGTCGTCGTCTCGTTGCCGGCGATCAGCAGGAGGACTGTCGTCGTGTAGATCTCCTCCGTGCTCAGGGCGTTGCCCTCGTCCTCGGCGGCGACGAGGGCGCTGATCAGATCGTCCCGCGGGTTCTTGCGGCGGTCCTCGATCACCTCCGACAGGTAGGCGGTGAGCTCGCTGATCGAACTGGCGGCGGCCTGCAGCACTTCCGGCGGCGTGAACGGTCCGCCCAGGGTCGCCACGATTTCGTCGGACCATTTCTCGAACTTCGCCCGGTTCTCCGTGGGCACACCCAGCAACTCAGCGATGACGATGACTGGCAGCGGGGAACCGAGTGACTGTACGAGGTCCATCTCGCCCTTGCCTGCGACGTCGGCCAGCAGCCCGTCGACGATATCCTGGATCCGCGGCCGCAGGTCCTCGACGGCGCGCGGAGTGAACGCCTTGCTGACCAGTCTGCGCAGGCGCGTGTGCTCGGGTGGGTCGGTCGTCACCATCGTCGGCGCGCGGTTGAACGGGCTGTTGGGATGCTCTTCGATGTGCTTACGCTGCATCTCCGCGAAGCGGTTACTGCCAGTGCGCCGGTCGGAGGACATAGTCGGGTGGTTGAGGATTGCGTCGACGTCTTCGTAGCGAGTGAATATCCACGTCTCCATGACGGAGTTCCAAGAGACCGGGTTGTGCGCCAGTAGCTCCCGGTACATCGGGTAGGGGTTTGCCAGGGCTCCTGGGGTGAGGGGATTGAATTCCGCTGTCACCATTGATGAGATCTCCCTTTGGCGGCCGCGATCCGACCCAGTGACTGGAGGAGCATTGCTGTTGGCGAGCCAGCACAGCGCGCGCCTACTACGATTGCGTCGTACATGACCTAAAACCAGACGCATCATAGCACGGCGGTGTCCGGTCCCATCAGGCGGCACAGCGCGGAGTCCGGGGCACGGTGTCTCTGCTCGGTTCAGTTACGAGGCGGCTCAAGCGCTGGCGGCGGGTTCCGCGCTGCCCTTCTAACGTGGGTTGGTGCCAGCATCTTCGGTGGGTGGCCCGACTTGCTAACCAATTGGTTAGCAACCAGCGTCACTGGGGGCAACGGGCTGGGACGAAGGCTGCCCATTTCAGATACAAATGAACCCCATATGAGCGTTGAGGGATCTAATTGGGTCCCAAGCCTTGCGAAAGGCCGGGTCCTCAAATCGCCAGCGGTAGGCGGTAGCCTGAGAGAACGGAGCCGCGTGGACGGCTAGGCTGACGATCCCGTACTCGCGCAGGGCAGCGAGGAACTCGCGCGCGCCTTTCCGGCTCTCATAGCTCTCAACCGGAGTGCCAGTCGAGTCTGAGCCAGTACCGAGCGGAGCCGGCTGGAGCCGTCCCTGATCGGAGCTAGAACGTCTGTTCCCATACCCCTGTTGTGGGGTGCCAAAATGCCATCCGTGTCGGTAGCTCGGGCCATCGGTCGTAGAGTTCTTGATCCGTCTCGATAGGACTCCGTATCTCAGGTCCGGTGCTCTTGGCTTAACCACGGGCCCTGGGAGCCGTGGTATGGCGCGGCCGGCTAGGCCAATTGCCTCGCGAGCTCGAATGCGATGAGGCAGCGCCGGCAGTAGTAGCTCGGGTCGACGTCTCCCGAGGAAGCAGCCGACGCCGGCTGTGCTGTCGTGGATTCAGCTGCCTAGAAAGCTATCCGGCTGACGCGCCTGCACCTCCGCTCCCTCGATGTTGATCTTCGGCAGCCATTCCAGCCACTTGGGGAAGTACCAGTTCCAGTCGCCCAGCAACTCCATGCTCGCCGGCACCAATATCATGCGGATGATCGTGGCGTCCAGGATGATGGCGACCGCGAGGCCGAATCCGACCTGCTGGAAGACCACCAGCTCGCCCGAGGCCATGCCGCCGAACACCGCGACCATGATCAGCGCCGCGCCGGTGATGATTCCCGCCGTCTGGCGCAGCCCGTAGGCGACCGAGGCCGTGTTGTCGCCGGTCTCATCGTAGCGCTCCTTGATCCGGCTGAGCAGGAAGACGTGATAGTCCATCGAGAGGCCGAACAGGATGGCGAACAGGAATAGCGGTAGCCAGGACTGGATGACCGGCGACTCCGAGAAGCCGAACAGCTCGTTGCCGATGCCCTCCTGGAAGACCAGCACCAGGATTCCGTAAGCGGCCCCGACCGATAGCAGGTTCATGACGACCGCCTTCAGCGGCACCACGATCGAGCGAAACACCATCAGCAGCAACAGGAAGCTCAAACCGAGCACAAAGGCAAACACGTACGGCAGGTATCTCTCCTGCGTTGCGATGTCATCGACGGTATCCGCCGTCGGTCCGCCGACGAAAACATCAGCCGTCTCCTCGTCGAAGCTGGCCGGAATGAAATCGTCTCGCAGGCGCTTGAGCGCCGACTCGGACTCGGGGTCCGAGAAGTCGCCGGGCATCGCTACCGTCAGCAGGGCGAGGTCGCCGCTCTCGTTCGTCTCCAGCTCCGACGTCCCGAAGAACTCATCATCAAGGGCGGCAGTCAAGTCGGTTATCCCGCTCTGCACCGCCGCGGCGCTCACGCCCGGAGCGTCAATGACGACGAGTGCCGTGAGAACGCCATCGGAGAACTCCTCGTTCGCCACGTCGAAGGCGTGGCGTGAATCGTTGTCCGCGGGCAGAGTGCTGATGCCGAGGTCACCGAGGTTCAAGCTGAGGACCGGTACGGTAAGCGCTATAAGCAGCCCACCGGTTAGCACAACACTGACGATGGGCTGTGCCGTCACAACCTTCGTGGTCCAGATCCAGAATCCGCCGCTGGAGGACTTCGGCATGAACGCATAGAATTACGACCTGTGGGGTGCCAAAATTGCATCCGTATCTGAATGGTCACGCAGCCAGCCACTCGTACTCGTGGTGTAGGCCGCCCAGCACCGGCCGAGCAACGATTCGCCCGGACTGCAGCGGACTAGCCCGAGGAGGTGGCCCTGTGGGAGTCTCGAGACCAGGGTGCGTTGAGGAGGCCGGCCATCGTTGTAGTGGCTGACATACTCCCGCAGAACGGCGCGAAGATGCCTCTCGTTGATAATGACCATGTGATCCAGGCACTCTCTGCGGAGTGTACCTATTACTCTTTCGGCGACGGCGTTCGCCTTGGGGGCCCGGATCGGGGTGAGTATGGCTTCGATGCCCAGCCGAGCTGCCCTTGAATTGAAGCTCCCACCATAGCAGCAGTCGCGATCCCGTATGAGGAACTTTGGCTGCTGACCCCAGGGTGTGGCCTCAATCAGCTGTTGCCAGACCCACTCTGCTCTGGGGTGGGGCGTCACGTTCAAATGTACCAACTGGCGCCGGTGATGAGAGATGAAGAGCGATACGTACAGAGTCTTCAGGGTCAGCGTATGCACTGTGAAGAAGTCGGTTGCCCAGATATGAGCTGCGTGGTTCCTGAGAAAGGTCCGCCAGGACTGTGAAGGCGGACGCCGCATCGCCCTCTGACGGTAGCGGCGGACAGTCTGAGCACTGACCTCATAGCCTAGCTTGCGGAGCTCGCCTAGGATGCGGACGCTGCCCCAGCGGGGGTTCTCGCCTGCCAGACGTCGGATTAGCTCGCGGACCTCCTTCGGGATTCGCGGTCGGCCGGGAGATGCAGAACGCCTGCTCCTCCACGTCCAATACCGTTGCCAGGCAGTGCGTTGCCAGCGGATGACCGTCTCAGGCTGAACGAACACGACCGCCGACTACCAGCGCGGCCACAGCTGAGAGAGGAACGACCAGAAGATGCGATCAGAGCGGTCAAGCCTGGGTCGCCGCGACTGGCGGGAGAGGACAGCGAGTTGCTGGCGGAGGGCAAGGTTCTCAAGGACGAGATGCTGGCGGGAGCTCAAGGCTGCGCGCGGGGCGGAGCAGAGGAGCGACAAGTAGGTGATCAATGCGGGCCTCCACTGGGGTGTAATACCCTAACGCTGGTCTCAACTAGCCCACGGCGTCAACCTTTTCAGATGACATTTTGGCACCCCACAGGCTCGGCCAGATGCGGGCAGCGCTCGATCGCTACGGATTGGATGTCTGAGGGTGGCCTAGCAAAACCGTAGGCCGCGGGTTCGAATCCTGCCGCCCCTGCCATTTTTTGCCTGGCGACCGAGGTGCGGAGGCCCCTTACCCTGCTCCGCTACAGGCCCTTGTAGTTAATGAACTGGCCGAGTACCGCGACCGTCTCGACCAGGTCCCGTGAGTCCTTAATCACCTGTTCGATGGGTTTGTAGGCACTGGGGGCTTCGTCCAACAGCTTCACGGCATCACGGTCGAGCCATGTGCGTCCCTCCATCTGAGTGCGAAACTCCTCCGCGTTGAGCGTGCGACGGGCCGCGTTCCTTGAGAGCACGCGGCCCGCCCCATGAGGGCTCGTGCGGTACGATTCTTCGTTGCCTTTGCCCCGCACGATGTACGTGGCCGCGCCCATAGAGCCCGGAATGATGCCCGGTACACCCTCGCTCGCGTCGATCGCGCCCTTGCGGGTGAGCCACGCGCCGTCATTCCGGAGTTCAGCGTAGTTGTGGTGGCAGTTGATACGCTCCACGATGTCCCAGTCGTCGACGCTCATCTCCACCGCCACGATGAGGTTGTCCATCATCGCCTCGCGCTGCTTGAACGCGTACTCCTGCGCCCAGACCATGTCCAGCAAATAGATGTCAGCACCCGCGCTGCCCATCGGGAAGTACGCCATGTCCTGGTGCTCGAGCGGGATCTTCTTCTCGCCGCAGAAAGTCCGCGCCCGCTGCTGGTGACCCGTAGCGAGCATGTTTCCGATCCCGCGCGACCCCGAATGCAGCAGCAGCCACACAGCACCCTCGTCGTCGTCGCACACCTCAACGAAGTGGTTGCCGGCGCCAAGCGTCCCGAACTGCGGCTTGATCTTCTTGCGCATCTGCTTGACCCGCCCCGCATCAAAAGCTCCTGACTCCAACCCCTTCGGAAAGCCGTGCTCTTCCACGAAGGCGTCTGCGGCGTTCAGGATCGCCCCGTCATGGCCCCGGCCTACTCCGGAGGGAATCATCTCGCGAATGGCCTCCAGAATGGTCCCCTCGTGCCCGATCAGTTGCTCGCGCTTGAGGGAGGTCTCGGCCGCGATCATGCCGCAGCCGATGTCAACACCGACGGCGTATGGCATGACCCCGTCGCGCGTCCTGAGCGCGGTACCAACGGGCGGACCGTAACCAAAGTGAGCGTCGGGCATGAGCGCCAGGTGGCCCTCCACGATGTTCGAGCGCGAGATCAGGGCGGCCTGCTCTCGAGTGTCGTCGTCGATGATCGAGGCCCAGGACTTGACGACGCCTGCCCCGTGGTCGTTCTCAGTTACGATCTCCTCGATCACCCTGGCTCCCCTTCTGCGACAAACGACATGGCCGTTGGCGTTGCGATCAGCTGTCTGCAATGGCGTTACTTACGACGGTACACCCTAATGGGAAACACTGAGGCGGGAAGTCGGTTGCCTGCAGATTGGCGTCGAGAGCGGATAACTGAGCCTGTTTCGGGCCATCCCCTGGCCACCATGGGCGGACCCTCGAACTCGTGCCGCACCGTAGCGTTGTCTCGGAACCGCTGGGGCCGGCGGCCCTTGATGAGGAACATCAGCAGGAGTCGGACACAGAAACCGCGAGTGGCCTGTTGCTCGGCCAGAGCCGGGTCGTTGACCTACGGCTCTGGAGGCTCGATCGGCCCGGTCGCAAAGTCGAAGGGGCCATAGAGTCTCCAATCGTTCACGTTGAACAGCTCGGTCGTCTGGAACACCGTCCCGTTTGAGAATTGGATGGTGAGCGTCCCAGTCGTGCTCTGCGGGCCATCGCCCTCGGGCCCGTCCGGGTCCCTCAAGCAAAGGCCGAAGAATTCCACCGCCACGTACTGGCTTTCCGGCCCCGGCACATCGACGCTCGCGCTCCTCGATTGTTCAAGTTCGCTCAGCAAACAGTCCGCATCCGCGGCGTCGGCGTAGCCGGGATCCGCGAAGTGGTCGGCCGCCTCGTCACTACTATCGAAGGGCCCCGGCAGCACGAACAAGTCTAGGTCGACATCCGCGTTCCACGTCAGCGTTGCGACGGCGTCACACACACCGTCATCCGGCTGGAAGTCTACGTCCCCGAAGCTGTCGTCGTCGTCACCGTCGCGCGTACCGTCGTTGTCACTGTCACAGTCCAACTCCTTCTTCGCACCGTCTCGGTCCCAGTCCCGCGCCGGCGAACCAAGCGGAAACAGCTCATCGCCGATAAACGCGAAGTCGGCTGCGTACCCCTCTTCTGGTGCGAAAATGCTCTCGGCCAGGTCTTGTTTATCGTCCAAACCGTCTCGGTCCGAGTCCGTATGCATCGGATCCGTATGGAAGCGCCTAACCTCGTCGAAGTCGACTATCCCGTCTCCGTCCGAGTCGGACTCGAGTTCAGCCTCCTGAAAGAATCCGATGGCAGACTCCGGTGGCCGCCACGCACAGCTCACATCCGATAGGTCCAGTGGCATCTGATACGAGCCGACGAACGGGTTTTTGATCAGAAAGAATTGTTCGACGATGTCGGGACCTGGCCCATTCTCTATGGTGATGCGATACTCGTTCAAAGCGATCGCAGTCTCATCGACCGCGGCGACAAGCGGCAACTCCATATCGATCACTGCCGTCACGAACGCCCAGATTTCATCGATCTCTGTGCTGCACAGCCCCTCCACTCCTCCGAACGCGAACCCCATGACCGCGAGCGCCTGATCATCCGTGAGCATATCGCCATAACTCAGATCTCGCTCGGGACCGGCCACCCGCCCTTCGAAGACCTCGAAGCCCAGCCGGTCCTGGCTTGCAATCCCGCCGATACCCGCGTTCACCATCGCCACGCTCGCGAGGACTGAGTTGCTCGTGATACGCCCGTTGGTCTCCTCAGCGCCCGGATAAGGGGAATCCCAGGCATACGTTGAACCGGACGGCGCATCCTTCTCTAGGAGCAGCATCCTCGAGTCCTTCAGCGGCGGCAGGAACGGGACATCCTCGTTCACTACTGTCAGGTCGTTCCCTGCCGGCGACCTCTCCAGCCCAGCACCATCGATCGTAAGCAAATGTACCGCGGAGAACCCCGAGGACACACCTTCCCGCAGCGCCTCCACGCGCCAGTGGTGCTCCCCTTGCGCAAGTCCGCTGAGGTCCAGGGGCGGTGTGTTCACGAGCTCCTGCGTATGTAGATTCGAGAAGGTCGCCTCGGACGCTATCTCGACTCGATACGCATCGACGCCCGGCAGCGGGAACCAGTTAAACCGCACATCGCCGGACTCGAAGATCGCTCCGTCCGGCGGCCGCGCTACTGGCACACCGGGGTCCGCGTTGGGCCCGCCTGGCGTCGTCAGGCCGGGCCGGTACGTCACCCACTCGATCGGGTTCGGCCCCGTTGAGCCAGGCACCCGCCCGATCGACGTGCCTGGCTCGAACTCTGCCAGGAAGTCACCGGGCGTAAGCCGCACGCCGTCCACCAGATCGCTGCCCCACGCCACTCGGTCCAGCACCTCATCGCCGTCTCTCAACTCTACGAATCCGGACTCGTCATCGAGGAAGTCCGAGCCGCCGAACTCCAGCAACAGCACCTCGACGCCATCGATCGCCCCGACGTTCGGGATCACGAACTGGTCGTCGCGTTCGTTCACGAGCAGCAGTCCCGACGGGTCCGCCCCGCTGCCAGTCGCCTTCAGTTCGACGAACGGGTCGTCGCCCACGCCTGGCACGAATAGCACCTCGTTCAGCAGCGTCTGACCGGCAGCCGCGCCGACGGTCACCAGGCTACCGAAGTCAGGGCAGGTTGGATCGACCTTCGGGGCGCCGAGCCCGGCGTCGAAACGCAGCGTCTTCAGCGAATCGACCGGATTGAGCGCGCCTGAGCAGTCGCCGTCACCCCAGACCCGTGTGACCGCGTTCACTACTACGCTGGAGCCAGGACCGGGGCAGAGTCCTTGTACTGAAAGCGAACTGAGGCCGGCGTCTTTCCTCAGAAGTTTGAGTGAAACGATCGGGTTGATGCTACCGGAGCAGTCGACGTCGCCCCAAATCTCATGCTGGGGCCCGGACTGAGGCTCACTGCCAGGCAAGTGACCATCGAGTCCGGAGGCGATCGATCGCGATCCGGCCCCAGCGCTAAGCGCTCCAATGAGAACTGTGAGGCCCACGAGGAGGATCAAGGTCGACGGCTTGAGCCACGGCCGGAGATGCCGCTGCCGCAGTGCTGTTCGCCGCGCGTTGGCCGGTGATGATGTCGAGTCCTGTGTTTCCGTCATGATCGGGGTACCGTCTCTGGATTGTCGCCCATTATAGACAGGTCCAGCCGACCGGTAAGCGAAGCGGTATCTGGACCGCTGGATCTGCTAACCGTTTGCTAACCTCTTCGCTGGAATCTGGCCTGACGAGTGTGCACTCATGGGGACAGCGGGCGCCAGTGCAGATACGAATCGGCCCTAATCTGGCTCAAATGGGCCTGCCGGGGACATAGCAGGGGGAACTCCAAAACCGTAAGACCATCGTCACGAGGGCGTTCCCGACGACGTAGAGAGCGCTGCCGGCGAGTTGATAGAACACCTCCGGCTCGTCCCAGTCCACCACTGCCAACACGCCCAGGGCCACGCACACCAGCGCCGTGCCGAACAGGGCCAGCATGAACAAAGGAGTGATTACCGTGACGTTGATCGATTGCATGGCGGCAATCCCTTGTGCTGACGGCAGACGGGCCAGGGCGTTCATCACGAAGTTCGAGAAGGCGAAAAACACCCCGGCGACCAGGCCGCAGCCGAGGGCTGCCACTAGCGTCAACGCGAACAGCGTATCCTCCATCAGCTGTCAGCTCCTACGGCCGCAGCGTTCCAGACGGTCTTGCCCGTGCCGCCGAGAACGAGCGTGAGGCCGCTGGTTCCGCCGTTGTCGCTGCTCATCTGTCAGCCTCCTTATGAGCGCTGCCGAGATTATAAATGGATGGACGATGGTTGACCACGGCGCGGGGTGAGCTTGCGCAGGAGGGCTGCAGGAATGAGGAGTGATCTGCTGCTACAGGCGTGAATCTATCCGGAGCGGGAAGGGGCGCCCCGCCTACGTCCGGGCCGCCGCCGTGTTGTCGATGATCGCGCAGAACACGTCCGGCTTCAGGCTGGCGCCGCCCACTAGGCCGCCGTCGATCGTCTCGTTCGCCATGAATCCGGCGATGTTGTCCGGCGTCACACTGCCCCCGTAGAGGACCCGCACCGCCGCCGCCGTCCCCTCGTCGGCGATCGCCGCCAGCTCACCCCGGATCAGCGAGATCGCCGCCACCGCGTCCTCCACCGTCGCCGCCTTCCCCGTCCCGATCGCCCACACCGGCTCGTACGCAATCACGAACGTCTCCGGCACCTCGACGCCCTCAAAACCGGAGCGAGTCTGCCGCAGCAGCACATCCTCCATCTGTCCAGCCTCGCGCTCCTCCAGAGTCTCCCCGACGCACATGATCGGCATCAGGCCCGCGTTCAGCGCCGCCTTCACCTTGCGGTTCACCGCCTCGTCCGGCTCCCCGAAGACGTGCCGCCGCTCCGAGTGGCCGATGATCACGTAGTCGCACAGCTCCTCGAGCTGCTCCGGCCCGACCTCGCCCGTCGCCGCCACGTTGTCCTCCCAGTGCACGTCCTGCGCGCCCAGCCGCACGGTGCTCATCGCCAGCGCCGTCTCCACCGTCGCCAGGTAAATGAACGGTGGGCATACCACCTTCTCCACCGCCTCCACGTCGTTCGCCCGCGACACAATCTCGCTCGCCAGCTGAAACGCCGTGTCCAGGCGCATATTGCACTTCCAGTTCCCCGCAATCATCGGCAGCCGACTCATCCCGTCACCAGCACTGTCCACTGATCCACCCTCACGCCCCGTACTTCTGCAGCCGTCCCGCGTGCGCCATCGCCAGCGGCAGCGAATCCTTCGCCGGAAACGTCCCCAGCAGCCCGTGTGAAAGCGCTCGTTCGTTGAACTGCTCGCAATCGTCCGTGCGCGCCAGCTTCGAGCGCAGTATGAACGGCACCGGATGCCAGGAATGCGCCGCCATCGTCGCCGGCGTCGAGTGGTCGCCTGTCACGATCATTACGTCCGGCTCCATCTCCGTCAGCACGCCGATCGCCCGGTCCACCTCCTCGATCATCTTCACCTTGCGCGCGTAGTCCCCGTCCTCGCCCGCCGCGTCCGTGTGCTTGTAATGCAGGAAAAAGAAGTCGAACCGCTCCCAGCTCTCGCGCAGCACGTCGAAGCTGTCCTCCAGCGTCGGCCCGACCGCCGGCGTCTCCATCCCCACCAGCTTCGCCAGCCCGCGGTACATCGGGTAGTGCGCCACAGCCGCTGCTCTCATCCGGAAGATATCCGCCATCTGCGGCCATTCCGGACGCTTCGCGAACCCGCGTAGCAGCAGCATATTTGCCGGCGACTTGTCCGCGAGGTACGCTTGCGCGCCGCTCACCCACTCGTTCACCAGCGTCGCCGTCGCCTCACCGACCTTCGTCGCGCCGCGCGATGCCAGCGCTTTCACTCCTGCCTTCTGCGGGTCAGTGTCCGTCACCTCGTCCGACAGCCCATCGCCGCGCAGCACGAGGACGAAGCGGTGTTCTCGCACCGGCTCCACCAGCGCCTGCACACCGTCGCCCAGCGAGATCGCACCGAGCCCCGCCACCAGCTCCTCGCAGCGCTCCGTGCTGATCCGCCCGGCTCGCCGGTCCGTGATCACGCCGTCGCCGTCGATCGTGCAGAAGTTGCCGCGCGCCGCCACGTCCGAGGGATGCAGGTCGAAGTCGATCCCCGCCGCCTCCAGGACGCCGCGCCCGATGTTGTACACCAGCGGGTCGTACCCGAAGAGCGCCAGGTGGCCGGGGCCGCTGCCGGGCGTCACACCCGGCGCCACCGGCACGGTCAGCCCGCAGCTGCTCTCCTTGGCCAGCCAGTCCAGGGTCGGGGTACGCGCCGCTTCCAGCTCCGTGCGGCCAGTCTCCGGGTGCGGCAGACCGCCCAGCCCGTCCATCACGAAGAGGACGATCTTCGTCTCAGCCTCTTGCGACAGCTCCTTCGCCATTGCCAAATCCATGCCGCCTCCGATTATGGCCCAACGCCAGGCCCCTTACCAGCAAGCGCCCCCTGGCACGTGACACTTCGCACCTCACACCTACCCCGTTCGCCGGAAGCACCCCACCTCGTGGTCGTCCACCATCCCGGCGCTCTGCATATACGCGTAGCAGATCGTCGACCCGACGAAGCGGAGCCCCCGCTTCTTCAGGTCCTTGCTCATCGCGTCCGACTCCGCCGTCGACGCCGGCAGCTCCTTGTAGCTGCGGAACGAGTTCACCTTCGGCTTGCCGCCCACGAAGCCCCAGATGTACTCGTCGAACGACCCGAACTCCTCGCGCACGGCGATCAGCGCTTGCGCGTTGGAGATGGCGCTCGCCACCTTTAGCTTGTTGCGAACGATCCCCGCGTCCCCCAGCAGCCGCTTGACGTCCCGCTGTGTGTAGCGCGCCACCTTCTCGTAGTCGAACCCGTCAAACGCGCGCCGGTAGTTCTCGCGCTTGTTCAGGATCGTCGTCCAGCTCAGCCCTGCCTGCGCGCCCTCCAGCACCAGCATCTCGAAGTGCATCCGATCGTCGTGGATCGGCTCGCCCCAATCCTCGTCGTGGTAGCGCAGCATCAGCTCCGATCCCAGCGCCGCCCACGCGCACCGCTTCCGCTCGCTCATGTCCCGCATCATACCGCCGACGGCCACGACCTCAAACGGGCGTAGCACCCGTAGCGGAGCGCCTGTAGGCCTCTACCGTGGACCGGCTACACCAAGCGCCAGTCGCCGATCTCGATCCCCACCAGCAGCGGAAACGCCCGCGGCCGCCCGTCACCCTTGCGTGGCGTCACCTTGCGTTGCGACGGGTACGGCACGCCTTCCCACTCGCCGTGCTCCTCCACGACGTTCGCCGCCTTCGCCCAGCCGCCGAACACCTCCGCCGTGTAATCGTGCTGCCGCAGCAGGCCGCTCTCGCTGTCGATGTGAAAGCGCTGCAGCGGCGAGTGCGTCGGCAGCGACTCCGGGAAGCGCGCCTCCAACGTCGTCTCCGAGATGTCGCTCCACGCGATGTCGTCGCGGGACAGGAGCGCCGGGAACGTCAGGTAGTTCCACGCCGCGTAGCCCGCGAAGTACGCCATGTCCAGGTCGTCCCAGCGAAAGAGCCGCCGCCCGCCGGGGAAGTATCGCCGCGGATCCTCGCGCGACGCCACCAGATCGCCAGCATCAGTCTCGATTCGGACCTCGCGCGGCCCGTCCACGATCGCTCGCAGACCGTCCTTCGGCCAGCCCTGCGTTACGATGTGCGGCCGAGCCAGCGTCGCCCGCATCGCCACGTCCTTCATCGCCCGCCGCAGCTTCAGCCGGAACGCCCAGCCGTGCGCCGAAAGCCGGCACTCAACCGCCGTCGCGGATCGCCAGCGCTCCTCACTCCCCGTAGACGGCCAGGACTCGCTGCGCCAGCGGCGTCAGCGTCACGACAGGCGCGCGGGCGATGCCATCGGTGCGCGGCCGCGGGAACGGCACCACGCCTCGTACTCAGGCACCGTCTCGCCGACGACGTGGAGGAAATAGAAGCTGCCCATCTCGCCCATGAAACGGAAGTTCTTGCGCAGGTCCTTCACCGTCGCCTCGAAGCCGCCGTGCGAGCGCAGGTAGTTCCGGAACCCCTTGTGCTCCTCGTCCAGCTCCACCATCCGTCGCGCGTTGTCGACGATCGACTCCACCTTCTTGCGGTTGCGGATGATCCGCGCATCGTGCGCCGCCTCCGCGATCTCCGCCTCCGGCATCGAGGCGACCGCCAGCGCGTCGAAGTCGTGGAACACTTCGCGCGTGCCGTCCCACTTGCCCTCCACGACCTTCCAGCTCATGCCGGCCTGGAAGATCGCCTTGCTCATCACTTCCAGGTAGTCGCCCAACCGCTTCGGCTTGATCTGCTGTGGGGCGTGGTGTTCCTGGGCCATGCGGCCCTCCTCTATTCCGTGAACTCCGGTACTGCGGCGCTCACAATCGCGGCGATTTCTTCGGTCACGTTCTCTTCGCCCTCGTACAAGTTCGCCAGCCCCCAGTCGCCGAGCGTCTTGACGATTGGGAACAGCGAGCGCCCGCGCTGCGTCAGCACGTACTCAGAGCGCGGCGGATAACCGCTGTCCACCTCGCGGGCCACCAGGCCGTTCTCAATCAGGAACTTCAGCCGTCCGGAGAGCAGCTTCGGCGGCATGCCGGCGGAGCTCCCCAGGATCTCGTTGAAGCGTCGCCGGCCCAGGAAAAGGTCGCGGACGATCAGCAGCGTCCAGCGGTCGCCGATCAAGTCCAGCGTGCGGGCCACCGGGCAGTCCTGTTCGTAGCGCTTCTGCATGTCACGGCAGTATACAGGTGGGAGTTGACACAAACAAGGAAGCAGCTATACTCAGGGAACTAAAAGCGCCCCAGTCCGACTCAGAAGGAGGCACCAGTGGTCACCAGCGCATCCCTCAGAGACCAGCTTCAGGAGAGAATTCGCACCATCGAGCAGCTCACCTCCGCCGTCAGCGACGCGCAGGCCGGTTCTGCTCCCGCCGAAGGCGAGTGGTGCGTCAAGGAGGTCCTTTCCCACCTCACCGGCAGTGAGGCCCGGTCATTCTTCGACGGCATCAAGAGCTTCGTCGAGCAGGACACCCCGACCTACGATCTGACTCCCGGCGAGTCCTTCTTCGACTCCGCCCGCGCCGTTACCGACGTCGCTGCGCTCCGCACCAGTGTCATCGACCAGTACAGCCGCATCGGCGACCTCCTCGGCGACCTTTCCGAGGAGCAGCTCGCCCGCACGGCGCACATGCCCAACTTCAAGGAGACGCCCCCCCCCCCCCCCCCCCCCCCCCCCCCCCCCCCCCCCCCCCCGGCGAGTACCCGACTCTCGGCACCTGGGCCGCGGGACTCATCAACTACCACCTGCCGGACCACATCGCTCAGCTCCAGACGCTCTGCAAGTGACGCCCGTCGCTTGCCAAATCGTCTCTCTTCGGCGAGAGTGTTCGCCAGAGCCAATTCAGCACCCAAAGGGAGGTACCCGCGATGCCCAACCCCGTCGTACACTTCGAGATTATCGGCAAAGATGGAGCCGCCCTGCGCGACTTCTACAGCGCCACCTTCGGCTGGCAGATGCAGGTCCCGCCTGAGATGGACTACGGCCTCGTCGAGAACAACGGCGAAGGCATCAACGGCGGCGTCGGCGGCGCTGAGGCCGGGAGCGCCATGTTCTACATCCAGGTCGACGATCCAGAAGCCTTCCTCGACAAGATCGCTAAGGCGGGCGGCAAGACCGTGGCGCCCATCACCACGATCCCCGGCATGGTCACGTTCGCCCACTTCGCCGATCCTCAGGGCAACGTCGTCGGCCTCGTCGCCGACGAGACCCCCGGCGCCTAGAAGCTCTCGACTCGGATCCAGACAGCGCGGGCGGCTGCGTGCAGCGTCCCGTCCGCGCCGTAGAGCGCAGTGCCGCTGAAGAGCTTTCGCCCATGCTCTCCCGACCGCCACCCGGTCACGACGTATCGCTCTCCGGCCCGCGGCGGCGTCACGATCCGCGCCGTCAGGCGTCCCAGCACAGCCATCCGCGCCTCTGAGATGTCCACCGCCCAGGCGCCCGGGCAGTCCAGCGCCGCCCAGACGATCGCCGGCGCCACGCGGCCGTCATCTTTGGCCGTCCACGCTGCCGGCTCCCAGGCCGAGGCCACAACTTCGTGGCCCGCAACTGAGCCGCTGAACAGCCGCAGCCCGTCTCCCGGTTCCCGCTTCGGCCCGCACGCCACGCACGTCGGGAACGGGTGGTTCGCCAGACCGCGATAGGCTGCCATCGCGGCGACTGCTTCGTCCCACGTCACCGCTGCCGGCAGCTTCGCCGTTACATCAACTTCGGACGCCCTCGCCTCTGCGATCAGCTCGTCGTCGCGCAGCAGGCGGGCCCAGCCGTCAGCGCGCTCGATCCGCAGCGGCACGTCCATCGGTGGCGGTGCCCGCAGAGTCGCCTCCACCGTCTCCGCGTCCAGCTCTTGCGCCAGAAGTCCCGCCGCATATCCCCCGTTTGCCGAACCCGGCGGCCCGTTGAACTGTCCGCCGATGACCATCGAGACCGCTGTCACCGCTCATCCTGAGGCTCTCGAAGGGCCAGCACGCGCTTAACCGCCGCGATCACCTCGCCGTCTTCCGCCGGCGCCGCCGTCCGCGGGTCTAGGAGCAGCGCATCGCTCTCGATGCGCCCGACCACCGGCGGCTCGCCCTCGCGCAGCCGTTTCGAGAGGGCCGTCACCCACGCGCCCTCGCCGGCGATCGACACCAGTCTCGTAGGCAGCGACTCCCCTGGCAGGCTCCCGCCGCCCACCATCGAGCGCCCTTCCACCACCTTCGCCTCGCTCCCCAGCGATCGCTTCCAGCGTTTGGCCCTCGCCTCAATCTCCTCGACAGGAGCGGCAATCATCCGCCACACCGGTACCTCCGTCAGCGCCTCGCCCCGCAGGTAGTGCAGGAGCGTCGCGTGCAGGCCGGCGATCGTCGCCTTGTCCATGCGTACCGCGCGCGCCAGCGGGTGCCGCCGCGCCTCCTCCACCAGGTCGGTGCGCCCGGCGATGATTCCCGCCTGCGGCCCGCCCAGCAGCTTGTCGCCGGAGAACATACACAGATCCGCGCCGGCGGCCAGCGATTGCGCCACCGTCGGCTCCTCGGCCAGCCCGAACTGCCTCGTATCCAGCAGACAGCCCGATCCCAGGTCGTCCAGCAGCGCCAACCCGTGCTCGTGCGCCACGCGGCCCAGGTCCTGCAGCGATGACGCATCCGTGAATCCGACGACCCGGAAGTTACTCGTGTGCACGCGCATGATCGCCGCCGTCTGCGGCGTGATCGCGCGCTCGTAGTCTCGCAGATAGGTGCGGTTCGTTGTCCCCACCTCCACCAGACTGACGCTCGACTGCGCCATCACGTCCGGTATCCGGAAGCCACCGCCGATCTCGACCGCCTGCCCGCGCGAGATGATCACTTCGGGCGCCGCCTCTCCTTCCGCGCGACGCCCCGCCACGACCGACAGCACAAGCAGCAACGCCGAGGCGTTGTTATTCACTGCGATCGCCGCTTCCGCTCCCGTCAGCTGCCGCAACGCCGGCTCAAGGTGTGAGTAGCGCGATCCCCGCTTGCCTTCGCCGAGATCGTACTCCAGGTTCGAGTAGCCTCGCGCCACCGCCGCCATCGCCTCGATCGCCGCCTCGGAGAGTGGTGCTCGTCCCAGGTTCGTGTGCACGATCACACCGCTGGCGTTGATCACGCGCCGCAGTGACTGCCCCAGCACCAGACGCGCCAGCCCCGCAACCTGCTCGGCGATCTCGTCCTCGCTCGGAGCCTCGCGCCCGGCCGCGATCGCCTCCCGCGCCGACTCCAGTGCCCGGCGCACCAGGTCAGTCGCCGCCTCGCCGGCCGCACGCACGTCCTCGCGCGCCAGCAGCCGGTCCACCGCCGGTAGCGCCCGGTACGGATTCTCGCTCATAGCACGAAAATTGTAGCACCGGCGCGCCCCCCGTCGTTGCGCCGCCGCGGCCTTCGTTCATACCTGGCGCGTGCGGTATGATCGGACGCGAACCCCAGTACAGCGATGAGAGTGAAGCGTATCTAGTGGCAGAAGACGGCAGGCAACAGCGCATCCCCGGCGTGTTCGACCAGGCCTTCCTCACCGGTGTCGAAGGCGTCACCGAAGTGATCATGATTCGCCACGCCCAGCCCGACATCAACTTCGAGGGGATCGTCGGCGACCAGATCGACCCGCCCCTCACCGACCACGGCCGCGTCCAGGCGCAGCTCACCGGCGAGGCATTCTCCCTTAAGAACATCGACGCCATCTTCGCCAGCCCCCTCAAACGGGCCCTGCAGACCGCCGAAGAGATCGCGCCGCACCACAAGAGCCTCGAGATACAGGTCCTCGACGACCTGCGCGAAGTCGAGATCTTCCGCGACGTCCCTCCGGATAAGACCGCCATCGAGTTCGTCGGCCGCGAGCTCCTCCTCGCCGCTCGCCAGCGCATGCTAGAAGAGCGCTCGTGGGACGTCTACCCCTACACCGAGCCCAACCACGACTTCCGCAAGCGAACCATCAACGCCGTCGAGACCTGCATCGCCCTCAACGCCGGCGAGCGCATCATCATCGTCTGCCACGGCGGCGTCATCAACGCCTACTTCGGCCACATCATCCGCTCCTCCTACGATATGTTCTTCCGCCCCGCTCACGCCTCCGTCAACATCGCCGTCGCCGGCGAGGGCCGCCGCGTCCTCCGCCTTGTCAACGACACCCACCACCTCTCCACCGCCGAAGGCGACCTCGCCACCTACTAGTCGGGACGCTGGTCGCCGCGCCCAACCCGACGACCCCCGCAAGGGCGACCGGCGGTCGCCGACAACCTCCGGATTCTCCGAACACGCCAGTTGACCCCGCGCACACCGTCCCGCTCGTCCCGAGGCTCGAAGGATGAGCGGGGCAGCCACGCGCCGGGACCCCACCTGAGGCGTTCCGTTGACCGTAGTCCCGTCCGCTCGTAAATTGGACTCCCACCGCAGAATCGAGGCCCCGATGACCCAGCAGAAACAGAAGCGGATCAACCTCCGCATCCCCGGCCCAACTCCCGTCCCGCCCGACATCCTCGAGGCGGTCGGCCGGCCTATGGTCAACCACCGCGGCCGCGATTTCGCCGCCATCGTCGGCCGCATCACAGCCCACCTCAAGGCCTTCTTCATCACAGAACGGGAAGTGATGGTCCTCAGCTGCTCGGGCACCGGCGGCCTCGAAGCCGCCGTCGTCAACGTCCTCTCGCCCGGCGACAAGGTCCTCGCCGTCAGCATCGGCTCCTTCGGCGAGCGCTTCGCCACGATTGCCGAGATCTACGGCGCCCAGGTGACGATGCTCTCCTACGAGTGGGGACAGGCCGCCCACGCTGAGGACGTCCGCAAGGCGCTCAAGGCCGAGCCCGACATCAAAGCCGTCCTCGTCACCCACAACGAGACCTCCACCGGTGTTACCAACTCCCTCGCCCAGATCGCCGACGTCGTCCGCGAAGCCGATAAACTAATCCTCGTGGACGCCGTCAGCAGCCTCGGCGCCATCCCCTTCGAGATGGACGCCTGGGGCCTCGACGTCGTCGTCACCGGCTCGCAGAAGGGCTGGATGGTGCCGCCCGGCCTCGCCTTCGTCGCCATGGGCGACCGCGGTTGGAAGGCCCTCGAAAGCGCCCGCATGCCTCGCTTCTACTTCGACCTCGCCAAGCACCGCGCCTCGCTGGCGAAGGGCCAGACGCCGTTCACGCCCGCCATGTCAGTCTTCTTCGGTCTCGACGTCGCCCTCGCGCGCATGGCTGAAGAGGGGCTGGAGAGCATCCAGACGCGCCACCGCCGCATGGGCGACATGACCCGCCGCGAGGTCAAGGCCCTCGGCCTCGATCTCTTCTGTCAGGACGAGCGCTTCGCCTCCGACACCGTCACCGCCGTCAAAGCGCCGGAGGGGATCGACGTCAACACCCTCCGCAGCATGATGGAGGACGAGCACGACACGATCCTCGCCGGCGGTCAGGCCAAGCTCAGCGGCAAGATCTTCCGCATCGGCCACCTCGGCCTCGTCGACGAAGACGACATCCGCCTCACCATTGACGGCCTCGCCCAGTCCCTCGAAAAGCTCGGCTTCAAGCAGTCGGCTGTCTAACGCGCAATCTACGCAGACGATGAAATCGGAGGGTGAGCATGAAGGTTTTTCTCTGTCATCAGTCTGAATCTAAGCCTTTCGTTTGCTCTTTGGCCGATGAGCTCAGCAAGGTGAACATCGGATCCTGGGTTGACGAGGCCGAAATTGGCCCCGGGGAGTCACTTTTCAAGCGAATAGCTGAAGGTATTCACGAGGAATGTGATGCAGTGATCGCTTCTGTGAGTCGTTTGGCACTCCAATCCCGATGGGTCGAAGAAGAACTCGATCACGCCAAGTACGCTGAGATCACCAAGCCGGGGTTCCAGCTGATGGTCGTCTTGCTCGGAGACGTTTCGCCTGAGGAACTGCCAAAATACCTTTACAACAAGAAGCACATATTGTGGGAGAAGGGGCGCCCATCGGGCGAAGAATCGCCGCATCCCGGTTACAGACAAATTATCCGACAGCTATTCAAGGGCAAGGGCGGAGTAGGTGACGACGCCGCTGGGGATGTGAGTAGGCTACTAGAACGATTTCTCAGCCTGCTTTACGCCTATGGCAATCAACGAGAGGTCACTGGAAAGACAGGCCCGGCGCTGTGGATTTATGGCGAGGTACGACGAGACTTCTCGGATATGGCGATCCATGCTTGGAGCAAGTATTCTAGGATCGCGGCTGACCCTCTCGTTAGAGATGTTCGCGACATCATTGCAGCGATTATCAACGCTGATATCGGTCTTCGAGACTGGGCCCTGGGGTACTCCAACTGTGATTTCCAGAAGGCGAGTGTCGACGACTTTCTGAAGGTTCTCACGCGAGTGCAACCCTCGATTGGCATTGACGAAATAGGAGCGTCTGTTCGCAGAAGGATAGCATTACAGCGAGACAAGTCAATGGCGTCGGTGTACCAACTCGCGCACTATCAAGAGAAGTCTCGTCGAGATTGGGCAGTCGACGTTGGGGGCCAACTACACAGGTTCGGTCTCTAGAACTGGGACGCCCCGGATGTGCAGCGATTGGCGGGGTTGGTCGACGCGGCAGAGAAGAACGCCTATAACCTCTTTCGATCGGGTGAATGGCCGTGCCCTTCGTGAGATAACACCTGAACTAATACAGACTATCTTGACTTATCCCTACCTGAGACGTACCCTTACACCATGGCCAGCGTAACCGAACACGATGCCCTCAACGAGCTCAAAGCCGAAATCGTCCGCCGCGGCTGGAAGTTCAAGGACCTCGCCAAGCGCATTGGCGTCACCAACCGCCACCTGAGCGAGGTCCTCAACGGCCGCGCCCGCCTCACCCAGCGCCTGGGCCAGCAGATCCACGAGGCAACCGAGATCCCCATGTCCGCTATTCCACTGGAGAGCACCATGAAGGTCCTCGTCTGCGACAGCATCGCCGAAGACGGCGTCCAAATCCTCCGCAAGGGTGGCGCCGACGTCGACGTCAAGACCGGCCTGTCCCCCGACGAACTCAAGAAGACCATCGACGGCTACGACGCCCTCGTCGTCCGCAGCCAGACGAAGATCACCGCCGACATCCTCCAGGCTGCCTCACACCTCCAGGTTATCGGCCGCGCAGGCGTCGGCGTCGACAACATCGACGTCGATGCCGCCACCGAAAAGGGTGTCGTCGTCGTCAACGCCCCCACCGGAAACACCACCTCCGCCGCCGAGCACGCCATCGCTCTCCTCTTCTCGCTCTCCCGTCACATCCCGGAGGCCCAGGCCTCGCTCAAGTCCGGAAAGTGGGAGCGCAGCAAGTTCCTCGGCCTCGAAGTGCGCGGCAAGACTCTGGGCATCATCGGCCTCGGCCAGGTCGGCTCAGAAGTCGCCCGCCGCGCCCGTGGCCTCGAGATGAACGTCATCGCCTTCGATCCCTTCGTCGCCGAAGAGAGGGCCCGCGCCCTCGGCGCGGACCTCGTGCCCATGGACCAGCTCCTGGCCGACTCCGACTTCATCACCGTCCACACCACGCTCTCCGAAGGTACGAAGAAGCTCATCGGCGACGAAGAGCTGCGGAAGATGAAGCCCAGCGCCCGCATCATCAACACGGCCCGCGGCGGCATCATCGACGAAGCAGCGCTCGTCAAGGCGATCGAGGAGGACCGCATCGCCGGCGCCGCCATCGACGTCTTCGAGCAAGAGCCGGTCACTGAGCACCCGCTCTTCGGCCTCGACCGCGTCGTCGTCACCCCTCACCTCGGCGCCTCCACGGCCGAGGCGCAGGAGCGCGTTGCGATCGACGTCGCCGATCAGGTGCTGGCCGTCCTCGGCGGCGAACCTGCGCGCTGGGCCGTCAACGCCCCCCTAATCGACCCCGAGGCCTACACACACATCGCCCCCTACCTGCCCGTCGCTCAGAAGGTCGCCGCCCTCGCGGTTCAGCTCAACGAAGGCCAGCTCAACGACATCGAGGTCGACTACGCCGGCGACATCGCCCAGCACGACCTCACGCCTCTGAAGGCGGCCATCATCGGCGGCCTCCTCAACCAGATCAGCGAAGAGCACGTCAACGTCGTCAACGTCGAGATCATCGCCGAACGCCGCGGCCTGCAGCTGAAGCAAGTCACCAGCCCCAGCCACGAGATCTATGCCAACCTCATCACCGTCCGCCTCGGCTCGGGAGACCGCCAGACCGTCGTCTCCGGCACCATCGCCCACGACGGCGCCCACATCGTCTCGGTCGACGGTTACTGGGTCGACGTCCCACCCAGCGAAGGCTACCTCTTGCTCTGTGAGAACGAAGACCGCCCCGGCATGATCGGCGCTGTCGGTATGCTGATGGGAGAGTTTGGCGTCAACATCAGCTACATGAACGTCGGCCGGCACGAAAAGAGCGGCGTCGCCCTCATGGTCCTCGCCCTCGACGAGCAGCTCACCCCGGAGCAGCTAGACCGCGTCAGCGAAGTCGAGGGCATCCAGGCCACCCGCCTCGCTCAGCTCTAGAAACCACACGTAGCGGCGAGTGGCACTCGCCCTCACCTCGCTTGCCAACCGGCCGACGCCTCGTCACGCTCGTCCTGAGGCTCTCGAAGGACGAGCGGGGCACCACGCCGCGCCGCGCTAATCCTCCAGCAGGTTAAACAGAACGCCCGTCGTCGCCTTCGGCCAGAAGAACGTCGACTTCTGCGGCATCCGCTCACCGGCGTCCGCCAGCGAAAGCACCGTCGCCACCGGCAGCGGCTGCATCAGGATCGCGTACGTCGCCTTCCCGTTAACCACCTGCTCCGCCGCCGCCTCGGCGTCCTCCGTGAACCAGAACCGGCCGTAGTCCTGCATCTCGTCCTCGGATAGCCCCAGGCACCGCCGCAGGATCACGTGGTTCGCGATCGCGTAGTTCAGCGCCCGCCACTCCGGCGACCGCTCCTGTGGCATCACGGCGTCCAGCGCTCCCTCGTCCTTCACCTTCAGCAGGCGCAGCCCGTCCGCGCTCACCAGCCCGAACGCCGCCGCGCCCGCCTGGGACGCCAGCTCAGCGGCGCTCCCTCCGAACGCAGACACCTCGAACAGCTCCTCGAAGCGGCTGAGAGCCTCCGCGATCGGTATCTCCACGTTTGTCAGCCGGTGGATCGGCAGCACGAGCATACCCGGATCGTCCTGCGCCACCAGCGCGATCATCGCGAAGTTCTCCGGCTCCTCGCCCGTCCAGCCGGCCGCCGCCTGCGCCTCGTCGCGGTACGCCAGCGCTGTCTCGAACCGATGGTGTCCGTCAGCGATGTACAGCGTCTCGTCGGCGAACGCCTTCGCCAGCTCCGCCACTGCGCTCGCATCGTCCAGCCGCGACAGCGACTGCTTCTGACCGTCCGGCGAGACGAACTCCGAGACGCGCTCTCGCTTTGTCTCGTTCGCTGCCAGCAGCGCGCGCACGCGGCCGCCAGCGTCACGATAGAACATGAACACCGGACTCGGGTTCAGGTGCGTCGCCCGCATCAACTCCAGCCGATCCGCCTTCGGGCCGCCGAACGTCTGCTCGTGCGGCAGTACCGTCCCCGCCGACCACGGCACGACCCGCACCCGCGCGAACAACATCGTCCGTGTGTATTCGCTGCCGCCGTGGCTGAACGTCTGCTGGTGCACATAGAACGCCGGCCGCTCGTCGCGTCGCAGCACCCCCTCAGCCGTCCACTGCCGCACCGCTGCGCCGGAGTTCTCGTACCGGCCCGCGCCCGACTCCTCCGCCAACTCGATGCGCACGGCGTTGTGCGGCGAGCGCTCATACAGCTCGCGTTGCTGCTCGGACGAGATCGTATCGAAGGGGGGGCACACTATCGAGGAGAGGTCCAGCGAGGGGTCATAGCGCAGGGCGCGAAAGGGGCGGATATCGGCCATTAACGCGAGCATAGCACCCGTCTGGCGGCAGCGGCCAGCACCTGCTAACGTGAGCCGCACCCGCCTCATGCCGAACTGTGTCTTCTGCGAGATCGTCGCTCACAAAGAGCCCGCCGAAATCCTCTACGAGGACGAGGAGGTCATGGTCTTCCGCAACCGCCTGCGCTGGGTTCCGACGATGCTCCTCAGCGTCCCCAAGAAGCACCTCTCCCAGGCCGATCTCTGGCAAGACCTCGGCCGTGTTGGCGAAATCGCGGTGCGCATGGGGCAGGAGCACTGCCCCGGCGGCTTCCGACTGCTCTCCAACTTCGGCCACGATGCCATGCAGAGCCAGCAGCACGGCCACGTGCATATCCTCGGCGGCGTCTTCCTCGGCGAATACGCCTAGGCCGGCCTCACTGCCAACGCCGGGCCGCTCATCCTGAGGCTCTCGAAGGACGAGTTGAACACGCACGCCTGGAAGAGATCGCGAATCCGCAGCGCCGCTAAGAAGCCGCAGCCGCCGGCGGCGAGACCGTGACCCCGGCCTCCTTTAGCGCCGCCTGCTGCGCGCCGAAGAGCTCGCGGATGCCGGCCTCACCCAGGTCGATCAGCCCCGTCATCTCCTCGCGGGTGAAGGGCCTGCTCTCCCCCGTCCCCTGTACCTCCACCATTTCGCCGGCCTCCGTCATCACCAAGTTGAAGTCCACAGCGGCACGATGGTCCTCGCTGTAGTCGAGGTCCAGGAGCGCCGTATCGTCCACGAGCCCGCAGCTCACCGCGGCCACACCGCAGTGCATCGGCAGCGTTGTGTACGCCTTCGAATCCACGAGCTTCTGGAACGCCTGCATCAGCGCCACGTAGGCTCCCGTGATCGCCGCGGTCCTCGTCCCCCCGTCCGCCCTGATCACGTCGCAGTCCACCGTGAACGTCCGCTCGCCCAGCAGGTCCAGCCGCGCCACCGACCGCAGCGAGCGCCCGATCAACCGCTGGATCTCCGCCGTCCGGCCCGATGTCGCGTTCCGCTCCCGAGACGTCCGCTCGTGCGTCGATCGCGGTAGCATCGAATACTCCGCCGTCACCCAGCCGGAGCCCGAACCGACCGCGAAGCGCGGCAGCCGGTTCTCCGTCGTCGCCGCGCAGAGCACCGTCGTACCGCCGAACGAGATCAGCGCCGAGCCTTCAGCGTGTGCCAGGTAGCCGGGCTCAATCGTCACCGGGCGCATTTCGGCGGGCCGTCGGCCGTCTTTTCTGATCATTGCGGTCGAGTATAGCAGGTGGCCGCCCGTCAGCCGCAGCACACCCGAGCCCGCCGCCGATCGCCTTATCCGCTGCCCGAATCCGTTGACGGCCCTTCGGGCAGGGCCCCCTCACCGCTCCGTCGTCACCCACAGCAGCGCGCCGTCCGTCTCCATCCGCACGTCACCGTCCTCGTCCGTCCGCAGCACGTAGTCCCCGCTCAGCCGCGACAGCACTTCGCCTGTCGGGTGCCCGTGCGAGTTGCTCGCCCCAACCGAGATGACGTCGATTGCCGGCGCCACCCGCGACAGGAACGCCTCGGTCGTCGAAGTGCCGGACCCGTGGTGCGCCACCTTCAGCACGGTCGCCCGCAAGTCCGTCCCGGAGCGCACCAGAGCCGCCTCGCCGTCCGCCTCGATGTCCCCCGTCAGCAAGAACGACACCTCGCCCATCACCAGCCGCAGCACCGTCGAGGCGTCGTTCGGGTCCGCTCGCGTGCCCAGCGCGCCGTCCGGCCCGATCACCTCGATCCGGGCGCCGCCGCCCAGGTCGATCGACTGTCCTCGCGCCGCGACGTGCCGTGGCACCTCCGCGGCCTCCATCGCGTCAACCAGCGCCTCGTAGAACGGCGACTCGCTATCGAACACGCTGTCCAGCACCGCTCCCACGTCGTACGACCCCAGCGCCTCCGGCAGTCCACCGATGTGATCCGCCTGCGGGTGCGTCACCACCACGAGGTCGATCCGCCGGTCGTGGAACGGCAGCCGCTGGCCCAGCGCCCCCGCCAGCGCCTCGCCACCCGGCCCGCCGTCTACCAGCACCCGGTGACCGTCCGGCCCCTCGATCAGGATCGCGTCGCCCTGTCCGACGTCCAGGAACGTCACCGACAGCCTGCCGTCGTCGTCCCGCACGCCGATTGCGGCCCACGCCAGCACGCCCGCCACGACCACCATGGCGCCTGCCGCCAGCGCGTTCGCCAGCCGTGGGCCGTTTCGCGCCCACACCCTCGGCGGTTGGGGAAGCGCCACCGGCCGCGCCGGCAGCCACCACGTGAACGCCACCAGCGCCCCGTAGTACGGCACCGCCATCCACAGGCTCACGCCACGAACCGTCACCGACGCGGCGGGCAGCGACGCAAACAGCTCGATCACACCGATCATGTACGTCGCCGGCAGCCAGGCCACCCATCCGATGACCTCGCCGCCCGGCACCACACTCGCGGTCACCGCCAGCGCCGCCGTCATCGCCACCGCGACGAACGCCGGCACCGCCAGCAGGTTCGCCGGCAGCGCCACCAGCGACACCTGGCCGAAGCTCAGCGCCGTGATCGGCAGCGTGAACGCGATCGCCGCCGACGTGATCGCCAACGTCTCCAGCAGCAGCCCCGTCAGCGGCGACCGCGCCAGCGCCGGCCAGCGCCCGGCGAACGCCTCCAGCCGCAGCCTCATCTCGGATCCGAGCGTCACCAGCCCGATCGTCGCCGCGAAGCTCAGCTGGAACCCAACGTCGTGCAGTACCTGCGGGTCGTGCGCCGTCATCAGCGCCGCCGCCAGCACCAGCGCCACCGGCGCCGCGCTCTGTCGCCCAAGCACGATCGACATAACGTAGATGCTCGCCATGATCGTCGCCCTCACGACTGAAGCCTGCCCGCCGACCAGCACCGCGTAGCCAACGATCGTTGCCAGCGCCAGCCATGCCGCCGGCCGTCGCCCGATCGCCCACGCCAGCGCCGCGATCAGCAACGCGGCCAGCAGCGCCACGTTCTGTCCCGACACCGCCACCAGGTGCGACGTCCCCGTCGCCTCCATCGCCGCTTTCAGGTCCGGCGCAAGATTCGACCGCGTCCCCAGCAGCACCCCGCTCGCCAGCGAAGCTTGAGGCTCGGGCAGCGCCTCCTCCAGCCGCCCCGAGAGCGATCGCCGAGCGTCGATCACCGCTCCCGTCAGCGCGCTGCCGTGGCCGGATTCCACCAGCGCCACGTCCGGATACGGCGCCAGCGACACGACCCCTTGCCGCAGGAGATAGCCCCGGTAGTCGAACTCCGGGAACGCCGGTGGCTCCCCCGTCTCCACCAACTCCAACATCTTGCCCCGCTGGGGAGTACTCCGGCGGGAACAGGACCGCCGCGGCGTCGGCGGTTTCCTGCATCCCCGCCCCGATCAGCGTCCTGAAACCTGGCATCGGAACGAGGCCGCTGATCCGCTTCGTCTCCACGTCCACGAACACCCGCTCGACGATCGGCGCGACCAACCGCCTCCGCTCATCCGGGGTGGCTTCATCCCACATTCCTGGCAGGTCACCCAGAAGGGCCGCGACCTCGCCCACCTCGATCGGCGTCGTGCCCAAAGCGTGGCGGATCTCCGCATCGATGGCTGCGAGGCGTGCCTCGTACTCGGCCAGCGAAAATCCACCGTCCGCGTAGGCCCGCACGAGCCTCTGACGGTTCTCCTGGAGGCTGTCAATGTTCCGCTCTCCCGTGTCCGCGGTGTACCCCGCGATCTGGTCCCGCCAGTCGGCTGAGAGTTCGAGGGAGCGGAGGATCGCGCTGATCTGCTCGTCCACCGCGTGAGCCATCAGCGAGCGACGGTTCGTCGGGCACTCGCGTCCGTGGCGCTCCCGGTACATCGCCCGGCTCTCGCGCCCGCGCTCGGCGTGCAGCGAGTTCCCGCACCGGGCGCACTTGATGATCCCCGCGAGCACGCCGCGCGGTTTGCCTGCCACCCGGCGATGCGGGCCGCGCCGCACCCGGCGTGCCTGCACGCGCTCGAAGGGTTCAGACGAAATGAGGGCCTCATGCTGGCCGGGGAACTCCTCGCCGCGGAAGGTCACGATGCCTGTGTAGAAGCGGCAGTTGAACAGGTCCTTCATCGCGTGCGCCGTGAAGAGGTGCCCCTTCTTTGTACGGAAACCGTCGCGGTTCAGCATCGCCGCGATCGCACCGTTCGACTGGCCGGCGGCGCGGGCCGCGAACGCCTCCCGGACCGCCTCGCCCGCCTCCGGGTCCACGATGGGAGCCTCGCGGGCTTCGCCCGGCACGTAGCCGAACGGGATCGGACCGACCGGAAGCCCCGACTCGGCCCGCTGACGCTGCGACTTCACGACGTGCACGGCGAGTTGGTCCGAGAAGAACTCGGAGAATCCGCCGATCGTCGTCAGCATCAATTTCCCGGACGGGGTGGAAAAGTCGATGTTCTCTGTGAGGCTGATGAACCCGACGCCCGCCTTGCCAAGCCGCTGGAGCGCATCCGTCTGCACGCGGATGTTCCGCGCCCAACGGTCGATCGTGTGGACCACCACGGCGTCGAACGAGCCGCGGCTCGCATCAGCCAGGAGCGCGGAGAGTTGTGGGCGCTTTTCGAGCCGATCGGTGTGTGCGCTCACCCCTTCGTCGGCGTAGATGCCCACGAGGGTCAGGCCGTGCTGATCCGCGTATCGCTCGATCTCCCGCCGCTGAGCGTCGAGGGAGCGGCCGTCCACCTGCTCATCGGTCGAGACGCGGACGTAACCGACGATCCGAGTAACTGCTGGCTTCATCGCTTTCGCCTCCTGAGGATGATCGCGCGGACCACGTCCGCCCATTCGCGCATCATGTGCTCCAGTGCGGCGCGCTCCGCCTGGTCATCGCTATCGAGAGGCTTCGCCTCGGGTCCGGCCATTGCTGACCTCCCCGGTCTGTCCGAGTCCTTCCCAGACCCGGTGGGAGCCTCTGCGCCGCCCCAAGCGATGAAAGCAGACCGTGCATCACTTCCTAGATTGACGGTTCGAGTTTGACCTCGAACTCTCCGTTTTTCGTCCGTCGCCAGGTGAGCCGCCCAAACGCGATGGACTGCTCGACGATGGCGCTGTTCGACTCCAACTTCGCCGCGATCGCCGCGATAAGTTCCTTCGCCGAGTCCGCTTTCGCTGTGTAGGCGGTCATTCCTGCCCCGCCCTCACGAGCAGGTCACCGAGTTCTGGCTGCGGGTGAAGGATGCTCTGCCCACGCGACCGCTCGACGTGCAGGACGCCCTCGGCCTCCAACTGCTTCACGAGCGCCGAGATGTTCACGCCAATCGCTTCTGCCGCGGCGTAGAGGGCACTCCAGCCGAGCGGGCCGGACGCGAGGCGCTGTTCAGCGAGGTAGATGAAATGCCGGAAGGCCCCAGTGCGGATGAGGTGTGGAAAGGAGACGGCGGCAGCGCGTCCGGACTCCTCCGCGAAATACTCTCGCTGGAACTCTTCGCCGCGGCGAGCGCTGCGCTGGCGGTCACGATGGCACGCGATGGTGAGGTTCGGACGCATCCCCTCAAAGGCCGTCTGTGGGCCGAGGCGGACTGTCGAGAGGTCGCGCTGCACGTGGACGACTTCGTGCCAGATGCCGACGTTCGAGACGCCCTCGGGGTCCTTCACGCCCTCGATCTCGCGAGTACGGCTGTTCACCGTTACGAGTGGCTGACCGTCGTGCCAGGTCGTCTCCGCGAACACGTTGAGCGGCAGCGCGTCGTAGGAGAGGCGCGCACCGAGGAAGTCGGTGAGCAACTCCCCGCCGATTAACGCTGGTGGCGGAGCGGGCTCGCCGTACTCGTCCTCGAAGTCGGCGAGCAGGGAGTCGCGCAACGAGCGCCCGAACGCCCACGCCTCCCGCTGGAGAGCTTGGAGGCCCCTATTGGTCGTCACGGTTCGACTCCAGCGTCAGGATTAGCCGCGTGATCGACGCACGCTGCTCAGGGGGGAGGGCGACGAGGCGCTCGATGGCCTCGGCGAGTTCCTGAGCCTCAGGTGCTTGGAGGCCGTACTGGATGGCGAGGTCGGTCACCAGCGCGCCGACCGAGCCGCGTGGTGATTCGTCGTCGCGGCGTGCGGAGCGGTTAAGCGACCCGGCAGGGCTCCCCTCCTCCCGTCGAGCGATCCGCTGGAGGATGACCGCTGGGAGGCAAGCCGCCAACTCCAGCAACTCGCGGAGGTCACCATCTAGCGCCTCTGCGAGCCGGGCAACCGCGTCTGCCTGCGGGCTCGCCGAGTCGTTCTCGACGCGCGACAGGTGGGAGTAGGACAACCCGGTCTCCTCGGCCAGCATGCTAAGGCTCCACTCCTTCTGGCGGCGGAGCCGCCTAATCGTCTCGCCGAATGTCAGTTGCCGGTTCATGTGGTGATGATAGCAAATCTTGCGCCGTGCCGCAAACCACAATGAACAAGCGCTTGTGCAGTTCCTCTGTCTTACCCCTCCTGACCTGCCCCCCCCAGAACCGGTCCATATCCTGTGCGAGGATCGCGGCCGGGAGAGGGGAGTCGGCATGGCGCGGAAGCGGTCCAGTCGTCGGACCAGACGTGGTTCGGCCGCTCGGCGCGGCGCCGCGTGCAGGAGCCGCCGGCGCCTGGGCTTGCGGGGCACCCGGAGGCCCTCCTGGCGCCAGAGGCGCTCCACCCGCTTGTGGTTCACGCGCCAGCCCTCGGCCCGCAGCAGGGCCGTGATGCGACGGGAGCCGGAGCGCCCGAAGCGCCGCGCCCGCGTGATGAGCCGGGCGATCCAGGCCGGTTCATCCGCGGCCACCCGGGCCGGGCACCGCTGCGTGCTGCGCGAGCCCCCGACAGGCCCGACGCTCCGAGACGGGCACGACGGTTCGCACGTGCATGACCGCCTGCCGCCGGGCTCAGAAGTTTCCCGCGGCCACGGCCTTCAAGATGGCGTTGTCCAGGGCCTAGTCAGCGACCAGCCGCTTGAGCCGGGCGTTCTCCCGCTCCAGCGCCTTGCGCCGCTTCGCCTGATCCACTCGCAGGCCGCCGTCCTCCCGCCGCCCGCGGTAGGAGGTCTGCTCCGTCACGCCGAGCCGCCGCGCCCCCTTCGCCACGGGGTCGCCCTGGGCCAGGGCCACCGCCACTTCCCGCAGCTTGCGGTTCTGTCAGATCTCAGGGCTCACCTGCGTAGCGTAGCCTCGTCTGCGGAAGGACGAGGAGCTGCGCATGACCTGTCCGCACTGTGAATCGCCGGCCACGACCAAACGGCAGGGCCCAACATCGCTGGGCTCCCGACGGTTCCGCTGCCGGTCCTGCGGACGGCGCTTCAACGAACGGTCGGGCACGGCCTTCAACGACCTGCAATACGCGACGGACGTCGTGCTGCTCGCCGTGCTCCGGCGGCTGCGCTACAAGCTCAGCTTCCGCGACATCGCCGAGATGCGGCTCGAACGGGGCTTCTCCGTCACCCCCGAGACGATCCAGGAGTGGGAGTGCCGCTTCGCGCCGCGCGTCACTGAGCGGCTCCGCGCGAAGCGTCGGGGCCGCGCCGGCCGCTCCTGGTACCTGGACGAGACCTCCGTGCAGGTCGCCGGGCGCTGGTGCTCTCTCGACCGCGCCATCGACCGCGAGGGCGATCTCCTGGACTCTAGGCTCAGCGAGCACCGCGACAAGCACGCCGCGCGGCGCTTCCTGCGGCGACTCGTGGACGTGGCCGAGCGCAAGCCGCAGCGCGTCACGACCGATGCCCATCCGCCCTACCGCCGAGCGATCCGCTGGATCCTCGGGAGGAAGGTCCGGCACCGATGCAGCCAGGACTTGAACAATCGCACCGAGCAAAGCCACCGGGCGGTGAAGCAGCGCTCCGACCCCATGCTGGGCTGCGGAAGATTCGCGTCCGCCGCCCGCTTCTGCTCGGCGTTCGATGAGCTCCGGCACTACTTCCGCGCTCGCCAGCGACGAGGCCAATCTGTCCCCCTGGCCGAGCAGCGACGGATCTTCGTCACACGCTGGCGGTCACTGATGGCGGAGATGCAGGCGGCATAACGCAAGCGGCGAGGGGGAGCGCCTGACCCGGTTCGTCCCCGTGCCCTGGGATCTGACAGAACCTCCTGTCGACCCAGGGGGTGGGGGTAGGGAGGCTCGATCTCCAGCGCTTCGGGGGCGGGTGGACGGTAGCCGAGGGCGCTGTGGGGGCGCACTTGGGTGTACTCCCGGCGCCAGCGCTGGAACAAGATCTGCGCTTCCGTGAGCGTGGTGAAGATTGCGGGGTTGCGGCACTCGTCGCGGAGCTTGCCGTTGAAGGACTCGACATAGCCGTTCTCCCAGGGGCTGCCCGGTTCGATGAAGAGAGTGGTCACGCCAACCCGCTGCAGCCACGACCGCACCGCTAGACCGACTGCCGCGCTCTCGCCGCGTCGGCGCGGGTTTGGCGGTCAGGGGGCGAAGCGGTAGACGACGGGGAGTGCCGCGACGTCGGTGACGCTGGAATCGGTGTGGTGCGATATCTGAACGCTGCCGCCGCCGCAGTCGCCGAACCCGTCACAGGAGATGACCCCGATGATACCCCTGAAGCCGGAAACTCCGGTCAGCGCTTCCCGGAGCTTGGCCCGATCGATGTAAAGCGTATCTCCGTTACCAACCGCGACCTCCTCGATGGCCCGGAGGAGCAGCGTGGCCGCGTCGTAGGCGTGGGCCAGATAGGCGGATGTGGGTGCCTCGCCGTACCGCTCTTGATATTCGGCGATGAGCGCCTCGCTGCTCTTACCGGTCACCTCGTTGGTGTTGCCGTCGAAGTTCGAGTCCGGACCTGGAAGGTAGATGCCTTCCGACTCGGGAATGGCGAGGAACTCGGAGACCAGCAGGGCTGCGCCGCCGATCAGCGTCACGCCCTCAAGTCCAGCGATCTGGCCGACCTGCCGGACGATGTGGGCGCCTTCTTCTTGGAAGAGCGGAAAGAAGAGGCCGTCCGGACTGCCCGCCGCAATCCGGGTGAGGACGGGGGCCATGTCCGTATCGCCCCTGCTGACGGAGGCGACGGCGACCGAGCCGCCGAGCTCCTCGAATGCGGTGGCGAAGGCGCCGGTGAGGCCGGTGGTGTAGGGGTCGCCGTCGTGGATGGCCGCCACCCTGCGCAGGCCGAGATCGTTGTAGGCGAACTGCGCCACCGCCTGCGCCTCATGCAGATCGTTGCTGGTGGTCCGGTAGTAGCCAGGATAGTAGTTGGAACCGGCATTGCCGCGGAGGTCGGAGGTCAGTGAGGGGGCCGTGTTGGAGGGAGAGAGCATCACCAGACCGGCCTCGCTCAGGATCGGTGAAGCGGCGGCGGCGGCGACGGAGCAGGACGTGCCGATGACGCCGACGATTCGGGGGTCGCCGGTTACCGTGTCGGCGGCGGCACGTCCGCCTTCCTCGGTGCAGAGCGAGTCAAGGCCGGCGCGACGGAGCAGGACGTGCCGATGACGCCGACGATTCGGGGGTCGCCGGTTACCGTGTCGGCGGCGGCACGTCCGCCTTCCTCGGTGCAGAGCGAGTCAAGGCCGGCGCCCATCGAGACAGCGTGCCCTCTGATGAGGCCATAGTCCGCCAACGCCAGCTCCACGCCGCGCTGGCTTGGGATGCCTAGGTCACCAAGTCCTGTAAGGACCTGCATCGAACGTATCTGAATGGCCTCGCCGGGGGCCACCTCCACGGCGCCGAGGGGGCCGGCTTCGAAATCCTGTCCGCCACAGGAAACGACCCCCAGCACGAGCACTGTCAGCGGGGCGAGCCAACGCAGCTGCCGCAGACTCTGCCGCCGAGACCTGAGCGCGCCGCTAACTTCGCCTTGAGAGAACACCTTCACACCCCCAATATATTGCCATTGCTATCTCGACGCTATAACCGTACCGGCGCAGGAGGAGCCCTCAATTTCCGGGCGTGGTAGGGCGGGCGGTGGTTGTGTCAGATCTCAGGTCCCGGATGTGTCACGGCGAACCGCCCCCAGCGTGCGCCCAGTCTACGCTGCCGTCATCTCCGCGATCAGTGACCGCCAGCGCTGGACAACGAGTCGTCGCTGTTCAGCCAGCGGCACCCATTCGGCTCCTCGTTGGCCAACGCGGACGTACTGGCGCCGCGCATCGAACGCGGAACAGCACCGGGCGGCGGACGCGAAACTCCCGCAGCCCAGCATCGGGTCATCGCGCGGCTTGATGGCCCGCTGGCTTTGCTCGGTGAGGGTATTCAGGTATCGATTGCATCGGTGCCGCACCGTTCTCCCCAGGATCCAGCGGATCGCTCGGCGGTACGGCGGATGCGGGTCCGTCGTGACACGCTCGGGCTTGCGCTCGGCCACGTCCACCAGGCGCCGCAGGAAGCGCCGGGCGGCATGCGTGTCGCGCTGCGCCCTCCGCCTCGAATCGAGGAGTGCCCCATCGCGATCGATGGCCCGATCCAGGTAGCACCAGCGGCCCGCGCCCTTCACGGAGGTCTCGTCGATGGACCAGGCGACCCCGGCGCGGCCTCGGCGCTTGGCCCGGAGCGGGTCCGCCCAGAGCGGCGCGCAGCGGCACTCCCAGTTCCGGATCGTCTCGTGCGTCACCGCGTAGCCCCGCTGGAGGTGCAGTTCGGCCACGTCGCGGAAGCGGAGCGTGTACCGCAGGCGCCACAGCACGGCGAGGAGCACGAGGTCCGTCGGGTACTGGAGATCGTTGAAGGGCGTGCCGGTCCGCTCGTTGAAGCGCCGTCCGCATGCCCGGCAGCGCAACCTGGGGTAGCCGAGCGTGGTGCGGGGCTTGCGCTTGGTCGTCGCGGTCGAGCGGCAGTGCGGACAGGGCATGGCGTCTCCTCGTCGCGTCATGGGCGAGGCGACCCGACGAGCCCTGAGATCTGACAGAACCAGCAGATGCTGTGCTGCCCGTGCGTGTGCCACCGGCCGACGTCGTTTCGCCGGGCTCAGAAGTTTCCCGAGGCCACCTCACGCAGGATCGAGTTGTCCAGCGCCTGCTCCGCGACCAGCTGCTTCAGCCGCGCGTACTCGCGCTCCAGCTCCTTCAGCCGCTTCGCCTGGTCGACCCGCATCCCGCCGTACTCGCGACGCCAGCGGTAGTAGGCCTGCTCACTCACCCCGAGCTTGCGCACCGCCTGGCCCACCGTATCGCCCTGGGCGAGGTGGACCTCTGCCTCCCGCAGCTTGGCGATGATCTCCTCAGCTGCGTACCGCTTCCGCTTGCTCGCCCAGGCGAGCTGTGGGGAACCGACGCCACACGCGCGTTCATTCACAAGAGGTATACGAGCTGAGAAAGCAACTGGTCGAAGCTGTCTTCGGAATCATCAAGGTATCGATTGTCGTCCTCCGCCGTCTCGGGCTCGATGGTGGAGGCTCCCTCCTTGACGAAGACGCTCTCTCCGGGAGAGCTGCCAATCCCAAACAAACCGGCGGGTACGTCGGTTGCCAGGTCTACGGAAACTGTGTACGTCGCGTCCGCCGCTACTCATACCAGCCCGATCCAAATAGCAGCCCGTCATGCCGCACAATCCAAGTGTGTTTCTGACGGTTCTCGCCCGATTCCGGGTTGAGCAACACATAGTCGACCCAATGACCCGCCTTAGTGGCGCTCAGTAAGTCGTCGCCATAGAAATACCCCGTGGCGTCCACACGGAGGCTGGGATCACGCCCTCGAAACTGCGGGTTATGGTGGGCTATCGTGTAGCCGTCTTGGTCGATGATGAAGACATACCACTGGCCGTCAACACTCTCCTGGGCGTTGTAGTAGGCGACCGTCTCCTCCAGGCCGAGGGCGACGTAGAGGTTTATGGCCTGCCGCACGAAGGCCTTGGTGTAGGCGGGGGCGTCGGACTTGCTGGGGCCGCGTTCGTACCAGCCGGAGCCGAAGGTAATGCCGTCGTGGATCACCACCCAGGAGTGCTTGGTCTCCACAACGCCAGAGGCGGGATTGGGATAGGTGTAGTCGAACCAGGCGCCGTCCTGGTCGGCGGAGGCGGCGACGGCGGACCCTGTGGGGTAGGAGTTGGGTCCGAGAGCCTGGGAGACGTGCTTGCCCACGAGGTCGGGGTTGGGGGCATGAGCGATGATGGTCTGGTTCTCATCGATGATGAAGACATACCACTGGCCGTCAACGCTCTCCTTGGCGTTGTAGTAGGCGACCGTCTCCTCCAGGCCGAGGGCGACGTAGAGGTTCATGGCCTGCCGCACGAAGGCCTTGGTGTAGGCGGGGGCGTCGGACAGGTCCTGCTCGACCAGCGTCCCAGCTTCAAGCCGGAACTGACGAATCACGGCAATCGTCGGGGGCTCCGCAAACGGCTCGTGCGGCGCCCGGTCGAACATGGCGACGGTAATGACGCCGTCGTGGATGGAGACGCCCTCGACCCGGATGCGATCCCCGAGGAACGCGACGGCCGCATCGGAAAGCTCGCCGTCATCGTCGACCAGTGCGTGAAGGTAGGAGAACGTGCCGCTGCCACCGGGGTCCTCGACCGTAACCGAGGCCGCATCGACCCCGTCACGCCCATCGATATGGCCGGTGGTCCACTTGCCGAGCCGAATGACGAGCTCGCTGGCCGAGCCCTCGGCGACCGGCTCACGGAACTCGCCGTCTTCGAGTGTGGCCGTGCCCTCCCTGCTGTTCTCAGTGAGATACGTGGCCTGTTCGAGCGTGGCGCCCGTTGGTGCCCCTGGACCGCCGCCGCCGCACGACACCATCAGCATAGCGCCGAGCAGCAGCGCTCCGAGGAAGAGCAAGCGAGTCCCGGTTCGGGATCTTCTATGTGGGCCTGACATCATCTCTATTCCTTTCCGGCAGCGCAGGCCGAAGATTGTAGGCGCCCCCAGTTCCAGCGCGAGCGAGTCGCGCAGGAATGTTTCCAGTGACTCCCTGATCTCCTTGGCTTCGGCCTTTGGCCCGATGAAGCCCAGTACGAAGTCGTCCGCGTAGCGGACGTATCGCAGTGACCTGCCCCCAGCCTTTGTACCACTTCCTAAGTTAGAGCCAGGACAGGTGCGAGCCGTCCCGGCGTGACCGGTTCAGGTGCCGCTTCCGGTTATGCTACCCGCTCCCGCGGCTCGAACGCCACGTGCGCTGGCTCTTCTTGCGCCTCTGCCCGCATGACGCGGGGCGTCCCTGGGGCTACGCGCGGATCGCCCGGGCCGAGGAGGTGAGCGAACCGCGGACCGTGCAATGCCCGGTCGCCGCCCTGGCGGAATTGGTCGGCATCGACCTGCCCGACCTGCCGCCCGGGAGACCGGCGAAAGTTCCTGGTCAGCTTTAACCGCGCCTTCAAAGAGCCCCCTATTCCCTCCGCCCGGCACCTTCGTAGGGTCGGGTCATGGCGACCAACGGTCCTCCCTGGCAGAGCCGCATCGTCGGCGAGAGCGCCGTCGATCCCACGACCCTCGTGCCGCATCCGCCAGAACTGGCGGACCCATTCGCGCCCCCAGCGCGCGGCTCTGGCCGGGGTCCTGGGGGAGGTGGGCTGGGTGCAGCGGATCGTCGTCAACCGGCGCAGCGGGCGGATCCTGGACGGGCACGCCCGGGTGGAGGAAGCAGCCCGGCGCGGTGAGCCGCAGGTCCCTGTCGTCTACGTCGACCTCACCGATGAGGAGGAGGCACTCGTCCTCGCCAGCTTCGACCCGATCGGGGCGCTGGCGGGCGCGGACCCTACGGCGCTGACGAGCCTCCTGGCGGACGTTGAGACGGCCGACCGCGCCGTGCAAACGCTCCTCGCCGGGCTCACCCCGGAGTCCGAGGCGCCATTGCCGCCCGATCCCGGCCCCTCGCCGCTCGCACCCACCACCGTGACCCATCCCGGGGACACCTGGCAGTTGGGCGGCCACCGGCTGCGCTGCGGGGACGCCACCCGCGCGGCCGACGTGGACGCCCTCATCGAGGGCGAGGAGGCGGAGTGGATGTGGACCGACCCGCCCTACGGCGTCGAGTACGGGGGCGGGTCTGGCGCCGCCCTCCCCATCGCCAACGACACGATTGCGGCCCTACCCGATCTCCTGCGCGGCGCCTTCACCCGCGCGAGCCCCGTCCTCCAGCGGGGCGCGCCGGCCTACCTGGCCAGCCCGGCGGGCCCGAACGCCGCGATCTTCCTCGCGGCCTTCGTCGAAGCCGGCTGGCACCTGCACCAGACCCTGATCTGGGTGAAGGACACGTTCGTCCTCGGGCACGCCGATCATCACTACCGCCACGAGCCCATCCTCTACGGCTGGACGCCGGGGCCGCGGCCCCGGTTCGGGGGCCGCACCGTGGACTCCGTGTTCGAGTTCCCCCGCCCGAAGCGGAGTCTCGACCACCCAACGGGGAAGCCCGTCGCCCTGGTCGAGGCCCAGCTCCGCAACAGCAGCTGGCGCGGCAGCCTCGGCTATGACCCCTTCGCCGGCTCCGGCACCACCCTGATCGCGGCCGAACGGCTGGGACGGCGCTGCGCGGCCCTGGAGATCGAGCCGCGCTACGTCGACGTCATCGTGCGGCGCTGGCAGGCGCTGACCGGCGAGGCGGCAACCCTCTCGGGGAACGGGCGATCGTTCCGCGCCATCGAGGAGGCACGGGATGGCCGGTAGACGGACCAAACTCACCATCGAGATCCACCAGCAGATCGTCGCCTTCATCCGGGCCGGGACCTACGACTGGATCGCGGCCGAAGCGGCCGGGATCGGCAAGTCGACCTTCTACCGCTGGCTGGCCCGCGGCGCCCGGGAGGCGCGCGGGCCCTACCGCGAGTTCCATGACGCTGTCCGCCAGGCCCGGGCGCAGGCCCGCGTCGCCGCCGAGACCGAGGTCCGGCGCGACCAGCCCCTGGCTTGGCTGCGCTACGGGCCGGGGCGCGAGCGCCCCGGCGCGCCCGGCTGGACCGAGAGCCACGCGCTCCAGGGCCCGGATGGCGGCCCGCTGCGCTTCACCCTGCAGCTGGGGCGGAAGCCCGCCGCCGAGGAGGACGGCGATGTCTGAGCCGGCGGCCTTCATCTACGAGCGCCCCCCGCTCTACCCGAAGCAGGAGGCGGCCATCTTCCACCCCGCGCGCTACGCCGTGGTCGAGGCCTCGACCAAGGCGGGCAAGACCTTCGGCTGCCTCGTCTGGCTGTTCGAGCGGGCCCTAAGCGGTGGACCCGGCACCCACTACTGGTGGCTGGCGCCGGTGCAGAGCCAGGCCCGCATCGCCTACATGCGCTTGAAGGGCGGGATGCCCCCCGGGATCTTCAGGGCCAGCGAGAGCGATTACGCGATCACGCTCCGCAACGGGGCGATGATCTGGTTCCGGAGCGCCGAGAACCCGGACACACTGTACGGCGAGGACGTCCAGGCCGCCGTGGTCGACGAGGCGACGCGGGTCAAGGAGGCCTCCTGGCACGCGCTGCGCAGCACGCTGACCGCGACGCGGGGCCCGGTGCGGATCATCAGCAACGTGCGGGGCCGGCGGAACTGGGCCTACGCCCTCGCGCGCCGGGCCGAGGCGGGGGCACCGGACATGCACTACGCGCGCATCACCGCCACCGACGCGGTTGAGGCCGGGGTGCTGGACGCCGAGGAGGTCGAGGACGCAGGGCGCACCCTGCCCGAGCACGTCTTCCGCGAGCTCTACTTCGCCGAGCCGGCCGAGACCCTGTCCCTGATCTACAGCCCTTTCGGGGCCGAGAACGTGACGGAGCGGGCGGACTATGTCCCCGGCGGCGGGCCGCTCTACGTGGGCTACGACTGGGGCTTCACCGATCCGACGCACATCGGCCTCTACCAGCTGCGCGACGGGGTGCTGTACCAGTTCGACGAACTGGTCGGCGCCGGCCGCTCGGAGCAGTCCTGGGTCGAGGACGTGCTGCGGCGGATCTGCGCCCTGCCCGGGTACCGCGGCCCGACGGTCGCGGAGTGAGCGGCGGTACGGCGGGGGGATGCCACGCTCGTGCACTGGCCGGAGCGCTGGCCCGAGGCCGCAGCCGGGGACCCCTCGGCCGTGCAGCTGCGCTCCGAGTTCAAGTCCTACGGGATCCATGCCTACGCGCTCAAACGGGTGCGCCATCCGGTCACGGCCGGGCAGGACGTGCTGCGCGCACTGCTCCACAGCGGCGAGGGGCACCGCCGCTACTTCCTCCACCCGCGCTGCGCGAAGACGCGGGAGGCGCTGGAGAACTACCGGGCCACGGAGCTGGGCGAGGGGATGTTCGACCCGCGATCCGGCCCCGACGCGGCCAACCACGCCTACAGCCACGGCGCCGATCAGGTGCGCTACCTCGCCTGGGCGCTGCGGCGCCGGCTGGGCGTGCGGGGGTTCGTCGATGCCGAGCTGCTCGCGGAGGCCTGACCGCTCGCTGGCGTGTGCTGGCGCTAAATCCCATGCGGTGACCGAAGCCCGCCCGATACAGTCCCGCCTGGATCCCGGCCGCAGAATCAGAACAGATGCAGGTAGTCGCGCTCCACAGCCGCGCGCGTACGCGATCGATCTAGTATTCGTGCCGCGGACTTCTGCCCCGTCCCGACGCTCACGTTCGGGACGGGGTCCGTCTTCTTCCTCATCGCGCATGCCCGGCGCCGCATCGAGTCCGTCAACCTCACGGCCTATCCCACGGCGGCCTGGACCTGGCAGCCGCTGATCGAGGCCATGGCCCGGGCGCAGCGGCTTGGGATTGGGCCGATCTGGACACCGGTGCGGGCTCCGCAAGCGAATGCCGTGGCCGAGCGCTGGGTCGGGACGCTCCGACGCGAGCGCGTGAATGACATCATTCCGCTCAACGCGCGGCACCTGCAGCGGATCGTCCAAGAGTGCGTCGCCTACGACAACGAGACGCGTCCCCATCGGCCCCTCGCCCTCCATCCGCCAGCCGGGCCGCGCGCGCCACAGCGGCACGGGCGCGTCGTAGCGACCCCGATTCTGGGAGGCCTCCATCATCGCTACGAACGGGCCGCTGCCTGACGATCCGTATTTTGTGGCCCGACAGGCTTCACGCTTGAGGTTCAGCGCACGCTACTGCTTGGACCCGCGGTTGCTGGCAGGACCAGCCGGGTTCCGGGCGGCCGATGCTAGGAAGCCCCCAAAGCGATTCCCACAGGCCATCCTGGTCCCTCGCAAGTCCGCGTTGTGGCCGACAGCGGGCTGCTGACCTGCCCCCCAGAACCGGTCCAGATCCTGTGCGAGGATTCGGGCCGGTGCGAAGGGAGTCGGCATGGCACGCAAGCGGTACGCGGCCGAGGAGATCATCGGCAAACTGCGGGAGGCGGAGGTGGTGCTCGCGCAGGGGGAATCGGTCGCGCCGGTCGCGCGCCGCCTCGGCGTGGCCGAGCCAACGTATTACCGCTGGCGGCGGGAGTACGGGGGCTGCGGGTCGACCAGGCCAAGCGGCTGAAAGAACGGGAGCGCGAGAACAGTCGGCTGAAGCGGGTGGTGGCCGATCAGGCGCGGGACAACGCGATGTTGGGGGACGTCGCAGCGGGAAACTTCTGCGCCCGGCCAAGCGGCGCCGGGCGACATCCTACCTCACGGACCCGTACGCGGTGTCGGAGCGGCGGGCCTGCCAGGTCACCGGCCAGGCGCGGGCGACACAGCGCTACGTGCCCCGGCCGTCCCCGGATGAGCCGGCGCTGATCGCGCGCAGTGTCGCGCTGGCCACCCGCTTCGGCCGCTACGGCTACCGTCGCATCCCGGCCCGGCTGCGCCAGGCGGGCTGGCGCGTGAACCACAAGCGGGTGGAGCGGCGCTGGCGGCAGGAGGGGCTGCGGGTGCCCCGCAAAGCCCCGCACCGGCGGCGGCTCTGGGCCACCGGTGGCTCCTGCACGCGTCGCCGGGCGGAGCGGCCGAACCACGTCTGGTCCTACGACTGCGTCCACGAGCGGACGCAGGACGGGCGGCCCCGGTGCCTCCTGGGCTTCGTGGGTACGTATCGAACTCTCTGTATGGCGCCAGAACCCGGTTTTCGGCGGATTCTTGAGGGCGTCCGGCATCTGACGGTCGCCGCGTAGGCCAGTCAACGATGCGAGATTCTCCGTCCGACCCGGTCGGGCTTGGTTGCATCACGCACGAAGGTGCCGGGTCGCAGTGACGGCATCGAGAACCGCGCGGCGTGTTGTCGACATGAATCGGGATGTTGGTTTCGGTCGCGACCAGACACGCGATGCAGTTGGCGCGTGAATGGCCGCCGGGAGCACAATGCTACCGGCGGCCGAGGGTTCTACTATGGATTTATCGGGTATACGTTGACCCACTGGTAGACGTTGCCGTTCCCGTCGTCGTAGTTCGGGCTGTAGGCCTCGTCGTTGGGGTCGTGCTTGGGATCGTCTGGATCGTAGCTCGAATTCCACGGATCCTCTCTCTCCTTGCACACACCCGCTGCCACGCCGCAAATGCTGTTCACGCCTCCCACCATGGTCACCTCCGAAGCGCCACGTGCGCCGACTTCCGTCGTGAACCATCGGAAGTTGCTGATATGGGTGTCGTGGAACTGACCGCAGTACGGATCCCCGATCATCGGGAACGGCGTCCCGTTCTCCCACCCACTGTCGGGGGTGCAGACATAGCCCTGCACAGGAGGTGCGTATCTCACCACATTCACGACCACGGTCCGTTCATGGACGCCGGTGAGGCGTTCCACAACATACGCAAACACGGTGTACTGGCCCGTCGAGAGCCCAGCGGCGCTCCAGGTTGTCCGGTTGGTGCGGACACCGCCGTTGAACCTGCCGTTGGCGGCCCTCCAGATGTACGTCAACGGGTCGCCGTTGGGATCGGATGCGTCGATACTGAGATCGACAAGGTGCCCCTGTCCGCCCGGAGCGTCGAGCGTTGCTGTGCAGACGGCGGGGTTGTCTCCCTGCGGTGTCACCTTGGGAGTGCAGGCGATCTCGCTCACCACCGGCGGCAGATCCCTCTCCTTCACGATGATGGTGACCTGGGTGGAGTTGAAGGCATGGTCGTAGCCATTGGGTCGCACAGCGGCAACCACGACTCCTTGATCACCAGTCGTGAGTCCCGTGCTCGACCAGGTCAGACGGTGACGCGCTCTGCTTGTGGTAGAGGTTGGATGTGAGGAGCTGATGACGGGTGGGCCGCCCCCCTTCACATCCCACTCGACAGTGTAGAGCAGGGAGGAGACCGTGGTCCCGTTAGGTCTTGTGACCGTCAAGGTGACCTCGACGTCCGCGCCGTCAATCGAATCACAAGATCCCATCCGGGGGGGGTCGTTCGGACGGGGCGAGCTGTCCGTGGGGAGCGGCTCCCCGTTGTCGCAAGACAGATGCGGACGCAGGTCCGGTGGAGGGGTGGGTTCGATCACGTCGAAGGTGAGTGTGTTTGAACCAGCGGCGTCTCCCTTATTGTCGCTCCAATGTTCTGGTATCGGGAAGAAACCGCCAACCCCCTGCACATAGATCTGATATCTGGCCCCGATCGTCACGCTGCCTGGAGAAGACGGAGCCTTCCACGTGAGGTTCACACTATCGCCGCTCACGAAGCGTCCTGGAGTACCAGATCCAGACAGCTGCGATATACGCCAACCGCAGGTTCTCGCTGTCCTACCGACACTGCATTCGATCTTGCCGTTTAGGCTGCCATTCACTTCTGCCGTAACATAGCCGGAGGGCAGCGGAGTCACGATGGCTCTGAGGCTCACGGTACTGCCCACCTCTACGCGGTCAGGGCACGGGCCTGGACGTTTCGGCAAAGACGAACTCGGTTCGAGGCAGATCAGAATGATGGGTGGATTGTCAGAACCGACGGTTCTGCCAGGTTGATGTACCACGAGCGTGCTCAAGGACGCCATCTCACCCGGCGGTACCGGCGGCCAGACCACATTCCCGACCCGCGCGGACGTTCCGTTATCATCGGGGTAAAGAATCACATCGACATAAACCGAACGTCCGGCAGGCACCCTCAGGTCGTATCGGTTATGAATGAGATCGATCCAATCGGGGCTAGCCGAAGGCACCGCGGCGGTTTTTACGACGGCCTCGTCGTCGGGGAGGTCTATGCTCCTGTTGCACGTGACCTCGACGGGCGTCTCGATGCTGGCGCCGACTGCGTCGACTGTGACCTCTCCACCACCCTCGGATGCCCAGCAGTTTATAGCTGTGGGCTCGTCGGCCCTGCCCCCGATGCCACCGCCGGCTCGGATCCTCTCAACGTCGTCGCCGCTGATCTCCGACACGTACAGCCCCACGCGCCTCTGGCTCAGTTCCCAGCGCTCTCCTGCGGTCTCGAAACCGAAACCGCTGAGATCGTCGTTGCTGAAGATCCGGATGAGCCCCGTGCCGCTACCGCGCCGCCAGACGTTGGAGTTGGTAAGCACTCGGGAGTCCGGGAAGGTGTCCGGCTCCAGGTGCGTTCTCTTGGCGTTCCACTCCCAATTCACACTAGAGAAGTCGACCGTCCGGGTGTCTGGCTTTGCTGACTGCATGTTGTTGGCTTGGGCGGTTGCCAACCCACCGTCCTCGTCGTCACCCCCGATCCCTGCTGTGGACATCAACAGCAACAGCAACAGCGCTAGTGTTATTCCTGTTGTGATTCTCATCGTCATTCTTCTTGTGATTCTCATCGTCATTCTTCCTTCTAATCTGACACTGGCCCTAGCTCTTCGGCTTCAGCTTGCCCGTGCCAGCGCCTTTGAGCAGCGCTTGGATCAGCACCTTCGGTGTGGTGGGGATGCGGAGATCCTTTGTCGCCATTTAGGCCTACTTTCGTGGGGAGCACGGTATGATAGCATGATACCATAGCGCACCATTCCACAACGCGGGCCGGCGGGCGGTCCGGGTCGCTAGACCTTGGGGATCAGTGTACGCTGACCCGCCCCCGATCGTTGTACCAGTCGTTAAGTGAGTCCGATCGCCGGGACGAGCGTCATGGGACGTTCCCGGGGTTGCTGCGTTTCCGGGGCGGGGGGGGCGGTAGCCGAGGGCACGGTGGGGGCGGATCGGGTTGTCCTCCCGCCGCCAGCCCTCGATGAGGATCTGGGCTTCCAGCAGGGTGTCGAAGCGCTCGCGATTGAGGCACGCGTCGCGCAGCTTGCCGTTGAACGATTCCCCAGAGCCGTTCTCCCAAGGACTGCCCGGTTCGATGAAGAGGGTCGTGCCCCCGACCCGGTGCAGCCAGTCCCGTACCGCGGTGGCGGTGAACTCCGGGCCGTTGGCGGACCGCAGAAACGTCGGCGGCCCGCGCTCGACGAACAGCTGGGCCAACCGCGCCAGGACGTCGTCGCTGCGCAGGCGGCGGGCGACGTCGAGACGCAGGCCCTCGCGGGTGGTCCTCATCCACGATGGCGAGGATCCGCACCGGGCGCCCATCGGCGGTGCGGTCGAAGACGAAGTCGTAGGACCAGACGTGGGACGGCCGCTCGGCCCGCCGCCGCACCAGCGCGCCGGCCGCGAGCCAGAGGCGGCCCCGTTGGGGGTGCTTCCCGGGGACCCGCAAGCCTTCCTGACGCCAGCGCCGCTCCACCCGCTTGTGGTTCACGCGCCAGCCCGCCTGGCGCAGCCGGGCCGGGATGCGACGGGAGCCGTAGCGGCCGAAGCGGGTGGCCAGCGCGACACTGCGCGCGATCAGCGCCGGCTCATCCGGGGACGGCCGGGGCACGTAGCGCTGTGTCGCCCGCGCCTGGCCGGTGACCTGGCAGGCCCGCCGCTCCGACACCGCGTACGGGTCCGTGAGGTAGGATGTCGCCCGGCGCCGCTTGGCCGGGCGCAGAAGTTTCCCGCTGCGACGTCCCCCAACATCGCGTTGTCCCGCGCCTGATCGGCCACCACCCGCTTCAGCCGACTGTTCTCGCGCTCCCGTTCTTTCAGCCGCTTGGCCTGGTCGACCCGCAGCCCCCGTACTCCCGCCGCCAGCGGTAATACGTTGGCTCGGCCACGCCGAGGCGGCGCGCGACCGGCGCGACCGATTCCCCCTGCGCGAGCACCACCTCCGCCTCCCGCAGTTTGCCGATGATCTCCTCGGCCGCGTACCGCTTGCGTGCCATGCCGACTCCCTTCGCACCGGCCCGAATCCTCGCACAGGATCTGGACCGGTTCTGGGGGGCAGGTCAGTGACTGGCGGTTGCCAATCCATGGGTAAGCCGCGGCTCCACCGCCGCACAGCCACCGCGGAGCCGCGTGTTAGTGTTCTCGCAGTTGTTCTGGTCCATGATTTCAGCAACGGCGACGAAAGGCTGGCGTGAGCTACTTTCTCAACTTGTTCTCGCCGCAGACCTACGAAGCGTTTCGGCGCTCGGATGGCACCGTCTCAGGATTCCGGGAGCGCCAGCGCGCTGCAGCGGACCGGCTGGAACCAGGTGACACGCTCGTCTGCTACATGACGAAGCTCGGCCGCTGGTTCGGCCTCCTGACGATCATTAAAGGGCCCTTTATCGAGCGGACCCCCATCTTCTACCAGGAAGAGGACCCTTTCGTCGTGCGGTTCGAGGTCGATCCCCTGATCGTTCTTGATGTCGACAGGGCCGTCCCCATCCGTGAAGACGAGGTGTGGGATCACCTCTCCTTTACCCGCGGACAGGAACGGCGGTCATCAACATGGACGGGCAGGCTCCGCGCCAGTCTCGCCAAGATGGAGGACGCTGATGGGGCGCTGATCGAGGAACTGTTGCAACGCTCCGCACGGAATGAACGTACCTATCCCTTCGATGAAGAGGAGTACAGGAAGCTGACTCTGCGCGTGCGGCGCGCGGACAATGAGGTTTCCGTTGCCGTTCCGGAAGAAGAGCCGAGCAGCACGGCTAGCACAGCGGTGGAAACTTCTGCGCGCGAGTCTCACCAGATTCAGGCGACGCTGGCGGCAATGGGCGTCCGTATGGGCATGCGCGTCTGGATTCCGATGGGAGACCGTGCGGCCGTCATGGGTCAGCGCGACTTCGACCAGGGGCAAATCCTCAATCGCCTGCCCCTCAACTATGACGAGACGACGCTGAAGACTATCGAGAACATCGATGTGCTTTGGCTCCGCGGCCGTTCGATCGTCCGAGCGTTCGAGGTCGAGCACACCACGGCCGTCTACTCAGGAATCCTCCGCATGGCGGATTTGCTCGCGCTGCAGCCGAACATGCAGATTAGCCTTCATATCGTGGCACCGCCGGAGCGCCGATCCAAGGTGTTCGATGAATTGCGGCGACCAGTCTTTGCCCTACTCGAGCGCGGGCCCCTTTCCGAAACATGTACTTTCTTGTCGTACACGAGTGTGCGCGAAATCGCTGACACTCCCAACCTTGGGCACATGCGTGATTCGGTCCTGGATGAGTACGTTGAGGAACCCGAATAGCAGCCGGGCGCCCTTGAATCCCATAAGCAGTCTCACAGCACCTTGCGCCGCGAGTGGCGATACGGCTTCCCGTGCGCTCCCTGGCACGGACTTGGGTTGTCCGCGGAAACAGGAGGGGCCGCACGTCGAGATGGTAACTTCCGTCAGCCCCGAGTCGTCGCTCGCACCTGGCATGTCGTCCAGCTCGGACGGGTGCGCATCGACTGCTTAGTTCGGGCGTTGCCCACCGGATGGGAGGCCATGCTAGACCTCGTGCGCAAGTTCGCGGCGCCCGCGGTCGCCGACGCCCCCTGCACGCATCCGCGCCGCCGCCGTAGACAACTGAGACCCGGTCCCTCTGAGACCGCGGTCGGGTGGCTCCTGTCTACGGCTCAAGGGGCTGGTCGTCGGTCCTTTGCTACTCTGCCCAGCACTCAGGAGAGTTAGGAGCGTTCGCTGCACTAGCAGCAGCGGCCCGCGCAGGGTCCGGCGGTAGCGGGCCGAACACCCGCGGCCACAGCACGCACTGCACGTCCCCGCTCTCGTCCCCGGCCTCAATGGCGGCCATCGCCGCGTCCACCGCCTCGCCGATCGTCGGCTGCGGAGCCTGCGCCTTGACGTGCTCCCAGCGCGCGCTCGGCGGCACCCAGAAGATGCGCTCAGCTGCGTACTCGTCTGGGTCCTCAGGGTCGGCGCCCTCGCCGATCTCCGCATCGAGCTTCGCGTGCTGCGCCTCGAAGGCATCGGAGATGTACTTCAGGAAGATCAGCCCGAGCACGACGTGCTTGTACTCGGCCGCGTCCATGTTGTTACGGAGCGCGTCCGCCATGTCCCAGAGTTTCTTCTCGAACCCCAGGGTCGCCCCTCCGCTGGCCGCTGCCGTCGTCTGCTTCCCGTTCGCCATCGAGGCCCCCTGCGTGCCTATACCCTAAACGGCCTATCGACGCAGACGTATCCGTCGAATCGTCTGCTCAGCCAGTCACTTGCGACGTGCGCAAACTCAAGCGGGGTATGGCACGTGCGCCTGACGCTGCGCCGCCAACTTGCGATGCGGCTTCAATAGCCGGTTGATGGTCCGCATGTCGGCGATCCCGAGGGCGAACGCGACATCGTGGTCGCGCAACCCTGCCGCGCTGAGGTAGGCAGCGGAGGCGCTCATCAGCGTACTCCGGGCGGCGTGCGGGAAGCCCGCTGCGGAACAGGCGGCGAGGACAATGCGCCGCACCTGACGGTCGGTGAGGGTCTCACCTCGGGAGTTAGCGAACGCATACTCGTCGAACGCCTCAGCCGCCAGGCGATGGCGAATCATGAGGGAAGCAGCCGGGCCGAAGATCGCAAGGCGCGTCCGCTTCGTGCCGCGCGCCGCAGCCACACTCCACGCCTCGCCCTCGGACTCCCATCTCAGGTCGTCCCACCGCAGCACCCGGATCTCGCCCGCGCCGAGCCCGCTGTAGCAGTGGACCGCGACGAGCAGGCGGTCACGGAGAGAGAGCGCCGTTCGCCTCCTGGCTCCAGCGGCCTCCACGATGCGCAACAGGTCGCCCGGCTCGATCGTGGGGCTCTGAGCCCGCCGCCGCGCCCGCTCGCCTGCCAAGATTACGCCGCTCTGGTACCACTCGGCTTCGGCACGCTTCGGGAGTGCCTTGTCGAGTTCGTCGATTCGCCGCCTCCCCTCGTCCTCGCCGAACAGGAAGAGGAGTGCCGCATTGATTGCCCCGAGTCGGATCAAGGCCGTGGCCGCAGAGGGCCGCTTCGCCGGAGCGGTTAGCACTCCTGCCAGCGCAGAACAGTTCGACAGGACCTCGGGAAGCCTGGAGCCCCCGCCCTGACGGACAGCCTCACGGACGAGGCTTCGCAACTGTGAGACCTCGCCACGGAGCGCCCCATCCGATCGGGCACCGCGGTAGTGGTCTCGATAGCGCGCTAGGAACGCCTCGGAATCCGCGTCGAGGCGGCCTCGCTTAGGGACCGGGTCAATGGAATCGAGGTCAAAGAGCGCGCGCTGGCTCATGCTGCGCCTGCTCCGGTTCCGGTCGATCCGCCGGATGCTCCACGGCAACTGCCGCGAGTTTTCGCCAGACCGACGCGCGACTCGGAGTTACGTAGGAGGCATCGAACCGCTCGGTTCCGCGCCATCCACCGCCGAGCGCGCCCTCCCACCGAGGGAGCACCTCCGCCGCCGCCGTCGCCCACGCGCGGCGGAAAGCGTGAGGCGTGTAGTCCGGCGTCCCGGCCACGACGCACGCACGGCGGAGCGCAGCCCGCAGTGCCTTCTCCGGCATCTGCACCCCGCGTTCGGTGCGCCAGATCGGTCCCGGCTTCCCTAGGACGATCCGGTAGGGTCGGCCTGCGCCCCTCATCGCTTCATTGAAGGCGAACATGTACAGGCGCAGCGCCTCGCGGGACACCCGATCCAGTTCCACCTCGTGACGTTCGCGCCCGTTCTTCTGGTGCAGGAGCACCCGGACACGATCCCCTGGTAGAGAGTGACAGTCCACACCTTCGAGCGTCCGGAGGGCGTTCACCCGAGAGGCTGTGCACGCCAGCAGCGTCGCGAACGCGCGATCCCGGAGGCCGATCCAGCCTTCGGCGCGCCCCATCGCGGCGATCATGGCGCAAAGGTCCTCAGGGCTCGGCGTAGGTCCCCCGCGCGTGCGGGGTGAACCGGCGTTGATACGGTAGCCCCCTCCCCGACGCTCCGCCACGGACCGCAGCGCCTCACGGATGATCTCGTGCGGATCGCGCCCGAGGTCGGCCTGGAGTTCCGGGCGCAGCATCGTCGCGACTGAGCGGATTGCGGTCCGGCGGTGCGCAATCGTGGACATGGAGCAGATTTTGCCATCGGCGAGACGGTCGGAGACCAGCGCCCGGCCCAGCAGATCGCGATCCATAAACAGGTCGAGGATGCGGACGACGTTGCGTCCCGCCGCGTTGGACGCGCATCTGAGCATGTCCTTCCTGAGCCATCGATATGTTTCGATGCTGCGCTTCCGCAGCCGTCCGGCGACGCGCTCTTCGTACAGCCGGTCGAGGTCGTCACGCTGCGGTGGGGCGATGGGCTGGCAGCGGTAGGGGCGGCGGCGAACCTTGGGCGGCCTGAGTCCCTCAAAGTCGGGGAGCGCGAACCGGCGCTGATCCGACCCTGAAACCCGTACCGACAGGGGCGGGAGTACATCGCAAAACCGGCCGGACTTTCGGGCGGGGCGGGGAAACATGGTGACACCGGGTTCCGAGGTCGATGGGGTGGGACTTTCGATCCCCCCTCCCCCATCAGCGGAACCAGTGTCAGAGGAAAATGTCTGATCGCTGCTTAGTCGGGCTCCTTCTTCTGGCTTCTCCACGGGGCCGAGTTCCGGCGGTTGCGGCGGCGAAACGCGGAAATGATCAACGCGCTCTTGGAGGGCAACTGATCGGCGGGTGTCGGCCATCACGCCGCCTGCTTCCAGGCGACGGTGTAAGCGCCCCACTCAGGGCGACTCGGGTACGGAATCCACAGTCCGGTGGAGTGGCGAGAGGTGGGGCCTCCTCCAACTCCCCCTCCATCTCGATCAGATCGCCGTGCTCATACGCCGGGAGGGACCTCGTCCGCAGCAGCACCTTTCCCTCCGCCTTCACCCAGCGGACGCCGTCGAACCTCTCCCGCACCGCGACCCGGTAGAGCCGCCCGGTCGGGCGCTCGTCCGGCTCGTCGTCCACTAAGCCGCGCAGCCGCACAGGCTCGCCCGAGCCGTTGTCCGCCGCCACCGTTCCCTCGGCCGACGGCGTCGTCTCGTCGTACCGCCACGTCGCGACCGCCACCAGCACCGCAGCGAACGCCACCACAACAAGCGTCCCCACCCGAGGCCGCACCGCGAACGCCGCCGCGCCCAGCATCGATGCCAGCGCCACCGCCGCCGCCGGATCAGCGCCCGAAAACGCCGCCGCCGCCACGCCCATCAGCCAGGCCAGCGCCAGCACCGCCAGCGTCAATAGACCGTAATCATCGGCGCGATCTCCTCGAACACCGACGCCGGCAAGATATCCCGGCTCAGCAGGTCCTCCACCGCACCGAACGGCCCGTCCACCGTCCGCGACTGAATGATCGCTCCCGCCCGCACCTCGCCGATACCCGGAAGCGTCTCCCGCACCGACTGGCTCGCCGTATTGATGCTGATTAGCGGCTCTGCGCTCGCCCCGGCCACCGCCGTCTGGCCGACCGTCGGCACCACGATGTGGTCCTCGTCTCGGACGTGCCGCGAGAGGTTGATCGCCGTCAGGTCCGCCTCCGCCGTCGCGCCGCCCGCCGCCGCCACCGCGTCCACCCACCGCGACCCATCAGCCAGCGGGTACACCCCCGGCGCTTCCACCGCGCCCACCACGTACACCCGGACGTCCGTCGAAAGCTCCCCCGGCTCGATCACCAGCGGCCGCGGCCCGTCCAGCTCCTCCTCCAGCAGCATGCCCACGCCCACCAGCATCGGCACCGCCAGAAGCGCCACGATATACCACCGCCAGCGCTCCAGAACCTCCGTCAAAGCACACTCCCCAGATGTCAGCCCTACGAGTGCGCGCGGTTATCCCGCCGATGACCACACGGCGTCAAGCCCCGCGATGGTCAGCCCAGCAGCGCTACGTGCCGTCCCGACACCGCCACCAGGTGCGCGGAGCGCCTTGCGCGGTTCGTGGTGACGGCGAAAGCGGCGTAAGGCGGCTCCCATTCGACGTGCCTTGTCAGTTGGCTATCGCGGTCGTACGCACTAGCCGATCGCTGACGCCGTGGTAACATCGCGCCGTCATGGCCGGCTCAGAAGTCTCTGACAGAAGACCGCTTCTCAATCGGCTGCGGCTCCTTGCCGCCGGGGCAGGGCTGCTGGCAGCGGCAGCGCTCAGCGGATTGCCGAGCCCGGCCACTCTAACCGAAGCTACTGTCCAGGCGCCTCCGCCTAACAGCGTCACAATCATCAAGGACGCCGTCCCGGACGACCTGCCGGACTTCCAGTTCACGAGCGGCCCGGTTGCCGACCAATGCCCTCCAGCCGGCTTCCTCCTGGATGACGACGGGAGCCTTGATGGCGGAGACGATACGCTTCTAGACTCTGCAACCTTCCCGCTTACTGCCGGTTGCAACACCGTCAATATCTTTCGGGAGATCGTACCAACTGGCTGGGTGCTGACGAACATTGCCTGTACCGTCAGTCCCATTTCCGGCGGAACCGTTCCGGTGACCACCGTTACGATTGGCCCCGGCGGCGGACCGGCCTTCGACCCGGGCGATACTGAAGTCAGCTTCGACCTGGCGGTCGAGGAGGCCGTCACCTGCACATTCACCAACGGAAGGGTGCTCAGTGAAGGTGGCTGGGGCGACGATAATTGCGATGGCGCCACCAACGCGGGAGACGTGCTCTTCGCCCTGCGTCAGGTCGGCGGATTGCCAGCGAACCAGGGCGAACCCTGCCCGGACACGGGTCTCAGCCTGGAGCACGTGCTGGACGGCAGCGAGGTGTCGTTGCGGTGGGGCGACTTCGACTGCAACGGATCCGTGGACGCCTTCGACGCCCTCGGGAATCTCCGGCAGTTGGCCGGCTTCACGATCACCCGGACAGGGCCTTGCGCGCCAGACCCGCCGGGGAGTCAATCCAAAGAGGTGGACTGGGTCATAATTTGTGACATCAATGAGTTTGGCCAGGAAGTGAATTGCGTGATCTGTCTCTTCATAGATGGGGGAGATGCCGGCTGTCACCCGTTCGGGGCGCATTCGCCGAACGAGGCCGCCGGCGGCCTGTCCGCCCCTCAGGTGGAAACCTGACGCCTCTGACCGCGTACGGAGCGGCGCGAAGTCTCAAAAAGCGCTACTGCTTCACCAGGCCGATCACGTTGCCCTCCGGGTCTGCCATCTGCGCCACCGTCGGGCCGTCCGGCACATCGAACGGCTCCATCACCCGCTTGCCGCCCAGCGCCTCCGCCTTCGCCAGCGTCTCCAGCGGCTCCAGCACCTGCACGTACAGCAGCACTCGCGCCTCCGGGCCCCCCAGCAGCGTCCCGCCGATGTCCCCCGGTCCGCCGATCCCCTCCTCGATCGTCGAAACCCCGAACGGGCTCGGCTCACCGATCTCCCACCCGAAGATCTCGCGATAGAACTCGCGTTGCCCTTCCGGGTCCTTCGCCCATATCTGGAACGCCACAACCGGACGTGTCATCTCAAGCTCTCTCCTGGCCGTTGCTTCCCCACATCTTAGCGCGGCCGGCCCGTACCTGAGCGATGCTATACTGGAACCTACTTCCGGGAGGCCTTTCGTGCGTGGTCGCAACGTCATCTCCATAGCCGATCTGGCGGCACCAGAACTCGAACGCGTTCTCGCGACTGCGCTCGCGTTGAAGGACGCCGGTCGCCGGCCGCTCCTCGAGGGCCAGACCCTCGCCCTCGTCTTCGAGAAACCTTCCCTGCGCACCCGCGTTTCCTTTGACGTAGCGATGAGACACCTCGGAGGCGACTGCATATACCTCTCGCCCCCCGAGGTCGGGCTCGGCGACCGCGAACCACCGGCCGACGTCGCGCGCGTCCTCAGCCGCTACGTCGACTGCATCGCCGCCCGCACGTTCACGACCGAGACCGTCCAGCAGCTCGCCGATCACGCCTCCGTGCCGGTAATCAACGCCCTCTCCGACGGTGAGCACCCCTGCCAAGCCCTCGCCGACCTCCTCACCGTGCGTGAGAACAAGGGCCGCCTGGCAGGGGTCACACTCGCCTACATCGGCGACGGTAACAACGTGGCCAACTCGCTGGCGCTGTCCGGCGGCCTCAGCGGCATGCACATCCGCATCGCCTCACCGGAGGGTTACGAGATCGCCCCGGCTGTCCTGGAGCGCGCCACGGCGTTCGCGGCGGAGTCCGGCGGCAGCGTGGCTCAGCTCCGCGAGGCGGCGGAGGCCGCCACCGACGCCGATGTCGTCTACACAGACGTCTGGGCGAGCATGGGACAGGAGGGCGAGGCCGGCGTCCGCCGCGAAGACTTCGCAGGCTACACCGTCGACGCCTCGCTTATGGCGCGCGCGCGGCCAGACGCCATCTTCATGCACGACCTGCCCGCGCATCGCGGCGAAGAGGTGACAGGTGACGTCATAGACGGCCCGCAATCGGTCGCCTTCGACCAGGCCGAAAACCGTCTGCACGCCCAGAAGGCCCTTCTCGCCCACATCCTCTCCCGGGAGGACGTCGAGTAGCGTGGGACTCTGGGATACAGTCACCGACGCCCTCAACGAGTTCCGCGCCGAGTCGCTAATCGAGATTCTCAGCCTCGGCGTGCTGATCTACCTTGTGCTGCTGCTCGTCAAGGGCACTACGGCGATGTCGCTTCTTCGCGGCATTCTCGTCATCGTGATCGGCGCGGTGATCCTCGTTGAAGCGCTCAACCTGACAGTCCTCAGCTGGCTTCTCCGGAACTCCTTTCCGGCGCTCCTCATCGCGCTGCCCATCATCTTCCAGCAAGAGATCCGTCGCTTCCTCGAGCGGATCGGCCGCACCGGCCGATGGCATTGGCCGGCAGGACGCGCGCACTACGAGAACGTCGTAGATGGCATTGCTGAGGCCGCGATCACGCTGGGCGAGCGGCACTGGGGTGCCATCATCGTCGTCGAGCGTGAGACCGGCCTGGAGGACTACATCGACACCGGCACTAAGCTGGAGGCGCTCTGCTCGACGCCGCTCTTGATGTCGATCTTCTACCCCAACGCTGCTCTCCACGACGGCGCCGTTATCGTGCGCAAAGACCGCGTCGTTGCCGCCGGCACCACGTTGCCGCTTTCAGAGCGCACCGACAGCCTTCAGGGCACTCGCCACCGCGCGGCGCTCGGCCTTTCGGAGCGTACGGACGCTGTGGTCGTCGTCGTTTCTGAGGAAACGGGGGGTGTGTCTACGGCTGCGAACGGTCGCGTCATCTCCAACCTCGATGGGCCACGCCTGCGCGGTATCCTCCGCAGCCTAGTGCTGCCCTCCTCCGACCTCGACCGACCGACCGGACCCAGACTGCCCAGGCTGAGCCGCTGAGTTAACCGACGATGCAGAGAATCGCAAGGCTCTTCGGGGAGACCCTCCACTTTCTGGCCGCTCTCGCGCGCCCCGTTGTCAACTCGCTCAGCGACAACCGGGGTCTGGCGGCTCTTTCGGTGGTGCTTGCCTTCGGCCTCTGGATATTCGTTACGGACACAGAGAACCCGACGAGGACGCGCGTCCTTCCGATCGACATTCCCGTGCAACCGATCAACGTCTCCGATGACGTCGCCATCGCCGCCGATGTCGCGCCTGTACGCCTGCGCATCACCGTCGCCGACGACGTCTTCGACAGCCTCACGTCCGGCGACTTCGAGGCCAGCGTCGACCTTGACGGCCTGACTGTCGGCAGCTACGACCTTCCCGTCGACGCACGGGCGCTGACCGGTCGCGGCGGCCTCCGCGTCGACCAGTCGATTGCGGAGACGGTGCAGGTGGACCTGGCGCAACTCACGAGCAAATCCGTGCCCGTCCACATCGACCTCACCGGCTCGCCGGCGCCCGGCTTCACGATGAGTCCGGTCGAGCTTGACGACGACACCGTGCTCGTCACCGGCCCGCAGGAAGAGGTGGACAAGGTGTCTCAGGTGACGGCGACGGTCGACGTTACTGCGCGCACCATCCCCGTCGACCAGGCCGTGCGGCTGACGCCGCGGGACGATCGCGGCTTTCTCGTCCAACGAGTCAGCGTCGAGCCCTCGGTTACCGGCGTCACCATCAACATCGAGCAGCAGAAGTTCTCCCGATCCGTTGCCGTGAGCGTCGTCACCGACGGTACCCCGGCCACGGGATACAACGTCATCGCCGTAAGCGTTAGTCCACCGACGGTCACTGTGCGCGGTAGCGAAGCGTTGATCACCGGCACCGAGTTCATCGACACGCAGCCGGTGGGCATCGACGGCGCCGATGAGACCGTCATTCGCTCAGTCTCGCTCGTCATACCGAGCGGCGCTGAGGTCACCAGCGGCGCGCAGGTCGTGACCGTGACGGTAACGATCGGCCCGGCAGACTCGGCGTTCGACTTCACTGTCCCCGTCGCTGCCGTCGGCCTGGGGCCCGGCGTCAGCATCGTCGGAGCGCTGCCTTCAGTCGAGGTCAGGCTGATCGGGCCGTTCCCCATCCTCATCGAAGTGAGCCCGGCGGACATCAGCGCGACCGTCAACCTCGAAGGTCTCGTCGACGGCACGCACGCAATCGAAGTTGAGGTCGCGCAACTTGCGGGAGTTATTGTCGCCGGCGCGACGCCCAAAGAGATCACCGTCGTCCTGGAGTCCCAGTAGCGTGGCCAACGCGGGAGCGAACGCTGAGACGCCAACGACCGACACGCGCCGGCCTGTCGTAGCGATAGTCGGTCGGCCGAACGTCGGCAAGTCCACGCTCTTCAACCGCCTCGTCGGCGACCGCCAGGCGATCGTGGAGGACATCCCGGGCACGACCCGCGATCGCCTCTACGCTGACGTCGAGTGGAAGACGATGGCCTACACGATAATCGATACGGGCGGCCTGGAGCCGGACGCCAGCGAAGGCTACTCCGCGCTCATCCGCGACCAGGTAGCGGTGGCGATGGCCGAAGCCGACGTCATCCTCTTCACCTGCGACGTCACGAGCGGCGTCACTCCCGTTGATACGGAGATCGCCGAACTGCTGCGCCGCACCGAGCGACCTGTATTGCTCCTCGTGAACAAGGGCGACAACGAAGAGCGGCAGGAGCTCGCGGTCGAATTTTACGAACTGGGCCTCGGTGAGCCGATGGCGATCAGCGCGCACCACGATATCGGCGTGCGCGAGGTGCAGGACAGGCTCATCGAGCTCCTGCCGGAGTCACACCTGGAGGCCGAGACTCAGCTGCTGCGGATGGCTGTCGTCGGCCGGCCGAACGTCGGGAAGTCGGCTCTGATCAACGCCATCCTCGGCGAAGAGCGGGTCCTGGTCAGCGACGTGGCGGGAACAACCCGCGACGCCGTCGACACGCCGTTCCAGTATGGCGATCGCAAGATGGTGCTGATCGATACCGCCGGACTACGGCGCCCGGGACGCATCGTAAAGGGGATCGAGAGGTACAGCGTCATGCGTGCCCAGAAGGCGATCGAGCGCAGCGACGTCGTCGTCCTCGTCCTCGATGGAACGGAGAAGGTGGCGCACCAGGATCAGCACATCGCCGGCGATGTCGCGAAGGCCTACAAGGGCCTCGTGGTCGCCGTCAACAAGTGGGACCTCGCCGGCGACAGCGAAGAGAACCGCAAAACGATCGCTCACCGTGTGCTCACCCGCATGCGCTTTACGCCGTGGGCGCCGCTCGCCTTCATCTCCGCCAAGACCAGCCTCAACATCGACGGCCTTCTCGATCTTGTTGCCGAGGTGGATGAGGCGCGCTCAACGCGCATTCCGACGGCGGAGGTGAACGCTGCTCTGCGCGAGGCAGTCGCCGCGCACCCGCCGGCCTCCTCCGGCCGCAAGCCTCTGAAGCTGAAGTACGCCACCCAGGCCGAGATACGCCCGCCCACGTTCGTCGTCTTCTGCAACGACGCCAAGGGCGTCCACTTCTCCTACCGGCGCTACCTGGAGAACCACTTCCGCCGCCGCTGGGGCTTCGAGGGCACGGCGATCCGGCTCCAGTTCAGGAGCCGGGCCGAGTGAACCCCTTCGAGCTCGCCGCTGTCGTTACCGCCTCCTACCTCGTCGGCGCCCTTCCCGTTGGCTACCTGACAGCGCGCATGATGCGCGGCATCGACATTCGTAATCACGGCAGCCGTATGACCGGCGCAACGAACGTCCTGCGCGTTATCGGCCGGGGACCGTTCCTCGTCGTCATGGTCCTCGATGCGGCGAAGGGCTATGTGCCGACCCTCATCACCTGGTACATCTTCGGTGCGCACGACCTGCAGGTCGCCGCCGGCATCGCTGCCGTCCTGGGGCACGATTTCCCCGTCTACATCCGCTTCCGTGGGGGCCGCGGCGTCGCGACCTCGTTCGGCGTCTACGCCGCGCTGGCGCTTCCTCTCGCCATCGGCATGGTCGCCGTCGGCCTCTTCATCGTCCTCGCCTTGCGCTACATGAGCGTGATGTCGATGGTCACAGTGCCGGGCGGCGCCATCGTGCTGCTGGCCCTCGCGCTCGCCGGCGCCGGCGACGACTTCACGTACACGAAGACGATCTTCGGCGCCTTCGCCACGTTCTTCGTTGTCGTTACCCATATACCGAACATCCGGCGCCTCATCAGGGGCACCGAACCCAAGATCGACGCCGAGGCTGTCGGCTCGACCTGACGTCTAGAAGGAGCATGAGTGTCTGAGCAACTGATTTCACGAGAAGAGATCGAAAAGGCAGTACGCGGTCACAACGCCGACTATGTGGAAGTCCGCATCGACGACACCGCTACTAACCGCCTCGTCTACCGGGGACAGGAGCTGGAGGAGATCGGCCGCACGCAGAGCTTCGGCGGCTGCGCGCGCGCCCTCGTCAGCGGCGGTTGGGGCTTCGTCAGCTTCAACCAGCCGCGGGACATCCGCTCATGGGTCGAGGAGGCGGTGGCCATGGCGCGACACGTTGGCACGGAGACGAGCGTCCTCGCGCCCGTCGATCCGGTAGTCGACATCGTTGCCGCTGACGTCGCCATGGACCCGCGCACGATCACGCTCGCCCGCAAGAAGAAGATCTTCGACGTCTACAACGCCAAGATGCTCTCGGTCGAGGGCGTCACAAGCACGAACATCGTCTACGGCGACGCTCACAAGCGCGTCACGTTCGCCAGCTCCGAGGGCTCGTACATCGAGCAGGAGCGCATCGACGTCATCTCGCGCTTGGCAGCCACGGCGCGCCGCAACGGCGACATGCAGCAGGCGAGCATGAGCCTGGGGGCGCTCAACGACTTCTCCTACATCGACACGCTGGACGAGGCGGCCTACATGATCGCCAACCGCGCCGTCGAGCTGTTGAACGCGCCGTACGTCGAGCCCGGCGTCTACCCCGTCGTCCTCGACCCGATCCTCGCCGGCGTCTTCTGCCACGAGGCGTTCGGCCATCTCTCAGAGTCCGACTTCGTCTACGAGAACGACCGCATGAAAGAGATCATGGTGCTCGGCCGCCGGTTCGGGGGCAAGCACCTCAACATCGTCGACGGCGCGGCCGTCCCCGGCCTGCGCGGCAGCTTCAAGTACGACGACGAGGGCACGCCCGCGAAGAAGACCGACCTCATCCGCGAAGGCGTCCTCGTCGGCCGGCTGCACTCACGCGAGACGGCCGGCAAGATGGACGAGCCGCCCTCCGGAAACGCGCGCGCCATCGACTACCGCTTCCCGCCGATCGTGCGTATGACCAACACTTACATCGAGGAGAGCGAGGCGTCGTTCGAAGACCTGATCGGCGACGTCAAGCTCGGCGTCTACGCTCGCAACTGGTTCGGCGGCACGACGAGCATGGAGATGTTCACCTTCTCCGCCGGCGAGGCGTTCATGATCCGCGACGGCAAAGTCGCGGAGCTACTGCGCCCCGTCAAGCTCAGCGGCAACCTCTTCACGACGCTCGAGAACATCGACGGCATCGGACGCGACCTCGACTTCAACCAGGGCGGCGGCTGCGGCAAGGGCGGCCAGATGCCGCTGCCGGTCTCCAACGGCAGCCCGCACATCCGCATCCAGGACTGCGTAGTGGGAGAGCGATAGATGACTGACCTCAGCGCAGTCCTCGACGCCGCCCGGAAGGCCGGCGCCCAACAGGCCGAGGCCTACCAGGTGGCTAACGAAGAGACGCCCGTCAAGTTCGAGGCCAACCGGCTCAAGGAGCTGAACTCGCGGCACACGGCCGGCGTCGCCCTGCGCGTCATCGCCGGCGGCCGCATCGGCTTCGCCTCCAGCACCCGCCCCGACGACGTCGCTGACCTCGTGAGCGCCGCCTTGGAGACGGCGCCGTTCGGCCCCGAGGCCTACTTCGACTTCCCCGGCCAGGCGGAAGCGCCGGCGGTCGAGACGTTTGACTCCGCCACGGAGTCCTTCGCAGTAAACGATATGATCGAGGCCGGCCAGTCGCTCATCGACGCCGTGCGCAAGGTCGAGCCGGAGCTGCAATGCGACGCCCAGATGCGACGGCTCGTCGGCGAGGTGACGCTCCTCAACAGCAACGGCGCGAACGTCTCCTACCGCGGATCGATGCTCATGGCGATGCTCGACGGCACCCTCATTCGCGGCACTGACATGCTCTTCGTCGGCGACGTCGACGCCACCGTTTCGCCAGACGTCGACATGGCGCGCATCGAACGCACGGTCAAGTGGCAGCTAGAGCATGCCCGCAACCTCGCGACCATGCGCACCGCCGACGTGCCGGTCATCTTCACCAGTTCCGGTGTCGCCGACGGTCTCCTGATGCCGCTGACGCTCGCCTTCTCCGGGCGGCTCGTCCAGCAGGGTCAGTCGCCGCTCGCCGACAAGCTGGGCGACGATGCCTACGATGCCCGGCTCTTCGTGCACGACGACGCCACGTTGGCGATGCGCCCCGCTTCGCGTCCCTTCGACGACGAGGGCGTGGCCAGCAGGCGCACTGCGCTGATCGAGGGCGGGACGGTCCGCAACTTCCTGTACGACCTCCAGACGGCCGGCCTTGCGAAAGCGGAGTCGACCGGCAGTGCCGAGCGCTCCCTCACGAGCCAGCCGGCGATCTCCGCGACGTCTCTCATCATCGGTACCGGCGAGACCCCGTTCGAGGAGATGGTGGCAGGCGTCAAAGAGGGCCTGATCGTCGAAGATCTCATGGGCGCCGGGCAGGGCAACGTGATGGGCGGCGACTTCTCCGGCAACGTTCTCCTCGGGTATAAGATAGAAGACGGAGAGATTGTCGGCCGCGTGAAGGATACCGTGGTCGCTGGGAACGTTCACGAGGCGCTCGCAGGCGTCTCCGCAATCGGTAACGAGGCGCGCTGGATCAACGGCGCCATCCACACCCCGCCGCTCCTCTTCGAGCGAATGGCAGTCTCCGCGAAATTTTTGACCTGTGGTGCTTGAATGAATTTCGAAGAATACCTCGAACAGCTTGCCGATAGCTCGCGCAAGCTAAAGATCACCGACCTGCAGCGCCTGTCCGGCCTTTCGCCGGAACAGGCGCTGCAGCTTGCCGCGCACTGGGCGGAGATAACCGTGCGCCGCCGCCGCCGCATCCTTCAGGAGCTCATCGATCTCACAGAAGACAACGTCGAGTTCAGCTTCGATACCGTGTTCCGCCGCGCCCTCGAAGACGAAGACGCAGTGGTGAGGCTGACCGCTGTGCGCGGCCTCTGGGAGTACGACTCGCCCGACCTCATCGACACCCTGGCGGCGCTCGCCGAGAGGGACGACGACGCGGCCGTTCGTGCGGAAGCCGCCCTCGCTCTCGGTCGCTGGGTCCTTCTCTTTGAGCTCGGCCTCCTCCGCGAACGCCACTTCGGGAGCGCTTCCGCGGCGCTGCGGCGTGTCGTCGACAACAGCGGCGAGATCGAGGACGTCCGCGCCCGTGCGATTGAGGCGTTGGGCCCCTATGACGCCACCTGGGTGCGTCAGGCCGTCACGCAGGCCTACGAAAGCGGTAGTCATCGCTTGAAGGCGAGCGCCGTTCACGCCATGGGTCGCAGCGCCGAGCCCCGCTGGCTTCCCCTCCTTAACCGCGAACTCACAAGCGACGACGCCGAACTGCGTTACGAGGCCGCCGTCGCGGTCGGCTCGCTGGCCGAAGAAGCCGCCGTGCCAGGTCTCGTTCCGCTCGTCGCCGACCCCGACGACCAGGTTCGGGCGGCGGCGATAGCGGCGCTCGGCGAGATCGGCGGCGCATCCGCCCGCAGCGCTCTGAACGACCTGATCGGCGGACCTTCCAGAGAAGCGAGCGATGCCGCCACCGCCGCGCTCGCAGAGCTAGCAGCGGCCGAAGACCCGCTGCGGTTCAAGCTGGGCAGTTGACGTGGCCACGAGCAGGCGGGGCGACTCACGCGTGGAGGCGGCGGTGTCGGCGGGCGGTGTCGTCTATCGGGACGGCGAGAACGGCATCGAAATCGTCATCTGCGGCCGCACCGGCGACGGCGTTTGGGGGCTCCCGAAAGGCACGCCGGACGACGGCGAGTCGCTGGAGGAGACGGCGGCGCGCGAAGTCACTGAGGAGACCGGCCTCGAAGTCCAGATCGCTGACAAGATCGGCGTCGTCGAGTACTGGTTCGCCCGGACCGGTGTCCGCTACCACAAATGGGTCCACCATTACCTCTTTCGGGCGACCGGCGGTGACACCGATAGCCACGATCTCGAGTATGATAGGGTCGAGTGGCGGTCCATCGAGGATGCGCTGAAGACACTCACTTTCAAGAACGAGTCAGACATGGTGGATAAGGCCCGCGAAATGATCGAGGCGGTGCAGTGAGAGTGCACGACGACGTCATCGCGCGCGGAAACAAGACCGTCATCCGCCGCAAGCGCCTGACCGACGCCGCCAACGAGTACCGCTGGCGCTCCGACCCGGAGCTCGCGCAGTACGACGCCTCGCGCCCCGTTCAGGTGCCCTTCGAAAACTACCTGCGCAACTGGAACTTCGACTACCGCTTCACGGACATGGGCGGTCGCTCATTCGCGATCGAAGACGAGTCCGGCCGGCACATCGGCAACGTGATGTACTACAACATCGACCAGTCGCGCGGAGAGGCCGAGATCGGCATCAGCATCGGCGAGCGAGACCGCTGGTCCGGCGGCTACGGCACGGACGCGATCGTCGCTCTGACGCGCGTGCTCATGGCGCGTGGCGATATCCTCCGCCTTTACCTGCACACGCTCGACTGGAACGTCCGCGCCCAGCGCGCCTTCGAGAAGGCCGGCTTCAAGACGTGCGGCACCTCCTGGCGCGACGCGCGCACCTTCGTCGTCATGGAACTCTGGCGCGAGCAGCCGGTCGCGCCGGTCGCGCCTGTCGTTACCGCCTAGCCCGCAGGCTTGGCCGCGGGGCGGCCCGGAATGTCGAGATCGGGCGGCGGCGGCGCCGGGTTCGGGATCCCGGCCAGCAGTTGAGTCGGAACGAGCGCCTCCAGCTCACGCAGCTCCCACTTCCCGTCCTTGTGGATCGACTGAACGTAGCGCTCCTCATGGGCGAGCGAGACGCCGCCGCCCTGGACGTAGAAGATCTTTCCGTTGACGTTCCAGGCGTCGTCCGTACAGAGCCAGGCCTTCATCGGCGCGACGTGCTCGGCCGTCGGCGGCACCACCGGCTCTTGCGGACGCACGGGCTCCTGGATGCCGGCCTTCGCCCGGATCTGGCGCGAACCCGCCGGGATCTGCGAGATCATCCGCGTCTGCGCGCCCGGCGCGATCGCGTTGCAGGTCACGGCGTAACGTCCGAGGTCGCGCGACACCACCCGCGTCAGCCCGGCGACGCCGGCCTTAGTTCGCCTGCCCGGAGAAGCCGCGCAACCCTGAAATCGACGAGAAGTTGACGATGCGGCCGTAGCGCTGCTGCCGCATGAGCACCGACGCCGGCTTTTTCGTGTTGAAGTGGCCTTTCAGGTGCACGCCGTAGACGGCGTCCCACTCTTCTTCGCTCATGTTGAAGATCATGCGATCTCGCAGGATCCCGGCGACGTTGATCAGGAAGTCGATCCGCCCGAACGCGTCTACGCACTGCCGGACCATCGCCTCGCCGCCCTCGGCTGTCGCCACGCTGTCATAGTTCGCGACGGCTGTTCCGCCGGCCTTCTTGATCTCGGCCGCCACCTGGTCCGCTGGCCCGTTGTCGTGACCCGTCCCGTCGACGTTCCCGCCCGGGTCGTTGACGACGACGTTCGCGCTTTCCTGCGCGAAAAAGACCGCCACCGCGCGTCCGATCCCACGCCCCGCACCCGTGATGACTGCGTTGCGTCCGTCCAGCTTGCCCATCGCGGCTCCTAGGCCGTCGCCGGCTCTTCCGTTGCCGCCTGGCGTCCCGGTACTTCGAGATCGGCCGGCGGCGGCGACGGGTTCGTCGTGTCAACCAGCAGCTCCGGCACCTGCGCCGACAGCTCGTCCAGCGTCCACATGCCGGGCTTGAAGATCGTCCGCCACGGCGTCGGGTGCTGACGGACCGCGACTGTGCCGCCGTAGACGTGGAAGATCTGCCCGTTGATGTTCCAGGCGCCGTCGGAGGCCAGGTAAGCGGTTATCGGGGCGACCCAATCGGGGTCCCTCTGGAGTTCGGCGCTCCGTGGCGCGGCGGCTTGCGCCTCGCCCGGCCGGTTCTGCGGGACCGTCGCCATCAGGCGGGTGTCGGCCCGCGGCGCGATCGCGTTGCAGGTGACGCCGTAGCGCCCCAGATCACGAGCTACAACGCGCGTCAGGCCAGCGATCGCCGACTTTGCCGCGCCGTAGTTGGCCTGGCCCGCGTTGCCCCAGAGTCCGGACTCCGAGGAGGTGTTGATTATCCGTCCGTATCGCTGCTGTCGCATGAGAACGGACGCCGGCCTCGTGCAGTTGAAGTGGCCCTTGAGGTGCACGGCGATAACGTCGTCCCACTCGTCTTCGCTCATGTTAAAGACCATGCGGTCGCGCAGGATGCCGGCGTTGTTCACCAGGACGTCGATGCGCCCGAACTTATCGACCGCCGTCTTGATGATCGCCTCGCCGCCATCGGCTGTTACGAGAGAGTCGTGGTTTGCCGCGGCTGTTCCGCCCGCCTTCGTGATCTCGGCAACCACCTGGTCGGCTGGGCCGTCGTCCGTGCCAGCGCCATCAGGCCCGACTCCCGGGTCGTTGACGACGACCTTCGCGCCTTCCTCCGCCATCAGCAACGCGACGCCGCGGCCGATGCCGCGCCCGGCGCCCGTGATCACCGCGACCTTGTCCTGGAGAGCGCCCATTACTTCGAGGGCAGCTCGACGGCGGCTGTCCCGGGGGTCGTCTTGTTGCCGTCCGGGTCCTCGCTCCAGACCTCCAGCTCAACGACGTTCGCGCCGTTCTCCTGGCGCTTGCCCGTGACCACCCCGCGGCAGGTCACGTCCTTGTCGATCATGTCCATGCCCCGGTACGAGCAGGCGACACGCCGAACGCGGCCGCCTTCACCGCTCCACTCGTCCAGCAGCCGTCCCAGCAGAGCGTGTTTCAGGGCGCCGTGCGTGATGCGGTCGGGAAGACCGGTGTTCTGGGCGAAGTCCTTGTCGTAGTGGATCTGGTAATAGTCGCCTGAGCCGACTGCCCAGAGCACGAGGCGCTGGGAGTCTATGGTCTGCACCAGCTTCGGGATCTCTTGCCCCTCGCTGACGTCTTCGAAGTAAACCTGTACCATGGCGCCCCTAGTACCTGATCGCCGTGCTGCGCTGAACGGCAACTGTAGCGCCCTTTTCGTTGCGAAAGGCAGTTTCACTGTTCACGATAAGCATCGGGCCCATCTTGCCCTCTCGCTCCGTCAGGTCTGTCAGCTTCGTCGTCGTGGTCAGTTTGTCGCCGGCGCAGACGTCCGCCTGGTACTCGATGTCCGTGCCGCCGTTGAGCACGCGCTTGTACGGGATTTCGAGCCGGAACGCCGGCGGAACTTGCGCCGGCTGTCCGGGTACGACCACGGGGTGACCGAGGAAGCCATACGGGGCGACGATCCCGCGGTGGCCCTTCGCCTTCGCGGCGCCTTCGTCGAAGTAGATCGGGTCGGTGTAGCCGACCGAGCGTGCGAACTGACGGCAGCCGGTGTTGTCGACTTCGTACGCCAGCGGCTCAGACTCGACCCCGATGCGCCCTCGTATCTCGTCTGTGATCACGGATCCGCCGGTGGCAGCTTCTTGGGTCATGGGGCACCTCCTGCACCGGGCACGAACCCTGACGTGCGCGTCAGAATATAGCGCAGGCCGCGGAAAGGTGTCAACGAAGCTGCCGCCCCAGCGCGTGGAGGCTAATCGCCGCCGAGGAGCGTACCGCTGGAGGGCTCCTCGAGCGACATGCGCTCGGTGCCGGCGGCGTACGCCAGCCCCGTCACGTAGAGCAGAAGGAACGTCGATCGCGTGAGGAACGCGATGCCGCCGAGGGCCAGCAGGCCGGCAGCCGTCGCCGGCTTCCGCGCGGCAGGCGCCAGCGGGCCGTCGTAGGCCAGCGTCGTGTCCGGCTGTCGCAGCGCCATGAACCCGAGCGCGGCGCCCGCCCCGGCCAGCGCGATGCCCAGCACGCGGCCCGCCTTTGGCAGCTTCGGCATCGCCGAGCGCTTCTCGAACGACACGACGGCCGACGGCAGCGTGATCAGCCACAGCCGCGACGAGAGGTGCTTCGGCAGCGCGAGGTGTTCCTGCAACCAGTCCATGCGATGCTGATTGTGTGACGCCTTTGGCGGCGCGGTCAAGAGCCTCGCAACGACACCGGCTGAAAGCGGCCCGACTTCAGCTCCGCGATCAGCTCACTAAGGCCGCCGATCCGTGCCTCGAACTCAGTCGCGCAGGTGCCGACGTCGGCGGCCGAATGGGCGTCGCTTCCCGCCGCCTGCGCCAGCCCGTGACGCTCGCAGATCGCCGCCGAGAAGGCGTTCTGGCGCTCCGTCCCGCGCCCGTTCAGCGTCTCGATCGCCTGGACGTGGCGGTAGGCCTCGTTATCGCTCGCCTGCTCGAGCGCCTCGCTCCAATCTCCTTCACGCGTCAGCTCAAACGGGAGTTGGCGGCGGTACGGGTGTGCGGCGATCATCGCGCCGCCGCCTGCCTCCACCAGCGCGACCAGCTCGCCCAGGCGGTGCATCCCGTAAGCAAACTCTTCGAGCCCGAACACGACGACGTGCCCGCGCTCCGTGTTCACCTCGATGCCCGGGATCACGAGGAAATCGTGTCGCCGGCCTAGCTTCGCCACCTTCGCCTGCTCCCAGAAGAAGTCGTGCTCCGTCAGGCAGACGCCGTCCAGTCCCTCCTTCTTCGCCGCCTCAACCAGCGCATCCGGCGTCAAGTCACTGTCGTGCGACAACGGATGCGTGTGCGTGTGCAGGTCGATCAGCACGCGTCAGTCCGCGCCCAGGATGAGCGTGCCCGTCGACGACAGCGCGCCGCCGGTGCCGTTGACGCAAGCGAGCTTCGCGTCCGCCACCTGCCGTTCGCCGCACTCGCCGCGCAGCTGCCGCGTCGCCTCGATGAGGAAGGAAAGCCCGTACATCCCGGGGTGCGTGTAGGAGAGGCCGCCGCCGTTCGTGTTCAGCGGGAAGTCCCCGCCCGGCGCCGTCCGCTGGCCGGAGACGAAGGCCCCGCCCTCGCCCGGCCCGCAAAAGCCCAGCGCCTCCAGCGTCACTAGCGCCGTGTACGTGAAGGAATCGTAGACCTCGACGACGTCGATCTCTTCGTGGCGCACGCCGGCCATCTCGAACGCTCGCGGGCCGGAGATCGATGCCGGCGTCGTCGCCAGGTCGGGCATGTTGGCCAGCGTCCAGTGAGTGTGCGCCTCGCCTGAGCCCAGCACCCAGACCGGCGGCTTCTTGCAGTCCTTCGCCCGCTCCGCGCTCGTCAGGACGATCGCACCGCCGGCGTCGGTCACCAGGCAGCAGTCCAGCAGGTGGAGCGGGTAGGAGATCCAGCGCGACGACAGCACATCGTCGATCGTCAGCGGGTCGCGCATCAGCGCCTTCGGGTTCAGTATCGCCCACTTGCGCGTCGCGACCGCGATCTCGGCGAGCTGTTCGTGCGTCGTTCCGTACTGGTGCATGTGGCGCACGCAGGCCAGCGCGTACGTGCTCGGCGGCCCGCCGACGTGGTACGGCATCTCGAACTGGGCCGCCGGGAACCACGTGTCCATCGGCGCTCGCGAGACCTTGCGGAAGCGGTTGGAGTAGCCGGTCTCGCCGTGCGTGATCAGCGCCACGTCAATCAGGCCGGTCGCGATCGCCGCCGCCGCGTGCTCGACGTCGATGACGAACGACGACCCGCCGACGGTGGTGCTATCGGTGTACGTTGGCTCGATGCCCAGGTACTCGGCCATCTGGAGCGAGGCGGCAAAGCCGGCACCCGCCGTGAACAACCCATCGACGTCCGAGAGCGAGAGCCCCGCGTCGTCCAGCGCATTCAGGGCCGCCTCGGAGTGGTGCTGCAGCACACCCTTGTGCGGCACCATCCCGATTTCGTCGGATTCGTCCGCGCCGACGATCGCGACGCCCTTCAGCCAGCCGGCCTTCTCCCGGTCCGGCGTCACCCGGCGGCCGGCCTGAACTTGGGCAGCGTGATCTCGTCGCTAACGTCCTCGAACACCACCTCGACGGGCATCTCGCAACGCAGCGCCCCCGGATCGGCCTCCACCTCGACGAGAGTCGAGAAGATGCGAACGCCCTCGTCAAGATCGATCAGCGCCGTCGTGTACGGCACCTCGTCCGTCCAGCCGGGGTGGAACGCCCGGTAGTGGATCGCGAACGTGTGAAGGCGGCCCTTGTCGGCCGACCGGCGCCACTCGACGTCGCGGCTGCCGCAGGCGGGGCAGAAGTCCCGCGGGTACCAGTACGACTTCTCGCACGAGCGGCAGTAGGGGATCCAGAGCTCGTGCATCTTCGTGCCTTCCCAGAAGCGCTGCGCTTCCGGGCTCGGCGTGGGCAGCGGTTTGGCGTACGGTTTGTCAGACATGCTCCACTAACGTTTACGTGAGCTGTCGCTCAGTGTCAACGTTAGCGCGACGGGAGCCAATGGGACGAGCGGTGCCGAGCCTAAGATGGATCATTCTTGTGGTAAGTCGGCTCCCAAGTCGACTCGGGAAGCGTATCGAGATCGGCCAGGTACGACTTGAACTCGTCGACCGTGGCGTCGTCGAGAGCGTGCGCCCACCGAGGCGTGAACTCGTTCGGTCCCAGCTTCCCGTCCGTGACTTCGTACGATGCGGCAGGATCCAAGAGGTGGAAATGGACTCCAGCCTCGCTGTGGCCCTCGGGGAAGGCACTGTCTTCCCAGCGGCTGTCATCTCCTGGCTTCAAGAAAAGCACGTACTCTCGGCCTTTCTGCAACGGAGGGTCCCAGGAGAACTGCAGAAGAACTGGAGTGGCACCGCCGCTAAGCCAGGGACAACCTTCGGTCACCACTGTGACCGTCCCCTCGGCGGCGCCCGCCAGCGTCTCCGACACACTGACAGTCATGAGTGAGTAGCAGAAGAATTGAGCGGTGATTCCTAGCTTCCCCGCTCTACCATAGTAGGTCTGACTCGTCACCGTGCCCCTCACTACAGCCTCTGAGTCGCTGCGGAGCTCACCGAGGCTCGCCGCGTCGGTGAGTCGCCACGCTGTCACCGTGGAGCGCTCGAGTTCGAACGGGTCGTCGCCGCTGGCCTTGAACTCCTCAAGGAATTCCACTTGCCGCAACATCGGTCCGAGGTCGCTGATCGCCTCTAGTTCCGCAGCGATGGACTCCTCTTCTGTCTGGTGTTCATCAACACTATCGTTTGGTGTTGGTTCACCAACAGGAGAGTCTTGCGTGGGTTGACCGCCGCCGGCCTCTTGCTGGGGCTGTGATGCATCGCCGCGGATAACGGGCCTCAGGACGACCATCCCGAGTCCGATGAACGCCAAGAGTATCAGCGGTACGGCGATCTTAGCCCAGCTCACGTGCTCTTACCAATCCCAATGGTACATCGCCGCCACCTGGCGCTTCTTGTCCGTAGGTAGGCCTCATGCTATACTCCCGCTCGATTAGCGACAGAATTCACAAACGGAATTTCTCTTCCTATGCTGCCTGAGTGGGGACAAGTCGGATTTCTCCTCCTTATCGCCATCATCTTCCCCGTGGGCGGTATCGGTAGCTCCTGGCTCCTCGGTCGCATCGGCATCCGCCCGGAGTACCCGGACCGCATCAAGGAGGACACCTACGAGTGCGGCGTCGAGACCGAAGGCCCCGCCTGGGTGCAGTTCAACTTCCGCTACTACTACTTCGCGCTGCTCTTCGTCATCTTCGACATCGAGGCCGTCTTCCTCTACCCCTACGCCGTTTCCGGCGAGCGCCTGGCGGTCGCCGGCCTGATCGAGGTCGTCACGTTCGTCGGCATCCTCCTCATCGGCCTCCTCTACGCCTGGCGCAAGAACGCACTCGAATGGACCTAGCGCGTTGACCACCTTCTTCACCGGCATCCAGATCGCCCACTCCATCGATGGCCAGTTTCCGGACGCCGTGGAGGACGCTCAGCCTGAGTTCGCCGTCGTCAAGGCAGCGAGCCTGCTCGACGTGCTCACCTGGCTACGGGACGACGCAGATCAGGCGTACCATTTCCTCAGTTCGCTCACTGGCGTCGATCGCATCGACTGGTTCGAGGTCGCCTATCACGTCGAGTCGTTCAAACACAACCACGCGGCGACGATCAAGGTCCGCAGCAGCGATCGCGAGAACCCCTCCGCACCTTCCGTGGTGCCGGTCTGGCCGGGCGCGCAGCTCCAGGAGCGCGAAGCCTACGACCTGCTCGGCATTCACTTCGAGGGCAACCCCGACCTGCGCCGCATCTTCCTCTGGGACGGGTTCGCCGGCTTCCCGCTGCGCAAGGACTACTTGAACCTCCCGGGCGGACGCATGGCGGGCCTGGAGCGCTTCCCCGGCGAGCCGGGCGTTGAACTCTCCGGACGGGGCACCGAATGACGATCAAGTCCGAGCCGTTCGTCGTCAACGTTGGGCCGCAGCACCCCAGCACCCACGGCGTCTTCCGCCTGCGCCTGACCCTCGACGGCGAGAAGGTTATCGACGCCGACATGGTGATGGGCTACCTCCACCGCTCGATGGAGAAGCTGGCCGAGGAGCGCACCTACACGCAGAACATCCCCTTTACCGACCGCACCGACTACCTCGCCGCAATGACCGGCAATCTCGCCTACGTGATCGCCGTCGAGAAGCTGATGGGCATCGAGGTCCCGGAGCGCGCGAAGTTCCTGCGCACGATCATGGCGGAGCTGCAGCGCATCGCCAGCCACAGCATGGCAATCGGGATCTTCGCCAACGACTGCGGCGCCTGGCAGACGCCGGTCATGCACATGTTCCGCGATCGAGAGAAGATCCTAGACCTCTTTGAGATGGCCAGCGGCGCGCGGCTTACGCTGAACTACATGCGCATCGGCGGCGTCGCCCGGGACATTCCCGACGAGTGGATCCCGCAGGCGAAGAAGCTGCTGGAGGAGCTACCGAAGCGATTCGGCGAGTACGAGGACCTCCTCCTCAGCAACGAGATCATCGTCGCCCGCTCGCGCGGTGTCGGCGTGCTCACCGCCGAGCAGGCGATCGCGCATTCCGTCAGCGGCCCCATGCTGCGCGGCAGCGGCGTCGCCTGGGACGTCCGCAAAGCCGATCCGTATGCCGCCTACGACAGGCTCGACTTCGACATCGCCGTCGGCACCAACGGCGACGCCTACGATCGCTTCGTCGTGCGCCTGGCCGAGATGCGCCAGAGCCTGCACATGCTCGAACAGTGCCTCGAAATGATGCCGAGCGGCCCCGTCCACGAGCGCCTCGGCACCTCGACTGTCCAGCCGGGCGGCCAGTCGATCGCACCGCTCGTTTTCCGGCCGCCGGTCGGCGAGGCGTACGGTCGCATCGAATCGCCGCGGGGCGAACTCGGCTACTACATCGTCAGCGACGGTGGCCCTTCGCCGTTTCGCTTCCACATCCGCGCCCCTTCGTTCATCAACCTCACGCCCCTGAAGCTGATGACGGTCGGCTCGACCGTCGCCGACGCCATCGTCATCCTCGGCAGCGTCGACATCGTCGTTGGTGAGGTGGACCGCTAAATGGCGATCCTCCTCAGGGGTGAGTGGTACGACCTGCGTGACCTTGCAAACCCGGTCCGTGAGCTGCTCGACGGCCTCGGCCTGCCGGGCGACGTCGATTACGTGCTCTGGAGCCTCATCGCCTCGCTCGCCATACTGACGTGGCTTGTCCTCAGCGTGCTGGCCTTCATCTGGATCGAACGCCGCGTCGTTGCCCTCATGCAGAACCGCAAGGGCCCCAACCGCGTCGGCCCCGCCGGGTTGCTGCAGCCAGTCGCTGACGCCATCAAGCTCCTGCTCAAGGAGGCGATCACGACCCGCGGCGCCGATCGCCTGCTGTTCTGGCTCGCGCCGATCATCATCTTCATCCCGACGATCGTTGTCTTCGCCGTCATCCCCTTCGGCGAGTCGATGGTGCTCGCTGACCTCAACGTCGGCGTCCTCTTCCTGATCGCCGTCGCCGGGATCATGACGCCGTCCGTCTTCATCGCCGGCTGGTCCTCCAACAATAAGTACGCGCTCCTCGCCGCCATGCGCGCGATCGCCATGCTCATCAGCTACGAGATCATCCAGGTGCTGGCGCTGCTCGCAGCGGTCATCTTCATCGGCAGCATGAACCTGCAGGCGATCGTTAGCTGGCAGGACGAATACAACACGTGGCTCGTCTTCATCCTGCCGTTGCCGCTGGTCGCCTACATCATCGCCGGCGCCGTCGAGATCAACCGCTCGCCCATGGACATCAGCGAAGCGGAGTCCGAGCTGGCCGCCGGCTATCACACGGAGTACGGCGGGATTAAGTTCGGCTTCTTCTACCAGGCGGAGTACCTCGCCGGCTTCGCGATCGCCGCGTCCGCCGTGACGCTCTTCTTCGGCGGCTGGACGCTCTGGGGCCTCGAGGAGTGGATCCCCGGTTGGATCATCTTCCTCGGCAAGCTCTACGGCGTGTTCTTCGTCTACATCTGGTCGCGCGGAACGCTGCCGCGCCTGCGCATCGATCAGCTAATGACCTTCGCCTGGAAGTTCATGCTCCCGCTGATGATCCTGAACGTCCTCCTCGTCGCCGCCGAAGTCCTGATTTGGGACGAGACGGGCGCTTCGCGAAACGTCGCGCTTCCTGCCATCGGCGCCATCAACGCCACACTTGCCGTCGCTCTCGTCGTCGCCTGGGCGCGCTTCCTCGGTCACGGTAGCGGCCGCCAGAGGGGCTACCGCGCGACCCTGACGCGGGAGGTCGGGAAGATCTACTACACGGGCGCTGAGGCCTCCTGATGGAAGACACGGGCACCGTTGTCGCCTTCTGGATCCTCGCCGTCATTACCGTCGGCGCGGCAGTGGGCGTCGCCGCCGTACGCAACCTCATACATTCAGTGGCTCTGCTGATCGTCACGTTCGGAGGTCTCGCAGGACTCTACATAACGCTCTCCGCCGACTTCATCGCCGTCGTGCAGGTGCTGATCTACATCGGCGCCATCGCGATCCTCATCATCTTCGCCATCGTCCTCACGCCGCGCGCCGGCCGCCTAAACCAGGAGGGCTTCATGCTCCTGCCGGCGCTGGCGCTGGCCGTGCTGGTTGCCGGGACGATGATCTTCGTCTCCTTCGACACCAACTGGGCGATCAGCGACCGAGAGGGCTTTGACGACACGGCGACGGCGATCGGCGACTTGCTCCTCGACAGGTACGCTCTGCCGTTCGAGATCGCCTCGGTGCTCCTGCTGACGGCGATCGTCGGCGCGATCTTGCTCGTGCGCCCGGAAGGCGCTGAGGAGGAGACAGAGTAGTGGACTCAGTCGAACTCGAGCACTTCCTCGTTGTCGGAGCGGTGCTTTTCGGCGTCGGTCTCTACATGTCGCTGGCGAAGAGGAACTTCGTGGGTGTCCTCATCGGTATCGAGTTGATGTTCAACGCCGTCAACCTCACTTTCATCGCGTTCTCCCGCTTTGTGGAGTCCGCGGAGCCGCTGAGCGGCCACGTCTTCGTCGTCTTCGTGATCACAGTTGCGGCGGCGGAGGCGGCAGTCGCCCTCGCCCTCGCCGTCCTCCTCTACCGGATGCGAGACACGATCGACGTCGACCGAATGGACCTTCTCAAGTGGTAATTGAGGGAGAGAAGTAGCCATGTGGGCGAAGTTCATGGAGACGAAGAACGCATACTCGGCGGAGATCTGGAAAGAGCTCCTCAACCAGTGCGCTGTTTCCGTGCGCGTCGTCCCACGCTCCGGCATTCGCCAGGGCTCGGAGTTCGAGCCGCACGACATCTACGTCCCGTGGGGCAAGCTGCACGTCGCTGAAGAGATCCTGAGGAAGAGCTGATGCCGCGAGGCTGCCAGTGCTAGACCCGATCAAGGAAGGCGCCGTATGGGCGATCCTCTTCCTACCCCTCGGCTCCTTCGCGATCATCACGCTCGTCTCGTTCCTGGGCCTCACGCGTAGCGGCGCCTGGAGCCCGCGCTACAGCGGCTACCTGACGATCGCTGCCATCTTCGGCTCGTTCCTGCTCTCGCTCTGGGCGCTCGACTCCGTCGCCGACTCGGACGGCGCGCGCGTCGGCTTCGGAGCGCACGAGTGGCTTACCGTCGGCGGCCTCGAAGTCGACATCGGCATCACGCTGGACGGACTGACCGGCGTCATGCTCGTCGTCGTCACCGGTGTCTCGCTGCTTGTGCAGGTCTACTCGCAGGAGTACATGCGCGGCGATGAGGGCTACAACCGCTACTTCGCCTTCATGTCCCTCTTCACGACCTCAATGCTGGGCCTCCTGCTCGCTTCCAGCGTTCTCCAGCTGTTCGTCTTCTGGGAGCTCGTGGGGCTTTGCTCGTACCTTCTGATCGGCTTCTGGTTCCAGAAGGACTCCGCCCGTCGGGCCGCCACCAAGGCGTTCATGGTCACCCGCATCGGTGACCTCGGATTCATGATCGCTCTGCTGATCGTTTTCACAGAGACCGGTTCGCTCGACATCGGAGAGATCCACGAGGCGGCGATCGCCGGCGCTATCGGCTCGACGGCGCTGACGTTCTTCGCCCTCGGGCTTTTCGCCGGGGCGGCCGGCAAGTCGGCGCAGTTCCCGCTGCACACCTGGCTCCCGGATGCCATGGAAGGCCCGACACCCGTCTCCGCGCTCATCCACGCCGCCACGATGGTCGCCGCCGGCGTCTATCTCGTCGCGCGCTTCTTCCCCGTCTTCGCCGAATCCGACGATGCGCTCCTGACAATCGCCGTCATCGGCTCGATCACGACGATCATCGCCGCGTTGCTGGGCATCGTCGCCACAGACATCAAGCGCGTGATGGCCTACTCAACGATCAGCCAGCTCGGCTACATGATGATGGGCCTGGGCGTAGGCGGCATGGTCGCCGCAATCTTCCACCTGTTCACCCACGCCTTCTTCAAGGCTCTGCTCTTCCTCGGTGCGGGCTCCGTCAACCACGCTACGGGCACGTTTGACATGCGCCTCATGGGCGGGCTGCGCAAGTACATGCCGATCACGTACGGGACTGTTGTCGTCGCCTCCATGGCGCTTGTCGGCGTCTTCCCCTTTGCCGGCTTCTGGTCCAAAGACGAGATCCTCGCTGACGCCTGGGCGGACCGGCCGTGGGTCTTCTTCGTAGCGATGGCCGGCGTCTACCTCACCGCGCTCTACGTCGGCCGCATGATCATCATGACGTTCTACGGCGAGTACCGCGGCGGCATGCAGGCCGAAGACGAAGAGCACAAAGGCGACGCTCACGCCGGCGCACACCACGCCCCTCCGCACGAATCTCCCGCGTTGATGATGTTGCCGCTCATTGTCCTTGCCGTCCTTGCCTTCGGGGCCGGGTTCCTCAACGCCCCGGGCGTCAACTGGCTGGGCGAGATCATCGAGGGCTGGCTGCCCCACGAGACCGAAGAGCTCGTAACACATACCGACTTCAAGCTCTGGATCGCCGCCACGTCCGTGGCGATCGGCCTCGCCGGCCTCTGGACCGCCTGGGCGATCTACCAGGCGAAGCTGCTTGAGGCCGCGCGTGTCCGCTCGTGGCTCGCGCCGCTGCCCCAGCTGCTGGAGAACCGCTACTACCTCGACTACCTCTACGAGACGGTCATCGTCAACGAGCTTGTGCTCGGCAGCGCGCGCTGGGGGATCGCGCTCTGGGACGAGTACATAATCGACGGCGCCGTCAACGGCGTGGCAACGGCCACCGGCTGGACCGCAAAGCAGCTCCGCCTCGCGCAGGCCGGGCAGGTTCAGCTCTACGGCGGCGTCATGTTCCTCGGCACCATCGCCGCGGTCATTGGCATCCTGGTGGTGAACCCGTGAGGCAGCGATGCTGACGCTGGCGATCTTCATCCCGCTCATCGGGGCCGCCGTCATTGCCGTGCTGCCGAAGGCGCAGGAGGGCTCAGCGAAGCAGATCGCCGCGGTGACGACGGCGATTGTCCTGAGCGTCGCCGCCTATCTCTTCATCGACTACGACCGAGGCGCCGGCGGCTACCAGTTCCTCGACAGCACGACCTGGCTCGACTCCTCGATCTCGGACTTCGACCTCAACTATGCGGTCGGCCTCGATGGCCTTTCGCTGCCGCTCGTGCTACTGACGGCCTTCCTCGGCCTAGTCTCGGTCCTCATCTCCTGGCGCATCGAGCTGCGTCCGAAGGAGTACTTCGCCTGGCTCCTCGTCCTCGAGACCAGCCTGCTCGGCGTCTTCAGCTCGCTCGACCTCGTCCTCTTCTTCCTCTTCTGGGAAGTCGAGCTGATCCCGATGTACTTCCTGATCTCGGTCTGGGGCAGCGGCAACCGCTTCTACTCGGCGTGGAAGTACGTCCTCTACACCTTCTTCGGATCGGCCTTCATGATCGTTGGCATCCTCACTCTCGGCTTCACCGCCGGCACGTTCGACGTGCGCGAGCTGGCCGAGGTCGGCTCGTTCGACGACGCGATCATCCCCGCCTGGTCGATCTTCACGTTGCTCAGCATCGCCTTCCTCGTCAAGATGCCCGTCGTGCCCTTCCATACGTGGCTGCCCGACGCCCATACGGACGCGCCCACGGCTGTCAGCGTCATGCTCGCCGGAGTTCTCCTGAAGATGGGTGGCTACGGCATCCTGCGCATGTCGTTCAGCATCATGCCCGAGCAGGCGGCCGACGCGAACCTGATCTTCGCCATCATCGCTGCCCTCAGCATCCTCTACGGCGCGATGATGACCCTGATCCAGACCGACCTCAAGCGCCTCATCGCCTACTCATCGGTCAGCCACATGGGCTACGTGCTCCTGGGCGCGTCGTCCATCGGCGTAGTCGGCCTTACGGGCGCCGCTATGCAGATGGTCACGCACGGCCTGATCACAGGCATGCTCTTCGCCCTCGTCGGCATGGTCTACGATCGCGGTCACACGCGCGAGATCGGACAGCTGCGCGGTCTGGCCACGCGCATGCCGTTCATCACAGCGATGATGCTCGTCGCCGGTCTCGCCTCGCTTGGCTTGCCTGCGCTGGCCGGCTTCGCTGCCGAGGTCACCGTCTTCCTCGGCACCTTCGAACGGCACGAGGCGCTGGCAATCTGTGGCGTCGTCGGCGTCGCCTTCGCCGCCGGATACATCCTCTGGGCCATCCAGCGCGTCTTCTGGGGCGAGCCTGACCCGAAGTGGGCCGAACTGACCGACGCCACGGAGTGGTGGGAGCGCGGCCCGCTGATCGCCCTCACCGCGGCCATCGTGGCGATCGGCGTCTATCCCGCCTGGGTGATGGACCTCCTGCGTGACGGCGTCGCGCCCATCGCGGAGAAGCTGGCCTGATGGCCCTTCGACTTAGCCTGCCTCTCGGCAGACAGCTCAGGATGATCGGCCGGCGCGGCAGCGTTCAGGTGAGTCGGTAATGGACGACCTGAACCTCCTCGGGCCGCAGCTAGCGCTGCTGGTCGGCGCCGGCCTCATCATCATCATCGACGTCTTCTTGCCGTTCGCCGGGCGCGACGCCTACGGGCAACGCCGACCGCTCCTCACCGGACTCGCCGTCCTCGCTGCGGCCGGATCGGCCGGCTGGTCGCTGGCGCTGGTCCTGGCGGACGAGCGCGGCGAGCCCTTCGACGGCATGATGGCGGTGGACGACTTCACGCTCTTCTTCAACTTCCTCTTCGCCGGCGTTGCGGGCGTCATCGTCCTAGGCTCGATCGACTTCCTCAACCGCAACCGCTTCCTCGGCGAATACCTGGCGCTGATCCTCGCCGCCGCCGCCGGCATGAGCCTGATGGCCGCCGGCACTGACCTGATCACGATCTTCATTGCCCTGGAGCTGCAGGCGATCGCGCTCTTCGCCCTCATCGGCATCAGCAAGAGCGGGTCCGGCAGCGAGGCGACGCTCAAGTTCCTGCTGCTGAGCGCAGTCAGCACCGCCATCACCCTCTACGGCATGGCCTACCTCTTCGGCCTCTCCGGCGAGACCAGCCTCGACGGCATCGCCAGCTACGTCTCGACCACCGACGAGAACCGCTCGGCGCTCGTGCTCGCGGCCGTCTTCCTCACCGCGGGCCTCGGCTTCAAGATGGCCGTCGTTCCCTTCCAGATGTGGGTTCCCGACGTCTACGAGGGCGCACCGACGCCGGTCACGGCCTTCCTCTCGGTCGCCAGTAAGGCCGCCGGGTTCGCCGTCGTCATGCGCATCTTCCTCGTCGCGCTCGGCGAAGGCATCATCACGAGCGACTGGGCGTACCTCTTCGCCGCCATCGCCGCCGTCTCCATGTCCGTCGGCAACGTACTCGCGCTCGTGCAGGGCAACATCAAGCGCATGCTCGGGTACAGCTCGATCGCGCAGGCAGGCACGATCCTCATCGGCCTCGCCGCCGTCGCCGCCGAGGACCCGCAGCTACTCCTCGGCACCAGCTCTGTCGTCTTCTTCCTCGGCGCCTACGCCTTCACCAACATCGGCGCCTTCCTCGCTGTCATCGCCATCTCTCACAAGATCGGCTCCGACGAGATCGACGACTACGCCGGCGTCGCCAAACGCTCGCCGCTGCTGGCGCTCAGCATGGCCGCCTGCCTCTTCTCGCTCACCGGCTTTCCGCCGACGGCCGGCTTCATCGCCAAGGTCTACGTCTTCAACGCGGCCGTGCAGGCTGACCTTGTCTGGCTCGCCATCGTCGGCGTGATCAACAGCGTCATCTCGGCCTACTACTACCTCCGCGTCGTCCTCAACATGTTCGCCCGCGACCCCGCGACGGAGGACGCCTTCTTGCCCAGTCCGTACTTGGGCGCTGCTCTCGCCGCCGCCGTCGTCGGCCTCTTCGCCATCGGCGTCTACCCGACGCCGCTAATCGAGGCGTCTGAGTCCGCCGCGCGCGTCTTCGGCTAGACTGGCCTCGTGTTCACTCACGACGTCCTCGTCTCCATCGAGCCGGAGTTCGCCCAACGGGTGCAGGCCGACTGGCTCAGCGGCGTCGCCCGCATCACCCTCGAGCACGAGGGCGTCGGGGACTGCCAGCTGAGCGTCGCCGTCACCACTGACGGCGAGATCCACGCCCTCAGCCGCCGGTACGCCGGCGAGGACAAGCCGACGGACGTCCTCTCGTTCTCTCAGGAGGAGGGCGAGGAGTTCGTCGCGGCACCGGACGAACTCCGACACCTCGGCGACGTTATCATCTCGCTCGAAACGGCGGAGCGGCAGGCGTCGGAAGCTGGCCACGACCTCGACGCCGAGATGGCCCACCTGCTGGCGCACGGCGTCCTCCACCTCCTCGGTTACCACCACGCCGAAGCGTCTGAAGGGCGCGAGATGCGGGCGCGGGAGCGCGCAGTCCTAGCGAAGGCCGGCATCGAGGCGCACTAAGCACTAACCCCTATCCTCTAACCACCCTATAATGGCTCCGTGAACGAGCTGTCACTCGACGCCCCTGCCGAGCCCGCCTCACCACCGTCCGGCGAGGTCCTCTACCGCAAGTGGCGCCCGCAGTCCTTCGCCGAAGTGCACGGCCACGAGGCGATCACGCGCACGCTGCGCAACTCCATCGCCTCCGGCCGCCTCGCCCACGCTTACCTCTTCTGCGGACCGCGCGGCACCGGCAAGACGACGCTCGGGCGCTTGCTCGCCAAGGCGGCGAACTGCGCCGCGCCCGAAGACGGCGAGCCCTGCAACAAGTGCGACTCCTGCCGCTCCTTCATCGAAGGCCGTGCGATGGACTTCGTGGAGCAAGACGCGGCAAGCCACAACAGCGTCGACGACATCCGCCAGCTACGCGAGAACGTCATCCTTACTCCGATGGCCGGCGACCGCAAAGTCTACCTCCTGGACGAGGTGCACATGCTCACGGGCGCTGCACAGAACGCGCTACTCAAGACTCTCGAGGAGCCACCGCCACATATCATCTTCGTCCTCGCCACGACTGAGGCGCACAAGGTCTCGGGCACTATCGCTTCCCGCTGCCAGCGCTTCGACCTCAAGCGCATCCCGCTGGCGGCGATGGTCGATCGCCTCGTCTTCATCTGCATGCAGGAGGGCTTCGAGATCGACCGCCCCTCGCTCGAGGAGATCGGGCGCTCGGCCACCGGCAGCCTGCGTGACGCGATCAACGCCCTCGAGCAAGTCGTCACCTACTACGGCAAGACGCCGACCGCTGACCAGGTGCAGGAAGCGCTCGGCCTGAGCGTCGACGCCCGCAGCGGCGAGCTCGCCCGGGCGGCGCTCAGCGGCGATCTCGCTGCCGGCCTGCGCACCATCGCCAACGTGCGCGACGACGGCACGGACATGAAGCAGTTTGCGAGGCAGGTTGTGAAGTACCTGCGCGGCCTGCTCCTCGCCAAGGCGGGCGCCGCTGAATCGCTGGACCTGCCCGCGGAGATGGCCGCCGAGGTTCGCACCGAAGCCGCCGATCTGCCGAAGGACGCCATCATCCGCGGCCTCCAGACGTTCGGGCGCGCCGACTTCCGCGACGACCCGTCCGCTGCCGGCGGTTCACTCCCGCTGGAACTGGCGTTGCTCGACCTGGCCGCGGCCGGCGAGCCGACGCAAGCTGCCCCACCCGCCGAGCGGCCCCGGAAGGCCGAGCGCGAAGCGACGGCACCGATCCGCGAGCCTGAGTCCATTGCCCGGTCCGAACCGAAGTCCGAACCCGCAGCAGAAGCATCACCCGCGCCGGCGGCGGACGAGAGCCCCGCAGCGCCCGAGCCAGCCGCACCCGCCACGTCCGCCACGTCCGCCACGGACGAGCTGCTGGCCAGCGTCCGGCAGGCCAGCAGAGAGGGCGATCGTCAGCTTTCGGCCCTGCTCAACGGCTCGTGTGAAGTGCTCTCGGCGGAGGGAGAGACCGTCGTCCTCGGTTTCTTTCACACGTTCCATCTGGAACGTGTCGAGAGCGGCGCTTACCAGGATCAGCTCGAAGAACTCTTCTCGAACGCCCTCGGCCGCAAGGTCGTGATCAAATACGAACACGCACCGCGCGACCGCGGCTCCGAACAGCCTCAACCGAAGGGCGGCCACCTGGTGAAGGCCGCCCAGGAGTTGGGGGCGCGCACCGTATCGCCAACCAGAGAGGGAGAAGGAGGCCCAGATGGCTAAGCGAGGCAAAATGCCAGCCGGCGGTGGTGGTGGCGGCGGCGACCTGATGAAGCAGATCCAGCAGATGCAGTCCAAGCTCGCGGACGCCCAGTCGAAGCTCGATGCCATGGAGTTCGAGGCAACCTCCGGCGGCGGCGCTGTGCACGTCGTCCTCACCGCCCATCCGGCGCTCAAAACGATCACCATCCAGCCCGACGCCGTCGACCCCGAGGACGTCGAGATGCTCCAGGACCTGATCACGGCCGCGATGAACGACGGTCTCGAGCAGGTTCGCAGCGGCCAGATGCAGCAGCTCGCGGGCCTCGCCGGCGGCGTGAACATCCCCGGCCTGGACCTCGGCTGATCGCCGGAACCGCCTGACGTGAACGAGCACAGCACCTCCACCGCCGCGCCTCTGGCCCGGCTGATCGAGGAGTTCTACCGGCTGCCCGGCATCGGGCCCAAGAGCGCCCAGCGCCTGGCATACTACCTGCTGCGCATGCCCGCGGAGGACGCCCGTTCGCTCGCCGAGGCGATCGTCGAGGTCAAGGACAAAGTCACGCTCTGCTCCACGTGCCAGAACGTCACGGAGGTCGACCCCTGCCGCATCTGCACAGACGCCGGACGCGACCGCTCGATCATGTGCGTCGTCGAAGAGCCCCTCGATATTCTCGCGCTAGAGCGCACCGGCTCCTACAGCGGCCTCTATCACGTCCTCCACGGCGCTATCTCGCCGATGGACGGCATCGGACCGGAAGACCTCAAGGTATCCGAGCTCCTCGACCGCCTGCGCAGCGGCGAAACGAAAGAGATCATCCTCGCCACCAACCCCAACCTTGAGGGTGAGGCCACCTCCATGTACATCGGTCGCCTCATCGGCCCGCTCGGCCTGCGAGTCACGCGCCTCGCCCGCGGCCTGCCCGCCGGCGGCGACCTCGAGTACGCCGACGACGTGACGCTCACGAGAGCGCTCGAAGGGCGGCAGGAGATGGACGGCGCCTGATGTCGCCCCGAGCGCGCCTCTACAAGACGGAGGCGGTCATCCTCCGCGGGCGCAAGCTCGGCGAGGCTGACCGCATCCTGACGCTGTTCACACCGGCGTTCGGCAAGATGGAAGCGAAGGCCAAAGGCGTGCGCAAGACGACGAGCCGTCTCTCCGGGCACCTTCAGCCGCTTAATCGCTGCATGCTTCAGCTCGCCCGCGGCCACGTCTCTGACGTCGTCACCGGCTGCGAGACGCTCGCCAGCTTCCGGGGCATCCGCGATGATCTCGACCTCCTCAGCCGCGCCCTCTACGCCGCCGAACTCACCGACCGCATGACCGCGGACCACGTGCAAAGCCTACCGACGTATCGGCTCTTCCTCGACACGCTCGGCCGTCTGGAGTCGGCCACGAACGCCGACACCGCGCTCCGCTTCTTCGAGATGCGTCTCCTCGACCAGTCGGGCTTTCGTCCTGAGATCGAGCGCTGCGTCTCTTGCCGGAGCCCCCTCGAGCCTGTCGACAACTTCTTCGCGCCCGTTGCCGGGGGCGCCGTCTGCCGCAACTGCGTCCCGGGGCTGGCCGGCCCTCGCGTGATGACGCTGAACGGTCTCAAGCTCTTGCGCCTGCTGCTGCGGGGGTCGTATAACGATGTGGCGCGCGTCAACATGCCGCCGGCGCTGGCCGAGGAAGTCGAACGGCACCTCCGAAGCTACGTCATCGGCGTACTCGAGCGGGACGTGAACGCGGCGGCGTTCATCGAACGCCTGCGCCGCGACGGTGCGCGCACGACGATAGAGGTATAGTCTTGCCCGTTTACGAGTACTACTGCGAGAAATGCGACAGCGTCTTCGACTCGCTGCAGGCGATCGCGAAGTCTGATCAGCCGGTGGCCTGCCCCGAGTGCGGCGGCCCGTCGGACCGCATCATGCCAACGACGTTCGCCACGATGTCGAGGCGGAAGGGCCTGAGGGAGCGCGCCCCCTTCCACCACCACGATGTCCGTGAAGGCACCAAGAAGCCGCCCATTGCGCGCGTGAAGCCGAAGGATGCGCGAAAGCGTAGCGTTAGCGGAAGGGCGAAAGGGCAACGGAAGAAAGGGTAGCATGCCGCTTTACGAGTACTACTGCGAACACTGCAACGGAATCTTCGAGGCGATCCGCCAGATGCGGGACTCCTCCGACCCATCAACCTGCCCCGAGTGCAGTCGCGAAGCGCCGCGCATGATGTCCACGTTCGCTGCGTTCACCATGCGCGACGGCTACCCGCGCCGAATCCCCGACAAGGGCACCTACTGGCACATGGGCACCGAGGTCAAGCAGCGCGCCAAGCGCATGAAGGGCTTCGAGCACCCCGAGCTCGCCAAGCCGAAGCCGAAGCGACGCCCCGGCCGAGGAGAAGTCGCCGCCAGACAAGACAAGGCCCTGGCCGACCACGGCGAAGCCGGATATCGCGACAAGTGGGGCGTTGACCAGTACGGCCTTCGCACCGGTAAGACCGCCAAGAAGAAGACGAAGCGCAGGACGCTCGGCTAGGGTCCCGGTCCGAGGGTCAGCCCGCGGACTCGCCGGGCAGCCTGACTCAGCTCTTGCGGTCGAGGATGTATCGCGCCAGCTCCGACAGCGTCTCCCGCTCGGGAGCGGCCGGCAGTGCCGAGAGCGCATCGATCGCCCGGCCGCAGAAGTCCTTCGCCATCTGCGACGATTCTTCAACGGCGCCGGATTCTCGCACAGTCTGTACGGCCGCTTGCAGATTCTCCGGCGACGGCGACTCGAAGTAGGCGTTCACGGGGTTACCGTTCGGCGAGCGCTCCATCAGGAGGAACGATGGCAGCGTTAGCGTCCCTTGCATCAGGTCGCTGCCCACCGGCTTTCCCATCTCCTCCTCATCGCCCGTAAAGTCCAGGATGTCGTCCACCACCTGGAACGCCATCCCAAAGTTGTAGCCGTACTCTCGCAGCGCGCTCACCTGTTCCTTCGGCTGGCCCGAGACCTCGCCCGCCCCCTCGCAGGCGGTGGCGAAGAGGGACGCCGTCTTGCCACCGATCCGCGCCAGGTAATCCCGTATCGTCTGCCGGCTGTCGTAGGCCGCCAGGTCCTGCCGGATCTCGCCCTTGGCCATGATCATCAGGGTCCGGGAGAAAAGCTGCACTACGCGCAGGCTGTCCGTCCTCACGGCGTGGTCCGCCGCGTGCGCGAACAGAAAGTCTCCCAGCATCACCGTCGTCGAGTTCTCGAAGGCACTGTTCACCGTCGGCCGGCCGCGCCGCGTGTCTGCCCGATCGATCACATCGTCGTGCACCAGCGTGGCCGTATGCAGCAACTCCACCGACGCCGCCAGCGACACGAGCCTGTCCAGGTCGTAGGTGCCGAAGCGGCCGCAGAGCAGCGCCAGTCCGGGCCTCATCAGCTTGCCGCCGCCGCCCAGCACCATGCGCAGCATCTCGCTCAGCGGCCCGAAGTCGACCTTCTTGATCTCGTCGAAGACCGCCTCGACGTGGCTCAGGTTGTCCTGAACCGCCCCGTAGAGCGGAACGGTCCTCATCGCGCTCTCTCGGCGACGTCGGCGGTCAGGCCAAAGAGCTTCGACGCCGTCTTCGCGGTCTCCTCAGCCACCGTCTCGTAAGGCGTCCCGCGCAGCTGCGCCACGAACTCCGCTACTTCGCGGACGTTCGCCGGCTCGTTGCGCTGTCCCCGTATCCGCTGGGGCGGCAGGTACGGGGCGTCGGTCTCCACCGTCATGCTGCTCAGCGGGATCGCTCCTGCGACCGCCCGCGTAACGCTCGACTTCGCGTACGTCACCGGCCCGGCGATCGAGATCGTGAATCCCAGCCGGATGTAGCGCAGCGCCAACGGCAGGTCGCCGGGATAGCAGTGCATGACGCCGATCAGCCGCTCTTCCTCCGCGCCGGCTGCCTCTGCGTGCTCGGCCAGCACCTCGTACACCTCTTCGTCCGCTTCGCGCGAGTGGATGACGACCGGCAGGTCCACGGCGCGTGCGACCGCGAGCTGTTCGCGGAACGCCCGGAACTGGTCCTCGCGCGGCGACAGGTTGCGGTAGAAATCGAGACCGATCTCGCCGATCGCGACGACGTGCGGCGAACCTGCCAACCTTCCCAGCTCATCGACATCGCTCGCCGTCAGCGTCTTCGCGTCGTGCGGGTGAACGCCGACAGTCGCGTAGACGTCCTCGTTCGTCTCCGCGATCTCGATCGCGCGCCGGCTGCTCGGCAGGTCGTAACCGATCGTCACCATCGCTGTCACGCCCGATTCGGCCGCGAGGCCGATGACGTCGGCCATGTCGCCGCCGAACTTGCGGTCCTGGAGGTGGCAGTGCGAGTCGATCAGCATCAGGAGCCGAGCCTGGCGTCTTCCGCTTCGATGATCTCCGGGTCGAGCTTTTTGAACAGCGGCTCGGCTTCGGACAGCGGTCGTCCCGCCGCCGGCATCACGAGGCGCCAGCCGCTGGCCTGCGCTGGTCCTTCGTTGCCCAGGTAGACGTGCAGCTTCTGGCAGGTGAACGGGAGGAACGGGTAGAGCGCGGTCTTCAGGCCGCTGATCGCCGCGATCGCTGTGTACAGCACCGTTGCGCAGCGCTCGCGGTCCTCCTTGATCAGCTTCCAGGGCGCGTTGTCCTCCACGTAGCGGTTCGCCTCGCGCGCTGCCGACATACCTGCTTCCAGTCCGGAGCGGAAGTGGCAGGCGGCGATCTCGCGCCCCGCCTCCTCGAGCGCCTCCTCCACGCGGGTGATCAGCGCGCGATCCGCGTCGGTCAGGTCGCCGGGCTCAGGCACGGCTTTATCGAAGTTATTGTACGTGAACGTGAGCACGCGGTTCACCAGGTTGCCCCAGTTCGCCACCAGCTCGTCGTTGTTGCGCTGCACGAACCCGGCCCACGTGAAGTCCGCGTCCGACGTCTCCGGCATGATCGCCGTCAGATAGTAGCGCAGCGGATCAGGATCGTAGCGCGTCAGGAAGTCCGGCACCCACACGGCCAGCCGCTTGCTGGTCGAGGCCTTGCTCCCCTTGATCGTCAGGTACTGGTTGGCCGGCACGTCGTACGGTAGGTTGTACGCCTCGCCGGTCGCCTTGCCGTAGCCCATCAGCTGCACGGGCCAGATCAGCGCGTGGAACCAGATGTTGTCCTTGCCGATGAAGTAGTAGCTCTTCGTCTCTGGGTCCTGCCACCACTCCCGCCAGCGTTCCGGCGTGCCTTCCTTCTCGGCCCATTCGATCGCCGCCGAGAGGTACCCAATCACAGCGTCGAACCAGACGTAGATGCGCTTCGTCTCGTAGCCCTCGACTGGGATCATTACACCCCAGGTCAGGTCCCGCGTGATCGAGCGGTCCAGCAAGCCCTGCTCGACGATGCCCAGCGCGAAGTTGCGGACGTTCTTGCGCCAGAAGTCCTTGTCCTCGGTCAGCCACGCCTTCACGGCGTCGTTGTAAGCGCTCAGGCGCAGGAAGAAGTGCTCCGATTCGCGTGGCTCCGGCGTCGAGAAGTCGAACTTGCACTTCGGGTTCTTCAGATCGAACGGGTCCAGCGCGCGGCCGCAGTTGTCACACTGGTCGCCGCGAGCGTCGCCGGCACCGCAGAACGGGCACACCCCCTCGACATAACGATCGAGCAAGAAGCGGCTCTCGACAGTGCAGTACGGCAGCTCCATCGTCTGCGTGAAGATGTCGCCTCTTTCGAGCAGCTTGAGGAAGATGTCCTGCGTCACGCGCGCGTGGTTCTCCGTCCCTGTGCTCGTGTAGCAGTCGAAGGTGATGCCCATCTTCTCCCAGCACTCAAGGAACTCCGTGTGGAACTCGTCTGCGACGTCCTCCGGCGAGCGGCCCTCCTGCTCGGCACGCACTGTGATCGGCGTACCGTGGACGTCGCTTCCGGAGACCATCAGCACTTCGTTGCCGGCGGCCCGATGATAGCGCGCGAAGATGTCCGCCGGCAGGTACGCGCCGACGAGCTGTCCGATGTGAAGGGATCCATTGGCGTACGGCCAGGCGACCCCGAGAAGAATGCGTTCCGCCATCGTAAATTCGAGTGAAATTGTAGCATGGGGCCGCGCTACGGCCCCGCTTCAGCCATATTCAAAAGTCGCCCCGACAACTCTCGGATCAGACGCATGGCGGGATAGACTGAGGTCGTGCTCAACATCGGTGCGCTTGACGCCTTTTTCATCGTCGCCGGTCTTGCGTCTCTTGTCGTATTTCCATCGCTGGTGTGGAACTTGATAGGCGCGCTAATCCGTAGACCTCGCGTGCGTTTGCAGTTCGACAGAACAGACGACCCTAACGGAGCAGTCCTGCTAGGCTGCGAGATTATCAATGATTCGATCTATTCCAGACCACTCACGTTCTTGGGCATCAAGCGGGACGGATTCGATGAAGTCCATTGTCGCTACGCCGTTTTCAGCGCAACGACTAACGAAACGATTCTCGCAGACAATCTCGCCGTCTTGCATGACGATAAGGGAGGCCATCATGACTCAGCTCCCCTACCAGCGAATTTTCACGGTCTCAATTTCGCAGTCGCAATAATGACAATGGAGGGGGGCGGCGTCGCCATTATCCGTAACTCGGCGGGTGTCGGGCAGATTGTCGCACCGGATACCTATAGATGTCGCATGTTTGTTCACGCAGACGAACTGCATATTCGAGTCTACGAGCACGATCTTCTAATCGGCGTCGATCAGGATCACTTTCAGTGGATGGGGGAGTGTCGGAGAATCAAGTGACCGCTAACTTCGTCGAGCCGTCACGCCGCCTTCGCCACGCAGTGATGTACTCGCCGGAAACGCCAACGCCCTAGCCTCGATGCAGATCGTCGTGAAGCATCCCGGCTGCCTCAGGTACGCTGAGAACGCTTCGTCGGCTCCTCCTCGATCGACAGCGCATAAACACGCCGCTTCGGCATCCCCGTCTCCTCCGCCATCTGAGCCGCCGCGTCGCGCGCCGACATGCCTCCGGCTCGCAGCTTCCGAAGCGCCGCCCGCAGCTCGTCCTCCGGCACCTCACGACGGGCGCTGCCTCCGCCCTCCACCACCACCGTGAACTCCCCGCGTGGCCTGGCGAAGTGCTCGAGAGCTTCGGCCGCGGTGCCGCGGAAGATCTCCTCGTACAGCTTCGTAAGCTCGCGACAGACCGCGACGCGCCGCTCGCCGAGCACCGCCGCCAGGTCTGCCAGGGCCGCCCGTAGCCGGTGCGGCGACTCGAAGAACACGATCGCGCCCGGATTCTCGCCCAGCCGTGCGAACAGGTCCCGGCGCTCCTTAGCGCGGCGCGGCAGGAAGCCCGCGAACGTGAACTCGCGCGCGGCCAATCCAGAAACGGCGACAGCCGCCGCAACCGCTGACGCGCCCGGCAGCGGCGACACCACGTACCCCGCCTCGATCGCCGCCGCCACCAGCTCGTAGCCTGGATCGCTGATCGCCGGCATGCCGGCCTCTGATACCAGAGCCACGTCGCCCTCACCCAGCGTGCACAGAATCTCCGGCGTGCGGCGCCTCATGTTGTGCTCGTTGTAGCTCACCACGCGCGCCGAGACGCCGTGCTTCGATAGCAGCTTGCGTGTCGTTCGTGTGTCCTCAGCAGCGACGAGCGAGACCTCTCCCAGCACCCGCAGGGCGCGCAGCGTAACGTCCTCCAGGTTGCCGATTGGTGTCGCGACGAGGTAAAGAGTGCCCACTTTTTTCACTGAGCGGAAATGCTCATATCAGTTCGCAGAGCAAGACGCAAACCGATTGACCGGCCCGAATCGCCATTGATACACTAGTTGAAACCCCTTCGAGCGTCCGCTCCCGGCGGGCCCTCATATCCGAGGCGAGGTAGCATGAGTCTGACGGCCGGCTTCAAGGAACTACGACCCGCCTACGGGTTCGACGAGGTTGCCATCGCTCCGGGCAGCGTCACCGTCAATCCGGAACTCACGGACGTCCACTTTAGCATAGGCCAGTTCACGTTCGATTTCCCCGTGGTTGCCGCGGCTCTCGACGCCTCCGTCAACCCGGCCGTCGCCCGCGAGATGGGCAAGCACGGCGGCCTTGCCGTCATGAACCTCGAAGGGCTGCAGTGCCGTCACGAGGATGCCGAAGCGGCGATCCAGGAAGTGGCTGCCGCCACCCAGGATGAGTCTGCCGGCGTCATCCAGCGACTCACGGCAGAGCCGGTCAAAGAAGAGCTGATCGGCCGCCGGGTGCGCGAGATCAAAGAGGGCGGCGCCATCTGCGCCGTCTCCTGCACTCCGGCAAACACGAAGAAGCTCGCCCCCATCGCCGTCGACGCCGGCTGCGACATCTTCGTCGTCCAATCCACGGTTACCACCGCCCGCCACCTCTCTCGAAGCGTCCGCGGGCTGATCTTCCAGGAGCTGGTCGCCAACATCCAGGTCCCCGTCGTCGTCGGCAACACCGTTGGCTTCGACGCCACCCGCGAGCTCATCGAATGCGGCATCGCCGGCGTCCTCGTCGGGGTCGGCCCGGGCGCCATCTGCACCTCGCGTGAGGTGCTCGGCGTCGGCGTCCCGCAGATCACTGCCACCATCGAATGCGCCGCCGCCCGCGACGACTACTACCGCGAGACCGGCCGCTACGTGCCCATCATCACCGACGGCGGCATGCACAACGGCGGCGACGTCTGCAAGGCGCTGGTCGCCGGCGCCGACGCTGTCATGCTCGGCACCGCCTTCGCCCGCACCGAAGAAGCGCCGGCGAGCGGCTACGCCTGGGGCATGTCCACTGGCCACGCCGCCTTGCCGCGCGGCGTCCGCATCAAGCCCGGCACAGACACCACGCTCGACCGCCTGCTCTTCGGCCCGACCTCCCGCACCGACGGCTCTGAGAACATCGTCGGCGCCATCCGCACCTGCATGGGCATGGTCGGCGCGCAGAAGATCCCCGAGCTCCACGAGGCGGAGCTCATCGTCGCGCCCTCGATCAAGACCGAGGGCAAGGTCTACCAGCAGGCCCAGTAGCCAGCCGCCGTTCGCCCGGCAAATCTTTCGGCCGATTGCACCCCGCGATGTCGTAGAATAGCTGCGTCATGGAACCCCGTATTCAATACGCCCAGACTGAAGACGATGTGAGCATCGCGTACTGGAGTCTGGGCGAAGGTCACCCTCTCGTTATCATGCCGAACGCACCCTTCAGTCACATCCAGCTGGAGTGGAAGATCCCGGAATACCGCGCCTGGTACGAGGGCCTTCTGGAGGGCAGGCAGCTTGTGCGCTACGACAACCGCGGCTCCGGCCTGTCCGACCGGGACGCACGTAGCCCTCACTTGAGGGCTACGTGCAGGACTTGGAGGCAGTCGTGGGCGGGCTGGGCCTGGAGCGTTTCGCGCTGATGGCGCCTCTATGGCTTGGACCGGCGGCGATCACGCTCGCCGTTCAGAAGCCTGAGAAGATCTCGCACCTTCTCCTGTGGTGCAGTTGGGCCACTGGGGCGGACTACTGGGCGTCGCCTGCCGTGGAGGCCATGCGCGCCCTGCGCGATCAGGACTGGGTGGTCTACACAGAGACCGCATCACATCTGGCCTTGGGATGGGAGGCCGGTCCTCCGGCCCGCCAGTTCGCGGCTCTAATGCGGGAATGTGTCGCGCAGGACGCCGCCAGAGCTTTCTGGGACGCACTTGACGACATCGACGTGTCGCCCTGCCGCAGGTGAAGGTGCCTACCCTCGTCGTCCACCGGCGCGAAGCCACCTTTCCCGCCGTCGAGACCTCGCAGCGTCTTGCCTCCAAGATACCGGGCGCCCGTCTCGTCCTCGTAGACGGCAACTCCCTGGCTCCCTTTCTCGGGGATGACAGCGCCGTCGGTCAAATAATGGACGAGTTCCAGCAGTTCCTGGGAGAGGGAGAGGACGCCGGAGCAGAGGCCAAGCCGGAGTCCGGCGCCTTTCGTACGATCCTGTTCACGGACGTGGAAGGATGGACCGCCCTCACGGATCGCCTCGGCGATGCCGCCGACCGCGAGCTTCTGCGCGAGCACGAGAGGATCACGCGAGAACAGCTCAAGGCCCACCTGGGCTCCGAGGTCAAGACGATGGGCGACGGGTTCATGGCCTCGTTCTCCTCGGCAACCAGGGCCCTGGAGTGCGCCATCGGCATGCAGCGGGCGTTTGCAGAGCACAACCGATCGGCGGAAGAGCCGATAAACGTAAGGATCGGCCTGAACGCCGGTGAACCGATCGCAAAGGACGATCCGGCCGGAAGAGGGGACCTCTTCGGGACGGCTGTGAACATGGCGGCGAGGATCGCGGCGAAGGCCGCGGGGCAAGAGATCTTCGCCTCCAACGTCGTGCGCGAGCTGGTTGCCGGCAAGGAGTTCCTATTCAATGACCGGTGTGACACGGAACTCCGCGGCTTCGAAGACCCGATGCGCCTGTTCGAAGGTGCGCTGGCGGGAGATCTAGCCGCATCTGACCCGGCCTGCCGTCAGACTGAGGAGCCCCAGCGCCGACCTGCGAAGAGGAGCGAGCGTCCCATGACGCGCGGGAACACCGCAAGACTGATCGAGAGCGCGGCACGTACCTGACCATGGACGCGGCGGCGTACGTCACTCCGATCACGCAGGGTGCTCCCCCTTGGACTTCCCGCGCCGCTCCAGGAGCGCTTAAGGCAGGGAGCGTCGCATGAGTCGAGGGTGGTCTCCGACGCCGCAGCGCTACGGCAGGTAGGACAGCGGGTTCACGACACCACCGCCGATATAGATCTCGAAGTGCAGGTGGTTGCCGTCGCAGCGGCCCGTGCAGCCCACCGCGCCCAGCACCTCACCCTGGCTCACGTACTGCCCCAGCACGACGTAGCGTTCCGACATGTGCGCGTAGAGCGTCTCTGAGCCGTCCGCATGTTGGACGATGACGTAGTTTCCGTAGCCGTTGTCGCTGTATGTCGAGAGAACCACCTGGCCATCCGCCGCCGCGGAGATCGCCGTTCCGTAGTCGGCGCCGAGATCGACCCCCTCGTGGAAGCTCCCCCAGCGCGGGCCGAAGCCACTCCAGAACGTGCCGTTGACCGGCCAGATGAAACCGACGCTGGTGAAAGCCGGTACGAACGTCGGATTGATTCTCGCGGGGACCGGGCCGGGCACGATAACCGGAGCCGGAGGCGCCGGCGGCACAGCGCCGGGCAACAGGAGCACCGATCCTTCGATGATCTGATCCGGCGATACCAGTTCGTTCGGCCCGAAATTCACGACGTCATTCGGGTCAAAGTCGTACGTCGCGGCCAGCGCGTTGATCGTGTCGCCCAGTCGCACGTCATATACGATTCCGTCGACCCCGGGTACGAGCACCGTCCCGCCGATCGCGAGCAGATCCGGGTTGGCCGTCAGCTCGGGATTGTTCCACAGGATGTATTGCGTGTCGACACCGTACTGCGCGGCGATGCTGGAGAGGGTGTCGCCCGGCTGCACCTCGTGCGAGATGTAGGCCACCGCAGCAGGAGCGGGCGTGGGCGCTGGCGTGGGAGAGAGCGTAGGCGCCGGTTTCGCGACGTTCTCGGTGGACGCCGCCTTCAGAAGCAGGCTGTAGTCGCTCGACGGGTCCGGTGGCGTCAGGTACGCAAGGTCGCCGGAGGAGCCGCTCTGCTGCCCGACGATACCCAGGAATCCCCCGACGAAGGCAACGACAACGACCGACAGCAGCGCGACGTGTGAGACGGCGCGGCGGCGGTCGGCTAGCCACGATCCTGCGGTCGTGCCCGACCACGACGAGATGGCTCGCAGGCGGCGAGCTATCTTTTCGCCCTGGGGTCGCATGTGCGGGGGGGTTCCTCCCAGCCGGGCCTCGTCTTCATCCGGGGACGTCATCCACCACTGGCCCGCTGCAATTTAGGCTGTCGACGCGGATTATATCCAGAATGCGCGCCTCGAACAAATGCGGACGTCTTCCGTTGGATCGACTGAGTGCTCCTGAGGCGACTGTCTCCGCACGTAGGGCCGCCGCCCTGACCCCAGCGTCTCGCTTCGTCGGAATCGCTGCCGACACCTGCCGATTTAACGGAACCTTCAGGCGCCCTTAAGGTCTCTGACCGCGGGCAAGAGAAACCGGGAGCCCCACAAGGACTCCCGGCCTTATCTCGTCCGCAGCACCCTAGTTGAGGGCGGCTGGTTCGCGCACGTCCGCCGCGTAGGCGTCCTGCAGCTCTCGCTCCCAGAAGAATTCGCGCTCGCCGAACGCGGGCCGCAGATCGCTCAGCCACACCGCTGACGCGTCGTATTCCGCAAAGAACGGGCGCATCGCCCAGTCGGGGTCGCGGCCCTGAAGCATGCGTAGAGTCAGCACCTTGCGCCCGGCCACCTCCGCCACGCCCAGCACCTGCACCTTGCCCGGGTCGGCAGACATGCTCGGTCCGCGCACCGTGCGGCAGACGCCACTGACGGAGGTATAGGCATCGCGGAAGATCTCCCAGGCCCGCACAAGCGGCACGCTGAAGTACTCCTGGGCGCCGGTGTCGCGGGCGATGAACATGTAGTAGGGGATGCAGCCCAGGTCCACCTGACGTCGCCACATCTCGCTCCACACCTGTGGGTCGTCGTTGATGTTGCGCATCAGCGGCGACTGCGTCCTGATCTCAGCGCCCGTCTTCTTGATGTTTCGGATCGCCTCCTCGACGGCCGTCGTGCTCAGCTCGCGGCCGTGATTGAAGTGCGCCATGATCGCCAGGTGGATGCCGGCGTCCGTCACCTCACGGAAGAGATCGAGCACGTCGCCGGCGTCTTCGTCTGTCGTGAAGCGATACGGCCAGTAGCCCAGCGCCTTCGTGCCGATGCGGATCGTCCGCAGGTTCGGCAGGTTGGCCTCCAGCAGCGGCCGGATGTAGCGCTCCAGGTTCTTCGTGCGCATCACCATCGGGTCGCCGCCGGTGAAGAGCACGTCACTAACCTCGGGGTGCACCCGCAGGTACTCCACGAGCAGCTCGGTCTCTCGCATCGCGAACTTCAGCTCGTCCATGCCAACGAACTGCGGCCAGCGGAAGCAGAAGGTGCAGTAGGCGTGGCAGGTCTGCCCGTTGCTCGGGAAGAAAAGCACAGTCTCGCGATACTTGTGCTGCATGCCGGTGAGCTTCGTACCGTTTAGCTCCGGCACGTTGTGCTCCATCTGGCCCGCCGGGTGCGGGTTCAGGTTGAGCCGGATGCGGTTCGCGAGCGCATCGATCTCCGGCTTCGGCGCCTCCCGCCGGACGAGAGCTGCCATCTCATCGAAATGCCGTGGCTCCAGCATGTCCCTGGTCGGGAAGTTGAGCACGAAGAACGGATCGTTGGGCACGTCGTTCCAGTCGATCAGCTCGTCGACAACGTAGCTGTTCGTCTTGAACGGCAGCACCCTCGCGACCACCTCGATCGCGAAGATCTGCTCCTCGCTCAGGTGTTCCTTCACCTGCGGGATGTTCCGGAAGTTGCCCAGCGTGTACGCCTTGTACCGCGGGCCGCCATCCGGCACACCGTATTCTTCTCCGTCGCCCTCGTTGGGGCGCTCTCCGTTTCGTTTCCTGAACTGGTCGATGAACAGCAATGCGGCTTGCCGTTGAGCGGTTCGCTCCTCGTCAGTGTCGGCTCTGCGGCTTGGCAGGGTAACCATGTCACAGCTCCCTTCTAGTGGAGGCCTCGTTGCACAAAGAGAGACCCGAGGCTTGCCCCGGGTCTCTCCGATATGCTCCGGTAGCCTCTCCTGGTGCCTACGGGGTTAGCTGTCGGGTTCGGCTTAAGGAGATTGCCTATCCCGCCTGAGCGGGAATTCACCCCACCGTTCGTTGAGTCCCCCGTTCCCCGCCCTCATCAGGCGGGAATTCGGCCCTTGTCAACGTCTTTAGATTACCACATCGGGCCGGGACGTAAGGACTGCGACACGCCAGATTGGGTGCGGTAATGTGGCGGAAACAGGCGTAAACGAGACCTGTATACCGCGCAGGTTGCTCATCCTCGGCAGACGCAGGTATGGCGGCGCTCGATAGCGGGGAACCGGTGAAGTTCTCACCGAGCTCTAACCGTCCCTCGCGCCTGACAGAGCCCCTCCCGGAGCCTACAGCCAGCCGGCCTCGCGGTACCATTCGTGGGTCAGCCGCGCGCCCTCTTCGATCTGCACCGCCGGTCGCCAGCCGAGGTCTTCGCGCAGCGCCTCGGAAGAGCAGAGCCAGGCGCGCCGGCGCATCTCCCGTACCTTATCGCGGTCGAGCACCTGCGCCCGGCCCGTGAGCCGGCCCAGCAGCTCGCTCGCGAAGCCCGCCGCCTGGTAGCCGATCAGCGGTACAGGCAGCATCAGCGCGCGCCGGCCGCTCGCACCCTCGATCGCCGAGAGCAGGTCCCGCCACGCGTATACCGCACCGTCCTCGGGGGAGTACGTCCGGCCGCCGACGTTCGCGTCTGCCGTCGTCGCCTCCACGACGGCCTTCGCGGCATCGCTCGCATAGATGATCGAGAGGCAGTTGCGGCCGCCTCGCAGCAGCGGCGCGATCCGGTAGCGCACGGCCTTGAAGAACGACAGCAGCGCTGGGTCACGCGGTCCGTAGATCACCGGCATTCGGAAAATGACCGCCCGGCTCGCCAAAGCCGACCCCCGCGTCGCCGTTTCGCCGCCCAGCTTCGAACGCCCGTACGCGCTGACCGGCCTCGGCCTGGCTTCGGTCGGCCGCGGCTGGCCGTTCGGGCTCGGGCCGTGGGCGGCCATGCTCGAGATGTAGATGAAGCGCCGCAGCTCCGGCGTCCTCTCTTCGATCGCCGTCAGGAGGTTCGACGTGCCCTCGGCGTTGACGGCGTGGAACTCAGCTTCGTTTCGCGCCTTGATCAGGCCGGCGGGGTGGACCACGGCGTCGACTCCCTCGACGGCCGGTCCCAGCGAACTCGCATCAGTAACGTCGCCGATCGCCTCCTCGTACGAGAACGTGAGGAACTGCCGATCGCTGGTACTGCGCAGAAGGAGCCGCATCTCGTGGCCGGCCGCGGCAAACTGCTCCGCGATGTGCGAGCCCAGGAAGCCGCTTGCGCCCGTGACCAGCACCTTCATCAGAGCGCCCTCTCGTAGACGCGATACGTTTTGTATCTCTCCGCGCCGATCTTCTTGATCAGCGAGTTGATCAGCCCGTTGTCCTCCAGCGTCCACGAGAACTCGGCCCATTTGAGCTTGCTTTCGACGGCGCCCCGGTAGACCTCGTCGCAGAGCAGGTAAGCTAGGCCGGCGTACTTCCGGGACCGGAACTCTTTCTTGATGCCCAGCAGCAGCAGCCGTCCGACCGATGGGCGCCGCACTTTGAGCCGCCAGAGAAATCGCAGCCAGCCCAGCGGCAGGAGGTTGCCGTTCAGCGGCTTCATCGCCCAGTTGAAGTCCGGCACCCCCAGCGCCACGCCGGCCGGCACGCCGTCGATCTCGATGATCGGCACGATCCTGGGGTCGGCGACGAGCTTCAGGTCCTTCGCCATCTGCTCCGCCTCCGCATCCGTGGCAGGGACGAAGCCCCAGTTCTCGCTCCAGGCATCGTTATAGAGGTCGAGGATCGTTCGCACTTCACGATCGAAGTCATTCATCCGGGCGCGCCGCACCGTAACGCCCGGCCGCGCCCGAAGCTCGTCGACCATCCGGCGCGGTGCACCATCCGGAACGGCGACGCTCTCCCAGCGCCAGGCGTAGAGGTCCTTCGCCTTGACATAACCTGCATCCTCGACGAGACGGAGGTAGTACTCGTGCGAGTACGGCATCAGCGGCAGCGGAGAAGAGTCAAACCCGTCGGCAAGCAGGCCCACCTCACCGTTGACCGAGAAGTTGAACGGCCCGCGGATCGTCTCCATGCTGCGCGCGCGCAGCCAATCTTCGGCCGCCGTCAGGAGCTCGCGCGCGGTCTCCGCGTCGTCCGCGCACTCCAGGAAGCCGAAGAAGCCGGTGCGTTCGTCGTGGTAGCGGTTGTGCTCGTGGTCGACGTGAGCGGATATGCGCCCGACGATATCGCCCTCTCGCCGGGCGAAGAACAGCTGCACGTCAGCGTGCTGAAAGAACGGATTGTGCTTCGGAGAGAAGCGGTGGTTCTCGGTGTAGCGAAGCGGCGCTACCCAGTGCGGATTGCCTTCGTAGATGCGCCAAGGCAATCGGATGAAGGCGTCGAGCTCTCTCTTCGACTCGACCGGCGCGACCTGAACCGTCTTCGGAGGCGCGCTAAGAGATGACACCGAGCCTGCGGCCGACCGTCTCGAACTTGCCGAGCCCATCCTCCACCATATCCTCCGTGTGCGTCGCCATGCAGCTCGTCCGAAGGATCGCTTCGCCCATGTTCACCGCGGGATAGACCGCCGTGTTGGTGTAGATTCCCTCATCCATCAGCGCCTTCCCGAACATGATCGTCCGGTACTCGTCGCCGACGTTGACGGGCACGATCGGCGTATTCGCCTGGCCGACGTTGAAGCCACGCTCGCTCAGCCCCTCGCGCCACTGCTGGCCAACCTTCTGAAGGTGATCGATGATCTCCGGCTCTCGCTCAATCACGTCCAGGGCGGCCAACGCGGCGGCCGTCGAGGCGGGCGGCAGGCTGGCGCTAAAGAGCATCGAACGGGCGAAGTGCTTGATCCAGCCGAGGGCCTGTCGCGGCCCGGCCACGAAGCCCCCAATCGACCCCAGCGACTTCGAGAACGTCCCCATGATCAGGTCGACCTCATCCTCGAGGCCGAAGTGACTCGCTGTGCCCCGGCCACCCTCTCCGATCACACCCATCCCGTGCGCGTCGTCCACGACAAGCCGCGCGCGGTGCTTCTTGCAGACCGCGGCCAGCTCCGGCAAGGGAGCGATATCGCCTCCCATGCTGTAGACGCCGTCGACGATTACCAGCGCAGCCTTGTCCGTGCGCGAAAGTATCTGGTCCAGGTGTCCGGCGTCGTTGTGGCGGAAGCGCACCATCTCACCATCGGCCAGCTGGCAACCGTCGTAGATGCTCGCATGGTCCGCCTTGTCGACGACTGCTACCGCCTTCTTGTCGACGAGGGTCGAGATGATGCCGAGGTTCGTCTGATAGCCGGTCGTGAAGACAAGCGCTGCTTCTGTACGGAGGAACTTGGCGATGCGTTCCTCCAGCTCCTCGTGGAGCTTCGTGCTGCCGTTCAGGAGCCGCGAGCCGGTCATCGACGTGCCGAACTTGAGGATCGCCTCGCGGGCTTTCTCGATGACGTAGGGATGGCGCGTTAGCCCGAGATAGTTATTGGAGCCGAACATGAGGACCGTCTTGCCGTCGATCTGGGCCACCGGACCGTCGTTGTTGTCCAGCGGCTGGAAGAACGGGTAGAGGCCCAGGTCCTGGGCGCGGTCGGCCAGCGTGAACTGCTGGATCTTGGAGAAGACATCCCCGTCGTCGGCTCCGTCGTAGCGCTCCTTGATCATTCCGTCGATCGAAACGTCGTCGGGAAGCGGCGGTAGCGGAGGAGCGCTGGGCGTCTCTTGAACGCGCTTGGTTTCTCTCATACTGGCGCCTGGCGGGTCGTCGTAATCACTATACGGGAGCGAATGGTACGGGACAAGGAGAGTTTGTGCATCGCTCCGGCTAGCTGTCCAGGTGCCTGGTGTAGTGGGACAATACCGCCACCGGCCGGAACCCCATCGCCGCGTAGATCTGCTTCGGCGTGTCGTTCGGGTCCGCGGCGATGATCACCGGGCCAGCCCCCTTTGCGCGGGCGTCGGCGACGCAGTGGTGGATGAGCGCTCGGGCGATGCCGCGCTTGCGGAACTTAGGCAGCGTGAACAGATCCTCCACCTGGCCAACGCCGTCGATCCCCGCCCACGAATTGAAGTAGGCGACGGGCTTGTCCTTCACACACGCCATAAAGTACTGAACCGGGGGCTGCTTGAGGCGTTTCACCTTTAGCATCTGCTGGGCGATCTCATCCTTCACCTTGCGTTTCTGCTGGCGGACGTGTTCCCGCCAGTCCTTGATCATCAGCTCCCAGTACGCCTCCCAGTCCGCCTTCGTATCCAGCGGCCGGATGTCGTAGTCATCGGGGGGCGGGCCCAGCAGCCCTCCCTCAAGCACGGAGAGCAGGCCGTCCTCGCGCTCGTATCCTTCCAGCACCAGCCGCGCGACGAATTCCGGCGGCGTGCGATAGTCCACGTCGAAGCGCCGGTGCACCGCGGCTTCATACTCCCGTTCGGCGGCGGCCAGGAACTCCTCGATCTGCGCCGGCGTCGCCGGCCGGGCGCCGGCCACGTGGTTAGCATCGTATATGTCGGGCGACGAGCGGCTGCGCAGGAACGTCGCGCCCAGCAGCTCGAACGACTCGTTGCCGAGCGCGAAGTTGCCCGCGTCGGTGGCGAGCGCCCTATCGGTGAGAGTCACGGCGCCTAATCCTACCGGAGATCACGCCACCGCGACAGCCCACCCGGTGCGTCCTTGGTGTTCCGGCGCCAGTCCCCCACGAAGGCGCAGACCGCCTAGGCCGACACCCACCAGACCTGAGCCGTGGACACGACCTCGGCGCCAGAAACGCTCCAACCGTCACCGGCCAGGATCGGCACATTCCTGACCAGCGGGACCGAGAATAGATTGGTCTGGCCACCACCCCCAGCACTTCCTTACCCGCAGGGCAGGGCACTTCGATTGTCTTGATCAGGTCACTGTCGATCGGACTCCTCTTGGACACAATCTCGATGTCCGAAACTCCCACCGGCCCCTGCTCTCCCTGGGGACCGGCTGGCCCCGGCGGCCCGGCCGGTCCTGGAATCGCTGCCAGCGTCCCAACGTCCGGGCATGGCTCTTCCTGTTCCACCTCAAGCCCGCCGACGAAGCGCAGATCACCGAGCGCGTCCAGACCATTGACGACGCCGTCGCAGTTGACGTCGCCCTGGATGATGCTTTCGACCCCCGCCGGCTGGGCCGCTCCGTTCGGGGCGTCGGGCGCATAGGCGGAGTTAGCGGTGTCTGCCCCGAACAACGAGCCGCTGATGACGGCGAATCGTGAGGACCGAAGCGGCTACCGATGAGAGTGTCGCGACGAGGATTGTGTGACGCATGGCTGACCTCCTCCTTGTGCGAGGGATTGTCAGCGGACAAACGCGCGCTGTCAAAGCCACGGCGGTGGAGAGAAAGCAAGACGGCTCCAGGGACAGCACTCGAACCTGTAGCACCGCAGGGCTCCTCGGAACTCACTGGGCCACGTTGGCGCAGAAAGCGTATACAAAGAGCCGCCAGTCGTTAGGCGTGCCAGCGCCGTGTTCCTTTGCGCCGCCACGCCAGGTCTCCTCGATAGATGCGATCGGATAGCTGTATATCAAGTGAGTCGTAGCAGTAACGCTGGCTATACCGCGGATCTCCGTCCCGCCGGCGATGAGTTGTGTTCCTGCCGGACAAGACGCGTCCTCAAACTTGAAATCATTAGAGTTACTTTCCGAGTCCGTAGTGACAACCTGCAGGTTACTCAATCCCGGCGGCCCTTGCTCACCTTGATCCCCCTGCGGCCCCGGAATCGCCGCCAACGTCCCAACGTCCGGGCATGGCTCTTCCTGCTCCACGTCGAGCCCGCCGACGAAGCGCAGATCACCGAGCGCATCTAGACCATCGACGACGCCGTCGCAGTTGATGTCGCCCTGGATGATGCTTTCGTCCCCCGCCGGTTGGGCGGCTCCGTTCGGGGCGCCGGGCGCATCGGCGGAGCTGGCGCTGTCCGCCCCGAAGAACGACCGGTAATGGCTACGGTCGTCAGGACCGAAGCAGCTACCGATGAGAGTGTCGCGATGAGGATTGTGTGACGCATGGCTGACCTCCTCCTTATGTGGGGATTTTCAGCGGTCAAACGCGCGCTGTCAAAGCCACGGCGGTGCGAGCGAGCAGCTGCTCAGCAGGCGACGAGCAGGTGGAACGATGTATTAACGGGGATGAAGCCCCCGAACTGTGACCAGAACACAATACGAACGGACTCCGGGTTCGGTACCAGGACGCCGACGGAGACTGTGCCCATCGCCGCGCCGTTCACCGCCTGGGCCGGGCCAGAGCCGCCCGTGCTGGCCACGGCTGAGCAGCCCGAGACGTCCTGCCCGAACGTGACGACGTAGTCGCCAGTGTCCTCGCGCGTGGCGCTAACGGCGGTGCCTCTTACAAGGTCGCCTTCGAAGCCCACGCTTGCGAAGAGGCTGACCCCCGGCTTCCCCTCCGCGCCAGCTGGCCCGGGCTGCCCGTCCGACCCCTGCTCGCCCTGGGGACCGTCCGGCCCTGCTGGCCCCTGCGGTCCGGGCGGCCCCGGAATCGCCGCCAGCGTCTCGATATCGGGGCACGGCTCCTCCTGCTGAACGGAAAGCCCCGCGTCGTGGCGCAGTACCTTCAGCGAGTCGACGGGCGTGACGTCACGACGGCAATCCACGTCGCCTTGAATGATGCTCTCGACGCTTCCCGGTAGAACCGGCACCTCCGGGGCTTCGGGGGAATCCGCTGAACCGGCCGTGCCCGGGCCGAACAACGAACCGCCGATGACGGCGGTCGTCAGGACCGAAGCAACTACCGATGAAAGTGTCGCGACGAGGATTGCGTGACGCATGGCTGACCTCCTCCTTATGCGGCGGATTGTCAACCGTCACGCACACGGTGTCAAAGCGACGCGCCGAGGAGGGAAGAGGAGCCCCCCCCCCCCCCCCCCCCCCCCCCCCCCCCCCGGACGGGTTCACGGGTCAGCGGCAGATCTTCCAGGAGACGGCAGCGGTCGTTTCGCTCTTGTTGTAACGTGGTGGCGCGGGCTAATCGATCACGAAGGGCGGTGATGTTGCTATGATTGACCGGCGATTGCAGCAAACCAGGGACACCGGATCGGGAGTAGTCATGTCACTCGATTTCAACGCGTATTCCAAGGAGAGTCAGCTAAACCCTTACCCGGCGTTTCATCGTCTGCGCCAGGAGGCGCCCGTCTACTACGGCGACTGGGGCAAAGACGGGCAATTCTGGGTCCTCACTCGCTACGAGGACATCGATAAGGTCTTGCGGAACACCAAGGACTTCCCGAACTCGCTGGGACCCGGCCTAAAGGGGATGACGGATGATGGACGGCCGTTCCTCGTCCTTAACGGCATCGATCCTCCCGACCACACACGCATCCGCCGCGTCATCGCGCCCTTCTTCACACCGCGCGCGGTTGAGTCGAAGGAGCCGTTGGTGCGCGATCTCTGCAACGACGTCATCGACTCGATCCTGGCGAGCGGTAACAATCCCTTCGACCTGATCACCGACTATGCGAACGCCATCGCCTCCGCCGTGATGTTCGACATGCTTGGGGTTCCGCTGGGACACCGCGAGCGCTACAAAGCTTGGACCGAGGATTACATCACCCTGCAGGGCGGTCAGGGTGGGGAACGGGAGAAAGCGAGCTTTCGGGACTTCTACGACGACACTTTCCGCCTGATGCAGGAGCGCCGCCAAGATCCTGGGCCGGACTTGATCAGCGTGCTGGTGAAGGCCGTTGACGACGAGGGCATCATCTCCGAGCAGGAAGCGCACGACAATGTCATGGTGCTGTTCGTGGCCGGAATGGAGACTACCGAAAAGCTAATCGGTAATGCGGTCGTGGCGCTCGTCGAGAATCGCGAGGAGTACGCCAGGGTGCTGGAGGACCGCTCCCTCATCGGCTCGCTTATCGAGGAGACGCTACGCTACGACACTTCCGCGGTTAGCATCATGCGGACGGCCGCCCTAGACGTGGAGATCGGCGGACAGCTCATCCGCAGAGGCGAACGCCTGATGCTCGTCCTTGGCTCGGCCGGACGGGATTCTGATCAGTTTCCCGATCCCGACCGCTTCGACGTCCAGCGCAGCCCGAACGACCACCTCGGCTTTGGGGAAGGACCTCATGCCTGCCCCGGAATGTGGCTGGCCCGCATCGAGGCAGGGGTCGCCGTGGAAACACTGCTCGACCGGATGCCCAGCCTTAGCCTCGGTCCCGACAGGTTCGACGAAAGCAACCGGCTTCAATCGACCATCAACCGAGGTTACCTGCACCTGGACGTCCAGTTCGACCGGGCGCTGGTGAGCAAGAGGGCGACCGCATAGCCCCTATCGGCGACGGCGCTCTCCCGCAGATGCGCCAACGCCGCGGCGGAGCTGCCATGTACCACCCACGAAGCCTCGTTGACGGTCATCTTGTTATGATTGACCCCGGATTGCAGCAGACCCCGGGAATAGCGGATGGGGAGTAGTCATGTCACTCGATTTCAACGCGTATTCTGAGGAGAGCCAGCTTAACCCGTACCCGGCCTATCGGCGTCTGCGCCAGGAGGCGCCCGTCTATTACGGCGACTGGGGCAAACAGGGGAAGTTCTGGGTCCTCACCCGTTACGAGGACATCGATAAGGTCTTGCGGAACGTCAAGGACTTCCCGAACTCGCTGGGACCCGGCACCAAGGGGATGACAGAGGATGGCCGGCCGTTCCTGGTCCTCAACGGCATCGATCCACCCGATCACACACGCATCCGCCGCGTCATCGCGCCCTTCTTCACGCCGCGCGCGCTCGAGTCGAGGGAGTCGTTGGTGCGTGACGTCTGCAATGACATCATCGACTCGCTCCTGGCGAGCGGTAACAACACCTTCGACCTGATCGCCGACTATGCGAACCACGTTGTGTCCGCGGTGATGTTCGACATGCTTGGCGTCCCGGTGTCGCTCCGCGAGCGCTACAAAGCCTGGACCGAGGACTACAACCGCGTGCAGGGCGGTCACGCTAAGGAGAAGGAGAAGGCGAACTTTCGGGACTTCTACGACGACACTTACCTCCTAATGCAGGAACGCCGCCAGAACCCCGGGCCGGATCTGATCAGCATCCTCGTGAAGGCCGCAGACGACGAGGGCCTCATCTCCGAGCAGGAAGCCCATGACAATATCATGGTGTTGTTCGTGGCCGGACTGGAGACTACCGAAAAGCTAATCGGCAATGTGGTCGTGGCGCTCGTCGAGAATCCCGAGGAGTACGCCAAGGTGCTGGAGGACCGCTCCCTGGTTGGCTCGCTTGTTGAGGAGACGCTGCGCTACGACGGGTCCGTCTTGAACGTCATGCGCACGGCCGCCCTCGACGTGGAGATCGGCGGACAGCTCATCCGCAGAGGCGAACGCTTGATGCTCTCCCTCGCTTCCTCCGGGCACGATCCTGATAAATTCGCCGATCCCGAACGCTTCGACGTCGAGCGCAGCCCCAACGACCATCTCGACTTTGGGGAGGGACCTCACGCTTGCCCCGGAATGTGGCTGGCCCGCATCGAGACGCGGATCGCCGTGGAGACACTGCTCGACCGGATGCCCGGCTTTCGCCTTGACCCCGCTCAGTTCGACGACAGCAACCGGTTTCAGTCGATCATCAACAGAGGTTTCCTGCGACTCGACGTCCAGTTCGACCCGGCGCTGGTGACCGAGAGGGCCACCGCATAGCGGCCCTACATCGGCGACGGCGCTAGACGGGGGCCGGAATGTCCAATGGCGGAGCACTCGCCAGACCGGCTCACGAAGCGGCGGTTGGCCTGGTGCTCAACAGACGCCGATGAGGTGGAAGTCGGTTATTACGGTGGAGCCGGTATCCTGGTGCCGGAAGGTGACAATGACCTGCGACGGATCATAGGCGGCATTGTCTACGTGAACGGAGTTAAGGATGGCACGCGTGTGAAATCCACCGCCGTCTGCCGTTCCCTGGCTAGCGACCCCGACGCACCCGGTGAGCCCTCTGCCAAAGGTCACGACGTATGACCCGAACTCATTCAGTTCTGCGCTGATGGCTGTGCCGAATTCGACCTCGGCTGTACCCTTGACGCTGGCAAACTCACTTATACCTGGTGGCCCCGTTGGCCCCTGCTCACCCTGCGGCCCGGCTGGCCCCGGAATCGCGGCCAGCGTACCGACGTCCGGGCACGGCTCGGTCTGCTCCACCTCAAGCCCTCCGACATAGAACAGCTCCCCGAGTGCGCCCTTCGCATCGACTACGCCATCGCAGTTGATGTCCCCCTGGAGGATGCTCTCGACACCTCCCGGTAGAACCGCCACCTCCGGGCCTCGGGGGAATCCGCTGAACTGGCGGTGCCCGGGCCAAACAACGAACCGCTGATGACCATCGTCGTGAGGACCGAAGCAGCTACCGACGAAAGTGTCGCGACGAGGATTGTGTGACGCATGATGGCCTCCTTCTAGTGGAGGGCATTGTCAGGTGTCACTCGCAGGCTGTCAAAAGGGGGACGACTTCTATCACACGGTTGCGACGGCTACAACCACCGCAGCGTCCGCCGGCAGCGTCCGCCAGGTAGAACAGGAACCACCGGTCCAGCCGGCAGCCGCGCCAGCCGGGTGCCGTAAGATCCAATGGCGATGAGTTGGCTCCCGGGACAGGACTCGAACCTGTAACCTAGCGGTTAACAGCCGCCCGCTCTACCAATTGAGCCGGTGCCAGAAGCTTCTAGCTGGGTACAGCGGCTTCGTCGAAGAAATCCCCACTAACCGCCCGCTCTCTCCCCAGAAATCCTAGTGATTCCTATTATCGCGGCGCCTGTCGCACTGTCAATCCAGCGGCGTGACAGAGGGTGAGCTTGGGAAACGCCGAATGAGAACCAATGACGGCCCCCTCGTCTCCCCCGTTATGGAGCTTGCCCTCCTGGCAGTGGGGAGACAAAGGGGCGCGGGTCCGCTTTGATGCGCCGGTTCTGTCGCCAGTGAGGGCGGCGGGTAATTCGCGGGGCTACTTCCAGTAGGGCTGGCCCCCTTTGAGGTGCGTAATCTGCTTCGTTTGGTCATGGAGAAGGTAAGTGAAGGTAGACCGACGGGGTCTCCTCTCTATCCAGCGACAATCCCGCACCACCTAGCAACAAATAGGTGACTGTTTCACACTCGACGACCCATACATGAGTGAATTCGTTGAATTCTACGGCATCGCAGTTTTCGAGGCGAACGTGGCCGGTGGGCAAAGTCTGTGACCCTCCGGACTCGTAATCTCTTATCTGGTCAAGCTCCAAGGTGAACACCTCGTGATTCCACCCCGACTCCAGAAGTATGCCCGCCCCCGCCGCCGTCAGGCGGCGGGCATACTGTGTTGGTGAAGGGGTCTGTGTCGGCGCAGTCGCGGTCTCGCCGTCCACCGCCAGCATCACGATTGCTGCGATAACCAATGCTACGGACCCGCCGCGAGGACCAGCAAAACGTCACGCGCCTTCACGGTTGCCGATTATACGCCCGGCGGAGTCCTTTTCTGAGGCGCCCACCACACCGAACGCCTGTTCTGGGGCGTCTCAGGGCGTCTGGTGCGGTGTTAGCGGCACGCCGGACGCACTCTGGGCGGGACATGGATTCTACCTGGGTAGTCTCGTGCGACGCTGGGGGGCGGCCCGACTAAGCGACCCGCCGCCGCCGTCGGTGCCAGAACACTCCCGCCACGCGCAACCGCCGCCAGGGCGAGGGCCAGCGCGGCCACCTCACGCTCGTGGCCTCGGCCATTCTGCTGGCTCAGTCTAGAGACATGTCACTGGAGCGGGGTGTTGTCGGCCAAACCGTTAGTCAAGGACGGTCACCGTGCTCCCGACCGGCGGGCAGCCTGGCTGCTGGTTCACACTCAGTCCGGCGTCGGAGCGCAGGACGCCGAGCGAATCGATCGGGTTCACTTCCCCGTCGCAGTTTGCGTCTGCCCACTGCCTGTCCGTGCCGGCCGATCCGGGGGTAGGTGAAGGCGCAGCAGTCGCTGAGGGGGAAACCGTTGACGTAGCCGTCGGCGTCGGCGCCGGTGTGGGCGCTGGTGTAGGTGTCGCCGTCGGAACTGGCGTGGGTGACGGTGTGGGCGAGGGTGTGGGTGTGGTCGGGATATTGATCGTCCCGTCCTGAGTACTAACCGAGATCGGCGAGCCACCCTTATCGCCGAAGACGCTGATCGCGATGTTCAGGCCGCTTACGTCCCCCGGTTGTCCGACGGCCTGGAAGGTGATGTCGGCCAGGTGAATGTTACCCGTAAGCCCGCTGATAGAAGCAACTGTGAACCTCACCGAGTCCGGAGGAGCGTTGTCATTGTCGAAGGCGGCATTACAAAAGCCGGAATCGAAGCTGCCGCTCGTGGTGCAGCTAGTTGCGTCCAATACGGCCGGGTCGAACTCAACAGCGATGGTCGCAGCGCCCAACAGTTCCGGCGACACGGACGCATCCACAGATACGGAAACGGTTCCTCCGGGTTGGACCGATTTGGATTGGACTGTCACCGTTGCCACGCCGGCTCGGCCTGACGGCGCAACGATGAACGTTATCGCGGCGAAGAGCGCAATCAAGGCTGCGAGAACGGCAAGTCTCGTGAGCAGGCGGCTATTCCTAATGAGTATCCTCATGGTTTTCCTCTTACTGTCTAATCGCTGATGAGTGAGGCTGACTCGCGGTAACGGATTGCGGTGATGTACGGGTCGTCCCCGTCTTCTACGCCAGTTGACTGGGTCGAGGGAGGACTCGGGCAGAAGACGTTCGGGAATCCAACCTCGCACTGCATTATGAACAGAGCGTCGATGACGTTGCAGGAGATGTCAGTGTTCACGTCGCAGCCGGGAAGGGAGAGCGCGCCGACGAGTGGCGGGCAATCACCGCCGCCGACCCTCAGCCCCACCTCGTACTGCATGATGAACAGCGCGTCGATGACGTTGGCTGACCCGTCGCAGCTCACGTCGCCAGATGTCGGACTGGCTATCGTAATGGCCTGTGGGCCGAAGACGTTATTAGCCTCGTTCGACTCGGCAACCTCCTGATCGGTGTCGGCCTCGACCCACATCTGAAACGTCCCGGCCGAATCGAACACGTAATCGCCAACGCATTGAAGCGTCGAACCGGCGCCCAAGCCAGCAGATTCGCAAGACGCATCGCCAGGTTCGAATGGCGCCGGAGGTGCCAGGCGATGCTCGTAGAAGTCAACAAAGAAGTGTCCGGAGCCTGTGCTGCCATCGTTCCGCACCCTTATCGTGATCTCCGCCGTCACTCCTGCCGTGGGCGACGCTGGGTTGAATGCGATTGACTCAACGACCAAGTCAGGCTCTCCAACCGGGGTCGCCGAAGCAGTCGGGCTCGCAGTCGCCGTCTGGGTGGCGGACGCAGTCGCCGTTTGAGTGGCTGTCGCGGTCGCGGTGGCGGTCGCTGTGGCCGTGGGGCTGGCGGTGGCCGTGGGGCTGGCGGTGGCCGTGGGGCTGGCGGTGGCCGTGGGGCTGGCGGTGGGCGCGGGAGTGGCGGTGCCACCAACGACGACCTGACTGCTGCCGATCAGGACGCCGTCAACCCAAACCTCAAAGACGTATGTCCCGGAGGCGGAGGAGGCTGCCGTCGGAAACGACTGGTTCCAGCCGGTGGCCGAGTCCAGATGGAGATCTGGGAATGAGGCGTCAACAACGGGAACTCCGTCGCGTTTCAGGACTTGCCTGTACGTGTATAACCCGTCAGGGATCGTGAGTGAGAACTTCGCGCAGAGGCCTTCGGTGGCCGGGGAGTTCGGCGGGACTGGCTTAGTTAGATCACAGAGGGTTGATGTAGGTAAGCCGACGTACCAGGCAAAGTCGGCGACTACGCTCGTCTGTGCCGCCACGGGCAGTTCAAGGATGCCGCCGACCGGCGGAACGGGCGTCGGGATGCTGGACCGCGGCGATCCCGCGCCGGCCTCGAACGCCCCGATGTCGGGCGCCGATCCGTTGTAGCCGTCGTTCACGCCGGGAATCACGACGCCGGCATCGATCAGCGGACTGCCGGCGAGCGGGCGCAGCTGGGCGTCCCAACCGAAGTCCGAGGCGGTGATGCCGTGCGCTTCCTGCTGCGTTTCGGCGTGCAGGCTGTCGAGCGACATATGCCAGTGGCCCGCCCACTTCACGAAGCGGTCGCTGTCGGACGTGTAGATGGCGTCGTAGTCCGCGGTTATGGTGCCGGTGTGGGTGTAGATCTCCCAGCCGTAGCGCGCGGCGTAGATCGCGTTGTTGAGCAGGTGGACGTTCTGCAGGTTAGAGTTCGTCTGCTTGAAACCGTCGGCGGCAGTAGCGCCGGCGTAGAAGCTGTTGTGATAGACGCGCACCTCGCCGGTTGAGTCGTCGCCCGCCTTGAACGCCGCCGGGCCCTCGCCGCGGCGCGGTTGGGGGTTGGTGATGACGTTGCCGACAATCGTCAGCGGGCCGCCGAGCGCGGGGGCGAAGGCGACGCCGATGAGGCAGCCGCTGACGGTGTTGCCGGAGACCGTGACGTTGTGCGTGCCGCCTTCGACCTGGATGCCGTCGTCGTCGCATTCACGGACAGTGTTGCCTTCGATAAGCGTGTCGCCGTTGAAGACGCCCCAGGGCACGTCCTCCGGCTCGCCACCGATGCCGTCGTGGCCGCCGATGATCGTATTGCCGCTGAAGGTGTGGCCGCCGCCGGCGTCCGGGCCGGTGTTCTTGACCCAGATGCCGTTCCCGGGGCCGACATCGCTCCCGCTCTCGGTAACGCGCCGCTCGAGGTATGAGTCGCGGACGATCAGGGTGCTGCCTCCACCCCAGGACGAGATGCCGCCGCGGTACTGGTCGGGGCCTTCGCCGCAGTTCCAGTCGGTCACGGTCAGGCGCTGGAGAGTGACGTGGCTGGCGGCGAAGAGGTGGATGACCTCGGTGACGGAGCGTCGGGCGCCGAGGTCTTCGATTGTGATGTGGTCGGCGGTGATGTCGATGGCGTGATCGCTGCAACCGCCGTCGATCCAGGTGCCCGGGTCGCCCCGGAATGTGACGGGCGCGGCGGCCGTGCCGGACGTGTAGGCTTCGAACGGTGCGTAGACGCCGGGCGCGATGACTACGGTGTCGCCGGAGCCGGCGTGGCCAGCCGCGGCCTGCACCGTGCGCAGTGGCTGCGACTGTGTGCCGGGCGCGCCATCGTCGCCAGAGGTCGAGACGTAGTACGTTGTGCCGGCTGTGCGGGCCGGCGCGCCTGCGAGCACGAAGGCGACGGCTATGAAAGCCGCGCCCAGAACAGCCGCAGACGAATACCACCGCACAGAACGTACAACGGCGCGTCCAGTAGAGGACATGCCACACCCCCAATGTGTACGGCAATTATAGTCAACTCAGAAGGCGCGTCAGCGAAGCACAGGGCACGGAAGAAGGGTCTAGAATGGTGGTATGGCCAGAAACAACGCTTGGCCGTGGGCCATCGCGGAGCAGGTTGCCGCCGGAGATACTGGTTACTCGCCGCGTGAAGTGAAGGCGACAGCGATGGTGCTTACGGTTCTCGGCTACAGCTCACGTCAGGTTCAGCAGGAGCTAAAGCGCAGGTTGGACATCTACCCGCTCGCAGCACCGGAGCTGGCTGCCGCTAACGGGGGATCACGCTCTGAGGAACCGAACTGGCTCCCGGGACAGGTGTCAAAGAACCTCAACTACAAAACGGGGTTCCACCACTGGTTTTGCCGGATGGCCCACTGCGCGAGGTGGCGCTGGCATGACACCTGGAGCGGGAGACGGGGATCGAACCGGCGACCCTCTGCTTGGGAAGCTTAGGTTTGCGAAACCGAGCTTGCCCAGATATGGAATCCGTGATTATGGCCCGTCTTAGCCCTTTGCTTCCGGAATCATTGTACGCTGCACAAGGTGATCACCAGACTGCTGAGGCACTATGATGAACGCCCTCCGCCGCGGAGGCTGTTGCGTGCCACGAACGCTTTGGACGTGGAGTCCGACAAGGGGTGAGGATTTGAAGCTGGCAGACAGGCAGCTGCATATCGAGGGCGCGTAGCTCAGCGGTTAGAGCTCCGGACTTTTAATCCGGGAGTCGTGGGTTCGAATCCCACCGGGCCCTCCAAATATCTTGCTCGCGATTTTGACGAGATTAGACCGCCAATTCCCTATACGGAGGGGTGTAATCATGCCCCGTGTAAACCTCTTGGGTCATTGGGACCCTAAATCCGCCGTAATTTGGAACGCCGATCACCCCGAATCGAGAAGCGGGGAAGAAATGCGATCGGGACATCCGTCATCCTTCGACCGGGAAGCCGCTTCGCTGCGCCAGACGCCTCAAGGCCCCGAGTGAGAGGCCCCTGGGTCGAGCTGTTCCGCCCTCCCACTTCTGGATAGTCGATGTTGCCAAACCAAGCCGCTGCGCCATCTGCTCCTGAGTCAGACCGAGTTGCGCTCGCAGCGCCTTGATCTGGACGCGATCCATAACGCTCAACTTATCAATATTACGCGCATATTTCAACTTGCGCCCGTTGGATTAGTGAGCTATAAGATTACGTGTAAATAGATATGACCGTTGTAGATATGAGTCGTATGAGCCGTACCGCCGCCGACAGCGCAGTCAGTGATCCGACCATGGATCTGCGTAGCCTGGTCGATAGCTACCTCGACGCGTGCAAAGTCGAGGGTAAGACCAAGGACACTCTGAGGTCGTATCGGGAGACCCTGAAGCTCTTCGTTGACATTGTCGATGCTGCTGCTCTGCCAAACTCAGCCAGCCATTTCGAGTCATCGCACGCTTATCGATTCTTGGCGAGCGTCGCAGAATCCGGAGTCTCCGCAATCACCCAGTGGAGACGGCAGCGAGAGGCGCGTGCCTTCTTCTCATGGCTCCTCCGTCATGACTACATCTCTTCCAACCCGTTCATGAAGGTCAAGAACATCAAGGTCCCGCAGAAGATCGTCCAGCCGTTCACAACGGAAGACATTCGAAAGCTACTAGAGCACTGCGACGCCAGCACGCGAAAAGGAGCTCGGAACCAAGCGCTGATCCTGGTGCTCCTGGACACGGGTCTCCGGGCCAGCGAGCTCGCCAACCTGGAACTCGCCGACGTGGACTTCACAGCTCAGCGAATTCTGATCAAGCACGCCAAGGGAAACAAGCAGCGGGTGGTCCGCTTCGGTGAGCGCGCGCGTCAGGCAATGCAGCACTACATCCGCTCTTTCCGGGGAGACGCCCCGGGCTACCTGCTGCTGACCGCCCGCGGCCGCCGTCACCTGAATCGCAGCGCCATGCGGACGATCTTCCAGAGGCTGGGTGAAGAGTGCGGCATCGCCAAGGTGCACCCTCACCGCTTCCGTCACACGTTCGCCACCTGGGCGATTGAACAGCAGGCCCGGGAGATCGACGTCCAGCGCCTCCTCGGGCACTCAACGTCGGCGATGCTGCGCCGGTACACGGCCTCGTACGATGCGGAGAAGGCGGCTCAGGCCCACGCTTCGTTCAGTCCCGGTGATCGGCTGGCGGGGTTCGCAACGGCATGAACACTTTCTGCCCGAGCAGCCGATTCCCCTACAGTCTTCGCGTCTGGCGCCTTGTGGGTTACCTGGATGCGTAAGCCGACGGTCAGCTCGTGCCCCGAGTGCGGGACGACTGACGTTGTTGTACCAATCCTGTACGGTTACCCGTCAGACGAGGCGATGGCGGCTGTCGAACGTGACGAGATCGTACTCGCCGGCTGTATGGTCGGTGACGTCGACCCCAGTTTCTACTGCCGGCGCTGCCGCATCGCGTTCGAGTACGCGCGGCAACTGGCCTAACCGGCCGCCCACACCATGGTTCTCAAAACCTGTGGTTCAGCTAAGAGCACCGGACCTGAGATACTGAGTCCTAACGAGACGGATCAAGAACTCTACGATCGATTGCCCGAGCTACTGACACGGATGACATTTTGGCACCCCACAACCAGGATCAGGCGATAGCCAGTCGACGTCGGGTTAGAAAACCTGTTGCACTCCGGCACGAGGGCCAGCCGAGATTCATCCGATTCGTGCTCTGTGAACACCTCTCCGTAAGTGTCACACGCGGTAGCCGTGTTTCCGAATATCCACTGCAGGGCGCTCCGAGTCTTTCCGATCATATTCCCGGGCTCGGTCTCGGCCACTGCGCCATGGACAACGTCAGCCACCGATGTCGGGAAGCCACCCCCCGAACCAAGCCTGACCGGCGTCGAAACGCATGGGGCCCCCTTGCCGCAGAAGGAGATTTGCGGCTTGCGCTGGCACCAGGCGCTGACACTTCGGCCGCGCCGACGATACGACATTCAGATGAGCCACCCTGTAGCCCCTATCGAGTAAGCACCCGTTCAGCGAGCTGTTCCAAGTTCTTGATCGGATCCCCTCTCAGGATCCATGAGGCAATGACCCTGTCGACATCAGCCTCTGCGAAGCGCTCGAAGGTATCGACACCTGCGCTGCCATCTGCGACGACGGTTACTTCGAACGGGAGGTGATCGCGGTTCACTTCAGCTCTGTATCTCCTTAGCTGTTTGACGCGCTCGGCTGCACTATCGGGCGTGTGCATGATTCCTATCCATCCATCACCGAGTCGAGCCGCTCGGCGCAGCGCAGCAGCTGTCTCTCCTCCGAGCACGATCGGAGGATGCGGGCTGCGTGCCGGCTTTGGTTCCATGTGCAGACCGGTAAATCGATAGTACCGTCCCGAAAATGTGGATTCGTTCTGCGTCCAAAGCGCCTGCATCGCCGCAATCCCTTCCTCTAACCGAGATACCCTATTCGAGAATTCCTGGCCAGCTGCGGCAAACTCCTCCTCCATCCATCCAGTGCCCAGGCCCAAGATGACGCGGCCTCCCGATATTGCGTCAAGACTGGCAATTTCCTTCGCTGCGACAATGGGGGATCTCAGCGGAAGGATGTAGATTGAGGTGCCAAGTTGCACATGAGAGGTGACCGCAGCTGCTGCCGCCAAAGCTGTCACTGAATGGAGAAATGTCGTATCGGGACCGACAGGGGGCACACCGTCTTTACTGTACGGGTAACGGCTCTTGATCTTGCGAGAGAATGCCAGGTGTTCGGGCATCCATAGCGACTCATAGCCCAGCGCCTCTGCCCTTGCGGCGACGTGAGTCAACTCGCCGGGGGGAGTTGACAACAGGCTGACTCCAATCTTAAGCCCCAGGCTCACCTTGATTCCTCCTCTTGCGAGTGGACACCGCATGCTTCACAATGGGCGGATCTGCTTACCACCGCCCGCGAGCGACGTCGATAACCTCCCCGATGCCGCGAGAAGAAGCGGCGTCAAATACGTTCACCGACCCGAGCTCCATCTCTGGTGGCGCCCATGATGTTGCGCGGTGTTAGACAGTCTCCAATGGGGAAGATCTCATACTCGGCGGCGCCAAGGGAGTCCTCAAGCCAGCTGTCCGGACGCACACCGTAATCATAAATTAGTGCCCCAAACGATCTTACGGCTGTGGTTTCCTGCGTGACGACGTGCTCGAACCGCAGCTCTGTCTTATCGACGGCACGCAAACGGTGAAGGATGAGGATTCGGACACGCAATTGCCTGAGCTCGTACAGGATGGTTTCCCGTGTGGCAGGATCGACGTCCTGTCCGATGATCTCGTGAGGAGTGAGTATAGTCACCGCTCTGCCTCGAGATGCCCAGTAATGTGCTACTGATAGTCCATGCATATGTCGTCCCTCGCTGTAGGCGACAACGTTATCTCCGGGATCTAGCGCCCCGCTAAGCGCTTCGAAAACGCTTATAGCGGGCACCTCTCGGAGTGAGAACGTCGGCTGCTGCGGGACGGAGCCGACGGCCAGCACCAATGCGTCTGGAGATGACTCACGTATCACCTTGGGTGTTGCCTCGAAGCCAAGTGAAACGCCCACGCCCAATCGACGCATCTCAGAACGATAGAACGCCGGAATCTGGAGGAGGTCGCCTCGGCCTGGGGCGTTAGCAGCGATTCGTATTTGACCTCCCAATTCATGGCTCCGCTCCCACAGGTCGACTCTGTGCCCACGTTCGGCAGCTACGCGAGCAGCCTCACAGCCGGCCGGCCCGCCACCCACTACCAGGATCTTCTTCGGCTTACGAACGCGGCTCATCCGCGTGTCGAGTTCCCGACCCGCCTCAGGGTTGTACAGACATCCGATGGCAAAGAAGCGCTGATTCCGCATCAGGCACTCATTGGCTCCGACGCAGTGGCGGATGGTTTCCTCCCGACCTTCTAGGGCTTTCTTAGGCAGCTCAGGGTCTGCGATCAACGCGCGCACCATCGCTGTCATGTCTGCCTTTCCGCTGCCGATGATGTCGTCGGCAAGAGCCGGCGTGGTGATTCTCCCGGCAGCGATCGTGGGCAGCTCGGTGGCCGCTTTGATCCTAGCGGCCATCGGAGCATAGAGTCCCGGTGGATCGTACATTGATGGGATGGCACGGCGAATGCCAGAAAGGCTGAGTCCTGCACTGACACTCACGTAGTCCAAGGCGCCACCTGCGGCGAGAATACGGGCTGACTCACATGCTTCTTCGATGTCCATACCGCCGGGCACAAACTCTTCCCCGTTTAGTCGCATTCCTATGACTAGATTCGGTCCTGCCGCGTCGCGCACAGCCGCGGCCACCTCTATCGGAAATCGGGCGCGATTCTGAACACTTCCGCCGTACTCATCATCGCGGATATTTGAAGCGGGCGAGAGGAATTCCCGAAGCAGATAGCCGTGCGCCGCATGTAACTCCACGCCGTCGAAACCCGCATCCTTGACGAGAGCGGCGGCCTGGGAGAAGGCATCGATGACCTCTGCTATGTCAGCCGCCGTCATCTCCCGAGGCACCTCCGCACCCGGCCCCAGCGGAATGGAGGAGGGCGCGTAGCTGGGTCGGAGGTCCTCCATGCCGACGGCGGGCCACTGCCTGCCGGGGGCTGTAAGCTGCTGAAATACCTTCGATCCGTGTCGATGGACCTCATCTGCGATGCCCCGCCAGCCGTCTACGCATCCGGGCTTGAAGGGTGAAATGTACGGTCCACTTCGTAGCGCTGCCACGGGTGTGACAGGGACAATCTCGAGGATTATGAGACCGGCGCCACCGCGCGCCCTCGCACCGAAGTAGGCGACATGCCCTTCGGTAGGTAGCTGCGCATCTTGAAGACGTGTACCATGCGCTGCGAAGACTATCCGGTTGTGGATGTTCAGGCCGCGTAATCGGATCGGCTGGAACAAGTGCGGGTATGCAGTCACGTTGATACCCAATCAATAGGAGCGCGGGAGGCCGAGTGCGTACTCTGCGATTTGATTCAGAACCATCTCGCGGGCAACTGGGGTGGTGCGATACAGACGCACGTGAGGGTAGAGGAAGTTAAGCCCGAGTTCGTCGCTGTGCCCAAGCCCGCCGTAAGCCTGGATCGAGATGTCGACGGCCTCTATTGCGGCTTCGGCGGCAGCGAGCTTGGCCATGTTGCAATACGTCCCGATCTCGCGGGCATCCGCGCCTCGATCGAATTCGGCGGCAGCGTGCTTGGCCATGAGGGCCGCGAGCTCAAGGTGCGTTTTGGCGAAGGCCATGGGATGAGCGAGGCCCTGGTAGGCGCCAATCGGCGTGTCGCCGAACACCTTGCGTTCGCGGGCGTACGTGGCCGCCTTGGTTAGCGCGTATCTGCCGAAGCCGACACAGAGCAACGCCGCGAGAATGCGCTCCGGATTAAGTGCATCAAACATCGCCCGAAAGCCCTCGCCCTCGCTGCCGAGGACGTTGCCCGCCGGAATTCGCACGTTGTCGTAGAAGGCCTGGAAGCTAGTGGGCACTGGGCCTTTGTCCACCTTGTAGTACTTCTTGCCGACAGGCGGCGCGTGAACCCATACCGGGATCGGCTGCCACGATAGGCCTTCGCTCTCCTGCGGAACGATGAACAGAGTCATCCCCGCCTGCTTGCTATCGACTTGATCGGCAGGCGTCGTGCGAGCCACCAGGAAGACATTGTCAGCCTGGTCGATATTGGAGCTCCAGATCTTCTGGCCGTTGATGACATACTCGTCGCCGTCCCGCTGGGCAAGGGTCTTGATGCGTGTGCTGTTGGTGCCGGCATCCGGCTCCGTGATCGAGAACGAGAACTTCTCCTCGCCGCGGATCATCGGTGGCAGGTAGCGCTGCTTCTGCTCCTCCGTAGCGTGCTTGGAGATCGTGATGCCGGCCATCGCATTGGTAAAGATGAACGGGGGAAGTACGCCCTGGTTGCAGAACTCCTCCATCAGAACGGCGAGAGCCATGACACCCATTCCACTGCCGCCGTACTCCTCAGGGATCATGACTCCGAAGAAGCCCGCCTCGACCAGCGCATCCCACAGCTCATCCACCGGCTCGCCAGCCATCGTCTTTTCACGCCAGTAGCGGAAGTCGTACTTCTTCGTGATCTGTTTGACGGTGGTGCGGATGAGGTCGTGTTCTGCCGTGTCGGTTCTGACCACGTTGGTCTCCTTTGCGTGAAAAGTACTAGGTCATCGTTCGACAGCACAGGTTACCATAGGAGGATGATATATCATATATCTTGTCAGGCTCGGCGCATCGCACCACGAGTATGCGACTTGCCTGATGATACGGAGGGAGAAGTGCAATGATCGGGGATGTCGGTAGTCTCTACGAGCGCAAACTCGTGTCCGCTGAGGAGGCCGTCAGCGCCATCAAGCCGGGTGATGTGGTGCTCTGGGCCTGCCTGGCGGAGCCGACGGGGTTTGCGTCGGAATTCGTCAAGCAGAAGGAGCGGCTGCGTGGCCTGAAGATGGTGCACGACCTGTCGCTCTACCCCCACCCATGGTTCGAGGCCGACTTTGACGCCTTTACAGCCTATGAGAACTACCCAGGTGCCTTCACGCGCCAGCCGGTGGCCGAAGGGCGGGTCGAGTTCATCCCGTGGCCGTTTGGGCTCGGCAGAACCGATCGCGCGCAGGACCCGGAGCGGAAGCACTACTTCACCAGCCCGGACGTTTATTTAACGGAGGTGACGCCACCCGATGGTGACGGCTTCGTGAGTTTCGGGAACTACCCGTGGTTTGCGGAGGTGGCTGCACCCAACGCGCGCATCGTCATCGGCGAAGTCAATCCAAAACTGATGCGGACGAGCGCGAAGGCTCATCTATCCGAGATCGATTACCTCGTGAAGGCGCCCGACAAGCCGGAAGTGGAGAAGGGCGCGTTGCCGCCGGCACCGGAGGAAGATTTGGCAATCGCCCAGGTCATTGGCGCCCAGTGCGCGGACTTGATCCGCGACGGTGACACGATCCAGATGGGCATCGGCGGCGGCTCTGAGTGGACGCAGGACTTCCTCAACACCAAGCAGGACCTAGGGGTTCACAGCGAGTTCATCTCGGTGAAGGTCGTGCAATTGGTGAAAGGGGGTATCATCAACGGATCCAGGAAGACTGTGAACACGGGTAAGTGTGTCTCGGCGGGGCTAGGAATCCGTCCCGAGTTCCCCGGCGTGGACGAAGCCGTGGCGTTCGTGCAAATGAACCCGGATCTGTTCGAGTTCCGGGCGCTGTCGTACGTTTCAAACGCCCACGTGGTGGCTGATCATGACAACTTCACCACGATCAACAGTGCGCTCGCTTGCGACCTGACGGGCCAACTAGTCCTTAACTACCTTGGTGACCACCCGATCAGCGGCATCGGCGGCAACCTGGACTTCACGATTGGCTCTCACTACTCGAAGAACGGACGCTCGGTGCATTGCCTGATGAGTACTGCCAAGAAGGGCACGCGCTCGCGCATCGTGCCCCAGCACCCGAAGGGGGCAATCGTCGCTGTGCCGCGAACGTACGTCGACTATCTGGTAACGGAAAACGGTGTTGTCAACCTGGAAGGAAAGAGCGTTCGCGAGCGAGCGGAACTGATCATCTCCGTTGCCCACCCGGACTTCCAAAGTGAGTTGCGCAAAGCGGGTCAGGAGGTGGGGCTGCTGTAGGTGTCAGCGGCCCTTGTAAACCGGGTCGCGCTTTTGCACGAAAGCCCTGGGCCCCTCCCGAGCGTCCTCCGTCTTGCCGACGCGCTTCGCCAGTTCCTTCTCGATCTGGCGAGCTTCTGCGAGGGGCATGTCGCTGACCCGGATCACACCCTCTTTGATGGAACGCACGGACACTGGTCCGTTAGCTGCGATCTTCGCGGCGAACTCCTGCGCTCGCCCCATGAGCCGGCCCCGCGGCACGATTTCGTTGATCCAACCGATGCGTAGCGCCTCTTCGGCGTTCATCTGTTCGCCAACCAGAAGCATCTCCATCGCTTTCGCGTATGGGATTGAGCGTGGCAGGCGCGCCAGTGAGGCGCCGGGGAACACAGCTCGCTTGACCTCCGGCAGCCCGAAGACGGCATCGGGTACGGCGAGCCGGACGTCAGCGGGGTGGAGGATCTCAGTGCCGCCTGCCAGTGCCGCACCGTTGACGGCCATAATGATCGGCTTGTAGACGTGGTGATCTGCGAGAATGGCGCGGCCGGAGATGCCCATAGGGTCGCTCATGAACCGGCGGTCCCAGTCGTCTTCGGGCTCGCGCGCCCTCGTCAGCAGCGGGATCAGCGTGCCCAGGTCCGCGCCAGCCGTGAAGGTGTCGCCGGTGCCGGTGAGGATCGCACAGCGCATCTGGTCGTCCGTTTCGTAATCCAGCCAGGCGTCGGCAAGCCGGCACATCATTTCGGAGTTGATGGCGTTGCGGCGCTCCGGCCGGTTCAGTGTCAGGCGGGCAACGTGGTCGTTCTTCTCGTACAGGAGGGCGGTCATTCCTGCTGCCCCTCGGTAACGCGCCCAGTGCTCGGGACAGAAACCTCGCCCGGTATGAGGACGCCGGTGAGGAAGATGATAGAGGATCCAGACATTGATATGAGTGATGCCATCAGGCTCACATCCCGACGATCGGCTAGAGCGTCTGGTCTCCCTTGAACAGGCGCGTCGCGATCGTACGCCTCAGGATCTCGCCGCTCCCGTCGGCGATCCGAATGGCTCGGGTGGAGTGCCACCCTTTGTACAAGTGTGTCTCGTTGCTAAGGCCCATGCCGCCATAGACCTGAATGGCACGGTCATATGCTCGGAAGGCCGTCTCGGTTGAGAAGGCCTTGGCCATAGCCAGCTCTTTGATCGCGAGATTGCCGTTCTCGACCAGCCAGGCGCAATGCAGCCCCATGTACTTGGCAGCGTAGGCTTCCATCGCGGTCTCGGCAAGCATGAATGATACGCCCTGGTTATTGCCAATGGGTTGTCCGAAGGTGACTCGTTGCTGCGCATACTCGGTCGCTCTTGCCATCGCCCATTGGGCGTGTCCGACACTTCTGGCGCTATTGTACAGACGCCCGTTCGCCACGCCCGAAAGCGCTAGCTTGAAGCCCTCTCCCTCGTTGCCGACCATCTGGTCGCGGGGGACACGCAGATCGTGGAACGAGAGGATTGCCTCATGGCCGCCGATCTCGCCGAACAGCTTGATCACGCCATCCACGCTGAATCCAGGCGTCTTTGTTTCGGCCAGAAACATGCTCACACCGCCCTTTCGCTCGGCGGCCGCTTCAGGGTCGGTGATCGCGACGACGAACATGTAGTCAGCGTAGGGGCCGTTGGTGATCCACTGTTTCGTGCCGTTGATGACATAGCTGTCGCCGTCCGCGACGGCACGCGTCCGTAGCATCCAGGCGTCTGAGCCGGCGTCCGGTTCCGACATTGCGAAGCAGGCTGACTGCTCCCCCGACATCAAACCGGGGAGTACCATCTCACGCGGGCGGTCTTGCAGGTGTGCGATAAATGGTCCAGGGCCGCGCGTCCAGTGCGCGACGCTTAACAGCGGAAGCTCATACCGGGGGCCGTACGCGGAAAAGAGCATCTCCCACACACGATAGGTCATGACTGGTCCATACCCACCGCCGCCAAGGCTCTCGGGAGAAAGCAGGCCGTAGTAGCCGGCCTTCGCGGACGCTACGCGCACCTGCTTCTGCAGGTCGAGCATCTCGTCCGTGTACCATCCCTTCTCGTTGTATTTGCGGCGCTGGTCCTCGAAGAGTTTGGAGTTGGCCTCTTCCAGCTTCACAGACTCCTGGTCGTTGAATTGACGTAGGCCGTCGAGGACCAGTCGCTCCTCGTCCGTGATCGTGAAATCCAGGGCCATCGAGCCGTCCTTCTGGGTTAGCCTTGCGATGGCAACTCGACGGTTGCCTTGCCTTCGGTAGTGGTAACGCCGCGCTGGTTCACAGTCCAGAGTTCTAGATCGACGAGGCCAGCGCCGTCTTCCCTACGCTTACCCACGATCTTCGCGTTGCAGTAAGTGGTGTCGCCGATGAGGTTCAGGTTCGTGAACTTCGCGCCGATCAGGCGGACGAGGCCGTCATCGCCCGCCCAGTTCGTGAGTCCATGCAGCATCCACGACATGCGCATACCACCGATATCGTAGCCAGTAGGGAAGCCGCTGGCCTGGGCGAGCTTCTCGTCCCAGTGGACGCGGGTGGCCGTGTCCGGAGCGTTTGTTTCGAAGTCGGGCACGTTGGCACGTGGGTGCTTTCGGAAGTAACGGTGCATGATCTCAGAGGACATGATGAAGGGGCCGCCCCAGCCCTGCAGGAAGCAGATGATTTCGGTCAGTGTTAGCGGACCCTTTACCACGTGTGGTATCTCAATGCCATCGGTCACGTCTTCCCAGAAAAGGGGGGCGCTGCCACGCCGTTCCTCTTTGTCGATCTCCGCCTCGATCTTCCCCAGCTCTTCTTCGGTATAGACATACTTCGTGAGCTTGGGGCGCTCTTCCTTTCTCATCTTCTTCTCGGCTTCCTTGGCCGGGTCCTTCGGCCGACGCTCCATCGCGATCGAAGTTGTACGGTGGCGGGCGAGGATGTCGTCGTTTTCGTTATGGAAGTTCTCCTCGGTAACGTACGTCATAGAGCGGCCAGATTCGCCTTCGTCGACCATGACCTCGGCGAGGCTAGTTGTGCCGCGGATCTGGTCCCCCAGCTTAATCTGGCGGAACCACTCCCACTGATCGCCCGCCCAGACCTGGCGGATGTTGCCGGGCAGCCCGCCTCCGCCGCTACTGGCCTGCTTCGCCTTGCGGTGGGCAGGGCCGATGTTGCAGGAGAGGATGAAGCTCGGGGGTGCAATGATTGTGCCATGCTTGGTCGTGGCTGCGTATTCGGGATCGGTCCAGAGCGGATTATCGTCACCAATCCCCTCGGCCCAGTGCTGAATGTTGTCGCGGGTGGCTTCCGAGTGCCACTGGCGCTTGATTGAGTCCACCTTCCCAATGCGTGAGCGGAAGCCTTCGACGACCTCGTCCGTGATGGCGGGTCCTGCTGTATCGGGCGTCGTCAACTGTTCCTCCAGTGCGCGGCCAAGAGCCTCTCGCCGAGATTGACAGTCCGTATATCATACATATTCCGAGTGGAGGAATTGTACGAAGGATAATCCCCCCTTTGTCCCGACCGCATGACCCGAGGATATATTATATATAATCAGATCTCAACCCATGAACTACACCGAGACTCAGGACCAGCAAGCCTTCCGTAAGCGTGTCCGCCACTTCATCGAGGCGCGGCTGACTGACGATCTGCGCGTCGAGCTCGAAGAGCATCCGCGCAATGGTCCCGGCCCCCTCATGTGGCAGTTGTTCCGCGAGATGGGCGAAGAGGGAATGCTCGCGGTCAGTTGGCCGAAAGAGTACGGAGGTGGCGGGAAGCCGCCTTCCTACACATACATCCTCACCGATGAGTCGGAACGCAACGAGATCGCCCTACCCGTCGTCTCACTGCAGATGGTCGGCCCCACCTTCATGCAAGTCGGCTCGGACGCTCAGAAGCGCGAGTACCTGCCTCGCATCATGAGGGGCGAGATGGAGTTCGCTCTCGGGTACACGGAACCGAATTCCGGCTCCGACCTCGCGTCGCTCCAGACACGCGCCGTCCGCGACGGCGACGACTACGTCATCAACGGCCAGAAGATTTACACTACGCATGCACACTACGCCACGCACCTCTGGCTAGCGGTGCGCACAGACCCAGACGCACCAAAGCACCGAGGCATTTCGTTGCTGATCGTGCCCATGGATTCGCCGGGCATCTCCGTGCGGCCGTTGTGGACGATGTCCGATGAGCGTACGAACGAGGTGTTCCTCGATGACGTCCGGGTGCCGGTCGGCAATCGCGTCGGCGAGGAGAACCAGGGTTGGTACTACATGGCCATGGCACTGGACCACGAGCGTTCTTCGTCGACTGTCGCCTCGCCGATCGAGCGTGTTTTCGACGACATCGTGCAATGCGCGCGTTCGATAGAGCTGAACGGCAAGCCCCTGACGAACGACCCGTACTTCCGCATGAAGTTGGCGGAGATGGCAACGCGCATCCACGTCTCTCGGCTGTTCTCCGAGAAACTTGTTTGGATGATTGACGCCGGCCTAGTGCCCAACGCGGAGGCGTCCATGACTAAGGTCTGGTTCACGGAGACGCGACAGCTGCTGTACCAGCTGGGCACGGAGATCCTCGGCGCCTATGGCCAGCTCGCGCCGGGCTCGCCACTGGCGCCGCTTGGCGGGAAGATCGAGCAGCTATATCGCGACGGGCCGCGCCGCCGCTTTACGGCGGGCACCAATGAGATTCAGCGCAACATTATCGCCCAACGTGGTCTGGGCCTGCCGAGGTAGCGATGGACCTGGCTCTCAGCGAATTCCAGCAGAAGATGAGAGACACCGCACGCGAATTCCTCGAGCGTGAGTGCCCGAAGTCACTCGTGCGTGAGCTCGAGACAAGCGACACCGGCCACTCACCAGAAATCTGGGGCAAGATGGCAGAGTTGGGCTGGCAAGGCCTGGCCACACCCGAAAGGAGCGGCGGTCTCGGCGGCTCAGTGGTCGACCTGGCCGTGATCGTGGAGGAGATGGGGTATGCCGCTTACGCCAGCCCCTTCTTGCAGACCACTGTGGCCGGGCTGCTGTCGGCCGAGTATAGAGCGCCTGGCGAACTGCTACGTGGTGTGGCCGAGGGCAGCCTGATACTCTCGTCCGCGATCGCGGAGGCGCCAGGCTCATGGGCGGCGCATGGCATCGAATCGACCGCAGCACAGACTGGCGACTCGGTCGTGCTAACGGGGGAAAAGCGCTTCGTCGAGTGGGCCGCTGCCGCCAATTACCTCTTGGTAGCGGGCCGCGCTCCAGGTAGCAGCGGCGAGTCTGGTATCACTCTCATGATTGTCGAGTTGGCCAAGGACGGCATCGAGCTCACGCCGCTCGCGACCACTGGCCTTGACCGCCAGTACATCGTGCGCTTCGATGGTGTACGCATCCCGGATTCGCGCATTGTTGGCTCGGCGGGTCAAGGCGGGCCGCCGCTGAGGCGGCTGGTCGAGATCACCACTGCCTTGCAATGCGCCTATGCAGTCGGCTGCGCGAAACGAGCTCTCGACATGACTGTCGAGCACGCGCGGACGCGGACGCAGTTCGGCCAGCCGCTCGGCAAGTTCCAGGCGGTCCAGCATCATGCGGCTGACATGGCAACGCTCACGGAAGGCGCGCGCCTCGTGACCTACGAGGCGGTCTGGCGCTTGTCGGAACGCCTTCCGGCCGCGAAAGAGACTGCCATGGCCAAGGCGTTCACCAATGACGCGACACGACAGACGAGCTGGCTTGCCCAGCAAATCCACGGTGGCGTCGGCATCATGCAAGAGTTCGACCTTCACTATTACTTCCGCGAGATCAAGGCTGCTGAGCAAAAGCTCGGCCGAACGCGAGACTTCCTTGAAACCGTGGCTAAAGAGCTGGTGATTTAGCATGAAGATCGGAGTCAACATCCTGCAGGTCCGCCCCGAACGCCTGACTGCTGCCGCCCAGGCCGCCGAGCGGTTGGGCTACGAGTCGCTCTGGGTGTCTGACCACCTGGCATTCGGCTCCTCAACGGAATCCCGCTACCCCTACAGCCCGAGCGGTGAATCGCCGGTCGGCCCTTCGACACCGTTTCTCGAGCCGCTGGCGACACTATCGTTCGTCGCGGCGGCAACGGAGCGAATCCGGCTGGGCACAGCAATCTACGTCTTGCCGCTACGCAGTCCAGTCGCGACGGCGAAGCTGGCCTCGACTGTCGACGTGTTGTCGAACGGCAGGCTCCTGTTCGGACTTGGAGTCGGCTGGATGGCCGAGGAGTTCATCATCGCCGGCGAGGACTTCTCGAATCGTGTGAAGCGATCGCGTGAATGCGTCGAGGTGATGAAGGCGCTCTGGACCCAGGATGTAGCCTCCTTCGACGGCGCGTTCTACCATCTCGCCGACGCTTGGATGACGCCGAAGCCCGTCCAGCAACCTCACCCACCGCTGATCTTCGGCGGCGAAACCGATGCTGCGTTGAGACGCGCCGCCATCCTTGGTGACGGCTGGATCGGAATGAAGCACAGCAGCGAGACGGCCCGGCCGTTGATCGACAAACTGAACCGCTTCCGCGAGGAGGCCGGCCGCGGGAGCGAGCCTTTCGAGATCACCGTTCTCGGCGGGCCGGCACCCGAGGTCGAGGCCGTGAAGTCACTCGAAGAGATCGGCGTGCACAGGGTCAACGTCTACCCCTTCGGGAGGGGCGGCACGCCCGAGGAAGACCTGGATCGCTTCGCGCAAGAGGTCATCGCTCGGCTATGACGGCCGACTTCTCCTATAAGTATCTGCTCTGCGAGCTGGATGATGGTGTGCTGACGCTTACACTCAACCGGCCGGACCGGCTCAATGCCATGAGCCACGAGATGCACTACGAAGTCGAGGACTTCATCGAGCGCGTTGAGTCGATTCATGAAGCCCGGGTTGTTGTAATCACGGGAGCGGGCCGCGGCTTCTGCGCGGGCGGCGACGTCAGTGGCGACATCGAACCTGACCCGCTCAAGCGTATCTACGGCCGGGATGCGATCTTTGGCTACATCCCGTCGCGCGGGCATATCAGCCGCCTCACGCGGTCGATGATCGAGTCCTCGAAGCCTATAATCGCGGCCGTGAACGGCCCGGCCGCCGGCTCTGGCGCGACGCTGGCCCTGCTATGCGACGTAGTCTTCATGGCGGACACGGCGCGCATCGGCGACAGGCATACGCGCATGGGACTCGCTGCTGGCGACGGCGGCGCGTTTCTCTGGCCGGCGTTGATCGGCCTCAACCGCGCGAAAGAGGTGCTCCTCTCGGGCGCTATGCTTACTTCGGAGGAGGCGTACAGGCTGGGCCTCGTGAACCACGTTGCTCCCGGGGATCAACTGATGGAATCGGCGATGACCTACGCGCGGCGACTCGCCGCGCTGCCGGAGCTCGGCGTGCGCACGACCAAGATCGCCTGCAACAAGCTGTTACAGCTCTACTACAACAACGCCGGCGACATGAGCGTCGAGTTCTACGCGCGCACGGCATCCGACACAGCGATCGAAGCCGCCGCGCAGGAGTTCAAGGATCAGGGCAGGAGAGCCTGACTCCATGGCCGTCGCGGAGGGGGCCCTCGCACCATACCGCATACTCGATCTAACGGAAGGCGGGCTGAACCTCGGCGCTCGCCTGCTGGCAGACCTCGGCGCGGACGTGATTCGAGTCGAGCACCCGTCTGGCAGTCGTACCCGGCGGATAGGTCCCTTCTACGCCGACGAGGTTTCCCCAGACAGCAGCCTCTTCTGGGCGGCCTTCAACCACAACAAGCGCGGCATCACTCTCGACCACCAGACCAGCGATGGCGCCACGCTCTTCCAGCGACTGCTCGGCACGGCTGACGTGATCATCGAGTCGCAGGGAGTGGACGGTGCTCTCGAGGCGAACTCACGGCTCGTGCACGTGGCTGTCTCGCCCTTTGGGCCCGGCGGTCCCTACTCGACCTATCGCACGACCGACATCGTGACCTGGGCACTCTCCGGCTATCTTCACGCCTGCGGCGAACCGAGGCGCGCGCCCGTACGCGTCAGCGTCCCCGTTTCTGAGCAGATCGCAGGCGCGAACGCGGCGGCCGCAGTCATGCACGGACTCTTCGCGCGCAACCGCACGGGCCATGGCCAGCGTGTCGACGTATCGCAGCTGGCGGCCGCCGTTTGGGCCAACTCTATGCTGTCCGTCTACGGCGTGACACAAATGCCGATGACCCGCCAGGGCGCCTATCGCACGATCAGCCGCCTCAAGTTCCGCGAGATCTTCCCCTGCAAGGACGGATACGTCGTCTGCTTCCTAATGCAGGGCCCTTGGGGAGCTCCCTTCAACCGGCGCCTCGTTGCCTGGATGGAGGAGGACGGGATGGCGCCGGCTGACATCCGCGAACTCGACTGGGACAGCTGGGTGCCGACGACTCTCATCAAGGAGGATGACCCAGAGCCTGCGAAAGAGGCCGAGCGGGAAATCCGCCGCGCCGAAGAGCCGATCGCCGCCTTCGTGGCAACCAAGACCAGGCGAGAGCTGTTCGAGCGTGCCATCCGCGATTCCCTACAACTGGGTCCGGTCACGAACACCCGGGACATCCGGGATTGGGAGCACCTCCAAGAGCGCCACTTCTGGCGCCGCATCGACGGAGACGCGCTCGAATATCCAGGCCCCTTCGCTCAGTTGAGTGAGACGCCAATTAGCTACCGGCATCCCGCCCCCCGCATCGGCGAACACAACAGCCAAATCTATGGCGACGAGATGGGGCTCTCCTTGCGAGAACTGCGCTTGCTGCGCGCGATCCGAGCGATATGAGCAGCGCGCTGGAGGGGCTTAAAGTGCTCGACTTCTGCTGGGTCATTGTTGGCCCGGTCACGACGCGCTTCCTGGCCGACAACGGCGCGACAGTCGTACGCGTCGAATCGACGGCGAAACTGGACTACCTTCGGGCGAGCGCGCCTTTCAAAGACGGGCAGCCGGGCCTCAACCGCAGCCTCTTCTACAACGAGGTCAACACAAGCAAGCTCAGCCTCGGTCTCAATCTGCAGCAGCCGGGCGCGCGTCAAGTGCTGATTCGGTTGATCGAACGTTGGCAGCCGGACCTGCTGACCGAAAGCTTCGGCGTCGGGGCGATGGAGCGCCGGGGGATGGACTACGAAACCGTGCGGCAGGTGAAGCCGGACATCGTCTACTTCAGCTCCACACAGTTCGGTCAGAACGGGCCCAACGCCGGCTACTCCGGCTTCGGCAATGTCGGAGCGGCGGTGTCGGGGCTGAATGAGATCACGGGCTGGCCGAATGGCGAGCCCGTGGGCGCCTGGGGAGCGCTTCCCGACATGACGAATCCGCCGCTAGCCATCACCGCTATTCTTGCTGCCCTCGACTATCGCCGACGCACCGGGAAAGGACAGCAGATCGATCTTGCGCAGAGCGAAGGCTTTCTGCAGTTCCTCGCGCCGGCATTCCTTGATCTCGAGGCGAATGACCGCGTGGCCACACGTCAGGGCAACCGCGACGAGGTGATGTGCCCGCACGCAGTGTTCCCCTGCGCCGGCGACGACCGCTGGATCGCTATTGCTGTGGCGAGCGACGAAGATTGGCACGCACTGTCTGAAGTGATCGCGGAGGACTGGGTGCATGACGCCCGTTTCAAGTCTATGACGGCGCGTAAGGAGCACGAATCTGAGATCGAAGACCTCCTGGCCCGATGGACACGTGGCGAGGACGCTTTCGATCTGACACGAGAGCTACAGGCGGTGGGAATCGCAGCCGGGGTAGTCAATAAGCCTGACGACCTCATCCGCGATCCGCAGCTCTGCGAGACTTTCTTCGAGACGCTCGATCATCCCGAGCTGGGCCCGATACTCCATGCGGGCCAGACGTTCTCAATGAGCGAGACACGCGCCGAAATGCGAAGGCCACCGCTGCTCGGAGAACACAACCTCGAAGTGCTGTGTGGCCTGGCCGGGTACAGCGAGGAAGAAGTCATAGAGATGATGGCAGCAGGGATCATCGAGAACCCCTAGGAGGAGCACTATGAAAACGCGCTACGACGACGAAATCCAATTGGTGCGCAATACGGTGCGGCAGATCACGAAGAAGTACGACCGCAAGTACTGGAAGGAGCGCTCTGAGGCGGGCGTTCCGCTGACCGAGCTGTGGGACGAGATGACGAACGCTGGCTTCCAGGGTGCCATGGTTCCCGAAGAATACGGCGGGTCTGGCATGGGCGTCATGGGGCTCGCCGCCACACTCGAGGAGTTGGCGAATCAGGGCATAAACCCTCCGCTGCTCATCACATGTGGCATGGCGGCAATCACGATCGCGCTTCACGGCACGAACGAGCAGAAGAAGCGCTACTTGCCGCCTCTGGCTGAGGGCCGGGGTACATTCTGCTTCTCGATCACAGAGCCAAACGCCGGTACCAACACCTTCAATATCGAAACGATCGCGCGCCGCGAGGGCGACGAGTACGTGATCAACGGGCGCAAGATTTGGACGACCGGAATCGACGCCACCGAACACATACTCCTGGTTGCCCGCACCACAGCGGCAGGAGAAGTTTCCGATCGCCGGGAAGGACTCTCCTTGTTCATCCTGGACACGTCAATGGCCGGGATCGAGCTCAACAAGCTTGATTCGCGGATCCTCTCCCCAGACAAGACCTACGAGGTCGCCTACGAGGACGTGCGGGTTCCTGCCGAGAACCTGATCGGAGAGGAAGGACAGGGGCTAAGGCCGATGTTCGATACACTGAACCCCGAACGCATCGCGACAGCGCTTCAGGCGTCGGGACTGGGCCGATATGCGCTGACGAAGGCGGTGAACTACGCCAACGTCCGCAAGGTCTTCAACGACACGCCGATCGGGGCGTACCAAGGACTCGCTCACCCGATGGCCCGCGCGAAGATCCACATTGAGCTGGCTGCGCAGATGGCGTGGCACGCGGCCGAACTCTTCGAAGCCGGAACTGATTCGCGCCAGGTGGGGATTTACGCCAACATGGCAAAGTTCGCGGCTGGTGAGGCTGCTACCGACGCCGTGGACGTCGCGATCCAGGTACACGGGGGCATGGGCTTCTCCGGCGATGTCGACCTGATTACGATCTGGCCGATGGTCCGATCGTGGCAGGTCGCACCGGTGTCGCGCGAGATGGTGCTCAATCACGTCGCGGAGCACGTCCTGGGATTGCCGCGCTCCTACTAGGAGAGAAGCCGCGCGCGAAGCACCTTCGCCAGGTTCGAATCGGGAGTTTCCTCCAGCACCTGCCGGATTGACGCCTTGCGGCGGGTCTCGGCGTCGACGACGGCGCGGACGATCTGAACCGTCGCTGCCTGGGTACCGTCCTCCTTGAGGAAGTGATGGGCGGATGTCTGGCTGGAGTTACCGGAGTGCGCTATGAACGTAACCTGCCGCAGCAAGTCGTCGACGGTGACCGAGCTGAAGTAGTCGCAGCGCGAAGATACGGTCGGCGTGACGAAGCGTTCGTCGAACATCTCTCGGATGGAGGCACCCGCCTGGCGAGCGAACTCTATGAAGCCAACTTCGGCGCGCGGATAGTATCGGTCGAAGTAGATGATGCCGGAGAGATCGGTGTCGCCGACGGATATGCGGTCGGTCACCCCGACCCGAAATCCGGGCAGCTCTTTGATTTCCGCCAGCTTCTGTAGTCGGTTCATCTCGCAACTCCTCGCCCAGTACCGTAGACGATTCCGAGCATCAAGGAGTCCGTGAACGAAATCGCAGGGGCGTGACTATTCGGTAGTCAGAGCCTCCTTTGGCATCCAGGTGAATCACGCTCACCGGTCGGAGGTCAGTGACAGGAAAGACAATACGCCGCACCCTCGAGCGCAAGATCAGCGAGACGTGGCACTCCGGCCGCGTGACTTGCGACCGCTGTTCCTTCCGGCGCCGCCGTCGGTATGCTCTTGCTCGATTTGCCTGAGCAGGCGGAAACCCTGCTCGAGGTGCGCTCTCGTAAGATGGAGCGCGGCCTGGCGGTCACCGGCTTCGATTGCGTCAGCGATGGCGTCGTGTTCGACGCTAAGGGCAGCGATGCGCTCGGGCAAGGCGGCAACGGCTTCCCAGAAAACCACACCCGCGACAGGGATGCTACTCCAGATGGGAGCGCGCGCCTTCAAGAGCAGGGGAGAGTCGGCGGCTTCGTAGACGGACTTGTGGAATGCCACGTTCAGGCGCTCGGCACGGCGGATATCTTTGGCTCCGAGAGCGTGTCCCAGATCCTCATTGAGGGCCTTCATGCGTCGGCAAGCGGCGGTGCGGCGGGAACCTGTCAGACGCTGAATTGCGAAATCGATTGCCAGGGAATCCAGCGCGAGCTGGATCTTTAGCGAGTCGGAGAACTCCTTTGAGGAGAATGCCGTCACCTCCGCGCTGCGGTGTGCAGAGATACGCACGTATCCCTGAGCTTCCAGGGCTTTCAAGGCCTCACGGATTGGCGTTGCGCTAACGGCGAGCCGCTTGGACCAATCCTGAATCCGGATGCGTTCGCCTGGACTGATCTGGCCGCTCAAGATCGAGTCACGTAGGTGGTTAGCTACCCATTCTGTCTTGGTCTCGTACTTCAGCAGGTCCCCACCCCTACAGGATTCAAGCTTCGCATCGATCTGTTTCATATATAGAATACACTATAGAATACACTCGTCCTTAGTCATCAGTGTGCGGGCAAACATCCTCTAAATGTGACAAATTCGAATCAGGTTGGTCCACGGCCCCTCGTTCGTTGGGCACTCGGGCGAAATCCGTTTGACAAGCGCAGATCATATATAGTATACGATCTGTGGCATGCCGATCGCTTGGCTGGAGGCACGCCAAAAAGCCTAGGTCTGGCGCACAAGACCGAAACAGCTTAACAGGACCATGGCTATGTTCTTCTACACACCACGATGGGCGCTCTCGACTACTACATCGCCAGGCCACTGAAAATAATAGTCATCTTGGAGATTCCGCTCGGAAGCGCTTGAATGACCCCGAGGTGAGCCTGATCCAGAAGGAGAAACTGAAATGGACTTCAGCCTCACGGCAGAACAGCAGGATCTCGCAGATCGCGCTCGCAAAGCGGGCGAAGAATTCCGCCCGATGGCCCAGGAATGGGACGAGAAGGACAACGCCGACCTGCCCGCCATCACCAAGCGAATCGGGGATTACAACCTCCTCGGTCTCACGATGCCGGTCGAGTACGGCGGTCAGGACAAGACGGTCCTCGAGTACGCGCTAGTTGTCGAGAATCTTGCCCGTTACTCCCTGTCGGGAATCACGATCGAGCCCGTCTTTCGAACCTCTGGGCCGGGCGCCTCGATCTGCCTGATGTCGGACGAGGAGGCGGCGCGGGAGAAGTTCCTGCCGAAGATTGTCAGTGGCGAGCTTGGCTGCGCTCTTGCCCTCACCGAAGCGCAGCATGGCTCCGACGCCGGCAACCTGAAGACGACCGCCATCAAAGACGGCGACGATTACGTCTTGAACGGCGGGAAGCGGTTTATCACAGGCGCTGTCTGGGACGAGCTCTATGCGACGTTCGTCCGTTTCGGCGACACGCCCGGCTACAAGGGTGTTGGCACGATCATGGTCGAGAAGGGCACGCCCGGCTTCGAGGTCGACAAGGGCCACGAATTCATGGGCTCGCGGGGAGTCCCCCACGGCAACATGCACTTCAATGACTGTCGCGTCCCTGCTGAGAACGTGATGGTGAACGCGGGCCAGTTCCAGCGGGTGATGACGGCGTTCAATATGGAACGCGTCCATAACGCGGCGTTCTGCCTCGGCTTGTCTGGGGCCGCGTTCGACGAGGCGGCCAAGTATGCCCAAGAGCGAAAGCAGTTCGGCCGCCCGGTCATCGAGTTCCAGGCGATCTACCACATGCTGGCCGAAATGTGGACACGGATCGAAGCCGCCCGATACCTCACCTACCACGGCGCTTCCACGGCCATCGACGGGAAATTCCCGCGGCCTGACGACATCACAACCGCCAAGCTGTTTGCCTGCGAGACGCTCCTCGAGGTCTCGACCAAGGCGATCGAGATCCATGGGGGCGACGGCACGCGGCTCGACTACCCCGTGCAGCGTATTCACCGCGACTCTCTCGTCGCGATTATCGCCGGTGGCACTCGCCAAATCTCCAAGAACGTTATCGCCGGGCAGCTGTTCCCACACCTGAAGTTCCCGCAGACCCGCAACTGATGCGAGACTGACAATGACTCGCACATCTCCCCTCGGGAAGACAGCCCGCTACGTGCAGCCCTGACGTCCGCCATGGACTTCCGATTCACAGCAGAAGAAGAAGCCTTCCGTGGTGAGGTACACGCGTTCATCGCGAAAGAGTGCCCACTGGACTTGCGTCACGGCGAAATTGTCTCAGGTGAGGAGCTCTCCCAGTTGTTCGAGTGGCGGCAGAAAGTCGCCGATCGTGGCTGGCTTGCGCCAGCCTGGCCCGAAGAGTACGGCGGTGCTGAGCTATCCATTATGGAGCAGTTTATCTACAACCTCGAAACCGCGGTGATGGGTGCGCCGGGGTCGATCTTCGTCGGTGGCATGGGCGTCAACATCGTTGGCCCAACGATCATCATCTACGGCACGGAAGAACAGAAGAAGAACTGGATATCAGGCATTCTCTCCGGCCGCGACGTTTGGTGCCAGGGCTTTTCAGAGCCCGAAGCAGGTTCCGATTTAGCGAGCCTCAGGACGCGGGCCGTCCGCGACGGAGATGACTACGTCATCAACGGCCAGAAGATCTGGACTAGCCTGGCTCACAAGGCCGACTATATGCTGCTGCTTGCTCGTACGGACCCGGATGCCCCTAAGCACAAAGGCATCTCCTACCTTGTCGTGCCGACCAACGCCAAGGGCATTACCATTCGCCCGCTGCCGAACATGGCTAGTAGCCACGAGTTCAACGAGGTCTTCCTTGAGGATGTCCGCGTCCCCGTGATCAACCTGCTCGGCGAAGAGAACCGTGGCTGGTACATGGCGGTCACAACACTGGACATCGAGCGCTCCGGAATCGGCCATGTTGTCGCAATGCAGCGCACAGTCAAGGACCTGATCGATTTCGCGAAGGAGAACCGGGCCAGCGGCGTTGTCTGCATCGGCGAGAACCGCAAGTTGCGCCACGAGCTTGCGGCCCGCTACATCGAAACGGAAGTGGCGATGGCCATGTCATACCGGGTCGTGACGATGCAGGCACAGAAGATCCAGCCCAGCCACGAGGCATCCGCGAACAAGCTCTTCTTCTCGGAGGTGAGCCAGCGCATTGCTGACACTGGCGTGCGCCTCATTGGGCTGTATGGCCAGCTCGGCCGCAACGCCAGTTGGGCGCCGGATAGGGGACGCTTGCAGTACCGCTACCTCCGCGCGGTGTCAGACACCATCGGCGGCGGCACGAGCGAAATTCAACGGAACATCATCGGAACTCGAGGCCTGGGCCTGCCGAGAGAATAGCTTCGTAAGCAACATCTTGCGAATGGCGCATACTCCCGCCAGCAGGAGATCAGAGCCGCCAAGCGACAGCCTTGCGGGCGATCTGCTTATCTGCGCCGGCGATAGCACAGATGATCGCGTCGCGCCGCGTTCGCGGCACGGCGAAATCGGGGCGCCTCCACCCCAGCCCTCGATCTCTCAACGCTGGGAAGAGCGACGCTGATCAGCGTCCCTTGTAGACCGGCTTACGCTTCTCCATGAACGCCCGAGGGCCTTCACGCGCGTCTTCAGTCTTACCGACTTCCCGCGCTAACTCCTTTTCGATCTTCCGGGCCTCTGCCAGCGTGAGGCCGCTGGTGCGGATGACGCCTTCCTTGATCTTGCGCACCGACACGGGTCCGTTCTCCGCGATCTTCTCGCCGAACTCCCTGGCCTTGTCCATCAGTTCGACGGAGGGTACGACGTGGTTGATGAGGCCAATGCGGTGGGCTTCATCCGCGGAAATGCCCTCGCCAACGAGCATTATCTCCATCGCCTTACAATAGGGGATGTGCCGGGGCAGACGTGCGATCGACGCACCGGGAAACAGCGCCCTTTTCACTTCCATCAGACCAAACACAGCCTGTGGGACCGCCAGCCGGATATCGCAGGGGTGAAGGATCTCCGTGCCGCCGCCCAGTGCCGAGCCGTTAACGGCGACGATCACCGGCTTGTACAGCTCGAAGTCAGTGAGGAGGGCGATGCCGCCGATGCCCATCGGGTTGCCCATGAACTTTTCTTCCCATTCGTTCTCCGGCGCTTTAGCCTTCGTGAGCAGCGGGATGACGGTTGTTAAGTCCGCCCCGGCGGTGAAGCTCTGGTCGCCGGCGCCCGTCAGGATCGCGACGCGCATCTCGTCGTCGTCCCGGTAGTCCTGCCAGGCATCGGCCAAGCGCACCATCATCTCCGGAGTGATGGCGTTACGCTTTTCGGGGCGGTTCAGCGTGATGGTGGCAATGCCGTCGCGCTTCTCGTAGAGCAGGTTATTGCTCTCAGACATATCTCCTCCTTCTCCGTCAGGGGCTTTCCAGTACGCCTTCGGCCAGCAGTTCAGCAATCTCCTCATCAGACGCGCCAAGAATCTCTTTCAGGATCTGCTCGTTGTGCTGGCCCAGGACGGGCGCACCGGTTGCCGCCCAGGGTGTGAGCGAAAGCTGGAAGCTCGGTCCGTCGGTTGGCATGGGGCCGCATTCCGCGTGCTCTGTCTCGGTGAAGAATCCGCGATGCTGCAGCTGCGGATCTTCCATCAACTCGAGACAGCTCTTGACGAAGGCTGCCGGAACGCCTCTCGCCTGAAGGGCCAGCATCAGCTGCTCGCCGTCCTGCGTCGCCGTCCACTGCGAAATCGCACCCTCCAGCTCCTCTTCGTTCCGCTGGCGGCCGAGGAACGTTTTGAAGCGCTCGTCGCGGGTCCACGGCTGGTCGCCCGCCATCTCGCAGAGCGCTTGCCAGTCCGCATCGTCGCGGACGGAGATGGCGATCCAGCGGTCGTCGGCGGCGACCGGGAAGGCGGCATGCGGCGACATCGACGGGTCGCGGTTGCCGTCGCGCTCGGCAACTTGCTGATTCGCTCTGTAGTCCAGGAGCGCCGGACTCAGGTACTGTAGAGCGCCCTCGATCTGAGCCATGTCCAATCGCTGGCCTTTGCCGGTGCGACGGCGGTAATCCAGCGCCGCAATTATTGCTGACATCGCGAGAGGAGGGCTCATCATGTCCGGCAGGGCACCCCATGGTCCGACAGGTGGCCGGTCAGGCCAGCCGACAACCTGGTTAAGGCCAGCGATCGCCGCGCCGATATTGCCGAATCCCGCATATTGCGCGAACGGGCCGGTCTGGCCGAGCTGCGTCGTGCTGAAGTAAACGATGTCCGGCCGCACGGCTCTGACTTCCTCGTAGCCGAACCCGAGCCTGGCGAGTTGTCCCGGGGCGAAGCTTTCGGCGATGACCTCCGGCTGCCATTCCTTGATCAGTCGCCAGATGATCTCCTTCGCTTTGCCTTGCTTCAGGTTAAGGCCAAGGCTCTGCTTGCTGGTGTTGAACGTCGCCCAGAACTGGCTTCGGTTAATCCCGAACTCTCCGTCCTTGAACGGGGCGGTCGAACGCAGGTAGTCGAGCCTGGAAAGCGACTCGACGCGAATGACGGTGGCTCCGTGATCGGCCAGGTGCTTCGTCGTCAGCGGGCCGACGATGACCCACGAGAAGTCAAGCACCTTTAGCCCGCGGAAGACGGCTTTCCGCTCGCCCATCAGATCGTTCCCTCCGCGCGCAGCACTGCCATCTGTTCGGATGAATACCCGAGCTCGTCGCCGAGGATCTCCTGGTTGTGCTCGCCGATCAGGGGCGGCCGGCGGCGGAACTCGATCGGCGTTCCGCTCATAAGAATGAATGCACCCGGATAGCGCAGAGTTGAGTCCAGGTGGTCATGGTAGACGTCCTTCCAGAACTTGCGTCCGGCGAGGTGCTCCCATTCATACATGTCGGCCGTCGTCAGGACCGGCGCCAGCAGCATTTCGCCATCAAGGGCGCGCTGGAAGATCTCCGCCTTCGTCTTGGTCAGGAAGAAGCGGGCCAACGGCTCTTCTACTTTGCGAATATCTTCCTTCGCGCCTTTGGGATCTCCCTTGATGTGCTTGACGCCGGGCGTCCAGTCCTTCCAGTCGAGACCCTCGAAGTAATCGGGGGCCTGCCCCTCGTCAGTCATCCAGGCGGCGAGACGGCTGTTGAAAGCAGCACCCCACTTGCCCTGCATCACGAATATCGAGACGTATCCGTCCTTGCACGGGTAGAGCACACGCGAGCGCGTGTAGCCGACATCGCGGTATTCGCCTTCCCGCTTGATGGGCGTGCCGGCCGTGGCGTAGGCGCTAATTGCCATGTTCGCCGTGACCGTAGCGATCTGTCCCGTCACGTCCACCTGCTGTCCCTCACCGGTGTTAATCCGGTGCCAGAGGGCGTGCATCGACCCGGACGCGGCTTGGGCACCGGTGACAGCCTCCGCCGTCGGCACCGTGATTCGGACCGGAGGCCGGTCGGAGTCGCCGCTGGCATACTGCAGGCCCGACATCGCCCAAAGCGTCATGTCAGTGGCCTGGAAGTGGGCGTAAGGCCCCTCATGCCCGAACGGCGTGATCGACGCGTGGATGACCTGCGGGTGGCCGTCCGCAAGCGCGTCGTAGCCAACGCCCTTCTCCTCCATGCGATGCGGCCCCAGCGACTCGAGGACGATGTCCGATGTCGCCGCCAACTTGCGGAAGATGTCCTTGCCGTCTTCCGTGTCGAGGCTAAGCGTGATTCCGCGCTTGTTCAGGTTGAACGCGAACCAGAAGAGGCTCTTCTCGGGGTGAACGTCGTCGCCGAAGAATGGCCCCTGCGAACGCGTAGGACTACCGCCTGGCTTTTCAATACGGATGACGTCCGCACCGAGGTCACCCAGAATCTTCGCGCCCAGATTGAAGCCGCCCTCTGTGAGGTCTAGCACCCGGTATGGAGAGAGTGGCAGGTCGTCGTCTTCAGTCATCGAGCGGGCGCCTAGCCTCGGTTCTTGGCTTCGCGGAATTCGCGGGCGATCGCTTCTACTTCGGGGTCTGTGAAGCAGCGCGCCTCGTACTCGACGGCCAGGTCGCCGCCCAGCGTCCACATCAGCTGCAGGATCTTGTTGCAGCCGATCTTGGTCGTTCGCACTCCGAGCTCCGGCAGAGCGGCGAGGGCGTTGGCGTACTCCGTGGCTTCTTCCATCAGTTTGTCGTCGGGGGAGATGTGGTTGGCCAGCCCGATTCGGTACGCTTCCTGGGCGTCTATCAGCTCGCCCGACATGAGGATTTCCTTCGCCTTGTTCAGGCCGATCAGAAGCGGCCAGAGCACAGTGCCGGCGTCGCCGGCGGTCAGACCCATGCGCGTGTGGCGGTCTCCGATGCGGGCGCTTTCCGCCATGTAGACGACGTCGCAAAGCAACGCCAGCGTTGACCCCAGACCGACGGCCGGACCGTTGACGGCCGCCACTACCGGCTTCGAGAACTCGATCATCGTCCGCGAGAGCTTGTAGACGTGGCCACGAGATGGGATGTAGTCGAAGATGCTGCCGCGGACATAGCCCCGGTCGAATCCCTCCGGCTGGGTGTCTTCCGACCAGTCGCCGCCCGCGCAGAAGCCGCGGCCCGCGCCGGTTAGGATGACGACGCGCACGTCGTGCTCGCGTTCAATGTCCGTCCAGACGTCTTCAAGCTCGTGGTGCATCTTTTCGTCGGCTGCGTTCAGCTTTTCGGGACGGTTCAGCGTCACAGTTAGGACGCCGTCGTTCTTCTCGGTAAGAAGAGTTTCGTAGGTGGGTAAAGCCATCAGGTACCTCCTCAGCTCCAGTCACAGATTGTATATCATATAAACTAGTGGTTGTCTTGCCGGCGCGGCCCCGGCATCGCTTCAGCGTAACGGCGGAGCAGTTCTAGCTGCTCCTTCATCTTCTTTCCAGCGTACATCGTGTCGACCGACAAGTAGTCCATACCGATCGCGTCCCACTTCAACGTCCAGCCGACTGAGTCGCCCGTTGTCCGCTTTGAGATCGACATTCCACCATGGAGCACAAACGGTTCGTTCTCGCTCCCCGCTTCACGACGGTATTGAAGGAGGCGCGCCAGGACGTCTGTAGCAAGTTCTCCGCCTTCATATCTCATAGCCCCGATGACCGACTCACCGCCCCTGAGATCGTCCTGGGAGGCGCGCCCGGACCGGACCGCCGTCCGAAGCTCGCCGCTCTCTTCGTCCGGGTCGAAGTGCGGGAGCCAACCGTCGCCGAGACGCGCTGCGCGCCGCATTGCCGGCTCGCTCATACCACCCAGCCAGATCGGAATTCGTCTCCGCGGACGTGGATTGATCCCAGCCGCGACATCGTGCCATTGGTCCTTATGAAGGACCAGCTCCTCCGACCATAGGCGGCGTATCAAATCAATCTGCGTGTCCAACCTTCGTCCGCGCGTGTGGAAGTCTTGAGCCAGCGCGGCGTACTCAGGTTTGTTCCAGCCGACGCCAACACCAAGCCGCAGCCGGCCTCCAGAAAGGATGTCCACCTCGGTGGCCTGCTTGGCAACGAGCGCAGCCTGGCGCTGTGGCAAGACAAGGATGCCAGTGATCAACTCGATTCGGGACGTTTGGCCCGCCGCCCAGGCAAGGAACGTCAAGGGCTCATGGAACGGGTGCTCATAGGTATACGGTCCGATCAGGCGCGAGTCGCCAGGGTCGATCCCGAGAACGTGGTCCAGCATGAGGATATGGCTGAACCCGAGACCCTCGATAGCTTGCAAGTAGTCGCGGATGACGGCCGGATCAGAGCCAATTTCCGTGGTGGGCAAAATTGCTCCAATCTTCATTCAGTCCACCGTTGGCAGTCGGCATGAAGTAGTGAAACGGTCATCATGACCCGTAGTCTAGCCCGGCTCGAAGATCTGTGCGTGGAGTGACTCGTGCGTGCGCGGCCGGGCAGGCCCATGAAGCTCCAACCGATAAGGACGCCGCGTCGGTGCTCGATACCAAGCCATGATATCGTCGTGCCGACAATCGATCGGCAAACAGGGAGGTCAATCGTGAGAAACGCGATCGTCACAATCAAACGTCCGCTTGAGGGAATCGCTCTCGTAACCTACTCCAAAGAGCCAGTCAACGCCGCCGCGGCGGAGGACTTCATCGAGATCGCCCGCGTATTTCACGAGCTTCCTGAAGAGCGCGACATTCGGGCGATTATCTTCACTGGCGCCGGCGAGCGCTCCTTCATGGCCGGCGCGGATCTTGAGGCGAAGCGGGATGAGGACGAGCGCCTCACTGCTCTCAGTCCTCGCTACCAGCTTGACCCCGGATTGCCCGCGCGCGAAGGATTCAACGCCGTGGCGACCTGTCCGATTCCTGTCATCGGCGCCATCAACGGCGCGGCGATTGGTGCAGGCGTCGGTTACGCTGCCTGTTGCGACATTCTCCTCGCACGGGCAGGGGCGTATTTTCAAATGGGCGAGATTAACGTCGGGCTGCTCGGCGCGGCTTCGCACCTCAGGCGGCTCGTTGGCTCGTTCGAGGCACGCCGCATGTATTTCACGGCTGAGCGCGTGCCTGTCGAAGCTATGGCCGATGCCGGTGTCGTGCACGCGGTTGCGCCGGACCGGGACACCATGATCGCTGCCGCGCTCGACCTAGCAGCCCAGATCGCGGAAAAGAGCCCGATGGCCGTACGGCTAGCAAAAGAAGTCTTTGTGCGGCTGGAAATCGAGCCGATGCTCGAGAGCTATCGCTGGGAGCAGAGCTTCACGAACCGGCTGAGGGCCCTAGACGACTCAACTGAGGCTACGGCTGCGTTCCTCGAGAAGCGGAAGCCCGAATGGAAGTGGCGCTAGAGTAGCGCGGATCACTCAGCCTCACAGTGTCGATCAAACACCCCGGGCATCGACCAGGAGTTCGTAAGCAACGGCTGGAGGTTCAACCCGCCCGGTGCTCACTATGCGGCCCCGGATCCCCACCGACAGGGCCGGTCGCGGAGGTCACTTTGTCGATAGCAGTGCAGCCGCCGGACAAACAGGACGATCGAACAGGCCCCAGATCACGGCCACAGGCCTGCGCTAGTAGCTACTCCTTCGCAGTATCCCACGTATTGACGACTCCCTGGCCAAGCGTGTTCGGCACTGCCTCGGCAAGCTCGTCGACGGACCAGACCGCGCCTGGCGCGAAGATGTTACGGATCGGTTCCGGTTCGGGATAGAGCCCAATCTGCCGTCCGCGAACCAGAAATACGCGGCCGTTGAAGTTCTGGGCCTCGTCAATGGCGAGGTAGGTGACCAAGTTGGCGACCGCGACTGGGTCGAGTGACGTTATGTCGTCGGCCTTGGGCCGGTCAATTCCGGCGGCCTTCGCCTTTTGGCGCGCCGCCATCATCTCCTCGTTTACGGTCAGGCGCGTGGCGGCTATCGGGCGGACAGCGTTCGCCGTAACTCCGTATTTGCCCATGTCGCGCGCCACTGTGCGGATTAGGCCGACGATCCCTTCCTTCGCCGCCGAGTAGTTGGCCTGTCCCATGTTGCCGAGACCCGAAGGGCTAGACGTGCCTATGATCCGCCCGCTCCGTTGCTGCCGGAACAGAACGCAAGCGTGGCGGGTCACAGTGAAGTGCCCCTTCAGGTGCACCGCGATCACGTCGTCCCACTCCTGCTCGCTCATGTTGAATACCATGCGGTCACGCAGAATCCCGGCGTTGTTGACCAAGATATCCAGCCGGCCAAACGCGTCGATCGCCGTCTGCACCATCGCCTCGCCAGCATCGAAGCTGCTGACGTTCCCGTAGTCCGCTACGGCCTGTCCGCCCATCCTCTTGACCTCTTCGACCACTTGGTCCGCCGGCCCGTTGTCGTGGCCGCTGCCGTCCTGGTTGACGCCCGCGTCATTGACGACTACGGCGGCGCCCTGTGCCGCCAATCCCAGAGCCTCCTCACGGCCGATGCCGCGTCCCGCACCTGTTACGATTGCCACTCTGCCTTCCAAGCCTGACGTCATTATGCTCTTCCTCCGATTGCTGTCTGTGTCCGGCTACTTTTTGAGGATGTGAATCGTGCATGCAGATCCAAGGCCAATAACGTGGGCCAACCCCACCCTGGCACCTTCAACCTGCCTGGCGCCGGCCTGGCCGCGCAGGTGCCATGCGATCTCGACGATGTTTGCGACACCAGTCGCGCCGAGCGGGTGGCCCTTCGAGAGCAGCCCGCCGCTAGCGTTCACTGGGATCTGGCCTCCGATTTCGGTTACGCCTTGGTCTATGAGGCGCCCTGCTTCGCCGTCGGCGCAAATGCCTAGGTTCTCGTAGTGCAGGAGCTCGGCTGTCGCGAAACAATCGTGCAGCTCGATCAAGTCGAGGTCATCCGGCGTGACGCCTGCGTCCTCGTAGGCGTTGGCCGCTGCAGTACGCGTGACCGTGTTGATATTGAACATAGCCTGGTTGCGTTCGTCATACGGGTCGGAAGTGAGCGCAGAGGCGGCGACCCAGACGGGCTCTGAACTGTACTGGCGCGCCTTCTTCGCGGACATGAGGACTGCAGCTGCCGCACCGTCGCCGGTCGGGCAGCACATGAACAGAGTGTTCGGCCAGGCCACTGGCCGGGACTTCAATACTTCCTCAAGCGGTGTCTCTCTGCGGTACTGAGCGTATGGGTTTCCGACCGAGTGTCTGTGATTCTTCACAGCGACCTTGGCAAACTGCGCCTGTGTCGTGCCATATTTGCGCATATGCTCTACGCCGGCCTGGCCGAAGACGCCCGGCATCAGACCCGTCCCCATCACCCCTTCGATGCTGTAAGCAGGATCGCCCGTCGGGGCGCCGAGAGGGCCCATCTTGCCCATTTTCTCGCAGCCGACGACGAGGGCCACGTCGTACATTCCCATGGCGATCGCCTTCCACGCCTCCCGAAAAGCAGTCGAACCTGTGGCGCAGGCGTTCAGGACGTTGACTACTTCGGCGCCGGTCGCACCCAGTTCCTTCGCGACTTGCTGGCCGGGGGTCGAGACCTCGTGGAATACGTTGCCGCAGGCGATGAACTCGATCTCGCTGATCGATGCTCCGGCGTCTTTCAGTGCCTCGATTGAGGCTTCCGCGCCCAGCCCTGAGACAGTCTTGTCAGGGTAACGGCCGAACGTCGTCATGGCCGCGCCGACAAGTGCTACATCACGCATTGGTGATTCCCTCCGTTCGCAGCTACCGCGAGCTGTCTATCGTGCATCGTACGTAGTCGTTCACGCTTGGCCCAAAACGACCGCCTCGCGAGACTCTACAAGAAGAATTTCTCCTGAGGCGAATCTCTCAGCGGGTTCGACTTGACTTCCTCGACAACATATATGATATATGATGTGCTCCTGGGAACTTCGATTCCCGGGACTGTCTCCCTTACACCCAGTAGGGTCGCTCTTGGCGGCCCTACTGGTTATCTTCCGATCGACTGCCGCCAACTGCGTAACAGCCCTCAGGCTACCGAAGTCGTGGAATCCCTCATCGCGTCTTTAGAGCTTGGCGCTGATCAAGTGCAAGCCCACCGCCCGTGGCGTTCCAGGGCCGTGGCAGTAGTACCGGTCAGTCACCCAAGCCCGGTATGCCGCTGGTGCTCTCGGGCAATTCCCACATCGCGCCCCGGACAGAGAAGAGCCACCTGCCATTCTGCTTGTGATATTCGTCGAACTGGCATATCGGTCCCGGCTGCACCATCTCCAAGAGGCCGGTGTCGCGACTGCGCCCGATCCGCAGCAGGTAGCAGAATCCCCTCGCATGATTGTCGTCATCGCCGTACTCTAACAAGAGGTTGAAGACCAGATGTACCTTATCGGACTGTGGATCATCCGCACGTTCCTTGAGGCGCCCTTCAATGTACCCGCGGATTCCCGGCTTACCCTTGATCTGATCTCCCAGCACGGCGTCTTCCGTAAACTGGTCGACCCAGGCATCCACGTCCCCAACGTCGAATGCGACCGAGTATCGAGCGTAAAGCTCCTCGATGTCAGACCGATCCTGCAGACTTACCGACAAATCGTTCCTCCCTCAGTTCAGTCGCGTGCTATTGACAGCGCATACACATTATATACAATGTCACGAGTCGGCACGCCGAAGATGCAAGAGAAGGGAGCTGCCACATGGAACCCGAGCAGAGCTACTGGCAACGCTTTTGGACGAAAAAGGTAACGAGACGGCGGCTTGTGACGAGGTCGCTCATGGCGGGGGCTGGGCTAGCCGCCGTCGCAACAGTGGGGTGCGGGGACGACGATGGGGGGGGCACTACCACAGCCACCGCGACTGCTGGTGCTACCACCCCCGGCGCCACCTCTACGCCGAGTCCCACTCCCGCAACTGGCCTGCCTCCATTCGGAGGAGAAGCCGTTCTCCACACGCAGTTTCAGTTCGGCGACTTCAACCCCTTCCGCTCTCCATTCGCCCCTTCCATTGGCGGACTGGGATGCACTCTGGACACGCCACTGGAGTTCGGCCCGCTTGATTTCGAACTCCGAGGACGGCTGCTTGACTCTTGGGAGATCGTGGGTGACGGGTCCGAAATCCTCTTTGACATCAATCCAGACGCAAAGTGGCACAACCAGGCCCCCGTAAATGCGCGCGCGGTCGACGCCGAAGACATGGCGCTCAACATCACGCGTTACGCCGGTAAGGTAGACCCTTCGGAGGTACGGCTGGCGAGCAATATGTTCGGATTGGACACCGCCGATGTTGTCGGCGACCAGCTGCGCCTTAACATGTCGACGCCATCTCTGTCCGTCCTTAACGGTCTGGCCTACTATCAGATGACCGTGCACCCGCGGGAGGTGATAGAGGCGGAGGAAGCGTTCACGGACCCGAGCAAATTCGTGGGAAGCGGCGCATTCGTGCTGGACAAGTACGACAACGGCGTGGAGGCGATTTTCAGCCGCAACCCAGAGTACTGGAGGAAGGATAGCCTGGGTCAGCAGCTGCCCTATCTGGACAGCGTGCGTTTCAAGTGGCTAAGCGATCCCGCGGCGGAAAAGGCCGCGTTCGAGTCCGGCGATGTCGACTACATTCAGATGCTGGATCAGCTAGTACGTGACGAGATATTGACAGCACGTCCGGACACGCAGGTCACCAGTTACCTGGCGTGGGGCAGCGCATTTAACTTCCGCTTCAACACCGCCAAGGCTCCGTTCAGCGACGCGCGCGTCCGAAAGGCGATTCACCTGGCGCTCGATTACGAAGACGTCATCAACCCCATCCTCGGCAGCAACTGGGCGTACAGTGGTGCGCTAAGTGCTGCACTGCCTGAAGCCATTCCTAGTTCAGAAATCAGTCAGATGCCGGGATGGAATCCTGCAACCAAGGCACAAGACCTTGAGCAAGCGCGGAGCCTTATGAGCGACGCCGGCTTCCCCGACGGCGGCATCTCGTTCTCAATCATGGTCATCACTACCCAGCAGACTGACGAGATGGCGGTCACGATACAGAGCCTGCTGAAGGGTATCTGGCCTGCCATGGATGTCAATGTAGAGGTCGTGGAAGTGGCAGATCTTTCTAGCCGGCTCGGAGCCGGGGACTTCGACTCTGTCGTTCAGTTCGCCCCCAGGCTGCCCGACGCCGCTCTCGACTTGTTCAACAACTACTCGACTGGTGGGTCTCTCAACTGGGGCGCCTACAGTAACAGCGCCTTGGATGCCCTAATCGATGACTCCCTCACCGCAATCGACGCCGACGGCAGAAGTAGCGCTATTCTTCAGGCTGAGGAGACGATACTAGAGGAACTGCCTGTTATCTGGCTGGGCACCGTAGACTTGGCTCAGGGCTGGGACCCGAAAATCGTGGGCGTGCAGCAGCTGCTTGGCCCGGGCTCGACCAGCTCAATTGCTGACAGCCACTACCATTCCAGCCGATACGGAATAGAAGCCTAAGCTAACGCCCAGTCGTATAAATCATGATGGGATGGCCACCCATCCCATCATGATTTTGCGACGAGGGGAAACGAGTAACCTGTGTAGGTGGGTGAATATTGTTAGCGTTTCTCTTGCGACGGCTTCTTAGCCTCATCCCCAGCATCCTCATACTGCTCCTGTTCGTCGTTGTCTTGCTGCGCCTTCTCCCGGGTGACGTGGTCGACGTCATGTTGAAGGACTTCCGCGCCAGCGACCTGGACAGGCAAGTTCTCGAAGAGCGTCTTGGCATCGGCGATCCCATAGCCGTCGAGTACGTAGACTACGTGCGCGGTGCGGCAACGGGCGATCTTGGCCGATCGTTCTGGACACAGGAACCCGTACTCACAGTCATCTTCGATCATGTATCCGTCACGATGGAACTGATGCTGCTTGCTCTTGTATTCGGCACACTGACTGGGATCCCATTGGGAGTCTTGTCCGCGGTTAAGCAAGACACGATCGCAGACTATGCGCTACGAAGCGTCTCGGTGCTAGCTCTCAGCGTGCCCAATTTTCTGCTGGCAACGGCGATCGTGACTCTGCCGGCCGCGTATTTCGGCTGGAGTCCGCCGCTATTCTATACGCGCTTCTCGGATGATCCTTGGGCTCACTTCCAGCATTTCCTAATCCCCGCCGCCATGCTCGCGCCCTTCTTGAGCGCGAGCCTCATGCGAATGACCAGGTCAATGATGCTGGAGGTCCTGAATGAAGACTATGTCCGAACAGCGCGTGCGAAGGGTCTGCCGGAAAGGTTGGTAGTATACCGCCACTCGGTTAAGAACGCTCTGATACCTGTCGTGACGCTCCTGGGGCTCCATGTCGCAGTGCTTCTCTCTGGCGCCGTGGTCGTCGAGATCATTTTCGGCCTCCCGGGCCTAGGAAAGCTGCTTATCGACAGCCTGGTTCAACGAGACTACCCCGTCATACAGGGGATTGCTGTCGTAACAGGCATATTCGTCATGCTGACGAACCTGATAGTCGACGCGTCCTATCGATTCCTCGATCCGCGGATTAGGCTTGGCTAGGAGTTCCATTGAGCGAAGTCACCTCGGAAGTAGCCGCTTCGGGGACGGCGCTTGGTCTAGCCGTGCCCAAGAGGCGGTTCCGACTGGCTTCCGTCCTCTGGAAGTTCGCACGCCGCAAGCCGTTGGGCGCGTTCTCGGGACTGCTCCTCGTATTGCTGGTAGCCGGCGCCGTTCTCTCTGACGTCTTGCCCCTGGCGGCGTGGGACGTCGTTGATCAGTCCCAACGCCTCCAGAGTCCCAGTTTCAGCCATCCGCTTGGCACCGACCAGTTCGGCCGGGACATCTTGAGCCGCGTTCTCCGCGGGGCCCGCATCTCACTGCAGGTAGGACTTGGCGGAACGGTTCTCGGCGTATCAATCGCCACGTCGCTCGGCGTTATCAGCGGGTATAGAGGAGGGATCGTTGATAACGTCATCCAGCGTTGCGTGGACGTCGTGCAGGCCATTCCTCCCGTGATATTGCTGATCGGCATAATTGCGATCCTCGGTCCGAGTGTCCTCAATGTCACCCTGGCGCTCGCCTTCAGAACTTCCTTTGAGAGCTCTCGTGTGGCCAGAGGCGCAGTGGTGGCAATCAAGGACAGCCCGTTCGTAGAGGCGGCCCGCGTGCTCGGCGCTGGATCCGGGCGAATCATCTTCAGTCACCTCCTGCCCAACATATTCGCACCGATGATTATCATCTTCACCCTTAACGTTGGCGTGAACATCCTCTCCGAGGCCGCTCTGAGCTTCCTTGGTTATGGCGTGCCACCGCCGGAGCCCAGCTGGGGCGGCATGCTCTCAGGTCAAAATCGGCTGTACATGATCAGCGCGCCCTGGCTCCTGATCGGCCCCGGAGTTGCCCTCACGCTCACCGTCTACGCAGTGAACATGTTCGGCGACGCTCTGCGGGACGTGCTGGACCCGCGGATGCGCGGAGTGTAGTGAACCCTGCGAGTGGACTGAGGAGAGAAACCTTGGACGGACGAAGCCCCCCGGCAATCGCCTACGGCGTCACAGGATGTGGGCCCGCGGAAGAAGCAGAGTTCAGCAGGTGGTATCAAGAAGTCCATTTTCGGGACGCTCTCAGCGCCGGCGTATATTCCAATCCTGTGTTGTTTCATCACGCGGCGACGACCGTGCCACCCGACGAGGGGCGGTTCCTGGCGACTTACGAGATATCATCCAGAAGTCTGGAGAAGGCCGTCGAGGCGTTTTCCTCCTCAGTACCTCAGCTACAGCGAGACTACGACGAAATGAAGGGGAGGAGAGTGTTCGGCGGGTGGTATATGGTCCGACATCGATCATTCAGCATCGACAGCCCAAAGCCAACGAACAGCCTTCTCGCGATTCGTCTTGCTTGCTCGGACGAAGCACAGTCCGCTGAAATGCAGTCATGGTTTCGGGATCTCTGTCTACCCCAGGCGGTGAAGTCATCCTCATTCCACACGAGTTCTCTCCTCGAGAGATCGGCACACCAGCCGGCCCCTCGATGGGAGCCACCGACACGATTCCTTGCGTTGTTTGAGTCCGCCCTGGGGCGACCGTCGGACCTGAAGCCTTTATACATGGATGTCGTCTTTGACCTCATGCGCCCTGAGTGTGCCCGTGTTCTCTCAACCAGCACGTTCCACCGCGTGAGTCCCCTTAGGTCGTCATCGTCACCTGCTTGCTAGACTGGAGGCGTACTCGATATGGCAGATTCATCCCGTCTCGTTGGATCCGTGATATCTGATGAGCTCGTCGAAAGACAGCGATCCCGGATCGGTAGATTCGAGCCCATTCCGAATCCCTGGCATTCTGAGGTGACCAGGGACGCGATCAGGCACTGGACGGAGGGCATCGGAGATACGAACCCCCTCTGGATCGACGAAGAGCATGCGGCCGGAACCGGGCATGGGACCCTCGTCGCTCCTCCCAGCTTCTTGTACAGCTGCGCCATCGTACCCGAGCACCGGGACACGCGTCCCAGCCGCGGCGGCGGCTTGCCGGGTACCATCCGGCGCATGCACACCGGTGACGCGTGGGAGTGGTTCAAGCCCATAATTCTCGGCGATCGGATCCACGGCGAAGACGGAGTGGCCGATATTGAGGTCGACGATGGCACACCGCGGGGGCGTTCCTTGAAGACGACTGATCGTGCCAACTTCTACAACCAGCGTGATGAACTCGTAGCGCGCAAGCACACCGTCTCGGTCGCCTGGGAACGCGCGATTTCGGACCGGGGCGGAATCAAGCGGACCTCAAGTGGGGCGAAGAAACACCGGTACAGCGAGGAGGAGCTGGCGCGCATCAATCAGGATATCGACGATGAGGTGATCCGTGGCGCCAACACACTTTACTGGGACGATGTGCAAGCGGGGGAAGAGATACCACACGTCGTGAAGGGCCCACTCACCACAACGGAGCTCATTGCCTTCTGCCAGGGATGGGGCGACTCGTTCCTCATGGCGTCCGAAATACTGCACCGCTATCTTCGGAAGCACCCGCGCGCAAACGTTCCTGACTTTGATACTAACGCGCCGGATACACCAACCCGGGTTCATTGGAACGAGCGCCTGGCCCAGCAGTCGGGCTTTCCCACCGGCTTCGACATCGGTTGCCAGCGGATCTCATGGATGATCCACGGCCTAACCAACTGGATGGGCGATGAAGGCTTCCTCCGTTCTGCAGAGGCCAGATTCACCGGCCTTAACCTGCTGGGTGACACAACGTGGTGCAAGGGAGTGATTTCAAACAAGCGCCGAGAGGGACGAGAGCATTTGGTGGACCTTGATCTGTACACAGTCAACCAGCGCGGCCAACGCACCAGTGAGGGCACCGCGACGGTGCGCTTGCCCAGAGACAGCAGACAGGTCTAATAGCAGCGCATCCGGGACAAGAAGAGCAGACTATGCATCATTTCCCATAGAGGGCATGGTCATTGCGCAGGACACTGCCGCACGACGGAATGAAGGATCGGGATAGATATGAGCATGAATCGTGTAGAGCAGCTCGAACACCTGAAACGTGCGGCTCAGGTCGCCGGGCTCAGTCTACCGGCGATAGCCCTGCCGCAGGATCGTTATGTGACGCTCAAAGGAATGCGGTTCCATTACTTGGATTGGGGCGGTTCGGGTCTCCCGGTTGCACTGTTCCTTCATGGAGGCGGGCTCACCTGCCACAGCTGGGACCTGGTATGTCTGGCGTTTCGTGATCGATTTCACTGCCTGGCGCCGGACCAGAGAGGGCACGGAGATAGCGACTGGTCTGACGATGTCGATTACAGCTATGAAGCGCACGTGCGTGACATCGAGGCCTTCGGCGACAAGCTTGGGCTCGCAAACTTCGTTCTGGTCGGCCAGTCTTTGGGCGGAATCAACGCGATGGTGTACGGGGGCCGGCACCCGGATATGTTGAGAGCGCTGGTACTGGTGGACGTGGGGCCGGATCTACGCGTCGAGAGCGTCAAACCGATCGTCGACTTCATCACTATGCCTGCAGAGTTGCCATCAGTCGACGATTTTGTTGACCGGGCGCTGTCATTCAACCCGCGGCGAAACGCCGGCCTGCTCCGCCAAAGCCTCCTTCACAATCTGCGACAGTTGCCGGATGGCCGATGGACATGGAAGTACGACCGGCGTTACCAAGAGCAAATCGATCTAGAGCTGCTAGCCAAAGAGCAGCAGAAGCTTTGGGCCGCCATCACCAAGATCACTTGCCCCGCATTGTGTGTGCGGGGAGCCTTGAGCAAGACATTCCTAGATGAGGACGCCGAAAAGCTTGCATCGAAGCTGCCGGACGGGAGTTGGGTAAAGATTCAGGACGCCGGGCACACCGTCCAGGGAGACAACCCGCGAGGACTAGTCGCCGCCTTGTCCGAGTTCTTCGAAGGACTCCAAGTTGGAGCATGACTTGAGTACGGGTGACGGCCGACTGGCAGGTCTGCTGCAATCCGCCTCGTGCAAGCACTCATAGAAAACGTCTACATTGACGGTGTCCAGGTTCTGCGCCGTGTGTCACAGTGCTGCCTCTCGTTCCAGAGTAGCGTCGAGGAACGTCGCCGGCGAGTCATCCTCCAGCAACCGGCGATACAGGCTCTTTCCCCGTCTCGTAAGGGCTAGGGCGAGGGAGAGGAACATCACGCCGTTAAGGGCGACGAGTCCGCTCCTGTAGGCGCGAGCTTCTGGCTTGCCGGTTGGCACGGCGGTCACTCGGGTAGCGGCAAGCGTAGCTGCTTCTCCAGGGGCAGCGAGATAGAGCAGTCACTGATGGCGTCCGGGCTCGATCGGCGTCTGTATCGCGTCCAGATAGGTGGCTGTGGGGTGCCAAAATGTCATCCGTATCTGGAAGGGTTGGCGCCGTGAGCTAGTCGGGGCAGCGTATAGGCGTTAGGCGTCAACCGCCAGATCCAGTTGACTTATCAGCCCAGCTGAGTGAGTGATGTGACCGATGGTTAGCGAGTCACTCCAGTCACTCTCGTCCCTCTACATCACGTCATGTGGTATCGAGGGCAAGTCGCCAGAAACGCTTCGGTCGTACGGCGAGACGCTCAAACTCTTCATGCGAGTGGTGGAGCGCCTGGGCCTACCAGCCGATCCGGGTCTGTTTCGGCCAGCCGACGTCTACGAGTTCCTGGGCCACGTCGGGAGCACGGGAGTCTCCGCAATCACGCAATGGCGACGGCAGCGAGAGACACGTGCCTTCTTCTCCTGGCTCCTCCGCCACGACTACATCTCGTCCAACCCGTTCATGAAGGTCAAGAACATCAAGGTCCCGCAGAAGGTCGTGCAGCCGTTTACGGCAGACGATATCCAGCAACTCCTCAGGCACTGTGACGCCGGCACGCGGAAGGGGGCTCGTAACCAAGCCCTGATCCTGGTACTCCTGGACACAGGCCTCCGGGCCAGCGAGCTCGCTAATCTTGAGCTGGCGGACGTAGACTTTGCTGCCCAACGGATGCTGATCAAGCACGCCAAGGGGAACAAGCAGCGGGTGGTCCGCTTCGGCGAGCGCGCGCGTCAGGCACTGGAGCACTACATCCGCTCTTTCCGAGGAGACGCACCAGGCTACTTGTTGCTGACTGCCCGCGGCGGCCGTCACCTGAACCGCAGCGCCATGCGGACGATCTTCCAGAGGCTGGGTGAAGAGTGCGGCATCGCCAAGGTGCACCCTCACCGCTTCCGTCACACGTTCGCCACCTGGGCGATTGAACAGCAGGCCCGGGAGATCGACGTCCAGCGCCTCCTCGGGCACTCAACGTCGGCGATGCTGCGCCGGTACACGGCCTCGTACGATGCGGAGAAGGCGGCTCAGGCCCACGCTTCGTTCAGTCCCGGTGATCGGCTCAAAACGCTCCCGGCAGCGTGACTTCAGTTCTCCCCGGACCCCCCCCGATTTCCCTGAAGTGTCCCTGAAGCTCCCCTGAAGTTTCCGTATCTGGCGCCTTATCAATTGACCTGTTTTCGCGCGGGGTCGTTTTCACCCTGTTCTTACCCCGGTTTCACCCCGGATTTCGCATCTACCGCCTTAACAATTAGGCCTGCACCGTGTGACTTTTAATCCGGGAGTCGTGGGTTCGAATCCCACCGGGCCCTCCACACTTCCGTATCTGGTTGATCTTGGGAACCTGCCGAAACTTCGCTGGCTAATCTCACCTGCACGTCAGATTGACAGCAACGTTGACAGCGCCTCTGTATCGAAGCGCGCACCGGCCTTGAACTCATCGGGGTCATCGTTGTTGGAGACAGAATCGATCGCTCGTAGTAACCGCCCGACCTTCGACTGGCGACGTTCAGATCGCGGCATCCTCGCTCCAGGCCCCATGCCTTCACCGCTTCGACCAGCCGCTCGCCGATCCCCTGACTTCTCAGCCGTTCCTCCACGATCAACTCCAGCAGGTCCACAACCGGCCCGTTCGCGTACAGCGTCATCGACTCTGCCGCCATCGCGTATCCGACGACCCCGCCCTCGGATTCCTCGACAAGCAACGCTTCACGTTTCGACTCGATCAGCCGCGGCAGATTCTGATCGAATGCAGCCCTATCCGGCTCGTACGTGACTGTCAGCGCAGTAGGAAGCTCACACCGTTTTTCGGCGTCGTCTTTTCGGGCCGGGCGCAACGCGATTCCTGCTTGATCATACGTCACTATTACTTCAAACCGACTGCCATCGAATCCGGCCCCGCGAGGTGCTCCACATAAGTCGTCTTGAATCCCGCATCATTCCAACCAGCCGCAGCAGTCCGCTCCCGTATAGTCGAATCCACCCTGAGTCTCGATGAGTATGTTGAGACTCATCAGAAGCCCGAACGCGTTGTCCTTCCTCTCGTCATCGATCAGCGCCTCATAGACGATGAGGGCGCCGCCGTCGGGCAGCGCATCATAGGCCTTGCCAATCAGCACGCGCTTTTCGTCCAGATTCCAATCGTGAAGGATGTGTCCCATCACTAGCACGTCCGCGTCTGGGAGCGGATCTTCGAAGAAGTCGCCGGCATAGAACTTCAATCGATCCCCGAGCCCAGCTGAGCTTACGTAGTCGTTGAATGCGGGTTTCACCGGCGGCAGATCGAAGCCACCGCCTGATAGATGCGGGTGCGCGCGAGCAACCTCGACGGGTAGGGCACCCTCCGCCACCCCGATGTCGATAAACGTCTCATAGTCCTTCCACGGGAACTTCTCTGCCAGCGCCATCGACACACCGGCGCTCAGCCCAGTCATCGCCTTCAGGAACTGGCGCAGACTGTCTGGCTCCGAGTACAGGACTTCGAAGAAATTACCCCCGGTCTTGATCTCGTTCTGCGGATCGCCTGTTTTGAGCGCCTCCGTCAGAGTTCCCCAAAAGCCATACAGCCGCGCGTTCGCCATCTCTAGCAGGCCGCCTACGTACGACGGCTTGTCCCGGTCCAGAAACACGTCGCTCTCCGAGGTGTTGGAGTACAGGTCTCCGTCACGCTCAAGGACCCCGAGCGCAACGAGTGCGTCCAGAAAGTCCCGTGATGACCTTGTGTGGAGGCCAATCCGTTTAGACACCTCCGCCCCACTCAATGGGCCCTTGGATAGCTCGGTAAAAACTCCCAGCTCAAGGGCGCTCAGGACCGCTTTCGATCCCCAGAAACCCAGCCCAAGCTCCATGATTCTGTCTGGCGTAATCTCGCTACTCACTAACGGCCTCCCTGCGCCTTATCATTCGACAAATGCTCGTCATAACCACGCTTTCAGTTCACGATCTCGACATCACGCCTCGTTCTCCTTGGGAAATCGGTGGTTGAATCAAGGATTCACGAAAGGCAGCGAGACACCACCGTCCACTGCTCGCCCCACCGTACCTCATATACGCGTACCGTTAGTGGACGGCGACCCCGCGGCAGCCGAACGCATGCTCGACCTCTACCGAATGCCCAACCCGATGCGCGAACCAGCGCCGGCGTCCGGTTCTCCGCAACAGGATCCCCGTAATGCTTCAGCCTCAGAGCTGGGTGAGGTTCTGGTTTCGGACACCGTGGGGAGTCTGGCTCGGGAATTAAGTCTGCTTCATGATACATCCGCCGGGTTCGTGTCCTCGCGAGTATGCCTGACCAGTCATGTGCTCAGTGGGTATGACTCCGGGCGAGGAGCAGCGATCGGGCTCGCGACCCTCGATCCAGGCGCGTCTCAGGCGTCAAGGAGCCCGCTCAAGTCCACGCCACGGCCCAGGGAGCCACTGAGAGGGAGCACGTCCTCCCGCCAGGGGCAGGCGACCTCGATGGCCAGCTCGCGGGCGTGGCAGCCCGCGGCACGGACGTCGGCGGCGCCGGGCATCGCCGACCCGCGGCTGATGCGCGCTTCCGGCGCTGACGAGAACGTGATAGCCTCACCGTATGGCAAGACGAAGGCCAAAGAACTTGCGGGAATTGTACGCGGGGGCCGCTTCACACCTGATGCTAATGCACGACCCCGATTCAGGCCTGCCCTCGAGCAAGCCCGAGCCAAGCACGACTACGGCGCCGCAGTCGCTGTCAAAGACCCCGAGTTCTACGACGACCCGACCACCCGACTCTTCCTCTCCGACGACGGACTGGCCGGGGTCGCCGTTGCCGCGGACGGGGAACTTGTCTCCGTTTTCAAAGACCCTGACTCCGTAGCTGACGTCGGCGACCTCCTGCGTGTAGTCAAGGTGCTCTCCGAGGAGGGGCATACCCTTCAGCACGATCGATGAGTTGCCGGATGGCAGAGTCAGGGCGACGATTTATGACACAGGATCAGCACTCACGGAACGGATCGAACGGGCGACGGAACGGCTCGGCGCCCAATTCAGCTACTCCTTCGGAACGGCCCGGTTGTGGGGTGCCAAAATGTCATCCGTGTCTGGAAGGTTGACGGCTCCCCTCTCCGCCCTGCGCTCAGCTCTGACCTACACCATGAGTACGAGTGGCTGGCTGCTTGACCAATCCAGATACGGATGTAATTTTGGCACCCCACACCCGGTCCTGTGCGACCTGATCGTCCAACGTCACGAGTTCCGCCACTCCAGACTTCCGATCATCGGGCCGACGCAACTTATCTCAGGGTGACCGAGCATCTGGCAGGGTGGGAAGCTGAGCGATTGTTCACGGGACGACGGTTGCGTCGCCATACTTCACCACCCGATTTAAACGCCGCAGTTGATCTTGCCCTGAAGATGGTAGGAGGCGAGCCTGACCTGGTGCAGCCGTACCACGAGTGGCTCCGGCTCCGAGCAGTCGGGCTTCTTGAAAGCTGGTGGCCCGCAGTCGCGTCGCGGATGAGCTCCTTGCGCAGAATACGATCAGCGGGAGACGCGTGCGCGAGCTTGCCACGTCTTCCTTGAGGGGCTCTCCTCGGCGACAGCAGAAACTGCGACAGATGTTGAGCGAAGGGCGAATCCTGATCCGCGACGCGCCCAACGGCGTGCCATAACCTGTCACCTATTACTCTAACCGTTAGAGTAACTCCACGCTTCGTTTATCGGCTCGCTGGACACATCGCGATCCTGACGTCCGGCTTTTGACACGAACCGTTTGGCGATCAGCCTCCCTGTGCCGCAACATGGATCGCGACAGGGAAGGTCACCATGCCGCAGCCATGCAGGATTTGCACGCACCCGGAGCGAACGGCCATTGATCGAGCGATCGTCGATGGTGGTCCAAAGCGGCGCATAGCGGCGCATTACTCGGTCAAAGAGCAGAGCGTGCGCAGGCATTCCGAAGCCCACCTGCCGGCTCACCTGGTGGGGGCTGCTTCCGCCGCCGAGGGCGTCCGAGCGGAGGATCTGTTACGACAGGTTGAAGGGTTGAAGGACAAGGCTCTCGGCATTCTGTCGATGGCCGAGGATGCCGGCGAGCTCCGGACGGCGCTGAGCGCCATCCGTGAGACACGGGGCATCCTTGATCTCTTGGCCAGGTTACTGGGAGAGCTTGACGAGCGGCCGCAGGTGAACGTGCTGGTGGCCTCCCCGGAGTGGCTAACGCTGCGATCGGGCATCGTCGCGGCTCTCGCACCTTATCCAGATGCCCACCGCGCCGTTGTTCAAGTGCTCGCAGGAGCGAACGATGCTGGCGACTGACCTCCGGTCCGCGCTCGACCCGGCAGCGTTCGCGGAGACTTCGCTCGGTCTCGCACTCGATCCGTGGCAGCGAGAGGTCCTTACCGCTCGGTCCCGGCAGTTGATCATGGTCTGCTCAAGGCAGGCTGGCAAGAGCACCATAGCGGCCCTCTTGGCGCTGCACACGGTGCTCTTTCAACCGGGCGCGCTCGTGCTGTTGCTCTCGCCGAGCCTTCGTCAATCACGAGAGTTGTTTCTAAAAGCGCTCGACGCATACGGCGCTTCCGGCCGATCAGTTCCTGCCGACGTGGAGACACGTCTGAGCCTGACGCTGACCAACGGTAGCCGGCTCGTGTCGTTGCCCGGCAAGGAGTCGACGATCCGCGGCTTTTCAGGCGCCTCGCTGCTCGTGATCGACGAGGCCGCCCGCGTGCCGGATGAGCTGTACTACGCAGTCAGGCCGATGCTGGCCGTCTCCGGCGGCCGGATCATGCTGTTATCGACGCCGTTCGGCCGGCGGGGCTTCTTCTATGAGGAATCGGCCAACGGCGGCGCCGGCTGGGAGCGGGTCCGGGTGACGGGCGATCAGTGCCCCAGGATTCCAAGTGCGTTTCTTGAGCGCGAGCGGGCGGCGATGGGCACTTGGCGGTACGACCAGGAGTACGCGTGCAAATTTGCCGACTCAGTGAGTCAGCTCTTCGGTCATGACGACATCATGGAAGCGCTGGACCCGACTGTGGCTCCGCTCTTCCCGTAGCAGTGCAAGGAGGCCAAGATGACCCTCGATACAACGACGAACGCCGGTCCGGACGCGGAGCCGGAGCCCTTCAGCCGGGCGTTCTTTTTCGGCCTGGACCTGGGCCAGGCTCAGGACTACACCGCCATCGCGATAGTTGAGCGACTGGAGATTCCGATTAACCGGCGAGAGGTTTCACGACTACGTCGGACCCGGGACGGGAGCGGCCTCCTGGCGTCGACGAGGTGCGTGATCTGGGATCGTCTGGAACGCCGGTTTCTGGTTCGCTTTCTCCAGCGGTTCCGGCTTGGCACTAGCTATCCAGACATCGTCGCTCGTGTGACAGACCTGGTGAACAGAAGGTCGCTCCGGGGGAGGACATACTTGGCCGTTGACAGCACCGGTGTGGGTCGGCCGGTAGTCGACATGCTCCGCCGTGCGCGCCTGCCAGCGCCGCTTTCGGAAATCACCATCACCGGTGGGGACCAGGTCAATGGAGACTGGCATCACTACCGTCTGCCCAAGCGCGACCTGGTCAGCGTCATTCAGGTGATGCTCCAGGAAAGAACGCTTCGGATCGCATCGACACTGGCTGAGGCCGGGACGCTTACAGCGGAACTGGGGAATTGCGAGGCCAGAATCAGCCCACGTGGGCACGACACATATGGCGCCGCCGCAGATTGGCGAGAAGGCGCGAATGATGATCTGGTCCTGGCGTTGGCGATGGCCTGCTGGCTGGGCAGCCGTCCCAGTCACCGGATTGAGGCCGCGTGGTGAGATGATGACGCAGGTCATCTTTCGAGGACCGGTTCTGATGATTAGATCCAGACGCACACGCACGGATCACGACGATGACACGCTGCGCCGGATAGAGGACGTTCGTCGGCATGTCACCTTGCTGAAGCTGGACCCCACAGCCCGGGAGCGCGTGTTCATCGAGAGCTCATTCGTCACAGAGTTTTACTCAGACTATCTTTCGAATGTGCGGGGACGGCTTCACGTTGAGGTTCCGGTTCCCGACGGGAATAGCCTCAACACCGAGTTCATAGGAGAATTGCGCGGCAAGGGATTTTTCGAGCTGCTCGACGTCCCTTTCGGGGCGGCGAACTGGACACGAGCTCTGAAGACCCTGACCGACCTCGATCCGAGGCTCGATTGGCGATCGGTACTCCTCTGGGCCTTTCTTGGACTTCCCGCCGGATTTCGGTCCATCGTACCGACGCCCTTCAGTAAGGGGCACCTCAGGGGCCGTGAAACGCTTGAGCGCGTCAGGTACGTTGAACTCACGGTGCTCAGCAAGGTCAAGGCGGAGTCCATTGTGAGCCAGTTCGAGGCCAGGATTGACCGGACAGCATCCGCGGCGAATCAGAACGAGCCAGAAGCCCGGGGCACCGACACCGCCGACATGACCGCCTCCCTTCGAGCAGACCCCGTTACTCATCTGGTCCTCACGGTTCGAGCGCCCTGGCCGCGAACCTCGAGAGTGTCGCGCTTCGCCTCGGACACGATCCGGAGATACGGTGATCAGCTTGCTGAGAACGTCGTCCCTCGTGACGAATTCGACAAGCTGATTCGACTCTGCGCGACCGAAGCTCTCGTGGGCTTCGCCGGCCTTGATGCGCGGCGGGCCATGGGGACCTGGGACAGTTGGAGCATTTCGCCTTCGTGGGGGAAGGTTGAGGGGATGGAAACACAGAGTCAGGAGACGGCCTTCAGCCGCGCAAGCTCCGGCCTCAAGCCGCGAAAAGCACCCTACCTGAGCCTCCTGCGAAGCATCAAGCCCTGACCCGCCGTCTTCCCGGAATCCGACATAGACGATGAACTGTGCCTCTCATCGTCAATAGCGACGTGGCCTTCTCTCATCGATGATCGTCAGGCGACGAACAACGATAGAGGAGTTTGCGATGAGTGACGACGAAGTAACCGCTGCCGCTCTGCGGGCCAAAATCGGTCGGCGCAGAGCGAAAATCTACATCTTGGCCGCCCAGCTTGCCGTGCACCCGACGGTGCTCAGCGAGATGCTGAACGAACGGCGACCGTTGCCGGCAGAGCTGGGGCGCCGCGCTCTAGAACTTCTCGGCCGAATGGCAGTGCAAGGCGGTGCGCCGCGACCGGGGACAGATGGCTCAGGATGAGAACGGTCCAGGACCGGCTCGGGCTCTCCCGATGGACCGTCGCCAACTGGATCGACAGGGGGTATTGCGAGCTGTCGTTCTGCCAAGCGGCCAGTATCGCATTCGTCTGTCTGAACTCGCCCGGATTCTACGGCCAAGGTCGCAATGACTGTCCCTGATGCCGACGGGATCGCCAGGGCGCTCTCCTGCGAGCAGCGCGGTTGTCCCTGCATTCGCCCCGGGGACAAAAGGCACTGCCCGGTCCACGATCATGCAGACGTGACCGAGGAGGAAAAGGGAGGCCCAAAGTGAAACACGCCCGGCCCGAGGGCCCGGCGCGATCACCATCCACGCGAAGCATACCATCTCGTTCTTGGCGATGGCGGCGATGCCCGGCCTGCGGCAAGGTCGCGCCGGCGTCAGCCTACGCGGTCGCGGGGAGCTTCTCGGCGGCCTGGCGGTCCGGGGAAATGTTGCGCTCATGCCCGATTTGTAGCCGGTGCGGGCCGACCTCAAGCTTCCCGGTAGTTCGAGAGCGTCACCCGTGACGCGGGCGAAGGCGTCGGCGGGCCGCTGCCCGGACTGCCAGGGGGCTCTCGGTAAAGACGAAGGCACGTCGGCCTTCTGCGCCGGCTGCGGTGCCCTCGTGCCGCGGGGGGAGTGGATCACGCATGGCCGGAAGGCCGACGAAGCGGATGTCGCCGGTGGCGAGCGTCTCCGTAAATCGCTCGGCCCGACGGTTACCTGTCTCGCGGACGTTGAGCGGCGCGAGGTTGTTTGGCGCTGGCGGGGGCGGCTGGCGGCTGGGCGGCTGACGGGGCTCATCGGCGACCCTGGCGTGGGGAAGTCCTGGGTTACGGACGCAATCGCGGCGGCTGTCACGCGCGGCTGGGAGCTGCCCGGAGACGATACTGGTGCTGTACCCGCAGACGTGCTTTTGCTCAGCGGAGAAGACGGCATCGGCGACACAGTCAGACCCCGGTTAGAGGACTTGGGGGCCGACTTGCGCCGCGTCCATATTTTCACGGGCGTTCGCGGCCTGAACGGGCGCGAGGAATTCCCTTCGCTCGTAGATCACCTGGGCGACCTAGAGCGGGCGCTAGTGGAACGGCGGTGCGGACTGCTTGTCGTTGACCCGATCAACGCCTTTCTCGGCACGACCCTGGACACCCATCGGGATGCGGCCCTGCGGGGCGTCTTGTCGCCACTGGCGGCGCTCTGCGAGCGGCTAGGCGTCGCTTGCGTGTTCGTGCTGCACTTGCGGAAATCCGGCGCTGATCGGGCCATCTACAGGGCAAGCGGCTCTATCGCCTACGTGGCGGCGGCCCGAGTTGTGCTACTGGCAGGTGCGAATCCTGAAAATCCAGAAAAGAAGGCTCTTGTCTGGGTGAAGGGGAATTTGACGGAGCCGATGTCAGCGCTCGCCTACGAGATCAAGGATGGGCGATTCCTCTGGGCGGGGGAATCGACATTGACGGCGGCGCAGGTGCTCGCAGCCGATAGCGACGGCTCGGAGAGCGGGGCCGCAGGCGAGGCGGAAAGATTTATGATTGACGCCTTGGTGCAGGGCGCTCGGCTAGGGAAGGAAGTACAACGCGAGGCGGTCTCACTCGGAATCAGCACCGCGACCCTGAGGCGGGCGCGGGAGCGGATCGGCGTGCAGTGGCGCCGGATTGGCGAGGCCGGAAAACGTGGTGGTGGACGGATACTCTGGGCACTCCCAGAGGAGGATGAGGATTTACTTGCTCACAGTAATTCAGTGAGCAAGTTAATTGGGTTCGTACCTGAGGGCGCCCAAATGGGGCCGCTCGGTGAGCAAGTTAATCGCGAGGAGGATTTAGTTGTTCAAGGTTCACTGAGCAAGAAGACGGACGACGTCCGGGAACACTGTGACAATTGCGGGACGGCCATATCCATCCTGAACGAGCGCGGCGTGTGTGGCCGATGCCGGACGGTGCCGACGTCATGACTAGCGAGATCAACGCGCTTCTGTCGTTGTCGTGGCCGTGTGGCGATCCCGGCTGTGGTGATCGAGTCACCCCCGGGCGCGGACATGGCGCTGCGGGCGGCGGCGACGCCATGAGGAGTCCGTTGGTACGCATCCTCGCCAACATGGTGGAGGCGGCGCTTGAATCTCGTAACATAATGCGGCACGCTTCTGGCGATGAAGAGGAAGGCGACGCGGCAGCAGATCTGCAGCCCGGCGTGCAAGGCGAAAGCGTTTCGCAGAAGGCGCAGAGAAGAGCGAGGTAAGGGCCAATGAAGGCGGCAGGCTACATCAGGGTCAGCACCGCGGAACAGGCGCGCGAGGGCTACGGCCTCGCCGCCCAGGAACAGGCCGTGCGCTCCTTCTGCCAGGCTCATGGCTGGGATCTCACCGAGATCTACAGCGACGCCGGGCGTAGCGGCTCGAGCATCCAGCAACGGGAAAGCCTGAGTCGTCTCCTGGAGGACGCCCAGGCGGGCGCGTTCGAGCGAGTCGTTTTCCTGAAACTCGACCGCCTCGCCCGCAACCTCCGCGATCTCCTCGGTATCTGTGACGGGCTGGAAGAGGCCGCCGTCGGCATCGTGTCCATTCAGGAAAGCATCGACACCGGGACGGCTACCGGGCGGATGATCCGCAGCGTCCTCGGCGCCCTCAGCGAGTTTGAAAGAGACACGATCATTGGTCGGATTAAGGATGCTCTGGCGGAGAAGGCCCGCCAGGGCGAGATCTTGGGGCGGCTGCCGCTCGGTTACATGCGCGACGAGGACGGCGCCGTCGTCGCAGATCCGGTGATCGGCCCTCTCGTCCGCGCAGCATACGAACGCTACAACACCGGCGCCCACTCTCTGCTTGACCTGGCTATATGGGCGGCGGACGTCGGGCTCCGCAGCAACGAAGGAAATCCACTAGACCGAGTGAGCATCCGCAAGCTTCTCTGTAACATCACGTACGCCGGGATGGTCACACATCACGGCAAGGTCGTCGGCAAGGGTAAGCACCCGGCTATCGTGGACTCGGCGTTGTTTGCCGCGGTGCAGGAGACGATGCATAGCCGGAAGCGCGAGCCCCCCCCCCCCCCCCCCCCCCCCCGACCCGGCCCGGCCTTTCGGACGAGAGCCGTACCCGCTCTCAGGCGTGGCGTCCTGTGATAGCTGTGGCGCCGACCTTCTCGGTGTCTCTCGCAACGTCGAAGGGAAGTACCGGTACAGCTACTACAGGTGCAGCACGACACACCGGCAGGGGAAGCATGCCTGCGCGCAGAAGATGGTACGCACGCCCGTCTTGGAGACTCAGATCGCCGAGTACGTGGGCGGCATGAGACTACCGCCGGAATACCTGGGCGAAGTCGTTGCAGAGCTCCGCTGCCGTCAGCCCCGTAACGACGACGCCGAAGAGTTCGTATCTCTGCGAAGACAGCGCGAGCGCTGGCGCAGGCTCTTCGTCATGGGAGAGATTGACGCCACCCGGCTGAAGACGGAGACGGCGCCAATCAAGAAGAGACTGGCTGAGATCGAGCGTCCACAAGAAGTACTCGATGTCGAAGCTGCGGTGAGCTACCTTCGGGACGTTGGCACCCTATGGGCCGAAAGCCCGCGTAACCTGCAGCGCGAGTTTGTGCGCGAGGTGTTCCAGCGCATCGGGGTCGAGGGTAAGCAGATCACCACGATCACGCCCAAGTCTCAGTACGCTCCGCTCTTTGTCCTCGACCGCCGGGAGCGCTTCGGGCAGGCCGGACCAGAGTTTTGTAGTATGGCTCCCGGGACAGGACTCGAACCTGTAACCTAGCGGTTAACAGCCGCCCGCTCTACCAATTGAGCTACCCGGGAGCGCGTGTCTGACGGTGTACCGTCGCCATCTGCCTGGCTGCCGAGCCAGGATTCGAACCTGGACCATGGGATCCAAAGTCCCGTGTGCTACCGTTACACCACTCGGCACTAAGGCCGGCGTATGCGTTTATGGTGCCCGGCGCCGGACCTGAACCGGCACAAGGGTTACCCTCGGCAGATTCTCAATCTGGGCCAGGCGGTCGATAGCCGTCGCTGTCCGCCGGTATCGAAGCTGAGTTTACCCGAAACAGCCGCTTTGCGTCGCCCATCGAGACCGCCGGCCGGCGACGATCCCGCGAAAGAGATCGAGCAGCCGCGACCCACCCGTGCTCGCCACGCCGCACTCAAGGCTCGCCAAAATTCCTGCGGGGCGGCACGACCGCGGTCTTAACCGATTCGCCCTCTAGGATTGGGCCTCGACAAGTAACCAATCGGCTCGGGGCGGCGTTGTACCTAACGTACAACTGCATAACTAGCCGCCGAGTTTCCCCAGAGTCGGGGAAGCGGTCGAGCCGGGTCAGCGGTGAATCTTCAGCTCGTAGGCTGGAGTAGGGCAAGCCTTTCAGCCCGAACCGATCAGCTAAGTCCGTAGGCGTTAGGAAGGCCACACATCTAGTGGAGTGTGGCCTCTTTTCATGCCTCGCTCCTAGCCGAGAGGACTCAGGGATGGTACAGGCGGCAGTTCGGACAGACGCAAGGGACAGACTACGTCCCGCATCCTCACCCAGGAAGATCGCCGCCTCCGATGTCCTCGTCGGCGGCACTAACTCCGCCTTCGCGCTTTCGCTCAACGGTTGCATCGCGCGTGGCGAAGGCAGCCGAGTCTGGGATGACGACGGCAACGAGTACGTCGACTGCCTACTCTCCTCTGGTCCGATGATCCTGGGCCACTCCCACCCGAGGGTTCGGTCAGCGGTGGCCGACCAGATCTCGGACGGCTTCGCGTTCAACGCTCTCAACCGGCCAGCGATTGAGCTTGCCGAGCGGATTGTGACGATACCGGGTTGCAGCGAACTGGTCCGGTTCGCCTCCACGGGCACCGAGGCGACGATGCACGCGCTGCGCCTGGCACGCGCCTACACCGGCCGCAGCAAAGTGCTGATCTTTGCCGGCGGCTACCACGGGAGCCACGACGTATCGATCGTCGGCTTCCACGGCCCGGCGATGGCGTCCACGGGAGGCGTGCCGGACGGTGTGATCAAGGACACGGCCCTCGCTACCTTCAACGACATCGAGAGCGTCGAGGACGCCTTCGCGACGCACGGCGACGAGATCGCCGCCGTGATGATGGAGCCGCAGCAGCGCGCCGTCGATCCTTCGCCCGGGTTCCTCCAGGCAGTCGTCGATACAGCCCACGAACACGGCGCGATCACGATCTTCGACGAAGTACTGACTGGATTCCGTCTCGCCTACGGCGGGGCGCAGGAGTATTACGGCGTGCAACCAGACCTCCTCTGCTACGGAAAGATCGTCGGCGGCGGGTTCCCGCTTTCGGCGATCGCGGGGAAGCGTGAAATCATGCGACTGGCAGACCCGAAGCTCGCGGCGACGCCGGACTTCGTTCATCTGAGCGGGACTATGAGCGGTAACCCCGTCTCCGCGGCGGCTGGCCTGGCGACGCTGGACGAGCTGCGACAGCCGGGAGTCTACGAGCGGCTGCACGCGAGCGGGAATCGGCTTCGCACGGGGCTACGGAGCAGGATGGATGCGCTCAGCGTCGGCGGATCAGTCAACGGCAGCGGCCCGATCGCATCTGTTCTGTTCGCCGACAGCCCGGAGCACGGCTCGGGTGTGCTTCTGCGCGACGCGCTCAACCGGCGGATGATGCGGCGTGGGGTGCTGGTGCAGATGCAGACGCGGTTCTACCTGTCGCTGGCCCACACGGACGACGACGTAGATTTCGTGGTAGACGCCTTCGGGGAGTCGCTGCGGGTGGCGACGACCTTGCGGGAGGTCTCGTCAGAGGTTGTCGCGAGCTGAGCCCGCAGAACGAACCGGCGCCCGATCGGCTCTGGTCTGATAGGCGCCATGGAATCGGGCCCGAACCGGGATTTCGGATACTAGTCTTGGTGCCGAAGGCCGGACTCGAACCGGCACGAGGGTTACCCCTCAGCAGATTTTGAGTTACCCACTTATCATATCAGGGCCTGTCGGATGGTGCCGGTTCGTATCTAAATTCAGCTCGCGGGCCGGCTCGGCGTGACGTTCAGTGTCGGCCTGTTATGAGCCGTTCGTTTGCAATCCGTTTGCAGTCGGCTGTCAGAAATGAGAACCAATGACGGCCGCCCGTCTCCCCCGTTATGGGGATTGCCCTCCTGGCGGCGGGAAGAAAAACGAGCGCTCCGAGTTCTTTGACCTACTCGGCGACGTTGGCGCAGATGGCGTGAACGAGGAAAATCGTCTCGACTCCCAGCGGGACAACCTCTCTGCTGCCCCCAGCCCAACCCGTAGGCTCGTCGGAGGGAATGCTTGCGAAGAGGCTGCCGGCTGACGCCACACCCCCACCAATAGCGGTCTTCCCGTTTGGACAAGGTGTCTCATGACTCTTCTCGGGAGAGCTATCGAAAGAACCGCCAACGACAACTTCGATGTCGGTTATTCCAGGCGCACCCTGTGGCCCCTGCTCCCCCTGAGGCCCCGCCGGCCCCTGCGGGCCAAGCGGGCCCTCGACCGCCGGAATCACCGTCCCGATGTCCGGGCAGGGTTCATCCTGCTGCACCGGAAGCCCCGCGTCATGGCGCAGGACTTTTAGCGAATCGACGGGCGTGACGTTCTTACCACAGTCAACGTCGCCCTGAATGATGCCTTCGACGCCGCCAGGACTAAATGCACCGGCGGCCTCGACTGGCGCGTTCTCCGAGCTGACGGTTCCCGCCCCGAAGAACGAGCCGCTGATGACTACGGTCGTTAGCACCGAAGCAGCTACTGACGAGAGAGTCGCGACTAGAATCGTGTGACGCATGATGACCTCCTTCTAGTGGAGGGCATTGTCCGCAGCGGTACCGAGCTTGTCAAAAGGGGACGGCGAAATCACACCGTTGCGACGACGGCCACGATTGACTCCGTAACCCTCGGATAGCAGCTCTCGGCCCCGGTGGCGAACCGGCCGGCTGAAAATATCAGTACCATTTGCTGGCCATCGAATTGGCCATAGTCGGGCGCTTTTGACCACGGTTTCCACAATTAAAGGTGGTTTTCTGATACTTTGTTCAGGCGCGGTTAAGCTTACCGGACTCGCCCCGCGCATCAGAAGAGGCTCTTTGGGGGAGACAACCGTGCGAATTCAAACGCTGAGCAACCTGCGGCGCCTGCTACTCGCGCCATTCATTCTCGTCGGCCTCGTGGCCGTAGTGCTTGCCGTTCTGGTGTCCGTCGACGGCCGGGCCGGCGCTAACCACAACAGCATCGCCTGCGACGACGACATACCGGCCGGCTACACGTGTGTACCTCTCGTCAACAAGCCGCAATCAGGCCCCGGCGTGACGACCCCGGCCGTCGGCGAACTGTTCTACATGTGGGTGGGCACCGACACTATGCGCATCGCCGTCCGCGCGCTGCCCGGCGAAGGCCCTGTCGAAAGCGCACTCATCCACCAGTTCTGCATGGACGACGACAATGAGCCCTACAGCGAAGGCTCGATCGGGGGCAACGTACCACCGCACTGCACCGGCGCCCCCTCGGCGGGCACGAACGAAACGGACGGCTCGACCGGTATACCAGCCGCCGCCGCCGGAGAGGATCCGCCGGAAGACGACAGCGCCGCTGGCCTTGACGGCGAGTACGAGGTGCGGGTCTCAGGCCTGGAGACCGACGGCACCGTCAGCAGTCTGCCCTTCTATCAATTCAATGACGTGACCGGCTACACGTACTTCGCATACCACGTGAACCTCGGCACCCCGCCTGATGAATCTTCGACGCAGGCATTCTGGACCAGCTCGCCGCCGGCTCCGACAGATACGCCGACACCCACACCAACACCATCGCCAACACCCACACCCACACCAACACCATCGCCAACGCCGACACCCACGCCAACACCAACGCCGACACCCGTTGGGCAGACGCCCTCGCCAACGCCGGTGCCGACAGACACACCAACGCCGACACCCGTTGGGCAGACGCCTTCGCCGACACCGATCGTGACGGCTCCGGCATCCCCCACACCGACGCCAACGCCAACGGCAACCTCCCCGCCGACAGCCACATCCAGCCCGTCACCGACGGCCCTGGCGGCGACGCAGACGCCAGCGCCGACCGACACGCCGACACCCACACCAACCGCGCTTCCCGCAACGGCAACTCCCGCCGGAGTGCCACTCACCGGTGGCAGCCCGGTTGACCCTAGCCCCTCACCCGCCTGGCTGTTTGTGATGCTGGCAGCGACCTTCCTGCTGCTGTCCGGCCACCTGAGCCTGGCGGCCGCCCGCGCACGAAACGACTAACCCGCCCGCAGACTACCGAGGTAGTGATCATGGCATCGCAGTACAGCAGCGACACCAAGGCGACTGGACGGAATACCGCGACCACGAGCTTACCGCCCGGACTACATGAGCCGCACCAGGCTCCTGGCGGCGGAGAGAAAAGGGCTGAGGTCAGCCCTCGACGATTGTGACGCTCGTGCCCATGCCAGGACACCCTGCGTCCTGTGACGCGCTGAGACCGGCGTCGTAGCGCAGTATCTTGAGCGAGTCCACCGGCGTCATCGAGCCGTTGCAGTCAACGTCGCCGCAGATGTGTGGCGAGGCGTTGAGTACTTGGATGTTAGCGCCCATGTCCGGGCAGTCGCCTGTATTCGTCGGCAGGCCGGCATCGCCGCGCAGAACGAACAGAGAGTCCACCGGGTCAACCTGCTGCGAGCAGTTGTTGTCAGCCCATAGCACATCAACCAGGGGTGGGTCGGAGATCACGGAAACGGTCCCGTCGAGGAAGTTGGTCACGTAAATCAGGTGAGCAACGGGGTTCACTGCGATCCCGGTAGGGAGATCACCGACGGGGACCGTGGCCACAACGGCGTTATCCGGGTCGCTCTCGGCGAGCGTGCCCTCGATGACGGAGACGGTGTCTTCAGCGGCGTTGATGACATAGATGCGGTCCACACTCGGGTTAACGGCCACCCGGCGAGGTCCCAGACCTACAGATACGGTGCTGGGAGCTAACTCGATCGTGGTCACGGTGTTGATGCCACCGTCGATTACGGACACCGTGTTGTCACCAATGTTCGCTACGTAGGCACGATTGGTGAGCGGGTTGACGGCGACACCGAATGGAAGATGGCCAACGGGGATAGTGTCCACGACGGTGTTATTGGCTGTGTCGATGACGGAGACGGTGTCGTCTTGGAAATTAGCGACGTATAACCGGTTGGTGTTTGAGTTCAGCGCCGTGTCAACAGGCGCGAGTCCGACCGGGATAGCGGCAATCAAGTCGATGGTGGCCGGGTCGAAGACGATTACTGAGTTGTCAGAGGGGCGTGCGAAGTATACGAAGTTGCCGGCCTGGTTCGCGCCAGATCTGTCAGCGTCACGCTTCACGCGGCCGCCATTTTCGAGGACGATGTTGCTCGTGATAACGTTCTCTCTCGGGTCGATAATGATCACCGCCCCATTCATGAAGGACGGGTTTGTCACTATGATGAGGGGGCCAACAACAGTCTCTTCGAACTGAATGCGATCGGCTCCGATGCCGCGAGAGCCGAGGACGATTGTGTCGATGCGACTATACGAATCACCTGCACTTTGCTCGTACACGTGGACAAGGCCGGCTTTCGAATTGAGTATATAAATGTCTCCTTCCGCTATCTCTTCGGGGATCCATACGATAGCTTCGGGATCCTCTAGGGCAACAAACATCTCGACTATGCTCGGCGGATGCGGAGCGAAGGTTGAGGAAACAGCTGCTCCACCGGTGCCTGAGCGAAGAGAGGCTCCGGCAAGGAGGATCGCCAACGCCGCGACGCCGGTTACAGCCAAGAACACTAGGAGCGCTCGTCTTAGGCGTCTAAATCTCATCATTCACTGAGCCCCACTTTGGCGAATGGCGCGACCGCAGCCGCAGAGGACAGTCCGATGTCCACCGAGGTGTCCTAGCTCGTTAGTAGTTCCCTTTCGCATACCGCATCTGTGGCTCCATGGCGCAGCCATGTCTACGACATGGTGGGATGGCTATCCGCGGACTGAGGTAAGCCTTCGACAATTGTGACGCCCGTGCCCATTCCAGGACACCCTGGCTCCTGCGTCACGCCTAACCCCGCGTCGAACCGCAGCAGTTTGAGCGAGTCCACCGGGTTCACGAAGCCGGAGCAGTCCACATCGCCCAAGGTATGCGGCGAGGCGTCCTGCACGTCGACTACCTGGCCGAAGTCAGGGCAGTCGCCGGTGTTGGCGGATAGGCCCGCGTCGCTCCGCAGTGTGAGCAGCGAGTCGACGGGGTCAGGCGGCGTCCCGGAGTAGTTGGCGTCGCCCCACGCTACCGTCTGGCCAGCGGGAGTCGAGGTCGGGGATGCGGTCGGCGATGCCGTCGCGGTTGGTGATGTCGTCGGCGTCGAAGTTGGCGCGGTTGCCGGACTGTAGAGGACCGCGAGGCCGTCGGTCAGGGGGGGCTGGATGTACGAGTAGTGCAGCCCCGTGTTTGCGTCGAAGCTCAGCCCGGTCGTCGCCGACGCGCCGTTGTTCCACTCGGGTGTCGTCTCCTCGAAGAAGCTGTCGGCGTACTGAATCCTGATGTTCCCGTCCGTCGGGGCTAAAGCGCCGGCGGCCGAGGGCGGGCCGACACTTGCGCTCTCGTAGAGGATGATCTCGAAGGTTACCCCCCTGCCGAACTATTGTGACAGATATCGTCCCACTGGACCACGAACGTGCGGTCCGGGGCGCTGCCTTTGGTGCCGTAGTAGACATCGCCGCAGGAGAAAGGGTCGAGGTCGTCGAAGAAGGCGGCAATTAGAGGGTTGAAGCCCCATCCATCGTCCTGGCAGTTAACGTCGTCATGCGGGGCCGGATTCCCCAGGTCGGGGTCGCCACCGTTGCTCCCGGTGCTGTCGCGGTTGTAGTTCTCGTTGCAATTGTTGGAAATCTCCGGGCCTGGAATCGTGAGGCTGATGAACCCGTTAGTGGAGATTTGCACCGTGTCATACGTGTTGCCGAAGAAGTTGAAGTCGAATGGTAGTGGCTGAGCCCAGACGCCATCGTCGTGATCGGTGAAGTCCGTCTCCGAGTCGATCAACGTTCCCGTCGTCGTGATGTCGATCCAGTCGAACGTGATGGACGGGTCTGGGGCGTTGGAGTCCGTCCAGGTGTAGCCTGACGAGTCTGGGCCGGAAGTGTTGGCCGAGGCGTTCAGCGCCGTCCAGGCCACGGTGATGGTGATGGCGATTACTGCGAGGCCGATTGCGGTTGAACGCATGATTCCTCCCCTGTCTTCGACTATTCGCGTCAGATATGGCTCACTCGGAAGCGTCCGGCAACTGTATTACAGTAACGGATCTACCACTCCATGGCGCAGCCATTCTACGACATGGCGGTGATGTCTGGACCGAGGTCAGCTCTCGACGATCGTCACCGCGCTACCCATAGCAGGACACCCTTCCGGCTGCGTCACGCCAAGCCCCGCGTCGAAGCGCAGCAGCTTAAGCGAGTCCACCGGATTCACGTCTCCGCCTTTACGAGCTGCAGATAAGAAGTAAGAGAGGGGCTCCTTTGGAAGGAGCCCCTCTCACTAGTTACGGATGGATAGGGCTAGTTCTCGCGGCCGGCGCGGGCCAGGACCCAGGCGCCGCCGGCAACGATGGCCAGACCTGAGGCGGCAAGCAGCCACGCCAGGGAGTTGGTGCTGCTGGCGCTGGGGGCACCACCGGTTGCCGGGGGCGCGCCCGGGGTAGCCGTCGGGGCGTCCGTCGGCGCAGTGGCGATTGTGATCGCGCCGTCGGTGGCCGTCACGGTGAGAGTGTCACCCACTGTGTCGGACAGAACCTGCGTGGCGGCGTCGACGTTCAGGTCGGCTACGCCTTCGCTGCTGCCGGCAAGGAAGGTGATCGTGCCCAGCACGACGTCATCTCCCATGATGCCGGCAAGGTTGCTGCCGTTTATGCGGACCGTGTCGCTGGCTACGACGTCGATCGAGCAGACGCCGTTGCTGGACGTGCACTCGGTCGCCGTCACCAGGGTCGAGTCGTAACCAACGTCGACGCGGTACGAACCGAGGTCGTCGGTCGTCGCCGTCACGTTGATCATTACCGTCCCGGCAGGCGCAACTGTCGCCGAGCCTACGGTCAGGTCGCTGATGCTAGCCGCTCGGGCGATCCCCAGGAACGCGAGCGCGGCTACGGTGGCGAGGATGGCCGCGGCTGCCGCCGCGGTCCATCCCCTGCTCATCGCTGTGTTCAATGTCATTCTGCTGTGACCTCCTATTAGTCCTTGATCTGACTATTGCTGCGGAATGAGAACCTCTGCCCCAATGTCCGGGCAAGGCTCCTGCTGGATGTAGAACAGGCCTGCGTCGAACCTGAGGATCTTCAGCGAGTCGGCCGGGTCGAGTCCGCCGCTGCAGTCAGCGTCGGCCCACTTCTCGTTCGTGTTCAGACCGCCCCATTGCACGTTCAGGTCCCCACCCGGTGTCGGGCAGTTCGCGCCCTGAGACACGCTCAGGCCGGCGTCTGCGCGCAGAATCTTCAGCGAGTCAACCGGGTTCACGTTGTTGTCGCAGTCGATGTCTGCCCACAGGTTCTGCTGGTTGGCCGGCGTCGGTGACGGCGGCTCTGGCGTCGGCGTCGGCGCGTTAACGATCTTGTCAAACGTTACTGTGCCTTCTGGGTCGTAGGCGATGACGAGGACGTTGACCGGCTGCAGCAGACTCTCCGTGATGTGGATCCAGGCCTGGCACTCATCGTCACTGAGCGTCGGTGTGATCGTCAGTGCGCTGTCGGCGGTGTCGAAGGTGTAGATGGCTGCCAGCCTGCCGCCCCAGGTGCCCAGGAGGGCAGCCGGGTGACCATCGGCGTTCGGGAAGATGATGCCGTTCGGCGAGTCGATTACGAAGTTGACACGCTTTCCAAGCACCGGGTGCAGGCTCGGGCTGTTGCCACAGTAGCCATCGCGGTCGGTCACGTGGAAGACGACGTAGTTGAACTGGGCGTTCTCGCCTGGCTCGATCGTCACTTCCTTGATCCCGCCCCACGTCCAGTCGATATCTACTTCGTTGCTCATGATCGCGAAGTGCTTGCGCTTGTCCGGGTAGTCAACCGAGGCCCGGATGGTGCTGTGGCCCACCTTGTCGCCGTTCTCGCAGTAGTAACCGCTGAGGAGGACGATCATGTGGTCCGGGTCGGTCCCACCGGCTGACGAGTCGCACTCTGAGAACCCAAGGTTCGCGTCGCCGTTCACCCAGGTCATCGCTTCGCCGTGGTTGTCGGTGTAGACCTTCGTCCAGCTGTAGCCGCCGGTGCGCACACCGGAGCCATCGCCACACGGGTCACTGCCGCCGGCAGGCACGTAGTAGGCGCCTGATGACGGGCCCGCGCAGGACAGTACTTCAGCACTGCTGTCGGCCAGGCTCGTCCAGAACTCGTACTGGCCGGCCTTGGCCCCCGGGCCGCCCCAGCTGTTCCACTGGTAGCCACTGAGGTCGTTGTTGATCGGTGCAATCCACGGCTCCGCCGGGATGTGCGTCGTATAGAAGAGGTTCCCGCTCGAGTAGATGCTGTCCTTGTCCGCCGGGCGGAGGAAGCCATCATCATGGAGCATGAACATCGCCAGCGCTGCCGGCATGTGCGGGTCCCAGGCGTTGATTATGCCGTTCGGGAACACCACTTCGCGGCAGGTGCGGCCCGTCTGTGCACCCGCGTGCAGGCAGTCGTTGGCAGAGGCCGTCGAAACGTTCGGGGCCAGGCAGAACTCAGGCACGCTGACGGGTGCCGCACCAAGCCGATCACCGGGACTGAACGAAGCGTGGGCCTGAGCCGCCTTCTCCGCATCGTACGAGGCCGTGTACCGGCGCAGCATCGCCGACGTTGAGTGCCCGAGGAGGCGCTGGACGTCGATCTCCCGGGCCTGCTGTTCAATCGCCCAGGTGGCGAACGTGTGACGGAAGCGGTGAGGGTGCACCTTGGCGATGCCGCACTCTTCACCCAGCCTCTGGAAGATCGTCCGCATGGCGCTGCGGTTCAGGTGACGGCCGCCGCGGGCAGTCAGCAACAAGTAGCCTGGTGCGTCTCCTCGGAAAGAGCGGATGTAGTGCTCCAGTGCCTGACGCGCGCGCTCGCCGAAGCGGACCACCCGCTGCTTGTTCCCCTTGGCGTGCTTGATCAGCATCCGTTGGGCAGCAAAGTCTACGTCCGCCAGCTCAAGATTAGCGAGCTCGCTGGCCCGGAGGCCTGTGTCCAGGAGTACCAGGATCAGGGCTTGGTTACGAGCCCCCTTCCGCGTGCCGGCGGCGCAGTAACTGAGGAGTTGCTGGATATCGTCTGCCGTAAACGGCTGCACGACCTTCTGCGGGACCTTGATGTTCTTGACCTTCATGAACGGGTTGGACGAGATGTAGTCGTGGCGTAAGAGCCAGGAGAAGAAGGCCCGTGTCTCTCGTTGCCTCCTCCACTGGGTGATTGCGGAGACCCCGGTACTCCCGACGTGGCCCAGGAACTCGTAGACGTCGGCGGGCCGGAACAGACCCGGTTTGTTGGGCAAGCCCAGGCGCTCCACCGCCCGCATGAAGAGCTTGAGTGTCTCTGCGTACGACCTGAGCGTCTCCGGCGACTTCCCTTCAATGCCGCAGGAGGTGATGTAGAGGGACGAGAGGGACCTGAGCGAATCGTTAGCCATCGGTCACATCACTCACTCAACTGGGCCGAGAAGTCAACTGAATGTTCAGGGTCAGTACCCTCAACCCTGCTCCACGCGTTGATTCTAATCAATCAGCGGACGCGGATGAATTTTGGGCCCCCACAGGTCAACTGCCCCGCTCCTTTTCAGGTGGACCTCGATGAAGGCGGCCGCGCTTCAGGTCGGTGAGGTATGATCGTGTCCACTCGTTGATATTTTCCTCCTACTGCAAGTTGAGCGTCTTGCGTTAGGAGATTCTCTCCTTTCGTTGTAAGATTCGGGGTCTGGGCCCCGGATCTCGCAGCTCCGAAGGTTGCGAAGAGGCTGATGAACGGACTCTGAGCAATCACCAAACTGCGACGAGACTATACTGGCTCGACAGACTTCTTTCGAGGAGGGCCCGAGATGAATACCGAGAAGGGTAGGAAGCGCATCGAGCGGCTGGAGAAAGAAATCGCTCACGCGAAACAAGAGGTTCAGCGCTGGACGGGACGGATTCGAGAACTCACTTCTGAACTGAGAGCGCTAGGGGCGCCCCTTCGGGATTCCCTAACTGAGGAAGACATCCAGGAGGACATTCGTGCCACTCGAGACTATTTCCAGAAGGTTGCCGGCGACGGCGGCAGCGAATTCCACCTGTTTGAGATTTCCAAGAAGCTAGAGCGCCTTGAGGAAGAGTTGGCGTCTCTCCAACGGTGAATCGTCGCTGTGCCTGCAGACCCGGAGACGAGTAGCGGCCTGACGATGGGATACCGAGGTCCGGCGATGACACGCCACGCCTATTCTCCCTTGAAGCTGGGCTCCCTGCCCTCAAGGAACGCCTCTATACCCTCTTTGCGATCCGCCGTTCGGCGCGTAGCGGACACTGCAAACGCTTCATAGTCCAACGCCTGGTCAAGCGTGTTCGTGAGAGACTTCAGGACGCCGCGGCGAACGAGGTCAATCGCGATGCTCGGTCCAGTAGCCAATTCCCGCGCATAGTCCATAGCCGATGACAACGCTTCTCCTGCTCCCACTAGTTCGTCGACTACGCCCGTTCGTAGAGCCTCTTCCGCATTGATGGTGACACCGGTCATCAGCATTCTCAAGGCAACGGACAGCCCAGCGATCTTCGGCAGGAAGAAGCTCACACCGCAGTCCGGGTGAAGTCCGCGTTTGATCCATGAAGCCGTAATTCGTGTTGTGTCGTCCGCGAATCTTCTATCCGTAGCGACCGCATATGACAGTCCGAGGCCGGCAACCGGCCCATGCAAGGCTGAGATTATTGGCTTGTCAAGATCCACGATTGCTCGCGTGACCTGCGGGTAAACGCCGACCGGAGCTTTGCGCTCCAATCGATTCTGATCAAGCCCACCCGCTGCTATATCCGCTCCCGCGCAAAACGCTCGGCCGGCGCCCGTCAGAACAACGGCCCGGACTTCATCGCTGTTCCGCATTTCGTGCAGGACATCCACTAAACGTCGCGCCATATCCGGCGTTACCGCGTTCAGCTTATCTGGACGGTTCATCGTGACGACAGCGATCCTATCCTCGACGTTAACCTGCACATCAGGCATCTGGTGGCCTCCTTGCGACATCTGTTATGCGACAACCAAGACGACTTGCTGCTAGTGGCATGCGTTGCATCCTTGTCAAATCACTCTACCCAATCTATGATCGCCAGGTGCACACGGACTTCGCCGATCAGATGCCCAGATTTCCGTAGCAGGTGACCTCGCCGATGCCAATCGATATGCATGTTAGCATCAGCCTTGATCCTGACGTGGACGACCAGTTGGCTCTCCTGCGCCAGTCTTCGCGACAAGTTCTGGACTCAGAGTATCCGCCATCCGCCGTCCGCGACGCGGCATCGAGCGAGCTTCGCTATTCACCCGACTTCTGGCGCAAGATTAGCGATCTCGGATGGCCGGGCACACTCATTCCCGGAGCAAGCGGCGGAGCTGGAGGAACGATTATCGAAGCCGGCGTACTCGCCGAAGAGATGGGGGGCGCCCTCTGCGAAACGCCATTTGTATCTAGTTCTGTAGTTTCCGCACATTTGCTGATTTCGTCGGCGCTCCCCTCCAGCAACACGATTCTTCCAGCAGTTGCTGGTGGCGATACCATCGTCTCGTTTTCTGAAACGGGCGCCACGACGCGCCCTGATTCGCCACGGGTCGAACGAACGGCACCGGGGTATGTGGTCGACGGAACCGCGCCGTTTGTTCCATTTGCACACGTATCGGATGAACTACTGATAGCCGGAAAAGGCCCCGAAGGTGAAGATGTACTGTTGCGAGCCGACCCCCAAGATCGCCGAATCTCGGTGACACTTCACGACACCATCGACTGGTCTCCACTCTGCCATCTCAAATTCGACAAGCTTGAACTTCCAGAAGTCAGCCGGCTTGCAGGAGGCCAGGAAGCGAGCTCTTCGATTGCCAAGGCGCTGGAGCTAGGCGCCGTCATCACCTGCATGGAGCAGTTAGGGGGCGCCGAACGGTGTTTGGAAATGGCCAATGAGTACGCCATGAATCGCGTACAGTTTGGCAGGCCAATCGCCACGTTCCAGGCGATCAAACATAAGCTCGCGGACATGTATGCATCGCTCGCTCTGGCGAGGGCGATCTCCTACGCGGCCCTCAGGGCATCCGCTGACGGCGCGTCCTCACCGATGCTAACCGCGATGGCCTGCGTCGCCAGCTCGGAGGCCTTCACCTCCGTCGCTAGATCCGCTCTTCAGATCTATGGAGGGCTGGGCTATACCTGGGAAGTCGACGTTCATCTCTATCTGCGCAGAGCTGCAGCCCTCGCTACCCTCTACGGATCTGTGCCCGAGCACCTGGATACGATCGGTGCCCTGCTTCCGGACCTGAAGAGAAAGAAGGATACACCCACCGCCGCCGCGTCAGCGCAAGCAACTCAGGAGTCAGAGGTCTAGTTTGTCAGAAGAACTTCATCAGTCAGGCATACGCCTCAGCGAGGCAGACATCGCTTTCCAGAAGCAATGGCGAGAGTGGCTCGACCGGACCTTGCCTCCTGAATGGGGCGGCTCCACGCCGCAGGAATGGCACGACAACGCCGATCGGGCGGAAGTGGGGCGGGCCTGGCGACGCAAGCTCTGTGAAGAGACCTGGGCGGCGATAGCTTGGCCGCGAGAACGCGGCGGTCGAGAAGCGACAGTCCTGCAACAGGTGATTTTCAAGGCGGAACTCATTCTCCGGGGCGTTCCTCACCCCTTTATACGCATCGCCACAAACGAGGACAACGGTGGGCGTGCCGCTACCGCAGTAATGGAATACGGAACGCCGGATCAGCAAGAATCCTTCATCCCGCGAATACTGAGCGGCGAGATAACCTTCTGCCAGGGATTCTCGGAGCCGGATGCAGGCTCCGACCTCGCCGGTCTAAAGACAAGGGCCGCCCTCGATGGTGACTGGTTCACGGTCAACGGCCAGAAGATATGGACTGGCGACGCCCATCTCGCCGACTGGATGTACATGCTTGTTCGCACTGATCTTGATGCGCCAAAACACCGGGGCATCAGTTACCTTCTCGTGGAGATGAACTCAGACGGCGTTGAGGTTCGGGGCATCAGAGACATTACCGGTGGTCAGCGCGTAAACGAGGTCTTCTTCGATGACGTGCGCGTACCCAGAACCAACCTGGTGGGCGAGATCAACCAGGGATGGGCGATCGCCAGGTCAACCCTACAGGTCGAGAGAAGCGGTCTCTTCAACACAAACCTTCTCGACAACATGCTCGGCTCGGTGGTCCGGCTTGCCGAGAAGACCGTCCGCCCGGACGGCCGGACGGCCTGGCAGGACGATGAGTTCAGGCGCAAGATCGCCCGCCAGGCGATCATCGTCAACTGCGTCAAACAACTGGGATACACCATCCTTGTTCAGCAAATGAGGGAGCGGCCTCTCGGAGCCGAACCATCCGTCGGTAAGCTGGCCGGCAGCGAGCTGCGCCAGGACCTCACCGAGACGTCGCTGGACATTCTTGGACGCTACGGCCTTCTCGGCGCGAAAGACGAACTCGCAGTGAACAAGGGTATGGCCGGTTACGCGTACATCATTGAACGCGGTGCAACGATTGGTGGCGGAACATCGGAGATGCAGCGAAACGCCATCGCCGAAAAGGGGCTGGGGCTCCCCAAAGACTAACCGCAGATGATGGGCTTCGAAGTACGTAATCGGCGCGCTGCTCAGTGTTAGACCGGTACTATGTACTCGACCTGACGTCGGGACGTAACCGCCTGGCCGGAATGATACTGGCCCAGCTGGGAGCCAACGTCGTTCGACCGTGTGATTCGGAGTCCGGTGAAGCGGACGATCAGATCGCTTACTTCGAGAACCGCGGCAAACAGCTGTGGATGCACCCGACAACACTGGGTGACGCCCCGCGCCGCGCGGACGTAGTCATCCTCGATCGCACATCGCCGTCGCGGTGGGATTTGCAATCAGATGAGATCGGTTCTAGCCGGACGATCGTCTGCAACATCACGCCATACGGGATGGACGGGCCGTGGTCCCAACGCCACGCTTCGGAGCTGACGATCCAGGCCGCATCCGGGCACATGTGGCTCAACGGCGATCCGGACCGCCCCCCGGTGCCGGTCGGGGGAAACCAGGCCAACTATCAGGCGGCAAGCCAGGCCGCTGTTGCCATCGTGTCAGTCCTATACGCACGCGAACGTCATCAAGGCCCCGGCGAAGTCATTGACGTCTCTGCGCAGGAGGCGATGTGCAACGCCATCGTCGCCAGCAAGGCCTGGTACGACCTCGTCGGCCGAAACCTGATGCGCACGAGCATGAACACAATGGGTGGCCAGGTACAGACCAAAGTCGTTTGGACCGTCCTGGACGGATACGTCTGCTGGCGAATCGGCCTCGGTGTAAACAGCAGCCGGCAGATGCACGAAATTGTGGAGTGGATGCGGCAGAAGGGGCTGGGTGAAGAGCTCACGGGAATCGAATGGGAAAGCATCAGCACTCTGGAGGTGACACCCGAGCAGCTTCGCGAGTGGGAAAGTATTTTCGCACCTTTCTTTAAGGACCAGACGCGAGAGGAGCTGTTCCGGGGTGCCAGGGAGCGTGACGTGGTTCTGCTCCCCGTAATGTCCCTCCGCGAACTGGTGGACGATGCGCACCTCACAAGCCGTAAGGCTGTTGAGCAAGTGACCCAGAATGGCCGGCAATTCGCGATTCCCGTGTTCCCCGTGCGAGTCGATTCCCGCCCTCCGCTACAGTCCGCGCCTCAGCAGACCGAATCGCCGGAGTTCCCGCCGCTGAGTGAGCCCGCAAGCCCCCAGCAGGCGACCAAGCCTCCCCTGGATGGCGTCAAGATCGTCGACTTTGGCTGGGCGGTGGCCGGACCAGTGGCTACCAGGTGCCTGGCCATGCTGGGCGCAACCGTCGTCAAAGTCGAATCGAATACGAAACTGGACTTCACTCGCGCCTCGACGCCGTTCTCAGACAAGCCCAGTCGTAACCGGAGCGGTTACTTCAGCGCACACAACGGCAACAAACTGAGTATCACGATCGATATCAATAGGCCCGAGAGTCCCGCCCTCATCCGCCGCCTCGTCGAGTGGGCTGACGTCGTCTGTGAGAACTTCTCCGCCGGCCGCCTCGAAGATTGGGGCCTGTCGCCGGCCACCCTCCAGTCCTGGAACCCGGCGCTCATCGTCGCGAGGTCTTCGACATGGGGGCAGGACGGCCCGTACGCATCTGCCGGGTCGACCGGGGTCGTCCTCAGTGGCTTCTCTGGTCTCGCTGAACTTACTCGTTGGCGCGACCGAAAGCCCCTGCTCCCGGTGGAGCCCTACACTGACATGATCAGTCCCTGGTATACGGCAGTCGCGATTGCGGCGGCTCTTGTGCGGCGACTCCACACCGGCGAGGGTGCCGTGATCGATATCTCACAGCTGGAGTGCGTCCTGAACTCAATCGCCCCGGAGATGGCGCAGCTCAAGACGGGATCCGCTCACAGGGTCGGAAGCGGACCGTTCAAGTGCGATCCGTACCCCGGCGGCGTGTTCAAATGCAGCGGAGACGAAGACTGGTGCGCCGTATCCATACTTACCCAGGAGGAATGGGCGTCCGTATGCGGCCATGCCAGGGGCCTCGAGGGGCTCGATGCAATACCAGCTCAGGAGCTTCCTGATCACTCGCCCCTGGTCTTCTCTCTGCTCAGCTGGTATTTCTCAGAGCGGACCGCGGAAGCCGCTGCGGCAGAGCTGCAACAGCTCGGGATCGCGGCTGCCCGCGTCGCTAAGCCAGAGGACCTGTTTCAAGATCCGCAGCTCGGTCATCGTGGGCACTTCGTCAAGCTGGAGCACCCCCGCATGGGCAGCGTCCGCTATGACATGCCCTCCTTCCGGCTGGGCGAACGACCATTAGATATACGGCGATCACCCTTGATCGGCGAGCACACAGAATACGTCCTCACGGAGCTGCTGGGCATGGCGGAGGATGAAATCGCCGACTACTTTGCGACTGAGGTACTCAATTGACGATTCCTGACCCAGGACGAGTAAGTAGAACTGAGAGTTAGATATGGATTTCAGACTTGGACCCGAGCAAGAGGCCTGGAGACTGGAGGTCAGTGAGTTTCTGGACAAGGAGTTACCTCGAGTCTACGCCTTCGACACTGACTTCGAAGAACGAGATGAGATGTGGGAATTCGCCATCCAGTTCTCAAAGAAGGTTTCAGACAAGGGTTGGATCGCGCTCACCTGGCCTCGGGAATACGGCGGAAGCGAAAGATCGCTCCTCGATTGGGCGATTCTGATGGGCGAGTTTGGTGCCAGAGGCGCTCCGCTGGTGAACGCCATCGGTTGGGGTTTGGCCTCCAACACATTGCTGAAGTTTGGCACCGACGAGCAGAAGAAGACTCATCTGCCGGCGATCGCCAAGACCGAAACGATCTGGGCAGAGGGCCTGAGCGAGCCGAATGCCGGATCTGATCTCGCCTCACTGGAGACTCGGGCTACGCGCGATGGTGACCGCTGGATCGTCAACGGTCAGAAGACTTACCAAACGTGGGCGCACCGAGCCGATGTTCTGTACCTCGCCGCGCGCACGGATCCAGCGGTGCCAAAGCACAGCGGCATCAGCGTCTTCTACCTCGACCTGTCGACACCCGGTGTCCGCTTAACCCCCCAGAATAATCTGGGGGGCGGTCGCCAGAACCATATCTTTCTTGACGACGTCCAAATCCCCGCGGACAGGCTCCTGGGAGAAGAAGGCCAAGGATGGCAATACATTATGGATCGCTTCTACGGCGGCCGCGCCTGGGGGACCGGCAAGTTCAACCGGATTTACACGAATCTGGTTGAATACTGTAAGACCACTCAACGAGACGGCCAGCTCCTCAGCAAAGACCCCGTTGTTCGTCTCAAGCTTGCCGAGATGGCCGCCGACTTGGAGTGCCTGAAGCTGCTGGACTTCGAGACCCTCTGGGGAATTGAGCATGGCTTGTCCCCGAAGTATGGGGGGGCGATCATCCCCGTGGTTCACAAGGAGTTCGGGCCGCGCTTCGCGGACGCGATGATGGATATTCTCGGGCCACTTGCGCAGATCGAGGGTGAGGACGGACCCGGCGACGGTCAGTTCGAGCGCTTCTACAGGCAGTCCTTCAGTAACCACTCTGGTGGCACGCCGCAGGTCAAGCGCATGGTGCTTGCGACGCGGGGCCTGGGCCTGCCGAGGTAAGCCATGGATCTTTCGTACGCTGAAAGCCAGACGATTATCAAGGATACGGCCAAGCGGCTGTTCGAGAATGAGAATCCGCTTCAAGCAGTCAGGGAACTTGAGGCGAGTGACCTCGGCTACTCGGAGGCCCTGTGGGAACAGATGGCTGGGCTGGGATTCCTAGGCCTTACCTACCCGAAAGAGCTTGGCGGAGAAGACGCATCGTTTCTCGATCTCTACGTGATATATGAGGAGATGGGGAGGCACCTGGTGCCCAGTCCGCACATGTCAACGGTCGTTCAGGCTGGCATGTGTCTCCAGCTTGCCGGGACGAACGAGCAGAAGGCGCGTTACTTACCATCAATCGCGGATGGCAGCTGCATCATCTCCCCCGCATTTCTCGAGTCGGCCGGCACCTATGGCACGGATGGAGTCAGCTGCTCTTTCGAGCAGGATCAGCAGGCGGGCCGCCTCAAGATCACGGGGACGAAAGTGCTTGTTCCTTATGCTAACTCTGCGCGCTATCTCCTCTGCACCGCTAAAGATGCGCAGCGTGACGGTGACATTCGTTTGATCATCGTCGAGCGCTCAAGCGAACTCGACGTAAATCCCACATCGACAATCAGCGGCGCAAACCTGCACACGGTGGACTTTGACGGTGCCCCGCTCAACGGCGAGCTCATCGGCGAAGGCAGCGGCTGGGACACGTTTCTCACCGTTCAGGAACACGCCGCCGTCCTCCAGTGTGCCGAAATCACCGGCGCAGCTGAGAGGGTCCTGGCGATGTCGGTCGATTATGCGCAGAACCGAGTCCAATTTGGCCGGCCGATCGGTCAGTTCCAGGCTGTGCAGTACCTCTGCACGGACATCGCCATCGCCATGCACCTGACGACGCTCGTTTCAAGACAGGCCGCGTGGGCGATATCGGAAGGCCTCCCGTTCCAGCGGGAGGCAGCCATTGCAAAGGCCTACGCCAGCAAGGCCATCCAGCTGGTCGTCCGCCAGGCGCATGAAGTGTTTGCCGGCGCAGCATTCATGATGGAACATGACATGCAGCTCTTCACACGTCGGGCCAGAAACTGGCAGCTCAACTTTGGAGACAGCCGCCACAACCTAGAGCGCCTGGCCGAGATTACGGATCTGTAGGACTAGGAAGACGAAGGAGAGCCCATGGTAGAGTCACAATCGCTCGAGACGATCACTTACGACAAGAGGGACAAGAGGGCGATCGTAACGCTCAACAGGCCTCACGTCCTCAACGCCTTCAATATCCAGATGGGAAAGGAGCTCAGAGAAGTCTGGGATGACGTAAGGGCTGACGAGGACGTCCGGGTCATAATCGTCACTGCCACCGGACGCGCGTTCTGCTCGGGAGCCGACAACCGGGCATCCCATGAGAACCGGCAGTCAATGACAGATGTCGAGAGGCGAGCCTTCGTGCCGTCGGAGCACCTGACTGCGAAGCAGAACCGAGTTTTCAAGCCCGTGATCACGGCGGTGAACGGCCTGTGCGCGGCCGGCGGCTTCTACTTCGTCGGCTACTCTGACATCGTGATATGCTCCGACAACGCCACCTTCCTGGAGCCTCACGTCACATGGGGCAGGACAGCGGCGGTCGAGCCCATCCTGCTCAGCCGGCGTATCCCCCTGGGGATCGTCCTGCGGATGGCGCTACTTGGCACAGAGGAGAGGTTGTCAGCACAAAGGGCATACGAGATCGGCCTCGTCAGTGATGTCACCACACCGGAAGGTCTGCTTGATCACGCTCACGACCTTGCGGACAAGGTGCTGAAGGGTGCTCCCCGCGCGCAAGAGGGTACTATTGAGGCTATCTGGAAGGGCCTCGACCTGGGGCTGGAATCCGCCATATACCAGGGCCTACAGATCATCAGGAACACGTCCGAGGGTAGCGAAGACCTAAAGGAAGGACTCCAAGCCTTCCTTGACAAGAGGGAGCCCGTGTGGAAGGGGCGATAGGCGCCAGGACCTGACGCAGCGAGATGAGTCAGCACATATTTCAGCGCGTCGTTCAGATCATACCGACGCTTATCATCGCGAGCATTGCGGTGTTTATCGTCATGAGGCTGCTTCCAGGCGATCCCGCGCGGCTGGTGATTCTCGGCCCTGAGGGCGAGGGCATTATCCCACCGGAGCAGCTACAGGCCGTCCGCGCCGAACTAGGCCTCGACGAGCCCATCCTTGTGCAATACGCGAACTGGATGGGCGACATCGTGACTCTGGACGGTGGTCAATCCCTGGAAAGCAAGCGGCCTGTCTTCGCTGAGATCTGGAGACGAATGCCCGTGACCATAGAACTTGCGCTTATTACGTTCGCCTTGGTCTTGTTGATCGGGATACCAATTGGGGCTTTATCGGCGGCACACCATGGCTCTTGGCTCGACAGGGGCCTCCTGCTGGTTACGACCGCAGGACTTGGTACGCCGGTGTTCCTGGCGGGAGCCTTGATATTCCTTGTTCTCATCAACGTCTTCCATATGGCACCATCGCTCACCTACGTCCGCTTTCAAGACGACCCGATCCAGAACCTGGAGCAGTTCATCTGGCCTGCGCTTGCCCTCAGCACATACTATGTTGCCGCGGTCGCAAGGCTGACCCGTGTCTCCATGCTAGAGGTCTTACGCAGTGACTTTCTCCGGACTGCGCGAGCCAAAGGTTTGCCGGAACGCGTCGTCATATTGCGACATGCCTTAAAGGCGTCGCTTGTGCCAGTAATATCGTACCTGGGTCTTGTCCTCATCGGCACGCTGTCTGGATCGGTCGTCGCTGAGGCCCTATTCAACCTTCCTGGAATCGGCAAGTGGCTATTCGATTCCGTGCTTCTTCGTGACTATCCGGTGGTCCAGACGATGTTGTTCACATATGCCGTCATCGTGGTAATCGTAAACTTGATGGTGGATTTCACCGTGACGATGATGGATCCGCGGCTTCGCCATGGGGAAAGGTAGATTGACGTTGGACCTGGCGAGCGCAGAGCAACCCAACTTCGCTTCGGCGGCACTTAGTTCATGGCTCCGTGGCCTGCGCCGGCTGTGGCGCAGAGAACCCCTCGCGATGGTAGCGGTGGTGTTTCTCATCGCCATCGCCATCGTTGCCCTCTTTGCGGAAACCCTGGCCCCTGACCCGAATCGAGTCGATGCGTTAGCGATCCTGGAGCGTCCGTCGTGGGACCACCCGCTAGGCACAGATCAGCTGGGGCGCGACCTTATGGCGCGGTTGATGCATGGCGCTCGCGTCTCTCTGATCGTTGGCGTCGCCGCGGCCATGTTCGCCACCGTTGGAGCCGTCGCCGTGGGGGCGATATCTGCGTATTGGGGCGGCCTCGTTGAGAGCGCCATCCAAAGACTCATGGATGCTCTCATGGTCTTCCCCACACTGGTTCTCGCCATGGCGGTTCTCTCCGTGCTCGGGTTCTCCATCACGAAGATCATCTTTGTGATCGGCCTGGCGGAAGTCCCCCGCGTTCAGCGAGTCTTCCGGGCACAGGTGCATTTGCTCAAAGAAGAGCCGTATGTTGAGGCAGCGAGAGCCATCGGCGCTAACGGGACCAGAATCCTCGTTCGGCACATCCTCCCGCAGCTCTTTGGCATCTTCTTCGTCCTCTTTTCGATCATGCTGGCCACAGCGATCATCATCGAGGCGGCGCTCAGCTTTCTCGGTCTTGGTGTACAGCCGCCAACTGCCTCATGGGGCAACCTTCTGACCTCTGATGTCATTCGTAGAGTAGAGCATCATCCGCACCTCGTTGCGTTTCCGGCCACCGCGCTGGCCTCGACCATCATCGCTGTGAACGTAATGGGTGAAGGACTGAGAGATTACTTCGATCCACGGTTCCGATAGCGTTTGCACAGAAATGGAGTGCTTGTGTGAGTGAGAAAGGCGATCCGGTAGTGACGGATGAGATGAGACAGTTGATCGGCCAGCGATCGGCGCCGCTTCACTATGAAGTAGAGTCCGGCGCCTGCAGGATGTTCGCCTGGGCGGTGGGCTACAAGGACCGCATATTCTACGAGAGCGAGCGGGCGCGGTCTGCTGGGTACAGGGACCTGCCCGCGCCTCCGGGGTTCTTTGGCCACCGTCTTGTGATACCCGGTGCCGGCACCCCTCAAGGTCTGCAGCGCTTCCTCGACACTCCGCTGAAGGTCCGCCTGGACGCTGGCGCAGAGATCGAGTACCTGGGCGATATCTGTGCCGGCGATACCCTGAGCGGCACGAGTCGCCTGGTTTCGCTCGAGGAGAAGAGCGGCCAGTCAGGTCCTCTGCTGGTGAGCGTGACAGAGTTTGAGTATACCAACCAGAACAACGAACTGGTCGCCAAATCCCGCCACACCGTCATCAACCGGTAGACATTCGGAAGAGGCAAGAATGACCCATCCAAACATTACCCTGCATTCACAAATTCCTGAGCTGGTGGAGCATTGTGATTCGCGGCGCATGGCGATGTGGGCCGCTGCCGTTCGCAGCTTCAACCCGTTGCACTTCGACTATGAATTCGCGCGCCGGGCAGGTTTGCCGGGACCGAACGTAAACGGAGCGTTCAAACTCGCGCTATTCGGTCGTACGATCCACGAGTGGCTCAATGGAGAGTGCTCGATCAAGAACCTGAGCTCCAGGTACCTAGCCATGGACATCATCGAGACTGACATTCGTTGCGGCGGTGAAGTCACCGAATTGCCGGAGGACGGTCGCTCCGTGGTCAGCCTCTCCATGTGGACCGAAGGATCAGACGGGCAGAAAACCACCGAGGGCACAGCGAAGGTACAGCTGCGTTAAGGAGCCGGAGGCGGAGCTTCCGCCCGCAGGCTGAGCTTATAGGAGCCCTGATGTTACAAGAAGATGAGCTACTATCCTTCTTCGATGGCCTGAGCAACTGGGGTCGTTGGGGAGCCGACGATGAACTCGGAACGCTAAATCACATCACTGATACCGAACGCATTGCAGCGGCCAGGCTGGTTCGTAACGGACGCCAGGTCTCGTGCAGCCGGGTGATATCCCCTCGCCACGAAGTGGACAATCCGGAACCTCTGCTGCACCTCATGACGCTGAGTGGAGAATTCGCTCCGCAAAAAGGGTACGCGATCGCCAGGGACTGGATCGGTCTGAATTTCCACGGTGGCTCAGTCACTCACCTTGATGCCCTGAATCACGTCTTCTGGAATGGCCAGATGTACAATGGCCGTCCCGCAGCGTTGGTCACGGCACGAACGGGCGGCGCAGCCGGCGCGATTGATCACGCAAGAGAGGGAATCGTCGGACGTGGAGTTCTTCTCGACATCCCGCGCTTCAGAGGCGTCGATTGGCTAGAGCCGGGCGAGGCTTTACTGCCGGACGAACTGGAAGACTGCGCACGCGCGCAGGAGACGGATATCCGGCGCGGCGACATGTTGCTAGTCCGGACCGGACGAGAATTGCGCCGATCGAAAGTCGGGCCACACAATGCGTTGACCGAGGGCAGCGCAGGTCTCCATGCAGCGTGCCTACCGTGGCTCAGTCACCATAAGATCTCGGTCCTTGGCGCCGACGCCACCAACGATGCAGTGCCCTCGGGCTACGAATCGGTTCCGTATCCGATCCACACAGTTGGGATCGTTGCCATGGGCCTGTGGCTCATCGACAACGCCAGCCTGGACGGCCTCGCGGCTGTCTGTGATGAACTGAACCGCTGGGAATTCCTGCTCACGATAGCGCCGCTGCGCCTAAAGAACTCGACCGGATCTCCCGTAAACCCGATCGCGGTCTTCTAACCGCCGCCGGTCAACGGCAGAAGTCGGCCACGTCGGCCAGGTATGACGGGTCTTGTGATTCAAACTCGCCCATCTTGACCAGCCGTTCAACGTCAAGAGCGGTCGGCGTCGGACCCGTGGCATAACTTGGCACATCCACAACGGCGCCAGACCGTCGAAGACGATCGAGCTCCTCCGGATCAAGACCCAACCAATCCATCAACAACTCATTGTGCTGGCCGAACGTCGAGGGAGCGTAGCCCGGGGCGGCCTGAGATCGCTCATGTGCTTGCCAGGGGCCAGGCCACGGCTTGCTTCCTACTTCACGACTTAGATCGCAGACATAATTGTGCTTCCGATGGTGAGGATCAAAGAATGAGTCGCGACCGTTCAGCACCGCACCGGCCGGAACGCGGACGGCCTGCAGCTGCTTTTCAGCGTCTCGCTTCGCCAGTCGTGAGGCCCACACTGTGATAGCTTCGTCGATCGGCGCGCGGCTGCTTTGAGACCACGAGTCTTGGCGGTCATAAACAGATGTTAGCTCAGCGCGATCCATGACTTCGCATAGCTGTGACCATTGCTCCTTGGAATCGATGGCTATCGCGATCCACTCGTCATCCAAGCATGGGTAGACCCCTCTAACAATGTACCGGCTTTCAGATGCCGCCGGATCGAGCTCCTCTCTGAAGCTCGGCTGGAGAATGGCCGGGAGGGCCGCATGCACGCCGCTTTCGTACTGAGATAGATCGAGCCACAGCGCGCCGGGACGCTTTCGGGTTGCGTGCAGGCCGGCGGCGATGGCAACAGCGCCGTGCAGGGCGCCAAACACATCCGGGAATGGCATCTTGGACCAGTGCGGCTCGTCAGGTTGATATCCGTGAGAGGCAGTGATGCCACACATCGCTTCAATCGTCCAGCCCAGCGACGTCCGGTCCTCGTAAGGCCCACCGAGTCCGAACCCGCTGGATGTCAGGTACAGAATGTTTGGATTGGCAGACGCCAGCGCCTCGAACGTCAATCCGAGATTGCGAAGGACTCGGTGAGCATGGTTGTTGATGAGTACATCGGCACGCCCGAGGAGACCAAGGAGTACCTCTCTCCCGCCCTCCTTATCCAGCTCCAGGCCAATGTGATATTTGGCACCGTTTGCTGTCGAATACGCAATGCAGCGGTCCCACCAATGATCTCCCGGTTGGTTTTCGATCAGAGGTAACGCACGAGCCGCATCAGGCTTGCGGCCTGATTCGACCTTGATCACGGTGGCGCCCGCATCGGCCAGTATTCGCCCGATGAATGGGCCGGCCCAGGCCACGCTCAGCTCGATCACAGTGAGTCCAGTCAGCGGGCCCTGTCCACGTGGGAGGTTCGTATCGTGCTCCGCGGGGTCGCCCTCTTTGGCTTCGATGTACTCCATGACCTTGAACGGGAGACCCGGACTTAGTTTCTCGCCCTCGGACCAGAACCCGCGAGCCATCAGTTGAGGGCACTCGATGATCTCTTCGCGCTCTTGAACATCGCCCCAGGGGAAGCCGAGTGACGACGCCTCCTCGACCAACTGCTTCTTAGTTCTATCCCCTAAACTCTCTTGCAAGATAGACCACAGAAGCCGTCGGTTCTCGACCGCATAGGCCGCGTCCCTCCATTTATCGTCTCTCAGATCGTCGGATCCCGTCAGGGCCGCCAGTATGTCCCAGTCGGGTCGCGCCACCATTGACGCCACGTAGCCGTCCTCGCACTTGAGGAGAAAGCCGGCCCGCGAGCCATTGAACGCAAGGCGGCCCGGAACGAATCCAGTCCATGGATAGTAGAACATCCACGGGCCGAGCATCCGGTGCATCGTATCGAGAACCGACACGGAAGCCAACCCGGTGCCCTCGCCAGAGGCCTTTCCCAGGGCAGCGATCAGGGCAGCCGCTGCCGCATTGGCACCGGCGGATAAAGACGGCAGTGGCAGGGAATGCAACAACGGGGCGCGCTCTCGCCGCCCGGCTATCGACAGCCATCCGCTCAGCGCGAGAGGTACGACCTCATCGTATGCATGTGTCTCGTACGGCCCGGAGCCGAACGGCTCAACCAGGATGCTGACCATCGCGGCATGATCCGTCCCGGGCTCCTCGACGAACGCGATATCCACAGGATCGTGCTCATACTTGAGCTTCCTGTCATCGAGCCAAGCCTCAAATGCATTGTCCTGTCTACGGCCAAGCAGTCCGTCCACGCTATAGACCGTCGCACCTAGCGATTGGAGGAGTTTCGACCCATAGCGAATTGCCAGAGACGAGGCAAACTCCGCGACGGCGACGCCGCGCAGGATCTCCTCAGGCTTCAACTAGCAGTGACCTGGGCCTCTTGGACTCGGGCAGTCCTTATGCAAGCCAGACTCTGTCATATCGGTATTGATCCGTGTAGAAGAAGCTGACGTGATCGGGGTAGTTCTGTACTCGCTCAGAAACGGGTGTGTAGAACGCACCGAATCCGAGGAGAGGCGCCATAGCCTTATCGATGATCGCCTTGGAGAGATCCTTGATCGCCGCAAGCCGTTCCTCTTCGTCAGCGATCTGATCCTGGGCAGCGTAAGCCTGATCGATTTCAGGGAAGCTCCAATTGCCGTAGTTACGACTGCCACCCAGGACGAAGTAGGGGGCAATGAACTCCGAAGGGTCATCGAAGTTGCCGAGGAAGCTCGTGAACGAGGCGGTGAATGCGCCGGTTCCTATCGCCTCACTGAACACTGACGATTCCTGGAGATCCAGATTGACTTCGATGCCCAGTGCCTGATTCAAGAGGTCCGCAAAGGCCGCCGCCTGGTCAGGAGAACTTGTCCGGCCAATCACGTCCATGCTTGGGAGGCCGCCCGCCTCGGCCAAGAGGCGTTTTGCCTCCGCGATGTCCTCTGTCTTGTCCGGCCGGTATCCCGGCAGCTGCTCGAGCTCCGCCTTCGTCAGACCCCAACGACCGCTTGCCTCCGCCGGAATGTTCGGACCGGTAAGCCATCCGTCACCTTTAAAGGCAAGGGGAAGAAAACTCTGCCTGTCAATTGCGAGATGAATGGCTTTTCTGATCCGCTCGTCGTCGAACGGCGGCACGTCGTTGAAAGTTACGTTGTATCGCGTGGCAGGGAAACTATAGGTGGAAAAGCCCTGACCCTCCAGCGTCGCTTGCTCGTCGAAGTCACCAGCAAGTGGCCACGTCGAATCGATCTGTCCGTCCCGCAGCGCACTCACGGTGGCAGAGTTATCCTTGATTATCTTCACCGAGACTTTGTCAAGGTAGGGGAGATCAGGAATGTAGTAGTCAGGATTCCGTTCGAGCTCGAGCGAAACGTCTGGGGTAAATGAAGTCACCTTGAATGGGCCGGACCCAGTGACGACAGAAGGGTCCAGCGGCGATTCCGGAAGCATCCGCAGGTACATGTTCGCCAGTCCAAGCAGGAATCCCTGCGACGGCCGGCTCAGCTTGATACGAACCGTCTTATTGTCCACCGCTTCCATCGTGTCGATCACCTGGAGGGACGTCGCCGCTACGCCGCTGAAGTCGAGAACCCTCTGCAGGCTATAGATCACGTCCGCTGCAGTCACGGGTTGCCCGTCGTGCCAGTTCGCGTTCTCGCGAATGTTGAAGACGTATTCGGTTGGCTCGGGGTTCTCCCAATCCTCGGCAAGGTCACCGACCAGGTCTTCGTTCTGGTACGGGTCAAACCTGAGCAGCATGCTGAGAACAGGGCTATAGCCGAAGAGTGTCTTGCTGCTGATCCTCATTCCAAACTCCTGCCAGTCGAGAGGATCGCCGTTCACGCGATTGTTGAGGGTTCCCCCTTTTATCGGTGTGGCCGACGCTGGAGCTTGCGTGGGGGACGCCGTGGCTGCCAGCGTGGCAGTCGGAGTCTGTCCATCGTCATCATCGCCGCATCCCACAAGCGACCCAGCTGCCAAGCCGGTGCCCACGACGCCGACGCCTGCCAAAAACCGCCGCCGGGTCGTTCGAGTTCGTGCCTTCTTCGTCCAGAAGTTGTCTTCCATTGAACCTGTCCCTCCTATAACTCTTGGCTTTGCCCGCGGATGTCTTCAAGGATCCGGCATACTTCATGTGAGGGCTCTGGCAGAGCTGGTGACCCACCCTCGCGCGATGGGAGGAGGATAGTCGCACGGCCGGGGCATGTTACGTCACCATCTTGATTGGTACCTGATATCTCTAGGACCACGGCATGCCCGCCATCTTCGCGCTTGTACTTCTCCACCACGTTACCGTTCATCCAATGTGTGTCGCCGATGAAATTGAACAGACGGATCGAGTCCTCGAATTTCCAAAGCCACGCGTCGTCGCCCATCCAGTCCGAGATCAAGTGTACAAGCCAGCAGTCGCGCATAAACCCATAGTCGTAGGCATATGGCGCCCCGACGGTGCGAGCGAAATCGTCATTCCAATGACAGCGTTGAGCCACATCGGGAGCTCCGAACTCGTTCTCGCTATAGAACGACGGTATCCGCTTCCTGTTCAAATAGCCAAGGCGGAGTGGCGCTACCCGGTACCGGCCCCAGCCCCAGCCGATATGAAACGAAATGACGTCGGTTATCAGGTACGGACCCTTTACTTTTTGCGGAAGCGCGTCGCCTTCCTTGACATCCTCCCAGTACCGAGGCTCGGAACCCCTGACCACTTCATCCTCGTAAACCTTGTCAATGGCTGCGATGTCCTCCGGCTTGTAGTCAGGACGCTTCTTGTCAGCGTACTTGCCGGCCTTAGTCGCTGACTCGCGCTCCGCATTAATCATGATTCGGGAGGCGGCGCAAACCGGCTCCCAATTCTGATTGCTGTAGATTGTCTTGTAGAGGATGTGAACTGATCGCCCGCCGCCGAACTCGCTCTTCTTCTTTATCACGTCGGAGATCGTCATGAACTTGTGAAGCCTGTCTCCCGGCACGATCGGCCGCCACCATTCCCATTCGACTCCGGACCAGAACGCGTGAACACCCGAAAGTGGGTCACCCTTAAGGATCTTCTTACTTTCATCGTCAAGAGAGATCGTGTGCGAGAACCCCATCGTCTCCGGATACATCGGCGGCGCGATACATGCACCCCACCGTGATTTCGCTCCGTATTCTTCCAGTCCAAAGAGGGGATTGTCATCGCCATACCCGTTGGCGAAGTGCCGCATCGTATCTACGCAGGCTTCTGTGTTGAAGGGACTGCCCCGTCCGAGCGGCTGTGGTATACCGATCCTCTTTCGAAGGGTATCGATCCCGGAGTCGGTGATCAGGCCACTGTCGACGGTATCCATCACGCGCTTTCTAGCATGGCAGATAGCAACTGTCAAGGAATAGAACGGGCCGGTTGTGGGTCAGTTCAAACTAACCCGCTGCGAACAAGTCTCTCGTCGCCTTGGACCAAATAGGCTTCGTCGAATCCACCAGCGCCCAGCTACCTGAGAATAGGACGTCTGTCCATCGCGCTTTCGTCAGACCAATCATTCAAGTCTTAAATAGCCGATAGGGGCCGGAGAATGTCATCCGACCCCTATCGGCTGTAAAGGAGACAGAACTCGTACCGAGTTCCGACATCGTGAGTATAGCTTCCCTGGAGTCGAATTCAAGATAGACGTACGAGCGAGCGCTGTGAGCTTACGGACGGCACTGCACTGTCACCTGCAACGTCGCCGCGGGTCTCGCCCCCTACGCAGACGATTCGCCGTACCGCTCCCAGCTCACGTACTCGTCGAACGGCTTGCGCGCACGGTCGTGTGACATCGCCGCGCCCGGCTCCGGGTGCCCCAGCGCGACGACGATGGCGATGCGCCAGCCTTCCGGCAGGCCCAATACCTCGCGGCCGCAGTCGGCGTTGTGGATGCGCAGCGGGCACGATGCGAGGCCCTGGTCCCAGGCCACTATCATCATGTTCTGAGCGGCGCGGCCGGCGTCGAAGTCCATACCGTCGGGGTCCAGGCAGACAGCGACAGCGGCTGTGGCCGGACCGAGCGGCTGGGCGAAGTCGCCGCACTCCGCCAGCTTCGCCATGTGCTCCTTGTCCCGGACGACGACGAAGCGGAACGGCTCCCGGTTCTTGCTCGATCCCGCCATGCGCCCGGCCTGGAGCACGCGCCGCAACACGTCGTCGGCGATCGATTCGCTTGAGTAGAGGCGTGTGTCGCGCTTGGTCGTGACGGCTCTGTATACGTCCATGTGTCCCTCCGGGGCATAGAGTGTGCGGTGGAACGCCCGGTGGTCAAGTGCAGCGTCGCTACTGGAACTTGAATTCGAGGCGTTAGGCAGGCCTGCATTAGATAGGGAAGCAAACGTGGAGGGCCCGGTGGGATTCGAACCCACGACTCCCGGATTAAAAGTCACATCGTGTGGGCTCAATTGCTAAGGCTTTAGGTTCGAACTCCGGGGTGAAACCGGGGTACGAACAGGGTGAAAACGGCGCCTCGCCGAAACGCGTCAATTGATAAGGCGCCAGATACGGAAACTTCAGGGAAACTTCAGGGGTCTGGACAGCACGCTTTCATGCCGTCGCAAGCCCCGCCAGCCGGTCCCCGGGGCTGAACGAAGCGTGGGCCTGAGCTGCCTTCTCCGCATCGTAGGAGGCCGTGTACCGGCGCAGCATTGCTGACGTTGAGTGACCGAGCAAGCGCTGGACATCAATCTCCCGGGCCTGCTGCTCGATCGCCCAGGTGGCGAACGTGTGACGAAAGCGGTGAGGGTGCACCTTCGGGATTCCGCACTCTTCACCCAGCCGCCGCCGCGGGCAGTCAGCAGCAAGTAGCCTGGTGCGTCTCCCCGGAACCAGCCCATGTAATGCTCCAGCGCCTGCCGCGAACGCTCACCGAACCGGACCACCCGCTGCTTGTTCCCCTTGTCCACGATGGCGTAGGGCTTCGTAGTGTAACCGAGATCGCAGGCGTACCTCGTTTGGGTACTGTCCGCAATAATTGAAGAGGGCACACCTGTGATGGTGCACCCTCTGATTCTGCATTCGGTCAGCGACGGTGTTCTGGGTCAAGCGAACGGTGGACTTATTCCCCCTTCTTCGTAGCTGGTGGGGCTCGCTAGCTACGCGTCGCGGATTCGCCCGACGACAACATCAAAGACATCCAGAAACTGTTTGAGCCGGCCATTAGGCGCGAGGGCGACCACGGGACTGGTGCATTGGCAAGGCCTCGCTTGACTCATCAGATACGGCAACATACGCTTGTCCGGCGAAGCGGTCGCGGTTGCCGTCACGGGATGATGCTAGGTTGGCTCTCTGTGGACGCCAGCGTTCTCCCCTTCGCGAGTAGCGCCTCAAACAACAGGTCAAAGGAGAAGACATGGACGCCTTCGAAAATGCCACAAAGTTCTTTCATGCCTGCGACTCGCTCGCAGGCTGGGAAGGGTGCAAGCAATACGTAGCCGCCGACGCTCCCTTCTCAGCGCAATCCGAGCCGCTTGTAGACATTAAAACGGTTCAGGAGTACACCGACTGGATGATGGGCTTCGGAACAGTCACCGCCAAAGGTTGCAGCTATGAGCTCCATGCAAGCGCGTGTGACGAGAAGAGCCAGACTGCGCTGTTCTTCGCGACTATCAGGGCCAGCCACGTTGGCGAGGGAGGCCCGGTGCCGCCGACGCACAAGACGACCAACTCAGATTACGTCTACATCTTGAACATGAACGACGACGCAAAGGTCACACGAATGACCAAGGTGTGGAACGCGCCGTAGGCCCTGACGGAGCTTGGCTGGATGTAGCTGTCTACTGCCGGCGCGCTGCTCACGGGGGATTTCCGTCAAGCCTGTGACCACCGGACGGAGTATCCGGGAGTCAAGAAAACGGCCTCTTTGGTCGGCCTGCATAGATAGGGAAGCAACGTGGAGGGCCCGGCGGGATTCGAACCCACGACTCCCGGATAAAAGTCCGGAGCTCTAACCGCTGAGCTACGGGCCTTCCTACTCGGTTGCACAGATAATTCACCTGGTAAGGGCTCTTTTTCGGCGATGTTCCGTACCTATGTCCCCGCGCTCTAGCACACCTGATTCGGCGTTATCTCATGCTTGCTATAGGCGTGGACTAAACGTGCTGGCCAGGAACCGGCTGGGGGCTCGGGGATGTCACGAAGTGTTCTCCGTACCGTCTACGGAGACGCAGCACTCGGGTGCGGCCCCAGGCTCGTTACGACCCTCGGTTGGCAGGTAGCGAAGATCGGACGACGTTCGTTCACCGACTTGGCCGCATCCTTCGCCTAATCTCCCTTTGACGAAGAACGTCTGAAGAATGAGAGTGCGCGTTCGCGGAACACTCTGGGATATCGCCGTTCACCCCCTCGGTCGGGGCACTATGGGAGGCAGCTCGTTGTAGCGATCGAACCAATCACGGTAGTCCTTGGCGCGTTCTTCTGGGCAGCGTCTTCCCACAAATGCGTGGGTAGCTTGTCTTCAGACCGGGACTTCTTTGGCGTCGGGTTCCTCTTATTCGCTGCCCTCGGCGCTGGCTACATTCTTGGTGCCAGAGAGGATAGAATCACGCCCTTTGGGGCAGCGTCCCTTATCGCTCTCTTTCTCGGAATCATCCTGCTTATTTGGAACGCAGAATGCGAACTCCCCGACTGCGACCCTCGCGGTTAAGCCGCTAGGGTGTGTCAACTAACCAACCCCCAGCGAGCTTGACGGGCGCCGTGCCGCGCTTTAGCCTGCGGTCTAGCGACGCAATGGAGGTAAACGCATGCCCCGTCTTACGGCCGTAATCGATATCGACGCTCCGCGCGAGCACGTGTTCGCCGCCGCGGAGCCGCTCAAGATGCCCGAGTGGACTGTGCACATCGCCGACGTGATCGTGACTGACGGTGATGGCAAAACGGCGGGTACAAAGGATCGCACGATCATCAGCGTTACTCCGCGCAAGAACACGCTGGAGAGCGAGTGGACGGAGTACACGCCGGGCGAGGCCTGGGCACGGACGTTCACGGGCTACCTGAGCGGCGAAGAGCGCATCAGCCTGGCGGAGGCGGACGGCGGCACGCGTCTCGAGTGGACGTTCAACTACACCCCGCCGTTCGGCGTCATCGGCAAGATCGGCGCGCTGCTCGTGATGTCCCGCGTCGTGCAGAACAACATGGAATCATCGCTCGAGACGCTCAAGCGCGAGCTCGAACTTTAGCCGCGCGGGCAATCATTCACCGTGCTCTACGAGCCCGTCCTGTCTTTTGGCTCTAAGACTTGCCTCGGCAGAGGCGTTGGCTCCGGTGAAGGCGCGGAGCGTCGGCGCCGACGTTTGCTATGACGGGGGGATTGGGTCGGGCTCAGCTCTGGGAGTAGTGGCAGCTGCCCGACCGGAACCCCACCTCGCGACCTTCCAGCCCGCAAGGATTCGATCTCTCGTTCGATCTCGCCTATGTTCGAGAGGGGGAGATACACTGAAGCGAATCGGATGTACGCGACTCCATCAAGAGTGCGAAGTCTCTCCATCACCATATCGCCTATAACAGAAGACGGTATTTGTGGCTTGTTCCCCGCGAGGAGATCCTTGGCAATGTCCTTGACGATCGCTTCAACTTCTCCTGATGGTATGGGGCGCTTCGCACAGGCTTTGCGTGCTCCGCCCAATACCTTTCCGTCGTCGAATTCTTCGAGACTGCCATTCTTCTTTAGGACCATGATTCTGCGACAATCGGCCCTCTCAATCGTGGAGAAGCGACGACCGCATCCACGACATTCGCGACGACGGCGAATTTCATTGCCATCCGGGCGAGAGTCCTTGACGCTAGTTCTATGGTCAGAGCAGAAGACGCACTTCACGTCTTGTGCTTGGTCGGGTCAACCTGCACGTACTCCTCGCCCGGCTGTTTGGTTGGCGGAAAGGGCGTGCCCTTGGTGTGCGTCGTTTCGTAGGGCCCTCTCTCGCCACCTCTCGGGCCGACGGTCTTGTACTGTCCTGATTCTCCATCTTTTTCACCCGGCTTGTACGTTGGCTTCGCCATTTAGCATGCCCTCCTAACTTGGTGAGTGGATCATGAGACTCGATAGAGTTGGACATTGAGTTTACTACCAGATGCTGAGGGTCGCAAGAGAAAAATAGGAACATGCTGTGGCTAAAAGCAGTTCAGTCTAGAGCCGAGCCCTCGAACTCTAGCCGCGCGGCAGTCCCAGCGCCCGGATCGCGATCAGGTCTCGCTGCACCTCCGAGGTGCCGGCGCCGATCGTGTCCTGCACCGCCGAGAGGAAGTTGTGCGACGTGGCGCCCTCGTAGGGAGCGCGCGGGTCGCTCTCCGTCAGGGGGCCGTAGAGGCCGAGAAGTCTGAGGCTTGTCTCGTAGAGGTGCTGGGCGAACTCCGTGTTGAAGAGCTTGACCATCGCCGCCTGGCCACGGTAATCGCGCTCCTCCGTGTGCATCTGGACGGCGCGCTCCAGAAGGAGCTCCGCGATCTCGTACTCGATGCGCAAGCCGCCGATCTGCTGGCGGACCCGGCGGGACCAGCCTTCGCCGCCGTTGGCCTTCGCGCATCGCACGGCGCCGAGCAGCGTGCGCCAGTGGACGTACGCGCGGTAGATCGTGATGCGCTCGACGCCGAGCGCCGAGGCCAGCAGCCGCCAGCCTTCGCCCTCGCCGCCGATGCGCTCGGTGATCGGGACGCGGACGTCTTCGAAGACGACTTCGTTGAACCAGTGCTTGTCGAGCAGATTGACGATCGGTCGGACCTCAACGCCGGGCAGCGTCATCGGCACGACGAGCATCGTGATCCCGGCGTGGCGGGAGTTTTCGGAGTTGGTGCGGGCGGCCAGCCAGCAGTAGTCGCTGGACTCCGCGCCGCTTGTCCAGGTCTTGCGGCCGTTGATCACGTAGTCGTCGCCGTCGCGGACGGCCTTCGTCTCCAGCGACGCCAGGTCGGACCCTGAGCCGGGCTCCGAGTAGCCGAGGCAGAACGTCGCCTCGCCGCGCGCCAGTTCTGGCAGGTAGCGCTGCTTCTGGTCCTCGTTGGCGGCAGCCAGGAGCAGCGGCGCGACGATGACGCGCGCGATGGCGTCGCTGGCCGGTCCGCCGTGCAACGCGACCTCTTTTTCGACGAGGAACTGCTCCTTGATCGGCCGGCCGCCGCCGCCGTACTGCTCGGGCCAGGACAGCGCCAGCCAGCCCTTGCCGCCCAGCTTGCGCTCGAAATCACGCGCCGGCATGTAGCCGGGTGGCATCGGCTGCGGGTCGGAGTCGTGGTCTGTGCCCAGCTCGGCGGTTAGCCACTCGTGCGCTTCCCGGCGCAGCGCTTCTTCGTGGAGTGAGAGGCGGAAGTCCATACGGGGCGATTATACCCGCCGTCTCGTGGCCTATGGGATAATGAGAGACCAGGGAGGGGCCCGGGCCACGAGAGTAGACGGAGGCGAGTAGTTGGAAGAGATCGACCTCCTGGTGATCGGCGGCGGCACCGGCGGCTACACGGCCGCGATCAGGGCCGTGCAGCTTGGACTCTCGGCCGCCATCGTCGAAGCGGACAAGATCGGCGGTACCTGCCTCCACCGCGGTTGCATCCCCACCAAGGCATGGCTCCACAGCGCTGAAGTCCTCACCCAGACGCGCAACGCCGCGACGTTCGGCGTCCAGACCGCAGAGCCGTCGCTCGATTACCCGGCGATGCGTGCGCGCCAGCAGGCCGTGGTTGAGACGCTGCACCAGAGCATTCGGTCGGTCATCGGCAAGCACAAGATCGAGATGATCGAAGGCCGCGGCACGATCGTTTCGCCGAACGAGGTCGCGGTCGGCGACCGGCGGATCACGGCGAAGCAGATCGTCGTGGCGACGGGTTCGCGTCCGAAGGGCCTGGCCGGACTCGATCCTGACGGCGCCCGTGTCGTGACCAGTGACGAGATCCTGGAGCTCGAAACGGCGCCGAAATCGATCGCGATAATCGGGGGTGGCGCAATCGGCTGCGAGTTCGCTTCGTTCTTCGCCGACATCGGCAGCGAGGTGACGCTGATCGAAGCGCTGCCGACGCTGGTGCCGCTCGAAGACGCCGACGCGGGGAAGGCCGTGGCGAAGGCGTTTTCCGCGCGCGGCGTTGATGTGATGACGTCGGCGAAGGTGCTGACTGACCGCATGCGCTCCTTCGACGGCGTCGTTGAGCTGACGGTGGAGCAAGACGGTGCGGAGAAACAGGTGCAAACTGAGGTGCTCCTGCTCGCGGTCGGCCGCGAGGCGGTGACCGACGGCCTCGGACTCGAGAACACGAAGGCGGAGCTGGAGGGCGGCTGGGTCAAGGTCGACGGGACGTACCGGACGGCCGAGCCCAGCGTCTCCGCCGTCGGCGATGCGATCGGCGGGCTCTTGCTCGCGCACGTCGCCGGCGCTGAAGGGTTCCTCGCCGCCGAGGCGATCGCCGGCAAGGAAGCCGAGAAGCTGGACTACGATCGCGTCCCGCGCGTCACGTACAGCAACCCGCAGGTGGCGGCTGTCGGTTTGACGCTCGACGAGGCGAAGGAGCGCGGACTGAACGCGAAGGCGAAGCGCTTCTCACTCAAGTACAACGCGATGGCGCTGATCCAGGACGAGACGGACGGCTTCGCGAAGGTCGTCTTCGACGAGGACGGCGGCGATGTGCTCGGCGTTCACCTCGTGGGTGCGCACGTCGCCGATATCGTTTCCGAGGCCGCCCTGGCCCGCTTCCTGCAGGCTTCGGCCTGGGAGATGGGCACCAACGTACACCCGCACCCATCGTTGAGCGAGGTGCTGGGCGAGGCGGCGCAGCTTTCCGCCGGGATCAGCATCTACTGGTGAGGAATCGAGTGAGATGGTCTCTGTAAGCGACGTACCGGGAGCGCAGGGCTTGAGCAAGGATCAGCTTCGCGAGCTCTACCTGAAGATGTTCCTGGCGCGCTCCGTCGGAGAGCGCGAGCGCATGCTGAACCGCATGGGCAAGGGGCCGTTCGCCGTCACCGGCGAGGGCCACGAGGCGGCGCAGGTCGGGACAGCCTACGCGTTGGCGCCCGGCGTGGACTGGGTGCTCACGTACTACCGCGACATCGGCGTGGCGCTGACGCTGGGCGTGACTCCGCGCGATCTTCTGCTCGCGCACCTGGCGCGGGCCGAGTCGATCGAGAGCGGCGGGCGAAACATGCCGTCGCACTTCAGCAGCGTCGACCTGCGCATCGTCTCCGGATCGGCGCCGGTGGCGACGCAGGTGCCGCATGCCGTCGGGATCGCCCTGGCGAGCAAGCTGCGCGGCCTGGACGAGGTGGCGGTGACGTACTTCGGCGACGGCGGCGCCAGCGTCGGTGTCGTACACGAATCGATGAACCTCGCCGGCGTCCACAAGCTGCCGGTGATCTTCGTCTGCGAGAACAACCAGTACGCGATCTCCGTGCCGGCGAGCAAGCAGGCGGCCGTCGCTGACCTTTCGATACGCGCGCAGGGCTACGGCTTCCCCGGCGTCACGGTCGACGGCAACGACGTGCTGGCGGTCTACCGCGTGGCGAAGGAAGCGGTCGAGCGGGCCCGAAACGGCGACGGCCCAACGTTCATTGAGGCGAAGACGTACCGCCTTGTGCCGCACACCAGCGACGACGACGACAGCCGCTACCGCAACCGCGCGGAGGTGGAGGAGTGGGAGAAGAAAGGGCCTCTCGTCCGCTTCCAGGCCTGGCTTGAGGAAGCCGGCGTCGCCTCGATGGACGAGATCGGAGAGATTGAGGCGAAGGCGATGGCCGAGATCGACGCGGCGACAGAATACGCGGAGGCCGCACCGACGCCCGATCCGGCATCGGCGATGCGGCACGTCTTCGTGGAGGAGGAGTAGCGGTGGCTGAGAAGACGATGGTCGAGGCGGTGCGCGACGCGTTGGCCGAGGAGATGAAACGCGACGAGCGGGTTTTCGTGCTCGGCGAGGACGTCGGTGGTGGTGGCGTCTTCCGCGCGACGGACGGCCTCCGGGAGGAGTTCGGCGAGGCGCGCTGCATGGACACGCCGCTGGCGGAAGCAGCGATCGTCGGAGCGTCGATCGGCGCCTCGCTCAACGGCCTGCTGCCGGTCGCCGAGATTCAGTTCGCTGACTTCAGCCACCCGGCGTTCGACCAGCTCGTCAGCGAGGCGGCGCGGCTGCACTATCGCTCGAACGGCGTCTGGAGCTGTCCGATCACGGTGCGCACGCCGTACGGCGCGGGCGTCCACGGCGGGCCGTACCACTCGCAGTCGATCGAGGCGTTCTATGCGCACGTGCCGGGTCTGAAGGTGGTCTGCGTCGCCAGCCCGTACGAGGCGAAGGGGCTGCTCAAGTCGGCGATCCGCGACCCGAACCCCGTGATGTTCCTCGAGCACAAGAAAGCGTACCGGTCCTTCCGCGAGGAGGTGCCGGACGAGGACTACACGATCCCGATCGGCGTTGCCGAGACGAAGCGCGAGGGCACGGACATGACGCTCGTGACCTACGGCCTGATGACGCGCCACGCTCTCGAAGCGGCGGCGGCCGTTCAGGGCGATGGCGGCGTCTCGGTGGAGGTGATCGACCTGCGCACGGTGTCGCCGTGGGACAGGGAGCACGTGCTGGCTTCCGTCCGTAAGACGGGCAAGGTGCTGATCGTCTACGAGGACAACCTGACGGGCGGCTTCGGTGCTGAGGTGGCGGCGACGATCGCTGAAGAGGCGTTCGACTTCCTCGACGGGCCCGTCACGCGCGTCGCCTCGCCGGACGTGCCCCTGGCGCCGTACTCCGGGATCCTGGAGGAGCACATCCTTCCGAACCCGGAGAAGATCGCCGACGGCATCCGTAAGCTGGCGGCGTACTAGCGCATGGCGAGCACGGCCTGCGAATACGCCTGGCTCGGCCGGGTCGATTATCTCGAAGCGTGGGAGTACCAGCGCGAGTTGGCGCGGCGGCGGGCGCGAGGCGAGATCCCCGATACGATCCTGCTGCTGGAGCACCCGCCGGTGTTCACGACCGGCCGGCGCGGGCCGGGAGCGAACCTGCGGCTGCCGGAGGAAGCGCTGGGCGCGCCTCTGATCGAGGCGGACCGCGGCGGCGACATAACGTTTCACGGCCCCGGCCAGCTCATCTCCTACCCCATCGTCGACCTCCGTGCGGCCACACTTTCCGTCGTGTCATACGTGAGGGCGCTCGAGGAGGCGGTGACAAGGACGGTGCGGACGTATGGGATCGAAGCGCACAGCGAGTGCGGGCTGACCGGCGTCTGGGTTGGTGAAGACGGCGCCGTCGCCGCGAAGATCGCCGCCATCGGCGTGAGAGTCGGGAAGCCGGCGGGCGCTGCGGGCGGATGGGTGACCACGCACGGCCTGGCGCTCAACGTGACGGTGGACCTGGAGTGGTTCGGCCGCATCGTGCCGTGTGGGATCGGCGATCGCGGTGTGGCGTCGATCGAATCGCTTACCGGCCAGACGCCACGCCTCGAAGAGGTGGGCGAGGCGCTGATCGAGGCGCTCGGCGATGTCCTGGTCCGAGACTTCCGGGTGAGCGCATCGCCCTCGCTGCCCGGCCGGGCTTTGCGTACATCCTGAGGGGCTGTAGTCTGGGGAGGGGAACCTTCCCGGCGGTTGTGACGTTTATCACATGACGTACGGCGTATGCGGCGGATGATGGGCTCGCAATCCGAGCCCGCGCCGGGAGGAGTTCGACTCGTGACGACGCAACTGAGAGAGGTGACCGACGTGACGGAGTCCACTGAGGCTCGTGCCGAACCGATCATCAAGGCGATCGACGTCGTCAAGACTTACGACACCGGGCGGGTGACCGTGAACGCTCTGCGGGGCGTCAACCTGCAGATCGATGCCGGCGAGATGGTGGCGATCATGGGCCCCTCCGGCTGCGGTAAGACCACACTGCTGAACTGCCTTTCCGGCCTCGATGTGATCGACGGCGGGCAGGTCGCGGTTGAGGGTGTTGACCTGAGCACGATGTCCGACAACGCGAAGACGGAGCACCGCGCCGAACGGATGGGCTTCATTTTCCAGTTCTATAACCTGCTGCCGGTGCTTTCGGCGGTCGAGAACGTGGAGCTGCCGCTGCTCGTTTCCGGCATTTCCGCTAAGGAAGCGCGGCGCAGGGCGGTGGAGGCGCTCGAGGTCGTCAACCTTGCCGAGTGGGCGACTCACAAGCCGGCCGAGCTTTCCGGTGGCCAGCGACAGCGCGTAACGATTGCCCGAGCGCTGGTCAACGATCCGGCGATCGTCTGGGGCGATGAGCCGACGGGTGACCTGGACAGCACGAACGCCAGCGAGATCATGGACTTGATGGTCGGGCTCAACCAGGAGCACGGCCAGACTTTCGTCCTGGTGACGCACGCCGCCGACGTCGCTCAGCGGACGAAGCGGATCATCCGTATGCAGGACGGACGGATAACCAGCGACGAGGCGATCACGCAGACGCAGGCCGCGTCCTAGCGGAGGAGCGAACGATGGATGAGATGTTCGGCCTCTCGATGGACGTGATCATGTTCGTTCTGGCGGGGGCACTTGGGCTGACCCTGGCCGCGACTCTGCTCATTTTCTTCCGCAACCGAATCGTCTTCCTGATGGGATTGCGCAACATCCCGCGGCGCGTGGCGCAGAGCACTCTGATCGTGATCGGACTTATGCTGAGTACCGTCATCATCACGGCCGCCTTCGCCTTCGGGGATACCGTCGACTACAGCCTTACGAAGGCAACGTACGACCTCTTTGGCCACGCCGATATCGTTCTCGAACGGCAGACCGGGCCGGGCGGTGGTGAGCCCGTTGGCGGGGACGAGATCACGGGCACTCAGTACGAGAACTTTCTTGCCGCCGCCGACGCAGCCGGCCTGGAAGACGTCGATGGCTACGTCGGCCTGCTGTTTGAGCCGGTGCCGGTCATCAACGCCGCCACCGGTCTTAGTGAGCCCGACGTCCTGTTCACGGGGCTCGACGCAAGGCGCCTCGATGCCTTTCCCGACGTCATCGACGTGGACACAGGCGAATCGCTGTCAGTTTCCGACCTTGGTCCGAACGAAGTCTACCTGAACGAAAGCGCCGCGGACGACCTGCGGGCGGTTGAGGGCTCGGCGATCACGACGTTCGTCAACAACCAACCGCGGAACTACGTCGTCCGCGCAGTGGTCGAAGATACTGCCGCAACCGGCGCGCTCAATCTCGACTCGCCGGAAGGAATGGTGGCGAGCCTGGATACGGTCCACGAACTCTTCGGCAACGACGAAGTCTCGATCGTCGTCGTGTCAGTGACAGGTGGCGTGCGCGATACGTTAGAAGCGTCGCCGGCGGTCGAGCGGCAGCTTCGCAACCTCGTCGGGTCACAGGACATTCAGCTGCAAGTCACCGACACGAAGGTACAGTCGGTGGAAGACGCGGAGGAGATCGGCAACTTCATGACGACCTTCTTCCTCCTTCTCGGCCTCTTCTCTATCGGCGCCGGCGTGCTGCTGATCGTGATGATCTTCGTCATGCTCGCCGCGGAGCGGAAGTCGGAGATGGGGATGGCGCGCGCCATCGGGATGAAGCGGCTGCACCTCGTCGAGATGTTTCTGGCCGAAGGCACCGGCTACAACCTGGCCTCCGCGGTCGTGGGCGTCGCGGTCGGCGTCGGCGTCGCCTTCGCTTTGACGATCGCAGCCTCCGCGATCTTCTCGTCGTTCGGCTTTACGTTCACGCCGCACGTCTCCCTGCGGACGATCGTGATCTCGTACTGCCTTGGCGTCGTACTGACCTTCCTTACCGTGGCGTTCTCTTCGTGGCGCGTGTCGACGCTGAACATCGTCGCGGCGATTCGCGACACGCCGGAATACTCGAACAAGCGAATGGGCTGGCGTGGCATTGCCGCCTGGATCATTCTGATCGTTGGCAGCTGCTATTTGGTGTACGTGGGGCTGCAGAACGACTCCGCTTTCCCGTTCGCGCTGGGCTTTACGCTGATCACGGTGGGCGCTGCCGTCTACGCGACGTACTTTGGCGCGCCGGCGCGCCCTGTCTTCACGGCGATGTCGCTCTTCCTGCTCCTGTTCTGGGGCTTCACCGCCGGGAACCGCCTGGAGTGGCTCTTCGGCACTCTCGACGGCGACATCGAGATGTTCTTCCTGAGCGGCGTGGCGATGGTGACGGCTTCGACGTTCTTCATCATCTACAACTCAGACATCCTGCTGGCGTTCCTGTCACGGGTGGGTGGCGCTTTCGGGCCGATCCTGCCGTCGCTGCGGACTGCCATCGCGTACCCGATGGCGAACCGCCTCCGCACCGGCATGACACTGGCGATGATCTCGCTCGTCGTCTTCGCTCTGACGACGATGTCGGCGATGAACTTGAACTACGACAAGCTCTTCCTGGAGGACGAGTCGCGAGGCGGCTGGGACGTACAGGTCGTTGAGAACCCCAACAACCCCCTGTCGAGCGTCAGGGAGGTGCTGCAGGAAAGCAACGGAGCGCTGGCAGACCAGATTGCCGCCGAAGGAGCGATCGAGGTCCCGGGCTTCGACGTGACTGAGGTCCGCCAGGGCTCGGGGTCGTTCGAAGAGTATCCGGTCCGCGGCCTTACAGACGCCTTCATCGAGAATGGCAGCGTGCCGATCGACAAGGTAGCCAACGGCTACGCGGACGCCGACGCCGTCTGGGAGGCGCTCCGGACTGAGCCCGACGCAGCGATCATCGACGGGTTCGTTATCCAGGGAGGCTTTGGCCCCAACGAGTTCTCGATCGACGGCATCGCCGTGCAGGAGGATACGTTCGAGCAGCAGTTCATCACGGTCCGTGATTCGGCCTCGGGCATTTCGCAGGGCTTCCGTGTGATCGGCGTCGTCGAGTTCGGTGCGAGCGCCAACTTCTTCGGGATCTTCACGGGCCAGGAGGCCTTCCGTGGCGTATTCGGTCCGCCGGAGCTGTCGATCCACTTCGTCTCGCTAATTGACCCGGACGGCTCGCGCGAACTGGCCCGTGACGTCGAGGCCGCGCTCGTGACGACGGGAGCGCAGGCGGACTCGCTCCAGGAGATCGCCGAGGAGAACAACGCCCTCTCACGCAACTTCCTATATCTAATGCAGGCGTTCATGGGGCTTGGCCTCGTCGTCGGTGTGGCGGGGATCGGGGTGATCTCCTTCCGTACCGTGGTGGAGCGCCGGCAGCAGATCGGCATGCTGCGAGCGATCGGCTTCAAGCGGAGCATGGTTTCGCTGAGCTTCATGATGGAGTCGTCGTTCGTCACTGTGCTCGGCGTGCTTTCCGGCACCCTCCTCGGCCTCTGGTTGGCGTACTTCCTGGTGACGAGCGACGATTTCCCCGGCAACGACACCAGGTTCGACGTGCCGTGGCTGCAGATCGCCTTCATCTGTGGCGTGACGATATTCGCCTCGCTGCTGATGACGATCATTCCATCGCGGCAGGCCGCCAGCGTGCCCACGGCTGAAGCCCTGCGATACGAGTAGCCGCCGTCAGGGAATGACGCCTCGCTCCTTGAGCGGGACGATCTGCTCCCAGTCGTAGCCGAGCTCAAGCAGCACTTCCTCGGTGTGCTGGCCCAGCTCCGGTGAGGTGCTCGTCGGCTCCCAGCGCGTGCCCGAGAAGTCGGCCGGCGTGGCCACCATCTCGATCGGGCCGTCCGGTCCCGGCACTTGCACGAACGCACCGGAGTCGCGGACCATCTCGTCACTTGCCAGCTCGTGCACCTCGTTGACGGGCGCCCACCAGACATCGTGCTCTTTGAACACCGGTGCCCACTCGTCCCGCCGCTTCGTCGCGAAGACTGCATCGAGTTCGTCGACGAGCGCCGAGGCGTTCGCGCGCCGTGATTCGATGTTCGCGAAGCGCTCGTCCACCGGCAGGTCCTCACGGCCGATGGCGCGGCAGAGATCAGGCCAGTGGCGGTCGGCCTGCAGGAGAAGGAGCCAGAACCACCGGTCGTCGCCTGCCTTGTAGCAAGTGAGGATCGGATTGACGGCGTGATGGCGGTCGTAAGTTGGGATCTTTATGCCGAGGCGTGTCGCCAGCATCACGTCCCAGCCGATCAGGTAGACGCCCACCCGCACCAGCGGCACGGAGACGAGCTGACCCTCGCCCGTCCTCTCGCGGCTCCAGAGCGCGGCGCAGACGGCTCCAGCGCACATCTGTCCCGCGATATGGTCGCCCATACCGCCTCGCTGCTGCGGGATCGCACCGCCCGGCGCGGTCAGCGACATGGCGACGCCGGCCTGCGCCCAGAACGCGCCGATGTCGTAGGCCGCCGTATCCCGAGACTCCGTTTCCGGGCCGTAGCCGGTCACCTGCCCGTAGACGAGGCGCGGAAAGCGCTCGTGCAGCGTCTCGTAGTCCATCCCGTACTCGCGGAGGACGCGGGGGCGGTTGTTGGTGATGAAGACGTCGGCGTCGGCGATGAGCTTGTAGGCGATCTCCCGCGCCTCTTCCTTCTGCAGGTCGAGAACGATGCTTCGCTTGCCGCGGTTGTCCAGCTCGAACGGCGGATTGAGGGTAGCCGGTCTGCCCATCAGCGAGGCGAAGAGGCCGCGAAACGGGTCGCCTGTGGGCGGCTCAATCTTTATCACGTCGGCGCCCCAGTCACCGAGGATGCCGGCGCATGATGGCCCGGCGACCCAGAGACCCATCTCCACCACCTTGAGGCCCGCTAGCGGACCGGCCATATCGTTGCTCCCTTCGCGCCCTGCTCTTTCTAAGCGAGATGCGGGGATTGTATCGAGCCAAGGGAAGCGTCCGCAAGGAGATGGTGCGCGAGCGGCTAGCGGACTCGCGGGTCGAGAGCGTCTCGCAGGCCGTCGCCCAGGAAGGTAAAGCAGAGCATTAGCAGGGCCAGCACCGAGGCGGGGAAGATCAGCATCCACTTCGTCTCGATGATCTGGCGGTGCCCCTCATCGATGAGCGTGCCAAGGCTCGCGGCCGGGGGCGCTACCCCGAAGCCGATGAACGCCAGCGCTGATTCGGCGAAGATCGCGACGGGGATGGCGAACGTGATCGCAACGATAACCGGGCCGAGAGCGTTCGGCAGCATGTGCACGAAGACGATTCGCGCCTGGGACGCGCCGGCTGCCCGGGCAGCCGTTACGTAGTCACTCTTCGCTAGCGAGAGCATCTGGCCGCGCACGAGGCGGGCGACGGTCATCCAGCTGACAAAAGCGATCGCGAAGATGATGATCGCCACGTCGCCTCCCGGAACGTCACGACCGGCGAGGACGGCGCGCAGCAGGATAATGAACAGCAGGTCCGGAAAGGCGTACAGCGCGTCTGTCGCCCGCATCACGATGTTGTCGCCGGCGCTGCCGGAGAGAGCTGCGGCGCCACCGACGAGAACGCCGACGACGAACGCGATCGCCGCGACACCGAGGCCGACGCGCAGCGAAATCCAGGTGCCCTGGAGAACGCGCGCCCACATATCGCGGCCCAGGTGGTCCTGCCCCAGGAAGTGGTCCCAGCTGGGGCCGGTCCTCGTCCCGTCTTCGTAGTTCAGCGCCGCCGGGTCGTAGCGCTGTATCGCGTCGATGTAGTTCCCCAGGGCGGCCAGTACAAAGATCGCGGCCAGCACGAACAGGGAGATCATCGCCGGGCGGTTGCGGCTCAAGCGCCGGAGCGCGTCGGCCCAGATGCTGCGATGCCCTGCTCCCACGTCTCCCGCTGCGTGCTCAGTCAGCGGGAGCGTCCTCACGTGCGCCATCAGGAGTAGCGAATCCTTGGATCGACGGCAGCGTAGAGCAGGTCCACGACGAGGTTGGCGATTACGACGACCGTGGCGTAGAAGATCGTCGTTCCCATGATGACGCCGTAGTCGCGGCGGAACACGGCGTCGACAAAAGGTGAGCCGATTCCGTTGATGGCGAATATGCGCTCGATGATGAACGAGCCGGTGACCAGCGCGGCGAACATCGGCCCGGCCACCGTCAGGATCGGGATGAGCGAGTTCTTGACCACGTGCCGGACGATGACGATGCGCTCGGAGAGGCCGCGGGAGCGCGCTGCGCGCACATAGTCCTCGCGCAGGACCTCCAGCATGCTGGCCCGCGTGATTCGCGCGATGAAGGCCATCGGCAGCAGGCCAAGCGAAACGACCGGCAGGACGACTTTCCGCCAGTCCCACGCCAGCGGGTTCCACATCTCATGCCAGGCCGGGCCGCCCCAACCGAGGACGTCGAACCAGCCGAGCTCGACGGCGAAGACGAGCACGCCGACGGTGGCGATCACGAACGATGGCACGGCGGCGCCAAGCGAAGGCAAGAACACGCCGAAGTAGTCGAGCGGGCTATTCTGATTGAGCGCCGAGACGATTCCCAGCGACATGCCGACGACCAGCGCGAAGACGAAGGCGCTCAGCCCCAACTGCGCCGAGACTGTGAATCCGTCGCGGATGATGTCAGAGACGTCGCGGTCCTGCGTAAACGAGGTTCCGAGGTCGGGGTAGATGAACGGTGGCTCGCTGCCGACGTCGACGAGGACGAGGTCCCGCATGTAGTGGTAGTACTGCTCGTAGACAGGCTTATCGAGGTTATAGCGTTCCTCGAGCAGTTCGCGCGTCGCCGGCGGCAGCTTTTCGTTGGCGTCGAAGGGCCCGCCCGGGACGAGGTTCATCACGATGAACGTGATCGTCGCGACCGCCCAGAGGAGCGGAACGAGCCAGGCGAGGCGGCGGATCACGTACGCAATCATCGCGAAAGCCCTGTCGCGGGCGTGGCGACGGCCCTTGAGAGAACAGGGCGCCCGGGAGGCTCATCACAGCCCGCCCGGACGCCCCGCATCATCTTTGGCCTATGGTTACTCGAAGAAGCCCCAGGCTTCGGCGATCCAGTCGCCCGCTTGAATTGCGTCCTGGGCGCTGGCGTTTTCGCTCATGCCGGCGACGTGCGGCTTGATCAGGTAGTGCGAGTTCTCGTGCCAGAAAGGCGCGACGCCGCATACGGTTGTGACGATGAGCTCGTTCACGCGGGCGTAAGCCGCGAGACGCGCGTCGTCGTCAGCGTTAGCCAGGTTGTCCGCGATCAGTTGGTCGATCTCTTCGTTGCTGCAGTTCGTGAAGTTGATGAAGCTGCCGGTCTCGAAGAGCCCAACCACCCAGGTCTCCGGGTCGTGGTAGTCCTGGGCCCAGCCGCCGATGAAGAGGTCGTAGTCGATCGAGTAGAAGCGGTCGGCGCGGGTCGCTCCGTCCACCGCTTCGATCTCGATATCAATGTTGAGGTGAGACCTGAACGCGTCCTGAAGGAAGGCAGCCGTGTCCTGGGCCTCGGAAGAGTCACCGATCAGGAGCGTGACGCCGTCCGGGAAGCCATCGCCGTTCGGGTAGCCGGCGTCCGTCAGGTGCTGACGGGCGGCATCCGGATCGAACCCGCAGCAGGCGTCGAACGCGGTCGGCGCGGCGCCGGCTGGAACGAAGGCCGGGATCCAGCTGGTGGTCGCCTGGTGTGCGCCGTTCGCTACCACGTCTACGAGGGCCTGCCGGTCAATCGCCTGAGACAGCGCCAGGCGAACGTCTACGTTGTCGAACGGCTCGCTCGCGAGGTTCATTTGCAGCCCGCGAGTGCTGGGGGTGACCGACTGCAAGTACTCGTCGCCCTCGCCGAATTCGGACACGAGAGCGGACAGCACGGTCGTGTCCGCCAGCGAGAACTGGAGCTCGTCCGTGCGGTAGGCGTTGTTCGCCGACGCGGCGTCATCGATGAAGCGCACCGTTAGGGTGTCCAGCGTGGGAGAGACACCGTTGGGAGCGGCCCAGTTGGGGTTCGGCGCCAGCGTCGCGTGATCCTGCGGGACGTACTCCGTTAGCACGTACGGGCCGTTGAAGGCCAGAGCGCCGGCGGCGTCCGGGCCCGTCGGCCATGCCTCACCCGGTTCGGGCAGCAGGTGTGCTGGTACCGGGAAAGTCATCCACAGCGAGAGGACGATAGAGAACGTCGGCTGAGGACCGGCGAGCGTGATCTCGACGGTCGTGTCGTTGAGAGCGGTGACGCCGAGGGCGGCGCGAAGCTCTGCCTTCTCCTCATCCGTCGGTTCGGGCGCGTAAGCGTAATCGTCGCAACCGACGATCGACGTCAGCGCGAACTGATACTGCCCTGCGTTGTCCGGGTTGCAGGTGCGTTCGATGCCGAGCACGAAGTCTTCGGCCGTCAGGTCGTCGCCGTCTGACCAGAGCAGTCCTTCGCGCAGGGTGATGGTGTACGTAGTGCCGTCAGCCGAGACGACCGGCATCGCAGCCGCCATTGAAGGCTGGACTTCCTGGTTCTCGTCCAGCCAGTAGAGGCCACGCCAGAGCATTCGCTCCAGCGAGATGTCCGGCTGGAAGGCCGACCAGTGGGGATCGAGCGAGTCCGGCTCGTTTCCCTGGACGACCATGTCGCCACCGTCGATGCGCTGAGCGGCACTGGGTCCGTCCGTTGGCGTTGCGCCATCCCCTTGTGCTCCCTTGCATGCGATGATCAGTGCCACCGCGGCGAGGAGCATCAACGGCCAGAGTATGTTTCTGCCCTGAATCTTCATTCGCGCCTGTCCTCCTTGTGCCACCATCTACCGGGATCTGTTGTGACCGGACTGCGAGCTCTTCACAGGATGAGGGCCCGCTTCCGTGTCGGCCGCGATCCCGTCCAGGGCGGCACGATCTTTCGTTTTCGGGGAGCGCCGCCGAGGGTACGTGGGCGAGCGTCTCCTTGGTTAATGACGCGGAAAGAGCGCGGGAGTAACAAAGCTCCAGAAGAAATATCGCCCACAGGAGTAGGCGTGCACGTCATAACGTTGGCAGAGCACGGCATCCGTGGCCCGCTCCTCGCCGGGGATCAGTTCGCAGGCGGAGCGGGTTGCCAGCGCCCGGGGATCGAGGCCAGTTCCGGCGCTCCTACACGAGCGCACCAGGCTGCAAAGGCGTCTCGATGTACGCCGCGCCATTGCAGGTCGTCCAGCGACTCCGCGAGCGGAACGTCGGTCACCAGCGTTGCCAGGCGGCGGTAGAGGAGCGCATCCTCGCGGCGGGCACGCAGCGTCTCGGCCAGGCCCGTCGCGCCACGCACAGGCACGCTCCAGTCAAGAGATTCGCCGGGGATCTCCTCGATATGTCCGTAGGTGTCCAGCAGGAGCTTTGCGGTCTTCTCGCCGAAACCCGGCAGTCCGGGGATGCCGTCGGCGGGGTCACCGGTGAGGGCGAGGTAGTCGGGAATGCTCTCCGGTGCCACCCGCCGCGCCCTCACCGCCTCCTCGTCGATCTCGCGGCGCCGGATCGAATCGACCTGGATCACGCGCACGCCATCGACTGCCTGACCGAGGTCCTTGTCTGGCGTCATGATCTTCACCTGCCCGCATTGGCCCTTCCATCGGGCCGCGGCCGTGGCCAGGGCGTCGTCGGCCTCCCATCTGTCCATTGACCACACGACGACGCCGATCGCCGCCACACCCTCCTCGACGAGGTCGAACTGGCTGTGGACGTCGGGGTCCATTCCCTCGCCCGTCTTGTAGCCGTCGAAGAGATCGTTGCGGAACGACTCGATCGGGTTGTCGAACGCGGCCGCGACATGTGTCGCCGCCTCTGTGCCGCTGCTCAGCAGGCGGAGCAGTGTACGCACGACGCCGATCGCGGCTTTCACCGGCCGGCCGTCCGGCGCGACGCGGTCCGGTAGCCGGGCGTAGTGCGAGCGGAACAGCTCGAACGTCCCGTCCACAAAGTGCAGATACTTTGGCATGAGCAGGCCAATGTTACCGGAGTCCGGGCTGTCGGAGGCGGTGAGCGGGAGCGATCACGGCCTCAATGCGGCGGCCGGGGCAGCCGTCGTTGGACGCCGTCAGGGTCGTATAGACTGGACTCCCACCCGAAGAGACTCCGCGCGACTTCCGGACACGGTGGCTCTTGTGTCCATCTGCGCAGGTGTGATCTGCACCTGCTGGCCCATCTCTGGGCAGTCCGCCTCCTGCGTTACGCCGAGACCCGCGTCAGAGCGCAGGATCTTAAGCGAGTCGATGGGGTTCACTTCACCGCTGCAGTCGACGTCGCCCCAGATGTGCGGCGAAGCGTTCAAGACGTCGATCTCCAGGCCCATCTCCGGGCAGTCGCCCGTGTCCGTCGGCAGACCGGCGTCGAACCGCAGCGTGAAGAGCGAGTCAACCGGGTTCGCCTCACCGGAGCAGTTGGCGTCGCCCCAGACCACGATCTCGGCCACCGGCGTTGCGGTCGGCGTTGGCGTCGCGGTGCCGGATGGGCCGGGCGACGGGGTCGCCGTCGGCGTTGGGCTGGGGCTGGGCGTTGGCCCCGTGGGAGTGGGCGATGGCGTCTCACCGATCGGTGTTGCCGTTGGCGTCGGTGACGGCGTCGGCGTCGGCGGCGCCTGCTCGACTTCGACACCGTTGGAGAACTCGGACGTGTCGTTCGTCGTCAGGTTCGTCGCCGTCGTCGTCATCTGCTTTCCGAGGGCAACACTGGCGCCGCCGAACACGGCGAATACGGCGTCGCCGCTGCCGTCCGTCGTCACGATCACGGAACCCAGTAGTGTCTGGCCCTCGCCGTTACCGCTGGGATCACAGACGTCGTTCACGAAGAACTCGATGCGGAAGTCGGTGTTGGCACGCTGTTCAGCGACGCGTGAACGAGGAGGCTTCCGGCGAGAGCGTCAATGAGCACCGGGATGTTCTGCAGGTTGTTGGGGCCGGTGTCGCCGTCGCCGGGGTCGTTGGGCGTCACACCATCGCCGAAGGGGGCCCCGCCGAGATCGATGCCCAGGCCACCGTTGGAGTGAATGGAGTTGCCCCGGATGTCGAAGCCAGTCCCGGCGAAGAGGTCGACGTGCACGCCCGCCTCGTCGTTGAAGGCGATCGTGTTGCTGCGGACTTGCGAGCCCGAGCCGGCCGAGCGGAAGCGGACGCCCATCGTTCCGTTGGCGAGCGGCGCAGCGCCGGAGACGTCGGTGCCGATCCGGTTACCGATGATCGCGACGGCACCGCCAAAGAAGACCTCGACGCCATCGCCAGCGTTCCCGGAAATGAGGTTGCCGTCGCCACCGAAGCCACCGACCGTGTTCCCTCCCGAGCTGACCTCTACTCCGTCGAGTTCGTTGGGGATCGCGGCGGTCCCGGTGACGTCGGTGCCGATCAGGTTGCGCCGGACAGCCGTTCCCGAGGCCGAGCCGCCGATCCTGACGTCGTGGCTTCCATTGCCGGAGATGAGGTTGGCTGCCGAGGGGTTGGAGCCACCGACCAGGTTGCCCAACCCTCTGAAGACGACGACGCCGTCACCATCATTCGGGAGCGCCACCGTGCCCGACACGTCGGTGCCGACGAGGTTGCCCTGGATCTTGTTTGCGTCGGCGCCGCTGCCGGCAATCGAAATGCCGGCTTCATGGTTCCCGGAGATGAGGTTTCCGGCGCCCCCGGCAACGCCGCCGATGAGGTTATTCGACGAACTGCCTTCGAAATCGATAGCATCAAACCCAAACGACGCGGTGCCGTTGGGGATCGGTTTAGTACCGGTTGCGTCGGTGCCGACGTAGTTGCCCTGGACGCGGTTATTGCTGCTCCGCCACCTCCGCTGAGGTCGCGACCGATCAGAACGGCCTGTCCGCCGTTGCCGGAGATGACGTTGCGCGCGCTTGCCGTCTTCCCGCCGATCATGTTGTCATCGCTCGCACTAATCCATATCCCCTGTTCGTCGTTGGCGAGGGCCAGCTTCCCGGAGGCGTCCGTGCCGATGTAGTTGTTCTGAACGGTGTTGCCGAAGTTGCCAAGGAGGCGGATTCCGATAGTGAGCCCGGAGATAACGTTTCGGGACTGAGGGATGGTTTCGCCGATGACGGCGCCTCCGAGGGCGCCAGTCACGCCAATCCCACCGGCGCTGGCGTCGGCGGTTCCGGTGACGTCCGTGCCGATGAAGTTGCCCCTTATGAGGGCGTCCGTGCCGCCGGAATTCAGCACGATGCCGTTGCCGGAACCGTTTATAACGAGGCTCTGCGCGGTGATCCGCGGGGCCTGCAGGCGAACGGCTTCGGGGGCGCTTGAGGTGATCTGGATCTTGAGAGCGACGTCGTTGCCAACGAAAAGCGTGTTCGGGCTGGCGCCCGGCTGAGTGTATCCGTCGACCGTGGCATCGGCGCTCTGGATGTCGAACCGGTCGCCGGAGAGGATCGTACAGACGCCGGCGCCATTGCAGCCGGGGTCGGCGCCGGGGATCGCGAAGGCGATCGTGTCGCCGTCCGCGAGGAGGTTGACCGCCTCACGGAGGGTGCACTCGCCCGTCGCGAGGGGGTCGCAGGCGCCGTCGTCGGTGTCAGCGGTAGAGTTGACGGTGAGGGTGGCGGCGGCCACCTTGCCGCCGCCGTAGAAGATGACCAGCGCCGAGACGGCGACAACGATCGCTGACAGGACGACGAGTATGCGCACGAGCGACCTCCATTGGCTACAGGTTCGGCGCGAGTACAGCGAACGCTGGCGCGCCCGGCTACTCGGACCAGAGCGCCCGCTGAGAGTCGGGCGCGTCGGCGGCGTTGGCCGTCTCGCTGAGGTACAGCGGTGAGCGATTCGTACTGAACTCTTCTGACGTCAAACTGCTGTCAGTAAACGAACCGGCCCCGCTCTGGGGGCCGGTTCGTATTTGAAAAGTGGTGCCGGAGGGCAGAGTCGAACTGCCGACACCGCGGTTTTCAGCCGCGTGCTCTACCACTGAGCTACCCCGGCACGGATTCCCATTCTATTGGCTGCCTTCTGAGGCGTGCAAGGAATCACAGACCAGCTGGAGGCGGGATAGAATCAAGGATAGAGTCAGTGATGCGCGTCGGAACGATCAATGAGACCAAGGTTGAGGAGTACCGGGTCGGCCTCACCCCGGCCGGAGCGCGGGCGCTGGCCGCAGCAGGACACGAGGTGCTCGTGGAGAGCCACGCTGGAAAAGACGCGGGGTTCGCGGACGCCGACTACGAGGCTGCGGGTGCCCGGATCAGAGGTGGGCCCGCCGATGTCGCCGCCAACGTCGATCTGCTCGTCAAGGTGAAAGAGGTTCTGCCGCCGGAGTACGCGTTGCTGCGGTCGGGCCTCATCCTCTTCACGTACCTGCACCTGGCGCCGCTTCCGGAGCTGACTCGCGAGCTGACGTCGTCGTGTACGAACTCGATCGCTTACGAGCTCGTGCGGCTGCCGGACGGACGGTTGCCGCTGCTCATGCCGATGAGCCTCGTGGCAGGGCGAATGGCGGGCGAGGTCGCCGCTCAGCACCTGAAGAAGCCCGGCCCGGGACGCGGAAAGCTCCTCGGCGGCATACCCGGCACGGCTCCGGCGCGGGCGCTCGTCATCGGGAGCGGCATCGTCGGTGGCGCGGCGGCTGAAGTCCTCACGGCGCTTGGCGCGACCGTGACGGTGACCTCGCGCGATGCCGCGAAGCTGGCGCGGCTGGAAGAGCGCCTAGGCGGAAGCGTCGGAACCCGCGTGAGCAGCCTGGCTTCGTTGCGAGAGGTGCTCGAGGGTGCCGACATCCTGGTCGGCGCTGTGCTGGAGCCGGGAGGGCTGGCGCCGAAGCTCGTAAGCCGCGAGATGGTGCGGTCGATGGGCGAAGGCGCGGTGATTGTCGACGTCTCCATCGACCAGGGTGGTGTCTGCGAGACCTCGCGGTCGACGACGCACAGCGACCCCGTCTACGTCGAGGAGGGGGTCGTCCACTACTGCGTGCCGAACATGCCCGGCGCCGTGCCCCGGACGTCGACGGAGGCGCTCACCGGCGCGACGTTGCCCTACGTGCTGAAGCTTGCCGAACGCGGCCTCGACGCGCTGAGAGACGACGAGGCGCTGGCGGCTGGCGCGAGCACGGTCGATGGCAAGCTGGTCTGCGAGGCGGTCGCGGCAGCGCAGGGGCTGACGTACACTCCGTTGGTCGAGGCGCTTCCGTAGCCTCTGAGGCGCGCTTGAGCTACAATTCACGGACGATGTCGACCCTCCTGGTCGCCGCTCCGACGCCCCTTTCCGGCAAGACGACCGTAGCCGTCGCCTGTGCCCGCGCGCTGGCCAAAAACGGCACGCACGTCTCCCTCGAGCGAGCCGGTGACGACGCCAACGCCGCCTCTGACCGGCGCGTGTTCGGCACGCTCGGCACGGCGTCAGGCGATACGAAGCTGATCGAAGTCCCGGCCGGCGACCCGTCGTCGGCGCTCCGGGAACGTGATGGCGCGCGAGTTCTGATCGTGGCGACGCCGGAGACGGCGGCCGAAGCTTCCGCGCTCGCGAAGTCCGTGGGCGGGGCGCTCGCAGGGGTGGTGCTCAACCGCGCGCGCCGTTCCCGCGGCGATGGGGATGCCGACTACGAGGGCGTCGTCCCGCTGGCGGTGCTCCCCGAGGACAGACGGCTCGCTGCGCCGGGCCTCGACGCGGTCACGGAGGCGCTGAAGGCGGAGGCCATAAACGTCGGCGCGTCTGATCCCCGCTCGTTGGGTCGGCTGCTCATCGCATCGATCGCCGCCGACCCCGGGCAGGACTACTTCGACCGCACGCGGGCCGAGTCAGTGATCGTGCGCAGCGACAAGCCGGACCTCCAGCTTGCCGCCATCAACGCCGGCGCGCAGTGCCTGATCGTGACCGGTAATCTGCCTGTCCTCTCGTACGTGCGAGAGCGCGTGGCGGAAGACGAGACGCCGTTCCTGCGCACGGATCTCGATACGAAGGCCGCGGTGGAGGCCGTCGAGGTGCTGTACGGCGCGACACCGTTCACGGCCGACGCGGACAGGCTGAGCCGCCTGGACGAGCTCTTCGCGGACGCCGACCTCGGTTCGCTTTTCGCGTCCGGCTAGATGCCTTCGCGGCCGCCGGCCTGGCTGGACTCATCGTCAGCCGTGGCGACATCCGCAACGGACTCTCGCTCTTGCTTGAGCGTTGGCGCGGCCGGGCCGCCGGCCTGACTGTACTCGTCGTCAGCCGCGGCGACCTTCGCAACGGACTCTCGCTCTTGCTTGAGCGTTGGCGCGGCCGGTGCGGCGCTCGGGGCCGGCTCGGGCTCCTTCAGGGGTTCCTGCACACCGCGCCGCTCGGTCGCGCAGAATGGGCAAGCTATCCAGTTGAAGCTGAGAAGGTGCTCGCACGTCACGCAGACGTCCTTGAGCTGCGTCGCGCAATAAGGGCAGACCCGCCAGCCCTGCTCGACGTAGTGGCGGCACGAGGGGCACATCCCCTCGTCGCCGATCTCGCGCAGGAGCGCTTCCTCTTCGAGAGAGCGGGCGTAGGCCTCCTCGAGGGAGTCGCGCGGTCGCAGCATCAGGTAGAGCGCCAGGCCGGGAATGTTGAAGCCGGGGAAGAACATGATCCCGACGAAGACCGCAAGCACCTGAAGTCCGAGGTCGCGTGTGCGTTCGCGGATGTCACGGTAGACCCAGACGGTGATGCTGAGCCAGAGCAGCAGCGCCCAGACGCCGCCGATCAGCCCCGCCAGGATTCCGATATCTTGCATCAGTAGAGGTTTTCTCCTGGTTCGCGCAGGCGGACATGTGCGTTTGTCTAACTATAACGCGCCAAAGGCGTTCTGGCTGCGGCCTCTGGCTGGGGCTAAACTGGCAGAGATGGCGCGAAAACGACGCATAAAGCGACTTGAGCCGCCGATTCGTGCGGAGTTGACGCTTGGGGCGCTCACACTGGACGGCTCCGTCCGTTCTGAGTACGAAGGGCGCACCGTATTTGTGGATTCCGGCATGCCGGGCGAGCGTGTCGTCGCCGAGATCGACGTTGAGCGGCCGCACGCGCTGTTCGGGCGTGTCGTTGAGGTCCTGGAGGCGGCGCCCGGGCGGGTGGAGGCGCCGTGCGAGTACTTTAGCGAATGCGGCGGCTGCCAGTGGCAGCACGTGACGTACGACCGGCAACTCGAGTTCAAGCGGGAGCTCGTGGCTGAGCAGCTGCGGCGGACCGGTGGCTTCGACGAGCCGGAGGTCGCGCCGACGGTTGGCGCCGAGAATCCCTGGGGCTACCGCAACCACGTGCGTTTCACAGCCAAATCGCGCGGCGAGGTCGGTTTCGTGCGGCGGGGGACGCATCGCTTTCTCCGCGTCGACCGCTGCCTGATCGCCGACGAATGGATCAACGAGGCGATCCCGCAGGTGCAGGGCAAGGCGGGCGGCCTGCACCAGGTCGCGATCCGTCGCGGGGTTAAGACGGGCGAGCTGCTCGTCCATCCCAACCTTGACCACCTTGGGACGTCGATCCCGTCGGGACAGAAGTACTATCACGAGGAGGTGCTGGGGCATCGGTTCCGCATATCGGCGGCGTCGTTCTTCCAGACGAACACCCCGCAGGCCGAGCGGCTGATCGGCATCGTCCGGGACAGGCTCGACCTGCGCGCGCACGAGACGCTCGTGGACGCCTATGCCGGAGTCGGTACGTTTGCGGTTGTGCTGGCGGGGCTCGTCGAGCGCGTGATCGCAATCGAGGAGTCGTCGGCGGCTGTCGACGACGCGATGGTGAACGTCGAAGGATCACCGAACATCCAGTACTACATGGGGAAGACCGAGGACGTCCTGGGCGGCATCGAAGAAGAGATGGACGTGATGATCCTCGATCCGCCGCGAGTCGGGGTCCACGAGGCGGCGATCGAGGCGGTCCTGCGCAAGGCGCCCACCCGCATCGCCTACGTATCGTGCGACCCCTCGACGCTGGCGCGCGACCTGCGGCTGCTGGTGGACGGTCTGCCGGACGGCGCTCGCTACGAGCTCATCGACGTGACGCCCGTCGATATGTTCCCGCAGACGCACCACATCGAGTGCGTCGCCAGTCTGCGGCGCGCCTGACGTGGCGCGACTGATCCTGGCGTCCGCTTCGCCCCGGCGCAAGGAGCTGCTGGCGCGACTGGGCGTTCGCTTCGACGTCCGCCCGTCCGAGATCGTCGAAGACGCTGGACGGTCGACGCATCCGCAGATCGTCGCGCGGAGGCTGGCGCGGGAGAAGGCGGAGGCGGCGCGCCTGGCCGACGAGCAGGCGCCGATCCTGGCCGCAGACACGGTTGTCGCGCTCGATGGGCGCATCTTCGGCAAGCCGGGCGGCGAGGATGAGGCGCGCGAGATGCTGCGGACTTTGCGCGGGCGCACGCACAAGGTGGTGACGGCGGTGGCGGTCATGCCGCTGGGCCGGCGCTCGGTGATCGGGCGGCAGCCGTCGACCGAGGTGACGATTCGAGAGTATGGCGACGACGAGATCGAGGCGTCGCTCGCAAGACGTGACCCGCTGGACAAGGCGGGCGCTTACGGCATCCAGGATCCGCTGCTGCGCCCCGTCGCCTCCTACGACGGCTGCTATTGCAACGTGATCGGCCTCTCCCTCTGGGCGACGATCGAGGCGCTGCGCAAAGCCAGCGAGGATGTGGCCGTCGATGACGTCGACTTCCTTGCACAGTGCGCGACCTGTCCGCTGGCGCGACCGTGACGGCGGGCGCGATTTTGCGCTTATAATCGCGCGCATGGCCCTGGAGATGCTCCCCGCAACGCTGGACGACGCCGAGACGCTTGGTGATATCTGCTTCCGGGCGTTCGATGACATCTCGCGCCGCCACGGGTTCGAGACTGACTTCACGTCACCGGCGCTGGCGCGGATGATCCTGGCGGCTTCCATTCGCGACGAGAGCAGCTACTCCGTCGCGGCCCACGATGACGGCGTCCTCGCCAGCTCGAACTTCATCACCACTCCCGATGAAGTCGGTGGAATCGGCCCGGTCTCGATCGACCCGGAGCGTCAGGGCCGGGGGATCGGGCGGGCGCTCATGGAAGACGTGCTCCGATACGCTCGTGAGAACGGCATCGAGCGCGTCAGGCTGATGCAGGACTCGTTCAACGTGCAGTCGCTGTCCCTGTACGCATCCCTCGGCTTCGACACGAAGGTGGGGGCGGCGATAATAGCACCCGTTGGGGCGGACGTGCCGGAGGTGCGCCCGGCGACAGCGGACGACATGGATGCCGTAGAGCGTCTCTCGGGCGAGATATACGGACTCAGCAGGCGTGGTGAGGTCGAGTCGATGGCGGCCGGGCCGTTTCAGCCGTTCGTCTACGAGAAGTCGGGCCGCGTCGTCGCATACTTCACCCTGGGGATGATCGGCCCCGGCGTTGGCGAGACCGAGGAGGCGCTTGTGGCGACGGTCCTCGGCGCGACGAAGCACGTGGACGAGGTGTTCGCGCGGGCCTTCTGCCCGCTCACGCAGGGGACTCTCTTCCGGCGCTTCCTGGCGGCTGGCTGCAGGGTGCGCAAGGTGATGAACCTGATGACGCTGGGCCCCTACGCGGAGCCGCGGGGCCCGTGGCTGCCCTCCGTCATGTTCTGACAGCGCGCCACCGCTTGCCACGATCTGCCCTCCCACGTAACATCGCGGCGAGATGTCCAGCACAGAAGACCGCAGGGTGTACAGCTCTGACGCCGGGACGCTGCAGGCGGCGATTGTTGAAGCCGGCAAGGGAATCGGGCTGACGCAGGAGAAGGTGGAAGGGAACACCGTCCAGGTCAGCGAGCCGTTCAGCTTCCTGCGTTTCACGTGGCCCGCCAAGATCGTTGCGACTCTGAGCGACGAGCAGGGCGGCGTCGCAGTCGACTTCCGGGTGTCGAACTTCTTCTTCGGGCCAGTCCAGAGCGGCCATGTGAAGAAGGTTCTTGCACAGGTAACGTCGGCGCTCGCTCAGCACGAGCGTTAACGGCCGCCACCGCGGCGTATCGCCGTCAATACCGGCGACTGTATCATCGTGGTGGAATGTCCGCGCCGACGAAGAAGACCATCCTCGCTAACCTGAACCCGCGCCAGCAGGAGGCAGTCGAGCACACCGAAGGCCCGCTGCTGATCCTGGCCGGGCCCGGCTCTGGCAAGACGCGCGTCATCGCGCACCGCATCGCCTACCTCGTCCGCGAGGAGCGCGTCCATCCGCGGCGCATCCTGTCCGTGACGTTCACGAACAAGGCCGCGCGGGAGATGCGCGACCGTGTTCACGCGCTGATAGGGGAGCAGGTCGGACGTGACATAACTCTCGGCACGTTTCACGGCGTCTGCGCTCGTATCCTGCGAGTCGACGGCGAGGCGATCGGCGTCGAGCGGTCGTTCACGATCTACGACAGCACGGACCAGGTAGCGGCAGTGAAGCGGGCGCTCGAGGACATGGGGCTGGACTCGCGGCGTGTGGCGCCGCGCGCCGTGCTCTCGGCGATCTCGAGGGCGAAGAGCGAGCTCCAGGGCCCGCGCGAGTTCGCGGCGCTCGTTGCCGACTACTTCCAGGAGGTGACGTCGCGCGTGTACGTGCGCTACCAAGAGCTGCTGGAGGAGAGCAACGCGCTGGACTTCGACGACATCCTGCTCAAGGTCGTGCAGCTGTACCAGGAGCGGGAGGACGTGCTGGAAAAGTACGCGGAGCGGTGGGGCTACGTACACATCGACGAGTTCCAGGACACGAACATAGCGCAGTACATCCTCGCCAAGCGGTGGGCCTCGGTGCACCGCAACATCTGCGTCGTCGGCGATCCAGACCAGTCGATCTACACGTGGCGCGCCGCCGACATCCGCAACATCCTCAACTTCGAGAACGACTTCCCGGACGCGAAAGTCGTGATCCTGGACCAGAACTACCGCTCAACGCAGACGATCCTCGACACGGCGCATTCGGTGATCGCGCTCAACAAGCAGCGCAAGGAGAAGAACCTCTGGACAGAGAACGCCGCCGGGCTCCCGGTTGTCGTGCACGAGGCGTACGACCACGAGGACGAGGCGAAGTTCGTGACGGAGGAGATCCAGCGCCTCGTCCGTGAGGGCGAAGCTTCGTACCGCGACGTCGCCGTCATGTACCGCACGAACGCACAGTCGCGGCCGATGGAGGAGGCGCTGGTCCGCCGCAGCATCCCGTACCGGCTAATCGGCGGCACGCGGTTCTACGAGCGCCGCGAGGTGAAGGACCTGCTGGCCTACATGCGCTTGATCCAGAACCCGTTCGACGCGGTGGCGATGATGCGCGTGATCAACCGGCCGTCCCGCGGCATCGGCGACCGGACGCTCGCTGAGCTGGCACGCTGGTCCCGGGAGAAGGAGATCCCGCCGTACGCAGCGCTTCAGATCGTCGAGGAGACGGAGCGTGACTCCCCGGAAGCCGTGGACGGCCCGGCCAGCGCCCACCCGTTCCGGAAGCGGACGGCCGGTGCGCTGCTGCGCTTCCTGGGGCTCGTGAACGAGCTGATCGAGTTGTCGAAGACGGAGTCGCTGTCGGCGCTGCTTGATACGGTGATCGATCGGACGGACTACAAGCCCTACATCATGGCCGACGCGGACGGCGAGGAGCGCTGGGAGAACGTGCAGGAGCTGCGCTCCGTCGTCGTGCAGTACGACGAGCTGAAGTCAGAGCACGCGCTGGCATCGTTCCTGGAAGACGTGGCGTTGATCACGGACGTCGACGAGATGGACGAGTCGGACTCCGTGACGCTGATCACTCTGCACGCGGCGAAAGGGCTGGAGTTTCCGATCGTCTTCATCGCCGGACTGGAGGAGGGGATCCTGCCGCACGTGCGATCGCTGGAGAGCGGGAACCCAGAGCAGCTGGAGGAAGAGCGGCGCCTCTGCTACGTCGGCATGACGCGCGCCAAGCAACAGCTCTACCTGGTGCGGGCGTTCCGGCGGGCGTTCGGTGGCCACAACCCGCCGTCTCGGTTCCTGGCGGACATCCCGCCGGACCTCGTGACTCAGAGCGATCGGGCGGCGCAGGCCGAGATGTTCACGCCCCGTCGTTATCGGCACGCTGAGCGCGACGAGGCAGAACGCCCGGCGATCCCGGCGGATTCTTTCGCTGCCGGAGACCGGGTGCGTCATCCGAAGTTCGGGGAGGGCATCGTCGTTTCGTCGGAGCCCTCCGGGACGGACTACCAGGTGGTGGTCGCCTTCCAGGGCGAGGCGGGCATCAAGAAGCTGCTGCTGAGCTTCGCGCCGCTCGAAAAGCTTGGGGTGTAGTGAAGATTCGCACCGCGGGGGCGGCTGACGCCGAAGCCGTCTTCGCGATGCTGACGCGTTTCGCGATGAGCTACGAGCCCGACCCCGGCGCTTTCGAGCGCTTCTTCGGGGCGATGATCGAGTCCCCGGACGTGGCGCTGCTCGTGGCGGACGGCGGCGGCGCGCTCGCCGGCTACGTCATGGCCGTTGAGTTCGCGACGCTTTTCGCCAACGGAGACATCGTGCAGATCGAAGAGCTTTTCGTCGAGGAGGCGAAGCGCGGCGTCGGTACGGGCCGGGCGCTCATCGCCGCCGTCGTCGAATGGGCCCGCGACCGCGGTGCGATAGAGGTGACGGTGCCCACGCGGCGCGCGGGCGCCTACTACGAGCGGCTGGACTTCGAACGCACGGCAGAGTACTACCACCTGCGCCTGCCGTAGATGGTGACCAGTCAGTCGCTTACAATGGGATCAAGACGTATCGGGAGGGATCCAATGACCACCGCGACTGAGATCCACGGAATCTGCAAGCCAGGCTACGAGCGCGTCCGCGACGCCTTCACGCGCAACTTCGAAGAACACGGCGAAGTCGGCGCGGGGCTGTCGCTGGTCGTCGCCGGAGAGACGGTCGTTGATCTCTGGGACGGCCACACCGACGGCGCACTCACGCGTCCGTGGCAAGAGGACACGATCGTCAACACGTTCTCGACGACCAAGGGCATTACGACGATCTGCGCGCTGCGGCTGATGGAGCAGGGAAAGCTGGACCCCGATTCGCCGGCAGCCGAGTACTGGCCGGAGTTCGCCGCCGCCGGCAAAGAGAAGATCACGGTGCGCCAGATCATGAGCCACCAGGCCGGCCTGCCCGGCATCGACTCCATGATTCCGGTAGAGAAAGCCTACGATTGGGAGCCGCTGTCCGACGCGCTGGCGGCGCAGAGGCCGTTCTGGGAGCCGGGCTCGAAGGTTGGCTACCACGCGGTGACGTTCGGGACGCTCGTCGGAGAGCCCATCCGCCGTGTCACGGGCAAGACCGTTGGCGCGTTTTGGCAGGACGAGATCGCCGAGCCGTTTGGCATCGACTTCCACATCGGCTTCGGCGAAGAATTGGACGATCGCTGCGCGACCGTGATCCCGGCGCCGCTACCGAATCTCTCGAACGTCGACCACCCGCTGGTCAAGGCGATAATCGACCCGACGACGCTGACGTTCAAGGCGTTCATGATCTCGCCGCTGATGATGGTCAACCCTCTCTACATGAACTCACGTGAGTGGCGCGCGGCGGAAGTTCCGGCGGCGAACGGCCACGGGACTGCCCGCTCCCTCTCGCGTCTCTACGGTGCACTGGCGACCGGCGGAGAGCTGGGCGGCAAGCAGGTGCTCAAGCAGGAGACGATCGAGATGGCGACGCAGACGCAGTCGCAGGGGCATGACGAGGTCCTGCTCTTTCCGACCCGGTTCGGACTCGGCTTCCTGCTGGACATTCCGGAGTTCCAGATCAGTCCCAGCGGTACCGTCTTCGGGCACTTCGGGATGGGCGGCTCGTTCGGCCTCGCGGACCCGGCGGCGAAGCTGGGTGTGGGCTACGTGATGAACAAGATGATGATTCCGAACCCGGAGACCCGGGAAGACCCGCGGCTGCGCGGCATGTTCAACGCGATCTACGAGTCCGTTTAGGCGGGCTTCCGCGCCCGGAAGCTGAAGCCGCCTTCCTTCCTCACGTTGACGGCGACCTCCGCGAACCCGGCCGCCTCCAGGCGCGGCTGAAGCGCCTGCGGATCGACCGGCACGCAGGTGTCAGCGATGTGGAACAGCCGCCACCTGAGACTCGGCGTGCTGTCGGAGCCGACGTAGAGCCCGCCCGGCCGGAGGACGCGGCAAACCTCGCTGAAGAGGCGGTTCTGCAGTTGCGGCGAGGGGACGTGGTGGAGCATCGTGAAGCAGACGGCGCCTGAGAACTCGCTGTCGCCCATCGCCAGCTGCGTCGCATCGCCTTCGACGACTTCGACGTTGGTGCCGGCCATTCGTTCCTTGAGCTTGTCGGCGAGGGCTGAATCGATCTCGACGGCGGTGAGGCGCGGAACGCGTTCGCTCAGCCACTCGGTCGTGCGCCCCGGCCCCGGCCCGACCTCGATCACGTGCTCGCCCAGGTCGACGTCGTTGAGGAGGGCCGGCAGCATGTGCTCTTTGACGATGCGCGCCCAGCCGTCCGATCGGCAGTGCCAGCGGTGGACCAAATTCATGCCCGTTAGTATGCCCGATTTGCCTCGCGCCCGCCGATTGCCTAGCCTTGAGGTGGGTCGAAAGGAGATGGCTCTTGCTCTTCCTCTTGCAGACTGACATAGCCAGCCAGTCGACGATGGACAAGATCGAGGACTGGGCGCTGGACCATGGTCTGACGCTCGGCGGCATAACGATCTTCGTCATCGTCGCGATCATCGCGATCAACATCATCGTGCCGCGCCTCGTGCGCGTGACCACGCGGACCCGACTGGTGGGGAAGCCGCAGGAAGAGATCGAGCAGCGGGCGGACACGCTGACGCACGTCTTCACGCGGACCGGCGCCACCCTGCTCATCGTGCTCGGCTTCTTTACGGCTTTGCCCGAGGTGGGCGTGAACATCGGGCCGCTCCTGGCCGGCGTTGGCATCGCCGGCATCGCCGTCGGCTTCGGCGCTCAGAGCCTCGTGAAGGACGTCATCTCCGGCATGTTCATCCTCATCGACAACCAGTACGGCAAAGGAGACGTGGTGCAGATCGCCGACAAGACCGGCGTCGTCTCCGACATTGGGCTGCGCCGGACGGTGCTGCGCGACCTGGACGGGGTCGTGCATTACGTCCCCAACGGCGAGATCGTTGTGTCCAGCAACATGACGCAGGAGTACTCACGCGTGAACCTCAACGTCTCGGTGTCGTACTCGGAGGACCTCGACCGCGTGATGGGCGTGATCAACAAGGTCGGAGAGGAGCTGGCGGCAGACGATGACTGGAAGGCGGTGATCATCACGCCGCCGCGGTCGCTGCGTGTCGATTCGTTCGGCGATTCCGGGATCGACATTAAGATCCTGGGTGACGTGCAGCCGATCCGGCAGTGGGAAGTGATGGGCGAACTGCGCCGTCGCCTGAAGCGCCGCTTCGACGAAGAGGGCATCGAGATCCCGTTCCCGCATCGCGTCATGGTGCACGAGGCGAAGTCTGCAGGCTTGCCCGCCGACGTCCGCTTGGCGCGGGGCGACCACCTGTCACCGACGACGGACATGGACCCCGGGCCGACCTCCGATATCCTGCGCCGCCTGCCGAGCGAGCCAAGCGACGGCGGCCAGGGCGAGGGCGGCAAGTAACCCGCCGCCGATTCGCCTGCGAGAGCGCGCCGCCGCTGAAACGAAACGCAGATCAGAGTGTTGCATCGGCTGAGCGGCCTGTCCGTCATAACATCTGGAGACCGGAATCGGTAAACTATAATTCGACAGCGACGAGTAAAACGCTAAATCTGATGACTAATTCGGTTAACCTTTTCGGAAATCGTGGCGTTGTACTCAGCAAGATTCTGACAATTCGAGGGGCGACCTCCTTCTGGTTCGTCTGAAATAAGGCGGACAAAACGAGAGGCAGTCTGGGGCGGGCTGCCTCTCGTGCTTTGTGTCGCACAACGTCACTCCGCGGCGATGTCATATGCTGCGGTAGTATCCGAGGAGAGTCTCATGCGCAACTTTGTCGTTTCCGCAGCCGGCGCGGTGTTCATCGCGGCGACGATCGCCTGGTTCGGATCGCAACCGGCCGGAGCGGCCAGCGAGCAGATCGACGCCGGCAGCGACTACTTCTGCGAGCCTTCGTTCGAAAACGGCGTCTGTACTAGCACAGTGACCGTGGGCGACACTGTCACCTGGACCAACGTGGAGGGCTTCCACACCGTCACGGAGTGCGACGAGACGTATGCGATCTGTCCGGTGGCCGGCGGCTTCGATTCCGGCGTGATGGAGCCCCCGGAGACGTTCTCTCAGACGTTCAGCGTGGCCGGTGAGTTCCCGTACTACTGTGCGATCCACCCGATCTCGATGCGCGGCGCTATCTCTGTCGTCGCTGCACCAACGGACACGCCAACGCCGACGCCCGAAGTTACCGCCAGCGCTTCGCCGACACCCGACACATCTACCACCACGCCGCCGACGGCGAGCCCGGCCTCAGTGCCGAACTCCGGTGGTGAACCGGTAGCGGACAGTCTGCCTCTACAAGCGCTGGTGCTGGCGTTGGGTGGTGCACTGGCCGCGGCCGGCGCTGCGTCGCTCTACGCCGCGCGACGTCGCTGAGTCAGGCGCACTTCTCCTGCAGCAGGCCCGTGATCTCTTCGATCGTGGCGTCGCGCCATGAACCCCAGACTGGCCCCTCCTGGAACTCGTCGTAGCGACGGCGCATCTCCTTGCGGTCCTTCTCGGCGTCCAGCCCGTCGAACAGCTTGCCCACTTCGCCCATCTCGGCGTCGGCCTTCGCCGGGCGCTCGATCCAGTGTGTGAGGTACTGGTGGTCCTTCGTGTAGAAGACGACAGCCGGGATCGACTGGTGTTCGCCGCCCTTGAGGAATTCGCTCATGATGTCGGCGTTGTCGTCGCGGGGGAACGCCCGCAGCTCCCAGCCGGCCGCCTCGGCCATCCGCTGGATAACCGGCAGGCCGCGGAAGACGTCGGGGCACCAATCCTCGCCCAGGACGAGGACGCGCGCGGGGCCGCCGTCCTTCTGCGCCAGAGCCTGAAGAGCGCCGGCGGTCGCGGGGGGAACGCTGGTCGCGGAGTAGTTGAACTCGAACTTCGGTATGTTGCGCTGGATGTGCTTCATCCAGGCGTCGTAGTTAAGGCCGCTGTCGAACCGCTCTCGTGTCACGACGCTTTCCTTGGCCTGTGTCATGGCGTCCTCCTTCAAACCTTCTGCTGCAGACTTCGCTTCTTCGCTTCTTCCCACATCGCCAGCTTTGTGTCGAGATCCGTATCGCGCAGGTCGACCGATCTCTCGCTAGCCATGCCCTCAACGGAGCGGAAGAGCCGGCCGAAACGGTGGCTCGTCGCTCGCAGAGCCTCTTCCGCCTCGATGTCCAGGAAGCGGGCGACGTTGGCGAACGCAAAGAGGACGTCACCGGCTTCGGCACGGCGCTGCTCAGGCGTGGCCGCCGCGCGAAGCTCCGCCAGCTCCTCATCGAGCGCGCTCCAGGCCTGTTCCTCCGATTCCCACTCGAACCCGGCCTTGCCGGCGCGGCGCTGCACCGTCTGGGCGTGGGCGAGTGCGGGCAGGGCCAAGGGCACGCCAGCCAGCGCGGAGGCGCCGTTCCGTTCTTTGCGCTTGAGCTCCTCCCACTGCTCGACAACCGCATCCGGCGTCTCGGCCACCGCCGCGTCGAATACGTGGGGGTGCCGGCGGACGAGCTTCTCGGCGATCGATTCGATGACGTCGCCCAGGCGGAACTCGCGGTGCTCTTCGGCGATCTGAGCGTGCAGGAGGATCTGCAGGAGGAGGTCACCGAGCTCTTCCTTGAGCGAGTCGACGTCGTCCGAGTCGATAGCGTCGATCACTTCGCTGGCCTCCTCCGTCAGGTAGTGGCGGAGCGAGCGGTGGCTCTGCGCGCGGTCCCAGGGGCAGCCGTCCGGCCCGCGAAGCGTGGCGACGATCTTGCGCAGGCCGGCGAAGGTGCGCGTCCGGCGGTCCGTGGTTGTCATCAGTAGATCCTCACGGGCAATAATACCGCGCCGCCAAAACCGTTGACAAAGGTTAGCGGTAGTTCCTACGATGGAGTCGGGCAAATGTTCGAACGCAAAAGCGAGAACGGCCTTGGGCTCGCCCAGATTGTAATCATCGGGGCGTTTATTGTACTGCTGCCCGTTGCCCTGATCACAACGACGATCCGCGTCGCCATCTCCGAACAATCTATCTACGACTACTCCGTAAAGCACTATGATGCGCACGTGAGGTCGGGTATCCCCGAAGAGGAGCTTTTGCGCGCCAACGGCGAGATCCACCAGTACCTCACGGGCGACTACGCGGGGCCGCTTGCGATTGCGGTCCAGCACAAGGACGGATCGACGGGTCCGCTGTTCAACGCCCGCGAGACGGCGCACATGGCCGACGTGCGCACGCTCGTACGTGGGATGTTCGCGGTGCAGATCGCGTCTATCGCCGGCGTGCTGGCGCTGGCAGTGATGATGCTGGTGATCTTGCCGCCGCGCGCGCTGGCCGCAGCCGGAGTATACGGCTCGCTCCTGACCGGCGGTGTCTTAGCGGCAGGCGGACTGCTGGTGCTGACCGGGTTCGACGCTGCCTGGTCGCAGTTCCACGTGATCGCTTTTGCGAACGACTTCTGGGAGCTCAATCCCAATCGGGATCATCTGATCCAGATGTTCCCCGAGGCTTTCTGGCAGCGCGCGACGATCCTCGTCGGCGGCGCGATCCTGTTTGAGGCGGCGCTTATCGCCACGGCCGCTGCGTTGTACCTCTACCTGACGCGGGAGCGAGAGGAGCGCGACCGGCCGGTGAAGCCGGACCGGGTGCTGCCCGGTGCGGCCGGCCACGCGCGCGCCTCGCCGTCCGACACTCCGAACTAGCTAGTTGGCGCTGCAGGCGCAGTTGGTGCAGCCACCGCCGCAACCGCCGCCGGCGGACGGCTCAGGATCGGCGTACTCATCGCGGGTCATCGTCGCGAAGGTGGAGAGCACGCGGTGGGCGGAGACGTGGCCGCGTGGGCAGTCCGCCTGGTCATCCATCCGCCGCGCCGGGCGGAGGGCCTCGAAGCGGGTCTCGCAGTCGTTGCAGACGTACTCGTAAAGGGGCATCTCGATACCTGTGTCTGATGCTACGCCCGGAGATTTCGGCGCGTCAACCGCTGCGTGACGGCGCGCGCGGGCGTACAATCTGAATCCGTGAGCGATGTGGGTATCCGCGAGGCGCGTCCGGCCGACTTCGACGCCATAATCGCGATGTGGCACTCGATCGAGCGGCACACGGAACTGCCGGACAAGCCGGCGTACCTTCAGCAGTTCCACGACCTCTCCCCGGAACTGTTCCTCGTGGCGGAGATTGATGGGCGGCTAGTCGGGACGATCATCGGTGGCTGGGACGGCTGGCGCGGCCACATCGCTCGGCTCGCCGCCGACCCAGGCGTCCGGCGGCAGGGCATCGCCCGTAAGCTGGTAGATGAGATCGAGGCGCGCCTGCGAGCGCGCGGCGCCCGGCGCATCTACGCGCTCGTCGACCGGCGCAGCCCGCCGGCGATCCCATTCTGGGAGGCGGCCAGCTACCACGCCAACGACGAGATCATCCAGTTCTCCCGCAACGTCGGCGAATGAAATGGCGGCGGTCCGACCGCCGCCTTCAGGCCACTCAGTAGGTCAGACTACTCGAGGTAGTCCTTCAGCTTCTTGCTGCGGCTGGGGTGGCGCAGTTTTCGCAGCGCCTTCGCCTCGATCTGCCGGATCCGTTCGCGCGTCACGCTGAACTCGCGGCCGACTTCTTCGAGCGTGCGGCTGCGGCCGTCTTCGAGGCCGAAGCGCAGGACGAGCACTTTCTGCTCACGCGGGGTCAGCGTGCCGACGACCTCCTGCACCTGCTCCTTGAGGAGCTGATGCGAGGCCGCCTCCGCCGGCGCCATCGTGCCCTGGTCCTCGATGAAGTCGCCCAGGTGGGAGTCTTCCTCTTCGCCGATCGGCGTTTCCAGCGAAACCGGCTCCTGCGAGACCTTGATGATCTCGCGCACCTTTTCCGGCATGATCTCCATGCCCTTGCCGATCTCCTCGCTGGTCGGCTCTCGGCCGTACTCCTGGACGAGACGACGGCTGATGCGGACGAGCTTGTTGATCGTCTCGACCATGTGGACCGGGATGCGGATCGTGCGCGCCTGGTCGGCGATGGCGCGCGTAATCGCCTGGCGGATCCACCAGGTGGCGTAAGTGCTGAACTTGTAGCCCTTCCGGTAGTCGAACTTCTCGACCGCGCGGATCAGGCCGATGTTGCCCTCCTGGATGAGGTCAAGCAGCGACATGCCGCGGCCGATGTACTTCTTGGCGACGCTGACAACGAGGCGCAGGTTGGCCTCTGTCAGCCGTCTCTCGGCGCGGTTAGCCTCGGCCTTGATGCGGGCGAAGTGTGCCCTGACGGCGCCCTCGTGCGAGGAGAGCCTGATGGCGAGGTCGTCGGGCGGCTCGGCCCAGCGCTTTTCGCTGCCCATCTCCTTGTAGGCCCAGCTCAGGAAGTCGGGCCGTGGGACGTGCGTCGCGATCGACACGCGGACCGGCACGCGTTCGGCCACTTCCTCTTCGATCTTGAGCGCCTTGCGCAGCTTGTACACCATGTCGAGGTCTAGCTCAGCGTCGACGCTGCTGCGGAACGTCTCGTTCTCGACGAACTCTGGGATTGTGAGCTTCCTGAGGCCCATGTCCTTGCGGTAGAACTCCAGCGGCTTTCGGAGGCCGCGGAGCTCTTTGATCATGCGGGCAAGGACGTCGACGCCGCGCGCGTTGCGTCCCGTTTCCTTCATGTGCTCCTGCTCGAAACGCCGAATGAAGTCGCCGTCTTCCATGGCGCGGGCCAGGCGCTTCTCGTCGGCGGCTGTCAGCAGACTGACCTTCCCGATCTCCCGCAGGTACATGCGGACGGGATCGTCGATGCCTTCTTCCAGTTCAAGGTCGGCCGCCGCCTGATCGACGGGCTTACGGCCACCCCACTCCTCCATATCCAGCGTGCCGCGGGCTGCGCTGGCGCGCGGGGTCGTGACGTTGTCGTCGTCGGCCAGGTCGCCGCCACCGGGCTTGGCTACCCGGTCGCTGTCTTCTTCCTCTTTCTCCTCGGAGTCGCTGTCTCCGACAGCGTCGTCCATCAGGTCGCTCGCTAGTTGGCTGCGGCGCCGCCTGCGTTCGTACTGCTCTGTGCTTTCGTGGTCAGTTACCATTCACTCTCGTTTCGACGATCTGTGCACCGTCGTCGCTCCTCCCGTGTTGATGGATTTCCCGGCCGATCTCCGTGTCGCGCTCAATCACGTGCTGTTCCGCTGCGTCGAGCAGTCCGGAGACGCCCACTTCCTCCTGGAGATCGGCGATCTGGGACGCCATCGCCTGCTTTTCGGCATCAAGGCACCGTCTCTGGAGCCTCCTCAGGCAGTCGGCAAGCGCTTCGCCGGCCTCTTTGGCGTCCGAAATCGGTAGCCTCCGTAATATAAGACGCTCGAAGTAGGCATCTAGTTCTGGGGGAAGTGCATTTTTAACCGCATTAACTTCGGTAAGTTGCTTCCACAGAACCAGTATTTGGCGTGCCTGGGCGTCCCAGAATAACGTTTCCGGCACGTTTAGTCCATCCCCGCGCAGCGTTTCGTACCGTAAAAGAAGCGCCAGAGTGAATTCCTCGCGTGGATCGCCCCTAGACGCTGTCTGGGGCGCTGCTGCTCGGTCTGCCGTGCGCTGAGGTCGTTTCAGGGCCGCTGAGAGCTCTTCCTCGCCCGTTTGGGAGAGGCGAGACAGCCGCTGCAAGTAGTGCGCGCGGACGACGGGGTCCGTAACTGCTCCCAGCAAGGGCAGGAACTCGCGCGCCAGTTCGGACCGGCCGCGTGGGTCCCCCAGGTCGACGGCCGCGGCCGTCGCGTCCAGGCGGTAGTCCAGCACGGGCCTGGCATCGGCGATCAGCGCGCGCCAGGACTCGGCGTCGCTGCGGATTACATCGTCAGGGTCTTTGCCTTCGGGAAGCACCGCGACGCGCAGCTCAACGGAGGCTGCCTCCTGGTACGTGACGAGGCCTCGCCAGTTCACGACCGGCACCTGTCCCTCGTCTCCGCCGCCGGCGTCTACCACGACGTCGTGGCCGCGGATCATCGCCTGCGTGCCTGCCTGGTCGGAGTCGAGGGCCAGGACGACGTCGGTTGTGAAGCTCTTGAGAAGGCGCACCTGGCGGTCCGTGAGAGCGGTGCCCATCTGGGCGATCACGTTCCGGAAGCCGTGCTGATGAGCGGCGATGACGTCCATGTAGCCTTCGACGACGACGGCGCGCTTCTCCTCCCGGATCGGCTCCTGCGCGCGGTTCAGCGCGTAGAGGGTGCCGCCCTTGTCGAAAAGCGGCGTCTGAGCGGTGTTCAGGTACTTCGGCTGGGTATCGTCGTCCATCGCGCGCGCACCGAAGCCGACGATCCGGCCTTTGACGTCCCAGATGGGGAACATCAGGCGCCCGCGGAAGCGATCGTGCGCCCCGCGCTCGCCTTCGACCAGCAGTCCGGCGCCCAGTAGCTCGCGCTCCGTGAAGCCGATCTTCGTCAGGTGCTCTTGCGCCGCGTGCCACTCGTCGAGCGAGAAGCCGAGCTGGAAGGCTTCTATCGTCTCGCCGTCGAGGCCTCGTCGTTGCAGGTAGGCACTCGCCTCGCGACCTGCGTCCTCCGCGAGGAGCTTCTCGTACCACTCGGCCGCCGCATCGTTCGCGGCGTAGAGCCGCTGGCGTGCCCGGTCCTGCTCCGGAGACGAGCGCCGATCCTTGAGTTGTACGCCGGCCTTCTCGGCGAGCATGCGCAGCGCCTCGGGAAACTCGATGCCTTCTCGCTTCATCACGAAGGAGATGACGTCACCGCCGGTGCTGCAGGCGCCGAAGCAGTGCCAACTCTGCCGCTCCGGCGAGACGATGAACGAGGGCGTCTTCTCAGCGTGGAACGGGCAGGGCGCCTTCAGGGTGCGTCCTGCCTTCTGTAGCTGGACGTACTGACCGACGATCTCGGCGATGTCCAGACGCGACTTGATCTCTTCGATTTCGTTCACTTCAGGGCGTTCGTTTCCTCGGTGCGGAACGGGCATAGATGCTCGCGGTCATCACGGGGCTCTTCCCCGCACCCCCACCTATCTGCCAGAACAGTTGACGATCCGAAACGTTTCGCTCCATTCGCTACCCGGGCCGTTCCTGGGGCACCGCTTTTGCCAGGCGGTCGCCTGATCCCGGTGAGCCGAGGCGTGCAGCCGTATTCAGCGCATATCTGTCGGTCATGCCCGCGACGTAATCGGCGGCGCGCCGCCATGGGGGATCGTCGAGGATCACCCAGTCGCTATCGATTTCCTCGGGGTGCTGCGTGTAGTGCTCGTAGAGGAGGCGCACGATCTTCTTCGCCTGTTCGGTCTCCTCCTGCCGGTCTTCGAGCAGGTACACACGCTGGAACATGAACTCCCGCAGGACGTTCGCGGCCGCAGCAACGTCGTCGCTCATGCGGATCGCGATCTCGGTGCCGGCGTCGGTCGCTTCTCCGGTGGCCGCCCAGGACGCCTCAATGATGTCGCAGACGAGCGTGTTGACGCGTTCCGAGTGGCGGTCACCGAGGACGCTGTGGACTTCGGCAGGCAGCTCTGCCTTGCTGATCAGTTGGGCGCGAACGGCGTCGGCGATGTCGTGGTTGATGTAGGCGACGGCGTCGGAGACCTTGACGACCTGGCCCTCGAGCGTCGAAGGGACTCCCCAGGCCTGCGCGAAGATGTCCTCACGGACCTTGGAGCTGTTGACGATGCCATCCAGCACTTCGAGCGTCAGGTTGAGGCGCTCCAGCTTGTCGACCACGCGCAGGCTCTGCTCAGCGTGGCGGAAGCCCTCCGGCGCCAGGTCCGCCAGCGCCTGTTCGCCGGCGTGGCCGAACGGTGGGTGGCCGATGTCGTGCCCGAGGGCGATCGCCTCGGCGAGGTCTTCGTTGAGGTTGAGGGCGCGCGTGATGGTGCGCGCGATCTGGGCAACTTCGAGCGTGTGAGTGAGCCGCGTCACGAAGTGATCGCCGACGGGCGCGATGAAGACCTGCGTCTTGTGCTTGAGCCTGCGGAACGCCTTGCTATGCAGGATGCGGTCGCGGTCGCGCTGGAACTCGGTGCGGACGGGCGACGGCTCTTCAGCAACCGAGCGCCCGCGTCCGCCCGCGCTCCGGGCGGCATGCGGTGATAGCGACGCTTCGCGGGATTCGAGGCGGCGCCGGACGGTGGCGAGGTTGAACTGCGGCAAGGGGTACCCTCGCCGGATTGTACAACCGGCGGCAGCGAACTCAGAGGCCGGACTGGCGCGAAATGTGGACAGCCCCGCGGCTACTCGACGGTGACGGTCTTCGCCAGGTTTCGGGGCTGGTCGACGTCGCACCCTCGCCGTAGCGCGACGTGGTACGAAAACGCCTGCAGCGGGATCGACGTCAGGACTGGCGCCAGCAGGGGCGAGATCTCCGGCACGTAGATCACGTGGTCGGCCTTTCCTTCGAGTTCGCGGTCACCTTCGGTGGCTACGGCGATGACGAGGCCCTCGCGCGCCTTAACCTGCTCGATGTTGCTCATCATCTTGTCGCGCAGGTCGTCGCGGAGGCAGATGGCGATGACCGGCATCTCGCGGTCGATGAGGGCGATCGGGCCGTGCTTCATCTCGCCGGCCGGGTATCCCTCCGCGTGGATGTAGCTCACCTCTTTGAGTTTGAGAGCGCCTTCCATCGCCACGGGGTATTCGATGCCGCGCGCCAGGAAGAGGAAGTGCTCCCGACGGTAGTACTCGTTCGCGAGGCCCTCAAAGATGGAGTCTCCCGTAAGCACCTCACCGACGAGCTTCGGCAATCGCGCGAGGGGTTCGAGGAAGCCGCCCATGCGCTCGCGGTCGATGGCCCCCAACTCCTGTGCGGAGTAGCAGGCGAGGAGATAGAGCGCCGTGATCGCAGCAAGGTACGTCTTCGTGCTGGCGACGCCGATCTCCTGGCCACAGCGCGTATAGAGCACGGCGTCGGCGACGCGGCTGGCCTGGCTGCCGGCGACGTTGCAGATCGTGACCCGGGGGCAGCCACGCGTCTTCGCCTCGTTCATCGCCGCCAACGTGTCGACAGTCTCGCCGGACTGGCTGACGGAGACGACGAGCGTCTCCGGGCCGATCGGGGAACCGCGATAGCGCATCTCGGAAGCGTTGTCGAACTCGGCCGGGAGACCGGCGATCTGCTCGAAGTAGTGGCGGCCGATCATGGCGGCGTGCAGGCTCGTTCCCATACCGACGAGCAGTACGCGCCGGACCTGCGGCAAGAGCTCGCGGAAGCGCGCCATATCGTCCAGTTCGACGCGCGACTCGCCGAAGAGTGCTCGCCCACGCAGGGTGTCAAGCACGACCTCGGCCTGTTCGGCGATCTCCTTCTGCATGAAGTGCTTGAAGTTGCCCTTGGCGGCGGAGACCGGATCGAGACCGACCTCCTGCGGCGTTCGTTCGACGGGCGATCCATGGTTGCGATAGGCAACCTCGCCGCCGCGGACGAGCGCGGTGTCACCGTCCTCCAAGAAGACGAGCCGGCCCGTGTGAGGCAGGAGCGCCGGCAGGTCGCTGGCGATGAACATCTCGTTCTCGCCGTAGCCGATAGTGACGCCGCCGGCATTACCGCTGCGTCCGGCCACGACGACGCCCGGTTCGGAAACGCTCATCGCCAGGATCGCGTGCGCGCCGGCGAGCTCTTCGATCGCCTGAGTGAGCGCGTCGTGGAGGTCCGATCCGGCCTTCAGGTGCTCCTCCAGCAGGTGCGGGATCACCTCGGTGTCTGTGTCGGAGCGAAACTCGTGGCCGGAGGCTTCGAGACGGGCACGCAAGTCGCGGTGGTTCTCGACGATGCCGTTGTGGATGACGACGAGGCCGCCCGTGCAGTCGGTGTGCGGGTGGGCGTTGGCGTCGCTGGGACGGCCGTGAGTCGCCCAGCGTGTGTGGCCGATGCCCTGGCGGCCGTGTGGCCAGCTCTCTTCCAGTATCGACGTCAGCGAGGCGATCTTGCCCTCGCGCTTGCGGACGGCGAGGCCGCCGGAGTTCTCGAGGACGGCGATGCCCACGCTGTCGTAGCCGCGGTACTCCAGTCGGCGAAGGCCATCGATGAGAATGGGTGCGGCGTCCTGTTCGCCAACGTAGCCGATGATTCCGCACATGGAGGTGCTCCTGCTCTAGCGGGTTACTGGAAGGTTAAACGGAACAGCGGCCGAGAGGTTGCGGCTCAGCCGGCGACTTCCTGCTTTTTCGCGATCTCTTCGACGCGGCGCACGACCGCCTCGACCGACGAATCGGGCGTTGAAGCGCCGGCGGTAACGCCAACCTTCTCGCAGCCGCTCAGCCACTCCGCCTCGATCTCCTCAGCGGTCTCGATGTGGTGAGCGGTGACGCCCTCCTCCCGCGAAACTTCGAGAAGGTGGCGCGTGTTCGCGCTGTCGCGTCCGCCGACGACGAGCATCACGTCGACTTCGACAGCGAGCTCGCGCGCCGCGGCCTGCTGGTGGGACGTGACGTCGCAGAGCGTGTTCACCAGCCGCAACTCGCTGATCGTGCTCACATGCTTCGCCATGACCTCCGCAACGAACTGGGAGAAACGCTCCGGGCTCTGCGTGGTCTGGGAGATGATGGCGACTCGTGACGGGAACGGTTCGGGAAGAGGGTCGCCGTCACGGACCGGCAACGCCATCTTGCCCGCCCAGCCGATGACGCCCTTGACCTCGCGGTGCTCCGGGTCGCCGAAGACGAGGACCGTGAAGCCCTGGTCCGCCATCCGCTGCGCCCAGCGCTGCGAACGCGTGACGATCGGGCAGGTGCCGTCGATGATCTCGGCGCCGGTCGTCTCGACCTCATCGAGTACGCCCGGGCCGACACCGTGAGCGGTGATCGCCACCGGCCGGCTGTCGTCCTCGGGACGCTCACCGACGCGCACGCCGCGCTCCCTGAGCTCCTCTACCACCTGCGGGTTGTGGACGATGGGGCCGACGCTGATGACCTCGCCGTGCTCGTCGGCGGCGCGCTCCATGATGTCGATCGCGCGCCGGACGCCCCAGCAGAAGCCCATGTCTTTCGCGAGCAGAATCTCCATAGTCACTCTTTGGTAGCGGTGGCCGTCGCCGGAGCGTTTGTGACGCCGTAGAAGCCTCGGTAGCGCTCCGGTAGAAGCGCCGCTATCTCCCTCATTATAGTCTCAGTGCCGCGCGCAACGTCATCGCGCGTGATTCGGCCCGTTGTTTCGAGCGTGAACGGCTTGCCGAAGCGGACGTGCGCCCGGGTGCGGCGGATCAGGTCTCGCGGCAGCTTGACGTGCTCCGTGCCCCAGATGGCGATCGGGACGACCGGCGCTCCCGTGCGCAGCGCCACGAGGGCTGTGCCTGGCTCGCCGGCGCGGAGCCCCTGATCGCCGCCGCGGGTCCCCTCCGGGAACATAGCCAGCGCTCCGCCGTCTCGGAGGTGGTTCTGGGCGCGGCGCAGCGCCTGCAGGTCTGCCTCGAAACGGCGCACCGGGATCATGTCGGCCAGCCGAAACAGCAGGCCGATGACAGGCGTCTTGAACCACTCAGCCTTCACCATCCAGGCGATCCGGCGCGGCACGGCGACCGTGAGAATCGGCGAATCGCCGTTGGAGAGATGGTTCGAGGCGACGATCAGGGCTCCCTTTCGCGGTACGTTCTCGCGGCCCTGGATGTCACGGCTCGTGACGAACAGTAGCAGCGCCCACACCCAGGCGAGGTTCAGGTAGTAGAAGATGCGTCCGACGAGCACTCTCACTCGCCACCTCCGACGAGACCGATCACGCGGTCCAGGACGTCGTCCAGGCTTTGCCCGTCGGTGTCGATGATGACGGCGTCGTCAGCGGGGCGCAGGGGTGACACCTCGCGCTCCGAATCGATGCGGTCGCGGCGGCGGATGTCCTCCAGCACGATCTCCGGCGTGACCTCGCGCCCGGCGGCGAGAAAGTCGGCGTAGCGGCGGCGGGCGCGCTCCTCGATGGAGGCGTCGAGGTAGACCTTGAAGTCGGCGTCGGGCAGGACGACCGTGCCGATGTCGCGCCCGGCCATCACGATCGGTTGCTGTGCTGCGATTTCCCGCTGGCGCGCGACGAGAGCCTCGCGGACAGCGGCGACGCGTGATACGAGCGAGACAGCGTCCTCGACCGGCTGAGAGCGGAGATGATCCGTTACGTCACTGCCGTAGATCGTGAGGCGGGTCCCGGAGCCATCGCAGTCAAGCGAAACTTCGATCGGGAGAGCCTGCGCGAGTTCGCCGATGGCGGCGCCGTCCTCCAGCCCTAGGCCGCGCTCTAGCGTGGCGTAGGCAACGGCTCGATACATGACGCCCGTGTCGAGGAACGCATACCCAAGCCGCCCGGCGAGACGGCGGCCGATCGTGCTCTTGCCAGAGGCGGCTGAACCGTCGACGGCGATCTTGCCGGGACTGCTGCCGGGAGTGCGGACGCGATCGTCCGCTGTCGTCTGTGCCGCTGCGCGCTCGCCCATCTCTCCGGATTATATAGGCCGCGTGCTGTTGCGGCAGCGGCTAGCGGTCCGCAGCCCCGGGGCGGCGCGATAGCTCGACGGCGCCGATGGCGGTCAGGACAAGCAGGGGCACGGCGAGCGAGCCCAGGAACCAGAGGAGCGTGTTGTCGCCCGCTGTGGCCTGCGTCACGGCCTGTCGCGGGGCCGGCGTCACGTTAGCGATGTGGGGGATCGCCCCGCTGACCGCGCCCAGTACCAGCGGCAGAGGTGAGCTGTCCACCTCGCGGTTGGCAGTGGCGGCCGGCAGCGTGGCGGACCCGGTGTCTTCCGCGGGCGCGGTGCTCTCGCCGAAGGACAGCGCATCGAAGTAGGCGATCGCCGTTGTCGCGCCCGGCGGGCGGAGCATCAATCGCAGCTTGGCCGAGCCGGCGCCGGCCGGCGCTTCTATAGGGCCGGTCGTCAGGCGCTGGAACGCCGCCGTGGCTGGCGACGCCGAGGGTGAGTCCTCGGTGGCGATCGCCGGGCCGGTTGCGTCGAGGCTCCTGTACCAGGACACGCGGAGGAACGCCTCGGGGTCGCCGTCGCCAATCGCGGCGAAGCCGGCGAGCTCGTAGACCCGGCCCGCCTCGTCGGTCACCGCCTGGTACGCCCATTTGGTTGACGAGGTGCGAGATACGAACTGCTGCGCCAGCTCACCCGCGACGGACGCCGTATCGGTCGCCGCGATCTCGCCACCGACCTTGCGCCAGCCGTATGGAGTACCGTCCTCGCGGACGTCCTCGAAGCTGCCGTTGGTGAGCGACGAGAACAGCTGTGGCTCTGCTGCCGGACTCGGCGAGGGAGTCGCCGAGTCCGGAGAGGTGGTCGCGCTGGGTCGCGGCGTCGCCGTTCGCGCCGGTGGCTCCGGCGGTGGAGTTGTGAGATCGAAGGCAACGTCGTCGAAGTAGGCGCTTGCCTGCGCGCCGGAGACGGGCCGGAGCATGAGGCGTACGCCTGCCGAACGGGCGGTCTCCGGCGCCGAGATGGGGCCGGTCGTCAGGGCGCGAAACGCCGGAGACGCTGTGTCGAGCAGAGCGCTGGAGTCGGCGGACGAAAGCGCCTGCCCGCTGCCGTCCGCACTCGCGTACTAGGAGACGCGGATGAACACCGCCTCAACGCCGGCGTCCGTGTAGCGGGCGAATGCGCTTCCGTCGTAGAACTGACCGGCAGACACCTGCACCGTCTGATAGGCCCACTTCGTGGCGGTCGTCTCGGACGTTAGCGAGAGTGCCCGGCTGCCGGAACGGACGGGCGAGGAAACGCTCTCCATGGTGCCGCCGATCTTTCGCCAGCCGAGCGGGGCACCCTCTGCTCCATCGTCCTCGAAGTCGCCGTTCGTCAGCTGCGAGAAGACGACCGCAGCGGCGGGAGTTGGCGCCGTCGTGACCGGTGGCGCGGATACGGGAGTCGGTGCCGCAGTCGGCGCCGGGGGCGCCTCCGTTGGGGTCGGGGCGTGTGATGGTGACGCCGTCGGTGCGCCTCCGGGCGTCGGCGAGGCAGTCGCTGGCGGTGCCGTCGGCGGCGGCGGCGTTGGCGTCTCGGTCGGACTCATCGTTGGCGTCGGCGGGGCCGGCCGCGGGCCCTCGAACGAGACGTCATCGACCAGGACGGAGGAGGGGAAGGAGACGGCGGCCACAAGTACGGAGACGCGCGCCGCTGTGGTTCCCGGAGGCGCGATGCGAGGGCCGGTCGAGAAGTGCTGGTAGGCATCCACCGCCCACGGCTGCCAGGTCACTTCGTCCAGAGACGTGACGCTGCCGCTGCTGCCGACCCAACTTACCCGGAGGCGGCCCTGAGAGATCGATTGCGGATCGGCGGAGGCCCACCCCGACCATTCGTACGTCTCGCCGTCCGCGACGGGGATGAGCTGGAACATCTCGGCGTCGAAGGCGCCCGCACCCGAGAGCTGGACGGCCTGGCTGCCGGAGTGGGCGGCGGGCACGAGCGAAAGCTCGCCGTCGATCGTTGTCCAGTCTCCGACGCCGTCCCCGAAGCCGCCGTCGCCAACAAGCTCCTCGGCGGAGACAGGCGCACCGCCGATCGCAACGAATGCTGCGACCAGAACGAGAAGGGGGCCAAGGGTGGTGGGGCGCAGCAAGAGGCCGCCTCTTTCCTGTGGTACATCGGGCATTCTAGCGACCCGTGAGGGATTCGTGAAGAGCCGGGACGGGAAGGCCGGCCATGTGGATTTGTGGATGAGATGTGGCAAAGCGCAATTCGTCGCACGAGGGACGCGCACTTCCCAGAACGGCGGAGATCGATGCAGCGTGAGGCGTGAGAGCGGCCGTCAGCGGCCGAGGCCGCCCGGCGCGTCTTTGACGGGGCGTGACCGGCAGCGTAAATTGGCCTTGCTTCCGGGACGGAAGCCCGGCAGATCCGGCGGAAGGGACTCAGGAGCGGAAGGGCGACCCGACGCCCAAGAGGCCTGGACAAAGGAGCCGCGGGGCGACCCGACGGGAAGCGTGTCTTTTCGGGGCTCGGTGGTGGCGCGATTGGGCCTGCGTGGGCGGCCGGGGGCAGGTGCTATAGTGATAGAGGTTCCCGCTCCCGCCGAGGCGATTGCGGTGCGGGCGACGAGCGGGACACTGCAAAGCCGACGAGAGCAGAAAGGCAGGGCCGGCAAACTGAGCACGCTATACATCGGAAACCTGGCGCACGAAACGACGGAAGCGGACCTTTTTTCGGAGTTCACGCCGTTCGGGAAAGTTGTCTCGACGAAGGTGATGAGCGACCGCCGGGGCCGCGCGAAGGGCTTCGGGTTCGTCGAGATGGCGGACAAAGAGTCGGCGAAGCAGGCGATGGAATCGCTGCGAGGCAAAGAGCTCAACGGCCGGACGATGGATATCGTCCTCGAAGACCGCAAGAACCGTAAGGGCGGCGGCCGCCGCCGCCGCTAGCAGACCAACGAGCCACCACTAACGAAAGCGGCCGGTGCGATGCCGGCCGCGACCCTCGGCACCCCTTGGCGCTGGCCTCTCTCAGCCCGCCGCTTCGTGGCGGGCTGCCGAGCCGGCCGGTGGTGAGATAGGATAGGGCCGATTATGGAACCGCAGGTCCAGTACGCAAAGACGAGCGATGGTGTAGACATCGCCTTCGCCGGCACGGGCGAAGGGCCGCCCTTGGTCCGCTTGCCGGTGCCCGGGTGGTCCCATGTCCAGCGAGAATGGGCGATGTTCCCTAACATCTTCGAGCCGCTGGCGCGGACCTTCCGCCTCATCTCGTACGACTCGCGGGGCACAGGCCTCTCCGACCGGGAGGCGTCGACTTCTCCATGGAGGCGATGATGCGCGACCTCGAGGCCGTCATCGACCGCACGGGCATCTGGTCGTTCGACCTCTTAGCGATTCGAGACGCCGTGCCCATGGCGGTGACCTACGCCGCCACCTTCCCGGACCGCGTATCGCACCTCATCCTCGTCGACGGCTGGACGAACTATGCCGCCGATATTGTCGACTCGCCCGAATTTTAGGTCTATAGCGCCCTTATCGACAAAGACTGGACGCTATACACGGAGACGTTGACACGTGTCCTGGCGGGGTTTGATGACCCGCGCTTCATCGAACTCCTCGGCGAGCACATCCGGGCCCGTATCGAGCCGGAGGCGTACCGCGCCTACGTGGCGGCCCGGGAGAGGAAGGGCTACGACGTTTCGGCCCTCCTGCCCGACGTAAAGGCCGAGACGCTGGTGCTGCACAATGAGAACAACCCTTGGGCTCCTGACCGCGCCGGCCAGAAGCTGGCGGCGGGCATTCCAGACGCTCGCTCTATGACAACACGCCTCGTATATACTACGCGCACATAGTAGATAGCCAGTGAATGCGGAGGACATCGGTCGAGAAGTTAGAATCAGATCGGGCTAGCGTTGCCCGGAATCTCAGCCTTCGGGATCGTGTTGCGGGCGCGTTTCTTCGGCTTGTGAGCAGACCGGTCTCGCCAAGGACGTCCGATCACGAGGAGTCGTACTTTCTCCAGGCGTTCGCGGAGACTCGGACGTTCCTGCAGCGTTTTAGTGGCTCGTTGGACTTTCGTGGGAAGAGGATCCTTGACTACGGCTGCGGCTACGGGGCAATGTGCGTCCACCTCATTCGAGCGGAAGGGGCATCGGTCGTCACCGGTGTCGACATCGACGAATCCCGACTCGACTTCGCCCGACGCGGGGTAGCGGACGAGTATCCCGATATAGCAGCCATCATCGATTTCAAGGCCCAAGAGGAGCTAACGGAGGGCGAGTTCGATCTCGTCGTCTCAAAGGATAGCTTCCAGCACTACTCTGATCCGAAGGGCGCTCTAGAAGAGATGTCTCGCCTGACTACGCCTGGAGGCCTTATCGTCATAGGGTTTGGGCCGCTCTGGAAGTCGCCATACGGCGGGGCGATCAATTACATGACCAGATTGCCATGGGCGCACCTCCTCTTTCCAGAAGGGGTAATCATGCGACAGCGGCTACGCTATCGGCCGGATGAGAGAGTGAACTCGTACGCTGAGATTCGCGGAGGCTTCAACAAGATGACGGTTGGGAAGTGTCGTGCTCTGATCGAAGATAGTGGCCTCGAAGTCGTGTCGTGGCGAACTAACGCCTCGTCGGGCGCAAGAAGTAAAATCTTCTGCCTCCTGGAGAAGGCTCCAGGATGTCGAGAGTTCTTCACCTTGAACCTCTACACTGTGCTCAGGAAGGCTTGACTCCCCGAAAATCTAGTGCCCAAGGCTTGTATGGTCGAGTTACACTGGCTAGCCTAGCAAGAGTGATGTCCAAGACGAACGTCGTTCGAGTGATGCTCCGCTCCGCCCTCATCATCGCCGCGGCCGGCGCACTCGTGGTCTTCGCCGCCACAGCGCCCATCGGCCCCGGTACAAACACCGCGCGAGCCGGCGGACCCGTCGTCACTAGGGCCGACGACCCGGCGCCCGACGGCTGCAAGCCCGGCGATTGCTCGGTGCGCGAAGCGCTCGAAGACGCCAGCGGCGGCCAGACGATCTCGTTCAACATTGCCGGCGCCGGGCCGCACGTCATCAAGCCGACGAGTGAACTGCCCGGGCTGGTTGATTCCGTGTCGATCGACGGCTACACGCAGCCCGGCGCGAGCCCGAACACAGCCACCGCCTGGAATGCGGGCAACGCCTCCATGAGGATCGTCCTCGACGGGTCGTTGGCTGGCGCCGGCGTCAACGGCCTCTCCATCGGCGGAACGGCCGTGCTCATCCGCGGTCTCGTCATACAGAACTTCTCCGGGAACGCCATCATGGTCGGCGCCTTCGCCAACGGTACGATCTACGGAAACTACCTCGGCACTGACCCCACGGGGTCCTTCCCCGCACCGAACGGCGGCTCCGGCGTCAACGTACACGGATCTGACACCGCGGTCGGTGGCAGATCGCCCGACGAAAGAAATCTGATCTCCGGAAACGCTGAGGACGGCATCCAGATGAACGGTGAGGGGCCGATCCTCATCACCGGCAACTTCATCGGCACCGACGTCAGGGGCACCGCTCCGCTGGCCAACGGCAACGATGGCGTGCAGCTGCGAGACGGATCTCAGAGCCTGATAGGGAATTCTGACCCCGGTTTCGGGAACCTGATCTCCGGCAACGGAGGCAACGGGCTGACGATGGGAGGTCCGGGCGTGCACGGAGTCCTCGTGCGCGGCAACCGCCTCGGTACAGCCGGCGATGGGACGACGCCTTTGCCAAACGCCGGCCACGGTATCTACGTGGCGCTGGGCGCGTTCAGCAATACGATCGGCGGCGTCTCGATGGCCAACTGGAACACGATCGCCTACAACGGCGGCGATGGCGTCTCCTTGGCCGTCAGCGCCGGCGTCGACAACTACATCGGCCCGAACATCCTTCACTCAAACGACGGCCTCGGCGTTGACCTGAAGGATGACGGCATCACGCTGAACGACCAGGACGACTCCGACACCGGCCCGAACGACGTCATGAACTTCCCGGTGGTCACCCGCGCTGAGGTGGTCGACGGGATCCTCGAAGTCGAAGGCACGCTGAACACCGCGCCGGTTGCCTTCCTCCCGATCTTCATCTTCGCCAACAGCGAGTGCGACCCGTCCGGATACGGTGAGGGTGAGCGGTTCCTGGGCGAGGACATAGCCGAGGGCGTCGGCCCCAACTACACGTTCGAGGCGACCCTCGATTCGCCCGCCGTCCACGACGGCGATTACATCACGACATCCGCATCCAACCCGGAAAGCAGCTCCGAGTTCTCGAAGTGCGAGAAGATCGTTGGTGCGCCAGCGGGAACCGCGCAAACCTGGGGAGACGCGGACTGCACTAACGGCGTCAACCCAGTCGATTCGCTGAAGGTTCTGCGCACCGACGCCGGATTGGGGAACACACAGCCGCCCGGCTGCCCGGCGATCGGCGACGAGGTTTTGGTCGATGGCGTCACCCAGATCTGGGCCGACGTCGACTGCAGCCTGGCGCTCAACCCGGTGGACTCGCTCAAGATCCTTCGAGTTGACGCCGGACTGAACGTGGATCAGCAGGCTGGTTGCCCGGGTATGGGTGGCATCGTCGTCGTTTCCTGACACGGCACATTCCGCAGAGAGTGCCTGGATCACCTGATCATTGTCAACGAGAGGCATCTTCGCGCCGTTCTGCTGGAGTATGTCACCCACTACAACGATGGCCGACCTCATCGCACGCTTGGTCTCGAGACTCCCACAGGGCCGCCTCCTCGGGCTAGTCCGCTGCAGTCCGGGCGAATCGTTGCTCGGCCGGTGCTGGGCGGCCTTCACCACGAGTACGAGTGGCTGGCTGCTTAACCCATCCAGATACGGATGTAGTTTTGGCACCCCACAACATTACATACAAGGAATTCTCGACCTTCTGCGCGAAGGCGATCGCCGGGATTGGCAGGCTGCCTGACACGATCGTCGATCGGGCTATTCCGATGGATCTGTCAGAACTCAGGGCTCCGGCGCCGCCAAGGCCCTGTTCTCGGCCTCACGACGCCCACCCTCAGATACGAAGTGGGTCGGCTTCTCGCCCTTCAGAATGCCACGATAGCGCTCGAGCCCTGAGATCTGACAGATCCGGTCTGAGCAGCCACCGTTGCGATAGCCGACGAGGCTAGCTTGATTTCCGTTCTGCGGTCGGTACCATATCTTCGAGAGGATTCTTGCAGCGGCGAGGTCGTCGATGACCAAGTGGACAGTCAAACTGAAAATATATCTCGACAACAACATCGTGTCAGGTATAAGCAAGGGCGATTTGCGCCGCTCGGAGATGGACGCCCTCGATCAGCTGTTGACTTCAGACGAACGCGGTGAGGTCGATTTGTTCACCTCTGAGGTGACCCACAAGGAGATAAACCAGTACGAGGACGACGAAATACGAGCTGATATCGAAGCCATTTACTTCCGATTAAGAAGAGTGGAGTTCCTCGACGACCACAGAGTACTTGGGTTCCATATTCAGTCTGATCAACTTGGCGGTTCGGTCAGCAATCCACTGGTGGAAGACGACTTAATGGCACGTGCGCTGCGAGAGATCGGCTTGCATAGGATGGACGCCCATCATCTGATGCTTGCGATTAAGGCAAGATGCGACGTGTTTCTGACCTGTGACGAGAAGACGATCATAAGGTTTCGCCACGAGATCCAGGAACAGTTCGATATCAGTGTGTTGATGCCGACCGAGGTTATCTCAGCCTACATTCAAGACATCATCGATCACCATTCTTGACACGCTAATGGCTAAGTCACGACGCCGATCTCCCCACGGGACGGCTGTAGCTCAAGCTAGGACGGAGACCAGCAGCCACGGAGAAGTGTCTTCGATGAGGTCCTGGACTATGATCCTGTTCCGATCGGGGGTTACGTCATGTTTCAAGTCGGGTTTGCCTGGCTCTATGACTGTGGGGTCATGGCGGCGTGATTATAGCAACGTCCGCCGCCGCACGAGACGCGCGGAGAGCCAAATCTGAGGGGCGAAGGCGCTGGCGGCTGCGGTGTTGGCGCCACTAGGTAATAGAGTCGCAGCCGTTGATTAAGTAGTCGTCGAGCTACACAACCACGCCCGATCACATTCCTTGACGCCGGGCCTGCAGAGAGTGCCTGGATCACCTAATCATCATCAACGAGAGGCATCTTCGCTCCGTGCTGCGGGAGTACGAGGCCTACTACAACGATGGGCGACCTCATCGCACTCTGGATCTCGAGACTCCCACAGGTCCGCCTCCTCGGGCTAGTTCGCTGGTGGTCGGGCAGATCGTGGCCTGGCCGGTACTGGGCGGCCTGCACCACGAGTACGAGTGGCTGGCTGCGTGACCTGTTGCAGATACGGATGACGTTTTGCCCCCCTACACCCAATTACACACGCCCGCCACACGGTCAGGCGACAATGAAGCGTGGGAAACCAGTCATGCAGATGATCACGGTCTTCAAGCTGGGCGGGTTAAGTCTCTGTCTCCTCGCCGTGGGATTCCTCGCGGCTGCTTGTAGTGCTAGATCCTCTGGGAACTCACCCGGTACATTGGGCCCCCAGATGCGCCAGTCCTCTGAGATGGCGATCGTGTAGCGGCCCTCAGCGCCAGACGGCGTCGTGTCGTGCTCGAGATTGCCCATGGTAAGAGCGAGAGTAGCACGGAGGCTGCGCGAAGTTCAGTGACGGACGACACGGTGCGTGGGCTAGCTGGGCGGGATGACGCAGTCGAACCCGAAGGTGCCGCTGCCGTCGTTGTTGGTCAGGTCGGGGTCGACGGCGGGGGGAATGGGTGACTCGGTGTTGCCAAAGGTCATGCTGAACGGGCCGGGGGCGACGCAGCGGACGTCGATCAGGCGGTCGCTCTGGATCCCGGGGCCATCCGCGGGCAGCTCTATATCGAAGTTTAGATCGCTGATCGCGCCGATGCAGTCGGGGTCGCCGCCGGCGAAATCGATGAGCAGGTCGCCGTCGTTGTCCAGGCCGTCGAAGCAGTTGTCCGCGACGTCTGTCGGCTGCGAAGGGTCAGCGTGGCCTTCCGCGCAGGGAACAGCGATCAGGGTGACGGCGTTGTTGAAGAAGCAGCGGTCGCCCACTTCGGCGGCCAGGCGATACCAGAAGGCGGGCGCGTTGCCGATCGCGACCGAGAGCGCGACCTCGGCGTCGACGAATGTGGGGCCGTTGTTCTTCGTGAACCAGGTCACCTGGCCGCTGGTCACGAACCCGATCGGAAGCTCGTCGGGGAGGCCTTCCAGCTCTACGGCGATCACTTCGATGTCGCCGGCGGGCACGAAGGCGCCGATGCCGTAGCAGGACTCGTTGTTTCCAGGCGCGGGATCGGTGACGCCGGGCGGGCCGATGGGCTGGACTTCGATGCAGACGTCAAAGACGTGCAGGCCGGGCTCTGAGCACTGGACAGTGAAGGTGTCGGTGGCCGTCTGCGGCTTCGGTCCGAGGAGGGTGAGCGGCGCCGGATATGGTGGGAGTGGCTGCGTGAAGTTGGGTTGGATCGTGCAGCTGGCCGGCGCGGCGTAGGTGAAGGTGTCCTGAGCGAGGGGTGCGATGGCCGGGCCGAGGTTGTTGATCGTCGTCTGGATCGCGACTACGGTCGGGGTGTCCGGCGCCATCTCCACGTCAGGCACCGGGAAGCCGGACGGCGTGGCGATGTCGAGAACTTCGAGGTCTGCGGATGGGCTGGGGTCGGCGGGGCCGAAGGGCGCACAGCCGGGCGGCAGCGAGGCCGAGGCGGCGCTGAGGAAGAGCAGCAGGTAGAGGTCGTCGGCGGTGTCCACGTCTCCGTCACAGTCGAGGTCGCCGAAGATGAAAGCGGAGGCGGCACCGAACTCAGGGCAGAGGTTGGTTCGCCCGTCCGGGATGCCGCCGATGTTGCTGAGGCCAGTGAGCAGGTCGCTGGTGTCGATGGCGCCGTCGCAGTTGAGGTCGCCTTTGATCTGGCGGAAGAGGCGCGTGAGGTTGACGACGACCTCCGTCGCGGTGTGATCGAACTGAAGCGGCGACTCCGGGTTGATCGAACCGAACGAATCGACAATGAAGAACTCTTCGGTTGTGGAGCGTGGGTTGATGACTCCCTTGTCGCCAGCGTCGAAAATGGTCAGGTCCACGACGTCGAAGGATGTGGCGCCGGCGTCAGCGTCTGCTGAGAGCGTCGTCACGAGAACCGGTGGCGCAGGCGATGCGGGACTTACGGGCCCGTCACTGAGCGCCGGTGCGGAGCCGGAGCCGAAGAGGGCGACGGTGGCGACGACGGCGGCTAAAATGAGAGTTCGCAGCAAGATAAGGCGGCCTCCGGTTGTTCGTAAACTGGCGTCAACGTACGAGCCTGCGATCCGACTGTCAACGGCGTCCTAGCCGTCGAGGGCGAGGCGGAAGCCGTAGTCGTTGTAGCGGAAGTCAGGCGGGATGCTGGAGCGGGCGGCGCAGCGGGCGATCTTGATCATGTGGCGCCAGGCCCCGCCGCGCGAGGCTTTGCGTTCGCCGGCCGGCGGGCCCGGTGGGTTCTGCTGGGGGCTCGTTGCGTAGTAGTCGGTTGCGTACCAGTCGGAGCACCACTCGTGGATGTTGAAGCCGATGTCGACGACGCCGTAACCGTTGGCCGGCGCCTTCCCGACGTCCGCAGGCGCGTCCATTGGGAAGTTGCCGTCGGAGCCATCCCAGCAGGCGTCTCCCCAGGGAAAGCGCAGTCCGTCCCTACCGCCCAGCGCGGCTTTCTCCCACTCTGCCTCGCTGGGCAGGCGGTATCCGGCGCTGAGAGTCTCGCTGAGCCAATCGCAGTAGGCGACAGCTTCGGCCCAGGCGACGCCGACCACGGGCTGACGGGGGCGGTTGAACGCCGCATCGTTCCAGAAGCGCTGCGGTTCATTGGCGGTGGCGGCAATGTAGCGGCTGTAGTCGTCGTTGGTGACGGGCAGGACGGCGATGCGGAAGGCTGAGATAGTGACGCGATGAGCCGGGCGCTCGTCCGGGCGTCCGATGGGCCCGTTGGGGTCGCTGACGTCGCCCATAGTGAAGGCACCGGACGGTATGAGGATCGTATGGGGCGCGTGAACGGTCACGAGAGGAGTTTACAGGGAGGCTCTTCCGATGGCTTGCGTCGTCTGTTACTCTGTGCGTGGCAAAGTATCGTATCCACCCGCACCCTGACCTGGTTTCCCGGAGTCTCGGCTCAGATGGTCGGACCTTGCCAAGTATCGGTAAGCAAGAGGAGACATCATGAGCTACGAAGACAAGAACCTGACTTGCACGGACTGCGGCGCGACGTTTGTGTTTAGCGCCGACGACCAGTCGTACCACGCGGAGAAGGGCTACCAGAACGAGCCCAAGCGCTGCCCGGACTGCCGCTCAGCGCGGCGAGCCGGCGGCGGCGGTGGTGGCTACGGTGGTGCGCGTGAGATGCACCCGGCAGTCTGCGCACAGTGCGGCAAGGACACTGAGGTGCCATTCCGCCCGAGCGGCGACCGGCCGGTCTACTGCAGCGACTGCTTCAGCAAGCGCCCGGCCTAACTCACTAGCGAACCAAGAACTCCAACAGGTGCCCGATTTCGGGTGCCTGTTTCGCTGTGCGGGCCGGGGTGGACGCGCTACTGGGGCCGCTGGCCGATAACGGCGGACAGACTTCGACCCATGCGCTGCTGGCGGGCAGTCCGGCGATCGACGCCGGGGACGATGGCGCTTGCCCGGCCGAGGACCAGCGCGGCGAGCCACGGCCGTCTGGCGCTGGGTGCGATGTCGGCGCTTTCGAGCTGGCCGTGGTGGTTGGCGAGCTGCGCACCTGGGGCGACAACAACTGTGCCGGAGGGGCGAACCCGGCGGACTCGCTGAAGCTGCTGCGCTTCGACGCGGGGCTTTCGGTGGCGCAGGCGGCCGGCTGTCCGGCTGTCGGCTCGGAAGTCTCGATCGTTACGACTTAGGCGAGCGGGCGCCTGGTCCGGAAACGACAGCGAGGGCCCCGAAGGACCCTCGCTGAGTTATCTCGCTGAGACGGTTTACCAGCGTTGGTTGGTGGGTGCCGGTCGCTTGCTGAAGCAGTCGCTGCAGTAGACCGGCCGGTCGCCGCTCGGGCGGAAGGGCACTTCCGTGTCCTTGTTGCACTGTGCGCAGACTGCCGGGTGCATCTCACGCGCACCACCGTAGCCACCACCGCCGCCGCCGCCGGCTCGCCGCGCTGAGCGGCAGTCCGGGCAGCGCTTGGGGTCTGTGTAGCCCTTCTGCGCGTGGAACGACTGGTCATCGGCGCTGAATACGAACGTAGTGTTGCATTCGACGCAGGTGAGGTTCTTGTCTTCAAAGCTCATGTGATGGTCTCCTTTCTTCGTTATTGGCAAGGTCCGACCATCATGAGCCGAGAGCACTGGGGTACCAGGTCAGGGTGTAGTGAGGGGTGCGAATCTATTACCTGCGGCTAGTGTAGCACGTTTGTGCGACGGGGGGGGGGGGGGGGGGGGGGGGGGGGGGGGCGTCCCGGGTGCCTGTTTCGTTGTGTGGATGGGTGCAGATGGCGGCCTACGGCTGGAAGGCGATATGGCGATCGAGGGCGCACGTCCCGGGCACTCATTTGGCGCTAAACGCAACCCGCTTCAAGACATCCATATATTCATTCAATTCCCCATTGACTTGCTCAAGATCGGCTACGAGCTCGTCGTAGTTCGGAAAGGACCGTTGGATTTCTTGTGGCGAATCGCTGGGACGCTTCACGGCTTCTTGCTCATACCATCGACGAGATCTGGCCTGCCAGCGGGTGAGATGAGGCCTTAGCCCTCTATTCGGGGCATCGACGAGGAGGCGCACTAGCTCTGGCTCGCGTCCGCCCGAGAGCTGCGAAGGAGGGAATTCGCGGGCAAGTTGTCTGGTCTGCTTGAATAACTCGTACCACGAGTTGTAGACCTCTATCACGACGTCGTGGTCCCGGTCGAAAGGGACACCAGCCTTGCGCGTTGCCAGCTCGAACCAAGCGCGTTACGCGATTCGCGCCGCCTCGTAATTCGGCCTAATGCTGACCTCACCGAGTCCGCCTAGTCGAACTGTGGCCTGGACCGTCTCCCAACCACTAAAGAAGCCGCGAGAGCCGAGAACCCGGAACAGGACGAAGGCGGCAACGATGGACAGAATAGCAATTCCAATAGGGCCGATGAGAATCGATAATTCAACGTCGTCGGAGATGGAGACTTCGACGACCCGCTCCCAGTTCACGGAAGGTTCCGTGCAATCCTTGGTCGGTTATTTTCTATTGCCGAGGTTCGGGCCGATTTCTCGATGGCGATCTCAATCGCGTTTCGCAACTCAGTCGGATCCAGGGTCCAGGTGATCCAGTGGGCGTAACCCGTTGCTATGTTGTCATGAAGCCGCCCGGCGACGGTGACGCGATTGGCAGAGTCTCGGGCTGCGGTCGACAGGGCGATCCCGAGCAGGGCGTGTTCGTGATGTAGTGTCGATCGAAATTCCCAATCGACGTACTTTCTCTTCCAAGTTTCGGCGCCGCACAAGACAATCGTGGCTGACGAGCCAACGATGTAGTCTTCGCGAATCGCCCGGTTGACATACTCTGGATCATCGCTACGGATTCGGCCATCGAGCGACTGATCATAGAGGATTTGGTAGTGCGACGCGAACAACCTCGAGAAAGCATCGAACCATCCCTGATCCGCGCGGTGATGGTAACTCACGAAGACCCGACGCTTGGCGGCTGTTGGCTGCGTCACAACTGACCCAAATCGCGCATGAGTGATCGGTGAAATTGGCTAGGGTTTCTGGATTTGGGCGAGCTTTGCCTCGATCGTGCGCCTTGCTTTGCTTAACGGGAGTGCATCCTGCTTGTATCTAGCGGCGAATAGCTCCAGATCGATGAGTGATGACAATATCGGCCAGACATTAAGGAAGTCTGGTAGTTGGACTTGTCCCTCGCGGAAGCTAGCGATCCTACGGCTACTGTCGGTGGCCACGCCTATCTCGAAAGGCACCCACCAAGATTTGACTGTGCTCCCGGATACGAGCGCTAGCAAGTGTGTGCAGTTCGATATCGCCTCGAGGATACGGGCCGTTGCGTCTGCGGGTCTGAGCCCCGAATCCAACACATCTAGATAAGCCGGGATGTCCTTTCGGCGAAAGTAGGTCTCGATGGTTCTAGCTTTGGTCTCGTCCGCTCTGTAGTACGAAATGAAGACGGGCATGGCAGACCCCCTCGCTGAGGCGGTTGTATTTATGCTGTTCCGTTTAAGGGTGGGCGAGGACTCGGGCGCATGTCAACGACGTTCTGTCACTCCCACTCAATCGTGCCCGGCGGCTTGCTCGTGATGTCGTAGACGACGCGGTTGACCGCTGGGACTTCGTTGACTATGCGGTTGGAGATGCGGGCGAGGAGGTCGTAGGGGAGGCGGGCCCAGTCGGCGGTCATGGCGTCTTCGGCGGTGACGGCGCGGATGGCGACGACGTGGCCGTAGGTGCGGAAGTCGCCCATCACGCCGACGCTGCGGGTGTCGGTGAGGATGGCGAAGGCCTGCCAGAGATCGCGGTAGAGGCCCGCCTTCTTGACCTCGTTCATGACGATCCAGTCGCACTCGCGCAGCGTGTGGAGCTTCTCGCGCGTGACGTCGCCGATGATGCGGATCGCCAGGCCCGGGCCGGGGAACGGCTGCCGCATGACGATCTCCTCCGGCAGTCCGAGCTCGAGGCCGACCTGGCGCACCTCGTCCTTGAAGAGGTAGCGCAGGGGCTCGACGAGCTGGAAGGCCATCTCGCTGGGCAGGCCGCCGACGTTGTGGTGCGTCTTGATCGTGGCGGCGACCTTGCTCTTGGCGGCGTGGGCGCCGGACTCGATGACGTCGGGGTAGGTCGTGCCCTGGGCGATGAAATCGGCGGGTTGTCCTTCGTGAGCCTCAGCACGAGCGGATCTCTGGAGGGGGAAGAGGCGGTCGGCCTCCTGCTCGAAGATGCGGATGAACGTCTCGCCGATGATCTTGCGCTTCTGCTCCGGGTCGGTGACGCCGGCGAGGGCGTCGAGGAAGCGGTCCACGGAGTCGGTGTGGACGAGGTTCAGCTTGAGGTGGCGGTGGAAGGTGTCGACGACGCGCTCGGGCTCGTCCTTGCGGAGGAGGCCGTTGTTGACGAAGACGCAGGTGAGCTGGTCGCCGATGGCGCGGTGGACGAGGGCGGCGGTGACGGCGGAGTCGACGCCGCCGGAGAGCGCGCAGATGACGCGCCCGTCGCCGACCTGTGTGCGGATGCGGTTGATGGAGTCGACGATGAAGTTGCCGGCCGACCAGTCGCCGGCGCAACCGCAAACGTTGAGGAGGAAGTTCTGGAGGATCGCCGCCCCGTCGCGGGTGTGGACGACTTCCGGGTGGAACTGGATGCCGATGTAGCCGGAGTCGTTGGCCATGGCGGCGATCGGCGAGGAGTCGGAGTGTGCGAACGCCTGGAAGCCGGGCGGGACGTCGGTGATGCGGTCGCCGTGGGACATCCAAACGGGGAGTGACGCGGGCAGGCCCTCGAAGAGTGCGGCGTCGGAGGCGTGGTGGATGACGGCGTGGCCGTACTCACGCTCGGCTGAAGGCTCGACGCGGCCGCCGAGCTGGTAGGCGAGGAGCTGCATGCCGTAGCAGATGCCGAGCACGGGCAGGCCGGAGTCGAAGACGTAGGCGGGCGCCTGCGGAGCGCCTTCGTCGTATACGGACGCAGGGCCGCCGGAGAGGACGAAGCCGGCCGGGTTGAGGTCGCGGACGGTCTCCCAGGGGGCGTCGTAGGGGACGAGCTCGGAGTAGACGCCGGCCTCGCGGATGCGGCGGGCGATGAGCATCGAGAACTGCGACCCGAAGTCGAGGACGATGACGGTCTGCGGGTGCACGGGAGGGGCCGGCGGAGCCTCGGGCTGCGATTCGCCTTCGAGCGTGGCTTCGAGGTAAGAGGAGACTTCGAGGTCTTCGGAGGTGGGGTGTTTGCGGGCGCTTTCGGGTGTCTCTTCGGGGGCGTTGGGGTGCGTAGGTGGCTCCATAGAGGAATGATATCAGGGGCTCTCGGCGCGGGCAATAATCGGTAGACTCGGGTGAGCGGTTAGCACCGGGCGTGGTGCTCGTAGGGAGCGTTTCGGGTAACCTCGGTGACGTGGCCGAGATCATCCCGCAGTCGGAGCAGCGCGCGCTGGACCTGGCGGTGAGCGCGCTCAAATCGGGCGAGCTTGTCGTGTATCCGACGGATACGGTGTACGGCCTGGGCGCAGCGGCCGGGAACGACGAGGCGGTACGACGGCTGTTCGCGGCGAAGGGTCGCCCACCCTCGAAGGCGCTGCCGCTGCTGGTCGCCGACCCGATGATGGCGACCTCGGTGGCGGACGTCACGCCGCTTGCGCACAACCTCATGTCGGCTCTTTGGCCGGGCGCGCTGACGATCATTATGCGACGGCTCGACGAGTTCCACAGCGCGGCCCTGGCTGGCGGCGACACCCTGGCGCTCCGTGAGCCCGATCACGACTTCGCGCGGAGCATGGTCGCGGGAGCGGGGGAGCCGATCGTGGGGACGAGTGCGAACCGCAGCGGTGACCGCGCGCCGGTGTCAGCTGCGGAAGCGGCGTTTCAGTTCGGCGACATGGTGGCGCTGGTCGTGGACGGCGCCCGGGCTGCTGGAGTGGAGAGCACAGTGATCGACATAACACGAGAGAGCGGTCCTGCAATCGTGCGGCCGGGTGCGGTTTCGGAGGAGGAGATCGAAGCGGTGCTGGGACGGGCTCTCGGCGCCGGCAAAGGTCAGCCCGGAGCGACCGAATGACGAGGTGGCTCTGGGTTCCGGCCGGGCTGCTGGGCCTGGCCGTTGTGGCGGCCTGCGGGGGCGGCGGTGTGAGCGGCGAGGAGATCGCGCAGCGCGTGGAAGATGCTGTGGACGAGCCGGGGATGATCTACCACTCGATCGGAGACGACGAGAGCGAGGTCTGGCTCGACACGGAGAACCAGAGGTTCCGGCGGCGCGAAGCGACCGTGGACGGTGGGCTGACGAGCATCGGCGACGGCTGGGAGCGGTACTCGTACGACGCGCTCGATAACGAGGTGTTCCAGGAAGACGCGAACCCGCAGGGGCCGATCCGGCCGCGCATCGACCACCCGATGGTGCTCTGGGTCGAGGCGCTCGGGGCGCTGGCGTTCGGGCAGGAGCTGGAGGTGATCGGCGATACGGTCGCCGACGGCCGCGCCGTCATCGCGCTCAACGCGCGGTCGCCCGTCACGGAGGGAGGAGAGCCCACCGGGGCGACGCTGGTCGGCCGCGTGGAGCTGGACCCGGACACTTACCTGCCGCTGTCCTTCGAGCTAATCGAGGAGGCAGCGGCCGGCGCGACGCCGTCGCAGGAGCGCTTGCGGATCCGCTACACAACGTCGGAGCTGATCCCGCGCGACGATCTCCCGGAGGGCTTCTTCGACCAGGCGGTGGTCGAATTGCAGTTGCTGACGACGGAAGAGAGCGTGCAAAATCTGGGCGAGCTAGGGCTGACGCCGTACTGGCTGGACGAGGTTTACGAAAGCCAGCTCGGGCGGCTGTCGCTGCCGCTCAAGGACGCCGTCGTTACCGACCCGATGACGAGCACGGCGGAGCTGCGTTACGCGCTGATCATCAGTATTGGGTCGGACGGTTCAGCGGCGCCGCTGCTGGACACCGTGATCGTGCGGCTTGCTCGGGACCCTAACGGTTTCGTGCCACCGGCGATCCCGGAGTTCGCCGGCGACCTGCCGGAGTCAGACCGGGAGGTGGATGTCCGAGGCGTCACCGGCACGCTGTACACGAGCTTCCTGACGCCGTTCGACCTCGGCTGTGATACGGGCGAGTGTCCGCCGACGGAGGCCCGGCTCTATCGCCGGCTGGTCTTCTTGATCGACAGCACGGCGGTGCAGATCGAAGCGTTTGCGCGCGTCGCCGCGGACGGCAGCGAAGTGCACGGCTACAACACCGAGTTCGGGCTCGTGGCGCTGGGCGAGACGTTGATGGAGGTTGAGCTGGCGAACGGAGCGGCGCCGTAAGGAAGAAGACGGTGAGGAACGTCGACGTTGCCGGCAAGCGCGTGCTCGTGCGCGTCGATTACAACGTGCCACTGGACGCCGCCACCGGCCGCATCCTCGACGACAAGCGGATCAAGGCGACGCTGCCAACGCTGGACTACTTGCGGCTGCAGGGCGCGAAGGTCGTGCTCGTGTCGCACCTGGGCCGGCCAAAGGGAGCGCGGGATGCGAGCCTGAGCTTGGCGCCGGTGGCGCAGCGCCTCTCCGAGCTGACCGGCGAGCCCGTTCAGATGGCGGACGACTGTGTCGGAAGTGCGGTGCAAGAGGCGGTCGATGCGCTGGCCGAAAGCGAGATGCTGCTTCTGGAGAACGTGCGCTTTCACGCGGAGGAGGAGGCGAACGAGGTGGAGTTCGCGAAGGCGCTGGCCAGCCTCGGCGACATCTACGTCAACGACGCCTTCGCGGCGGCCCACCGGGCGCACGCCTCGACAGAAGGCGTGGCGCGGCTGCGGCCGGCGGTGGCGGGCTTTCTGATGCAGAAAGAGATCGACTGTCTGAGCGATACCCTGGAGGACCCGGAGCGGCCCTACGCGGCGATCATCGGCGGGGCGAAGGTTAGCAGTAAAGTGGGCGTGATGGAGGCGCTGCTCGAGCGCGTCGACAAGCTGCTGATAGGCGGCGGCATGGCCAACACGTTCCTCAAGGCGGAAGGCTTCGACGTCGCAGAATCGCTGGTGGAGGACGAATGCCTCGATGCGCTTCGCCGCATCGAGGAGAGGGCCGCGGAGCGAGGAGTGAAACTCCTGCTGCCGGCGGACGTGATCGTCTCCGAGCGCTTCGAGGCAGACTCTCCGGCGCGCCGGGTTTCGGTGAAGGACGTTCCGGCCGGCTGGCGGATCATGGACGTCGGCGAGACGACGATCGACGTCTTCGCGCGGGCGCTGGCCGACTGCCGGACCGTGGTCTGGAACGGGCCGATGGGGGTGGCGGAGATGCCGTCGTTCGCACACGGTTCACATCGGCTGGCTGGGGTGCTGGCGAAGCTCGAGGAGGCGACGACGATCATCGGTGGTGGCGAGACGGCGGCGGTGGTGGAGTCGCTGGGGTTGGCGGCGGCGTTTTCGCACGTGAGTACGGGCGGCGGCGCTTCGCTAGAGCTGCTGGAAGGGCGCGAGCTGCCGGGCGTGGCCGCGCTGCAAGACGCTTAGGCGCCAGACCGGCCAGTCGTGGCCAACGGCGATACACTAGTGGGCGTGAGTATGCCCGAGAAGGCTCTGTCGACGCTCGAGTATGTGAAGGTCGTCGAGCGGCTGGCGCGCTTCTGCTATACCGAGCGCGGCCGGGGGCTGGCGGTCGGCCTGACGCCGTCGCCCGACTATGCGGAGGTGCTGCACCGGCAGCGCCTGACCGCCGACACGCGGCGGCTGATCGAGCTAAAGCCCAACCTGTCGCTCACGGACGTGCACGACATCGGTGGGATGGTGGAGGCGGCGGCGCTGGGCCGGCAGCTGGAGCCGCCGGAGCTGCTGGACGTGCGCGTGACGCTGGATGCCGCACGCCACCTGCGCGAGGCCGTCGACAAGGTGCGGATTCACATGGAGTTCCTGTCGGAGCTGGCGGAGCGGATCGCCGACTTTCGCCCGGTGGCCGACGAGATCGGGCGCTGCATCGACGGCAAGGGCGAGGTGGTGGACTCGGCCTCGCCGGCGCTAGCGACCCTGAGGCGTGCGTCGCGCGTCGCGCACGAGCGGCTGACGTCGCGGCTGCAAGAGGTGCTGAACAAGAGCAAGACGACGCTGCAGGAGCCGATCATCACCCTGCGGAACGGCCGGTACGTAGTGCCGGTGAAGGCGGACCTGCGATCGCAGCTGCCAGGGATCGTGCACAACGTCTCCGCCAGCGGCGCGACAGTGTTCCTGGAGCCGATGGAGACGGTCGAGATGGGGAACAAATGGCGCGAGCTGCAGGCCGAGGAGGAGCGAGAAGTGGCGCGCATCATGCGCGACCTCTCGGCGCTCGTCGGCTCGAGTGCGGAGGAGATCGCGGTGGCGCTCACGGCGCTGGCGGAGATCGACGTGCTGGTGGCGAAGGTGCGCTACGGCGCGTCGATCGCCGCGGACCATCTGCCTCACGACGATGCGGACCAGCGCTGGCTGACAGAAGAGCCGGGATCGCTCTACCTGCAGAACGCGCGGCATCCGCTGCTGACCGGCGACGTTGTGCCGGTGAGCATGTGGCTGGGCGAGGGCGGGCCGATATCGCGGGAGGTATCGTCCGGGGATGCGTTCTCCGTGCTGCTGATCACGGGCCCGAACACCGGCGGCAAGACGGTGGCGCTGAAGACGGTCGGCCTGCTGGCGTTGATGGCTCAGGCGGGGATTCCGGTGCCGGCGGAGAAAGACAGTCGCCTGCCCGTCTTCGACGCCGTCTTCGCGGACATCGGTGACGAGCAGTCGATCGAGCAGTCGCTCTCGACGTTCAGCTCGCACATGGGCAACATCATCGCGGTCCTGCGCGCCTCGACGCACCGCTCGCTGGTGCTGCTGGACGAGCTGGCGGCCGGGACGGACCCGGTAGAAGGCTCGGCGCTGGCGCAGTCGATCCTGGGGTACCTGCTGCGGCTGGGCTGCCTGGCGATCGCGACGACGCACCACGGCGAGCTGAAGGCGTTCGCGCACTCGACGGCGGGGATCACGAACGGTTCGGTGGAGTTCGACGCGGAGTCACTGGCGCCGACGTTCCGGCTGCACATCGGGCTGCCGGGGCAATCGAACGCGCTGGCGATCGCCGAGCGGCTGGGGATGCCGGCCGAGGTGCTGGCGGAGGCGCGCGAGGGGATCTCGCCGGACCGGTTGCAGATCGAGTCGCTGATCTCGGACCTGCACAAGCACCGCGATGAGGCGCAGACGGCGAGCGACGAACAGCGCAGCGCGGCGGGAGAGGCCCGCACGGCGCGCGATCGCGTGACGAAGGAGCTGAAGTCGCTGGAGGCCAACCGCAACCGGCTGATCGAGGAGACGCGCAAGGAGATGGAGGTCGAGCTGCAGAAGACGCGCGTGCGGCTGCTGGAGGCGCAGAAGGAGCTGGCGCAGGCGGAGCGGCTGAGCGTGTTCGAGCGGGCGAAGGTGCTGGAGTCGTCGCAGAAGGAGGCGGTGGCGGTGGCGGAGGACGTGAAGAAGGTGCAGAAGCGGGAGCGCCGCAAGCGGAGCGGGCCGCTGCCGGGGATTGGGCCCGGCGACCGCGTGTTCCTGCACGACGTGCCAACGCCGGGCGAGGCGATCGGCGCGCCGGACGCTTCTGGCGACCTGGAGGTGAAGCTGGGCGCGCTGCGGGCGCGGGTGAACGTGAAGCAGATCGAGAGCGTCGAGAAGGCGGAGGACAGGGCGCCGGAGGTGCGGGAGTACGAGCCTTCGCTGTCACTGGCGCCGAAAGCGTCGCCGGAGCTGGACCTGCGCGGTCTGAGCGTGGACGAGGCGCTGCTCTTGATCGACCAACGGCTGGACGAGGCGGTGCTCTCCGGAGTCAAGGAGTTGCGGATCATCCACGGCAAGGGGACGGGCACGCTGCGGCGGGCGGTGCGGGAGATGCTGGCGAAGCACACGCTGGTGGCGAGCCAGGCGTCGGCGGAACGCCGCGAAGGCGGCGACGGCGTGACGGTGGTGGAGCTGGGGGACTGAGGAGAGCCGCTATAATGCGGGCGCTATGGGGGTTAGGGACCGAGACAACGCCGGACGGGAGCCGTCGTTATGGGCGTCTTAGAGATCACCGCCATCGTCACGGCGGTGACGGCGGTTATTGGCGTGGCTGCGGCCATATTCCTTCGGCAGCGGCAGGCCACACATCAAGCATCGGATGGCGGTGTGACTGCGCCTGACAACAAAGGGGTCGTCGAAACACGCCGCGATACAACGGTGCACGGTCAGGGCACGAGCGCCGATCATGCTCAGAGCGTTAGTATCCAGCACATCTATGGGTTCGCCACCGAGGGCCGGGATAGCCTCCGGCGAATGGAAGCTACGATGGATGAGCTACGCTCTGAAGTGGCTAACCTAGCTGCGGTCGTTTCATCGAAGACCATCAAGACGACGAAAGAGACGGACGACCCAGAGACGCTCAGGGAACGGGCCGGTCGCGAGTTTGAGAAGGGTGAGTACGAGGCCGGGAGGCAACACTCAGAGCAGGCACTAGTTCTATCTCAGGCGGATCCAGATGCAGATCTACAACTGCAGTTCGATATCCTCGTTGATCTATTGGAGGCGGCGACTGATGTTCATAACATTCGGGATAGTCTGAGATATCATCGTAGAGCCGCCGAGCTCGCAGAAAGATCGCCGGCGGCGAGCGAAGTGTTGCGATTCTAGAATCTCGCGTATACGAGAGGATCGCCGCATACCTCAGGGTATCGATCGCGCATCAGATGAGGCGTCTCGGTCGCCCTGCGGCTGCGTCCGGGAGCTGAACCGAGCTTATGATTTGGCGGAGGGCACTGGAGACTTACACCTCGAAGCGACGATATCAGACGGACTTGGAGAGTACTATCGAGAAATCGGAGACGGGCCGAAGGCGGTCGAGCATCTGGAGCGCGCAGCTGACGTCTTTGCGCAGACCGGTCGGACTGACTCTGAAGCCACGAGTCTTCTATCTCTCGGTGAGGTGCGGGCCAACCGGGACGAAGATCACCTTGCATCAGAAGCCTACTCAAGAGCGCTCAAAAGTGCCAGATCCGCCGGCGACCCAGGGCTTCAAGCAGAAGCGCTCATCGGCTTGGCTGGACTTCAGTCGACTGAGGACGGCGGAGTTTCTGCGGAGGGTCTCCTTCTAGAGGCCCTTTCACTGGCCAAGGACTCCGGCAAATCGATCCTGAGCATAATGTGCCTGAACGCTCTTGTCACCGGGGATATGAAGCGAAAGAGTCTTGCAAAGGCTGACGAGCGTCTCTTGGAGGGGCTGGAGTTGGCGAAGGGGGCCGACGACAGAGCCAGCGAACTCTTATTGGTCATGCGCATGACGACGGTGGCGGTCCTTGGGGGCGATTACGAGCGAGCCTTGAGCCATCTCAACCGGGCGGAGGTCTTGCGAAAGGAAGTGCCCGGAACGGATGAGTTGAGAGTCGAAGAGTGGATTGGGCGAGTCAAAGAGAAGATGACGGATAAGGCCGTTGATGACTGACCCCATCACGCCCTCCGCGCGGTTCGTCCTCAAGCAGTCCCTCGAAGAACTGCGGGCGGCGGTGGAGGGGGTGCCGGCGGAGGCGCTGAACTGGCGGCCGGCGGGCGCGGAGACGAACTCGATCGCGGTGTTGGCGACGCACGCTCTGAGCAGCACGCTGTCGTGGCTGTCGGTGGCGGTCGGCGCGGGGGAGTTGCCGGAGCGGGACCGGTCGTCGGAGTTCCTGGTGGCGGAGGACGACCCGGGGGCGCTGCTGCGGCTCGTCGACGAGATGTCGGAGGAGTGCCGGGCGTCCCTGCGCGACGCGGGCGAGGTCGACTGGGCGGCGATGCGCGGGATAGGGGCGCTGGCGTGGGACTCGGACGTGGACGAGGTGCCGGCGGCCTGGGCGCTGCTGCACGCGCTGGAGCACCTGGGGCAGCACGTGGCGCACTCCTCGCTGACCCGGCAGCTGTGGGAGGCGAGAACCAGTAGCGAGTAGCTGGACGAAGCCCTTCGACTCAGACGGGCAGGCGAGACTCAAGGCGAACGGATCGGCCGCTGACACCCAGCACCCAACACCTGTACCCTCTAGGCTGTGATCACGGTAATCGCCGGTGGCGTTGGTGCGGCGCGCTTTCTGCAGGGGCTTCTTGCCGTGCACAGCGCCTCGCAGGTGACGATCGTCTCCAACGTCGGCGACGACGCGGAGTTCTTCGGCCTGCACGTGTCGCCGGACATCGACTCGGTGCTCTACCACCTCTCGGGACTGGCGGACGAGGAGCAGGGCTTCGGCCTCACGGGCGATACGCACTCGGTGCTGGAGGCGCTGCCACGGTTCGGCTACGAGACGTGGTTCAAGCTGGGCGACCGCGATCTGGCGACGTGCATCGCCCGGACGCACCTGCTGCGGCGCGGCAAGACGCTGGCAGAGGCGACGGCGGAGCTGGCGGACTCTCTGCTGGTGCCGGCGACGGTCCTGCCGGTGACGAACGACCGCCTGCGCACCCTGATCCGCACGGACGACGAGGTGCTGGAGTTCCAGGAGTATTTCGTGAAGCGACGGACGGAGGGCCACGCGCGCGAGATCATCCTCGACGGCCTGGACCGCGCCGCGCCGTCGCCGGGCGTCATCGAGGCGATCCGGGAGGCCTCGGGAGTGATCATCACGCCCTCGAACCCGCTGGTGAGCATCGGGCCGGTGCTGGCGGTGGCGGGCGTGCGCGAGGCGCTGCGCGAGACTACGGCGAAGGTGGCGGCGGTAAGCCCGATCGTCGGTGGGCGGGCGGTCAAGGGGCCGGCCGACCGGATGCTGCGGGACCAGGGGCTGGAAGCGTCGGCGGCGAGCATCGGCAGGCTGTACGAGGACTTTCTCGATGTGCTAGTGATCGACGAGGCCGACGAGGCGCTGGCCCCGGAGATCGAGGCGTTGGGGGTGGACGTTCTGGTGACGGACACGATAATGAAGTCGATGGCGAAGAAGAGTGCCCTCGCCCGGACGGTGCTGGCGGCGCTGGACGCGAAGTGATCCGCGCGCTGGTGCCGGCGAAGGCGTTGGGCGAGGCGAAGGGCCGGCTGTCGTCTGTGCTCTCGGAGGTCGAGCGGCGGGGGCTGGCGCTGGCGATGCTGGAAGACGTCGTGCGCGCGTTGACGACCGTATCCGCGATCGAAAGCGTCTCTGTCGTCAGTCCCGACGCCGAGGTGCTCAGCCTGGCCGCGGAGCTGGACGCCAGCCCGGTCGCCGAGTCCGCCAACGTGCGCGGGCTCAACCAGGCGCTGACGCGGGCGCTGAGCGCGATGTCGCCGCAGCCCGACGCGCTGATCGTCGTGCTGGGCGACGTCCCGGAGGTCGCGCCCGCCGACATCGAGACGCTGCTGGCGGCGCTGCCGGAGCGGGGAATCGCGCTCTGTCCGTCGGCGGACAGGGGCACGAGTGCGCTGGCGCTGCGCCCGCCGGAGGTCATCGCCTTTCGGTTCGGGGACCGGTCGTCGGTGAACCACCGGCGAGAGGCGATGGCGATCGGAGTCGCGGCGGAAGTCGTGCCGATAGCCTCGCTTTCAAACGACGTGGATTCGCCGGAGGACCTGCGTGAGCTTCTGGCGCGGCCGGCGGAGACGGCGACCCACCGCCTGCTGGCGGAACTGGCCGTTGCGGAGCGACTGGAGTGAGCATGGAGAGCGAGTACTACCCGGTGGCGGACGTCATCTCGCAGAGGCGCTCGGTACGGCGGTTCGGCCCGGAGCCGGTGGTGCGCGCGCTCGTGCGCGAGCTTGTGGCGCTGGCCTGCCGGGCGCCGGCGCCACACCACTCCCGGCCCTGGCGGTTCGCCTACGTGGCGACGGACGGGGCGAAGGGGCGACTGGCGGAGGCGATGTCGGGCGCCTGGCTCGTGGATCTCGAGGCGGCGGAAACGCCCGTCCGCGATGTGCAGCGGCTGATCGAGCGCTCTAAGGAGCAGATCACGAGCGCGCCGGCCCTCCTGGTGGCGTGTCTGGAGCTTACAGGCGCGAACGAACAGACGGACGAGCGCCGCCGATCGGCTGAGCGCGATATGTTCGTGCAGAGCCTGGGCGCTGCGCTCCAGAACCTGCTGCTGGCGGCGGTGGAGCGAGGTCTCGTCGGCTATCTCAAGGGGGCGCCGCTCTTCTGCAGCGAGGCGGTGCGGGAAGCGCTGGAGCTGCCGGACGGATGGGAGCCGGCGTTCCTTGTGCTTCTGGGCCACGCGGAGGAGGGCTTCGAGACGACGCCCCGGGCGGAGGTTGAGGTCGGCGACGTGATGGTCGAGCGCTGAGGGCCGGCCATGCTAGGCTGAGGCTGGTCAACGAGAGGGAGGAGGATATGGAGCTATACGAGGCGATCCACTCGCTGCGGGCGATGCGGCGGCTGAAGACGGACGCTGTGCCCCAGGAGCTCATCTGGAAGGTGCTGGACGCGGCGATCCGGGCGGCGAGCGGCGGCAACCGGCAGCCGTGGAACTTCGTCGTCGTCACAGACGCGGCGAAGAAGCAGCAGATCGCGGAGTGGTACATGGACGGCTGGAACGCCTACACAGGAGGCCAGCAGGACGCGCCGGCGGACGAAGCGATGGCCCGGATGTTTCGCTCGGCCGGGCACCTGGCGAACCACCTGGCGGAAGCGCCGGTCTTCATCATTCCGACAGTGAACGCGGCCGGCTTGGCGCCGATGTCCGGCCTGGGGTCGTCGATCTTCCCGGCAGTGCAGAACCTGATGCTGGCGGCGCGGGCAGAGGGCCTGGGGACGACGATCACGACGCTCTACAAGGCTCACGAGGCGGAGGTCAAGGAGCTGCTTGGCGTGCCGGAAAGCTACGAAACGATGTGCCTGATCCCGATGGGCTGGCCAACGGGGAAGTTCGGGCAGGGGGCGCGGATCCCCGTCGAGCAGGTGACTTACTGGGACGGCTGGGGCGAGACGAAAGACCGCGGCTAGCCGGCGCTACGGCCAACAGGTATTGGTTCAGCGTAAGGCCGCTGGCCTTCCAGCCCTGGGCCTCTGACGTGCCGAGGTAGCGGAAGTGCCAGGGCTCGTAAGAGTAGCCGGTGGTGTTCTCGGCGCCCTCCGGATAGCTGAGCGCGAAGCCGTAGTCGTGCGCGTTGGCGGCGAGCCACTGTCCCGCTGCGATCTGGCCGAACGACTCCAGCAGGTCCCAGCCGACTTCCGCTGACGTGAGGTCAACGGTCGTGCCGAGCTGATGCTCGCTGTGGCCGGGCATGGCGCTGACGCGGACAGCCTCGTCGTAGCCGAGGAGGCCGACCCAATAGTTGAACGTCGTCTCCTGCGTCGCGTACGAGCGGTAGGCGGAGCGTGCGCGGACGTCGTGGCCGGCGGTGTCGGCGTCGTCGAGCAGGCGGATGAGCGCTTCGACGGCTTCCGCCCGAAGCTCGCCGCCGAACCCCGGGGCGAGGTAGGCGCTAGGGATCGTTGCGAGGCCGGGGGGAACGTAGTCGGCCGGGAGCGCGTGGTCCTTGTCGACGGGGGAGAGGATGGTAACGGCGGGCGAGGGAGTGGCGGTATTAGTGGCTGGTTGGGTCTCAACTGGAGGTGCGGTCGTCTGCCCCGGTGTGTCGTCCGCCGTCGCCGTCGCCGTCCCGGTGGATGTGGCGGAGGCCGTGGGTGTGGGTGTCGCGGTTCTCGTTGCCGTCGTTGGCGATGACGCCGGTGTCGGCGAACTTTCGCTGGATCCGCCGCTGCAGGCCGCGAGCGAGAGCGCGGCAATGACGAAGGCGAGTGACAGGGCGCGCCCTCTGAGCTTGCTCACGCTTCGAGGATACGGCGGCGGCTGGTCTGGGTCACGCGGCGTCGCGGGCGATCAGTTCGCGGATGTGCTCGTCGAGCTTCTCGCGTTCTTCGGCGATGTTGTCGCCGATGCGAGCGACAGCGGACGGGAGCTGCCAGGCGCGGAACAGATCCTGATCGACGGCGATGCTCTTGCGGTATGTGCGGCTGTACGTGCGGATCATGAGCGCGCGGGCGAAGAGGGCGAAGAAGCGGATGAGCAACGGAAGGTTCGGTGGTGGTGCACCGATGTTGAGGATCAGCATCGAGCGGGCGAAGTCGGCTTCGGGAAAGCCTCGGGAGACGCCGGTCCAGTCGATGATGACGGGGCCCTGACCGCCGAGCATGATGTTCCCGGGGTGGAAGTCGCCGTGCAGCAGGCGATCGCCGTCAGGCAGCCGGTCGAGGCTCTTAAGCGCGGCGTCGATGAACTCCCGGGGCGCGCCCGAGCTGGCGATCGCGCCGCGATGCCTCTCACGGACGGGCGGCAGCGCCGGCGGCGCCGCCCGTCCGTGCACGTTCGCCTGGAGTCGCCCTGTGAGGCCGGAGAGGCTGAAGATGCGCCAGGGGTTGCGGGCGATGACCTCGAACAGGTCGTCGCCGTCGATGCGTTCGAGAACAAGGCCGTTGCGGCCGTCGACGGTCTCCACGCCGTGAACGGCCGGCACGCGGACGCCGGCGTCCGCGGCCGCCTGTAGGATCGCCGCCTGCGCTTGCGCGTGCTCCAACGGCTGGTCGCCTCGGAAGAGACAGAGAGCGCGGCCGTCGCCATACTCGAAGATCTCGGCGTCGCGGCCCTCGGCGATCTTCTTTAGCTGAGTGACGTCCTCAGTAGCGGCCATCTGGGACGAGATGATACGCGCCGTGATGAGGCGAGCGTGTGGCGGGAGTCACAGCGGGGAGTGGCGCCGGGCGGCAGCTAGGCCTTGAGGTCGTTGGAGAAGCCGACGACGTCGTAGGACATGATGAGCAGGTCGTTTGTCTGACCGTCGCGGGTCATGACGTGATCTGCGAGGAGGGCTTCCGGGCGAAAGCCGAGGTGCTCGAAGACGCCGCGGGCGCCCCGCTGGTCTGTCGCCATCTGGGCGGTGACCTTGCGCAGCTTGAGGTCCTTGGCGATGCCGAACGCCTCGTTGGTGAGGCGCTTGCCCAGGCCGAGGCCGCGTCGCTCGGGGGAGATGAGGACGCGCATTTCGCCGACGTGGCGGGTCCAGAGCGCTTCGTTGAGGTGAATGCTGGCGTAGCCGGCGAGGTTCCCGTCGACTTGGGCGATGAGGCTGATGGTGCGGCCGGTGGCGAGGTAGCTCATCCAGGAGTCGACGGTGGCTTCCTGCGTGATGTCGGTGCGGAGGAAGACGAGGTCTTCCGGGGGGAGCGAGCGGGCGAACTCGAGGATCTCGTCGCGGTCGTCCGGCGTCATGAGACGGAAGGTGATGTCGGTGCCGTTGAAGGTCGTCGTCCAGGGATATGTGCGACTGAGAACAGGTGCTTCAGACATTCCGTATCTCCCTTCGAGCTAGCGAAATCATAGCTCAGTGAGGAAGAGGCTGGCAACTCTAACCGAAGCCACTCCGGCCTGTAACCGGGCTTTAACCATGGCGATTCTCGCAGGCATAAGATGGGGACCAGTTAGAGCGGTGCGGTAACACCCCCTCCCGCCCCGCAAGATCATAAAGGAGCCGGCCAGGTGGCCGGCTCCTTGTCGTTGTGGCGCCTGGGGAGGAACGGCAGGCCCAGGCTGCGTTCACCCAACTATTACTCGCTGCTCACTGGACGTTTACCCCACGCTGTGCGGGCGGGCCATATCCTAAGGGGCAGAAAGCGGCGCGTAAGCACCCCCCCTCACGCCCGCTGCTAATGAATCGAGCCGGACGGGTTTTTCGCCCTCCGGCTCGAATCTTTTTGTGCGCGTCGGCCGCCGGCGGCGGCCAGAGGTCTACTCGACGGTGAACTCGGTCCACATTCCCTGCTGGTAGTGGTCGACGCTGCTGCCAGCTTCGCCGGGGACGATGACCCAGGCGAGCTGCTAGTCGCCGGTAGGCAGGTCGAGGACGATGCTGCCGCTCTTGCCGGTGTCCAGGTCTTCGATTTCGCCCATTACTTCAAAGTCACCGTCCTCCTGTACCTTGAGGGCAGCCAGCTCATGGACCATCGTCGTGCTCTCGTTCGTCGCGTCGAAGCGGATGGCGCCAGCGGTGACAGAGTTGATCTGGAGGTCGACTTCCCATTCCCGGAGGCCGACGCTGACAGTCGTGTCTGAGGGACCGAGGTCGCCATCGCCGTCGCCGGCGCTGCCGTCGCTGCCGGTCGTGCCGGTTGCTGTGGGACCATCTCCGGCATGGATTTCGATGATAGTGGAGACGCCGCCGGGGACGTAGCACTTGACGTTGTAGGTGCCGCTGCCGTGCGGGACATTAAAGCCGACAGAGCGCTCGCGGCCTTCGGGGATCAGGACCTCTTCGAGGTCGGTGCCGTCGATGCCCTCGATTTCGTAGAGCTTGCTGCTCTCGTTCTTGACGCGAAGGTCGAGCTTTTCGCCGGGCGTCGCCTCGATCACGGTCGGCGAGCAGCCGTTGTCCGTCTGGGTGACGTCGACACGGCGCCCGCCCGCGCCGCCGCTGGCGCAGGCGGCGAGAAAGAGTGCGCCGACGAGCAGGCCCGTGGCTATTGTGAAGCGGGAGATCGCGGCCTCCAGGGACTCAGGGTGGCGGATGCTGAGATCACGTGGTCGAGCGGGCCCTTGCGGGCGAGCGGGCTCGTCGCAAAGACGAGATCTGGGGCCAGGCCAGGTAGGTGATTACGACGACGCCCAGATAGCTCCAGTAGAGGACGATCTGGCTGAGGGCTGGTGCGGAATCGTAGCCGAATAGCGCGTGCAGGAACTTGCCGAGGTCCGAGGTCATGGGCAGCAGGTGCTCGGTATCCCAGGGGCGGCTGCCGAGGTTGCTAACGACCGTCGCTTCGTGGAGCTCGGTGAGGGCGTTGGTGAGGAGGCCGGCAGCGATGACCATGAGTAGGACGCCGGAGGCGGTGAAGAAGTGGCGGATGGGAAGGCGAGAGGAGCTGTAGTAGAGGACGATGCCGACGGCGGCCGCCGCGCCGAAGCCGATGACACCGCCGAGGGCGAAGTTGAGATCGGTACCGTGGTTAGCGGAGCCGGCGAAGAGGAAGAGGGCGGTCTCGAGGCCTTCGCGGCCGACCGCCGAGAAGGCGAGGAGCGTCAACGCCGTCACCGAGCCGGTCGAGAGGGCGGAATCGACCTTATGACGAAGGTCGCTGGAGACCGCCGCGCCCTGTTTGCGCATCCAGAAGAGCATCCACGTCAGCAAGCCGACGGCGAAGAGCATCGTGAAGCCTTCAAACCCCTCCAGGAGGCGGCCGTCAAGCTCATGGGAGGCGATCTCCAGGCCGGCACCGAAGGCGATCGAAAGGCCGGCGGCGGCGGCAACGCCGATCCAGATGGCGCGGAAGTGTGGCTTCTGGTCAACCGATCGCAGGTAGGCGAGGAGGATTGTGACGATGAGGGCCATCTCGAGGCCTTCGCGGGCGGTGACGAGGAGCGAGAAGATCACGGGAATTAGCGTGCACTAACAACAAGTGTGTGTCAAGGGAAATAACAACTACTTTGCGCTTTTATTTTGCAGGTGCTTAAATAAGAGTCTGGCGCGTTGACCCGCCGCCGGGCCGCTGATAACCTTCACATTAATCTGAAGCGCCACCGCGCCGATCAGATCAACCGCTCCTGCAGTCGTAATCGTGCTCTACAGACCGTATGGCTGGTGTGGGCTGCAACTCAAGTGACGCAGGCAAGCCGCTTTCAGTGAGGAGACCATGCAGACGACCGTCGTTGGCAACTACCCGAAGATCCCCAACCGGCCGCGACCGGCCCGGCTGCGCAACGCGATCAACAAGCGCGATCGCGGTGACCTCTCGAACGATGAACTGGCGGCGGTTGAGGATGAGGTGACCACGGAGGTCATCGAAGAGCAGATCGAGGCCAGCGTCGACGTCGTCACGGACGGCCAAGCGCGCTGGGACGATGACCAGACGTACGTGGCGCGGCGAATGGCCGGTGTCGAGATCGGCGGACTGCAGCGCTACCTGGACACTAACACCTACTACCGCCAGCCGGAGATCACGGGCGCGATCAAGTTCAAGGAGCCTGTGCTGGCACCGGCCTGGCGGTTCGCGCAAGAGAGAAGCAGCCAGCCTGTGAAGGCGATCGTTCCCGGCCCCTACACGCTGGCGGCGCTCACTGCGGACAAGCACGACGGCAGCCGCGAGAAGCTGGCGCTGGCTTTCGCCGAGGCCCTGCGCGGCGAAGTGCACGCGCTGACGGACGCCGGGTGCAAGCACATCCAGGTCAACGACCCGGTAATCGTGTTCAACAAGGACGACTACGGGACGTTCGACAAGGCGATCGTGAGGCTGCTGAGCGGTGTCACGGGCGCTGAGACGGGAGTCTATACGTGGTTCGGCGACTGCGCCGGCATTCTGCCGCAGATGCAGGAGCTGCCCTGCGACGTGATCGGGCTGGACTTCAAGGCCGGACCGGAGAACTGGGAGGCGCTGAAGTCTACGACCTTCCAGAAGAAGCTGGGTGCCGGCATCGTCGATGCGCGCAATACGCGGTTGGAGTCGGCCGAAGAGGTGACGGAGTCGATCAAGCGGCTTTCGGACGCCGTCCCGACGGAGCGGCTCTACGTGAACCCGTCGTGCGGCCTGGAGTACCTGCCGCGCGAGGTGGCGTTCGAGAAGCTGAAGCTGATGGTGGAAGGTGCCCGCCGGGCAGAAGGAGTAGCGGCATAGTGGTCGTGGAGAAGACGCAAGAGAAGGGCGCGGGAGCTGTGAGCTCAAGCACGGCACTGACGACGACGGCCGTTGGCAGCTTCGGCCGGCCTGACTACCTGACGAAGGCGCGATCGGCGTTTGCCAAAGGCGAAATCGACCGCGCCGAGCTGGACAAGCTGGAGAAGAAGGCGACGGAGTACTGGATCCGCGCTCAGGAGAAAGTCGGGCTGGATGTCCTCGTGCACGGCGAGATGGAGCGCGGAGACATGGTTGCGTACTTCTCCGGCGAGAAGGGCGGGCTGCCGATCAAGGGGATGAAGCTCGGCGGTCTCGTGCGCTCCTACGGAAATCGCTACTACCACAAGCCGATCATCCACGACCGCCTGGAGTGGCCGGGGCCGATGACCGTCGAGATGTGGAAGTACGCCCAGGGCCTGACCGATCGCCCCGTCAAGGGGATGCTCACAGGCGCCTACACGATGGTGGAGTGGTCGTTCAACGAACACTATCCGACGCGGCACGATGCCGTGATGGAGATGGCGAAGGTGATCCGCCGCGAGGTCGAGGAGCTGGTGGCCGCGGGCGCAAGGTACATCCAGATCGACGAGCCGGCGATTCACACGCGGCCGGATGCGGACTTCGAGAGCGCGACCGAGGCGATGAGGCTGACGGTCGAGGGGATCGACGCCGAGTTCCACACGCACATCTGCTATGGCGAGGTAGAGGATATCTGGAAGCCGATGCAGAAGCTGCCGGTGAAGCAGATACACCTCGCATTCAAGAACACCGACTTCGAGTACCTCGACCTGGTGCGCGAGCACGGCTACGACGAGTCGAAGGACATCGGCGTGGGCGTGACGGATTCGCACACGCGGTTTATCGAGACGGTGGACGAGATTAAGGACGGGCTGCGGCGCGTGCTGGAGCTCTTCCCGCCGGAGCGCGTCTGGGTGCTGCCGGACTGCGGCCTGAAGACGCGCACGGTGGAGGAGAGCGAGGCGAAGCTGAAGGTGATGGTGGAGGCCGTACGCGACATAAAGCGCGAACTCGAGATCGAGTAGACCGCAACAGCGGACACGAAGGCCGGGCGTGTGCCCGGCCTTTTGCGTTGGCTAGCGCCAGGAGGTCGCGAGTTTTTCCATGCGGCGGACGCCTTCCTCCAGCTGCTCGTCGGCGATGGTGAGCGAGAGGCGCACGTAGCCTTCGCCGGAGGGGCCGTAGCCGATGCCGGGTGTGACGACCACGCCGGCCTCGTCGAGGAGGCGGGTGGCGAACTGGACGCTCGTCATCCCTTCGGGGACGAGCGCCCAGATGTAGAGGCTGGCGCGCGGCGGTCGCAGACGAAGGCCGAGACCCGTGAGCGCTTCGGCGAGGCGATCGCGGCGGCGGGCGTAGATGGCGTTGTGCTCCGCGATGCAGTCCTGCGGGCCGTCAAGGGCAGCGATCGCCATGTGCTGGATCGCCTGCGGGACGCCGGAGTCGAGGTTGGACTTGACGCGCATCAGGGCGTCCACGATCGCTGCGTTGCCGACGGCCATCCCGATGCGCCAGCCGGTCATGTTGTAGGACTTGGAGAGCGAGTGAAATTCGACGCCAACGTCGCGGGCGCCTTCGGCCTGGAGGAGGCTCACGGGGCGGTAGCCGTCGAAGGCGATCTCGGAGTATGGGGCGTCGTGCAGGACGGCGATGCCGTGCTTCTTCGCGAAGGCCACGGCGCGCTCGAAGAAGGCGAGGCCAGCGACGGCGCCGGTGGGGTTGTTCGGGTAGTTTAGCCAGAGCACCTTCGCGCGCTGGGCGACCGGCTCCGGTATGGCGTCGAGGTCGGGGAGGAAGTCGTTCTCCTCCGTGAGCGGCAGGTAGTAGGGCTCGCCGCCCATGAGCAGCGTGCCGACCGCGTACACGGGGTAGCCGGGATCGGGGACGAGCGCTACGTCGCCGGCGTCGATGAAGCAGAGGGCGATGTGCCCGATGCCTTCCTTGGCGCCGATCAGCGGCAGGACTTCGGTTTCTGGGTCCAGCGTCACGCCGAAGCGGCGGTCGTACCAGCCGGCTATCGACTGGCGCAGCTCCGGCAGGCCCTGCGTCTCCGGGTAGCGGTGGTTGGCGGGGTCACGTGAGGCTTCTCTGAGGGCGTCGAGCAGGCGGTCGGGAGTCGGCAGGTCGGGGTCGCCGATGCCGAAGGAGATGACGTCGACGCCCTGGGCGCGCTTCTCCGCCATCTTCTTGCTGATCTCGGCGAAGAGGTAGGGCGGTAGAGTTTCTATTCGTTGAGAGAAGTCCAAACGGTCCCTCCGAACGGGGCTGGGTAGTGCGCAAATCGTACCGCATCAAGCGCGGATGAGCACGGGAAGGCGGCCTCGTCTTGCGCGCGCGATCCATTCATAGGACGATTCCTGCGGAGGCGAGATGCAACGCGAGCTGCTGCAAAGGGTACCGTTCCTGGCGGCGCTGTCCGGAGAGGACCTGCGCTGGCTGGCGAAGCGTGTGCAACGGCGCAAGTTCGGGCGCAGCGACATCGTCTTCGTCAAGGACGACCCCGGCGAGTCGATGTTCATCGTCGAGGACGGGGCGGTGCGGATCTACGTGCCGGGCACGCAAGGGGCCGACCTGACGCTGGCGGTAATGCAGCCTGGCGAGTTCTTCGGCGATCTTTCGTTGCTCGACGGGCGACCGCGCTCGGCGAGCGCGGAGGCGGCGCGAAATACGACCCTCCTGACGCTGGAACGAGAGGACCTGACGGAGCTCGTGCTGTCGCGGCCGCAGGCGGCGCTGGCGATCCTCACGGTGATCGCGGCGCGGCTGCGTGAGACGGACCAGATGGCGTCTGACCTGGCGTTCCTGGACGTCAGCGGCCGGCTGGCGCGGCGGCTACTGGACCTGGCGTCGACCAACGGCAAGGATCACGAGGACGGTGTGCTGATCAACGCGACGATCACGCAGGAAGAGCTGGCGAACATGATCGGCGTGACGCGTGAGAGCGTGAACCGCAACCTGGGGATGTTCCGTCGGCTGGGCCTGATCGCCCGCGAAGGCCGGCGTATCGTCGTGCTCGACGAGGACGGTTTGCGGAGTTACTGTGAGTAGCCGGCGTTTCCGTCCCGTCCGACGACGCCCCGCCCGGTCGGACGAGCCTGCCCTACAGGTCCGCTGGGAAGGCACTTCCCTACGTTCGGATGTAGGTCAGCGGCGGGAGGCGGCCTTGGCGCGCTTAGGTTTGGGTCTGGCGGGGCGCTTTGGCTTCGGTTTTGGGGCGTGGGCGTCGTACCAGGCGACGGTGCGCTCGATGCGGTCTTTCGCCTGGCTCGGCGTGTGCGTGTTGTAGGTGTGGAAGCCGCCGGGGTAGCGCACGAACTCCACCTTCTTGCCCATCGCTTTGAGCGCGGTGAAGATCTCCTCCGACTGAGCGATTGGGCAGAGCAGGTCGCCCTCGTGGTGGACGAGGAGCACCGGCGTCTTGCAGTTGGCGAGGTGCGTCGTCGGCGAGCGCTCGATGTAGAACGCCATGTTCTCGTGCGGCAGGCCACCGAGTTCGTGGATGTCGATCGTGGGGATGTCGCCGGTGCCGAAGGCGCTGACGAGGTTCGACACGGGCGCGCCAACGAGGGCGGCGCGGAAGCGGTCCGTGTGGCCGACGGCCCAGCTCTCTATGTAGCCGCCGTAGGAGTAGCCGCCGCTGTACTGGCGGTCGGGGTCGGCGATGCCTTTGGACACGAGGGAGTCGGCGGCGGCGATAATGTCGGCGTAGTCGCTGCCGGCCCAGTCGGCGACGACCATCGCGCTGAAGGCCTCGCCGTAGCCGGTGCTGCCGCGCGGGTTCGGGAGGAGGACGACGTCGCCGCGCGCGGTCAGCGCGTGAAACTCGATCATGGCGCGGGAGCCCGGGTGGTGGCTGTGCGGGCCGCCGTGCACGTTGATCGCGAGCGGATAGCGGCGGCCGTGCCTGTAGTCCGGCGGGTACATGACAAACGATTCGATCGGCAGGCCGTCCGGCGCTTTGCAGGTTGCGCGCCGGACGTCGCCGAGCTCGACCTGAGCGAGAAAGGCGTCGTTGGCGTGCGAGAGGTTGGTCTCGCGCCGACCGTCGCCGAGGGCCGTCGTGTAGAGCTCCCAGGGGCGGTTGGGCCAGACGGCGGTGAAGGCGGCGCGCCTGCCGTCGGGCGTGAGGACGAAGGACTCGATCTGGCGCTCGCCGTCGAGGGCCTTCTCGGCGTTGCCGCGCAGGCCGGCGCGATAGATGGCGGCGGTACCGCGGTCGCCGGCGAGAAAGTACACGGAGCGCGAGTCTGGCGCCCAGTTGAAGGTGCGTCCGGCGAAGAAGGCGGGCCAGCCGGCGACGGGCCGGTCGGCAGCGGCGGAGAGCGAGCGCGGGGCGCCGCCGCGGGCCGAGAGGAGCATGAGGTGCGGGTTCTTCGCCTGGCCGGCGTCGCCGTGCTCGTCGCCGGCGTAGGCGATGTGCTTGCCGTCTGGAGAGTACGCCGGATGCGAGGCGGAGCCGCGGGAGCGCGTCAGCTTGCGCGGGCGGCCGCCGGCGGCGGGAACTGTCCAGACGTCCGTGCGCCACTGGCGCTGGTTGCGGTCGCGCTCCCGGTCGGAAACGAAGGCGATGACGGCGACGATGCCCGCCGCCCCAGAAGTAGGCGCCGGCGACTGGCTGCCGCCGGCCTTCGCTCGCTTGCGCACTTCGTATTCGCGCCGCTGCTCTTCGCGTCGCCTGACAGCTGAGGCTTCGTCCCCGGGCGCAGCGTCCTCTTCTGCGGCCTCTTCGGCGCCTTCGCCGGCCGCGGAGCGCTTCGCCTCGCGCTGTTCCTTCTGGCGGCGCGCAGTCTCACGCGCCCTTCGGTTCTTGTTAGCCATGCGTGTGTTTACATCCTGGAGTCCGATAAACGTCGCTGCAAGGGTCTCAGGTAACGTGAGCCCCGATGGAGGGGCGTTGGTCACTAAGGGTGCAGGCCGTTCGGCCTGAGCGGTGCGGTACTTGACCGTCCGGCGGCCGGGAGTGGATGCTGGAGACTGCCAGCGTACCGGCAGGCCATGGGAGGACAGATGACGCTAGACCTCGGCACGGCACGAGGCACGGACGCGAGGGCGTTCGGCCAGCCGGGCGAGCGCACGTTCCAGCTACGGGTGATCGGCGCGACGGAAGAGACGGCCGTACTCTGGCTGGAAAAGCAGCAGCTGCAGGCACTGAGCCTCGCCTTGAGCCAAGTGCTGGCGCAGACGGGCAGTGAGGACGCGCCCGCGACTGACCTCTCGTTCTTCCCCGAGCCGCCGGACGCCGATGTGCACGTTGGCCGGATGGCGGTGGGCTACGATCCGGCCGACAAGACGGTCGTGATCCAGGTGCACGACCTGACGGCGGACGAGGACGGCGATCCGGATGTCCTTCTGCGCATCACGAGCGCCGCCGTGGCGCAACTGAGCACGCGTCTGAAGGAGATGGTCGGCGGCGGCCGGCCGACGTGCCCGCTCTGCGGCGTGCCGCTGGATGCCTCCGGCCATACGTGCATTCGCTCCAACGGCCACAGCAAGCAGGCCGTCCCGCGCGATCGCGTAGAGGACGACGAACCGCGGGGCTAGGCGGCCGGGCGGGCGATGTCAGGCGCGCGCCGTGACGTGAGAGCGGCGGTTCGCTATCATAAAAGACCCCACACACGGGCCTGCGGAGGTACTGGTGGCGCCAAAAACGCTATTTGAGAAGATCTGGGACGAGCACGTCGTCTACGACGAGCCGGGTCAGCCGGCCCTGCTCTACGTCGACCTTCACCTGGTCCACGAGGTGACCTCGGCGCAGGCGTTCGAGGGTCTGAGGCTGAGCGAGCGCACGGTCCGGCGGCCTGACCTGACGGTGGCGACAGCGGACCACAACGTGCCGACCCGCGACCGCCTGAACATCAAGGACGAGGTCTCACGCAAGCAGATCGAGGCGCTGCGCACGAACGCCGATGAGTCGGGCATCCGGCTCTACGGCATCGATTCGGACCGGCAGGGGATCGTGCACGTGATCGGGCCGGAGCTGGGCTACACGCGGCCGGGGCTGGTGATCGTCTGCGGCGATAGCCACACGGCGACGCACGGTGCGCTGGGCGCTCTGGCGATGCCGATCGGGACGTCGCAGGTGGAGCACGTACTGGCGACGCAGTGCTTGGTGCAGAGCAAGCCGAAGACGATGGAGATCCACGTCGGCGGATCGTTGCCGCGGGGCGTGACGGCGAAGGACGTGATCCTCGGCACGATCGGCAAGATCGGCGTCGGCGGTGGCACGGGATACGCGATCGAGTACACCGGGCCCGTCATCGAATCGCTCTCGGTGGAAGGGCGGATGACCGTCTGCAACATGTCGATCGAAGCCGGTGCGCGCATCGGCATGGTGGCGCCCGACGAGACGACGTTTGAGTACGTCGAGGGCCGCCAGTTCGCGCCCAAGGGCAAAGCGTTCGAGGAGGCGCTGGACTACTGGCGCACGCTGCCGGCGGACGAGGGCGCTGAGTACGACAAGCGAGTGGAGATCGACGCCGGCGCGCTGGTGCCATACGTGACCTGGGGCACGACGCCGGACCAGGTCGTGCCGGTGACTGAGAGCGTCCCGGACCCGGCGTCGTTCGCGACGCGCTCGGACCAGGATGCCGCCGGCAGGGCGCTGGAGTACATGGACCTCGAGGCGGGGACGCCGATACAGGAGATCAGGCTGGACCGCGTGTTCCTTGGCTCCTGCACGAACGCGCGCATCGAAGACCTGCGGGCCGCCGCGGAGGTGGTCAAGGGACGCCGGGTGGCCGAGAGTGTCCACGCCATGGTGGTGCCGGGGTCGATGCTGGTAAAGGTCCAGGCAGAGAAAGAGGGACTGGACAGCGTCTTCACCGCGGCCGGCTTCGATTGGCGAGATGCCGGCTGCTCGATGTGCCTGGGGATGAACCCGGACATCCTGCTTCCGGGCGAGCGCTGCGCCTCGACGTCGAACCGCAACTTTGAGGGCCGGCAGGGCAGGGGCGGCCGAACGCACCTGGTCTCGCCGCAGATGGCGGCGGCGGCGGCGATCGCGGGACATTTCGTCGACATCCGGGACTGGGAGTGAGGTAGAGCCGATGGAGCCGATCGAGAGGATCACGGGCGTGGCGATGCCTCTGGACCGCCAGAACGTCGATACGGACGCGATCGTGCCGGCTCGCTTCCTGAGGCGGATCGAGCGCACGGGCTGGGGCGAGGTCTTGTTCCAGGACTGGCGCTACAAGGAGGACGGCGAGCCGGACCCCTCGTTCGTCCTCAACCAGCCCGGGTATGAGAACGCGAAGGTGCTGATCGGCGGCCGCAACTTCGGGAGCGGGTCGTCGCGGGAGCACGCCGTGTGGGCGATCCGGCAGTATGGTTTCCGGGCGGTGATCGCCAGCAGCCTGGCGGACATCTTCCACAAGAACTTATTCGAAAACGGCGTTGTGCCGGTGCTGCTCCCGGAGGAGAAGGTTCAGGAGTTGATGCGCGCCGCCAAAGAAGGCCCGACGCTTGAACTGACGGTGGACCTCAAGGCGTGCGAGGTCTCGGACGGGCGCGGATTCCGCGCGTCGTTCGTCGTGCACAGCGACCCGGAGACGCACGGCTTCCGGCGCGCGACGCTGATGGAGGGGCACGACGAGATCTCGCTCACCCTGAATCGCGCGGACGACATCGAGGCGTTCGAGAAGGAGCGCCCGGCCCTCCTCGACCCCACTACAGCCTGATCGTCCCCGGCCGCGGCGAGTTAGCTTATACTTACCCTGGAGGTAAGGTTAATGGCCCACGATACGGTAAAGGGCCGTCTTTCGGTGACGATCGAAGACTACCTGCAGAGCATCTACAGCCTGGAGACGGAGGGCGAGCGCGTCATCTCGGCGCGGCTGGCGCGCTGGATGCGGGTCTCGCCGCCGACCGCCTGGGCGACGGTGCAGCGGATGCAGCGAGACGGGCTAATCGAGCTGGACGCGAAGAAGACGGTGCACCTGACGCCGCCCGGGCGCGAGCTGGCGGAGAGTGTGGCGCGCCGCCACCGCCTGAGCGAGCGCTTCCTGAGCGACGTGCTGGGCCTCGGCTGGGCGGAGGCGCACGAGGAGGCGCACCACTTCGAGCACGGTGTGACGGACGTGATTGAGCAACGCATCATCAAGCTGCTCAACAACCCGACGACCTGCCCGCACGGCAGCCCGATCCCCGGCACCGGTGCGACTCTGGATCCGGCCTGGACCCCGTTGGACCAGTTCGCGGAGGCCGAGCGGGGGACGATCCGCTTCATCTCCGAGGAGCTGGAGGAGGACCTCGATCTGCTGCGTTACCTGGAGAACCACGAGCTGAAGCCGGGCCGCGAGGTGGAGGTGCGCGAGAGGGTGCCGTCGGCGGGGCTGCTCGTGCTGCACAACGGCGAGGAGGACGTTTCGCTGGGGTTGCAGGTGGCTTCGCGGATCCGGGCGGAACGGGCGTAGGCGCGCCGCCGCGGCGTGTTAGAGTCTTTGCGTAGAATCAGCCTCTCAGGATCACTCAGCTTAGGGGAGTTCGCCACGTGACGGTTACGCATGACGGCCACGAGTCCGCGGCGGCATCAGCATTCCTCGACGGGAGCGCCGTCCCGGTCCTGCGCACGGCGATCGAGACCACCAGCGCCGCGTTCTCGGAGAACGGCGGCATCATGCGCCAGCAGGTGGAGGCGCTGCAGCGGGCCCTCGACCGCATCCGTCAGGGCGGCGGCAAGGAGATGGTGGACCGGCACCGTGATCGCGGCAAGCTGACTGCGCGAGAGCGGATCGACGGCCTGCTGGATCCCGGCACGCCGTTCATGGAGGTGGGCGCGCTGGCGGCCTGGGAGATGTACGGCGGTGACGCACCCTCGGCCGGCATCGTCACCGGCGTGGGGCGCGTCGCCGGACGCGAAGTGATGATCGTCGCCAACGACGCGACGGTAAAGGGCGGCACCTACTACCCGATGACGGTCAAGAAGCACCTGCGCGCCCAGGAGATCGCCGGGCAGAACCGGCTGCCGTGCATCTACCTGGTGGACTCCGGCGGGGCGTTTCTGCCGCAACAGGCGGACGTCTTCCCGGACCGGGAGCACTTTGGCCGCATCTTCTACAACCAGGCGCGAATGTCGGCGGTGGGGATCCCGCAGATCGCTGCCGTTATGGGTTCCTGCACCGCCGGCGGCGCTTACGTACCGGCGATGAGCGACGAGACGGTGATCGTCGAAGGCACGGGGACGATCTTCCTCGGTGGGCCGCCTCTGGTGAAGGCGGCGACAGGAGAGGAGGTGACGGCGGAGGAGCTGGGAGGTGCGGACGTGCACACGGCTATCTCCGGTGTGGCTGATCACTTTGCGGCCAACGACGCCGAGGCCCTGGCGATCGTGCGCAGCGCCGTCGCGAACCTCAGCCTGCCCGCGAAGGGACTCCCCTGGGAGCTGACGCCGCCGGAGCCGCCGCTCTATCCCGCGGAGGAGATCTACGGCATCGTGCCTTCGGACCTGCGGCGATCGTTCGACGTGCGCGAGATCATCGCCCGCATCGTGGACGGCAGCCGCTTCCACGAGTTCAAGTCGTCGTACGGCCCGACGCTCGTTTGCGGCTTCGCGCGGGTGATGGGCTATCCAGTCGGGGTCCTGGCGAACAACGGCGTCCTCTTCTCGGAGAGCGCCCTCAAAGGTGCGCACTTCGTCGAACTGTGCAGCCAGCGCAAGATCCCGCTCGTCTTTCTGCAGAACGTCACCGGCTTCATGGTCGGCCGCAAGTACGAGCACGAGGGGATCGCCAAGCACGGCGCGAAGATGGTGACGGCGGTGGCGTCGGCGGAGGTGCCGAAGTTCACGGTGATCATCGGCGGCTCGTTCGGCGCGGGCAACTATGCGATGTCCGGCCGGGCCTATTCGCCGCGCTTCCTCTGGATGTGGCCGAGCGCGCAGATCAGCGTGATGGGCGGGCAGCAAGCGGCGAGCGTGCTGCTGACGGTACGCCTGGAGATCATGCGGGCCGACGGCGGCGACATGACGCCGGAAGAGCAAGATGAGTTCATGGCGCCGGTGCTGGAGAAGTACGAGGAGGAAGGCAACGCCTACTACAGCACGGCGCGGCTCTGGGACGACGGGATCATCGACCCGCTGGATACGCGGACGTACCTGGCTCTGGGGCTGAGCGCGGCGCTCAACGCGCCGATTCCGGACACGCGATTCGGCGTGTTCCGCATGTGAGCATGGCAGAAGACCAGAAGCTGCGGCAGATCAACCGCGTCCTGATCGCCAACCGCGGCGAGATCGCCGTGCGCATCGAGCGGACGTGCCGGGCCCTGGGCATCGAGACGGTCGCCGTATTCTCGGGACGCCGACGCCCGCGCGCTGCACGTGCTGGAGGCGGACCAAGCGGTGCGCATCGGGCCGGCGCGCCTGGCCGACAGCTACCTCAACATCGAGGCGATCATCGAGGCGGCGATCGAGAGCGACGCCCACGCGCTGCACCCGGGATACGGCTTGCTGTCCGAGAACCCGGACCTCGCGGACGCGTGCGAGAGCGCCGGCATCATCTTCATCGGCCCGTCGGCGGAGGCGATGCGGGCGATGGGTGACAAAGCGGCCGCGCGAAAGCTGGTCGTCAAGCACGGCGTGCCGACGATCCCCGGCTACGAGGGCAAGGGGCAAGACCCCGAGGCGCTGGCGAAGCGGGCCGCGAAGATCGGCTATCCGGTGATGATCAAGGCTTCCGCCGGCGGCGGCGGACGGGGCATGCGCGTCGTCGAAGACGACGCGGGCTTCGTCAAGGCTGCCGAGAGCGCGCGCCGCGAGGCGAAGCGCGCCTTCGGCGACGGACGGCTAATCCTGGAGCGGGCGATCACCGGCGGCCGCCACGTGGAGGTGCAGCTGCTGGGCGACGAGCACGGCAACCTCGTCCACCTGGGGGAGCGCGACTGCTCGGTTCAGCGGCGTCACCAGAAGGTGGTCGAGGAGTCGCCGTCGCCGGTCGTCGACGACGAGCTGCGTCGGCGGATGGCCGAAGCGGCGTTGGCGGTGGCGCGCGCGGTGAGCTACGCCAGCGCGGGCACGGTGGAGTTCATGCTGGACGCAAGCGGCGAGCTCTACTTCCTGGAGATGAACACGCGGCTGCAGGTGGAGCACGGCGTCACCGAACTGCGCACAGGACTCGACCTCGTGAGGCGTCAGATCGCGATCGCGCGTGGCGAAAAGCTGCCGTTCACGCAGGAGGAGATCGAGTTCGAGGGCCACGCGATCGAGTGCCGCATCTACGCCGAGGACCCGCTGAAGGGCTACGCGCCGAGCCCGGGCCGGCTCGATCGCTTCGACGTACCGCAGGGCGAGGGCATCCGCAACGACGTGGGGACGTACGCCGGAGACGAGATCACGACGGACTACGACCCGATGATGGCGAAGGTGCTGACCTGGGGCCGTGACCGCGACCAGGCGATCGAGCGGATGCAGGAGGCGCTTTCGAACTACCGCGTCGGTGGGGTGCGCACTAATCTGCCACTCCTGCGAGCGGTGCTCTGGGACCCGGTCTTTCGCACAGGCGGCGCGACGACGAGCTTCCTCGACGAGCAGCTGGTGCCGGGATCGTTGGCGATGGCCGTGACGCCACACGTTCTGATCGCCGCCTTCGGCTTCTGCCTGATCTCGGGCCGGGACGCCGATCCGTGGTTGGCGCTGGGCCCCCTGCGGGCCGGTGGCGCGGCGCGCGTGAACATCAAGCACGGCGATCGCGTCTACGCGGTGCAGGGACAGCGCGTGGCCGGCTCCTCGAACGAGTGGCGGGTGAAGGCCGGGAACTTCCGCGAGCGGACCGTCAGCTTCTCCGTGGCGCCGGGCAGCCACCTCGTGATCGAAGAAGACGAGGAGACGACGCCGCTCCACGTGCGCTGGGTCGAGGGCGGAATGGAAGTGGTGGTGGGCGGCCGTCGCTATTCGCTCTCGCTGGCGGGGCTGGAGCGCTTGCGTAGAGAAGGCTCGCCGCGCCAGCACGGCCTGACGGCGCCGATGCCGGGGCTCGTGCTCAAGGTGCTGGTCAGCGCCGGGCAGGCGGTGCGCTCCCACGAGGCGCTGATCGTGATCGAAGCGATGAAGATGGAGCACGCCATCGAGGCGCCGTACGATGGCACCGTCAAGGACGTCCACGTGAAGGAAGGCAATCGCGTCAAAGAGGGCGTCGTGCTCATCGAACTGGAGCAGGACGGCGCCTGAGATGCGCTTGCCGGAGCGCGTCACGCTGACCGAGGTCGGCCCGCGCGACGGCCTCCAGAACGAGTCGCGGGAGATCCCGCTGGCGCGGAAGATCGCCCTCGTGGACGCGCTCTCGGCCACCGGCTTGACGCGCATCGAGGCGGCATCCTTCGTCCACCCGAAGGCGATCCCGCAGATGGCGAACGCCGCGGAAGTGATGGCGGGGATCGAGCGTCGGCCGGGCGTCACCTACGTCGGCCTCGTCCCCAACGAGATCGGTGCGCGAAACGCGATCGCTGCGGAGGTGGACGAGATCGCCGTCGTCGTCTCTGCGAGCGAGTCGCACAACAAGGCGAACGTGAAGCGCACGATCGCCGAGTCGCTGGCTGGGATCGGCGGTGTGGCGGCGCTGGCGGAAGAGGCCGGCAAGCCGTGGACCGGCTACGTCTCGACGGCGTTCGGCTGCCCGTACGAGGGCGAGGTGCCCGCGGACCGCGTGCTTGAGCTGGCGCGGCGAATGCACGCCCTCGGCGCCTCCGCGGTGGCTTTGGGCGACACCATCGGTGTGGCGAACCCGCGACAGGCGTTCGACGTCGTGAGCCGCTTTCTCGCCGAAGTGCCCGGGCCGGAGCTGCGGTTGCATTTCCACGACACGCGAGGGGTGGGGCTGGCGAATGTGGTGGCGGCGATAGAGGCTGGCGCAACGCAGTTCGACGGGTCGATCGGTGGCCTGGGAGGGTGTCCCTACGCGCCGGGCGCCAGCGGCAACGTGGCGACCGAGGACCTGGCGGCGATGCTGGCGGCGATGGGCATCGAGACGGGCGTTGACCTAGATGCGCTTGTGGGCGTCGCCTGGTCAGCCGAGGAGACCGTCGGCCGGCCGCTGGAGGGGCGCTACAAGCGCGCCGTCCGCGGCAGCGAACCCGCTCCATAGCTGCGGCGATGGCGTTGCATTGCGGGAGTGATCGGGCGTAGTGTACGCCTGACGAGGGGGCCTCCGGAATTGGGAGGTGCGCATGGCGGAAGAGCCTTCGGTTGATCGAGTCGCCCGAGCGGGGAGCTGGAGATTGACCTCGGGATGGGCCTGGCCCGGCGCCGGGGCGACGTTATCCCTCTTACCCGCACGGAGTGGCGGCTGTTGCGGCTGCCGGCGGAGAACGCCGGCAAGGTGACGCCGACGTCCAAGGCTCTGAGCACCGTCTGGGGTCCCGGCCACAGGGGCGACGTGCGCTACCTCAGGGTGTGGATCTCGCGCCTGCGGCGGAAGCTGGAGACGAACGAGGGCGGGCCGCCGGTGGCGATCAAGACGATGCAGGGGATCGGCTACATGCTGGACGCCGAGGCGACGCCCGGCCCCTCGTTGTCCGGCTAACACCCCCGTCGCTGCGTGCTTGTCCCGGACTCTGTACGTCCGGGTGCCGTGATGTGCTAAATTCAGGGGCGTTCCCGAAGGAGCGTGAACGATGCCCGATATCTACGAAACCCTGCTCAGCGAGAAGAAAGGCCACGTCCTGCTTCTCACTCTGAACCGCCCGGACAAGCTCAACGCCTGGAACGGACGCATGGAGACCGAGTTCATGCAGGTCGTGCAGTCAGCGAACAAGGACCGCGCAGTGCGCGCGATCGTCGTCACGGGGGCGGGACGAGCGTTCTGCGCTGGCGGCGACATCCAGGGCTTCTCGCAAGGCCTGGACGGATCCCGGGACGGCGCCGGTCCGACGTGGCTGACGGCGTCCGACGGCAGTCCCGAAGTGCCGATCCTGCTCTCGCGGAGCAAGCCGGTGATCGCCGCGATCAACGGACACGCGGTCGGCATCGGCCTGACGATGCCGCTTGCCTGCGACATCCGGATCGCCTCGGACAAGGCGATGTTCTCGGTGCGCTTCGTGAAGGTGGGGCTGACGCCGGAGTGCGGCAGCACGCGCTACCTGGCGGCGTCGGCGGGCCTGGGCAACGCACTCTTCATGGCGCTGACCGGTCGCATCGTCGAAGCCGATGAGGCGCTGCGGAGAGGGCTGGTCGACCAGGTGGTGCCGCACGACAAGCTGATGGAGGCGGCGATGGGCCTGGCGGAGGAGATCGCCGCAAACCCGCCATCGGCAGTCTGGGCGGCGAAGCGGACGATCCACGAGAACCTGGCGGAGCACGACCTGCGCCGTGTCGTCACCCAGGAAGGCTTCGCCATCAGGGAGGCGCGGCGCGTCCCTGACCACGCCGAAGCCGTGAGCGCGTTCCTCGAGAAGCGCGACCCCGAGTTCGCCTGATGGGCGGCCGCTGGGGTCTCACCTACCCGCTGCAGGGCGTGCCGCTTTCGGAGCACGGTGCGATCCTGCGCGAGGCCGAAGAGCTGGGCTACACGGACGCCTGGACGGCCGAAGTGGAGGCGAACGACGCCTTCACGCCGCTGGCCGCCTTCGCCGCCTGGACGAAGGAGACGCGGCTGGGCTGCGCCATCGCCGGCGTCTATAACCGCACGCCGACGCTGCTGGCGCAGACCGCGGCGGCGATCGAGGAGTTGGCGCCGGGACGGTTCTGCCTCGGCATCGGCACGAGTTCGCCGGCGATCGTCGAGCGCTGGAACGGCGTGCCGCTGACGCAGCCAATGACCCGCATGCGCGACACGGTCGCCTTTCTGCGCGAGGCCTGGAGCGGCGAGAAGGTGGTGCGCAAGGTGGGGCCGTACGACGTCAAGGGCTTCCGCCTGGGGCGTCCCCCGGAGCCGCCGCCGAAGGTCTACGTGGCGGCGCTGCGGGAGCAGATGCTGCGCCTGGCCGGCGAGCTGGGCGAGGGCGCGATCACGAACTACATCTCGCCGGACGACGCGCCCCGCGTCGCCGGAATCGCGCGTGAGGCAGCGGCGGAAGCAGGCAAGAACGCCGAGGAGTTCGACGTGGCTTGCCGCATCTTCGTGATCTGGACGGACGACCGCCAGCAGGCGCAGATGCTGGGGCGCTTCATGGTCTCGGGCTACCTGACGACGCCGTTCTACTACGCGTTCCACGAGTGGCTGGGCCGCGGCGAGGCGCTGGCGCCGATGATGAAGGCCTGGCAGGCCGGTGAGCGGCAGGAGGCTGTCGGTCTCGTCCCGGAGAAGGTCGTCGACGACATCTTCGTGTTCGGCAGCCCCGACGAGTGCAAGGACAAGATCGAAGCGTACCGAGACAACGGGATCAGCACGCCCGTGATCAACATCATCCCGACGGCGCGGGACCGGGAAGCACAGGCCCAGCAGAGCCTGGAGGCGTTCCGGGCGCTGGCGCCGCGCTAGAGGAGGACCCGACGATGCCCGACTTCACGATGAGCCCCGAGATCAAGAAGCTGCGCTCAGACGTGCGCGCGTTCATGGACGAGTTCGTCTATCCGAACGAAGACGTGATCGAAGACGCCAGCGACGACGAAGCGAAGGAGCTGATCAACGACCTGCAGTCGCGGACGAAGAAGATGGGCTACTGGGCGCCGCACCTGCCAAAGGAGGCGGGCGGCATGGGCATCGGCTTCATGCCGTACGTCTACATGAACGAGATCCTGGGCCGCAGCTTCCTGGCGCCCCGCGCGTTCGGTTCGCAGGCGCCGGACTCCGGCAACGCGGAGATCCTCTGGCAGTTCGGCTCCGAGGAGCAGAAGGCGCAGTGGCTGAAGCCGCTGGTCAACGGCGATATCCGCTCCTGCTTCTCGATGACGGAGCCGGAGGTGCCCGGGTCGGACCCGACGACGCTGCAGACCCAGGCGGTGCGTGACGGCGACGACTGGGTGATCAACGGGCACAAGTGGTTCACGAGCGGCGCCATCGGTGCGGCGTTCGCGATCGTGATGTGCGTGACTGACGCCGACGGCGACGCGCACCGCAAGATGAGCCAGATCATCGTGCCGCTGGAGACGGACGGCGTTAACATCGAGCGCGCGGTGCCGGTGATGGGCGAGACGCGCGGCAACCACTGCGAGATCTACTACAAGGACGTGCGGGTGCCGGTGATGAACGTGCTGGGACAGGCCGGCGACGGCTTCATGATCGCGCAGAAGAGGCTGGGGCCGGGCCGCATCCACCACTGCATGCGCTGGCTGGGCCAGATGGCGCGCGCCTTCGACCTGCTCTGCGAGCGGGCGCTTTCGCGCTCGACGTTTGGGACGACGCTGGCGCAGAAGCAGACGGTGCAGAACTGGATCGCCGACTCTGTGGCGGAGATCCAGTCGGCGCGGCTGCTGACGCTGCACGCGGCGCACAAGATCGACCAGGGTGATGAGGCGCGAGTGGAAGTGTCGCTGATCAAGTTCTGGGGCGCGAAGATCCTGCACGACGTTATCGACCGGGCGATCCAGGTGCACGGGGCGCTGGGCGTCTCCGGGGACACGCCGCTGGAGGGGATGTACCGCCAGGCGCGAGCGGCGCGCATCTACGACGGCCCGGACGAGGTGCACCGCATGGTCGTGGCGCGCCGGGTGCTTCGGGAGTACTCGGGCGGCGACGGCTGGGAGTTCGAGTAGCGACAAAGCCCGAGGCAACGTGTGACGTTCAGCACACACGCCTGAGCCGCCCCCGGCGGTAAGATAGAAGTGCGGGCGGCCATTCCCCGGCGCCGGTTCACCGCTAGAGTGGAGGAACCGATGGCTTCATGGGAATACAGAGTCGCATACGTAGACTTCCGGGGGAGAATTTCCTCGGAAGGAGTGGAGTTCATACGGCAGCCGGGTGAACATCGCACGGCTTTCGTTCGCCGGTACTTGGATAGTCTGGGGAGCGAAGGCTGGGAAATGTCGGCTGTTCAGCCGTTGATCCGGATGGAGACGAGCTACTTCGTGCTCAAGCGGCCCGCTACGGCGGACGCGGGGGCCGAGGGTTAGCCCGCTCCCCGACTACTGAACCGAACTAGGTTGACGACGTAGGCGGTTGACGGCGCCGGGGCCGCCCGCAGCTGTCTTCTCGTCCGCGCCTAGGATGCCGGGCCGAAGGCGGCCGTGGCGAAGAGGACGGAGAACGCCTTGCACCAGACGATTGCCGACTTGAAGTCGTCGATGTCGGTGCCCGCCGGGACCGTGTAGTTGAACGCGCCGTCCGTGCCCTTCAGTTCGCCCAGGTCGATCGAGCCGCTTTCGTCGCCATCGGCGGTCGGAGAGAGGTAGACGAAGAGGTCGGGCCCGTTGCGGACCGAGAAGTTCTCAAAGCGCAGGATGTACTCTCCCGGCGCGCTCTCGATCAGGAGCGCCGTGCCGTTTCCGAAGTGAAAGTCGTCCTCGCCCTCGAACTCACCCTGGAGGATGACGTGCGGCTCGAAGCCGGGCGTCGGCGCTTCGGTGGGAACGGGCGTCGGGGCGGCGGTCGGGTCGGGTGGCGCCGCTGTGGCGGTGGCGGTGCCCTGATCCGCAGGTGGCGTCTGGCCCTCGTCGGTGGCGGCTGGGGTGTCCGTGGGAGCGTCACTGGCGGTGGCGGTCGGCGTGCCGGTGGCGTCGGCGGGGTCGGTCTCCTGGGCTGTCGCGGTCGGTGAGTTGGTCGAGGCGAAGACGGCGCCGTCGCACTTGTCGGAGCCAGCGCCGGCGCCGGCGATCGGGCTGGCCTCGCAGACGGTGCTGCGCTCCCAGAGCGGCGAGAGGAAGTAGTCGCCGAGGGGGATGGAGACGACGAGGAGGATGACGAGCGCGGGCCCGGTGATCAGCCGGTGCCGCCAGGCAACGAGGTGCCAACCGAAGCGATAGGCGGCGAAGAGGCCGGCGGCGAACGCGATCACGAGCGCGATCGTCAGGGGGTAGCGGTAAGGGTAGAGGTCCTCAGAGAGGATTCGTTCGAAGTCGCCTGCGAAATCCATGACGCCTTGAAGGTTAGCAGAGCGGGTGCCGGCAGGTGTTACGAATGTTACGGGCTCGTCCGGTCCTCAGTCCGGCTGCTGCTTGCCGCTTCAGAAGGGCGTCTGTATGATTGGTGACGATTTACACAATCTTCCAACGCCATGCGCAGAAGGACGCCTTGATTGTTCTCCCAGGCCTCGCATAACTCCCGCCTGTCCGCCGTCGGGCCCGTTCCCGGCAGTGCTGAGTTGCTGGTGCGCATTTCGGAGCTGATCGCCGACCTCAAGCCCGACAACGTCGACCTGCTGAAAGGCTTGCACCGCCTCCAGCACGAGTTTGCCTACGTCCCGAAAGAGGCGATACCGCTGCTGGCGGAGCAGTTCGATACGACGCCGGCGATAATCTTCGGCACGATCGACTTCTATTCCGAGCTGCGGCAGACCGCGCCGGCGGAGAACGTCGTTGGCTGGTGCAGCGGGCCTGCCTGCCTGCTCAAAGGCTCGCCGGGCATCCGGCGGGCGCTGGAGGCGACGCTGGGCTGCGCGATGAACGAGGCCTCCGCCGACGGCAAGTACGAGCTGCAGCTTGTGCAGTGTGACGGTACCTGCCAACTGGCGCCGCTGATCCGCAGCGAAGGCCGCTACATCGGCCCGCTGTCGACGAGCGAGGCGATCAAGTTCGCGCGGCGGCTGAGAGGCGAGCCGGAGATGCGGGAGCCACCGGCGCCTGCGGCGGACGAGGCGGACGAAGGAGCGAGCGAGTAGTGGCGGCCTACGAGGCGCTACGAGAGGCGGCAAACGCCGCCTGGGCGCCGTTTGAGCAGCCATCGAAGACGCTGATCCGCGTCAACCTGGGGACCTGCTCGCTCGTTGTGGGCGCGCAGGAGACGCTGGAGGCGATCAAGGCCGCTGTGCAGGCAGGTGAACTGGACGCTGACGTGATGGCGACCGGCTGCCTAGGCCTCTGCTACGCCGAACCGCTGGTCGAAGTGACGCAGCCGGACGGCCCACCGGTGCTCTACGAACGTGTGACGGCGGAGCGGGTCCCGGGGCTCTTGAAGAGCATCGCCTCCGGCGCGCTGGCGAACGAGATGGCGCTGGCGGTGGCCGCTGATGAGCCGATAGGCGACGTGCCGCCGCTGGCCTCGCTGCCGTTCATGCAGGGGCAGGTGCGGCGGCTGATGGCCAACTGCGGCGTGACGGACCCGCTGGCAATCGAGCACTACCTGGCGCGCGGGGGATACGAGGGCTTGAACAAGGCGCTGGGCATGGAGCCGGAGAGGGTCATCGCGGAGATGCTGGACTCGGGCCTCTGGGGACGGGGCGGAGCGGCCTTCCCGACCGGCCGCAAGTGGGACTTCCTGCGCACCTCGGAGCGCCACCCCAAATATATCGTCGTCAACGCCGACGAGGGCGATCCCGGCGCGTTCGTCAACCGCAACATCATGGAGAGCGACCCTCACCTGCTGCTGGAAGGCGTAATCATCGCCGGCTACGCTACCGACGCCGACCGCGCGTACATCTACATCCGCGACGAGTACCCGGTGCCGGTCGCGCGCATGGAGAAGGCGATCGAGGACGCCTACGCGAAGGGGCTGGCGGGCAAGGGAATCCTGGGCCGCGGCTTTGACTTCGAAGTCGAAGTGGTGCGCGGGGCCGGCAGCTACGTCTGCGGCGACGAGACGGGGCTCCTCAGCTCGCTCGAAGACCGGCGCGGCATGCCGAAGATCAAGCCGCCGTTCCCGGCCGAGTCCGGAGCGCTTGGGCAGCCGTCGAACATCAACAACGTCGAGTCCTACGCCAACGCTTCGCTCATCCTGCGCCACGGCAGCCCCTGGTGGGGGTCGGTCGGCACGGAAAAGAACCGCGGGACGAAGATGTTCTCGCTCTCCGGCAAGGTGCAGCGCGTGGGCGTCCTGGAAGTGCCTCTGGGCACGTCGACACGGCAGGTAGTGATGGAGATGGCCGGTGGCGTGCCGGAAGGGCGGACGCTGAAGGCGGTGCAGTCCGGCGGGCCTCTCTCCGGCGTCGTGCCGGCGAGCGACATCGACATTCCGCTGGAGCCGGAGCCGTACCGGGAGCGCGGCACTCTGATGGGCGCAGGCGGCCTGGTTATCCTCGATGACAGCGACTGTATAGTCGACCTCTGCATCTACTTCCAGTGGTTCGCCGAGGACGAGTCCTGCGGCCGCTGCACGACGTGCTTCGCCGGGACGCGGCGGTCGCTGGAGATCCTGAAGCGCATCGCCAGCGGTCGAGGCCGCGAGGCGGACCTGGAGCTCCTGAAGCTGCTGGGGCGCGTCGCCTCGAACGCCAACTGCTTCCACGGTCAGGGCGCGCCGACGGTGATCGCTTCGACGTTCCGCTACTTCGAGGACGAGCTGATGGAACACGTAACCAACAAGCGCTGCCCGGCCAAGCGCTGCGCCGGGCTCGTGCGCTACGAGGTGCTGCACCAGTCCGAGCGGCTGGCGGCGGCGGCGGCGATCTGCCCGACCGAGGCTGTCGTGGAAGAGGGCGGCACCTACCGCATCGACCAGGAGAGCTGCGTGAAATGCGACGCCTGCCGGGAGCAGGCACCCTACGCGATCGCGGTCGTCGACGAGTTCGGCGTCTAGCGGGTCGGGCGTGAGGACTCCGTGAGGGCGCGGCCGGAATCTGTCCTTGAACAGGCGGCGGCTTGACTTCTCCCTTGCGTCTCATATGATCCGGGCCACAAGAGGGGGGATACCGCCGGGGGTCGCCGGCCTTCGCTGAGCCGAAGGCGTGGCATCGCGTGATCTAGGCATCTCCCTCGGAAAGGCTATGGGTGAGTGGCAACCGAGGACGTAACGGCCGAATCTGCCGTTAAGGCCTGCAAGAACTGTGGGCATCACCCGGGCGAGGCCCTGGCAGACATCCGCACGACGATGCGAGACTCCTTTGCCGCCGTGATTGTGCTGGACGCGTCGGGCGTGATTGAGTACGTCAACCCGAGCCTCGAAGAAGTATCCGGCTACGGCGCGTCCGAGATGGTGAGAAGCCACATTCGCATGCTCAGCGCCGACGAGGGCCTTAACGAACGCGTCTGGGCGGCGCTGGGGGCCGGCAAGAGCTGGCGCGGCGAGATCAAGATCCGCTGCCGGAACGGCGACTCCTGCTACCTGCTCGCCTCGATCCAGCTGCTACGCTCCGGCGAGGGCGAAGTCACGCACTACGTGATCATCGGCGTCGATATCACCGAGCACAAGCGCGTCTTAAAGGAGCTGGCGGAGAGGGAGGCCTACTGGCGGGCACTGGTGGAGAACGCACCCGATCACATATTGACCGTCGATAGGGACGGTGTAATAGCGAGCATTAACCATGCGGGCCCCAAAATGCCCGTCGACTAGGTGGTCGGCCGCACCGTCTACGAGTTTCTGCACGAAGACTATCGCGACCTCTGGCGCGAGGCGCTGGCGGGCGTTTTCGCCGGCGGCAAGCAGGCTGAGTTCGAGGTGAAGGCGATCGGCGGCCCCGGGGAGGCGCGGTGGTACGGGAACACGCTAAGCGCGGTCTACGACGGCGACACCGTGGTCGCGGCGATCGCCAGCTCGCGGAACGTAACCAAGCGAAAGGATGCCGAGGAGCGATTGCGGGCGATAGCGTCGGCGATCGCCGACGCTATCGTCGTGGCCCACGAGGGTGTACTTCTCGAGGTCCTGGCGCCGCCGAAGAAGGATGGGCTGCTGCCGCTCTTTTCTGAAGCCCTGCGAGGAAGACGGGTCGCGGAGTTCCTGCCGTCCGACCAGGCGGAGCAGGCGCTTGAATTCGTGCGGAAGACGATCGCGACAGGCACGGCGCAGGAAGATGAGGTGCGCATCGAACTTCCTCAGGGGCCGACGTGGCTTTCCGCTCGTTCATCGCCGGTGAGGCTGGGCGACGGGAGGGTCGTGGCCCTGGTCCACGTGCTCGACATTACCGAGCGCAAGCGACTTGAGGAGGCGTTGCAGCAGTTGCGCGAAGAGACGGAGGCGGATGCGGAGGAGGGCGTTCAGCGCGCGGCTGAGTACGGGCTGACGTTCCGCGAGACGACGGTGCTCAGCCTGATCGCCCGGGGCAAGTCCGACAAGGAGATATCGGCGCTGCTGGGCCTGAGCCCGTTCACGGTAAACAAGCACTCGTCGAACCTCGTGCGCAAGCTGCGCTCGCGCTCCCGCTCGCAGGCGGCGGCGCGTGCCGTGCGCGAGGGCATCATCTAGCTTCGCGCGTAACGATAAATCGGTATTGACGGGTCGGGCGGGCTGCTCGAACATGTGGCTTCAGGCCTTGGCGTCTTAGCCGACCAGTGCAGAGCCCGATGGCCGCACCTCTCTTGGATAGCCTGGGGCGGGAACTGCGCCCGCCCCAGGCTATTTTGTCGGCCGGGTGGCGCTTATCCACACGGCCACGCGGGCGGTGACATAACATCATGTCTGGTCGCTGTCGCCGGCGGCTATAATGCCGCCACAACGCTAGCCCGGGAGCCGCCCTTTCGTGACCACGCCGCTGCGCCGCCAGTACCTCGACATCAAACGCCGCTATCCGCACGCGCTCCTCTTTTTCCGGCTGGGCGACTTCTACGAGACGTTCGACGAGGACGCGAAGACGGTGGCGCGAGAGCTGGAGATCACGCTGACGTCGCGGCCGATGAGCAAGGGTGAGCGCGTGCCGCTGGCGGGCATCCCTCACCACGCGCTGGACTCCTACCTGGGCAAGCTCATCGCGCGCGGCTACAAGGTGGCGGTCTGTGAGCAGGTTGAGGCGCCGGCGAAAGGCAAGAAGCTGGTCGACCGGCGGGTCGTGCGCGTGGTCACCCCCGGGACGCTGGTGGAGGACAACCTCCTCAAGAGCGCGGCCAACAACTACCTCGCCGCGATCAGCGGCAGGAACGGGCGCTGGGGCCTCGCCTACGCGGACGTCTCGACGGGCGAGTTCACGTGCCTTGAAGGGGACGAGAGCGAGCTGGCGGGCGAGCTGGGACGCCTCGCGCCGGCGGAGACGCTGCTGCCGCAGGGTGCGACGCCGCCGGTAGCCTCGGCCGGTACGTTGACGCCCCTGCCGGCGGCGGCGTTCGCGGACGACGTGGCCGAGGCCGACCTCCTCAAGCAGTTCGGGGCGGCCTCCCTGGAGGCGCTCGGTCTGGCGGGGAGACGCCTCGCCGCGAGTGCCGCCGGGGCGCTCATCGCCTACCTGCGGGAGAACCAGCCGGCGGTGCTGGGCCACGTCTCGCGCATCGCCCCGCAGCATCCCGGCCGCTTCATGTCGCTCGACGCCGGCACCGTGCGCAACCTGGAGATCTTCGAGCCGCTGCGGCCGGGCTCAGACGGCGCGACGCTGCTGGCCGTCCTCGACCTGACGAAGACGCCGATGGGGGCGCGGCTGCTGCGGCGCTGGCTGGGCCAGCCGCTGCTCGATCCCGGCGAGATCAGCGAGCGGCAGGACGCGGTCGCCTTCTTTGAGGGTTCGGCGGTGCGACGGGGGCGGACGGCGGAGGTGCTGGCGAAAACGGGCGACCTCGAACGCTCGTTCGCGCGCGTCTCGTCTGCCGCCGCCGCTGCGCCCGTGACGACGACGCCTCGCGACCTCGTATCGCTGCGGTGGGGGCTGGAGTCGCTGCCGGCGCTGCGGGAGCTGATCGGCGAAGACGGCGGCGAGGTAGCGGAGCGGCTGCTGGCAAATCTGCACCCCTGTGCCGAGACGGCGGCGCTGCTGGCGGCGGCGATCGCCGATGACCCGTCGCCCGGGGCGGTGATCAGAGCCGGCTTCTCGGACGAGCTGGACGGCCTGCGCGGCGCGGCGCGGGAGACGCGCCAGTACGTGGCGGAGCTGGAAGGCCGCGAGCGAGAGCGGACGGGGATCAAGTCGCTGAAGGTCGGCTACAACAGGGTCTTTGGCTACTACATCGAAGTGCCGAAGGCCCATGCTGAGCACGTTCCTGAGGAGTGGCAGCGCAAGCAGACGCTTGTCGGCGGTGAGCGCTACACGACGGAGGAGCTGCGCGCCCACGAATACAAGGCGCTGCAGGCGAAGGAGCGCGAGGAGGAGACGGAGGCGCGGCTGCTGCGCGGCGTCTGCAGCCAGGTGGCGGCTGAGGGCGCGCGCATCCTGGAGGCGGCGCGCGCGGTGGCGCTGGCCGACGTCTTTTGCTCGCTGGCGGAGGCCGCCACGCGCTACGGCTACGTGCGGCCCGTCGTCGACGAGAGCGACGTGATCGCGCTGCGGGACGGCCGCCACCCGGTGGTCGAGCGGCTGGTGGCGGAGGCGACGTTCGTGCCCAACGACACGGACCTTTCGTCGTCGGAGGCGCAGGTGATCGTCCTCACGGGCCCGAACATGGCGGGGAAGTCGACCTACCTGCGGCAGGTGGCGCTGATCGCCTTGATGGCGCAGGCGGGCTCGTTCGTGCCGGCGGCGGAGGCGCGGATCGGCCTCGTCGATCGCATCGCCAGCCGCATCGGGGCGCTGGACGACATCGCGGCGGGGCATTCGACGTTCATGGTCGAGATGCTGGAGACGGCGGCGATGCTGAACGGCTCGACAGCGCGCTCTCTGCTTGTTTTCGACGAGATCGGGCGAGGCACGAGCACCTACGACGGGATGGCGATCGCGCGCGGTCGTCGAGTTCATCCACAACCGCCCGGAGGCAGCCAGCCGAACGCTCTTCGCCACGCACTACCACGAGCTGACGGAAGTGGCGGCGACGCTGCCGCGCGTGCGCAACCTTTCGGTGGCGGTGGCGGAGGAAGGCGGCGAGGTCGTCTTCCTGCACCGCATCCTGCCGGGCGGCGCGGACCGATCCTACGGCGTTTACGTGGCGCGGCTGGCCGGCCTGCCGCCGGCCGGTGGTTCAGCGCGCGGAGGAGCTTCTAGCGGCGCTGGAGGCCGGGAGCAGCGGGCAGGAGGCCGCGCGTCCCGGGGCCCCTCAGCTGGCGTTCTTCGCCGGAGCGGACGAGGGGATGCGCGAGGAGCTGGCGGCGCTTGAGCCGGACGCGATGACGCCGCTGGAGGCGCTGCGCAAGCTGCACGACCTGGCGGAGCGCGCGCGGCGCTGAGCGCCCGTCCACAAACTGGTGCCGCGCAGGCCTTCGTACTAGCGGGCGCGGCCGCTAAAATCGGCGCGAGGTAGTCTGACCAGTTGCCGATACTCATCCTTACGCCGGACGTCGCCGCCCGCATCGCCGCGGGCGAGGTGATCGAGCGCCCGGCGTCGGTCGTCAAGGAGCTGGTTGAGAACGCGCTCGACGCCGGCGCCTCGCGGATCACGGTTGAGGTGACGGGCGGGGGCGCGCAGTCGATCCGCGTGACCGACGACGGCTGCGGCATCGAGGCCGCGGAGCTGGCGACGGCGTTCGAGCGCCACGCGACGAGCAAGCTGATCGACGACGAAGACCTGGCTCGCGTCCTCACGCTGGGCTTCCGGGGCGAGGCGCTGCCGTCGATCGCGGCGGTGGCCGTGGTCGAGGTGGTGTCGCGGACGCCGGAGAGCGATGTCGCGGCGGCGATAACGATCGGCCCGGAGCGGCCGGGTGAGATCGTCTCGAAGGGCGCGCCGGCCGGGACGACGGTGACGGTGGGCGGGCTGTTCGAGCGCCAGCCGGCGCGGCGGGCCTTCCTGCGCACGCCGGCGAGCGAGGGCGGGGCGATCGCGCGGGCCGTGACCCACTACGCGATCGCCTTCCCGGAGATGCGCTTTCAGCTGATCGCCGACGGCCGGCAGTCGCTGCACACGCCGGGGAGCGGGAACCTGCGCGACGCCGTTGCCGCCGCCTACGGGCTGGACGTTGGCTCGGCGATGCTGGAGGTCTCGGGCGAGCCAGGAGCGATCGCTGTGCAGGGGCTGGCGGGACCGCCGCAGCTCTCGCGGTCCTCGCGCACTTACATCAGCCTCTTCGTCAACCGCCGCTGGATCCGGAGCAGGCGCCTGACCTACGCCGTCGAGGGGGCGTACGAGGGGATGCTGATGGTGCGCCGTCACCCGATCGTTGTGCTCGACCTGCGGCTGGAGCCGGGCGCCGTCGACGTCAACGTGCACCCGACGAAGGCCGAGGTGCGCTTCCGGGACGAGTCGGCCGCTTTCAGCGCTGTCCAGAAAGCGGTGCGAGCGGCGCTCGTGACGTCGTCACCCGTAACTGCGGGTGTTGGTGCGGCGGTACGGCCGGAGGCGCCGGCGCCGTTGAGCCTTGAGGCGCCCGCCTGGACGCCGCCGCTCTGGGAGCGGGGACGCCAGCGCCAGGACGAGCGGGAGCGCGCCGCGCCGGCCGTCGAGGTGGCCGACGGCGGTGCAGGCCGGACGCCGGCGGTCGTGCTGCCAGCGCTGCGAGTGATTGGCCAGCTGGCCAACGTCTACATCATCGCCGAGGGCCCCGAGGGGATGTACCTGATAGACCAGCACGCCGCTCACGAGCGCGTGCTCTACGAGCGTTTCTGCGCGGACCGCGCCCGGCAGCGGCCGGACGTGCAGGGGCTTCTGGAGCCGCTGGCGATCGAGCTGACGGCGGCGCAGCGGGCGTTGGGCGAGTCGGAGTCGGAGGCGCTATCGGAGCACGGGTTCGAGGTCGAGCCGTTCGGGGACGGCGCTTACCTCTGGCGGAGCGTGCCGGCGTCGCTCAGGGGCGACCCGCGGGAGGGGTTGGTGCGCTTCCTCGACGTGATGGCGGAGGAAGACGGCGGCGACCGGCGGGACCGGGTGGCGATGTCGCTGGCCTGTCACGGGGCGATCCGCGCGGGCAAGACGCTGACGCCCGAAGAGATGCGCGAACTGGTGCGATCGCTGGAGGAGAGCGAGGCGCCGCACACCTGTCCGCACGGGCGGCCGACGATGGTGCACGTGAGCGCGGAGATGCTGGCGCGCGGCTTCGGCCGGCGGTAAGCCGGAGACGGGGGACAGGCGTTGCGCTAAGGGCCGGGGCAGCCGTCCGGCAGGCCGGCGACGGGCAGGCCGGCCCAAACATGGAGCGCGATGAGGCCGTCGCGGGCATCGACGAGGCCGTCGCAGTTGAGATCTCCCTTGAGGCCGCCCCCGCTGGCGGACCCGATCGGCGCGCAACTGAGGGGTTCTCCGAGGGGCGCCGGCGGCGGCGTTGCTTGCGCGCTGTGCAGGAGGAGGGCGAGCACGTCGTCGCCGTCGGTCTCGCCGTCACAGTTGACGTCGGAGCGCGCCGTCGTTGGCGAGGGCGCCGGGGTAGCCGTTGCCGTGGGCGAGGGTGACGGCGAAGCCGTGATGGAAGGCGTCGGCGAGGCGGTCGGAGTGGGGGGGGCTGCCGACGGTGACGTTGCCTTGCATCGCGTTGCCGTGGACCTGGCAGCGGTAGAAGAATGTGCCCACGTTGGGGAAGGTGTGGGTGACGTAGGCGCCGCCGGGGTCGCTCTTGGGGCTGCCACTGCTGAAGCCGCCGCCGGCGGCTTCAGCAGTGGCAGCCGGGGCCGTCGCACTGCGTGACGGTGTGGGTGCCGCCGGCCTGGCCGTCCAGCCACTGGACTGTGTCTCCGGGGTCGATCTGGAGCGAGGACGACTGGAAGCTGTTGTTGTTGACGAAGACGGTGTGCGGCGGTCCGGCCTCGGCCAGGTCGCCGCCGAGGGAGACGATCGCCAGCGCGGCGAGGGTGGCAGCAACGGCGGCGGCGAGGAGGAACGGAAGGATTGCACGTTGGGTAGACGGCATCATACGAGCGGTACGAACGTCGGCGTCTTCTGGATTCGCCCCGCGGTGATCTTCCACACATTCGCCGCCCGGGTGGCGGCGCTATACTGTGCGCGGAAGGAGCCGACAGATAGCGAAGCGAGAACTGCACGAGACCGGGGCACCGCGAGAGCGGGCGTACCTGGTGGCGGCCGGCCTGAAGAAGCGAGCGGGCGGCAGGGGCAAGAACAGCGGCAGCGGCGGCGGCTGGCGGACGGAGGCCTCGCTGGAAGAGTTGGCGTTGCTGGCGCGCACGGCCGGCGCCAGAGTCGTGGGGACAACGCTGCAGCGACTCGACTCCATTAACTCGAGGACATATATCGGGCGCGGCAAGCTGGCGGAGATCGTCGCTGAGCAGCCCGACTCTGCCTACACGACGGTGATCTTCGATGACGAGCTTTCGCCGTCACAGCAGCGGAACCTGGAGAGCGCTCTCGACGTCAAGGTGCTGGACCGGACGGCGCTGATTCTCGACATTTTCGCGCAGCACGCGCGCACGAAGGAGGGCCGGCTGCAGGTTGAGCTGGCGCAGCTCGAGTACATCCTGCCGCGCCTGCGTGGGCAGTGGTCGCACCTGGAACGTCTGGGCGCAGGCATCGGCACGCGCGGCCCGGGTGAGACGCAGCTAGAGACGGACCGGCGGCTGATCCGCAACAGGATATCGCACCTGAAGAAGCAGATCGAGCGAGTGCGCCAGCAGCGCGAGCTGCACCGGCGGCAACGGGCCAGGGAGGGGATGCCGGTCGTTTCGCTCGTGGGGTACACGAACGCAGGTAAGAGTACGCTGATGCGAGCGCTCTCCGGCGCCGACGTGCTCGTGCAGGACCAGCTCTTCGCGACACTCGACCCGGTGACGAGGCGTATCCGCCTCCCGTCGAACGGCACGGCGCTGCTCACGGACACGGTGGGCTTCATCCAGAAGCTGCCGACGCAGCTAGTGGCGGCGTTCCGGGCGACGCTGGAGGAGCTGGAAGAGGCGACGCTGCTGCTGCACGTAGTCGACATAACGCATACGGATGCGGAACAACAGGCGCGCACGGTCGACGAGACGGTGCGTGAGCTGGGCCTCGGCGGCCGGCCAAGCCTGATGGTGCTGAACAAGGTGGACGTCCTGGTGGGCGAGGGGCTCGATCCGGCGCAGCTGGAGCTGCCGCCGTGGGCGCGAGGCGGGCTCGTGGTGTCGGCCGAGAAGCGCTGGGGCCTCGAGGAGCTGCGCGAGGCGATCGAGGCGGCGCTGGACGAGGCGGCGGAGGGGGAGCGGATGGCGGCGGCACAGACGAGGGCGGACAAGCAAGCGAGTGAAGACAGGGAGGTAGCCTGATGAAGGCAGCGGTCTACTACGAGACGGGGAAGCCGGACGTGTTCAAGTACGAGGAGCGGGCGGACCCGGACGTGATGGCGACGCCGTTACTGATAGCGGTGGAGACGATCAGCATTGAGGGCGGCGACGTCTTGAACCGCGCCGGCGGCGAGATGCCGTCGAAGCCGCATGTAGTCGGATACCAGTGCGCCGGGACGATCAAGCAGGTCGGCGACAACGTGACCGACCGCAAGGTGGGAGACCGAGTCGTCGCCTCGATGCCGTTCGGCTCACACGCCGAGCTGGTGTCGGTGAGCTCGATGCAGACGTGGCCGGTGCCGGACGGCATGGATATCCGCGAGGCGGCCTGCGTTCCGATCGCCTACGGTACGGCGCACGACTGCCTGTTCGAGTTCGGCCGGTTGCAGGAGGGTGAGTCGGTTCTGATCCAGGCGGGCGGTGGCGGCGTCGGGCTGGCGGCGATCCAGCTCGCCAAGAGGGCCAGCGCCACTGTAGTAGCCACGGCCAGCAGCGATGAGAAGCTGGATCGCCTGAAGGAGTACGGGATCGACCACGGGGTGAATTATCGCGAGGACGGCTGGGTATCGAAAGTAAAGGGCGCAAGCGGCGGCGGCGTCAACCTGGTCGTCGATTCGGTCGGGACGACGCTCGACGGTAGTATCGCGGCGACCGGTTACAAGGGGCGGATCGTGGTCGTCGGCAACGCCGGCCGCTCGGAGGAGCGCTGCGTCGATCCGGGAGTGCTGTCGGAGATGAACCGCTCGCTGACTGGCGTCTTCTTCGGCGCCTCGCTGATGGTTGACCGCGGACGCTCCTACCCGATGGTGCAGTCGCTGATCGACGACATCGCGCGCGGCGAGATCAAGGTCGTGATCGACCGCGCATTCCCGCTGTCTGAGGCGGCTGCGGCGCACGCTTACATTGAAAGCCGGCAGGCGTTCGGGCGCGTGCTTCTCGTGCCTTAGGCATCAGGCCTGGCGAGGCAGTCCCGGGCAAGGTATTGACAACGTTCGATATGGCCCTGTAAGATGCGGAGCATGATAACTGAAGCCGCATTGACCGAAGCGCCCGCTGACCTCTGCTGCCCGGTGAAGGTAATCGCGCCGGACGACGAGGGGATTGGCGAGTCAGCAGCCTTGTTCAAAGCACTCTCGGACGAGACGCGCCTGCGCATTCTGAAGACGATCTCCCACATGACGACGCTGTGCGAGTGCAACCTCGTGCCGGAGTTCGGGCTGACGCAGCCGACGATCTCCTATCACCTGAAGGTGCTGCGGGAGGCCGGCCTGATCCGCTCTGAGCGGAAGGGGCAGTGGGTGTACCACCAGGTGAACGAAAAGGCAGTGCTGGCAGCAGTACGGCGCCTTTCCGAGATAGCGGGGTAAGCGATGAAGAGTCTGCCAGCGGAGCACCTGCTCGACGTAGTCGCCTGCGAGATCGATCGCCGGCCGAAGGCGCCGGCGGTGGCAGACCTGGAGCCGCACCTGGTGGGGGTGTCCAGGCAGCCGGAGGCTCTGACCGTTAGCTTTGCGCCGGAAGCCCGGGAGACGCTGGAGGCGTTCGTGGCGGCTGAGCGGCAGTGCTGCGCGGGCATCGGCTGGTTCGTCAGCGACGGCCCGGAGGTGGAGCTGCGCATAGAGGCTGGCGCCGAAGCCCTGGACGCGTTAGCAACACTGTTCGATTTCAAGCACATAGAGAACGCTCGATAAAGGAGGTTGGAATGACTACAGGGCAAGAGATCAAAGAAGAGGTCCGCAAGATCTACGGCAAGGCGGCGAAGCAGGCCCAGGCCAGCGAAGCGGCCAGCTGTTGCGGCGATGATTCGATCGAGGATTCGGCGATCTCGTCGACGCTGTACGCTACGGACGAGCTGCAGCACCTGCCCCAGGAAGCCGTCGTCGCCTCGCTCGGCTGCGGAAACCCTGTGGCGGTAGCGGCGCTGAGCGAGGGCGAGACCGTTCTCGACCTCGGATCGGGTGGCGGCATCGACGTGCTGCTCTCGGCGCGGCGCGTCGGACCGCAGGGCAAAGCCTACGGGTTGGACATGACGGACGAGATGCTGGACCTGGCGCGAGAGAACGCGGCCAAGGCCGGCGTCAGCAACGTGCAGTTCCTGAAGGGCGAGATGGAGGCGATGCCGCTTCCCAGCGCCGAGGTGGACGTCATCATCAGCAACTGCGTCGTCAACCTTTCGCCGGACAAGGACGCCGTGCTGCAGGAGGCGTTCCGCGTCCTCAAGCCGGGCGGGCGCCTGGCGATCGCGGACATCGTGACGCACAACGAACTGCCGCCGGCGATCCAGGAGAGCATGAAGGCGTGGACCGGCTGCATCGCCGGCGCTCTCACGGAGGCCGACTACAGCGCTAAGCTGGCGGCGGCCGGGTTCGAGAACGTCCAGATCGAGTCGTTCCGCGAGTACACGGCCGATGACGCTGATGCCGGCGGCCTGGGCGCCGACGCGAAGAAGATCGCGGGCAAAGGCAGCCTCGGCATCTTCGGCGGCGTCGTCAGGGCGACGAAGCCCGGCGGCGTCGTCAGGGCGACGAAGCCCGGCGGCGACCCCAAGGCGGCCCGAGGCGAGCCGCTGCCGGTGGTCGCCAGCGGCGACGCGCCCGCCGGGCGCTGCTGCTAGAGGCGCGACCGGAGACAAGAGACAGGAGACGGAGCTCGTTGCGGCGGGCTCCGTCTTTCGTTGTCCGCGGCGTGGCATAATCGGGAGTCGGTGGAAGCGAAGATCGCGTACCAGAGGCGGGAAGAGCGGCCGATCGGGGCGGCAGCGGTGCGGCGTCTCTACGATGGCGCAGGCTGGTGGCCGGACTGGGGACTCGACGGCATCGGCCGGGCGATCGATACGAGCGTGGCGGTCGGAGCCTGGGACGGGGAGAAGCTCGTCGCGTTTGCGCGGGCGATCTCCGATGGCGAGCACCGCGCGTACGTCGAGGACGTGGTGGTGGACCCCGAGTACCGCGGGCGGGGGATCGGCGAGGGGATCGTGGCGGCGCTGGTGGAGGCGATCGGCGGCGTGCACGTGGTCTCGCTCTACTGCGAGCCGGAGCGCGTGGAGTTCTACGGCCGCAACGGGTTCCGGGCGAGCGAGACGGCGGTGATCGTGCACCGGGAGAACGACCAGGCGTAGGCAGAGGGAGCGAGCGACATGTGCCGGAGCATCAAGACGCTGAGACGCAGCGATGAGGCGGCCACGAAAGAGGAGATCCGTGCGGCAGCGCTGCAGTTCGTGCGCAAGGTGAGCGGCTACCGCACGCCGTCGAGGGCCAACGAGGAGGTCTTCGAAACGGCCGTCGATGAGGTAGCCGAGGCCAGCCGGCGGCTGCTCAAGTCGCTGCGCTCCGGCGCCCGCGCGTGACCGTGGGACTGGCGTCGGCGGGGCCATGGTGCGACAGAGGTGAATCGGTCAGTAGGAGCTAGGGCACGACCGTCACGACGGCGCGGCCTTCCTCGAACGTGACCTCGTGGTTGAAGCGAAGGGGCATCGTCGCCAGCGTTTCGTTGGTGATGCGCTCGATGTCGTCACGGAGGCGGTCATCGATGAAGCCGGGGATGTCGTCGATGTCGAACTCAGAGATCGTGAGGCGCGCGTAAGGCCCCTCGAAGTCGACGTTGCCTCGCATGCGCACACTGGCGTCGAATAGCCCCCCGATGAGCGGGATGTCGCCGAGCAACGGCAAGTCGCCGTGCGCGAAGGCTTCGGCGTAGCCGTCGTGGAAGCAGACGGTGATCTCGTCCACCGGCAGGTCGTCGCCCAGTAGCTCATCGGCCCGCGAGCTGACTTCGCTCTCGCTGAAGGTTGCCTGCAGCACTCCGACGCCGAGCTGGTCCCACCTAACGTCGAAGCCGCGGGCGGGCTCGGCGGTTGTCACGATCTCGCGGCGCTCGCCGTCCGGCCCCTCGCAGACGCCTGTCTCGTAGCTGCTGGCGGTCTGGATGAGGAAGTAGGTGATCACGACCGCCATTGTCAGCACGCCGGCGGCGACGAAGATAGAGAGGACTCTGAGGAACGGGTTGCGGCTCACGCGGCCATTGTACGCGGCGTGACGATGCGGGGCGGCGCGCCCGACTCAGCGCAGGGGCACGCCACGTGCTCCTGCTGACCAAATGCGAATCGACGAGCGCTAGCTGGTCTTCGCGCGCTCCTGTTCGATGAGCTCGCGGCGGAGGATCTTGCCGGACGCCGTCTTCGGGATGGCGTCGACGAACTCGATCTCGCGCACCTTCTTGTACGGCGCGACGCGCTCGGCGACGAAGGCGATCAGCTCATCGACGGAGACGTCCTTGCCCTCGCGCATGAGGACGAACGCCTTCGGTATCTCGCCTGCCTCGGCGTCGCGCTTGGGGATGACGGCGGAGTCCATGACGTCGGGGTGTTCAAGGAGCAAGGCTTCGAGCTCGGCCGGGGCGATCTGGTAGCCCTTGTACTTGATCATCTCCTTCTTGCGGTCGAGGATCGTGACATAACCCTCCTCGTCGACCGAGACGATGTCGCCGGTGGCGATCCAGCCGGGTTCAGGCAGCGTCTCTTTGGTCGCCTCCTCGTTGTTCCAGTAGCCCTTCATCACCTGCGGGCCGTAGGCCATCAGCTCGCCGATTTCGCCGGCGCCTAGCTCCTTGCCATCGTCCAGGGAGACGACCTTCTCGATGGTGTCGGCGACGGGCGGGCCGACGGTGGCGTCCTTGAAGCGCGTGACGGGGTTGACGTTGATGACCGGGCTGGTCTCGGTCATGCCGTAGCCCTGGAGGACGGTGGTGTCGAGGGCCTTGGCGGCAGAGCGGCCGATCTCCTGCGGCAGCGGCGCCGCGCCGGACATGATCATCGATAGCGACGAGATGTCGTACTTGGCGATGTCCGGGAAGTTGGCGAGAGCGAGGAGCGCCGGCGGCACGGCGAAGAGGTTGGTGACCTTGTGGCGCTGGATGAGTTCCAGGCAGAGGCTGGGGTCGAAGCGGGGCATGATCACCTGGGGGATGCCGCCCGCGAAGCCGCAGGCCATGAGCACGACCATGCCGTAGATGTGAAAGAAGGGCAGGAAGTCGAGGTAGGCGCCGTAGCCTGTGGAGAGGCCGGTCGTCAGCGTCTGCCTGACGTTGGATGTGAGGTTGTAGTGAGTCAACATAACACCCTTGGGCAGGCCGGTGGTGCCGGAGGAGTAGGGCAGGGCGGCGAGGTCTTCCAGCGGGTTGATGCTGACGGGCTTCGGGTCGTCGTCGGCCTCGGCGGCAAGCGTCCAGACGTCTTCGATCGGGAAGATGTGCTTGAGAGTCGGCACGTGTTCGCGGGCCTGCTCAACGAGAGGGAAGAGGGGGCCCATCGCGAAGACGGCTGAGGCGCCGGCGTCCTCCAGCTGGTGTTGGACTTCGCGCGTCTTGTAGAGGGGATTGAGAGTGGTGACGGTGCCGCCGGCGAAGAGGGAGGCGTAGAAGGCCACGAAGTACTCCGCGGAGTTGGCGGAGAAGATGGCGATCCGGTCGCCCTTCTCGATGCCTTTGTCCTGCAGGAAGCGGCCGAGCTTGCGGCAGGCCGTCCAGGTCTGGCCGAAGGTGTACTCGGTGCCTTCGTGGGTTATGAGCGCCGGCCGGTCGCGGTACATCTCGGCAGAAGGCGCCAGGAGGTCCTGCAGGGAGATCTCCGGATAAGGCTTGATGCTGAACCACGGGCTGTGGAAGAGGGTCATGGTTAATCCTTCCGAGCTATGTAGTAGGCGTTCATAATGTCACCGTCAACCCGTTCCATGTCAACCGTTATGAAGCCGGCGTCGGCGAGCATGCTGCGGGCGAGCTGTTCGCCCCACATCGTGCCCAGGCCGGCGCCGCCAAGCGCGAGCGATACGGTCATGCAGTGCATAGTGGAGATGCTGTACTGCAAGGGAGCGAGGGGGCTGGCCAGATTGTCGGCGAGATCGCTGGAGGCAGCGATCTCGACCATCAGGAAGACGCCGCAGGGGCGCAGAGCGCCGGCGATGTTCTGGAGGACCTGCGCCGGGGCGACCTAGTCGTGTATCGCGTCGAAGGCGGTGATCAAGTCGAAGGCCGAGTCCTCTTCCATGCCGGCCGCGTCCCGGGCGGCGAAGCGGGCGTTGCTGATACCCAGCTCCTTCGCCTCGGCGGCGCCGGCAGCCACTCCCTCTTCGGAGAAGTCGTAGCCGGTGAAGCGGCTGCGCGGAAAGGCGCGGGCCATGACGTTGATGGCGTGCCCCTTGCCGCAGCCGACGTCCAGAACGTCGATGCCCTCTGCCAGTCGCTCCGGCAGCCCGGGGACGAGCGGGAGCGTCACGTCCAGCAACGTGGCGTCAACGACCTTGGCGCTCTCCTCCGCCATCAGCTGCTGGAAGCGGCCGAAGCGGGCGTAGGGGACGCCGCCGCCGCTCCGGGACGACTCCAGCAGGTCGTCCTCGACGTTGCCGAAGAGCGGCACAAACTGGGTGATGGTGGCGAGGTTACGGGGGCCGGCCGCGCGGGTGAGGGAGGCGGCGTGCTCCGGCGGGAGCCTGTACGTACGGGCGTCGGCGTCGAACTCGACGATGCGGCCGGCGGCCATGGCGGCGAGCCATTCGCGGACGTAGCGCTCGTCCAGGCCGGCTGCGCGCGCGATCTCCTCGCTGGAGGATGGCGGCAGAGTGGCCATCGTGTCGAAGAGCCCGGCGCGGTGCGCGATGCTGGTCATGAGGGCGAGCATGGCGTTGTTGATCATGCCGAGCATCCGGAAAGAGAACGCCTGGGCTTTAGATTCGTCGATTGACGAGGGTGTCAAGAGGAGCCTTCCTTTGCTGCGGCCTCGGGCTGAAGCCGGTGTTGTCGTGAAGGGGCGGCTAGTCGCCGAGGAGCGACGGGTAACCGAGGGCAACGATGTCTTCGATGTACTCGGACCGCCAGCCGGGGCTGGGGACTGGCTTGCGGTGCTCTCGGAACCAGCCGTGGATCTTCATGTACTGCTCTTCAAGGAAGCGGCGCCAGGTGTTCTCCTCCTCGAATAGGTCGGGGTCGACGTCTTCGAGGCGCTTGTCCATCTCCTCCGGGTCGATGTCGAGGTCTTCGCGCCAGAAGTCAGCGAGGTAATCAAGCGTCTCCTCGAGGCTGCGCCGGCATTCGTCGAGGAGCGCGACCATGAAGCCCTCCTCACTGACGAGCCGCCCGCGCAGGCGCACAGCGGCCGCGCAGGTCTTGCAGAGGAGGACGAACTTGCGGGCGTCGCAGTTGTCGCGGCGGGTGCAGCCGTCGCACAGCGGCGCCCAAGCGGCGGCCTCGGGCGTGCGCAGGTAACCGACGAGGATCTCGTCTTCGAGGCTGCCACAGCGTGGGCAGGAGAGCTTCTCAGCGAGGATATCGTTGATGGCGCGATGCCAGTCAATCTGCATGGGCGTTCCCGTCACTCCGTCCCTGTTGCGGGGGCGATTGGCAAGAACACATCATAGGCGTTTTCGGGCCGCTGTCAACACAGCCGCAGGCAGGTTCAGTCGAGAGCAGCGAGAAACCAGCCGGATTGACCGGGCGCCTCTTCGACGCCGACGGCGATTGAAGTAACATTGTCAACGCCTCGATTCCGTAACGAGTCAACGATGCGGCCGGCGATGTATTCCGCCAGCCGCTCCGCCGTCGTGTTGTCGATCGGCAGCTCGGCGATGTCTGAGCGCGGGATGACGTAGCGGCGGTCGCCGAACCTGATCTCGAACTCGCCTTCCTTAGCGTCGATATCAAGGGCGTCGTTGGCGAGAGGCAGGAGAAACTTGTGATCGAGCTCGGCGCAGATGTCGCGCACCAGCGCCTTGGCGTCGCTGAAGTCCAGGACCCATGAATCGGCGGTCAGATCACCGTCGATCTCGACCGATAGGGCGTAGTTGTGGCCGTGCAGCGGCTCGCACTCGCCGGCGAACGTCGTGAAGTGCGCGGCAGCGAAGCACAGAGTGTGGCGCTCAAGGACAATTCGGAAGGACACTGCAGGCCGAGGATACCGGGGAATGGGCCCCGGGAGCAATGGGCAAAAGGAACGATAGAGGTTCGCACTATATATGTTATGTGCGTTCTACATAGGGAATCGCCTGGGGAAGAGCCCGGAACGGCTGCGGCCAAGTTCGCCGGCCTGTGCCTGACGGGCGTCTGAGAGCGCCGGCGCTGGCGCACGGAAACTAACTGTCCGGCGCGCGCGTAGTAACTTTAGTGAGCGTTTCAATTGCCGCTTCTTCCCGGCCGGTGCTACACTCGATTCAGGCTCCGGACCGGCTTGGACGGCGCCGGGGAAGGACGCAAGAGACGCCAGCTGAGTGCGGCGGCGCTTGTAGCCGCCTTATGTCGATTACGCAGGTACAGATAGGCAGGACTACGCATGTGGAAGACGCTAAAGCTTAGCCTCGCGCTGACGTTTGTCACGCTGGTCGTCGCCTTCGGTGGTGCGCTGGGCTTCGCGCTCGGCGAGGACAAGGGTGGCGGTTCGCCGGGGAGCGCGACCGTTCCCAACTCGAGCGTTGAGTTTGGCATCCTCGATGAGATCGCCGACATCCTGCGCGAGGACTTCGTCAACCCGGGCGCCGTAACGGACCGGGCGCTGCAGCAGGGGTCGATCCAGGGGATTATCGACGAGCTGGGCGACCCGCACACCGTATACATCACTCCCGAGAGCTACCAGGGCGGCTTCGACATCATCACGGGCACGTTCGAAGGGATCGGCGCGACGGTTGATCAAGACCCGATAACGGGAGAGATCGTGATCGTGGCGCCGTTCCACGGTTCACCGGCCGAGGAGGCCGGCGTCCGGCCCGGAGACGCGATCCTCGCCGTCGACGGCGAGTCGACAGAAGGCTGGAGCGTGCAGGACGCGGTGAGCCGGATCCGAGGGCCCGACGGCAGCACCGTGACGCTAACGCTTCGGCACGTGGATCGCGAAACGGAGGACGTGGCGATCGAGCGAGGGACGATCGTTGTCCCGACCGTGTTCGTCGAAGACGTGCTGGACGAGAACGGCGAGCTTGTTCCTGACCTGGCTTACATCGAGATTCAGCAGTTCACGGAACGCACGGTGAACGACATGCGGGAGGCGCTGCAGCAGGTGGCGGACGGCGGATACAGCGGGCTGATCCTGGACCTGCGCTTGAACCCCGGCGGCGGACTGGACGCGACGGTCAACGTAACGGACATGTTCCTTGACGGTGGCAGGGTGCTGACACAGGTTGACCGCGACGGAGTCGAGATTCCTTATAACGCGCGGCTCGGCGGCGAGGCGACGGAGATTCCGATCGTCATCCTGGTTGGCCCCAACTCAGCCAGCGGCTCCGAGGTGCTGGCCGGCGCTCTGAGGGACCACGGCCGCGCCCAGCTCGTCGGCGACCAGACGTTCGGCAAGGGTTCGGTCAACCACCTGCGCGAGCTGTCCAACGGCGGCGCCCTGTACGTCACGATCGCGCGCTGGCTGACGCCCAACGGTGACTTGATCGAAGGCGTTGGCCTGACGCCGGACGTCCAGGTGGACACGACTGACGACGAGCTGATCACGGGCGCGGGCCCACAGCTCTATGCCGCGATCGACCTGCTGAACCAGCAGCTGGCGGCGTTGGCGCAGTAGAGAGGTTATGTAAACCTCCTCCCTGCCGGGAGACCCCGTGTCCGAAAAGACAGTCAGCAGCAACAAGAAGGCCGCTTACGACTACCACCTCCTGAAGAGGGTGGAGGCCGGTCTCTCACTCACGGGCACGGAGATCAAGTCGATCCGCGACGGCAGTGTGAGCATCCGCGAGGCCTACGTGCGGCCGAAGGAAGGCGAGCTGTGGCTCGTTGGCGCGCACATCGCGAAGTACGCGCCGGCGGCCGGGACGAACCACGAGCCGGCGCGGGACCGCAAGCTGCTGCTGCACAAGCGCCAGATCCGTGAGCTGGAACGCGAGGCGACCACAGCCGGGGCGACGATCGTGCCCACGCGGCTGTACCTGAAGAACGGCCTGGCGAAGCTGGAGATCGCGTTGGCGCGCGGCAAGCGCAAGTACGACAAGCGCCAGACGATCGCCAAGCGCGAGGCGGAGCGGCGCATGCAGCAGGCCGTGCGGCGGCGGACGTGAGGCTCTGGATTCCGGGCCCTTCCCTACCCTCTCGGCAGGTCGCTCATTTGTGCTAGAATTGGTGTGAACTGGGGACGCAAGGATTCGACAGGGAAAGTTGATCCCGGTTGGCAGGTCGAGGTCGCCAGACCCCTCGTAAATCTCCTGGCACTTAAGCCTAACTGGCGACAACCAGTACGCTCTCGCCGCCTAACACTAGGTAGCGACGTTGGACGCAGGCCTCACCCCGATGGGCAGCGCTCCAGCGACGTAATGTCGGGGTGCTGCCTTCTGACGCCGATACCGGAGGCACAAGACTATCGGCTCTGCCCGTCGGTTACGCGGCCGCCAGCGGTACGCCGGGCGAGACTCAAGAGACGGCTAAGCCTGTAGACGCCCGGGTGGGTTTTCCTCTGGACGAGGGGTTCGATTCCCCTCCGTCTCCACCAAGCGATCCTTTTACCTGGCCGGGATTCCGATTCCGGCCAGGTCTTCTTTCTGTCCCGCGTCAGGCCGCGTTGCGTTGGCTGCTAGGGGCTGGCGTCCGAGCCGTCCCAACCAGCGAACTGGCTAGGAACAGAGGTCGTCCTCGGGCGACTCAATGATGTCGAAAAAGACGCCGACGAGAGCACTTGTTTCGGAGGAGAAGTCTTCGGCCGCGCTACAGTGGGCTGACCCGAACTGCGCTTGCAAGCTGTCACGTTGGTTCCCGTCGTCCTCACCCGTCGTGAGGAAGAGCGCCTCGAGGATATCCGACGCCTCATCGAACCAGGCCTGGAGCCGTTCATGGTCGGCCATGAAGTCGTCGGGTGGCTTCAGATCGTTCACGGCGGACGCTGCATCTGCCAGGCTGGACTTGGCATCTGCGTCAACGGCGCTATACACGGCCACCAACTCCTCCGGCGAGTAAAGAAGAACATAGGTCAGAGCGGCGAAAGAACCTTGAGGACTATTGCCCAGTACACCCATTCGGGGAGGGAGCCCAGCCGCCAGGCCTCTCATCACGTCGTTGAGTGCCGCCCCGTAGTCGCCTCCAGGCAGCTCGGAATCCGGGGCACAGAAGAGTTGTTCAGAGGGCAGCGCGTTGCAGGCCTCGCTCGACAGCTCGAGTCGCATGGTGCCTTGTACAAGTCCGAGGTTCATGTTCCCAAGCTCGAACGCGACGATGTCACCATCCGCTGCCGCGTCGCCGATCCGCTGATCCGCCTCGACCATCCTCGCGACACCCTCTACGAGAGTCCGATGATCTTCGGCGACTCTCTCCGTCGGTTCGATCTCCCTGAGCGCTTCCAACACAGGATCGAACGACGTGCCGGCACCCGCCTCGACGAGCGCTGACAATATAGCCTCCGGGCTGGAAAATGATCGTGCGAGCGCTGCGTTGAACTTATCGAAGTTAGCGTCCGAGCGCTTGAATGCGGGCCCGAGTTCACTCAGGTACGCTCGGTCCTCCAGAGTGACCGAGGGCGCTTCGACCGAAGATGACCCCTCGGTATCATCTCCGCCGCAGGCCGCGATTACCAGCACGCCGCCGGCAATCATGGCGGAGAGAGTAGTAGCTAAATTCATACGATGCCTCTTCGCTCTGCGGCTGGCGAGCGATAGCGCGGGCCCCGGAGCTGAACGATCTAAGCAGGATGTTATCGAAGGCCCGCCTGTTCGTATGTAAGCGCCGTTACACTGCCGTCTGTCTCCGTCGAGCCAGCCTGAGTGGTGGATTCGTCTCCACGAAGTGACACCGAGACCGTCCGCCAGCTTTGCGGGCGGTGCTTTCGTTCAGCGGCCCGACTTTCGGCCCCGTCGCACGGGCTAGGCCGGGGTGGGAGCTCCACGAAGCAGCCACACCATGCGCGGGATGCCGGTTGCCAGCGCGGCAACGACGACGACCGTGGCAATGACGGCGAGCCAGGCAGGCCAGACCAACCACGATCCGGCGATTGCCACGGCGTGCAGCGCCAGCTCTAGAAGCGCGCGCAGAGGCCCCGGTGTGGCAACGATGACCTGCCGCTTATCCCCCGGCATCGAGAATAACGACGGCAGGCCGACGAGGACGACGAGCGCGGGCACGATCAGCCAAATGGATTGCTCTGCCGCCGCCCAGGGACCGGCCACCCAGGCGACCACCTCGGCGAGGAAGCGGAGCGCCGAGGTCAACACCGTGTCGAAGGGGTGCTTGAACGCCGACTTCTCGGGATTGATCGCCATGGGCTGGTCGCCAAGTGTATTCGACCGACCCGCAGCAGGGCAATCTCGAAAGCGTGCGCGATTACGCGGGCGGTTCGGAGCTCAGGGAGTAGGTGGTTCGATGCGCGGCTGCCAGGCGGTGCGCCGGGCCGCCGCGCCCTGTTGATCTGGCAAAATGGGCCTCCTCAGAGTACGGGTAAGCGTCGATATAGCGTCCAATGAAGTCGCCCTGGGCGACGACGGAGGGATAGCATGGATCATCGACTAGGATTCACCGGCAAGATTTCGCGCGCCGCGGCGCGACACCCGTGGCGCACGCTCGGGCTTTGGGTTGTCCTGCTGGTCGTGGCGTTTGGTGCCTCCAGCACGATGAGCCTGTCTTCCAACACCTCCACAGCCGACACGGAAGCCTCGAAGGCCGAGGACCTCATCGACAGCCGCCTTCGAGGGGAGACACCTCCGGAAGAGTTCATCATCGTCGAATCGCCGACGGCGACCGCAGATGAGGCGGCGTTTGGGGGATTCGTTGACTCGCTCGCGGCTGAGCTGCTCGCTCTCGACGACGTCGAATCAGTGGCGAGCTACCAGGACGGTACGGAGGGGCTGGTCTCCGACGATGGCCACTCTGTGCTAATCGTAGCCACCCTCACCGGTGACGAGGACAACGCTGATGAAGTCGTTGAGCCGCTAGTAGACGTCGTCCGTGCGGCCGACGGGACGGAAGGCTTCCGCGTGACCACGGTCGGTTTCGGCAGCGTCGGTGTCGAAATCAGCGACCTGCTGGGAGAGACACTGGAGCAAGGCGAACTCATCGGCATCGTATTTGCGCTGCTGATCCTGCTCGTCGTGTTGGGCGCTGCTGTGGCTGCCGGGCTGCCGATCCTTCTCGCCCTCCTCTCTATCTTCGTTGCCGTTGGCGCCACTGCGCTCGTCAGTCACGCGCTGGACGTGTCCGAGTTCATCGTCTTCATCATCACGCTGGTCGGCCTGGCGGTCGGCATCGACTACTCACTCTTCATCATCCATCGCTACCGGGAGGAGCGTGCCCTCGGCCGCGAGAAGATCGAGGCGATCTCGACGGCCGGGGCGACAGCCAGCCGAACGGTGTTCTTCTCCGGCATGGCGGTGGCGATCGCGCTGGCTGGCATGCTGATCATACCTGATCCGGTCTTCCAGAGCTTCGCCGTGGGCGCGATCCTGGTCGTGGCCGCCACGGTGCTAGCAGCGCTGACTCTACTCCCCGCGGTACTCAGTCTCCTAGGCGATCGGGTGAACTGGCTGACAGTGCCGGTTATCGGGCGCAGGAGCGAGGCGGCGGGCAGCGGCGGATTCTGGAGCTGGACCACGAAGGTTGTGACGGCACAGCCCATCGTCAGTGTTGTGCTAACCGGTGGGCTGCTTATAGCGCTTACCGTACCGGTCCTCAGCTTGAACCTCGGTGACCTCGGCATCAGCACTCTGCCCGCGGACAACGATTCACGCCACGCCTTCGACGTGGCGAACGAGGAGTTCTCCGATGGCGTTCTCACGGCACTCGTCGTCATTGACGCTCCGGGCGTGAGCGCCGCGGCGGTGCAGAGCGGGATAACCGACTTGACTGCCGCCCTTGATGATGAGTTCTTCGGGACGTCGGAGCTGGAGACGAACGAGAGCGGCGACCTCGCCCTGCTGACGGTAGCGATGCCCGGCGACTTCTCGGACCCCGAGTCCGAGTCGGCGCTCAAGCGCCTGCGAGACGATTTCATTCCGGCCAGCTTCGACGAGGAGACGGCTGATGTTTTCGTCGGCGGACCGACGGCGGATACCGTCGATGACATCGCAACGCAGGAGAGATACCTGCCGTACGTGTTTGCCTTTGTGCTCGGTTTGAGCTTCCTGTTGCTGCTGATGGTGTTTCGCTCGATCGTGGTGCCGCTGAAGGCGGTCGTCATGAACCTGCTATCGGTCGGGGCCGCTTACGGAATCCTGGTGCTGGTCTTCCAGGAGGGCATCGGCAACGAGCTGTTCGGCTTCTCGGAGTCGCCGGTCATCCAGTCCTGGCTACCGCTATTCCTGTTCGCCATCCTGTTCGGCCTCTCGATGGACTATCACGTCTTCCTGCTCAGCCGGATCAAGGAGCGCTACGATGAGACCGGCGACAACACGGCCTCGGTCGCCTACGGGCTGCGCCAGACGGCGGGAATCATCACCGGCGCGGCGCTGATCATGGTCGCGGTGTTCGGCGGCATGGCCTCGGGCGAGCTGGTGGTCTTCCAGCAGGTCGGATTCGGCCTCGCGGTCGCCATCATCCTGGACGCCACGATCATCCGCATGATATTGGTGCCGGCGAGCATGGAGTTGCTGGGCGACTGGAACTGGTACTTCCCCAAGTGGCTGGAATGGCTGCCGAAGATCAACATCGAGGGAGCCGAAATCGCTGACAGCGGTGAGGCTTCGACCACCTAGTCTGTGCGCCCGGCGAGCACCTCGGAGCGGCTTTAGAGGAGCGCGGGCAGGAGCGACGGCAGGAGGGTGACGTTGCCGGTGGCGATGATGAGCTCCCACATGGTCAGGCGCGGCGTCTCTCGCCAGGCTAGGGCTCAGGCGTAGGCGGTGACGTCGACGGGGTCGCCGTACTCCATCTCGCCCCAGTTGGCGCCGGCCTTGGTGTCGATCTTGAGCGGCACGGCCATCTCGATGCCTTGCGGCATTATGTCGAGGCAGAGCGCGCGCATCTCCTCCAGCTCATCGCCGGGGCACTCGAAGATCAGCTCGTCGTGGATCTGGAGCGTCATCAGGCTCTTCAGCTTGCGGGTCCGCAGTTCGGCGTCGAGGCGGTTCATCGCGATCTTGATGATGTCGGCGGCGGTGCCCTGGACGGGCATGTTGACGGCGGCGCGCTCGGCGGCCTGGCGGACGTTGCGGTTTCCGGCGTTGATCTCCGGGATGTAGCGGCGGCGTCCGAAGAGGGTCTCCGCGTAGCCGTTCATGCGCACCTTGGTCACGGTGTCGGAGACGTACTGCTGGATGCCGGGGTACTTCTCGAAGTAGGTCTGGATGAAGGCGGCGGCGTCTTCGCGCGGGATGCGTTCGCGGACGGAGAGGCCGTAGTCACTCAGCCCGTAGAGGACGCCGAAGTTGAAGACCTTGGCGCGGCGTCGCATCTCCGTCGTCACTTCGTCGAGAGAGACGCCGAAGACCTGCGCGGCAGTCGCGGCGTGGATGTCCTCGTCGCGCTCGAAGGCGCCGACGAGCGCGGGGTCCTCGGTGATGTGCGCCATGATGCGCAGCTCGATCTGCGAGTAGTCGGCGGAGAGGAGCTGCGGCTTCTTACCGGCGTCACGAGCGATGAACGCCCGCCGCACCTGCGCACCGATGTCGCCGCGGACGGGGATGTTCTGCAGGTTCGGGTTGCTGGAGGAGAGGCGGCCCGTGGCCGCGCCCGTCTGGTTGAATTCGGTGTGGATGCGCTTCGTCCTGGCGTTGACGAGGAACGGCAGCGGGTCAAGGTAGGTCGACTTGAGCTTCGTCAGCTCCCGGTAGCTGAAGATGAGGTCAACTATCGGGTGGACGCCGCGCATCGCCTCGAGCGAGTCCTTGTCAGTGGCGTGGGCGCCGCTCTTGAGGCGGCGCGTCTTCGGCAGCCCGATCTCCTCGAAGAGCACCCCGGAGAGCTGCGGTGGCGAGCCGATGTTGAACTCGTGGCCGACGGTTTTGTAGATCTCGTCTTCCAGGCGGTGGCTCTCCTGCGAGAGCGACTCCCCCATCTCGTGCAGCGTGCCGGTGTCGACGGCGACGCCGGCCAGCTCCATCCGCGCGAGGACAGAGACTAACGGCATCTCGATTTCGTTGAAGAGCTGCTCCATCCCCTTCTCGGCGATCTCCGGCGCGAGCGCCTCGCGCAGGCGGCCGATGGCGTCGACGCAGGCGCCTGCGAGCTCGCCCGTGGCGGTGATCTCCGCCTTGTCGATCGTGGTGCGGTCGGCCTTCTTACCGCCGTGGCCTAGGAGCGCGCCGCGGTCCGGCAGCTCACCGCTGAAGCGGCGCGCGTAGAGCCAATCGAGCGCGAGGTTGCCTTCTTCGGGGCGGCCGCTGCCACCGCCTTCGCCGACGAGGAAGGCCGCGATCATCGTGTCGAACTGGACTCCGCCCAGCTCGATGCCGTGGTTGGCGAGGACAACGTAGTCGAACTTGACGTTATGTCCAGTAACGGCCACCTCTGCCCCACTGAGCAGCGGCGCCAGTTTCGCGAGGGCGGCGTCGATCGATAGCTGCTCCGAGTCGTCCAGGCGCGGCGCGTGCCCGACCGGCACGTAGAACGCCTCACCGCCGCCGAGGCCGAGCGAAAAGCCGACTATGTCTGCCGTCATCGGCTCGCGCGTGGTCGTCTCCAGATCAAGGACGAACGACTTCTGCTTGCGGATCGCCTTGACGGCGCGCTCAAGCGCCTTCTCGTCGCGCACTACCGTGAACTTCTGCTCCGACGGCGGTGCGACCGCCGCGGGTGCCGCGGCGCCCTCCCTCTCCGGCAATCGCGGCACGAGCGTGCGGAACTCCAGTTCGCGGAAGAGGTCCGCTACCCGGGAGGGATCGTAGTGGGCGTAGAAGTTGGCTGCGTCCATCTCCAGCGTTATATCAGGTACGTCGCGGACGATGGTCGCCAGGAGTTTGGACTGCCGCAGCTGGTCAGCGTGCTCAGCGACCAGCGCTTGCTGCTTGGCCGACTTGATGTCGGCAGTGTGATCGAGCATCTCCTCGACGGAGCCAAACTGCTCGATGAGCTTGGCGGCGGTCTTGTCGCCGACGCCGGGGAGGCCGGCGATGTTGTCGGAGGTGTCGCCCTTGAGCGCCTTGAGGTCGGTCATCTGGTCCGGGTAGACGAGGTAGCGCTCTTTGACATCGTCGGCGGTCTTGAAGATGACTGAGTCGCGCTGGTAGGGCCGGTACATCCAGAGGCGCACGCCGTCCCTGACGAGCTGGGCGATGTCGGAGTCCATGGAGACGAGGTAGGTCTCGACGCCCTGCTCGGCGGCTTGGGTGGAGAGCGTGCCCATGAGGTCGTCCGCCTCGTAGTTCTCCTTCTCGACCATCGGCATGCCAAACGTCGCGATCACCTGGCGGCAACGCTCCATCTGGCGGTTGAACTCCTCGCGTTCCTCGTCAGGCATGCGAGCGCGGGTGGCCTTGTAGGACGCGGAGATCTCGTTGCGAAAGGTGATGGCGCCCTTATCGAGCGTGACGATGACGTGCGTTGGTTCGAGCTCGGCGAACATGGCGAGGAAGGTGTTGGCAAAGCCGAAGGGGGCGCCGACGAGCTCGCCGGTGGCGCGGACGCGCAGGGATTCCGCCAGCTGCTTCATGGCGTGGAAGGAGCGGTGGATGATGGAGTGCCCGTCGATGATGACGAGCCGCGGGGCGCGGGGCTTGGCGGCCACGTGGGGATTATACGAGTGGACGGTGGCCAGTGGTTAGTGGACAGTCGCCGCTCGGGTTACGGGCCGAGCGTTGCTTGTTCGGGCGGGCTCACTTATCATCGCCCCTGCTATGGTTGCGGAGCTTTCGTACGATGCTATCGAAGTCGGCCAGGCGTTTGGCCCGTGGGAGTACCCACTCGCCGAGCGCATCGGCCGTTATATGGAGGCGATCGAAAACGCCCATCCGTGGCACGCCGAACGGTCGCCCTGGGGGCCTCCCGTGGCGCCGCCGAGCATCCTCGGTGTGGCGGCGATGCGTTTCATGGACTCGGTCGGGCCGGTGCCGCCCGGCACGCTGCACGCGAAGCAGGAGATCGAGATTGCGAAGGCGCTGCGGCTGGACCGGCGCCCGATCGCCTACGGTGAGTTCGTCGACAAATTCGAGAAGCGCGGCCGCAAGTACTTCACGTTCGAGGCCCGCTTTCGGGACGAGACGGGCATCATCCTGGGCCACTCGGGGGTGACGATGGTGTTTCCGGCGGAGAAGAGCGGCGATCGCGGCGAAAAGAAGGCGCGCGAGGAGCCGGATCGAAAGAGCGAGCTGCAGCCGATTACGCGCACGCTGACGCAGGAGAAAATGACGGCCTACTCGGAGGACTCTGCGAACGCAGAGCGGGGCCAGTCGATCCACGTGCAGCCGGAGGTCGCCGCGAAGGCGGGCTTCGACAGGACCGTGGCGCAGGGGCTGATGGCGGCGGATTATATGTCGGAGCTCCTGACGGGGGAGTTTGGCAAGGAGTGGTTCGAGTTTGCGGGCCTCTCGGTGGCGTTCCTGCGGCCGATCCTCTGCGGCGACACGGTGACGGCCAGCGGGCGCGTGGCGGAGGAAGTGCCGGAGGGGGCCGTGGTGCGCAAGGTGTATGACGTGTGGGCCGAGAACCAACGCGGCGAGACCGTCGCCGCAGGACAGGCGCACTCGCTGGTGATGCCGGGCCGCTAGGCGGTCGTGCGGGCAGGTGATGTCCGCTGTGCCCCACCCTTTGGGCGAGCCTGCCCTACAGGTCCGTTGGAAAGGCAGCTCCCTACGTCGGCCGCCGGCAGCGGTGCTAGAATCTCCGTACGCATGAGCACAGGTAGAATGACGCAACGCGAGAGGCGCGCGCGGCTCCTCGAGCGGTTCGAGGAGGCGACGGAATGGCCGTTGCTGCTCCTGGCGTTGGCGATGATCCCGCTGATCGCTGTGCCGATAGCGTTCGACGTCGACAGCGACACGGACCTGGCGATCGAGGGGGTGTCGTACATCATCTGGGCGATCTTCGCGGTGGAGCTGTCGGTACGGACATTCCTCTCGGAGCAGAGGATCCGCTACCTGATCCGGCACTGGTACGACGTGCTGATCGTCGTCGTGCCGTTCCTGCGGCCGCTGCGCATCGCGCGCTCGGCCCGGGCGCGCGGCTGCTGAGGCTGGGCCGGCTGACGCCGTTCCTGGCGCGAGTCTGGGCGTCGACGCACTCGCTGATGAAGCACCGGGGACTGGAGTGGATCGTCCTCGGAGGGATCGCGATCGTCTTCGCCGGCGCCGCGGCGGTGTGGGCGTTCGAAAACAACGCCGGCGGTGGCCTGGATGACTACGGCACGACGCTCTGGTGGGCGATGGCGACGGTGACGACGGTGGGCTACGGCGACAACGTGCCGGTGACGCCGGAGGGCCGCGGTGTGGCGGTGCTGCTGATGCTGGTGGGGATCGCCTTCTTCAGCTGGGTGACGGCGAATATCGCCGCCTTCCTCGTGGAGTTCGGAGGCGGCGAAGTGCACGGCGTGACGACACACGACCTGATGGCCAAGCTCGAGGAGATGGACTCGGAGATCAAGGCGCTGCGGGCCGAACGCCCGGGAGCGGACAGCTCATCGCTGGAGACGGCGACGGGGGAGGTCGGCGAGCAGGAGGCGGCGCCCGACTAGACTGCTGTGGCGGGAGTGTACTCGCCAAAGACGCCGCGCATGGCGTCGGAGATCTCGCCGACGGAAGCGTAGGTCTTGACGGCCTCGAAGATCGGGGCGATCAGGTTTTCGCCGTTCTTACAGGCTTCGGCAAGTGCGGCGAGAGACGCCTTGACGGCGGCGTCATCACGCTCGCTGCGGACGCTGTTCAGGCGCTCAACCTGTGCCTTCTCCGAGGCCGGGTCCGGGCGGAAGATCATCTGCGGTTCTTCGCCTTCTTCGACGAAGCGATTGACGCCGACGATCACTTTCTTGCCGTCGTCGATCGCCTTCTGGTAGGCGTAAGACGCCTCCTGAATCTCGCGCTGGACGTAGCCGGACTCGATGGCGGCGATCGCGCCGCCCATGTCTTCGACGCGGTCGAGGTACTCCTGGGCGCCCTTCTCCAGTTCGTCCGTGAGGTTCTCGATGTAGTAGGAGCCGCCGAGCGCGTCGACGGAGTCGCCGATGCCGCTCTCGTAGCCGATCACTTGCTGCGTGCGGACGGCGATCCGCTGTGATTTTTGGGTGGGTAGGGCGAGCGCCTCGTCGTAGCAGGCGAGCGCGAGCGACTGGACGCCGCCGAGGGTGCTGGCCAGGGCCTGGAGCGCGGCGCGAACGATGTTGACTTCAGGCTGCTGGGCCGTGAGCGTGGCGCCACCCGTCTGGACGTGCGTGCGGAGCATCATCGAGCGCGGGTCCGACGCCCCGAACCGCTCCTTCATGATCCGCGCCCAGATGCGGCGCAGCGCCCGGTACTTGGCGATCTCCTCGAGGAAGTTGTTCTGAGTGTTGAAGATCCAGGAAATGCGCGGACCGATATCGTCGGCGGTGACGCCGCGAGCGACCGCCGCCTCGACGTAGGCGATGGCGTTGGCGAAGGTGAAGGCGATCTCCTGCACGGCGGTACAGCCGGCGTCGCGCATGTGGTAGCCGCTGATGCTGATGGCGTTGAAGCGCGGCAGCTCCCGCGCGCAGTAGGCCATGAGGTCGGCAGCGAGGCGCAGCGAGGGCTTCGGCGGGTAGATGTAGGTGCCGCGGGCGACGTACTCCTTGAGGACGTCGTTCTGGGCAGTGCCGGAGATTCGGTCTTGCGGGACGCCCTGCTTCTGGCCAACGACGGCGTACATGGCGACGAGGATCGCCGCCGGTGCGTTGATCGTCATCGACGTGCTCACCTGGTCGAGCGGGATGCCCTCGAACATCGTCTCCATGTCGGCAAGGGTGTCGATGGCGACGCCGACCTTCCCGACTTCGCCGAGCGCCAGTTCGCTGTCGGAGTCATAGCCGAGCTGCGTGGGCAGGTCGAAGGCGACGGAGAGACCGGGCTGGCCTTCCTTGAGCAGGAACTTGAAGCGCTCATTGGTCTCGGCCGGCGTGCCGTAACCGGCGTACTGCCTGATCGACCAGAGGCGGCCGCGGTACATCGTGGGCTGGACGCCGCGCGTGTAGGGGTACTCGCCGGGGTAGCCGACGTTGGCCTTGTAGTCGGCGCCCTCGGTGTCCGCGGGCGTGTAGAGCGGGGCGACGGGCGTTGAGCTGGTGTGGAAGTCCGTGTCGGCGCGCTCGCCGCGCTTCTCGACAGCCTTCGCGTACTGCTCACGCTGCCAGCGCTGGTGCTGGTCGCTGATGTGGCCGTTGCTTCTGTTCCCCGACATGATCACGTCTAGTGTCTCATTACCGGTGTAACATGTCGAAAGCCACGAGTACATCGAGTGAGCGCGGCCGCTCCGGAAGAAGGCTCACACTACCTTAGAAAGGTCCATGCCCCTCGTCCGCTTGTCGTAGGAAGCGGAACTACCTCCCCAACACGAATCGCCCTACTCCCTTCTGTCAATCGCTTCGCCTTTGGCGACCTTGATGGCATCATCCATCTTTCCTTGGGTGCTTAGGAACTGCGAAAACGACGCCCGGATTGCCAGATCCGACGGATCGAGCTCATATGCTCTGAGCCAATGCTGCTCGGCAAGCACCGTGTCGTCCTTGAGCGATCGCGTCAAGGTGGCCATGTTGTGGTAAATGTCTGCTCGGTCTTCGTCTGACATTTCTGTCTGAAGAACTTCGTCGTACATGCCCAGTGCCTGCTCATCCTTAAGCGTTGCCAGTCTGTCGGCCAGCGCTCGTCTTGCGGTCACCTTCTTTTCGACGGGCAATGCCTCTTCCCAAGCTGAGCATGCAGTCCTAAATTCATCCAAATTCGCGTCGGTGCCGTCCAGATACAGCAAGTATGCCACGGCTTTCGCACTGTTGGCTGGGTCATGCAAGAACGCCTCCTTGAGCCGTTTGCCGAGGTCGGGATCCTCTACGCCTAACACGCGCTGCATCTTAGCCTCGAGTTGAAGGACTCTGCGATCAGTTGGGTCGAGCTCTTTTGCGCGGCTTAATTCAGCCTGCGCGGGTTCGGTACGGCCCTGATCGAGTAGGAAATCACAGTATTGTATGTGGATGCCGGCATTAGTATCGTCTAACCCGATTCCTCTCTTGTGCGTGTCCTCAGCCTCGCGTGCTAGATATGCCATCTCCATCTCGACAGCGCAATTGCCAATCACGCCAACTGCAGCCTGCAAATCCTCACGGTTTCCTGCGACAACAACCACCTGATTGAGTAGTGTCAAAAGTTCGCTCGCTAACTGCTTCACCGCAATTACGTCGGGTCCCTTTCGCTGCACCTCGAGCTGTAGATGAAATGACTGTATCTCCAATACGAGCTGTTCGTTGACTGGACGCAGCCCCTTTGCCTCCGCCTCTGTTTCCGCTGCCTCGGACCCACCGTCCTCATCGTCGGGCGCAGGTCGATCGTCGTCATCGAGCGCAACACGTAACGTACTTAGCAGCAGGGGCCGAAGGTTTGTCATTAAGCGCTGTCGATCATAGAGGATCTGTCGCAGGCCGTTCAGGTCGAATTGAGATTCAGCAACCGCCTGATTCAACAAACTGGTTGGTTTACCCAGCCCATGCGGCATAGCCGAGCTCGTACATGACGTTCGGGTTAGCATCAGTCAGATCAGCGATGAGCACGTCTGCCGCCCGGATGGACTCGATGATCTCCTCCGTGATCTTCCCTCCCGGCTTCATGAGCTCGTCGGCCCGCTGGCAGCTGAGGTCTCCGGAGAAGACGCCATCTGCGCAGGTGTTGTCGACGACCGCGTACACATCGTCGAACTCCTCGCGAAACGGCATCGGTACGAACACTTGCGGCATGGCAAGGCCTCTTTCGTTCTCGGAACTATGCCTCTGCCCACTCAACGAGGCGCCGGGCGCGCCAGTAGATGGGCGTATCTATCATTCTACCGTCTACGGCAATAGCGGCGATGCCTTTGGCCAGTCCTTCGCGCTCGAAGGCCTCGACGATGGCGCGCGCTTCGGCGATCTCCTCTTCCCCTGGGCTGAAGATCTCGTTGGCTATTCGTACCTGAGTGGGGTGTATGCAGAGCTTGCCGGTATATCCCAGGCTCCGGGCGAGGGCCATCTGGCGGGCGAGGTGCGCCTCGTCGCTATAGTTAGGGTCTGGCGTATCTATCGCCGCGACTTCGGCGGCGCGACAGGCAACCGCGACCATGCTTCGTGCCCAGCGGACTTCCTCGCCGGCGTCGGTGCGCTTGATCGCCATGTCGGTGGCGAAGTCCTCCGCGCCGAAGATCGCGGCCGTGATGCGTTCTGAGGCGCGGCAGACGTCGTAGGCCTCCATAATGCCCTTCGCCGTCTCGATCAGCGGCACGATGGCGACGTGGCCCGCTTCGAGGCCGTGCTCGCTCTCCAGGCGGCCCAGATGCGCGTCCAGGTCAGCGACTATCCCCGCTGATTCCGCCTTCGAGAGCACGATACCGTCGAGACCGGGCCGCACGACGGCCGCCAGGTCGTCTTCAGTGAGGCCTGTCGCGTAGCCGTTGACGCGGACGTAGAGCGCGAACCCGGAGCGTGGCATCGTCTCGATCGCCCCGCGGGCCAGCGGCCGTGCGGCGGCCTTCTCCGCCGGCGGGATCGAGTCCTCGAGGTCGAGGCAGACGGCGTCGGCGCCGGCCGCGGGCGCCTTGTCGATGAAGCGCCGGACGACGACGGGAACGGTCATCATGCTGCGCATGACCGAGTGCTCGGCGCCCGGCTTCGCTGCAGGCGTCATACAGCTCATAGTTACGGTTATATCACGGATCAGCCTTGACCCCCGTATGGGCGCGTTCATATAATCCGCGTCGGTTCGCCCCATCCATCCGCGCCTGAAGGCGGCGAGCCCACGAAGGAGCCCGGATCATGCGAAGCAACCGAAGGGAAGCCAATCGATAATGCGCAATCCCAGGGCGTTCTTCGCGCCACTTGCGTCCGGAGCGCCCGCGCCACCGGCGGAGATTCCCGCGCGGCCGTACCGGATGATCCACTTCTTTCCACCGCAGATAGACAAGGTGCGAGCGAAGATCCCTGAGCTCATCCCAAAAGTGGATGTCCTGCTCGGCAACTTGGAAGACGCCATCCCGGCGGCGGACAAAGAGTCTGCCAGGAAAGGCCTCGTTGAGGTGGCGCTCAACAACGACTTTGGTGATACGTCGCTCTGGACGCGCATCAACAGCCTGGACAGCCCTTGGGTGCTCGACGACCTCTTTACGGTCATCCCTCAGGCCGGCGACAAGCTCGACGTGGTGATGGTGCCCAAGGTCGAAGGACCGTGGGACATCCACTACATCGATCGCCTGCTCGCCCAGCTAGAAGCGAAGCACGAGATCAAGAAGTCCCTGCAGGTGCACGCGATACTGGAGACGGCCCTCGGCGTCTCGAACGTCGAGGCGATCGCCGCCGCCAGCCCGCGCATGCAGGGCATCAGCCTGGGGCCGGCGGACCTCGCCGCCTCCCGGAGGATGAAGACGACGCGGGTCGGCGGCGGCCACCCGTCGTATCAGGTCATCGCTGATCCGGACGCGGACGACCCTGCTGCGCCGCGAATTTCGGCGCAGCAGGACCCGTGGCACTACACGCTGGCGCGCATGGTAGACGCCTGCAATTCGGCTGGCATTCTGCCGCTCTACGGCCCCTTCGGCGCGATCGAAGACCCGGTTGCCTGCCAGTACCAGTTCAGGGCGGCTTTCCTGATGGGCTGCGTCGGCGCCTGGACGCTCCACCCGAGCCAGATAGAGATCGCCCGGCGCGAGTTCAGTCCTACAGCAGAGGAAGTCAAGACCGCCGGGCGCATCATCGAGGCGATGGGCGATGGGACGGGCACGGTTATGCTCGACGGGAGGATGCAGGACGACGCCACGTTCAAGCAGGCGCAGGTGATGGTGCAGACAGCGAGAATGATCGCCGAGCGCGACTCGGAATACGCGGAGCTATACGGCTTCTAATGCGGTTCTACGAATACGAAGCGAAGGCGCTACTGCGCAAGCAGGGCGTGCGGCTGCCCGACGGCGGGACGGCCGACGAGCCGAAAGACGCCGGGAGGATCGCGGGTGAGATCGGTGTGGCGGTGGTGCTCAAGTCGCAGGTGCTGTCCGGCGGCCGGATGAAAGCGGGCGGCGTGAAGTTCGCTGACACTCCGGCGGAGGCCGAGGCGGCCTGCGCGGAGATCCTGAAGCTGCCCATCAGCGACCAGCTGCCGGTCAACGTGCTGGTGGAGGCGAAGGCAGCCGTGGCGAAGGAGTACTTCCTGGGCGTGACGTTCGATGCCGTGGCCAAGCTGCCGGTCATGATCGTCAGCGACATGGGCGGCATCGACATCGAAGAGGTGGCCGAGACGCACCCGCAGCACATCGCGAAGGTGCACTTCTCGACGCTGCACCCGTTTTCCGACTACCAGGCGAAGGAGGCTGTCGCCTCGCTGGACATCACGAGCGGCGATTTGAACCAGCTCACGCGAGTTCTCGCGCAGCTCGTGCGGACGTTCCTCGCGTACAACCTGACGCTGGCCGAGATCAACCCGCTCGGGAAGCTGGAGGACGGCTCGTTCGTCGTGCTCGACTGCCACCTGGACATGGAGGAGGAGGCCCGTGAGCGGCACCAGTCGGCGGTGCTGGATGAGCTGGGCATCGACGCGGACGAGATGCGCCAGGGCCGGCCGCCGACAGACTTCGAGATGCGCGGTGCGCGCGTCGACCAGGTCGACCACCGCGGCGTCGCCGGCCGCGTCGTCGAGTTCGACGGCAACCTGGGCCTGGTAATCGGCGCGGGCGGTGGCTCACTGACGATCTTTGACGCGGTGCAGAAATACGGTGGCAAGCCGGCGAACTACTGCGAGATCGGCGGCAACCCGAGCGTCCTCAAGGCCTGCGAGCTGACGAAGCTGATCCTGAGCAAGCCCGGCGTCGACAAGATCGCCGTGATTATGAACGTTGTCTCTAACACGCGCGTCGACATCGTTGCGCGTGGGGTCGTGAAGGGCGTCGTCGAGTCGGGGTTCGACCCGGCGGAGAAGATCGCCGTCTTCCGCATCCCCGGCGCCTGGGAGGGCGAGGGGTTCAAGCTGCTCGAGAAGTACGGCGTCGACTACTGCGACCGCACGGTGTCAATGTCAGAGGCCGCGCGCCGGGCGGTGGAGAAGATCGGGAGCTGATGGCCGCTTACGTTGTCGCCCAGATGCACCTCCACGACGTTGCGAAGTACCTCTTGTACGCGTCGAAAGTGGGAGCGACGACCGGCAGCTTCGGCGGCAAGATCGCCGCCGCAAGCGAGGCCGAGGTGCGGGAGGGCGAGCTCGCCTTCACGCGCACGATCGTCGGCGAGCTCCCGGACTCGCAGGCCGCTCGCGACTGGTACGACTCCGCCGAGTACCAGGCGATACTGCCGCTGCGCCTGGAAGCGACGACCGGTACGCTGCTCTTCGTCGAGGGCATCACGAGGCCTCCTACACCGGAAGGCAGCCGGGACTAACGCATGAGCATTCTGATCGACGAGAACACGACGTTCATCATCCAGGGGATCACGGGGCGCGAGGCGGTGAACATGACCCGCGAGTGCCTGGACTATGGCTCGAAGGTCGTCGGCGGCGTGACGCCGGGACGCGGCGGCCGCGACGTCTACGATGTGCCCGTCTACGACACGATCAAAGAGATCGTCGCGAAGGAGAGGGTCGACGGCTCGGTGATCACGGTGCCGGCGCCGTTCGTGCGAGACGCGGCGTTCGAGACGATCGAGAACGGCATCAAGCTCCTCGTCATCGTCACCGAGCGCACGCCCCGCTACGAGGTGGCGCAGGTGCTGGAGCTGGCACGGCTGCGCGGCACGCGTGTGATCGGCCCGAACTGCCTCGGGATCATCACGCCGGGGAAGTCGAAGATGGGCGGCATCGGTGGGCCGGCGGCAAACACGAAGCAGGCGTACAAGGCGGGACGCATCGGCGTTATGTCGCGCAGCGGCGGCATGACGACGGAGATCGCCAACTCGCTGACGGCAGCCGGCCTTGGCCAGAGCACCGCCGTCAGCATCGGCGGCGACCCGCTGATCGGCTCGACCTACGCGGAGCTGATGCCGCTGTTCGAGGCAGACGAAGGCACCGACGCGCTCGTGATCTACACGGAGCCCGGCGGCCCGATGGACGCGCAGCTCTCGCTGTGGGTGAAGGAGAACAACTCGCGACTGCCGATCGTCGCCTTCATGGCCGGCAAGTTCATGGACAAGATGCCGGGGATGCGCTTCGGTCACGCGGGGACGATCGTCGAGGGCAAGGCGGACACCGCGGCGGAGAAGCTGGAGCGGCTCGAAGAGGCTGGCATCTCGGTGGCGGAAGAGATATCCCAGATCCCCGATCTGGTTCGGGAGAAACTCGGATAGCGATGGCTGAGACGAAAGCGATGTTCATCCAGGTGGAGGTTGATGCGGCCGCGGCGGGCGACGCAGAGCTGGTGAAGAAGCTGGCGGAGGTCTGCCCGGTCAACATCTTCGAGGCGGACGCCGACGGTAAGGCCGCCATCGCCGAGGAGAACCTGGACGAGTGCGTGCTCTGCGAGCTCTGCATCGAGGCGGCGCCCCCGGGCCAGTTGCAGGTGACGAAGCTCTACAGCGGCGAAACGCTCTCGCGCTAAGCCGCCATGATCGGCCAGGAGAGCCTGCGCGCGATCTGCGATGCCCCCGCTGGCGTGCTCGCCTACCATGGTTCGCGCGGCCAACTCGTCCCCGTCGCCGTCACGCCGTACGTCCTCGACGACGACGTGCACATCACGGCTACGCTGGCGTACGCGCGGAAGGCTGTGTTCATCCGCCAGTCGCCGAAGATCGCGTTCCTGGCGGCCGGCGTCCGCATACGCGCCGACGCAGACGTCTACGCCGACGTGAAGGGCGACTTCTTCGTCCGGCACCTCCTGGAGCAGGAGTTGCGAAAGTATCCCCCGGCGCGGACGCTACACCGGATACCGTTCCACCGCCGGCTGCTCGGCTGGTACTTCGGGCGCGCAATCATCAAGCTTCAGCCCGTAGCAGTTGAGACCGACGCCGGTGACGACGCCTGGACGCTCGTGACGGAGGGCGATGACGGGTATCCGTCGGTCCACCCGATTCCGGAGGCGAATCCGGACGGCGGAGATGTTGCGATTCCGGCGAAACTGGCGAACGCGGGTCCGGCCGTCGTTTTCTTGCACCGTGAGTCAGAGGACATGTCGAAGCTGGCGTCGACGGCCTTGCGGGGGGAGATCACGGACGGGTCCTTCGTGCTGGCGGTCCTCCCATCGATGCCGGGCGGACGAAAGCGTGCTCCCGGCCGGCTCGCCAGCGCTCGGCGCGCGTGGCAGGCGATGAAGGACTGGCCAACGCTCGGTCAGTAGCGGCGGGTTTCGTCACGCCGGCCGGCGAAGAGACGCCAGACGAAAGCGACGACGAGGATCAGGGCGACGATGCCCAGGAGGTAGGGGTCGAGGTCGCGGCCGCCGAACTCCTCGTCGGAGATGTGCACGACCCAGTGGCCCGTCGCGCCGATAGCACCGCCGCCGAGCACTGCCATTACGGCGTCGCGCTGCCAGATCAGCGCGAAAACGAGCGCTGCGCCGAGACCGATCTGGAAAGCGCCGAGGTCGTGTATGAAGTGGCGGTTGTAGGGCGGCCACTCGGCGATGTTCTCGTAGAAGGACGTCGTGTCGGCGAGCGCCCAGATGCCCAGAGCCAGCGTGAAGACGCCGAAAACCGCGACCACCAGGTTGGAGACTAGCTGAGCGCGCGGCATTTGACCCTCCCTATGTAGAATCGGGGATGGCCGACACGCCGCCCCGAATCGTTCGTTCCGGTTAGCGTCTAGACGGCGAGGACGTGGACCGAAACGGCCGCGGGGTCGCCCTTGACCATGCCGCCGCCGTTCTCAGTGAGCCCCACCTTCGCGTTCTTGACCTGGCGGTCGCCGGCCTCGCCACGGAGCTGCGAGAAGATCTCGTAGATCTGGGCGACGCCGGTCGCGCCGATGGGGTGGCCCTTCGAGATGAGGCCGCCGCTGGGGTTCACGGCCTTCGGGCCGTCGAAGTAGGTCGCCTTGGAGTCGATTAGAGCTCCGCCCTCGCCTTTCCCGCAGAGGCCGAGCTCTTCGTAGAGCACCAGCTCAGCAGGCGCGGAGGCGTCGTGCACTTCGAGCACGTTGAGGTCTTCGGGGCCGATGCCGGCCTGCTCGTAGGCCGCCCTGGCGGTGACTACGGTCACGTCGTCTGCGCCGGGCTCGCGGTCGAATCCGGAGTTGAGGACCGAAGCCTTCACCCAGACGGGCTTCGTCGTCTGCTGGCGCGCGATCGCCGGCGAGACGAGCACGGCTGCGGCGGCTCCGTCGCCGATGGGCGAGCACATGAGCCGCGTTAGGGGATCGGCGACAGGCGGCGAGGTAAGGATGTCCTCGAGCGTGTAGACCTCGCGGTACTGGGCTTGCGGGTTGAGGGAGCCGTGAAAGTGGTTCTTGACGGCGACCCGGGCGAACTGCTCCTTCGTTGTCCCGTAGCGCTGCATGTGCGAGCGGGCGAAGGCGGCGTAGAAATCCATGAACATCGAGCGCTTCTCGCCCGCGCCCTCGGCGACGCCGGGGTTGTCCCCGTTCTTGTCCTTCGCCTCTTTGGCCGCGGCGGCCGCCGCCTGCATCTGCTGCATCCACTCCACGTCCACAGCGGCGCCGATCGCCTTGAAGGAGCGTGTCTTGTCTTCGTGGTAGAGCTTCTCCATGCCGACCGCCAGCGCCACGTCGTACATGCCGGAGGCGACGTAGGTCCAGGCGACGTGGAAAGCGGTCGAGGAGCTGGCACAGGCGTTCTCGGTGTTGATGATGGGGATGCCGCCGATGCCCATGTCCCGCAGCGCAACCTGGCCGCGGATCATCTCCTGGCCGGTGATCAGACCGGCGGTGGCGTTGCCGACGATGGCCGTCTCCAGCTTGGACTTGTCGAGCCCGGACGAATCGAGCGCGCCCTCGACGGCCTCACGGGCCAGGTCTTTCATGCTGCGGTCCAGGAACTTGCCGAAGTTGGTCATTCCAGCGCCGATTACCGCGACGTCTCTCATTTCAGGCCTCCTTGGGCGATTTCGCGCCGGACGGGCGTCCGTCCCGCTCGCTAAGTATACGCTAAGGCAGGAGGCTCGTCGCGAGGCGCCGGCGGCGATCCGAGTCAGGCGCCGGCAAGCGCGCTGTTGACGGCCATCCGCATCTGATCGAGGTTGATCAGGCCGTGACCGACACCCGAGATGACCCCGTCGGGATCGACGAAGAAGCTCGAAGGCATGGCGATCGCCCGGTAGAGGTCGAAGAGCGTGTCGTCGGGGTCGATGCCGTTGACCGGGAAGTCTACGCCGTTGCCACCGTCGAGCCGTGGCAGGTTGTTGAGGTGGGACTCGGCCCGTCCCAGTGGCTCGCGGCGGTTGACGGTGATGACCACGAGGTCGTCGCCGAACTCTTCCTGGAGTGCTGCCACTTCCGGGAGCTCGAACAAGCAGGGGCCGCACCAGGTGGCCCAGAAGTTGACGTATACGGCCTGCCCGCGGAAGTCGCTCAGCACGTGGCGGCTGCCGTCGAAGTCCGAGATCTCGAAGTTGGGGGCGAGCTGGCCCTTCTGAGCGCCGATTTCCAGTTCGCCGCGCCCTTCGGCCGCTGGCGTATCTAGGACCAGGACATCCTCGATTCCTTCGCCGCCGCCCTGGTTATCGAGCACGCCGCCGGCCCAGAGCAAGAGCACCGCTACGCCGACGATGACGACGATGCCGGCGAAGGCGATCAGGCGCTGGCGAGTGTTGGGGGCGGCGTCACGACTTGTCATTAGTTCTCCAGGTTGGTCTCCAGCTCAGCCAGTTCGGTGAACGGCCAGAAGTTGAAGGCACTGTTGAGGTTGATCAGACTGTCGGTGAAGATGAGGATGCCGATAACGATGAGCAGCGCGCCGCTGAGGTAGTTGACGACGCCCACGTAACGCTTCACGCGCATGTAGAGCGGCTTGACGCTGTTGTAGGCGAGGCCGAGGGCGAGGAAGGGGATCGAGAGGCCGAGCGAGTAGACAGCGAAGAGGATGCCCGCCTCCAGCACCGAACCGCCGGAGACCGCAAGGGCGAAGACGGCGCCGAGCGTCGGGCCGATGCAGGGAGACCAGCCGGCAGAGAACGCCGATCCGACCGCGAACGAGCGCGCGTAACCGACCTTCGCGCCGCGCCCGACGTCCAGCCGCCGCTCCTGCTCCAGGAAGGGGATGGTGATGACGCCTGAGAGGTGGAGGCCCATCACGATCAGCATGGCACCGGCAATGCGGAGGATGATGGTCTCGTTGTCGCGCAGGAAGAATCCGACGATGCCAAGCGAGACGCCGAAGAGAATGAAGATGACCGAGAAGCCACCGACGAAGGCAACGGAGTGCAGGAACGGCGAGGGCGTCTTTTCGCGCGGTGGCGCCGAGGCGATCGCGACCGTGCCGCCGCCCCCGCCCGCGCCGGCGCTGACTGTCGCCACCGTTTGACCTCCGCCGGAGCCCTCGAGCGCCGAGCCCGTCAGGTAGCCGAGGTACGCAGGCACGAGCGGCAGAACGCAGGGCGAGGCGACAGAAAGCAGCCCCGCCACGAAGGCGAGGATCAGGCTGACGCCGCCTACTTCAAGGATGTCCATCTGGTCTTACTCGGATACGGCCCTCCACTCAATGATAGATTCGCACCGTGACGCGCACAAACTCTGTGATGGAGCCTACACTTGGCCGAACGGCCTTTGCCGCTTACTCCGGGTATCTTATGATTGTGCGCGGGTAGAAGGAGGCTCTGCCATGGAGTACCCGCCGATCGTCAAGCCGCCGCCCGACCAGTTCGCCGTCAAGCCTAACCTGGGCGGATACGAGTCTGCCCGGCAGTCGATCACGTGGGAGCAGATTCGCTCCGAGCTGGACGGTCATCCGGGCGGCGGGCTCAACAAAGCGTACGAGTGCCTGGACCGCCACCTGAAGACGGAGCGCCGTCACAAGGTGGCGATGATCTGGGAGGGCAAGGACGGCGAAGAGGAGACGTACACGTTCGAGCAGTTCACGAAGGAAGCAAACCGCGTCGCCAACGGCCTGAAGGCGCTTGGTGTGGAGAAAGGCGACCGCGTCTTCATGTTCCTCGACCGCATACCGGAGTGCTACTTTACGGCCTTCGGCGCGCTCAAGCTGGGCGCGGTGATCGGGCCGCTCTTCCCGGCGTTTGGACCAGACGCCGTAAAGGACCGCCTGGAGAACAGCGCTGCGAAGGTGCTGGTAACGACGCCGGCGCTCTGGACGGGAGTCTCTAAGATCCGCGGCGACCTGCCGGCGCTCGAGACAGTCGTGCTGGTGACGAGGCGCGGAGAGGCCGAGCCGGCAGCAGGCGAGGCGCTCTGGAACGACGTCATCGCCGGCCAGTCGGACGAGTTCGAGACGGTGAACACCGATCCCGAAGACTACTCCGTGATGCACTACACCTCGGGCACGACAGGCAAGCCGAAGGGCGCGGCGCACGTGCACAACGCAATCATCAGCCACTATGCGACGGGCAAGTACGTGCTGGACTTCCACGACGACGACGTCTACTGGTGCACGGCAGACCCCGGGTGGGTGACGGGCACTTCGTACGGGATGTTCGCGCCGTGGAGCAACGGCGTCACGAGTCTGATCTATGAAGGCGGCTTCGGCGTGAACGCCTGGTACCGCGCCATCGCCCGGCACAAGGTAACCGTCTGGTACACGGCGCCGACGGCGATTCGCATGCTGATGAAGGCAGGCGAAGACGCCCCGAAGAAGCACGACCTCTCGTCGCTCCGCTACGCGATGTCCGTTGGCGAGCCGCTGAACCCGGAGGCGGTCGTCTGGGGCGAGAAGGCGATCGGTCTGCCCTTCCACGACAACTGGTGGCAGACGGAGACGGGCGCGATCATGATCGCCAACTACGCCTCGATGGAGATCCGCCCTGGCAGCATGGGCCGGCCGTTCCCCGGAATCGAGCCGGCGATCATCGACGACGACGGCAAGGAGGTGCCGCCCGGTGAGGAAGGCGACCTCGCCGTCAAGCCCGGCTGGCCCTCGATGTTCCGGACGTACTGGCACCGTGAGGAGCTCTACGACTCCTGCTTCCGCAACGGCTGGTACATCACGGGCGACCGGGCGCGGATGGACAGCGACGGCTACTTCTGGTTCGTCGGCCGCGCGGACGACGTGATCAACACGGCGGGCCACCTCGTCGGCCCGTTCGAGGTGGAGAGCGCGCTGATCGAGCACGAAGCTGTTGCCGAGGCGGGCGTCATCGGCAAGCCGGACCCGGTGGCGATGGAGGTGGTGAAGGCGTTCGTCGCGCTCAAGGACGGCTACGAGGAATCGGAAGCGTTGCGTCGGGAGCTGAAGCAGTTCGCAATCGGCAAGCTGGGGAAGGCCGTCGCGCCGAGGGAGATCGAGTTCCTGCCCGGCATGCCCAAGACGCGCTCCGGCAAGATCATGCGCCGCCTCCTGAAGGCGCGCGAGCTCGGCCTGCCGGAAGGCGACACGAGCACGCTGGAGGACTAGGCGCTCGTGCTTTTTGACCCGACGGTCGTAGAACGACTGCACAGTCGCATCCGAAAGACCGCCAGTCCGAGAAGCGTGTCAGGTTCGCTTCCCGTTCTCTTCTTTGGCGATATTTCGAAGGCGAGGCTGGCGACGATTTCACTCAATCCGTCTCGACTGGAGTATCAGGAGAGGAATGGAACGCTGAGGGCTGGCAAGCGTCGCCGGTTCGAGACGCTACACTCACTTGGAGCGACGGGTCGGGCTTCTCTGGACTTCGATCAGTGCGAGAAAGCAATAGAGACCATGAGGGAGTACTTTCTGCCCGGTCGGCCAGTCTATCGGACATGGTTTTCAGGGCCGATGAGGGTTGCCGAGGGGCTCGGCCTTGCCTTTGAGGAGGGCCTTGCGACTCATCTCGACCTAGTACAGGAATCTACCGATCCGACTTGGAATGCTCTGGAAGGGTCATATCCTGACGTCGCGAGCACGCTCTTGCTTGAGGACGTTCCGTTTCTCGAGTGGCAACTGCATACTTTTCAGAACGTTGAGCTTCTGTTGCTGAATGGCAGCGGTATCCGAGATCGTCTTGGCTCCATAGGAAAGATCGTCGAGCTGGATAGCTCAACAACTGGAAAGCGCAAGTGGTGGACCGGCCGATTGCTCCTATCCAAGCGAGAGGTTGCGGTGGCCGGGTGGGATGTTCCATTGGTTCGAGCGCCCGGGCTTACTCGCGACGAACAAAGAATGCTTGGACGGACTCTTAGCAGGCGGCTCAAGTGCAACGGAATCTTCTAGCAGATGTCTGTGACTACTCCCAACATGACGTATCCCCGGGAAATAGCGCCGCTGATTGAGGCGCTGCTCGACGGCGTGCGCGAGGCGCTGGGTGAGAACTTCGTCGGGTTCTACCTGCGCGGCTCGCTGGCGCTTGGAGGCTTCAACCCCGAGACCAGCGACGTCGACGTTCTCGTCGTAACTGAGCAGCCCGTGTCTGAGACGGAGTTCGGGGCCCTCGACCGGCTGCACACTCGGATCGCGGCGCGGGAGAATGAGTACGGTTGCCACTACGAGGTGTCTTATGTCGACCGGGCCGCCGTCAAGCGCTTCGAGCCCGGTCAGCGGCATCATCGCCTCGGTTGGCGCTGATTGGGCGTTCGGTTGGGCCGAGCACCGCGATAACTTCGTGCTGGAGCGCTGGACGGTGCGCGAGCACGGCGTCGCCGTGGCCGGCCCCGACCCGAAGACGCTGATCGATCCGATCTCGGCGGAAGACATTCGCGCCGCGGTCGCCGGCGAACTCAGAGCCCGCATGGAGGACGGGGCCATCAAGGATGAGCCCCCGGCCTGGCTCGGCTCACGCTACTACCAGGCGTTCGAGATCGAAACGCTCTGCCGCGCCTTGCATACGCTCGATTCCGGAGAGCTGCCGACGAAAGCGCAGGCGGTGGAATGGGCGCTCGGCACGCTGCCGGAGCGCTGGCGGTCGCTCGTGGGGTGGTCGCAACAGCACCGCGCGGACAAGACCGCAGACGCTTCGAAGATCCCGGAGATCATGAGCTTCACGCGCTGGGCGGCGTCGCGCTCGTACCTGTACAGCGCGCTGCCGGGAGCTTCACGAGACGCCATCGCCGGCCGGATCGAGCGCTTGCTCAGCAGCACAGGCGTTTGCCTCCGGCCGGAAACGAGTTCGGGTTGGAGTACGACGTCTACTACATTGATCGCGCGACCGTGCGTCTGTTCGAGGCGGGTCAGGAGCACGTGAAAGTCGGAACAGGCGAAGCGCTGCACCGCGGCGAGCACCGGCCCAACTGGGTGCTCGAACGCAGGACGGTGCGTGAGCATGGTGTCGTCATCACGGGCCCGGAGCCGAAGACGCTGATTGACCCCGTCGCGCCGGATGAGCTTCGCGCGGCAGTCGGCGCGGAGCTGCGCGCGCGAACGACGAACTGGGGCGACGGCAGCTGGCCGCGACGGGAACTGGCAGTCGTTGGGGCGCAGGCCTTCGAGGTGGAGACGGCCTGCCGCGCGTTGCTAACCCTCGAAATCGGCGAGCTATCCACCAAGCGCGAGGCGGTGGAGTGGGCGCTGGCCTCGCTGCCCGCGCGCTGGTCGGGGCTGATCGAGTGGTCGCAGATGCACCCGAAGGACCCGGCAGTCGACGAAGGTCGGATTCCCGAGGTGCTGGAGTTCCTGGGCTGGGCGGCGGGGGAGACGACGTAACGTGGCCGAGTTCAACGCGATCATCCTCGAATGCCACGGCGCGATCGCCGTCGTGCGCCTCAACCGCGTCGAGAAGCACAACGCGATCTCGCGCGAGATGGCGGATGAGCTGGTGCGCTGCCTGGACGCGCTGGACGCCAATCCGGACGTGCGAGTCATCGTGCTCACGGGCGCGGGCAAGAAGGCGTTCTGCGCTGGCGCTGACATGGCGGAGGCGGCGCTTGGCCGCTACGAAGGAGCCGCTTCGGAGGCGCCGCCGATTGAGGGCGGCCGCGACTGGGCTGCGCAGGCGGCGGCGCGGCTGGCGCGAGTGAGCAAGCCTGTGATCGCCGCCGTCAACGGATATGCCTACGACGGCGGCGCGATCTTCGCGCTCTGCTGCGACATCCGGGTGTGTTCGGCCAGCGCGCGTTTCCGTTTCGTCGGCGCGAGCTACGGCCTGGTGGTCGGCGCCAGCCTACTTCCGCGCGCCGTCGGTGGGCCGGTGGCCAAGGAGCTGATCTTCACGGCCCGCACCGTCGACGCCGGGGAGGCTCTGCGCGTCGGCCTGGCGAACCACGTCGTGCCGGACGCGGACCTGGAGCGCACAGTCCTCGAGATGGCGGAGGCGATCGCGGGGAACTCGCCGGCGGCGATCGCAGCGTCAAAAGAAGTGATCGACATCGCGACGTCGACGAAAGACGCCGCCCGGCGGGAGCGCGATCACAACGTGGCGTTGCGCCAGTCCGGCGACCACGCCGCGCGCTTCCGGCAGCCGCCGAGCGCGTCGTCAAGCGGGACGCGTGACGGCAGACGTCACGTACCACGGGGTCCCGAAGGCCTACTGGGACTCGCTGGCACCCGCCGAACCATACCTGCCGCCCGACTTCGAGCGTGAGGGCTTCATCCACTGCACGGACGGCCTCGAAGCGATCTCGATCGTTCTCACGCAGCACTACAAGGAGGAGGCCGGCGATTGGCTAATCCTCTCGATCGACAAGGAACGCATCGCTGCGCCGGTGAAGTACGAGGACCCAGCCGGCATCTTTCCTCATGTCTACGGCCCGCTCAACCGCGACGCCATCGTCGGTGTGAGGCCGATCGGCCGTGACCCGGACGGCACGTTCCTGCCCGGCTAGTCCGCCCTTACGCCTCGAAGGTGAGGCCGAGCACGCGCTGCCCGAGCGCCTTCGCCGCCCGGCGCGCCGCCGGCTCTTCGATTCCTGACAGGCGTTCCAGCTCGGCGATCGCGGCTGGCGTGTCGAGGTCGTTCGCCATTGCGTCGAGGAAGTCGCTCCGGTAGCGCTCTAGCTCGGCGTCGCTGGGGTTGCCGGCGCTGGCAAGAGATCGCGCGAGGTTCGCCGCGAGTTCGACTGTAGGCACGCCGGCGCCCGCGGGCTGGTCCCAGGGCTCCCGGTAGTGGTGCGAGAGGAGGTGCAGGCGGAGCGCGTCCGGCGACGAGCCGTCGATCAGGTCACGCACGAAGACCATGTTGCCGAGCGACTTGCTCATCTTGTGTTCGCCGCAGTAGACCATCGCCGCGTGCAGCCAGTGGCGGACGAAGGGGACGCCGCTGTAGTTCTCGCTCTGGGCGATCTCTGCGTCGTGGTGTGGAAACACGAGGTCCTCGCCGCCGCCGTGGACGGTGACGGTCTCGCCGAGGTACTTCATCGCCATCGCGGAGCACTCGATGTGCCAGCCGGGGCGGCCGGGGCCCCACGGCGAGTCCCAGGCCGGCTCGCCCTCCTTCTTCGCTTGCCAGAGCACGAAGTCCAGCGCGTCGCGCTTCAGCGGATCGGCCGGGAAGTTGCCGCGCTCGTTGGCGATCTGCAGCATCGAGTCGTAGGAGTGATTGAAGAGGCGTCCGAACTTCGGATCCTTCTGCACCTCGAAGTAGACGCTGCCCTCGCTCACGTAGGCGACGCCGTTTTCGACGAGCCGCTCGACGATGTGCTGGATTTCCGGGATGTGCTCGGTGGCCCTTGGCGCGACGTCCGGATCGAGGTTCCCGAGCCGTGACATCTGCTCGCGGAACTCAGCGTACTCCTCGTCGCCGAGCTCTTTCCAGGCGCGGGCGGTCTTGGCGGCGCGCAGGAGTACATCGTCGTCGATGTCCGTGACGTTCTGGACATAGGTGACGCGCCGGCCAAGGAAGCGGAGATAGCGGACGAAGACGTCGAAGACGACGTAGGTGAAGGCGTGGCCCAGGTGGGACGTGTCGTACGGCGTCACGCCGCAGACGTAGAGACCGACGTCGCCACCGGTCAGAGGTTCGCCTTTGTGTGTCGCCGTGTTGTAGAGACGCGGTCCGAAGGCACTCACGCGGCGTATGCTAGCGCATCGACGGGGCGACAGGGAACACGAGGCGGCCGGCAAGGAGTGATTCCCGTCACCGGCGCCGGGCTCCCTGCTCCGCGTTTTCTTGTCCCATCCTCCGCCATCGACTAAAGTCCTCTGCGGACGCCATCGTGCGTCCGAGGAGGGACAGATGACCGAAGTGCTGGGCGTCAAGGTGGGCGACGTAGCGAGCTATGAGCGCACCGTGACGGCCGAGGACATCGCGAAGTTCGCGGCGGTGTCCGGCGACACGAACCCGCTCCACCGCGATCCGGAATACGCGAAGAAGACTCGCTTTGGGGAGTGCATCGCGCACGGGATGCTAAGCGCCGGCTACCTTTCGGCGGCTCTGGGAACGAAGCTGGCGCCGCACGCCTGTGTCGTCTACTTGAGCCAGAGCATCCGCTTCATCCGCCCCGTCAAGATCGGCGATGAGATCAAGGCGGTCGCTGAGGTCAAGGAGATCGACGCCGAGAAGAGCACACTGACCCTGCAGACGGAGTGCTACAACCAGGACGGTGAGGCAGTCATCAAAGGCGAGGCGGTTGTGTTGCTGGACGCCGTCGGCTGAGCGATGGCGACCGCGAAGACGACCGGCGGCAACTACTTCGAGGACTTCGAAGTCGGCCGCGTCATCAAGCACGCCGTTCCGCGCACCGTCTGGGACGGCGACATGGCGCTCTACATCGCGCTCTACGGCGACCGGCGGCCGCTGAACTGCGCGCGGGACTTCGCCCAGTCGCTCGGCTTCGATCGCGAGCCGGTGCACGACCTTCTCGTTTTCCACCTGGTGTTCGGCCGCGCCGTCCCGGACGTCTCGCTCAACTCGCCGGCCAACCTGGGCTACGCCGACGTGCGCTTCCTGGCGCCCGTCTACGTGGGCGATACGTTGCGCGCCGAGACGAAGGTCCTGGGCCGGCGGGAGACGTCGCGACCAGACCTGGGAATCGTCTGGGTGCACACCCGCGGCTTCAACCAGCGCGGGGAGACGGTGCTTCAGTTCTACCGCTGGGCGATGGTCAACAAGCGGCCGGACGGCCGCCCGTCCGGCCGCGATCCGGCATCCAAGATCGGGGCCACCGAGCCGCCGGAGCTGCCCGCCCAGGTGAGCACAGAGGACCTCTTCGTTCCGCCCCAGCTGGACCTGTCGCGGTTCGACCCGCTGGTGACGGGCTCCGAGGCGATGTGGGAGGACTACGAGCCCGGCGAGCGCATCATGCACCCGCAGGGGATCACGCTGGAAGACGCCGAGCACCAGATGGCAACGCGCCTGTTTCAGAACAACGCTCGCGTGCACTTCAACGAGCTGCTGCAGAAGAAGTCGCGCCTGGGCACGCGCATCATCTACGGCGGGCACATCATCTCGACGGCGCACTGCATCGCCTTCGACGGCCTCGAGAACGCCCTGCGGGTGCTCGCCTTCAACGCCGGCGCGCACGCCAATCCAACGATCGCCGGCGACACTCTCTTCGCCTGGACCGAGGTGCTGGAGCGTATCGAGCTGGGCCGCGACGACGCCGGTGCGCTGCGGCTGCGGCTTGTCGCCGTCAAGAACAGCGATCCGCGCGAGGAAGAAGTGCCGCTGCGGGTGAAGGGAGACGACGGCCGGGAGTCGTACCACCCGAACGTCGCGCTCGACCTCGACTATACGGTGTTGATGCCCAAGCGCCGCTAGGCCAGCCCATTGAAAGGACTGACGCAGCATGCTCAAAGGTAAGAACGTCGTCCTCCGCCCCGTCCGCGAATCGGACCTGCCGTTCCTGGTCGAGAGGAACGCGGAGTTCGAGCATCGCGGCGAGTGGTATCCACACCACTATTACTCCGAGCCGACCATACGCAAGGACTTCGAGAAGGACGGCTTCTGGAGCAACAACCACGGAATGCTCTTCATGACGGAACCGAAGAGCGGCGACATCCTCGGCGAGATCCACTACTTCAAGACGGTGGACTACCTGAGCGAACTCGAGATCGCCTATCGCACGTACGATCCGTCTTCGCGCCGCAAAGGCATCACGTCGGAGTCTGTGCGTGTGCTGACGCGCTATCTCTTCGAGTCGCTGCCAGTGCACCGGATCCGGCTCTGCATCGCCACGGAGAACGCGGCCTCGCGCGGTGTGGCGGAGAAGGCCGGCTATACGCACGAGGGCACGCAGCGGAGCGCCTGGCCCAACAACGGCCGTGTCTACGACATGGAACTGTACGCGATAACGATCGGCGACGTGCTGGGCTAGGCCTGCGGCTCGACGATCTCCGCGAAGGCAGAGACGATGCGGTCCGGCCGCTGCGGACGACCGTCGAGGCCGGCGTTACGCACGTCAACCCAGATGCCGTGGAGCCCCAGCTGCATCGGGCCAATGACGTCGTGCTCCAGGCTATCGCCGACCGCCCAGGCATCCTCGGGGGCAGTATCCAGCGCCGAGAGGAGCGAATCGTAGACGCGGTGGTCGGGCTTCCCGAAGCCGGCCTCGCCTTCGATGGTGATGTGCTCGAAGTGCCGAGCGAGCCCGAAGCGCTCGATCTTGGCGCGCTGCGGCGGCGCGGCACCGTTGGTCATCAGGCCCAGTCGGACGCCCTCATTGCGGAGGCGGTCGAGCGCCTCAATCACGCCGGGGAACAGCGTTAGACTCTCCTCACGCCGGTCGCGGTACGTCTCGGCGATCTCCAGGGCGAGGGCGGTGTCTTTGATGCCGAGTCTCCCGAAGACCTGCTTAAGGAGCGCCCGGGTGTTCGCGCGCAGGTCGAGGCGGCCGGCGCGGGCGCGCTCCGGGTCGGACCAGAACCACGAGTTTTCCCGGCCGATCGCGGCGCGGAGGAATCGGACGTCGACGCCCGGAAGCCGTGACTCGGCGAGGGTGCAGGCTGCGGTCCAGCAGGCGTCGACGGAGCTCGTGTCGTCGGTGAGCGTGTCGTCGAGGTCGATGAGGATCGCTTGGGCGAAGCCGGCCATGCGCTGATTGTAGGCAGGGCGCAGGCGACGGCGCAGCAATATACTGGCAGCGGAAGGACGATTGTGTCGGCCGGGGGGCCGGCGGGAAGGGAAGACGCTGTGGGGAACGAATTCAAAGTGGGCGACCTGCAGGTACTGGCCGTCAGCGACGGTCTGGGCGCTGCACCCAGCACTGTCTACTTCCGCGGCACCACCGACGAGCAGTGGGAGAAGCACAAGCGTTGGCTCAACCACGAGGGCGAGGTGGAGCTCCCGTTCAGCTGCTTCCTGGTCGACGCCGGCGGACAGAAGGTGCTCATCGACACGGGGTTGGGCCCGGTGAACATGTTCGGCTTCACCGGCGGTGCACTGCTGGACGAGCTGGCGGCCGGCGGCGTCAAGCCTGAGGATGTCGACGTCGTGTTCCTGACGCACCTGCATGCCGATCACTGCGGGAACGTGGCGCACGAGGATGGCGACGCGATGAAGGTCGTGTTCCCGAACGCGACGTACCGCTGGACGAGCGACGAGGATGCGTTCTGGCAGGAGCCGGACCCGCGGGCGGCAACGCCGGGCTTCGATTGGAAGAAGATGATAGCGGCGGTGTCCGGCCGCTTCGAGATCGCGGACGACGGCGCCGCGATCGCACCGGGGATCAACGTCATCGGCACGCCCGGACATACGCCCGGACATGCGGGCGTCATCCTCTCCTCGCAGGGGCAGCGCGCGTTCATCCTGGGAGACGCGATATCGTGCCCCGTACAGTTGGAGGAGACCGAGTGGTCCGGCATCGGCGACATGGACGGAGCGCTGGCGCGGCGGTCGCAGCAGGCCGCGCTGCGGGAGATCGAGTCCGATGGGGCGTTGATGACAGCGGCGCACTTTCCGGGCCTCACGCTGGGCCGCGTGCTGCAGGGCGAAGGCAAGCGCTACTGGGAAGCCGTCTAGCCTCCGGCGGTGCGCGCTTCCACAATCGGGTGACAGCGGCGCCTTGACACCTTGGCCGCCCGTTCCTACGCTGGCCTCGCCTCTCGATGCCTGACGTACCTACTACGCTGCGCTCCATCGCCGAAGGCCGGCGAGACGACCCGCTACTGCCGGTCACCGTCGTGGCGCCTTCGCACGCCGCGGCGCTGCAAATGCGCCGCCGCCTCGGGGAGCTGACGCCCTTCGCGTCTGTCCGCTTCGAGACCTTCCCGCGTCTGGCCGAGCTGCTCGGCGCCGGCCACCTGGCAGCAGAGGGCCGCAACCCGCTGGCCCGCCCGATCGGCGACTATCTCGCCGGCCAGGTGGCGGGCGAATCGAAGGGAACGCTCGCGGCCGTCAGTGACCTCGCTGGGTACGCCCGGGTGCTGCGCCAGCTCTTCCGCCGCCTGCGCCGTGCCGGCATCGGTTCGTCGCAGGTGATCAGAGGTGATTACCCCGATCACGCGCGTGAGATCTTCCGGCTCTACGACCGCTTTCGCGAGGTGTCGGCGGCCTTCTACGACGAGGAAGACCTGCTTGACGCCTCCGCCGGCGCCGTGGAGACCGGCCGCGCAGGAGCGCTGGCTGACATCGGGGCGATCTACGTGGCGCCGCCGGGAGCGCTGACCGCCGCCGGCACGCGCCTTCTCGAAGCTCTACGGGCGGCCGCGCCCGCCTTCGAGGAGATCGAGGAGAGTGTCGCCCAGCCCGCCTCTCAGCGGTTCCTCCTGGCGCCTGACCTGGCGAGCGAGGCCCGCTGCGTCGTCCGCGACGTAATCGCCGCGTTGGACGAAGGCCTGTCGCTGCACGAGATCGGCGTCTTCCACGGGGCCGATGCGTCTTATGGGAGGCTGCTGCGCGAAGCGTTCGCCAACTCCGGCGTGCCGGTGGCGCCGCTGCCCGGGCTGCCTCTGATCGAGACGCGCGCCGGTCACGGCGTTCTCGCGCTCGCATCGCTGCCAGAGCGGGACTTTTCGCGGGCCGCGGCGATGGAGTTTCTGTCGATCGCGCCCCTGAAGGAGTTCGTACCGGCGGGCGACGGTGACGAGCGGCTGATGACCAACGACTGGGACCGGCTCTCGCGGGAAGCCGGGATCACACGTGGCAAGGACGCCTGGGACCGCCGGCTCGGCATCTTCATCGACGACAAGGAGGCGGAGCTTGCTTCGCCGAGAGTCGCCGAGAACGAGGGCCTGGTACGCGCGATCACGTACCAGCGCGACAAGGCAGAGCGGCTGCGAGCGGTGATGGGCCGCCTGCTCTCGCGCCTGGAACCGCTGCGCCGCGATCAGGACGCCGCGTCGTTCATCGACTCCTTCAAGGCGGTCGTCGAAGACTACTTCGACCCGACGGACGAGGCGCTGGTAAGCGTGATCGACGAGATCGACCAGCTGGGCACCGTCGGGGCAGTCGGCGGCCAGTTCAGTGTCGAGAGTTTCGCGGCGGCGCTGCGGGCGAACCTCGAACTCGCTTTCACGCGCGAACGCGGCCTGGGCGATGGCGTTGTCATCGCCGAGTACCGCGTGGCGGCCGGGCTGGAGTTCCGGCGGACAGTCCTCTGCGGCGCGTTCGAAGGGGCGCTGCCGGCCGGACCCGGCGGCGACGCGCTATTGGACGACCGCGTCTGGCAGAGCTTGAAGGCCGAGCACCCGTTCATCGAAGACACAACGACGCGGATCCAGCGCGCCCGCGAATCGGCAGAGCGCGCCATCGGGGCCGCTGCCGGCGGGCAGCTGACGTGGAGCGCGCCGTCCTACGAACCCGGCGGCTCGCGTGACTACTATCCGTCGCCGATGATGGCGGAGGCGTACTCGGCCGCCATTGGCCGCCGCGTCACCGCCTCCCATCTCCGTGATGAGCTGCCGTCGGACGACGTCGCGCATCCGGGCTCGGCGCTCGGGTCGATGCTGGCGGGGCCGATTGTCGACGTGGCCGAGCTGCGTTTGCGCGATGCCGTGCGCAGCGCGCAGGCGGGAGCGCCGCTCCCGGATAGCGACCCGCGCGCCCGGCCCCTTGCTCTTCTGCGGGCACGGCGCAGCAGTAGATTCACGGAGTGGGACGGCAACGTGTCTGCGATTGAGGGCGATCTGCTCATGGGGGAAGGGAAGACGGTGTCGCCGACGTCGCTCGAGACGTACGGCGCGTGCGGCTATCGGTACTTCGCGCGCTCTGTCCTGCGGCTCCACGTGGTGGATGAGCCTGATGAGCGCGAGATGATGGACGCCGCCGAGCGCGGCAACGTGATCCACCGCATACTTGAGCGCTTCTTCCGCGACCAGCGCGCGCGCGGGCGCCCGAAGGCGGACGAGACGTGGACGCCAGCCGACGAGGCGCTGCTTCTCCAGATGGCGGAGGAGGAGCTGGCAAGAGCAGCGGAGCGCGGCCAGACCGGCCTCGGAGTCTATTCCAGTCACGAGGCCCGGACGATCGGATCCGACCTGCGCCAGTTCCTCGTCGCCGACGACGCCCTACGCCAGGCAACGGGCGCCGTCCCGGCCGACTTCGAGCAGGAGATACCGCCGACGGAGATCGCCGGCGTGACGCTGCGCGGGCGCGTCGACCGCATCGACCGCACGCCCGACGGGCGCGGCGTCTGGGTGATCGACTACAAGACGGGCAGCACGTACGAGTTCCGTGACCTGATCAACGGGAAGAGCTCGAACCCGCTGCTTGGCGGGCGGAAGCTGCAGCTGCCGGCGTACCTGGCGGCCGCAGGAGACGCCGAGCACGCCGTCGCGATGTACTGGTTCATCACGCGCAAGGGCGGCTTCACGCCGGTCTGCTACCCGCAGACGCCCGACGCCCGGGAGCGCTTTGAGGAGACACTGGGGGCGATCGTCGACGGCATCCGCGGCGGTTCGTTCCCGGCTGTTCCGAAGGAGGAAGACGAGTGGCGCGGCGGCTTCGAGAACTGCACGTACTGCCAGTACGACCGCATCTGCTCGCGCCGCCGCGATATCGAGTACAGCGCGAAAGAGGGTGACGCCGACGCTCAAGCGTGGCAGGCCGTCCGCCTGACTGCGGAAGGAGACCGGTCGTGAGCTGCGAACACCACGCCAGCGACGACGCGGCGCGCCGTGTCATCCGGGAGGCGCTGGGGCAGACGCTGTTCGTCGAGGCCGGTGCGGGCACCGGTAAGACGAGCGCGCTCGTCGACCGCTTCGTGGCGCTCGTGCGGGACGGTACGGAGATCGATCGCATCGCGGCGGTTACGTTCACGGAGAAGGCCGCCGCCGAGCTGCGCGAGCGTGTGCGTGGCGCTCTCGAGGAAGCGCAGGGTGAGGCTGGCGCTTCCCCACAGATCGCCGCTGCACTGGACTCCCTGGATCGCGCGCAGATCTCGACGATCCACTCGTTCGCGCAGACGCTCCTGCGCGCGTTCTCCGCACAAGCCGGCGTCGACCCGGACTTCGAGGTGCAGGATCCGGTCTCGACGGAGCGGCGCATGCAGGAGCGTTGGCGTCTGTACCTCGAGGGCCTGGAGGGGAATCGGGCGGCGGAGAGCGCCATCGATCGCGTGCTGACACTCGGCCTACAGACGGCCGAGATCGAGCGCCTGGCGAGCGATCTCGCCTACCGCCCGACGCTGGCCGAGCTGCTTTCGGCGAAGCCACTCAGCGCCGCGGAGCCGTCCTGGCCGGACGTTGCGCGGCTGCGTGGGGAAATCGAGGCCGTGACTGCGGGCGCCCCCGAGGGCGATAACCTGACGGCGCGACTCACGGATCTCCTCAGCGTCCTTCAGGCGCTTGAGCGAGCCGACGCCGGCGAGCGCGAGGCGACGCTCACCGCCAGCGCAGCCCACCTCACGAAATCTCTCAGAGGCACCGCGTCAAAGTGGGGCGGCAAGGAGCGGCGGGATCCCGCGCTGGAGACCTGCAATCGGGTCTGCGCCGAGCTGAACGAGCTGCTGTCCGGGCTCCGGGCGGCGGCGCTGGCGGCGCTGCTGCCGTTCGTAGTCGCCTTCGTGAGCCAGGAGGACCGAGCGCGCGCCCGAGAAGGGGCGCTAACGTACGACGACCTGATCGTGCGGGTGCGCCACGTCTTCGGCGATAACGAGAGCGCGCGCCAGGCGTTTCGGGCGCGCTTCGCGGCGCTGCTGATCGACGAGTTCCAGGACACCGATCCGCTGCAGATGGCGATCGCACTCGCCTTCGCGCGGGCCGGCGACGGCGCGCCGCTGGAAGCCGGCCGGCTGTTCCTGGTCGGCGACCCGAAGCAGTCAATCTACCGTTTCCGCCGTGCTGACATGGCGATGTACTCGCAGACGCGTGCCGAGATCGGCGAGACCGGCTGCGAGTTCCCGGAGCTGGCGCTGAACCGGCGCTCGCGGCCGGAGATCCTGGGCTGGGTGAACGCGGTCTTCGCGCCGCTGATCGGCGATGGCGCCGAGCCGGGCGTTCAGCCGCCGTATCGCGAGGTGCACGCCGACCGCGAGGGCGCCCTCGACGGCGCCGGCGTCGTCTGGATGGGTGGTGAAGTCGACCTCAACGCCCGCAGAATGCGAGACGCCGAGGCGCAGGCGATCGCGGCGCAATGCCGGGCCGTCGTCTCAGAGAAGTGGCAGGTGCAAGAACGCGATGGGGCCGTTCGCGAGGCATCGTACGGCGACATCGCGGTGCTGATCCCGCGGCGGATCCTGCTCACGGCGCTCGAGCGGTCGCTGGCCGACGCTAGCGTGCCGTACAGAGTCGAAGGGGGAAGCCTCGTCTACCGCACGCAGGAGGTGCGGGACATTATCAACTGCCTGACCGCCGTCGACGACCCGGCGGACGAGGTGGCGATCGCCGGGGCGCTGCGCAGCCCGGCCTTCGCCTGCTCCGACGTCGACCTCGCGAAGTTCACAACCGATCGCGGCGGGCGGCTCGACTACCTGCGCAGCGGCCTCGAGGAGCGCACCGGGCCGGTGGCGGACGCTCTGCGAACCCTCCGCCGCTACCACGAAGGCCGCAACAGCTCGTCGCTGGCGGGTCTCGTCGAGAGGCTCGTGTGGGAGCTGCGAGTCGTTGAGGTGGGCACGATCGACCAGGCCGACCGCAACGCCTTCCGCCGCGCCCGCTTCCTCGTCGAGCAGGCGCGGGCGTTCGAGCGCTCCCGGCCCGAAAGCCTGAGCGCGTTCGTGTCGTGGCTCGAGCGGCAGTCGGAGCGGATGATCGTCGATCACGAGGGCGCGGGCATCGACGACGAGGAGGCCGTTCGGATCATGACGATCCACGCCGCCAAGGGGCTCGAGTTCCCGATCGTCATCCTGGGCGGACTGAGCGCTGCGCCGAACGTGACCGAATACCCAACGTACCTCGCGGACCACGCAGCCGGCCGCGTCGGCGTCCACGCGGGCCGCCGGGGCGTGAACCGCGCCTTTGCCCTAGGCGAATACGGGGCGCTGCGCCAGACCGAGCTCGCTCACGGGCAGGCCGAGATGGACCGGCTCCTCTACGTCGCGGCGACGCGCGGGCGCGATCACCTGCTCGTCTCGCTCTACCACACGAAGCACCAGTCGAACACGTGCGCGCAGCGGCTCATCGAGAGCGGGGCGCAGGCGCACGCGCCCGAGCTCATCGCGCCGCCGACGATCACGGCGATCGGCGGCGCGCGCCTAGCGGGCCTCTCCGTAGAGCTGCCGGACGACCTTGACCATGAGAGCTTCGACGCCGCCCGCGCAGCGCTGCTGGCGACCGCGACTACGCGTCGCTACACCAGCGCTACGGCGATCAAGCGCCTGGCCGATGGCCGGAGAGTCGACGACGAAAAGGAGCGAATGGACGCCTCCGAGCCGTGGTCGCGCGGGCGCGCCGGCACCCGCCTGGGCCGCGCCGTGCACGCCGCGATCCAGAGCCTGCCGCTCGATCCGGACGACGCCACGATCGAGGCGTTCTGTCGCGCGCAGGCAGTGGCTGAGGCGATCCCGCACCGGGAGGCTGAGGTGATCAAGCTGGTGCGCTGGGTGGTGCGGGAGTCGGACGCCTGGCGGCGGGCATCATCGGCAACGCGGGCCCTGCGCGAGGCACCGTTCGTAGTCAGGCGGGACGGTGCGGTGTTGGAGGGGTTCGTGGACCTGCTGCTAGAGACGACGGACGGCATCGAGCTGATCGACTGGAAGACGGACCACGTGCCGGCAGCGGCGATCAAGGAGCGGCTGCGGGAGTACGAGTTGCAGGCCGGTCTTTACGTCTACGGTGTGCAGGAGGCGACCGGCCGGCCCGTCAGCGGCGTGACCTATGTCTTCGCCAGCGCGGAGACCGAGCAGTCGCCGGGCGATCCGGCGACGCTGGCGGCGGCAGCAGTCGCCGAGCTTTCCGCGACCTGAACCTACGTTAGCGGAATTTCATCTTTGCTTAATGGCGCCTTAAGTCGCGCTGCTTAAAGTCGTCTCCATCGACCAAGGCTGAGATGACAAAGGAGACAGGGAATGACTACGAGACGACTCACGTTCGTAAGCGGCGGCCTGATCGTCGCAATCCTGGCAGCAATCGTGGCGATCGTCGCCTTCAACGGCACGTCCTCGGCGCAGACAGACGAGCCGGTAACGGACCGTCCCTCCGTGCAGCGACCGGACAAGCTGCCGAAGGACCCGAACGCGCTACTCGCCGTCGCCATCGGCACGATCTCACACGACGGCGATGACTCGCCCGACACGATCGACCTGCGGGTACACGAGTCGGCAGAGCAAGAAGGCGGCGCCTTCCGCTTCTACTGCGACGAGATGGGCTACTACAACGGTGGCGTGAAGGACGTGACGTGGGAGAACGGCGTGATTACCGCGACCGGCGTCGGCGGGCTCTGGCAGCCTGACGGCACACGCGTCCAGGTGCAGTACACGTTCACCGTCGACACGGCGACCGACCTGGCGGAAGTCACGGTCACCGGTGACGGCGTGGACTACAGCTCGTCCGGTCAGCTCGACGGGTTCAGCTGGGCCGGCACGCGCGCCGACGCCCCGCCTTTCGCCCAGTAAGCACCCCCTCAAGGGTTCCCCTCCCTTAGCCCCCGCCAGCCTCCGGCGGGGGCTAAGTACGTCCTCGCGAGAGCCGTGTAGTACTCTATCGCCGCAATGCCCCGCATCAAGGTGGCGACACTCAACCTCTTCAACCGGATGGGCGATTGGGAATCGCGGCTGCCGCTCGTCATCGACCAGCTCGAGACGCTGATGCCCGACGTCATCGGCTTCCAGGAGATCGATCTCATGATCGATCAGGGGATCGAAGTGAGCCGCGCGATTAACAAGCGGATCACGGCACAGCCGCACTACCGTATGAAGCACGCGACGAGCCCGGGCCTGCGCGCGAGCATCTTCGGCATTGGGACGCTGGCAAAGATCGAGTGCGTTGAGCACGAGGTGCTGGATCTGATGACGTTCGAGCGGATCGCCCAGCGGATGGTCTATGCGGTCGACGGGGCAACGTTCGCGCTCGTCAACACGCACTTGCATCACCCGCCGGAGGCGGTCGCTGAGCGGGCCGAGCAGGCAGAGTACATCCTGCGCTGGCTGGACCGGCACGACACGCTGCCAACGGTCGTGAGCGGCGATTTCAACTCCTACGAAGGGGAGCGCTCGATCGAGGTCATGAAGGGACGCTTCCGCTCGGCCGTCGCTGAGGCGAACGGCCGCGAGCCGGAGAAGACCTGGCCAACGCCCGTCAACACGTTCGACGATGCGCCCCCGGGCACGCTGGGCTACATCTACGTGTCGCCCGAGTTCGAGGTCGTCGAGGCGGGCCTAGCGTTCGACCAGCCCGCAGCGGACAACGCAGAGCTTTACCCGTCGGACCACCTGGGCTTGTACGCTCTGCTTGAGTTCGACACGTGAGCGGCGAGACGACGCTATCGATCGTGGTCGGCGAGGGTTCGGTGACGGCGATCTCCTCGGAGCCGGAGACGACGGCCGGAGTCACGTTCCTCTACACACCGGGGGCGGGATCGAACGTTGACGATCCGTTCGGAAAGTACCTCTGCCGCGAGCTGGGGACACATGGCGTTCGCGCGATCCGCTTCCAGTTCCCGTACCAGGAGGCAGGCAGGCGCTCTCCGGACCGGCCGGCCGTCCTCGAGGAAACGTGGCGCGCGGCGATCGACCAGCTGTCGAGCGAGACAACCGTGGTTGGGGGGCGGTCGATGGGCGGGCGGATCGCCTCGCGGGCCGTGGCGGAGAGCGCGGCGGTGGCCGGCCTGGCGCTGTTCGCGTACCCGCTGCACGCGCCCGGCAAGCCGGAGCGTCGTCGCGACGAGCACCTGCCGGCGATCAACGTCCCGACGCTGTTGTGCTCGGGCTCGCGGGACGCTTTCGCCTCGCCGGAAGAGCTGGCGGAGGCGGCTGCCTTGATCGCGGAATCGACGGCGCACTGCCTGGAGAGCGCGGATCACGGGTTCAACGCACCGAAGTCGTCGGGCCGCGACCGCGAGGATGTGTACGCAGAGGCGACGGCGGCGATGGTCGAATGGCTTGGGGCGCAGCGCTTAATTTAGCGGCGGCTGATGGATGCCGCGCGGGCGAGGGCGGCACGATTGAAACGGAGTGGGCTTTTCGCTACGATGGACTGGCGGAGCGGGTCACGGCCCTCTTTTTTGCTAGTCGGCTGACTTTGCCGAAGTGGCGGAATTGGCAGACGCGGCAGACTCAAAATCTGCTGAGGGGTAACCCTCGTGCCGGTTCGAGTCCGGCCTTCGGCACCAATACTCGTATCTAGTTGCGGCTCCAGGGGCCGCAACTGCTAAGGCCCTCAGCATTTAGCCGAGGGCCTTTCTGCAAACAGATTGCAAACGGGAAATTCGCGGCCGCTTATCCGAAGACCAGTTTCGCCACCTTCGCCGCCGCTTCTTCCTCCATCGCCGGGATTGCGTGGGAGTAGGTGTCGAGCGTGATGCTGACGCTCGAGTGGCCCAACCTCTCGCTGACGACCTTCGGGTGAATCCCAGCCTGGAGGGCCAACGTGGCGTGGGTGTGGCGAAGGTCATGGAAGCGGATCTGCGGCAAGCCTGCGGCCTTGATGTGATGGCGGAACCTGTCGCGGCTGAAGAGATTAGGATGAACCGGCGATCCGTCCTCCTGGGTGAATACGAGGTCGTGATCCGGCCAGCCGCCGCCGAGGGCCAGTCGCTCCTCGTTCTGTTGCACCTTGTGGCGCCGCAAGTCGGCAATCGTCATCGGGTCCAGCGCCACAGACCGCTTCGACTTCGGGGTCTTCGGCGTCCCAAAGACGAGGCGGTGCTGGATGGAGCTGAGGGTCTGCACTACCGAAAGGCGCCCGGCGCCCAGGTCGACGTCCCTCCACCGAAGGCCGAAGACTTCGCCTCGCCTCATCCCCGTCGTGGCGGCCAATTGGAAGGCGGTGTAAAGCCTGTCGATCTTCGCCTGGTCGAGGAAGATCCGAAGCTCCTCGACGTCCCACGTCTTCATTTCGGCGGGCTTCGGGTTCGGCGGGCTCGCGTCGGCACAGGGGTTTCTGCTGATGCGCTGCCAGCGCACGGCATCTCTCCCTGTAACGCCTTCTGCAATATGACGTGCGTGAGGCGCACCGTGCGGGCGCTGAGGCCACCCGGCCGCTGGCGCCGACCGCTCTTCAGCAAATCGGCGTAGAACTTGTTGAGTGCCGAGGGTTTCAGCGCCTGGAGGCGTGTCGAGCCGAGGGCAGGGATGACGTATGCGGTGAGATTGCCCTTGTAAGATTGCCACGTCCCAGGGCGAAGGGTGACGCGGGACGACTCGATCCACTCCTCGAGGAAGGAGCCGAGCGTTTCCCGCGAGGCCCCGATGTAGTCACCGTTCTGAAGCCGGCCCAGGACATCGGTCAGCGCCGCCGAGGCTTCTCTTTTCGTGAGAAACCCGGAGTGCCATTTCTGCCTGCGCCGGCCTTCGGCGTCGGCGCCGAGGTCGACCACGACGCACCAGGACTTACCCCTCTTTCGGATGTGTCCGCGCATTGTCATCTCCCTCCAGTTTCGCGATGTATTCCTTCTCCTCAGGACTCGGGACGAACCCAATCGCTGCGATTGCAACGATGCGGTCCAGGTCTTCTGTGGACTCGGCCCGATCTTCACGCCGTATGTACTCACGGGCCAGCTTGAAGGTCTCGAATCCGTCCAAGCGGTCCCCCCAGGCCGATCTCCGGCGCTCGCTTGGGGGGGCTACGACCCGGCGAATCTTGCAGACGATCTCCGCCTCACGCTTCGTTAGAGACTGCCGCCTGCCGCCGGTGTAATCGAAGACTTCGAGTAGCACGGGCAGGATGAGGGCGGCGTCTTCAGGTTCCGAATCCATGAGGCGCCACGAGCCGGACGGGTCAACGGGCTTCACGGTCTTTGCGATCTCCTGGATCGTCCGGAGGTGGGGAGGAATGTCATCGATCTTGCCCGCTTTATGCAGCTCCTCAAGGTGCTTCGCGATCTGTACGCCGTCCAGGCCTTCTTCGGCCTTGTCGACGATCTTCCTCCGTATTTCCTCAGGTATACGTTTTGGCATGGTATGGCTCACCTTATGCTCGTTTAATACTCGTCATGGTTCCTTGTAAACTCGTCGTCTGCCCGTAAAGATACTAGTAGAGGCGAACTGATTCAAACCGCGACAGGAAAGGATAGGTCTGTAATGACTGATGCGGCGACGATTTCTATTGAGGCGGCCGGGCGCCTGCTGGGTGTGTCGAGGGGGACGGCGTATGAGCTGGCCCGGACGCAGCAGTTTCCAGTGCCAGTTCTCAGGGTCGGCCACAAGTTGAGGGTGCCTCGCGCTCCCTTGATGCGGCTCCTCGGTATCGAAGCCGAGGACCAGGCCGACACGACTGCTGTGGCTTAAATGAAAAGCGCCGAGGCCGAGGCCCCAACGCTCGCACCTCGGAGTCTAGCATCGCTTACACAGTCGCGCTCCACCGCGTGTGCTGGCCCCGTAGTGGAGAGCCGAGGCGCCGTCACCTGCGTTTGGTGCGGTCACGTCGACGGTGATCCGCGTCCCGACCGGCGTCGTCGTCGGCCTCACCGGCGCCCTCTTCCGCCGCGTCGGGAGCGGCTGCTGGCCGGCGAGCCGTGGTGGAACCGGTACAACTAGATGAGAAACGAATTAGCGGGCCACTGCCCGAAATGCCACGGGGCCCTGGGCCCCAGCGAGGGAGGCGAGGCGTAACTGTCAGCGCTGTAAACAATTCAAGGTGGTAAGGGCAACGACGACCGGATCCGCCAACGACACTGGCGACGAGGAGGGCGTCAACGGTGCCGAGGAGGACGCGAAGAGCCCCCGCAGGACTAAGTCCCAGGCCACGATCCTGACGAATCTCGCGATCGAGTCCGGCGCCGTCCTCTTCCACACTCCCGATTTCCGGGAGTACGCGGCGATCCCGGTGGACGGCCACATGGAGACGATGGCGCTGAAGGGACAGGCCGCGCGGCGCTGGCTGGCGTTCCCTGTACCGTCAGTCCACCGGCGGCGCTGTGCCCGGCTCACAGGCCCTCCAGGACTCGATCACAGCCCTCCAAGGGTTCGCGATCCACGAGGGAGGCCTCAAGGACGTCCACGTCCGGGTGGCAGAGCATAACGGCGACGTCTATATCGACCTAGGTGACTCGAGCTGGAGAGCCGTCCGCGTGAGCGCCTCTGGGTGGCAGATCGTCGACGTTGCACCGGTCTACTTCCGACGACCGGTCGGACTAACGGCTCTACCGGCGCCTGTGGACGGTCGTGTCGATGCCCTTAACGGGCTGGTCAACATCAGCGACGACATCGACTTCAGGCTCCTGATGACGGTGGCAGCTTCCTATCTCTTCCCGACCGGGCCATACATCGTCCTAGTCCTCACGGGTGAACAGGGATCCGCCAAGAGCTTCGCGGCCCGAATCGTCCGCGACCTGATCGATCCCTCGGCGGCGCCGCTCCGATCATTGCCGCGAGACGAACGTGACTTGATGATCGCGGCCACGAACGGCTGGGTCGTGAACCTCGACAACGTCTCACGCCTTCGTCCGTGGCTCAGCGACGCTCTTTGCCGCCTCAGTACTGGTTCCGGCTTCGCTACGCGGGCGCTCTATAGCGACAGTGACGAAGCCATCTTCGCGGCGGCCCGCCCAGTGATCCTCAACGGCATCAGCACCTTCGTCAGTCGGGGCGACCTGGCGGACCGCTCATTGACTCTCAACCTTCCCTATGTCCCTCCCCGCCGGCGCCGCGATGACGAGGACGTCATCAGCGAGTTCCACCGGGCCCGTCCGGCCCTCCTCGGCGGTATCCTCAACCTCATCGTGGAGGCGATACGGAACGCCGAGCAGAGGCCGAAGCAGTTGCCGAGGATGGCAACGTTCGCGAAAAGAGGCTATGCGTTGGCTCCGGCGCTGGAGTGGAGCGGCCCGGATTTCATGAAGGCGCACTCCTCGAAGACGAGAGACGCGTCTGGCGACGTGCTGGAAGACTCGATCATTGCCCCCCTGATCACCCGCATCGCGGAGGATGGCTGGGAAGGCCGTCCATCCGAGTTGCTGCAGAAGCTGGACGGACGCGTGACTGACAAGAAGAGAGAATCGAAGAGCTGGCCGAAGGCCGCGAACAGCCTGTCGGGTGAGTTGAAGCGGCTGATCCCGGCCCTTCGGGCCGAGGGCGTCGAGGTTGAGTTCAGTAAGACTCCGGGCAGCAAATCGCAGAGGCTTATCACGATTGGAAAAGTGGAGGATTCGACCGACGCGACCGACGCGACCGACGCACCTGTATCTGAGAGCGTCGACCCTAGCTTCGATGGCGTCGATCCCTGCGTCGATCCCGGCACCGAATCGACGCACCCTCCCAGATACGAAAGCGTCGATGGCGTCGATGGCGTCGATGGTTTACAGGACTTGTCTAATGTCTCTGAGGCCGACACCTGCACCGCCTGCGGCGACGGGATCGACGGCGACGGCGGGTTCACGCTGGACGGCAAGGGGCGATGCCTGAAGCACGGCATCCAGAACGGCCCGCAGGCTCGCCAGGCTGTCGAGCAGCTCCCCCTCGGAATCCCCGTCCGCCGGAAGGTCGAGCACCCATGAAGCGTGGGGGGTCATGGTGGATCGCTGACCGAGACGATCCTCCCGAACCGCCCACCCACGGATTTTCCTGCCTACGATTCTGGGGATCGGGATCCCGGAGGATCGCGTGACGCACCGGGCCGGGCCTGACCTGGACGGGCTGGACGACTGGACCGGGCCGCCGATGGTCCGGCGCAGGGGCGCTGCCGTCCGTTTCGAGATCCGGCAGAGGTTCAGCTTCCGCGTGGAGCAGGACCGTCGCCCGGCGCTCTGCGTGATCCCGGTCGTCTTCGATTCGTCGATCCCGCCGGGCATCCTCGTCGTCCAGGAGGGCGGCTGCTACGACGTCCCTATTCCCAGGACAGTCGAGGCCTGATGGCCGGCAGGGGGCGAGACCCGAAGCCCGCCGCGCTTCGCCAGCGGACGAATAAGACCTCGACCGCGGCTCGGCTCCCCGCTGGGACCGGCCGTCGCTCAAGGCATCCCAAGCTCCCGGTCGAGGCTGATCGTGTGTGGCACCCTCTGACCCGCAAATGGTGGAGAGATCTCTGGACCTCGCCGATGGCGGGCGAGTATCTCCAGGCAGACACTCACGGGCTATTCGCGCTCGCCGACCTCGTCGACCGCTACTGGTCCACGACCGACGAACGGAAGCGGCTCGACCTCGCCAAAGAGGTTCGGCTGCAGCGCCAGGCCTTCGGACTGACGCCGATCGACCGCCGGCGCCTCCAGTGGGAGGTCGACAAGGTCGAGGACCGCAAGAAGCGCCGCGCGACCCGCGAGCGGAAGCCCGAGAAGTTCGCCGCCGACCCGCGCGAGAACCTCCGCGAGGTCATCTAAGTGACCGTCCTGACCGTCCCGGCCCTCGACAAGGTTCTCTGGCCGACCCTCGGCCCCGCCGTCTGTGACTTCATCGAGTCCTGGCTGATCTACGGTCCTGGAGACCTCCTGGGGGAGCCGGCCCGTCTGGACCCTGAGCAGCGCTTCCTGATCTATCGAATGTACGAGGTCTACCCCCAGGGACACGCCCAGGCTGGCCGGCGGCGCTTCAAGCGCGTCGCGATCTCGCAGCGCAAAGGCACCGCCAAGACTGAGTTCGGCGCCTGGGTCGCGGCCTGCGAGCTGCACCCAGACGCCCCGGTCCGGGTCGTCGACTGGCACGACGACAGGACTCCGATCGGGGACGGGGTCACCGATCCCTATATCCCGATGGTCGCCTACACCGAGGAGCAGTCCGAGGAGCTGGCCTTCGGGACTCTCCTGGCCGTGATCGGCGAAGGCCCACTGGCCGAGGACTTCGACGTCGGCCTCGAGCGGATCATGCGCCTCGACGGCGCCGGGAAGGCCGTGGCGATCGCGACCGCGCCGGACGGCCTCCGACGGCGCCCGGACGAGCTTCCAGCTCTTCGACGAGAGTCACCGTCTGGTCCTTCCCCGCCATCGCGAGACGCACCGGACCATGCTCGCGAATATCCCGAAGCGAAAAGCCGCGGATGCCTGGTCGCTCGAGCTGACCGTCGCCCCCCAACCCGGCCAGGGGTCGATCGCCGAGAAGACGATGGACTACGCGAAGACGATTGCCGAGGGGAAGATGTCCGACCCCCGGCTCTTCTTCTTCCACCGGCAGGCCTCCGACGAGCACGATCTCTCGACCGACGAGGGGGTCCGGGCGGCGGTGCTGGAGGCCTCGGGCCCGGCCGCGGAGTGGTCCGTCGTCGAGGGGAAAGACCAGCGCGCCGACTGGTACGTCTTCACGAAGGCGGGGATCCGGATCCCTTTTCTCCCCGAGGAGGTCGTTCACTTCCGCTTCTGGGGGACCGGCGCCGATATCGTCGGGCCGTCTTCGATCGAGGCTCTACGTCGGACTCTCCAGATCGAGGACGCGGCCCAGCGCCAGCAGATCGCCAGCTTCGAGAACGCTAACCGCCCCTCCGGCGCCTTCGCCGTCCAACAGGACGTCAAGAAGGAGACGCTCGAGTACATGCGGGACCAGCTGCACGAGACTTACGGCGGCGTCGACAACGCCTACAAGATCGCGATGCTGGGCGGCGGCGCGAAGTGGGAGCCGATGTCCTTCGACTCCGGCCAGGCCGAGCTGATCTCGGCCCGCCACCTGACCCGCGAGGAGTGCGCCGCGGCTTACGATATGCCGCCGCCGGTCATCCAGATCCTCGATAAGGCGACCTTCTCGAACGTCACCGAACAACACAAGATGCTCTACCAGGACACGCTCGGCCCCTGGCTGACGATGATCGAGGAGACGCTACAGACTCAGTTGATCGACCCCGAACCGGCCTTCGCGGGCCAGTACGTCGAGTTCGACCTGGCCGAGGTCCTGAAGGGCGACATTGCGACACGCTACGCCGCCTATGCGGCGGCGACCTGGATGAGCCTGAACGAGAAGCGCGAGCGGGAGAACCTCCCGCCGAAAGAGTCGCCGCTCGCCGACGCCCTCTGGATGCCTCCAGGGTCGATCCCGATTCACCCGGACGTCGCGCCGGAGCCGATCGTCCCGCCGCCGGCGGGAGCCTCAGCTGAGGAGCTTCGCTGTCCCAACTGCTCCCAGCTCGTCGGGAGGAACATTACCGGTGGCGACTTTACCTGCCGGCGCTGTAAGACGGAATTCAGCGCCTAGGAGGTCTTGTCCGCGTTCCCCGCCTAGTTTCTGTCCTGCTATACTCCCCGCACGCCGGGGCGTGACCGCCTCAGGGCCTGATCCTGATGTCAGTCGTACGAAGCGCCCCGGCGGTAGCCACCCACAGGAGGTTTTCACCATGAAGTGCCCAAGCTGCGACACCACGACCACATCATTCAACGTAGAGTCCGCCAGAGTTAGGCCCTCGGGTAGTGTGGCTATGGGCCTCGGAGAAGTCTGGGCCGTCACTTGCCCTAAGTGTCGTGCGGTACTCGGAACGCTTTTACCGCCCGCTGTGGCGCAGAACATCGCGCCCAGCCAGCGCTAGGGTGTGTGAACTAACCAACCCCCAGCTCGCTTGCGGGGTGATGGGGCGGGCGTATAATGAACTACGCGAGCGGAAGTGGCTCAGTGGTAGAGCACCTCCTTGCCAAGGAGGGGGTCGCGGGTTCGAATCCCGTCTTCCGCTCCATTTTCTTACCCACGGGCCAGGTGGCTGACGTCGCAAGGTTCGCCCGGACGGGCGGCCGTAGGCCGAATCCCGTCTTCCGCTCCATTTTCTTACTCGCGGGCCAGGTGGCTGACGTCGCAAGGTTCGCCCGGACGGGCGGCCGTAGGCCGAATCCCGTCTTCAGCTCCATTTCTATTTCTAGATACAACTCCGGCACGGTAGCTGGCTGCGCGCCCACAAGGCCAGACTCTCTTTCTCCCCACCGCTTAAGAAACGCATTCGTTGACAGGCTGCGGCGCGAGAGTAGAACCAGGGCAACATCTTTCGAGGCGAAGACGCCGTTTCTAGCGCCGGACACTGAGGGGGCCCACACGTGTCACGAACCCGCCCGATCGTCATGATCGCCGCGGCCGCGGTTATCACCCTGGCAGCCGTCGTCGTCATTGGCAACTCGCCCGCGGGCGAACCCCGTACGGCGCTCGCCGGACCCCGCTCGGGCGACCCGGAACTCTCATCATCAGAGGCTACGATAGCTTCGTCGTCCGCGTCGATCGTTCGTGCTCGCGGCGACTCCAGCCTCAGCTCGTGACTCCCTAACCTGCCTCTGGCCGCGTTCCCGGCGGCGATTCGGTTACCCTGAGCATCGACATGGATCAGGAACGAACAGCGTGGAGCCGGGACGACTGGGAGCAGGAGTACGCCGCAATCGGGGCGACCTCGGAGACCGAGGCCGAGGCGATCCTGGTGCGGGAGGCCGCCGACCTGAAGCCGGGCCGCGCGCTGGACCTCGGCTGCGGGATGGGGACGAACGCGCTGTGGTTGGCCGAGCAGGGCTGGGACGTCACCGCCATCGATTGGGCCGAGACCGCGATCAGCGCAGCAAAGGCCGCAGCGGTTCAGCGTGGCCTCAGCGCATCGTTCCAGGTCGCCGACGTCACGGAGTGGACGCCTGACTCAGCCTTCGATCTTGTGATCAGCACTTACGCTTTGCCGGTTGGCCGCGAGTCCCAGGACAGAGCTCTGCAGGCGGCAAAACAAGCGCTCGCGCCGGGCGGCATCTTGCTCGTCGTCGAGTGGGAACGCTCCTCGGCCAGTGCCGCCGCGTTCGACCCCTCGGAACTGGTCTCGCTCGACGAGCTCACGGAGAGCCTCGCCGGCCTGACGATCGAGAAGGCAGAGGTTGTTGCGGTCGACCTGCAGGCGCACGCCCGCCGCGAAGGCCGCGAGATCGACGAGAACGGCAAGCCCGCCCACGGTCACTCGCACCACGGTCACGACACCGGCGACTGGTTAGCCGCCTGCGTGCGGGCGCGTCGTTAAGCGCGAAGCAGGCGCCGGCCCGCTGTCCCCATCGGGTGTTTCTTCGCCCCCCTGCCCCAGCGCCAGCACGCCATCGAGCGCGTCCTGCCTGAGCACCGGGTCCGTGGAGCGAACGATGATGATGGCGTTGGCGTTGTACCAGACCGACGCGCCTGCGGGCAGGTCGCCGTCGCCCGTCGGTTGCGGGTCCGCGCCGATCGTCCACTCTGCATTCTTAGCTTCGGCTGAAGCGTAGATGAGAACGCTCAGCTCCATCGTCGCCCCGTTTCCGGTCAGCGTGACGTCGACCGCCGGTGCACCGAATCCCGTCACCAATTCACTGATCTCCCCGACCGTGACCGCCAGCGCCCGGGCGTGCCACGCGTCCTCGAGCTGCGCGAACGCGTATGGACTCCCCGCCAGCGCCTCTTCCACCGTCGGCGGAACGCCAGCCGTTCCCGCGGGATCTGTGTCGCTGCCGCCTCCGAGAGCATCGCTCGCTCCGGGGGCCGGCGACGCGCTCAGAGTGGGCGTGGGGCTGGCGCTTTCGCTGCCCCCGATCGAGTCAAGCGCGAAGTAGATCCCGGCACCGACCAGGACGAACACACCGAGCGCGAAGAGAATGACACCGGCAGCCCGGAGCATGGCACTCCCGATCGACCCCTGCGGCCGCGGCTGGTACGACGGCATGACGAGCGGCGGCTCGTCCGGCGGCACACCGGACGCCTCTGGCAGCGCCGCATCTACGTCAGGACCGCCTGCGTCGTCTGTCTCTGCCGCGGGTCCCGGCGGCGCGGCTTCGTCTGCCTCCGGGGTCTCGTCGCCCGGCGCGGCAACCGCGTGCGGAGCCTCCTCCGCTGGTTCGGAGTGGGGAGGCGCTGCGTCAGTGGCGGGTCTTGATGCCGGCCGGGCGGCGCGCAGGGCGGCCGCCTTGCGCCTGTCCGCTGCGGCCTGCGGATGCAGTCCGAGCGCCGCGAATACGGCGGCCCGGTTTTCGAACGACGCCGCGAAGCGAGAGTCCTGGCGTATCGTCTCGTTCAGAAGATCGAGCGCCTCTTGCAGCTTCTTACGGCTGATCAGGCGCAGCGCCATTGCGTTGCGTTCGGCGGGCGATGGTCCGTCCATGTCCCTCATCTCTGGCACTCGTGAGCGTATGCAGGTGAAACGGTATCCGCAAGAGCTGATCTATGCAAACGGCCCGTTCGGCCGCCGGAGCGTCAGGAGCGCGCTACGCGGACGGTGCGCCCGCAGCTCGCACACGTCCAGCGTTCGTACGCTCTGCCGGGCCAGCCGGCCGATTCGCCCTGGAAGATGAGCACGTCCGGAACCGCGAAGACGGTTTCGATCGCCCAGCGCAGCGGCGACTTGCGGCGCACATCAATCCGCCAATTGCTGGCCTGACAACGCTTGCAGGGAGGCCGCTTGCTGAGCGGGATCAGGGAATCGTCGGCCGGCTGCGGATCGGGCACGCAGGTTAGCGGACCAGCTCGATAAGCTGGTGGAGCATGCGGGCGGTGGCGCCCCAGATGCGGTGTCCGTTGTAAGAGAAGGCCGGGACCAGGACGTCACGTCCCCGGTGCTCGCGGACTTCCAGCTCCATGCTTCCCTCTTCCATCAGAAAGCTCAGGGGGACCTCGATGACCTGGGCCACCTCGACGTCGCAGGCGGTGTACTGGTACTCGGGGTCGTGCTCAAACACCCCAACGAATGGCGACACCCGGAAAGAGCTGACAATGAGCATGTCATCGAGTTGACCGATGACTCGCACGTGCTCGCTCTTAACGCCGATCTCTTCGAACGTCTCGCGCAGCGCCGTCGCCTCGGGCGTCGGGTCGGAGTCGGTCATGCCGCCACCGGGAAAGCAGATCTGGCCCTTGTGGTGTTCGACGTTGCTGGTGCGTTCTGTAAAGACGACGTGGGGTTCCTGCTGCACGGCCCTGAGCAGGAGAAGCACCGCAGCCGGCGAGGCGGCCGGGTTGTCGATGTGGCGCGGGTTGTAGTCAGCCAGCGCAGCTTCGAGTTTGACGACAACTTCTTCGGTTTGCATCAGTAGTGACATCTTAGCCGAGTAGCGCGCGACGCGTCACCTTTGGGTCGCCGACGTTTGCCGCGCTGCTCTCCTCTTTTTCGTGCTATGAAGAGGCTGGGGAAAGTGATCTCACCATCTCCAGCCTCTTCAGTTCCCCGTCGACTTCATTGACGGGGCGGCACGAGTTTCGTTACGTCCCGGCAGCGCCCGGCAGACGCGAGCCACCGTGGCTGCGAGCCGCGCGGAGCCTTCCGATGGAACCGACGGAATTCGGCGCTACTGCTGTGGAATGAAGGGCATTACTTGCTCAGCGCTGGAAACGAAGTAGTCCTCGTCTATGGCGATGCCCAGAACGAATACCTTCGCGACCGCTGCCTGTACTCCCGAATCATTCAAGATCGCGTCGGCGACGGCGTAGTTGCTGGGGTGACCGACTGTAACTATACCGCCGTGGCCAAAGCCCCAGGAAAGGTCACCAGACCCGGGGACCTTTTTCAGTGCCGCGACCACCTCGTTGAACGCTTCGACGGCCGCTGTCGGCGGCGTGTTGTCTGGCGCGGTACCATTCTGACGCCAGGTTGTGACTCGCATCATGGCAGAAACTCCTTCTACTGTCCTGAAAGAATCCGCAGCCTACGGCCTAACCTGTAAGTTGTCAACCGCCTGACCGTGTCGCAACGAGAATGGGGTGAGGCAAGCGCTGGGCGTCGCTCAGGTCGTTACGATGGTTCGTGGGCGCAAATCCTCGACAACCAGGGCGCCGGAACACGGGTCGCCGTTGGCACACTGCCACTCCTTTCGCTGGGGGCGCTACTGAGCCTGTCGCCCACCGGTGAACGGCTATCGGACACTATATGGTGGGCCCGGCAGGATTCGAACCTGCAACCAACCGGTTATGAGCCGGGCGCTCTGCCCTTGAGCTACGGGCCCGCCTCAAGGATTGTAAGGCCCGCTCTGAGGCGTCTTCAACCGCAGCCATTCGTTAAAGCTCCCACTATGTAACGCAGCTTTGGCACAGCCGTCCTAACTCACAGATAGGAACATCTCCGGCGAAAGGTTCGCTGGAGCCCAGAGTAAAGGCACTGAGTGAGTAAACCAAGCGACTTCACACCCGGACGAGTCCTGGAAGTGCGGGACGACCCGGCAGTCAACGAGAAGAAGCACGCCGACCGCGAGGTCTGGCTGTTCCGAATGGCTGGCCTGGGTCTTCTGATGGCGGGCTGGCTAATCATGGTCGCCAGCCACAACCCGGCCTCATCCACGTTCTTGATCGAGACGATCATCCTGGCAGGCCTTGGAGTGTTCGGCTTCGCCGCTGCCGCTCGCACGGTCCACATGGCCGTGAATACAGAGAAGCGCCTGCGCCTCAGCCTTCTCGTACACAACATGGAGCTCGAGAAGATCGCGATGCAGGACGAGCTGACACAGCTCTTCAACCGCCGCTACTTCTTCGAGCGCCTGGAGCGCGAACTCGAAACCACAAAGGCGTTTCAGCGCCCGCTTTCGGTGATCGCCATGGACCTAGACGGCCTCAAGGAAATCAACGATAACCACGGACACCGCACCGGGGACGAGGTCCTGCGAAACGTCGGGCACTTCCTGCTCGGCCAGACACGCGCCAGCGATGTCCCGGCCCGAATCGGCGGCGACGAGTTCGCGATCATCCTGCCGGACACTCCGGCGCCGAAGGCGGAAGTGCTCATGACGCGCCTTGGCGAGCGCCTGGCCTCGATCGACGTCCTCTACGGAAACGACATCGCGCTCACCGTGCGGGCTTCGCTCGGCTGCGCCACGTACCCGGAGGCGGGCCAGACCGCCGATGAGCTGGTCCAACAGGCGGACACCGCCATGTACGAGCAGAAGAACGGGCGCAAGTCGGGCCCTTCGGGCGACGATGCCGAAGCTCTAACGCCCGTCGCACCGGCCCTCAGCCGGGCACAATCCTCCTAGGCGAGGCCCGTCTTCCGGATCAGCGATTCGACGTACGAAACGTCCGAGAACACGCGCTCGCGCATCGCCGGCCGCTGATCATCCGGCACCGGCGCCGACGGCGCACTGACCATCACACCAAACAGTACGCCGCGGATCTGCCACTCCGCGATCGACCCCAACTCGAAGGCCAACCGCCACTCCTCCCGGTCGATCTTGTGGCCGAGTTGCGCCTCAAGCTGGTCCAGGTAGAAGTCAGTCACTGTGTCGAGATCGTCGGGCTGCTGAGTGACCGTGAAGCGCACGGCGTCAGAAGCGGACACGCCTTTGCCGAGGATCTCCCAGTCGATCACGACGGTGCGCGGGCCATCGGGCCCTTCTTCGATCCCGAGGTTGCGGTTGTCGAAGTCGTAGTGGCAGAGCGTCTTCGGCATCGGCTCGACACGCTCTAGAAGGTCCTCTGGTTCCCGGTAAAGCTTCTCGATCGCCCGCCTCGTTTCCGGTTCGAGCGACGCGAGGAGGTTGACGACGCCCTCCGCCAGCCATGGCCAGCGTCCCGTGATGTAGACGCTCGGCTCAGCCGGGTCCTTCATTCCGTCGATGATGTCGATGATGCAGCGGTAGAAGTAGTCGACGGGGCGCTTGAGGCTCATCAGCCACGGCTTGTCGATGATCTCGTGCCTTCTCCCAGAACCGCGCGTGGAAGGCCGCCAGGTGGGAGAGGATCGTGCGCACGGTCTCGTCCGGCACCTTCGCGTGCATCCCCAGGGCCTCCATCTGCGGGCGCACGTCGCGCAGGAACGCCCAGTACTGGTCACGCTCAGGCTTGTGAATGACATAGAGGTAGGGAACGGAGAACGTCTCCGGCACCATGTCGAAGAGCCCGATTTCGAACGCCTTCAACTCGCGGTGCTCCGTGTCGCCCGTCAGCATCATGACGGCGTCCATCTTCGGCAACACGCGGAGGATTACGCTGGCTCGGCCCTCGCCGGAGTCGCCCCGGCAGGAGAACGGCAGCTCGAAGAACTCCTTCTCGCCGAAGCGCGGGAACTCGAACGGATCCTCGACGACACTAAATTCGCCGACCTCGACCGAGTCGTCACTCAGAGCCTTACGTGCTATCTGCGAGAGGTAGTCTCTGTCGATGTCGGATACGGCCTGCGGTTCGTTCACGCGTCACCTTTCGTCTTCCACGAAATGAACTGATACAGGGATTCTAGCGCATGCTGACCCGGCGCTGCCAAGCGCTGAGGTTAGGCTTTTCGGCGCGCACTGCCGCCGATACGCCGGCTGACCGAAAGCACTCCACGGATCGCTTCGAGCCTGTTGAGCATCCGCGAGAGTTGCTCCACGCCGGTCGTCTCCAGCGTCACGAAGATCGTGATGTGGCCGTCTTCGCCTTGTTGCGTGTGGACGCCGACCATGTTCACGGCCTCTTCCGCGACGAGCGTCGCCACGTCGCGCAGCAGTCCGACACGGTCCCACGCCTCGATATGCACCGCGACCGGGTACATCTGCCCACGGCGGCCCCACTCGACGGCGATCAGCCGCTCCTTCTCGTCGCCGTGCACGACGTTCGGGCAGTCGCGCCTGTGGACGGCGACGCCTTCGCCGCGGGTGACGTAGCCAATGATCTCGTCGCCCGGGACCGGGTTGCAGCAGCGCGAGAGGCGCGTCAGCAGGTCGCCCGTGCCCAGGACCTGGATGTTCGGAGTGAAGGTCTGCTGGGCCGGCGCCTCGACGTCCGGGATCTCCTCCGTCTCCCGGAGGAGCGCGGCGATCTTGTTGGCGACGTGTTGTGTGCCGATCTCGCCGTAGCCCACGCGGAGGTAGAAGTCTTCCAGATCCTCGAAATTGAAGATGCGCAGCAACTCCGCCTGCATCTCCGGCAGGGTCGTGCCCAGTCGCGCCATCTCTCGCTCCAGCATCTCTTTGCCACGCGAAATGTTTTCCGCGCGTTCCTGCCGCTTGAACCACTGCCGCACTTTCTCGCGGCCGTGCGATGTACGGAGGTAGCCCAGGTTCTGGTTCATCCAGTCACGCGAAGGCCCCTTGGATGACTTGCTGGTGAGGATTTCGATCACGTCGCCGTTCTTGAGCGGGGAGTTCAAAGAGATCAGCTTACCGTTGATCTTGGCGCCGACGCAGAGGTGCCCCAGGTCCGTGTGGATCCGGTACGCAAAGTCCAGAGGAGTCGATCCGGACGGCATGTCCTTGATCTCGCCGCGGGGCGTGAAGACGAACACCTGGTCCTGGAAGACATCCGTCTTGATCGCCTCCATCCAGTCTTCAGCCTGCGAAATCTCGCGCTGCCAGTCCATGAGCTGGCGAATCCAGGCCATCCTCTCCTCGTAGCGGCTGTCCTGCTTTGAGCCTTCCTTGTAGCGCCAGTGCGCCGCGATGCCGTACTCGGCCGAGTGGTGCATCTCACGTGTCCGGATCTGCACCTCGAGCGGCTGCGTCTGAAGCGCCAGCACGGTCGTGTGGAGCGACTGGTACATGCTCTCCTTGGGCATCGCGATGTAGTCGTCGAACGTCCCGGGAAGCGGGCGCCAGAGGCCGTGTACGACGCCGAGGGCCTTGTAGCAGTCGCTCTCAGAGGACACCAGCACGCGGACGGCAAGCAAATCGTAGATTTCGTCGACGCTGCGGCCTTCTCCCGCGTACTTCTCCATCTTTTCGTAGATGCTGTATATGTGCTTGGCTCGCCCCTGCACCTCAGCATCGACGTCATGCTTCTTGAGTTCCGCCTCCAGGATCTTCTTCACTTCCTTGACGTAGTCTTCGCGTACGCCGCGCTTGGAGTCGAGCATCTGGGCGACGCGCTTGTACGTCTCAGGCTGCAGGTGACGGAACGCCAGGTCTTCCAGCTGCCACTTGATCTCCCAGATGCCCAGCCGGGCCGCCAGCGGAGCGTAGATCTCCATCGTCTCCCGCGCGATGCGCACCTGGTCGTCGCGGTCCAACGCCCAGAGCGTGCGCATGTTGTGCAGGCGGTCGGCCAGCTTGATGATCACGACGCGCAGATCCTGGGCCATCGCCAGGAACATCTTGCGCAGGTTCTCCGCCTGCATCCGCTGGTCGGCGACGTCGGTGTCTGCTGCCTGCCCCGATATCTGGCCCAGCTTCGTGACGCCTTCGACCATCAGCGCAACCTCGGACCCGAATCGCTTCTCGATCTCCGAGTTGCCGACGTCGCAGTCCTCCTGCACGTCGTGCAGCAACGCCCCGGCGATCGTCGCCGCGTCCAGTTGGAGCTCGGCGATCGCCTCGGCCGCCGCAAGGGGATGAGTGATCACCGGATCGCCGGTCCTTCGCTCCTGGCCGGCGTGCGATTCGGTCGCGAACTCCAGCGCGCTGCGCACCAGCTTCTGTCCCTTGGGCGACAGATATTCCGCCACGCGGTCCAGGAGCGGCTGGCCCAGCATTTCCTCGTCAGCAATCGTCATACGTCCTTCAAGTTTAGCATCGGAGGATCGCGCGGGCGTCCCGGCTGCCGCTAGCGGCCCAGCGCTGCTATCCTCGTCCCATGGCGCCAGACATCCAGGCTCCGCGCGGCACGCAGGACATCCTTCCCGAGGAGCAGCCGTGGTGGGATTACGTGCGCGAGACGGCCCGGCGGCTGTGCGGCGAGTTCCGCTACGCCCAGATCGAAACGCCGACGTTCGAAGACGTGGCGCTGTTCAAGCGCACCGTCGGCGACACGTCGGACATCGTCCAGAAGGAGATGTACGTCTTCCAGGACCGGGGCGACCAGGAGCTGGCCCTGCGAGCGGAAGGCACCGCGCCCGTCTGCCGCGCCTATATCGAGCACGGCCTGCACAACCAGCCGCAGCCGGTCCGCCTCTTCTACATCACGCCGGTCTATCGCTACGACCGCCCGCAGGCCGGACGCTACCGGCAGCACCACCAGTTCGGCATCGAGGCGATCGGTGACGCCTCAGCGTCCGTAGACGCCGAGACGATCGAGGTGCTCTGGCGGCTGTACGAGGAGCTCGGCCTCACCGGCCTCACGCTCAACCTGAACTCGATCGGCGACGCCGAGTGCCGTCCACGCTACCTAGAGGCCCTGCGCGCCCACTACGCGGACAAGCTCGACCGCGTCTGCCGCGACTGCCAGGCGCGCGCCGAGCGCAACCCGCTGCGCCTGCTCGACTGCAAGAACCCCGAGTGCCAGGACGCCATCGCCGGCGCGCCCGCCTTCACGGACTTCCTCTGCGAGGCCTGCGCCGATCACTTCTCGCAGGTGAAGGATTATGTCGAGTCGCTCGGAGTCCCGTACGTGGTCAACCCACGGCTCGTGCGCGGCCTCGACTACTACACGCGCACCGTCTATGAGGTGCGGCCGGCCGAAGAAGGCGGGCAAAGCACGGTCGGTGCCGGCGGACGCTACGACGGCCTGATCGAACAGATCGGCGGCAAGCCCACGCCCGGCGTCGGCTTCGCGACGGGAATCGAGCGGATCATCCTCAACCTCAAGCGCCAGGACGTGAGCCTGCCCGCTGCCTCGCCGCTGGATGTGTTCGTGGTCTGCGCTTCGGCGGCGGCCCGAGTTTTCGCGTTCAAGTTAGCCTCTGACCTGCGCCGCGCCGGCCTTTCGGCGGTCGTTGGTGACAGCCAGCGCTCGCTCAAGGCGCAGATGCGTCACGCCGGCTCAGCCGATGCCACCTACGCTGCGATCATCGGTGACCGCGAGCTCGAAGCCGGTAGCGTCACGCTCAAGCGGCTGGCCGACGGCTCCCAGGAGACGGTGCCCGTGGGCGACGTCGCGCCCGGCGTCCGCGCCTAGCGTCTACAGCGGCCGGACCATCAGCCCGTCGAGGCTGATCCCCAGCTGGCCCAGGTAGTCGAGTACGGTTCCGCGGTGGTGCAGATCATGGGCCAGCCGGTGGTAGGCGACGTAGTGCCCATCGTACTTCGTCGGCTCGCGCTGGTACTCGCCCAGGGCGTGCGGATCGAACTCAGCGTCGAGCCGCTGCCCATCCGAGAGGAACTCCGCGACCAGCCCCCACGAGTGGCGCAGCTGCTCCTTCACGCCTTCCTTCGTCTGCGTGCCCGCGATGGCACCCGACATCTCGACGCCATCGTCGCGGCCGTCCATGATCGGCCCGTGGTAGCGGGCGAGGATTAGATGCTGGAGGACTTGCTGGAAGCCCCACTCGCCTTCGCGCGGTGACCAGCCGAACTTGTCGTCCGGTATCAGGTCAACAAGCTCGATCAGACGATCGTTCATCGTCGCCCAGTGCCACGCGATATCCAGCCTCGCGTAAGCGCCTTCAGACATCTCCGCTCTCCCTCAGACGGCCCATGCCAGGAGACCGCCGATGATACAATTGACTGAAGGGCCCCGAATGGGGGCTCTGTGTATGTCTGAGAGTAGCACGATGTGGGACAAGCTCGAATCAATTCGCACCCGGCACGCGGAGCTCGCCGCCGAGATGGCCCGCCCGGAGGTCGTAAACGACTACGAGCGGATAGAGACGCTCGCCCGCGAGCATACGGCGTTGGGCAAGATCGTCCAGATCGCCGAGGAGTTCCGCACCGCCGACCAAAGCCTTGCGCAGGCGCGTGACATCGTGGCCGAGGGCGGCGACGATGACTTCGTCGCTTTGGCGCGCGAGGACATCGAGACGAACGAAAAGCGAATCGCGGAGCTCGAAGACGATCTACGCGTCGCGTTGATCCCGAAGGACCCGTTCGACGAGAAGGGCGTCATCGTCGAGGTGCGCGGCGCCGCCGGCGGCGAGGAGGCGAAGCTCTTCACCGGCGACCTCTATCGCATGTACAGCCGCTACGCGGAGCGCCAGGGCTGGAAGACCGAAGTGCTCGATTCTCACGGCAGTGACATCGGCGGATTCAAGGAGATCGTCTTCGCGGTCCACGGCGACGGCGCGTACAGCCGCCTCAAGTACGAGAGCGGCGTCCATCGCGTCCAGCGCGTCCCGGAGACCGAGGCGCAGGGCCGCATCCACACCTCGACGGCCACAGTCGCCGTGCTCCCCGAAGCGGACGAAGTCGACATCAAGATCGACCCCAAGGATCTGCGCCTCGACACCTTCAACGCCGGCGGCGCGGGCGGGCAGAACGTCCAGAAGAACGACAACGCCGTGCGCATCACGCACCTGCCGAGCGGCATCGTCGCCACCTGCCAGGACGAGCGCTCTCAGCTCAAGAACCGGTCGAAGGCGATGTCCGTTCTGCGCGCCCGGCTTCTCGACATCAAGCAGCGCGAGCAGCGCGCTAAGATCGAGTCTACACGGCGCACGCAGGTCGGCTCCGGCGACCGCGCGGAGAAGATCCGCACGTACAACTTCCCGCAGGACCGGATGACGGATCACCGCGTCGGCTTCACGCGGCACAACCTGCCCGGACTCCTTGACGGCGAGCTGGACGACGTAATCGCGACGCTCCAGGAGCAGGAGCAGCAAGAGCTGCTGGAGGCGTCGGCGATCGGCGGAGCGTGATCATCTCCGAGGCGCTGCGCGAAGGCATGCGCCTCATCCGGAGAACGGGCAGCGACGAAGCGCGCCTGGAGGCCGAGCTGCTCCTCATGCACGCCATCAAGACCGATCGCGTGCACCTCTACGAGCGCCTGAAGGACGAGCTGCCCACTCGGGCCGGGCACTACTACCGGCGCCTCCTCGACCGGCGGCTGGCGCACGAACCCGTGCCTTACATCGTCGGCCACCGGGAGTTCTTCGGGATCGAGTTAAAGGTCTCCCGTTCCGTCCTGATCCCGCGTCCGGAAACCGAGACGCTCGTCGAGCTGGCAATCGGCTTCGCACGAGACCGCTTCGCGGACGGCGGTCTGACGATCGTCGACGTGGGAGCAGGCTCGGGCGCAATCGCTGTCGCCCTCGCGTGCGAGCTACCGGACGCACGCGTCATCGCGACCGACCTCTCGAAGCGCGCGCTCGCGCTGGCCCGCCGTAACGCCGCTCGACACGGCGTGGCCAACCGCATCGACTTCTTCGCGGCCGACACCCTGCAGCCGATCGACGGCCGCGCAGAGATCATCGCCGCCAACCTCCCCTACGTGACGACGGCCGACTGGCTGGCGACGCCACCGGAGATCCGCGAGTGGGAGCCACGCAGGGCGCTGGACGGCGGCGCCGACGGCCTTCGTGACATCAGAAAGATCTTCCGGCAGGCGCCTGAGAAGCTGGCCCTGGGCGGCGCCTTCTTCGCGGAGATCGGCGACCACCAGGGCGCTGCTGTGCGCTCGCTCGCCGAGGAGGCCTTCCCGACCGCGACGGTGGAGGTGCGGCCGGACCTCGCCGGGCGGGACCGCGTGATCTGCGCGTACACCTGAACCGCCGGCGTTAGCCGGCAGCGGGCGTCGTCTGTTCCCGCTCGGCCGAGCTGCGCCCGCCGCGAAGGAAGAGCACATCGCGGGGGCTGACGCGCATCGCGAACGCCGCCAGCGGCCCGCTCACGAAGTACGGCACCGCGACGATTGCGTGCGCATAGATCGCGAACGCCGCTGCCTGCGATTTGTCCACGTCGAAGGCCACGAGCAGGCTCGTCAGCGCGACTTCGTAGATACCGAGTCCGGCCTGCGTTATCGGCACCGATACGGCCACCGTCGCCGCCACAACCAGGAGCAGGTAGACCGCCGGGCTCAGGTCAAGCCCGATCGACTGACCGGCCGCCCAGTACATCGTCGCCTCGCAGAGCCACGCGGCGACTGAGCAAGCCGTAACGATGAGCAGCGCCCGCTTGCTGCGAAACGACTTCAGACCGCTGCTGAAGGAGCGCACCTGCGCGGCGACGCGAAGACGCCAGCGTCCCTCAGGCTGTGTCGCCAGCGGACCTCCACTCATGTTCGCCGCGAGCCAGCGGGCGCCCACGACACCGATGACGAGCAGCGCGACGTACAGGACCGCCAGCGGCCAGAGGTAGCGCGCCTCCGGAAACGCCAGCAGGCCGATGACGAGGAAGGCGCTGAACGCCACGGTGTCCATCAGCTTCTCGGAGACTACTGTGGCGACAACCTGCGCGAGCTCCAGCCCGGTGCGGCGGCGTAAGACCTGCACGCGCAGGAACTCGCCCGCGCGCAGCGGCAGGGCCAGGTTGGCCGCGACGCCGAGGATCGCCACGCCCCAGAGGAAGCGCACGCCGACCGCCTTCATCGGCAGGAAGAACTGCCGCCAGCGGATCGCCCGAAAGTAGTCCGAGACGAGGTTGGCGACGACCGCCAGCGGCAGCCACCAGAGCGACGCACCGGAGAGCTCGTCCCGCACGGCGGCAAGATCGACGCGCCATAGGAGAAGGCCAAGAAGCGCCGCCGCGATCGCCAGCTGAACCAAGTAGCGAACATATGGAAGCGACCGCCGCAGCCAGGCGGCGGTCGACGCTCTTCCAGCGGTTTCGTATTCCAGTAGTTACTCCGGTAGTGCCTCGTTTACTGCTGACAGCTTACCCGCCATCAGGATTAGAAGCTCAGCCTCGGGGTCTTCGCTAAGCTGCCCGAAGCGTCCGTAAAGGAGCGCGCCGGCGACCCTTCCCTCCCGCGCAACGATCGCGTGCAGGTTGTACTGCTGGCTCGTGAGGATGAGGTCGACGTTCACGTGCAGCTCGTATCCAACGATCTCATCACCGACCACCGTTGGGTTGTAGTCGTTGATTGCAACATCAATCGTGGTGAAGAGGCCGAGGTCGATCCCGAGACCGTCGAGGAAGTCGCGCGCCACCTGCTCCACCGCTTCTCTGAACTCGGCATCGCAGCGTTCCCGGAGGTCACGCGTCCGCGCCAGACCTGCGCTGGCGTCTTCAGCCGAGCGATAGATGCCGGCGAGGTTTATGAGCTGGTCGTCGACGCGGCCTTCGAACGCGCCGGAGTCCGCCGTCGCCACTGCATCCGGGAAGACGACGCCCGAGTCGAAGATGTCGCACTCATCACTCAGACCCGCTTGTGACTGCAAGTCGTCCACGCCCAGAGGCTCGAAGCCCGGCAGGTCCTCGGCGCTGAAGACGGCGCCCCCGGCGAGCCGGCGGGCCTCCGCCGCGAAGTCGATCGTCGGCGTCGGTGTCGCGGTTGGGGAGCGGTCCGGGTCCGTGGTGGTGCCGTCGCAAGCCACCAGGACGACGGCGAACATAAGGAGCAGGGCATCGAGAACAAATCGCATTCGTTCGATTATCGCAGGCTGCCGCTTCCCGAGAAAACGCCGGCGCCGGGGCGGCGCGATATACTTGCGCCATTCCAGACTTCAGAGGAGTGAGGCCATGACACAGCAGTCCCCGGACCAGCAGCTCGACCTGGCGTCCGCGCGCGGTCTGCCGGCGGAGCAGGCCGCCTTCTTCTACCTCGGCCCGTCGAAGCAGGTGGCCGAGGGAGCGGTCTTCCTCTCGTCGTTCGCCAACGTCACCGCGTTCAGCGGCGACGACGGCGTCCTGCTCGTCGATACGTCGCAGGAGCGGTTTACCGGCCGCGTGCTGCAAGACCTCCGGGACAACTACTCGCAGGCGCCGGTGGAGGCCGTCGTTTACACGCACGGCCACGTTGACCACGTCACGGGCGCCGACGCGATCATCGCCGAGGCCTCCGAGCGCGGCGACCGGCGACCCCGCATCATCGCCCACCGCGACGTCGCGCCGCGCTTCGACCGCTACCGGCTGACGGCCGCGCACAACGACCACATCAACACGATCCAGTTCAACCTCCCGCCGGACGCAAAGCCGTTCACCAACGCCTCTCTCACCTACCCGGACGTCACGTACGACCAGGGCATGGAGACACGCGTCGGCGGCATGACGTTCGAGTTCCACCACGCCCGCGGCGAGACTGACGACGAGACGTGGGTCTGGTGTCCAGACAACCGCGTTCTCTGCACCGGCGACACGTTCGTCTGGAGCGCACCCAACGCCGGCAACCCGTACAAAATCCAGCGCTACGCCCGGGACTGGGCCGATGCGCTCGAGCAGATGGCCGCCAAGAAGCCGCTGCGCCTCCTCCCCGGCCACGGCCCCGCGATCTCCGACGAGGGGACTATCCAGGAGGCGCTCCTCTCGACGGCACACCTGTTGCGCTCCGTTCACGACCAGGTCGTCGCCGGCATGAACGACGGCAAGTGGCTGGAGGACATCATCCGCGACATGGACTGGCCGGCGGCGGACAAGCCCTGGCTGCAGCCGATCTACGACCACCCGGAGTTCATCGCGCGCAACGTCTATCGCCTTTACGGCGGCTGGTGGAACGGCGACGCCGCCGACATGCTCCCGGCGCACAGCCAGGAGATCGCCGCCGTGCTCGTAGCCGCCACAGGCGCCGCGCCGGTCCTCGACCGGGCGCGCAAGGCCCGCGACGAGGGTGACCTGCAGATCGCCTGCCACCTCGTCGACTTCGTGCGCAAGGGCGAGCCGGACAACAAGGAGGCGTGGGAGCTCTGGCGGGACCTCTTCACAGCACGCGCCGCCGAGGAGAGGTCGTTGATGGCGCGCGGGGCGTTCAAGGCCGCAGTGCGAGAGGCGGCGGCGAGGCTACAGGAGCTGCGCTGAGCAACGGCCGCAAAGGCCACCCGGCGGCCAGCAACGGAGGAGACTGCGCGCGCGTCTCTAGTTCAGGACATCTATTTTGAGAATTGTTATGGAAATAGGTTGTACCGACGCACGGCAGGTATTAACCTAAGCCATAGTAAGGGCACAGGAACGATAGATGATATCAATCGAACAGCCGGCCTTCGCTATCGAAGCCGCGGCGATCTTGGACAATCCGTCCCACAAAGACCTCCGCCAGCTCACGGCGCAGATGGACAACGCCCACCACACTGTTCTCGGCAACCTCGACGTAGCTACGCGCGTCGACTCCCGCTCCGCCGGCTCCACCTACATCGTCACCGATCACCCTGAAGAGATCCGCGGCATGCAGACGATGCCCCGCGCCGAATACCAGCGGATCGCCGACCTCCAGAACGACTATATTCGTGGCCAGAAGATGATCGTCATCGACGGCTACATCTCCAACGCGCCGGAGGTCCAGACCTCAGCGCGGTTGATCATCGAGCGCCGCAACGCCAACGTCGCCGGCATGCAGAAGTTCCTCTACTTCCAGCGCAAGAGCGGCGAACCGACCGTTACCGTCATCGACACCCCGAACTTGGTCGCCGAGGGCTACCCCGACGACCGCTGCATCGCCGTCGACCTCGACAAAGGCGTCACGCGCGTCCTCAACTCCGACTACTTCGGCGAGTCGAAGAAGGGCGGCCTGAGGATGTGGAACGAGATCGTCTACGACAAGGGCGGCCTGGCGATGCACGCCGGCTGCAAGGTCGTGGAGTCGGCGGACGGCTTGAAGACGATCGCGATCATCGGCCTCTCCAGCACGGGCAAGACCACATCGACCTTCCGCCGCCAGGGCGAATCGAAGCCCGTCCAGGACGACTTCATCGCTCTCATGCCCGGCGGCGTAATCCACGGCTCGGAGAACGGCTGCTTCGCCAAGACGTTCGCCCTCTCGCCGGAACACGAGCCGGAGATCCACGCCGCGGCGACGAGCGCGATCTCCTACCTCGAGAACGTCTACATCGACGACGATGGCAACCCCGACTTCTTCAACGCGTCGTACACACAGAACGGCCGCGCCGTCTTCCCGCTGAAGGCGCTCGGCCGCTTCGAAGACGCCGCCAACATCCCGCCGGTCTCGGCGATCGTCATCCTCAACCGCGACCAGGGAATCGTTCCCGCGCTGGCCCGCCTCTCGCAGGAGCAGGCCGCCGCCTACTTCATGCTTGGCGAGACGACAGGGACGAGCGCCGGCGGCAAGAAGGAAGCCGGCAAGGCGATGCGCATTCCCGGAGCCAACCCGTTCTTCCCGATGTCGCACGAGAAGCAAGGCAACCGCTTTCACGAACTGCTCCAGACGCACCCGATCGACGTCTACCTCATGAACACGGGCTGGGTGGTCGAGCACGAGGGCGACGACTCGAAGAAGATCAAGGTCGCCGACTCCAGCGTCTGCCTGACGGCGATCGCCGAGGGCAGTGCCAGGTGGCAGCGCGACCCGGACTTCGGCTACGACGTCCCGAAGAGCCTGCCCGGCCTCGACCCGGAGATGTGCCACCCGCGGCTCGCCTTCGAGCGCCTCGGCCGCAGCGACGAATACGAGCGGCGCGTGCAGCAGCGGAAGACGGAACGCCGCGAGTTCCTCGCCTCTTTCCCGGGCCTCGACCCTCGCATCGCCGACGGCGTCTAGGCGCACGGATCCGGCGGAGCACCGCCGTGTGACTCCCATCACAGCAGGCAGCGCGCGCTGTGCTATAGTGACCGCGCAGTCACTTCGGAGGGACAAATGACCACCGAACAACAGCCGATCGCCTTCAACCCGCTTGATCCCGCCTTCCGCGAGGATCCGTACCCGGTCTACAGCCGCCTCGTGCGCGAAGACCCCGTCCACATCACCCCGTTCGGCGTGAAGGCGTTCTCCCGGCTCACGGACTGCATGGCGATCCTCCGCGACCACAAGCGCTTCAGCAGCGACGACCGTAACTCCGAAATCGCCGGTGTGATACCGGAGCAGAACAGAGCCGCCGACTCAATCCTCAACGAGGAAGACCGCCCGTTCCTGTTCATGGACCCGCCCGACCACACCCGCCTGCGCCGGCTCGTCAACCTCGCCTTCACGCCGCGCGCCCTCGAATCGATGCGGCCGCGCATCCAGCAGCTCGTCGACGAACTGCTCGACGCCGTCGATGGCAAGAAAGAAGATGGATGCGATCGCCGATCTCGCCTACCCGCTGCCCGTCAGCGTCATCTGCGAGATGCTCGGCGTCCCGCGTGAGGACGAGCCGCAGTTCCGGGTCTGGTCCCGCATCCTCGCCGGCTCGCTCGACCCCGACGTCAACGTAGCGCCTGAAGTGCTGAAGGCACGCGAGCAGGCCGTCTTCGACTCGCGCGAGTACTTCCGCGAGCTGATCGCCCGGCGCGGCGACGAGCGGCCGCCGGACATCCTCTCGGCTCTGCTGGCGGCCGAGGAGGAGGGCGACAAGCTCTCTGAGCGCGAGCTGCTCTCCACCTGCACGATGATCCTGATCGCCGGCCACGAGACGACTGTGAACCTGATCGGCAACGGCATCCTCCAGCTCCTGCGGCACCCCGACCAGCTCGCGAAGTTCCAGGAGCGGCCCGAGGAGCTGGCGCCGCACGCCGTCGAGGAGGTGCTGCGCTGCGACCCTCCCGTCCAATTCGACGGGCGCCGCTGCACTCAGAGGGCGGAGATCGGCGGCGTGACGATCGAACCCGGCGAGTTCGTGATGACGCTCCTCGGCGCGGCCAACCGCGACCCGGAGCACTTCGAGGACGCTGATGCGTTCGACGTCACCCGCGGCGAGCGCGACTCCGCCGCCGACCGGCACCTGGCGTTCGGATTCGGCATCCACTTCTGCCTCAGCGCGCCGCTCGCCCGCCTCGAAGGCGAGGCCGCGCTGCGCAGCTTCGTCCAGCGCTTCCCCAACGCCCGCCTCCTCGACGAGCGCCCGCAATACCGCGCGCAGATCACCCTCCGCGGTCTCGAGAACCTGCGCGTCGGGCTAGTCTAGCGCCCTTTCCAGATCCGTCCTGCTCGTCCTGACGATCTCGAAGGAGTAGTGCGCCACCACAGCCCAAAGAAGCCACCCCGGGACGTGTGCGACAATGGCCTCGTGACAAAGGTCGGGCCGTTCGAGCTTATCGACGTGCCGCCGCTGAGCGAGCCGCGCATGCTCCTCGCGCTCCAGCCGTGGGTCGACGTCGGCTCCGTCGGCACGATGGCGCTCACGTTCCTTGAGGAGACTTTCGGCGGCCAGCCTATCGGCGAACTGGCGCGCCCCGGCTACTTCTACGACTTCACCCGCTACCGCCCGACGCTCTTCCGCCGCGACGGCAAGCGCGAGGTCTCCGTCCCCAACACGCGCCTCCACCACGCCCGCGACAAGGACGAGCGCGACTGGCTCCTCCTGCACTCGCTGGAGCCGCACGCCAACGGCGACGAGTACACTGACGGCATCCTCGACGTCTGCCGCCACTTCAAGGTCCGTGAGTACACGATGATCGGCTCGATGTACGCGCCCGTGCCGCACACGCGGCCGCCCGTCGCCAGCGGCGGTGCCAGCGACGAAGCGATGCTGGCGCGACTGCGCGGCGCCGGCGTCCGCGAGAGCAACTACGAAGGCCCAACGACGATCCTCGCGGGCGTCACAACGGAGGCGGAGAAGCTGGGCATGGTCTCGGCCGGCGTCATCTTGCAGCTACCGGCCTACGCGCAGCTTGAGCGCGACTACACCGGCCTCTACGCACTGCTCGGGTACCTCGACCGGCTGTACGGCCTTGGCCTCACGCTCGACCAGTTGCGTGGCCAGAGCGAGCGCCAGACGGAGGCGATCAACGAGAGCGTGGCGGAAGACGCCCGCCTCAAGACCTGGCTCGCGGAGATGGAAGAGGCCTACGACGCGGAGCGACCAGGCGACGCCCCGGCCGAAGACACGAAGCTCTCGCCGGAGCTAGAGAGCTTCCTCCGCGACGTCGAAGGCCGCCTCGACTAGCGGGCGATCAAGGCTCCTTCGGCCCGTCGCGCCAGGCGGTGATGTGGACGTGACCCGCCAGCCAGTACGCCGTCAGGTACTCGCCCTCCCAGAGCAGCGTCCCGCTGCGCACGATCTCCACCTGCGTCCGTAGCGGCGGATCGCCGCCGGCGGTTGCGGGCACGGGCGGAGCGTCGCAGCCGACCTCCTCGATCGTCCCGAGGTCCATCTGTACGCTGAAGGTGCAGACCTGCAGCTTGTCCGCCGCATCTATCCGCACGAGGACCGCGAGTCCGTCGGTGATCGCGTCGATCCCGAAGTCGCTGGCGATGCCGGCCTGACCGGCGTGCGCCACGCGGTCGGGCGTGAAGAGCTTCATGAAGCCGTAGTCGAACAGGTCACTGGAGTCGCCCCAGCGGTTTCCGGACTGCTGAATCGCGGCGATCATCGTCCGCCCCAGGCGCGTCGCCTCGGTGAGGAGACACGACGTGCAAAGCGGAACGCCGAGGGTGTTCAGCGCGGGGTTGCTGAAACCCAGGTTGCCGTTTTTCCAGGGGCCAAGGCCCGGCCAACCGCTATCGCTGAACTTCGTGAGGAAGCGGCAGATCCCATCGCCCTCGGCCGTCTCGCCGCAGGCGTCCCAGGTCTTGCGCGACGCGAACTCGCGGAATAGCGGGTCTGTGGCCGCCTCCATCCACAGCGTCACCTGGTCCTGCGGCGTGGAGTAGCCGCCGCCGGCAGGCTGGTTGTAGATGGTGCTGGTGAGGCCGAGCGCCGCCGCCGCCAGGTTCATCTCGACGACGAACGCCGCCGTGCTCCCAGAAACGTGCTGCCCGATCGCCAGCGCGGCGTCGTTGCCAGAGACTGTCATCATCCCGTACAGAAGATTCTCCAGCGATTGCTTCTCGCCGAGAGCAACGTTCATCTGGCTGCCGCCGACGTTCGCCGCCTCCGCGTCGATCTCGATGATGTCTCCCAGCTCCGCCTGGTTATCGTTGAGCGCCTGCACTGCGAGGTAGAGCGTCATCACTTTCGTCACGCTGGCGATGCCCACCGACGTGAACTCGCCCGCCGGGAATTCGGAGTACACCTCGCCGCTACCCACGCCGAAGTCCTCCTCCCAGAGGGCGTCCGTCAGCATGGCGCGCACTGTCTGTATCGCACCGTTGAGGACGTTCGTGCTCGATCCGTTGGTGAGCGTCGGGAAGCGGCTTGCCGCCAGCTCGACGCCGGCGCCCAGGACCACATCCTCCTCGTCGTCCGAGATCCAGTACGGCGAGAAGAAGCACGCCGGGTCGCAGCCGTCCAGGCGCACCTCCCACGAGGTCACCTGCGGGAAGTCGCTGCCGCTGATGCCGGCGCTCGCGAAGCCGCCATCGGCCAGCGGCGCCAGCGCCGTATAGTCGTATTCGCGCGAGACGTTGGAGCCGCCTCGCAGGGAGCGTCCGGTCGAGCGTGTTCCCACCATCTCCAGAGCGCCGTTGTCATGCACGATCCACATCGCGTTCGTCGTCACGTCGTTATCGCGGCGCTAGTTGATGACGAACATCTCACTACCGACCGCCTCGCCGGGAAGGTGCTCGACCGCCAGCTCGGAGTCGTCGTGCGACGCGCCCCAGGGCCCGCTGTCGAAGGCTCCGCTGATCGAGCCGTTGTTGCCGTTGACCTTCCAGGTGACGGTACGAACACCCCCGACGCCTGGAGCAGCCTGCGGGATGATCACGTCGCCGATTACCGGCGTCACGACGACGAAGTCATCGTCGTCGGTCTCCTCGCGGTGAGCGATCGCGTACTTGCGCACGAACACGCCGCCGTTCTGGAGGCCGTAGCCGTGCTTGTCGAGGAACGTCAGCGTGCCGTCGTCGGCGACCCGCCACGACGAAAGCCAGAGGTTGCCTTCATGAAGGTAGGCGGCGATCACGATCTCCAGCTCCAGCGTCGGCGTGATTCTCGGCGAGAGCGTCCGCAGCTTGATGTCGCCGCCGGCAAACGGGCCGACGTTCTGCAGCTCGACGGGCGTCCAGTCCGTATCCGTACCGTAGGAGTAGAGACGCCATGCTCCGCCGGTGCCGACACCGATGACGGAGACGTCCTGCGTCGGACCGAACGGCGAGCCGCCGGCGTGCGCGACGTCCACCTCGCGCATGATTCCAGCCGGCGCCGTAAGCGGCGGGTCGGGCGTTCCGGGCGATTCGGCGGTGAAGCCGAAGCCCGGATCGGGCGGGGGCGGCGGATCGAAGCAGGTATCGACGATGAGGAGCTTGTCCGTCGATGCGTATGGCGGGTCCTGAGGTGCCGCCGGATCGCGCACTTCGAGCACGATCGACACCTGTCCCGGCCCCGCGTCGGGCTCGACGAACTCCTCCTGCCCTGTGGTCGCCGCGGAGTCGACCGACTGCACCGGCCCCCACGAGAAGAGGGCGGAAATAGTGACGAGCACGGGCAGATCGAAGTTGACCAGCTCCCAGTCGATTACGACCTCGTGGAACGGCACCTCGGCGAGGCAGTCCACCCGGGTGGAGGCGCTCAGGCTGAGACCAACGAACTCCACCGGGATCGGCGCGTCGACCGCATCGCCCGGCCGCGGGCAATCCGGGATCGTGGCCTGGGCGTCGGCAATCCAGCGCAGCAGCCAGATCGCGTCGAGGCCATCGATTACGCCGTCGCAGTTGAGGTCGCCGGCCGTCGGCAAGCAAGGCGCCGGCGGGCCGAGATCGGCCTGCGCCCGGAGCAATCCGATGAGGTCCGCCGGCTCGATCTCGTTGTTGCAGTCGACGTCGGCCTGCAGGCTCGCTGCCTCGGCGGGTGGCGCGCCCGCAGAGCCGGACTGGAGTAGGAGCACGAGCAGCGCCAGTGCGAACGCTAGGCCCAACGGACGCATCGTCGGCTCTCCTCCTTGTGAATCTGCGTGAGGTGCGTTAAGTCTACCCGCAGACTTCAGCCTGTCAACCAGCGTCAGGTCGACGTTCTGCGGCTAGCTCGCGGCCTCTTCTTCGTCCTTGGCCGACACGGCGCTTGCCGCCGAGTCGGGCAGCGCGAAGCCGGCACCTTCGTCGGCCTAGCTCTTCGCCGCGGCGTGGTCGGCAATCGCCTGCAGCACGGCCTGCGTGGCGCCGCCTATCAGCCTGGCCTGGTTCTCCTGCGTCCACCGCGAAGAGCGCTCGATCCAGCTGAGCTTGTCCTGAACCTGTGGCATCACGTAGCGCGCCATCAGCTCGTGGCTCTTTAGCGTCTTCTCACGGTTCGCCCATTCGTGCGCCAGGCCGAGGATGCAGCCGAAGCCACCGGACGTGTCCTTCAGCTTGTGAATCGTCTCTACCGCCTCGTCCGGCGTGCCGATAACACCGCCAAAGCCCGTCAGACGCTCGATCGCCTCGCGACCCGAGCTGACCGGCGACAGGTTCGGCGCGCCGATAGTTTTCACGAAGTAGTCGTTGTTCCAGGCCATCAAGCCGTCCTCAACGTCGGCCATCGCCTCTTCCTTGGACTCCGCCAGGTGGAACGGCATCACGATGCGCCAGTTCTTGCGATCGGGCGCGGGCCTGCCGGCCTTCGCCGCCGACTCCTCGCAGAAGCCCCACTGCGTTGTCAGCGCCTGCAAACCCTGTTCCGAGTACGACGCGACCGACAGCACGCCGACACCGTGCTTGCCCGCCGACGTCATGCCGGACGGGCTCAACGTGGATGCGACGGCCATCGGCATCGTCGGCCGCTGGTACGGCTTCAACTGCAGCGCCGCGTCGTTCAGCTCGAGCCAGTCGCTCTTGTAGTTGACCGGCTCCTCAGAAGTCAGCAGCTGAATAATCAGACCCAGCCCCTCATCCATCCGCGGCCTCAGAGCCGTCGCTGGAATCCCGATCATGTAGGCGTCTCCGGGCAGCGCGCCGGGGCCAACGCCGAGCATCACGCGGCCCCGCGTCAGGTGGTCGAGCATGACGATGCGATCGGCGACGTGGAACGGGTTGTGGTAGGGCACGCTGACGACGCCGGTGCCCAGGCGGATGTGCTTGGTGCGCTCGGCGGCGGCGGCGATGAAGATCTCAGGACTGGCGATCGTCTCCCAGCCCGCCGAGTGGTGTTCGCCGATCCAAGCCTCGTCGTAGCCAAGGTGGTCGAGCGCTTCGACTAGCTCCAGGTTGCGCTGCAGCGCCAGCGTCGGATCCTCCCCCTTCCGGTGGAAGGGGGCCATGAATATGCCGAAGTCCACGCTCTGGTCGCATCCTGCTCTCCCTCTGGCGGGCGCCGGTCGCTCAGCGCCGCAGGTGTAGACGCTAACGTAAACTGGAAGCTTCCGCAACGCCTGCGATGCCGGCCGTGCCGCCGCTACTCGAGCAAGCTTAGCGAGCCGATCGGCTCACAGCCGCCGGGCAGCAGGGGCGATTCGCCGGCGGCGATGAAGACGAGGATCAGCAGCGCGTCCATGCCCGCCATGGACCCGTCGCAGTTGACGTCCGCCGACTGATGGCAGATTGCGCTGTTGGGCAGGCCGGAGCTGAGCTGGAGCACCTGCAGCACATCGGACGTCTCGACGGCGCCGCTGCAGTCGGTATCGCCGCGGCTGATCTCTGCCACCGGGATCTCCGCCAGCGCACCGTCCGGTACCGTGTCGGCCGCGCCATCGGTGAACCCCAGCGCCTCGAGCACCGCGAATACTCCCGCATCAAGCGGGATCAGCGTGCCGCTCAACACCAGGTACGCCTGAGCCGACGAGACCTCGCTCAGCAGCGAGAAGTCCGGCGGCGTCAGCGGCACCTGCTCGATCAGCCCAAGCGGTATCGTCGCCACCGCCTCGGGATCGAGCCCGAGCGCCGCGTAGTCACCGTCGCTCATGCGGAAACGTCCGCCGTCGTAGACCACAAAGACGTCGGCGCCTTCGTCGTCCGTGACCAGCGTCCCGTCGGGCGGCGCAGTCGGGATCGCCGCCAGGAAGGCGTCGTCAACGAGTTGCAGGTCGCCCTCCGTCAGACCGAGTGCCCCGACCGTTTCAAGGTCCTCGATCAGGGAGCGGCCGCCGGCCTCCATCAACCAGGCCGCGCCGCTCGCCATCTCTTCGAACAGACAGCCGTCGGCCATCGTCGGCCGGCAGTGGACGTACGAAGGCTCCGAGTAGTCCTCGATCAGCTCCCAGACCTCGGTACCGACAACACCGCGCCGCCAGACGCTCACGCGGTCCGATCCGACGCCTGCGGCGGCGTCGAGGGCCTCCTCGAAGCGGTCCGCGGTCGAGTTGCCCTGGAGCATCGGCAGATAGTCGAGCTCGCGGCCTGGCGCGAGCACCGAAAGGTCAGCATAGCCCTGCACAACGCAGCCAGCCGCGTCCTCCCACGGCGCCTGGCCGGTGTAGCTCTCCCAGTAGCACATCGGCAGCACCGAGTCCGCCACTGAGAACCAATCCGCCGTGGCGGACTGTTCCCACCACCAGGGACGCGGATCGTAGATCACGCCGAGGTGGGCGTCCGGGCGCTCCTCTCGGAGCGGCTTCCAGAAGTTCTCTGCCAGCTCTTTGCACTCCAGAAAACAGAATCCGGGGAACGGCTCCATGTCCGCATACAGCGCCGTAACGCCGGAGTCGATCACCTCAAGCGCTATCTTCAGCTGGGCATCGTAGTCCGTCCCCTTCGGCACGAACCAGGCCGCGACGTCGATTCCCTGCGCCCCGTAGATGTCGATCAAGTCCTGGATCGCCCCCTGTCCGGAGACGGCCGCCGGGTGGTCATCGTAGGTCGACATCCAATCGGCGGCATCGTGGGTCTTGATGTAGACCGTGCTGATCGGCAGCGCAATGTCGTCGGGCAGAGTCTCAGGGTAGTCGTTAGAGAGCTGCCAGATGACCGGATCGACTTCGATCGCCTCAACGGCCGCTGGGCCAGTCGCCAGCAGGCCAAGCGCGGCCACGAGCGTCGCCAGGGCGATCAAGATGGAGGTCTGCCGAGAGTCGCTTCGCACGGTCTCGTGTCTCGGATACGGCGGCCGGGGTGCGCGGGTACTAGCGTCGCGAGTGTAACCGGGCATGCGGCAGCTGGTCAACGAAAGAAATAGCTTCATAAGGGCGGTTCCGTATAGGTTGACGCCTATCCGGCGCCACACGTTACGTCACCTCAGCCGCGCGACCGAACCTGGCACCGACCGTCGGGTCAGCCACGCCGGCAGCCGAATCGGCAGCCGTTCGACCGCGAAGAAAGGCGCGAACGCGATGCCGATCAGTTGATAAGGGAAGATGATCGCCATCACCGCCACGACGCCGACGTGGAAGGCCCAGGCAAGGAACGCCCAGGTCCGCGCTATCCGCCCGCCCAGTAAGGCCAACGGCGCTCCCAGCTCGACGGCCAGCGTAAAAGCCGCCAGCGGCGGGAACATCCAACGCTCCCCGACAAGCATTCCCCCGAGAGCCGAGTGCGTGTCCCCCAGCTCGATCTTGCGCAGGTTGTCGAAGGCGACGAAGTTCCGCAGCGAGTCGGACGTCACCCAGTCGAGGCCCGCGATCCGCAGCTTCGTTTCGCCCGCGATGAAGTACGTGAGCACCGTGATAATGCACATCAGGCGGATCGGCCAGCCGTAGCGCGCCTCGTCGCCGGGTGAGTCACGCCCGCGGCTGTCCAGCGATAGCGCATCGGCCGCCGGCGACAGTCCCAGTACCAGCACGTGCAGCACCAGGATGTTCTCCGTGTGAAAGACCTGGCCAAAGGCATTCCGGTAAGTCATCAGGGCCAGGAGCAGGAACGCGAAGCCCGGGCCGCTGATACGAAACCGCCAGCCCGCCAGGAACGCAACGCCGGCGACGACCGTCGCCGCCACCAGCAGGCGTAGCGCGACGTCCGGCAGCGGCCCCTCGAGCAACGTCGCGATGCCCACGGGCGCGAACTGTGAGTCATCGAAATCGGCATAGCTCACGAAGTTGGGCGCCCGGAGCACCACGTAGCCGACGCCGAAGCCCCCTACCAGGATGCGCAGAGCAGCGAGGCGCCTGGCGGGAGCGGGCGCCCGCCACCAGCCGTCGAGTCGCGCGGCCAGCGTCACGGCGTCACCTCGCAGGAGGCGTGCACTTCGGTCGATATCGGCTGCTTGTGGCCCTCGAAGTAGGCCACGGCGTCGTACCTGTCGCTTACGATCTCGACGCGCGCCGGTCCTTCGTGGCGGGCGGCGTACCAATCGGCAGCGCGGGCGCAGAGACGCGCCGTGGCCTCCGGGCCCTGGCCGACCGCCTGTCGCAGTGTCTCAAACGCCTGCACCACCTCGTCGTTGGCCACCGCTACCGGCGGTAGAGCCGAGCGCTCGCCGTCGGCGTCGATCAGGACGGCGTGCGGTATCGTCGCCTCCGCTGACTGGCGGCCGGAGAACATCGGGTACGTTGAGAACGGGAAGCTGTCGGCGCGCGGATCGCCGACAAGCGGCAGCAGCAGTGCGACGATCAGCACCGCGCCAAGCCCGTACGACCAGACGCGCTCCAGCGTCATGCCGCTCCTACGGATCGATCAGACTCCGGCCTTCGCAGCGGCCCCCGCACGTCCGGCACAAGGCCAGAGAGCGGTCCGCGCCGGGCGGCGACGAGGCCGTAGCCCCAGCGGAAAGCACCCCGCAGCGCGCGGTGCTCGCGAGCCCCGTCCGCCAGGAGGCCCCCAAGGGGCAGCACCCGCGAAAGCTCCGCTAGCGCATCGCCGGCGCTGACGATCTCGTCGTCCGGGAAGACGACATGGATGCTGTGCTCCCGCTCCTCCGGCGAAAGCGGCGCCAAGAGCGTGGACGCCGCCTCGTCCGCGAACGGCAGGTAGCCGAAGCGCCGCCGCCGGTCCAGCGCCTCGATACCGCGAGCCATGAACCGGCAGAAGCGGCAACCGCCGTCGTAGAAGAGCACCGGCCGCTCGATCATCATGCTGCAATCGTAGCGCCGGGCCGCTCCCGTTGCACTACCAGGCCACGGAGTGCGCCGTCACCAGCTTCCGCCGCCGCCACCGCCGCCGCCACCGCCCGAAAAGCCACCGACGCTGAAGCCGCTGCCACCCGACCCGCCGGGCGTCGAGGCGATGCTCGATGAAACGCTCGCCGAGAATCCGTTCATGGATTGGATGAACGAAGCCGCGACGAACGGATGCGCGCCGACGTACCAGCCCGCCTGCTCGATCTGCCCGAGGCCCTCGAACGCGTGCGCCCACTTGTCGACGCAACCGTAGATGATCGCGTACGGCAGGTACTCGTGGAAGATGTTAGCGCGCTCGGCGAAGCGTTGCCGTTCCGTCTCGGCCGTCACCATGAAGCGCCGGAAGCCGACCGCGCGCTGGTAGAGCCGCCGGCCCTTGCCGGTGCGCCGCGGCATCGCCGGCGCCACAACGAGGAGCACGAGCCCGACCAGGACGACCGGTATCGAAACGAGCGCCCAGCCGGCCGCCCACAGCCCGACGCCCAAAGCGATGCCAACGCCGATGATCACGACGGCGCCAATCTGGTAGATCGTGCGCGCCTTCGTCGGACTGCCGGGAAAGAGGCCGTCCTTCTTCACCATCTGGTCGTATAGCGCCTCCTTGATCTTCGCGAGGTCCTTGTAGAACTTGGTGCGCAGCGCGCTCAGCTCCACCATCGACGACTTCTGTCCCTTGAACAGCGAGTTCAGAGTCTGCCGCTCGTACGGCAGGAGGTCGTCGTCTGCTTCCCGCAGCCGCTCGATCTCGTAATCGGTGCTCTTGAAGAGGCCGAAGACTCCTTTCGTCTTCGTCTCCTTGATGAGGATGTACTTGCGCACCGCCAGGTCGATGATCGTCGCTGTGACGTCCAGACTGTCGGCGCTCTCGTCCAACAGAACGCCGATCTCGGCGGGACGCAGCGACCTGCCGTTCTTCTTGAGCGGCGGCGGCTCGTACTCCGTGAGCACCGCCTCACGCGCGAACAGCGGCTTGCGTTTCGCGAGCGCGTTCTCGCCGTCGTTCAGGTACCAGACCTCGCCGTACCAGCGGTCGCGGCCCTGCATCCACCACTGGCGACCGACCGCCGCCAGCCCGACGACGAACGCCGCCAACGCCGCACCGACCGTCCACGGTGTTATGTCGAACGCGTCCGTGACCTCGTCAAGCGCACCCGGCTCGACCGGCTGCAGCAGCGGCGGCGACACGTCGACCGAGCCCTTCTCGATCCCGACGACGATCGTCATCCCGGAGCCGCCCGGCAGCTCCCGCGTCGTCGAGAAGGCGGCGCTTTCGGGCAGGAAGCCGGACTGGCAGCGCTCCGTAGAGCCCGGCGAGCCCTGGAAGCAGTCCACGGCGTTGACGCCGCCGGACGGCAGGAGCACAGCGGCGGAGGCGCTCTCGATCGGCACGGGCCAGTCGTCACCGGTGACGTTCCAGAAGAACTCGTCGTGGTCCGGGAAGGCATTGAGGGCGCCCGTCAAGAAGTAGCCGACGCGGTACCGCTGCTCACCACTGATGAGGACGAGCGGGTCGCCGATCTTGATCTGCAAGCGCGAGCCGGAACTGATAAGGCTGGCCGGGAGGAAGTCCTGCCCGTCGTCGACGCTGACGTTGCTGACCGAGATCCGCCGGTCGTTGTCACTGTCGTACGAGTACAGAGTCGGCATCTCGCGGAAGATGCCGTGCCGCTGGAGCGAACCGAAGTCGACGAGGATGTCCTCCACAACGTGGACGACGCCGTCGCCCTCGACCTCGTACGCGACGTCGTAGGAACGGATCACCCAGCCTTCGTCCGCGCTCGCGGCGGTCGGTTGCGCCGCAAAGATGACGGCGATCAGCAGCGCGCCGAGGCTGAGGCGGGCGATCACGAATCCGCGGCGGGTAGCGTTCCGCGCCACATCAACCGCGCTTCTCGATCGGCTCGTAGTCACGGGTGTTCGGCCCGTAGAAGATCTGCCGCGGCCGCGCGATGCGCTGGTCCTCGTCGATCAGCATCTCGCTCCACTGCGCCACCCAGCCGGACGTCCGCGGGATCGCGAAGAGCACAGGGAACATGCCGACGGGGAAGCCGAGCGCCTGGTAGATGATCCCGGAATAGAAGTCAACGTTCGGGTAGAGCTTGCGCTCGACGAAGTACTCGTCCTCGAGGGCGATGCGCTCGAGCTCAAGAGCGATGTCCAGGAGCTGGTTGTGGCCGACCAGGTCGAACACCTCGTCGGCCGTCTGCTTGATGATCCGGGCGCGAGGGTCGTAGCTCTTGTAAACACGGTGGCCGAAGCCGATCAAGCGCTCGTCGCCGGCGCGCACCCCCTTCACGAACTCCGGAATGGCGCTCTTGTTGCCGATGCGCAGGAGCATGTTAATGACTTCTTCGTTTGCGCCGCCGTGCCGGGGGCCGTAAAGCCCGGCCGCCGCTGCCGCCGTCGCCGAGTAAGGGTCGACGTGAGAGCTGCCAACGGAACGCATGGCATTCGTGCTGCAGTTCTGCTCGTGGTCCGCGTGCAGGATCCAGAGCACGTCCATCGCCCGCTCCAGCACCGGGTCGGGTTCGTACTTCGGCTCGGACATCTTCCAGAGCATCGAGAGGAAGTTGCCGGGATAGGAGAGATCGTTGTCCGGATAGACGTAGGGCTTGCCGAGGTTGTGCCGGTAGGCGAACGCCGCGATCGTCGGCACCTTGGCGATCAGGCGGATGATCTGGTCGCGCCGCGATTCCGGGTCCATGATCGCCTTGGAGTCTCGATAGAATGTCGACATCGCGGCGACCGTGCCGACGAGCATCCCCATCGGGTGGGCGTCGTACTGAAAGCCCTCCATGAACTTCTTAGCGTTCTCGTGGAGGTACGTGTGGAACTTGATCTCCGCCCGCCAGTCGTCCAGCTGCTGCTGCGTCGGCAGCTCGCCGTGGACCAGAAGATAGGCGGTCTCCAGGTACGTGCTCTTCTCCGCAAGCTGTTCGATGGGATAGCCGCGGTACTCCAGAACGCCGGCCTCGCCGTCGATGCGCGTGATGGCGCTACGACAGGAAGCTGTGTTCGTGAAGCCGGGGTCGTAAACGAGCAGCCCGAAGTCTTCCTCATCGACCTTGACATCGCGGAAATCCATCGCTCGGACGGCGCCCTCGGTGATCGGAACGTCGTACGAGCGGCCAGTGCGGTTATCGGTGACGGTGAGAGAGTCTTTGGCCATGGTGCTCCTCGGATCTGTATCTTGTCGCTGGGAGCGCGCATCTGTGGCACTCATCGTCTTTATCTTACGTGACATCGGAACGCCGCTGTAGACGACGGCCTGCTAGACTGCCCACAGATGCCAAAACCCACCCTCACCGCGTGGCCGAACGGCGACGCACCGACCCGTGAGTCCCTGGAGCGGCTCTATTCGGAAGCCGGCCTCTCCCCCGGCTGGTGGTCGAACGCACCGCACGACCGCTACGCGCCTCACTCTCACACGTATCACAAGGTTCTCTACTGCGCCGGCGGCAGCATCACGTTCATCGTTCCCGACGCCGGAGACTTTCGGCTCGGCCCCGGCGACCGGCTCGACATCCCTCCCGGGACGACCCACGCCGCAGTCGTCGGCACGGACGGCGTGACCTGCGCTGAGACCTCCGCGTAATGCGGCTTTCGGACGCTGAAGCGCCGGCCGCAATCGCCCGCTTGCTCGCCGCCGAGCTGACGGAAGCGCCGTTCCGGGTGCCAGACGCCGAAGGCAACGGCGACACAGGCGCCGGCGCGCCCGCCTACGAGCTGCGCCTGCGCAGCAAAGAGCACGAGAGCGAGGTCCTCATCCTGATCTGGCCCTCGCTGGACCGCGCCGATGTGCGCCTCGGAAAGTCGACCTGGACGCTAAAGGCGATCGACACCGTCGAACTCTACCCGGGCGTCGAGGTGCTGTTCCGGCGCGAGGAGCCGCCGGCCATCCTCTTCGTGTCCGTCGAAGGCCGGGTCGCGCTGGTCGCCTGAGACGGCGCCTGTTAAATTGGCCTCGTGAACCCTGCCTCGCTTGCCATCGTCGGCGGCCTTAGCGTCGCCATGCTCGTCTTCTTTCTGGCGACCGGCCAGCAGATCAGCCTCACGATCACCGCCGTCCTCGCCACCGGCGGCATCGCCACCGGCGCTGTCTACTTCTACGGCCGCGAGGAAGCGCACAACGAGCTCGATGACGACTACGAGGACGAGCCGTTGGAAGCCTCCGCCCCGCCCCCTGACCACGAGCCTCCGCCGCTGTCTCAACCGGACGAACCGCAGGCAATCGAGCCCGACTGACGTAGCGTGCGGCGACAGAGGAGCAGCTAGCCGGAGAAGAGCGCTTCTACGAACGTCCGGGGCTCGAAGCGCGCCAGGTCTTGCGGACGTTCGCCGGTGCCGACGAATCGCACAGGCACGCCCAACTGATCGCAGACGGAGAACACGACGCCGCCCTTGGCAGTACCGTCGAGCTTGGCGAGAAGCACAGCCGAGACGCCGACCGCGTCCGTGAAGTACTTGGCCTGCTGCATCGCGTTCTGGCCGCTGGTGGCGTCCAGCACCAGGAGCACCTCGTGCGGCGCTTCCGGGACCTGGCGCTGAATCACGCGATCGATCTTACGCAGCTCCTCCATCAGGTTCGCCTTCGTGTGCAGCCGGCCGGCAGTATCGATGAACAGGACGTCAGCCTCACGCTTCTCAGCGGCGGCCAGCGCGTCGAACACTACAGCGCCCGGGTCGGCGCCCTGCTGGTGAGCGATGATGTCGACGCTGGCGTGCTCGGCCCACTTCTTGAGCTGGTCGATGGCGGCGGCGCGGAACGTGTCCGCGGCCGCGAGGACGACCTTCTTCCCGCGTGCCTTGTAGGCGTGCGCCATCTTGCCGATGCTCGTTGTCTTGCCGGTGCCGTTAACACCGACGACGAGGATCACAGACAACCCCTCGAGGGAGTCCAGGGCGCCGTTCTGACTCCAGATCTTGCCCCGTCCGGTGTCCACGTCCAGCACCTCGATCAGCTCTTCCTTGAGCGCTTCGAGGGCGACGTCAGGATCGGTGATCGATTCATCCTTCACGCGCGCCTGAATGTCCTCGATGATGCGGAGCGTGGTCGGGGCCCCGGTGTCGGCCGCGATCAGCGTCTCCTCCAGCTCATCCCACAGCGCTTCGTCGAGCCCGCGCTTGAAGATGCCACCGATGCGTCCGAACCACGTCTTACGCGTCCGCTCGATCGCCTCTTCAACGGGCGCTGCCGCGTCGTCGTCCCGCTCGGTGGCCGCCGCTACCGGCTCCGCTAAATCGCCGGCCGAGCCATCCTCTGGAGCGGACGCCGCTTCGCCGGTCGCGTCCTCCGGGGTCGCTTCCTCGTCGTCCTTATTGCGGCGGAAAAACCTGACCATCGCACCGATGATAGAGGTGCGCGTTCGCGAAGGACAAGCGCGGGCCGCCGGAGAGGGCGAACGCTGCGGTTCAGGTCGTCTGGGCGCGGGCGCCGGAGATGGCGCTGCGCATGCAGGCGGCGGGATCGGCCATGAACTTGCTGCGCGGGTAGACGGCGTCCGCGCCGGCTCGCACGGCGTCACGCTGGCGGCCGAGGTCTGCGTGCGGGCCGAAAGCCAGCACCGGCACACGGGCCTGGCGGCAGGCCTCGACGACGCTCACGACGTCCACCCACTGCTCGCCAAGGTCGATCACCACCAGCGCCGGCACCGACGCCAGCTGCTGCCGGAGGGCATCCTCCGTTTCGACCACTCGCAGCTGGCCGCCGAGCCGCTGCGCACCGCTCTCCACGCGGACAGCGGTGATTAGCTCGGGCACGAGTGCGACGACGACGGGAGAAACAGACATAGGCCTCTGTATATTGTATCGCTTAAGAGCCGGCGCTGTTACGCCCGTATGCCCGCTAGTTCTGTGAACCGGGCTGCTTGACAGCGTCCAGCGGCACGTCGCCCAGCCTCATCGAGAGCACGCGTGACGCCGCGTCGGGCGCCATCGATATACCGTAGATGCTGTCGGAGACTTCGATCGTGCGGCGGTTGTGTGTGATCACGATAAACTGCGTCCGCTGCGCGATATCGTGGATCGCCGTTGCGAAACGGTCGACGTTGGCCTCGTCAAGCATTGCGTCCACTTCGTCCAGGACGCAGAACGGCGAGGGGTTCGCCTGCAAGAGCGCGAACAGCAGCGACACCGACGTCAGCGCCTTCTCGCCGCCGGAGAGCTGGCTCAGGCTCTTCGTTCGCTTGCCCGGCGGCCGCGCCTCAATGTCGACGCCGGAGTCCATCGGGTGTTTCGGATCGGACAGGCGCAGGCGCGCGTGGCCGCCGCCGAAGAACATCTTGAAGTTGGACTCGAAGCCCTTCGCCACTTCCTCGAACGTCGCCTCCAGCTTGCGGCGCATCAGTGCCGTTAGCTCCGTGATCGCCCGCTTCAGTGACTCCTCGGCGCCCTTCAGGTCTTCCACTTGCCCGGCGAGGAAGTCGTGCCGTTCGCGCAGCGATTCGTAGTCGCCCAGCGCCTCCACGTTGACGGGACCAAGCGCCCGGATCTGCGAGCGCAGACCTTCGATCTCCTTCGCCAGCGCGTCCGGCTCGACGTGCTGACCACCGGCCAGCGGCGGCCGGTGGGTCTCGCCATCTTCGCCGCCTTCCGCCTCCGTGAGCCAGTCCGGGAGCTCCACGACGGCCGTCGCCTTGTCCAGCTCCACGCCGCCGTCCTTCGTGAGGACGAGACCGTCTTCGGCGATGCGCCCGCGTAGCAGATCGGCCTCCGCCTCCCACTTCCGCACCTCGGCCTCGGTCTCCAGCGTCCGTCGCTCGGCGTCGAACAGCCGCGACTGACCGCTGAGCACCTGGCCGTGCAGGTCCCGCTCTCGCGCCTCCAGGTGATGCGTGCCTTCCTGGCCCGGAATCTCTTCCAGCACCTTCTCCAGCTCCGCATGCGCACTGCCGAGGTCCTTCTCGTCGCGCGCGATCGACTCGTCGAGCGTCGAGAGCTCCATTTCGATGCCGCGCAGCTGCACACCCTTTGCGGAGGCCTGGGCCTCCACCCGCGCCAGCGCCGCCTTGGCGTTCTCGCTCTGCACCTTGAGCGAGCGCAGCTCGGCGTCGACGCGCCCGAGAGCGTCAGCCGCTTCCTCCAGGCTCCCGGTGAGCGTCTTCCGGCGCTCGGCAAACATCGCGTCGGCGCGACCCAGCGTCTTCGCTGTCGCAGCCGCCTCAGTCGCCTCGGCGATCAGGCCTTGCCGCTCGTCTTCGAGCGTCGCTGCCTGCTCCTGGTACGAAGCCTGTTGCGTGCGCGCGTTGGTAACGGTCGCCATCAGGCTGCGCATCTCGCCGCGCAGCTGCGCCAGCTTCTCCTGCCGTGCCGCGACCGAGTCCTGCAGCTGGACCCGCTTGCCCAGCGTTTGATCGGCCTCGCCGCCCAGCGCCGAGAGCGCGGTCTCGGCGCCCCGCAGCTTCTCGCGGATCACCTCGGCCTCCGCCTCAGCCGTCTCGATCGCCTTGTTCAGCCGCTCCATCTCCTTCGGGATCGCGGCGACGTCGCGTTCGAATTCGATGACGAAGCCTCGCGCCTCCACGTACCGTCCGCCGGAGATGACGCCGGACTGATCGAACACCACTCCGTCCACTGTGACGATCGTGCCAAGCCGGCGCTTTAGCAGACGCTCGGCCGTCGCGATGTCCTGGACGACTATGACGCGGCCGAGCAGCGTGTTCATCACCTTCTCGTAGCGCGGCGGATACTTGACCAGGTTCGCCGCGACGCCCAGGATGCCTTTCTCCTTGAGCAGCGTCAGCGGATAGACCTGCTTGACCGCGTCGATCGGTATCGCCAGCGCTCGCGCTCCGTCCTTCGCCACTAACTCCTCGATCGCCGCGATGGCGTCGGTCAGGCGCTCGAAGACGAACGCCTCCAGGTGCTCCTGGAGGACAGCGGCGATCGCGTCTTCGAGACCGCGCGGTACACGCAGGCCGTCGAAGACCGTTCCGACGGCGCCCTCGATCGCGACTTCTTCGGCGGGCTGGGACCTCGCCTGCTTCTGCGCGTCGGTAAGCACCTCCAGCCGCGCCTCCAGGCCTTCGAGCTTGCCGCGCCGGCCGTGCTGCGCGGCGTCCACTTGTGCCAGCTCGTCGCGCAGCTCTCGGACGTCTGCCGCCAGCTTTTCGCGGCGGGCGCCCGTCTCGGAGTTCTCCGCGAGGAACTGCACGTCCTGCGTGCGCAGACTGCGTAGCACCCGCACCAGTTCGGCCATCTGGGCGACAAGAGACTTGCGGCGCGTATCGAGACCGGACGCCTCTTTGCCAAGCGCGGTGGCCGCTTCAGCCAGCCGCTTGATGCGTACCTTCATCTCCGCGGCGGCTGCCTGCAAGCGATGAGCCTTCGCATCGACATCCGCGGCCTGGACGTACGACTCCCGGAGCTCCTGTTCGGCCGTCGTCAGCTCGCCCTGCCGCTCGGCGACGACCTTGCGCGCGGCGGCCACTTCGCCTTCGAGCCGCTCCCGTTCGCTGTCTTCAGACGTCACGACCTTCGTTGACCGCTCTCGCTCTGACTCGGCCGCCGTGAGCTCCTCGCTCAGCTCCTCCTGCCGCGTCTGCAGGATCGTCCGCCGTTCGGTTCCGACAGCCAGGCGGCGTTCAATCTCGAGGACGGCTTCCGTCAGCCGCTCCTTGTCCTCGATCGCGGCCGACGCGGCCTTGCGGCTCTCATCGAGCTGCTTCGTCAGGTCCTCGAGGTCCTTCTGCAGTGTCTCCAGAAGAACGCGGGACTGCGTGAACTCGGCCTGCGCCTGGTCGTGGCCCGCGCGGGAGACGGTCAGCGACTCCTGGGCGTGGTTCCAGCGTCCCTCGTAGTGCGCCTGCAGGCTTTGCCGCAGGCGCAGCGACAGCCGCGTGTGCTCGCCGGCACGCGTCGCCTGGCGTTCGAGCTGCTGCAAGCGCGGCGCGATCTCCTTGATCAGGAGCTTCACGCGCTGGACGTTCTCGTGGGTGGACTTGAGGCGGTCTTCGGCTTCATCGATCTTCAGCCTGTAGCGCTGGATGTCCGCCGCCTCCTCGATCATCTCGCGGCGGTCCTCCGGGCGCAGGCTGAGCACGCTCTCGACGAGACCCTGCCCGATGATGGCGTAAGAGTTCTGGCTCACGCTGGCCGTGGCGAGCAGGACGTGGATGTCGCGCAGCTTGGCCTTCTTGCCGTTCAAGTAGTAGTCGCTATCGCCGGAACGCGAGCCGCGGCGCTTGATTGAGACCTCTTCGTCATCGGTCGGCAGCCAGCCGTCCGAGTTGTCGAGCGTGAGGGTCACTTCGACCTTGTCGGCGCGCGCACGCTTGCTCGATCCGGTGTAGATGACGTCTTCCATTTTCTTCGCCCGGATCAGCTTGTTCGACTGCCCGCCCAGCACCCAGCGCAGGGCGTCAGCGATGTTGGACTTACCGGAACCGTTGGGGCCGACGATGGCCGTGATGCCCAGGCCGAAGTCGAAGGTCGTTCGGGAGGCGAAGCTCTTGAAGCCGTAGAGATCGAGACGCTTCAGATACACTGCGCGCTACGAGCCCGTCGCTGCCAGCGTCTCCAGGGCCTGCCGCGCGGCGTTCAACTCCGCCTGTTTCTTGTTCCGGCCCTGGCCGCGGCCCAACACTTGATCGCCGACTGATACTTCCACGGTGAACAGCTTAGCGTGGTCCGGGCCTTCGCTCGAGATGAGCGTGTACTGCGGGATCTCGTGGTACTGCGTCTGCGCCAGGTGCTGCAGCTCCGACTTGCTATCGACGGTGAAGCCGCTGGCCCGGATCTCTTCCAGCTCCGGCTTCAGTAGCTCCAGCACGATCTCGCCGGCGAGCTCCATCCCGCTGTCGATGAAGGCGGCGCCGATCACCGCCTCCAGCGCCCCGGCCAGGTTCGAAGGCCGCCCCCGTCCGCCGGACATCTCTTCGCCGCGTCCCAGCACCAGGTATTGCCCCAGGCCGAGGCGCTCGGCGGCGCCGGCGAGCGCGTCCCAGCGAACGAGAATCGCCCTCACCTGGCTCAGCTGGCCCTCGGTCATCGCCGGGTACTCCTTGTAGAGCTTGTCCGAGATGATCAGGCCGAGCACCGCGTCGCCCAGGAACTCCAGGCGCTCGTTCGAGTCAACCTCTTCGGCGGCCTCGTTCAGAAACGAACGATGATAGAGGGCCTGTTGTAGGTTCGCGATGTCGTTGAAGGAGACGCCCAGCTGCGCCTGGAGCTGCTCCGCGGAGCGGGTGGTGGAGGTCTGTTGAGGTCTAACCATAGCGCTAGAACGGGGCCCCTCGATAAAGAGAGCCGCGGCTAAGCGGCTCGTTTTCATACGTTTGCACGGGAATACAGACAAATCATAGGACGGCCTCAAACCACGTGTCAACAGACGACTCTACAATAAGCTCACAACATGCAAGAAACACCAAAACTCATCGATAAACTGGGCACTTCACTGCCGAAGGAGCAAGGCCGCGCTCTCACCTGCCTCGTCCATCAGGCCGATCAGCGCGGCAACGCCATCTACCTCGTCGGCGGGCCCGTTCGCGACCTCATGCTCGATCTTCCGCCCACCGACCTCGACATTGCGGTCGTGGGAGACGCCATCGATCTGGCCGCGCATCTGGCGGAAGCGACCGGCGGATGGCTCGTCCGGCACACCCGCTTCGGCACGGCCACCGTCTCCAGCGGCGGCTGCCACGTCGACTTCGCCACCGCACGCAGCGAGACGTACGAGGCCGCCGGCGCATTGCCCACCGTCCACCCGTCGACGATCGACGCCGACCTCCACCGCCGCGACTTCACGATCAACGCGATGGCGCTGGCTCTCAACGGGACGGCCGCGGGGCGGCTCCTCGACCCGGCCAACGGCCGCGCCGATCTCGAGGCCGGCATCATCCGCGTGCTGCACGAAGCGAGCTTCCAGGATGACGCCACGCGCATCCTGCGCGCCGCCCGCTACGAGGCCCGCTTCAGCTTTCGCATGGAGGCGGCAACCCACGGCCTGATCGTACGCGATCTCCCCTACCTCGAGACGATCAGCCCCGCGCGCGTCCACCGCGAGCTAGCCCGTACGCTCCGCGAAGCCCAGCCGGAACGCGCCTTGCTACGGCTGGCGGCCCTGGGCGCACTGCGAACGCTGCACCCATCGCTTCACTTCGACGACGAACTGGCAGCAGCCTTCGAACGCCTGCGCGAGATCGTACCGCGCGCCATCCCCGTAGCGTACTGGCCGCTCCTGACCTGGCACGTCACGCCACCCGCAAGCGCGCCCGTGATCGTGCGCCTGGCGCTCACCCGGCACCAGGCCGGCGCGGCGCTCGCTCTCATGGCGCTACGGGAGCGTCCGCCGCGGCCGGGCGCACCGGTGAGCGAGGCGGCATCGCTCTTCTCGGCTCAGCCGGCGGCGGCGGTCTGGGCGTTGGCCGCCGCCGGAGTGGGCGCGGTGCGAGACCTGGCGTACGCCTACATGACGCGATACCGCAGCGTCCGACCGCTCCTTCGCGGCGACGACCTGCCGGCGCTCGGCGTCAGGCCGGGAAAGCCTGTCGGAGAAATGCTGGCCCGGCTGCGCGCTGCTAAGGTGGACGGAGAGGTGACGACGCGCGCGGACGAGGAGCGCTTCGTCCAAGGCAGCCTAACCCGGAACGACGAATGACCGAGACCACTCAGTGCCACGTCTGCGGCGAAGCGATCGCGCCGGACCGCGCCGCGACCTGCAACAACTGCCACGAGCCGTTCCACCTGCGCACGCGCCAGGACCAGGACGGCACCGACTGCGGCGACGTCTGGATCAACGAGCAGTACTTATCGCTTGAGTTCGCCTGCTTCGATTGCCTGGGCAGGTCGAGCAAAGAGCCCGCCGTCGGCGAGGGCCACTAGCTCCCGAACTTGCCCAGGAAGGCCGCGATCGCCTTCGTGCCGGCGCGGAAGTCCTCCAGGCGGATGTTCTCGTTCGGGGCGTGGATCGCCGCGTCCGGGTAGCCGATGCCGATGTCGGTCGTCGGCAGGCCGAGCGTCGTCACGAACGGGTACAGAGGCCCCGTGCCGGCCATCGTCGGCATGATCACCGGCTCCTTGCCGTAGACGCCGCGGCAGGCCTCCACCATCGTCGCCACGAGCGGGTCGGTCACGGGCGTGCGCGCTGGGTGCTCGCCGCCGTGCGTCGTGATCGTGATGTCCTCAAAGCCGTGCTTGTCGAGGTGCGCGCGCAGCTTGCGCTCGATGTCGTGCGGGTCCTGGTCGTTGACGAGGCGGAGGTCCACCTTCGCCATCGCCTTCGCCGGCAATACCGTCTTCGGTCCCTCGCCCTCGTACCCTGAGGACAGCCCGTCGATCGTCGCCGTCGGCTCGAACAGGTGCCGGATGTTGAAATCGAGCCCGCTAACGCCGGTGGTCGAGCGCTCGATGCCGTATGCCTTGAGCGTCGCGGCGGCATCATCGGGCAGCTTCTCGACCGCCGCTAGCTCGTCCGGGGTCGGCGGGCGCACGTCATCATAGAAGCCGTCGATCATGATGCGCTCATCTGGCCCCTTTATGGTGGAGAGCGCCCAGACGAGGCGCCAGGCGGCGTTGGGCAGGACTGTGCCGTACGAGGAATGCGCGTCATGGCTGATCGGCTCGCACTCCAGTTGCACGTAGAGGAGGCCCTTCACACCCAGCGTGACCATCGCCAGCCCCTCCCGGGTGACGCCTCCACCCTCCCAGATGCAGGCGTCGGCGGCCAGCAGCTCCTTGTGCCGCTCGACGAACTCCTCCATGAACGGCGAGCCGATCTCCTCGTCGCCCTCGATGCAAAACTTGATCCCGCACGGCAGCTCACTGCGGGTCTCTCGCCAGGCGCGGATCGCGGCGAAGCGCGCGGCGATGTTGCCCTTGTTGTCGAAAGAGCCACGACCGTACAGCTTGCCGTCCTTCTGCACCGGCTCGAACGGCGGCGTCTGCCAGAGATCCAGCGGCTCCTCCGGCTGGACGTCGTAGTGGTCGTAGAAGAGCACCGTCTTCGGGGATGCGCCCTTCGCTGCGGCGTAGACGACCGGCTGCGCCGGTGGGCCTTCCGGCTTGGGCAGGATCTGCACGTCGAAGCCGAGTCCGCGCAGCTCGCCCGCCACCCAGTCCGCCGTCTCCTTGATCGCCCGGCCCTGCGCGCTCACCGTCTCGAAGCGGCACAGCTCGACGAGCTTCGCAACCGCTTCGTCGTGGTGCTCGTCGCAGTACTTCAGAACGTCGTCCACTCGCTCACTCCTTCCGCTCGCAGATCATTGCGAGCCGGTCTGCGGCTTCGCGCTTCCTCCACGGCAACTTCCCCGGACGATAACCCATCCTCAGCCAGAAGTAGAGCCCGAGCCCGTTTCCGCTGAACACTTCTGCCGCGAACCGCACTGCCCGGCCCGACTCCTCGATCAGCCGCACCGCCTGCGAACCAAAGCCCCAGCCGCGATGTCCGTCCGCCAGCGCGAGGAAACGAAACTCCAGCCAGCCACCGTCTCGCTGCTGGAAGACGAGAAGGCCGATCGGCGCCGGGGCGTCCACACGCGCGATGACAAGCGTCTCAGCGCCCGCCTCGCCGATGAGTCGCTGCAGCTCTACGACGGCGACTGGCTCGCGGACTCCGCGCACGGTCGCCGCGGCTGCGGGCCACCACTCCGCGATCGCCCGCAGGTCATCGGGCGCTGATGGACGCAAGGTGATGCGCGCGTCCTCTCTCGCCGCTCTCCGCGCGGGAGAGACGGGCCGGGAGTGAGGGCTCACGACGCCGGCGTGCGCGCGGCGAGCCACTGGCCAACGTGACCGGGCATCTCGCTCATCGCCGCCTGCCGCACCGTACAGCCCGGCAACGACTGCAGAAACGCGGAGCCGTACTGCTTGGTGACGATGCGCTGGTCCAGCACGACGAGCACGCCGCGGTCGGTCTTCGTGCGGATCAGGCGGCCAAAGCCCTGCTTGAAGCGGATAACCGCCTGCGGCAGCGCGTACTCGCTAAACGGGTCTTCGTATAGCTCCGAGCGCGCCGCGAACACCGGGTCCGTCGGCACTGCGAACGGAAGGCGCGCCATCACGAGAAGCGAGAGCGCGTCGCCCGGTATGTCGACGCCCTCCCAGAAGCTCGACGTCCCCAGCACCACGATCTTCGTCTTGCCCCGCAGAGCGCGAACGAGCTGGCGCGGCGAGCCGTCGATGCCCTGCCCTAGCGCTTCGATCCCGTCGCGCTTGAGAGCGTCAGCGACGAGCCAGTGCGACGCGCGGAGGGTCGAGTGCGACGTGAAGAGCACGAGCGCACGGCCCTGCGAGGCGCGCGCCAACTCGACGACGGCGCGCGAGAGCGCGTCGAGGTATCCGGGCGAGCCGGGATCCGGCATATCGCGCGGGATCATGACGAGCGCCGCCTTCTCGAAGTCGAACGGCGAACCCAGCGCCAGCGTCTCGCAGCCCGGCAGGCCGACGCGACGCTGCAGGTATTCGAAGCTGCCTTGCGTGCGCAGCGTCGCTCCCGTCAGCACGACCGTGCGGCGGTCTTCGTAGAGGCCGCTCCGCAGGAGACCATCGACCTCCAGCGGCACCCACGAAACGATGATCCCGCCGTCGCCGCGGTCGATCTCGAGCCAGACGACGCGGCCCGGATCGTCCTCCTCCAGCGCCGCCGTCAGGCCGCTCACGAGACCGTTGGCGGCATCGAGCGATTGTCCCACCGTCGCGACGATGATCTCCTGGTTGAGCATCCCCAGCTCTTCGGCGCTGATCAGCGCCTCGTGCAGCCGACCGAGGTGCCCCGCGACGTTGCTGAGGGCGAGACGGCAGTTCTCCCAGGCGATCTCGACGTCCGACCAGTCCGGCTGAACGCGGGTCGCCCGGGTCACGTGAAGCTTGGAGTCACGCTCAGCGTTCGGCGCGGCCTGCTGAGCCAGGAACGCCTTCAGAGTGTCGGCGAGGTGCTGCACTCGCGGGCGCGCCCCCTGCGCCACGTCGCGAAGCTCAGTCGCCTGCTCCTCCATCTGCTGGCGTGCCTCGAGCAGCACCGGCGACGTGCGCAGGGCGTTGCCGAGCACCGGACCGATCCCCTCGCTGGCGTCCAGCAGCTGGTGCAGCTCCCGCTCGCGGCCTGAGAATCCGAACTGACGCGTCGCCTCCGCCTCGAGGTTGTGGGCTTCGTCGATCACCACGTGCTCGTACGGCGGCACCACGCGACCGCCCGTGCCGATGTCGGCGAGCAGCAGCGCGTGGTTGACGACGACGATATGCGACGCCTCCGCCTCTTTGCGCGCCCGCAGCATGAAGCACGTGCCGTCGACGACGAAGGGGCTGTTGTCGGACGTGCAGGACGCGCCGTCGGCGCTCAGCCGCGCCCAGATCGCATCCTCCTGCGGCGATAGCCGGATCTCGCCGCGGTCTCCGGTCTCAGTGTCTCCGAGCCAGACGAGGATCTTCGACGCGAGGTAGGCTTCGTCGTCGGAGAGAGATGCCGCCGTGCGCAATGCGTTGAAGCGCTTGAGGCAGAGGTAGTTGCGGCGGCCCTTGAGCTGGCAGGCCCGCAGGCCGGAGTCCGGCGAGAGCGCCTGCACCGCCGGCAGGTCTTTCTTCGTGAGCTGCTCCTGGAGGTTGATCGTCGAAGTCGAGACGACTACGCGCCCCTGGTTTGCCAGCGCGTGGCAGGCCGCCGGAATCAGGTACGCCAGGCTCTTGCCAACGCCCGTGCCCGCCTCCACCATCAGCTGCGCGCCGTCGTTGAACGCCGCGGCCACAGCCTCAGCCATCGCTTCCTGTTGCGGCCGCCGCTCGTACTGAGGGAAGAGGTCATCGCGCCGCGCCGCCGACGCCAGCACCGCCAGCGCCGTCTGGGGATCGACCGGCGCTGGATCCGCGCTCGGCTTCAGCGGCCGCAGGTCGACGTCCGCCGGCGGCCTTAGAACGGGGCGCCGTACGGGCGGGCGCGACGACGCCATGTCGAAAGCATCGCGAAAGAAGCCGCTCCAGGGGAACTCGGTCGGCGCCAGCCATTGCGCGACCTGCCCCAGCACTTCGTTCGGGAGCTCGATCGCCCGTTCGAGCAGGCTGAGGAAGACGCCACGCGCGGCGTCCGCGTCGGCGAGCGCCCGGTGCTGGGTGTCGAACTCGACGCCGAACCGCTCCGCCAGCTTCGCCAGGCTCCAGGCGCCGAGCGAGGGCATCAGGATGTACGAGAGATCGGCGGTGTCGTAGAGGCGCTGCGGGCGGCGGATATCGTCGCGGTCGAGGATCGGGACGTCGAAGCGGACGATGTTCTGGCCGACGAGGACGCTCCCCTCGATGAATCGCTCGAAGTCGCCCGCGACGGCTTCCAGGGGCGGCGCCGAGCGCAGCTCCTCCTCGCGGATGCCCGTCAGCTGCTGGACGACCTCCGGCACTTCGCGCTGTGGCCGGACGAGCGTCCCGAACGTGCCCAGCACCTCCTCGCGGGTGAAGCGCACCGCGCCGATCTCGATGATCGTGTCCTGTTTTACGTCGAGTCCGGTCGTCTCGAGGTCGAAGGCTACGTATTCCAGCGCCACGGTGACGCAATCATAGCACCGGGACCGCCCGAAGTCGGGGGGAAGGCGTCAGCCCGTTGTGGATACGTTCACGCGAATCGACTAGACTTCGTCACACATGAAGCAGAGCCAGCCAATCGGCATTCTTGACCTTCTTCAGTTACAGGGTTTTGACCTCGGCCAGAAGTTCAAACTGGTTCGCCACCAGACCAACGAACTCGACCTCCAAGATTACCTCCGCCGCGGGTGGTTCGACGCACACCAAGCCTTTCAGAGTCGGCCCATCTTCGATGATGTTGACTTCATCGTCTCTTTCATCGGAGCAAGGCGAACGCACGCGCGCCTCGTCGGCGTCTATCAGATACGGGGCCACACGCACGGACAGGCGGGGCGCTTGCCAAAGGGGTGCACGCATACAGAATGGCTCCAGCTCGACCGTTTCTACGAGATGCCTCGGCTCCCTGGGTTCGAGGAACTTGAGAACAGAGCCGTCATCGAGTGGGGAAAAGGCACTAGAAGCTGGGTTCAGCGGCCAAGGAACAAGGAAGTGATCGAACTACTTCCGAAGGGGCAACTACTGAAGGGGTTCGACGACTACATGGACTTCACGCTGACACACGGCGAGCTCGAGTACCTGTTTTCTCAACCCGAAGCGAATAAGGAATGGCGCGCCCGCTTGAGCGCGGTTGCAGGAGTCTATCTCATCCTTGCGACGAGCACGGGCGCCCAGTACGTGGGATCGGCCGCTGGCATGGAGGGGTTCTGGGGCCGGTGGGCATCCTATGCACAGAACGGACACGGCGGGAACAAGCTGCTCAAGGAGCTGCAAAACAATAATCCAGCCTACCCAGCGGCCTTCTCCTACTCGATTCTGCAGATTCTCCCACCAACGACAGTTCACAGCGAAGTCCTAAAGTGGGAGTAGCTTCACAAAGAAAAGCTCGGCAGCAAGGCTGTTGGGTTGAATGCCAACTGAGTCGGATGCCGACTCCCGCCTACTGCCTACTGGAAACTTCTTCTTCGAGCTCGTAGTCGGTGAGCTTGCCTTCCGGCAGCCCCTGAGCGGCGTAGTAGCGACCCGCGTGCAACAGCTCCAGCATGTGCGCCACGTCGCGCAGCCCTTCTTCGAACACCGTTACGTAGTAGCCGATGCCCTGCGTCGAGTGGCAATCGCTGGCGCCGACGCCCCGCTTGCCAAGCACGCGCGCGACCTTCAGCGCGAACTGGTTCTCTTTGAGTTGCGTGCCGCCGTTCGCCACCTCGATGTCGTCGACGAGGCCGAAGACCGGCATCCGTTCGGCCGCCTCGGCCGGCGTCATTTCGAACGGCGGACGGCCCTCGCGCCGAAAGTGGATCGGGTCGAAGAAGTGGCGGAAGGGGTGAGCAACGATCATGAACCCGCCGAGGTCGTCCAGCACGGCCCGCAGCTCCTTCGCCTTGCGGATGCCCGGAACGTAAGCCGCGAGGCCCACAGCGACCATGTGGCCCATGTCCGTCGATACTTCCATCCCGCGGTTCACGAAGAGGCCGCTCTGCTCGCGGAACTCCTTGAGGACCTGGGGCTCCCACATGCGGTCGTGCTCCGTGATGTTGACGCCGGTGAGGCCGATCTCCCTCGCAACCTCGATCAACTGCTCGGGCTGGAGCGAGGAATCAGCCGCGCCGCGCACCGTGTGCACGTGCATATCGACGATCGTGCCGGTCATGCGCTCATGTTATCCGGAGGCCTCGCCGTCAGACCATACCGCCGTCGACTCCGCCGCCGTCAGCGTGCGGGCAACGTGCACCTTCTCGCCGCGCCGCACGCGGGACACCCGAGAGCGGATCGCCCGCGCTTCGGACTCGCCAGTCGCCACGCAGAAAAGCGCCGGCCCGGCTCCGCAGACGTGGACTGAAGTCGCGCCCGCCTGCGTCAGCGAGTCACGAAACGGCGCGAGACCGTCGAACGCTTCGTAGGCCGCGCGCTCGAAGGCGTTGAAGAGCGGCGCCTCAGCGACTGACCGGCCGGACGCCCGCTGAGCCAGGAAGGCGTCCGTATGCGAGCCGTCCGTGAAATCGCCCGGCGTCAACGCCCCGTACATACGCTTCGTCTTCTCAGCCATCGCCAACGGCGGTACGAGAATCACCAGCCAGGTCGCCTCAACGTCCGCGAGCCCGGTGACGCGCTCGCCGCGCCCCTCGCCCAGCGCCGTGCCGCCGCGGAGGAAGAACGGCACGTCCGAACCGAGCCCTGCCGCGACCTCAAGGAGGCGCTCTTCACCGGTGCCGGCCTGCCACAGGCGATCGAGAGCGCGCAGCGTCGCCGCCGCGTCGGAGCTGCCGCCGCCCAGCCCGGCCGCGGCGGGAACGCGCTTCGTGACGCTAACCGCCGCCTGCGCCTCGCGACCGGTCGCCGCGGCCAGCGCCCGCGCCGCGCGGAGCACGAGGTCGTCGTCATCAGAAGCATAGCTCTGATTGCGCGCTACCGTTAGGCTCTTCGCCACGTCTACAGACAGCTCGTCGCAGAGGTCGACTGCCTGCATCACCGTTCTCACGTCGTGGTAACCGTCGGCCCGGCGACCGAGCACCTCGAGAGTCCAGTTGATCTTCGCCGGTGCGACAGTGCTGATCATGACGGCGGCTGGTACGCGGCAAAGAGGGCGCGCCAGGCGTTGAGATCGATCATCGCGGGCCGCTGTTCTCCATCGATCCGGCACTCAGCCAGCAGCGCGTCCACCGCCGGCGCCTTCACTCTGAGCCCGATTGCCAGTGAGTTGCGCAGGCGCTTGCGCGGTGCCGCGAACCCCGCGTGCAAAAGCTCGAGGAAAGCGTCCACCTCCCCGGCCGCCACTGCCGGTGACGGGCGGACCACGAGACGGATCACAGCAGAGTGCACCTTCGGCGGCGGACGGAAGGCGCGCGGCGGCACCTTGAACAACACCTCGGGCTCGGCGTAAACCCGCGTCTCGACAGCCAGGTACGTCAGACGCCCGGGCCGGGCAGCGATGCGCTCCGCGACTTCGGCCTGCAGGGTGGCGACGATCGCCCGCGGCGGCAGCGGCGCACGCAGGAACGCGCGCAGGATCGCCGTGCCGACGTTGTACGGCAGGTTGCCGACTACGACGTAGGGTGTTGCCCCACCGCCGCGCCGAAGAATCTCAGCCGCCGGCGTCTCCAGCACGTCAGCGTGGACGATGATCACGGAGTCCGACCCGCCGTAGGCGCGCGCAAGGTCGACCGCCAGCGCGTCATCCTTCTCGACGGCGATCAGGCGCTCGGCGCGCTCGGCGAGGAGGCGAGTCAGGCCGCCGGTGCCGGGCCCGACCTCGACTACCGTGTCGCCGGGCTCGATTACGGCGGCCGCGGCGATGCGCTCAAGGACGCGCGGGTCGGCGAGCCAGTGCTGGCCGAGGGACTTCTTGCGGCTCACGCTTCGTGCCGGTGTCACACCGCGATGATACGCTTCCTCGACTGTCTGACCGATGTGGCGGCGCCTCCCGGCGCAGTACGGTCGTGCACCCGCTGTCGATCTCAGACCACAGGCTGGCCCGTAACAGCCAACTCCGGCCCGGTGTACCTGCGGCACCCAGACCTAACCACGTACCGTTGCTTCCTTCCGGATCTGGCGGGGTTGGTGACGACCTGCCGCGCAGGGCCAGACCATCAATGCTGCTTGTTACGGGTAGTCCCTGCGGAACCTTGACCTCGAGCGGGAATTCGACCCCGCTGTAGCGGATTGCGGGTTCAGGGCACCGCTAGCTCCCCGTCTAGCACGACCAAGTCACAATCCTATGGGCGCCGGGAGAGAGTGTCAAACGGTTGCGCCACTTCAGCGTGCCGCCTTGATGCTCTTATTCCGGCTGCTATAGACTGCGCTTAGCCTCTTCAGTGGAAAGGAGCCCGGCGTGCGCATCCGCAAGGCCGTCATGCTCGCCGCCGGCTATGGCACCCGCTTCCTCCCCGCCACCAAGGCCGTCCCCAAGGAGATGCTCCCCATCGTGGACCGGCCGGTAATCCAGTACATCGTCGAAGAGGCGCTGGCGGCCGGCCTCGACCAGATCATCATCGTCACCGCCATGACCAAGCGTGCGATCGAAGACCACTTCGACCGCCACCCTGACCTCGAAACGGCACTCGGGAAGAAGCCCGAGGTCCTGGAAGAAGTGCGGCGTATCAGCGGCCTCGACGTCGCCTTTGTGCGCCAGAAGGAGATGAAGGGCCAGTCGCACGCGATCCTCGCCACCCGCCGCTTCATGGGCGATGAGCCTTTCGCGCTCTTCTATCCCGACGACGTGATCTTCTCCGAGAAGCCCGCGATCGGCCAGCTGCTCGATGTGCAGGAGCGCCACGGCGGCAGCGTCGTCGCCGTCCAGCGCGTGCCGCAGAAGGAGATCGTCCACTACGGCGCGATCGACGGCGAACCGCTGGAGGACGGCGTCTGGCGCGTGCGCCGCATCGTCGAGAAGCCGCCGGCCGATGATGCGCCCTCGAACCTCGGCAGCGTCGGCCGCTTCGTCCTCTCGGCGGACGTCTGGCCGCTGCTGGAGAAGACTCCTCCCAGCATCGGCGGCGAGATGTTCTTCACGGACACGATCACGATGCTCATAGAGCAGGGCGGCGAGGTCTTCGCACACGAGTACGAAGGCGAGCGCTTCGACACCGGCCGCCCGATCGGTCTCCTCAAGGCCTCGATCTACACCGCGCTGCGCCGCCCTGACATCGCGCCGGAGCTGGCAGAGTACCTGCGCGCCCTGAACGTACCGGCATGACTGTCCGCACGCTCGTCACCGGCATCCCGCTCCCCAACCGCGCGTTCGACAACGCTACGTTCCTTTCGGCGGCTTCCTTCAGCGACTACGCGCGCCTCTTCATCGACCCGGAGGCCGCGTCCCGCGTGGTCGATGAAGTCGCTCAGGGCACGGCGGCGCACCAGACTTACGGCGGCCAGGCGATCGTCAACGGCGAAGGCAGCTCGTTCGCGTTCGGGCTCGCTGAGGTGCTACAGATGCGCCGCCGCGAGACGGCGCGGCTGCTGAAGAGCGGCGGTCTGATCGTCTGTCTCGGCTACCCCGATGCCGCGCATCCCGACGTTGCCTGGAGCCGCTACTCCTGGCTGCCCGAAGATGAGAGCTTCGTACCGGCGCAGCACTTGCTCGCCGGCTTCGGTACGACGGGCGCCGACCTCACGGTGGAGGACCACCCGTTCGCGTCGTTCATAGAAGCGCTTCAGAAGCACATCGCCTACCGCGCGTACGCCGACGAGGGCGCTCCGGCGTTTAGCCGGCGCGGCCGCGTGTTCGCTCGCAGCGCCGGCGGTTCCGCCGTCGGCTTCGACCTGCCGTTCGCGGGCGGACACCTGGTCTTCTTGCCGGCCCTGGAGAAGCCGGAGGCGATCCGCATGCAAGTAGCGGAAGCCGTCGCGGAGTGCCTCGACGCCTGGGACGCGAGCGCAGCCGAACGGCCGACGGAGTTGATTTGCAAGGAGGCATCGTGAACGGGCTTCTCAAAGGCAAGCGCGCGCTGATCATGGGCGTCGCCGACAAGCACAGCATCGCCTGGGGGATCGCCCTGCAGATGCACCGCGCGGGCGCCGGCCTCGCCTTCACCTTCCAGCACGAGCCGAAGGGCCGCATCGAGCGCAACGTCCGCAAGCTCCTTGCCGAGCTCGGCAATCCGGAGGACTTCCCTCTCACAGCCTGCGACGTCACGAGCGACAGCGACATCGAGGGCGCTATCCGGACTTCGGCGGCGGCGCTCGGCGGGTTGGACACGCTGGTACACGCAATCGCCTACGCGGACCGCGAAGACCTGAACCGCCCCTTCTCGGAGATCTCCCGCGAGGGCTACAAGATGGCGATGGAGATCAGCGCTCACTCACTCAACGCCGTCGCGCGCGTCGCCGCGCCGCTGATGGAAGAGGCCGGCGGCGGCAGCATCATGACGCTCACCTACAACGCCTCCGAGAAGGCCATCCCCGGCTACGGCGCGATGGCACCGGCCAAGGCCGCGCTGGAAGCCGGCGTGCGCTACCTCGCTGCCGAGCTGGGTCCGCGCAAGATCCGCGTCAACGCGATCTCCGCCGGGCCGCTGCGGACGCTGTCGGCAAGCGCCGTCAAGGGGATCACGATGCTGCGGCGCTGGACAGAAGCCGCTTCGCCTCTGCGCGAAAACGTCACGCTGGAGGACGTCGGCAACACGGCCGTCTTCCTCGCCAGCGACATGTCGCGAATGGTCACAGGCAACACGATCTTCGTCGACAGCGGCACGTACGTCCTGGGCTCGCAGATCGCCGCCATTCCCTCGCCCGAAGACGCCGGCTAAACGTCCGCGTCGGGTTCTTCTTCGTCGTCCGCCTGGCCGAGGAAGTCGTCCCGGAGGACGTCTTCGCCCTTCCGGCGGCGCTCCCGCCCCAGGCCGCGCAGCATCTCGATGACGTCCGCCAGCCCCTCCAGCTCCTCTGCCAGCTCCGGCCGCGCCTCCAGCTGTTCCTCCAGCGACCGGCGGCCGGTCAGTAGGTCATCGAGGTCGGGCGCGCCTTGTGGCTCGGGCGCCGGGTCCGGGTCCGCCTGCAGCCGTGGGGGCTCCGGACGAGCCCTGAGGGCGCCCTCGCGCGCGGGCGGCATCGTGCGGATCGTCTGCAGCGCGGTCTTGAGCCAGCGCTGAGTAGCCCGCGATGAGGCCGCCACACGGCGCAGCACCTGCGCGTCTATTTTCTGAATCCTGTCGTCGTCCAAGCTCCCCCCCCCGGTAGCGTTCGAGCGTATTCTACGCCCCCACGTTACGTAAACAAACCGGGAGCGCCAGATGTTTCGCCCGCGGCGGCGATTTCGGCTATTCGTCGATGCGCAGAAGCGACATGAACGCCTCCTGCGGGATCTCGACGTTGCCCACGCGCTTCATGCGCTTCTTGCCCTTCTTCTGCTTTTCGAGAAGTTTGCGCTTGCGAGTCACATCGCCGCCGTAGCACTTCGCCAGCACGTTCTTCCGTAGCGCCTTCACGCTCTCACGGGCTATTACGTTGCCACCGATCGCAGCCTGGATCGGCACCTCGAACATCTGGCGCGGGATCAGCGATCGCAGCCGCTGGACGAGCGACCGGCCGGCCTTCTGCGCCCGCTCCGAGTGGATGAGGACGCTCAGTGCGTCGACGGGAACCGTGTTGATGAGGATGTCGACCTTCACGAGCTTATCCGGCCGATAGTCCGCGAACGCGTAATCCAGGCTGGCGTATCCCTGCGTCCTCGACTTGAGCTGATCGTAGAAGTCGACCAGCATCTCGGACAGCGGGATCTCGTACTCCAGCAGTACGCGCCGCTCGCCTGCCTTCAGGTGCGGGTCGTGCTCCAGGTAATCCATCTTCACGAACGAACCGCGGCGTCCCGTCACAAGGTCCATCATCGCCCCGATGTAGCGGTCCGGCGCCACGATCGAGAGCTTCATCCACGGCTCGCGCACCTCGTCGATCTTGCTCGGGTCAGGCATCTCCGCCGGCGAGTCCACTTCGAGAAGCGTCCCGTCCGTCAGCTGCACCTGATACTCGACCGACGGCGCCGTCGCCAGGATATCGAGGTCGTATTCGCGTTCCAGCCGCTCCTGCACGATGTCCATGTGCAGGAGGCCCAGGAACCCGGCGCGGTACCCCGGCCCGAGCGCGACCGAGTTCTCCGGCTCGTAGTGGAGCGCCGCGTCGTTCAGCTGCAGCTTCTCCAGGGCGTCCCGCAGCTCTTCGTAGTCCTCTGCGTTCGTGGGGTAGAGGCCGGCGAAGACCATCGGCTTGGCCGGCTGATAGCCCGGGAGCGGCGCGGACGTCGGCGAGGCTTCATCGGTGACGGTGTCGCCCACCCGGCTGTCGCGCACCGTCTTCAGACCGGTCGCGATGTAGCCGACTTCGCCCGTCTCCAGTCCGTCGGTCGGGCTGAACGAAGGCCGGAAAGCGCCCGTCTCCAGCGGCTCGATCGTGCGCTTTGTGGCGATCAGGCGCAGACGCTCCTTACCGCTGATGCGCCCGTCGAACAGGCGGACGTAGGCAATCACGCCCTTGTAGGAGTCGTACTTCGAGTCGAAGATCAGAGCCCGCAGCGGCGCTTCCGGGTCGCCGGACGGCGGCGGCACGCGCTCGACGATCGCCTCCAGCAGCGCGTCGATGCCCGTACCCTCCTTCGCCGAGACGAACAGCACCTCCTCCATCTCGAAGCCGATCACCTCGCAGATCTCGTGCGCCACGCGCTCGGGCTCGGAGGACGCCAGGTCGATCTTGTTGACGACGGGGATGATCTGGAGGTCGAGGTCGAGCGCCATGTAGACGTTGGCCAGCGTCTGCGCCTCGATCCCCTGGGAGGCGTCGACGACGAGCAGCGCGCCCTCACAGGCCGCGAGCGCGCGCGAGACTTCGTACGTGAAGTCGACGTGGCCGGGCGTGTCGATCAGGTTCAGCTCGTGGACGCCGCGACCACCGGCGGTGTAGCTCATGCGCACCGCAGCCGCCTTGATCGTGATGCCGCGCTCGCGTTCCAGGTCCATCGTGTCCAGCACCTGCTCGGCCATCTCGCGCTCCGAAATCGTGCCCGTCGCTTCGAGCAAGCGATCGGCGAGCGTCGACTTGCCGTGGTCGATGTGCGCGATGATGCAGAAGTTACGTATGTGAGATTGGTCCACGGCTACAGAGTATCGCGACGCGCCGTTACAGGCGCGTGACGACACCGTCGCGGGTCAAGAGAGGTGAGCCTAGGCCTGACGTCGCCGGGGGCTAGTCGAAGCCCGATTCGCCGACTCGGATGCAGGCGACCCAGTGCTCGTTGTCCGTGGTCCCGACGTCTCGCCACTCCGGGATCTCCTGGCGGCACTGATCGATCGCCACCGGGCAACGCGTGTGGAACACGCAGCCGGAGGGCGGGTGCAGCGGGCTGGGCACGTCGCCCGTAAGGATGATGCGCTCACGCCGGGACTCAAGCGCCGGGTCGGGGATCGGCACGGCCGAGAGGAGCGCACGGGTGTACGGGTGCAGCGGGCGCTCGTAGAGCTCGACGCGTCCTGTAAGCTCCATCAGCTTGCCAAGGTACATCACGGCGACGCGGTCGCTGATGTGGCGGACGACGGAGAGGTCGTGGGCGATGAAGAGGTACGTCAGCCCGAACTTCTCCTGCAGATCCTCCAGCAGGTTGATGATCTGCGCCTGGATCGAGACGTCCAGCGCCGACACCGGCTCGTCCGCGACGATGAAGTCCGGCTGCACTGCCAGCGCGCGCGCGATGCCGATGCGCTGGCGCTGGCCGCCGGAGAACTCGTGCGGGTAGCGGTTGGCGTAGTACGGGTTCAGGCCGACGGTCTCCATCAGCTCCTGGACCTTCTGCTGGCGATCCTTGCGGTCCTTCGCCAACCCGTGGATGATCAGCGGCTCGGCGATGATACTGCCGACGGTCATCCGTGGATTCAGCGAAGCGTACGGGTCCTGGAAGATCATCTGCATGTTGCGGCGCATGCGGCGAAGGGGGCCGCCGCGCATCGTCGTCAGCTCCTCGCCGCGAAACTTTATCGAGCCTGCGATCGGCTTGTAGAGGAGGAGCACGGCCCGGCCCAGGGTTGTCTTCCCACAGCCGCTCTCGCCCACGAGCCCCAGCGTCTCGCCTCGTCTGATGCTGAAGGTGACGCCATCGACGGCCTTAACGTCGGCGACTTTGCGCTGGAAGATGATCCCCGAAGTCACCGGGAAGTACATCTTGACGTCCGTAATCTCGACGATCGTGTCGCCGAACGTACCGGGCGCTAGTGATGGAGTGGCTTCTTCGATCGTCATCGCTTTCCTCGTTCTAGGCGGCGTCCACTTTGCCTGCGGAATCGGCCTTCACGTTCTCCCATTCCCAGCACGCCGCCATGTGCTCCCCGCCAACGCTCATAAGCGGAGGGGACTCTTCCTTGCAACGCTCAACGGCGAAGCGGCAGCGGGGCCGGAAGGAGCAGCCGGCGCCCAGGTTGATGAGGTCCGGCGGCATCCCTTCGATCGGGTCCAACTTGGACTTCTGCGCCTGGTCCAACCGCGGAACCGATCGCAGCAGCCCCAGCGTGTAAGGGTGCCGCGGGTTGTGATAGAGCTCGACCGCGGTGGCCGACTCGATGACGCGGCCGGCGTACATCACGTTCACGCGGTCCGCGTAGCGGGCGACGACGCCCAGGTTGTGCGTGATGATGATCACCGAGGTTCCCAGCTCGCGTGTAAGGCGCGTGAGCAGCTCCAGGATCTGCGCCTGGATAGTGACGTCGAGGGCAGTCGTGGGCTCGTCGGCGAGGAGCAGCTTCGGGTTGCAGGAGAGCGCCATCGCGATCATTACGCGCTGGCGCATGCCACCGGAGAACTGGTGGGGGTAATCGTTGATGCGCGACTTCGCCTCCGGGATGCCGACCATCTCGAGCAGTTCGATGGCGCGCTGCGTGGCGGCCTGTTTGTCCATACGCAGGTGCAGCTCCAGCGTCTCGGTGAGCTGCCGGCCGATCGTGAGCACCGGGTTGAGCGACGTCATCGGCTCCTGGAAGATCATGCCGATCTTGTTGCCGCGGATGTGGCGAATCTCATCCTCGTTCATCTTGAGGATGTCCTCGCCCTCGAACTCGATCTTGCCACTGCTGATCTTCCCCGGCGGGCTGGGTATCAGACGAAGGATGGAGAGCGCGCTCACGGTCTTGCCACAACCGCTCTCGCCCACGAGGCCGAGAATTTCGCCGGGCATGACGTCGTAACTGACGCCGTTCACGGCGTTAACCACGCCGTCTTCAGTGAAGAATTGCGTGTGCAGGTCTTCTATCTTGAGCAGTGGGTCGGCCAACTAGCCCTCCTTAGTTCCGACATGGCTGGCAGGACGTGATTGCCTGGTGGGGAAGGGGGGACTCGAACCCCCACGCCTTTCGGCACGTGAACCTAAATCACGCTCGTCTACCAATTCCGACACTTCCCCCATGTGTCCGACGTCAAGTCGATGCGGGACTCCGTCCACGTAATCGGTGTCTTGCCATGCGGGTAGAAGTGCCAACATCGTTTTTTCTCTACCTGGTGGGCCACCAAGGACTCGAACCTTGAACCTAGCGATTAAGAGTCGCTTGCTCTGCCAATTGAGCTAGTGGCCCAACCTGTTTGGCCCCGTTTTCTCAGGTTCGCGCAGTATATCACGCGCCCGAAAAGCGGGGCAATGAACCCGGCCCCCTCCCAGTAACGGGATGGGGCCATCGCTATAGCATTGTCTCAGGAAGCCGGTCGACTAATCAAGCGCCGCTGCGTTGACCGCCTTTCGATGCGGTTGTTACGATGTTCAGGAGGCGGGCGAATAGCTCAGTTGGTTAGAGCGCCCCGATTGCGATCGGGGAGGTCGTAGACCCGATCCCTGAATGCCACACTTCGTCTACATACTCAAGTCCCAGCAGAACGGCCGCTACTATATCGGCTACTCTGCTCACCCTGACAAGCGTCTCGCGGCCCACAACCTGGGCCAAGTGAAGGCAACCAGCCACTTGCGGCCGTGGAGCACCATCTACCGAGAAGAGCATCCCGACGCTACCTCGGCACGCCGGCGCGAGTATCAGATCAAAGCGATGAAGAGCCGCAAGTACATCCAGGCGTTGGTCGACCGGGCGCGTTGACCGCCTTTCGATGCGGTTGTTACGATGTTCAGGAGGCGGGCGATTAGCTCAGTTGGTTAGAGCGCAGCGTTGACATCGCTGAGGTCGTAGGTTCAAATCCTACATCGCCCACCACTCTGAATACGAAGGCGTTGACCGGGACGAGTAGCCGGCGCAAGGCCACAGGAAGGCGAGCACCCCTCGGGGTCACTGAGAGCGAGCCGGCCCCCTGCCCCGGCGAAGACCACCCGCGAGCCGGCCGCGAAGTCCACCAACGGACGCAAGCGGCCCGGAGGCACCCGTTAACGGCCCAAAGAGTCCGCCGGACGCGAGGCAGCGGAGTGCATCGTCCGGCGGAGAAGCTGGGTGGAACCACGGCAGCCCCCGTCCCAACTCCGGGTGGGGGCTTCTTCTATTCCGAGAGGCACATGCGAAAGGAAGCGAGAGCTAGATGGCACAGGGACCGATCGGCGACAACAGCCTGACGATGCTCGTCCTCCGCGTCTGGCTGTGGGCGGTGCCCATCGCCATGCTCGTCGCAGCCGTCGTCTTCGGTGCCATCGCCGCCGCGGACGGACGCTGGGGCCTGACCGGCGCCATGTTCGCACTCGGTGTCATCGCCATCGGCCTGATGGTGGTGCACTACTGGCTCCTCTACCGGTTCGGCAAGGAGCCGCGATGAACCGCTTGCTAGGCGCGGAGATATACCTCATCCACTTCGGTCACGGAATCCTGTACCTCGTCGTCCTCGCGATCGTCGCCGCGCACGTCCCGTGGTGGGCGCTTCTGGCCGGCTCACCCCTGGTCCTGCTCTCAGCGGCGTTCTGGATGTACGAGGCGAAGTTCGTCCTGCCGCCGGCGTCGCGGATGCTGCGCGGACAGAGCGGCGTGCCGGAGGAAGCGATGATGACAACCTCCACTACGACGCCGCGGGGCGATGAGCCCGCGCGGCGCGATGACGAAACGATTGAGGACAAGATCGAGATGAGAGGAAACAGATGGCGAATCTAAAAGAGATGTCCAAGGAGGAACGCCTGGAGCGCATGCGCCACTCCGCCGCGCACGTCATGGCGGAGGCCGTCGTCGAGATGTTCCCGGACGCCCGCGTCGGCATCGGCCCGCCGATCGACACCGGCTTCTACTACGACTTCGAGCTGCCGCGCACGCTGACGCTGGACGACCTGCCGGAGATCGAGGAGCGCATGCGCAAGCGGATCAAGTCGGACGTCGGCTTCGAGGGGTCGGCGATCTCCAAGGACGAGGCGCGCAAGCTGTTCAAGGACCAGCCGTACAAGCTGGAGCTGATCGACGAGATCGCCGACGAGGAAGTCGGCCTCTACAAGCAGGGAGAGTTCCTCGACCTCTGCCAGGGCCCGCACGTCGAGCGGACCGGCGAGGTGCCGGCGTTCAAGCTGATGAGCGTCGCCGGTGCCTACTGGCGCGGCAGCGAGCAGAACCAGATGCTACAGCGCGTCTACGGCGCCCTCTTCGACACCCAGGAGGAGCTGGACGCTTACCTGGAGTCGATCGAAGAGGCGGCGAAGCGCGACCATCGCCGTCTGGGCCGCGAACTGGATCTCTTCTCCTTCCACGAGGAGTTCGGCCCGGGCCTCGTCTACTGGCACGCGAAGGGTGGGCGCGTCCGCACGATCATCGAGGACTTCTGGCGCGAGGCCCACTTCGCGGCCGGGTACGATCAGGTCTTCACGCCCCACATCGGCAAGTCGACGCTCTGGGAGACGAGCGGGCACCTGGACTTCTACAACGAGAACATGTACTCGCCGATGGACGTCGACGGGCAAGACTACTACGCCAAGCCCATGAACTGCCCGTTTCACATCCAGATCTACAAGACCGACCTCCGCAGCTACCGCGACCTGCCGATCCGGATGGGCGAGCTGGGCACCGTCTACCGCTACGAGCGATCAGGCGTCCTGCACGGCCTGATGCGCGTCCGCGGCTTCACGCAGGACGACGCGCACATCTTCTGCCGCCCCGACCAGGTGAAGGCGGAGATCGAGCGTTGCGTCGACTTCACGATGTTCTTCCTGGGCGCGTTCGGCTTCGACAAGTTCCACGTCTACCTCTCGACCCGCGACGAGAAGGGCAAGTACGCCGGTTCGCTGGAAGACTGGGACATGGCGACGGGCATCCTGCGCGACGTCATCGAGTCGCACGACCTGCCTTACGACATCGACGAGGGCGGCGCCGTCTTCTACGGGCCAAAGATCGACATCAAGATGATCGACGCGCTCGGCCGCGAGTGGCAGACGACGACGATCCAGTTCGACTTCAACCTGCCGGAGCGTTTCGATGTCAACTACGTCGCCGAGGACGGCGCGCAGCATCGCCCGTACATGGTGCACCGCGCCCTCCTGGGCTCGATTGAGCGCTTCTTCGGCGTCCTCCTTGAGCACTACGCCGGCGCCTTCCCGATCTGGCTGGCGCCCGTCCAGGCGGTCGTCATCCCGATCGCAGACCGGCACGTGCCCTATGGCAAGGAGGTCGCGACCAGCCTGCGGGCCGCCGGTCTGCGGGTCGAGGTCGACGAGCGCAACGAACGCATGCAGGCCAAGATCCGCGACGCGCAGCTGCAGAAGGCGCCGTACATGCTCGTCGTCGGCGACCGAGAGGCGGCAGCGGGCGCCGCCGCCGTGCGCCTCCGCAGCGGCGAGGACCTGAAGGCGCTCCCGGTGGCGGAGGTCATCGAGCGCATGCTGGGCGAATCGGCAGTGCCGACGTATGACCCGCCGACGTCGTGAGCGATGAAAGCGCCGGCCTCTGCGCGGACTGTGCCTTCGCGCACGTCGTCGAGACCGCGCGCGGCAGCCGCTTCTATCGCTGCCGCCGCGCCGCGTCCGATAAGCGCTTTCGCCGCTACCCGCAGCTGCCCGTCCTGAGCTGCGCCGGCTACGAGGAGGCAACGTCGGACGGGGGCAAGAACGAGCAGCAGTCTTAACCTGAAGGGACTCGCCCACCGTTTGAAGCCGCCACGAGGTGTGCTATGCTCTCTCAACAGTGGCGCCGTGCATCTTTAAGGGGAACTAACCCATCGCCCGCGAGCTTCGTATCAACGAGCGTATACGCGCACGCGAGGTACGCGTCATCGGGGAAGGCAGCGAGAACTACGGGGTGATCCCGTTCGCCGACGCCATAACCCGCGCCCGCGAGGCCGGTCTCGACCTCGTTGAGGTGGACGCTAACAGCTCACCGCCCGTGTGCCGCATCCTCGATTACGGCAAGTTCAAGTACGAACAGGCGAAGCGGGAGCGGGGCGCCCGCAAGCACCAGCGCGGGACGATGATCCACGAGGTGCGCCTGCGACCACGGACCGGCCAGCACGACATCGATCTCAAGGTCAGGATCGCCACCAGGCTCCTGTCCACGGGAGACAAGGTCAAGCTCTCGGTGATGTTCCGGGGACGCGAGATCTCGCACCCGGAGGTCGGCCGGGAGGTCCTGGACAAGGCGATCAAGGGTCTCGGCAACACTGTGTCCATCGAGAAGCCTCCGGGGATGGAGGGCCGCTTCCTGACCGTGATCCTCTCGCCGACGGCCAAGAAGGCGGCGGCGAGAGACGAGGCCAAGCCGAAGCCCGCCGTCGACGGCAAGAAGCCGGCAAGGAAGGCGCAGAAGGTGGCCGAAGGTAAGGCCAAGGCAGCGCCCGTCAAAGACGGCGACGCTGAGGCCGCCAAGAAGACGGAAGCAGCGACAGCGAAGGCATCGGCCGTGGCCGAGGCCACGGTAGAGGCCAAGCCGGCGCCCGATGGAGACGCCGCCGCCCCCGCCGCCAAAAAGGCGGAAGCAGCGGCAACCGCAAAGAAGGACGAGGCATAGTAGTGGCTAAGAAGTACAAGATGAAGACCCACTCCGGCGCGAAGTCCCGGTTCTACGTAACCGGCACCGGTAAGTTCTTGCGCCGCAAGATCGGTATCAACAACTTCCGCCGCAAGAAGCGCGGCGCGACCCTACGGGACATCTCTGGTAAGCTTCCGGTATCGAAGGGCGACGCCCATCGACTCAAGAAGCTGATGCCGTACGCCTGATCCCAGGCAGACGCCCTAAGGGAGACTTCCAACAGATGACACGAGCACGAGGCGGAGGCGTAACACGTCGCCGCCACAAGAAGATCATCAAGATGGCGAAGGGCCACCGTGGCCTCAGCCATAAGGTATTCAAGCAGGCCAACCAGTCGGTTATGCACGCGCTGCGCTACGCTTACGTGCACCGGCGCGACCGCAAGGGCGACTTTCGGCGGCTCTGGATCCAACGCATCAACGCGGCCGCCCGCCAGCACGGCCTCACCTACTCCAAGCTGATCCACGGCCTCAACAAGGCCGGCGTCGAGGTAGACCGCAAGGTCCTCGCCGATCTGGCCGTCCGGGACGAAGCCGCCTTCGCCGCCGTCGCCGAAAAGGCGAAGACGGCCGTTGCCGCGGCTGCCTAGGCGCACCCTACCACTTGAAGTAAAGCGGAGGCAGAGACGCCTCGGGCCTGTTATCGCCTATTGGAGCCAATCGACCAGATCGTAGCGCCGTCGCCACTTTCAGTTAGAAAGCGACCGCGGGCTAGCCCTCTAGTTCGCAAATCCGAGATCAGCTCCTCCAGAACCTCCGCCTGTTCAGAGCCAATCTCCCAGCTAAGTAGTCTCCCAGGAAGCTCATAGGGCGAGTGAAAATAGGCCGTGCTCCTGATCGTTGTCAGTGCATGACTACCCAGAACCACCCGCGGCGTTGGGTACACGGTTTAGGTATTGGCACGGAGATCCCAAAGAACGATTGGGAATTCATGTATGGGAAGAAGGCGAGAACATCCCTGTCGTACCAGCATGCCGCATAACAGTGGCTAACGAATACATCTGAGCCGAAGCTGTCGTGATGGCCGCAAATGAAGTCGCCGGCTGTGTCGAACACTGCTAGCCCTTGTTCCGCTATTGGATCGCCACGGAACACCCCCTCGTCGTCGAACGTCATGACGATGAAGTCTTCATTGGCGACGACATCCTCGATTCCCTGTGTGTGGAATGCCTTCACTTCGCGACCTGACAGATCCAGTATCCAAGCGTTTGCCCCTGGGCCAGACGACCCGCCTATGATTATGAAACGATCCTCTCCGACAGCTCGAACCGACGGAAAGATCAGCTCAGCCCCCACTCTCGACAGACTCTCATCAGTAACAGCGAGTTGGTTGCCGTCAACCAACAGGGCGGGAGCATCGGCGCGCGTACGGATGATCGCGACCGGGCTGCCATCAGGCCTTATGTCGACGCTTTCGAGAGTCGCGCCCGACGGGAGCCCAACGATTGCCAGATCGCGCGACGTGATCATGACTGCCTAGGCGCGCAGCTCGGCGTCTAGCTCGCGCTGCAGGCGTTCAACGATCCGCCCGCGTTCCTTGGCCACTTCCGCGTCGCTAAGCGTCTTGCCCTCAGCCTGGTACGAGATCGCAAAGGCGAGCGACTTCTTCCCGGCGGCTATCGGGTCGCCACTGTAGACGTCGAACACAGAGACGTTCGCCACCAGCTTCGACGCCCGGATTAGCTCCAGCGCGCGACCTGCCGCCACGTCCTCCGCGACGACGATCGCCAGGTCCTCCTCGACCGCGGGATAAGACGACACCGCCTGGAAGTTCGCGATCTCGCTGACATGCGGCAGGAGAGCGTCGAGATCGACTTCGAACATCGCGACTTCCCGACCGACGTCGAAGCGCTCGACGACCCGCGGATGGACTTGACCGATGAGGCCGACGCGATCACCGCCGACGAAGACTTCGGCCGTGCGGCCCGGGAGATAGGCGAAGTCAGTCGCCTCCCGATAGTCCGCCTCCATGCGAAGGGCCGAGAAGACGTGGTCCAGTCGCGCCTTCGCGGCGTAGAAGCCGGCCGGCTCGCCCGTCGGGCGGCCCCAGCGGTCGGGCTCACGGCCTGAGACGAGGCCAAACGCCGTCTCGACCTCGTTGGGCAGGTCGCCCTCGCGCGGCAGGTAGACGCGCGCCGTCTCGAAGAGGCTTATGAGGGACTGGTCGCCCCGGAGGTTCGAGGCGAGCGTATCGAGCAGGGCATGGCGCAGCGTCGTGCGCGCGTACTCCCACTGCCGGCTCAGCGGATTGGAGACGCGCAGAGGCGGCGTCAGCGCCAGCTCCTCATTCGGCAGCACCTTCCCCAGCGATTCAAGGTCCGTCAGCGAGTAGGTGATGATCTCCTGCATCCCGGCGTCCGCCAGAGCATCGCGTACCCGCTCGCGCAGGTCCCGTAGGGGCTGAGGCACCAACTCCGGGATCTCACCACGGAGCTGGCTCGTTGGAAGCTGATCGTAGCCCTCGATGCGCGCGATCTCCTCGATCACGTCGTCGGCGATGCTGACGTCGGTGCGCCAGTACGGCACGCGCACGACGAAGCGGTCCGGGGGCATCCAGCGAGCGCCAAAGCCGAGTCCGGTCAGGATCTCGCGGATGCGGGCGTTCGACGGCTCCATGCCCAGCACGCGAACGAGGCGCTCCATGGTCACAGTCACGCGCTCTGCCTTGGTCTTGCCCGGGTGCTCATCGATGATCCCCTTCCCCGCCTTGCCACCGGCGTGCTCGACCATCAGCTTGACGGCCCGAGCGGCGGCGATCGGCGGCAGGTGCCGGCTGAGGCCCTTCTCGAACCGTGTCGAGGCGTCCGTGCGCACCTTGAGAGCGGCGCTCGTGCGGCGGATGTTCGGCCCGTGGAAGTTCGCGGCTTCGAGCAGGACTGTCTTCGTTTCGGGCGTCACCTCGCTGTCGAAGCCGCCCATCACTCCGGCCACGGCGACCGAGCGCTCGGCGTCGGCGATCATCAGCATCTCGTTCGTGAACGTGTGCTTGCTGCCGTCGATCAGCTCCATCTTCTCGCCGGCCTCGGCGCGGCGGACGATGATGTGGTGCTCGGCCAGCCGGTCGTAGTCAAACGCGTGCAGCGGCTGGCCCATCTCCAGCATCACGTAGTTAGTTATGTCGACTATGTTGTTGATCGGGCGCAGCCCGGCAGCCGTCAGCCGCTCCTGCATCCAGTCCGGCGAAGGGCCGATCTTGACGCTGTCGATGATGGCGCCAACGTACCGCGGGCAGAGATCCGGATCGGCGATTGTCACTTTGGCGCGCCCCTTCGCGGCGGCGCCCTTCTCGTCGTACTGGATCGACGGATCGCGCACCTTCTGTCCCGTCAGCGCCGCCACCTCTCGGGCGATGCCGAGCAGCGAGAAGAGGTCGGGCCGGTTGGGCGTCAGGTCGAAATCGAACACGGTGTCACCGAGCACGTCCGACAGTGGCGTGCCCACGGGCGCATCCGGCGAGAGAACGAGGATGCCCTCGTGCGCCTCGCCCAGCCCCAGCTCTTTCTCCGAGCAGACCATCCCCTCGGACTCGACGCCGCGGATCTTCGCCTTGCGTAGCGTCGTCGCCTCGCCGCTGTGGCCGTCGATCAAGCGCGCGCCAACCGCGGCGTAGGCGATCTTCTGGCCGACGGCGATGTTCGGCGCGCCACAGACGACCTGGCGCTGATCGCCGCCCCCGATGTCGACCGTCGGCAGGGTGAGGCGGTCGGCGTTCGGGTGCTGCTCCACCTTCACAACCTCACCGACGACGACGTTCTGCCAGTCCCCCGGCGCGATGATCTCACCGACCTCGACGCCGGCCGTTGTCAGGCGACGGGCCAGCTCTTCCGGATCAAGGACGAGCTCAACGTATTCCGACAGCCACTTCAGGGGTACTCGCAAGGGGCCTCCTCAGAACTGCCTCAGGAATCGCAGGTCGTTGCTGTAGAAGTGGCGGATGTCGTCCACGCCGTAGCGCAGCATCGCGATCCGCTCGACGCCCATTCCGAACGCGAATCCCGTGTATCGGTCCGTGTCGTAGCCGGCGTTGGCGAGGATCTCCGGGTGCACCATGCCCGCGCCGAGGATCTCGATCCAGCCGCTGCGGTGACAGGTGCGGCAGCCGTCGCCGCGGCAGATGAAGCAGTCGATACGGCACTCCATACCGGGCTCGACGAACGGGAAGTAGTCGCAGCGGAAGCCCACCTTGCGGTCGCGGCCGAACATCTGGCGGGCGAACTCGGCCAGCGTGCCCTTGAGGTCGGTCAGGCTGATGCCCTCGTCCACCGCCAGTCCCTCGACCTGCGTCAGCATCCATTCGTGCGTGGCGTCGGTCGCCTCGAAGCGGTAGCACTTGCCGGGCACGATGATGCGGATCGGCGGCTCGCGCTGCTCCATCACCCGCACCTGGTTGGGCGACGTGTGCGTGCGCAGCAGCATCGGGCGGCGGCCGTCCTTCTCGTAGTCGATCCAGAGGGTGTCCCACATATCGCGGGCGGGATGGTCCTGGGGGATGCGAAGCGCCTCGAAGTTGTAGCGGTCCCACTCGATCTCCGGCCCTTCGGCCACCTGAAAGCCCATGCCGGAGAGCGAGGAGACGATGTCCCGCGTGGTTTGCGTTATCGGGTGCAGGCGGCCTTTGGGGAGCGGCAGCCCCGGCAGCGTCACGTCGCGGCGCTCGCCGGTGATCACCTGTTCCACGCGCGCTTCCTCGACGGCGCGGCGGCGCGCATCGTGCGCCTCCTCCAACCGCTCCTTCAGTTCGTTCGCGGCCCGCCCAACCGTACGACGCTCTTCGATCGAGAGCGACGCCAGGCCGCGCAGGAGGCCCGTCAGGCGGCCCTTGCGGCCGAGGTAGGCGACGCGCCACTCTTCGAGCGCGACGACGTCAGGCGCGGCGTCGAGGTCTTTGAGCGCGGACGCTTCGAGCTGTTGGATGCCGGTGTTGGATGACATGAAACGAGGGTCTGGGCGGGGCTTGAAACATTATATGGCGGAGGCACGAGCAATGGGAAATGGGGCGGCGCTCGTCAGTAGATGCAGCAGACCAGCGCTGGCCAGAGCGCCGCCGTTAGGGCCAAGCGGCGGCCCCGAGCCCCAACGCATCAAAGGTCTCATCAAGAGCCTTCTCGAAATCAGGACGAAACACGTCGCCCAGTTCCACTAGCCGCAGTGCCGCCCACGCTACGTCACCCGCAACTCCCCTAATATACCCTGCCTTATTCAGCTCCGATGCGCGACCACCGTGAGCGATGGCACTCCTGACGCCGTAGATGTCAGAGTAGCGACGGACCCTGTCTTGCCACTGATTTGGGACGTTGTCCAAGAGCGCGAAACGCTGCGCCATTCGGTATCCGGGCAAGCTTCGAGTGGAGCCAACAATTGCATCGAGGGCGACACCTAGCGATAGCGCTGCATCACTATCATCGTCAGCCCAATGGGCGTTCGCAAACCACCGCGCCGCAACTCGCAATCGTGCCGGAATCGGCTCATCGGAAGCTAGGCAACGGCCAATCAGATTCTGCTTCTGTTCAGAGCGCAATAGGCGATCGAATGGAACTGGCTCGGCACCGTACCACTGAAACACTCTATACGGCCAAGAGTCGCTCACTATCAGCGGATTAGATGACAATTCAAAACCGCCGGTATCATTCGATTTGAGAAGGCCCTCAAGGGCGTTGCGATCAACCCTCAGCCCACGCACCCCCGGCCTATTGGTTGACCCCCGGAGACTCCGAAGCTCCAAATCCGCAAGGTTCTCCTCCAGCAAGAGAGCCAGACTCAGCAGGTCCTCAAGTCGCAGCGACGCTTCTTCAATTGCTCGATCCCTCTGGCCAGTTGTCCACGCAGCAAAAAGGGGGGCTGTGCCTTCGCCCCTCATCCCAAGCTGCTCAACGCGTCGCAGCCACTTGTCTACTGCGTCGTTAGTAAGATCGGCGCGACCATTGGCGACGCGGTTAACCGCAGTCCGCCATGCGCCGTTAGCCAGCCCAAGCACGACGTCGCCCACTTCTATTGCACCTGTTCCAAGGGTCACATTTGCGACGGGAAGCACAACAAGAGCAGGCTCACTTTCACGGAGTAGATCAAGCCCCTCCTTAAGGGTGGCCGAAACGTCGGCAACCTGGCTCGCGTCAACAACCATCATTGCCACTACACCCCAGAGGTCATCTGCATCCCATCTGTCCTTAACACGAGGGTCTTTAAGAAGCTTCAGCACCGCGTCCTCGTACGATGTCATCGCCTCAGCACTTAGCGTCACGGGACCCGTCGGAACCTGGTAGCCTAGCTTGCCCGGAGCGTCGGTGCTCCTCCGAGCACCAGCCATGCACCCAAGGCTCAGCTTCGGATGGAGCCGAGACTACTCCGGCGGCAGCCGTAGAGAGTAGTAACTCTACGCTGTCAGGTGCCATTCAGGACTGTTCTCAGTTCGCCGCCCAGGCGCTGGCCGCGTCCAGAGCGCTCACCTCATCGGCCGTCAGCTCCAGGTCGCCGGCCGGCAGCAGGTCGGCCAGCTGCTCCGTGTTGTTGGCGCCGATGATCGGGGCGACTATCGCCGGCCGTGTCAGCGACCACGCCAGCGCGACCGCGGCGGTCGTCACACCCTTCGCCGAGGCGATCTCGGTGAGCGCGTCGACAACGTCGTAGCCATCGTCCGTGAGGAAGCGCTTGACGCCGCCGGCGCGCTGGCTGTTGGGCAGCGGCTCGCCGCGGCGGTACTTGCCGGTGAGGAAGCCGCCCTCCAGCGGGCTATAAGGGATCACGGCGATGCCGTTCTCCACGCAGAACGCGGCCTTGCGAGCCTCGTACTCCTTGCGCCAGACGAGGTTGTGGTGCGGTTGCAGCGAGACGATTCGTGGGAGGCCTTTCGCTTCCGCCAGCCGCAACGCTTCAATCATGTTATCCGTGGGGGAGTTCGAAAAGCCGATGTGGCGCACCTTGCGCGACTTCACCAGCTCGCCGAAGACCGTCAGCGTCTCCTCCAGCGGCGTGCCGTCGTCAGGCCAGTGCGTCTGATAGAGGTCGATCGTTTCGACCTGCAAGCGGCGCAGGCTGTCCTCAACCGCTCGCTCGACATGCGCCCGGCCCAGCCCTTCGCCGTCCGCGCCGTCCCACATCTGGCCGCGCAGCTTCGTCGCGATTACGAGGCCGGCGCGATTGCCGCGCTCCTTCATCCAGCGGCCGATGATCTCCCCGGAGACGCCGCCGGGGTTGCCGGGCACCCAGCGGCTGTACATATCGGCCGTGTCGATGAAGTTGCCACCGGCCTCGACGTAGCCGTCGAGAACCGAGACCGAGGCGGCTTCGTCGGCCGTCCAGCCGAATTGCATCGTGCCCAGGCACAGGTTCGTAACCTGAATGTCTGTCGAGCCGAAGGAGGATGTCTTCATGGGGACAGACTAGCAGCGTCCAGCGGCCTGCGTGCAGACGTGTTGACAGGGCTCTCATTCGCGCTATGCTCTGCCCCGTCAGGAGACAAGAAGCCAGAGGAGGCAGCCCCAGGATATGCGCGCGTACGTATTGATTGAAGCCGCAGTCGGAAGAGCCAGCGATATCGCCAAGGGCGTCCGGAAGGTGAAGCTCAAGGAAGCCAACGTCATATCCGTTGAGGCGGTCACCGGCCCCTTCGACGTAATCGCGCTGCTTGATTCGGACGACCTCGACAAGCTGGGCCGGGCGATCACGGACGCGATCCAGCAGGTCAGCGGCGTGCGGCGCACCACCACCTGCCTCGTCGTCAAGCTCGGCTAGGCGAATCGTCCCCGCTTGATCAGCATCGAAGAGGCCCTCCAGCAGCTCCTCGCACACGTTCAAGTGCTGCCGGAGGAGCGAAAGCACCCGCTGCAGGCGCTCGGCCAGGTGCTGGCGGAGGATCTCGCCGCCGCCTTCGACATCCCTCCCCTCGACAACACCGCGATGGACGGCTACGCGGTCCGCGCTGAGGACACGGCCGGCGCCACGACGGGGTCGCCGCGAGAGCTGCGCGTCATTGGTGAGGTGGCGGCCGGCTACATCTTCGAGGGCGCGGTCGAGCCCGGCACCGCGGTCCGCATCATGACGGGCGCACCGATTCCGGACGGCGCCGACGCCGTCGTGCCGTTCGAGGAGACAGACGAGCCGTTCGAGCGCCCGCCTGCCGGCGCCGGCTCGCTCTCGGGAGACGTCAGCGTACTCAAGGAAGCGGCGCCGGGCGCCAATATCCGGCGGGCCGGCGAAGACGTACGAACCGGCGATCGGGTCCTGCAGAGCGGCACCGTCCTCCGCCCGCAGGAGATCGGCGTCATCGCCTCGCTGGGCCGCGATGAAGTGCGCGTCATCCGGCGGCCGCTCGTCGCCGTGCTTTCGACGGGCGACGAGCTGATCGAGCCGGGGCAACCCCGCGAAGGTGCCCGCATCTACGACGCGAACGCTTACAGCGTCGCGGCGCTCGTCCGGCGCTTCGGAGGCGAGCCGCGTATCCTCGGCATCGCTGCCGATACGGTCGAGGCGCTGACCGCGAAGATCCACGAGGGCCTCGCCGCCGACATGCTGATCACGTCAGCCGGTGTATCGAAAGGCGACTACGACATCGTCAAGGACGTGCTGGCTCGAGAGGGCGAGGTCGCTTTCTGGACGGTGGCGATGAAGCCCGGCAAGCCGCTGGCGTTCGGCACTTTCGAGCGCGACGGCAGGCGCATTCCGCACATTGGGCTGCCCGGCAACCCTGTCAGCTCAATGGTCGCCTTCGAGCTTTTCGGCCGCCCGGCGATCATGAAGATGATGGGCAAGCGAAGCTGGCAGCGCCCGGTCGTCCGGGCCACCGCCACGGACCGCATCACGAACGTCGGCGACCCGCGTCTCTTCCTGGCGCGCTGCACCGTGACGCGACGCGGCGGCCGCTACTACGCGTCGCTCTCGGGTGCGCAGGGATCGGGAATCCTGACGTCGATGTCCCGGGCAAACGGCCTGACGCTCATTCCCGCCGACGTCGACGTCGTGGAAGCGGGCGCAGACGTGGACGTGCTGATGCTGGACTGGAGCCTCGGCGACGAGTGGGGCTCGTGGACGGACGACGGCGCGGGCGAGGCGCCTCTGCCAGGGACGACGGTGATCGGCCGGCCGGACAGCGCCGTCTAGCTGCCGCCGACGCCGGCGGCATCAACGAAAGTCCCGAACGGCTCCGAGACGGCGCCACCGATCAACGCCAGGGCAGCGACCGCTCCCACGACAACGACCGCCAGGATCAAACCGTACTCGGCGAGGATCTGTCCTTCGGCGTCGTGCGTCCGGGCGAGCAGCGCGCGTGCGAGTTTCGCATATAGCATTCGGCTTGGGCCTCCTCACGTACATAGACGCGAAAGCCGCACGATGTTACACGCGCTACGCGGTCAACGTTCGGGGAAATTCCACGCGGCCTACCGGATAAAGGCGGCCGCGACGCGCCCTAGAGCAGGACTTCCGAGCCGCCGCCGATTGCGGACCGGTAGATCGCGTCGACGACCCGATGCGCCTCCAGCGCGGTCCCGAAGTCGGGGAAGGGTGCGCTGTCCTCGGCGACCGCCTTCAGGAAGAAGTAATCTTCGAGCGAGTAGCGGAGCATCCCTTCGAAATCGGCGGCGGGGAGGCCCAGCATTTCGAGGTAGCGGCGCTGGACTTCTTCCTCGGGGATCGTCTCTGCGTTGAGAGCGTGCGCCTGCATGTGAATCGGGCCCAGATAGTCGTGGTCGACGTGGAATAGCCCCTTCTCGAAGAACATCTCGATGAGCCGCGTCGAGGGACGGCTGACGACGCTGTGCCAGATCGACGTCAGCGAACCCTGCGCGCCACTCTCGAAGTCCAGAGTCGCAACCGCGAGGTCCTCGATCCCCTCGTGCCCGGCGAAGTTGCGCGTCGTTCCCCGCACGCCTCGCACCGGCCCGGCGAGCCAGTGGAGGACGTCGATGTCGTGGATCGAGTGCTCCAGCAGCGTGCCGGCGCCCGCCACCGCGACGTCATTGCGCCAGTCAGATGCGTAGTGCCCGGTCGTGGGGAAGAACTGGTCGTCGCGGAAGACGACCGTCATCAGCCGCCCTAGCGTGCCGTCCTGGATCAGCTCATTCAAGACCGTCAGGATCGGCGAATGGCGCAGGACGAGCCCGACGGACGCCTTCACCTTCGCCGCGTCGACCGCCGCAGCCATCTCTTCGGCGTCGGCGAGGTTCGTCGCCAGCGGCTTCTCGCAGAAGATGTGCTTACCGTGGCCCGCCGCGCGCAGCACGAGCTCTTTGTGCTGGGCCGTCGGCACGCAGATGTAGACCGCGTCGATGTCGGGAGAGTCTATGACCTCAGCGGCGTCAGTGACAGCCTCGGCGCCGGTAATCCGAGCGAAGGAGGAAGCGCGCTCCGCGTCCTCGTCGCAAACGGCGACGTACTCCACGCCCAGCAGCTCCCGCGTGGCGATTGCCTTGATGGCAGCCGAATGAAAGCGCCCGATGAAGCCGCAGCCGATGAGCGCGACCCGGAGGGTCATGAAGACCGGCCGGCTAGATCTTAACGCCGCGCAGCAGCCGGTCGAGGCTGGGGCCGAGGAACTTCCGAAGCGCCGCTTGACGCTCGTCGGCCGTCGGGTTGCCAAAGCCGTGGCGGCCGATGAGGCCGTCCTGGAACGCCATCAGGATCGTGTAGATGATGTGCGGCGCGAGCCCCTCCGAGATGCCGGCCGGCAGTTGACCCCTCTTCTCGTACCGCCCGAAGACAGCGATCAGGGCCCGCTCCCACAGGTCGACAAGGCGCCTGTACTGCTCAAGAGCGGCTTCGTCGCCGCCGAGACCTTCCATGATGATCAGGCGCAGGAAGTCGCGGTTCTCGTCCATCAGGTTGACGGCGCCGGCCGACATCCAGAGCACGAACTCCCGCACCGGCATCTCCGCTTCCACGCGCTCCAGGGTCTCCAGGCTCGTCAGGAAGCCGCGCTCCTCCACGAGCGCCTCGAGCAGCTCCCGCTTGGACTCGAAGTGGTAGTAGATCGCGGCGTCTGTGATCCCCGCCTTGTGGGCGATATCGCGCACGGTCGTCCGGGCGAAACCACGCTTGGAGAACAGGCTGAGAGAGGCGTCCAGGATCAGCTGACGTGTGTACGGGCCACGCCGTGTGCGCTTTCCGTTAGTCCGGGGCGAATTCTTGCGGTTTGTTACCATAGTTAACTTATCGGGCGCTTAGACCGCCATTTAGCACCCTAGCACCGCGCTATCGCCGCGGTCAACAGGAGACTGGCCAACAGTCCTTCACAGCCACTGCCGCCACGCGTCCGGCAGCTCGGCGATGAGCGCCTCGTCCAGCTCGACCTCGAGCGCCACGAGGACACGAGCGACCATACCCCAGTGGCCCACGCAGAACGTCAGCTCCAGCAGCTCGCGGTCCGAGAGCCAGCGCTTGAGGCCGCGTGCCTGGTCGGAGGCGTCGGCCTCAAGGCGGGCGCAGGCGTCAGTATAGGCGAGCACCGCCCGTTCGACTTCGCTGAAGTGCTCGCTCTCGCGGTAGTCCTTGAGCGCCGCCATCTCTTCGTACGAAACGCCGGCAGCTCTGGCGATGCGGACATGCTGCCCGAACTCGTACTCGCTGCCGCTCAGCTGCCCGACTCGCAGGATCGTCAGCTCGCGCAGGCGCGGCGAAAGCGTCAAGCCCCCGGTGAGAAGCGGCGTCGCCATTCGCACCCAGTCGCGCAGGAGAGCCGGGCTGTGCGCCATCGCCTTGAAGATGTTGAGGACGCCGAGGCCCATCCCACCCGCAGCCAGGCGCTCATACATTTGCTTGAGTTCGTCGGAGTCCGGCTGCTCGATCTTCTCGACGACCGACATCACGCCTGGTCCACTTCGACGATGCGATAAACGACCGTGCCCTGGGCGAGGAGCTTGCCCGCCTCGTTCGTGACGCGGACGTCCGTGTAGATGATCTCCTTGCCGCGCTTCAGGACGCGCCCCTCAGCGTAAACGTCTTCGCCGATCGCTCCGGAAAGGTAGTTGACGTTGACCCCGACGGTCGACCCGAAGTACTTCGGTGTGGCGATCTGCGCCGTCGTCCAGGCGGCCATCGCTCCCGTCGTGTCGATCAGCGAGGCGAGCGCGCCACCGTGCAGCGCCCGGCCCGCTGTCGAGTTCTCGTCCTGGTAGCGCATGCGGAGACGGGCGAAGCCCTCATCACCTTCGACGAACTCCATCGCCAGGTGCTTCGTGAACGGCATCGCGGCGATCACCTTCGCGATGCGGTCGAGGTTCTTCTGCTGCGCTTCGTCCATGCTCCGTCTCCTCCGTCGCTCAGGGCACGAGCGCGATGTGGACCGCCTCTTCGCCCGGGACCTTGCCCGCGAGCATATCAATCGCCCGCTCGGCTTCGGCCAGCGGCACCGTGTGAGTGTGCATCTTCTCCAGCGGGTACTTCGCCGACTCGATCAGGCGCAGCGCCCGCTCGTAGCCATCGTAGTCGACGCCCAGCGCGCCCATAACAGTCAGCTCTTTCAGGACCACGCGATCGCTGAAGAAGTCAGCGACCGGCTTCTGCCCCTTCGTCCCGGCGAGCACCACCCGGCCGCCCCGTCGCGCGAGGTCGATCGCCTGCGTCACCGCCTCTGTCGCGTACGCCGTGACGTCGATCACCACGTCGGCGCCGCGGCCGTCCGTGGCCTCGCGCACGATGCCGCGCACGTCCTCAGCCTCGACGTTCACGGCGATGTCGGCGCCGAACTCGCTCGCCAGCGCTAGCTTGCGCCCGTCCGCTCCCAGTCCCGTCACGATGATCTTCCCGGCGCCCGCCTCTTTCGCCGCGATAACGCTGGCGATGCCGCGCTGGCCCGGCCCGAGGACGACGATCGTCTCGCCGGGCTCAAGTTGCGGCATCGCAACCGCCCAGCGGAAGCCGGCGCCCAGCGGGTTGAAGAGCGTCGCGATCTCCGGCGACACCGACTCGTCGACGCGGTGAACGACAGCGTTCGGCGCCAGGTAGAGGTAGTCCGCGAAGCCGCCCCAGAGTCCCGGCGGCCGGTCGACGCTCAGATAGCCGTACGCCGAGAGACCGTCGCGGCCGATCAACCCCTCTTCGGTCGGCAGCAGCGCCTCGACCGCCACGCGGTCGCCCTCGCTGACGCCCCAGCGCTCTGCCGCGCGCGAGCCGATTCGTTCGATCCGGCCGACCGGCTCGTGGCCGGGGACGACGGGGAAGCGCACCGGTAGCACGCCCTCGAACTGCTCGTAGTCGGAGCCGCAGATGCCGCAGGCCTCGATGCACAGCAGCCCGTCGTTGTCCCCGATCTCCGGCAGCAGCAGCTCGCGAAGCTCCAGCGTTCGCTGTGCGGTCTGGACGACGGCGCGGGACGTCTTCGGCATATCGAGCGCCTAGGTTCGCGGGCGCGCCGGAAGCCTCAGCATGTGCGGGCGGCCCGCGCTAGCTCTTCTGTGCTTCGAGGGACGGCTTGACGAAACGCGTTTCGATCACCGACTCCGCCTCGCGGACGATGTCGCGGACGACGTCGGCGGCCGGCTTGATGTCGCGGATCATGCCGGCGCCCTGGCCGGCGGGCATGAACGTGCGCGCCGCGTCGAACGACTCGGTCAAGCCCGGATAATCCATGACCCGGTTCTGCACGGAAGTCATCACCTGCATCGGGAACGGCTGGATCTCGTCGCGCTTCCGCTCCCACTCCTCGGCGTACTCTGTCTTGATCGTGCGCGCTGACTTCCCCGTGTACGCTCGCGTGCGCATCGTGTCCGCTTCGTTCGAACGGACGATGGCCTCGCGGTAGCCCGGCGCCGCCTGCGCCTCCGGAGTGGCGATGAAACGCGTGCCAAAGATCGCGCCCTCAGCACCGAGCGACAGCGCCGCGACGAGACCGCGCCCATCGGCCATGCCACCGGCCGCGATCACCGGCACGTTCACCTCATCGACGACCTGCGGCAGTAGCGCCATGCCGCCGATCTCGCCCGTGTGCCCGCCGGCCTCTGTGCCCTGCGCAGCGACGATGTCCGCGCCGGCCGCAACCGACTTCTGGGCGTGACGCACGCGGCCGCACATCACCATCACGAGCATGTCGCGCTTGTGCATCTCCGTGATGAACTCCTCCGGCACGGCCAACCCGGCGACGAAGATCCGGATGCCTTCCTCGAACACGACTTGCATGTGCGGCCGGATCATCTCCGGGTCGGGCGCGAGGAGGTCGACGGCGAACGGCTTGTCGGTCAGGTCGCGCGTCTGCTGGATCTCTTCCCGCAGCGTAGCCGGGTCCAGCGTCGCGGCGCCCATAATTCCGAGGCCGCCGGCGTTGGACACGGCCGCCACGAGCTTGGAGAGCGAGACGCCGCCCATACCGGCGAGGAAGATGGGGTACTCGATGCCGAGAAGGTCGCAGATCGGTGTGTGAAGCGGGGATTGCATAGGGTTCTCCTGGGACTACGGGCATTGGGACCTGGGGACGCGGAACATGATTCCGGGGGCATGATATGCCGGGCGGGGCCACGAAGTAAACCCTTACGTGAGAGTGAAGGTGTGGCCAGGCGGTCAGTCGCCCTCAGCCCGCGCAAGTATCCTCATAGCAAGCGCGATCGCGTTGAGATACGCATAGAAGATCCAGTCGAGCCAGATGCCCCGATCGTACTTGGTCTTCTGCTCCCGGTTGTGATGCCTGATGCCAAATTTATTGGCGATGTCGAAGAGGTATCCCTCATCCTTGGACGGCAACCCGGTTCCCACGGACTTACGGAGGTACTCCAATACGTCGGCGAGATCACGGACGGCTTGCCTCCTCTCCTCGTCACTCGAACCGTGCCTACGATAGCGTGCATTCGCGCTTGCCACACGATCGTCAACACTAGGGTCACCGATCTCCTCAACCACTAGATCTTCAAGGCCCGTCGGAGCGACGCTCCAGATCTCACCATTGTCCCTCAGCTCATAAGGTGTCTCAGACCGAGCCAAGAGACTGTTGAGTCTCTCCCGGAACGCTGCGCGACCAGCTCTCCGGTCAGCGGACGTAACATGAATGCCACACTGGTTCCACGCGTGCAGGTAGGAAGCAGTAGGTTTTGCTGCCCTGAGATGTAGAAACTCGACCGCAGTGAACAGCCAGTCCTCATCTAGCTCATGGAGGCTCTTCAAAGGCCAGATATCCACACCGATTGCAGCCATAGTCAGTGCACCAATGTCTTTCGGATGATCGACGCAGTCCTTACCTAAGACGGCCTGAAACCAACCCTCTTCTTCGTATTCAATGCACACTTCCGCAATCACGGCGCAACTCCCGAAAGTCGAGCTCAGGCAGGGTGTGACCCCTTCGCAACGCATAGTATTCTCGTCTAGCCATGGCTCAATCGTATGCTATTGGCCCCGCGGCCACCGACGTCGATCCGCGCCGAGCAGAACTGGGCCCGTCGGCGGCCCCCTGTAATTGCGGGAGCGTCGATCAGACCGGAATCGTCAAGTGTCGCTCCGCCACAGCCACAGCAAAGTCTTCTTCCGGAATAGGCACGCCGTCACGGTAGTGCACCGAGTTGGTGTGCACGGACGGCACGCGGGCGCCCGGCGTGATCACGCTCGTCAGGTTCAGCGGATCGACGGCGGAGAGGCGAACCAGCTCGCCCTCCTTCTCCTTGCGGCGCACCGCGCGCAGCGACTCCACGGCCTCCGGGCGGGCGTACTGCTCACCATAGAAGCCTGCGACGAAGCGGCCGCCGCGGACGACCCCCTGCGCCTCCATGCGCCGCAACACCTTGAGCACCTCCCGCCAGGGCACGCTCACGTTCTCCTGTCGCGCCAGGTCGCGGAAGACGACGCCGTAGCGGAAGAGCAGCTGCTCCGCCCAGGCCTCCGCCAGCTCCTCCGTCGCCAGGCTGTCGCCGGCCAGCTCCCACTCCGGCAGCAGCGACCAGCGGCCGGATGGCACGCCGCTCACGGCCAGCGTGCGGAAGAGGCGCGCCCGCTGCGGGCGGCGGAACCCCGCTTCTTGTTCGAGGCCATGAGCGCGCGCAGCGCCTGGAAGCCGTCGGCGGTCGCCAGGCCGCGCGCCACGAGGTCCCAGAGTCAGCGCCCGACGTCCGTGGGAAGGCGGCCCGTGGCCGCAGCGATGTCATCGTAGAAGAGGGCGCCCTTCGATTGCAGCAGCTCGAAGATCTCGGCCGCAGCGCCGCGGCTCGGTGGCTGCGGTCCTTCGAGTCCTGCGGATCCGTTGGAAGCCTCAGGACGAGTGGAGTTGTGACGCACGCCGGCGAGCAGCCACGGCAGGTCGGCGCGGCGGGCCAGCGAGACGGGCGTCGCGGAAGAGGCGGCGGCGCGAGAGAGCCGTTGCCGCCGCTCTTGCGCGGCATCATGCGCGCCCAGGCGACGTCGCCTGTGAGACACAGCTTATCCAGCCACGTCCCCCTGTACTCGGCGACTCGCGCCGGCAGGACGTGCCGCTCCCAGCCGACGGCCGGGATATCGTAGCCCTGGAGCTGCGCGATCGCCTCCAGGAGCCCGCGCTTGCCCTCGAGCTGAGTGCCCGGGGCCACGTGCTGCCAGCGCAGGAGGAAGCGCATCAGGTCCTGCGCCGAGACCGGTTCGATCTCGGCGCGCAGGCGGTCGAGCGTAAAGCGGTGGATGCGCGCCAGCAGGCGACGATCGCACCACTGCTCGTCGCCATCGCCGACCCTAAAGCGTCCGCGCATCGCCATGCCGCCCTCGCCCTCAAGGAACGCCAGCGCAGAGTTGATCGCGCCCGGTGCCAGGGCCGTTCGCTCGGCGATTTCGTCCACCGTCGTTGGGCCGAGCACTTCAAGCTGCCCGCGCACAACCGTCCGGCGGGCCTCCTCCTCGTCGACCTCTCGCCGCAACGAGGCCGGCAGGTCGACATCCGGTCGGAGCGTTGCCGACGGGTACAGGCGCTCGATCAGCGGCAGGTTCTCGACCGCGAACCAGAAGTGCTCGCCCTCGTTCTCAAACGTGGCGGCGCGGCGCTGGCTGACCAGCTCGTCGAACCAGGCGGCCCACTCCGGGGCGTACTCCGGGCGCACCGCCACAAGGCCCAGCAACGCCTCGTGCACCTCTTCGGCGTCGCGGGGCTGCGGCTGCGCCTCCGCCGTGACGATCTCGATCGCGTCCGGGTCGAGGATGCCGAGGTCGCGGCCACTCTGAGGGAGCGTCCGGCGGAGGGAGACAGCGCGGGCGCGGCGCTCCTCCAGCGGCGCGTCGTCCAGGTACGTGTACGGCTTGGAGTTGAGCATCTCGTGGCTGAACGGCGAGGGCTCAGTCGTGTCTCGGCCGTGGACGCGGATCTCGCCGCGCTCGATGCGCTCCAGCACCCGGTCCAGTCCGTCGATGTCCATCGCCTCCGTCAGGCAGTCGTACATCGACTGGTTGATCAGCGGGTGGTCGGGCAGATCGATCGCGCCGACGACGTTCTCCTGGCAAGCGACGAGCCGGGGGAAGACCGCCGCCATCAGGTCGTCCGACTTCATCCGCTGGAGCGGCGGTGGCACGCGCTTCCCGTTGCGCTGGCGCAGGACGGCCAGCGCGCGCGTCGAGTTCCAGCGCCAGCGCGCTTGCCACACCGGCGCGTTGGCGATCAGCAGCGACTGCTCGACGGACTCCCGTAGCGTCGGCCGGTTGACGAGTCCGAACATGTCCTCCAGCGGGAAGCTGTTGTTCGGCCCAATCGAAAGCAGCATCGCGTCGTCGCTTGCCGCCGCCTGCAGCTCGAAGTCAAAGCTGACGCAGAACCGCTTGCGCAGCGCGAAGCCCCAGGCGCGGTTGATGCGCGCCCCGAACGGCGCATGGAGGACGAGCTGCATGCCGCCGCTCTCGTCGAAGAAACGCTCGAAGACAATGTCCTCCTGCGACGGCACGAGGCCCATCATCTCTTCCTGCACCTTGATGTAGCGCACCACCTGCTCCGCGGCCTCGGCGCTGAGAGCGCACTCGTCCTGCACCCACTTCGCGACGCCGCCGCCCGGACCGGACGACCCGTTCGTCCCGTTACCGTTGCCGGCGCCGCTCAGGCGCATCGAGATCTCGATGCGGAGACGTGAGACTTCCTCAGACAGTTCGAGCGTGCGGCCCGGCGCCTCGCCGTTCCAGAAGGGGATCGTCGGAGGTTGCCCGTGAGCGTCCTCGACGCGGACGCCGCCGCCGGCCTCGATGCGCTTGATCCGCCACGACGTCGTGCCCAGCAGAACGATGTCGCCAGCCATCGACTCGATCGAGAAGTCCTCATCCAGAGTGCCGACGAAGGTGCCCTCCGGCTCGGCGATCACGCGGTAGTCGGCGATCTCAGGGATCGCACCGCCGCACTGGATCGCCGTGCTGCGCGCGCCGCGACGGCCGCGCACGACGCCGTTGATGCGGTCCCGGTGCAGAAGGTGCGACGCGCGCCCACTTCCGACGGCGATGCCTTGGCTCAGCACCTCCACGACCTCGTCGAAGCGCTGACGCTCCAGCGCCTGGTACGGCCAGGCGCGGCGGACGAGCGCGAACAAGTCGTCCTCGGCCCACGATTCGCAGGCGGCTTCCGCCACGATCTGCTGGGCTAGGATGTCGAGCGGGGCCCTGGGAGAGGACACGCGGTCGAGCCGGCCGTGGCGGACAGCTCGCACCAGCGCCGCGCACTCCACCAGCTCATCGCGGCTGGCCGGGAAGAGGCGGCCCTTCGGTGTCAGGCCGAGCGCGTGTCCGGAGCGGCCGACGCGCTGCAGGAACGTAGTGATGCTTCGCGGCGATTCCAGCTGGCAAGCGAGGTCAACGGCGCCGATGTCGATCCCCAGCTCTAGCGAGGCGGTGGCGACCAGCGCCTTCATCTCGCCCGCCTTGAGCCGCTGCTCCATGCGGTGCCGTCGCTCCTTCGAGAGGCTACCGTGGTGCGCACCAACGTGCTCTTCGCTGATGCGCTCCGACAGCTTGAACGCCACCCGCTCTGCCAGCCGGCGCGTGTTCACGAAGACGATCGTCGTGCGGTGCGTCTCGACCAGCTCAGTCAACCGGTCGTAGATGTCCGCCCATTGTTCGCCCGAGGCCACCGCTTCTAGGTCCGTCGGCGGCACCTCAATCGAAAGGTCGAGGTCACGCTGGTGCCCGGAGTCGACGATCTCACAGTCGGCCTTTCCGTCGCTGGACACGTGCTCGGCGCCAACGAGGAACTGCGCGGCATACTCGATCGGCTTCACGGTAGCCGAGAGACCGACGCGATCCGGCCGCTGACCGCTGATGTGGTCCAGCCGCGCCAGCGTCAGCGCGAGGTGGCTGCCGCGCTTGTCGCGGATCAGCGCGTGCACCTCGTCGACGATCACGGTCTTGACGTTGCGCAGGATCGCGCGGCTGCGTTCGGCCGTGACCATCAGGTAGAGCGACTCCGGCGTCGTGATCAGGATGTGCGGCGGCGTCTTGAGGATCTGCTGCCGCTCCGTCTGCGTCGTGTCGCCGGTGCGCAGAGCCGTGCGGATCTCGGGCAGCTCGTAGCCCATCTCGCGTGCGATCTCGGCGATCTGTTCAAGCGGTTCGTCCAGGTTGCGCTGGATGTCGTTGGAGAGCGCCTTCAGCGGCGAGACGTAGACGACCTCGACGCCGTCTTCCAGCTCGCCCGCCTCGGCCTTTCGCACGAGCCGGTCGATCGAGACGAGAAATGCGGCGAGCGTCTTGCCGGAGCCGGTCGGCGCCGAAATCAGCGTGTCGCGGCCGGCGATGATGTGCGGCCAGCCGTCCGTCTGGGCGTCCGTGGGCGCTTCGAACCGCCCGGTGAACCAGGCGCGGACAACGGGGTGAAAGGAATCGACGACGCTCATGGGCCTCAGTTTACCGCGCGAGGCGGACAGCTGGATGTCAGGAGTGGCGTCAAACGCGCCTGGGTCTACGCTGGTGGGGCTGCCGTGTCAACGAACGCGGCGTCGCCGGTCCGGGCGCCGTCCAGGGAGCGGCGGATCGCGGCGTTGACGATCGCTGGCTGCTCCTCCAGCAGCATGTGGCCGGAGGCCGGGATGTGCTCCGTGGCGGCCTGCGGCAGCTGCGCCTGCAGCCAGCGCAGGGCGCGCCCGGGGAACGGCAGGATCCGCTCCTTCTCCGCCCAGAGGATCAGCACTGGCTGCGTCAGCCGCGCGAAGTCGATCCGCTGGTCGTGGCGGATGCCCTCCCACATCTCCCATATCGTCCTCGTCGTGCCGTGGATGCGGGACGGCTTCAGATACTCGGCGCGGATCTGCTCGAGATCGGGGCGGTTCTTGTCGTAGAAGAGCCTCCGCCAGGCTCTCATCGTAACGAGCTTCGCTACCGGGCCGACCAGAGGCCGCATCAACGGCAGCCGGGGCGCGATCGGCAGCTTCCTCCCCGGCACCGACGCGGCGAGGACCAGCCGTTCGACACGCTCCGGCGCCATCGTGGCCATACGCATCGCGACCTCGCCGCCCATCGACTGACCAATCACCGTCGCCTTGTCGATGCCGAGCGCGTCCAGCGCGCCGAGGACGAGCCGCGCCTGCTCGGTCAGCGAGTAGTCGCCGCCCGCGGGCCGCTCGCTGTAGCCGAAGCCTTTGAGGTCGATTGCGACGCAGCGATAGTCCTGCGCCAGATCGGAGATCTGGTGCCGATAACTGTAGGTGTTGCCGCCGAAGCCGTGGATCATCACGATCGCCGGCGTGCTTCCGCCCACCGGCGGTGCCTGCTCGACGTAGTGCAGGCCAACACCGTCGACCGTTACCATGCGGCCGGGCCGCTCGGCGTCGCGCCAGGGGGTGTCCTCGCGGCTGCGCAGAAGCTTTCGGGCCGGCAGAGCGGCCAGAGCGGCAGCGGCAGCGATCGCGGCGACGAGAACGGTGAGCTTGCGTACGGCGGCCTCCTTGATTTGGTAACGAACGGGCGGGCGTCTGCCTCCAATATTACGACACCGCCTCGTTGCCACCTGCGTGGTGGGGATAGCGGGTCAGCGTTTAGAATTGGAGCACCGGCATGCCCGAAGTGAGGATCACAGAAGAAAGCACGAAGCGGCCCGCGCCCGATATCGCCCATTCGCCTAGTTGGCGCCGCCCGCTGTCTCCCATGCAGAACCTTGAAGTGATCACACGCCTTGAGGGCGAGCACATCGATGAGCTCGCGGACCTTACCGCCGCGGCGAAAGAGGCCGACGGCCACGAACCGTTCGGCGAGCACAAGTTCTTGCGGCTTCAGCACGGCTCAGACGTCGCCATCGGCATCATGGCCTACGAAGGGGCGCGCCTCGTTGGATACGCCCACACGTTGACCTTCGATGCCACCGGCGAGCGTCGCGTCTCGTGCGAGCTGACGGTGCACCCGCAGTTCCGGCGAACAGGCATCGGCCGGAGGCTCCTTTCGCGACTTATCGAGCACGCGCGATCGGAAGGCGCGCTCAGGGTCGACGTGTGGGGCTACAACGACTCGGCCGCCGGCCGCGCGATGGCGCGCGACTTCGCGTTCGAGGAAACGCGGCGACTCCTGCACATGCACCGCCATCCCGGAGCGCCACCGAACCCCGCAACGCCGGAGGGCGCCGCCGTGCGCCCGTTCCGACCCGGCGCGGACGACGAGATGTGGCTCGCCCTCAATAACCAGATCTTCGCCGGCCACCCGGAGAACGGCCAATGGACGATGGACGACTTCCGCGCCCGTCTGCGCCAGCCCTGGTTCAGGCCCGAGGACCTGCTGATCCTGGAGGTCGACGGCAAGCCGGCCGGCTTCCACTGGCTCAAAGTCGAAGAGCGTGACGGGGAGGGCCGCGTCGGCGAAGTGTACGTCATCGGCACCGCTCCCGAGTATCACGGCCGCGGGCTCGGCCGCTTCCTCCTCGCGACCGGCCTGACGCACCTCAGCGGCCGCGACGTGGACGCCGTCGCCGTCTACGTCGACCAGTCGAACGAGCGCGCTGTGGCGTTGTACTGGTCGCACGATTTCCACCACCACCACGCCGACGTCCTCTACTCGCTGACGCTGCCGGCGGAGTCCAGCCCGCCGCGGGCCGCCGCCACGACCGGCTAAGTCCGGAGCGAATCGCGGTAGAATTGAAGCTGCGATGTCCCCTCAAGCAGCCCCCGAAAAGAAATTCGCCGCCCAGCTGAAGGCGCTGCCGGCCAAGCCCGGCGTCTACATTTTCAAGAACGCCAGCGGCCGCATCATCTACGTCGGCAAGGCAGCCTCGCTGCGCAGCCGCGTACGCTCATACTTCGGCTCGACGCACGCCTTCGAATCGAAGACGCGCCGGCTGGTCGAGCAGATCGCCGACATCGAGTTCATCCTCACCGGCTCCGCCCAGGAGGCGCTGATACTGGAGGCAACGCTGGTCAAGCGGCACCAGCCGCTCTACAACGTGCGCCTCAAGGACGACAAGCACTACCCGTACCTCAAGATCGACCTCAGCGAGCGCTGGCCCCGTGTCCAGATCACCCGCCGCATCGGCAGCGACGGCTCGCGCTACTTCGGGCCCTTCGCCTCGGCGGGATCGGTACGGCGCACGCTGGACCTTGTGAAGAAGCTCTTCCCCTGGCGTTCCTGCACGAAAGAGATCACCGGCGACGACCCACGGCCGTGCCTGGAGTACTTCATCCATCGCTGCATCGGCCCCTGCGCCTCCCTCTGCACCAAGGAGGAATACGACACCGTCATCCAGCAGACCGTCATGTTCCTCGAAGGCCGCACGGACGAGATCACCCGCGACCTGCGCCGCGAGATGCAGCGAGCTTCCGCCGACCTGGAGTACGAGCGCGCCGCCCGCCTGCGCGACCAGGTGCAGGCGATCGACCGCACGACGGAGCGCCAGGTGATGGAGGTGCGCGACCGCACGGACATGGACGTCTTCGGGCTGGCGCGCGAGGAGCAGGAGGCCTACGTCCAGGTGTTCTTCGTGCGCAAGGGGCTGATCATCGGCCGCGACATCTTCCAGCTCGACGGCACGGCGGACGAGAGCGACGCCGAGATCCTGCGCAGCTTCGTCGAGCAGTTTTACGAGTCGTCGCCGTTCGTCCCGGCGCGCGTCCTCCTGCCGGTCAGAATCGACGACACAGACCTGATCGAGCAGTGGCTCACGCAGCGCCGCAGCGACCGCCCGAACGGACGGCGCGCCGGCGGCGTCCGCGTCATGGTGCCCTCGCGGGGCGAGAAGCGCACGCTCGTTGAGCGCGCAGTCGACAACGCCCGCGAATCGCTGCAGCAGGCACGCGCGAAGTGGATGGCCGACCGCAGCAAGAAGGACGAGGCGCTGCAGCAGCTGCAAGACGAGCTGGAGCTGCCGGCGCTACCAGGGCGCATCGAGTGCTACGACATCTCGACGATCCAGGGCACGAGCGCCGTCGGCTCGATGGTCGTCTTCGAGGACGGCAACCCGAAGAAGAGCGAGTACCGGCGCTTCCGCATCAAGGGCGCCGAGGGCCAAAACGACTTCGCGATGATGGCGGAGGTGCTGAAGCGCCGCTTCTGGCGCGCGCGCCGCCAGTCGCAGGAAGAAGGCGCGAACGAGGCCGGTGAGTACGATGAGTCGTTCGGGGCGATGCCCGACTTCGTGATCGTCGACGGCGGCAAGGGCCAGGTCTCGGCCGCACACGACGCGATGCGCAACCTGGGCATCGGCCACATCCCGCTGGCCGGGCTCGCCAAACGCTTCGAGGAGCTGTTCGTCGTCGGCGTCAGCGAGCCGGTCGTGCTGGACCGCAAGTCGCAGGCGCTCTACCTCGTCCAACGCATCCGCGACGAGGCGCACCGCTTCGCCATCACCTACCACCGGGGCGTGCGCAAGAAGAGCGGCCTGCGCTCGGCGTTGGACGAAGTGCCCGGCGTTGGCCCCAAGCGCAAGAAGGCGCTCATGCGTAAGTTCGGCTCGCTGAAGGCCGTCCGCGACGCCAGCGCCGAGGAGATCGCGGAAACGCCGGGCTTCACGCGCGCGCTGGCGGAGAAGGTGCTGGAAGCGCTATAACAGACGAAACGGTCGAAAGTCCTGTGGAGGTACCACCCGCATGCGCGCACCCATCGTCGGCCTCGCAGCAGTCGCCCTCACGATAGCCGTCGCTTGGACGGCGCTGAGCGCCTCGGCCAGTACGTCCGGCCCCGATCCGTCGGGCTACACCTGGACGGACTCCAACGCCCCGTCCCCGTTCGTCTCGATGGACTGGATCGATATATCGACGACGGGAACGTTGATCGATTCGGACACGGACTTCACAGGTTCAGACGATGGCGTGTGGACCCAGTCACTACCGTTCGGCTTCGGCTTTTTCGGAAACACCTACGACGAAGTGCAGATTTCCACCAACGGCTTCATCAGCTTCGCGATTCCCGGCCCGGAGATTGCCGACAACTGTAACGAAGAATACAACTCACCCGCCGTGGGCTCGTCCATCCCTGGGAATCCGATTCCCATGGACGACGCGAACTGCAGCGATGATGGCTGGGGCTTCAATCCGCTGATCGCCGCCTTCTTCGACGACCTCGACCTTGGTGGTGGTTGCGGCAAGGTCTTCTACGGGACCAACGGGGCCGCCCCGAACCGCATGTTCATCGTCCAGTGGGACACCATCTGTCACCACAGCTGCGACCTCTGCGCGGAAGGAGGAGGTATCACCTTCGAGATCATCCTCTACGAGAGCCCGGACGCCAGCCGTGGGGCCGCGGGGGCCTCGAGCCAGAACGGCGATATCAAGATTCAGTACCTCGACGGGTTCTTCTCGCCCACCTTGCCTGAACTGAACTTCGGCGCCTCGGCGACGGCGGGGCTGAGCTTCGACGGAACCACCGGGCTCCAGTACTCGCACGCACAGCAGCGCCTCACCAGCGGCATGGCGGTCCTCTACCAGCCGGGCACGGCGACCACGAAGTCCCCCGGAGACCCGAATTCCTGCAACGACAACTACAACTGGGGTGACGACACCAGCCCCAGCGGCGCCGACCTCGGCCTGCCGATACCCCACGGGAGCGACGACTGCGATGACGACGGCTGGGGCCACGACCCACTGATCGCCGCCTTCTACGACGAGCACGACCTCACCCACTGCGGCGAGGTCTACTACGGCACGACGGGAACGGCGCCGAATCGTATGTTCGTCGTCCAGTGGGACGAGATGTGCAACCACTACTGCGATCAGTGCGTTCCGGCGGAAAGCGTGACGTTCGAGGTCATCCTCTACGAAGGCTCGAACGACATCCTCGTCCAGTACCTTGACGGCTTCTACTCGGCGACGATGCCAGAGCAGAACTTCGGCGCGTCAGCGACGGCCGGCCTGAGCTTCGACAGCACCACAGGGCTTCAGTACTCCTACATCCAGCAGTTCCTCACCAGTGGTCTGGCAGTCCTCTACCAGCGCACGTCCAGTGAGCCCACGCCTGAACCGACAGAGACGCCCACGGCAACTCCGTTCGAGACGCCCGCCGCGACCGCCACCCCCGCCGGTCAGACGGTAACCTGGGCCGACGTCGACTGCTCCGGCGGAATCAACCCCATCGACTCCCTGAAGATCCTGCGCGATGACGCCGGGCTGGACGTGAGCCAGGAAGTCGGCTGCCCCGGTATGGGCGACGAGGTGCAGATCACGCCCTAGAGGCCGCTGCGGTCGCTATTGGACCGTGAGCGTGCCGGTCATCTCGACCGGGTGGAAATCGCAGCGGAAGGGGATCGTCGTGCCGGGCGTGTCCGGGACGTCCCACGCGAGGACGGCGCTCTCGCCTCCCCGGACGATATCCGGGTCTGAGCACGGATCTTCGCCCCCGACCTCGCAGTTGCCACCGCTGTAGCTCCCGTCCGGCTGGGCGATGTGCATGTTGTGAATCGCGACGCCGCCGTTGGTGACGTTGAAGGTCACAGCATCGCCCGCAGCGACGGTGATGTCGTTCGGGTCGAAGAAGTTGTCGCCCATCACGATTTCGGCGCCGCCTGCGATCGGCGTACTCGCAACGTCGATCACGCCGTCGTCGGTAGCGTTGGTGCCGGAGTCCACCAGCGTGAACGCCAGGATGAAGGTAACGAGCAGCGAAACGATGAGGAATCCCACCATCATCTCGCCGACGGGCAGGCGCGTCAGGTCAAGCTTCATTTTGCCTCTTCGCATACTTATACCGAACGCGACCGGTTAGCGCCAGACAGGGGAGCGGGCCGGCCCTACACTCGTATACTTGAAAGCGAAGAGATGAAGAGGACCGCCGGCGAGTCCCTGGAGAGAGCGCGAGCGTCGCTGTTCGCGGAGCTGGCGTCCGAGATCAGCGACCAGCGCGCGCTGGACGTCATGGCCCGCGTCCGGCGCGAAGATTTCGTGGAGGCGGTGGCGGCGCCCCTCGCCTACCAGAACCGGCCGCTCCCCATCGGCCACGGACAGACCATCTCGCAGCCGCTGATGGTGGCCCTCATGACGCAGGCGCTCATGCTGACGGGCGACGAGCGCGTGCTCGAGGTCGGCACCGGATCGGGCTACCAGGCGGCGTTGATCTCGCTGCTGGCCGCGCACGTTGTGTCGGTCGAGCGCGTGCCTGAGCTGGCCGCCTCGGCCGCCGAGCGGCTGCACCGCCTCGGCTACGGCAACGTGGAGGTGCACCACGTTGCCGATGAGCTCGGCTGGCCCGCGGGTGCCCCATACGACGGCGTCATCGTCACGGCGGCCTCTCCCGATGTTCCGCGGACACTCCTCGAGCAGCTGGCGATGAACGGACGCCTCGTTCTGCCGGTCGGCGGCCGCAAAGTGCAGGAGCTTGTGCAAATCGTCAAGACTCCGGAAGGCGCCCGCCGCCACAACCTGGGTTCGTGCCGCTTCGTGCCGTTGCTTGGCCACGGCGCCTGGCCGGAGGTACGCTAGGCCCGTGGAACTGTCCAAACTCCTTGCACCACCCGGCAGCGGCGAGCGCTCTTGCAGCCAGTAGCGGAATACAGAGAAGGCCCGGCCCGCGCTGCTCTTTCGGCCATCCCGCCGCTTCTCCTGAGCGCAGCCGTTCTGGCGCTACACTTCACCGTCCCGCGCAGCTCGTTCTGGCACGAGCCGGTGCTTATCCTGCTGGCGTTTCCGGTGCTCCTGGCGGCGCTAAGCGGCCTGCGCTCAGCTGCACCAACACTTGCCCTCCCGGCCGTGGCCCTTGCGGACGATATAGTCGATGGCGAGCTCACGACGCTGGCGCTGGAGGCGCTTCTCCTCGCAGCGCTCGTGGCGATCGGCGCGATCATCGCCCGCGGCGTCGACGTCGAGCAGGCCCACAACGACCGCGTTCTCGCCGAGACGCAAGAGCGCAGAACCCGGCTCAAGGACACGTGGGGCTTGTGGCAGGCGGTTGCGCTGAGCCGCATGGGCGCCTACGCCACAAGCGTCGAGGAGTCCTTCCTGGACGAGACCCTCAGGGAGCGCCCGGCCGGAGTGATCGCTGACGTCGGTTCGGCCGGTGGGCGTCTTGAGCACGTATTGACACGCCACGCGGAGCACGTCGTCGCGACCGACATCGACCGCGACGAGGTCTACGCGATGGCCGACGACCCGAAGCTGACTCCAGTCGTAGTCGGCGAGCTGCCAACACTGCCGATTCGAGACAACACGATCGACACCGTGGTTTCGATACAGGCGCCGGCCGTCTCGGAGGAAGGCTGGTTCCGAGAGGAGTGCCGGCGCGTCCTGCGGCCGGGCGGCATCGTACTCCTCACGCTGTACAACGCCCGCTCCTACAAGGGGCTGCTGACGCGCCTCAGACGCCGCACGTGGCGCTCCGAGGAGTCGTCTTGGCAGGGACTTTACTTCCGGCATAGCACTGCCGAGCATCTGAGGCTGTGGCGAGCAGCCGGCTTTCGGTCGACCCGCCTCCGGGGCTTCTACTGGGCGCCGCTGGGCCGCCGCTCCGAGAGCCGATGGGTCGTCGCGGCCGCCGCCCTCGAGCGACTGCTGGGCCTGCGCCGGCTGGTCGCCGTCAGCCCGGTGCTGCTCGTAGAGTTACGTCGAGAAGACCGGGCGCCCACAACATAAGCCACTTCTGATTCGCGGTTACGTCAGGCGCATAATCCGCCCGAAACTAGCCGACAATTCTGTTAACTTGCGCGTCGCCTCCGCGTCCTGTCCTAATGAGCGTAGCCAGCCACAGAGGGCTGGTCGTGTCTTATCCACAATGTCCCTCGGGGCGCCATAGAGCTCTGCTGGACAGCCAAGAGGAGGTGCAAATAGAATATGGTCATTATTTCTCCCCAGCGGCTGCAGAAACCAGACCTGTCATCCGGCATGCGCCAACACCTCGACGGCTTTCTCACGTTCCTGTCCGTCGAAAAAGGCTCTTCCGGAAACACCGTAGCCGCCTACCGCAACGATCTCCAGCAGCTCGCCGATTTCATTGGCACGATCCCCGGCTCCAACGGCTGGGATTCCATCGACCGGTCCGCCATCCAGGACTTCATCCTGGACCTGAAGCAGCGCGGTTACACGGAAACATCGGTCGCTCGCAAGGTCGCCGCCACGCGGTCCTTCTTCTCCTTCCTGAGCGCAGAGGGTACCGTCACGGACAACCCCACGGAAGGTCTCACTTCGCCGCGCGTCGGCAAAACCCTTCCCAAGGCGATCAGCCCCAATGAGGTCGACGAGCTCCTGGAGCAACCCGCACGACGCGCCACCCCGGAAGCGAAGCGCGACCGGGCGATGCTCGAACTGCTTTACGCCACCGGCATGCGCGTGACCGAACTGGTCTCGCTCGACGTCAGTAGCATCACGGCAGACCAGAGCAGCCCGTTCGTCCGCTGCATGGGCAAAGGCGCAAAGGAGCGGACGATTCCGATCCACGATCAGGCCTTCGAGGCTCTGACGGATTACCTGGACGAGGGCCGGCCGGTGCTGGTCCGCGGCAAGGACGAGCCAGCTCTCTTCCTGAACCGCCGCGGCGAGCGGCTGACGCGCCAGGGCTTCTGGCTCATCCTCAAGGGGTACGCCCGCCAGGCGAACCTGGGCGAGGACGTCACCCCGCACACGCTGCGCCACTCCTTTGCCACTCACATGCTGAGGGGCGGCATGCCGCTGCGAAACGTACAGGAGATGCTGGGTCACGCCAACATCTCGACGACTCAGGTCTACACGCACCTGACCAGCGAGCACGTACGCGAGGTTTACGAGAAGGCGCATCCGCGCTCCAAGTAAGCTTCGTATCACTCGTGTGCTAACGAGGGCGAGGGCGATCGTCACCGCGACGGTCGCCCTCGCCCTCATCCTGGCGGCCTGCGCCGGCGGCTCCAGCGACCCTACGCCAACCCCCGCAAACCGCCTCACCTTCCCCCTCCGCCCAACCAACCGCGACCGCCTCACCCTCGCAGACACCGGCTCCGGACGACGATCCGCCGGGCCGCGATCGCATCGACCTGGCGCAGCGATTCCTCGGCCTGCCTGCAGACGCGCGGAGGGTGGCGCGCACCGAGCCGTTCGGCCACGAGGTCGGGGACAGCGTGACGTTCACCCTCCTTGACCTCGACCGCCCGTCGACGTACGAAGTCATCGGCACGATCAGAGCGATCACTGACCACGCCTACTTCTTCGTGCAGGACGGCACCTCCTACAGCGAATCGGCCCTCGAGCGGATCGCCGCGGACTTCGAGGGTGAAGTCTGGCCCAGGGTGACGGCGGCGTTCGGCGAACCGTGGACGCCCGGCGTCGACGGCGACCCCCCGCATCACCCTCCTTCACGCCGACCTGCGCGGCGTCGGAGGATACGTCGCCGGCGCCGACTCGTTCCCGCGCGACGTGGCTCCCGCCAGCAACGAGCGCGAGATGCTCTACATCGATCGCAGCGTTCTGGCGGTGCCGGGCGTGGATTACAACGACCTCGTCGCGCACGAGCTGCAGCACCTGATCCACGGCCACGCCGACGAGGGCGAGGAGTCCTGGGTCAACGAGGGCCTTTCGCAGGTTGCCTCGCAGCTCGTCGGCGGTGGCGAGTTCTGGATTCCGCAGTTCCTCGCGAACCCCGACCTGCAGCTCGATCACTGGCCATCGGCTGGCGACACCATCCCGAACTACGCGGCTTCGGAGCTCTTCTTCGCCTACCTGCTCGACCACTACGGCGGCCGCGACGGCGCGATGGCGCTCGTGAGCGAACCGGGCGACAGCTGGGACGGCGTCGACGCGTACCTTGCCGCGCACGGAACGACGTCCGACGACGTCTTCGCCAACTGGGTGATCGCCAACTGGCGCGACGCCGCAGACGGCCCGCACTCGCATCCGAACCTGAACCTGACGACGTCGGTCTCACAGTCGATCGCCGCCGGGGACAGTGGCGAGGGCACGGTGCGCCAGTTCGGCACCGACTACTTCGAGATTCCCGCCGGGGGCGGCCTATTCTTCGGGTTCCAGGGTGCGAAGACAGTCTCGATCGGCGTACCAGAGCACGACGGCGCCTTCTGGTGGTCCGGCCGCGGCGACTCGATCGACTCGCGCCTGACCCGCGAGATCGACCTGCGCGGCGTCGGCGAGACGACGCTGCGCTTCGACGCCTGGTACGACATCGAGAGCGGCTGGGACTACGCCTACGTGGTTGCCTCCGTGGACGGCGGCGCTACGTGGCGCACACTCCCCGGCACGCACACAACGGCGGACGACCCGACCGGTGCGTCGTTCGGCCACGGTTACACCGGCGCCAGCGACGGCTGGCTCGCGGAGGAGATCGACCTCGCTGAATTCACCGGCCGGCAGGTCCTGATTCGCTTCGAGTATGTGACGGACGACTCCGCCAACCGAACCGGGTTCGCGGTCGACAACATCGAAGTTCCGGAGACCGGCTTCGTCGATACCGCCGCTGGCGATGCCGACTGGCACGCGGAGGGGTTCCGCCTCGTCGACGGGCCGCTGGAGCAGGAATGGCTCGTGCAGGCGATCGACGCTGACGGGGAGGTCTTCGTGCTGGACATAGAGAACGACGAAGTAGCCGGCCTCCTCTTCGACGACCGTCGCGAAACGGTCATCGCCATCTCCGCCGTCACGCGCGGGACGGCCGAACCGGCGTCGTACTCGTGGACGCTGTCGCCGTAGACGGCGGCGTCATCTATCATTACGACCCGTGATGATGATCTCCGTGATCGGCGGGGAAGCCTCCGGTGACGCTGCGCTCGACGCTGCGGAAGCAGTCGGCCGTGAGATCGCCCGTCGCGACGCGACGCTCGTCTGCGGCGGCCGCGGCGGCGTGATGGAGGCCGCCTGCCGGGGCGCGCGCGCCGAGGGCGGCCACACGATCGGCATCATGCCCGGCCGCGACCGCGACGAGACGCCGCCCAATCCGCACGTCGAGTTCCCGGTGTTTACGGGCCTCGGCTTCACCCGCAACGTGATCGTCGTGCTCAGCGGCCAAGCGATCATCGCCATCGACGGCGCCTACGGCACCCTGAGCGAGATCGCCTATGCGCTGATCCACGAAGTGCCGATCGTCGGCCTCGACACCTGGGACTTCGACTACGGCGGCCACGACGGAGACCGCATCGTCCGAGTGAGCGACCCCGTCGCCGCCGTCGAACAAGCCATCGCGCTCGCCGAAGAGCGGCGCGCCAGCAGACCGGAGTAGGCATGGCCAGCAACATCGCATCGATACGCGCCCGCGAGATCCTGGACTCGCGGGCCAACCCCACCGTCGCCGTCGAAGTCGTGCTCGAAAGCGGCGCTCGCGGCGAGGCCGCCGTGCCCTCGGGCGCCTCAACCGGAGTCCACGAAGCCGTCGAGCTCCGCGACGGCGACGCCCGGCGCTACGGCGGCAAGGGCGTCCTGCAGGCGATCGCCAACGTTCACGACACGATCGCGCCGAAGGTGATCGGCCTGCCCGGCGACGCCCAGCGTGAAATCGACCAGGCGATGATCGACCTCGACGGCACGCCGAACAAAGCAGCGCTGGGCGCCAACGCTACCCTCGGCGTCTCGCTCGCCGTCGCGCACGCGGCCGCGGCCGAGGCCGGCGAGCCGCTCTACCGCTACCTCGCCGACGATGACCCGGCGCTGCTGCCGCTGCCGCTGCTCAACATCCTCAACGGCGGCAAGCACGCAGAAGGCTCGACCGACTTCCAGGAGTTCATGGTCGCCCCCGTCGGCGCGGCGACTTTTTCCGAGGCGCTGCGCTGGTCCGTCGACGTGTACCACGCTCTCGAGAGCATCCTGCACGAGGGCGGCATGCCGACGACGCTCGGCGACGAGGGCGGCTTTGCGCCGCCGGGCCTCGCGAACGACGAGGCGATCGACCTCGTCCTGAGGGCGATCGAGGCGGCCGGCTACATGCCGGGCGAACAGGTCGCGATCGCCCTCGACCCCGCCACTTCGGAGCTTGAGTCGGCCGGCAACTACGAGCTGACGCGCGAAGGGCGCACTCTGACGCCGGACGAGTTGGTCGACCTCTGGGCCGACTGGTGCCGCCGCTACCCGATCGTCTCGATCGAAGACGGGATGGCGGAGGAGGACTGGGACGGCTGGCGGTCGCTCAACGCACGCCTGGGCGACCGCGTGCAGCTCGTCGGCGACGACATCTTCGTCACGAACGTCGAGCGCATCCGCGAGGGCATCCGGCAGGAGGCGGCGAACAGCGTGCTGATCAAGCTCAACCAGATCGGCACGCTAACGGAGACCTTGGACGCGATCGCGGAGGCGAACCGCGCCGGCTGGACCTCCGTGATCTCCCACCGCAGCGGCGAGACTGAGGACACGACGATCGCCGACCTCGTCGTCGCCACCGGCGCCGGCCTGATCAAGACCGGCTCGCCGGCTCGCGGCGAACGCACCGCCAAGTACAACCGCCTGCTCGCCATCGAGGCGGAGCTGGGCGCCCGCGCGCGCTATGCCGGCGGCGCGGCGCTTGCGCAGTCGCGAGCTTAGTATAGATTCGCATGGCGGGCACAACCCGCCGCAAAAGGAGGAGAACCCCATGAGCATCGAAACGATCGGCGTCGTCGGGGGCGGCGTCATGGGATCAGGCATCGGCCAGGCGCTCGCAGTCGGCGGCGCACAGGTCACGATCCGCGACGTCAACGACGAGATGATCGCGAAGTCCCGCGAGACGGTCGTCGAGGGGCGCTACGGCCTCAACCGCGGCGTCGAGCGCGGCAAGACGAGCCAGGAGGAGGCCGACGGCGCACTCTCGCGTCTCTCCTGGACGACGGACCTCGCCGACCTCGCCAGCGTCGACCTCATCATCGAGGCCGTGCCCGAGGACCTCGACCTCAAGGAGAAGGTCTTCGTCGAGATCGACTCCGCCATCAAGCCGGAGGCGATCTTCGCCTCGAACACGTCCGGGCTCGCCATCTCCGACATCAACAAGGGCGTTTCGGAAGCGCGCCGGCCGCGATTTATCGGCATGCATTTCTTCAGCCCGGCGCCGGTAATGAGGCTCGTCGAAATCGTGCACGCGCCGGAAACGGCGGAAGAGACGATCGCCGCACTCGAAGAGCTCTGCAGCCGGGCCGGCAAGGCGACTGTGCGTGTCAAGGACGCGCCGGGCCGCTACGGCTTCATCGCCAACCGCATCTACTTCGCCGCCGTCCGCGAGGCGCAGAAGGTGCTGGAGGAAGGCATCGCCACCCCGGAGGACATCAACAAGGCGATGGTCTACGGCTTCAACTGGCCCGTTGGCCCGCTGGCAATGGTCGCGGGCGCCACCAAGGGCTGGCAGTAGCCCCGCGTGGCCAAAGATAAGCCGGCGCCAAAGCTGCGGTTCAAGCTGGAGGCGTTCCCGGAGCGGTACTCGCTGCCGCCACGGCCCGCCCCCGCAACGGCCGCAGTGAACGACGCCCACCGCCAGACGAACTTCCTCCTTCCCGACAACCTCTTCCTCTTCGAGCGCGCGATGAACGTGCAGCTGCAGGTCCTCGCCGGCAACGCCAAGGCGCGCTCGCCCCAGGCGGCGGGCCTCTTCACGATCTGGTCGCGCGCCTTCTCCTGTCTCGCCGACGCCTGCGCCCTCACCGTGGTCGCTTCGTACTCATCCGCCGCGCCTCTGCTGCGGAGCGCGATCGACTTTATCGCCGCCCAGCGATCTCTGATTGCGGACAGCTTCGCCGAGTACGAAGCGTGGTACCCCGCCGCCGTCACGCGGGCCAGGGAGCGCGCCGCCATCGTCTACGACGCCGCGCCCTCCAGCGCGGCGACTGCACCGGCTGCCGGCGAACGGCTCGCGATGCTCCACGGGCTCCTCTCCGTCCTGTCGTTGCCACACTTCGGCGCCAGCACGTTGATCGTCGCGCCCGAGACGAACCAGCAGCGGATCGCGGCCGGCTTCGCCGACAACGCCTTCCACCTCGGCTGGGCAGAGCTGCTGACCGGCTGGCTCAACGAGCTGGCGGCCGCACAGGTCCAGACCCTGCTCGAGACGGACGTCTTCTCGCTGTCGGCGAATCTGCGGTCCGACGCTGAGGCTGCCGTCCGCGACGTAGCTGCGTCGGCCGAGGGCGCGCGCAGGTGTTATGTCGAGCACAAGGACGGCCACTTCATCTTCCAGAACTTCCGCCGCACCGCCACCGGCCAGCCTCGGCGAATCATCCTCTGATCCGCTCGACCGGCAACCGGTCAGCCGATACGATGAGCGCGATGACCCGCGTCGACATCGTTATCCCCGTCTACAACGAGGAGCGCGCCCTACCGCAGTCGATACCGGAGCTGCGCGCCTTCCTCGCCGGCCCCGACTTCCCCTACGACTGGCGCATCCGCATCGCCGACAACGCCTCGACCGATGACACGCCCGCAGTCTCCGGCCAGTTCGAGAAGCAGTTCCCGGGCGAGGTCGAGTACGTCCGCATAGAGCGCAAGGGCCGCGGCTACGCGCTCAAGCAGGCCTGGGGCGAGGGCGACGCCGATGTCCGCGCCTACATGGACGTCGACCTGTCGACAGGCATCGAGGCGTTTCCCGCCCTGGCGAAGGCAGTGGCGGAGGACGGCTACGGCGTCGCGATCGGCTCGCGGCTGATGAAGGGATCGCAGGTGGCGCGCTCGCTCAAGCGGCGGATCCTCACGTTCGGTTACAACACCATGATCAAGGGGATGTTCTTCACGCACTTCAGCGACGCCCAGTGCGGCTTCAAGGCGATCAGCCGCGACGTGGCCGATCGCATCCTCCCTCGTATCAAGAACAACAACTGGTTCTTCGACACGGAGCTCCTCATCCTCGCAGAGAAGATGGGCTACCGCGTCAAGGACCTGCCGGTGCGCTGGGTCGAGGACACAGATACGCGCGTGAAGATCGGCGGCACGATCAGGGAAGACGTGCGCGGCCTTATCCGCATGCGCCGCGACCGCCCCTGGCGAGACGAATCCTGACGCCGCACCCTGCAACGGGCCCTGCGCGTCCACCGTCGAACAACCATAGTCAGCCCCGTATAATTGAGCTCCACCATGTGCCCCGAAGACACCGACATTCGAGAAGAGGAGCCGATGAGCGCCGTCAGGCGGCTCGCCCATCGGCTCCACCTGCCCACGACGTTCGTGAAGTTCGTCATCGTCGGCGGCGTGGGCTTCGTAATCAACCAGTCCTTCCTCTTCCTCGTCTACGACGCACCCTTCTTCTGGTTCCTACCGAGCCAGGACACCTCGACGGACCTCGGCCTCTTCACGCATTCCGACATCCGGCTGCTCATCGCCTCTATCGTCGCCGTAGAGATCGCCATCATCTGCCAGTTCAACCTGCACGACCGCTGGACGTTCCGCTGGCGGCCCCAGGCGGGCTGGATCGGCCAGCGCTTCATCAAGTTCCAGGTCGGCTCGATCATCAGCCCGGTCATCGTCGTGGCGACCGTCAACCTGCTGACGCCGGTCCTGCGCGACTCAGCTGCCGACGAAAGCCTCACCGGTACGCTTGCGCCGTACATCTCCAACGCTGTCGGCGTGATGCTGGGCTTCATCTGGAACTGGACGCTCAACTCGCTCATCATCTGGCCTCACCAAAGCAAGCCCGACGACGAGCGCCTGACCGTCTGAGCTAGCCAGGAGCCGCGGCGGCGGCGGAATCCCCGCAGGACGCCGCCACGTCGTAGTAGGCGACTGTTCCACCGGCCTCCTCGACGCTGCCGGCGGCCACGAAGTCTCGCTCGAATAACCCGGCATCCAGCGCGAAACGACCCGACGACCTCTCTTGCGGACCGATCTGCACGTAGTCGATCTCCTCCCGGAGCAGGAGGCCACAGGCGGTTGTCTTGTCGGGCGCGCCGTAGATCGCGGCGGTCTGCTGCCGCCGTGTCTCCACGTCGTAGCCGGCGCTGCCCGCCCACGGATCGTAGCCCAGGTACACGCCACGACCCGCCAGGTTGGGCGCGACGTACAGCTCACCCCACGTCGTCAGGAAAACGGCATCGCGGGGCAGGTTCTCGTCGATCCACTCGATCGTCGGCTGCTTTTCGCCGAACACCTCCACCTTGAAGTCGTTCTTGATCGTCATGAAGTCGAGCATTCCGGAGAGCACGAGGAAGACGAAGACCAGCGGCACGACGACGAACTTCGCCGCGGCGCGCACGACCTGCCCATCGATCGTCCACCCGGCGAACTGAACGCGCTGGGCCGAGACATTCCAGAGGCCGACGAGCGCGAAAGCGATGAACGGGTTCGTAAGGTTCTCCCAGAGGTTGAATATCTTGTGGTTGTGCCCGCCCAGGTCGCGGCTCAGTTGGAACGTGCTGCCAAACAGGAACACGGCCATCGCGGCAAGGAAGATCTTGCGGTCTGAGTTCGAGCCCCAGAACACCGCCAGCACCATCAGCGGAATCGCCAGGCCGATGTTCAGCCACCAGAACTCCGCGAAGTCCCCCCAGTGTTCGACGTTCAGCACGTCCATCCCGCGGTTGGCGTGGCAGGCGGCCTCCGGCGACGAGCAGACGAGGTAGCCGATCTGCGTCTGAACGTTGCCCTCCGTGCCGACGCCGCCGTTCAGCCAGATCGCCTGCGGGATCGCCAGGCCCAGCGCCGGCACGATGAACCAGGCCGCCTCCTTCGTGCTCCCCCAGAAGCTCTCCAGGAAATCGCCCTGGCGCGACGCGGCCATCACCGCGAAGACAACCAGCAGCACGCCGAAGAAGACGCCGGCCGAGACGTAAAGCACCCCGTTGAGCCAGAAGCTGAGCCCGAAGAGCACGCCCAGCAGAGCGCCCCGTGTCCTCGTCAGCGAGACCCCCTCTCGCAGCGGCTGCACCAGCCCGAAGGCCACGAATAGCACCAGCGCCATGCCGACGATCAGGTGCGTCTGCGTCAGGTAGACGTTGGGCGTGTTGAAGATCGAGATGATGTCGCCGGTATACGGCCCGACCGCCAAGTAGCTGCCGTGTTCGTCGAACCAGTGCGCCGGTTTCAGCGCCTCGGGAACGCTATCGTATTGGTCGAAGTAGCGGACGAAGGCGAACGAGCTATTCGTGAGCAGGAGCACGACGGCGATGAGGCCCGTCCACACACCGAAGTTGCGTAAGCTGCCCGGATCCTTCGTGCCGCCTCCGTGGCCGGCGAAGAGGAAACGAGCGAGCGCGAAGAGCAGCATCATCATCGCCGCGAAGGCCAGCGCGCCAGGCAGGTTGAACGCCATCGGCACGTTGAATCCGCCCTTCTCCAGCGCCCCGGCGAAGAAGTCGTACCCGAAGTGGTAGCGAATCGGCTCGTTGGCGTAGAACGGGTACTCCGTCGGGTAGTTTTCGCCCTGAGAGAACGACCGCGCCAGCGACACGTGCAGCCCCGTGTCGCCCCAGGTGTTGGCAGAGACCACCACCGGGTTGCCGGGCGCGTCGTCGACCGACAGGCGCTGGTCCATCAGCCAGAAGGAGAAGATCAGCGCCAGCCCGACGAGCACGATCTCCAGCGGGCGAAGGCGGAAGTCCGCCACGCGCAGGCGCGGGACGAGCGTCACAAGCACGCCGGCGCTCAAGAGAATCGAGACGACTATGCCGACGGTAAGTGAGTCGCCGGTGAGCGGCGAGAGCCCGAGCGAGACGAGATACGTGACCCAGACGGCGGCGACGATGCCGGCGATGAATCCGCCGGCCAGACGTACCATCACCGGGGCGGTGGGCAAGAGCACCGTGACGGCGGCGATCCCCGCCAGGGCGAGGCTCAGCAGGTAGACAGCGGCAAGCACGCCCTAGCACATCCTCAGCGCCAAGAGCTGAACCAGTAGTACTGGTCGTCCAGCCACTGCGGAACGTCGACGGCCGCCAGGTGCGGATAGAAGTAGACGAAGGCCAGGCCCACCGTCACCAGGAAGGCGATCGCGATCTGCCGCGACCCGTCGACGCGGCTCTCGTGCCACAGCCAATTGACGACGTATCCCAGCGCCAGCACCGCGAACACGAACGCCGGTATGTAGTGGTAAGAGAAGAGCGTGCGCGGGTTAGTCGCCCAGAAGAGCCAGAGCACCAGCCAGCAGACGAAGACGAAGATGAGCGCCGCCTCACGCTCGCCAAAGCGGCCCCAGAGAGCGACGCGTGAGCCTTCCTCCACGCGCACGCGGATGAACTTGAGGCCTTGCCAGAGTGCGAACCCCAGCGCCGGCAGCGACATCCAGAAGACGAGCGGATTGCCGAGGTTGTAGATCTTGCTGTGCGTGCCGCCCTCAACCCAGAAGAAGACCGGCCGCGCGTTAATCGGCCACTGCCAGAAGTCCGATTGCCAGCCATGCGAGGCCTCAAGACTGGCGTGGAACTTGTATGACTCATCGCTCAAGAACCACCAGTGGTCGAGGCCCCAGCCGGCAGCGAACATCGGTATGTACGTCGCCATGTAAACGGCGAACGGCAACGCCATGAAGAAGATCGGCAGCGAGAGCGCCGCCTGCAGATATACCTGCGCGCGCGGTTTCGACCGCAGCGCCGAGTCGCTCGCGATCGCCATCAGGCCGCCGAGGATGACGAACAGACCGATCGCCGCCGGCGCCGCGGCGCCGATCACCACCGTCGACGATAAGTGACCTTCGTTGATGTACAGCGGCACCGACGTCGCCGCTCCCAGACCGATCAGCGCGGCACCGAGCAAAAGCACCCGCTCCGCGGCCCTCAGCTCGCGCTCCGGTTGGGACTCACGCCAGCGGACGTAGAAGCGCCATATGAAGTACAGGAAGACCGGTAAGACGATGAAGGCGACGTTCCACTTGGTGGCCGCGCCCAAACCTAAGAAGACCCCGGATAAAGCCCAGCGGTTGGTGACGAGGAAGTATAACGTGCCGATGATGAAGAAAAGCACCATGGCATCCGGCGTTCCGATCCGCGCGTGGGCAAACACCATTCCGTCGGCCGCGAGGAAGAAGCTGGAGGCGAGGCCGGCGATTTCGCTGCGGAAGAGCGCCCGGCCCAGCAGGTACATGAACACGACCGCGCCGACGCCGGCCAGGGCGCCCGGCATCCGCCAGCCAATCGGGTCGTAGAGCCAGGCTGAATCGGTGCGCTTGTCGGCGTCCTCTGCGTCGCCCCAGCAGCCGTTACCGGCGCCCTTGTAGTCCTTGTGGCCGTATATCCCCTGGCCGGCGGCCATCAGCAGCTTCGAGAGCGGCGGGTGCGTGTTCTCGTGGCCGAAGTACTCCCAGGCGGCCTTGTCGCCGCGCAGGATCTCAGCTGCCGTAGCCGGAAAGTAGACCTCGTCGAAGTAGCACTGGCCAGGCTCGCCGAGGCGCCAGAAGCGCGTGAACCCGGCGAAGAAGATGATCGCGATGAAGGCGATGTGGTAGACGTTCACCGTGCGGCTGCCCAGGCGGAGGTGCGGCGCGGAGTCCGTCACGTCGCCCCCGGCCCGGCCGGCCGTCTCGGCAGCTCAAGCCGCAAATACGTCCATAAGAGGAGCACAAGGAACGACACGACCATCACTATCGAGAAGAACTGCACGGTCTCCAGCCTCCCCAGAACCGGCAGGCTGGCCCCGAACAGGTCGCTCTTCTCCAACCAGTCGAAGAGCCCCTCTACGCGCAGGTCGTTCGGATAGTAGTAGCCGTAGACGTGATAGAGGTTGATGAAGTGGGACACCGCCAGCACCACGAACATCCCCCAGAGGAGCCGGCTGCTGATGAGCGCCGCCGCGACGAGCAGCGGCAGGAAGGCGGCGAAGACGTAGCGCTCATGCATTCGCGTGAGGAAGAAGTAGAACGCCATCACCGACAGCGCGACGCCCAGCGCCAGGAAGCCAGTGCCCTGGGCTCTGCGCAGGCTGAAGACGACCCCGGAGATCGCCGCCAGGAAGAAGCCAAGGCCCCAGTAGCGCGTGGCGATCCCCAACCACTCCGTCGCCTGCGCGTTGCCACCGCAGGAGCCCGGAAGGTCACACTTGAACCCCTGCTCGAAGAGGCCGCCGAAGTTCCAGAAGTTGTACGCCCAGAACGAGTTCACGCGGTAGTTCTCGACGTTTGTCGCGTCGTACAACACTTCGACCAGCCGCCACGGCTGAAGTTCGAAGAAGGGCGTGATCAGCATCAGCATCACGAGCGGCGGCACGACGGAGCAGAGGATGATCGCCCGCCAGTTGCCCCAGTTCTCGCGGAGGATCCAGAACGCCAGGAACGGCAGGGCGGCGATCGCCTGCGGCTTCATCAGGAAGCCGATCGTGAAGGCGACGGCGCCGTGCACCGGCTTGTCGCGGCCGACGTAGTAGACGCTGAGCAGGAGGAAGAAGGCGAGAATGCTGTCCACCTGGCCCCAGATCGGGCCGATCCAGAGCGCCGCCGGAAAGAGCACGTACAGCGCCGTCGCGCCCAGCCGCATGCCGGGCTTCTGCTGCGCCAGCATGACGTAGATCAGGTAAGCAGATGCAATATCGGCGATGATCGAAGGGAGCTTGAGGATGTACTCGTACTGGTCTGGCGAGAAGCTCAGAGCCTGGTTCGCCTCGCCGATGAACCAGAGGACGTACATGTACCCGGGCGCATAGTCCGTGAACGAAGTCGTGTCGTAGAAGTTCCACGGGCCATCGCTGGCGAGGCTGTTCGACCAGGCCTGGAACGTACCGATGTCCACTCCGAAGCCCGGGAGAAACGCGAGGCCCAGCCGCAGCAGCAGCCCCGCCGCGAGAAGAATCTCGATGCCCGGCAAGCGCACGGAAAACTTGACGAGTTCAGACGATGCAGGTGGTGGGCCGGCGTGAGCCTCGAGATTCGCCATCTAGTGTCTGAGGATAGCGGTCAACCTATGTCAAGCGGCGCGTGAACGAGATTTTCTACCAGTCTACTTGAGCTAGATACGGCGAGCAATCGAGTGCGGATGCGCACTCATACGTGCTCACAGGGTACGTATATCGTAACTAGGCGCTCTGCTAACATCGGCTTGATGAAGCGTCGGTATCCTCTCGGCATCATCTTCCTCCTCCTTGGCGGTCTCGCAGCCTTCGCCTGCGGCGGTGGCGGCGAGGACGGCGACGGGAACCTCGCCTTCGGCCTTCGCGCCGAGACGGTCGTCGCCGACGGCTTCGCGGATGACGTCAGCGCCATCGCTTTCGCGCCCGACGGCCGCATCTTCTTCGCAGAGCAGTTCAAAGGCACGATCCGCATCATCAACGCCGACGGCACTCTGCAGCCGCAGCCGTTTACGCAGATCCTCGTCGCCGACTGGCTGCATCAGGACTGGGGCCTCACCGGCCTCGCGCTCGACCCGGACTTCGCCACCAACCACTTCGTCTATGCCTTCTACACCGAGTTCGTTCGTACGGCCTCCATCACAGACGTCGAGAGTCAGGTCAAGCAGCATGACGTCGCCCAGCCGAAGATCGTGCGGATGACGGAGGTCAACGGGCGCAGCGAGGGGCTCACCGTGATCTCGGAGGACTTCCCGGAGACCTCTGACCTCGCGCCCGGCTACAACGCCAACGGCGAACTCCACTTCGGCCCGGACGGCTTCCTCTACGCCAGCGTCGGCGACTACGACCTGTTCGACAAGGACGCCGGCGTGATCACAGATCTGGGGACGCCGGTCGGCAAGCTGCTGCGCCTGACCAGGGACGGGGCGGCGGCGGCGGGTAACCCCCTCGAGAATGATGAGACGGCCGACTCCCGCATCTTCGCCTACGGCTTCCGCGAGCCGTTCCCGTTCAGCTTTTCCGCGGCTGGCGGGGTTTACGGCACCGACAACACGACGATAAGCTGTGAGGAGTTGAACGCCATCCAGGCAGGCGGCTACTACGGCTGGCCGGAGATGGGCGGATTCCCGTTCGACGACTGCCTGGCGGCGCCGGGCAACCAGGCCATACACCGCTTCTCCCGTGAGGGGCTCGAGCCTAACGCCTTCGTCTCGTTCGTAGAGGTATCCGGTCTGTCTTTCCTCTCCAACAGCCCCTACGCGCTTCTAGGCGACTCTCTGATCGTCTGCGAGAGCCAGAAAGGCGCCGCCGCCGACGGCAGCAGCACCGATGGCGTCCTGCGCGCCCTCACCATCGCCGGCGACCAGATCTCCGCCAGCGTGGTCATCGTTGACTCCTGCTTCGGCGAGGCCCGCGTTGCCCCGGACGGCACCGTCTACTACGCGACACGGACCGAACTGCGAAAGCTCATCGACGATCCCGCGCAGCGGGCGCCCAACCCCTGATGCGGTCGCGCCCGCAGCGACGTCGCCGCAGACGGCGGGACGAGGTACGGCCGATCATCGGCCGTACGGAGCTGATCGTCACCGGCGCGGTCGTAGCGATCGCGGGTGTGACCCTGGCCCTCGTACTCCTGCTGACCGGCGGCGATGACAGCAGCGGCACCGCCGTCCAATTGACGCCGAACGCGACGGTCACAAGCCCTCCCTTCGAGCCCGTGGACGCCAACGGCCAGGCGATCATCGACCTGGGCCGCCGCTCGGTGGAGGCGCTGCCGGATGGCGAGTGGCCCGGCCTCTACGACGCGTTCACGCAAGAGTTCCGCGACCGCTGCCCGTTCGCCGAGTTCGTCTCCGCCGGCGAGTCGGACGCCGCCAGCCTGGGCGATTCGCTGCAGTTGATCCGCTTCAGGTACCTGATCGACGTCAGCCTGACCGGCGATACGGCCAGCGCCGTCATCGTCGGCGCGCTCTCCAACGACGACTACACCATCCAGACGGCATACCTCCGGGAGGACAGCGTGTGGAAGATCGCGCCTGCGCCCGGAACAACCGGCTGTACCGGCTTCAACCGCCTATCCGGCTGACGGGGGGGGGGCCTTCCGGCCCGGAGCCTGCTCCCCGACGCCTCACGACCGTCCACGCCGCTCCCGCGGCCGCGATCAGCGCCACCGCGGCGACCAGCACCCAGATCAGCGCGCCACCACCTCCGCCATCCTCGCCGCCATCTACCGGCCCGGGCGGCTGAGACGCCGAAAACTCACCCGGCGACGGCTCCTGAGTGCCGTCAGAGGGCGTCTCATCGGCGCTGGTGGCGGTACCGCCGTCCGGCGGCGACGTCACTATGGCAGTGCCAGTCGGCGTCGGCTCCGATGTGCGCGCCTCTGGCGTGTGCGGCACGACCGTACCGCTCGGCGGCGCGTCCTGCTCAACGCAGATGCGGCCGTCGAACAGTTGGGGGTTCGTCTCTGCGCCAACGGAGTCGGAGTGGATAATCGTGCGCAGGCGCAGATCGCTGCAGGCGCCTGGACTGCCGACGATCACGAACGTTATGTCGGCAAGGACTGTACGTTCGGCCAGGCCACTGCCGTCATCGTTGAAGACGAGCCCGGCCAGCACCGTCAGCGTCTCGTTGACCTCGTCGCCGTCCTTGTCGGTGACCAGGCACGCTCCCACCATCGTCGAGTCCGGCGGCGGGTCCAGCGTGTCGCAGTTGCGGCCCGAGGTGGTCACGACGTCGGGATCGAACGCCACCTCGATCGCCCAGACGGCCAGCGTCTCTTCTGGTGGGTCGGCGATCAGCTGGACCGCCGCTGACCCGCCCGGCGCTACTTCGATCGCAGCCGGGGCTATCAGGACCTCGTTCGCGTCCGCGGAAGCAGGATCCGGACGCGCGACGAACGATGCCGCCACGACGACCAATAGGATGGCTCCGGCCAGCACCGGCCGGAGCCATCTGAACTCGATCACGGTTGTCAGTCTGAGACGGTGACCGTTGACCCCATCCCGGGACAGCCTGCCGCCTGAGAAACGCTGAGCCCCGCGTCGAAGCGCAGCAGCTTGAGAGAGTCTACTGGATTCACGGCACCCGAGCAGTCGACGTCGCCCCATGGATGGGGTGAAGCACCCGTAACTTCGACCACCTGACCGAAGTCGGGGCATTCGCCGGTGTTCGTGGGCAGCCCGGCGTCGAAGCGAAGGGTCAGCAGTGAGTCGATCGGGTCGGCTGAGCCGGAGCAGTTGTCGTCGGCCCAGATCCGCTCCGTTCCCGCTTGCTCGACGATGCAGATCTCGCCGTTAGTCGTCGCTGGATTCGTCTCAGGGCCCGCCGGATCAGGGCCGAGGTGCGAAACGACGTTGATCGTCAGGTCTGAGCATTCACCGATGGCGCCCACGGCTGCAAATTTGATCGACGCTAGCGTCGTCTCGTCGTCAAGGCCGCGTTCGGTGTCGGTGAACAAGATGCCGCCCAGAATGACGACCGTCTCGTCATCCGGACCGCCCTCCTGGTCGTCGGCCCTGCAATAGCTGACGGCCACACTGCCCGGCGGACTGGCGACCGAGGTGCAGCTGTCGACGCTCACCACGGCAGGATCATAGACGACGTCGATCACCCAGGCGGCCAGGCTTTCCGCAGGTGGCATTGAGACGAGGCTGACGGACGCCGTAGCGCCGACGCCGATCTCCCTGTCGGTAGGTGAGATAGCGAGGCTGTTCGTGCCACCGGCTTCCGTGCCGTTCTGAGACGTCAGGAACATCAGCGAAACGGCAGCCAGTGCGATCACAACGGCGACAGCCGGCCGAAAGGACAGTCTAGAGGTGCGGGTCATAGTGCTGCCTCCTGTCGGATCTGGGTGCGCTCTGGGGCCGGTACGGACGCCTGCCATGACCCCAGGTTAGGAGTAATTCAACTGGTCGCAAGTTTAGCAATTCACGTTTGATTTGGTAAGTGATCGGGCGCCTATGCGTGGTTAAGGAAAGAAAAGAGAGGGGCTCCTTTGGAAGGAGCCCCTCTCACTAGTTACGGATGGATAGGGCTAGTTCTCGCGGCCGGCGCGGGCCAGGACCCAGGCGCCGCCGGCAACGATGGCCAGACCTGAGGCGGCAAGCAGCCACGCCAGGGAGTTGGTGCTGCTGGCGCCGGCCGCGCCACCAGTCGCCGGGGGCGCGCCCGGGGTAGCCGTCGGGGCGTCCGTCGGCGCAGTGGCGATTGTGATCGCGCCGTCGGTGGCCGTCACGGTGAGAGTGTCACCCACTGTGTCGGACAGAACCTGCGTGGCGGCGTCGACGTTCAGGTCGGCTACGCCTTCGCTGCTGCCGGCAAGGAAGGTGATCGTGCCCAGCACGACGTCATCTCCCATGATGCCGGCAAGGTTGCTGCCGTTTATGCGGACCGTGTCGCTGGCTACGACGTCGATCGAGCAGACGCCGTTGCTGGACGTGCACTCGGTCGCCGTCACCAGGGTCGAGTCGTAACCAACGTCGACGCGGTACGAACCGAGGTCGTCGGTCGTCGCCGTCACGTTGATCATTACCGTCCCGGCAGGCGCAACTGTCGCCGAGCCTACGGTCAGGTCGCTGATGCTAGCCGCTCGGGCGATCCCCAGGAACGCGAGCGCGGCTACGGTGGCGAGGATGGCCGCGGCTGCCGCCGCGGTCCATCCCCTGCTCATCGCTGTGTTCAATGTCATTCTGCTGTGACCTCCTATTAGTCCTTGATCTGACTATTGCTGCGGAATGAGAACCTCTGCCCCAATGTCCGGGCAAGGCTCCTGCTGGATGTAGAACAGGCCTGCGTCGAACCTGAGGATCTTCAGCGAGTCGGCCGGGTCGAGTCCGCCGCTGCAGTCAGCGTCGGCCCACTTCTCGTTCGTGCTCAGACCGCCCCATTGCACGTTCAGGTCCCCACCCGGTGTCGGGCAGTTCGCGCTCTGAGACACGCTCAGGCCGGCGTCTGCGCGCAGAATCTTCAGCGAGTCAACCGGGTTCACGTTGTTGTCGCAGTCGATGTCTGCCCACAGGTTCTGCTGGTTGGCCGGCGTCGGTGACGGCGGCTCTGGCGTCGGCGTCGGCGCGTTAACGATCTTGTCAAACGTTACTGTGCCTTCTGGGTCGTAGGCGATGACGAGGACGTTGACCGGCTGCAGCAGACTCTCCGTGATGTGGATCCAGGCCTGGCACTCATCGTCACTGAGCGTCGGTGTGATCGTCAGTGCGCTGTCGGCGGTGTCGAAGGTGTAGGTGGCTGCCAGCCTGCCGCCCCAGGTGCCCAGGAGGGCAGCCGGGTGACCATCGGCGTTCGGGAAGATGATGCCGTTCGGCGAGTCGATTACGAAGTTGACACGCTTTCCAAGCACCGGGTGCAGGCTCGGGCTGTTGCCACAGTAGCCATCGCGGTCGGTCACGTGGAAGACGACGTAGTTGAACTGGGCGTTCTCGCCTGGCTCGATCGTCACTTCCTTGATCCCGCCCCACGTCCAGTCGATATCTACTTCGTTGCTCATGATCGCGAAGTGCTTGCGCTTGTCCGGGTAGTCAACCGAGGCCCGGATGGTGCTGTGGCCCACCTTGTCGCCGTTCTCGCAGTAGTAACCGCTGAGGAGGACGATCATGTGGTCCGGGTCGGTCCCACCGGCTGACGAGTCGCACTCTGAGAACCCAAGGTTCGCGTCGCCGTTCACCCAGGTCATCGCTTCGCCGTGGTTGTCGGTGTAGACCTTCGTCCAGCTGTAGCCGCCGGTGCGCACACCGGAGCCATCGCCACACGGGTCACTGCCGCCGGCAGGCACGTAGTAGGCGCCTGATGACGGGCCCGCGCAGGACAGTACTTCAGCACTGCTGTCGGCCAGGCTCGTCCAGAACTCGTACTGGCCGGCCTTGGCCCCCGGGCCACCCCAGCTGTTCCACTGGTAGCCACTGAGGTCGTTGTTGATCGGTGCAATCCACGGCTCCGCCGGGATGTGCGTCGTATAGAAGAGGTTCCCGCTCGAGTAGATGCTGTCCTTGTCCGCCGGGCGGAGGAAGCCATCATCATGGAGCACGAACATCGCCAGCGCTGCCGGCATGTGCGGGTCCCAGGCGTTGATTATGCCGTTCGGGAACACCACTTCGCGGCAGGTGCGGCTCGTCTGTGCACCCGCGTGCAGGCAGTCGTTGGCAGAGGCCGTCGAAACGTTCGGGGCCAGGCTGTCGCCACACGGCGCAGCCGAGGTGTCGCCCTGGACGTTGGTGTCCAGCCAGCTGAACGGACCGGAGGCCCGCGGTACGGCGTTACAAACGGCCTGGTTTGTGGGCGCCGTCGGCACCACACCAAGGATGTCGAAGTTCGGCCGTGACGATTCGGCAAAGCCAGCGTCAGAAGCTGTGTCGTCCGCCGCCTCGTTCAGGCCGTCTCCGACGACGCCACCTGCCTTGAACTGCCAGTCATCCGGGAAGATGCAGCGGTTCGCCGGCAGGAATTCGCCGTTCGCTCCGACCGCGGAATCGCGCGCCGGGCAGTACGTCGTCTCCACCCAGCCGCGTACGCGCAGGCGGACGAGGACGTCGGCCGAGACGTTGACTGCGTCGTCCGGCAGCAACATCTCTGTGACGTCTTCCGACGAGTCAAGCGGGCTGTTCGGATAGAAGCCGCCACTGTTGTGGTTAGCCCGCGAACCCGGGACCAGCGTCAGGACTGCGTCCTCGAACTTCATGTAGTAGATCACGAACGCTACCTGCTGGCTGATCGGCATCGCGTTTGAGAGGTCAGGGCCTGCATCGTCTGTATCCACGACGTAAGCGATGATGTCGTTCTGGCCCTGGTCCTGGTTCTCGAAGATAATCCGGCTGATGCAGCCACTGTTCGGGTCTATTTCGCCGTCGTTGTTCAGGTCTATGGGTACCGGGTAGACCTCAACGATAGCGTCCTGGCCGTTCTGGCTGACGGCAAGCGGGTTCATCTGTAGCGCGGCCGTGAACGAGCCGGTGCCCGCCTGGACGCTGTAGAGAACGTGGAAGGATCCGCCGGGGTTGTCCTCAGTTATGTCAGTTGCGTAGGGGCAGACCATGTCGCCGCTCTCGTCGATGTCGCCCCAGAAGTGCTCGACCACCATGCGCTGACCGGCCCATGCAAGCTGCGGCGTCTTCGACGTCGGCGGGTGCGTGGTGTAGATCACGCAGATGTCCTCGTCCGGTGCGTCATCGATCGGCGGGCCGCGGAAGGGGTTGTCTTCCTCAGTCGTGATGCTGATGCAGATCGTGGCGCTCAGGCCACAGTCGGCGTTGGCGACCGTCGTCGATACCGCACCCTCGTTGTTCGGAACGAAGCTGAAGCCCACGCCCTTGTCGCTCGAAAGCACTGTGGCGCTCGTCGTCGCGCCACCGTCGTTGGTCAGGGTGACTGGGGTACCGCTCTGCGGGTCCTCCAGCCGGACGGAGCCACAGTCACCGGAGATCGTGTAGGTCTGCTTGGCGCCATCGACCGGACCATCGTAGATGCCACCAATGTCGGAGTGGCTGCCGATCGTGTAGTCGATGAAGGAGCGCGGCGGGGCCGAGATCAGGACGCCCGACGGGCTCTGGGTGATGAATGAGGCCTCCTGGGCCAGGGTCAGACCGTCAAGGTCGGGGTCTTCGCACAAACCTGAGTCCACCGGGACGTAGCTGCAGTCGCGCTCTTCCCAGGCGGCAAGCTCACCCTTGTTCTGAGTAAGGTCGTCGCCCACGTAGCCGGTGACGGCCACGATCCGCGTGTAGTCGATCGTGTTCCACTCCTTGACCAGCGGCAGCGGCACGTTGTTGTCGAAGTAGTAGTTCGTCGCCGGGCCAGTGCCGTTGGCGGGGTTGTGGCTGGCAACGATCGTCTGTGAGCCTACGCCGCCGGACGACCAGCGCACGCACGGAATGGCGTCCTCGGGTGGGCCTGGGCCACCGATCTTCTGTCCGTTCGGGGCCGGGTTCACCGTGGCGTTGCTGCCCGGGCCTGGGTGATCGTCCACGTTATGAACTCACCGTCGTCGGATGTGCGTCAGGTCGGAGCTGATGAGGCACACCTGGTGGAATGAACCGGTGGCGTCATCCTCGTCATGCTGAACATCGAGAATCCTGCAGTTCGGGAAGGCGATGGAGTGGTTGGTGCAGAATACGTCGAGGTCCGGGTTGGCCGCGTATTCGGTGGCCTGGTCGGCCTCGCCGCGGTGCCGGATCCCGAACGCGAACGTGTTGGTCGCTACCGGATCGAGAAGGTCAACCGTCTCCTCACCCGTCACGCCGGCAGCCTTCCCCAGGTCGTACTTGACCAGGAGGGTGATCGTGCCGCTGGTCTCCTGCGCACTGGCAATGGTGACCGTCACAACGCCGATCTCCCCAAGGGCTGGCACTGTCCCGAGAATAGTCGGGGTGTCGACGGCCAGCGTCATCGAGAACTTCGGCGGGTCGTTAAGGACAACGTCGGCCGGGGTACAGCTGCGAACGATGTCGCCGTTCGAAACGTCGCTCTCACACGTCACGCCTGCCGGCAGCGTGAACATGATGGAGTGCTGCGCGTTCGGCCGGCTCGAGGCAGTGAACGGGTTCACCAACGGGTCCCAGGGACCTATGGTGTTGGTGTCGGTCTCGTCCGTGCAGTTCAGGGTGACGCCGCCCGCGTCGCCCAGAACACAGGCCGTAAGCCCACCGCTGGTAACCGTGTAGGGGGTCGGGTCGCTGGCGGCCGGCAGAAGGATGTAAGTCCCAACGACGGTGCCGTTGGACAGCGGACCGTTGTTAGCGCACCCGTGCTTCTGATACGTGTCCACCATCGTGTCGCAGTCATTGTCGGTGTCATTGTCGGTGTCGGTGTCGGTGAACGCCATGTCGGCGCCCGTGTCCGTGACGGCGGTGGCGAAAAGGTTCTCGTCCGTCGTCCAGTCCAGCCTGGCGTTGTTGGTTGGGGGGGCCGGCGTCGCGCCGAGGGCTAGCGACTTGGTGTGAGTGATGATGCTGCCCAGGGGCACTACACCGGTCGTGCCATCGGGTACATATACTGGTGCGTGCCATCGGGTAACTGTTTCGGTAACTGTTACTGTCGTGCCGCCGGGAATGGTTGCACTGGCGTTGTTTACCAGGTTCAACGCGCCCAGGACAGCGATAGTGGCAGCAATTGCCGCCAGCACAAGTATGAACTTGCCCTGGCGAGACTTTGGCGCTGCTAGCGTCATCTCAGCCTCCTTGAATGAATTGCGCTCTCGTTAATTGTGCTTTGCTTCATTAATGTGCCTATAGTTTGCGAATCTACTACTGGAGAAGACTCTCGGTCAACCCCCTCAACG